>NZ_FOSS01000012.1 GCF_900114355.1 Lysobacter sp. cf310
CGTCCAGCGGCGCAGCGGCGAGGGCGGTAGCGGCAGCGTCATGGTGGCGGTCGTCCTTGGCGTGGGGCGGCCCGAATGTAACAAAGCCGACGTTTCGACAAGGCGGCTTGAAGTGATGGTTTCGGCCCAAGCATGGCGCTGTTCGGGGATAGTCGCCACGTCGCCAAGAGCGCGACATCGTGGGCTCGTGCGCGCTCGAACTCCTGAATTAAGCCGAGCCGCGAAGCGGCTTCGGCTTGAATGAATTGTTAGGCATCAGGCTCTTGAACGACCCGATGCCCGAATGACTCTAGCAGCGCCCGCATGCAACCCACGCCGCCATATGGCCAGCCGTGTGGGCGGAAGTTCAACCGACCAAGGCTGCCCGAAATTTGTTCGCACCCGAGCAGATCGTAATCGCCGTTCTTGAATGCATCGATCATGGAACCAAAGTCCCATGGCGTTTGTAATGCTGGATCTGTCGCGCGCCTTGACGGAGGGGTGGCAGTCCATCGCTTGTACCAGTCCTCCTGCTCTTCGGGCGTGGGCCACCAAAACGAGGACCGAGCTTCCTTGTCAAAGAAGCCGAGCCAATACTCATCGTCCTGCCAGGAGCCGGATGTCTTGGCTTGTTGGAGCGCGTCGAGTGCTGCGACCGCGTGGAGGAAGCGATCGCCACTAGATATCTCAAATTCTAGAAAATTAGTTGCCATGACCCGTCTCTGATGCCTAACACATGATCGACGCGGTGCTGTATTTCGAGGGCGAGAGCGGTAGCTGCTTCCGGGTGCTGCGCGATTCAAGAACGCTTCGGCACCTGGACGGTGCTTTCGATTCGGCGGAGGAATGAATCCACACGCCGCCGCGGCGCTGTCAGTGCGCCGGCGGGGATGTCGGCACCGGGCTTGGCGTCGCGGCGGAGGCCTGCGCGCGCTTGGCTTCCTCCAGCGTCGGCAGCGGGATGTCCTTTTCCTCGGTGGGTAGACCCAGGCCTTTGCGACTGAGCCGGATCGCGTCGGGCATCGGCGGCGGTTTCAGGCCGCGCGCCAGCGCGAACATCTGGCACTTACGTTGCCATTCGACCATGTGCGGTTTCACCGGCAGCCAGAAGATTTCCTCGAGGATGGGCATGCGGTCGCGGTCGTTCGCGAATTTGGCTTCGTCCGAGGCGCGTATCTTCAGTGCGGGATCGGCCCCGTGCTGCAACAGCCAATAGGCTTTGTCGAAATTGCCCAGGCTGGCGTACCAGTTGAGCACGGTGTTGTGACCGCGCTTGTCGTTGAGCGTGGCGTAGAGGCCGTCGTTGATGCGCGCGCCACGCTGGATCAACAGCTGCACGTTCTGCCATTGCCCGCGCAGGTAGGCCACGTACAGCAGCGACTCGTCGTTGGAGTTGAGCGTATTGGGATCGCCGCCGTGGTCTAGTAGCAGCTTGAGATAAATCGGGTTCTTGCTGCGCGCGGCCAGCACCATCGCATTGTTACGGTACTGCCCTCGCTTGCGT
>NZ_FOSS01000002.1:0-133243 GCF_900114355.1 Lysobacter sp. cf310
TACACCAACGGCACCGACGTCAACATTCCCGACAACAACGCCACCGGCGTGAGCAGCTCGATCGTGGTCTCCGGCCGCACCGGCAACGCTCCGACCAACGCCTCGATCTCGGTCAACATCGTCCATCCCTACAAGGGCGATCTGATCGTGGACCTGCTGGCGCCGGACGGTTCGGTCTACAACATCCACAACCGCAGCGGCGGCAGCGCCGACAACGTCAGCGGCACCTTCGTCAAGAACCTGTCGACCGAAGCGCTCAACGGCACCTGGCGGCTGCGCGCCGCCGATCGGGCCGGCCAGGACGTGGGCTACATCGACAACTGGAGCATCACCTTCTGATGCCTCGCGTCCGGGCCTTGCGCCCGGGCTCGGATTCCAGCGAAACCCCGGCTTCGGCCGGGGTTTCCTTTTTTGCGGACGCAGCGCTGCGGCGCCCTCAGGTCGGCAGGTACTTGTCCCACATCCGATTGCGGAACCGCCCGTGCGGATCGATCTGCCGCTTGAGCGCCGCGAAGATCGGCGCGGCGGGATAGCCGCGCAGGAACTGCTCGCGCGTCGCGTGCAGGCGATACGGCAGGTAATGGCGGCCGCCGTGGTCCAATGCCAGGTCGATCAGCCGCCGCGTCCATTGGCCGGCCACCGCGTCGGCGCGCTCGCCGCTGCGCTGCTTGTGATAGAGCACGAACGAGAACACATCGGTCGGCGACCAGGTCAGCAGCGACTGTCGGTCCGCGGGCGCGTGCCGGATCGATACGTTGAGCGCGTGCACCTCGAAGTCGCGCAGCAGCCGCGCCATCGCCCGCGCGAACTCGGCGAAGGCCGGCACCGGCACGAAGTATTCCTGCAGCAGATAGGTCGAGTAGCGGCGCGTGCTCGGCTCCAGCGAGGCGATGTCCAGGCTGGCCTCGCGATTGCGCCAGACGACCTCGCGTTCGCTCAGCAGCTTCTCCACCGAATACCGCTCGCGCATCCAGGGTCCGCCGGGCAGCTCGGACACGCTCCAGATCAGCTTGCGGTCGCGGCGGTAGTCGCCGTTGCGTGCGATCAGACGCTCGTCGACGGTCAAGGGCTCTTCGCAACGCGTCCAGGTCACCGCCACCGGCGCGTCGAAGCGCGGTGGCAGCAGGTCGGCGTTGTGCAGCACGCTGGCCGGATCGGCGAGCACGCGCTCGGCGAACCAGGCCGGGTACTCGTCCAGGGCTACCCGCTGGGCGCGCCGCACGATGCGGTGATTGGCGCTGAGATCGAACTCGGCCTCGGTGATCACGCCCAGCCCGCCGTAGCCGCCCACGGCCGCGTGGAACAGCTGCGGATCGCGCTCGCGGCTGAGCTCATGCACCTGGCCGTCGCCGTCCACCAGCTGCAGCGCGCGCAGGCTGTGGATCAGGCTGCCCTTGCCGACGTAGCGGCCGTGGCAATTGACCGACAGGGAGCCGCCTATGCTGAAGTTGCTGTAGCTCTGCATGATCGAGACCGCCAGGCCGTGCGGGTCGATCAGCGCCTGCAACTCGCGCCAGGCCATGCCGGTCTGCACGCGCACGCGCCGGCGCGCGGGGTCCAGCCGGACCGCGCGGTTCAGACCGCGCATGTCCAGATGCAGCGATCCGTCCGCGGCGATCTGGCCGCCCATGCTGCAACGCGCGCCGCCGATCGAGACCGCGCCGGGATAGCGCCGCAAGGCGGCCGTCACCGCAGCGACCGAGGCGGGTCTGAGCACGCGGCCGACCCGGGTTTCGTCGATGCCGCTGATATCGCGCAACCAGCGTTCGTCGCGTTGCGGCGACTCGCGCACGCAGCCGGACACGCCCAGCGCCGCGCAGGCGCCAAGCCGCCGCAACGCTTCGCGCCGCCCGGGATCGGCGCAGGCGCGGCCCGCACTGTCGGTTTCGTCGACGGCGCTGTCGTTGTCGTTATGGCCCATCAGCGAGCGCCGCCTCCGCCGCGGTGGACGCCGCGCCCGCCACGCCGCCGCGCGCCGGTCGGCGCGGGAGGTTCGATCGACGCCAGGTTCGTGTCGGGCATGCGATCAGGTTAGCGAGCGTCCGGAAGGCACGCCAGATTCGCCGAGACGCCGGCGGAAGGCCGTGGGGACGCGAGGTTTCGGGCCGGCGTCGCCGTGCGGCGGTGGCGCGCCCTGGCCTGGACTTTATCCAGATCGGGCCCCGCCGGTCGCCCCAGGTGGTAACTGGAATAGTGCCCACGCTTATGCGCGGAATTCGGTCACATTCGGCGATTGATTATCTTCATGAAAATAATCAAGGAAACCCCATTCGTTCACGTTAGTGAGCATGAAAGCCATTGATTTGGCTGAATAAGATGATCAACGCATTCAGGCGATTAAACCCCTACCCGAACCGCGCATAATCATGATGCGGTGCAGCATATTATTTAAAACATTATTACAAGGCCATTGCGGTCTCGTGAAAACAGGATTCACGCGCCAAATACGGCAAAAAAACGGTTTCAGATGCAAGCGCCGTGCACCGCATCAGTACGCTTTCATTCCTTAACGAATGTGACTTAGGTCCACTGCTTTGACCCGAATTTGAACGCCGGCCTAGCGTCGCTCCGCCGTCGCGAAGGACATCGCGGCGGCATCCGATAGACCCACGACCTACCGCACGCACAAGGACGATCGAGTGCGCAGGGCCAGGGCGTGTTGGTGACAGGGGGCGGATGCACCACCTGCAGTGAGCCGGCCGCGTACGCGGCCCGACCAACAACACTAGCTTCGGGGGTACCACCAGTGAATCGTCATTCCGTACCGAAACTGCACGCACTCGCGGCCGCGGCCGCCCTGGTCCTGGTCGCTGGCGCGGCCGATGCGGCGCAACGCGTCGATCTGCACCAGCAGCGCAGCGTCAGCCAGGTCAATCAGCAGTACCGTGCCGCCACGGCCAGCGTCGGCGTCAGCGCCGATGCCGGCGCCCGTCATGCCGAAATGCTAGCGCTGGACACGCAGTCCACGCTCAAGGCGGTCGCGACCAAGGCCGATCGCAACGGCACCCGCCACTACCGCTATCAGCAGAACTATCGCGGCGTGCCGATCTTCGGCGAACAGGTCGTGGTCAGCGAGGACGCCAACGGCAACGTGCGCACCCTGTTCGGCCAGATGATCAACGGCCTCGACGCCGACCTGCCCAGCGTCACGCCCAAGCTGGCCAAGTCGCAGGCGCTGAGCGTCGGCAAGCGCGCCGGCCTGGGCAACCGCCAGGGCCTGCTCGGCACCCGCGACGAGAAGACCGAGCAGGTCATCTACGTCGACGACGGCGGCCGCGCGCATCTGGCCTATGTCGTGTCCTACTTCGCCGACGCCGCCAAGGGCGGTTCGCCGACGCGTCCGTTCGTGATCGTCGACGCCAACAGCGGTCGCGTGCTCAAGCAGTGGGATGCGCTGGCGCATGCCAACGGCACCGGCCCCGGCGGCAACCAGAAGACCGGCCAGTACGAATACGGCACCAACTTCGGCTTCCTCGACGTGGCGCAGAGCGGCAGCACCTGCACCATGAACAACGCCAACGTGAAGACGGTCAACCTCAATCACGGCACCAGCGGCAGCACGGCGTTCTCCTACACCTGCCCGCGCAACACCGTGAAGACCATCAACGGCGCCTACTCGCCGCTCAACGACGCGCACTACTTCGGCAAGGTCGTCTACGACATGTACGGCGCCTACGTGGGCGTGCCGCCGCTGAGCTTCCAGCTGACCATGCGCGTGCATTACAGCAACAGCTACCAGAACGCGTTCTGGGACGGCTCGGCGATGACCTTCGGCGACGGCGGCTCGACCTTCTACCCGCTGGTCAGCCTGGACGTGTCGGCGCACGAGGTCTCGCACGGCTTCACCGAGCAGAACTCGAACCTGACCTACTCCGGTCAGTCCGGCGGCATCAACGAAGCGTTCTCCGACATGGCCGGCGAAGCCGCCGAGTACTACATGAACGGCTCGAACGACTTCCTGGTCGGCGCGCAGATCTTCAAGGCCAGCGGCGCCCTGCGTTACATGGCCAATCCGCCGCAGGACGGCAGCTCGATCGGCCACGCCTCGAACTACACCAACGGCATGGACGTGCACTACTCGTCCGGCGTGTACAACAAGGCGTTCTGGAAGCTCGCCACCACCTCCGGTTGGGATACCCAGAAGGCGTTCAAGGCCTTCGCCCGCGCCAACCAGCTGTACTGGACCGCGAGCACCAACTTCATCCAGGGCTCCTGCGGCGTCGAGACCGCGGCCACCGATCTGGGCTATGCCGTCGCCGACGTGAGCGCCGCCTTCGCCCTGGTCGGCGTCGACTGCCCAGGCGGCGGCAACGTTCCGCCGGTGGCGAACTTCACCTCGTCGGTCAGCGGCCTGACGGTGGCGTTCACCGATACCTCCACCGACAGCGACGGCTCCATCGCCTCGCGTAGCTGGAACTTCGGCGACAGCACCACCTCCACCGCCACCAACCCCAGCAAGACCTATACGACCGCCGGCACCTACACGGTGACCCTGACGGTGACCGACAACAACGGCGCCACCAACACCAAGACCTCGTCGGTCACGGTCGGCGGCACCGGCGGCACCCAGACCTACACCAACGGCACCGACGTCAACATTCCCGACAACAACGCCACCGGCGTGACCAGCAGCATCACGGTGTCGGGACGTACGGGCAATGCGCCGAGCAACGCCTCGATCGCGGTCAACATCGTCCACACCTACAAGGGCGACCTGATCGTGGACCTGATCGCGCCGGACGGCTCGGTCTACAACCTGCACAACCGCAGCGGCGGCAGCGCCGACAACATCGTGACCACGTACAGCCGCAACCTGACCACGGAAGCCCTCAACGGCACCTGGAAGCTGCGCGTGAGCGACCGTGCGGCCATCGATGTGGGCTACATCAACAGCTGGAGCATCACGTTCTGATCCTGGCTTAGGCCGCGATCGCAACGCTGAAACCGAGAACCCCGGCGCGAGCCGGGGTTCTCTCTTTGGATCAAGGCGCGTACTTGATCTCGCTACCGATGCGCGTGTATTCGGCGCGCATCCACGGAATGTCGCGCGTGCCCAGGCCCTGCGGGTGGAACCACAGGAAGGGCATCAGCATCACCACCGCCGGATCGGCGCGAGCGGCGTCGTACATCACCTGCGGCGTGTGCGGCCAGCCGTCCAGGCCGGGCGCGTTGGTGGCCGCCTGCGGCACCAGGATCACGCGCTGCCAGTTGGTGTCGATGCGGGTCTTGAGCTGGCCGATCTGGGCCAGGTACTCGTTGTCGTTGGCGCCGTAGTTGTCCAGGCCGACCCAGTTGAACAAGCGCACGCCGAAGGTGAGGCCGGAAATGCCGGGCTTGCTGTAACGGCTGCTCACGATCGCCGCGATCGGCACGTTCGCGGTCGAGGCGTTCCAGCGCACCGTCGACAAGGCATCGCTCAAGGTCGGATTGGCCTGGGTGCTCCAGCCGTCCGGGGCTTTGGTGTCGTTGAGGCCGCACAGCTCGGGCTCGTCGACCGGATAGAACGCCGCCACCGTACTGGCGCCGGGATTGTTCGGGACCAGATAACCTTGGTTGATCAGCTGATCGACGAACTGGTTCCAGTGCAGCACGCGGCTGGGATTGGGCTTGTACGGGCAGCTGTCGTTGGCGCCGGTGGTGAACAGCAGCTTGTGCACGTCGATCACGGCTTTGAGATTGCGCGCCTTGGCCTGGGCCAGCTCGGAGAAGATCAGATTGATCGCGTCCTGCTGGTTGGGAATCGAATAGGTCTGGATGAAGGTGATGTTGGTGTGGTCGCCGTTGTCGGCGGTGTTGCCGCTGTTGGCGTAGTAGCCGAAGTATTGCGGCTGGCCGGCGTGCGCGCTCTGCGCGAGCAGCAACAAGCCGCTGGCCAGGACGGTGGTGGCAAGTTTCATGGGGGAGGCTCCAGAGTCGATTGAGTCGAAACGCGAGGCGCCTGCGGGTGGGCAAGACTTCGCGGAAGGTTTCGGACCGGCGTCGCCCCTGTATCGACGTCCGTGTCCGGTTTCGACCTTAGGTAGCGCCGCCAACGCCGATCAACGCGACAAGATGCGTTTGCGACGAGGCGTGCGCGTGCTGCGGCCAACGGCGCGCCCAACCGGTTCGGCGAAAAACGCACTGCGACGACGCGTGCATGGGCTGCGGCGGATCGCGCGCGATCTTCACGCGGGCGCGATGCCTGCGCGAACGAAGCGATCGCGTGCGCGGCCGCGCAGCGGCGCGTGGGGTTCGAACGACGCAAACGAAAACGCCGCCCGAAGGCGGCGTTTTCGCGACGCTGCGTGGCGCGGATCAGCTTTCCGGGCTGGGCGCATCGCCGGCGTTGTCGCCCGCATCCGCGACCGGCGGCAGACCGTCGCCGGCCTCGTCCGCGTCGTCTTCCAACGAAGCGTCGACGCGCTCGATGGTCTGCAGGGTCTCGTCCTCGGCCAGGCGCATCAGGGTCACGCCCTGGGTGTTGCGGCCGACCTGGGAGATTTCCGCCGCACGCGTACGCACCAGGGTGCCGCCGTCGGAGATCATCAGCACTTCGTGGTGATCGCTGAGCTGGATCGCGCCGACCAGGGCGCCGTTGCGCTCGGTGGTCTTGAGCGCGATCACGCCCTGGGTGCCGCGACCCTTGCACGGATACTCCTCGACCGGAGTGCGCTTGCCGTAGCCGCGCTGGCTGGCGGTGAGGATGTCGCCGTCGCCGTCGATCACGATCATGCTGACCACCGCCTCGCCCGCGGCCAGCTTGATGCCACGCACGCCGCGGCTGTTGCGGCCGGTCGAACGCACGCCGCCCTTGCCGCGCTTGGACTTGTCGGCGCCCTCGCCCTCGCCCGCCGCCTCGATCTCGAGGCCGTCCTCGGCGCCCTCGACCTCGGCCGACTCGTCGCCGGCCTCGACCTCGTCCTCGCGACCGCTTTCGGCGAAGCGCACGGCCTTGCCGTTGCTGGCGAACAGCATCACTTCGCGCTGGCCGTCGGTCAGGGCCACGTCGACCAGGGCGTCGCCCTCGTCGAGGTTGATCGCGATCTTGCCGCGCGCCAGGCGATAGGCGAACTCGGTCAGCGGCGTTTTCTTGACCATGCCCTTGCGGGTGGCGAAGAACACGAAGTGCTGATCGTCGTACTCGCGCACCGGCAGCACGGCCTGGACCTGTTCGCCGGCTTCCAGCGCCAGCCAGTTGATGATCGGACGGCCGCGCGCGTTCGGCCCGGCTTCCGGCAACTGGTGCACCGGCAGCCAGAACACGCGGCCGGAGCTGGTGAAGGTCAACAAGGTGTCGTGGGTGTTGACCAGCCACAGCTTGTCGATGAAGTCCTCGTCCTTGGTCGCGGCCGCGTTGCGGCCCTTGCCGCCGCGCTTCTGGGCGCGGTAGGCGCTGACCGGCTGGCGCTTGGCGTAGCCCGAATGCGACAAGGTGACCACCACGTCTTCCGGCGCGATCAGGTCGAGGATGTCGAGATCCTCTTCGCTGGCGCGGATTTCGCTGCGGCGCGCATCGCCGAACTCTTCCTTCAGGTTCAGCAGCTCGGTGCGGATCACTTCCAGCAGCACGTCGGGATTCTCGAGAATCTCGATCAGGCCGCGGATGGTCTCCAGCAGCAGCTTGTATTCGTCGGTGAGCTTTTCCTGCTCCAGCCCGGTCAGGCGGTGCAGGCGCATTTCCAGGATCTGGCTGGCCTGGGCCTCGGTGAGCTGGTAGCGACCGTCGGCGAAACCGACGCCGGCCGGCAGATCGTCCGGACGCGAGGCCTCGGCGCCGGCAGCGGCCAGCAGCGCGCCGACCAGGCCCGGTTCCCAGGTCTTGGCCAGCATGCGCTCGCGCGCTTCGTTGGGATTCGCCGAGGTCTTGATCAGCTCGATCATCTCGTCGATGTTGGCCAACGCGACCGTCAGGCCTTCCAGGATGTGCGCGCGCTGACGCGCCTTGCGCAGATCGAAGATGGTGCGGCGGGTCACCACTTCGCGGCGGTGACGGATGAAGGCCTCGATGATCTGCTTGAGGTTCAGCAACTGCGGGCGGCCGTCGACCAGCGCCACCATGTTGATGCCGAACACCGACTCCATCTGGGTCTGCTGATACAGATTGTTCAGCACCACTTCGGCCGATTCGCCGCGCTTGACCTCGATGAAGATGCGCATGCCGTCCTTGTCGGACTCGTCGCGCAGCTCGCTGATGCCCTCGAGCTTCTTCTCCTTGACCAGCTCGGCGATCTTCTCGATCAGCCGCGCCTTGTTGACCTGGTACGGGATCTCGGTGACCGCGATCGCCTCGCGACCGGTGTCCTCGTTGACCTCGATCTCGGCGCGCGCGCGCATGCGCACGCGGCCGCGACCCGTGCGGTAGGCGGCGATGATGCCGGCGGTGCCGTTGATGATGCCCGCGGTCGGGAAATCCGGGCCGGGGATGTATTCCATCAGGCCGTCGACGTCCAGCTCCGGATCGTTGATCAGGGCGATGGTCGCGTTGATCACTTCCGACAGGTTGTGCGGCGGGATGTTGGTCGCCATGCCCACGGCGATACCGGCTGAGCCGTTCACGAGCAGGTTCGGCACCCGGGTCGGCATGACCGTGGGTTCGAGTTCCTTTTCGTCGTAGTTGGGCTGGAAGTCGACGGTTTCCTTGTCGATGTCCGCCATCAGCTCGTGGGTGAGCTTGGCCATGCGCGATTCGGTGTAACGCATCGCGGCGGCGGAGTCGCCGTCGACCGAACCGAAGTTGCCTTGGCCGTCGACCAGCAGATAGCGCAGCGAGAACGGCTGGGCCATGCGCACCAGCGTGTCGTAGACCGACTGATCGCCGTGCGGGTGGTACTTACCGATCACGTCGCCGACGATACGCGCCGACTTGAAGTGGGGCTTGTTGCTGTGCGCGCCGAGCTCGCTCATCGCGTACAGGACGCGACGGTGCACCGGCTTGAGACCATCGCGGACGTCGGGGAGCGCGCGGCCCACGATCACGCTCATGGCGTAATCGAGATAGCTGCGACGCATCTCGTCTTCGAGATTGATCTGGATGATTTCCTTGGCGAGTTCGGCCATCAGGGTTCCGTGCTGAGCGGTTTTGCTAGGCGCCCCGGACGGCGGCGAAACCTGCCCGTGCGGGCCTGTTCTGCAGCTCGCTCAAGGCGGCATCAAAAGGACAGGAAATGATAGCACGAAACGGGGTCGGACAGCAGTCCGATTCCCACGCAGAAACAAGCACTTGCGGGTGCTTTTCCAGGCTTTGGCGCAGCCGCGCGCGAGGCGCGGCGATCAGGCCCCGAACGCGGCCCGCATCGCCTGCGCGTCGGGGCGCTCGATCACGCCGCGCTCGGTGACGATGGCGTCGATCAATTCGTGCGGGGTGACGTCGAACACCGGGTTCCAGGCGCCGACCTGCTCGGCCGCGGTGCGCACGCCGCCGACCGCGAACAGCTCGCCGGGATCGCGCTCCTCGATCTCGATCGCCTCGCCCGAGGCGGTGGCCATGTCCACCGTCGAGGACGGCGCGGCGACCATGAACTTGACCCCGTGGTGCCGCGCGGCGATCGCAAGCTGGTAGGTGCCGATCTTGTTGGCGGTGTCGCCGTTGGCGCAGATGCGATCGGCGCCGACCACCACCCACTGCACGCGCCCGCTCTTCATCAGATGGGCGGCGGCGGAGTCGGCGATCAGGATCGGCGCGATGCCGTCCTGCTGCAGCTCCCACACGGTCAGGCGCGCGCCCTGCAGCCAGGGCCGGGTCTCGCCGGCGTAGACCTGCTCGATGCGGCCCTGGGCGACGCCGGCGCGGATCACGCCTAGCGCGGTGCCGAAGCCGGCGGTGGCCAGCGAGCCGGTGTTGCAATGAGTGAGCACGCCGCTGCCGGGCACGATCAGGGCCGCGCCCAGCGCGCCCATGCGGCGGTTGGCGGCCAGGTCCTCGTCGGCGATCGCCTGGGCCTCGCGCGCGAGCCGCTCGCGCCAGTCGGCGCCCGCCCCGCCCAGGCTGCGGCGCATGCGCGCCAGCGCCCAGGCCAGATTGACCGCGGTCGGACGTGCAGCATTGAGCCGCTGCAGCGCCGGCTCCAACGCGGCCAGCGCGCCGGCGCCGTCGTCGGCCTGGATATCGCGCGCGGCCAGGACCACGCCCCAGGCCGCGGCGATGCCGATCGCCGGCGCGCCGCGCACGGTCAGGGCGTGGATCGCGGCCGCGACCGCGTCGCTGTCCTGGCAACGCACGTACTCGACGTGGAACGGCAGGCGGCGCTGATCCAGCAGTTCCAGGGCGTCGCCGGTCCAGCGGATCGGACGGATGCGGTCGTAGCGGTCGAAGTCGATATCGTTCATGCCCGCAGTTTATCGCAGCCGCGCCAGGCCCTGGTCGCGGGCCGCGACGGCGCCAACGAAAACGGGCCCCGCGTCGCCGCGGGGCCCGTCGTGCTCAGCCGGTAATGCGGGCGATCAGCGCACGCTGAACTCGCCGCGGCAACCCATCTGCACCCAGATGCCGTTCTGGTCCCAGCCCCAGGTCTGGCCTTCGATGCAGGCGCCCTTGGACTTCTGGCGGATCAGGCGCGCACCGTCGCGGATGCTGGTGTTGCAGCGGCGCATGCGGCCCTCGCGGCCGTCGTTGGATTCGCAGACCACGGTGCGCCACTGGTTGCCGCCGCCGTTCCAGCCGCCACCGTTCCAACCGCCGCCGCCGCCGCGACCGCTGCTGAATTCGCCGCGGCAGCCGTTGCTGACCCACACGCTGCCGCGCTGCGAGCCCCAGCTCTGGCCTTCCACGCAGGGCGACTTGGACAGCTGGCGCACCAGGCGCGCGCGGTTGCCGCCGATGGCGCAGGTGCGGTACCGGCCGTCGTCGGATTCGCAGCGCACGGTGTCGCCGTTGTTGCCGCCGCCGTTCCAACCGCCACCGCCGTTCCAGCCGCCGTCGCCGCGGCCCAGTTCGAACTCGGCGCGGCAACCGCCGCTGACCCAGATGGTGTCGCGGTTGTAGCCCCAGGTGCTGCCCTGGATGCACTGCGACTTGGACAGCTGGCGCACCAGGCGCACGCCGCCGCGGGTGTCGGCATAGCACTGACGGTTGCGGCCGTCGTCGGACTCGCAGCGGATGGTCTGCTGACCGCCGCCGTAGTAACCGGAATCGTATTGCGGCGCCGCCTGTGCGGTCGCGCTGAAACCCAGCGCCAGGGCGAAACAGGAAACGATGCGTACGAACATGTCCGTCACTCCTTTGTCAGTTGGCTGCAACTCTATCCACGTCCGCTTAACGCGAGCTCAAGATTTCGGCGCTGCGCCGGGCCCGATACGGATGCGTTTATCTGCCGCTTAACGAGTCCCGGGGCCGCGGCCGGACAGGGCGCGCGTGGGTACAAGTATGCCGCGCGACCGGGTCGCCGGTCGCCCTGACCGATGGCAGGTGTCGCGGGGCCTCAACCGCCGCGCGGCGCGTCGACTTCGAACTCGGCGCGGCAGCCGTCCTCGACCCAGATGCCGTTGCCGTCGAAGCCCCAGCTACGCCCTTCCACGCATTGCGAGCGCGATAGCTGCTTATGCAGACGCACGCCCGCGCCGGTCTCGACCGCGCAGCGCTGGGCCTGACTCTTGATCGATTCGCACAGCACCACTTTGCCGCGAGGCGCGACGGCCACCGGCTCGGTGGCGCCGTCGGACAGCATCTGGAACTCGCCGCGGCAACCGCCGGACACCCACAGGCCCTGGGCGTCCACGCCCCAGTTCTGGTCGCGGATGCAGGGGCGCTTGGACAACTGGCGCACCAGCTGCACGCCATTGGCGCTGTTGCCGCGGCAGTGATTCCAGCGCCCGCCCTTGGATTCGCACCGCATGACACGATCGCCGCTGCGGCTGTCGCGGCCGCTGCCGCCCTGGCCGAGCAGGAAGTCGGCGCTGCAGCCGCGCGCGACCCAGACGCCGCTGCGGTTCACGCCCCAGCTCTTGCCCTCGACGCAGTCGCTGTCGGACAGGCGCCGCGCCAGGCGCACGCCGCCGCTGGTGTCGGCCGGGCATTGGCGCGGGGTTTCGCCTTCGGATTCGCAGCGCAGCACGCGGTCGCCGTACAGCCGTTCGCCGCCGGCCTGGGCCATGGCGGCGCCCGCGCAGGCCATCAGAGCCAGCGCCAACGACAGTGCCGCGGCAGAACCTGTGCGCATTGCGACCTCCCCCTTGCGATACGCGATCACTCTACCCCGCGCACCTGAATGGTCAATCAAAAGATCCTGCAACTGCGCCGACTTGCGCTCTGCGTTCAGGCTTGTCATGCGCGCGCGAAATCGAAGGCCAAGGTATCGGCGATGCGCGGAACGTTCAGCATCGCCATCAACAAACGGTCGACACCCAGCGCGACGCCCGCGCAGTCCGGCAGACCGGCGGCGAGGCCGGCCAGCAGTGCGTCGTCGCGCGGCGGCGTGGGCGCGCCGCGCTGCGCGCGCAGCGCGAGGTCGCGCCCGAAGCGCGCGCCCTGCTCGTCCGCATCGGCGAGTTCGTGATAGCCGTTGGCCAGCTCCAGCGGGCCGAGGTAGAGCTCGAAGCGTTCCGCCAGCGGCGGCTCGCCGGGGCGCACGCGCGCCAGTGCGCATTGCGAGGCCGGGTAGTCGTAGACGGCGAGCAGACGATCGGACGCGAAGCCGGGCTGCAGGCGGTGGGTCATCAGCAGATCCAGCCAATCGTCGCGGCCCAGGCCCTCCGGATCGATCACCAGCTCGCCCAAGGCGGCGCGCAATTCGGTTTCGTCGGCGCTCAGCGGATCCAGACCCAGGCGCTGTCGGTACAACTCGCGATAGGCCACGCGTTCCAGCGCCGCCTCGCGCCCGACCAGGGCCAGCGCGGCCTGGATCAGTTCGGCGGTCTCGGCGATCAAATCCTGATGGTCGTAGCCCAGCCGATACCACTCGAGCATGCTGAATTCGGGGTTGTGGCGGCCGCCGGCCTCGCCGTCGCGGAACACTCGGCCGAGCTCGTAGCAATCGCCGAAACCGGCCGCGAGCAGGCGCTTGAGCGGGTACTCGGGCGAGGTGCGCAGCCAGCGCGTGCGCGGTGCGCCGTCGGTGCGACCGCTGAACTGCAGCGAGAACGAGGCGATGTTGGGGTCGGTGTTGCCGGCCACCGACAACACCGGGGTCTCGACTTCGGTCACGCCGCGCTCGGCGAAGAACGCGCGGATGCGCGCATTGAGCGCGGCGCGCAGGCGCAGCGCCTCGAAGCTCGCCGACGGACGCCAATCGCGCGCGCGGGCCTCGCTCACGGGACCGAGCGGCCGTGTTCGGCCAGGAACGCCAGCAACTGCGCCTCGTCCCAGATCGGCACGCCCAGTTCCTGGGCCTTGTCGAGCTTGGAACCGGCGGCCTCGCCGGCGACCACGAAGCTGGTCTTCTTGGACACGCTGCCGGCGACCTTGGCGCCCAGCGCTTCCAGATGGTCCTTGGCCTGATCGCGCGACAAGGCGCTGAGGCTGCCGGTGAGCACCGCGGTCTGGCCGTCCAGCGGGCCGGCGGCTGCGGCCGCCGCGGCCGCATCGGGCAGGCGCGCCTGCAGTTGCGCCAAGGCCGCGCCCACGCGTTGCAGCAGGGCCGCGTTGTCGGCGTCGTCGCGCCACAGGGCGAAGGCCTGCGCGCTGTCGGCGGGCAGACCGGCCGTCACGTAGGCGTGCTCGGGCGCGGCCGCCAGCTTGGCCGCATCGGCGAACGCGGCGGCCAGCTGTTCGGCGCGGATGCGGGTGACCTTGGGGATTTCCATATCGACCAGCAGGGTCGCCAGATTCAGATCCGGGGCGAGCTTGGGCGAAGGCTCGTGGGTGTCGGTAATGGTCACGCCGCGCGCGAGCAGGTCGTCGATCACCTGCTGGTTGCCGGGCTGGTCGAGGAAATGTCCGAGCGAACGCGCGACTTCGCCGCCGATGTCGGGCACGCGCTTGAACAAGGGCCAGGGCAGATGCCGGATCAGGGCCAGATCGCCGAACCAGACCGCGAGCGCCTTGGCGGTGCTCTCGCCGACGTGCTGGATGCCGAGCGCGAACAGAAAGCGTTCCAGCGTGGTCGCGCGGCTGCGGTCGATGGCTTCGATCAGATTGTCGGCCCACTTGGTCGCGACCTTGCCGGCCTTGACCGTTTCGGGCGTGGTGCCGTCGCGCTCGTCGGCGCGGCGCTTCATCTCCAGCAGATCGTCCAGACCTAGCTTGTACAGATCGGCCACCGACTGCACATAACCCAGGTCCGACAGCACCTCGACGTAGCGCTCGCCCAGGCCCTCGATATCCATGGCCCGGCGCGAGGCGAAATGGATGATCGCCTCCTTGCGCTGAGCCGGGCAGATCAGCTCGCCCGAGCAGCGCCAGACCACCTCGCCCTCCTCGCGCACCAGCTCCGAGCCGCACTGCGGGCAGGTCTCAGGCATGGCCCAGGGCTGGGTGCCGGGCGGACGCTGTTCGATCACCACCCGCACCACTTCGGGGATCACGTCGCCGGCGCGGCGCACGATCACGGTGTCACCGTTGCGCACGTCCAGGCGCGCGACCTGATCGGCGTTGTGCAGGGTGGCGCGGGTCACCACCACGCCGCCCACCTGTACCGGCGCCATCAGCGCCCACGGCGTGACCGCGCCGGTGCGGCCGACGTTGATCTCGATCGATTCGACCGTGGTCGACTGCTCCTGGGCCGGAAATTTGTGCGCGATCGCCCAGCGCGGCGCGCGCGAGACGAAGCCCATCTCGCGCTGGCCGGCGTAGTCGTCGAGCTTGTAGACCACGCCGTCGATGTCGAACGGCAGCTTGTCGCGCTTTTCGCCGATGCGGCGGTAGTAGCCGAGCAGGCCCTGGGTGCCGGCGACCACATCGCTTTCGGCGCTGACCGGGAAGCCCCACTCGCGCAACTGCGCCAGCGTGGCCGAATGCGTGGCAGGCAGCTCGTAGCCTTCGACGATGCCGACCGCGTAGGCGTAGAACGCCAGCGGGCGCTGGGCGGTGATGCGCGGATCGAGCTGGCGCAGCGAGCCGGCCGCGCCGTTGCGCGGATTGGCCAGGACCTTGCCGCCGTCCTTGAGCGCGCGTTCGTTGTAGGCCTTGAACGCCGCCAGCGGCATGTAGACCTCGCCGCGCACTTCCAATACTTCCGGCCAGCCTTTGCCGCGCAGCTGCAGCGGGATCGCCTTGACGGTGCGCAGGTTCGCGGTCACGTCCTCGCCGGTGGCGCCGTCGCCGCGGGTCGCGCCCTGGACGAAGCGGCCGTGTTCGTAGCGCAGGCTGATCGCCAGGCCGTCGAGTTTGGGCTCGACCGAGAAGCTCGGCGAGCTGCGCTCCAGGCGTTCCTCGATGCGGCGTTCGAAGTCGGCGACTTCCTCGTCGCTGAAGGCGTTGCCCAGCGACAGCATCGGAATCGCGTGACGGACCTCGGCGAAGGCCGAGGACGGCGCGTTGCCGACGCGCTGGGTCGGCGAGTCGGGCGTGAGCAGCTCGGGATGCGCGGCCTCGAGCTGGTCGAGCTCGCGCAGCAGGCGGTCGTACTCGGCGTCCGGGATGCTGGGATCGTCGAGCACGTGGTAGCGATAGTTGGCGTCTTCCAACTGCTGACGCAGGGCGGCGGCACGTTGCGCGGCTTTGCTCGAATCGGTCATCGCGGGCGATCCAGGGCGCTGCGGTCGCAGCGCGATGGCGCCATTTTGAACGGTTTGGACGATTCTGGGGATGCTGGCTTTGTGAGTTTGCGCGGGGTGGAGCAAATCCCCCCTGCCCCCCTTTTCCAAAGGGGGGAACAGCAACGGCAACGGCGAAAGCAACGGCGACATAGGCGCGTCGGCGCGTCGGCGCGTCGGGGGCATGGGCACGTCGACGCATCGGCGGCACTGGCGCCGGCAGCGCCAGCAGCGTCGGCAGCGCCGGCGGCACCGGCACCGGCGCCATCGGCATCGCCATCGCCATCACCATCGCCATCGCCATCACCATCGGCATCGGCATCGGCATCGGCGTCGGCATCGGCATCGGCGTCGGCATCGGCATCGGCATCGGCATCGGCATCGGCACCGACAGCAGAGGCGGCATCGGCGGCATCGGTGGTGGTAACGGCAACGGCGGTTGCGGCACGGCAGCGACGGCAGCCGTAACGCTCTTCGTCGCAGCCTATACCCCCGGCCTCACACGCTCGATTGTCTTCCCCCTTTGAAAAAGGGGGACCGAGGGGGATTTGCTTTTCGAGCCGCGACGTCGTCGCGGCGCACCCGCGCCAGCGCGCGGGATCGCTTACCAGCGCGTAGGCCGGGTCAGCGGCGGCGCTTCGCGCTGGCGGTCGTAGGCGCGCAGTTCGTCGCGCAGGTGGGCGATGCGCTGGCGGCCCAGAGCGTTGCGCTGCTCGTCCAGGACCACGCCGTCCAGCAGTTCGGCCATGCGCTGCGCGGTCGGCAGCATGGTTTCCCAGGCGTCGAGCGCGGGCACCGGCGCCGGCAGGGTCAGGAAGAACGCGATCGCCGGGGTTTCCAGGGCCTGGATCTGGGCCATGTCGAAACTGCCGGGCTTCATGATGTTGGCCACGCTGAACACCGGGCCGCGCTCGGGATGGCCCTCGACCAGGCGGTGGAACACGCCCATGTGGCCGTAGACCAGGCCGGCTTTCTCGGCCGCGACCACGATGTCCGGGCCATGCAGCTTGGCGCCGGCGCGCGCGGCCAGATAAAGGGTGACGATCTTGTCGAACTCCTCGGTGGCGCGGCGGCCGAGTTCGCTGTTGGCGGCACCGCCCTCGAGGGTGCGATCGAACAGTTCCAGTTCGGCCTGGCGCGTGCTTTCGCCGGCCGTGGCCGCGTCGTTCTCGCCTTCGATCAGCTCGCCCAGGGTGGGCTCGCGACGGCCGCCTTCGGCCTTGCGCGCATCGGCGCCGCTCTCGCGCGGCACGCGCTTGCCCTGCCCGGGCTTGCGCGGACGGCCGAAGAACACGATCGCGCCGATCAGAATCAAGCCGGCGATCAGGATGCCGATCCGCAGCAGGGTCACTTCGGACATCGATTGCTCCTTAGTTGGTGCGGAGTAGGAAGTTCGGGATTGCGCGAGTCGCCCAAACGCTTGCGTCGCCGCCGCCTGCCCGATCCATTGCCCACACCATAATCAGTTCCAACGACAAACGCGACGCGGCGAAGCCGCTTCGATACAGGCCGCAGTCATGGCATCGGCGCGCGAACGGCTGCGCACCGCCGTGCCCGGACTCAGGCCGCACCCGCCAGACGCGTCGCCTCGGCCAAGTCGACCGACACCAGGCGGCTCACGCCCGGCTCGCGCATGGTCACGCCCGACAACTGCTGCGCGGCTTCCATGGTCGCCTTGTTGTGGCTTACGAACAGGAACTGTACCTGCTCGCTCATCTCGCTGACCATCGCCGTGAAACGGCCGACGTTGGCTTCGTCCAGCGGCGCGTCGACCTCGTCGAGCAGACAGAACGGCGCCGGGTTGAGGCGGAAGATCGCGAACACCAGGGCCACCGCGGTCATCGCCTTCTCGCCGCCGGACAGCAGCGAGATGTTGGACACGCGCTTGCCTGGCGGGCGCGCCATGATCGCCACGCCGGTGTCGAGCAGGTCCTCGCCGGTGAGCTCCAGATAGGCGTGACCGCCGCCGAACAGGCGCGGATACAGCTCCTGCACGCCGGAGTTGACGCGGTCGAAGGTGTCCTTGAAGCGGCCGCGGGTCTCGCGGTCGATCTTGCGGATCGCGTCTTCCAGGGTCTCCAGCGCGGTGGTGAGATCGGTGTACTGCGCGTCCAGGTAGTCCTTGCGGGTCGCGGCCTCGGCATGCTCGGCGATCGCGGCCAGGTTGACCGGCTCCAGCCGGCGCAGCTTGCCGTCGAGTTCGGCGACGGTGCGCTCCCATACCTGCGGCTGCATGTCCTCGGTGAGGGTGTTGACCACGTCCTCGAGCACGAAGCCGGCCTCGGCGATCGCCGCCGACAGGGTCTCGGCCTTGAGCACCAGGGCCTGCTGTTCGAGACGGCGCTGGCCGATGGCCTCGCGCTGCTGCAGGGCCTGCTCGTCGCGCTGGTGGCGGGTCTGCTCGTAGCGGCGCAGGTCGTTGTCGATGCCGTCGAGGTGGCTGCGCGCGCTGGTCAGGCTCTGCTCGGCGAGCACGCGCTGTTCCAGCGCGACCTGACGCTGGGTTTCCAGCGACTGCACGGGTTGGTCGCCGTCGGCCAACTGCGCGGCGAGTTCGCCCAGGCGGCTGTCGAGCTGGCCGCGCTGGCCGCCCATGCGGTCCAGGGCCTGCGACAGGCCGACGATCTGGGTGCGCTGCGCTTCCAGGGTCAGGGCCAGGGCATGCGCCATGTCGCGCGATTCGCGCGCGGCGTTGCGCGCGGCCTCGCGCGCGTCGCCCAGGCTGCGGCGTTCGGACTCCAGCGCCTGGCGGGTGTCTTCCAGCTCGCCCATGCGCTCGACCGCGGCCTCCTGGCGCGCGCGCGCGTCGCGGGCCTGGTCGCGGCTGCCGTCGAGGGTGAGGATCAGTTGTTCCAGTTCGGCTTCGATCTTCTCGATGCGGCCGCGCGCGGTGTCGAGGCGGCCCTGCTGGCTTTGCAACTGGCCGGCGAGTTCGGACACGCCGCGATGGGCCATGTACAGGCCGCGCTGGGCGTCTTCGCGCTGCTGTTCGGCGGCCAGGGTGCGGTCGCGCAGCTGCACCAGCAGCGATTCCAGTTCGCGCTCGCGGTTGAGCAGGGTTTCGATCTCGCCGCGCAGGGTCTGGATCTCGCGCTCGCGCAGCAGCGCGCCCTGCTGGGCGGCGCCGGAGCGCAGCACCCGCACCCAGCCCGCGCCGAGGCGCTCGCCGCTGCGGGTGATGACCGAATCGCCTTCATCCAGGCTGGGCTGCAGGGCACGCGCCGCGGTCAGATCCTCGGCGGTGTGCAGACGCGCGAGCAGGCGCCGGATCGCGCGCGGGCCGCGCACCTTGGCGGCCAGCGAGGTCGGCGCATACGCGCTGTCGTCGGCCTCGGGCGAGACCAGGCTGAGGCGGCCGTCGGCGAGTTCGCCGATCGCGTCGACCAGGGATTCCGGGGCCTCGACCAGCACGCCCTCGATCAGCTGGCCCAGCGCGCTTTCGACCGCGTTCTCCCAGCCGGCGTCGACGTCCAGGCGCTCGCCCACGCGCGCGGCGCTGTCCAGGCCGCGGCTCTTGAGCCAGTTCACGGCCGCGCCCTGCTCCTGGCCCAGCGCGGCGTGTTGCAGGGTTTCCAGCGAGGACAGACGGCCGCGCGCGGCCTGGGCCTGCTTGCGCACCTCGGCCAGTTCGGACTGGGTGCCGCGCTGCTGTTCCTGCAGCTCGGTGACGCTGCCCTTGCGGGTTTCGAGTTCGTGGGTCAGGCCTTCCAGCGATTCCTTCTGGACGTCGTGCTGGCTCTGGATCTGTTCGAAGGCCGCCGCCAGCGCGCTCAGGTCCAGACCGGTGCGCTCGTTGGCCAGGGCCTCGCGCCGGCGTTCGGCGTCCAGGCTCTGGCGGTCCAGGCCCTCGATGCGGGTGCGCTCGACGTCGGCCGCGCGCGCGGCTTCGGACTGGGCGCGGCTGTGCGCGTCCCAGCGCTGCTGCCAGTCGTTGAGCTTGGTCTCGGCGTCGCGCAGGGCTTCCTGGCGCGCTTCGTCGTTGTCTCGCAGGGCTTCCAGGCGCGGCTCGGCGTCCTCGACCGCAGCGCGCAGCGCATCCAGGCGTTCCTGGTCGCTGCCCATGTGGCTGCCGAGCTCGGCCAGCTGCGCGGCGGCTTCGTCGCGCGCGCGCTGCAGGCGGGTGGTCATCTCGCGCTGGTGCTGGATCTGCTGCTCGATGCGGGCCAAGGCGCCGCCGACTTCGTAGCTGGCGGCCTGGGCCTTGTTGAGCGCCTCGGCGGCTTCCTCGCGGCGCACGCGCCCGGTCTCGAGTTCGCGCTCGGCCTCGCGCTGTTCGGCGATCAACTGCTGCAGGCGGGTTTCCTGCTGCGACAGCTTCTCGCGCTGCGACTGCAGTTTCTGATCCAGGGCGCGGTGCTCCAGCGCCTTCCATTCGGCGTCCTTGACCCGGCGCTCGGCCTGGATCGCCTGGTACTGCTCGGCCTGGCGGGCCTGGCGGCGCAGGTGTTCGAGCTGCTTGCCGACTTCCTCGCGCAGGTCGTTGAGGCGGTCGAGGTTTTCGCGGGTGTGGCGGATGCGGGTCTCGGTTTCCTTGCGGCGCTCCTTGTACTTGGAGATGCCGGCGGCCTCTTCGAGGTAGACGCGCAGTTCCTCGGGCTTGGCCTCGATGATCTGGCTGATCATGCCCTGCTCGATGATCGAGTAACTGCGCGGGCCCAGACCGGTACCGAGGAACAGGTCGGTGATGTCGCGGCGACGGCACTTGCCGCCGTTGAGGTAGTACTGGCTGGTACCGTCGCGGCTGACCGTGCGCTTGACCGAGATCTCGTTGAAGGCCGCGAATTCGCCGGTGATGGTGTGGTCGGAGTTGTCGAAGATCAGCTCGACCATCGCCTGCGACACCGGCTTGCGCGCCGAGGAGCCGGCGAAGATCACGTCGGTCAGGGAGTCGCCGCGCAGGCGGCTGGCCGAGCTCTCGCCCATCACCCAGCGCACCGCGTCGATGATGTTGGACTTGCCGCAGCCGTTGGGACCGACCACTCCGGTCATGTTGGTGGGCAGGTGCAACGTGGTCGGATCGACGAAGGACTTGAAACCGGAGAGCTTGATCGTGGACAGACGCATGCGGCGGGGTTGCCTCTGGCGCGCCGCGAGGGCGCTGCCGTAGATACCAAGGAAGATGAAGTAGTTCGTCTAAATTACTGATTACTATAGACGATATACGGCGAAAACGCCGCACAGCCTCGTGAGTATAACGGGCCCGGGCCGGCCCCGCCGCGCCCGCCGGCGGCCCGGCGATCGCCCGGTTCGGCGCAGGCTTTCGCCGCGATCGGGACGACGAACCGCAACGGCGGTCATGCTATTGATGACGCACGGACCCGGACGCGGTCCGCGACCATCCGCAACGCAAGGTAGCCAGGCCGATGAGCCGACCCCGCGCCCAACGCCGCAAGAAAGCACCCGGCGACAGCCCCACCATGGCCGACCTGGCCAAGCTGGCGGGGGTCTCGGCGATCACGGTCTCGCGCGCGCTGCGCGACAGCCCGCTGGTGAATCCCGAGACCCGCGCCCAGATCAAGGCGCTGGCCGAAACCCAGGGCTATATGTTCAACATCTCGGCGCGCAACCTGCGCCTGCGCCGCAGCATGACCGTGGCGGTGGTGGTCGAGATGACCCCGACCATCGAACGCCAGATGTCCGGGCCCTATCCCCTGGACCTGTTGGGCGGCATCAGCCAGGAGCTGACCTCGTCCGGTTACGCGGTGCTGCTGACCTCGCTGCAGGGCGGCGCGCTGCCCAGCGTGCAGGCCGCCGACGGCGTGATCCTGCTCGGCCAGGGCGCGCACGAGGACGCCATGCATCAGGTCGAGCGCTGGGGCCGGCCGATGGTGGTCTGGGGCGCGGTCAGCCGCCACGAATCGCAGGTGGTGGTGGGCAGCGACAACCAGCGCGGCGGCGCGCTCGCGGCCGAGCGTTTCATCGCCCTGGGACGGCGCCGGCCGGTTTTCCTGGGCGATCCCGCCCACGGCGAATTCGCCGAACGCCTGGACGGCTACAGCCGCGCCCTCGCCCGACACGACATGACCCCGCTCACGCCCACGGTGCCGGCCCTGACCGTGAGCGCCGGCGCGGCCGCGGTGCATCGTTTGCTCGACGAGCATCCGCAGTTCGACGCCCTGTTCGCGGCCAGCGACCTGCTCGCGATCGGCGCGATCCGGGCCCTGATCGAACGCGGCCGGCGCGTGCCCGAGGACGTGTCGGTGATCGGCTACGACGACACCCCCCTGGGCGCGACCTACCTGCCGCCGCTGAGCTCGGTGCATCAGAACTTCACCGACGCCGGCGTGCTGCTGGCGCGCAAGATCCTGGCTCTGATCGAAGGCCAGCCGGCGGCGTCGGAAATCCTGCCCACCAACCTGGTGGTGCGGGTGACCTGAGCCCGCAGAGGCCCGGCGCAGGCGCGTGCTGCGCCGCAACGCGATTCGCTCCCGCCGCGATCCCCGTCGGCCTGCACCGCGGCGGCCTATGGCTGCGTCGAACGGCAGGAAACTCGCGCGGAGTCAGTCGCTTAGGCTCGCGCCCGGTTGCTATCCAGTGCCCGCACGGGTGGCACTTCTACGCCCTTCGGCCTTCGCTGCGCGGCTTTTGTTATCGATAACTTGACATCGATAACAATGCGCTCTTAGGGTCCGCCTCCAAGCCGCCGACCGGCGGTCCAGAGAGCAGGCCGAACCCGCGTGACCGATACGAATCCCCCGCCCCGCCCCGACCCCCAAGCGCGCGCCTGGCGCCTGCGCCAGGACCGTTACGAGCCGGCGCGCCGGCAGCGCGACGCCAGCCTGTACGCGCTGGCCAACGGCTCGCTGGGCGTGCGCGGCGGCTTCGAGGAAGGCCGCGGCGACGGCGACGGCTGCTACCTGGCCGCGGTCTACGAACACCACCCGATCCACTACCACGAGCGCTTCCGCGGCTTCGCCCTGAGCACCGACACCCGCGTGCCGGTCGCCGACGGCAAGCGCATCGAGGTCTGGCTGGGCGAGCAGCGCCTGGATCCGGAAAGCGCCGAGGTGCTGGCGTTCGAACGCGAACTCGACCTGCACGCCGGCGCGCTGCGGCGGCGCATGCGCCTGCGCGATGCGCAGGGCGCGAGCGTCGAGATCCAGGCTGAACGCGTGGTGCCGCTGAACGTGCACCCGGGCGGCTGCGATCTGCTCGCGATCCGCTACCGCGTGAGCTCGATCGACTACACCGGCCCGATCGCGCTGGTGTCGGCGATCGAAAGCGGCCGCCAGGCCGCGGCCCAGGGCGACGATCCGCGCATCGGCGTGTCCGGCAGCGAAGGCCTGCTCGCCAACGGCGCGCGCGCCGATGCGGTGCAGGCCCGCTACGGCCAACGCACCCGCCACGGCACCGGCGCGGTGCTGTGCGGCCAGCGCCATCGCCTGCCCTCGGGCGAAGCGAGCCTGCGTTACGCCGACGCCGTGGCCGACGAAACGCGCGCCGCACAGCGTTACGAAGCGCAGCTCACGCCCGGCGCCAGCGTGGTGCTGGAGAAATTCGTCGCCTACGCCAGCGCCGCCGACGCCGGCGGGCTGGACGCGCGCGTCGACAGCGCATTGTCGGCGGCGGTGGAAGCCGGCTACGAGGCCCTGGCCGCATTGCAGTCCGGCGCCATGGCCGAGTTCTGGCGCGACGCCGAACTGTCCATCGACGGCGACCCGGACAGCGAGCTGGCGCTGCGCTTCAACCTGTTCCACCTGTGGCAGTCCGCCGGCCGCGACGGCGTGTCCGGCACCGCCGCCAAGGGCCTGACCGGCGAAGGCTACGAAGGCCATTGCTTCTGGGACACCGAGGCCTTCGTGCTGCCGGTGATGGCCTACACCGCACCGGACGTCGCGCGCGCGATGCTGCAGGCGCGCCACGGCATGCTCGAGGCCGCGCGGGCGCATGCGCGCGAGATGAACCACGCCGCCGGCGCGCTCTACCCCTGGCGCACCATCGGCGGCGGCGAGTGCTCGGCGCACTACCCGTCGGGCTCGGCCGCGTACCACATCAACGCCGCCATCGCCTACGCGATCGGCCTGTACCTGGACGCCAGCGACGACCTCGGTTTCCTGGTCGAGGGCGGCGCCGAGATGCTGTTCGAGACCGCGCGCATCTGGCCGCAGATCGGCCACTACAACCCGCGCCGCGGCGGCGCGTTCTGCATCCACGAAGTCACCGGGCCGGACGAGTACACGGCCATGGTCGACAACAACTACTACACCAACCGCCTGGCCCAGCAGCATCTGCGGCGCGCGGTCGCGGTATGGCGGCACCTGCACGAGGAGCGGCCGCAAGCGGCCGTCGCCCTGGCCGCGCGCCTGGGCCTGGACGCCGACGAAGTCGCGAACTGGGAGCGCGCGGCCGAAGCGATGTACCTGCCTTACGACGAAGCCCTGGGCGTGTACGCGCAGGACGACGGCTTCCTCGACAAACCGCGCTGGCCGTTTCCTCCGCGCCAGGGCGAACACCGCCCGCTGCTGCTGGATTACCACCCGCTCACGCTCTACCGCTACCAGGTCTGCAAGCAGGCCGACGTGGTGATGGCCCTGGTGCTGGCCGGCGCCGACATCGACCAGGCGCGCAAGCGTCGCAGTTACGACTACTACGAAGCGGTGACCACCCACGACTCGACCCTGTCGGCGTCGATGTTCGGCATCCTCGCCAGCGAAGTCGGCTACGCCGATCGCGCGCTGCATTACTTCGACGCCAGCCTGCGCGTGGACCTGGACGATCTGCACGGCAACACCGACCACGGCGTGCACATGGCGGCGATGGCCGGCAGCTGGCTGGCCCTGACCCAGGGCTTCGCCGGCCTGCGCGCGATCGAGGGCGAGCTGCATTTCGCCCCCACCCTGCCGGCGCGCTGGAACGGCTACGGTTTCGGCCTGCGCTGGCGCGGCCGCGAACTGCATGTCGGCGTCGAAGGCGCGCAGGCGACGTATCGCCTGCTCGAGGGCGCGCCGCTGGAAATCGTGCACGCCGGACGGCGCCTGCGCCTGAGCGCGGACGCCGCCCAGACCGTGGCGCTCGCGGCCGAGACGGCCGCGTCCGCAAGGTTTCCGCGCCCGGTCCAGGCCCTGATCTTCGACCTGGACGGCGTGCTCACCGACACCGCGCACACCCATTACCTGGCCTGGAAGCGCCTGGCCGACGAGATCGGCGTGCCCTTCGACGAGACCGTGAACCTGCGCCTGAAGGGCGTGGACCGCGAGGCCTCGCTGGCGATCATCCTGGAGCGCGCGGACCGGCCCTACGACGCGGCCGAGCGACGCGAACTGGCGGCGCGCAAGAACGGCTACTACCGCGCCGCGATCGAAAGCGTGGGCCCGCAGGACCTGTATCCCGGCGTGACCGACCTGCTGGACGCGGCGCGTGCGCGCGGCCTCAAGCTCGGCCTGGCCTCGGCCAGCAAGAACGCCGCCGCGCTGCTGGCGCGGCTGGGCATCGCCGACCGCTTCGACTACATCGCCGACGCCGCGACGATCGCGCGCGCCAAACCGGCGCCGGACATTTTCCTGAGCGTGGCGCTAGCCCTGGGCGTGCCGCCCGAGCGCTGCATCGGCATCGAGGACGCGGCCGCCGGGATCGTCGCGATCCGCGCCGCCGGCATGCCCGCGGTCGGCATCGGTGCGGGCGATGCCCTGCCCGGCGCCGACGCGCACCTGCCCGAGATCGCCGCTTTCGACCTGGACGCTTTCGTGAAGCCCTAAGCCGCGCCGGCACTCGGCGCGACGTACGCAACCTGACATTCTGAGGAGTGGGGAGAACACCATGCAGCAGCCGTCTTTGATCCGTTACGCCTTGTCGATGGCCATCGCCGCCGCGTTGAGCCCGGGCCTGGTGCGCGCGCAGGACGCCGCGCCGGCCGCGGACGCGCCGCCCGCCGGCAAAAGCGAGGCCACCACCCTGGACGCGGTGGTGGTCTCCGGTACCGCGCGCTTCAAGGGCGTGCGCAAGCGCGACGCCAGCTTCTCGATCACCACCGCCTCGCTGGAGCAGTTGCAGGAGGCGGTGCCGCTGAGCACGGCCGACGCGCTCAAGGTGGTGCCCGGCATCTGGGCCGAATCGGCCGGCGGCAGCACCGGCGCCAATATCTTCGTGCGCGGCATGCCCTCCGAAGGCGACGCCCCGTTCGTGACCGTGCAGATGGACGGCGCGCCGCTGTTCCCGCCGCCGACCCTGTCGTTCCTGGAGAACTCCACCCTGTTCCGGATGGACGACACCATCGACCGCATGGAAGTGCTGCGCGGCGGCCCCAGCCCGATCTTCTCCAACGGCCAGCCCGGCGCCACCGTCAACTTCATCCAGAAGAAGGGCGGCGAAGAGACCGAAGGCAGCCTGCGCGTGACCGCGGGCAGCGACAACCTGCGCCGCGTCGACGTATTCAACAGCGGCAAGCTCGGCGAAGGCTGGTACTACAGCATCGGCGGCTTCTACCGCGTCACCGACGGCGTGCGCGACACCCAGTTCCCGGCCGACAAGGGCGGCCAGTTCAGCGCCACCCTCACCCGCAGCTGGGACAGCGGCGAGATCACCCTGTACGCGCGCCACACCGACGACAAGAACGCCTTCTTCACCCCGATCCCGCTGCTGTCGCGCAACAACGGCAAGGACCTGTCCAGCTTCCCGGGCTTGAATGCGCAATCGGGCACCCTGTTGGGCAACGACTTCCGCCGCGTGACCATTCCGACCGGTCCCAACGGCCAGACCATCAGCCGCGATCTCGCCGACGGCCGCGGCATCAACCTCGACGTGTTCGGCGCCTCGATGGACTTCTACGTCGGCGATTGGACCATCAGCGACCGCGTCAACTACGTCAACGGCAGCGCGCCCACCAACGGCCTGTTCACCGGCGCCAGCCCGCAGACCATCAGTTCCTACATCGCTTCCTTCGGCAGCCCCGGCAACGCCACCTACACCAACGGCGGCGGCGCGGTGGATCCGAACCAGCAGGTGCTGACCGCCGGCTTCTGGGTGGTCGACAAGCAGATCGAGTCCTTCACCAACGACCTGCGCTTCAGCCGCGACCTGTTCGAGGGCAACACCCTCACCGCCGGCGTCTACTACGCGCGCTATTCCTCCAAGGACACCTGGTACCTGGGCAACAACATGCTGCTGACCGCGCAGAACAACGCGCGCCGCATCGACGTGACCCTGGCCGACGGCCGCCAGGTCACCCGCGACGGCTTCGTCGGCACCTCGTTCTTCTCGCTGCGCGGCGACTACGACGGCCAGAACACCGCGGTGTTCCTGGCCGACGAATGGCAGATCAACGACCGCCTGCGCCTGGACGGCGGCATCCGCTACGAATGGCAGCAGGTCGACGGCACCGTGCACAACACCGCCACGGTCGATCTGGACGGCAACCCCAACACGCTCTACGACAACAACACCTCGATCTCGCTGCCGAGCACGCGCCGCATCGACCAGGACGACAAGCATTTCTCCTGGACCCTGGGCCTGAACTTCAAGCTCAACGAGACCTCCAGCCTGTTCGCGCGCGCCAACTCGGGCTACAAGCTGCCGGCCTTCGACAACCTGCGCGACGGCAACACCAAGGTCCAGGAAGTCGACCAGTACGAGCTGGGCTTCAAGTCCGGCAACTCGGTCTACGACCTGTACCTGACCGCGTTCTACAACAGCTTCACCAACTCGCCGTTCCAGGCCTTCCTCGACGACGGCACCAACTTCACCACGGTCGGCGATTCGCGCGCCTACGGCGTCGAGCTGGAAGGCGCGATCCGTCCCTTCGGCGGTTTCGAGCTGCGCGCGACCGGGGTATGGCTGGACGCCCAGTACGAGAACTACCGCGAGTTCACCGGCAACCAGGTGATGCGCCAGCCCAAGACCCAGTTCCGGATCACCCCGAGCTACTACTGGACCCTGCCGGTCGGCGATCTGAAGCTGTTCGCGACCTATTCGCACATCGGCGATCGCTATGCCGACCTGGCCAACACCCAACAGCTGCCCTCGTACCACACGCTGGACGTGGGCGCGAACCTGCACGTGGGCGAGCACTGGGAATTCACCGCCAGCGGCAGCAACGTCAGCGACGAACTCGGCCTGACCGAGGGCAACGTGCGGGTGCCCGGCGCGGCCACTGGCGGCGTGTTCCTGGGCCGGCCGATCGCGGGCCGTTCCTACCAGCTCTCGGCGGCCTACCGCTGGTGAGCGCGGCGGCGACGGAGCGGCATGCGATGCTCGCTCCGTCGCCTTCGACCGCCACGCGCCGCCCGGCGCGCGGTTTTCGAAGCCCGTTCGCGACGCGATCCCGGGACCGCCGCCTGCGCAAGCCCTCCCCCCAGGCGCAGGCGGCCTCCGCGACCGTCGCGAGCGGTCTTTTTCATCACAGCGCACGGCCGTCGCGGCCGCGCGCAGGAGCAGCGCATGAGCCCTACCGGCAGCCACCGTGGCCGCATGATCCTGGCGATGGTGTTGACCTACATGGTGTTCGCCGTGCTGCTCAACAGCGTCGGCACGGTGATCCTGCAGGCGATCCAGGGCTTCGGCGTGGACAAGGCCGAGGCCAGCTTCCTGGAGGCGTTCAAGGACCTGCCGATCGCGATCGTGTCGTTCCTGACCGCCTCCCTGCTGCCGCGGCTGGGCTATCGGCGCGCGATGATCCTGGGCCTGAGCCTGGTCGCCGCGGCCTGCGCGCTGATGCCGCTGGTGCACGCGTTCTGGGCCAGCAAGCTGCTGTTCGCGACCGTGGGCGCCTCGTTCGCGCTGGCCAAGGTCGCGGTGTATTCCTCGATCGGCCTGCTCACCGACGGTAAGCAGCAGCACGCCAGCCTGACCAGCACCATCGAGGGCTGGTTCATGGTCGGCGTGCTCGCCGGCTACTGGCTGTTCGCGAGCTTCATCAATCCCGAATCGCCCGCCGATCCGCGCTGGCTGCGGGTGTACTACGTGATCGCCGCGGTCGCCGCCGCGACCGCGCTGCTGCTGGCGGGCAGCCGCCTGGACGAATCCGCCGCGCGCGACGGGCATGCGCCGGGCCAGGCCTTCTTCGACATGTTCCGCCTGATCGCGCAGCCGCTGATCGGCGTGTTCCTGGTCTCGGCCTTCCTGTACGTGCTGATCGAACAGAGCATCGGCACCTGGCTGCCGACCTTCAACCGCGAGATCCTGCACCTGCCCACGACCATGAGCGTGCAGGCCGCGAGCATCTTCGCCGTCTCGCTGGCGCTGGGCCGGCTCGGCGCAGGCCTGCTGCTGCGGCGCGTGCCTTGGCATTGGCTGCTGATCGCCTGCGTGCTGGCGATGGGCGCGCTGGTGCTGCTGGCGCTGCCGCTGGCCGCGGGTCTGCGCCCGGATCCGAACGCCAGCTGGACCCACGCCCCGGTCGCGGCCTATGTGTTCCCGCTGATCGGCTTGTTCATGGCGCCGATCTACCCGGCGATCAATTCGGTGGTGCTGAGCGCACTGCCGAAGTCGCGGCACGCGGCGATGACCGGGCTGATCGTGGTGTTCTCGGCGCTGGGCGGCACCACCGGCTCCTTCATCACCGGCCAGCTGTTCGCGCGCACCGGCGGCGAGACCGCGTTCTACCTGTCGCTGGCGCCGATGGCCCTGCTGCTGATCGCGATCGTCGGGCTCAAGCGCCAGTCCTTGCGCGCCGACGCGGCCCTGGCTGCGCACGGCGTGTCCTGAAGGCCGCTCGCGCTCGGCGCTAGCGCTCGCCCAGCGTGCGCCCGCCGAACTCCAGCAGCAGCTGTTCCAGCGAACGCGCCGACACCGCCAGTTCGTCCTCCTCCAGGCTGCCCATACCCACTTCGTACACCGTCGGCGCGTCGGCGCGCATCAGCAGCGCCCGGCCGCCGCTGTCGTCGCCGATCATCGCGTAGTCCGGCAGATAGATCTGCACCTCGTAGTCGGCGTTGCGCGGGCCGATCGCATCCAGCGCCAGCAACATCAGGCAGCCCTGGGTGGACAGGCCGTCGCTGAGGCGCAGCAAGGCCGCGTAGTCGGGCGGCAGACGGAACGCCAGCCGCGCCTGCATGGCGGCGATCGCCTGCGCGTCGCAACCCGGGTTCAGCGCGTACCGGGCCGACAGGCGTGCGCGATCGATCGTGAGCAAAGCCGTCTCCTGCCGCCGGCGGCGCGCTCAGCGCAGCAGTTCGTAGCCCGCGCGCGCATCGTCGTAGCGATACTCGCAGCCCAGCAGGCGCGCCGTGATCAGATAGGAGTGCTCGTCGTCGGTCGGGTATTCCTTGTACGGCAGGCGGGTACGGTCGATGGACGCATCGATCACCGGCTCGCCGTCGCGCATGTCCAGGATCTTGCTGCCGACCTGGAACAGCGCCGGCCCCAGCGGCGCGATCGCGCGCACCTGCCGGTCCAGCAGGCGCCAGGGCCGCGGGTTGTAGGTCGCGGCCAGGAATTCGCCGCCGCTGCCGAGCAGGTTGCGCACCGCCAGGCCGGCGTCCTCGATGTCGTGCGGCGGCGTCTCGTCCTGACCGATGCGGTCGTACACGTCGTACAGATAGCCCCAGCCTTTGCGCGCCAGGGCGACGTAGCCATAGCCGTAACCGGCGCCCGCGGCCAGCGGCACGCAGAACATCGCGCCTTCGGAGATGGCCGTGGCCTGATCGATCTGCATGCGCCGCTCCTTGGGTGGGCTGGCCGCGCTCAGCCGGCGGCCGTTGGCGCGCGCAGGCTGCGCTCGGTCTCGGGATCGAAGTAATGCATGCGCTCGGGCGCATACCCCAGGTGCACGGTATCGCCGGGCGTGGGCAGATCATAAGGCGGCAGGCGCAGCACCAGGTCGCAGCCGCCGCAGCCCAGGTTGAGGAAGGCCTCGTTGCCGACCGGCTCGACCACTTCCACGCGCGCCGACAGACGCTCGGGTGCGGCCTCGGCCAGGTGCATGTCCTCCGGACGCAGGCCGACGGTGAGCTGGCGGCCCAGGTAGCCGCGCACGCTCTCGCGCAGCGCCGCGTCGGGCTGCAGCGGCAGCTCCACGCCCTCGGCGATGCGCAGGCGCAGACCGTCGCGTTCGATCACCTCGCCCCACAGCAAGTTCATTTTCGGACTGCCCAGGAAGGTCGCCACGAACAGATTGGCCGGATGCCGGTACAGCGCCATCGGCGTGTCGATCTGCTGGATCTTGCCGTCCTTGAGCACGACGATGCGCTGGCCCAGGGTCATGGCCTCGATCTGGTCGTGGGTGACGTAGACCATGGTGGTGCCGAGCTGACGGTGCAGGCGCGCGATCTCCACGCGCATGCCCATGCGCAGCTTGGCGTCCAGATTCGACAGCGGCTCGTCGAGCAGGAACACCTGCGGCTGGCGCACCAGCGCCCGTCCCAGGGCCACGCGCTGGCGCTGGCCGCCCGACAACGCGGCCGGCTTGCGCTGCAGCATCGATCCCAGTTCCAGCGTGGCCGCGGCCTCGTTCACACGCGTCTCGATCTCGGCCTTGGACGCGCCGCGCAGCTTGAGGCCGAAGCCCAGGTTCTCGGCCACGGTCATGTGCGGGTACAGGGCGTAGCTCTGGAACACCATGGCGATGTCGCGGTCCTTGGGCGGGACGTCGTTGACCCGGCGCTCGCCGATGCGCAGCTCGCCGCTGCTGATCGTCTCCAGCCCCGCGATCATGCGCAGCAGGGTCGATTTGCCGCAGCCCGAGGGACCCACCAACACCAGCAGCTCGCCGTCGCGGATCTCGAAACTGGCCTCGTCGACGCCGACGAACCCGTTCGGATAGACCTTGCGCAGACGTTCAAGCGTGACCTTCGCCATGAATTCTCCCAATCGTGGCCCCGGCGACGATGCAATTGTCGCCGCCCTGGGCTATTCTGCCATGTAACCGTTTACATGCACGCCAGCATTCACATTAGCGCCGCAGCGGAGGCCAAGCAGCGATGAGCCAAGTTCGTGTCTTTCCCGAGGGGTTCCTGTGGGGTGCGGCCACCGCCGCCCATCAGATCGAGGGCTCCCCGCTCGCCGATGGCGCCGGTCCCAGCATCTGGACCCGCTTCGCCCACACGCCGGGGATGACCCTCAACGGCGACACCGGCGACGTCGCCTGCGACCACTACCGGCGCTGGAAGGACGACGTCGCGCTGATGAAGCGCCTGGGCCTGCAGGCCTACCGTTTCAGCGTGTCCTGGTCGCGGATCCTGCCCGAGGGCACCGGCCGGGTGAACCAGGCCGGCGTCGACTTCTATTCGCGCCTGGTCGACGAACTGCTGGCCAACGGCATCGAACCTCTGCTCACCCTCTACCACTGGGACATGCCGGCTGCGCTGGACGACCGCGGCGGCTGGCTCAACCGCGACTGCGCCGACTGGTTCGCCGAGTACGGCAGCGTGCTGTATCGCGCCCTCGACGGCCGGGTCAAGAAGTGGGTCACCCTCAACGAACCCTGGGTGATCACCGACGGCGGCTACCTGCACGGCGCGCTCGCGCCCGGTCACCGCAGCCGTTACGAGGCGCCGATCGCCTCGCACAATCTGATGCGCGCGCACGGCGCCGCGGTCCAGGCCTACCGCGCGATCGGCCAGCACGAGATCGGCCTGGTGGTGAACATCGAACCCAAGTACGCCGCCACCGATTCGGCCGCCGACGCCGCCGCGGTCAAGCGCGCGCACGCCTACATGAACGAGCAATACCTCGACCCCGCCCTGCTCGGCTCCTACCCGCCGGAGCTGGGCGAGATCTTCGGCGACGCCTGGCCGGAATGGCCGGCCGAGGACTACGCGCTGATCCAGCAGAAGCTCGATTTCGTCGGCATCAACTACTACACCCGCAGCGTCACCAAGGACGCGGTCAGCTACCCGCTCAACACCGGCGTGGTCCGCCAGCCCTCGGGCACCTACACCGAAACCGGCTGGGAGGTGTTCCCGCAGGGCCTCACCGACACCCTGACCTGGTTCAAGCAGCGCTACGGCGACATCCCGATGTACGTGACCGAGAACGGCGCGGCCTTCTTCGATCCGCCGGTGGCCGAGCCCGATGCCAGCGGCGAGCGCCGCGTGCGCGATCCGCTGCGCATGGACTATCTGCAAAAACACCTCAGCGCGATCCACGACGCGATCCAGGCCGGCTGCGACATCCGCGGTTATATGGTGTGGTCGCTGCTGGACAATCTGGAATGGTCGCTGGGCTACTCCAAGCGTTTCGGCGTGGTCCATGTGAACTACGCGACCCAGGAACGCACGCCCAAGGACAGCGCGAAGTGGTACTCGAACGTGATCGCCACGCATGGCCGTTCGCTGTCCGAGCCGTTACCTTAAGCGCTTCGATCCCGACCAGGCGGCGGCGCCATGCACGACACCCTGTTGCTGTTCGGCGCCACGGGTGATCTCGCCCAGCGCTATCTGTTCCCGTCGCTGATCCACCTCTGGCGCGACCGCCTGCTGCCGCCCGACTTCCGCCTGATCGCGGTCGGGCGGCAGGAGCTGAGCGACGAGGATTTCCGCGCCTGGCTGCGCGAACGCATGGCCTCGGAGGCCGCCGACGACGCCGCGTCCGTGGACGGTCTGCTGCGCTGTATCACTTACACCGCGGTCGACCTGCGCGATACCGCCGCCATCGCGGCCGCGCTGTCGCGCTACGCCGACCGTCCCAGCGTGAGCTACCTGGCCACGCCGCCGGATCTGTTCGTGTCGGTGGCGCAGGGTTTGAGCGCGGCCGGCGTGCTCGCCGAGCCCTCGCGCCTGGTCCTGGAGAAACCGATCGGCCGCGACCTGGCCTCGGCGCGCGAGATCAACGCCGCACTGCGCGCCTGCCTGGACGAGTCGCGGATATTCCGCATCGATCACTACCTGGGCAAGGCCGCGGTGCAGAACCTGCTGGCGCTGCGCCTGGGCAACACCCTGCTGGAGGCGGTGTGGCAGCACCGCTGGATCGAGTCGGTCGACATCCTGGTCGCCGAAACCGCCGGCGTCGACGGCCGCGAGGAGTACTACGCCGGCTATGGCGCCCTGCGCGACATGGTCCAGAACCACATGCTGCAGCTGCTGGCGCTGATCGCGATGGAGCCGCCGTCCAACCTGGACGCCGACAGCATCCGCGAGGAGAAGCGCAAGGTGCTGCGCGCGTTGCGCCCGATGAGCGCCGCCGACGCCGCGCGCGACACCGTGCGCGGCCGCTACGGCGCCGGCGTGGTCGAGGGCCGCGCGGTCAAGGGCTTCGTCCACGACGCACCGGTGGAAACCTTCGTCGCCCTGCGCACCTATATCGACAACTGGCGCTGGGCGGGCGTGCCGTTCCGGCTGGTCACCGGCAAGCGCCTGGCGGCGCGCGCGACCGAAGTGGTGGTCTCGTTCAAACCGGTCTCGCACTGGCTGTTCGAGCGCCCCGCGCGCGGGCGCGAGCGCCCCAACCGCCTGCGCATGCGCCTGCAGCCCGACGAAACCGTGGAGCTGGGACTGATGGGCAGCCTGGCCGCGCCCGAATGGGGCGCGCTGGAACTGCGGCCGATGTCGCTGGACCTGTCGATGTCGGGTTCGCCGCAACGCCGCATCGCCTACGAACGCCTGCTGGTGGACGCGCTGCGCGGCAACCAGACCCTGTTCGTGCGCGACGACGAGGTCGAATCGGCCTGGCAATGGATCGACAGCGTCGAACGCGCGTGGAGCGGCACCGCTCAGCCCGCGCTCGAGTACCCGGCCGGCTCCTGGGGCCCGAACGAGGCCGCCGATTTCCTGCCGGCGACGCTGCGCCAGGGCCGTGGAGGCGAGCCGTGAACGCGTCCACCCCGGATACCTTGCTGGCCGATATCGGCGGCACCAATGCGCGCTTCGCCCTGGCCGCGCCGCAGCTCGAACAACCGCTGCGCGAGGACAGCGTGCAGGTGTTCTCCGTCGCCGACTTTCCGTCCCTGGCCGACGCCGCGCGCCACTATCTCGACCGCATCGGCGCCACGCCCAGCGCGGCCGTGTTCGCGGTCGCCGGCCGCGTCGACGGCGACGAGGCGCGCATCACCAATCATCCCTGGGTGATCTCGGCCGCGCGCACGCGCCAGGCCCTGAGCCTGGAACGCCTGCAACTGGTCAACGATTTCGCCGCGCAGGCGATGGCGGTGTCCTTGCTGCGCGCGCAGGACGTGGTCGCGATCGGCGGCAACGCCTGGCGCGGCGCCGATGAGGAAGGCGACCGCACCTATGCGGTGATCGGCGCCGGCACCGGCCTGGGCGTCGGCGGTCTGATCCGTCGCGACGGCCGTTACTACCCCTTGCAGACCGAAGGCGGCCACGTCAGTTTCGCGCCCGGCACGCCCGAGGAAATCGAAATCCTGCAACGCCTGTCGGGCGAGTTCGGCCGCGTCTCCAACGAGCGCCTGGTCAGCGGCAGCGGCCTGGTCAATCTGCATCGTGCCCTGAGCCAGATCGCCGGCGAAGACCCGGGCCCACTGCAACCGGCCGACATCACCGCGATGGCGCGTGAAGGCGATGCGCGCTGCCTGCGCGCGATCGACGTGTTCTGCGCCGTGTACGGCGCCGCCGCCGGCGATCTGGTGCTGACCCTGGGCGCCTGGGACGGCGTGTTCCTGCCCGGCGGGCTGGTGCCGCGCCTGATGCCCTGGCTGCAGCATTCCGGCTTCCGCCAGCGCTTCGAGCACAAGGGCCGTTTCTCGCCGGCGATGGCGCGCATTCCCACTCTCGCCGTCACCCATCCCCAGCCGGGCTTGCTGGGTGCGGCGGCTCTGGCCAGGCACACGCCACGTTGAGGTTGTTCGTGCGAAGATCGGGAGATGCTCGACGATACGTCGCCCGCCTCGGCCGCTCCTCCGGAGCCGGAAACCGCACGCTACGTAATGCACGCGCATCGCGGCCGCGATGTGTGGACCTGGGCTTGCGCGGTCGCGATCGCGGCCGAATTGCGCCGCGACCTGTCGCTGCGCCCGCGCGCGCGCCTGCTGCTGTCGGGCGGTAGCACGCCCGGGCCGGTCTATCGCGCGCTGGCGAAAGCGCCGTTGGAATGGAGCCGGGTCGATATCGGCCTGGTCGATGAGCGTTGGCTGCTGCCGGACGATCCCGACAGCAATGCGCGCATGGTCCGCACCCATCTGTTGCACGACCACGCCGCCGCCGCGCGCTTCGAGCCGCTGACCCTGGCCGGCCGCCGCATCGAGGATGCGGTCGCCGCCGCCAACGCCCACGCCCAGCTCGGCGCCAGCGCCGCGGTGCTGGGCATGGGCGAGGACGGTCATACCGCCTCGTTGTTCCCCAACAGCCGCGACCTGTCGCGCGCGCTGGAAAGCCGCCAGGCCTATGTCGCCGTCGACGCTCAGGACGCGCCCGGCGCCCAGCAATGGCCGCGCCGCATCAGCCTGACCCCGGTCGGACTGGCGCGCGTGCAGACCCGGCTGCTGCTGATCCAGGGCGAACGCAAGCGCGAAGTCTTCGAAGCCGCGCTACGCAGCGGCGACGTCACGCGCTATCCGGTGCTGGCCGCGCTGGAGGCGGGGCATGGCGCGCCGTTGCATGTGCATTGGTGCGAGTAGCGGCGGCTCCTAGCGTCGACGATCGGGCTGGCGCCGGCCGGATCCGACCACCGTAGGATGCGGCGATAACCGCATCGCTTTCGCTCGTCGTTGACCATGCCGTCCAAGTCGCTGGATGTTCGGCTGCGCCCAAGCAAAGCGGAGCCCGCCTTGGCGGGAATGACGCATCGAGGGATACGTAAGGCGGTGCGGTGCGCCTGCGGCTTACCGCACCCTACGGACGCCACGCCCACCAGCGCGTCGCGTCGTTACAACGACCTTCGCCTCGGTCGTTGCATCCACCGCGACATCACTCGATGCGCTCGACCCCGCCCATGTACGGACGCAGCGCCGCGGGCACCGTGATCGAGCCGTCGGCGTTCTGGTAGTTCTCCATCACCGCGATCAGGGCGCGGCCGATGGCGACGCCGGAGCCGTTGAGGGTGTGCACGGGCTCGGGCTTGTCGGTGGCCGGGTTGCGCCAGCGCGCCTGCATGCGGCGGGCCTGGAAGGCCTCGCAGTTCGAGCACGAGGAGATTTCGCGATAGTTGTCCTGGCTGGGCAGCCAGACTTCCAGGTCGTAGGTCTTGGTCGCGGAGAACCCCATGTCGCCGGTGCACAGCAGCATGCGGCGGTACGGCAAGCCGAGCTGCTCCAGCACCACCTCGGCGCAGCGGGTCATGCGCTCGTGCTCGTCGTAGCTTTCGTGCGGGCGCGCGATCGTGACCAGCTCGACCTTCTCGAACTGGTGCTGACGGATCATGCCGCGGGTGTCGCGGCCGTGGCTGCCGGCCTCGGCGCGGAAGCACATCGAGTGCGCGGTCATGCGCAGCGGCAGCGCCGCGTCCTCGACGATCGCGTCGCGCACGATGTTGGTCAGCGGCACTTCCGAGGTCGGGATCAGGTAGCGCTTGCTGGCCGTCTCGCCCTCGCCCACCGTGGTCGCGAACAGGTCGTCCTCGAACTTCGGCAACTGGCCGGTGCCGCGCATGGAATCGGCGTTGACCAGCAGCGGCACGTTGGTTTCTTCGTAGCCGTGCTCGTTGGAATGCAGGTCGAGCATGAACTGGGCGAGCGCGCGGTGCAGGCGCGCGAGCTGGCCACGCAGCACGGTGAAGCGCGCGCCCGACAGCTTGGCGGCGGTGTCGCCGTCCAGCCAGCCCTTGCGCGCGCCCAGCTCGACATGGTCCTTGACCGCGAAATCGAACGCGCGCGGCGCGCCCCAGCGGTGCTGCTCGACGTTGCCGCTCTCGTCCTGACCGGCCGGCACCGACTCGTGCGGCAGATTCGGGATGCCCAGCGCGATCGCCTCGATCTGGCCGCGGATTTCGTCCAGGCGCAGCTCGCTGGCCTTGAGCTCGTCGCCGAAACCGGCGACCTCGGCCATCAGCGCGCCCACGTCCTCGCCCTTGGCCTTGGCTTGGCCGATCGCCTTGGAGCGGGTGTTGCGCAGATTCTGCAGTTCCTGGGTGCGGATCTGGATCTGCTTGCGCTCGCTTTCCAGCGACTCCAGCGCGCCGGGGTCGAGGACGTAGCCGCGGGTGTCGCGCAGGCGCGCGGCGAGTTCGGCGGGTTGCTGGCGCAGCAGAATGGGATCGAGCATGGCGGAACCGGTGGGGAAGCGGAGCGCGATTATCGCGTGCTTAACGCGTTCAGGGCCAATCGCGGCTGCAAACCGCGACCGGTTGCCGACGGATTAACCCGGTTAGAGGCAGAATGCGGTCAGCCCCGCTCCCCGCCGCCGCCGGATCCTGCATGTCGACACCGTCCCCCGCACCGTCCCGCCCCGTCCTCGATCTGGCCGCCTGGCGCCCCTCGCGCAGGGCCCTGTGGTGGGTGCTGGGCGCGTTCGCGCTCGGCCTGATCCTGTTCGCCCTGGTCTGGTCGCGCAGCGGCGAACACGACTTCTATCGCGCCGACGGGGTCGCCCCGCCGACCGCGGCCGGCCCGAATTACGCGCCGCTGCCGGCGCCGATGTCGGGCAACGAGGGCAGCGGCGTCGGTCCCGCGCCTCAGGCCGCGCCCGCGCCGGGCGCCGATAAGCCGCGTCTGGTCGAGACCGCGCCGCCTCCGCCGCCGGCCGATGCCGCGATCCCGGCGCGTCCGCAGACGCCGCCGCCGGGCGCGGTCGCCAGTTCCGATCCCAAGCCGATCGCGGGCCAGAACCCCGCGCCGCGCTACCCGCCCCAGGCCCTGCGCCGCGGCGAGAGCGGCACCGTCACCGTGCGCGTGCAGATCGGCGCCGATGGCGTGCCCACCGAGGTCAGCGTGGGCGCCACCAGCGGCTCGCGCCTGCTCGACCGCGCGGCCCAGGACGCGGTCCGGCGCTGGCGTTTCCGCCCCGCCCTGGCCAACGGCCAGCCGGTCAGCGGCACCGTGATGGTCCCGATCACATTCGATGCCAGTCGCTGAACGGGTAACTCCCTGACCCCCTCCGCCTCACTCGCCGCTAACACCGGCGTGGGGAAAGTCGGATCGCCACCCGGAACACCGGGGACGACCCGAGGAGGGACAACATGACGGACAACACGCTGGACCATCGCGACACTCAACCGCAAACCACCGCGGACGCCGCCGAGCCTGCGCGCAACCGTACCGGCCTCTGGCTGCTGGTGCTGCTGGCTGCGATCCTGCTGATCTGGTACCTGCTAAGCCAACGCACGCCGGTAGCGGTGCCGATGGCGCCGGACACCTCGATCACGCCGGTCCCGACCGAGACCACGCCGGCGACGACACCCGAAGGCGACGCGCGCAAGCCGGTCGCGAACGCGGCCAAGCCCAAGCCGACCAAGCCGGCGATCGGTACCCCGCGCGAGACCGCGCCGGAACGCATCGCCAGCCGCAGCCCCGAACCCGAGTACCCGGCCACCGCGCTGCGTCGCGGCGAAGGCGGCGACGTGCTGCTGCGGGTGAACGTGAGCGCCGACGGCGTGCCGGGCGAGATCGACTTCGTCCGCCGCAGCAGTTCGCGCGAACTCGACCGCGCCGCCCAGGACGCGGTGCGCCGCTGGCGCTTCGAACCGGCCACGCGCAACGGCAAGGCCGTGCCGGCGGTGGTGGAAGTGCCGATCGAGTTCAAGCCGCAGGCTTGAACGCAAGGCTAGACCCAATCGGTCCTCGCCTGTAGGACCGCGCAATCGGGGGAGAGCGGGCTCCGGCCGCCACGAGGGCGGCCGGAGCGATGCAAACAACGGCCAGGAACGGTCACCGACGCGACGCGAGACCCGCTCAGTCGCGTGCGCCCTGCCCGGCATCGCGGCGCCGACGAATCAGGCCCCAGGCCAGGCAGGCTCCGAACAGGAACTCCAGCGGCGCACGGCCGTACTCGAAACGCCACAACAGCGAATCGAAGTTGTTGGCGATCAGCACGATGCCGACGCTGCCGGCCAGCGCCCAGAAGCCGGCCAGCGGCATCAGGCCGCGGCGCCAGGCCAGCAGCGCCTCGCGCAGCAGCAGCGCGAACGCCGCCGCCAGCAGCAGCGTGCCCAGCGCGCCCAGGCCGACCAGCGCGTCCAAATAGGTGTTGTGCAGATGCATGTGGTGCTGGCCGGCCATGTCGCGCCGGCTCTCGGCGATCAGCGACGGCGTGGTGCGCAGGCCCCAGCCCAACAGTGGCCGCTCCAGCCATTTCTCCATGCCCAGCTTGTACAGGGCCATGCGCACGCTCACGGCCTTGTTGTTGACCTGGGTCTGCTGGGCCGTGATCGCGGCGGCGGCGGGACCCGTCGGCGCACCAGGCGCGACCGCGGGCGGCGCCGGGGTGCTGGCGATCGCGACGGTGCCCGCGGCCGCGGCCTGCTGGGCCTCGCTGACCACGGTCTCGGAACCGGCGAAACGCAGCACGATCAGATCGCGCGCGGCGAACAGCAACAGGCCCGACACCAGCGCCGCCGCCAGCGCCGGCACCAACGCGCCCAGGCCGCCACGGGCGCGGCGCAGGTACCAGGCATAGCCCAGGACCACCGGCGGCAGCACCGCCGCGAAGGCCAACCAGGCGCCGCGCGATTGCGAGAACAGCAGCAGGCAGAAGCAGCCGACGTAGGCGAGGAAACCCAGCGCCAATACCAGACCGCGTCCACGTTCGCGCCGCTGCGCCCACAGCGCCATCGACAGGCACAGCGCCAGCCATCCGCCGATCGCGGCGAGCTGGCCGTTCAAGTTTTCCGGAATTCCCAGATCGGAGCGCATACGGCCGCTCCACAGGGCGTCGATCTGGGTCCATGGCAGGTAGATCAGCGCCGACAGCAACAGGCCGGCGGCCATCAGCAGGACCAGGCGCGGAATCGCGCGCGGCATCAGCGACAGCCACCAGCCCGTCACGCAGGTGAAGACGGCCAGCCGCACCAGCTTGCTGGCGGTCGACAACTGCGCCGACAGCGGTATGCCCGGCACCACGCTGACCGCCACATACACGGCCTGAGCGATCACGAACACGATCAACACCAGCAGCGCGCGCACCGCCGGCTGCGCGGCCAGTTCGCGCCAAGGCCGACGGCCGGCGCCGCACATCAGCAGCAGCAACACGCCGGCGCCGAGTTCCGGCCGCAGATACAGGCCGACATCGGTCAGGGCGAAGAAGGCCTGATAGGCCAAGGCAAACAGCGCGACCCGACGCAGCCACGGCGGCAGATCGGCGGCGGCCTCGGAGTACCAGTTCGAACCCGTGCGGTGCGCTGGTGCGCGCGCGGCGTGGTTCATGGCGAGCGCGTCCTCAGCCATGCGCGATCGCCATCGCAGGGTCGCGTAACGACGGCGCGCGCACGCACGTCGCCGGCGTCGTCAAGCCGCATCGGGGTTGCTGCATCGCTGAGTCCTCTCGCAAATCGCGCCGGGCCTGGCGCGAACCACGTGATGACCGTCGCGCCGCGGGGGCGGTGGACGACGGCCGTTACCTCCTTGTTCGCACATCCTTGTCCGTACATCGGCTGTTCGCGCCGCGCCAAAGGCGCACCGCGATCAGTCGACGAAGTCTAGCGAAACCCGGCGGCCTTGCCTGTCTACAAACCAAACGCCGTGCGCAGTTCGAAACCGCAGTCGCGCGCCAACCGATCGAAACCCGGAAACGACGTGGCCACATTCTCGACATCGCCGATACGCACTTCGTCACGCGCGCGCTGCGCCGCCACCGCAAAGCTCATGGCGATGCGATGGTCGCCGTGGCTGTCGACCGAGCCGCCGCGCAAGGCGCCGCCGTCGATGATCGCGCCGTCCGGCGTCTCTTCGATCTGCGCACCAATAATGCGCAACCCTTGTGCCATGGTCGCGATCCGGTCCGATTCCTTGACCCGCAATTCGGCCGCGCCGGAGATCCGGCTGCGCCCCTGCGCGCAGGCCGCGGCCACGAACAGGGCCGGGAACTCGTCGATCATGTCCGGCACCAGCGCCTCGGGCACCTCGATGCCGTGCAGCGGCGCGTAGCGCACGCGCAGATCGGCGACCGGTTCGCCGCCCTCCTCGCGCGCATGCTCCTCGGCGATGTCGGCGCCCATCAGGCGCAGGGCCGCGAGCAGGCCGGTGCGGCGCGGGTTCATGCCCACCGCTTCCAGCAGCAGTTCCGAGCCCGGCACCACGCTGGCCGCGACCAGGAAGAACGCGGCCGAGGAGAAATCCGCGGGCACCGCGACGTCCGTCGCGCGCAAGGCGTGGCCGCCGCTCAGGCGTGCGTAGCCGGGCGAGAATTCGATCGGCCAACCGAACGCGGACAGCATGCGCTCGGTGTAGTCGCGGGTCGGATGCGGTTCGCGCACCACGGTCTCGCCCTGCGCATACAAGCCGGCCAGCAGCAGCGCCGATTTCACCTGCGCGCTCGCCACCGGCAGGGTGTAGTCGATGCCGTGCAGGCCGCGCCCGCCATGGATGCGCAGCGGCGGCAAGCCGCCGGGCTCGCTGTCGATGCGCGCGCCCATCGCCGCCAGCGGCTCGGTCACGCGCCGCATCGGACGCTTGGACAGCGACTCGTCGCCGATCAGCACCGAATCGAAGCCCTGCCCCGCCAGCACGCCCGCGAGCAGGCGCATGCCGGTGCCGGCGTTGCCGCAGTCCAGCGCCTGCGCGCTCGCGCGCAGGCCGTGCAGGCCGACGCCGTGGACGATGCGCTCGCTGGCGCTGGGGGTTTCGATGCGCACGCCCAGGCGCTCGAACACGCGCGCGGTGGCGCGGGTGTCCTCGCCTTCGAGGAAGCCGGTGACGCGGGTGACGCCTTGCGCCAGCGCGCCCAGCATGACCGCGCGATGCGATACCGATTTGTCGCCGGGAACGCGCAGCCTGCCGCGCAGCGGCGCGCCGGGCGCGGCGACCCAAGCCTGGCCTGCGCTCATGCGCGCACCGCGTCCAGCGCGGCCAGCAAGCGGCGGTTCTCGTCGGCGTCACCGACGGTGATGCGCAGGCAGTCGCCCAGGCCGTAGCCGCCCATCGGGCGCAGCACCACGCCGCGCGCGATCAGTTCGGATTCGATGCGCGCGGTGTCGGCGCCGAACTCGACCAGGACGAAATTGGTCTGCGAGGGGAACACGCGCAAGCCGCGTTCGCGCAATGCGGCGCTCAGCGCGGCGCGCTGTTCGGCGTTGCGCGCGCAGGCCGACTCCAGATACGCCTCGTCGGCCAGCGCGGCCTCGCAGGCGGCCAGCGCGGGCCCGTTGACGTTGAAACTCTCGCGCAGGCGTTCCATCACCGCGACCAGGCCCGGCGCCGCCAGCAGATAGCCCACGCGCAGTCCGGCCAGGCCGTAGGCCTTGCTGAAGGTGCGGGTCACGATCAGGTTCGGATGCGCGTCCAGCAACTCGACCGCGCTGGCGAAATCGCCGGCCTCGCCGCGGTCGACCATCTCGGCGTAGGCCTCGTCCATCACCACCAGGGTCTCGGCCGGCACCCGCGCCAGGAACGCCTGCAGCGCCGCGCGACCGAACCAGGTGCCGGTGGGATTGTTGGGATTGGCCAGGTAGACCAGGCGCGTCCGCGACCCGATCGCGTCGGCGATCGCGTCCAGATCGTGGCCGGCCGGCATCGCCGCGTCGCGCGGCAGCGCCTCGACGATGCGCATGTCCGCGCCGGCGGCCTGGGTCGCGAGCGCGAACACCGCGAAGCCGTAGCGCGAGAACGCCACCTCGCCGCCCGGCGTGGCGAACACCTGTGCCAGTTGCATCAGCAGTTCGTGGGAGCCGTTGCCGAGCAGGATCCGCTCGCGGCTCACGCCGTGCTTGGCGGCCAGCGCGCGCTTGAGATCGGCGCCCAGCGGATCGGGATAGCGATGCAGCTGATCCAGCTGCGCCAGCGCCGCCGCGCGCGCGCGCGGCGACGGGCCGTAGGGATTTTCGTTGGAGCCCAGCTCGACCAGCTGCGCGGTGCCGAACTTGCGCCGCAACGCGACCAGATCGTGGCCCGGGTCGTAGGCGCGCAGGCGCTGCACGCCCGCTTGCGCGCGCGCGGCGAACCAGGCCTCGTCATAGGCCGGCGTCGCCGCCGGCAAGGACGGCGCCGCGCTCACGCGATCGCGACCGGGTAGGAGCCCAGCACCTTGACTTCGTGCGCCAGCTCTTCGAGCTCCTCCAGCGCCTCGCGCATCGCCTGTTCCTGGACGTGGCCGCCAATGTCGACGAAGAACGCGTACTGCCAGCGGCCGGTGTGGCCCGGCCGCGACTCGATGCGGTTCATGCTCAGGCCGCGCTTGGCGAACGGCGACAGCACGTTGTAGAGCGCGCCGGGCTGGTCCTTGATGAAGATCAGCAGCGAGGTGCGGTCGTTGCCCGAGGGCGTGAACAGCTCGCGCCCGATCACCAGGAAGCGCGTGGTGTTGTCGGGGCGGTCCTCGATCGGGCCGGCCACGTTCTTCAGGCCGTAGACGTTGCCGGCGCTGGCGCCCGCGATCGCGGCCGCGTCGTCGGCGTTGCGCGCGCGGCGCGCGGCCTCGGCGTTGCTGGCCACCGCGATCTTCTCGGCCTTGGGCAGGTACTGGCGCAGCCAGGCCTTGCATTGGGCGAAGGATTGCGGGTGCGAGTAGACGCGCTCGATGTCCTCGATGCGGCCGCTGCGCGAGAGCAGGTGCTGGTGCACGCGCAACTCGACTTCGCCGGAGATCTTGAGCTTGGAGGTCAGAAACATGTCCAGGGTCGACTGGATCGTGCCCTGGGTGGAGTTCTCCACCGGCACCACGCCGAAGTCGGCGTTGCCGGCCTCGACCTCCTGGAACACCTCTTCGATGCTGGCCAGCGGCAGGCCGTGGATCGAGTGGCCGAAATGCTTGAACACCGCCTGTTGCGAATGCGTGCCTTCCGGGCCGAGGAAGCCGATCTTGAGCGGCTCCTGCTGGGCCAGGCAGGCCGACATGATTTCGCGGAACAGCCGCACCAGCACTTCGTCGTTGAGCGGACCGTCGTTGCGGTCGACCACGCGGCGCAGCACCTGGGCCTCGCGCTCGGGACGGTAGTAGTCCACCGCCGCGGCCAGCTTGCCCTTGGCCTTGCCGACCTGGTTGGCGAACTGGGCGCGTTCGGCGATCAGCTGTTGGATGTGCTGGTCGATGCCGTCGATGCGGGTGCGTAGGGTGGGCAGGTCGAGCGCGGGGGGCTCGGCCGCGGGGGCGGCGGGCTTGGGCTTCGCGGCCTTGGGCTTCGCGGCCTTGCTCGGCTTGGCGGCGGCCTGCTTCGGCTTCGACGCTGCGGGCTGGGTGGGTTTCTTTGCCATGGTGGTCTCGTGGGTCCGGGGGGCGGCCGGAGGTGGTGCAGAGGTAGCGAAGATGTTTGAGAGCTTACGAAAACCTACGACGCAAGCTGGAGTTCAAGGCTGCCGTCCATGGCGAGACCGGCTCGCCTGGGGACCGTCCGGCCCGGCCATCCATGGCCGTGCGTTCGCTACCGTAGTCGATGCCGATAGGGCATCGACTGAGCACGGTTGCTCACCCATGGCCGGGCGTTCGCGTTCGCAGCCGATGCCGATGCCGATAGGGCATCGGCTAAGCGCGACCGCTCACCCATTCCGCTGCTGGAAGTCCTGCATGAAGGACGCCAGCGCCTGCACGCCCTCCTCCGGCATCGCGTTGTAGATCGAAGCGCGCATGCCGCCCAGGGCGCGGTGGCCCTTGAGCGAGATCAGGCCGGCGGCCTCGGCTTCCTTCAGGAAGGGCTTGTCCAGCGCTTCGTCCTTGAGGAAGAACGGCACGTTCATGCGCGAGCGCGCGGACGCCGCGACTTCGTTGCGGTAGAAGCCGCCGGAGTTGTCGATGGTCCGGTACAGCAGCGCCGACTTGCGCGCGTTGCGCTGCGCGAATTCGGTCACCCCGCCCTGCGCGATCATCCACTTGAACACCAGGCCGGCCAGGTACCAGTTCCAGGTCGGCGGGGTGTTGAGCATGGACTCGCCCTTGACGTGGGCACGGTAGTCGAGGATCTCGGCGCGCGGCTGGCCGGTGCGCTCGAACAGGTCGCGGCGCACGATCACCACGCTCACGCCGACCGGGCCCAGGTTCTTCTGCGCACCGGCGTAGATCACGCCGAACTTGGACACGTCCAGCGGCTCGGACACGATGCTGGAGCTGAAGTCGCCGATCAGCGGCACGTCGCCGGTCTGCGGAATGTCGCGGAACTCGACGCCGTGGATGGTTTCGTTGGCGGTGTAATGGACGTAGGCGGCGTCCTTGGACAGCTGCCACTCGCCGTAGGCCGGGATGTCGCGGTAGCCGCCGGCTTCGCCGTCGGCGACCACCTTGGCGTTCACATAGGGCTTGACCTGCTTGAGCGCGGTCTTGCCCCAGTGGCCGGTCACCGCGTAGTCCACGGTCTGGCCCGGGGCGGCGAAATTCAGCGCGATCAAGGCCTGCTGGGTGGTCGCGCCGCCCTGCAGGAACAGCACCGCATAATCCTCGGGGATCGACATCAGCGTGCGCAGGTCGGCTTCGGCCTCCTGGGCGACCTGCAGGAACTCCGGCCCGCGGTGGCTCAGCTCGACGATCGAGGCGCCGACGCCATGCCAGTCCAGCATTTCGGCCTGGGCCTGCTGGAGGACGGCTTCGGGCAAGGTCGCGGGGCCGGCACTGAAGTTGAACGCGCGGGACATCGGGTGCTCCGTGGGAGTGGGGTTGGAGCCCAAGTATGCCGCAGTGCAACACTTGCGCGCGCCTTGGTTACCCGCGCAACTTTTGCCCCTCCGGCTGCCTCTATGTGGGTAAGCCGGCCGTATCTCCCTTACGGCCCCGCGACGGCCCCCGCCGCGCCCGTTTCCCGCAGGAGTTCGGCCCGATGTCACTACGCGACGCTCTCAACCTCCCCGCCCGCGAAATCACCGACGAAACCGTGTACCGCGAGCGTCGGCGCCTGCTGGCCGCATTCGCGGCCGCGCCCGCGCTGGGCCTGGCCGGCTGCGCCGACGCCGAACCCCCGCCCGCGCCCAAGACGGCGATCACGCCCGCGCAGGCGGCCTCGGGCTTTCGCACCGACGAAACCCTGACCCGCTACGAGGACGTCACCAGCTACAACAACTATTACGAGTTCGGCACCGGCAAGGCCGACCCGGGCAAGGCCCCCAAGACCCTGCGCACCCGTCCGTGGACGGTCGCGGTGGGCGGCGCCTGCGCCAAGCCCGGCGCCCTGGCCCTGGACGATCTGCTCAAGGGCCTGACGCCGCAGGAGCGCATCTACCGCCTGCGCTGCGTGGAAGGCTGGTCGATGGTGATCCCCTGGCTGGGTGTGCCGCTGGGCGAGGTGCTCAAGCGCTTCCAGCCGACCTCCAAGGCCAAGTACGTGGCCTTCACCACCCTGGCCGACCGCAAGCAGATGCCGGGCCTGGCCTACCCCGCGCTGGACTGGCCGTACCGCGAAGGCCTGCGCATCGACGAGGCCATGCACCCGCTGACCCTGCTGGCGACCGGCCTGTACGGCAAACCGCTGCCGCAGCAGAACGGCGCGCCGCTGCGCCTGGTGGTGCCGTGGAAGTACGGCTTCAAGAGCATCAAGTCGATCGTCGCGATCACCTTCGTCGAGAAAATGCCGTTCACCAGCTGGAACGACGCCCAGTCCAGCGAGTACGGTTTCTTCTCCAACGTGAACCCCAACGTCGACCACCCGCGCTGGACCCAGAAGAGCGAACGCCGCATCGCCGGCACCGCCAGCAAGCTGTTCGCCGAACGCATCCCGACCCGCTTGTTCAATGGCTACGGCGACCAGGTCGCGTCGATGTACGCTGGCATGAACCTCAAGCAGTGGTTCTGAGCGCATGAACGACCGCACCCCGGCCGCCACCGCGCGGCCGGCGCCGCGCCGCGCCGCATCCAAGGCCATGATCGCGGCCAAAACCCTGGTGCATCTGCTCGCGCTGACCCCGGCGGCGATCCTGGCCTGGCAGATCCGCGAAGAGTTCCTGACCGGCAGCGGCGGCCTGGGCGCGGACCCGGTCGCCGAGATTGAGCACCGCCTGGGCCTGTGGGCGCTGCGCCTGCTGTTGCTGACCCTGGCGATCACGCCGCTGCGCCAACTCAGCGGCCAGCCGGTGCTGATCCGGTTCCGGCGCCTGCTCGGCCTGTACGCGTTCTTTTATGCCTGCCTGCATTTCGCCGCCTACCTGGTGCTGGACCTGCGCGGCTACTGGACCCAGATCTTCGAGGAAATCATCAAGCGGCCCTACATCACCGTCGGCTTCCTGGCCTGGCTGCTGCTGGTGCCGCTGGCGCTGACCTCGACCCAGGCGGCGATGCGCAAGCTCGGCCGGCTCTGGGGCCGGCTGCATCAGTTGATCTACGCGATCGCCGTGCTGGCGGTGCTGCACTTCTGGTGGCTGGTGAAGTCCGACATCCGCGAACCGCTGCTGTACGCGGCGATCCTGGCCGCGCTGCTGGGCTGGCGGGCGTGGAAGAAGCTGCGCGCGCTCAGCTCGCGCCGTACAGCAGCAGCAGGCTGAGCGCGGCGGCCAGCAACGCGGCCGCCAACAACAGCCAGGGCATGCGCCGCACCGACGACGGCAGGGCCGCGGCCGGACGCGTGCGCTCTTCGGCCTCGAATTCGACCGGATGCGGGGTATGCGGCGGCTCGCCGCCGCCGCCGCGGCTGGGCGCTTCGATCACGAAGCGGTGCTGCGATTCCAGCACCAGCTGATCGCCCGGCCGCAGCAAGGCGTTGCGCACCGGCCGGCCGTTGACCAGGCTGCCCTCGACCGAACCCATGTCGCGCAGCACCACGCCGTCGGCATGCGCTTCCAGACGCGCGTGGCGTTCGGCGAAGGAGGCGTCGTCGATGCGGATGTCGCATTCGCTGGCGCGGCCGATGGTGCGCGGCTTGTCCAGGGGATAGCAGCGGCCGTGATGCGGGCCGGCGATGCCGCGGATCACCATGCGGCTCTCCGGCGCTTCGCCGAAACCATAGTCGGCCGGCGCCGGCGCGGGCTCGCCGGCCAGCAGCAGCAGTTCGACCCCGTCCAGGAAGATCGCGTCGCCCGCGCGCAGCATCGCCATGCGCCGCACCGGGCGGCCGTTGACGTGCAGGCCACGCACGCCTTCGCGCACCTGCAGCCACACACCGCGGCGGTCCACGCACACTTGCGCCACCGCGTCCGCGCCGTCGCGGACCAGGGCAGTGCGACCGTCGGCGTCGCGGCCGATCGCATGCACGCCCGGGCTCAGGGCCAGGTCGGCATGTTCGCGGTTGGGGTATCGCAGTCTTAGGCTTTCCACGCAGCGGAAATCTAGCATGCTGCGCGGCCATCACGCACACCGCGTCGACGGCGATGGTCGGCACACTCTTGGATGCGGCGCGCCACGCCCGCACAATAGGCGGACCCTGGGAGGGAACGTTTATGTCGAGTATCGATATCCGCCACGATCATTCGCTGACGCCGGCCAAGGCCCGCAAAGCCGTCGAAGAGGTGGCGGAAAAGCTGGCCGAGCGCTTCGGCATCGAATACGACTGGGCCGGCGACACGCTGAACTTCGCCCGCAGCGGCGTCGACGGCAAGATCGCGCTGGGCCCGAAGCAACTGCGCGTGACCGCGAGCCTGGGCTTCCTGCTGGGCGCGCTCAAGGGCCCGATCGAAAGCGAGATCCGGCGGGTGCTGGACGAGCGCTTCAAGTAAGCCGGGGCGCCTGCGGCGCCGCGCGACCAGGACTCGGGGAATTGCCCTCGAAATACGTTGCTCGATTCCAGTGGCGTGTCCACCGTGTTGGCTTCGACGAACTCCGCGCTGGGCGGTCCACCGATCTTGCGCAGGCGCCGAGACCGCAATCGCCCGCGCTGCTCCGATTCGTCGTTCCCGTAAAAGCGCGACTGACGAATCGAGAGAGCGACGTCCTAAGCGCGCAGCTCGGCCCATTCCCGTACCGACACGCCCGGCGGGCCGCCCTACTCCAACCCCGGAAACGGGTCCGCATCGCCCTCGAACAGACGCTGCGCGACCTCGCGCTCGTCCTCTTCGATCTCGGCGATGAACTCGCGCACGTCGCCCAACTGGCCGAAGGCGGCGAAGCCGCGCTCCAGAAACCCTTGCAGCTCCGCCAAGCCGGCCGCCTTGGCCGGCCCGCGCGAGAGCTTCAGCAAGGTCGCCACGCCCGGCATGCGCACCGCCCGCCCCAGGCCCAGGCCGACGCGCCCGATCAGGTCGATCTGATGCCCGCGCAGGCGCGGCAGGCCACAGTCGCGGTAGGCCAGCGCATACAAGGCCGAGTCCAGGCGCCGGCGCCGCGGCGCCAGGGTCTGCAGGCGCTGGGCCATGCGCAGGTCGAAGGCGTGAGTGAGCAGGCCCAACTCGATCGCGTCGGCGACCGTGCTCAACAGCGCCGAGGGCAGCAGGCGCTGCATCATCGGCAGCACCCGCGCGATGTCGGCGTCGCGACGGCTGAAGTCGTGGTCGTTGTAGACGTCGCTGAGGAAGAATTGCGCGGCCGGGCGCCGGCGCGGATCGCGCAGGAAGCGGTCGAAGCTGGCCTCCAGCCGTCGCGCCTGCCAGCTGCGCAGCTCGGGCAGCCAGCGCAGGCCATTGCGGCCGTCCTGCTTGGGATCGTGCAAGGCCTGGTGGCGCGCCAGCAGGTCGCTGAGACGGGCGGAAAGGTCGGTCGTCCGGGACATTGCGGGCATGATCGCGGCCGCGGCCGATGCCCGCAACCGCGGGCCGACCGGTCTGGCGCGGCCGGCGCGGTCGGCTACACTCGGGGGGATACTCCTCCGCACGGTCGCCGCCCACCTCATGCTGTCACTCCATTCCGCCCAGCAACGGGCGCGTAGCACCGGCTCGCCGGCCAAGATCGGCCTGGCCATCGCCGGCGGCGGTCCGATCGGCGGCATGTACGAACTGGGTGCGCTGCGCGCGTTGGACGAAGCCCTGGAGGGCCTCGACCTGACCCGGCTGGACTGCTACGTCGGCGTCAGCAGCGGCGCCTTCCTGGCCGCCGGCCTGGCCAACCGCATGGACACCGCCGAGATGTGCCGGATCTTCATCACCGGCGACAGCGACGACGTCCAGTTCCGGCCCGAAACCTTCATGCGGCCGGCCTTCTTCGAATACATGAAGCGCGCCGCGAGCTTCCCGCGCCTGGCCACGGAATGGTGGCGCGAGCTGCTGTTTTCGCCGCGCGAGGCGCGCTGGTCGGACCTGATCACCCGCTTCGGCGGCCTGATCCCGAACGGCCTGTTCGACAACGGCGAAGTCGAACGCTTTCTGCGCGAGGTCTTCACCCGCCGCGGCCGCAGCAACGATTTCCGCGAACTGGATGCGCGCCTGTACGTGGTCGCGGTCGACATCGACAGCGGCGACGCGGTGCGCTTCGGCGGCGACGACTGGAACGACATTCCGATCTCCAAGGCGGTCCAGGCCAGCGCCGCCCTGCCCGGCCTGTACCCGCCGGTGAACATCCGCGGCCGCCACTTCGTCGACGGCGCCCTGCGCCGGACCATGCACGCCTCCCTGGTACTGGAACAGGGCATCGACCTGCTGATCGGCATCAATCCGCTGGTGCCGTTCAACCACAACCACGGCGACGCGCCGGTGGCCGAGGACAACAGCCTGGCCGCGGGCGGCCTGCCGGCGGTGCTGTCGCAGACCTTCCGCACCCTGCTGCAGTCGCGCATGCAGGTCGGCCTGGCGCGCTACGCCCAGCAGTACCCCAACATCGACCAGTTGGTGTTCGAGCCCAACGCCGAGGACGGCGAGCTGTTCTTCACCAACGCCTTCAGCTTCTCGGCGCGGCGGCGGATCTGCGAGATCGCCTACCGCAACACCCTGGCCGACCTGCGCCAGCGCGCCGACGCCCTGCGCCCGGTGCTGGCCGCGCACGGCATCCGTATTCGCGAGGAAGTCCTGGCCGATCCGCAACGTTCGGTCCTGGACGGCATCGCGCCGCCCTCGCGCGACACCGAGACCACCGCACGCCTGCGCCGCGCGCTGGACGACGTCGACCATTGGGTGGCGAGCCGTCGCAAGCGCGCCAGGGCCAAGTAAGCGCTAGGTAACGAGTAGACGCAGGAACGAGTGACGAGGCCTCAAAGGCCCCCACTCGTTCTGTTTCCTACTTCCTGTTTCCTGGCTCCTCGCTCTCCCAATAGCGTGAAAACGCCAGACAGGACCGTAGGGTGCGGTGACCACCGCACCGACGCGGCGCAACGATGCGGTTCGCCTTGGGCTCATCGCATCCTACGGGCTGGCGGTACCGGCTTCGCCGAATTCCGTCGGCCTGGGCTGCGCGTCCCGTCCAATGGTGTGAAAACTCTAGACAGCGCGCCCATCGTGCAGTGACATCGAATTCACGCCCGCTTGGAGGGCACATGGCCAAGTTCAAGAAGAACGCTAAGAAAACGACGGCCGGCAAGGCCAGCAGCAGCGCCCAGGAGCAGGCCGAGCGTCTGTCCAAGACCCTGAGCGAATCCGCGCAGCAGATCTGGCTGGCCGGCGTCGGCGCGTTCGGTCGCGCCCAGGCCGAAGGCACCAAGCTGTTCGAAGGCCTGGTCAAGGAAGGCCTGAACCTGGAGCAGACCGCGCGCAAGTTCACCGGTGGCCAGGCCGACGCCCTGCGCGACGTGGTCGAGTCCAAGGTCGGTCACGCGCGCGAACGCGCCGCCGATACCTGGGACCGCCTGGAGAAGGTGTTCGAAGAGCGCGTGCAGCGCGCCCTGGTCAAGCTGGGCGTGCCCGGCCGCGACGACCTCGCCGGCCTCAGCCAGCGCGTCGACACCCTGACCGCCGAGCTGCGCCGCCAGGGCGGCAAGCCCGCCGCCAAGAGCGCCTCCGCCAAGCCCGCTCCGGCCAAGAAGGCCAGCGTCGCCAAGAAGGCGCCGGCCAAGAAGCCGGTCGCCAAGAAAGCCGCCAGCAAGGCGCCGCGCAAGTCGATCGCCAAGCCCAAACCGCCGGTCGCTCCCTGATCCAGCTACGCCGGGCGGCCCGCCGCCCGGTCGCAGTACCCGCTCCAGCGCGCGCGCCTGAACGCCGGTCGCGCGACCCGCTAAGCCCGCCAGTCCGTCGCTCCGTATGCTCCCCTCCCCTTACGGTTTCGGACTGGCGGGCTTTCTTTGTCCGCCGCCCGCGGGCGTCCGCGTTTCTGTGGAAACCGGCGCCGATCCGTGTTCGCGGTGTGGCCATTCGCGCATAGCGTGAGCCAGGGCCGCAGCTCCAGGTGCCGAGTGGCGTATATTTTGCGCCCCACATCCGGCCTGAGGCCTGCATGTCCCATGCTGTTTCGCTGCTGACCGCGCTCCTGATCGCCGTACTGGCCGGTGGCGCGATCACGGCCTATCTGTGGCTGTACCGCCGTCGCCGCGCCGAAACCATGGCCGGCATCGAGGCGCTGGCGAACATGCGCTGGCGCGAGTTCTCGCGCCTGGTGGTCGAGGCCCTGCAGCCGCGCGGCTTCGAACCCGAATCGGTCGAACAGAGCCTGGAGCGCGGTAGTCAGCCCGAGGAACTGCGCCTGCAGCGCGACGGCCGCCCCTGGCTGCTGGCCTGCAAGCAGGGCCACGCCGACTACCAGGTCAGCGCCGCGGTGGTCGCCGAGTTCGCCAATGCGGTGCGCTTCGCCGGCGCCAGCGGCGGCGTCCTGGCCACGCCCGGGCGGATCGCCGACGCCGAGGTGCGCGGGATCCAACTGGAACGCTACGACGGCCCCGCGCTGTGGGCCCTGGTCAGCCCGCTGTTGCCGGAGTCGCTGCGCAACGACCTGACCGCGAGCACGCGCAAGCGGGTGATGCGCGAGACCCTGTTCGGCTGGGGCGCGGCGATCGTGCTGGGCGCGCTGGTGAGCCTGCTGCTGCCGGACCCGCCGCGCAACGCCGAAGCCGCGCCGGTCGCGCCGGTCGCCGCCGCCGTCGCCCCAACGCCCCCGGCCGCCGCGGCCGAGCCCGTGCTGACCGCGCCGGCGCCGGCCGACCCGAATCGCGAGCAGTACGAGCGCGCCGAAGTGATGCGGATGGTCTCCTCGTTGCCGAACGTGGAACGCGCCCTGTGGTCGACCTCGTCGACCCTGCTGGTGTACCAGCTGCGCGAGGACGACCAGACCGACGCCAAGGAGATCTGCGCCATCCTGGAGCGCTACGCCTTCCTGCGCTCCTCGCGCCTGCAACTGCAGCCGCCGCCGGGCAGCAACAAGCGCGTGCGCTTCCTGCAGTGCAAGACTTACTGAGCGCTGTCGCCCCTTCGAAGCGCCTCCCTTTGAAGCTCTGCCCCCCCTTTGAAAAAGGGGGCCAGGGGGATTTGCTTTTCGCTCGAAAAGCACAAAGCAACAGCAAATCCCCCCTAGCCCCCCTTTTTCAAAGGGGGGAATCGCGTAGGTAGGATGTGGTGAGCCGAAGGCGAACCGCATCGCGGCCGCCAAAGCACCGGCTACAGCAAATCCCCCTGCTCCCTTTTCAAAGAGGGGAATCGCATGCGTAGGATGCGGTGAACCGGAGGAACCGCATCGCGACCGCCCAGCGTTCCGCCCCGACCCCAGACAAAGAATCGGCCGCGCAAGGCGGCCGATTCCGTAACGACGATACGCCGCGCGCCTACCAGTGCACGCCGCGCATCAAGGCCGCAAACGCGATCTGCTCGTTGCTCGCGTGTTCGTCCTTCAGGCCCTTGCGATCGCCCTTGGCCGCGGCCGAATCCGGGAACAATTCGAAGGCGGTGCTCATCACCACCTCGTAGGCCTTGGGCGCCAGCGCATTGACCACCGAGGCGAAGATGCCCAGGCGGGTCGCGATGCGGCTGGGCTTCTCGATGATGCCCTTGACCACCAGGTCGCCGGCCTCGTCCGGGGTCAGGGTCGGCACGCTGTCGTACATCTTGGTCGGCGCGATCATCGGCGTCTTCACCAGCGGCATGTTGATGGTGGTGAAGCTGATGCCCTTGCCCGACAGCTCGCCCTGGGCGCAGCGGCTGAACGCGTCCAACGCCGCCTTACTGGCCACATAGGCCGAGAAACGCGGCGAATTGGCCAGCACGCCGATCGAGGAAATGTTGATGATGTGGCCCTTGCGGCGCTCGGTCATCTTCGGCATGAAGCCCATGATCAGGCGCAGGCTGCCGAAGTAGTTGAGCTGCATGGTGCGCTCGAAATCGTGGAAGCGGTCGTAGCTGAGCTCGATCGAGCGCCGGATCGAACGGCCGGCGTTGTTGACCAGGATGTCGACGTGGCCGTGCTCGCCCAGGATCTGCTTGACCAGGCGGTCGCAGTCGGCCATGTCGGCCAGGTCCGCGGTGTAGGCGAACACCTTGCCCCCGGCCGCCTTCATCGCGTCGCGGGCCTTGAACAGTTCCTCCTCGCCGCGCGCCACGATCACCGTGATCGCGCCGGCCGCGGCGACCTTCTCCGCGGTCGCCAGGCCGATGCCGGAGGAACCGCCGGTGATCACCACGACCTTGTTGCGGACCTTGCCCTTGAGGGTGCGGTCGATGAACAGATCCGGGTCCAGGTGGCGCTCCCAGTAATCCCACAGGCGCCAGGCGTAGCCTTCCAGATGCGGCACCTTGATCCCGCTGCCGCGCAGAGCGCGCTCGGTTTCGCGGTTGTCGAAGCGGGTCGGATAGGTGATGAACTTCATCACCTCCTTGGGAATCTTGAAGTCGCGCAGCAGCATGCCGATGAAGCGCTTGACCGGCGGCAGGTTGCCGACCGCGCCGCGGATGCCGGACGGCACGAAGGCGAACATGCGCGCGTCGATGCGCATGGTCATTTCCGGCGCGTGGCCGGCGCGGGCGAAGGTGTTCAGCACCTCGCCGACGCGCTGCGGCTCCGGATCGGTCAGGTGGAAGCAATGCCCGTCCAGCTTGGGCTTGTGCGCGATGTGGTCCATCGCGTCGACCACGTAATCGACCGGGATGATGTTGATGCGCCCGCCCTCGATGCCCAGGGTCGGCATCCACGGCGGCAGCATCTCGCGCAGCTTCTTGAGGAAGGTGAAGAAATAGTAGGGGCCGTCGATCTTGTCCATCTCGCCGGTCTGCGAGTGGCCGACCACCATGCCGGGCCGGTAGATGCGCCATTTGACGCGCTTCTCGGCGCGCACCAGGCCCTCGGAATCGTGCTTGGTGCGCAGGTAGGGATCGTCCAGGCCCTCGGCCTCGTCGAACATGTCCTCGCGGAACACGCCCTGGTACATGCCGGCGGCGGCGATCGAGCTGGTGTGGTGGAAGCAGCCGGCGCCGATCGCGGCGGCCAGGTCCAGCGCGTGCTGGGTGCCGTCGATGTTGGCTGCGCGCTGCGATTCGGCGCTGGCGGTGAGGTCGTAGATGGCCGCCAGATGGAAGAAATGCTTGATTTTGCCGTTGAGCGCGCGCAGTTGCGCCGCGCTGAGCCCGCACTTGGCCGCGGTCATGTCGCCGTAGACGGGGATCACCCGCTTCAGGTCCCAGCCCATCTTCTTGGCCGTGGCGTCGAACTTCTTTTGCGAATCCTTACGCACCAGCACGTGGATCGTGCCCTTGCGCTTGAGCAGGTTGCTGACCAGGAACCGGCCGATGAACCCGGTCGCGCCGGTAACGAAATAACTCATGCCCCTCTCCTTGACCCCAAGTCGGCCGCGCGGCGGCTGTACCCGCCTAACTTGCCAGAGCCCGGGCGCGCGGACAATTCCCTTCCGTATTGACCACCCCGCCGGTGCGTGCGGTAATGCCGCATCACCTTGGTCGCCGGGAGGGGCACACCATGTCCGATCTGAAATCCAGTTTCGAGCAAGCCGCAAAGGATGTGCAGTCGCTGTCCGAGCGCCCCGACAACGACACCCTGCTGCGCCTGTACGCGCTGTACAAACAGGGCGCCGAGGGCGACGTCAGCGGCGCCAAGCCGGGATTCTTCGATTTCGTCGGCACCGCCAAGTACGAGGCCTGGGCCAAGCTCAAGGGCACCGGCCAGGAAGAGGCGATGAAGAAGTACGTCGACCTCGTGAAGAAGCTGCGCGGCTGATGCCGCGCGGGGCGCGCCGACCGACGGCGTCACGATCCAGGGCGGGTTGACCCCGTGGCCAAGCAGACCCGCCAGCGCATCCTCGACGCCGCGTTGACCATGTTCAACGCCCAGGGCGAGCCCAACGTCACCACCAACCACATCGCCGACGAGCTGGAGATCAGCCCCGGCAATCTGTACTACCACTTCCGCAACAAGGACGACATCATCGAGCAGCTGTTCGCGCGCTACGAGGAGCGCATGGACGGCGCGCTCGCCGCGCCGCAGGGGCGCCTGCCCGGGCTGGAGGACATCTGGCTGCAGTTGCACCTGGTGTTCGAGTGCATCTGGGATTACCGCTTTCTGTACCGCGACCTGGTCGAGATCCTCAGCCGCAACCGCCGCCTGCGCCTGCGCTTCGCGCGCATCCTCAAGCGCGCCGACGAGCAGGCGCATACGGTCATGCGCGGCCTGTCGCAGGCCGGGGTGATGCGCGCCTCCAGCGACGAACTGGCCGCTACCGCCACCAACGTGCTGGTGATCGCCACCTTCTGGCTCAACTACGCCTCCGCGCGCGGCGACAAGGACGAGCACGCCGCGATCCGCGACGGCATCGTCCAGGTGATGATGCTGATGGCGCCGTTCCTGCGCGACGCCGAGCGCGTCCACCTCAACTCGCTGACCCGCGCCTACCTGGACTGACCGCGAATCCGTCGTTACCGGACGAGGCGTCCCTGTGGGAGCGGCGTAGGCCGCGATCGGCTTTCCATCCGCAGCACGAGACGCCACCATCGACGCCAGGCACAAAAAAGGGCGCCGATCGGCGCCCTTTCTCGTCGCTGACGCACGGCCTCAAGCCTTGCGCGCAGCCCGCTTGGCCGGCTTGCGCACCGCGCGCCGCGCCGGCGCCGGCTTCTTCTTGGCCTTGGCCGGCTTGCGCGCCTTGCGCTGGGCCTGGGGCTTGAGGCCCAGCTTGTCCAGCACCGGCGCCAGACGGGTCTCGACCTCGGCGCTGAACTTCACCACCCGCGGCTCGACCTGGCCGCGCACGCTGTCCAACTGCGCGCGCAGGTTCTGGCGGGTTTCGCGCACCAACTTCTGCGCCCGGCGCTGCAGCGCATCGGCGCGCTCGACCGCGCGGCCGGCGGCGTCGAAGCCGCCACGGCGTGCGATCGCGACCAGACCGAGGCCGGCCAGCCACAGGTGGCGCAGCGTGGTTTCCTTGGGCGCGCGGGTCTTGCGTTTGACGGTTGCCATCTGAGTGCTCCGCTGACCGGCCGGAGGGCCGGTTTCTCGACCGCCACTGTGGCCAAGCGCCATGGAGCAATCACACTAGGCGCCGGCCCTTGCCAGAACACCGCCGGTGGCGGGATGCTGCGCTACCGACTTACGACAAGGACTGCAGATGGCCGCGAAATCCGCCTGGGCCGCTTTTCCGCACGATGCCAAGGGCTACGCCTACGCCGGCGACGCCCTCAAGAAAGCCTGGCCCAAGCTGCACGCCGGCGACACCGAAGCCTATCCGGACGCCAAGCGCGCGGCCGCGCTGATCGCCGCCGCCGGCAAGGCCGCGCCCAAGGGCCTGGATGCCGACGCGCTCGCGAGCGCGCTGCAGGACGCTTGGCGCGCCTTCCACCGCGGCGATTTCAAGGCCGCCTTCGATGCCGGCGAAGCGCTGGGCCCGGTCGGCGCCTCGGTCGCGGTCAAGGCGCTGGGCATCCACGCGACCTATCTGGTCGACGACGAGGCCGAGAAGCTCAAGCGCTACGAACATGCGGCCAAGCTCGCTGAAGCCGCGGTCAAGGCCCTGCCCGACGAGGCCAACAGCCATTACCGCCACGCCTTCGCGCTGGGCCGCTATAGCCAGGGTCTGAGCATCGCCAAGGCGCTCAAGGCCGGCATCGCCGGCAAGGTCCGCGCCGCCCTGGACAGCACCCTGGAGTTGGCGCCCAAGCACGCCGAAGCGCATACCGCGATGGCGCTGTACCACGCCGAGATCATCGGCAAGGTCGGCGCGATGATCGGTGGCCTGACCTACGGCGCCAAGGCGGCCGAGGCCGACAAGCACATCAAGACCGCGCTCAAGCTGACCCCGGATTCGCCGATCGCCTACATCGAACAGGGCAACGTGCTGATGCTGCTGCACGGCGACAAGCAGGAGGATGCGGCCGCCGCGGCTTACGAAAAAGCCGCGAAACTCAAGCCCATCGACGCCATGGAGGCGCTGGACGGGGCCTACGCGCGCGCCCAGCTGGAATGAGGCCCGGGCCGCGCCGACGAACCAAGGCTTGCCTAGTCCGCGCCCGCCCCCTACAATCTGCGGCCCAAGTATTTGGGCGGTTAGCTCAGCGGTAGAGCACTGCTTTCACACGGCAGGGGTCACAAGTTCGAAACTTGTACCGCCCACCAGATACGGACGAAGGCCGGCGCAAGCCGGCCTTCGTCTTTTCCGAGGCCCGATCCTCCGGAGCCCGTACCGTGGAGCCGGCGCCGCGCGATCGCGGCCGGCACTCCCGCCGTCAGGAGCGCGCGATGCAGCCTTCGTCCCCTACCCGCCTCTATCACAACCCCGCCTGCTCCAAGTCGCGCGGCGCCCTGGAGCTGCTGCGCGAGCGCGGCATCGAGCCGGAGCTGGTCGCCTATTTGGAGCGCGCGCCCGGCGCCGAGGAACTGCGCGGCCTGCTGGACCTGCTCGGCCTGCCCGCGCGCGCCCTGCTGCGCAGCGGCGAGGACGCTTACGCCGAGCTCGGCCTGGACGACCCCGCGCTCGATGAGGCGAGCCTGATCGCGGCGATGGCCGCGCACCCGCAGCTGATCGAACGCCCGCTGTTCGTGCACGCCGGCCGCGCGGTGATCGGGCGACCGCCGGAACGGGTGCTGGAGTTGCTCTGACCGCTCGCCGCTTGGCCGCTTTGGATTTCTGTGGGAGCGGCGTGAGCCGCGATTGAACTCCAACGGCTGTCGGGCTCGCGCTGCAGTGTGCGGGCTCAATCGCGGCTCACGCCGCTCCCACAGAAAGCAGCGGGTCCCGCGGCGCGCCCGCCACTCACAACGACTTGCTGGTCCGCAGCGACGCCACCTTGTCGGGCGCGGCGAAGGAATCGCTGCGCGCGCCGGCCCAGTAGCTCTGGAACACCGCGTGCTGCGGAATGCGCCCGATCAGATCGCCGGGCGCGAGGAAGTTGTACAGCGCGCCCAGCGAACGCACCTCGGTCGCCGATACCCGGCGCAGGATGTGCTCGGGCCCCAGTTGCTCCGGATGCGACAGCCCCGCCGCGCACAGCAGGTCGCGCAGCGCCTTGAGCGTGTTGTCGTGGAAATGGAACACGCGCGTGGCCTTGTCTGGCACGTCCAGGCGCCGCCAGCGGCGCGGGTCCTGGGTGGCCACGCCGGTCGGGCAGCGGTCGGTGTGGCAGCTCTGGGCCTGGATGCAGCCCAGCGCGAACATGTAGCCGCGCGCCGCGTTGCACCAGTCCGCGCCCATCGCCAGGGTGCGCGCGATATCGAAGGCGCTGGTGATGCGGCCGGCCGCGCCGATGCGGATGCGGTGGCGCAGCTCCAGCCCCACCAAAGTGTTGTGGACCAGCATCAAGGCCTCGTGCATGGGCACGCCGACGTGGTCGATGAACTCCGCCGGCGCCGCGCCGGTACCGCCCTCGGCGCCGTCGACCACGATGAAGTCCGGCAGCAGCCCGGTCTCGTGCATGGCCTTGGCGATGCCGAACCATTCCCAGGGATGCCCGATCGCGAGCTTGAAGCCGGTCGGCTTGCCGCCCGAGGCCTCGCGCAAGCGCGCGACGAACTCGAGCAGCCCGCGCGGCGAATCGAAGGCGCTGTGCTTGGCCGGCGAGACGCAGTCCTGGCCCATCGGCACGCCGCGCGTGGCCGAGATCTCGGCGCTGACCTTGGCCGCCGGCAGCACCCCGCCGTGGCCGGGCTTGGCGCCTTGCGACAGCTTGATCTCGATCATCTTCACCTGCGGGTCGGCCGCGGCGGCGGTGAAGCGCGCCAGGTCGAAGCGGCCCTGCTCGTCGCGGCAGCCGAAATAGCCCGAGCCGATTTCCCAGACCAGGTCGCCGCCGTTTTCGCGGTGATACGGCGAGATCGAGCCCTCGCCGGTGTCGTGGTAGAAGCCGCCCAGCTTGGCGCCGCGATTGAGCGCGCGGATCGCGTTGGCCGACAGCGAACCGAAGCTCATCGCCGAGATGTTGAACACGCTGGCCGAGTACGGCTGCGCGCTGGCGGCGCCGATCGCGATGCGGAAATCGTGTTCGACATGCGGCGTGGGCGACATCGAATGGTTGATCCATTCGTAGTCGTGGCCGTACACGTCCTGCTGGGTGCCGAACGGGCGCACGTCGTTGACCGACTTGGCGCGCTGATAGACCAGGGCGCGCTGCTGGCGCGAGTACGGCACCTCGGCGGTATCGGCCTCGATGAAGTACTGGCGCATCTCCGGCCCGATCGACTCCAGGCCGTAGCGGAAATGCGCGAGCACCGGATAGTTGCGGCGCAGGGTGCTGCGCGTCTGCAGCAGATCCCAGGTGCCCAGCGCGGCGATCGCGCCGAACGCGAGCGCGCCCCACCACCAGTCCGGTTCCCACAAGGTCGCGATCACTACCGATGCGAGCAGCAGGATCACACTGGCGATGTAGACGGCATAGCGCATGGCGGGCGGTTCGATCGCGGGCTGCGGCGAGCATAACGCGGCCGCGCGTCGCGCGGGTCGCAGCCCGCCGTCAGAGCCGGGCGTCGACCTGATCGCGCGGGTACAGGCTCTTGATGTCGTACAGCAGCGCGCCGGGGCGCCCGTAGGCGCGTGCGCCGGCCGCGCCCAGCGCGCGGAACTGGTCGTGCGCGACCGCCAGCACCACCGCGTCGTAGGCGCCTGCCTGCGGCTGCGCCACCACTTCCACGCCGTACTCGCGCAAGGCGTGCGCGGCGTCGACCCAGGGGTCGTGGATATCGACCTGGGCGCGGTACTCGCCGAACTGGCGCGCCAGTTCGATCACCCGGGTGTTGCGCAGATCGGCGCAGTTTTCCTTGAACGCCAGGCCCAGGATCAGGATGCGCGCACCGGCCACGGCCAAGCCGCGCTGGATCATGCGCTTGATCACGTCGGCGGCGACGTGCTCGCCCATGGCGTCGTTGATGCGACGGCAGGCGTGCAGGATCTCCGGGTGATAGCCGGCGGCCTGCGCCTTCTGGATCAGGTAGTACGGGTCCACGCCGATGCAGTGCCCGCCGACCAGGCCGGGACGGAACGGCAGGAAATTCCACTTGGTGCCCGCGGCCTCCAGCACCTCGGTGGTGTCGATGCCCAGGCGCTGGAAGATCAGCGCGAATTCGTTGACCAGGGCGATGTTGGCGTCGCGCTGGCTGTTTTCGATCACCTTGGCGGCCTCGGCCACGCGCAGGCTGGAAGCCTTGTGGGTGCCGGCCAGGATGATGCTGCGGTAGAGCGCGTCGACGAACTCGGCCGCCTCCGGCGTCGACCCCGAGGTCACCTTCGGAATATCGACCAGACGCCGCTGCTTGTCGCCGGGATTGATCCGCTCCGGGCTGTAGCCGACGTGGAAGTCCTGGTTGTAGCGCAACCCCGAGGCGCGCTCGAGCTCGGGCACGCAGATTTCCTCGGTCGCGCCCGGGTACACGGTGGATTCGTAGATCACCAGGGCGCCGGGCCGCATCAGGCCGCCGATGCCGAGGCTGGCGCGCAGCAGCGGGCCGAAGTCGGGACGCTTGTGCTCGTCCACCGGGGTCGGCACGGTGACCACGAACACGTCGCGGTCGCGCAGGTCCTCGGGGTTGGCGCTCAGGCGCAGGCGGGTGGCGGCGGCGATCTCGTCGGCGCCGGTCTCGCCGTTGCCGTCCTCGCCCGCGGCCAGCGCGGCCACGCGCGCGGCGTCGATGTCGTAGCCCAGGGTGTCGTAGCGCTTGCCCAGCTCGATCGCGAGCGGCAGCCCGACGTAGCCCAGCCCGATGACCGCGATGCGTGCGCTTGCCAGATCCTGCATGCCCTGCCCTGACGTAGTGAGGAACCGCCATCGTCCCCGGTAGGCCCAGGCCAGGCGCCGGCCGATTATAGGGTCGCCCGCGCGCACGAACGCACGGCTGTCATCGGCGCGCGCCAGTATCCACCGCGATCCGTCGCGAGCGGCCGGCGCCACGGGCGGCGAGCGCGGCAAGGGGCCGATTCGGATTTTTCCTACACGCCCGTCAGGCCTGCGCCGACTGCACGACTCCCGGCATAGGCGCAGACTGGCACGGTCTGGCAGCCTCCGCGGATCTGGACCACGCTCGGCCATGGATGCCCGCCCGACCTCCGGCCCACCCCGGCCGGCCACCGCCCACGCCCACGGGACCTGCGCCATGCCGTACCGAGTCGAACTCCGCGAACAGCACAACCAGGGCAGCCCGATCTGCAGTCCGGCCACGATCGAGCCGCACCGCGATCTGCAGGCCGCCGGCGTCGCCGCGCACCGCGACGCGGTCGAGCACGCCAAGGCCTATCGGGTGGACGTGCGCGTGCAGATCTATGCACCGTCCGGCCAGCTCGCCATGGGCACCCAGGTGCGTCATTTCGAAGTCGCCGCGTCGGCGCGGCAGCGGCCGCATCTGGCCCTGGTCGCCAGCGCGCGCTGAGCGCATTCGCGCGAACGGCGTTCGCGCCGTTCGCGCTCCCGCCCACTGGATCAGCGACCGCCTGCGGCGCATTCGCCGCGACCACGCCTCAACCGCCGGAGGTCGCGTCCACGGCGTGCGGCGATCGCATTGTTCGAGGCGCGGCCTTGCGGCGCCTCCGCCTCAATCGCGGGCCATCGCCTGCGAGCCGGCCAGGATCATGCGCACCATCTGAGTCAGCTGCTGGATCAGCTCGGCATCCTTGTGCGGCGGCAGATCCATGGCGGTGGCGCCGACCGCGAACACCAGGCGGGTGATCGCCTTGGCGACCAGGGCCGGTTCCAGCAGGCTCACGCCGTCGGCCGCCGACAGGCGCACCAGGTCGATGCGCAGTTCTTCCTCGAAGAAGGTCAGCTCGCGGTCCACCGCCTGCTTGAACGCGTCCGAGCCCACCGTGCCCTCGCGCAGCAGCACGTGCAGCAGTTTGTCGTCGGCGCGCACCTGCTCCATGAAGGCGGTCACCGAGTCGCGCACGATGCTGTGACTGGTCGCGGCGCGCCGGCGCGCCGCGCCGACGATCTTGCGCAGCGACTGCCCGGCCAGATCGATCAGGGCCACCGCCAACTCGTCGATGTCGCGGAACTGGCGGTAGAAGCTGTTGGGCGCGATCCCGGCCTCGCGCGCGACCTCGCGCAGGCTCAGGCTGGACACGCTGCGGTGCGGCCCGATCAGGCGCAGCGCCGCCGCCAGCAGGTCGTCGCGCGAAATCGCGGCCTTGCGCGCGGAGGTCGTATCGTCGTCGGCAGCTACGGGGTGTTGGGTCACGGAGACGAGCATGGACGGGATCGGGCCTGCATCATAACGACGGCGGTCAATATACATGTGTCTATACACTTGTGCTCTCACGTGTATAGTGTCGCCCATGAGCGCCCGTCCCCGCCCCGTCTCCGCCCGTACGCCTACCCGCCCCGACAGCCCGTTCAGGCGCCTGGCACGGCCCTGGCTGTCGCCGGGCGTGTTCGACTTCTGGGCCTCGCGCCTGCACCCGACCTGGTCCTGGGAACGCCCGCTGGCGCGCATCGTCGAGCGCCGCGCCGAGTCCGCCGACGCGGTGACCCTGGTGCTGCGCCCGAACCGCCACTGGGCCGGCCATCGGCCCGGTCAGCACCTCAATGTGAGCGCCGAGATCGACGGCTGCCGGGTGACCCGCAGTTACAGCCCCACCGGCCTGCCCGGCCGCGACCGCCGCATCGCGATCACGGTCAAGGCGGTCGAGGGCGGCAAGCTCAGCCGTTACCTGTGCGAACAGGCCAGGGTCGGCGACGTGCTCGACCTGGGCCCGGCGTTCGGCGACCTGCGCCTGGACGAGACCGCCCCCGTCCCGCGCCTGCTGCTGGCCGCGGGCAGCGGCATCACCCCGATGATCGCGTTCGCCCGCGTCCTGGCCGCGCAAGGCATGCCGGCGCCGCTGAGCCTGTTGTACTGGGCGCGCAAGCGCGAGCAGTTGTGCTTCGTCGACGAGTTGCGCGGCTACGCGGCCGCGCATCCGCAGTTCCAGGTGCGCTTCCTGCTCACCGGCGAGGCCGCGCTCGCGAGCGATGAAGGCGAAGGCCGGATCGACGCCGCGCAGCTGGCCAGCCTGGCCGACCTCGCGCAGCGCGAGGTCTACGCCTGCGGCCCCGGCGGTTTCGTCGATCAGGCGCGCGCCCTGCTCGCCACGCAGGCGCGCTCGTTCCAGGCCGAGGCCTTCAGCCCGCCGCCGCGCACGCTGGAAACCGAAGGCACGGTCGAGATCACCCTGGCCGCGAGCGCGCGCCGCTTCACCGTGGCGCGCGGGCAGTCCCTGCTCAGCGCGCTGGAAGCGCAAGGTCTCAAGCCCGCCTCCGGCTGCCGCATGGGCATCTGCAACACCTGCGCCTGCGGCAAGCGCTCGGGCAGCACCCTCCATCTGCACACCGGCGATGTCCAACACGAACCGGTGTCCGCGCTGCGCCTGTGCGTGAACAGCGCCACCAGCGACCTCGTCCTCGATCTGTGACCCCTATGCCCACGACACCCCGCAATCGCGCGCTCAGCCCGGACGAACTCGAACGCTTCGGCGTGGAACTCGACGGCGTGCGCGCGCGCACCGCCGCCCAGCTCGGCCAGCGCGACGCCGACTACATCCGCGTCATCGTCGCCGCCGTGCGCTGGACCGGCCTGGGCGGACGCCTGGCGCTGATGGTCGGCGCGATCGGCGGCGCCTTCCTGCCCGCGCTGCTGATACCGGCCTGGATCCTGGGCGTGGCGCTGCTGGCGCTGTCCAAGATCCTGGAGAACATGGAGCTGGGCCATAACGTCATGCACGGCCAGTACGACTGGATGCGCGACCCGCATCTGGACGGCAAGACCTACGAATGGGACATCGCCGGCACCAGCGACAACTGGCGCAAGACCCACAACTACCAGCACCACACCTGGACCAACGTGCGCGGCATGGACGACGACATCGGCTACGGCCTGCTGCGTCTGTTCCCGGAGCAACGCTGGAAGCCCTATTACCTGTTCCAGCCGCTGGTCGCGGTGATCTTCGCCCTGCTGTTCGAATGGGGCGTGGCGATCCAGGACCTGCGCCTGGGCCGCTGGTGGATCGGCAAGACCAGCACCGCGCAGCTGCGCCAGCACTTCCGCCCGGTCGGCCGCAAGATGGCGCGCCAGGTGCTCAAGGACTACGTGTTCTTCCCGCTGCTGGCCGGTCCGTTCTTCCTGCCGGTGCTGCTGGGCAATGTGGTCGCCAACGTGCTGCGCAACCTGTGGACCTACACCGTGATCTTCTGCGGCCACTTCACCGCCGACGCCGAAACCTTCTCCAAGGAATCGGTGGCCGGCGAATCGCGCGGGCATTGGTACCTGCGCCAGCTGCGCGGCTCGTCCAACCTCACCGGCGGCCGGCTCATGGACCTGATGACGGGCAACCTCAGCCATCAGATCGAGCACCACTTCTATCCCGACATCCCCGCGCACCGCTACGCCGCGATGGCGGTGGACGTGCGCGAGATCTGCGCGCGCTACGGCCAGCACTACAACACCGGCTCGCTGCCGCGCCAGTTCGGTCAGGTGGTGTGGCGGATCCTGCGCCACGCCCTGCCCAGCCGTCCGCCGGCCAAGCGCGCGCGGCTGGCGCGCACGCCGGCCTGATCCGGCGCCGTCAGTAGCCCAGCCGCACCGCCTTGATCTCGGTGTAGGCCGCCAGGCCGACGTGGCCGTTCTCGCGGCCGTAGCCGGACTGTTTGACCCCGCCGAACGGCAGCGTGGCCTCGCCGCCACCGCCGTTGACGATCACCTGCCCGCTTTCGAGGCGGCCGATCAAGTCGTGCACCGTGCCCAGGTCGCGCGCCCACAGCTTGGCCGACAGGCCGTAGTGCGAGTCGTTGGCCAGCGCGGCCACCTGTGCCGCCGTGGCGTCGTCGTCGAAGGCCATCACCGTCAGCACCGGCGCGAAGATCTCCTGGCGCGCGATCCGCATCCGCGGCGTGGCCTGGGTCAACAGGGTCGGCTCGTAGAAGTAGCCCGGCCCCGGCCTGGCATGCCCGCCACGCAAGGCCTGCGCGCCCTCGGCCAGGCTGTGGTCGACGATGGCCTGGGCGCGCTCGCGTTGGCGCGCCGAAATCATCGGCCCCATGTCGCTGCCCTCGTCGTAGCCGGCGCCGATGCGGATGCCGTCCATCGCCGTGCGCATGCGCTCCAGCAAGGCGTCCTGGACCGAGCGTTGCACGAACAGCCGCGAACCGGCCGCGCAGTACTGCCCGCTCTTGAACGCGATCTCGCCGACGATCGCGCGCGCCGCCTTGTCCAGGTCGGCGTCGGCGAACACCAGCACCGGCGACTTGCCGCCCAGTTCCAGCACCATGCGTTTGAGATTGCTGCGCGCAGCCGCGGCCATGATCGATTGTCCGACCTGGGTCGAGCCGGTGAAGCTGATCAGGTTGACGTCGGCATGCTCGGCCAGCGCCTGCCCGGCCGCGGGGCCAGTGCCGGTCACGATGTTGACCACGCCGTCGGGGATGCCGACCTGCCGGCACAACGCGCCGATGCGCAGCGCCGACAGCGGCGCCAGTTCGGCCGGCTTGATCACCACCGTGCAGCCGGCCGCGAGCGCGGCCGCCAGCTTCTGCAGCACCATCAGGAACGGCGCGTTCCAGGGCGTGACGATGGCCACCACCCCGATCGGCTCGCGCAGGAAGTAATCCATGCCAGCCTGGTCGCTGGCGCGCATCGGCACCTCGCCGGCGATCTTGGTCGCCCAGCCCGCGTAGTCGCGCAGCGAACGCAGGCCCAGCGGCAGATCGCCGCGGCGGATCGACGCCAGGCTGTGGCCGGCGTCCAGCGATTCCAGCAGGGCGAACTCGTCGTGTTCGCGCTCGATCGCATCGGCCAGGGCGAACAGGGCCGCGGCGCGCCGGCTGGCCGGCAGACGCGGCCAAGGGCCGTCGCGGAACGCGCGCCGCGCCGCCGCCACTGCGCGATCGACGTCGTCGGCCTCGCCTGCGGCGATGCGGGCGATGGTCTCGCCGGTGGCGGGATCGTCGACTTCGAGCGTCGCACCCGAGGCGCAGGCCTGCCATTGGCCGTCGATCAACAGCATCGGCCTTTGCGCGGCCAGTTCCGCGCGCAGCTTCGCCAAGGCCTGGCCGTGCTCGAGCGTCGCCGCTGCGCCGCGATGGGGGGTATTCATGGGATTGGCCTGTCCTGTGCTCGACGCACCGGGGCCCGGGCGCGAGCTATAAGTTGATAATGTCAACGATGCCGGACACGGTTGATAAAGTCAACTTCACACCGCTTCCAATCGCAGCTTCGTGCGCGACCGAATGCCAGCGTGGTCTGCCCGATGATCGAACGGACCGGGCCTGCGCTTTGCCCGGCCCTGACCGCGCCGCTACCAGCGCAGCCACGGTGTCAATCCGACTCGGGCGGCGGCGCCTGGGCGACGCGCTTGAGCAGCTTCTCCAGTTGCGCGCGCTCGGCCGCGCCCAGATCGGCCAGAAGGTCCTGCGCGACCGTGGTGCGCAGCGCTTCGGCGGTCTCGTGGGTAGCCGCGCCGCTCGCGGTCAGGCGCAGGCGCTGGCGCTTCTCGCCGGCCTGGTCCGGCATCCGGCGCACGTAGTCGCGCTCCAGCAGGGTCTTGATCACGCGCGCGATCTGGGCCTTGTCGCGCCCGCTCTCGCGCACGATGTCGCTCTGGGTGCAGCCCGGATGGCGGGCGACGAAACGCAGGGTGCGCGCTTCCATCGCGGCCAGACCGACCTCGGCGTCGCGCAGCGAGCGCTGCATGCGCGCGGTGGCCTGATGCACGATCGCGTTGACCAGGTTGAGTATCTCGACGTCGCGGCTGGCCGGCATGAGGTTCGCGCAGAGGAAGGCCGGCGGATTGTTGGACCCGCGCCACGCAAACGTCAAATCGGCCTCGCGGGCGCGACACTGACGCGACGTTCACAAACCCATACCGCTCCCGCGCGCCGCCCGCGCGAGACCCGGTACGTTCATGTAGGCACAGGCAAGGTGCCGCCGTCGCCACGATGGCATGAGGTAAGCATGGACCTGGACTACTTGGAAGTCGTTACCGACAAGGGCTGGCAGATCGAGGTGCGCTACCGCGGCGTGCACGTCGGTTGCATCCGCCGCAGCGCCGACCACGCGCGCTACGAGTACTACCATGGCACCCTCAACGATTTCGCCTATGCCTACAGCAACAGCAGCCTGGACGAGCTCAAACGCCTGCTGAGCGTCCGCATGGCGCGCACGCCGCTGATCAGCACGGGCCTGATGGTCTAGGCCCGTGCGCACGCCGCGCGGCCGCACTCACTCGTGAGCGGCGGCCCCGGCTTCGCGCTCGCGCGGGAACGGCCGCAGTTGCAGGCGCTGCCGGCGGCATACGTCGACGTCGCGGTAGAGCTGGCTGCGGCCGTCGCGGAACGCGACCCGGAAATCGCGCAGGCAGGCTTCGCCATCCAGTTCGATCGTGGCCGAACCGCCGCCGCCACGCAGCGACTGGCCCAACGCGGCGTCGCGGAACGCGGATTGACCGGCGTCGGCGATGGCCACGGCGATCACGCTGTCGTGGGCTCGGTTGATCAGTTCCAGATAACGGGTGCGGGCATGGGCGTTCGCGGCGGTCATGGCGGCCACGCACAGCATGAAGGCGACGACGGCGCAACGGATCGGACGCATGGCGGAACTCCGACGGAGGGAGGGATGCCACGGTCCGCGTCTGCGCGTGGCCGTCGGCGCCCACATCAGGGCAGTCCGACGCGGTTGGCGAAAGCGATTCGGGACGAATCGTCGCAGCGCGATGGCGAATCGTAGTCGGCGCCGACGGCGCTTCCAGCCGGCCCGCGCTGCGCCTAGGATGCGGACATCCCCTACGGCCGGCATCGATGACGATCCGCTTCGGCAGCACCGAAATCGCCCTGTCCCGCTACCTCTGGCTGTGGTCGGCGGTGGTGCTGGTGTTCGCGCTGCAGAGCTACATGCACGATGCGATCGGCGGCCACACCTGGTCGATGTTCGACTATCTGCGCTGGTCGGCGATCCAGTGGTACACCTGGGCCGCGCTGGCGCCGCTGGTGTTCCGCCTGGCCGAGCGCTACCCGATCCAGCCGCCGTTCCGCCTGGCCTCGTTCGGCACCCAGCTGCTCGCCAGCGCCGGAGTGACCCTGCTGGCGCTGGTGATCGGCGCGACGGTCTCGATGGTGACCGAATCCAGCTCCTTCGCCGATCAGTTCGGCCAGTTCGTCGGCAAGCACACCGCCACCTGCCTGCTCACCTACTGGACCCTGCTGGCGGTCCAGCAGGCCCTGCATTTCCGCGCCGAGCAGGCGCGCCGCGAACTGGAGGCCAGCCGGCTCGCGACCGAACTGGCGCAGTCGCGCCTGCAGGTGCTCAAGACCCAGCTGCAGCCGCATTTCCTGTTCAACACCCTGCACGCGATCGTGACCCTGCTGGACGAGGACAAGGTCTCGGCCGAGGACATGCTGCTGCGCCTGAGCGATCTGCTGCGCGCGTTCCTGGAGGACTACGACGGCCAGGAAATCACCCTGCGCCGCGAGCTGGCCCTGCTCGATCTCTACCTCGGCATCCAGCGCATGCGCTTCAAGGACCGCTTGAGCACGCGCATCTACGTCGCCCCGGATACCCTCGACTGCGCGGTGCCCAGCCTGGTCCTGCAGCCCATCGTCGAGAACGCGATCCGTCACGGCATCGGCCAGCGGGTGGGCGACGACTGCATCGAGATCGAGACCCGGCGCGAGGACGCCCAGCTCTGCATCGACGTGCGCAACCGCAACAGCAGCCTGGAGGAAGGCGGCGATCCGCTCGGTCACGGCATCGGCCTGTCCAACACCCGCCTGCGCCTGAAAGAGCTCTACGGCGAAGTCGCCGATATCCGCCTCGACATGATCTGGCCCAGCGGCGTGGCCTGCCGCATCCGCCTGCCCTACCGCGAGATCGAGGAAGCCGACGAGGCGCCGGAGCACGTGGTCGCATGAGCCTGACCGCGCTGGTGATCGACGACGAGCCGATCGCGCGCCATGCGATCGTGCGCCTGCTGCGCGACGATGCGCAGATCGAATTGCTGGGCGAGTGCGGCGACGGCGCCTCGGCGGTGGTCGCGATCCGCTCGCAGCGGCCCGACCTGGTGTTCCTGGACATCCAGATGCCGGCTATGACCGGCATGGACGTGGTCGCCGCGATCGGCGCCGAGCGCATGCCGGCCACGATCTTCGTGACCGCCTACGAGCAATACGCGGTGCGCGCCTTCGAGGCCAACGCGGTCGATTACCTGGTCAAGCCCTTCAGCCGCGAGCGCTTCGCCGCCACCCTGCAGCGCGCCAAGGCGCGCCTGAGCGCCGCCAGCGACGGCGGCGCCCTGGCCTCGGCGCAGATCCTGCAGGCGCTGGAGGCCCTGCGCCGCCGCGACGATTACCTGGAACGCATCCCGGTGCGCGTGGACGAGCGCCTGGTGTTCATCCCGGTCGAGGACATCGTCTGGATCAAGGCCAATCGCAACGTCGTCGAGCTCCATCTGGCCGACCGCGTGCACGAGCTGCGCGAGACCATGGCCGCGCTGGCCGCGCGCCTGGACCCGCGCCACTTCGCCCGCGTCCACCGTTCGGCGATCGTCAACGTGCGCCGCGTCCAGGCCATCCACCCCTGGTTCAACGGCCACCACGTGGTCACCATGGACACCGGCCAGCAGCTGCGCATGAGCCGCTACCAGCACGAAGCCTTCCTGCGCCTGGCGACGACGCGCCAGGAATGAGCGAGCCGCCCTAGGCCCGCTCGCGCTTGTTGGGTCCGCGATCCGGCGAGCGCATGCCCGACTTGTCGCAGAAATGGATCTCGTCGTGAGCGAACCGGACCATCTGTCCGCGCGGAAAACCCGCCACGCGCTCGGACAGCTCCTCGAAGCCTTCGACCGCGCCCAGATAGTCCTGTCCGGGCGCGGCGGTGCGCACCCGCACGATCAACTGGTGATCGAGCTCGTCGCCCGCGTCGACGCGCAATATGACCTGATCGCCGACTTCGACCATCGGCGCGAGCTTGTCCTCACGCGAGGACCCGTAGCCCGCGAAGGCGAATTGAAACTCGCCGTCGTTCTTCTGAAACATGGCTAGCCCCTGTTGGCCGCGATTGCGTAGGAATGGGGGTTGGATCGCCGCATCGCCACACTCCGGTTTACAGGGGTTCGTCCGCGCATTCCAGTGCAAGCAGCATCCACCTGATCCGCTGCTCGACCCGGGCGCGGATGTCGGCCAGCGCCAAGGCATGGCTTGCGCCGCCGGCGCCGACGATGGCCAGCGCGCTCCCGTCCACCCAGGCCTCGGGATCGAAGCGGCCGCCGCGGTGTCCGGCGATGCCGATTTCGTAGGGCACCCCACGATAACGCTCGAACAGGCGCTCATTGCTGATCCTGGCGTCCGCACCCGCTTCGACGGCGCGCCCTACCATCCGTTGGTCGCCACGCTGACCAGGAACGCCACGCCGGCCACGGCGGTGATCCAGTAGGCCGCCAGCATCGCCGCGCGATGGCGCTCGCAATAGCGGATGCCACTGGCGTCCTGGCTGGAAACGAAGGCGTAGTCCTTCAGGTAGAGCATGGTCTCGCGCGCGCTGAACAGCGTGCGGTCCTGCCACAGCGGCGGCTGCGCCGCGTGCGCCCATTGCTTGGGATGTTTGCGCCGCAGGCGATGCAGAAAGCGCAGCGACACCGCGCTTTCCAGCGCCATGGCGAAGGCGAACAAGCCCAGGGCCAACAAGGTCAGGCCACCGCTCATCGGCATGGCGCGGCCTGCTTTCTCCGCCACCGCGGGCCCAGCGCCGACGGCGCGCGCAAGATCCGTACAAGCGCGTTCAGGCGGCGCGGCGGCCAACCTTCGTTCTCCGCCGATTCGATGGCGGGACGGGAGTACGGGTCGGACTCGCGCGCGGCCGGAACGGTGTGGCGGACGACGCGGTGACGCTTGACCGGGTTCATGAGATCGTCTCGCTGGAGCGGACAAGATCCCGTAGCACATGCTGTGCCGCAGCCCTTGAAGGCCCTTACAAACTAGCACCAACCGCCCTGACCCGCCGAAGTTTCGGACCGGCGGTCGGCGCCGCGTTCGGCCCGCCATCGCGCACGCACCGATGCAAGCGCTTAACGGTTCAGGATCTTGATCGGATCCGCCGCTGACGCGTTCTCCACGCCTCGGTGCGCACCATCCGATCTCGGCACTACTTCAGGAAAGCCCATGCGGGGTCGGCTGCATCCGTCGCTGCGCGAACGCGAACATGAGCCTGAGCGAATACCAGCGTAAACGCCGCTTCGACAAGACCCGCGAGCCGGCGGCGAAGGCGCGATCGCGGCACGGCGATCGGCCGCGGTTCGTCGTGCAGCTGCACCATGCGGGGCGTCGCCACTACGACTTCCGTCTGCAAGTGGGCGACGTGCTGAAAAGCTGGGCTGTGCCCAAGGGGCCGTCCTACGACCCCAAGGTCAAACGCATGGCCGTGGAGGTCGAGGACCATCCGCTCAGCTATGCCGCGTTCGAAGGCGAGATTCCCGAAGGCGAGTACGGCGCCGGACACGTCGCCCAATTCGATCACGGCGCCTGGACCAGCGACCACGACGTCGAGACCCAGCTGGCCAAGGGCCATCTGCGTTTCGCCCTGCACGGGAAAAAACTCAAGGGTTCCTGGCACCTGGTGCGTTCCAGCAAGCCGGCGCGGCAGCCGCAGTGGCTGCTGTTCAAGGAGGCCGACGAGTATGCCAGCACCCTGGAAGCCGACGATCTGTTGGGCGACGTCACGCCCGCGCCCGCGGCGGACCGCAAACGCGCCGGTACCGGCAAACCGCACAAGCGCCGCCTGAGCGCCGTCGACGCGCCGACCCGACGACGACGCGTCGATTGGCATGCGCTGGCGCTGGCGATCGACGGCGCCAAGCCAGCCCGCATCCGCGACCAGGCCTTCGACGCCCAACTCGCGCGCCTGCACGAGCGTCCGCCCAGCGGCGACGACTGGGTGCACGAGATCAAATGGGACGGCTACCGCCTGCTGACGACGGTGGTCGACGGCGTGGTCAGGCTGTGGTCGCGCAGCGCCCTGGAATGGACCCAGCGCCTGCCGGAGATCGTCTCGGCGGTGGAATCCCTGCGCCTGACCCAGGCCCAACTCGACGGCGAACTGATCGCCGGCGCAGGCACCAAGGCGGACTTCAACCTGCTGCAGGGCATCCTGTCCGGCGAGAAGACCGGCGCTCTCACCCTGATGCTGTTCGACCTGCCGCACCTGGAAGGCGTCGACCTGCGCAAGGCCGCCCTGCTCGATCGCAAGCGCCTGCTCGCGCGCCTGCTCGAGCCGCCGCCCGCACGGCTGGGCCTGAGTTCGCACATCGCCGGCAACGGCGAAACCGCCTATGAGCTGGCCGCCGACCGACACTACGAAGGCATCCTCTCCAAGCGGGCCGACGGCGGCTATCACGCCGGCCGCAGCGACGACTGGCGCAAGACCAAACGCTTGAGCAGCGACGAGTTCGCGGTGGTCGGCTACACCGCGCCCAAGGGCCGGCGCCAGGGCTTCGGCGCGCTGCTGTTGGCGCGCCCGGACGCGCGCCACGGCTGGGTATATGCGGGCCGCGTCGGCACCGGATTTTCGGAAGGCTTGATCCGACAACTCGCGCCGCTGCTCGCACGCGGCGCGCAGGACAGCCCCAGCGTGCATGTGCCGCCGCACAGCACCGATCTGCGCGGCGCGCGCTGGTTCGAGCCGCGCGCGGTGGTCGAGGTCTACTACCGCGGCTACGGCGGCTACGGCCTGCTGCGTCAGCCCTCGCTCAAGGGCCTGCGTTCGGACAAGACGCCGGCCGACCTGGCCGATTCCGATCGCCCGCGCGCGCGACCCGCAGCGCAGGCCCCGGTCCCCACGCGCGCCGGCGCCAAGCGCAAGGCCGCGACAGCGGAGAACGAGATGCAACTCACCAGCCCGACCCGCGTCGTCTACCCCGATCGCGGCACCACCAAACAGGATGTCGCCGACTACTACCAGGCCGTGATGGACTGGCTGCTGCCGGAACTGGTCGATCGTCCGGTCTCGGTGATCCGCTGCACCCAGGGCGCGGCACGGCCCTGCTTCTTCCAGAAGCACCGCATCGCCGGCCTGGAGCGCGTCGATGCGGTCGCGCTGAAGGAGGAGTCCGGCGCGCGCGCCGACTATCTGGTCATCCGCGACGCCTCCGGTCTGATGGAGCTGGTGCAGTTCAACGCCTTGGAGTTCCACCCCTGGGGCGCCCTCGCCGAAACCCCGGACCGCGCCGACCGCATGGTCTTCGACCTGGATCCGGGTCCGGGCGTGGCCTGGTCCGAGATCGTCGCCGCGGCGCGCAAGATCCGCGCGCTGTTGGAGGCCTTGGAACTGCGCAGCTATGTACGAACCTCCGGCGGCAAGGGTCTGCACGTGGTCGTGCCATTGGCGCCGGCCTGCGACTGGTCGCAGGTGAAGCCGTTCGCGCACGGCTTCGCCGAGTCGATGGCGGCGGCCGAACCGCTCAAGTACGTGGCGACGGCGACCAAGAAATTCCGCCGCGACAAGATCTTCATCGACTACCTGCGCAACGGCCGCGGCGCCACCAGCGTGGCCTCGTTCTCGCTGCGCGCACGCACCGGCGCGCCGGTGGCGATGCCGCTGCGCTGGGAGGAGCTGGGGCGCGTCAAGGCCGGCGACGCCTTCGACATCGACTCCGCGCTGCGACGCCTCAAGCGCCTCAAGGCCCATCCCTGGGACGGCATCGAGCGCGTGTCGCAGGACCTGAACGGGGTGGACGCGCTGCTCGCGCGGCATCGGCAGGCCTGAGCCCGCGCTCGTTCGGCGCGCCTTCAGCCGCATGAAACGGCGTTGACGCGCGGGCCCGTATCGTCGGTGGGCAGCGTCTTCGTCTACGCAAGGAAAACGCCATGGCACGCCCCATCTGGACCGGCACTCTCTCTTTCGGCCTGCTCAATGTTCCGGTGTCCTTGATGCCCGGCGAGCGCCGTACCGACCTGAGCTTCCGCATGCTCGACTCGCGCGACAAGAAGCCGATCCGCTTCGAGCGCGTGAACGCCGACACCGGCGAGGAGGTGCCCTGGAAGGACATCGTCAAGGCCTTCGAATACGACAAGGGCAGTTATGTCGTGATCGAGAAGGAAGACATCGCCGCGGCCGCGCCCGAGACCCACGAGTCCATCGACGTGGAGGCCTTCGTCGGCCGCGAGGAGATCGGCACCCGCTACTACGAGAAGCCCTATGTGCTGGTGCCCGGCAAGAAGGCCGAAAAAGGCTACGTGCTGCTGCGCGAGACCCTCAGGGAAACCGACAAGGTCGGGGTGGCGCGGGTGGTGATCCGCACGCGCGAATACCTGTGCGCGCTGATCCCGGAGGGCGATGCCTTGATCCTGATGCTGTTGCGCTATCCGCAGGAGCTGGTCGATCCCGAAGAGTACAAGCTGCCCCATGCCGCCACCGGCCGCTACCGCATCGCGCCCAAGGAGCTGACCATGGCCAAGCAGCTGATCGAGTCCATGACCTCGCAGTGGAAGCCCGACGGTTATCACGACGAGTTCCGCAAGCGCCTGTCGGCGATCATCCAAAAGCGCATCAAGTCCAAAGGCAAGACCACCAAGATCGTCGAGGAGCCAGCCGAGCACGAGCACGCCGCGACCAACGTGGTCGACTTCATGGCCCTGCTGGAGCAGAGCCTGAAGTCCAAGAAGCGCACGCCCGCGGCGAAGAAGGCCGCGCCCGCCAAGAAGGCCGCGAAGGCGACCAAGCGCCGTGTCAGCAAGCGAGCGTCTTGAACGAGGTTCATCTCGCCGATGGCGAACGGTTCACGTCGGTGACGGCGGGGTCAATGCGCGCGGGCGCACATGACGCGCGCTTGACTCGCGCAGGCGTATTGGACAGTCACACACGCCGAGTCCACTTTCCGATGTCCATCGACGCCGCCCTGCGGCTCGCCAGCCGCGAGTACTATCCGCCGGTCCCCGAGCTGCTCCTGCTCGCGGGCCTGGAGGCTCGTCAGGCCCGCCCCGCGCGCGGCCCGCCGCAGGCGCTGGACGCGCTCGCGTCCCTGCAGGTCGACATCGTTGCCGAAGTCGGCGCCTGCTTCCGTCAGGCGGTACGGCAACGCAATGCACCGCCTTACCATCGCGAGGCCCTGCTATCGACGGCGATCCAGCTCGATCGCCGCGGCGCGACCGCCTTGGTGGAGCGTTGCCTGCATGCCTTCCTCGCCCTGCATCACTACGGGCCGATCGCGCAGGTGCCCCTGCACGCCTGGGCCGATTACCTCACCTGCGCGGCTGCCGCCCGCACCGTGCTGCTGATCGGTGCGGCGCGGTACCGCGCCGATGCCGCGGCGTCGCGCCCCACGCATCGCCGACTGCACACCGTGACCGGCTGTTTCTGGGACATAGGCGAGGATGAACCGGTCGCCGGCATCGCCGGTTGGGTCACCCCGCACGCCGACGATCCGGGCCTGTTGATGTCGGCGCTGGTCGTCGGCGAACCACCGGCCTTGAACGAGTTGCGCATCGACGCGGTGCGCGCGTACGGCGCGCTGGCGGCCGCCTCGCTGGCGCAGCCGCATCGCATCAGCAGCCCCTACCGGATCGAAGCGGCCGCATGAAACGCGAGGAGCGCGAATGAGCATGGATTGGATGGAGCAGCTGTGGGTGATCGTCGACACCGGTTACGCCATGGCGCTGGGCGGCTTGATCGGCCTGGAGCGCGAGTTGAAAGACCGCCCCGCCGGCTTTCGCACCCACATGCTGGTCGCGGGCGCCTCGGCCCTGCTGGTCGGCATCGGCCAGCTCAGCCTGGGCGACGCGCGCCTGGCGCCGCCAGGGCAGATCAGCACAGATCCGCTGCGCCTGGTCGAAGCGGTGATCGCGGGCGTGGCCTTCATCGGCGCCGGCACGATCTTTTCGCACCGCCGCGGCCAGGCCGTCGCCGGCATCACCACCGCCGCTTCGCTGCTGATGGTGGCGGTGATCGGCGTCGCCTGCGGCTTCGGCTACCAGGCCCTTGCCTTCGCCGCGACCCTGTTGACCTTGCTGGTACTGGCCGTGCTCAACGTCCTGGAACGCCGCGCTAAGACCCACGACGAGCGGCCCGATCGCTGAACCCGGCGTCCCGCGCATCGTTGCGGCCGCCTCAGCACTTACCGGCAGCCTTCAGCAGCGCGTTGCAGGTGCCGGAGCGCTGAGACTTGGGAGCCGACTGCCTGGCGCCCTTGCCGGTTTCGGTGCATACCGCTTCGGACACCGACTTCCCCAGTACCGATACCGATCCGCCGACGAAGCAGTTGAACGTGCGCCCGCCGCTCGCCTTGACCTGGTAGCGCGTGGTGGTGCCCTCGTCCATGCGATTGGAAATCGTGAACTCGCCCGGCTCCATGCCCAAGGCGAAGCCCGTGCGCTGGACCAGTGCGTCGTCGCTGACTGCGAAGGACGCGCAGGCCGACAGCAGCGCAGACGCCGCGATCGCTGCGATGACGAACCGGGTCGAGGGTTTGTTGCCTATGCTCATGTCTCGCTCCATGGCGAATGGAAGAGACTCGATCAAAACCCATTCGGCCATCGCTGCGTGCGCATCGGGGACGAACGCCATTACCGCGTCGACGAACCGCACTCGCGCTGCGACAGGTGGCCGCGCTGTGCCGCTCTCGGCATCGTCAACCGATCAGTTCGTGCATCTGATCGCGGTAATGCCGGCCGGAATGCAGATGCTGGCCGCCCCACAAGCTGATGCGAAAGCGCCCGGAACCGATCGGACGGATCTCGCGGACCGCAGCGACGCGCACCACCGCCGAACGATGCACGCGCACGAAACGCTGCGCCTCCAGACCGCCGTGGAATTCGGTCAGAGTGCCGCGAACCGTGTATACGGCGCCGGCGGCATGCACATCCAGGTAGTTGCCCTGGGCCAGCACCAGATCGATCTGCTCGACCGGCACCAGGTGCGTGCGCTGACCGACCTGCAGCGACAGGCGTTTACCTTGGCCGGTGACCGGCATCGATGCAGCCAGCGCCGGCATGCTTTCGCGCACCCGCTTGAGCGTGTCGCGTAAGCGCTCGGCCGAAACCGGCTTCATCAGATAATCGGTGGCGCGCGCATCGAAGGCACGCACGCCGTGTTGCGGATACGCGGTAACGAACACCACCTGCGGCCGCGGCCCCTGCCAGCGCGCCAACGCGCCGAACCCGCCCACCCCGGGCATCTCGATATCCAGGAACAGCACGTCCAGCCTAGCGCTGTCGGCGATCGCGATCAGTTCCTCGGCATCGACGCATTCGGCCACTACCTCCAGCGAACCGTTGCCGACTTTCCCCAGCAGACGGCGCAGGCGCGCGCGCGCCAGCGGCTCGTCATCGACGATGGCCACGCGTAGAGCGTTCACGAGAACGCCTCGCGTGCGCTCGGCGTCGCGACCCGATCCATCCGCACAACCGGGATGTTCAGACGCATCAGATAACGCCCGGCGTCGGTAACGGCCTGGCTCAGGCCCGCCTCCGCCCCGTACAGCAACTGCAGACGGCTGCGGGTGCTTTGCAAGCCGATACCCGTGCCCGGAACCATGTCCGTCTGCGGCGCGGCGCTATTCTCGACCTCCAGCACCAGTTGCCGGTCGACGATTTTCGCACTCAAGCGCAAGGTGCCGGCCGTACGCCGGCGCGCGATGCCATGAATGATGGCGTTCTCCACCAGCGGTTGCAGAATCAGCGCCGGCACCGGCACCTCCAGGCAATCGGCGGCGACCTGCCACTCGACGCGCAGGCGATCGCCGAGCCGTATCGCTTCTATCATCAGGTAATGGCGTACCAGCGCGAGCTCTTCGCGCAAGGGCCGCTGCTGCCCCCGATCCAAAGCCAGGCTGTCTCGCAACAGCGACGACAGCGACACCAACATGCGATCGGCCTGCTCGGCATCGCGATGGACCATCTCCGCCACCGAGTTCAGGGCGTTGAACAGGAAGTGCGGATTGAGCTGGGCCCGCAGCGCTTCCAACCGCGTCGTCGCCAGGCTGGTCTCCAGCTCCGCCACCTTTTTCTCGCGTTCGCGTATGCGCTCGTAGAAGACCAGGGCGTGCACCATGCCGGCCACGATCCAGGACATCAAAAAATTGCTGTCCACGCTGGCCAACAGCACGCCGCCGAAATCGGGCAGCGGTTTGTCGCCGTACCAGTCGAAGATCGAGTCGGTGGAGTAGACGTAGGCGGCGCGCAGAAACACGATCACCGCCACCGCCGCCGCCATCACCAGACCCGAGCGCAGGACCCGACCGCGCTCGACGGGATAGCGCCGAATCAGCCAATACAGGCCCAGCGTCAGAGGCACCCAGGTCATCCAGCCCGCGAAGGTGCTGACCAAGGAGTCGGCCCAACTGACGGGCGTGCCCAGCGCCTGATTCATGCGCACGGTCTGGCCGCTCAGAACGAGAGAACAGAACGCCCACCAGAACAGGATGATCCAGAACACCGAGGGAATGCGTCTAAACATATCGACGACTGCCAATGCGGCGAGATGGCCGTGCTTTGCATAGCGAGTCTGCCAGGTTTCCCCTGCATTTGAAGGCCGATAGCCAGCCAGTCCTGCGACTGGCTGGCTCAACGCTCGGCCTCGGCGACCGATGAGTCCGCTTATATCTTTTCGACCGCGGACCGACGGCACCCCCTGCCCGCGACAGCTTGTACGTTGGCATGCCTCAGCTTTCGCCTTTGGTCCCATCGGGCCGTTTTCGGACGGCCCAAAAGAGACTCAAGAAGAGCATAAGCACGATGAGATAGAGAACCAGAAACTCGATTGCGTAGTCTTGCAGGTGCTGCAACTTGTAGCCAATGTGCAAATGCCACCCTCTGCCGTTGCTGGCCCAAATCCAGTTCGGGTAAGGCGCAACGGCAATGGGAAGCGAAGCGACCGCTGCGCTTGGCCATTTCAGCCCAGGGACAAGAACAGCCAGGACCACGAACACCAGGATCGCCGTCAGCGCGACCCACAAGTTGATTGGAGTCCATACCATGGCCTGCAGCCCGGATGGCAGCAGTAAGGCCAGGACAGCCAGTACGCCGACGGCAATTCTTCCAAGATGCCTCATTCCGCCTCTTCTACGTTCTTTTGATTCTGATCCAGCCATGCGTCATTGATCGTTACGTCCGAGAAGCCCCATATGCCCTGCTTTTTGGCCAATCCTTCGCCTGCGCTTATCAACTCGTTGCCCACAACTCCGCGAATGACATAACCGGGAGACAGCGTATGCGAGGGCCGGGTGACATTCACAACCCAGGCATTGCCGCTTTGGTCGGTCACCGAGTAGCTGAACACGTCGTTGTTGACGCGCGCGGCGACGAGAGATCTTGCACCGGTCGAGGGGGTGGCGTCGTTGGGAGTGCCGGCCGGAGTCGCCGGGTTGTCCTTGTCGTTTGGGGTCGGGTCGTTGACTACGGACGTCCGCACGCTGTCCGCGGACTTGCTTCCTATCGAAGCGGCCTTTCTATACGAATGGTGAAACCAACTGCTGCCACTGTTCATCCGCGCTGGCCACCCTCGCGGCGTTGGGAACGATACAGTGGGCAGGCCCTTTCCGTCAGCCCCCTTAATGGTGCACCTGGTTCTCCCGTTGGCGGAAACGCAATCGCGTCCGTCCGGGTCCTTGAATCGATACGGATTATCGTTCGCGTACCAATAGCGGTTGAAATTGTCGCCAGCCGGCCGGACCGCCAGAGGGTCAGCGGACAGGAATCGCCCGATCTGCGGATCGTAGTAGCGCTGCTGCATGTAGGTCAGGCCGGTGGCGCCGTCCATGTGGTGGCCGGTATAGCCCAAGCCATTGGGACTAGGCTGACCGACGATCGCACCGTAAGGCTCGTACTCCTGGCGCTCGATCACCGCTCCGGCCTGGTTGGTCGTCGCCACCGGGCTACCCAGCGCATCGGTGTGCCGGTACTTGGCCTGACCCGCACCGTCCAACGTCGCTACCACGCGGTCGCCCAGGTAGATGTGCGAGAGATCGAGTTTTCCAGCTTCGTGCTGGAACATCAGCCGACCGTTCTGGCTGTAGTGCGACACCAACAGATCCGCGCCGTCCGCAGCCACCGGGCGCCAGCTCGTCACCCGGCGCCCCAGGCCGTCGTAACGGTAGTACTCCTTTCCTGTCACGCCGCGCAAACGATTGCCTTGGTCGAACTCGTAGGTCTGACCGTTCTTGTTCTCCAGGTTGCCGTGCACGTCGTAGGCGATACCGACCACGGAAGCGCCCGCGCTGTTGCGGATATTGCTCAGGCGGTTACGGCCGTCGTACAGATACTCGGCATAGTCCTTGACCCCGGCCAGCTTCCACGACTTCATGTTGTCCAGCGCGTCGTAGCGGAAGCGATGCCAGCAGTCGCCGCCGAAAGAACACGAGCCGGCGTCGGTGAGGCGATCCAGGCCGTCGTAACTCATCCAACGCCCGTAATGGTCGCCGCGCAGGCCATCGACCATCTGGGTGACATTGCCGTTCTGGTCGAAGTGGTAGCCCAGGTCCAGCACGCCTGCGCTGCTGGCGATGCGTTGCGGCAGCTGCCTCGCGTTCTGGGTCATCGTGTAGACGAGGCCGTTGCCGTAGGTGAACTGCTTGAGGGCACCGTTCGGGTGGTAGCTGGCGCCGCCGGCGAACGCGCCGGCCTTGGTCGCCTGACCCAGCGCGTTCGGGGCGTAGTCGATCGCCACCCCGCCCGGATAGGTCTGCCAATCCATATGGCCGCGGGCGTCGTAGTGATAGCCGATGCCCCAGGTGTACCAGCCAGGCTGGGTCAACGATTCGCCTTCCAACAGGCGTCGGTTGTTGTAGGTGTAGCCGGTCACGACCGCGGCCGTGTCGTTGGCCTCGTTGTAGGCGGTAATCGTGGCCGGCAGCCCGTCCTGGGTGTAGGTCCATACCTGGTTGCCGCGGCCGTCGCCCAGGAAGCTCAAACGCGACAGCCGATTGCGCGCGTCGTAACTACGCAGTGCGAGACGCCCCGCGTTCCAGGCAGCGACGTGCTGGCAGTCGTAGGACGGGCCGAAGGCCGTCGTGTCCAGGCCCGATGCGGACCAGGCCAGATTGCCGCTGGCGTCGTAACCCATCACCGTCGCGCCGGTTTCAGGCTCGACCGTCTTGCACAACCGCGCATTGCCGTCGTAAGCGTAGTAGCGGCTGGCCTGCAACGTATTGTCGGCGCTGCGTTGCTTGAGCTGCAGCGGCCAGCCAAATTGCGCGTGGCGCGAGATTTCCACGACCTTGCCTTCCGGCTGCAGGCTCTGCACCGGAAGGTCGTAGCGCGGTTGGTCCCAGGCCATGTAGCGATTGCTGACTTGCGCGCCGCGCGGATTGGTGACCCGGGTCTGCAAGCCGGGCAAGTACTCCGTCACAGTGTTCAGCGGGCCAAGCTCGCTGTGCTGTTCCACCTTGGTGACGCGATTCAGGGCGTCGTAGTAGGTACGCGTGCCTTCGGTCACCTCGGCGAAACTGCCGACGCCTCGGGTCGGATAGGACTCGAACGTCATGCGCCCGTCGGCGTCGTAACGCTTGACCACCTGCTTGAGGGTACCGGCGACATCGTTGGCGTCCATGGACTCCTCCAGCAGCGGCTGCGCGAGTCCATCGTAGTAGGTGTTGATGTGCGCGTTCGTGCCGATGCGCCTGGCCAGGCGCCAGTGGCCCGCCGCGATTCCGTGCTCCTCCGAATCGACATACTGAAGCGCGAGCGTGACCGGCTGCCAACGCGAGGCGTCGCAGACGCCGAGAGCGGTCTCGGACGGATACGTGATGCTGGCCAGCCGCCCCATCGCGTCGTAGCCGTAGCAGGTCTTCGCGCCGATCTCATCGGTCAACGAGGATATCCGGCCGTTGTCGTCCACTGACGCCGACTTGACTGCGCCCGACGGCGCCTCGGGCGTCGCAGGATAACGGGTCAGGCGCGGAATGCCGCGGTGGTAGCTCTCGAAGGAGGTCGTGTTGCCGCGCCCGTCCGAGCTGGCGGCCAGGGTGCCGTCGGCCGCATAAGTCATGGAGCTTTGCAGCGCTCCGAACGAATAGACCTCGGCGGCCAAGGCACGGTCGTTGTAGCGGATATCGAACTCGAGCATGCCGGTGCCCAGGTCGGCCCGCCGACGCATCTGGCCCAGCACCCACAGCGCCGGATCATCGTGGTAGGCGATCTCCTCGCGTTTGCTGTAGCCCAGGCTGCTGTGCTTCTTGACCACCGTGGGCCGTGCATAGCCGTCGAAGCAGTAAGCCGCGCCGGCGCAGGCCTCCACTTCCCATGCGAACGTGGCCCCATCCTGCGTGATTGCGGTAGCGCGCAGGGGACGCAAGCGCTCGGTCTCGTAGCGGTTGTTGGTCAGGTTCGGGTCCCAGCCCACGCGGTCTGGATACGCCTGTCCGTTGGCGTCGGCCATGTAGGTGTGGGCGACGCTGCGCAGGACTGTGCCGTTGCTGACGACATCCACGCGCAGCAATTGGCCGGCGCTGCGGTAATAGTCGTTTCCGAAGGTCGAACGCGTGACGGTTCCATCCGGGCCCACGACCTGGGTGGACGAGGTCGCGTTGCAGCTCGCGCCGGCCCAAGTGCAGTCGTCGGAATAGCCGGTCGGGTTCCAGCTCCAACTGGGCTGGTACTGATAGCTCCATGCCATCGGGGCCAGCCCCGGGCCGCTGACCTGCTTGGATATCAACGAAGCGACCTTGTAGACCATCAGGGTCGGACTGAGATCGACCTGCAGCGGCCGGTTCGGATTGGGAACCGAGCACGAGCCAGGGGTGCGGTCGGTGCCGTGCAGCAAGGTCTTGAAGGTGAAGACGCCCTTGGCTCCAGCGGGATGCCCGATCGTCACCGACTGGGTCGCGTCGGCCAGGATGACGGGGTCGCAATCGATCCACACGACCCGTTGATTCTCCGGATTCAGCATGCGCTCCAGGTCGCCGTACTGATACGTCCAGCGGCCACCATCGGGCTGCACCACCGCGGCCAGCGCGCGACCGCCGGCATCGGCGTACTGGTATTGCCAACTGCGATCGCCGGTCGTGGCCGACACGATTTTGCCGTTGACGCCGTACTGGAACGATACCGACACGCCGTCGTTGGACGTGATCGAGGTCAAACGCCGCGGCCGCGCCGGGTCGTACTGGTACGCGACCCAGTTGCCGAAGCGGTCCTCGACCTTGGTCGCGTGCAGGAAGTACTCGCGTCGGTTGACGACGATCTGCTTGCTCAGGGCGCAGCCTCCCAGCGACCCGCCCCCGCCCTCGAACGCATGCGCGTAGTGGGTATTGAAGCCGCTCTCCCAGGTCAGCGGCGGACGCCCGAACTGCACGGTCGCCGGCGCCGACGGGCGCTGCGCGAACAGGCTTTCGTACAAGGCGGTCGACACGCAGTTGCTGCTCTTGAGCGGCGCCGACTTGCGCGAGGAGATCCAGTCGAAGGTGTACCTGGTCCCGTCGGGCAGGACGATCAGGAAGCCCTCGCCGGTGCCGTTCTTCAGCGTCGGGACGCAGGCCACGCGCCAATCGCCCCGCGTGGTCCAGTAGTAGGCGCGGCCATCGGTGGGACGCGAGCGCTCGGGCGGCAGATACAGCAAGGGATAGCGCCCGACATCCGGAATATTCACGTTGTTGCCGCTCCAGTATTCCTCCGGCAGGTAGTAGGTATTCCAAGACGTGTAGGCGCTCTTGACTGTCGGCGGGCCCGCCGCACCCCATCCGGAGATGCTGCATCGCTGCTGCCCGTTGGGCATGCTGGACACCCAGCCAGTGCGCTCGTCGAACACCCCGGAAATGTAGGGCACGTCGAGTTGCCAGTTGCCGAACAACTCGCCGTCGTTGGCCGGATCGGCGTACTGGCCGGCGTCCCGGGAGTTGATGCGCAGCGAACGCTTCACCGCCAGCGCCAGGCCGCTGTTGGTGCGCAGTTCGATATCGGTCGCGTCGAAGGCGGTGGCGCCGTCCTTGAGATCGACGGATTCGCCGAACTGGTCGGGGCCGGAGCGACTCAGGCTCTGGGCGCCCTTGATGGCGTTGTCGTAATCCTCTACTTCGGTTCTCGCCGTCTGCGCGCTCAGGCCCGGAGCGAAGCACAAGCCCGCCAGCGCGATCGCGCAGAGCAAGGATGCGAGCGCATGGTTCGGCGTTCGAACCGTGCTCGATCCGGCGATGAATCTCAACAACGACAGCCTAGTTGCAACAGCACGCATATCCGGCCTCCTGACCCCGCCCCGACGCTCGGGGCTGTGCGATGTGGGCTCGATCTCCGGCGGCGCGCGCCCGGGCGCGGCGCCAGCCAGGCGTCGCGACACGGGTTCGACCACGGGAGTCCCCAGGCTCAGTCAATGCCAAGGCCCCCACCGCGACAACGGCGCAGGGGCGAAGCGCACGAATGGGTACGCGAACGTACGCGGCCGCGCGGAATCGCCGCGATACACGGGCCACGGGCGGCGGCGATTCTTGCTGGGGGCAAGCGCGTGCGGGTCGCCTGTTCCGGCGCAGCCAAGGGCGCGCCGAAGGCGGCTATGGGCGGATCGCCCGAATCAGGTGGTGGTGGTGCCCGGGGCCGGACTCGAACCGGCATGGCCTCGCGGCCGGCGGATTTTAAGTCCGATGCGTCTACCGATTTCGCCACCCGGGCCTGGATCGCGACTGCGGCGATAGCTTACGACACGGCGCCGGCCGCGCGGAAAGTCCCGGCGGCGCGGAGCATCGACGCGTCGCGCGCGCAAAAAAGAAAGCCCCGCTTGCGCGGGGCTTCGGAGTTCCGATAAAGCCGGACCCTGCAAGCAGGGTCCGAAATTGGAGGCCGAGGTCGGAATTGAACCGGCGTACGCGGATTTGCAGTCCGCTGCATAACCACTCTGCCACCCGGCCGGTGACTGGTCGCAAGCATACCGCTTGCGGTGGCGATTGCACACGTCGCGCGTGGGCTATCGCCGAAAAAACAAAACCCCGCATGCGGGGCTTTGTTTCTGAGGATGACTCCTCGAATTTGGAGCGGGAAACGAGACTCGAACTCGCGACATCTACCTTGGCAAGGTAGTGCTCTACCAACTGAGCTATTCCCGCAGAGGAACCAACATTTTAGGCATGGAAACAAAACTGTCAACACCCAATTTCGTTTTCCTTACAGCCCCGGACCCGGGCTTCAGCCCCGGTGCATCCGGCCCCCAGTGCCCCGGAGACGGATACCGCGATCAGCCCGAGGGCCCCTTCGCGTCCTCGCGCATTATAGGCCATGCCGCGCGCAAATACGCTAGCCCCGACCACAAAGTCAGCAGCGCGGCGCCGGCCAGCAGCCATTCGCCGATGCGGAAGATCGGCAAACCGAATACAGGTTCTTGATACAAAAGGCATACCAGCGCGACCATCTGCACGATGGTCTTGATCTTGCCGATCGTGGCCACTTTCACCGCCGCGCGCTGGCCCAGTTCGGCCATCCATTCGCGCAGCGCGGATACCGCGATTTCGCGGCCCACGATCACCGCCGCCCACAGCGTCATCCACACCGTCGGATGCTTCTGCACGATCAGCAGCAGCGCCACCGCGACCATGAGTTTGTCGGCGACCGGATCGAGGAAGGCGCCGAAGGCCGAGTACTGGTTGTAACGACGCGCGATCCAGCCGTCGAGCCAGTCGGTGACCGAGGCGAACGCGAAGATGAAGGCCGCGGCGAAGTTGGTCCACTGGAACGGCAGATAGAACACCACCACCAGTACCGGGATCAGCACGATCCGCGCCAGGGTGAGCATGGTGGGTATCGTCAACTTCATCCTTCGCTCCGCGTGCCGCCGTTGGCCGCTTTCGGGTTGGCCTTGGCCGGGGCGCCGGGATCCGGCGTCTCCAGCCCGTGCAGGGTCGCATAGATGCGCTCGGCCAGGGCGGCATTCACGCCCTCGACCCGCGAAATTTCCTCGATTCCGGCCGCTTTCAGGCCGCCCAGGCCGCCGAAATGGCGCAGCAGGCTGGCGCGGCGGCGCGGGCCGATGCCCGGGATGTCCTCCAGCCGGCTGGTATTGCGCGCCTTCTGGCGGCGGCCGCGGTGGCCGGTAATGGCGAAACGGTGGGCCTCGTCGCGGACCTGCTGGACCAGCTGCAGGGCCGGCGACTCGGCGCCCGGGTGCAGCACGCGCCCGTCCGGCAGCAGCAGTTCCTCGTCGCCGGGACGGCGCGCCGGGCCCTTGGCCACGCCGACCAGGATCACGCCCTCGACCCCGAGTTCGTCCAGGGCCGCGCGCGCCTGCTCGACCTGCCCCGCGCCGCCGTCGATCAACAGCACGTCCGGCATCACTCCGTTCTCTTCGACCGCGCGCCGGAAACGCCGCTCGATGGCCTGGTTCATGGCCGCGTAGTCGTCGCCCTCGACGATGCCGGCGATGTTGTAGCGGCGGTACTGGCCGCGCACCGGGCCTTCGGCGTCGAACACCACGCACGAGGCCACCGTGGCCTCGCCCATGGTGTGGCTGATGTCGAAGCATTCGATCCGGGCCGGGATCGCAGCCATGCCCAGCATCTCGCGCAGGGCCGCGGCGCGCGCGTGCTGGGCGGCGTGGCTGGTACGCTCGGCGGCCAGGGACAGTTCGGCGTTGCGGCGCGCCAGGTCGAGGTAGCCGGCGCGCTCGCCGCGCACGTTGCTGCGGATCTGGACCTTGCGCTCGCCGGCGGCCGACAGCGCCTGCTCCAGCAGTTCGCGGTCGGGGATATCGCGGTCGAGCACGATCTCGCGCGGCGGGGTCTGCTCGGCGTAGTACTGCGAGACGAACGCGGCCAGCACTTCCTCGGCGTTGTCGCTGCCGTTGGTCCTGGGGTAGAAGGCGCGGGTACCCAGGTTGCGGCCGTCGCGGAAGGCCAGCAGCAGCACGCAGGCGGCCGCGCCCTGCATCGCCACCGCCAGCACGTCCAGGTCGGCGGCGCGGCCGTCGACGTACTGGCGCGCCTGCAGGGTGCGGATCGAGGTGACCAGGTCGCGCATGCGCGCGGCCTCCTCGAAATCCAGGCGCGCGCTGGCGGCCTCCATGGCGCGACCGAGTTCGTCGGTGAGCTCGTCGCTGCGACCATCCAGCAGCAGCCCGGCGCGGCGCACGCTCTCGGCGTAGTCGCGCGCGCCGACCAGGCCCACGCAGGGCGCGCTGCAGCGGCCGATCTGGTGCTGCAGGCAGGGCCGCGAGCGGTTGCGGAACACGCTGTCCTCGCAGCTGCGCAGGCGGAACAGCTTGTGCATCAGGTTGAGACTGTCGCGTACCGCGCCGACGCTGGCGTAGGGCCCGAAATAACGCCCCGGAATCGCGCGCGGGCCGCGGTGCATGGCGATGCGCGGCCAGGCCTCCTGAGTCATCAGCACGTAGGGGTAGCTCTTGTCGTCGCGCAGCAGCACGTTGTAGCGCGGCTTCAGCGATTTGATCAGCTGGTTTTCCAGGATCAGCGCTTCGGCCTCGGTGCGCGTGACCGTGACCTCCATGCGCGCGGTCTGCGCCAGCATGGCCATGATCCGGGCCGACTTCGGCGTGGCGTTGAAATAGCTGGAGACGCGGTTTTTGAGAGCGCCGGCCTTGCCCACGTAGAGCACGCCGTCGTCGGCACCGATCATGCGGTAGACGCCCGGCGCGGTGCTGAGCTTCTTGACGAAGGACTTGCCGTCGAACGGCGGCGGCGGCGCGCTCATGCGCCCCGCTCCACCGCGATCGGGCCGCGCACGCGCGCGGCCGTGCGCGAACCGTCGGGACGCACGGCGGGCGGAACGGCAGGCGGGGTGCGGGCGGTCACGGTCGCGAACATCGGCTACTGGATTGGGCCGATTATGCGTGAAGGCAAGATGGCGGCGCTGGAATGGGGGTTGCGGACCGGTGAAGCAAATCCCACCGCCGCCCATTCGATGGGGAGCGGCCCGAGCGGGCGGATCCGCGCGCGTTGCGGCTCGATACGGCGGCGATGCACATCGACGCGACCGACGGTGCCGCCCTTTTGTGTAGGCATGCGTTTACGAACCCAGGGGGCGCGCGCGCCTGAACGCCGGTGGTGCGCGCCGGCGGGACGGATCGCGGGGATTCGCTACTGGCGCCCCCGCAGCCCCAGTTCCTCGCGCAAGCGCGCGATCGCGCCGTCGGCGGCGCGGTCCAGCAGGCGGAACACGTGCTCGAACTGAGCGGGGCCGCCGGTGTAGGGATCGGGCACCTCGCCCTGGCTTTCCACGCCAGTCCAATCCAGCAGCAGGGCGGCCTGCGCATGCGCGCCGCGTGGCGCGCGCGCCTGTACGTCGCGCAGGTTGGCGCGGTCGGCGCACAGCAGCCAGTCGAAGTCGCGGTAGTCGGCGGCCTGCAGCTGGCGCGCGCGCAGGCCGGAGATATCGATGCCGTGCTCGGCGGCGTTGGCGATCGCGCGCCGGTCCGGGGGCTGGCCCACGTGCCAGTCGCCGGTGCCGGCCGAATCCAGTTCGACCTGGCCGGCCAGGGTCGAGGCTTGGATGCGCGCGCGCAGCACGCCCTCGGCCACCGGCGAGCGGCAGATGTTGCCCAGGCAGACCACCAGCAGGCGCACGGCTCAGGCGCCCTGGGCCAGGCGCGCCTCGGCGCGCGCCAGGTCTTCCGGTGTGTCCACGCCGGGCGGGAACGGCTCTGGCGTGAGCGCGACCGCGATGCGATGGCCGGCCTCGAGCACGCGCAGCTGTTCCAGCGATTCGATCCGTTCCAGCCGCCCCGCCGGCATCGCCGCGAAACGCTGCAGGAAGCCGGCGCGGTAGCCGTAGATGCCGATATGGCGCAGCCACTGGCCCTGCTCGGGCATGCGTTCGCGGTCGCGCGCGAACTCGTCGCGCGGCCACGGAATTGGTGCGCGACTGAAGTACAGCGCGTCGCCGTTGGCCGCGCGCACCAGCTTGACCGCATTGGGATCGAGCAGGGTTTCGACCTCGGTCACCGGCGCGGCCAGGGTCGACATCTCGGCACCGCTCGCGCGCAGCGCCTCGGCGCAGGCGCGGACGCCCGCGGCCGGCGCGAACGGCTCGTCGCCTTGCAGGTTGACCACCACGGTGTCGTCCGACCAACCGGCGATGCGCGCGCATTCGGCCAGGCGATCGGTGCCGGAGGCGTGTTCGGTCGAGGTCATCGCCACCCGCACGCCGCTGTCGCGCAAGGCCTCGGCGATGCGCGCGTCGTCGGCCGCGACCCAGACCTCGCGCGCACCGGCCGCGAGCGCGCGGCGCGCGACATGCAGCACCAGCGGCTCGCCGGCGAGCAGGCGCAGCGGCTTGCCGGGCAGACGCGTGGCGGCGTAACGGGCGGGAATGGCGACGACGAAATCCTGGGACATGGGCGTTCCGATGCGCGGACGGGCCGCGGGGCTGGGGGCCGAGCCGCGAATCCGGAGCCGCGGCGCTGTCCGCATCTTACGGCGGAGCCGGCGCAGGCGCGTGGCGGTCGGCCGGCATGCCTGCGGGTCGCCAAGCCCACGGCGCTCGATCGCCGGATCGCGTGCGGCTGCGCGCGTCTATCGCCCTTTCAGCGCCGCCAGCTTGGCCAGCAGCGACACCCAGAACGCTTCCGGCAGTTCGGTGCGCACCGGCACGCTGAAGAACTGTTCGGTGACGAAGGAGCCCTCGCCCACGCCGGCCAGCTTGACCGCGTCCTTCTCGGTCATCAGCACCGGCAGCTGGCTGCCGAACTCGAAATCGGCGGCGCTGTAGCGGTGGTGGTCGGGAAACGCGTGCGGCACCACGGCGATGCCGAAGCCGCGCAACATGGCGAAGTAACGCTCGGGATCGCCGATGCCGGCGACCGCATGCACGCGCTGGCCGGAGTAGCCGCTGAGCTTGCGCCCGCGCCCGCCCAGCACCGGCAGAACCTGGTCGGCGACCAGCCGCATCGGCCACTCGCCGAAACCGGTCTCGCCGCCGTTGACGACGCGGAAGTCGCAGCGCGCGGCGCGCTCTGGCAGCTCGCGCAGCGGGCCGGCGGGCAGCAGTTGCGCGTTGCCGTAACGGCGGCGGCCGTCGACCACCTCGATTTCGATGTCGCGCGCCAAGCGGTAGTGCTGGAGGCCGTCGTCGCAGACCACCACGTCGCAGCCCGCCTCGACCAGCGCACGCGCGGCGGCGTAACGGTCGCGATCGACGCGCAGCTTGACGCCGGTGCGCGCGGCGATCAGCACCGGCTCGTCGCCGCCCACGGCGGGGTCGGTGATGCCTTCCACCCACATCGGCGGCGCCGCACGCTCGCGACCGTAACCGCGGCTGGCGACGCCCGGATTCCAACCCTCGGTGCGCAGGCGCTCGACCAGGGCGATCGTCATCGGGGTCTTGCCGGCGCCACCGGCGGTGATGTTGCCGACCACGATCACCGGCACGCCGGGGTGGCGACGACGCAACCAGCCTTTTAGGTACAGGGCGCGGCGCAGGCCGCTGACGCTGCCGTACAGCGCCGACAGCAGGCGTGCGCCGATCGGAATCGGAGCGTCGCCGTACCAATACGCCGGCAGGCGCGCGCGGCGTTCGTGGGAACTGCCGGCCATGCCCTACTCCGCCTCGCGGAACTGCATGCGGTGCAGGTGCGCGTACAAGCCGCCCTGCTCCAGCAACTGCGCGTGAGTGCCGCGTTCGACGATGCGGCCCTGATCCAGCACCAGCACCTGGTCGGCGTGCTCGATGGTCGAGAGCCGGTGCGCGATCACCAGGGTGGTGCGATCGGGCATCAGGCGGTCCAGCGCGTCCTGCACCAGGCGTTCGGACTCGGTGTCCAGCGCCGCGGTGGCTTCGTCCAGGATCAGGATCGGCGCGTCCTTGAGCATCGCGCGCGCGATCGCCAGGCGCTGGCGCTGTCCGCCGGAGAGCTTGCCGCCCTTGGCGCCGATGTGGGTCTGCACGCCTTCGGGCAGGCGCTCGACGAATTCCATCGCGTTGGCGCCGCGCACCGCCCGCTCCAGGCCCTCCGGCGCCGCTTCCTGCAACTCGCCGTAGGCGACGTTGGCGGCCACGGTGCCGTCGAACAGCATCACCTGCTGGCCGACCAGGGCGATCTGGCGGCGCAGATCCTGCAGGCGATAGTCCTGCACCGGGTGGCCGTCGAGCAGGATCTGGCCGGACTCGGGCTCGTAGAAGCGCGGAATCAGCTTGATCAGAGTGGACTTGCCGCTGCCGGAGCGGCCGACGATGGCCGTGACCGTGCCCGGGCGGGCGCTGAAACTGATGTCGGCCAGGGCCGGATCCTTCTGGCCCGGATAGCGCGCGACCACGTCGCGGAATTCGAGCTCGCCGCGCGCGCGGGTGAGCGGGCGGTTGCCGTTGTCGGGCTCGTCGTCGGCGTCCAGCACCGAGAACAGTCGCTCGGCCGAGGCCACGCCCCGCTGCAGCATGTTCTGCACGTTGGTGAGCTGACGCAGGGCCGGGATGATCGCGATCATCGAGGTCATCAGGGTCACGAACTTGCCCGCGTCCAGACGCCCGGCCAGGGCTTCGCGCCCGGCCACGAACAGCAGCAGCGCCAGGCCGACCGCGCCCATCAGCTGCACCATCGCCGAGGCGATGCTGCGCGTGGACTCGACCTTCATGCTCAGCTTGAGGTGGTTGTCGGCGATCGCGCCGTAGCGCGTCAGCTCGACGTCCTGGGCGCCGTAGACCTTGACCTCCTGATGATTGCCCAGGGCCTGGTCGGCCGACTGCAGCAGCGCGCCCGCGCTTTCCTGGATGCGGTGGCTGATGCGGCGGTAGCGGCGGCCGATCTTGTCCATCACGAACGCCAGCGGCGGCGCCATCAACAGCACCGCCAGGGTCACCTGCCAGCTCGCGAACAGCATCGCGCCCAGCAGCGCGATCGCCTGGAAGCTCTGCTGCAGCATCACCTTCATCGCGTCGACCGCGGCCTGCGCGACCTGGTCGCTGTCCGAACCCAGGCGCACCAGCATCGACGGCACCGGCTCGGTGTCGAAACGCAGACCCGGCAGGCGCAGGTACTTGCCCAGCACGTTCACGCGCAGGTCGCGCGCGATGCTGCGGCCGGCCTTGGCCATGTGGTAGTCGGTGACGTAGCCGGCCACGCCGCGCAGCAGGAACAGGCCGACGATCGCCAGCGGCAGCAAGGTGCTGAGGTTCTTTTCCTTCTCGATGAAGGTCAGATTGATGATCGGCGTCATCAGGGTGGTGAAGATGCCGGCCGCGGCGGCCTCGACCAGCATGCCGATCAGGGCCAGCCACAACAGCCCGCCGTAGGGACGGGCGAAGCCGAGCAGGCGGCGGTAGGTCTGCCAGGGCGAGACCTGGGCGGTCACCGCTTGCCCTCGCTGGGCGCGGCGCCCGTGCCGGCCGGCGGCGCGGTCGCGCTCATGATGCGGCGGAAGCCGAGCTGGCCGAGGGCGTCGTACACGGTCACCACCGCCTGGTAGGGCGTGCGCGCGTCGGCGCGCAGCATCACCGGGCGCTCGCGGTCGCTGCCGGCGACTTCGGCGATGGTCGTCTTCAGCGATTCCAGGTCGTCGCGCAGCACTTCACGGTCGTCGACGAAGTAGCGGCCGTCGGCGTTGACCAGCACGATCAGCGCCTTGGACGCGTCGCTGACCGGCTCGCCGCTGGCGCGCGGCAGCTCCAGCTTGAGCACCGAGCGCGCGTCGAAGGTGGCGGTGACCACGAAGAAGATGATCAGCACCAGGATCACGTCGATCAACGGGACCAGGTTGATCTCCGGCTCGTCGTCGGCGCGGTGGTCGCGTATGCGCATGCCGGCCCTGCCTCAGCCCGCGGCCTGCTGCTGCACCGGCGCCGCCGGCGTGGCGGCGACCGGGCGCGCGGGCGTGCGCGTATCCAGGGTGTCCAGCAGCTGGATCGCCTCGTGCTCCATCGCCACGATGTACTCGGCGATTCGGCCGCGGAACCAGCGGTGCGCGATCAGCGCCGGGATCGCCACGATCATGCCGGCAGCGGTGCAGACCAGGGCCTTGCCGATGCCGCCGGCGAGCTGGTTCACGTCGCCGATGCCGTGATCGAGGATGCCCAGGAACATCTGGATCATGCCGACGACGGTGCCGAACAGGCCCAGCAGCGGACCGGCGGCCGAGATCGTGCCCAGGGTATTGAGGTAGCGCTCCATGCGATGGACCAGGTGGCGGCCCACGTCCTCGATGCGCTCGCGGATCTCGTCGCGCGGGCGCCCGCGCACGTCCAGGGCCGCGGCCAGCAGCGCGCCCAGCGGCGAGGTCGCGCGCAGGGATTCGATGTGGGCCGGGTCCAGCTTGCCGCGACCGGCCCAGGCACGGACTTCCTTGCCCAGTTCGGGCGGCAGCACGGCCTTGCGCCGCAACGTCCACAACCGCTCGATGATGATCGCCAGCGCGACGGCCGACAGCAGCAACAGCGGGATCATCGGCCAACCGCCGGCCTTGATCAGTTCCAGCACTCGCGAACCTCCGGCCCATTCGGCCGCGTCAATCTGGCCGATAGGATAGCCCAGGCGGCGCGGCCTCCACCCGCCTGGCCGCGTCCCACAGCCTCGGATGTGCCTGGCGTCGCGTTTCCAGCGCGGGCCCGCCCGCCGCCAGCCGCAGCCGCAGGGCCCCGCCGCGGCTGGTGTCCCAGACGCGGGCGCCGGCCGCGCGCCAGCGCGCCAGCACCTGCGGCTTGGGGTGGCCGTAGCGGTTGCCGTAGCCGCTGGAGATCAGGGCGTGGCGGGCGCCGGTAGCGGCCACGAAAGCAGGATCCGAGGAGCTGCGGCTGCCGTGATGGGCGACCAGGACCACCTCCGCACGCAGGTCGCGGCGGCCGCTTTCGCGGTCGCGACGGACCAGATCGCGTTCGACCACTTCGCCGATGTCGCCGGTGAGCAACACGGCGCCGTGCGCCGTGTCGATCCGCAGCACGCAACTGGACTCGTTGCGCAGGTACGGGAAATGAGGCGGCGGGTGCAGGAAGCGGAAGCGCACCCCGTCCCAGGTCCAGGCCTCGCCGGCGACGCAGGGCCGGGCCTGCGCGATTCCGGCGCCCTCAGGCGCGCGCCGCTCGCCGCCCGGAAAGGCCCGCGCCACCGCCTCCAGCCCGCCGGCGTGATCGTTGTCGCCGTGGCTGACGATCAGCCGGTCCAGCGAGCGCACGCCGCGCGCTCTCAGGGTCGGCAGCACCGCGCGTTCGCCGGCGTCGTAACCGTCGGCCACAGCCGGTCCGAAGTCGTACAGCAGCTCGTGGTGCGCGGTGCGCAGGTGCACCGACAGACCCTGGCCGACGTCGATCACGGTCAGCTCGGCCTCGCCGGGCTGCGGCAAGTGCCGGTCCGGCCACAGCAACGGCAGCCACAGCAGCAGGGCCAAGGGCTTGCCGGGCACCCCGCGCGGCAGCAACAGCCAGAACGCGCCGAGCAGGGCCAGCGGCAGGGCGAACCAGGGCGGCTCGGGCAACCACCACAGCGCCAGGCGGCCGGCGGCCAAGCGTTCGAAACAGGGCCAGCTCAGGTCGAAGCAGAACGCGGCCAGCCGCCAGGCGCCCTCGCCCGCCCCCGTCCACAGCAGGTCCAGGCCGGTGCCGATCAAGGCCAGCGGCACCACTACCAGGCTCCACCAGGGCACGGCGAGCAGATTGGCGAGCGGACCGGCCAGCGAGGCCTGGCCGAACAGCGCCACACAGGCCGGCAACAGACCCAGGGTGGCCACGCCCTGCGCGGACAGGAATTCGCGTAGCGGCGAAGGCCGTGGTCCGCTGCGCGGCAGGCACCACAGCAGCCAGGCCACCCCCAGAAAGCTCAGCCAGAAGCCCGCGCCCAGCACCGCCAGCGGATCCACCAGCAGCACCGCGATCGCGGCCAGCGCCAGCGCCCCGGCGCCCTCGAACGGTCGCCGCGACAGGCGCACGCCGGCGACCACCGCGATCATCAGCAAAGTACGCACCGTGGGCAGCGCGAACCCCGCCAGCGCGGCGTACAGCAAGGCACCGACAGCGGCCGCCGACGCCGCCGCGATCGGCCGCGGCCAACGCCGCGCCAACTCCGGCCGCAGGCGCCACAGGCCGCGCACGATCAAGGCGAAGAAGCCCGCGACCAGGCCGACGTGGAAGCCGGAGATCGCGATCAGGTGGGTGAGCCCGTTCGCGCGCAGCACCTCCCAGTCGCGCTCGCCCAAGGCGCGGGTGTCGCCCAACGCGAGCGCGCGCACGTAGCGCGACGAGGGCACCGCCACCGCGTCGCGGATGCGGTCGGACAAGCGTTCGCGCAAGGCCTCCAGCCCGCCCGCCGGCGCCAGCAGTTGCGCTCGCTCGGCGGCGACCAGATAGCCGTTCGCGCTCAGGCCCTGCATCAGCGCGTACTTCTCGGCGTCGGGCCCGCCTGGATTGCGCAAGCCGCGCGGCGCGCGCAACCGCAGTTTCCAGCGCCAGCGCTGACCCGCGCGCAGCACCTCTCGCTCGACGCGATCGTCGCTGTACCAGGATAGGCGCAGCAGGCGTCCGCGCAAGGGCGGTACCTGATCGTCGCTATCGTCGACGCGGAACAGCAAGCGCGTACGCCTGAGTTCGTGCACGGGCATTTCGACGATGCGCCCGGACACCGTCGCCTGCCGCCGTTCCCACTCCGGCGGCAACTGCCGGGACAAGGCGTAAGCCGCGTGCAGTCCGGTCCAGGCGAATCCCACCAGCGCGACACCCAACAGACGCCGCGCGCCGCCGCAGCGGCCCCAGACCAGCGCGCCGACCGCGAGCAGGGGCAACAGCAGCAGGACCGGCCACAGAGCGGGCGCCGAGAGGCAGAGCGCGCCCCCCGCGAGCAAGCCGATCGCCGCGGCCGGGCCGAAGGCGGCTACCGTCGTCGCACGGGTCCCATCGCCCTTCGCCATCGCCTCGTCCGCACCGAATCGTCGGCACCCAGCTTAGGAAGCGCGTCGGCGCGCCACTATCGGCGTCATGCCCGATGCGACCTAGGATTAATCCGAATGCCGACGGCATCGCAGCCTCCCGTATGATCGCCATGAACGGCGCTGGCGGCGGGGCGGCCAAGGAGAGCAGACACCATGCAGCAGACCTACCGCGGTTCCTGCCATTGCGGCCGCGTGAGCTTCGAGCTCGACGGCGAGGTGAAATACGCGATCGAGTGCAACTGTTCGATCTGCCGCCGCAAGGGCGCGCTTTGGCACGGCACCGCCGACGCCAGCCTGCGCATCCTCAGCGGCGAGTCCGAGCTGACCCTGTATCGGTTCAACACCATGACCGCGAAGCACTATTCGTGCCGGCATTGCGGCATCTCGCCGTTCTCGCGCCCGCGCCTGGACCCCAGCGTGTGGGTGGTGAACATCCGCTGCCTGGAAGGCGTGGACCTGGCCTCGCTGCCCGTGCACGGGTTCGATGGCGAGCACTGGGAGGATGCCGCGCGGGCCCTGCGCGGCGGATCGCAAACGACTTAGCCGATGTGCGGATCGACCTGCCTGGCTAGCCGGCGACGCCGTTGCCCGCAGCCCTGTTCGCGTTGCTTACACTGCGCCAGAATGCCGGATCGCTCAGGGGAACCCGCATGTTGCTCCCGATTCTGTTGGCCGCCGCAACCTGCGGCCTGCCGCCCGACTCGAACCTGGATTCGGTCATCGCTTTCGGCAACTCGACCTCGTATCCGCTCGGGATGAAGACCTGCAAACAGCTGTTTCCCGAACACAGCGACGCCTACGACGCCGCCTTGAAGGAATGGAAGGCCGCCAACGTCGACAAGGTGAAGGCCGGCCGCGGCATCATCGCCGAAGAGGGGCGACGCACCGGCGTCGACACCATCGGCATGATTCGCGACAACCAGATCTGGCTGGACGAACGCTTGCGCGCGGCGCCGAAGGAACAGCAGACCAATAGCTGCAATCAGCTGCTAAAGGAGATTCGTGGCGATGGCGATGGCGATCCCGCCTCCGGCTCGAATGGATGAGCGGCGCGATCTCGCTCTCCAGGATCTGGTCGGACGACGATTTGACCGAATTGCGAATCCTTGCAGCCGACACGAGTTCGTCGTCAGCCGGAGATACACCATGCGTTTTGGCAGTCTGTTGGCATTCTCGCTACTCGCATACGCCTGCCACGGCCAAGCCCTCGCCGGCTCTGCCCCCGCCAGCCTGACCTGCACGCCGCTGACCAAGGGATCGAGCATGCAGCTCGACGGCACGATTCCGGCGAGCGAGGAAACCCTGTCCCTGGTCGTTTCCAGCCGCGAACACCGCTACACGCTCAGCGACGCGGGCTCCGAAACCACGGTGATCGAGTCCCTGGCGGAGGGCGTGTTCGCGCTGAACATCAGGTCGCGCGGCTTCGATACCACGCTGTATGCCATTCCCGCCACGGTCAAGGCCACGCCCCTGCCCTACGGCACCGACGCCCGCTTCGTCGCGAAACTGACCGCGCTGCGTCCCTCGCGCCATGCGGCCGCCGGCGCCAGCTACCTCTACGACGACTACGTACGCGACATCAAGATGTCCTGCCACTATCGCTACGAGATATGAGCGCGCAGGCCACCCGTCGGCGACGGCAAACCGAAGATTCGAACACCGCTCCGTGGCGACAGGGTCGCGCCGACCTCGCCGACGATTCCGTTTGATACGCGCGCAGCATCGAGGAGGCTCTTTGTCCGACGTCAACATGGAAGCGATTCTCTCCGCGCTGGCCCTGCTGGGCGGCGCGATCGCCTGGCTGCATCAGCTGCGCACCAAGTCGCGCCGCGACAAGATCAAGCTCGACCTGGAGATCCTCGAAAAGTCGAGGCACCTGTTCGGCGAGACGGACGAGCGCACGAATCGGGTGCGGGCCGCGGTCGGGCGGCGGATGGATCGGGTTTACGGCGAACAGTCCGGGCAAGGCCGCAAGCCCCTGCCCTGGGCCGACCTGGTGCTGCTGCTGTTCTGCATCGGCGGCGCGATCTTCTTCGTCAGGAACGGCATCGCCGGCAGCGAAGCCTGGGAACTGGTGCTGGCGGGCCTGCTGGCCTTCGTCGGCGCCGGCGCGGCGATGAACGCCCTGGAGCACCGGCGGGACACGGACAGCTAGAATCCAGCACACGCTTAGAGCCAAGATCACCCGCATGGCCGCAAACGAGTTACCGCTGCGCTGCCCCTGCTGCGGCTGCAAGACCTTGGATGAGCGTCGCGCCTACGAGATCTGCGCGGTGTGCTGCTGGGAGGACGACGGCCAGGACACCACCAACGCCGATGAGGTCCGCGGCGGGCCGAATGGCGAGCTCAGTTTGAGCCTGGCCAGACTCAACTACGGCCAGTTCGGTGCGTGCCACAGGCGCTTCCTGCCGCGCGTGCGCGCGCCGCGTCCCGAAGAAATCTGAGCGAAGCTCAGGTCCGGCGGACTGGACCTATCCGCGATCAGACCTCGCTGGCGGCCAGCTGGCGCAGCTTACCTTCGTGCAGCTCCAGCACGCGATCCAGACGGCGCGCGAGGCGGCGGTCGTGGGTGACCAGAACCAGGCTGGTGCCCTGCTCGCGGTTCAAGGCCAGCATGAGCTCGAACACCGTCGCGGCGGTCTTCTCGTCCAGATTGCCGGTGGGTTCGTCGCCGAGCACGCAGGCGGGCTTGTTGACCAGGGCACGCGCGACCGCGGCGCGCTGGCGCTCGCCGCCGGACAGCTCGCCGGGCTTGTGTTCGAGACGATGGCCCAGGCCGACCGATTCCAGCAGCGCCTTGGCGCGCTGGCTGGCGTCGGGCACGGCCGCGCCCGCCAACAGCACCGGCAGCATCACGTTCTCCAGCGCGGTGAACTCGGGCAACAGGTGGTGGAACTGATAGACGAAGCCCAGCGCCTGGTTGCGCAGCGCGCCGCGGGCGGCGTCGGACAAGGCGTTCATGCGCCGCCCGGCGACGAAGACCTCGCCCGCGGTCGGGGTGTCGAGACCGCCGAGCAAATGCAGCAGGGTGCTCTTGCCGGCGCCGGACGCGCCGAGGATGGCGACGGTCTCGCCGCGCTCCACCGCCAGGTCCAGGCCGTCGAACACCGGCGTGCGCATCTTGCCCTCGGCGTAGGTCATGGCCAGGCCGGAGCAGCGGATCACCGCGTCGTCGGCCATTTCGGCTTGCGGATTACTCATAGCGCAGCGCCTCCGCCGGAGCCGTGCGCGCGGCGCGCCAGGCGGGATAGATGGTGGCGACGAAGGCCATCGCCAGCGCGACCGCGGCGATCGCGACCACGTCGCCGGATTGCAGGTCGGTGGGCAGGCCGGTGATGTAGTAGACGTCCTCGGGCAACAACTGCACGCCCAGCACCTTCTCGATGGCCTTGAGGATGTGTTCGAGGTTGAGGGTGAGGACGATGCCGCCGATCACGCCCAGCACGGTGCCGATCACGCCGATCAGGGTGCCCTGTACCACGAACACCTGCATCACCCCGCGCGGGGTCAGGCCCAGGGTGCGCAGGATCGCGATGTCGGCCTGCTTGTCGGTGACCAGCATCACCTGCGAGGACACCAGGTTGAACGCGCCCATCGCGATGATCAGCGACAGCAGGATCGCCATGATGGTTTTTTCCATCTTCAGCGCGCGGAACATGTTGGCGTTGTCGCTGGTCCAGTCGCTGACGTTGTAGGGCCCGCCCAGGCCGATCGCGAGATCGCGCGCCACGTCCCAGGCCAGGTCCATGTCGTGCAGCCTCAGGCGCACCCCGGTGACGCCGTCGCCCATGCGCAGCACGCGCTGGATGTCGCGCAGGTTGACCACCGCCAGGCCCTTGTCGAACTCGTTGTAGCCGGCCTCGAAGATGCCGCTGACGGTGAAGCGCTTGAGCTGCGGCAGCGCACCCATCGGGGTGCTGCGGAAGTCGGAGGTCATCATCACCACGCTGTCGCCAACCCCGACGCCCAGCCACGCCGCCAGTTCCTTGCCGAGCACGATGTTGTAGCTGCCGGGGGTCAGCGAATCGAGCTTGCCCTGGACCATCTTTTCGGCCAGCACCGAGACCTTGCCCTCCTCGGCCGGTAGCACGCCGCGCACCATCGCGGGCTGGTTGCGCGCGCCGGACAGCAGGGTCTCCTTCTCGATGTAGGGCGCCGCGCCGGCCACGCGCTTATCGGCGATGGCGGCGTCGACGGCGCGCTGCCAGTCGGTGAGCGGCTCGCCATAGGCGCTGACGGTGGCGTGCGCGGCCATCTGCAGCATGCGGTCGCGGATTTCGCGCTGGAAGCCGCTCATCACCGCCAGGGTGGTGATCAGGGCGGTCACGCCCAAGGCGATGCCCGCGATCGAGGCCAGCGAGATGAAGGAGATGAAGCCGTTGCGGCGCTTGGCGCGCAGGTAGCGCAGGCCGATGGCGACAGGAATAGGTTTGAACATATCCGGCTATGGTGCCATCGAAAGCGAATCGGGCGTAGGCGTTTGGACCGGCCAAGCCAGCCGCAGTTCACGACGGCCGGTGGAATCCAGGGTGTCGGGCCACCAGATCCGGTGCCGGAGCCGGCCGGAGCCGTCGCGATAGCGCAGAAACGCTAGCGGACCACGCCATTGCAGGGCCGGCTGGTCCAGAGGCGCGCCGTCCAGGGCGACCGCGTCAGCCGAGACCACCAGTTGCTGCGGCGCGCGGCGTAGCTCCCTCCCCGCCAGCCAGGCGCCGTAGAGCGCGGCGCCCGCGGCCAAGGGCAGCGACCAGGGCGCCGGCAATTCGCTGCTCAGGACCGCACCGGCCGCGAGCAGGCCGATCGCGACCAGCGCGCAGGCGAGCGAGCGCGAAGGCCGCCATTCAAGCCGGCATGGCGCGGATGCGTTGGATGAGCGCGTCGAGTTCGGCATCGGGACAAGCGTCGTAGCCCATGAACCAGCGCCAGAGCTTATCGTCCTCGCAATCCAGCAAGCGTAGGAAAACGCCGCGCTGGGCCTCGGAATCCTGCGCCCAGGCGCGGTCGAGGTAGCGGCCGAACAGCTGATCCAGCTCGCGCATGCCGCGACGGCTGCGCCAGCGCAGGCGCCGCAGTTCGACGTCGTCAGTCATGGTTGGCAGCCTCCTGGGACGGTGTCGTCCTGGCATCGGTCGGTGTGTGCGAACTTGCGCGCAGGCCGGCGTCCGCATCGGGGCCGCAGTAGCCGGCCATAACGACGGCATCAGGGGCCACGGCGCGGCCGGCGACCGCCTCCCCCTCTTCACGGTAGGCCATCGCTGCCTCCCGCGGCCGGCGGCGTGGCGGGCGCCTTGTCGACGATGGCGCCGCACATGCCTTCGCCGGGCTTGCGCTGGCAGTACTCGCTCAGCTGCGCGGCGATTTCGGGATCGCGCGCGACCAGGTCGCGAGTGGCGGCGGTCAAGGCGATGACGATGGCGTCGCCCTTGAGCAGCTTGCCGACCAGAGGCCAGCCGGATTCGGTTTCGCCGTGTTCGGCCAGGCGCAGGATCTGGGTCTTGTTTGCGCCGGCCTCGATACATCCCTGATAGCCTTCGGCCGGCTGCGGCCAGCGCGACAGGCAGGCGAACTCGATGCGGCCGATATCGCTCTTGGCGTGGGCGAGCCCGGCTTTCAGCACCTCGATCGGGGCATTGCTCGCGAGCGAGCGCGCCAGCGAATCGGTCATCACTTCGCGCGACATGTCGCGCACGATGCGGCGCTTCATGGCCAGATCGTTCTCGCTGTCGGAACCGGCGGAGTTCTCCGCCATGTAGTTCACCATGCCGTCCAGCAGGTCGACGAAGCGCGCGGTCACGACGTAGTCGCGCGCCACGCCCAACTGCTCGGCCGTCGGTGCCGCAGGCGCGGCCGACAGCGACCACGGCAGCGCCACCGCGAGCAGACTCAACAGCGCGATCCTGGCGCGACGCGTGCGCGGGCGGCGTGGCTGGGTACGGTCAGTCATGGATGCGGCTCTCGGCGGTGGGCGTCGCCCCGCTGGGCGCGCGCAAGGATGGACATGGACCGGCTTGCGGTTGGCGAGCGCAGTAATCGTCGAAGAAGCGGCGGGTATCGTCGTCGCTGGCCATCAGGGCGCGCAGCGCATCGGCGATGGCGCCCTGCATGCCCTGCGCCGCCAGTTGGTACACCTGTCCGGGCACGCCCACCTGGGCTTTTACCACCTGCGCGAACAAGGGCTGCTGGTCTTCGTCGCTGCCGAAGCAGCCCTCGCCGCGCGCTCCGGCGAAAGGCATGCGCGCGAAGCAGTCGGCGGCGAAACGGCCAGCGTCGGACCGGGCGTAGGCCGCGGCCTCGCGCAGTTGCTCTAGGCTGGCGCGTTCGGCCAAGGCCGCGGCCAGGGATTGCGCCAGGACCTCGCGCGGCATGGCGCGCACCGCGCGCGCGAGCCGCTGCCGATCGGCGTCGGCATCCGGATCGGGCGGCGGCAGATGCTCGAGGAAGCCGTGCGGCTTGGCGTTGGCAACGTACTCGCGCGCCAGCGCCAGCCTGTCGGTTTGGGCGTTGTCGGCGGCCGGCGCGGCCAGGCTCCAGAGCGCTGCGCTCAGGGCGAGCACCAGCCACCCTCTTCGCCAGCTAGGGCCCGGTCGCGTCGACGTCGCGCCCGCATCCGAACTTGGGATCGGAGTCTTCATGCGCGCAACAGCCCCCAGGCCAGATAAGCCCACAGCGACCACAGCACCAAGGCGCCAGCGACGTAGACCGCGAACCGGTGCATGACCCGGTTATAGCCGCAATGGATGGCGCTATGGACGACGCGCAGCGCCACGAAGCTCCAGGCCAGGCTCAATACGACCCGATCGCCCAGCGAGGTCGCGGCCGCCACGGTCAGCGCCAGGTACAGCAGCACCGGCAGTTCGAACAGATTGCGGAAGTTGTCGGCGGCCGCGCTGTGGGTGAGCCTGGCGCTGGCCTGCGCCGAGGTCGCCACCGCCTGCGGATGGATGCGCTCGCGCCGCATCTGGCCGATGCGGACCACGTACATGCGGATCCAGACCAGGCAGGTCAGCGCCGCCATCGCGGCGGCGGGCAGGAACAACTGCTTGGGGTCCATCGCTCGCCTGTCGGTGTCGGGCTAGATGGGGATGGTAGCCGGGCTGGTGGAGCCGCGCTGCCCTCGCCCCGCAAGCGGGAGAGAGGGCACGTCGCCGCGAACGGGCCGGTGGCGCCGCGTTTAGACGCGACGCGCCAGCATCAGCTTCTTGATCTCGCCGATCGCCTGCGCCGGGTTCAGACCCTTCGGGCAGGTGCGCGCGCAGTTCATGATGGTGTGGCAGCGGTAGAGCTTGAACGGATCTTCCAGATCGTCCAAGCGCGCGCCGGTGTCCTCGTCGCGCGAGTCGACGATCCAGCGGTAGGCCTGGAGCAGGATCGCCGGGCCGAGGTAGCGGTCGCCGTTCCACCAGTAGCTCGGGCAGCTGGTCGAGCAGCAGGCGCACAGGATGCATTCGTACAGGCCGTCGAGCTTCTTGCGGTCTTCCGGCGACTGCAGGCGCTCGCGATCGGACGGGGTCGCGCTCTGGGTGCGCAGCCAGGGCTTGATCGAGGCGTACTGGGCGTAGAAGTGGGTCAGGTCCGGCACCAGATCCTTGACCACGTCCATATGCGGCAGCGGATAGATCGGCACCTCGGCCTTGCCGCAGTCCGCGATCGCGCGCGTGCAGGCCAGGGTGTTGGTGCCGTCGATGTTCATCGCGCAGGAACCGCAGATGCCTTCGCGACAGGAACGGCGGAAGGTCAGGGTCGGATCGATCTCGTTCTTGATCTTGATCAAGGCGTCGAGAACCATCGGGCCGCAGGTCGCCAGGTCCACCTCGTAGGTGTCCACGCGCGGGTTCATGCCGTCGTCGGGGTTCCAGCGGTAGACCTTGAACGTGCGCGGTTGCTTGGCGCCCGGCGTCGCCCAATGGCGGCCCTTCTGGATCTGCGAGTTCTTCGGTAGGACGAATTGGGCCATGCTGGCAATCTCTCGGCTAGCGTCGGTACTGGGGTCGGATGAGGTGCCGGCGCGCGCGGGCGCGCGCCGCGGGGCCGATCAGTACTTACGCTCCTTGGGCGGGACGTAGGCGACGTCGTCGGTGAGCGTGTAGTTGTGCACCGGGCGGTAGTCGATGCTGGTCTTGCCGCTCTCGTCGACATAGCACAGGGTGTGCTTCTGCCACTCGGCGTCGTTGCGCGTCGGGAAGTCCTCGCGGGCGTGGGCGCCGCGCGACTCGGTGCGGTTCTCGGCCGAAACGATGGTCGCCAGGGCCTGACCGAGCAGGTTCGACAGCTCGTAGGTCTCGATCAGGTCCGAGTTCCAGATCAGCGAACGGTCGCTGACCTTGACGTCGGCGAACGATGCGTGGATCTCGCGGATCTTGCGCACGCCGTCGCTGAGCGTCTCGCCGGTGCGGAACACCGCCGCGTCGGCCTGCATGGTGCGCTGCATCTTGTCGCGGATGACCGCGGTGGGCGTGCCGCCATTGGCGTTGCGCAGCTTGTCCAGGCGCGCCAGGGCGACATCGCAGGCGTCCGCGGCCAGGCGCGGCTGCGGGGCGTCGGGCTTGACGGTCTCGGCGCAGCGGTTGGCGACCGCGCGACCGAACACCACCAGGTCCAGCAGCGAGTTCGAACCCAGGCGGTTGGCGCCGTGCACCGACACGCAGGCCGCTTCGCCGATCGCGTACAGGCCCGGCACCACCGCGTCGGGGTTGCCGTTCTTCAGCTGCACGACTTCGCCGTGGTAGTTGGTCGGGATGCCGCCCATGTTGTAGTGCACGGTCGGGATGACCGGGATCGGCTCCTTCTCGACGTCGACGTTGGCGAAGATGCGCGCCGACTCGGCGATGCCCGGCAGCTTCTCGTGGATCACTTCCGGGCCCAGGTGGGTCAGGTCGAGCAGGATGTGGTCCTTGTGCTCGCCCACGCCGCGGCCTTCGCGGATTTCGATGGTCATCGAACGGCTGACCATGTCGCGCGGCGCCAGGTCCTTCACGCTGGGCGCATAGCGCTCCATGAAGCGTTCGCCGTTGCTGTTGCGCAGGATGCCGCCCTCGCCTCGCACGCCTTCGGTGATCAGGCAGCCGGCGCCGTAGATGCCGGTGGGGTGGAACTGCACGAACTCCATGTCCTGCAGACCCAGGCCGGCGCGCAGCGCCATGCCGCCGCCGTCGCCGGTGCAGGTATGGGCCGAGGTCGCCGAGAAGTAGGCGCGGCCGTAGCCGCCGGTCGCCAGCACCGTGCCCTGGGCGCGGAACAGGTGCAGCGTGCCCTCGGCCATGTCCAGGGCGAGCACACCGCGGCAGGCGCCGTCGGCGTCCATGATCAGGTCGAGCGCGAAGTATTCGATGAAGAACTGCGCATCGTGCGCCAGCGACTGCTGGTACAGGGTGTGCAGGATGGCGTGGCCGGTGCGGTCGGCGGCGGCGCAGGTGCGCTGCGCCGGCGGGCCTTCGCCGTACTTGGTGGTCATGCCGCCGAACGGGCGCTGGTAGATCTTGCCCTCTTCGGTGCGCGAGAACGGCACACCCTGGTGTTCGAGTTCGATGATGGCCGGAATGGCCTCTTTGCACATGTACTCGATCGCGTCCTGATCGCCCAACCAGTCCGAACCCTTGACGGTGTCGAAGAAGTGATAGCGCCAGTCGTCCTCGCCCATGTTGGCCAGCGCGGCCGAGATGCCGCCCTGGGCGGCGACGGTGTGCGAGCGGGTCGGGAACACCTTGGTGATGCAGGCGGTCTTCAGGCCCTTCTGGGCCAGGCCGAAGGTAGCGCGCAGGCCGGCGCCGCCGGCGCCGACCACGATCATGTCGAACTTGTGTTCTTGAATCTTGTAAGCAGCGGCCACGGTCAGGCTCCCAGCGCGATGCGGATAACGGCGAGCACGCTAGCGAGCGCAGCGAGGACGCAAATGAAAACGACGGCCAGCTGCGAGGCGAGCGCCAGCCCGTGGTGGCTCACGTAATCCTCGATGATCACCTGCAGGCCGAGCTTGGCGTGCCAGAACATCGCGATCAGGAACGCCACCAGCAGCACGGCGTTGCAGGGGTGGGCGACCGAGGCGCGCACCGTGGCGTAATCGCCGCCGATCCAGGAAATCACCAGGCCCAGCACGTACAGGCTCAGGAAGATCAAGGCGACCGCGGTGACGCGCTGGACCACGAAGTGGTGGGTGCCGTCCTTCGCCGAGCCCAGGCCGCGCGCGGTCTTGAGCGGATTGCGCAACTTGCCGCGGCCGCTCATGCGCCACCCCGCTGCATCATCGCGACCAGCCAGATGACGGCGGTCAGCACCAGGCTGCCGATCACGCTGATCCAGCCGTTGCGCACGAAGCTCGCCACGCGGTAGGCGTAGCCGGCGTCCTGGACCAGGTGACGGATGCCGTTGATCAGGTGGAAGGCGAAGGCCCAGGTCCAGCCGAACAGGATCAGGAAGCCCAGCGGCGAGCGCGCGCAGGCGGTGAACTGGGCCCAGGCGTCAGGACCAGCCGCCAGGGCGACCAGCGCCCAGGCAATCAGGAGACCACCGACGGCAAGGATGATACCGGTGGTCCGGTGCACGATCGAGGTCACCATTTGGATCTGCCAGGCGTAGACCTGCAGATGCGGTGACAAGGGGCGTTCGCGGTTCGCCATGAGCGATGGCTGTCTCGGCTGGGCGGCGGCGCCGCGTGGCAGGAAGGATCGGTGAGGTGTCGTGAAGGCGGGGCGTAGCTAGAAGTCGATGCAGCGGCCGTTCTTTTCCCAGTCGCCGTAGCGGGTCGGTTCGGGACCCTCGCGGCCGCCGTACTCCTTGCCCGGTGGCGCATCGCTGCCGGTGGCCGGAACGGAAGTCGTCGGAGCCTCGACCTGGGGGTCGGGCGCTGCTTCCGGGGTGGTTTCGCCTATCATCACAGCGTTAAATCTTAAGTCCCGCCCCCATGCATGACAACCCGCAGCCTTCGTCCGGACAGGCGTTCGCCCTGCCCGGCCACCGCGTGATCGAGCTTTCCGGCCGCGACGCGGCGACGTTCGCGCAGGCGCAGTTCATGAACGATGTCAACGCCTTGGCCCCCGGCCAGTGGCAATGGAGCGGCTGGTTGACGCCCAAAGGACGGCTGATCGCGCTGATGGCTTTGCTGCGTCTGGCCGATGAGCGGATCTGGCTGCTGCTGCCCGATGCCGACCCGGAATCGGTCGCGACTGCGCTGAAACGATTCTTGTTCAGAAGCAAGACGACCATCGTCGTACGCGAGGATCTGCGCGCGTTTGGGCATTACGCAGCGCCGCAGGCCGCCGCGGGCGCGAGCCTGGCCGGCGACGAGGCGACGGGCGTGGAACTGGACTGCAGCGGCGACGGCGGCGCGCGCGCGCTGCGCATCGCGCCCACGGCGGGCGCGGAAGATCCGGACCTGGCCGCGCGCTGGGCCCTGGACGACCTGCGCCACGGCCTGCCCCGCCTGGGCCCGTCCCAGGCCGAGCAATGGACCCCGCAGCAGCTGTCGCTGGAGCGACTGCGCGCTTTCAGCGTCAAGAAGGGCTGCTATCCGGGCCAGGAGATCGTGGCGCGCACGCATTTCCTGGGCAAGGCCAAACGCGGGCTGGCGCTGATCGAATCGCCGCACTCGGTGGCGGTCGGCGCCGAGCTGCGCTCGCACGATGCGGTGCTGGGCACGATCGCGGCCAGCGCCAGCGCGGGCGACCGCCATTTGGCCCTCGCGGTCGCGCCGTTGGAGCGTGCGGAAGGCGGACTCAGCCTGGACGGCCACGCGGTGGCCGAGATCGCATTGCTGGACGGCTTGGCGCGCTAGCCGCCCAATGCCGCGCGGCAACCTCCGGTAGAGGCGGCGCAAGCCGCGACCGCACTGCCGCGTGCGGCGGCGATGCCATGCCTCAAGGTCGCGGCTTGTGAGCGTAGGAAATCCCTGCGCGACGCCGCTCCTACGCCCAAGCGCCGACGCTAGCGGGCGGAGCGAGTCGCTCCGCCCACCGATGCCTCAGCCCGCGGCCAGCGTGTCCGCCGCGGCCACGATGTCGTCCTCGCCCGGAATCACCAGGAAGGCCGCGCCCGCGAGCGGGGTGTAGGTGTCCACGCCGACCACGCGCTGGAACGGGCGCGCGCCGTAGCCGCCTTCGGCGATCGCGGTGATCACGCCCTCGCCCACGCCGGCGCTGCGCCGGCCTTCGTCGACCACGATGATGCGCTTGGCGTTGCGCGCCTGCTCGGCGATGTAGGCGTCGTTGAGCGGCACCAGCCAGCGCAGATCGACCACGCGCGTCTTCCAGCCGTGCTTGGCCTCGATCGCGCGCGCCGCGCGCAGGCTCATCGGCACGCCGTTGCCGTAACTGAAGATCACCAGATCGTCGCCCTCCCCGTACACCCTGCCCTCGCCCAGCGTCATCGCTTCGTCGGGTTGCGGGTACGCGGTCAGCCAGGCGCCGTCGCCCGGCTCGTACAGATCCTTGGTCATGTACAGCGCGATCGGCTCCAGGAACACCGCCACGCGCCCGTCGACCTTGGCCAGCGCGGTCAGGGTGCGCAGCATGGTCGCGGCGTCGTCGCCGCGCGACGGACAGCCCACCACCAGGCCCGGAATGTCGCGCAGCGCGGTGATCGAATTGTCGTTGTGGAAGTGGCCGCCGAAGCCGCGCTGGTAGCCCAGGCCGGCGATGCGCACCACCATCGGATTGCGGTACTGGTTGTTGCTGAAGAACTGCAGCGACGCCGCCTCGCCGCGGATCTGGTCGCAGGCGTTGTGGAAGTACGCCAGGTACTGGATCTCGGGAATCGGCAGCAGGCCGACGTTGGCGAAGCCCTGGGCCATGCCCAGGATCATGGTTTCGTCGAGCAGCGTATTGAACACGCGGCGCGGGCCGAAGGCCTTCTGCAAGCCCTTGGTGACGGTGTAGACGCCACCCTTCTGGGCCACGTCCTCGCCGAACAACAGGGTCTCGGGGTACTTGGCGAAGAGGTCGTGCAGGGCGTTGTTGATCTGGATCGCCAGATGCCGCGGCGGCTGGTTCTCGGGCAGCTTGGCTTCGCCGCCGAACACTTCCAGGCGGCGCGGCGCGTAGTCGGCGCGCCGGGCTTCCTGCGCGACCGCGGCCGGCGTGTACGGCGCCAGTGGCGCGATCACTTCGGCGAGTTGGTCGAGCTTGGGCCGGCGGTCGGCTTCCTCGGCCGCGGCGAAGCAGCGCTTGCGCGTGGCCTCGTACAGTTCGAGCACTTCGTCGCGCGACATCAGGCCCGATTCCAGCGCGATCGCCGCCGAACGCAACAGCGGGTCGCTGGCCTCGACCGCGCACAGCTCCTCGACCGAACGCCATTCGATCTCGAAGTCGGTGCCGGCGTGGCCCATGATGCGGGTGGTGCGCAGGTGCAGGAAGGTCGGACGGCGGCTGCGGCGGCAGTGTTCGACGGCGCGCTGCACGTCGGCGTAGCCGCTGGCCAGGTCGAGGCCGTCGGCGGCGAAATAATCCAGGCCGTCCATGTTGCGGAAGCGGTTGCCGATCCAGCCGCCCGGGGTCTTCACCGAGATGCCGATGCCGTTGTCCTCGCACACGAACAGCACCGGCGCCGGCAGCTTCTGGTAGGCGGTCCAGGCCGCGGCGTTGAACGCGGTCTGGGCGGTGGCGTGGTTGGCCGAGGCGTCGCCGAAGGAGCAGATCGCGATGCTGTCGTCGGGGATCGGCAGCGCGTGGCCGAGGCGGCGACCGGTTTCGATCGCGACCGCCGTGCCCAGCGCCTTGGGCAGGTGCGAGGCGATGGTCGAAGTCTGCGGCAGCACCCACAAGGGCTTGCTGCCCCAGACCTTGTGACGGCCGCCGGAAGCCGGATCGTCCTTGCTGGCCGCGAACGACAGCGCCGAGTCCATCACCGGGTCCATGCCCGGCAGCTTGCGGAAGCGCTCGGCCATGAAGCCGCCGCTGCGGTAGTGCAGGAAGGCCGGATCGGTATGGCGGGTCAGCCGCGCGACCATCGCATTGCCTTCGTGGCCGCTGGAACCGATGGTGTAGAAGACCTTGTTCTGCACGCGCAGCACGCGCGCCATCAGGTCCAGATGGCGGCTGATCAGCTGCGATTCGAACAGCTCGCGAAAGCCCTGCGCGTCCAACGCGCTGCCGTCCAGCACCGCCTCGTGCGCGGCCGGGCGCGCGTCGGCGCGGCCGCTCCAGGCTTTGACGAACTCGACGAAGTTGAGGTCGCAGATCTCGGCCCGGTTGAGGCCCTTCATGCGGGCCGGAATCGGGCTGGGCACGGCGTTGAAGTGGGGGACGCTGCTGAAGATCGAAGACTGCGCTTGCGCTGACATCGTGAGGCTCCGCCGCCCCGGGGGCCGGCTAGTCGTAGGGGGATCGGGTCGTTTAGGCGTGGATCGGGTTCATGGGGTCTGCGCGATGAGCGCGGCGGCGATCGCGTCGGGCTCGGGCAAGGCGACGAAGCCCGGCGTCGCACGCACGCGCGCCAGCCAGGACCGCAGCGCCGGGTACGGCGTCAGGTCGACGCCGCCGTGGCCGGCGACATCGGTGTAGGCGAACAACGCGATATCGGCGATGCCGTAACGCCCGGCGCTGAACCAGTCGTGCTCGCGCAGGTGGGTTTCCATCACCTGCAGGGCGAGGTGCGAGCGCTCGCGCAGGCGCGGCAGCTCGGCGCGGCGTGGCGAGTCCAGCGGCGTCCAGCCGGCGATGAAACGCGCGACAGCCACGTAGGGCTCGTGGCTGTACTGCTCGAAGTTCATCCAGCTCAGGGTCTGCGCGCGTTGCCAACGATCGTCGGACAGGAACGGCGTGCCGTCGGCCAGGTAGTACAGGATCGCGTTCGATTCGCTGAGCGTGCGCCCGTCCTCGAGTTCGAGCACCGGCACCTTGCCGTTCGGATTCAGGGCCAGGAACTGCGGCGTGCGGGTCTGGCCGCGGCTGCTGTCGACCTCGACCCAGCGATACGGCCGGCCGAGCTGCTCCAGCAGCAGCTTGAGCTTGTGGCAATTGCCCGAGGGCGAGAAACCGTGGATCGCGATCATGCCGAGGCTCCCGCGCGGCGCGCGCGCCATTGCTCGCGGCTCTGGCCCCAGATCTCGATGTCCTTGTCGTCGAACGGCGCCGGCAGCCGGTCCTGGCGCAGGTAGCGCGAACCCAGCTTGGCCGCGACGCCCTTGGAGCCGAGGTTGCCGGTGTCGATGCTGTGGATCACTTCGGTCCAGCCCAGGTGCTCGAAGGCCCAGTCGATCGCCGCGGCCGCGCCCTCGCTCGCATAGCCCTTGCCGCCCTCGCTTTCGATGATGCCCCAGCCCACTTCCGGACCCGGCCAGCCCTCGGGCTGCCAGGGGCCGAGCCGGCCGATCCAGCGCCCGGAGGCTTTCTCGTACACCGAAAAGAAGCCATAGCCCAGCGCCGCCCAGGAGCCGATCACCGACATCAGTGCGCGCCAGGCCGGCGAGCGCGCCTGCGGCCCGCCGATGTAGCGCAGGTAGTCGCCGCCGCCGGACATGAAGGCCGCCCAATCCTCGAAGTCGTCCAGACGCGGCGGACGCAACAGCAGCCGCGGCGTTTCCAATTCGATGTCGGGGATGGTCATCACGGCCGCGTACTCCTCCTGCGCATTCGAATCCCGCTCCATGAGCCCCTCTACCGCTTGCGGGCTAAAGGAACGCGTTTGCGAGCCACCGACTCGCGCTGTCGCGAACGTCCGACCGCCATGCGGTCGGGCCGGGCCGCGGGTTGCGGAGAGGGCCGCGCGAGCGTCGCGGCATGCGTCGCTGTTGCAATGGCGCGCCCTCATCCGGCCCTTCGGGCCACCTACTCCCGCGATGCGGGAGTAGGGAAACTCGTTAGAACGCGTTGATGCCCGTCAGCTCGCGACCGACCACCAACTGGTGAATCGTCTCGGTGCCCTCGTAGGTGATCACCGACTCCAGGTTCAGCGCATGCCGGATCGCGGCGTGCTCGGTGGTGATGCCGGCGCCGCCGAGCAGGTCGCGGCACTCGCGCGCGATGTCGATCGCCATGCGGCAGTTGTTCCACTTCGCCAGCGAGACCTGGGTGGGCTGCATCTGGCCGGCGTCCTTAAGGCGGCCGAGCTGGACCACCAGCAGCTGCGCCAGGGTGATGCGGCGCGCCATCTCGGCCATCTTGATCTGCGCCGACTGGGTCGCCGCGACCGGACGGTCGAACAGGATGCGTTCCTTGCTGTAGTTCAGCGCTTCGTCCAGGCAGGCGATGGCCGCGCCGATCGGGCCCCAGGTGATGCCGTAGCGGGCCTGGGTCAGGCAGCCCAGCGGGCCCTTGAGGCCCTTCACGTTGGGCAGGCGATTGGCTTCGGGCACGCGCACGTTGTCGAAGAACAGCGACGAGGTCACCGACGCGCGCAGGCTCATCTTGTGCTTGATTTCCTGGGCCGCGAAGCCCGGCGTGCCCTTCTCGACCACGAAGCCCTGGATGCCGTCCTCGGTCTGCGCCCAGACGATCGCGATGTCGGCCAGGTTGCCGTTGGTGATCCACATCTTGGAGCCGTTGAGCACCCAGTCGCCGCCGTCCTTCTTGGCGTGGGTCTTCATGTTGGCCGGATCGGAGCCGCCGTGCGGTTCGGTCAGGCCGAAGCAGCCGATGATCTCGCCGCGGGCCATGCCCGGCAGCCAGCGCTGGCGCTGCTCTTCGCTGCCGTAGGCGTAGATCGGGTACATGCACAGCGAGGACTGCACGCTGACGAAGCTGCGGATGCCGCTGTCGCCGCGCTCGAGTTCCTGGCAGATCAGGCCGTAGCTGACCGCATTGAGGCCGGCGCAGCCGTACTGCTCGGGCAGCGAGGAGCCCAGCAGGCCGAGGTCGGCGATCTCGGACACCAGTTCCTTGGGGAAACGGCCCTGGTCGAAGGCGTCGCCGATGATCGGGATCACGCGCTCGTCGGTGAAACGGGCCACGGTGTCCTGGACGGCGCGCTCCTCTTCGGTGAGCAGGGAACGGACGTCGTACAGATCGTAGGGATGCAGGGCCATGGCGCGCTCAGGAGACCGTAGGAACGGAAAGACCGCCATTGTACTGGCCGCGCCCGGTCCGGGGTAAACCCGCGCTGCGCGCGCTCGAGGATGCATGTAAGCGTTATCAGGCCGATCGGCGCGGGCGCTGCGCCGATACGGCGCCCAAAAGAAACGGGGCCGGATGTCCGGCCCCGTTGCGTCGCGCCGATGGCCGCGGGCCGTGCCCGCGCGCGCGCTCAGCCGCGTTCGTTGCCCGCGCCGGCCGAGGCGGTCTGGGTCACGACCTTGCCGTCGATCACCGGCAGCTGCTGGCCCGGACGCTCGTCCATGCGCACGGTCTGCTCCTGGCCCTGGTAACGGTAGGTCACGTCGTAGCCGACCACCTTGTTCTCGTCGCCCAGGGCGATGCGGTTGCCCGGCTTGCTGCCGGTGCGCATGCTGCCGGTGGTGCCGTCCGGATTACGGTAGGTGACGTTGTAGGCGACCACGCGGGTGGACTGCGAGGTCTCCGAGACGGTGTGGCACTGGCGCTCGGTGCGGTTCACGACCTTGCCGCCGACGTGGTTGCGGTCGACGCGGTTGCCGATGTAGCCGCCCGCGGCGGCGCCGGCCACGGTCGCGGCCTTCTTGCCGTTACCGCCGCCGACCTGGTTGCCGATCAGGCCGCCGATCAGGGCGCCGGCGACCGTGCCGCCGACGTTGCCGTCGCGCTCGGGCAGGCGTTCCTGCACGACCACGTCCTCGCAGACTTCGCGCGGGGTCGAGGCGGTGCTGGTCTCGCGCACCGGGTCGGTGCCGATCACGGTCGCGTACAGCTTTTCCTTCTGGTTGATCGGCTTGACGTTGACCACGTCGGCGTAATCGACCTCCGGCTTGGCGGTGGTCGCGATCGCGCCGTTCGGCGCGATATCGCCTTCGGCGCCGACGGCGGCGGCGTCCGCGCTGGTCAGCGCGGTGGCCGGCGCGGGCGTGCCGTTGCCTCGGAAGCTTTGGAACGCGGCGACGGCGACGCCGCCTACGAGCAGCGAAGCCAGCGCTACAGCCAACATGTTCTTGTTCATCGTGAGCCTCCTGCGGTGAAGCGGTTTGGTGCGGGACGAGCCGCGGGTGTGGACGGCGCCATTGCACCACTCGAAACCTGAATGAGTACCTATTGAAATCCGCAAAACTGTCCCCTGCATGAACCCTTCGCGGCGACGTGTTAGCGTGTTTGCAACGCGCGTCACACCCCTGGTGAGTCCATGGCCAATCCCCTGCTCGCTCCCGTAATGGGCTTCCTCGGTCGCCTGAGTTATCCGCGGCTGTTCATGCTGACCGCGGTCCTGTTCGGGCTGGATCTGGTGATTCCGGACCTGGTGCCGTTCGCGGACGAATTGCTGCTGGGCCTGGGCACCTTGCTGCTGGCCAACTGGAAGAAGCGCAAGGACGCTCCGCTGGAGCCGCCCGCCCCGCCCTCGCGCTGAACCGTGACGGCGCTGGTCGACAGCCACAGCCATCTGGACGCGGCCGAGTTCGATCCCGACCGCGACCAGGTCGTGGCGCGCGCGCGCGCAGCCGGAGTGACCCGACAGGTGGTGCCCGCGGTCGACGCCGCCGGTTGGCCCAAGTTGCGTGAAGTCTGCGCGCAGGATCCCGGCCTGTATCCGGCCTACGGGCTGCATCCGATGTATCTGGCTTCGCACCGGCCCGAGCACCTGCGCGAACTGGGCGACTGGATCGAGCGCGAGCGCCCGCTCGCGGTCGGCGAATGCGGGCTGGATTACTTCGTCGAAGACCTGGATCCGGAAACGCAGGCGCTGTACTTCGACGGTCAATTGCGGCTGGCGCGCGACTTCGACCTGCCGGTGATCGTGCATGCGCGGCGCGCGGTCGACGCGGTGATCGCGGCGATCCGCCGTTGCGGGCCGTTGCGCGGCGTGGTGCACAGCTATTCGGGCAGCGAGGAGCAGGCGCGGCAGTTGTGGAAGGCCGGCTTCCTGCTCGGTCTGGGCGGGCCGGTCACCTACGAACGCGCGAACCGTCTGCGCGGGCTGGCCGCGACCATGCCGATCGAGCACCTGCTGCTGGAAACCGACGCGCCCGACCAGCCCGACGCGGGCATCCGCGGGCAACGCAACGAGCCGGCGCGCTTGGCGACGGTGCGCGACACCATCGCGGGCTTGCGCGGGATCGATGCCGACGAACTCGCGCGCGCGACCAGCGCGAATGCGGAGCGGCTGTTTCGCTTGCCCGCCGCAGGCGCCGCATAAGGCGATCGCGGCCACCCTGGGGTAGGAGCGGCGCAAGCCGCGACCGCGCCACCGCATAAGCCAACGCCATCGCGGTCACTCGACATCGTTGTGATTCGCGCGGCAAGCGCTATGTCGCGGTCGCGGCTTGCGCCGCTCCTACCCGAACAAGCGGCGCTAAGACGCCGGTTTGGGCTTGAGCAGGATTTCCAGCGCCCGCCCCACCGCCGCGAACGCGAACGCGCCGGTGATGTGGGTGGCCGCGCCCAGGCCGGCGCCGCAGTCGAGCTTGAGCGCGGCGTCCGCGTCCAGCTTGGGGCGCAGGCCGCAGACGGTGCCGTCGGCCTGCGGGTACTTGACGTTCTCCAGCGAGTAGATCGCCGAGACGCCGAAGTAGCGGTCCGGATTCTTCGGGAAGTGGAACTCGCCGCGCAGCTTCTTGCGGATCAGCGCCAGCATCGCGTCGTGCTCGGTGCGCGACAGGTCGCGCACCCGCACCAGGGTCGGGTCGGTGCGGCCGCCTGCGGAACCCACCGCGATCACCGGCAGTTTGCGGCGGCGGCACCAGGCGATCAGCTCGACCTTGCTGCGGAAACTGTCGCAGGCGTCCAGCACCAGGTCGTAGCCGCGGTCCAGCAGTTCGTCCAGATTGGACGGGGTCAGAAAGCTCTGCACCGCGTCCAGGCCGATCTCGGGATTGATCGCGCGGCAGCGCTCGGCCATCGCCTCGACCTTGGCCCGGCCGTAATGGCCGTCCAATGCAGGCAGCTGCCGATTGGTGTTCGAAAGGCACAAATCGTCCGCATCGATCAGGGTCAGATGGCCGACGCCGCTGCGCGCCAGGGCCTCCACCGCCCACGAACCCACGCCGCCCATGCCGACCACGGCGACGCGGCAGGTGGACAGACGGGCGACGGTGCCGATGCCGTAGAGCCGGTCGATGCCGGCGAAGCGCTCCCGCCATGCGGGCGCCAGGGTGTTTTCGCTCATGCGCGCATTGTACGGGCGCGCCGCGCCGGGCCCGCTGGCGGAACGCGCAACGCTGCGTGTTAAGGTTCGGCCATCTTGGATGGAGGCCAGGCAATGAACGATACCCAGCCCAACACCGTCGCCGCCCCGCGTAAGGGCAACGGCAGGAAGTACCTGTTCCTGTTCCTGATCGGCCTGGTCATGGGCGCGATCGGCACGGTGATGCTGATGCGCGCCTGGCAGGCGCGCCAGGATCCGTTCCCGGACAGCGTGATGCACGTGCAGGCCTGGCATCTCAAACAGCTCGACAGCCGGGTCCAGGAAAACCGCTGCGCGGCCACCGACACCCTGCCCCACGTCAAGGCGCTGCGCACTACCGCCGACGATCTGGAATGGGCCTTCCCCGATCTCAAGGACGACGCGCGTTTCGCCGGCCACGCGAGCAAGTTCCGCGCGACCTTGGACAGCGCGTTGGCGAGCCCGCCGCTCAACTGCGCCGGCGTGGGCACGATGAACAAGCAGATCCAAGAGGCCTGCGGCGCCTGTCATCAGGACTTCAAGGGCTGAGCGGCAGCGCCAGCCTCGCCCTGAGCTGAACGCGGCGTCGCGGCACAGGAACGGTTGATCGGCTGTTCACGCAGGGCCGCCTAGCTTGGTGGGCGCGTGGCGAGGTTCGCCACTCGCCCCTCCACCCGCAGGAGATCCGAATGAACACCCAGAATCTACGCCTGCTTGGCATCGCCGCGGCCGCCACCCTGGCCCTGGCCGGTTGCGCCACGGGACCGGGCTACTCCTCCGGCTACGGCAACCCGCAGCCCAGCTACGGCAATGCCCCGGCCAACTGCTACGACTGCGGTACCGTGACCCGGATCGAGCAGCTGGCCGGCGGCTCCTCCGCTCCCAGCAAGACCGGCGCCGTGCTCGGCGGCATCGTCGGCGCGGTCGCCGGCCATGAAATTTCCTCCCACACCGGCGGCAGCAAGGGCAACCAGAACGTCGCCGCGGTGGCCGGCGCGGTCGGCGGCGCGATCGCCGGCAACGCGATCCAGAACCGCGTCGACGGCGGCCGCTTCAACGTCTACGTGCGCATGGACGACGGCCGCACCACGGTGGTCACCCAGAACGATCTGGGCGGCATCCGCGAAGGCAGCTACGTACGCGTCTACAACGGCCGCGCCTGGACCCGCTGAATCCGGACGACCCGCGATGCACAGGCGGCCCGCTACGGCGGGCCGCTTTTTTTGTTCCCGGCTTGCGCAGGACCGGCGAACGCGGCTGCTGCACAGCAACATCGGTTGGCGAATTGCCACACTGCAACCGCAATCACAGTTGCGAACGGACATCGCGACGGCGACGCGCGCGTAGCCCGCGCGCGGAGGATTAGTGTCGGCAGGTCCGCCCCCGCGGGCCTCGCCTAGACCTAGACATGGAGACCAGTCGAATGAAGCTATTGCACCTCGTGTCCGGCACCGCCGTTCTGGCCGGCGCCGTCGCCGCGGCCACCGCCGCCGGCCCCGCTGCCCCGACCAATCCGCTGCGCGTGAGCATCCAGGCCTTCGACGGCGGCGCCCAGGCGCTCAGCGCCGACGCCGGCGCCCTGCAGGGCGCGGTCGAAATCGCGGTCACCAATACCAGCCGCCGCACCGTGCGCCTGCCCAAGTGGCAGCTGCCGACCGAAGTGCTGGATGCCAACCTGTTCGAAGTCAGCGTCGACGGCGTCAAGCTCGACTACCAGGGCCCGATGATCAAGCGCGGCGCGCCGCAGGCGGCCGACTTCGCGATCCTGCGCCCGGGCGAAACCTACCGCGTGGTGGTCGACCTGGCTTCGGCCTACGACCTGTCGCAGGCCGGCGACTACACCGTCACCTACAACGCCCCGCTGCAGTTCGCTTCCACCGACGACCGCAAGCTGCTCAATCAGGCCAACGGCCTGCCGATGAGCGCGCGCAGCGCGCCGCTGCGGCTGTGGCTGGACGGCGGCGCCAAGCTCGACGCCTCCCAGCGCGTGAGCGCGGCGGCCAAACCGGTCGGCCCGACCCAGGTGGTCAACGGCGTCAACTACGTCGGCTGCACCAGCTCGCGCATCACCACCGCCGGGCAGGCCGTGACCGCGGCGCGCAACTACTCCGAGAACGCCAAGGGCTATCTCAACGGCGGCACCGTCGGCGCGCGCTACACCACCTGGTTCGGCGCCTACACCTCCTCGCGCTACAGCACCGCGCGCCAGCACTTCGTCTCGATCGACGCGGCGATGGACCAGAACAGCGGCCAGATCACCATCAACTGCGGCTGCACCAGCAGCGCCTACGCCTATGTGTATCCGAACCAGCCGTACCAGATCTACGTGTGCAAGGCGTTCTGGAACGCGCCGCTGACCGGCACCGACTCCAAGGCCGGCACCCTGATCCACGAGATGAGCCACTTCAACGCGGTCGCCGGCACCGACGATCACGTCTACGGTCAGAGCGGCGCCAAGAATCTCGCGATCAGCAATCCGACCAACGCGCTGGATAATGCCGACAACCACGAGTACTTCGCCGAGAACACCCCGTTCCAGAACTAAGCGAGCGGGCGATACCGGAAAGCGGCCCGTCTCGGCGGGCCGCTTTCTTTATGTTTCGAAATCGCAAGTTTTAGTAACTTTATCGGGCTTGTCGGGCGCGCCCGCCGATACGCGCCGAGAATAAATCTCGGAAAAAGAAAAACCCGGCTCGCGCCGGGTTTTTCAGGTCCTGAGCGCCCCCTTGCGGCGACGCTTCGATCAGGGGTGTTGCCTTACAGCGGCTCGACGGCGTCGGCCTGCAGACCCTTCTGGCCCTGCACGACGGTGAAGGAGACCTTCTGGCCTTCCTTCAGGCTCTTGAAGCCCTGGGACTGGATCGCGCGGAAGTGCACGAACACGTCCTCGCCGTTCTCGCGGCTGATGAAGCCGAAGCCCTTGGCATCGTTGAACCACTTGACGGTACCGAATTCACGGTTCGACATTTTTACCTGCTCCTTGAAACGTTGGTTGTTTAACGCAGCTCGCGCTGCGTGCTGGTTGCAAGGAGGAAGCGAGGTGCAACGATGTAGCGGATCGAGGATCAACCGCATCGGGCCACGATTCACGGTGACCCTTGGCAAACACAGCGCCCGCAACTTACCCCGCCATGGGGCAAAATGCAAACAGCCCGGACAGCCTGTCCGGACGGGGGTTCTGGATGGATTTCACTACTGTTTATTACGTGCTGGCCGGGCTGCTGATCCTGGTCGGAATCGCCGGTACCGTGCTGCCGGCGCTGCCCGGATTGCCGCTGGTTTTCGCCGGCATGCTGCTGGCCGCCTGGGCCGGCAATTTCGAGCAAGTCGGCTGGCTGATGCTGACCGTGCTGGGGCTGCTGACTCTGGTCTCGCTGGGGGTGGACTTCCTGGCCACGGCGATGGGCGCCAAGCGCGTCGGCGCCAGCAAGCTGGCCCTGATCGGGGCCATGGTCGGCACCTTCGCCGGTCTGTTCTTCGGCCCCGTTGGCTTGTTCGCCGGCCCCTTCGTCGGCGCCCTGGCCGGCGAGCTGATCCACAGCCGCCAGTTCGGCCAGGCGACCAAGGTCGGGGTCGGCACCTGGGTCGGCATCCTGGTCGGCACGGTGCTGAAACTCGGGCTGGCGTTCGCGATGGTGGCGCTGTTCGTCGCGGCCTGGATTTTCTAGGCCGACATTCTGCTGAGAGTTTCACTTGGCTCGCGCCGGCATTACTAAAAGCGCAGCTGAAGCCGAGCCGGCATCGCGCTGGAAACCGAGGGCAGCGGAGGACACACTGCCCGGGTAATCGCAACGAACATGGACGCCAGAATGAAATCAACTGCGAACCGCCGCCGCGCCCGCGCTCAGATACATCCGTTGTGCTGGGCCCTGGCGGCCGCGGTGCCCTTGGGCGCGCCGGCGCAGACCGCACCGGCCCCGGCCACGCCCGAGGCCTGCACCGCGATCTCCGGCGACGCCGACCGTCTGGCCTGCTACGACAAGGCACTGAACCGGCAGGCCCCGGACACCCGCGCCGCCGACGTGGCGGCCAAGGAAGCCAAGGCGATCCAGCGCAATCTGGAGCTGGCCGATCAGATCGAGGGCAAGGCGGCGCCTGCCGAGGCCGAGACCCTGCGCCGCCGCAACGATCTGTACGCCAACGAGGCGCCGCTGGACAGCGCGATCGCCAACGCCGGCAAGGGCGGCCTGCTCGACAGCCGCTGGGAACTGGCCAAGGATTCCAAGCTGGGCGTGTTCAACTTCCGCGCCTACAAGCCGGTCTATCTGTTGCCGGCGTTCTGGACCAGCGACATCAACGAGCAGCCCTACTCGCCCAACCCGCGCAACCAGGTTCAGACCCCGCAGACGCTGGACGCCGTCGAGGCCAAGTTCCAGCTCAGCTTCAAGACCAAGGCGGTGGAGAACCTGTTCGGCGACAACGGCGACATCTGGATGGGCTACACCCAGAGCTCGCGCTGGCAGGTCTACAACGCGGAGGACTCGCGGCCATTCCGCGAGACCAACTACGAGCCGGAAGTGCTGCTGGTGTTCCGCAACAACTACCGCATCGGCGGCTGGCACGGGCGCATGGCCGCGATCGGCCTCAATCACCAGTCCAATGGCCGCGCCGATCCGCTCTCGCGCAGCTGGAACCGGGTGATCGCCAACGTCGGCCTGGACCGCGAGGACTGGGCGGTGACGCTGCGGCCGTGGTGGCGCATCTCCGACGGCAACGACGACGACAACCCGGACATCGAGGACTACATCGGCCGCGGCGACATGACGATCGTCCACCGCCGCGGCGGCCACGAGTTCAGCCTGATGGCGCGGCATTCGCTGCGCGGTGGCGACCGCTCGCACGGCGCGGTGCAGTTCGACTGGGCGTTTCCGATCCACAACTCGCTGCGCGGCCGCCTGCAGATCTTCGACGGCTACGGCGAGAGCCTGATCGATTACAACCACCGCGCGACCTACATCGGCCTGGGCGTATCGCTGCTGGAATGGTACTGAGCGCACGAAACGCGCAAGTCGCGCGCGTCGCATTCGCAAACCGCGCGACGGTGCTGGGGTAGGCTCGACCTACCCCACGCACGCGCGAGATTCCCCATGAAAATGCGCCGCATCCTGTCGCTGGACGGCGGCGGCATCCGCGGGCTGGTCAGCTGCCTGTGGCTGGCCGGCGTCGAGCAGGCGCTGGCCCAGGCCGGCAAGCCCGGATTGCCGCAGGCTTTCGACCTGCTCGCGGGCAGTTCCACCGGCGCCATCGTCGCCTCGGGCCTGGCGATCGGCCTGGCCCCGATCAAGATGGCCGACCTCTACCGCGATCACCGCCACGCCATCTTCCCCGGCATCGCCGAGCGCCTGTGGACGCGTGCCGGCGGCCTGCTCTCGGCCGGCGTGTCGGCGCCCAAGTACGACGCCCGGGGCCTGGAGCAGGTGCTGAAACAGGTGTTCGGCGACGCCAGGCTGGGCGACGCCCGGGTGCCGCTGCTGATCACCGCCTACGACACGGTGTCGCGCACGCCGGTGATGTTCAAGAGCTTCAACGCCAAGCACCGCGATCTGCCGCTGTGGGAGGTCTGCCGCGCCTCGTCGGCGGCGCCGACCTATTTCCCCGCCCACGCGATGAAGATCGAAGGCCGCGACTGCGCCCTGATCGACGGCGGCGTGGTCGCCAACAACCCCACCGCCTGCGCGATCGCCGAGGCCCTGCGCAAGGACGCCCAGGTCGACAACAGCCGCGACCTGGTGGTGCTGTCGGTCGGCACCGGCGAGCGCACGCGCAGCATCTCGCTGGCCTCGGCGCGCGAATGGGGCGCGCTGGAATGGGCGGTGCCGATCATCGATGTGCTGTTCGACGGCAACACCGACTCGGTCGACTACATCGCCCGCCAGCTGGTCGGCGACGGCTACTTCCGCATGCAGGAGCACTTGCACATCGGCCTGGACGATCTGGACGACACCAGCTCGACCAACCTGATCGCGCTGGAGTTCATGGCCAAGGAGTACCTGGCCAAGGCGGACACCCAGAAGATGCTGGCGGAGCTGGCCCGGCAACTGTAGGCCCGCAGCTGCGGCCGGTCGCGTCGGCGTGGCGGGCAAGGCCGTGCCGACCGACGCGCGCAGGCGTTAGGCTAGGCGCGCCGCCGCCTTGCGGTGTACCCCGCTCGCAGACATGACGTCGACCGCCACCCGCCCCCGCCGCTCGTTCTTCGCCTACGCCTCGGCCCTGCTGGGCCTGCTCAGCCTGATGGCGGTGTGGTGCTTCCACTTTCCCGAGCTGTTGACCAGCAAGGAATTCCGCGCGGTCTACAACGAGACCTTCGCCCGCCACCTGCTGCTGGTGGGCCTGGTGGCGGCGTTCGTGCTGGGCACCCTGGCGATCCTGCGCGACCGCAACCGGCGCGTGGCCATGCTCGGCGTCGGCGGCGCGACCCTGGCGGTGCTGCTGGGCGGCAGCAACGTGCAGTTCGACGCGATCGGCCAGACCCCGTACTCCCTGGGGCTGGACTGGTTCGTGATTTCGCTGTTCTTCTCGGCGCTGGTGTTCGTGCCGTTGGAACACTATCTGGGCCGACGCCGGATCTCGCCGCTGCGGCCCGGCTGGCGCACCGACGTGGCCTATTTCTTCATGAGCCACGTGCTGGTGCAGTTCATCCTGATCCTGGTCACGGCCTCGACCTCGACCATCGCCGGGCTGGCGGCGTTCCCGGGGCTGAAAGCCGCGATCCAGTCGCTGCCGGTGTGGGCGCAGTTCCTGATCGCGGTGTTCATCGCCGACCTGGCCCAGGCCCTGCTGCACCGCGCGTACCACAACCTGCCCTGGCTCTGGCGCTTCCATGCCGTGCACCACTCCAGCCGCGAAATGGACTGGCTGGCCGGCTCGCGCATCCATTTCGTCGAGATCGTGCTGACCCGCAGCGCGGTGCTGCTGCCGCTGCTGATCCTGGGCTTTTCCACCCCGGCGGTGAACGCCTACGTGATCCTGGTGGGGCTGCAGGCGGTGCTCGCGCACGCCAACCTCGGCATCCGCTTCGGCTGGCTGGAGTACCTGCTGGTGCTGCCGCGCTATCACCACTGGCACCACGCGCGCCAGTACGACTACATCGACGTGAACTACGCCATCCACCTGCCGCTGGTGGACATGCTGATGGGCACCTTCAAGCTGCCGCGCGATCGCGACGCCTGGCCGCAGGAGTACGGGGTGATGAAGCTGGAGAGCGTGCCGCGCGGCATCGTCGAGCAGCACCTGATGCCGTTCCGCAAGGGCAAGCATTACGACGACCACGTGGCCTGACGGCGCATGCGCCGGCAGCGGCCGGTTTCGTCGATGCCGAAGTGGCGCGGTCGCGGCCGACGCCGCTCCTACCCGCGCCCATAAAGCGCAACGCCCGGCGCAGGGCCGGGCGTTGCGAAGACCACGGTTACGACGCTCAGGCCGGTTCGACCACGACCGGAATCTTGCCGATCCGCGCCTGCCATTCCTTGGGGCCGGTCTTGTGCACCGACTCGCCGGCGCTGTCGACCGCCACGGTGACCGGCATGTCCTGCACGGTGAACTCGTAGATCGCCTCCATGCCCAGGTCGGCGAAACCGACAACGCGCGAGGCCTTGATCGCCTTCGACACCAGATAGGCCGCGCCGCCGACCGCCATCAGATAGACCGAGCGGTGCTTCTTGATCGCCTCGATCGCGACCGGGCCGCGCTCGGCCTTGCCGACCATGCCCAGCAGGCCGGTCTGCGCCAGCACCTGCTCGGTGAACTTGTCCATGCGTGTGGCCGTAGTCGGACCGGCCGGGCCCACGACTTCGTCGCGCACCGGATCGACCGGGCCGACGTAGTAGATGAAGCGGCCCTTGAAATCGACCGGCAAGGGCTCGCCCTTGTTGAGCATGTCGACCATGCGCTTGTGCGCGGCGTCGCGGCCGGTCAGCAGCTTGCCGTTGAGCAGCAGCACCTCGCCCGGCTTCCAGCTGGCGACTTCGTCCGGCGTGACCGTGTCCAGATCGACGCGACGGCCCTTGGAGGCGTCGTAGGTGAGCTGCGGCCAGTCTTCCAGCGAGGGCGGATCCAGCATCACCGGGCCGCTGCCGTCGAGGGTGAAATGGGCGTGGCGGGTGGCCGCGCAGTTCGGGATCATCGCCACCGGCAGGTTGGCCGCGTGGGTCGGGTAATCCTTGACCTTGATGTCCAGCACCGTGGTCAGACCGCCCAGGCCCTGCGCGCCGATGCCCAGCGCGTTGACCTTTTCGTACAGCTCCAGGCGCAGCTCTTCGGCACGGTTGCTGGCGCCGCGCGCCTGCAGCTCGGTGATGTCGATCGGCTCCATCAGCGATTCCTTGGCCAGCAGCATCGCCTTCTCGGCGGTGCCGCCGATGCCGATGCCGAGCATGCCCGGCGGGCACCAGCCCGCGCCCATGGTCGGCACGGTCTTGAGCACCCAGTCGACGATGGAATCGGAGGGGTTGAGCATCGCGAACTTGGACTTGGCTTCCGAACCGCCGCCCTTGGCCGCCACGATCACGTCGACCGTATTGCCCGGCACGACCTTCACGTTGACGACGGCCGGCGTGTTGTCCTTGGTGTTGCTGCGCTTGCCGGCCGGATCGGCCAGCACGCTCGCGCGCAGCTTGTTGTCGGGGTGGTTGTAGGCGCGGCGCACGCCCTCGTTGACCATGTCCTCCACGCCCATGGTCGCGCCGTCCCAGCGCACATCCATGCCGATCTCTAGGAACACGGTGACGATGCCGGTGTCCTGGCAGATCGGGCGATGGCCTTCCGCGCACATGCGCGAATTGATCAGGATCTGGGCGATCGCGTCCTTGGCGGCGACGCTCTCTTCGCGCTCGTAAGCCGCGGCGAGGTTCTTGATGTAGTCGACCGGGTGGTAATAGCTGATGTACTGCAGGCCATCGGCGATGGACTGGATCAGGTCGTCCTGACGGATGACGACCGGGCCGCTGAAGGCGGCGGGGGACGGGCTGGCGGTCACGGCGGGCTTAGGGCTGGCGGTGGGGACGGCTATTCTACTCGCCCGGCCTGTCGCGCCGTCTGCCATGGCCCGACCGCGGCCACGGCGCCCGGTTTCGCCGACGCTACGCCCAGGCTCGACCGCCCCGGCCGCCTGTCCGGGCCGCTCCCGCGCCGCCCCCCTCCCGCCGCGCCATCCTGGAGCCGCTATGCCCATCATTAGTCATAACCCACCGGAGCTGTTCCCGCCCTACCGCGGCTACAGCCATGCCACCGAAATCCGTGGCGACTCGCGCCTGCTGGTGATCAGCGGGCTCAACGGCTACCTCGCCGACGGCAGCACCCTGCCGGCGTCCTTCGAGGAACAGGGCGATCTGATCTGGCGCTACATGGGCCTGCTGCTGCGCTCGGCCGGCATGGACTACCGCCACCTGGTCTCGCTGCGCACCTATCTGGCCGATCCCGCCGACGACGAAGCCAACGTGCAGCTGCGCCTGAAGTACCTGGGCGGGCATCGCCCCTCCTCGACCGTGGTCTGTTGCCATCTGCTGGATCCGCGCTGGAAACTCGAAGTCGAAGCCATGGCCGCGACCTGAGCCGGCACGGCCACGCGCGATCGCCTCCGCGGCCGTGACCTTGTCCACGGGGCGGGCGCGCGTCCTTCGCCCAGACTCGACGCAAGCCCGAACGCAGGTATCCGCTTGGCCAGCACCGCGGCCGCCGCACCCAAGTACCTGTCGGCGCTGTGGCGTGCCGGCCTGTTGGCCCTGGCGTTGGTCTGCCGGCCAGCCTGATCGCGGCCGAACCGGAAACGGAGGCAATGGACGCTGATGCTGGCGGCCTGGGGCCTGGGGCCTGTGGCCGCTGCGGCTGTGGGCCTGAGCGAAGTCGGGCCCGGCGCCGGCTTACTTCACCAGCGCTTCCGAATTCGGAACGATCAGCACGCCGGAGAAGCCCAGGCCCGCGGCCTGCACCGTCGAAGGCGCCAGCGCACGGATCAGCGTGTGGGTCTCGTCGCGACGCACGAACTCGTACTTCACCGCGGCATGGAAGCGCGGCGCCAGCGCTTCCACCTCGACCTTCCTCTTGGCGAACTCGCCGGCCCGCCCTTCCAGATCGAGCTGCAGCACCTTCAAGGTCTCGATGTAGGAGTCGCGCAGCTGGGCTTCCAGTGCCGCGCGCTCCGCTTCCGGCAGGCCGGCCACGACTGCCGCCGAGGCGACACGCGCCGGCAGCACCCGCGAATAGCGTCCGCGCCAGCCGTCCAGGTCGACATCGACGATGGTCCAGAAGATCAGGCGCTCCTGCTTGTCGCGGGTGAGGTAGAGGCTGGGCCGCAGCTTGGCCTCGCGACTGGCCGACGCGCTCGCCGGCATCGCCGTCAATGCGGCCCGCAGCAGCGCATCCGGCGCGAAACCGAACTTGCCGCGCAGGGCCTCGGCCTCGCGCGCGGTGTTCTTCTGGATCGCCAGGGCGTTGGCGCCCGCGCCGAACGGGCCGAGCAGCAAGCCGCCGGCCACGCCCATGCCGCCGAAGTCCTGGCGGTAGACGACGCTGCGCGCCTCATCGAGATAGGCGACGCCGGAAACCTCCGGCGGCAGCACAGCGCGCTCGCCTTCGACCAGTCGCACCTCGCCCGCTGCCGAAGCCGCGGGCGGCAGCGCGTACTGGAGCTTGCGCGCGCCCGCGGGCGCGCTGACGAAGCCGATCGCGAGGATCAGCGCAGACGCAAGAATTCTCATGGTTCCCCTGATGGTGACGCAGTCGCGACGCCGGCGCGCGGTACGGGATTGCGCCGATCCGCCGCGTCGAAACGCAGCGGGATTGTTCGGCGCGGCTCGGGCGCCGTCAAGAAAAACCCGGCGCCGTGCGCCGTGGCGGTGGTACTGCTGACAAAAGCTGGCGGTCGCCCGGCCTAGCCTGTGCTCACTCCCGCCGCCGACCAGGAACCGCCGCATGTCCGTCCCCACCACCGTCCTGCTGCACGGCGCCGGCGTCGGCGCCTGGGTCTGGGACCTCGTGATCGAACGCATGGCGGTACCGGCGATCGCGCTGGACATTCCATGCCGCCACCCCGACGCGACGCCGGAGCGTTGCGCGCGCGCCCTGATCGCGGAACTGGACCGTCGCGGTCTCGATGAGGTCGCGATCGTCGCGCACTCGCTGGCCGGCGTGCTGATGCCGGACCTGGCCGCCGGCCTGGGCCCGCGACTGCGTCATGGCGTGTATCTGGCGGCGGCGTTGCCGCCGCCGGGCGGTGCCTACGTCGACGCGCTGGGCGCGGTCGAACGCGCCCTGCTGCGCCTGCTGTTCCGCTACAACCGCGACGGCCTCACACCGGGGCCGGCGATGATCCGCAAAGAACTGTGCAACGACCTCGACGAAGCCAGCGCGGCCGAGGTGGTCGCGCGCTACGAAGCGGAGTTCCCCGGCCTCTACCTAACGCCCACGTGTGTGCAGCCGGTGCCTGCGCCTTCGACCTATCTGCGCCTGCTGCGCGACCGCAGTCTGGTGCCGGCGCGCCAGGACGCGATGATCGCGCGGCTGCCGCAGGCACGGGTGCGGGATCTGGATGCCGGCCATCTGGCCATGCTGTCGGCGCCGGCGCAGGTCGCGGAACTGTTGACCGGCATCGCACTGGACTGCGCCCTGGCGCGCGTGGCCGCCTGACGCAGACTCGCCCGCTCCCAGGGCCGCTGACGCGGCTATGCTGCGCGCACGCCCTACCCCATGCCCGCGATGACGCACAGCCTCGACCCCGCACTGCACGCGCCGATCGCGACGCCGTCGCTGGCCATGCGCTACCTGCGCGTGGACCACGCCGGCGAATTCGGCGCGATCCAGATCTACCGCGCCCAGATCCTGATCGGGCGCTGGCTGGGCCACGCGCACGTAGCCTTGCTCGAAGACTTCTTGGCGCATGAACGTCGCCACCTGGCCACGTTCGCCGAGGTGCTCGCCGCGCGCGGCGTCCGGCGCTGCCGAAGTTTCCTACTCTGCGGCGTCGGCGGCTATGCGCTGGGTCTGATCACCGCCTTGCTGGGCGAACGCGCGGTCATGGCCTGCACGCGCGCGGTCGAAACCGTGGTCAACCGCCATCTGCAGGAACAGCTCGTGCATCTGGCCGATACCGATCCGCAGGCGCATGCGGCCGTGGCCTCGATCGTGCGCGACGAACTCGGGCACCGTGACCTGGCCGCCGAGCGCGTCGGCGCGGACAGCGCGCTGACCCGCGCGGTCGAGGCCGTGGTCGCGATGTCGACCGAGTCGGTGATCTGGCTGGGCCTGCGGTGAGTACCGCAACCGGCACCGCCGTCCTCGCCGCTTTCACGACCCTCTAGCGCAGCCCAGGCACAATCCGGTCATGTCCTCGCCCGCCGACGCCGTCCCACCCGCCTCCGACCCGAGCGCACCTGGCCAGAACGCGTCCGGCCGCAACGCCGGCCGATCGACCGGCAAACCCAGCCTGCGCGAGCGCTTCGACGCGCTGCGCAATCTGCCGCCATTCCTGCGCCAGATCTGGCAGACCAGTCCCAGCCTGACCCTGATCACCTTGGGCCTGCGCCTGGTGCGCGCATTCCTGCCGGTCGCGACCCTGTACGTCGGCAAGCTCATCATCGACGAAGCGGTGCGCCTGGTCGCGGCCGGCGTCGAGTTCGAATCGGTGAGCGCGGCGCTCAACGGCGGCCAGCTCACCACCCTGCTCAGCCTGCTGGCGCTGGAGTTCGGCCTGGCGATCGGTTCCGACCTGCTCGGCCGCCTGATCAGCTACGGCGACTCGCTGCTGTCGGAGTTGTTCACCAACGCCACCAGCGTGCGCCTGATGGAGCACGCCGCGACCCTGGACCTGGAGGACTTCGAGGACCCCGACCTGCAGGACAAACTGGACCGCGCGCGCCGCCAGACCATGGGCCGCATGAACCTGATGAGCCAGTTGTTCGGCCAGGTCCAGGACACGATCACGGTGATCAGCTTCGCGATCGGCCTGCTGGTGTACGCGCCCTGGCTGATCCTGCTGCTGGCGGTGGCGCTGATCCCCGCCTTCGTCGGCGAGGCGCATTTCAACGCCCTAGGCTATTCGCTCAACTTCGCCTGGACGCCCGAACGCCGCCAGCTCGAGTACGTGCGCCAGATGGGCGCCAGCGTCGAGACCGCGAAGGAGGTGAAGATCTTCAACCTTCACCGCTATCTGATCGCCAAGTACCGCGAGCTGGCGGACAAGTTCTTCAAGGCCAACCGCTCGCTGGCGCGACGGCGCGCGTTCTGGGGCACCCTGCTGGCGGCGCTCGGCACGCTGGGCTACTACGTCGCCTATGCCTACATCGCCTGGCGCACGGTCAAGGGCGATTTCAGCATCGGCGACCTGACCTTTTTGGCCGGCAGTTTCCGGCGCCTGCGCCAGTTGCTGGAAGGCCTGCTGGTGGGGTTCTCGCAAGTGGCCGGCCAGGCCCTGTACCTGGACGACCTGTTCTCGTTCTTCGAGATCGAACCGGAGATCGTCTCGCCCGCCGATCCGCTGCCGGTGCCGCGCCCGATCGCGCGCGGCTTCGTGTTCGAGGACGTCGGCTTTCGCTATCCCGACGCCGAGCGCTGGGCGCTACGCGGGCTGAACTTCGAACTGCGCGCGGGCGAGGTGCTGGCCCTGGTCGGCGAGAACGGCGCCGGCAAGACCACGCTGGTCAAACTGCTGGCACGCCTGTACGACCCCGACGAAGGCCGCATCCTGCTCGACGGCCGCGACCTGCGCGAATACGACCTGGATGCGTTGCGCGCCAACATCGGCGTGATCTTCCAGGACTTCGTGCGCTACCACCTCACCGCCGGCGAGAACATCGGCGTCGGCCAGATCGACGCCATGCACGACGATGAACGCATCCGCAACGCGGCCCGGCGCGCCATGGCCGACCAGGTCATCGAATCGCTGCCGCAGGGCTACGACCAGCAGATCGGGCGCCGCTTCAAGACCGGCGTCGACCTCTCCGGCGGGCAGTGGCAGAAGATCGCGATCGCGCGCGCCTACATGCGCGACGCTCAGGTCATGATCCTGGACGAGCCGACCGCGGCCCTGGACGCGCGCTCGGAGTTCGAGGTATTCCAACGTTTCAAGGAACTGTCGGACGACCGCACCGCGGTGCTGATCTCGCACCGCTTCAGCAGCGTGCGCATGGCCGACCGTATCCTGGTGCTCGCCGAAGGCCGACTCGAGGCCAGCGGCACGCACACCGAGCTGCTCGCGCAAGGCGGGCGCTACGCCGAACTGTTCGAATTGCAGGCCGCCGGTTATCGCTAAGGAGATTCCCCGCATGGTTGTCCGTCACCGCAGCATTCCGCTCGCTCTCGCCCTCGCTTGCGCCCTGGTCGCCTGCGACAAGACTCCGGCCCAGGACGGCGCCGCGGCGTGGCCCGCGCCGGCTCGGCAAAGCGCTCAGCAGCTCGCCAGCGAAAGCGGACCGATCCAGGTCACCGAGATCGCCCGAGGCCTGGAACACCCCTGGAGCGTGGCGCTGCTGCCCGACGGCGGTTTCCTGGTCACCGAGCGCCCTGGGCGCCTGCGCCGGATCGGCGCGGACGGCGCGGTGTCGGCGCCGCTGGCCAACGTGCCGCAGGTGTGGGCCGAGGGCCAGGGCGGCCTGCTCGACGTGGTGCTGGCGCCGGACTTCGCCAGCAGCAAGCGCATCTACCTCAGCTACGCCGAGCCTGGCCCCGACGGCAGCGCCGGCACCGCGGTCGCGCTGGCGACGCTGGGCGACGCCGGCCTCAGCGACGTCAACGTGATCTACCGCCAGCAGCCCAAGCTGGTCGGTCCGAACCACTTCGGTTCGCGCATCGCCTTCGACGGCCACGGCCACGTCTTCATCACCCAGGGCGAGCGCCAGGAACGCATGGCCTCGCAGGATCTGAAGATGCTGCAGGGCAAGCTGGTGCGCGTGAACCTGGATGGCAGCGTACCCAGCGACAACCCCTACGTCGGCCGCAGCGACGCGCGCGCCGAGATCTGGAGCTACGGCCATCGCAACATGCAGTCGCTGGCGCTGGACCCGCGCAGCGGCAAGCTGTGGGAGGCCGAACACGGCCCGCGCGGCGGCGACGAGATCAACCTGCCCGAGCCGACCAAGAACTACGGCTGGCCCATCATCACCAACGGCATCGACTACAGCGGCCTGCCGATCTCCGAAGCCGAGGGCAAGAGCAAGCCCGGCATGGAATCGCCGTACCACGTCTGGGAAAAATCGCCGGGTCTGTCGGGCATGGCCTTTTACACCGGCCGACCGGACTCGCCCTGGAACGACAGCCTGTTCCTGGGCGCGCTCGCCGACGGCAACCTGATCCGCCTCAGCCTGGATGGCGACAAGATCGTCAAGGAAGAGCGCCTGCTCAAGGAACTCGACCTGCGCATCCGCGACGTGCGGGTGAGCGCGGACGGCAAGGTGTATGTGCTGACCGACGAGAAGGACGGCAAGCTGCTGCGCTTGGATCCGCCAGGGAAGACTGGCGGCTGAGCAGCTGCGTTGCGAGGCAACGCGGCGATGACCGTGTTGCCGCAGCGACTTGCGACTACGCGACGATGCGGTTCGCCTACGGCTCACCGCATCCTACTGTCGAGGCGATTGGTGGCGACGTTGCTGCGCCCTAAAGTCATTGGATCCCCGCGTTCGCGGGGATGATGGCAAAAAATATGCCGTTGCCGTTGCCGCGGCATTGAAATCCAAAAGCCCCGCACCCACCCGACCAACCGTAGACCCGAAGGGCGGCGCGCAGGACGCGCGCCGTTTTTCGAATGGACAGGGACGTCCATTCGAAAAATCCC
>NZ_FOSS01000002.1:133463-201465 GCF_900114355.1 Lysobacter sp. cf310
TGACCCGCATGCGCAGCAGGCGGAAGCCTTTGACCTTCATGACGAAGAGACAAAAGCAAAGCCAAAGCAAATCCTCCCCAACCCGCCCGGCCAGCAGGCACAGCCTGCTGGCGTTCAGCCGCGCACGAACCTGCGGTTCGTAAGCCGCACAGCTTCATCCTTTTCCAAAGGAGGACGCCTGAAGCAGTCGCGGAATCAGTTCTTCTGCTTGGCCCGCGCGAACGCATCAGCCAACGCCCCGCCCATCGGCGCATTGCCCTTACCCGCCGGCGCGAACGAACCGCCGCGCGCGGGCTGCTCGCGACGCCCGCCGCGGCCGCCATCGCCGCCGCGTGGACCACCGCGATCCGCACCGGCACGATCGCCCCCGCCCGGCGGGCGCGGCGCCGGCACCGCGTCGTCGAGACGGCGCGTGAGCGCGATGCGCTTGCGCGCGATGTCGACCTCCAGCACCCGCACCTTGACCACATCGCCGGCCTTGACCGCCTCGCGCGGGTCCTTGATGTACTTGTCCGACAGCGCCGAGATGTGGATCAGACCGTCCTGGTGGACACCGATGTCGACGAAGGCGCCGAACGCGGCGACGTTGCTGATCACGCCTTCCAGGATCATGCCGACCTTGAGGTCCTTGAGATCCTCGACGCCGTCGGCGAAACGCGCGGCCTTGAACTCGGGACGCGGATCGCGGCCGGGCTTCTCCATTTCCTTGAGAATGTCGCGCACCGTCGGCAGACCGAAGGTCTCGTCGGTGTACTGCTCGGCCTTGAGCCCGCGCACGAATTGCGGATCGCCGAGCAGCTGCTTCACCTCGCGGCCGCACTGCCGGACGATGCGCTCGACCACCGGATAGGCCTCCGGGTGCACCGCCGACGCGTCCAGCGGCTCCTCGCCGTCGACGATGCGCAGGAAGCCCGCGCACTGTTCGAAGGTCTTCTCGCCCAGGCGCGGCACTTTCAACAGCGCCTTGCGCGAGACGAAGGGGCCGTTCTCGTCGCGGTGGCGCACGATGTTCTCGGCGACCGTGCTGGACAGGCCCGACACGCGCGCGAGCAACGCGGCGGAGGCGGTGTTGACGTACACGCCGACCGCGTTCACGCAGTCCTCGACGCGCGCGTCCAGGGCGCGCGCCAAACGGTATTGATCGACGTCGTGCTGGTACTGGCCGACGCCGATCGCCTTGGGCTCGATCTTGACCAGCTCGGCCAGCGGATCCTGCAGACGCCGCGCGATCGAGACCGCGCCGCGCAGGCTCACGTCCAGGCCGGGGAACTCCTTGGCCGCGAACTCGGACGCCGAATACACCGAAGCGCCGGCCTCGCTGACCACGATCTTGGTCAACTTCAGCTCCGGCGCCAGCTTGATCAGATCGCCGGCCAGTTTGTCGGTTTCGCGCGAGGCCGTGCCGTTGCCGATCGAAATCAGCTCGACCGCGTGCTTGGCGCACAGCGCGCGCAGCGTATGCAGCGACTGATCCCACTGCTTGCGCGGCTCGTGCGGATAGATGGTGTCGGTAGCGACCAGCTTGCCGGTGGCGTCGACCACCGCGACCTTGACGCCGGTGCGCAGGCCCGGATCCAGGCCGAGCACAGCGCGCGGACCGGCCGGCGCCGCCAGCAGCAGATCCTTGAGGTTGTCGCCGAACACGTCGATGGCTTCGGCCTCGGCCTTCTCGCGCGCCTGCCCGAACAGGTCCAGCAGCAGGTGCAGGTGCAACTTGGCGCGCCAGGTCATGCGGCAGGCGTCGAGCAGCCAGCGGTCGCCCGCGCGGCCGCGGTCGGCGACGCCGGCATGCAGGGCGACGCGGCCTTCGCCGTAGGCGTGGCCGGCGGCGGGATCGGTGGTGGGCTCCAGATCCAGGTACAGCACTTCCTCGCGGCGCGCGCGGAACAGCGCCAGCAAGCGGTGCGAGGGAATCTTGGCCAGCCCCTCGGCGTGGTCGAAATAGTCGCGGTACTTGGCGCCCTCGTTCTCCTTGCCCTCGACCACGCGCGCACGGATCACGCCGGTCTGGTGCAACCAGGTGCGCAGCTCGCCGACCAGCGCGGCGTCCTCGCCCCAGCGCTCCATCAGGATCGCGCGCGCGCCGTCCAACGCGGCCTTGACGTCGGCGACCTGCTTTTCCTCGCTGACGAATTCGGCGGCGTAGACCTCGGGCTGCAGGGTCGGATCGGCGAGCAGGCCGTCGGCCAGCGGTTCCAGGCCGGCCTCGCGCGCGATCTGCGCCTTGGTACGGCGCTTGGGCTTGTACGGCAGGTACAGATCTTCCAGGCGCGCCTTGCTGTCGGCGGCCTCGATGTCGGCGCGCAGGGCGTCGGTGAGCTTGCCCTGTTCGGCGATGCTCTCCAGCACCGCGGCGCGGCGGTCCTCGAGCTCGCGCAGATAGCGCAGGCGGCCTTCGAGATCGCGCAACTGGGTGTCGTCGAGCCCGCCGGTGACCTCCTTGCGGTAGCGCGCGATGAACGGCACGGTCGCGCCCTCGTCCAGCAGGGCGATGGCGGAGCGGGCCTGGGCCGGTTGCGCGCCGATCTCGGCGGCGATGGTGCGTGCGATCTGTTCGGCGATCTGCGGTGCGGACTTCGAGGTCGTGTCTTGCATTGCTTCCAATCGGTCTGGCACCCGCTAGCTGCGGGCTGGACCGATTGTCGCAACGCCGGGCGGCAGGGGAAACCCGTTGACAGCGGGCGCGGAAGCGGGGCCGATTCCGCGCCGTCGCCGCAGCCGCGGGATTCGTGCTATATCGCGCGAACCGCTGGCTGCGTTCACGGAGCGAACCATGGCGACCGCCCTGCCCCCGGCCCTGGCGCTGCTGCGGGCCATTTCCGATCCTTTTCCGGTCACGGCCATCGACATCCGCGCGCGTCTGCGCTTGCAGGATTTCGCGGTCGACACGGCCCAGGCGACCGTGTTCGTGGCGCGCTCGATCGAGACGATGCTGGTGCTGCCGATCCGCATGCAATGGGATATCGCCGCGCGTCTGGCCGAACCGGTCGGCATGCACTGGGAGCGGATGTTCGTCGCCAGCGCCGAGGCGCCTTCGCAACGCCTGGTCCACGAGCGCGTGATCGAACAGCGCGCCGAGCTGGAACCGCTGATCGAGCGGCTCGCATGGCAATTGCGCCGCATCCTCGCCCAGTTCACTCCCGACGATCCCGAATCCGGCGCCGGCAACCCCCTGCGCGAACCCGACCAGGGCGGAAGCCCCGGGGGCGCGGCGGTGGCCGCCAGTTTCGAATCGACGGTCGTCGCCTACGGCGCCGATGCGGATACCTGGATACAGCCGCTCGAACAGGAGGCGATGCTGGTGGAGATCGAGCCCGACTACTACCGCGAAGCCGACCTCGAGCCCGACGTCGATCCGGACGACGAAGCCCGCTACGACCGAGGCATGAACCTATGAGCAAGGTCGCCTTCGACATCGACCAGGCCATCGCGGAAGTCGGCCGGATCGCCGACGCACTAGGCGCGCACGTGAAGGATCGCCACCTGCGCCACAGCAACAAGAACCACGAGAAAGGCAAGTGCTACGAAGCCTGGGTGATGCTGGCGTTCTCGGCCGCGTTGGTGGAGGAACTGAAAACCCGTGCGCTGGCGTCGTACCACGCTTGTTGGCATCTCGGCTCCGGCGCTGCGGCCAAGAGTAGCGACCGTGCGGTGTTTCGCGGCAGCCCCGGCCTGCTCGGCATGGGCGCCGACAGTCCGGGGTACATCGCCCTCTACCGAAACGCGCAGCCGATCGCGCAACTGCACAACTCGCTCACGTTCACCGGTCGCAGCGGTGTCGGGCACGAATTCGATATCGCCCTGCTGCGCCCGGGCGCCGTGGACGAGGAACGTGCGCGCATCGCCGCCGGCGGCGGCACCGAGGGCGGTCATAGGATGCCGGCGTTGATGGCGCTGGAGCTCAAATGCCACGCGACCGATATCGCGATCGGCATCGCGCGCCAGGCCGTCGCCACTCGCTTCGACATATCGCTCAATGCCTGGCCCGCGACGCAACAGCCCCATCTGCCCGCCAACCCGCCCGGCAGCCGTCACGCGATGGTCTGCTACGAAGGCTTCAGCGAGGGGGCCCTCAGTTTCGGCCGTGCCTATCGGATCGGCGCCTACCCCCGGATCGGCAGAGAACTCGATCCCGCCTGGGCGGGCCCGGAGACCATCGCCGCGCTGGCCGCCGACATGGTGGCGGCGGTCTGAACCGCCACCACCGCCGATGCCAGACAGATGAGAGTCAATCTCATCAATCGGCTACAATGCGCTCCCAGCTCCACAGCCCTGCCCCACATGTCCTCCGCTTTTGGCACCGAGACGGTGCTGGACGTCCGTCACTGGACCGACGACTACTTCAGCTTCACCACCACCCGCGACGACGGATTCCGCTTCGACAACGGCCAGTTCGTGATGATCGGACTGCAGGTGCCGCAGGCGGACGGTTCGTCCAAGCCGTTGCTGCGCGCGTACTCGATCGCCAGCGCGAACTGGGAAGAACAACTGGAGTTCTTCAGCATCAAGGTGCCCAACGGCCCGCTGACCTCGCGCCTGAAGGAAATCCGCCCCGGCGACGAGGTGCTGATCGGCCGCAAGCCCACCGGCACCCTGCTGATCCACGACCTGCACCCGGGCCGCAATCTGTACCTGCTGGGCACCGGCACCGGCTTCGCGCCGTGGCTGTCGGTGATCAAGGACCCGGAGACCTACGAACGCTTCGAGCGCGTGATCCTTTGCCACGGCGTACGCAGCGCGCAGGACCTGGCCTACCGCGACTACATCGTCAACGAGTTGCCCAAGCATGAATTCCTGGGCGAGCAGATCGCGGCCAAGCTGCGGTACTACCCGGCGGTGAGCCGCGAGGCCTTCGACTTCGTCGGCCGCGATCAACGCGGGCGCCTGACCGAGATGATGGCCAGCGGCCGCATGATGGAGCAGCTCGGCATCGAACCGCTCGCCGCCGAGCACGACCGCGCCATGATCTGCGGCAGCCCGCAGATGCTGGCCGATTTCCGCGAACTGCTGGACGGCCGCGGCTTCAGCGCGGCGCCGCGCATCGGCACGCCCGGCCAATACGTGTACGAGCGCGCGTTCGTCGAGAAATGAGCGCACGCCCGCCCTCGCCGCTCACCGATACGCTGCGAGGCTGGCTGTTCACAGCGATGCTGGCGCTGCTGTGCGGCGCGGCCGCGCTGTCGGCGCAGGCCGCGACGGACCCGGCCAAACCCGCGACCGCGCAGGGCCCGCAGGTCGGCGACCTGCCGCCCGATTGGCTGGGGCTGGACCGCGACGGGAAGTCGATCCGGGTCAGCCAGTACCGCGGCAAGGTCGTGCTGGTGGTGTTCTGGGCCGGCTGGTGCGAGCAGTGCCGGCGCGAGCTGCCGCAGCTGTCGGCCCTGCAAACCGGGTTCGGCCGCGAGCGCCTGCAGATCGTCGCGATCAACTACGCCGAACCGCAGCGCGACTACGAAGCCTTCCTGCGTCTGAACCCCGGCCTGGATCTGCTGACCCTGCGCGACCCGGGCACGGTGGCGCGTTACTACCGCGTGCGCGCGGTGCCCAATGCCTTTCTGATCGACACACGCGGCCGGATCGCGCACGTGCAACGCGGTTACACGCCGGAAAAGGTCGAACGCCTGGTGCGCGAGCTGCACGCCCTGCTGCCGCCGGCGGCCGCGACGGCCGGCCGCGACTGAGCCCGACTCAGGCCGCGCGCCGGTCCTGGCGCAGCACGCCGCGATAACGCCGGCTGCAAGGGATACGGGTGCCGTCGCGCATGGTGATGCGCGCGTCGCCGCTCTCCAGCGGTTCGATCTCGCCCACGCAATCCAGGTTGACCATATAAGAACGGTGCACGCGCACGAAGCGCGCCGGGTCGAGCTGGGCCTCGATGGTGGCCATGGTGGTGCGCAGCGGATAGTCGCGCCCGCGCAGGTGCAGGTTCACGTAGTTGGACGAGGCCTGTAGCCATTCGACCTCGCCGGCCGCGATCAGGAACTCCTTGCCCAGCTTGCGCACCAGAAAGCGCTCGGGGCGCTCGGGCACGGCCGGCTCGGGCAGGTCGTCGGGCGCCGCCAGCAGGCTGGCCTCGCCCTGCCAACGCCGCATCAGCAGGCGGTAGGCCTCGATCCACAGCACCATATAGACGTAGGAACGCGCGTCCTTGAGGTACTCGTAGACGAAGCCCATGGTCCAGGAACCGTAGTCGTAGGTCTCGCCCAGCCCGGCGTAGATCAGCTTGCGCAGACTCACCATCAGGCTCACGTGCAGCAGCGACCAGATCACGCTTCCGAGCAAATGCAGGGCCAGCGCCCGGCGCCAGCCGTCGAAACGCAGCGGCACCCGGCGCGTGTACCAGACCAGGGCCGGGACCAGGCACAGCGCGACCAGGCAACTGGTCGCCTCCCACACCGCGGGCGCCCAATCGGGGATGTCCAGGCCGGCGCGGTGGATGTCGATGATGGTGGTCAGGGTGCCGCCGATCGCGTTGGCCACGAACAGCAGCACCCAACTGGCGATCTCGGCGGTGCGCCGCCAGGGCTGGTAGCGGTCCCAGGCGCTGAGCGGCGCGACCGGCTGGGCCGGCGGGATGGCGGTGTCGGCGTCGGCCGTCCGGGCCGCGGTCGGTTCGTAGTTCATGCGCGCATTCTCGCCTGTGCGGGTGCGGGCGCGGCAACCGGCCGTCCCCAGGGCCCGCGATTCGTCCCTGCGGGCTCGCCGTCGGTCACCTGGACGCTGCGCGCGGCGCCCGCTGCGGCAAGGCTGGCCGCACCTTCACTGCCGCGGACCGACCATGCAACGCCGCCACGACATCGACGCCCTGCGCGCGATCGCCTTCGCCTTCCTGATCCTCTACCACTGCGCCATGCTCTACGTCGCCGAGTGGGACTGGCATCTGAAAAGCACCCATCTGTCCGAGACGCTGCAGTTGCCGATGCTGTTCATGAACCGCTGGCGCATGGACCTGATCTTCCTGATCTCGGGCCTGTCGGTGCACTTCCTGTTGCGCGGCACCTCGCTGGGGCGCTTCGTGGCCCAGCGCAGCTGGCGCCTGCTGCTGCCGCTGACCTTCGGCTGCCTGGTGGTGGTGCCGATCCAGCCCTACGCCCAGGGCGTGGCCAACGGCCTGGTCGAGCCGGGCTTCGTCGACTTCCTGCTGCGCTACTACCAGTTCCAGCCCTGGCCCAAGGACGCCTTCGACGGCTGGGAGTACGGCTTCACCTGGAACCACCTGTGGTACCTGGCCTACCTGTGGGTCTACACCATCGCCCTGGCCGCCCTGCTGCCGCTGTTCCGCAACGGCCTGGGCCGGCGCCTGCATGCGCTGGTGACCGGCCTGCGTGGCTGGAAGCTGGTGATCCTGCCGGCCCTGCCGCTGGCCGTGGCGACCATGCTGCTGCAGCCGCACTTCGAGGAAACCGGCGACCTGATCCACGACTGGTACCGCCACGCGATCTACTTCAGCGTGTTCCTGTACGGCTATTGGCTGGGCAACGACAGCGGCCTGTGGAACGAGCTGGCGCGGCTGCGCAAGTGGACGCTGAGCCTGGCGCTGGGGCTGTTCGCGTTCTATCTGACCCTGGTGAAAGTGCTGCCCGACGAGATTCCGGATCTGCTGCAGAACAGCGTGTGGCTGCTGCGCAATCTGTACATCTGGTTCGCGATCTCCGCGATCCTGGGCTGGGGCCACGTGCTGCTCAACCGTCCGTTCCGCTGGCTGCCCTGGGCCAACGAGGCGGTCTATCCCTGGTACGTGCTGCACCAGAGCCTGATCGTGCTGATCGCCTACTGGATCCTGCCGCTGCACCTGGGCCCGGTGAGTGAACCGCTGATCGTGGTGGTGGGCACGGTGCTGGGCTGCTGGGGCCTGCACGCGATCATTCGCCGGGTGCCGCTGCTGCGGCCGTGCTTCGGGCTCAAGGCGCGGGTCCAGCCGCGCCGCCAGGCGATCGCGGCGACCGGCCTGCAAGCGGCGAACGACGCGGCTTGAGGGCTCTCGCGTCATCGCGCAGCGCTTAAGGACATCGCGCTGCGCTTAGGGACCTAAAGCGACGCCGTTTCCTGTGGGAGCGGCGTCAGCCGCGATCGCGCAAACGCCGATGCGGCGCAAGCAACGACTAGCGGATCGTCGCCCTCCGTGGAGCAGCGCAGACCCTCGCTGTGTCGCTATCGCGGCTGACGCCGCTCCCACACAGGGCGAGGGCGTGGCGCCGCGGCTCCGGCTCGACCGAAGCGGCGCGGGCCTTGGCGATTGCGCGGTCGCGGCTCACGCCGCTGCTACCCCAAAACGAGAGCAACAACGGCTCAGGCCAGCGCCTTCTCGATATCCGACGCGATCGATTCGGGCTTGTCGGTCGGGGCGTAGCGCTTGATGACCTTGCCGTCGCGGCCGACCAGGAACTTGCTGAAGTTCCATTTGATCGCATCGATGCCGAGGAAACCGCCCTTCTCGTCCTTCAGCCATTTCCACAGCGGATGCGCCTGGTCGCCGTTGACGTCGACCTTGGCGTACAGCGGGAAGCTCACATCGTAGGTCAGCGAGCAGAACTCCTTGATCTCGGCCTCGTTGCCCGGTTCCTGGTGGCCGAACTGGTCGCAGGGGAAGCCCAGCACCTCGAAGCCCTGCGCCGAGTACTTGCGCTCCAACTGTTCCAGACCGGTGTACTGCGGGGTGAAGCCGCACTGCGAGGCGACATTGACGATCAGCAGCACCTTGCCGCGGTACTCGTCCAGCGAGCGCGGCTGGCCGTCGATGTCGGTGGCGGTGAAGTCGTAGGCGGTGGTCATGGGACAGGCTCCGAGGGGGCTGGACGCACGATAGCGCTTCGCACGGGCGACAGCCTAGCGGGCCGACGGTCAAGGCCGCGGCAACGTCGCTGCCCTGCCCGCGCCAGGCAAAAAAACGAACGGCCCGCACTGGGCGGGCCGTTCGCGTTGCAACCGGGCGGGCCTGGATCAGAAGCCGGCCTTGAACTCCACGCCCACGATGCGCGGCTCGTTGACGAAGCCGGTCAGGTTGTTGAAGTCGATCGCGCCGACCGCCTGCACCTTGTCGAGGATGTTGCGGCCGTACAGCGAGACTTCGTACTTGCCGTTGTCCCAGCCATAGCCCACGCGCAGGCCGCCTTCGACCAGGGCCTTGCCGCGGAACTCCTTGGCCTCGTAGAGGAAGTAGTTGATCTCGCTGCGGTAGGCCCAGTCGGTGTAGACGAAGAACTCGCCGCCGTCGCCGACCGGCAGCGAATAGCGCGCGGTCAGGTTGTAGACCCACTTAGGGGCCTGCGGCAGCGGGTTGCCGTTGATGAACGCCAACGTGGTACCGCCCACCACCGTGGTCGGATCGGTAACCGTGCAGTGCGCCGGATTGCCGTTGCTGGCGCCGCAGACCGCCACCGCCAGATTGCTGTCCTTGATCTCGGTGTCGTTGTAGCTCGCGCCCAGCGTGATCATCAGGTTGTCGGTGACATAGGCGTCGAAGTCCAGCTCGAAGCCCTGGCCCACGGTCTTGTCGGCATTGACCAGGATGGTCTGGTTCGCACCGCCGCCGACCGCGTTGAGCTGCTGGTTGTCGACGTTGTAATGGAACACCGCGAAGCCCAGGCGCGCGCGCTTGTCCCACAAGTCGGCCTTGACGCCGGCCTCGTAGGAAATGACCTTTTCGGCGTCGGCCACCGACGGCTGCGGCGGCACCTGGAACAGCAGGCGGCCCTGGATCGACGGCGCGCGGAAGCCCTTAGCCACGCGGGCGTACAGGTTCACGTCCGGGGTGACCTGGTAGACCGCGCTGGCGTCCCAACTGACGTCGTCGACGTCGGTGTGGACCGGGAACGGGCCCGACACCGGCGCGCCGAACGGCGCGCTTTCCAGCACGCTGGCGGTGAAATCCTTCTTGTCCTGGGTGTAGCGCAGGCCGCCGCGCAGGGTCAGCTTGTCGGTCACGTCGTAGTCCAGCGAACCATAGGCCGCCCAGGCCTTGTTGCGCTGCTTCTGCTGCGCCCAACCGGCACGCGCACCGGCGGCAAAGATCGTGTCGTAGTTGAAGCTGTCGACGGTGATGTCTTCGTCGAAATAGAACAGGCCAGCCTGCCAGTTCAGCGGGCCGCTGTAGTTCGACTCCAGGCGGAATTCCTGAGTCCACTGGCGATGATCGGGCAGACCGTCCGCGGATTCGGCCGAGAACGGAATGAAGCCAGGGCCCGAGGGCGGCGCGAACACCGCGCCTACGCCGCCGTCGATGTCGCCGCGGCTGAGCGAATCGGCCGTCTCGTAGCCGGTGATGGAGTACAGGGTCAGGTCGTTGCCGAAGTCCCAGCTCAGACGCGCGCTGGCGCCGAAGGTGTCGAGCTGCTGGAAGTTGCGCCCGTCGATGGCGACCTTGCTGTCGTCGAAGCCGGCGACCAGGTCGTTGGTGCCCGGCTTGAAGATGTTGGCGCGGAACAGGCGCGCGGTGCCGTTGAGGTGGCGCGCGTGCACGTTGAACAGGGCGTGGAAGGTCTCGCTGCCGTCGTATTGCAGCTGCAGGCGCGCGGCCGACTCGTCGTAGCCTTCCAGCTTGGGATTGGTGCGGGCGTTCGGGTTGGTGTTGGTCACCCACTCGTCGCGGCGCTGGTACAGCACCGAGGCGCGCGCCGACCAGTTCGGGCCCAGCGGGCCGCTGATCGCGCCTTCGATATTGGTGGTGCCGTGGCTGCCGTAGGCGATCTGGCCGTAGCCTTCCAGCTCGCGGGTCGGCTTGGCCGATTCGAACTTGACCACGCCGGCCGGGGTGTTGCGGCCGAACAGCGTGCCCTGCGGGCCGCGCAGCAGTTCGACGTTCTCCATGTCGAACACCGGGAAGCCCTTCAGCAGCGGGTTCTCCAGCACGATGTCGTCGTACACCAGCGAGACCGGCTGCGAGGCGTTGAGGTCGAAGTCGGTGTTGCCCAGGCCGCGGATGTAGAAGCGCGGGAAGGCGCGGCCGAACGAGGACTCGATGTTCAGGCTGGGCAGACGGCCGGACAGGAAGCGGATGTCGCCGCCGCCGGAACCGAGCACGTGCAGCTTCTCGGCGTCGACGGTGGTGAGCGCCATCGGCACGTCCTTGGCGCGTTCGACGCGGCGCTGCGCGGTGACCATCAGCGCGTCCAGGGTCTTGGCCTCGGATTCGGCGGCGGGCGCCGTCTCGGCGGTGGCGGGCGCGTCCTGCGCGAAAGCGGCGGCGGAAGTCAGGCTGATCGCGACGGCGATGGCCAGGGCATGGCTGCGGGGAGCACGGACGTGCTGACGCATGGCGGGGGGTCTCGATGAAAGCGGCGGCCCGGATCGGGCGGCCTGGGTTCGTAAGAAGCCGGGCAACGCATGCGCCTGGCATGCGGCTCGGCGACGGGACGACTATGACGTCGGTCCGACCGTCCCCTGACGGCCGTAGCGCGGACTGCCCGCGCCGGTGGCGGCTCTTTGACGGGCGAATGTTACCAAAGCATTAAAGAGTCCGTACTCGGTGGTATGCGTTTAGGCACGGATTCGGCACATGGTTTGGCCAGATCGCGATTGAAAAATAACGCGCTAAAAATCGCGTAACTGAATGAAATAACTACATTTATCTTCAGAAACCCTTGCCCGCTCGGGGTAGGAGCGGCGCAAGCCGCGACCGCGAACCCCACGGGCCGGCGCCGGTCGAATCGCGCGCGCCGCCGAACGGGCGGACGAAGAAGCGCCCGCAAGCACGAGCCCTAGGACCCGGCAGACCTTAAACAAGCCGCCGTCACCGACTCTCGAATCCCCTAACGAAGCTGGCGCCGCAGCGGAAACGACGCGGTCGCGGCTTGCGCCGCTCCTACCCATGGGCGCGGAGCGCTCGGGCTAGGACGCCGTCGCTGTCTGCGGGAGCGGCGCGGGCGCGCCCCAGAATCCCATGGGCCGACGCCGGTCGAATCGCGCGCGCCGCCGAACGGGCCGACGAAGAAGCGCCCGCAAGCACGAGCCCTAGGACTCGGCAGACCTTAAACAAGCCGCCGTCACCGACTCTCGAATCGCCTAACGAGGCTGACGCCGCAGCGGAAACGACGCGGTCGCGGCTTGCGCCGCTCCTACCCCTGGGCGCGGAGCATTCGGGCTCGGATGGTGTCGCTGCGGGTGGGAGCGACGTGCGTCGCGATTGCGCAGGCATGCGCGCCTCCGCAGGCGGTCGCCGGCGCGCGATCGCGGCCGAAGAGCGAAGGAAATCCCTCGCGATGCCGCTCCAGCCCCAAAACGAGACTCGGTTGGACATGGACCGCCGCCTTTCCGGCGACGGTTCACGCGCCCGCGCTTACTGCGCGCCGCCGACCTTTACCGGCGCGGCGAAGGGCTTGATGCCCAGCGCTTCGTCGATCTCGCTGGGGTAGTAGGCGACCTCGCCCTTGAGCACCAGCGCGACCTTGCGGATGTCGGCGATGTTGGCGGTCGGGTCGCCGTCGATCAGGATCAGGTCGGCGCGCTTGCCCGGCGCGATCGAGCCGCGGTCCTCCAGGGTGCGCGAGTACTTGGCGCCGTTCCAGGTCGCGATCTGCAGCGCCTGCGACGGGGTCATGCCGGCCTGCACGTACAGCTCGAGTTCGCGCTGCAGGGTGAAGCCCGGGATCGCGTCGGTGCCGGCCACGATCGGCACGCCGGCCTTGTACAGGCGGCCGACGAACTCGACCAACTTTTCGTAGGACCGGTTGTAGCGCGCGGCGGTGGCGTCGTCGGGGATGTTCATCTCGGCCACGCGCAGGCCGCGCTGCAGGTCCGGCGGCAGATGCGCGGCGACCGCGGCGTAGGCCTGCGACAGTTCGCCCGGGCGCTGGCGCAGGAAGTCGAAGGTGGTCAGGGTCGGATCGATCACGGTCTGCTTCTTGGCCAGCAGGGCGATGAAGTCCTGCACCGGCTTGGAATCGAAATCCAGGCCGGCGGTCTTGTCGGCGACCAGGTAGAACCGGGTCAGGGTGCGGGTATCGGTCTTGTCGTCGACGAAGAAGTTCAGCAGCACCTGATTTATGTGCTGGATCTCGTCGTAGCCCTGCTCCACCACGTCCTGGGCGCGCATGAAGGCCGGCACGTGGCCGCTCACGCGCAGGCCCTTGCTGTGCGCATAGGCGGCGGTGTCGCGCAGCAGGTCCTTAGGGAAGGAGTTGTAGATCTTGACCTGCGGATAGCCGTGCTCGGCGTACCAGTCCACCGCCTTCTTGGCGCCGTCGATGTCCTTGATCACGAAGCCGTTGCGCGCCGAGAAGTTGCTCTCGCCTTCGATGAAGCCGGCCGGCACCACGTCCGGCGACATCAGCTTGCCTTCGCGGATTTCGCCCAGGATCTGCTGCAGGGTGGCGTTGTCGTTGCCCATGTCGCGCACGGTGGTGACGCCGGCGGCGAGGTTGAGCCCGCCGTCCCAGCGGCCGACGTGGCCGTGCATGTCGAACAGGCCCGGCAGCAGCACCTTGCCGCCGGCGTCGATGGTGCGGTCGGCCTTGACCTTGGTCGCGCCGCCGGCCTCGACCGAGACGATGCGGCCGTCGCGCAGCAGCACGTCGGAGAACGGGCCGAGCTTGGCGTGCTCGCTGTCGAACACGCGCGCGTTGCGGATCAGCGTGCTGCCGGCGATGGGATGGCCCAGGCGCTTGCGCAGATCGACCAGGGCTTCGCCCTCGGCGACTTTCTGCTGGGTTTCCAGGGCGTCGGCGTTGCCCTGCCAGCCCTCCTCGATCAACTGCAGAAAGCCCGGGAAGATGTAGGCGAACAGGCGCGGGTTTTCGCCCTGGGTGGCCCAGGCGAAGGTCGGGGTGAGGCCGACGCCGGTCATCGCGACCAGCTGCACTTTCTGCTTCTTGCCGTCGCGCACGACCTCGGCTTCGCCGACCTTGCGCACGGTCAGATTGCCGCTGGGGATCAACGGCAGCTTGCCGTCGCTGCGCTTGCTCAGCGCGGCCAGGGCGACGCTGAAGCCGGCCGGCGTGCCGCCCAGCGGCGAGTACAGCGCACCCGGCGCGGCGGCCTGCTCGCCCTGGTCGGAGGTGGATTTCCACTTGGCCTTGCCGTCGGCGACCGAGAAGCTCTCGTCCACCGGCGCGCCGAAGGTCGAGGTCCCCTTGACCGCATAGGTCTGGTAGGTGCCATCGGCGGCGAGGGTGTAGCTCTCCTTGAGCTCGGGGCCGCGGCCGTTGTCCTTGAAGATGAAGTCGACCGCGATGCTGCCGTCATCGGCGCGGGTCACGGTCTGGTGGCCGGCCTGCTTGCCGCCGTCGACCAGGGCCAGGTAACGCGTGGTCTCGGCCGCCAGCGCGCTGCTGACGAAGCAGGCGCTCAGGCACAACCCCAGGGCCAGCCGGCCCAGGGCGCGGCGCGCGCGCATCGAAGGGGGGATCGCGGACGTCTTCAGCACTAAGGTCATCGTCGTGTCGCTCGTCTCGGGGAGGTGGATGAAGGACGCGCGCGCGGTCGCGGATGTGACCGCGCGCTCAGCTGTGGGTGATCATGCAGACGTAGCCGTCCGCATCGGCGACGCGGAACTCGCCGTTGGGGCGATAGAAGGGGTAGCCGATCTCGCCGCCGCTCAAACCGGTCGCGCGCAGGTGCGCGTGCATGCCGGCGACGTCGTCGCAGTAGACGTAGAACAGCACCGCCTGCACGCCGGCGTCGACCGGGCCGTCGGCCAGCACCAGCATCAGCTCGGCGCCGCCGGGATACTGCAGCGCGGCCCGGACCAGTCGCCGGTCCGGACATTCGTCGTGATGGCGGCTTTCGATCTCGAAGCCCAGATGGGCGTAGAACGCGGCCGCGCGCAGCACGTCGGCGGCGTGCGGCATGGGGGTGTAGGCGCGGACCGGCGGAGGGCTCATGCCCGCCCCCGGCGATGCCGCGATCCACGCCCTTCCTCGCGCTGTCCCATGCGCCCTGCCCCGGCCTGTGCGTGCCCGGCAGTGTAAGCCAGGGCCGCGGGCGCGTATGTGCCTGAAGTCGCCGGTTCAGGCCGGTGCCCGGCGGATCCGGCCTTGCCGCAGCGGCCGGTCCACGGCAACCATGCCTTTAGTCATACGTCGGCGCGAACCCCATCCGGTAGGCTTCGGGGTTCCTTTCGACGAGGTCCGTCCGATGAAGCACCCCCTCGCCCTGGCGCTGGCCGTGGCATTGAGCGTCACCGCCCCCACGTATGCCGCGTCCCCCGCTAAAAAGGCCGACACCGCCGTGAGCGCGCAAACCGCCAACCCGTTCTACGCCGAGAGCCCGCTGCCGCTGCAGTACCCGCAGTTCGACAAGATCAAGGACAGCGATTTCGCGCCGGCCTTCGATCGCGGCATGGCCGACCAGATCAAGGAAGTCGAAGCGATCGCCAACAACGCCGACGCGCCGACCTTCGACAACACCATCATCGCGCTGGAGCAGTCCGGCCGCATTCTCGGCCGCTCGACCTCGGTGTTCTTCAACCTGGTCGGCACCGACACCAACCCGACCCGCGAAAAGCTGCAGGCCGAGTACGCGCCCAAGCTGTCGGCGCACCGCGACGCGATCGCGCTGAATCCGAAGCTGTTCGCGCGCGTGAAGAAGCTGTACGAAACCCGCGACTCGCTCGGACTCGACGCCCAGGGCGTGCGCCTGATCGAGCGCTACTACACCGACTTCGTGCGCGGCGGCGCCAACCTGTCCGAGGCCGACAAGGCCAAGCTCAAGGCGATGAACGCCGAGCTCGCCGGCCTGGCGACCAAGTTCAGCCAGAACGTGCTGGGCGAGGTCAACGCCTCGGCGATCACCGTCGACACCAAGGAAGAGCTGGCCGGCCTGTCCGACGAGCGCATCGCCGCCGCGGCCGAAGCGGCCAAGACCCGCAAGCTCGACGGCAAGTACGTGCTGACCCTGCTCAACACCACCGGCCAGCCTCCGGAAACCGATCTGGACAACCGCGCCCTGCGCGAGAAGCTGTACCGCGCCTCGGTCGCGCGCGGCAGCCGCGGCAACGAGTTCGACAACACCGCCATCGTCGCCAAGGTCGTCAAGCTGCGCGCCGAGCGCGCGAAGATGATGGGCTACCCGAACTACGCCGCCTTCGTGCTCGAGGACGAGACCGCCAAGACCCCGCAGGCGGTCAACGACATGCTCGGCCAGCTCGCCCCGGCCGCGGTCGCCAACGCCAAGCGCGAAGCCGCCGATCTGCAGACCATGATCGACAAGGAGCAGGCCGCCAAGGGCCAGCCCTCGTTCAAGCTCGAGCCCTGGGACTGGGCCTACTACGCCGAGAAGGTGCGCCAGGAGAAGTACGCGTTCGACGAAGCGCAGCTCAAGCCGTACTTCGAGATGAACAACGTGCTCGAGAACGGCGTGTTCTACGCCGCCGGCCAGCTCTACGGCCTGAAGTTCAAGCGCCGCACCGACCTGCCGCTGTACCACCCCGACACCGCCGTGTACGACGTGTTCGACGCCAACGGCAAGCAGCTGGCGATCTTCATCGCCGACATGTACGCCCGCGACAGCAAGCGCGGCGGCGCCTGGATGAACTCCTACGTCGACCAGTCGCAGCTGTACGGCACGCTGCCGGTGGTGGCCAATCACCTCAACATCCCGAAGCCGCCGGCCGGCAAGCCGACGCTGATGACCTGGGACGAGGTCACCACCATGTTCCATGAGTTCGGCCATGCCCTGCACGGCATGTTCTCGAACGTGAAGTACCCCTACTTCTCCGGCACCAACGTGCCACGCGACTTCGTCGAGTTCCCGTCGCAGGTGAACGAGATGTGGGCCGACTGGCCGTCGATCCTGGCCAACTACGCCAAGCACTACCAGACCGGCGAGCCGATGCCGCAGGCGCTGCTGGACAAGGTCCTGGCCGCGTCCAAGTTCAACCAGGGCTTCACCACCACCGAGTACCTCGGCGCGGCGATGCTGGACCAGAACTGGCACCAGATCGGCAGCCCGGACCAGGTCCCGGCGGCCAAGGACGTAATGGCCTTCGAAGCGGCGGCGCTGCAGAAGGACGGCGTCAGCTACGCGCCGGTCCCGCCGCGCTACAAGACCCCGTACTTCAGCCACATCATGGGCGGCTACGCGGCCGGCTACTACGCCTACATCTGGTCGGAAGTGCTGGACGCGAACACGGTCAAGTGGATCAAGGAGCACGGCGGCCTGACCCGCGAGAACGGCGACCGCTTCCGCGCCACCCTGCTCTCGCAGGGCGGCAGCAAAGACGCGCTGCAGCTGTTCCGCGACTTCTCCGGCCACGAACCGCAGATCCAGCCGCTGCTGGAGCGCCGCGGCCTGACCGCGCCGGCCGGCGGCAGCCCGGTCAAGACCGGCTCCAAGGAGTAATCCTCCGGTTTACGCACCGCAACCGCCCGGAGCGATCCGGGCGGTTTTTTTTGGGCGGTCGTCAGGAAGGCGAAGAGCAAATCCCCCTCAATCCCCCTTTTTCAAAGGGGGAGGCTGAAGCAAATGCGGCGGCGTTGCGTCGTAGCGGTTCCTCTCCGGCACAGTCCCCCTCTTTGAAAAAGAGGGGTTAGGGGAGATTTGCTTTTCGCCACCTCGAAGCAGCCCGACCCGCCGCTCTAGAATGGGCGCCATGACCGCCCTACCCGACTCCGACCGCCACGACCCGCACGCGGCCGCACAGGCCCTGCGCGATTGGCTGGACGGGCATCGTCGCGTGTTCGTGCTTACCGGCGCGGGCGTCAGCACCGGGTCGGGGATTCCGCATTACCGCGGCGAAGACGGCCAATGGCAGCGCAAGCCGCCGGTCACCTATCAGGCCTTCGTCGGCGAGGCGGCGACGCGTGCGCGCTATTGGGCGCGCAGCTTCGTCGGCTGGCCGGGCTTCGCGCGCGCGCAGCCGAACCCGGCCCACGCCGCGCTCGCGCGCTGGCAGGCGCGCGGCGGGCTGTCGCGGCTGCTGACCCAGAATGTCGACGGCCTGCACCAGCGCGCGGGCAGCACCGAAGTGATCGACCTGCATGGGCGCCTGGACGAGGCGGTGTGTCTGGATTGCGGCGCGCGCCGTCCGCGTGCGGACGTGCAGGAGGAACTGGCGGCGAACAATCCCGAGTGGACGGCGCTGAGCGCGCGCAGCGCACCCGACGGCGACGCCGATCTGGAAGGCGTGCGCTTCGAGGATTTCGTGCCGCCGCGCTGCGAGGTCTGCGCGGGTCTGCTCAAGCCCGACGTGGTGTTCTTCGGCGAGAACGTGCCGCGCGCGCGCGTCGCCGCCGCCCACGAGGCCTTGCAGGCCTCCGACGCGATGCTGGTCGTGGGCTCCTCGCTGATGGTGTATTCCGGCTTCCGCTTCGCGCGCGCGGCGCGCGAGGCCGGCCTGCCCCTGGCCCTGCTCAATCGCGGCGTGACCCGCGCCGACGATATCGCGACGCTCAAGCTGGAAGCGGATTGCGCGGCGACCTTGGATATCGCGCTGGCGGCGTGACGCTGTACTTGCGCCTCGTGCCAACAGCCTGCCTTCTTGCCTCCTGTGGGAGCGGCGTAAGCCGCGATCGCGCAACTACGGCCACCCGCGCAATAGTGTGCATGACGCGATCGCGGCTCACGCCGCTCCCACAGAAAGCCCTGCAAATACGCACAGCCGCCCCTGCCTCGGGTAGGAGCGGCGCGTGCCGCGACCACGTCGGGTCCGGTACGACGCAAGCACCGAGGAGCGAGTGGCCGCCTCGATTGAAGCCACGCGGTGGTTCGCGTTGTCGCGGTCGCGGCTTGCGCCGCTCCTACAGAAAACCCTGCAAACACGCGCAGCCACTCCCTGCCTCGGGTAGGAGCGGCGCGTGCCGCGACCACGTCGGGTCCGGTGCGGCGCAAGCAGCGAGGGGCGAGTGGCCGCCTCGATTGAAGCCACGCGGTGGTTCGCGTTGTCGCGGTCGCGGCTTGCGCCGCTCCTACAGGTAGCTCGCGGAGGTCTGCCGCTGCGGGGTAGGAGCGGCGCGTGCCGCGACCGCGTCGGGTCCTATGCGACGCAAGCACCGAGGAGCGAGTGGCCGCTTCGACTGAAGCCGCTTCGCGTTGTCCTCACCGCTCGCGTAGCGGGCGATGCAGGTCCAGGAAGATGTCGCGCGCGGCCACGCCGATGTCGGGCTGGTCGATGAAGAAGCCCTGCACGCCCAGGCCGTACAGCTGCACGGCTTCGGCCAGCGCGGTCTGGGCGATGCCGTTCGGGCCCTGGGTCAGGAAGGGTTCCTCGGCGCGCACGGTATAGGGATGCACCACCAGGCCCGCCTTCAGCGCCCAGGCCAGCATGGGATGGACCACGCCGGTGTTGCGCGTGCCCAGTTCGGCCTTGCCGTCGCCGTCGGCGTCGACCTTCGGGTCCAGCGCCAGGCGCGTCAGCAGGCTGCTCTTGGACGGGCCGACGCCGCTGGCGTAATGCGCCTTCATCCAGCGTAGCGCCGGCTCGGTGGCGAAGTCGGCGTAGCGCGTGTTCGCGCCGAGGCCGCCTTCGATCTGTTGGCTCAAGTCGCCGTAGATCGCGCCCAGTTCGTCGCCGCGCGCGAGGTGATACGCCAGGTCGTAGGGACGGCGGCTCTGGAAGTCCTCGTACAGCTGCACCAGCGGCAGGTCGACGCCGGCGCGCGGCATGATCCGGGTCTTGAGCTCGATCAGATTCTCGACCTCGAAGCTCTGGATATAGACGCGGCGCGGATCGGTGAAGCCTTCCGCCACCAGGGTCTCGATCAGCTTGGCGCCCAGCGAGGTCGCGATCGGCGTGCCGTCGAGGCGGCAGCCTTCGTGGGCGAAATAGGTCGGATGCTTGGTTTCCGGATAAATGCCGATGCGGCGGCCGCCGCGGCTCTCGCGCTGGGCCAGGCGCACCACCTCGGCGAAGGTCGGGATCTGGTACATGCCGTCGAAGCGCGCATTGGCCGGACGGATCGCCGGGATGCGCTCCTTGGCGCGCAGGGTCTTGAGCTCGGCGAGGGTGAAATCCTCGGTGAACCAGCCGGTCACGGCGACGCCGTCGATGGTCTTGGTGACCCGGCGCGCGGCGAACTCGGGATGCGCGGCGACGTCGGTGGTGCCGGAGATTTCGTTCTCGTGGCGCGCGACCAGCACGCCGTCGCGGGTCGCGACCAGGTCGGGTTCGATGAAGTCGGCGCCCATGCGGATCGCGAGGCGGTAGGACTCCAACGTGTGTTCGGGACGGTAGCCGCTGGCGCCGCGGTGGCCGATCACGATCAGGCCGTGGCGGTCGGGCGCATGCCGGTCGGCGGCGCGGTCGGACGAGCGGTCGGTCACGGTGGGCATCTCGGCGCAGGCGGCGGCGCTGACGGCGGCGAACAGCACGGCACCGAACAGTCGGGCCAGCTTAGTGCAATGCGGGGTCATGGCGGACAACCTCGGGCATGGGGGAAGGCCGGCGCCCCTGTGTGCCGGCATCGCCATGCTCGCGGCCGAACATTGCGCGCACTTGACCGTGCATGCGCGCGATCGCCGGACTGCGACGGCCGGCGCATTCCGCGCCGGCCGCGCGCGCAGGCGGCGACAACGCCCGCGCACGCGGCCGGCCCTGCCCCACGGCCCGGCCTCGCGCAGGGCCGCGCCTGCCTCAGTGTTCGCTGATCCAGGCGTTGACCGCGGTCACCGTGCCGTCGGCCACGGTGATCGCCAGGCGGTCCTCGCTGCGCTTGCCGCCGGGATAGATCTCGATGCCGTTGAGGCTGCTCTTCCATTTCTGAGCGACGATGCCGTTCTGTTTCAGCACCAGCAGCCACTGGTTGACCTGGTCGCCCTCGGTCGGCTCGGTCTCGGTGCACAGGGTGTCGATGGCCTGCAGCCGGGCCTCGGCCGTGACCGGATCGCCGAGCTTGGAGATCTTCTTGGCGCTGATTTCGTTGACGTAGGTGTAAGTCATGCGGATGGCTCCGGGCGCACGGCACCCTTGCGCGGAATCTGGACGGGGAAGGCCGCGGCCGCCATGACGGCCGCGGCGGCGATCACTCTTCGAGCACCGAGAAATGGGTGGCGCCGGGCCACACGCCCGACATCTCGATGTGGCGCTGGCCGGTCAACCACTGCCCCAGCGGACGCGCCCAATGGCGGCGGTAACGATCGGAATTGATCATGCCGACGAAGGTCACGTCGAGGTTGAGGTCGGTGGCGTCGAGCGGGATGTTGCCGATCGTGCGCGACAGGCCGCCGCTGATCTCGAACTGCTCGCGGCGCGGGCCGCTGGGCGTGTTGTAGGTCAGCAGGATGCGGGTGATGTAGGTGCTGCCCGGACGGTTGTTGAAGAAGATCTGGAAGCCACCGAGCTTGCCGATCCAGTTGGGCATCAGCAGGCGTCCGTCGAAGGACGCGAACGAATACGCGATCGGCACCGGCTCGACCGGACGGGTGTTGGCCTGGTCCGGCCACAGGTGGCGGTCGACGTCGCGGGCCTTGCGGATCGAGCTGAACGAGCCCTTGCCACTGGCGCCGCCCAGCATCTCCTGCACCGCGCTGGCGCGGCCGGCGATCGAGAACGATGCGTCGCTGGACTGCGAGCCGACATTGAGGCCGCTGTTGGCGAAGATCACGTTGGTGACCACGCCGAAGCCCTGGGCGATCTGGCCGTTGCCGCCGAAGCCGACCGATTGGGCCTGCTCGGCCAGCCAGTCGACGCTGCGCTCGACCACCGTGAGATCGCGCAGGAAGGACTCCTGGCGCAGCGAGAACTCCGAGGCGATCGAGTTGCTGTTGGCCATCGACCAGCTCACTTCCAGCCCGGCCTCGCCCTTGATGCCCGAATCCGGATCGGTGGCCTCGGCGCTCACGTCGACGCTGGCCTCGGTACGCGAGACGCGCTCGGACATCAGCTGCCAGGAGCTCGAGGTCGCCGTGTGCAGCAGCTCGACATTGGGCAACTGCTCGCGGACCAGGCGGAAGTCGCCGGTTTCGGCATCGACGATGCCCACCGCGCCGGGCCGGATCTGGGCATTGAGCGCCCAGTTGCCCCAATACGCCGGGCGACTGCGCCGGATCAGGTCGGAAAAGGTGCGGTTCCATCGGATGCTCATTCAATCTCTCCTGTCGTGCGCCTGTTGGCGTGGTGACAGGAAAAACGCGGCATCGGCGCGGCCGTGAGGCCCGGGCACTGGCCGTATCGAACCGCCCATGCGCCACCGTCCGGGGCGACAGCGGCTATGATGCGGCGATCATTGGGGAGGACAGCGGATGAGCCTGTTGGCGCGTATCTTGCGGCACAAGTCGGTGGAGCAACTTCAGGCCGATATCGGCAAGCGCTCGGACTTCCGGCGCGTGCTGGGCCTGTGGCAGCTCACCGCGATCGGCATCGGCGGCATCATCGGCGTCGGCGTGTTCGTGCTCGCCGGCCATCAGGCCGCCGAGAACGCCGGCCCCGCGGTCGCGCTGTCGTTCCTGATCGCGGGCATCGCCAGCGCCGCCGCGGCGCTGTGCTACGCCGAGTTCGCCGGCATGATCCCGGTCACCGGCAGCGCCTACACCTACAGCTACGCGACCCTGGGCGAACTGCCGGCCTGGCTGATCGGCTGGGACCTGCTGCTGGAATACGCGCTGATCGTGGCGGTGGTGGCGATAGGCTGGTCCGGCTACGTGCAGGTGCTGCTGGAAGGCGTGGGCATCCATCTGCCGGTCTGGGCGCAGGGCGCGATCGGTACCGGCGAAGGCCGCGTGTTCAACGTGATCGCCGCCGCGGTGACCCTGGCGGTGTCGGCCCTGCTGGTGTTCCGCACCGAATGGGGCGCGCGCTTCAACACCCTGATCGTGGCGATCAAGGTGCTGGCGGTGCTGCTGGTGATCGGCGTGGGCGTGTTCTACATCGACACCGCCAACTGGACGCCGTTCATTCCCGAACGCGTGATCGGCGCCGACGGCGTCGGCCACTTCGGCCTGGCCGGCGTCGGCACCGCCGCGGCGGTGGTGTTCTTCGCGGTGTTCGGCTACGACACCCTGACCACGGCGGCCGAGGAATCCAAGAACCCGCAACGCGATCTGCCGCGCGCGGTGCTGCTGTCGCTGGGCGTGTCGATGATCCTGTACCTGGCGGTGTCGCTGGTGCTGACCGGCATCGCCCACTACTCCACCCTGGGTGGCGACGCGCCGGTGTCGGACGCCTTCGCCGCGTTGGGCCTGCCCTTCATCGCCAAGACCATCGCGTTCTCGGCCGTGGTCGGCATCGCCAGCGTGCTGTTCGCCTTCATGCTGGGCGCGGCGCGAATCTGGTTCTCGCTGTCGCGCGACGGCCTGCTGCCGGCCTGGTTCGCCAAGATCCACCCGCGCTACGGCACCCCGCACCGTCCGACCGTGGTGCTGGGCGTGTTCACCGCCCTGGTCGCCGGCCTGCTGCCGATCGGCGAGGTCGCCAAGCTGGTCAACATCGGCGTGCTCTCGGCCTTCATCGTGATCTGCGCCTCGGTGTGGCTGCTGCGCGTGCGCAAGCCGGGCCTGCACCGCGCCTTCCGCACCCCGCTGGTGCCGCTGATCCCGATCATCGGCATCGGCTTCTCGATCTGGCTGCTGTCGGAGCTGCAGGCGATCACCTGGCTGATCTTCCTGATCTGGCTGTCGCTGGGCCTGCTGGTGTATTTCGGTTATGGCATCCGCCACAGCAAGCTGGCCTTGGAACAGAAGTAAGAAGTAAGAAGTGAGAAGTGAGAAGTGAGCAAAAGCATTACGCTCACTTCTCACTCCTCTACGCTCACTCCTCGCCTTCAGCGAGGCGCGACATACCCGCCCGGCACGCCCTCCGGCGACAGCACCAGCTGCCACAGCTGGGCGTGGCGACTGCGGAAGCTGGCCATGGCGCCGGCCAGGTAGAAGCGCCACATGCGCCGGAAGCGCTCGTCGTAGCGCGCGTCCAGCTCCGGCCAGGCGCGCTCGACGTTGCGGCGCCAGGCCTGCAGGGTCAGGTCGTAGTCGGCGCTGAAGTTATGCCAGTCCTCGATCACGTAGCGCTGCTCGACCGCCTCGGCGATCTGGCGCGCCGAGGGCAGCATCGAATTCGGGAAGATGTACTTGCCGATCCAGGGATCGGTGTGGGTGACCGACTGGTTGCCGCCGATGGTGTGCAGCAGGAACAGGCCGTCGGGCTTGAGCGCGCGCCGCGCGGCGTCGAAATAGATCGCGTAGTTGCGCACGCCCACGTGTTCGAACATGCCCAGCGAGAACACCCGGTCGAAGCGGCCGTCGGCGCGGCCACCGCCCAACGCATCGCCCTGCAGGTCGCGGTAGTCCTGCAGCAGGATCTCCACCGGCAGGCCGGCGCAGAGCTCGCGCGCGTACTCGGCCTGTTCGCGCGAGATGGTCACGCCCACGCCGCTCACGCCGTAGCGTTCGGCGGCGAACTTCAGGCCCTCGCCCCAGCCGCACCCGATGTCGAGCACGCGCATGCCCGGCGCCAGGCCGAGCTTGCGGCAGACCAGGTCCAGCTTGGCCTCCTGGGCCGCGTCCAGGTCCTGCAGCGGCGCGCCCTCGCGGTCGCGCCAGTAGCCGCAGCTGTAGACCATGCGCCGCCCCAGCATGGCGCGGTAGAGATCGTTGCCCAGGTCGTAGTGGCGCTCGCCGACCATGAACGCGCGCTTGCGGCTCTGCAAATTGACCAGGTGCGCGCGCAGGCCGTCGAACAGCGCGCTCCAGCCGTGCACGCGTTCGTCCACGTGCGCGCGCAGCAGCCGGAACAGCATCCCGTCCAGCGATTCGCAACGCCACCAGCCGTCCATGTAGGACTCGCCCAGGCCGAGCGAACCCTGCGCGATCACGCGCGAATAGAAATGCTCGTCGTCGACCTGGATGTCCCAGGGACGCTCGCCGCCGACCTGGACGTCGGCCAGCGCCAGTAGAGCGACCACCCGATTGCGCAGCGTTGCGGGCATGACGGGCTCCGGTTGCGGTAGCGAGGAACCAGTAGCGAGGAAACAGGAACGAGTGAGCCGCGCTCGTTACCCTTGCTCGCCACTCGTTACCCGCCGATAGCGACTAGCTCCCCGCGAACAGCGCCTTGTACGCCGGCGCCACGAACGGCAGCAGCACGCTGGCCGGCACTTCCACGGTCTGGGTGCCGTCGGAGTACGGACCGACCTCGTAGGGCGCGAACACGAAGCGCAGCGCGGTGAGCTTGCCGTCGACCGCGACCACCGGTTCGAACAAGGCGAAGTTGGCCGGGTCGGCGTCGGTGCCGTCGTCGATCATGCGGCCGGCGCTTTCGACCACCTCGGCGCGCTCGGCCGGGGCCAGGTCGTCGGCGTCGACGCGCTGCGACAGCGCCGAATGCAGTTGCTCGCGCACGTAGCGCGAAATCGCGTCCCAGCCCTTCTTGTCGGGCACCAGGTCGGTGGCCTTGAGCATCTGGTTCTGCTGCGGCAGCCACACGAAGCGGGCGATCAGCGGCGAGCCATGGGCGCCGCCGGTGTAGCTGCTGCCCTCGGCGGCCACCGCCACCAGGGTCGGCGAATCCAGCACCTCGGTGAAATTCAACGACAGGTCGTAGGGCGCGCTGCCCTCGCCTTTCTTGCGCGCCTGCGCGGCTTCGATCAGGTCGGTGCGGGCGGCGTCGGCGTAGCGCTTGAGCTCGGCCGCCAGGCCTGGGTACTTCGCCGCCGGGGTCTGGTAGCTGATGCCGATGATGTAGTCGGGCGTGGTCTCGACCACGTCCTTGAGCTCGACCACGGGGACGGCCGCGGGCGTGCCGGCCGCGGGCGTCGTGCCCGGGGCGGCGGCCGTGGTCGGGGCGGCGGCCTCGCGCTTGCACGCGGCCATGGCCAGACAAAGCACAGTGACGGCGATGGCGCGCCGGGCGATAACGGACTTCATTGGGGGCAATCCTTTGGTGTTCCCGCGGACATTATCGTCGAAACCGTGATGCCCGCATGCACACGCGCGCCGAATTCGCGCTAGGCGCGGCGGCCGATCACCACTGGCTGCGGTGCGGCAGCAAACCCTGCAGTTCGGCGTCGGTCAGATTGCGCCATTGGCCGGGCTTGAGGTATGCCAATTTGACGTTACCGATGCGCACCCGCATTAGCTGCTTGACCCGGAAACCGAAGTGCTCGGCCATCAGCCGGATCTGTCGGTTCAGGCCCTGCACCAGCACGATCCGGAATCCGAAGCGGTTGAGCTTGCCGGTCTTGCACGGCAGCGTGGTCTGGCCGTGGATCGGCACGCCGCGGCTCATGCCGCGCAGGAACTCGGGGGTGACCTCGTGGTTCACCGCCACCAGGTATTCCTTTTCCAGCTTGTTCTCGGCGCGCAGGATCTCGTTGACGATGTCGCCGTTGCTGGTCAGCAGGATCAGGCCCTCGGACTCCTTGTCCAGGCGCCCGATCGGGAAGATCCGGCGCTCGTGGCCGACGAAGTCGACGATGTTGCCCTTGACCGTGGACTCGGTGGTGCAGGTCACCCCGGTCGGCTTGTTGAGGGCGATGTAGACATGCTGGCGCTGGCCCTTGATCGCCGCGCGGGTGCGCAGCTTCTGGCCGTCGACCAGGACCTCGTCGTCCTCGCCGACCTCGGCGCCGATCCGGGCGCGCACGCCGTTCACGGCCACCCGGCCCTCGGCGATGAGGCGGTCGGCCTCGCGGCGCGAGCAGTGGCCGGTGTCGCTGATGTGTTTGTTCAGGCGCATGCGGAATCGGACGCGGGGCGCGCCAGTCTGGGACGGGCGCGCATGCTGTCACACCTTGGGCCGCGGTGCAGCGTCGGGCTCAGCCCAGCAGGTCGGAAAATTCAGGATGGCGCTCGATCCAGGCCGCCGCGTAGGAGCAGGCCGGCCGAACCTTGAGGCCGGCGGCACGGGCATGTTCGAACGCCGCCCGGACCAGGCCGCCGGCGATGCCGCGCCCGCCGATCACCTCCGGCACCCAGGTGTGGGTAATCACCAGATGGTGGCCGTCCAGGCGGGTGTCCAGGTAGGCGAGCTCGCCGTCGACCGTGGTCGAGAAGCGGCCGCTGGGAGCGTCGTGGTGGATATCGGGCATAGCGGTTCCTGGTGGGGGGCGCCGGGCCCCGCGCATGGCGGGCCCCGGCGCGGTGCTCGGGTCAGCGATTATCGCGCTTGCCCTGGTTGCGTCGATCCTGGGTGCCGATGCTGCCCTGGATCGCCTGCATGCGGCTCTCGGCGGCGTGCAGCTCCTCGGCCTTGGCGACGGCGCCCGGCGACTCCGTGCCCTGCTTCGGGGCCTGCCCGTGTTGCGGGTCCAACTGCTGCCAGGGCGGCGGCTGACGATCGTGTTCCTGCTTGGCCTCCAGCAACTGGCGGGTGTTGGCCAGGGCCTGCTCGGGCGTGATCGGACGGCTGCGCTCGGCCTCGGCCGCAGCGTCCTCGGCCGGCGGCACGGTGGCGCGCGGCGCGGCCGCCGGCACCGGCGCGGAGGCCGCCATTGGCTGCTCCACCGGCGCGCGCGCGGCCGGCTTGGCTGCGCCCAGCGCCGGCACGGCGACGGCCGAGGTCGCGGCGGGTGCGGTGACCGCTGGCTCGGCGCGCGGCTTGGGGACGGCCTTGGCTGCCGGCGCGGCGCGCGTGGGCTTGGATTGGACCGGCGCAGCCACCGGGCTGCGCTGTGGCGTGGGCCGGACGACGGCGGGCCGTTGCACGGCCACCGGCGGCTTGGCGACGGCAGGCTTGGCGGACGCGGACTTGGCGGCGGCTTTCTTGGCCGCGACCGGCTTGACGACTTTCTTGGCCGGCGCCGGCTTGGCCGCGGGCCGTGCCGTGGCGGCCTTGCCCGCGCTGCGCTTGACCTTCTTCGCCGCCTGCTTGGCCGCGACCTTCTTGGCCGCCGGCTTCGCGGTCTTCTTCGCGGCCTTCTTCACCGCCTTCTTCGCGGTCTGCTTGACCGCTTTCTTGACGACCTGCTGGGTCGTCTTCTTGGCCGCCTTCTTCGCGGTCTTGCGGGCCGGCGCCTTGCGCGCGGCGGTCTTGCGTACCGTTTTCTTGGCCGCCGCCTTGCGGGCGGGCGCCTTCTTGACGGTCTTGGCGGCTTTCTTGGTCGCCATGCCTTGCCTCCTGTGGCGTCTCCGAGGGGGCGGCGGCGCGGTGCCACCGCTGTATCGGTGGTAGCACGGCGGGCATTCAAGCCGGGTGAGCGGCGCCCCGCCCGGCCGCCCCAGCGCGTCAGCCCCGGCCGGCCCTGAACGGCCAGCGTTGACACCGTGCGTCACATTTTCGGGGTGATAGCCGCCACAAACGCTGGCATGGTTTCTGCGTTCTTTCCGTTACCAGAAAGGGAAAGTGAGAGGAGAAGGCGCATGTCCATGAACCTACCCATGAATACCGTCAGCGATGACGCTTTGGTCACCCGCATGTACGAGCTGGTCCGCACCGGCGAAGGCGATGCCCAGGAGCTGATGCAGCTCGACGCCGCCATTTACGGCCGCCTGGCCGAAGCCTACGGCGAGAGCATTCCGGAACTGGAAGCCCTGCCCCGCATCGAAAGCCGCTGGGCCGCCTGACACCCTCTCAGGGGAAGGGCGCGATCGTCGGAGTTGGGGCTCGTTAGCGGCTGCTGGAGCACGGACCGATTCCAGGTTTCATCGGCAGCATGAACGGCACGCCGTAGATCGCGCCCGATAGATGGCCGCGCTGCACGCAGCGAGCGATCGCGCTGCGCGCGGCGCACATCGAGCGCGCGTACGACCATTACCTATCCGTCGGCGATCACCCGTTGTTGGTGGCCCGCAAGGACGGCAACGCCTACTACCACCCGTTCCTGCCCCTTAGCGGCTTCTGAAGGCGGCATTCCGCCCGGACGCGGTCAACGGAATGGGGGGTTGCTCAGCTGCTGCAGGAAGTACGGGGCCACCCGCGGATCCATCAGCAGCATGAACAGCACGCCGTAGATCGCGCCCGACAGATGGGCGCTGTGGTTGATGCCGTCGCCGCCGCGCTTGTCCATCCAGAACGAATACGCCACGTAGCCGACCGCGTAGACGATCGCCGGTATCGGGATCGGAATGTAGATGAAGGTCCAGGGCTGCAGCAGGATCGAGGCGAACAGCACCGCCGACACGCCGCCCGAGGCGCCCAGGCTGCTGTAGTTGGCGTCGCGCCGATGGCGCAGATAGCTGGGCAGGATCGCCACCACGATCGCCGACAGATAGAAGAACACGAATACGGCCGGGCCAGCCAGCACGTTCATCGCGACCTCAATATTGCGGCCGAAGAAGTACAGCGTGAGCATGTTGAACAGCAGGTGCGGCCAATCGGCGTGGATGAAGCCGTGGGTGAGCAAGCGATCGTACTGGTGACGGCGCTCGATCGCGGGCGGCCACAGGATCAGCCGCTGCTGCAGTTTGGGGTTCTCGAACGCCAGCCACGACACCAGCATGGTCGCGGCGATCAGGACGAAGGTCAGCATCGGGTCGGGTCTCGCGGTGTTGCGTCAGGCGGCTCGGTAATGGTCCTGCATCGGATAGCGCCGCGCGTACAGCCCGAACGCGGCCGCCGCAACGAAGGCGAATCCGGCGAAGAAGAACATCAGGAAGGCATTCTCGCTAAGCCCCGTGCCGGCGATGTGAGCGGTCACCGTGGCGTTGCGCACGGCCGCGTTGGTCAGCATCACCCACAGGTTGCCGAAGGTGCTGGTCAGGTACCACAGCGCCATGATCACGCCCTTCATCGACTGCGGCGCCTGGCTGTAGGCGAACTCCAGCGCGGTCGCCGACACCAGCACCTCGCCCAGGGTCAGCAGGATGTAGGGCAGGATCTGCCAGGACAGCGACATCGGATGGCCGGCGTCCAGGTACAGCTGCAGCACCGCCGCCACGATCCAGGACAGGCCGGAAATCGCGATGCCGAAGCCCATGCGCCGCAGCGGGGTCGGGTTGAGGCCGATCCGGCGCAACGCCGGGTACAGCACCAGGTTGTTGAACGGGATCAGCAGCATCACCAGCAGCGGATTGATCGCCTGCATCTGCGAGGCCGCGGCGCGCGCGCCGCCTTCGCCGGAGATCAGCCAGGTCGGCCACCACCACAGGTCGGTCGGCACCACCATCTTCTGGCCCTGCAGCACCCAGGTCGAGGCCTTCTGGTCGAACAGCGACCAGAACGGCGTGACCAGGGCGAACACGATCACGATGCGCAGCACCGCGCGCACCCCATCCACCGCCACCGCCGAATGCTTGCCGCGCGCGCGGTCCAACTGCAGCGAGATGCCGTAGCCGCCGAAGCCGATCAGCAGGCCCAGCGCCAGGCACACGCTTTTGACGAAACCCATCGCCGGCACGAAGCTCAGCGAAGCCGCGGCCAGCGCCAGCGCTACGCCCAGGCCGGCGACGATCACGCCGGGGTTGCCCTGCCCCGGCGCCGACGTGGTCAGCGCGGTGCGAGCGACGTTGAAGAACGAATCCGGATCCGGGGTGTCGCGCGTCGGCGGCACCCGCACGTAGCGGTGGCGGCCCAGCCAGAAGATCAGCGTGGCCAGGAACATCAGCGCGCCGGGGATGCCGAAGGCGACGCTGGGGCCGTACTCGCGCAGGAAGATCGGCATCAGCAAGGACGCGAACAGCGAGCCGAAGTTGATCGTCCAGTAGAACGCGTCGAACACCAGCTTGGCCTTGGCCTTGTTGCTCTGGTCGAACTGGTCGCCGACGAAGGACACCACCAGGGGTTTTATGCCGCCGGCGCCGAAGGCGATCAGGAACAGGCCGGTGTAGAACCCGGTCTGGCTGTGCTCGAACAAGGCCAGGCAGGCGTGGCCGGCGCAGTAGATCAGCGAGAACCAGATGACGGTGTTGTACTTGCCGAAATAGCGGTCGGCCAGCCAGCCGCCCAGCAGCGGGAAGAAGTAGGTGCCGATCATGAAGCTGTGGAACACCTCCTTGGCCAGGTGCTCGCGCTCGGCCAGGTCGGAGGTGGACGCCAGCAGCAGGGTCCCGACCAGGAACGAGGTCAGGATGTTGCGCATGCCGTAGAAACTGAAGCGCTCGGCCGCCTCGTTGCCGATGATGTAGGCGATCTGGCGGGGCATGCGCCCCTGCGAATCGGCGCTGGCGGTGGCGGCTTGGCTCATCTACGGGCGGTCCTGCGGTTGCGGTCCGCTAAGCCTAACCGATCGTCGCCGCCGCTCCGCCTGGGGCGGCCCGGCCGCTCGGCCGGGCAAGGCCAGCGCCGCCTGCGGCCAGATACGGCACAGCCGGGCGCCGCCGGGGCCTAGGCGTTCAGGCCCATTCGCTCAGGCCTTCGCGCTGGTACAGGGTGCGGAACGAGGGGCGTGCCTTCATGCGTCGGGCCAGCTCGCCCAAGTGCGGCCAGTCGTGGCCGGGGCGCGGCATGTTGCGGGTCCAACGCATCAGCATGGTCAGGTAGAAATCGGCGATGCCGGGACCCTCGCCCAGCAGATAGGGCCCGTGCGCGGCCAGGTGCGCGTCGATGTGCTGCCAGGCCGCCTCGACGCGCTCGCGCACGCTCGCGCGCACCGCGTCGGGGTCGGCGCCTACGACGTCGCCCGGGTACCACCACAGCCGCAGCGGCGATTGCACCGCGTTGGCCAGATACAGCATCCACTGGTAGTAGGCGCCGCGACGCGGGTCATGCGGCGCGGGCGCGAAGCCGGACTCGGGGTGGCGATCGCCGAGCAGCAACAACAGGCCGCAGGTCTCATGCAGCGGCTGGCCGTCGACCAGCAGGGTCGGAATGCGGCCGGCCGGATTCAGGGCCAGATAGTCCGCGCGCTTGTGCGCGCCGCTGTCGATGTCGGTCAGGCGCAATTCGTGCGGCTGATCCAGCTCGATCAGCAGCCAATGCACGACCAGGCTGGCGGCGCCGGGAGAGTAGTAGAGCGCGTACATGCGGACATCCCTGGAGACGGCCGAGCAGTCTAAGCCAGGCCTCGGTCCGTACGCAGCCGCGTGGAGCGCGCGCCTTGCGTTTCGAATGTGCTGACACCGCTTGTCAGCAGTGTGCCAACCATGCACAGCCGCGGCGCGGAGGCTCCGCTACCATGCGGGCAGACCTGGGAGAGAGACCCGCATGACCCGTACCTTCTTGCTCGCCGCGCTGCTCGCCAGCGCCCTGCCCGTCGCCGCCGCCGACACCGCGCTGAGCACCGTCGCCGAACGCAGCGGTTTCACCAAGACCGGCCGCTACGACGAAGTGATCTCGCTGTGCGAGGCCTACGCGCAGCGCTATCCCGACGCGGTGCGCTGCGGCGATTTCGGCACCTCGCCCGAGGGCCGGCCGATGAAGGTCCTGATCGTCTCCCCGGCCGGCGCCTTCACCCCGCAGGCGGCCAGGGCCAAGAACCTGCCGGTGATGCTGATCCAGGGCGGCATCCACTCCGGCGAGATCGACGGCAAGGACGCCGGCTTCCTGGCCCTGCGCGAAGCCCTGGACGGCGCCGCCGCGCCGGGCGCGCTGGCCAGGCAGGTGCTGCTGTTCGTGCCGGTGTTCAACGTCGACGGCCACGAGCGCTTTGCGCGCTGGAACCGCCCCAACCAGCGCGGCCCCGAGGAAATGGGCTGGCGCACCACCGCCCAGAACTACAACCTCAACCGCGACTACCTCAAGGCCGACAGCATCGAGATGCAGTCCATGCTCAAGCTGGTCGACGCCTGGGACCCGCTGGTCTACGTCGATCTGCACGTGACCGACGGTGCCAAGTTCGAACACGACGTGTCGATCCAGGTCGAGCCGGTGAAGTCCGGCGACGCCGCGCTGCGCAAGGCCGGCACCGCGCTGCGCGACGGCGTGATCCAGCGCCTGGCCGCGCAGGGCTCGCTGCCGCTGCCCTACTACCCCTCGTTCGTGCAGAACGACGATCCCAGTTCCGGCTTCGAAGACGGCGTCGCCCCGCCGCGCTTCTCGCACGGCTATTTCCAGCTGCGCAACCGCCTGGCGATGCTGGTCGAAACCCATTCCTGGAAGGACTACCCGACCCGCGTGCGCATCACCCGCAACACCGTGGTCGCGCTGATGGAACTGGTCGGCGCGCAGGGCGCGGCCTGGCAGCGCGAAACCGCCGCCGCCGATCAGCGCGCGAGCAAGCTCGGCGGTCAGCCGGTGGCGCTGGACTACAAGGCCGGCCCCAAGACCCGCACCGTCGCCTTCCGCGGTTACGCCTACACGCGCACGCCCTCGGAGATTTCCGGCGCGTTGATGACGCGCTACGACGAGACCACGCCGCAGGTCTGGAACATCCCGATGAAGGACGACGTCCAGCCCAGCCTCACCGTCAAGGCGCCGCACGGCGGCTACCTGGTGCCGGCCGCGCACGCCGGCTGGGTCGCGGCCAAGCTCGACCAGCACGGCATCGCTTACCGTCGCCTCGACGGCGCCCTGCCCAAGGCGCGGGTCGAAACCTTCCGCGCCGACAAGGCCGAGTTCGGCGCGCAGTCGGTGGAAGGCCACCAGCGCCTCACCGCCAGCGGCGAGTGGAAGCCGGAACTGCGCAACGTCGGCGCCGGCGCGCTGTTCGTGCCGATCGCCCAGCCCAAGGCGCGCCTGGCGATGGCTCTGCTGGAGCCGCAGGCGCCGGACGCGCTGGCGGCCTGGGGCGAGTTCAACAACGCCTTCGAGCGCAAGGAGTACATGGAGGACTACGTGGCCGAGGAAGTCGCGCGCGAGATGCTCGCCGCCGATCCCAAGCTCAAGGCCGCGTTCGAGCAGAAGCTGAAGTCCGATCCGGCCTTCGCCAAGGACCCGCAGGCGCGCCTGGAGTTCTTCTATCGTCGCCACTCGTCCTGGGACGACAGCTACCGCCTGTATCCGGTGCTGCGCATCGCGACGGTGCCGCGCTGAGCATGGCGGCGAGCGGCTGGCCGACGCTGCGGCACCTGAGCGCGCGGCTGTTGCGCGGCGTCGCCGTGCTGGCGGCACTCGCGGCCGCGCCCTCGCAGGCCGCCGAACCGCAGGCGCGTTCGGCGCCGGCCGACGGCGGGCTCTCGGTGGTCACCCTCAACCTCTGGCACGACAAGAGCGACTGGCCGGCGCGCCAGCGCCAGATCGTGACCGAACTGCGCCGCCTGCAGCCCGACGTGATCGCGCTGCAGGAGGTGCTGCAACACCCGGCTCTGCCCAACCAGGCCCAGAGCCTGGCCGCTGCGCTGGGCTATCGCGCCTACTTCGTCTCGGTCGATGCCGCCGACGCGCCGCGCCGCTACGGCAACGCGATCCTGAGCCGACGCCCGGTGCTGGCCTTCGATTGGAAGCCCTTGCAGCCGGCCGACGACTACCGCACCGTCGCCCACGCCCGCATCGAAGTGGACGGACGCGTCGTCAACGTCTACGCCACCCACCTGCACTACAAGCCCGAAGGCGGCGCGATCCGTCAGCGCCAGATCGACGACCTGCTGGCCTATATCGACGCCACGGCCGGCGGCGCGCCCAGCCTGGTCGCCGGCGATTTCAACGCAGCCGAGCATGCGCCCGAGTTCGCCGAGTTCGGCCGCCGTTTCCGCAACGCCTACGGCGCCCTGCATCCGGGCATCGCCGACGACGCGCGCGAGCACAGCACGCTCAACCTCAATCAGTACGCGCCCCTGCGCATCGATCACATCTGGTACCAGCCCGATGCGTTCGCGCCCAACCAGGCCGAGATTCTGTTCAACCGGCCCGACGCGGACGGCGTATGGGCCTCGGACCACTACGGCCTGCATGCCGTGCTGCGCATGACGCCGCCGACGGCTCCGTGACGGATACGCGTCGACGCGCGAACCGCTCGGGCGCGGCTCAGCGCTGCATGTACTTCCAGTTGCGGTGCTTGCCTTCGGCCAGCCATTCCACGGCCTGCTGCACGCGCTTGAGCCGGGTCGCCTCGCGCTTGGCTTCGACGATCCACTCCACGTACTCGCGTCTGTGGCTGGGTGGGAAAGCCTCGAAGGTCTTGCGCGCCTGGGCGTTCTTCTTCAGCGCCACCGCCAGGTCCTCGGGCACCGCCAGCGGCGGCTTGGGCTGCGCGCTCTTGGTCGTGGGCCGTTTCACGCCGGCGTCGAGCAGAGCCATCGCCTGCTTCACGTAGCCGCCTAGCTCGCGCTTGCCGGGCAGATCGGCGAGCCGGGTCAGGCGCCCGAACTGGCCCATGGCCTCCTCGCCCTTGCGGCCGTCCGGCCCGACGATGTTGGCGCCCTGCCAGAAACCGAAGCTGGCGTGCTGCTTGAACGCGGCCATGCCGCACAGGATCTGGCCGTGGTAGACGAAGCTGGGCATGCCCCACTTCAGGGTCTCCTCGACTTCCGGGCAGGCCTGGTGCACCACGGCGCGCACGTGTTCGAGGAGGGGCCGCGCGAACTCGGCGGCCTGGGCGATGTAAGCGTCGATGCGCGGGTCGTGCTGGGGCATGACGGGCTCCTGGCGCCGGCGCGGCTCACTGGCGCTTGAACACCAGGCTGAGCATGGCACCGGGATCGTCGACGATCAAACGCCCGTCGCGCAGGCAGTAACGGTGGCTGGGCGCGCTGCCCTGCACCTGCAGACGGTGGCAGTCGCCGTCGCGCTCGAGCTCGCGGTAGTTGCGCGCGACCGCGTCGGGCACCCCGACCACGCGCATCACCAGGGCGTCGTCGGTGATTTCGAGCAGGCCGCGGCCGTAGAGCTCGCGCAGGAAGGCGATCTCGCGCTCGCTGCGGCCGTGGCGGCGCGCTTCGGCGACGGTGGCGTCGATGTCCACCGCCCAGTGGCCTTGCATGGATGGATTCGCGCCGCAGGCCGACAGCATCGCGGCCGCCAGCACGGCGGTTGCCAGGATCTTCATGCCTGCGCCAGCGTCCATTCGCCCAGGTGCTCGTAGTGGGACCGCCCCTGCACGGCCAGCAAGCTGTGCACCAGCACGAAACGGTCCACCCGCCACACGATCGGTTCGATCGGCGTCGGCGCCAGCGCGCGCTCGGCGTCGCGCAGGATGGTCACGTGCGGCGCATGCGCGCGATGGCCGGATTCGATGCGCACGCCGGCCTTGGCCAGGGCCACGCCCAGGCGTTCCCACAATTCGGTCAGGCCCGGCGCGGGGTGTTCGCAACCCAGCCACCACGGGATGGCGGCGTTGCGGAAACTGCCGGCGCGATCCAGCGTGAGATCGAACGCGGGCAGATGCAGGGTCTGCGCGGCCGCGGCGGCGCGCTCGGCGATGGCCTGCGGCAGCGCGTCGAAATCGCCGAGGAACTGCAGGGTCAGGTGATAACGGTGGGCGCCGATCAGGCGCCCACCGCCCTGGTAGCGCTGACGCAAGGCCGGCGCGAGGCCGGCGATGCGCTCGCGCGTGGCCGTGTCCGGCATCAGCGCGAAGAACAAACGATGGATATCGGAACGCGCCGCAGGCGCCGGGCCGAACAAGGAGTCTTGTTGCATGCCGTCAGTTTAGCGCCCGCGCGCGGCGATCTCAGCTCTTCGGCGCCGCCGGCGATTCCGCCTCGCGCTTGCGGCTGTCCTCGATCAGCACCTCGCGCGCGGCGCGGCGCACCGCCTCCGGATCGGCCTGGCGCAGATCGGTGCCGGCAGGCAGTCCCAACCTGGCCGACACATCGGCGATCACGCGCTTGTTCGCATAGGGATGCGGGTGATCGGGCTCGTCGTCCTGGGCGCGGTAGAAGCGGTCGAGCAGCTTGATGCGGGTGACGTCGGCCTTGGCCAGTTCGACCAGCTTGGCGCGGTACTCCAGCATCCACGGCGGCATGTCCGGCCAGCGCTTCAGGTCGGCGTAGTGCTGGGATTCGTGGCCGAGGAAGCTGACCTGGAAATCCTCGCCCTTGAGGTCGCCGTAAGCCGCGCGCACGGCGTACAGGCCTTCGGGCTTGGCCCAGCCGGCCGCGCCGGTGTAGCTGCAGGCGGTGTAGTGGCTCCAGCCGCGGCTGAGCCAGCCGTCCATCACGAACACCTTGACCGGCTGGCGTTCGCCGCCGGGCAGTTCGACCACGTGCTCCTGCACTTCTTGCTCGCCCCACAGGAACAGGTCGTACAGCGGCGGCGTGCGCCCCTGCAAGGGATGCAGGCCAGCCGCGCGCAACTTGGCGTTGATGCGCTCGTTCATGGCATCGAAGGCTTCGTCGCCGTCGGCCGGCGGCTTCTCGCCGATGGTGGCGGCCAGATCGGCCTTGAGCTGGGCGTCCAGGGCCGGGCGCTGGGCCGGGTCGCGCACCGCGTGCCACCAATAGCGCTGATAGATCTCGAGCACGCGCCGGGCGTAGGGGTCGCTGACGTCGGCCGCCGTCGGCGGCGGCGGCGGCGCGCTACGCCCATGACGATCGAGCATGCAGCTGCGGAAGGCCACGTCCTTGGCGTTGAACTGTTCGACCGGCGCCGCCTGCAGGGCGGTCAACGCGGTCGGCACGTCGGCGCGCAGGGACGCGCCCAGCGCATCGCTGACCGCCTTGGCGGCGAGCGGGCCGCTGGTTTCCGGCAACGGCGCCGGCGGCGCGGCGGCGCCGCCCAAGACCCAGGCCAGCAGCAGCGGCGTGGCGATCGCGGCGGACAACAGGGAAGGTTTCATCGCGAGAACTCCATAAGCGCTGGGGGTGCGCGTTGGAGCCATTAGGCCGCGATGGCGAGCTGCCGGTCTTGTACGTACTTGATCTGGCGCCGCAGCCGCGCCGGCGTGCAGCCGGCATGCGCGACCACGATGCGGTGCAGGTGGCTCTGATCGGCGAAGCCCGCGACCGCGGCCACCTCGGCCAGCGGCAGCGCGCCGCCCAGCAGTCGCAAGGCGTGGCGCCAGCGCGCTTCGCGGCGCAGCGCGCGCGGCGACATGCCGTAGCTGCGGCTCAGCGCGCGGCTGGCGTGCTCGGCCGAGACCCCGAGCCGGCGCGCGAGCACGCCGATCTCGTGTTCGGACTCGGCCATGCCGCGCAGCAGTTCGCCCTGCCAGTCCGGCAGCTCGGGCGCGGCCTGCGGACGCGCGCAGGCCAGCAGTTCCGACAAGCGCTGCGGGCAACGTTCGAACACCTCGACCGCCTCGCGCAGGTCGTGCACTTCCCAGGCGCTGGCGGCCGGCTCGAAACTGCCGGCTGCGAGTTCGATATTGATCGCGCTGGCGCCGAGTCCGCCGAAGCGGTCGCCGTGGGCGTGGAAGGCCGGGTGCAGCACCAGGGTGCCCGGCCGGCACGGCAGCGGTCCGTCGAGACTGGATTCGGTGTAGTCGCCGTCCAGCACCAGCGCGGCATACGGCGCGCTATGCCGATGGGTCGCCAAGGTCGCGCCGCGCTCGTGGCGGGTGCGGTAGGCGCTGCCGATCGACTTCACTTGGGCGGCTCCTGAGCACCGCCCGCGCCGCGCGCCTCGGGCTTGCGCAGGTAGTCGGCCAAACCGCCGAGTTGCAGGCCCTGGACCTTGTCGATCACCGGCACGAACTTGCTCAGATCGTCCGGGGTGTAGCCGCCGGCGCGGTAAGCCAGGGTGATGCGGGTGCCGCCGTCGACGGGCGCCAGCCGGAATTCCATCGCGCCGTTCAAGCCCATGCCCTGCAGCGGGCCCAGCCCGCCGAGCAGGCGCAGGGTCTTGCCGGGATCGACGAAGCTCACGGTCATGTGCAGCGCCTGCTGCCGACCGTCCAGGCCGACCTCGCAAAAGCAGCCGCCGGCGCGCGGCTCGATCGACAGCCGCGACGCCTTGCCCCACCAGGTGTGGTCCTTCGGCCACCAGCGATCGACGTCGCCGACCAGCGCCTTCCAGGCGGTGGCGGGGTCGACCGGCACGACCTGCTCGTTCTCGATGCTGAAGCCGTTCGCGGCGACGTCCTTGACCGCGGCCGTGGCCGTGCCGCCGACGATCAGCAGCAGCGCCGCGGCGCATGCGATTGCGATCCGACCCATAGCCGCCCTCCTCTCGCCTGGCCGCGACGGGCCGATGCGGCGATTAGGAACCGCGGCCCGGCCGCCGCGCAAGCGACGGAAGTTGGGGTCGGCGCGGCCTCAGGCGTCCAGTTCGCTCCAACGTGCATACGCGGCGTCCAACTCGGCCTGGGTCTGCGCCAGGGTCGCGTTGTGCGCGTTGATCGCGGCGCTGTCGCGTTGGTAGAACGCCGGCTCGTTCATCTGCTCGGTCAGTTCGGCCAGGCGCGTTTCCAGTTGCTCGATGCGCAACGGCAACTGTTCCAACTCGCGCGCTTCCTTGTAGCTGAGCTTGCGCTTGGCCGCCGGCGCCGCGGCTTCGGCCTTGGCCGGCTCGGGCTTGCCGGCGCCGAGCGCGCTCGCGGCGGGCTTGGCCGCGCCGACCGAGGCCACCGGCCGCTGCCGCAGCCAGTCGGTATAGCCGCCCACGTACTCGCCGACCCGGCCCTCGCCTTCCATCACCAGGGTCGAGGTCACCACGTTGTCGAGGAAGTCGCGGTCGTGGCTGACCAGCAGCAAGGTGCCGGGGTAGTCGCCCAGCAGCTCTTCCAGCAGTTCCAGCGTTTCCACGTCCAGATCGTTGGTCGGTTCGTCCATCACCAGCAGGTTGGACGGCTGCGCGAACAGCTTGGCCAGCAGCAGGCGGTTGCGCTCGCCGCCCGACAGGCGGGTGATCGGCGCGCGCGCGCGTTCGGGCGTGAACAGGAAATCCTGCAGATAGCCGATCACGTGCTTGCTCTTGCCGCCGACCTCGACGAACTCGCGGCCCTCGGCCACGTTCTCGATCGCGTTCCAGTCCTCGCGCAGGGTCGCGCGGTACTGGTCGAAGTAGGCGACCTGCAGCTTGCTGCCTTCGCGCACTTCGCCGGACTTGGGCTGCAGATCGCCGAGCAGGACCTTGAGCAAGGTGGTCTTGCCGCTGCCGTTGGGCCCGATCAGGCCGATGCGGTCGCCGCGGAAGATCGTGGTGGACACGTCGCGCAATAGCGGCTTGCCGCCGAAATCGAACGACACCGCCTTGGTCTCCACGACTTTGCGGCCGGAGGCTTCGTTCTGGGCGAAGTCCATGCGCACGTTGCCGACCGTGTCGCGCCGGGCCTGGCGTTCCATGCGCATCGCCTTGAGGCGGCGCACTCGGCCTTCGTCGCGGGTGCGGCGGGCCTTGATGCCCTGGCGGATCCAGACCTCTTCCTGCGCCAGCAGCTTGTCGAAGCGCGCGTTCTCCTGCGCTTCGGCGTTCAGGCGCTCCTCGCGGCGACGCACGTAGTTGTCCCAGTCGCCGGGCCAGCTGGTGACCTGGCCGCGGTCGATCTCGACGATGCGGGTCGCCAGCGCGCGCAGGAAGCGGCGGTCGTGGGTCACGAACACCAGCGCGCCCTGCCAGGACTTGAGGAACTGTTCCAGCCAGTCGATGGCTTCGATGTCGAGATGGTTGGTCGGCTCGTCCAGCAGCAGCAGATCCGGCGCCGAGACCAGCGCGCGCGCCAGCAGCACACGCCGTTTCATGCCGCCGGACAGGCCGGAGAACTCGACTTCGCCGTCCAGGTCGAGCCGGGCCAGGGTTTCGGTGACCCGCTGATCCAGGCCCCAGCCGTGGGCGGCCTCGATCTTGGTCTGGACCGCGGCGACCGCGTCGGCGTCGTAGTGGTCGGCGTGGGTCAGGTGGTGGTATTCGGCCAGCCAGTGGCCGAGCTCGCCCAGGCCGTCGGCGACCACGTCGAAGACGGTGCCGTTGGCGCCGGGCGGGACTTCCTGTTCGAGCCGGGCGATACGGGTATTGCCGTCGCGACGGCCGCCGTCGACCAGGATGCGGCCGTCGTCGGGCTGGATCTCCCCGGCCAGCAGTTTCATGAGCGTGGACTTGCCCGCGCCGTTGCGACCGATCAGGGCGATGCGTTCGCCAGGTTCGATGGACAGTTCGACGTTTTCGAGCAGGAGCGGGCCGCCGACGCTGTAGTCGACGTTCTGAACGGTGATCAAAGGCATCCGACCATTGTAGCCGGGGCGCACGCTCCGGCGCGGTCCGGGCGCGCGCCGGATGCCGGCGCGGCGCATACTGGGGCCTCGCCGCCGGCATGGTGCTGCGGCCACCGTCACCGAATCGAGGAGCCTGCCATGAGCAAGGGCTTGGACCGCAAGAAAGAAACCAAGAAGAAACCGACCAAGACGATCAAGGAAAAGCGCGCCGAGAAGAACGAAAAGAAGGCCACCAAGGGCTTTGCGCCGACCTGATCGCGCGTCGCCGGCCCCCGCGGCCGGCCGGATCGCCGATCCACCCCGCCGCCCGCGCCTGTGCGCGGGCGTGCTTCAGGACCCTCAAGCAAGCCGGGCCCAGCCACCGAGCCCGCTGACGCTATTCGTCGGCATGCCCCACGCCTCGGGGTAGCAGCGCGCAAACACTCGCAAGACCGCGCCCCCGATTCCTGTGGGAGCGGCGTAAGCCGCGATCGCGCCGCCGCGCACCCCAGCGCCACCGGCGCCCACTGACGAATCGCGGCTTACGCCGCTCCCACAGAGAGCAGGCGCTGATCTACCGCGCCTAAGGGTAGGAGCGGCGCAAGCCGTGACCACGTCACCACACACCCCAGCGTCGCCGGCCTTCGAGTTCGCGCGTCGCGGCTTACGCCGCTCCCACAGAGAGCAGGCGCTGATCTACCGAGCCCAGGGGTAGGAGCGGCGCAAGCCGCGACCACGTCACCACACACCCCAGCGTCGCCGGCCTTCGGGTTCGCGCGTCGCGGCTTACGCCGCTCCTACCCCGAGAGCTCGAGCGCGCGCGACCACTCGCAAGGCCGCGCCCCTGCTTCCTGTGGGAGCGGGCGGTGAGCCACGGTGCCTGGAGGCTAGGAGCGGCGTAAGCCGCGATCGCGCCACCGCACACCCCAGCGCCACCGGCGCCCACCGACGAATCGCGGCTTACGCCGCTCCCACAGAGAGCAGGTGCTGATCCGCCGCGCCTAGAGGTAGGAGCGGCGCAAGCCGCGACCACGTCACCACACACCCCAGCGTCGCCGGCCTTCGAGTTCGCGCGTCGCGGCTTGCGCCGCTCCTACCCCGAGACCTCGAGCGCGCGCGACCACTCGCAAAACCGCGCCCCTGCTTCCTGTGGGAGCAGCGGCTTGCGCCGCCGTCGAGCCGACCGTCGCTGCCGCGACGGCATCCGACTTCAGGAGCTGCAGGACAGCATCGAACAGCCCGCGCGGTCGCGCGCCCAGTCCGGGCGGCGTTGCGCGTAGGCCTCGCGGCCGGGCTGATCCTCGTAGGGGCGGCGCATCACCTCCAGCAACTCCGTCACGCCGTCCGCATCGCCCTGCTCGGCGCGGTCGATCGCCTGCTGGGCCAGGTAATTGCGCAGCACGTAGCGCGGATTGCTCGCACGCATGCGCGCCTGACGCTCGGGCGCGGGCAGCGCGTCCTCGGCCAGGCGCGCGCGGTAGCGGGCCAGCCAGGCCAGCAGCGCCGGTTCGTGCTCGGCGCGCTTGGCCGGGTCGTAGAACGCATCCGCGAACGGCCGCAGGCCGGCCTCGGCGTCCCAGTCGGACAAGGCGCGGAACCACAAGGTCATGTCGATCTCGGCCGCGCGCAGCAATTCGCGCAGCGCATCCATCAGCGCCAGATCCTCGTCGCCGCAGGCCTGCAAGCCGAGCTTGCGCGCGACCGTGTCGCGCTCGGCCGCGTTCCAGGCCTCGACGTAGCGGCGCAGGCCGTCCTGCAGCGGTGCCACGTCGGCGAACAGCGGCGACAGCGCGCCGGCCAGGCGCGACAGATTCCAATACGCCACCTGCGGCTGGGCGCCGTAGCGGTAGCGGCGGCCGCCGGCGTCGGTGGTGTTGGGGGTCCAATCGGGATCGTAGTCGTCGATCCAGCCGTAAGGGCCGTAGTCGATGGTCAGGCCGAGGATGGACAGGTTGTCGGTGTTCATCACCCCGTGCACGAAGCCGACCCGCATCCAATGCGCCATGGTGACCGCGGTGCGCTCGCAGACCTGCGCGAACCAGGCCGCGTAGAGCGCCTCGCCGCTGCCCGACAGCTGCGGGAAGTCGCGGCGGATGCAGAAGTCCGCCAGTCGCCGCAACAACGCGTTGTCGCCGCGCGAGGCCGGCAGTTCGAAATGCCCGAAGCGCAGGAACGAAGGCGCGACCCGGCACACCACCGCGCCGGGCTCGGCCTTGGGGTGGCCGTCGTAGAACATGTCGCGCACCACGGCTTCGCCGGTGCCGACCAGGCTGAGCGCGCGCGTGGTCGGCACGCCCAGGTGATGCATGGCCTCGCTGCACAGGAATTCGCGCACCGAGGAGCGCAGCACCGCGCGGCCGTCGGCGCTGCGCGAATACGGGGTCGGGCCCGCGCCTTTGAGCTGCAGCTCCCAGCGCTCGCCGGCGGCGTTGACGACCTCGCCCAGGCTGATCGCGCGGCCGTCGCCCAACTGCCCCGCCCAATGCCCGAACTGATGCCCGCCGTAGTTGGACGCGAACGGCTGCATGCCGGGCAGCAAGGCGTTGCCGCCGAACACCTGGGCGAACTCGGGCGAGCGCAGCGCGGCCTCGTCCAGACCCAGGCGCGCGGCCATCTCGGCCGAGTACGCGAGCAGGCGCGGCGCCGCCACCGGCGTCGGCTGCACGCGCGAATACAAGGCGCCCTGCACCTGGCGCACGCCTGGCGCCGTTTCGGGGTCGGCCGGCAGTTCGCGGACGAAGGCGTTGTCGAAGTCGAAAGCCAGCATCTCAGCCCAGCACGTCGAAGGGGCCGCCGCGCTCCAGCGCGCGCTGGTAGGCGGGCCGGGCGTGGATGCGTTCGAGGAAGGCACGCATGTGCGGGCGGTCGCCACCCGCGCGCGCGACCGCGGCCTCGACCGGGAAGCTCATCTGGATGTCGGCGATGCCGAAGCGCTCGCCGGCGAACCAGGCGTGACGGCCCAGCTCGGCCTCGATGTAGTCCAGGTGCAGCTTGAGCTGCGGTCCGACGAAGCTGGACATGGCCTTGTCGGCGATCCCGCGCGCCACCGGCTTGGCGAAGAACGGCATCGGCGCGCGTTTCAGGCGCGCGAACACCAGACTCAGCAGCAGCGGCGGCATCGCCGAGCCCTCGGCGTAGTGCAGCCAGTAGCGGCAACGCAGGCGTTCGGGCGCGTCCAGCGGCGCCGGCGGCGGGCTGTAGCGATGCTCGCCGTCGTAGCGTTCGGCCAGGTATTCCAGGATCGCGGCCGACTCGGCCAGGACCCGCTCGCCGTCCTCCAGCACCGGCGATTTGCCCAGCGGGTGGATGCGGCGCAGTTCCGGCGGCGCCAGCATGGTCTGGGCGTCGCGCTGATAGCGCACGACCTCGTAGGGCAGTTCCAGCTCTTCCAGCAGCCAGAGCACGCGCTGCGAGCGCGAATTGTTCAGATGATGGACGCGGATCATGAGGGCCTGGGCGGTGGGGTCCGGGCCCATGGTAGCGGTCGCCGCCGATCGGCGATTCGGCTCCCGGGGCGCGCATGGCCTAGACTGGCGGCATTCCCCATCGAGATCGCCATACATGGCCAAGCCCAATTACTCGTTCGAGAAGCGCCAGCGCGAGATCGCCAAGAAGAAGAAGCAGGACGAAAAGGCGGCCAAGAAGGCCGCGGCCAAGGACACCGGCGCGCCGGCCGATCCCAGCGGCGGCCCCCGCGACGGCGAACGCGGCAACGGCTGAGCCCTGCCCCGGGCCGAGGCGACGTCGGTCGCCCGCCCCGTCTCAGCCAGCGCAGGCGCGCGGACCCCGCTGTCCGCCCCGCCTCCCCCGGCGCAGCCGCCACGGCCGCGCCCGCGAATCCTCTTCCGATGACCGACGCCCCCGACCCTGCCGCGCCGCCGCCGGGCCTGCAGATCTGGGTCGATGCCGATGCCTGCCCCGGGGTGATCCGCGAGATCCTGTTCCGCGCCGCCGAACGCGCGCGCATCCAGGTCACCCTGGTCGCCAACCAGTGGCTGCGCACGCCCGGCTCGCGCTACGTGCGCGCGATCCAGGTGCCGTCCGGCCTGGACGTGGCCGACAACGAGATCGTGCAGCGCGTCGCCGCCGGCGACCTGGTGGTCACCCAGGACATCCCGCTGGCCGCGTTGGTGCTGGAAAAACACGCGGTCGCGCTGAATCCGCGCGGCGACCTCTACACCGCCGACAACATCGCCCAGCGCCTGTCGATGCGTAATTTCATGGACGAACTGCGCGGCGCCGGCGTGCAGACCGGCGGCCCGCCGGTGTTCCATGCGCGCGATCGCCAGGCCTTCGCCAACCAACTCGATCGCTGGCTGGCGCGAAGTCGCGCTTGAAGCCCGGCGCGCGCGGGTATGCTCGGGTCTACACGTCCAGCCGAGCCCGACGATGACCCCGAACCCGCGCCGCCCCGCTCTGTCCGCCTGGTGCCTGCCCGCGTTGCTGGCCTGTCTGCCCTTGGCGGCATCCGCGCAGAACGCCGACTGGACCCTGGTCCACGCCGGCCGCCTGCTCGACCGCCCCGGCCAGGCGCCGCGCGGCGCCAGCACCCTGCTGCTGCGCGCCGGACGCGTGGAAGCGGTGCGCGACGGCTACCAGGACGCTGCCGCGTTCGCCGGCGTGCCCGCCGACGCGACCGTGCTGGACCTGCGCGACCGCTACGTGCTGCCGGGCCTGATCGACTGCCACGTGCACCTGGTCTCGGACAAAGCCGGCGTCGAAGGCCAGCTCGACAGCGTCTCCGGCAGCGTCGCCGACCACGCCTTCGAAGCCGCGGTCAACGCGCGCAAGACCCTGCATGCCGGCTTCACCACGGTGCGCAACCTGGGCGACAGCGACGGCGTGACCCTGGCCCTGCGCGACGCGGTCGCGGCCGGCAAGCTGCCGGGGCCGCGCATCCTCGACGCCGGTTCGGCGATCTCGACCACCGCCGGCCACATGGACCCGACCCTGGGCTTTCGCGAGGACCTGCACGCCGCCTTGGACGTGCACGGCAACACCTGCGACGGCGCCGACGACTGCCGGCGCGCGGTGCGCCGGCAGATCGCGCGCGGCGTCGACGTGATCAAGATCGCCACCACCGGCGGCGTCAACAGCCGTATCGGCGCCGGCCTGGGCCAGCAGATGTTCGACGACGAGGCGCGCGCCATCGTCGAAACCGCGCACCTGTACCGCAAGAAGGTCGCGGTGCACGCGCATGGCGCCGACGGCATCGCGGTCGCGTTGCGCGCGGGCGCCGATTCGATCGAGCACGGCACCCTGCTGGACCGCGAGGACATCGCCCTGTTCCGCAAGACCGGCGCTTACTACGTGCCCACGCTGTCGACGGTCAACGGCTACAAGGAACGCCTGGCCAGGAACCCGCAGGCCTATACCGGCGAAGTGCGGGCCAAGATCGAGTGGCGCATCGGCATCACCGGCAAGGCCCTGGAAGTGGCCGTGCCGGCCGGCGTGAAGATCGCCTTCGGCACCGACGCCGGCGTCAGCCTGCACGGCCGCAACGCCGACGAATTCGAGCTCATGGTCGCCCACGGCATGAGCGCGCCGCAGGCGATCCAGGCCGCGACCGTGAATGCCGCCGACCTGCTGGGCCTGTCCGACCAGGTCGGCAGCCTGGAACCGGGCAAGCGCGCCGATCTGATCGCGGTGAGCGGCGACCCGCTGCAGGACGTGACCGTGCTCAAGCGGGTCGAGTGGGTGATGAAGGACGGGCGGGTCGAGAAGGACGCCCGGGCGCGCTGAGGCGCGGATATCGCCCGCCGCGGCCCTCCCATCTTTGGCTCGTCTCCCTCTTTGAAATAGAGGGGTTGGGGGAGATTTGCTTTTGCTTTTAAGCGGACGCAGCCGATCGCCTTCGCGCAAATCCCCCCTAGCCCTCCTTTTCCAAAGGGGGAACTGAACGACGATTCAGCGCGCAGACCGCAGCCAGGCCCGGAAAACCACGCATTTCCAGGCGGTTTCCGCGCCGCTGAGCCGGTGCTCCACCCGTGTCCGGTACACTAGGCGGTCTTCCGACCGGCCTCCGCCGGCGCTGCCGAGCCGCCCCATGAGCGCCGAGACGCCCAGTTCCAGTTCCGCCCCTTCCGACCCCGCCAGTGCCGAGGCGCCGTCGCTGAAGTTCACCGACCTCGCCCTGTCCGAGCCGCTGCTGCGCGCGCTGTCCGACGTCGGCTACGAGTCGCCCTCGCCGATCCAGGCCGCCACCATTCCGCCGCTGCTGGAAGGCCGCGACGTACTGGGTCAGGCCCAGACCGGTACCGGCAAGACCGCCGCGTTCGCGCTGCCGATCCTGGCCCAGATCGATCCCAAGCAGTTCAAGCCGCAGGCCCTGGTGCTGGCGCCCACGCGCGAGCTCGCGATCCAGGTCGCCGAGGCCTTCCAGAAATACGCCGTGCACCTGCCCGGCTTCCACGTGCTGCCGATCTACGGCGGCCAGAGCTACTACCCGCAGCTGCAGGCGCTCAAGCGCGGCGTGCACGTGGTGGTCGGCACCCCGGGCCGGGTCATCGACCACCTCGACCGCGGCACCCTGGACCTGTCCGAGCTGCGCTGCCTGGTGCTGGACGAGGCCGACGAAATGCTGCGCATGGGCTTCATCGACGACGTCGAGAGCGTCCTCAAGAAGACCCCCGAATCGCGTCAGGTCGCGCTGTTCTCGGCGACCATGCCTGCGCCGATCAAGCGCATCGCCCAGACCTACCTGAAAGAACCGGTCGAGATCGCGATCAAGGCCAAGACCACCACCGCGGCCAACATCCGCCAGCGTTACTGGTCGGTCAGCGGCGTGCACAAGCTCGATGCGCTGACCCGGATCCTGGAAGCCGAGACCTTCGACGCCATGATCGTGTTCTCGCGCACCAAGCTGGGCACCGAGGAACTGGCCGAGAAGCTGTCCGCCCGGGGCATTTCGGCAGCCGCCATCAACGGCGACGTGCAGCAGGCGCAGCGCGAGAAGACCATCCAGAACCTCAAGGACGGCAAGATCGACGTCCTGGTCGCCACCGACGTGGCCGCGCGCGGCCTGGACGTGGACCGCATCAGCCATGTGCTGAACTACGACATCCCCTACGACACCGAAAGCTACGTGCACCGCATCGGCCGCACCGGCCGCGCCGGGCGCAAGGGCGAGGCGATCCTGTTCGTGACCCCGCGCGAGCGCGGCATGCTGCGCGCGATCGAACGCGCCACCCGCCAGCCGATCGAGCCGATGGAGCTGCCCAGCGTCGAGACCGTCAACGAACAGCGCGTGACGCGCTTCCTCGGCCGCATCAGCGATGCGCTGGAAAGCACCGACCTGAGCCTGTTCCGCGATCTGGTCGAGCGCTACGAGCGCGAGAAGAACGTGCCCGCGGTGGAGATCGCCGCGGCCTTGGCCAAGCTGGTGCAGGGCGATAACCCGCTGCTGCTGACCCCGCCGCCGGCCGCGCAACGCTACCAGCGCGAAGAGCGCGAGGGCCCGCGCGAGCACCGCGGCGCGGCCACGCGCAAGTTCGTCGAGCGCGACAACGCCTCCAACGCCGGCGCCCACCGCCGCGAGCACCCGCGCAGCGATGCGCCGCGCCCGGCCCAGGAGCGCAGCTACGCGCCGCGCGACGATGCGCCGCCCGCGCACCGCCATGAGACGCGCCAGTTCACTCCGCCCGCACCGCGTTCGGTCAACGCCGCCGAATCCTTCTTCGACGACGAAGCGCCGGCGCCGCGCGTGGAACGCGAGCGCGCCCCGCGCCCGCCGCAGGCCGGTCCCGAAGTCGGCATGGAAACCTTCCGCATCGAGGTCGGCCACAGCCACGGCGTGCAGCCGGGCAACATCGTCGGCGCGATCGCCAACGAGGCCGACCTGGAAAGCCGCTACATCGGCCGCATCGACATCCGCGACGACTACACCCTGGTCGACCTGCCCGAAGGCATGCCGCGCGAGTTGATGGAGCATCTGAAGAAGGTGCGCGTGGCCGGCCAGCCGCTGCGCATCCAGCGCGCGGGTCCGGCCGACACCGAGGGCGGCCGTAGCCGTCGTCCGGGCGGCCCGGGCGGTCCGGGTGCGCGTGGCCCCGGCGGTCCGCGTCCCAGTGGCGGCAAGCCGCACGGCGCGGGTCCGCGCAAGCCGTTCAAGCCGCGCGATCCGCGCTGAGGCGGCTGGCTCCTTTCTCGCGCTTGCGGCGGCCGAAGGGAGCACAAAGTCGAGAAGGTGCCTCCTGGGAGTGGCTCAGGACAGGCTGCGGCCGGATAAGAGCGTGCGAATCGAACTCGGCGATGCAAGCTTTAGGCTACGCGCGCCCTCACCCCAACCCCTCTCCCGCTTGCGGGAGAGGGGCTAAAGCGAGCAGGCGAACTTGGCGTCCCTTCTCTCGCTTACCGGAGAGGGGCTAAAGCAACCAGACGACCTTAGCTGTCCCTTCTCCCGCTTGCGGGAGAAGGTGCCCGGAGGGCGGATGAGGGCACGCGCACCCGAAGCGCCGGCGCAAGCTTGAGGCCACGCGCGCCCTCACCCCAACCCCTCTCCCGCTTGCGGGAGAGGGGCTAAAGCGAGCAGACGAGCTTGGCGTCCCTTCTCTCGCTTACCGGAGAGGGGCTAAAGCGAGCAGGCGTCCTTGCTGTCCCTTCTCCCGCTTGCGGGAGAAGGTGCCCGGAGGGCGGATGAGGGCGCGCGCACCCGAAGCGCCGGCGCAAGCTTGAGGCGTCCTCAGCCGCCCACCGCCTTCAGCGAACCAATCGTCATAAGCCAAGCCTCGCTACGCACGCCCCGGCTTTGGCATAGTCGTGAGGTAAGCCGCCGCCTCGTCCCCCATGCCCCGCATCCTGGTTTTCCAACACGTCGCCGCCGAGCCGCTGGGCACGCTGGACCCGCTGATCCGTCGGCGCGGGCACCGCATCCGCTTCACCAACTTCGACCGCGATCCCGACGCCCAGCCCAATGTCGACCGCTACCGCGGCCTGATCGTGCTCGGCGGTCCGATGAACGTCGAAGACCAGGCCCAGCGCCCGCATCTGCGCACCGAGCTGCTGGCGATCGAGCGTATGCTGGAACAGGGCAAACCCATCCTCGGCATCTGCCTGGGCGCGCAGCTGCTCGCGCACGTGCTGGGCGCGCCGGTGCGGCGCCACCACCAGCCCGAGATCGGCTGGTATCCGCTGCACGCGACCGAACCGGGCCGCGACGACGCGGTGCTGGCGCCGCTGGCCGAGAGCGCGCCGGTGTTCCAGTGGCATCGCTACAGCTTCGAGGTGCCGCAAGGCGCCACCCATCTCGCGCGCACCGACAGCTGCGAGCAGCAGGCCTTCCGCTGGGGCGACAACGCCTACGGCTTCCAGTTTCATCTGGAAATGGACGTGCCGCTGATCGAGCGCTGGCTGGCCAATCCGGTCTATCGGCAGGAACTGGAAGAGCTGGGCCACGGCACCAGCGAGGCCGCGATCCGCGCCCATACCGCCGCCCACATCGCCGGCATGCAACTGCGCGCCGACGCGGTGTTCAACAACTTTCTGGACCTGGTCGGCCGCCCTCAGCGCCGCTACACCCTGCCCTCGCGCGAATGGCTGTGAACCTGCCTGCCAATCGCAGCGCTAGAGCGACAGGCGGCTTTCGTAGCGCCGCTGGCTGCCATCCACGGGATCGACGAACGCCAGCGACCGCGCCAGCAGCTTCAAGGGCTGCGCGTAGTCGTCGGCCACGCGCTCGGCCGGCAAAGGATAGAACGGGTCGTTGAGTATGGGCGCTCCCAGCGCGGCCATGTGCACGCGCAACTGGTGCTTGCGGCCGCTCACCGGCTCCAAGCCGTAACGCCAACAGGCATCCCCGCGCTCCAGCACCTCGATCCGGGTCAGGCTGTTGGGCGCGCCTTCGGCTTCGCGCATCAGGAAGAACGGCTCGCCCGCCTCCAGGCGGCTGGCGCGCTCCAACGGAAACGTCGCTAGCGGCAAGGGCGCGGCCAAGGCCTCGTAGCGCTTGACGATGCGGCGCTCGCGAAACAGCGCCTGATAGGCCGAGCGCGTGCGCGCATCGAGCGAGAACAGCACCAGCCCGGCGGTGGCGCGATCCAGCCGATGCAAGGGCGTCAGTTCGGCGTTGCCGTAGCGGCGCAGCAAGCGCGCCAACAAGGTCTGGCTGACGTAGCCGCCGGAAGGCACCACCGGCAGGAAGTGCGGCTTGTCGACCACCAGCAGATGGGCGTCGGCGTAGAGCACCCGCTCTTGGAACGGAATCTCGACCTCGGCGGCGACCTCGCGGAAGTAGCGGATCTCGGCGCCGACCCGGTACGGGGCATCCTCCGCCAGCGGCCGGCCCTGCGCGTCCAGCACGCGCCCGCGCGCGAAACGCTCGCGCCATTGCGCGCGGTCGATCGCCGGGAAGCGCGCGCACAGGCCGTCCAGCACGGTCGCCCAGGGGCCCGGTGGCAGTTGCAGGCGACTGGCGACGACGCCGTCGACGGGCTCGAAAGGGGATGCCGGCATGCGCGCATTCTCGCCCAGCGGGCCCCCGCTCAGGCGGCGCTGGCGCGCAGGGCCTAGAATGCGCGCTGTTTTTCACTCCGCAGGTCCGTCCATGGCGCCCAACGCCACCATCGTCAAGATCGAACTGCAAATCAGCGACATGGACCGGCACTACTACGCCGCCCACGCCCTGACCCTGGCCCAGCACCCCTCGGAAACCCAGCAGCGGCTGATGGTGCGCATGCTCGCCTTCGCCCTGAACGCGCACGAGCGGCTGGAATTCGGCCCAGGCCTGAGCAGCGAGGACGAGCCCGACCTCGCCCTGCGCGACTACACCGGCGACATCGAGCTGTGGATCGACGTCGGCCAGCCCGACGAGTCGCGCATCCGCAAGGCCTGCGGGCGCGCGCGCCAGGTCGTGGTGGTCAACTACGGCGGGCGCGCGGCCGATATCTGGTGGGACAAGAACGTCGCCATCCTGCGCCGCCTGAAGAACCTCACCGTGCTCGACATCGACAGCGACTCGGTCGAGGCGATGGCGGCGATGGTCGAACGCAGCTTCCGCCTCGACTGCCAGATCCAGGACGGCGAAGTCGCGCTCAGCAACGATCGCGTGGCGCTCACGCTGACGCCGTCGGTGCGCCAGGGCGTGGGCACGCAGGCCGCCTGAACGCATGGCGGAGCTTTACGACGTCCTGATCCTAGGCGGCGGCGCGGCCGGGCTGATGTGCGCGCTGACCGCCGGCCAGCGCGGCAAACGCGTGCTGGTGATCGAGCACGCCAATCGGGTCGGCAAGAAGATCCTGATGTCGGGCGGCGGGCGCTGCAACTTCACCAACACCGGCACCGGCCCGGCCAACTTCATCTCGGCCAATCCGCATTACTGCAAGTCGGCACTGGCGCGCTACACGCCGGCCGATTTCGTGGATATGGTCGAACGCCACGGCATCGCCTACCACGAGAAGGAACTCGGCCAACTGTTCTGCGACGTGTCGTCCAAGCTGATCGTCAAGATGCTGCTGGACGAATGCGCGGACGCGGGCGTGCGCATCGAGACCTCGTGCAGCGTCGAACGCGTGCTGCACGCCGACGGCGAGGCGCCGTTCCGCCTGCACACCACGCGCGGCGCTTTCGCGGCAAAGCGGCTGGTGGTCGCCACCGGCGCGCTGTCGATCCCGAGCATGGGCGCGACCGGTTTCGGCTACGAACTCGCCCGCCAGTTCGGCCATAACGTGCTGCCCACGCGCGCGGGCCTGGTGCCGTTGACCCTCAGCGGCAAGCATCAGGAACGCCTGGCCGACCTCAGCGGCGTCGCCCTGCCGGTGACCGCGCGCTGCAACGGCCGCAGCTTCAGCAATCAGATGCTGATCACCCACCGCGGCGTCAGCGGTCCGGCGATCCTGCAGATCTCGTCCTACTGGCAGCCCGGCGACGAACTGCGCCTGGACCTGCTGCCCGGCCAGGACGCCGCGGCCTGGCTGCGCGCGCAGCAACTCGAACGCCCGGCCGCCGAACTCAAGACGGTGCTGTCGGATGCGATGCCGCGACGCTTCGCCCAGCGCCTGTGCGAGCTGTGGCTGAGCAACAAGCCGATGAAGCAGTACACGCCGCCGGAGTTGAAGCAGCTGGCGGCGACGCTGCAGGACTGGGCCCTGGTCGCCAGCGGCACCGAGGGTTACCGCACCGCCGAGGTCACCCTGGGCGGCGTCGACACCGACGAGCTGTCTTCCAGCACCATGGAGTCGCGGCGCGTGCCGGGCCTGCATTTCGTCGGCGAAGTGGTCGACGTGACCGGCTGGCTGGGTGGCTACAACTTCCAGTGGGCCTGGGCCTCGGGGCACGCGGCCGGCATCGCGGTCTGAGCCGAAGGCCGCTACCGGCTCCGCGCTTGCTGTGGGAGCAGAGCTCCGCCTTCTGTGGGAGCGGCGTGAGCCGCGATCGAAGCACCAAGAGGCCGAATCTCGCCTCGATCTGACACATCCTTCGCCGCTCACGCCGCTCCCACAGCAAGCAAGGGGCGCTGCGCTTTGGGGTGGGAGCCGCGCGAGCCGCGACCGTCATCCATCCCTTCGACCGCGCCATCGCCGCAGCGAAGTGACGCGGTCGCGGCTTGCGCCGCTCCTACATGAAGGCAGAGGGAGATCCGGGCCCCGCTCAGCCGCGCTGCTGCTTGCGCAGGCCGAAGTACTGCAGCTCGGCGAACACCACCACCGCCAGCGCCTGCGCGATCACGAAGGCCAGGCCCGATGCGTTCGGCGAAACCCAGCCGCTGAGCAGCAGGATCGCGCTGTCGATGGCCCAGCAGGCGTTGATCGCGATCACCGACCAGGCCTGCGGCGCGGAGATCCGCTCGCGCGTCAACAGCCAGCCCAGATAGGCGACGTAGGGCAGCATCAGCAGGCCGGCGCCCAACAGCAGACCCTGCGGCAGATGCAGCCACTGCGACATCGGTGCGGAGGCGGCGATCAACAGCGCGGCCAGGGCCGAACTGCCGATGGCGTCGAGCCGTATCGCACGACGCAACAGATGGGAGGAAGGGGCGTGGGCGACGGCATTCATGGCGTGCTCCTGTCTTGGGTCGGTTTGGGTTCGCCGCTATCTCAGCGCAGGACCCGCCGCCGGTCGATTACCTGCGAGGTCATGTCCGAACCCGTCGCCCTGGGCTATCGTTCGGCCATGAACGCGACCCGACCCGTAGGCGAACAATTGCGCGACTGGCGCCAGCGCCGCCGCCTGACCCAATTGGATCTGGCCGGCATGGCCGACATCTCCACCCGCCACGTCAGCTTCATCGAAACCGGACGCTCGCTGCCGAGCCGGGCGATGTTGCTGCGCCTGGCCGACCGCCTCGACGTGCCCTTGCGCGAGCGCAACCAGCTGATGACCGCGGCCGGGCTGGCGCCGATGTACGCGCAGCGCTCGCTGGACGATCCCGCGCTGCACGAAGCGCACGCGGCGATCCAATTGGTGCTGCACGGGCACGAGCCCTACCCCGCGCTGGCCATCGACCGCCACTGGAACCTGCTGGCGGCCAACCGCGCCATCGAACGCATGCTGGTGGGCATACCCGCCGACCTGCTGCAGCCGCCGATCAATGTGCTGCGCCTGAGCCTGCACCCGCAGGGCCTGGCGCCCTTGATCGTGAATCAGGCGCAGTGGCGCGCGCACCTGTTGCACCGCCTGCGCCATCAGGCCGACGCCACCGGCGATCCGGTGCTGAGCGAGCTGCACGACGAACTCGCCGCCTACCCCTGCGCGGATGCCGACGAGGTCGAACCGCCCACCACGCTCAGCGTCGCGGTGCCGCTGCGCTTGCGCAGCGCCGACGGCGGCGAGCACGCCTACATCAGCACCACCACCGTGTTCGGCACGCCGTTGGACGTGACCCTGGCCGAGCTCGCCATCGAAGCTTTCTTCCCCGCCGATGCCGCCACCGCGCAGGCGCTGCGCGCGCTGCAAGCCGCCGAAGCCGAGGCGGCGAACTAGACGCGCGCGGCGACTAGATCGCGCTCACCCGGGTCTGGCAATCCAGCACCACCATCGGCGCGCCGTTGGGCACGCATAGCGAGGGGCTGCTGTCCAAGGCCAGCGCGCGTCCGCCGGCGAGCACGCGCGTGCTGCCCGTCAGCCATTGCCCGGCCACGCAGCGCAACGCGGCGGCGGCGCTGGGCAGGTTGCAGTAGGCGATGCTGTAGGACCCGGCGACCGTGATCACCGCGCGCCCGCTCAAGGTCACGCGGGTGTAGGGCGCGGTCGGCGTGGCCGGCCCGCCGTGCGCGCAGGTGACGGCCGCGCCCACGTGCATCAACGCGCCGGGCATGCGCGCGGCCTCGCGTCAGCGCTGTCGATGGCCGTGCGCAGGCTCATACCACCGTCAACGCACCTTCGTTCACCGACACCATCGGCCCGGCCAGCACGATGCTGGCGCCGCGGCCGTTGCTGATGGTGATGCCGGCTTCGTTGATCGCGATCATCGCCCCGCTCTGGGTGCGCAGCAGGATGCCGCCGTCGGGCCCGGGCAGGTCGGAGATCGCGATCGCGTTCTGCCCAGACGTCTGCAACACCAGGCTGGGCGCGATCGCCAGGCCCGCGTGCGCGAGCGGCGGCAGTTCGGCCGCATCGACCCAGTAGCCGCCCACCCAGATCGGCAGCTCGGCGTCGCCCTGCTCGAACTCCACCCAGACCGGCGCGCCGACCTGCGGCAGCAGGAACACGCCGCTCTGATGGCCGGCCACGGGCACGCAAGGCATCGCCCAGCGGCCGTTGCCCGCGCCGAACACGTCGGGCACCTGCACCTGGACCCGTCCCAGGCGCAGCGGGTCGACGTTGTCGAGCACGACCGCGCGGAACTTGCCGTAATGGCGCGGCTGCGCGGCGATGCCGGGATGGGATTTCTCCAGCCGTGTCTGAGGCGGCATGCGGACGTTCCCGTAGCGGTTCCCCCCGTCCCATGCCTAGCAACGTGGGCGCGCGCAATTAGGGGCCATCGGCGCGCCAGCGCGGCCCGGATCATATTTTACCGAATGGTTGACAATTGCGTCCGCGCGGATCATATTCAACTCTATGGTTGACAATACCCACGAACGCCTGGACGCCGTGTTTCACGCCCTCGCCGACCCGACCCGGCGCGCGATGCTGCGCAGCCTGTCGCGCCAGGACTGCAGCGTCGGCGAGCTCGCCGCGCCGTTCGAGATGTCGTTGGCCGCGGCCTCCAAGCACATCAAGGTGCTCGAGCGCGCCGGCCTGGTCCAGCGCGAGGTCCAGGGCCGCACCCACCTCTGCCGCCTCGACGCGCGCCCCATGCACGGCGGCATGGAGTGGATGCGCCACTACGAGCGGTTCTGGAACGAACGCCTCGACGCCCTCGACGCCCTGCTGCAGGCCGAGGATCGCGCCCTCGCCGCCGCGCGCAAACCCAGGAGCAAACGATGAGCCCGACCTCCCCCATCGTCGTGCGCGTCGCGCGCCGCTTCGAGGCCTCGCCCGAACGCGTGTTCGACGCCTGGCTGGATCCGCGCATGGCCGCGCGCTTCCTCTACGCCACCGCGAACGGACGCATGCAGCGGGTCGAGATCGACGCGCGCGTCGGCGGCGGCTACGTCATCGTCGAAACCCGCGAGGACGGCGATGCCGCGCACTACGGCCGCTATCTCGAGATCGATCGTCCGCGCCGCCTGGTGTTCACCCTGGCCCTGGATCCGGCCGGAGACGGCGACCGCATCACCGTCGAGATCGCGCCCATCGGCAGCGGCTGCGAACTCCGCCTCACCCACGAAATGGCGGCCGAATACGCGCCGTACGCGCAGCGCACCGAAGCGGGCTGGCAGCACATCCTCGCCTCGCTGGCCGAGCAGCTGTCGCACGCCCCCCACTGAGCATTCCCCAGGAGCCCCACCATGAGCGACTACGGCATCGTCACCGCCCCCGACACCGTGCGCATCGAACGCCTGATGCCCGGCCCGATCGAACGGCTGTGGAGCTACCTCACCGAATCCGAAAAGCGCCGGACCTGGATGGCCGCGGGCGAGATCGAGCTGCGCCCCGGCGGCCGCGTCGAACACCTGTTCCGCAATTCCGAATTGACCAAGGACGAGCCGACCCCGGCTAAGTACGCCCCCTACGAGGACCACCTCAGCGTGGGCCGGGTGATCGACTGCGATCCGCCGCACCGGCTCAGCTATACCTGGGACGAAACCTCGGAGGTGGTGTTCGAACTCACTCCGCAGCAGGACCGCGTGCTGCTGGTGGTCACCCACCGCCGCCTGCCCAACCGCGGCGAGATGGTCAGCGTCGCCGGCGGCTGGCACACCCACCTGGATCTGCTGCTGGACCTCCTGGAAGGCCGCACGCCCAGCCATTTCTGGTCCAAGCACAGCGCCATCGAAGCCGAATACGAGCGGCGCATCCCGGCCGACCCGAGCCCGCGGGCCTGAGCCCGCCGGTACGCGACAGGAGCCGCCCATGGCCGCCATCGAACACATCCAATATGTGAACGCCACGCCGGCGCAGGTCTACGACGCGCTGACCAGCGAACGCGGCCTGGCCGAAGTCTGGACCGACGACCTGACCGTGCAGGCGGTGCAGGGCGCGGTCAACGAATTCCGCTTCGGCGAGGCCGGCCTGGTGCGAGTCAAGATCACCGAATGGCTGCCGCGCAGCCGCCTGGCCTGGCGCTGCCTGGATTCGGATCCGCAATGGATCGGCACCCAGATCAGCTTCGACCTGGAAGCGCGCGAGGGAAAGACCGCGGTGGTGCTGCGCCATGAAGGGTGGCGCGAGGTCACCGAGTTCTATCGCTGGTGCAACTACAACTGGGCGATGTTCCTGTACAGCCTCAAGTCCTACTGCGAGGAAGGCGTCGGCCTGCCCTTTCAGCGACGCAGATTCTGATCTCGCGGCGACCGCCGCCGCCCTGCCCTGACCCAGGAGTTCCGATGCTGCTCGAACACAAAGTCGCGCTGATCCACGGCGGCGGCGGCGCCATTGGCGGCGCAGTCGCGCGCGCGTTCGCCCGCGAAGGCGCGCGCGTCTATCTGGCCGGGCGCGGTCGCGACAAACTCGAACGCGTCGCCGCCGATATCGCCGCCGCCGGCGGCAGGGCCGAGATCGCCATGCTGGACGCGCTCGACGAAGCCGCGGTGCGCGCGCACGCCGACGCGGTCGCCGCGGACGCCGGCCGGATCGACATCGCGCTCAACGCGATCGGCGTGACCCACGTGCAGGGCACGCCCTTCGCCGAACTCTCGCTGCAGGACTATCTGCACCCGATCCAGGCCTACACCCGCAGCAACTTCATCACCGCCCAGGCGGCGGCGCGGCACATGCCGCCCGGTGGCGCGATCCTGACCTTGTCCACGCCGGGCTCGCGCATGAGCGGCGTGGGCTTCATCGGCTACGGCGTGACCTGCGCGGCCATCGAGGCCTACTCGCGCCTGCTCGCGGCCGAACTGGGCGCGTCCGGCATCCGCGTGGTCTGCCTGCGCCCGCATGCGATTCCCGAGGCGCAGCCGGCCTCGCATGCGCGCGAGGTCTTCGCCGAAAGCGCGCGCCGCGCCGGGATATCGATCGACGCCATGCTCGACGAGGCCGCGCGCACCGGCACCCTGCTCGGCCGCCTGCCGACCCTGGCCCAGGTCGCCGACTACGCCGCCTTCGTCGCCTCCGACCGCGCCGGCGCCATGACCGGGGCGGTGGCCAACCTCAGCTGCGGCGCGCTGGTCGACTGAGCGCGCGCCGGGTCCGTTATCCTGGGCGTCGTCACCGCCACGCTCTCAGGGATGAACCCGATGCGCCCAACCCTCGTCACCCTCGTGTCCAGCGCGCTGCTGGCTACGCTTCTGCTCGCCGGCTGCGCCCGCCGCGACGCCGAACCCGCCAGCGGCGGACGCGTGCAGCGTTTCGAATGGATAGACGAGCGCCCCGGCACCGGCCCGGCCGCGCGCAGCGGCCAGGACGTGAGCGTGCACTACACCGGCTGGCTCTACGACGAGAAGGCCGCCGACAAGCGCGGCCGCAAGTTCGACAGCTCGGTCGATCGCGGCAAGCCGTTCTCGTTCCTGCTCGGCGCCGGCCGGGTGGTGCGCGGCTGGGACGAAGGCATCGCCGGCATGCAGGTCGGCGGCAAGCGCGTGCTGATGCTGCCGCCGGAATACGGCTACGGCGCCGACGGCGCGGGCGGCGGCGTGATTCCGCCGGATGCGTCGATGGTGTTCGAGGTCGAACTGCTGGGCGTGCGCGAGCACGTGCCCGGCGCGCGCTGAGGCCGCGACCGCAGGCTAGGCGCGCGCCGCCAACTGCGCGCGCGCCTGCGCGGCCAGCTCGAACGAGCGCAGCCGCGCCGCGTGTTCGTACACGTTGGCGGTCAGCATCAACTCGTCGGGACGATGGCGCTCGATGAAGGCGGCAATGCCCTCGCGCACGCTGTCGGGGTCGCCGACCACCGCGCAGGCCAGCGCGCGCTCCACGCCGGAGCGTTCGGCCGGCGTCCAATAGGCGTCGATGTCGTCGATCGGCGGCGGAATCAGGCCGGGCTGGCCGCGCCGCAGGTTGACGAAGCTCTGCTGCTGGGTGGTGAACAAGCGCCGCGCCTGCGCGTCGGTTTCGGCCGCGACCACGTTCAAGGCCAGCAGCGCATGCGGACGCGACCAGGCCGCCGAGGGCCGGAACTCGCGACGGTAGATCGCCAGCGCCTCGTCCATCGCGTCGGGCGCGAAATGCGAGGCGAACGCGTACGGCAGGCCCAGCTGCGCGGCCAGTTGCGCGCCGAACAGGCTGGAGCCGAGCAGCCACACCGGCACCCGCAGCCCCGCGCCCGGCACCGCGCGCACCGCCTGACCGGGCCGCACCGGCTCGAAGTAATGCAGCAGTTCGGCCACGTCCTGCGGAAAGCTGTCGGCACCGTCGAAGTAGCGGCGCAAGGCGCGCGCGGTGGCCTGATCGGTGCCCGGCGCGCGGCCCAGGCCCAGGTCGATGCGATCGGGATACAGCGACGCGAGCGTACCGAACTGCTCGGCCACCTGCAGCGGCGAATGGTTGGGCAGCATGATGCCGCCGGCGCCGACCCGGATCGTCGAGGTGCCGCCGGCGATATGCCCGATCAGCACCGCGGTCGCGGCGCTGGCGATGCCGGGCATGTTGTGATGTTCGGCCAGCCAGTAGCGCCGATAGCCCAGGCGCTCGGCGTGCTGGGCCAGTTCCAGGCTGTGGGCGAAGGCCTGGGCGGCATCGCTGCCTTCGGTGACCGGGGCCAGGTCGAGTACGGAAAAGGGAATCATGGGCGCTCGCGGCGATGGCGTCCCTACAGACTGGGGGCGCTGCCGCGCGATTGCGAGCGCGTGGGGCGTACGCAGTGTTGCGGGGGTGGCGTTGCTTAGGAGCGAATCCCCCTGCCCTCTTTTTGCAAAGGGGGAGAAACGCGCGGCTTTCGACGAACGCAATGCGCTTCCCCCCCTTTAAAAAAAAAAGGGGCTGGGGAGATTTGCTTTGGCCCTCACCAAAGATCGAACTTAAGCCCCTCGCGCTCGTTGTCCCAGATCGTGCTGAACACCCACCAACGCCCGTGCTCGTGGCAGAGCTGCACGCTGTTGGCGCCGCGCTTGAGCAGCACCGGCGAGTCCGCGGTCGGACGCGCCTCGTACAAACTCCATACGTGCGCGACCTGGCCGAAGCGCTGCACACGGCGATCGATCTCGACCTCGAAGAAGTCGTTCTGCGCGAAGAAGGCCTCGACGTTGGCGATATAGCTGTCGACGTCGAACACCATCGCGTGGGTACTGCCGTCGGCCTCCACCACGGTGCGCAGGCTGCGCGCGTTCGGGTGCTGCAGATAACGGAAGCGCGCCCAGTCGCGCGGCGCGCCGGCCGGGCCGGAAATGCAAGCGTAGACCGCGCGCACGCAGCGCTCGATGTCCTGGGTGTCCTGCCACCACTCGTGGTTGTCGGTGTCCATGTCCGCTCCTGCGGGCTTGAGATCAGATCAGATGGCGCAGATCCGGCAGGTACTTCTCCGCCGAACCGGTATTGACCGCGACCACGCGTTCGCCGCGCGCGATCAGGCCGCGTTCGATCAGCTGCGGCAGCGCGGCCAGGCAGGCCGCGCATTCCGGCGCAATCCAGGCCGGCGCGCCGCCGCCGACCGGCTCGCGCCACAGGCGCGCGAACTCGGCCGCGCTGTCGCGCTCTTCCACCGCGACCGCGGCGCCGCCGCTGGCACGCAGAATTTCCAGCACGCGGAAGTGGCCGACGCCACCGGGCACGTTGAGCCCGAACGCCAGCGTCTGCCCCGCCGCGACCGCTTGAGTGTCGGCCGCGCCGGCATCGAAGGCGCGCACCAGCGGCGGCGTCGCCGCGCTCTGCACGCACAGCATGCGCGGACGGCGCGCGTCGATCAGGCCCAGCGCCTGCAACTCGTCCCAGGCCTTCCACATGCCGAGCACGCCGGTGCCGCCGCCGGTGGGATAGATCACCGCGTCGGGCAGCGACCAGCGCGTCGATCCGGGCGCGGGCTCGGCCAGTTCCAGGCCCAGGGATTTCTTGCCTTCGATGCGCCAGCCCGGTTCCTGGAACGTAGCCACCGAGAAATAGCCTTGCGGCAGGTAACGCTCCTTCAGCAGCGCGCCGGCTTCGCGGATGGTCGGGCCGGCCAGTTCCAGGCGCACGCGCTCGGGGTCGCGCTGCGCGGCCGCGGCGACGTTGCCCAGAATCGGCATCGGCGTGTCCGGCGGCATCGCGATCGCCACCGTCAGCCCACCGGCCAGCGCGTAGCGCAGCAGCGAATCGCCGGCGTTGCCCTGGGTCGGCACCGCCAGCTTGCGCAGGCCCAGGCGGCGCGCCTGCGCGACCACCATGGCCATGCCGCGGTCCTTGAAGCTCTGGGTCGGGTTGGCGCCGTAGCCGGCGTGCGCGCGGCCTTCGTCCTTCAACCACAGCGCGATGCCGGCCGCGCGCGCGATCGGATGCGCCGAATAATCCAGCAAGGGCGTGTGTCCCTCGCCGAGGGCGATGATATGGCGCGCGTCCTCGGGATCGGACGCGTCCAAGGCCATCAGCGCGCCGAACCGCCACAGATCGCGGCGGCGCGGGTCGTACCAGGCCGCGTTCGGCCGCTGCGCGGCCAGGCGCTCCAGATCGAGCAGCATTTCCACCGGGCGGCCGTCGACCGGATCGAGATTCATCGCCGTGTCGGCGGAATACTCGATGCCCGACCCCAAACCGCGCAGGCACCTCACGTAGGACATGGCGCGCGGCTCCGGCTCAGAACGGCAGGGGCCAGCCCAAGGCCGGCGCGGCCAGCCAGTACAGGCCGCCCAGCACCACGATCCACAGCAACAGCTTGAACACGAACTTGACCGCCTTGAACGCGAGATAGCCCGCGACGATCACCACAGCTATGGCCAACCAACTCATCGTTTGCTCCGTTCGTTGCGGGCGCGCGCCGCGGCGTCGCGCCGGGGATGTCCGACTCTAGCAGCCCGCGCTCAACCGCCCTTGGCCGGCACCGGTCTCAGGCGCAGATCGTGGAAATCGAAACTGAAATCGGTATTGGGCGACACCGACTCCATCCGCACTTCGCGCACCGCGCCGTCGGCGCTCAGCGAGAAATCGACGAAGGCGTCGGCGTTGAGCCAGCGCTGGTCCCAGCGCACGATGAAGCTGTCGTGCTGCCAGTGCTGCAACTCGCCGGTCAGCGCCTCGCTGCGCGCGAAGCGCATGCGCAGCTTGCCGTCGCGCTGCTCGATCACCACGTCGCCGTACCAGGGGTCGCGATAGGTCGCGGCGTACTTGGCCAGCGCCAGCGAGGGCTGGGTGTTGGGCGCGCGCGCGGCCTGGTGCTGCTTCCAGTCGTCGTCGGATTTGGCCAGCGATTTGTCCAGCGCCGCGCCGTAGGCGGCGGTCCAGTCGGTGCGCGGGCCGTCGAGATAGGCATCGAGCGCGCGCAGGGTCACGGCCTGGAACGCGCCCGACAGCTCGGCGCTGGTCAGCACCACGATGCCCAGCCTGTGCTCCGGCACCAGGGTCACGCGCGAGACCATGCCCGGCCAGCCGCCGGTATGCCAGACCAGCTTGCTTCCACGGTAATCCGACAACTGCCAACCTTCGCCGTAGCCGAGAAAGTTGGGGCGCACCGGCGCCAGTTCCGGCACCGAGGGTTCGCTGATCGGCATCGGCGTGACGATGGACCACATCGCCTTCTGACGCTGCGCGCTGAACAAGCGCCGCTCCTTGCCGCCGGCATCGGTATACACGCCGCCGTCGAGTTGCGCGCGCAGCCATTGGCTCATGTCGTGCACGCTGGAGTACAGACCGCCGGCGCCGGAGACATTGCCCCAGGCCATGCGCGGCGCCGGCTGCAGGTCCTTGAAGTCGGCCTTGGCGTAGCCGGTGGCGACGTTGTCGCCGGGCTTGAGCGCGTCGCTGTTGTAGCGGGTGTCGCGCATGCCCAGAGGATCGAGGATGCGGCTGCGCAGGAAGCGTTCGTAGCTCTGACCGCTGGCCTGCTCGATCACCAGTTGGGCGACGCCGTAAAGGATGTTGTCGTAGGCGTACTGGCCGCGGAAGCTGCCGGTCAGCGGCACGTCGCGCAAACGCTGGGCGACTTCCAGGGTGCTGTAGTCGGTGCCGGGCCAGTACAGCAGATCGCCTGCGCCCAGGCCCAGGCCGCTGCGGTGGGCCAGCAGATCGCGCACGCGCATCTCGCGGGTGACGTAGGGATCGGCCATGCGGAACCATGGCAGGTGGTCGATCACCCGATCGTCCAGGCTCAGCTTGCCCTCGTCGGCCAGGATCGACAGCGAGGCCGAGGTGAAGGCCTTGGTATTGGAGGCGATCGCGAACAGGGTGCGCGCGTCGACTTTCTCGGGGCGGTCGAGCCGGCGCAGGCCGTAGCCGCGTTCGAGCACGATCTTGCCGTCCTTGACGATCGCCACCGCGATGCCCGGCACGTCGAAGCGCTGACGCACGCCCTCGACGTAGGCATCGAAGTCCTGCAATTGCGCCGGCAGTTCCGGCGCGGGCGGCGCGGCCAGGGCCTGACAGGCCAGCAGCGCGCCGAGCAGCAGGCCGGCGCCGCGCGTGGCCAGGGACGTGGATCGCATCGTTCGCAACTCCGCGGAGCTAGGGTGACGCCCGACGATACCCGAAGGCGGCGCCCGCGACCCGGCACGATGGTCATGGGCGGCGGCCTGCGAACACGCCTGCGGCCGCATAATGGCGCGCCCTAGCCGACGGCCCCGACCGCGTACCGATGAGCGATGCCCCCACCCTGTTGCCCGGCTTGGCCATCGTCGGTGGCGGCCCCGCCGGTCTGATGGCGGCCGAGGTCGCGCGCGCGGCCGGGGTCGAGGTCGATCTCTACGAAGGCAAGGGCTCGGTCGGACGCAAGTTCCTGATCGCCGGCAAGGGCGGGCTCAATCTCACCCATGCCGAGCCGCGCCCGGGCTTCGACGCGCGCTATCGCGAACGCGCGCCGCAGATCGCGCGCTGGCTGGACGAGTTCGACGCCCAGGACCTGCGCGCCTGGGCGCGCGGGCATGGCGTGGAGACCTATGTCGGCAGCTCCGACCGCGTGTTCCCGGTCGATCGCAAGGCCGCGCCGCTGTTGCGCGGCTGGGTGCGGCGCCTGCGCGAGGACGGCGTGCGCTTCCACGTCCAGCACCGCTGGCTGGGCTGGAGCGAGGACGGCGCGCTGCGCTTCGCCACGCCCGACGGCGAGCGCCGCGTGCGGTCGCGCGCCTGCGTGCTCGCGCTGGGCGGCGGCAGCTGGCCTGAGCTGGGCTCGGACGGCGCCTGGGCGCCGTGGCTGGCGCAGCGCGGCGTCGAGGTCGCGCCGCTGCAGCCTTCGAACTGCGGTTTCGACATCGCCTGGAGCGAGCATTTCGCCCAGCGTCACGCCGGCGCGCCGCTGAAGCCGGTGATCGCGCATTGGCGCGACGGCGACGGCCGCGAACGCGCGCTGCAGGGCGAATGCGTGGCGACCGCGCACGGAATCGAGGGCAGCCTGATTTACGCGCTGTCGGCCGAGCTGCGCGAGACCATCGCGCGCGAGGGCGCGGCATCGCTGTGGCTGGATCTCGCACCCGGCCGCGAACGCGAACGCCTGCAAGCCGAGCTCGCGCGCCCGCGCGCGGGCCGCAGCTTCAGCGAGCACCTGCGCCGCCAGACCGGCCTCAGCGGCGTCAAGGCGGCGCTGCTGCACGAGGTGCTGGACGCGCAGGCCAAGCAGGATCCGGCGCGCATCGCGGAGGCGATCAAGCGCCTGCCCCTGCGCCTGCTGCGCGCGCGCCCGATCGCCGAGGCGATCAGCAGCGCCGGCGGCGTGCGCCTGGAGGCGATGGACGAGCAACTGCAACTGCGCGCCCTGCCCGGGACCTACTGCGCGGGCGAAATGCTGGATTGGGAAGCGCCAACCGGCGGCTATCTGCTGACCGCGTGCTACGCCAGCGGCCTGATCGCGGGGCGCGCGGCTGTGGCGTATTTGCGCGGTCACTGAGCGCGAGCGCGCCGCTTCGGCCGCAACGCGGCCGCGGCGCGCGCCGCGCCTCCCCCGACCAGGCGCAAGATGCGGCCTGGCAGCGCATCTGCCTGGGGGGCAGAAGTCGAAGCCGCAGGATTTGCCGCAAGGGCTCGACAAAACGGCCGCGCGGGCGGCCGTTTGCGGGACATCGGAAACTCGCGCGTCGTGGCGCGCGCCGCCTCAGCGCTTCAAGGCATCGCGCTGCGCATTGCAGACCTGGGTCACGCGTTGATCGATGGTCTGCGCGTCCTCCAGCCAGGCTTCCAGCCCGCCGGCGCGCATCAGCATGGCCGCGCGCTGGGCGATCCTGGCCGCGCCGCAGGCGGTCGGCGAGGCTTCGTCGTCGACCGGCAGCACGTAGCGGGTGTTGCGGTTGGCGTACACCAGCTCGTACTCGCTGTCGTACACGAACAAGGTCTTGGCGCCCTCGGACCCGGCCTCGCGCAGCAGCGCCTCGCTGGCGCGCTGCATGTCCATCAACGGCACCTGGCGCTGCACCGCGATCGCGCGCACCACGTCGGCGTAGGGCGTGTTGTCGGTGCGCAGGCCGCCGGAGCGGAAATCCGGTTGCGCGACCTGGGTCAGCAGCACCGGGGTGGCGCCGCGCATGCGCGCCTCGTCGACGAAACGCTCGAGGTTGGCGCGGAACGCCTCCGGCGCGGTGTAGCGCTCCGGCCGCTTGGAGGCGTCGTCCTGGCCGAAGGCGATGAACACCACGTCGCCGGACTTGGTCGCGGTCATCAGCTTCGACCACAAGCCCTCTTCCAGATAGCGGCGGCTGCTGCGGCCGTCGGCGGCGCGATTCTCGTACTGCACCACGTCGCCGCGCAGCAGCATCGGCAAGGACTCGCCCCAGCCCGTGGCCGGGCGCTGTTCGGGGCGGCGGTTGGCCATCGCGCTGTCGCCGGCCACGCGCAGGGTCGGCGGCTGCAGGGGCATCGGCGCCGCGTAGGCGTTCGCGCAACACAGGATCAGGGCGATCGGCGCCATCCGGGCCAGGCCCAGCAGGCGTTGCGGAATCGTACGCGGCATGGAGGTCATCGGCTGGCGACCAGGTAGCTGGTGGTGGCGCAAACGCTCACGCCCTTGGCGCCGGGCGCGGGCAGGTCCTGACCCTGCAGGGCGAGCACCTTGACCACCTCGTGCTCGCCTTCGCCGACCTTGGCCAGGGCGATGTAGGCGGTGGGCGCACCGCCGCAGAAGGCGTTGCCGGGCTGGTCGGTGGGCGGGGTCTGTTCGACTACGTGACGCAGTTCGACCGGCTGGCTGGCATCGATCTGCATGGAGGCGGCATAGGTGGCGCCGGCACTGTACTCGTCGCCGCCGGTGACCAGGGCGACGCGCTCGGTACCGAAGCTGGCGCCGTTGGCGCCCTTGAGGGTAGCGTCCTCGATGCTCAGCTTGCCGGTGGCGGCGCTGGCGACGGGGTTGCCGGGTTCGAACTCGCCCAGGGCGACCGGCTTGATCAGCGGCGGCGCCGCGCGCTCGACCGGGGCCGCGTTCGGGTCCGGCGAGGGCATGGCCGGCGGCGGCGCGGCGGTGGTGGATTCGGGCGCGGCGGCGTTGGCCGGGGCCTGCGGCTGGCAGGCGCTCAGGGCGAACGCACACAGCGCCAGGCCTAGCGGCCAGGCGGAACGAAGGGCGGTAAGAGTTTGGATTCGACGCATCAGGGGTCCTTCGTACGGGGGCTGGAAGAGACGACCGTCGATCATAGCGGCCGCGTCGCCTCAGGTAACCCCTTGATTTGTCTGAATGGGATCGCCCGCCCGGTTTACGGTTTGGCTAACGTTCCCCTGTCCTTGCACGGAACAATACCGGTTTCGGGGCGCCGATGGCGCGACCCGGGCCTGCGTTTCAGGCTGCGGCGTCGATCAGCGGACGCAGTTCCGGGTCCAGCGCGACGCGCTCGTCGAACACGAAGCAGCGGCCTTCGTAGTGGGCGCCGCCGACGCGTTCGAAGTAACCCAGGATCCCGCCCTCGAGCTGCAACAGGTTGTCCATGCCGTCGTCGCGCAGCCACAGCGCGGCCTTCTCGCAGCGGATGCCGCCGGTGCAGAAGCTGACCACGGTGGCCTCGGCCAACGCCTCGCGGTGCGGCGCCAGGGCCTCGGGCAGGTCGACGAAGTTGTCGATCGGCAGGGTCAGGGCGCCGGCGAAGCTGCCGTAGCCGACCTCCTCGCGGTTGCGGGTGTCCAGCAGCACGACCCGGCGGCCGTCGTCGTCGTGGCCCCGGTCCAGCCACTGCGCGAGGCGCTCGGGCGTCACCGCCGGCGCACGCCGCCGCAACGGGGCGCTGTCCTCGCGCCGGAAGGTCACGATCTCGCGCTTGCGCTTGACCTTGAGCCGCGCGAACGGCTGAGCGCGGCTGTGGCTGGCCTTGACCGCGAGCTCGGCGAAGCGCGGATCGGCGCGCAGTTCGGCCAGAAATGCCCCGATCGCGTCCTCGCTACCGGCCAGGAACAGGTTCAGCCCCTCCTCCGCCACCAACACCGTCCCCCGCAGGTCCACGGCCTCGGCACTCGCGCGCAAACGCACGGCCAGGGCATCGGGGTCGTCGATGGGGACGAAGTGGTAGGCGGCGATATTGAGCAACATGCGAGCATTTTACCCGGGCCGGCGACCGGACGCCGGCAGGGCCCCGGCCGGGCTGGCGCATTAATACGCTGACGCAGCCCGCCCGCCGCCCGCGGTACCTGCCCCATCTTCGCGAAGGCCCGCGCGTGGTCGTGGTCGTGGTCGTGGCCGTGGCCGTGGCCGTGGCCGTGGCCGTGGCCGTGGCCGATGCCGATGCCGATGCCGTTGCCGTTGCCGTTGCCGTTGCCGTTGCCGCGGCATTCAAATCCAAAAGCCCCGCACTCACACAGACAACCGTAGACCCGAAGGGCGGCGCGCAGGACGCGCGCCGTTTTTCGAATGGACAGGGACGTCCATTCGAAAAATCCC
>NZ_FOSS01000002.1:201490-604746 GCF_900114355.1 Lysobacter sp. cf310
CATGCGCAGCAGGCGGAAGCCTTTGACCTTCGGTCAGAAGAAGCGACAGCAAGGCAAAAGCAAATCCTCCCCAACCCTCCTTTTACAAAGGAGGGAGCTAGAAGCACAGAGGAAGTGACCCACATGCGCAGCAGGCGGAAGCCTTTGACCTTCGGTCAGAAGAAGCAACAGCAAGGCAAAAGCAAATCCTCCCCAACCCGCCCGGCCAGCAGGCATAGCCTGCCGGCGTTCACCCGTGCACGAACCTGCGGTTCGTAAGCCGCACAGCTTCACCCTTTTCCAAAGGAGGGAGCTAGGAGCAAGAGAAAGTGACCCGCATGCGCAGCAGGCGGAAGCCTTTGACCTTCGGTCAGAAGAAGCTACAGCAAGGCAAAAGCAAATCCTCCCCAACCCTCCTTTTGCAAAGGAGGGAGCTAGAAGCAACGGCAAGTGACCAGCATGCGCAGCAGGCGGAAGCCGTTGACTTCGTCCAGAAGTGACAACAGCAAAACAGAAGCAAATCCTCCCCAACCCGCCCGGCCAGCAGGCACAGCCTGCCGGCGTTCACCCGTGCACGAACCTGCGGTTCGTAAGCCGCACGGCTTCATCCTTGGATAAAGGAGAGAGCTAGAGCCAAAGCACCGAATATCAAATCGGCCGACAATGAAGAGCCGAGCGAGGCGCTAGCGCTTAGTAGTGATAGCCCGCCGCAAATTGTTGCGCGCCGCCGCGTCGTAACGCAGGTGGTAAAACTCGCTCAGATAGATGCGCTCGCGCTTGAGCAGCCCCTTGAGGAAACGGCGCCGATTGAGCCGGAACAACGGCCCCGGCACCTGCCCCCGATACTCCGAAGCGATCCCCCGATCGTAAGCATCGAACGCCTCCGGCGCCGCCCCCAGGATCGCCATGTCGCCATCCAGAAACAGCGCCGCCTCCTCGTCGACCTGGCTCGGATCGATCTGCCCATGGCGCGCGGTGAGATCGATCAACTCGACCACCCGCCGCACCTCGATGCCCGCCTCCGGCAGATAGCGCGCGATATGCGCCGCCGCCAGCTCGGCCGACCGCGCCTCGTTGTCGCGCCGTCCGGCCTGATAGATCGCATCGTGGTACAGCACCGCCAACGCCACCTCGACCGGCTGCCTCCAGCCCGGACCGGCCGCGACCTCGCCGTAGTGGCGCAGCACTTCGCGCACGTGATCGAAGTTGTGGTACGCCCGCGGCGGCGTCGCATAGGCGGCTTCCAGCTCGGCCCAGAGCTCGGGCGGCAGGACGATGGGCAGATCGACAGGCAATGAGGGCGACATCGACGACACGGTGACGGAGGGCCTGCGCGCATCTTGGCACCGAACGCGTCGGCGGCGCGCGAATCGGCGGCTACGCGGCAAGACCGGCAGGAAGCGCCCCTGCCCCGCACCGCCGCGCAAGCTCGTCGCCACGCGGGCCCGGACCGCTCAGCGCCCGCGATACGGCTCGCAACCGATGCCGTCGTTGTCGCGATCCAGATGCGGGCCGTAGCCGGGATCGCCGCGCCGCACCGGCGCGGCGCCGGCGGCGCGCGCCTGGCTGCAATTGCGATAGGCGCCCGAGCCGGACGCCGGCGCGTAGCCCTGCGCACGCGCGGGTGCGTCAGCGTTCGCATCGGGATTCGTATGAGCGGACCGCGTTCGCGATTCCGCCGCGGGCGCGCCGCGGTGGCAGTGGTAACCGCCGTTGCGGCGGTCGTTGTGGCAGCCGTCGCGGTTGAGACCGCCGCCGTGCGCCTGCGCCGCCGGCGAGCACAGCACCGACATCAGCAGCATCGCCCAGCCCCACGACCGCCAGCGCATGCGCGCCTCCGTCAGCGCGCCCCCGGCCCGTTCGGGCCGGAGGCGCCGGAATAAAGTGCCGGCGCGACGTTCACGGTGACGTCGCGCCGGCGTTCCTGAGAACAGGCGGATGCGGTGTCGCCGCCTCCGCCTGCTCGATCAGTACTTCTTCTCCAGGTTCAGCAGGATGCCATGGTCGCTGTCGTCATCGCTGCCGAACAAACCGCGGTACTCGAAGCGCAGGGTGAAGTCGCGCTCGGTGTGCAGGATCGCACCCAGTCCGAACACGAAACGGTTGCGCTCCAGCCCTTCGATCTCGGCCCGGTAGAACGGACCGGACAGCAGGTCGGCGTAGTTCATGGTGACCGCGCTGTCGTCCTGGAAGTCGTGCTGGTACTCGAAACGCAGCTGCGGCGAGAAGGTGCCGTAGCTGACCGGGATCTCGTAGTCGAGCCGCAGGCCGACGCTGGCCGTGGTGGTGTCGACGTCCTGATCCTGGTAACGCAGCGCATACACCGCGTCGCCCTGCTCGGTGTACCCGTCCAGACGCGCGCGGGCGATATCGACGCGGGCGTAGGGCGAGATGTGCAGGCGGTCGCGCTGGTAGTCGCCGCCGGCCGAGAACGAGGCGAACCACTGCGTGCCGTCGCGCTCGCCGCGCACGCGGCCGCCGTTGGCGGTCACGTAGCGGCGCGAGTCGAACGACAGCCACTGGTAGCCGAGCAGACCGTCGAGGAAGAAGGTCTCGCCCGGGTGGTAGCTGCCGTACAGCGCGAGCGTGTAGCTCTTGGCGTCGCTGCGGGTGCCGTTGCGGCCGATGTCGGTGTTGTCGCGGCCGTAACCGATACCGCCACCGATCGCGAACGCATCGTTGACGCGGGTGTCGATGCCGGCGCTGATGCCGGTGGTCTCGAAGTCGAAACCGGCGCTGCCCGAACGGCTGTCGCGGTCGCCGCTGTTGAGCGCGCCACCGGTCCAGATCGTGAACGAGCTCGCATCGCCGCCGCCCGACGCAGGCGCGGCGGTTTCCACCGGCGCCGCCTCGTCGCGGGTGGCGACCTGACGGCAGTCGCTGCCCGGGGTGCGGCGCACGTCGTCGGCGCAACGGCGATCCACGCCGAAGCTGATCCGATTCTGGAAGCGCGCGCCGTCGCCGTTGCCGCCGTGCATGCCCTCCATGCGCTGCTGGAAGTTGCCGATCTGCGAGGTGGCGAAGCGACGCGCGGCCGAGGTCTGCGCACCGAGCAGGCCCATGACTTCCGCATCCTGGGTCGGATCCGGACGGCCGGCGACGTCGAAGTCGATGGTCGCCGGGGCCGAGGTCGCATAGGCGTTGCTGAGCGTGAACGTGGCCGTGGCCGTGCCCGAGAACGAGGCCGCCGGAGTGAAGGTCAGGCGGTAGCTCGCGCTGGCGCCGCTGCCCGAGGACGCGATGGTCGCGGTGCCGGCACCGGCCGGCGTCAGCGAGACCAGGTTGGCGGCGGTGAACGGCCCACCGGTCGCGCCGGTGGTGAGCTCGACCGTGACCGGCGTGCCGGCGATCGCGGCGACCCGGCGCGACACCGCGACCGGCAACGGATTGACCGTGACCGTCGAGGTGATCGGCGCCGAGGGGCCGAAGGCGTTGTTCAAGGTGTAGACGATCGACACCGAGCCCGAGGCGCTGGCCAGCGGGGTGTAGGTGATGTTGGTGCCCGCCACGGTGGTGGTGCCCGTGGCCGGCGCGGTCACGATGGTGACGCCGGTATACGGACTGCCGGTGGCGCCGACCGTGGTGTCGATGGTCACCGGCTGGCCGGCCAGCGTGGTCGCGGCGCGCGGCTGTCCGACCGGCACCGGCAGCGGCGTGACCGTGATCGAGACCGTGGCCGGAGCCGACGTGCCGCCCGGGCCGATCGCGGTGTAGGTCAGCGTGTCCGGACCGAAGTACGCGGTGGCCGGGGTGTAGACGATGTTCAGTCCGCTGACCGTCGCTGTGCCGTGCGCCGGCGCCGAGGCGATCGCGATGGACGTGATCACGCCGGTGTCGTTGGCGGTGACGGCGATGGTCACCGGTTGCTGCGCCAGGGTCGTGGCGGTGTCGTTGTTGGCCACCGGCACGGCGTCGGCGATCACGATGGTGTAGTTCACCGTGGTGTTGTAGCCGGCGTCGTCGGTGGAACGGATCGCGGCGGTGTAGCTGCCGGCGGTGGTCGGGGTGCCGCTGAGCACGCCGGCCGAGCTGAAGGCCAGACCGACCGGCAGGTTGCCCGAGACGATCGAGTAGGTGTACGGCGCGATGCCGCCACTGCTGCTCAGGCTCTGGGTGTACGCCACACCGACCGTGCCGCCGGGCAAGGTCGCCGGCGAGATCGTCACGATCGCCGGGGCGATGGTGAAGGTGTACACGCGCAAAGCCGTCTGGCTGTTGGCGTCGGTCGACTGCACGGTGATGCCGAAGTTGCCGTCCGAACGCGGGATGCCGGAGAGCGCACCGCCCGAGGTGAAGCTCATGCCGACCGGCAGCGCGCCGGACGTCAGCGCGTAGCTGTAAGGCGCGACGCCGCCGGTGGAGCTGAACTGCACGCTATACGACACGGCCGCGGTGCCGTTGGGCAGGCTCGGCGGATCGATCGTGATCGCCGGGGTCGCTACCACGATGGTGTAGTTCTGCTGCAACGCGAACGGCGCGCCCGCGCCGGTGCTGGCATCGGTGACTCGCACGGCGATGTTGTAGTTGCCCGGCACGGTCGGCGTACCGCTGAGCACGCCGGCGGAGCTGAAGCTCACCCCGACCGGCAGCGAACCGGCGGCCAGCGAGAAGCTGTACGGACCGGTGCCGCCGCTGGCGGCGAAGTTGATGGTGGTGGCGACGCCGTAGTTCATCGGCAGGTTGCCGGCGGCCGGCGTCATGCTCAGCGTCGGCGCGCCGACGGTCAGGGTGAAGGCCTGGCCGACGGTGAACGGACCGTTGCCGGTGCTGGAGTCGGTGGCGCTGGCGTTGAGCGCGAACGAACCCGCCGCGGTCGGCGTGCCCGACACGGTCACGCTGTTGGCGGTGGTGCCGGTGATGCTCAGGCCCGCCGGCAGGTTGGCGACGTTGTAGCCGGAGAACGGCTGAGTACCGCCGTTCCAGGTGAAGGTCTGGCTATAGGCGCCACCGATCTGCGCCGTCAGCGGACCGCTCGCGGTCACGGTGATGGTCGGGTTGGACACGGTGATGGTCACCGTGGCCGGCGCCGAAGTACCGGCGCTGTTGGTCGCGGTATAGGTGAAGCTGTCCGGACCGGCGTAACCGGCGGTCGGCGTGTAGCTGATCGTGGTACCGCTGGCCGTCGCCGTGCCATGCGCCGCCGCTGCCGCCACCGCCACCGAGGACGGAATGCCGCCGGTGATGTTCAGCGTGATCGGATTGGCGCTGCTGTCGTAGGCCACCGTCGCCGAGACCGGGTTGGCCACCGGCACGATGTCGTTGACCAGCAGGGTGTAGCTCTGCGGCGCCGACGTGTACGGGCCGCTGCCGGTGCTGCTGTCGGTCGCGGTCAGGCTGAAGTTGTAGCTGCCCGGCGCGGTCGGCGTGCCGGTGATGCCACCGGAACTGCTGACCGACAGGCCCGGCGGCAGCGCGCCGCTGACCAGCGCGTAGGTGTATGGCGAGACGCCGCCGGTGGCGCCGGTCACGGCCACGCCATACGCGTTGGTCACGGTCGCGTTCGGCAGAGTCGTCGGCGGCAGGATCACCGTCGCGGCCGTGATCAACAGAGTGTAGGAGTTCGAGCCCGTGTACGGGCCGCTGCCGGTGCTGCTGTCGGTGGCGGTAACGGTGAAGTTGAAGGTACCGCCCGCCGTCGGCGTGCCGCTCAGCGTGCCGTTGCTGGCCAGGCTCAGGCCGGCCGGCAAGGCGCCGGCGGTGACCGCGAAGCTGTAGCCGGCGGTGCCGCCCGAGGCGGTGATGGTCTGGCTGTAGGCCTGGGCCACGCCGCCGTTGGGCAGGGTCGCCGGGGCGACGGTGATGGTCGCCGCGCTCACGGTCAGGCTGTAGGCGCGCGAACCGGTCTGGCCATGGTTGTCGGTGGCGGTGACGGTGAAGTTGAAGGTACCGCCCGCGGTCGGCGTGCCACTGAGGGTGCCGGTGCCGCTCAGGCTGACCCCGGCCGGCAAGGCGCCGGCGGTGACCGCATAGGTGTACGGCGCGATGCCGCCCGCCGCGCTCACGGCCTGGCTGTAGGCGACGCCGATCTGCGCGCCCGGCACGGTCGCCGGCGTGATCGTGATCGTCGGCGCGGCCACCTGCAGCACATAGTTCTGCGTACGCGCGAACGGTGCGCCGGTGCCGGTGGAGCTGTCGGTCGCGCGCACCGAGAAGGTGAACAAGCCGGTGACAGTCGGCGTACCCGAGAGCACGCCGGTGTTGGCGTCCAGACTCAGGCCGGCCGGCAAGGCGCCCGCCGACACCGCATAGGTGTAAGCCGGCGTACCGCCGCTGGCGACGAAGGTCTGGCTATAGGCCGTGCCGTAGGTCGCGTTCAAGGTACCGGCCGCCGGCGTCATGCTCAGCGTCGGCGCGCTCACGCTCAGGGTGAAGGCCTGGCCGACGGTGAACGGACCGTTGCCGGTGCTGGAGTCGGTGGCGCTGGCGTTGAGCGCGAACGAACCCGCTGCGGTCGGCGTGCCCGACACGGTCACGCTGTTGGCGGTGTTGCCGGTGATGCTCAAGCCCGCCGGCAGGTTGGTGACGTTGTAGCCGGAGAACGGTTGAGTACCGCCGTTCCAGCTGAAGGTCTGGCTGTAAGCGACGCCGATCTGCGCGGTCAGCGGGCCGCCTGCGGTCACGGTGATGGTCGGGTTGCCGACGGTGATGGTCACCGTGGCCGGCGCCGAGGTGCCGGCGCTGTTGGTCGCGGTATAGGTGAAGCTGTCCGGACCGGCGTAACCGGCGGTCGGCGTGTAGCTGATCGTGGTGCCGCTGGCGATCGCGGTGCCGTGCGCGGCCGCCGTGCCGATCGCCACCGAGGTCGGAACGCCACCGGTGATGTTCAGCGTGATCGGGTTGGCGCTGCTGTTGTAGGCCACCGTCGCCGAGACCGGGTTGGCGACCGGCGGGATGTTGACGATCTGCAGCGTGTAGCCACGCGGCGCCGAGCTGTAGGGGCCGGTGCCGGTGCTGCTGTCGGTCGCGGTCACGGCGAAGTTGAACGTGCCCGCGGCGGTCGGCGTGCCGGACAGCGCGCCGGTGCTGCTGCTCAGGGCGATGCCCGGCGGCAAGGCGCCTGCGGTGACGGCGTAGGCATACGGCGCGATGCCGCCGCTGGCCGGATTGAGCGTGGCGCTGTAAGCCACGTTCTGGGTGCCGTTGGCCAGCGTGGTCGCCGGCAGCAAGATGGTCGGTGCGGCGATCGTCAGCGCGTAGGCGCGCGAACCGGTGTGCGGCGCGCTGGTGCCGGTGCTGCTGCCGGTGGCGGTGACCGTGAAGTTGAAGAGGCCGCCCGCCGTGGGCGTGCCGCTCAGCGTGCCGGTGCCGCTCAGCGTCATGCCCGCGGGCAACGCGCCCGCAGTGATCGCGTAGCTGTACGGCGCGATGCCACCGCTGGCGGTGATGGCCTGGCTGTAGGCCGCCGCGACCGTGCCGTTGGGCAAGGTGGTCGGCGCGATCGCGATCACCGGCGGTGCCACCGCCAGGGTGTAGGCACGAGTGCCCGAGAAGTTGTTGGCGTCGGTCGCGCGCACCGTGAAGTTGAAGGTGCCGGCCGCGGTCGGCGTGCCGGTCAGGGCGCCGGAGGTGGTGTTGAGGCTCAAGCCGGCCGGCAAGGCGCCGGCGGTGATCGCGAAGGTGTAAGGCGCGGTACCGCCGCTGCCGGTGAAGGTCTGGCTATACGCCGCGCCCACGGTCGCGCCCGGAATGCTGGCCGGGTTGACCACGATGGTCGGCGCGACCACCACGGTCAGGGTGACCGTCTCGACTTCGAAATAGGTGCCCGGGCCGGTGCTGCCGTCGGTGACGCGAATGCCGAAGGTGTAGGTGCCCAGGGTGGTCGGGGTGCCGCTGAGGGTCGCGCCGCTCAGGCTCAGGCCTGGCGGCAGCGGGCCGGATGCGACTTCGTGGGCGTAGCTGTGCGGGGTGACGCCGCCGGTGGTGCTGAAGGTCACCGAATACGGAAAGCCCTGGGCCGCGTTCGGCGGCGTGGTCGGTGCGATCTGCAGGGTCGGGTTGGCGACGTTCGGGGTGTAGGTCTTGACGCCGCTGACGCTGCTGGAGTCGGTGGCGCGGATCGAGAACGCGGTCGCGCCGCGCTGGGTCGGGGTGCCGCTGAGCACGCCACCGCTGGTCAGGCTGAGCCCGACCGGCAGCGTGCCGCTGTCGAGCGCATAGGTATAGCCGCCGCTGCCGCCGGTGGCGGTCAGGGTCACGCTGAAGGGCGTGCCGGCGGTCAGGCTGATCGTGGCCGGGCCGATCACGATGGTCGAGGCCGGGCCGATCGCCACGGTGACGGTTATGTCGCCGCCGAGATCGTCCTGGATCACGAAGGTGTCGGTGGTCGCGCTGTCGCCGTTATGGGCGTAGGTCAGCGGCAGGTTGCTGCCGCTCTGCACGCCCACCGTGCGGGTGCCGTGCGGCGTGGCCGCGGTGCCGGCGGTGATGCCGAAGCCGCCATGGCAGTGATTGACGTTGATGGTCTGCGAGCCGCTGTGCGCGACCGACATGCTCAGGGTCGGGCAGAACGTCGATGGCGCCGCCATCGCGGCCTGCGGCCACACGCTCGCCAGGCATAGCAGCGCGGTGGCTAGCCACGAGAACCAGGAAAAGAAGACGTGCGAAGGCGCACGCGGCGTCTCCACGCTATGCGCAAAATGCTGATGCATGTTCTGCCCCTGTTGACACCGCACGAGCTCGATCGGCCGCTGGCTGTCGAACCGTCCGGCGAGACTCGAATCCCTGTCCGCGGACATCGGGCTTGCACCCGAGCCGCACCCCTTGCGAACTGCTCCCGCCCATTCAATCAGGATTCGATCAGCAAAGAAAGTGCCTACCACTTCACAGATTCGCATGTTGCACTGCCACAAAAAATTAGCTTGTACCGCATGCGGCCTGTGAGCGAGAGTAACGGCCGCACCGGACATGACGTCCCGTGCCACCATCCTTTTGGGGGAAAAGGTATGACCGAAGTCTTCCTCGGGCAGATCATGCTCACGGGGTTTGCGTTTGCGCCCAAGGGCTTTGCCCTGTGCAACGGACAACTCCTGCCGATCGCTCAGAACCAAGCGTTGTTTTCCTTGCTCGGCACGACCTACGGCGGCAACGGCACCACCAACTTCCAGCTGCCGAACATGCAGTCGCGGACGCCGGCAGGCTTCGGCAACTCGGTCGACGGCGGCTGGAACCCGGCGCCCTACCAGCAGGGCGAGATCGGCGGCGTCGAGAGCGTGACCCTGCTGCAGACCCAGATGCCCGGCCACAACCATCTGGTCAACGGCACCAGCGCCACCGGCGCCATCCGTAACCCGACCAACGGCCTGTACGGCACCAACAGCACCTCTATCTTCGGCCCCTCCAACGGCGCTCTGGTGCCGCTGCAAGGCATGGGAATGGCGGGCGGCAATCAGCCTCACGCGAACATGCAGCCCTACACCGTGATCAATTTCGTGATCGCACTGAACGGCATCTATCCGTCGCGTAACTGAGCCTCCGGCCAACCTTTACAGGAGTTTCCTATGAGCACCCCTTACGTCGGAGAAATCCGCATGTTCGGCTTCGGGCGCACCCCGAACGGTTGGTTCAACTGCGACGGTTCGTTGAAGTCCATCGCCGAATACGAAGTGCTGTACACCCTGATCGGCACCACCTATGGCGGCGACGGCCAGAGCACCTTCGCCGTGCCCGATTTGCGCGGCCGCGTGCCGCTGCACCAGGGCACCGGCCCGGGCCTGAGCACCCGCGTGATCGGCGAGATGAGCGGCACCGAGAGCGTCACCCTGATCCAGACCCAGCTGCCGCAGCACAACCACCCGCTGATGGCGACCACCGCCGCGGCCACCACCGGCACCGTCGGCGCCACCGTGCTACCCGCCGCGGTGGCGGGCGACACCATGTACGTCACCGACATCGCCGGTGCCACCCCCGCCGTCATGTCTCCCCTCGCGACCACGGCGATCGGCGGCAACCAGCCGCACGACAACCTGATGCCGACCCTCACGGTGCAGTACTGCATCGCCTGGGCGGGCGTCTTCCCGTCGCAGAGCTGAGCGGCCGTCGCGCATACAGAATCGAGGACTACGACATGACCGAACCTTTCATCGGCGAAATCCAGCTGTTCGGATTCAACTTCGCCCCGCGCGGCTGGGCCTCCTGCAACGGCGCCACCCTGGCCATCCAGCAGAACACCGCACTGTTCTCGCTGCTGGGCACCCAGTACGGCGGCAACGGCCAGACCACGTTCCAGCTGCCCAACTTCGTCAACCGCGCCGGCTGCAACCAGGGCCAGGGCGGCGGCCTCACCCCGCGCACCACGGGCGAGGTGTTCGGCTCCAACAGCGTGACCCTGACCCAGTCCACGATGCCTTCGCATAGCCATACGCTGACCCTGTACAACCAGCCGGATAGCAACAAGCGCACCAACACGCCGGCAGCCGGCAACTACCTGGGCGTGCCGACGGCCAGCAATCCGTTCGTCACCAACCCCACCGCCAACGCGCAGTTCGCCCCCAATATGTGCGGTCCCACCGGCGGCGGCCAGCCGCACGAGAACCGTCAGCCCTACCTCGCGTCGAACTTCTGCATCGCGTTGCAGGGCATTTTCCCCAGCTTCGGCTGAGGCCATGCAGGCACCGTCGCAGCCGCTGCCGTTCCCGCGCAGCGACGATAGGCAGGGCCGCGACGGCCGCCTGGCGACACCCGCGCTCCTGAGCGAGCGCGGGTTCGCATTGCGCCCCGCGCGCGACGACGATCTGCCCTGGCTGCGCGCCCTGTACGCCAGCACCCGCGCCGAAGAGCTCGCCACGATCCCTTGGCCCGACGAGGCCAAGCGCGCCTTTCTCGACAGCCAGTTCGCGCTGCAGCACCAGCACTATCTGCTGCACTACGCCGATGCCGACTTCCTCGCGATCGAACGCAACGGCGCTCCGGTCGGCCGCTATTACCTGCAAAGGGGCGCGCCCTATCACCTGATCGTCGATATCAGCCTGCTGCCCGCCGCGCGCGGCCACGGCATCGCCAGCGCCTTGATCGAACACAGCCAGCGCGATGCCGCCGCGCTGGGCCGCGGCCTGCACCTGCACGTGGCCTCGGACAACATCGGCGCGCAGCGCTTGTATCGGCGCCTGGGTTTCGTCCAGATCGAAGACAGCGGCGCTCACCGGCGCCTGTGCTGGCCGGCGCCCTGACCCTCGCGATCCGCTCAGGATGGGCGGCGTAAGCCGCGACCGCGCACCGTGCCGCACGATCGGCGCCCGCGCTCACGATGACTCAGATCAGGCTTGCGGGCATCCAACCGCCAAACGGACCCTGGGCCCGCTCCGCCCTCAGTTGAATATCGCCTGATACAAAAAGCCTTCGCGCTCGCGCGCGATCGGCACCAGCATGATCCCGATTTCGCCCACGCTGTCGTGGCGCATCAGATAGGTCTGCTGCGGGAACAGGAACGAGGAGGTATTGCGGAACAGCAGCGAGAACGGCGCGCGCGCCGCCCCCGGCATGGCCTGGCGTGGGTCTAGCGCCCGCGCCTCGACCAGTACGAACGGCACTTCGCCGTCGTTCAAGGCCGCCGAGAAGGTCTCGTTCACGTAGCGGGCGAAATGATCCAGCGTCAGCAATTCCATGCGGGTTCCCCTAAAACCTGGGAACCATGGTCGCCGCGCCGCACGCGCGATGCAAGCGCGCGCGGCGCGCCAGGCTCAGTACTGGCCCATGTAATCGCGCTTGCCGACCTCGACGCCGTTGTGGCGCAGGATCGCGTAGGCGGCCACCACATGGAACTGGAACTGCGGCAGGCCGTAGTGCAGCAGATAGCCGTGGCCGACGAAGCGACGCTCCTTGGGCGTGCCCGGGCGCAGCACCACCTCGCGCTCGTGGGCGCCGTCGAACAGCACCGGCTCCAGGCTGTCGATGAAGGCGGTGGTCTTGGCGACCAGCGCCTGCAACTGCTCCAGGGTGCGCTCGGAGTCGTCGTACACCGGCACTTCCGCATCGGCCAGACGCGCGCTCACGCCCTTGGCGAAGTCGCAGGCGATCTGAACCTGGCGCAGCAGCGGAAACATGTCCGGGTACAGGCGCGACTGCAGCAGCACCTCCGGATCGATTTTCTTCTCGGTCGCATAGGCCTGGGCCTTGTCCAGCAGCGCGCTGAGGCTGCCGAGGAACTGCTTGAACACGGGAACGGAGGCGGCGTGCATGGAAACGGTCATGGCGGGACTCGTGGGGTGAATCCGCCATGGTACGACGGCGCCGGCGTCCGACCACGCCCGCAAGGATGGATCGATGCGTCCTGCGGGCGGTGGCGTATGGGATGCGCGCTGGGGCGAGCGCATCGAAGCGTGGGCGGATCGTCTACGCAGCGGCTGTGAAGCAAATCCCTCTCAATCCCCCTTTTCCGAAGGGGGAAGTTGCCCGTTACTCCCCCGCATGCTCCCAGCGCTGCGCGCCCTGCCCGTCCTCGGCCAGTACGTCGCCCGGGTTGGCCAGGCGGCAGCGGTCGATCGACAGGCAGCCGCAGCCGATGCAGTCGTCCAGGGTGTCGCGCATCTGGCTCAGTCTCTGGATGCGCTCATCCAGTTCCTCGCGCCAGGTCGCCGACAATCGCTCCCAGTCCTTGCGCGTGGGCGTGCGTCCGTCGGGCAGGGTCGAGAACGCCGCCAGGATCGTCGCCAGCGGCATGCCCACGCGCTGGGCGACCCGGATGATCGCGATCCGGCGCAGCATGTCGCGCCCGTAGCGGCGCTGGTTGCCGGCGGTGCGTTGGCTGTGGATCAAGCCTTTGGCCTCGTAGAAGTGCAGCGTCGACACCGCCACCCCGCTACGCTGCGCCATCTGCCCCACGCTCAGTTCGGTAGTCGCGCCCAACCGCTTGACCTGAAGTTAAGTTGAGGTCCTATCCTGCGCGTCCCCACTCTTTCCGGTCAAGCCATGGACAACCGCAACGCGCGCGAGGACGACCTCGACCGCTCCAGTGCCCGCCTCGATCGCGACGCCGACCTCGGCGGCGACGACCGCGGCGACGACGGCCTGATGCAGGCCGTGCACTTCGATCGCTACGGCAGCCCCGACGTGCTCTACCCCACCGTGCTGCCGCTGCCCGAAGCCGCACGCGGCGAACTGCGCGTGCGCGTGCGCGCGGCCGGCGTGCAGCCGGCCGACATCGCGCGCCGCAACGGCGAATTCGCGCGCCGCGGCATCGATGCCGACGCCGCCTTCCCGCAGCGCCTGGGCTACGAATTCGCCGGCGTGGTCGACCAGATCGGCGACGGCGTGCGCGGCTATTACCACGGCCAGGAAGTGCTGGGCTGGTGCGACGGCGGCGCCTACGCCGAAGTCCTGGCCGTGCCGGCCGCCCAGGTCGTGGCCAAGCCGCCGATGATGTCCTGGGCGGTCGCCGGCGCGCTCTCGGCCTCGGGCCAGACCGCCCAGGTCGCCCTGCGCGCGCTCAACGTCGGCCGCGGCGACACCCTGCTGGTGCACGGCGCGGCCGGCGGCGTGGGCTCGATCGCGGTGCAGCTCGCGCGCCTGGCCGGCGCGCGCGTGATCGGCAGCGCCAGCCGCGAGAACCACGCCTACCTGCGCACCCTCGGCGTCGAACCCGTGCTGTACGGCGAAGGCCTGGTCGCCCGCGTGCACGAGCTGGCGCCGCAAGGTGTGAGCGTGGCCCTGGATGCGGCCGGGCGCGGCGCGATCGCCGCCTCGCTGGCGCTGGGCGCCGCGCGCGAACGCATCGGCACCCTGGTCGACGCCGACGGCGCGCGCGAACACGGCGTGCTGCGCCTGCGCGGCGAATGCGACCGCGACCGCCTGCGCCAGCTGGTCGAGCTGTACGAACACGGCCGCCTGCACGTGCACGTGCGCGAGATCTACCCGCTCGCGCACGCCGCGGTCGCGCACCGCGACGTCGAGACCGGCCACGGCCGCGGCAAGGTGGTGCTGATGGTCTATCAGACCGGCGACAGCGGCTTCGGCCCATGAGCGACGCCGACACCGCGGCCGACGCTCTCGCGCCCTTGCGCGCGCACGACGCCGACGGCGCCGCGAGCGGCCTGTTCGATCGCCGCTACCGCGCGCTCACCGTCGGCGCCATCGCCCTGGTCGCGCTTGCCGCCTTCGAGGCGCTGGCGGTCGCGACCGCGATGCCGACCGTGGCCGAAGCGCTGAACGGTCTGCCGCTGTATGCGCTGGCCTTCGGCGGCGCGCTGGCGGCCAGCGTGGTCGGCATGGTCGCGGCAGGACGCTGGGCGGATACGCGCGGCCCGGCCGCGCCGCTGCGTCAGGGCATCGTCTGGTTCGCGATCGGCCTGTTGCTGGCGGGCCTGGCGCCGTCGATGGCGTGGCTGCTGCTGGGCCGCGTCGTCCAGGGTTTCGGCGGCGGACTGATGTCGGTCGCGCTCTACGTGGTGGTCGGCCGCAAGTATCCGCAAGCGCTGCGCCCGCGCATCTTCGCCGCGTTCGCCGCGGCCTGGGTGGTGCCGGCGGTGATCGGACCGGCGATCAGCGGCGCCATCGTCGAACACTGGGGCTGGCGCTGGGTGTTTCTGTCGGTGCCGTTGATCGCGCTGGCCGCGGCGGCGCTGGTGCTGCCCGCGGTGCGCGATCTGGGCGCGCCCGAACACGCCGACGCCTGCGACGACGCCACGCCCGCGCGCATGCCTTGGGCGATCGGCGCCGCCGCCAGCGCGCTGCTGCTGCATATCGCCGGCCAGCAGCGCGGCGCGCTCGCGGCGGTCCTGCTCGCCTTGGCCGCGCTCGGCCTGGTGGTGTGCGCGCTGCGCCTGCTGCCGACCGGCACCTTGCGCGCCGCGCGCGGCCTGCCGACCGTGATCGCACTGCGCGGCATCGCCTCGTCGGCGTTCTTCGGCACCGAGGTGTTCCTGCCGCTGCTGCTTTCGCACGAGCGTGGCTGGTCGCCGACCGCGGCGGGGCTCGCGCTTACCGTCGGCGCGGTCGGTTGGTCGACGGGTTCCTGGTACCGCGGACGTCCGGTGCAGCGCTACGCCCCGGCGCGGCTGCTGCAGATCGGCATGAGCCTGATCGCGATCGGCATCGCGGCCATCGTCGCGATACTGGTGCCGACGGTGCCCACCGCCGTCGGCGTGTCGGGCTGGGTGCTGGCCGGCCTGGGCATGGGCGTGACCTTCCCCAGCCTGTCGGTGCTGACCCTGGAGCTGTCGCCACCGGCGCAGCAAGGGCTCAACTCCTCGGCACTGCAGCTGTGCGACGCGCTGTTCACCGCCAGCGTGCTGGCGATCGGCGGATCGCTGTTCGCGGCCTTGTTGCCGCACGGCCACGCCGGGGCTTACCTGGCTGGGTTCGCGATTTCGCTGGCGCTGGCCGTGCTCGGCGCGCTGCTGGCGCGGCGCGTGCAGCCGTAGGCGGCTGCGACCACCGCATCGGCTTCGTCGCGTTCGTGCGTGGAGTTGCGATGCGGTGCGCCTTTGGCTTACCGCATCCTACGAGAACGCTGCGCATAAACCGTAGGATGCGGTGATAACCGCATCGGCTTCATTGCGTTCGCTCGTGGCGATGCGATGCGGCGCGCTTACGGCTTACCGCATCCTGCGTAGCGATGGGTTCACGAACTGGCTTCCGCGGTCATCGGCGCGGCGACGGCGCGCGGGCGCGCGATCTGCTCGTACAAGGCGACCACCTGCTCCATCAGCCCGTCGGTGCTCCAGGCGCGCGCGTCCTGCGGCCCCGCGGCCGACAAGGCAGCACGCGTCTCGGGCGAGCGCAACACCTCGGCCACATGGCCCGCGAACGCGGCCTCGTCCTCGGCGCTGACCACCGCGCTGCGCACGTCGCGCAACACCGTGGCGGTGCCCATGACCGCGGTCGAGACGATGGGCACACCCAGCGCCATGGCTTCGATCAACACCAGGCCCTGGGTTTCGGTGGGCGAGGCGAACACGAACACGTCGCCGGCGCGATAGGCGTCCAACAAGGTGGTGCGGCGGTCGAGATTGCCGAAGAAGCGCACGTGGTCCTGCAGCTTCAGTTCGACGCTCAGGCGCTTGAGGCGTTCGGCATCCGGGCCCTCGCCCGCGATCAGGAACAGCAGCTGCGGAAACTCGTCGATCAGCCGCTTCGTCACCCGCAGCAGGAACGCGATGTTCTTCTCGACCGCCAGCCGACTCACCGTTACCAGGGTCGGCCGCTGCGGCGCGATCCCGTGCTCGGCGCGAAAGCGCGCGCCGTCGCCGCGCGCGAACTCGCTCAGGTCGATGCCGGTCGGCAGCACCGTCGACGGCGTGGTGATGCCGTAGCGGTTCAGCACGTCCACCATCTGCGCGGTCGGCACGATCAGATGATCCACGCCATGGCACAGCGAGCGCGATGCGCGCCGCGCGAACGCGCGCAGCAGCGGCGCCGGCAGCCACGGCAGGTAGTGGCCCACGTATTCCTCGAAATAGGTGTGATAGGTCTCCACCGTCGGCCGCCCGCTCCGACGCGCCAGGCGCACGCCCAGGCTGTGGGCGCGGAACGGCGTGTGGATGTGGATCACGTCCCAATCGCGTGCGGCCAGGGTCTCCAGCACCTCGCGCAGCGCGGACGCGCGGATCAGTCTGTCCTCGGGATCGAAGAAGATCACCCGCGACGGCAGCCGCAGGATCTCGAACTCGCCGTGGCCGTCGTGCTGTTCCTGGCCGCTGTCGGGGCCGTAGTCCGGCACCACCAGAGTCACCGCATGCCCCATGCGTGCCAGCGACTGGGCGAAGGTGCGGATCGACGTCGAGACGCCGTTGACCCGTGGGAAGTACACGTCGGACAGCATCAGGATGTTCATGGCCGCCAGACTATGGCGGGGCGATGACGGATTTATGGCGGCCGCCTGAACCAGCTTCGGTGCCCCTGCCTCGCCTCATGCTGCAGCGCAGCTTGCCCCATCGGACGATGGTGAGCCGCGCACCGGCGTGGCCTACTCCGCCGGCATCGGGCGCATCCGGGGGCCCCATGGCCGCCCGCTCCGCGTCATCCGCAGGATCCTCGTCCGTAGGAGTCGACCGCATGTCCGTCCCAGCCCTCGCCGCCGCCGCGCGCACGCGTCGCGCCCGCCGCCTCACCCTCACGCTGGCCGGCCTGTTCGCGCTCGCGATCAGCACCCCGGCCCTGGCCCTGACCGAGGTCACCGGCTTCGGCAGCAACCCCGGCAACCTGCGCATGTTCAAGTTCGTGCCGCCGGGCCTGCCCGCGAACGCGCCGCTGGTGGTCGCCCTGCACGGCTGCGCCCAGAGCGCGGCCAGCTACGACGCCGAAACCGGTTGGGAACTGCTGGCCCAGCGTTGGCAGTTCGCGCTGCTGCTGCCGCAACAGCAGAGCGGCAACAACGCCAGCAGCTGCTTCAACTGGTTCGAGAACGGCGACCTCACCCGCGGCCAGGGCGAAGCGCTGTCGATCAAGCAGATGGTCGACCGCATGCGCAGCGACCACGCCAGCGCGGCCGACCGCGTCTACGTCACCGGCCTGTCGGCGGGCGGCGCGATGGCCTCGGCGATGCTGGCGACCTACCCCGACGTGTTCGCCGGCGGCGCCATCGTCGCCGGCATCCCCTATCGCTGCGCGACCAGCCAGAGCGCGGCCTTCGGCTGCATGAACCCCGGCAGCGACCTCACGCCCGCGCAATGGGGCGACAAGGTGCGCGCGGCCAGCCCCCACGCCGGCCCCTGGCCCATCGTCTCGATCTGGCACGGCGACGCCGACTACACCGTGCGCCCGGCCAACCAGACCGAAAGCCTGCAGCAATGGACCAACGTGCACGGCATCGACCAGACCCCGGACGTGCAGGACACCATCGCCGGTTATCCGCACAAGGTCTATCGCGACGCCGCCGGCCGCGCCCTGGTCGAAACCTACACGATCACCGGCATGGGCCACGGCACCCCGGTCGATCCCGGCAGCGGCGAAAGCCAGTGCGGCACCGCCGGCGCCTACCTCCTCGACGTCAACATCTGCTCCAGCTATTACATCGCGCGCTTCTGGGGCCTGGACAACCTGGACGGGATCGCGCCGCAGGTCGCGCTGACCGCGCCGGCCGACGGCGCCAACGTCAGCGGCAACGTCGCGCTCGCCGCCGATGCCAGCGACAACGTCGCCGTCGACCGGGTCGAGTTCCTGCTGGACGGCAACCTGATCGCCAGCGACGCCAGCACCCCGTACACCGGCGCCTGGAACAGCGCCAGCAGCAGCGACGGCGCGCATAGCCTGCAGGCGCGCGCCTACGACCTGGCCGGCAACGTCGGCAGTTCGGTCGCGGTCGGCGTCATCGTCAGCGGTGGAACCGGCGGCGGCAGCGGCGGCGTGCTGAACTTCGACAACGAAGACGCCAACGACGGCTACGTCAAAGCCGACGCCAACGGCGGCGCGCCCGCGGTGGGCACGCTGGAAGCCAGCTATGGCCTGGCTTCCGGCCGCGGCGCCGACGGCAAGTACAACCGCAGCCTGCTGTCCTTCGACACCGCCGCGATTCCCGACGGCGCCACCGTCGTGTCCGCCACCGTCAGCGTGGTCTATCGCAGCGCCTACGGCGACCCCTGGAGCAATCCGGCCGGCAACACCCTGCTGATCGACGTGCGCAACGGTTGCTACGGCGCCTGCACCATCGAGGCCGCCGACTACGCCGCCGCCGCGAGCGCCACCGCGGTCGCTCAGTTGCCGCCCTTCACCGGCGGCAGCCAGGCCAGCACCGCCTTCGACGCCGCCGGCCTGGCCGCGATCAACCGCGGCGGCCGCACCCAGCTGCGCCTGCGCTACGCCAGCCCGCAGACGGCGACGAACTATCTGTGGATCGATCGCGGGGCGAGCGCGAAGCTGCGGGTGGAGTATGTGATGCCTTGAGCTAACGGCGGGCGCGATGCGGCGATCAGTTCTCCACCACCGACGGATCGCCCACGTTCACCCTGCCGGACCCGCCGACCCCACCGCCGCTACCGCCGCTGCTCCAAGCCGGGTTGTAGCCGCCGCTGCCGCCGGTTTCGGCGCCGCCGCCGCCGCCGTAGCCGCTGCCGGCGCCGCCGTCTGTGCGCGTCATGCGGCCGTCGGTGGTGCCGTAGAGGCCGAAGTTGTCCGTGATGTAGTACTTCGCGCAGTAGTCCGCGTTGCAGATGATGTAGATATCGCCCTTGTTCCAGAACACCTCGCCGAACCATTGGTTGAACAAGGGTTTCATCTGCTCCACATACTCCGCCGTTTCTTCATCCGGCAAGGGATGCGCGATTTGGCAGCCGTTATCGCATATGAAGGGGCCGCGCTCAGCAGCAACCAGCCAGACCCCGGCAATCGCCAGCGGCACGGCGACGCCCATGATCAGACACCATTTCTTAAGGCTTACAGCACGCATCGTAGATATCCCTTCCCTGTTGGGTAGCCGTCGCCAGTTGCGTTGAATTCAATAGATCGGCATAGGCCTGAAGACGCTTCTGGCCGTAGGCGCTGGGTGCGGCCAGGTCCTTCGCGTAGTAGTAGGCATAGGCCCTGATCGGATCGCGCCGGGTAATCACGCCGTAGTGGTAGGCATCGCCGAGACTCATCAGCCCTTCGATGCTCCCGCCCGCAGCGGCCTGCTGCATGTAGTGCATGGCTTTACGCCTGTAAGCGATGACCTTCTCGGGATCGGAAAGCATCTGAGAGGAATTGCCGATCACCGCTTCCGCATTCCGTGCATAGCTGAGCTGGGCCATGGCGATGCCGCTGTCGGCGGCCTGCTCCAGCCAGCGCACATTGTTCCGGTACTGATCGAGGGTGAGGCCGTGGCATTGCGGCGGCGTGCGCGCAATCAGCTGGGCCTCCAGGTCGTCGCCTGCCACCGGCGCAGCCCGCGTGCCGCTGCCGCTGCCGCCGTGATAGAGCGCGTAGCGACAGCCCTCGACCTTGACGAACAGATAGAAGGCGGCGTCGTTGTCGCCCGCTTCCGCGCGCGGCTGCAGTGCCGCCACCACGTCCACCGCGCGTCCGGGCGGCGGATCGTAGCTGCGGGTGAAGGTCGACACGCGCGGCACCGTGTTCGGCCGACGCGCGCGCAACAGCTCGGCGGCTGGTCCGCCGGTGGCGGGCGCTTGGGCGGCGGTCATGTTGGGTGACTCAACGGCCTCTGCAGGGCGCTCCGCGGCGGCCGCATGCGATTCTGGCGCACGCCGGCTCCACCACCCGCCGGCCGCCAGGCCCACCGTCAACAAAGCGATGAGCACGATCGCGATACGCGACCGGCGCTGATTGGACTGCATTCCCTCGCTCCTTTCGTTCCATTCAAGTCGCCGGCGAGCAGGCCGGCATGCTCCCGCCGGCTCGCATTCGATGAAATTGGCCTACGATTTATCAAAAAGTAAAACAGCGCCCTGATATGAAAATCAATCCAAAATTGAAGCGCCGATGGAGCGGCGTGCTTCACGCGCACCGAAGGCATCTCCTTAGCTGATGAGGTGCGCAGAATCTGCGCCAACCCTTTCGCGGCGATCTCACGCGCTATCCGCTGCGCATCGCGGCTGCCGCATCGTCCAACGATGCGACGACCGACTTCTCTGAGCGGCAATCCCTAACCCGCGTTGGCGCGGGTGCGCGAGCTATCGCCGTCAGGTCCGCGCCCGGGTACGACACTGCCCGCGCCTTACGCGCGGGCACACGAGGCCGCAGTGCCGACGGCGCCAATCGCCCGAATACGACACCCATCGCTCAGGTTTCGCAGCAAACCGAAAGCGACGCCCGCACGATGCGGGCGCCGTGCGGGGCTTAGTTCTCCACCACCGAAGGATCGCCCACGTTCACCCTGCCGGAACCGCCGACCCCACCACCGCTACCGCCGCTGCTCCAACCCGGGTTGTAGCCGCCGCTGCCGCCGGTTTCGGCGCCGCCGCCACCGCCGTAGCCGCTGCCGGCGCCGCCGTCTGTGCGCGGGATGCGTCCGTCGTTGGTGCCGAAGATGCCGAAGTCGTCGGTGATGTAGTACTTCGCGCAGTAGTCCGCGTTGCAGATGATGTAGATATCGCCCTTGTTCCAGAACACGTCGCCGAACCATTGGTTGAACAAGGGCTTCATGCGCTCGATGTAGTCCAAGGTGGCGGGGTCGGGTTTGGGATAGCCGATCTGACAGCCGTTGTCGCATTCGAACGGCCCGCGCTCGGCTGCCACCAGCCAAGTGCCGGCAGCCAGTAGCGGAATCGCCAGCGCAGCGACCAGCCACGCCTTGTGTTTACTTGCAGCATGCATCGTAGATTCTCCTTCCTTGTTGAGTGGCCGCAGCCAGTTGTGAGGGATCGAGTGGTTTCGCGTAATTGCCCAGGCGGAACTGCCCGTACTGCGGCAAGGCCAGGCTTTCCGCGTAGGCATAGGCGTAGGCGCGGGCCGGGTCGCGCGGCGCTAGCACGCCGTAGTGGTAGGCATCGCCGAGGCTGTGCAAGGCACCGACGCTGCCGTTGGCAGCCGCCCGATGCAGGTAGCCCATCGCCTTGCGCCGGTAGGCGATGACCTTTTCGGGATTCGCCAGCATCTGCGAGGAGTTCCCGACCACAGCCTCGGCATTTCCGGCGTAGCTGAGCTGCGCCATGATCAATCCGCTGTCGGCGGCCTGCTCCAGCCAACGCAGGTTGTTCCGGTAGTGCTCGGGCGTCAGGCCGTGGCAATCCGGTGACGTACGCGCGATCAATTGCGACTCGATACTGTCGCCGCTGGTCGGTGCCGCACGGCGGTTGTCGCCGCTGTGATAGAGCTGGTAACGGCAGCCCTCGATCTTGAGAAACAGGTAGAACGCTGCGTCGTTGTCGCCGGCCTCGGCACGCGGCTGCAGGGCTGCGATCACGTCCAGCGCGCGCCCGCGCGGCAGGTCGTAACTGCGCTCGGTGCTCAGATCCCGTCTCGCCGCACCGGGACGGCGTGCGCGCGCGATATCGCCAGCGGGATCGCCGCCGCCGAGGTCGGCCGGCGGGTCGACACCTGCGATCGGCACGGGCGAAAGCTCGGCCCATCGCGCGACGGGCGTCGCGTCCTGTCCGCGCCGGCCCCACCACCAGCCCGCCGCCAGACCCACCGCCAGCAGGGTTATGAGCACGATCGCGATACGCGACCCGCGCGGATTGGATTGCATTCCTTCGCTCCTACGCCGTCTTATTCGTCCCCGGCCATCGCCGGCATGCACTCGCCGGTCCGCATCGGAGAAGCGCGCCACTTCGAGTTGCCGAAAGATAAAACACAATCCTAAATTGACAATCAAGACCAATTTAAAGTTGCGATGAAAATCGACGCGCTTTGCACGCATCGAAGGCGCCTCATTCGGTGATGAAGTACGCAGAATTTGCGTGTTTCCACGCGCAGGGACCCCGCACGCTGGCCGTTGCGCAGCGCGACTGCCGTATCGTCTATCGATGCAACGACTGACCTATCTGAGCGGCTATCCCGAACCCGTGCTGGCGCGCGTGCGCGAGTTGCTAGCGCAAGGCCGACTGGGCGCGGTGCTGCGCGAGCGTTACGCGCAAGCGCACGAGGTCCGCAGCGACCGCGCGCTGTACGAATACACCACCGAGCTCAAGGCCCGTTATCTGCGCAAGGCCGAGCCGCTGCACAAGGTGATCTACGACAACCGCCTGCAGGTGATCGGCCAGGCCCTGGGCACGCACACCGCGATCTCGCGCGTGCAGGGCGGCCGACTCAAGGCCAGCCGCGAGATCCGCATCGCCAGCGTGTTCCGCGACGCGCCGGCGGAATTCCTCAAGATGATCGTGGTGCACGAGTTGGCGCACCTGAAGGAAAGCGAGCACAACCGCGCGTTCTACCAGCTGTGCACGCACATGGAGCCGGACTATCACCAGCTCGAGTTCGATCTGCGCCTTTACCTCACCGCGCTGGATCTGGAGGGCGCCGCCGCGGCATCGCAGGGCTGAGCGCGCGCCGGGATCGCCGGCTCAGGGCCGCAGCAGCCACGCCGGCAAGGCCAGCACCGCCAGCAGGGCCACGATCGCGGCCACGATGGCCAGCACCCGCAAGGGTTCGCGGCGCAGGATTCCGGCGAAGGTCTCGGCGCTGCCGTCGCGCTGCGCCGCCGCGTGCTCGGCGCGCGCACGCGCCTGACGCTCGGCCTGGTACTGCGCCATCAGCGCGCGCGCGGCGGCCTCGTCGTCGTCGGAGGCGATCCAGATGCCGCCATAGGAGATGCCCCAGCGGCTGGGCTGGGTCTCGTAGTACTCGATGCGGTGCGCGTCCAGCATCGCGCGCACGTCGGTGGCCTCGTCCTCGGGCACCTGGCGCAGATTCAGCAGCAGTTTCGACATGCGTCGATGATAGCGCGTCGTCTTCAACTGGCGCTTACATCGCCCGCGCTACTTTGAGCCCTCCCGCGATCGCAAGGAGCGCCGCATGCGCCGACGCCAGCCCCCCCTTCCGTCCCCGCAGCGCGGTCGTCGCGCGTGAGCGAGGGCCACGACTACACCTACGGCATTGAGGAGGAGTACTTCCTGGTGCGCCCCGGCGCGCACGGCTTGGCCACGCGGGTGCCGGCCGAACTGCTCAAGCAGGCTCGGCGCGAGCTCGGCGACTCGGTCGCCAACGAGATGCTGCAATCGCAGATCGAGATCTCCAGCCCGATCCTGCGCGACGCCGCGCACGCGCAGCGCTGCCTCACCGACCTGCGCGCCGCGCTGTCGCAGGTGGCCGCGCGTTTCGACCTGGGCCTGGTCGCCGCCGGCACCCATCCCCTGGGCGTATGGCGCGAGCAGGAGCGCAGCCCGCGCTCGCGCTATCGGCGCATGATGGAGGACTTCCAGATCGTCGCCCGCCGCAGCCTGGTCTGCGGCCTGCATGTGCACGTGCAACTGCCGCCGGGCGTGGACCGGGTGCGGGTGATGAACCGGGTCATGCCGTGGTTGCCGCTGTTCCTGGCCCTGTCGACCTCTTCGCCGTTCTGGAACCGCTCGCGCACCGGCCTGCTCAGCTATCGTCAGGCCGTGTACGACGAATGGCCGCGCACCGGCATCCCGGATTTCTTCGCCGACGAGGCCGAGTACGACGCCTTCGCCGCCCTGCTCACCCGGGTCAACGCGATCAACGACGCACGCTCGCTGTGGTGGGGCATCCGGCCCTCGCTGCGCTACCCCACCCTGGAGCTGCGCATCGCCGACTGCTGCACGCGGGTGCGTGACGCGCTGGCGATCGCCGCGCTGTACCGCTGCCTGCTGCGCTATCTGGTGCGCACGCCGCAGGACGACCCGCCGCGCAGCGCCCTGACCCGGCGCGTGATCGACGAGAACCGCTGGCGCGCCAAGCGTTTCGGCACCGAAGCCAAGTTCTTCGACGAGAGCGGCGCCGAGCCCGAACCGCTGCCGCAGGCCCTGGCGCGCCTGCGCGTGCTGTGCGCCGACGACATCCGCGCCCTGGACTGCGCCGATGCGCTGGCGCCGCTGGATGCGATCATCGCCGAAGGCAGCAGCGCGCACGTGCAGCTGGCTCTGTACCGCGAGCAGCGCGAACGCGGTCTGACCCGGGTGGCCTCGCTGGACGCGGTGGTCGACTGGCTGCGCGCGGCCACCGTCGCTAGCGACTGATCGCTCCTTACACGAGGCCGTCCATGTCCACTCGCAAACTGCTGATCGGCCTGTCCCCGCGCCTGATGCGCAACCTGCCCGCGCAATATGGCTTCCGCAACAAGACCCTGCAGTACCTGGAACAGTCGATGGCGCACTGGGTGATGTCGGCCGGCGCGCTGGTGGCGATGATTCCCACCGTCGACCCGCACGGCGACGTCCAGCGCAGCGACCTGTCGGTGCGCGAGTATGCGCATTCCTTCGACGGCCTGATCCTGCAGGGCGGCGCCGACATCGACCCGGTCGCCTACGGCGAGCAGCCCAGCGAGATGCTGCAGAGCACCGACCCGGACCGCGACCGCTTCGAGCTGTCGCTGCTGCGCGCCTTCGTCGCCGCCGGCAAGCCGGTGCTGGGGGTGTGCCGCGGCATGCAGCTGATCAACGTGGCCTACGGCGGCAGTCTGTACCAGGACCTGGTCGCCGGCGGCGCCACCCGCAGCGTGCATTACCTGCCCGATCGCTACGACGAGCATGCCCACCCGTTGCGCGTTCAAGCCGATGGCTGGCTGGCCAGCCTGTATCCGCCGCAGGAAGGCACGCGGGTGAACTCCATCCACCACCAGGGCATCCGCCGGCTCGGCGAAGGCCTGGAGGTCGAGGCCTGGTCCGAGGACGGCATCCCCGAATGCGTGCGTGCGCGCGACGCCGCCTTCGTGGTCGGCGTGCAATGGCATCCGGAATTCCACGACGCGCGTTTTCCCGAGCTGATGCCCGGGCGCCCCTTGCTGGATGCGTTCCTGGCCGCGGCCGAGGCCGGGCGCCGCGACTAGCGCTGAGCCGCGCCGTCGCGGCACGCGAACCCTCAGACCGCGGCGGTCACCACGATCTCGATTTTCCAGTTCGGATTCGCCAGCGCCGCCTGCACGGTTGCGCGCGGCGGCGTGCGGCCGGCCACCACCCACTGGTCCCAGACCGCGTTCATGCCGGCGAAATCGGCGATGTCGGCCAGATAGATCTGCGCGCGCAGGATGCGCGACTTGTCGCTGCCGGCCTGCGCCAGCAGGGCGTCGATCGACGCCAGCACCTGGCGGGTCTGCTCGCCGATCTCGGCATGCTCGTCGTCGGCGATCTGGCCGGCCAGATAGACCGTACCGTTGTGCACCGCCATTTCCGACATCCGCGGACCGACCTCGAAACGCTGGATCATGCTGCACCTCGTTCGCTGGGGAGGCGGTCATTATCGCCCGACGCGGATAGGACCGGCGCCTGCGGCGGCGATGCGTGCGCTGGGCTAGGACGCGGAAGCGCCCGCGGCCCGCAACGCGCTCAGCAAGCTCAACAGGTTGTCCGGCACGTCCGACTGCGCGATTTTCGCCGCGATGCCCGGATCGCTGCTGGCGACCAGACGGACCTCGCGCTCGTCGTAGACGACGTAATGCACAAGCCCGAGGTGCGAGGTTTGCGCGATGAGTTCGGCGAAATCGTCGACGCTGGCGTTGGCGACGGTCACGCCGTCGCCGAGCTCGCTGGTGTGCAGCAGGATTTCCATGGCGTCCCCGGTGGTCGGATGGCCGCAGCGTCGTGCCGCGGCCCAGCATCATGCCCTCGCCCGTTCAATCCGCGGCGTCGGCGTAACGGCGCACGATCTCGTGCAGGAAACGCCGCCCGTCCAGCAGCGAGCGCACCCGGATGCGTTCGTTGAGCCCATGCGCGCGGCTGCCCTCGGCATCGTGGAACAGCCCGGAGATGCCGTAGGTGGGAATGCCGGCGGCATTGAGGAAACGGCCATCGGTGGCGCCGGTGGACATGGTCGGCACGATCGCGACGCCCGGCCAGATCGTATCGGCGACGTCGCGCACCGGGCCCAGGATCCGCGGCGACAGCGGCGGCGCGGCGGTGGTCATGCCCGCCTCGCCGCGCGCGACGACCGCGATGCGCTCGTCGCCGAGCACGCGCACCAGGGTCTGGCGCACGTCCTCGACCGGCACGCCGGGCAGGATGCGGCAGTTGACGTTGGCATGCGCCTGCTGCGGCAGCGCATTGGGCGCGTGGCCGCCCTCGATCTGGGTCGCCACGCAGGTGGTGCGCAGCGAGCTGTTCCAGCCCGGATTGATCGTCCACAGCCGCTCGGCCGCGGCCTCGTCGGCCGGATCGGCGAGCACCGCGCGCATGTCGGTGGCGATCGCCGGCGCGGACAGGCGCGCCTGGGCCTCGAAGTAGCCGCGCGTGGTCGGATTCAGGGCGATCGGAAAACGGTAGGCGCCCAGCCGCTCCAGGCCGATCGCCAGGCGCGTGATCGGGTTGTCGCGGGTCGGCCGCGAGCTGTGGCCGCCGCCGTCCTGGGTGCTCAGCGCGAAGTCCTGATAGACCTTCTCGCCGGCCTGGATCTGCAGCGCCAGCGGCTTGCCGTCGCGCAGCTCGCCGCCCGCGCCTTCGTTGAGCGCGAACTCGGCGGCCAGCGCTTCGGGCTGGGTCTGCATCAGCCATTTGACGCTGTTGAATACGTCAGGGGTTTCCTCGCCGCAGGTCAGGGCGAGCTTGATGTCGCGACGCGGCACATAGCCGGCCTGGCGGTAGCGCACCAGGCTGTCGGTGAAGATCGCGGCCATGGCCTTGTCGTCGCTGGCGCCGCGCGCGTAGAACCAGCCGTCCTCTTCGACCAGGGTGAAGGGATCGCGCTGCCAGTCCTCGCGCCGGGCCTCGACCACGTCGATATGCGCCAGCAGCAACAGCGGCTTGAGCGTACGCTCGCGGCCGCGCAGCACCGCGACCAGGGCGCCGTCCTGCGGGCGGTCGGCCGGCGCGAGGATGCGCGCATCTTCGGCCGGCAATCCCGCCGCCAGCAGGCGTGCCTGCATCGCCTGCGCCGCGCGCGTGCAGCTGCCGACCGAGCGGGTGGTGTTGATCTCGACCAGCTCGCGGTACAAGGCGCGGAACGCGGCCTCGTCGGCCGCCGGCGCGGCCGGGCTGGGGCCGGACCACAAGGACGCGGCGATCGCCGCAACGAGGCTCAAGGCCGATAGCGCACGCGACATGCCGGGGCTCTCCTGTGCAAAGCCCCGACACTGCCGCCCGGCCGCGGCGCTGACAAGTGCCGCGGCCGCGACCGCAGTCGCGACCGCGAAAGGCGCTCAGCCGGTGCGCCGGTAACGCACCGTCATCACCGGCTGCCACTGGCCGTCGTCGCCGAGCATGCGCGAACGCAACTCGTGGTGGTCGTCGTCGATCAGCTCGACGATGTCCTGGAACTTGCGGGTCTGCCCGCTGCCGAAGTCCGGGCCTTCGGTATCGAGCGTGAGCGTGCGCCCGTCGGCCTCGACCTTGCCTCGGTAGATCCACATATTGGACATCATGCTGCCGGCGAACACGCCCACGTAATGGCCCTGGGCCGTGTCGTAGCCCAGGGTGATCTGCATGATATCCGCGCCGCCGTCCGGCATTTCGATGCGCGCCTCGCACTGGATCCACAGCTCGCCGATCTTGCGCACGCTCTGGAGCGAACGCCAGGTATTGGGCGCCTCGCCGGGCGCCGCCGGCATCTCGCCTTCGCCTTCCCATTCGCCGACCAGACGATGCAGCCAGCGGTGTTCGGCTTGCGGTTGGTTGTTCATTTCCATGCTCATGCTCCTGCAACGAGAGGGAGGGAGACGGCCGTCCTTATTTGGCTTTGGCCACCGCTTCGACCTGGATGCGCAAGGTCACGTCCATGCTGAAACCCCAGTCCTTGCCCGCGGAGATGCCGAACGCGTCGCGCTGGAAGGTGGCCAGCGCATCGGCGCCGCACAGCTCGCGCTTGAGCATCGGATGGGGGATGCACTTGAAGGAATTGATCTTCAGTTCCAGCGGCTGGGTCACCCCGTGCAAAGTGAGCTCGCCGACGACCTTGGTCGGCTTGCCGTCGACGAAGCCTTCGAGCTTGCCCTTGTAGGTCGCGGTCGGGTACTTGGCGACGTCGAACAGATCCGCGCCGCGCGCGTGCTCGTTCATCTGGTCGTGGCCGAAGTCGATGCTGTTGACGTCCACCGTCACCTCCACCGTACCCGCGCCCTTGGCCTTGTCCAGCACGACCTGGCCGCTGGAGGAGTTGAACTTGCCGCGCCACAGCGACACGCCCATGTGCGAGGCCTCGAAGCTGGGATAGGTGTGCGAGGGGTCGATCTCGTAGGTCTCGGGCGCGGCCACCGCCGCGGTGCTGGCCAGAAAAGCAAGCGGGATCAGGTACTTGAGCGACTTCATCGGAGCGGGCCTGGGGTCCGTGGCGGGAGCCGGCACGCTAGCACCGGGGCCCGCCCAGGGGCAACCGCGCCCATCGCGAATTCATTTCGCGGCCCTTGTCGATTCCGCGTGCCCGCGTTCGTCGTCCTGAGTAAGAGCGCCGATCGACCCCGCCGAAACGCGGACGACGCTCCTCACTCGACCAGGAGACACGACGATGCGATTCATGGTGATAGTCAAATCCAACGCCGCCAGCGAAGCCGGCGAAATGCCCAGCGAAGAACTGCTGACCGCGATGGGTAAGTACAACGAGGAGCTGGTCAAGGCCGGCGTGCTGCTGGCCGGCGAAGGCCTGCATCCCTCTTCCAGGGGCGCGCGCGTGCGCTTCTTCGGCAAGCGGCGCAGCGTGATCGACGGCCCGTTCCCGGAAACCAAGGAGCTGGTCGGCGGCTTCTGGCTGATCCAGGTCAAGTCCAAGGAAGAAGCGATCGAGTGGGTGAAGCGCTGCCCCAATCCCTGCGAGGGCGAATCGGAGATCGAGATTCGCCAGGTCTTCGAGGCCGAGGACTTCGGCGCCGAACTCACCCCCGAACTGCGCGAGCAGGAACAGCGCCTGCGCGCCGAGAGCGCCGCCCGCCACTGACGCGCGACGAAATCGATTCGGCGCGCCTGTCGATTTCGCCCGCCCTCGTTCGTCGCACTTCCATACAGCGTCTAAACCCAACCCGCATCACCGCCACGGAGCCCGCAATGAAGTTCCTCACCATCTACACGCCCGATCCGGACAAGCCCGCCGATTTCGGCCCGGAGCAACAGCAGCGCATGGGCGCCCTGATCGAGCAAGGCTTCAAGGACGGCAGCCTGCTGCACACCGGCGGCCTGCTCGCGCAAGGCAGCGCGCGGGTCCGGCTGGATACGGGCCGGTTCACCGTCACCGACGGCCCGTATGCGGAAGCCAAGGAAGTGATCGCCGGCTACGCCCTGATCGAGGTCGCGTCTCCCGAGGCCGCTATCGAGCAGGCTCGACGCTTCCTCGCCATCGCCGGCGACGGCGTAAGCGAGATCCATCGCATCGTCGAAGGCGGCGCCGGCTGCCCCTGATCCCAGTCCCCCAAACCACACCGGAGTCTTCCATGTACGTGAGCCCCTATCTGAGCTACGACGGCAACGCCGAAGAAGCCTTTCAACGTTACGCCCAGGTACTGGGCGGCAAGATCGAACTGTTGCTGCGTTACGGCGAAGCGCCGGACGGCAGCTCCGAATCGATGGCCGCCTCGGTCAAGAACAAGGTGATGCATGTGCGCCTGGTCGGCAAAGGCTGGATCCTGATGGCCTCCGACGCCACGCCCGAATACCCCTACCAGGGCGTGCACGGCATCTCGATCTCGCTCAACGTCGACTCCGTCGCCGATGCGGAGCGCATCATCGAGGGCCTGGCCGAGGGCGGCCGCATCACCATGCCGCTGCAGCAGACCTTCTGGGCCGAACGCTTCGGCTGCGTGACCGATGCCTATGGCGTGACCTGGCTGATCAACTTCGAAAAGACGGCCTGAGTCCGTTTACGAGCGCGAGCGCCGCGCTCTCGCGCTCGCGTCGCGCCCCGCACGCGCGCCCCCCATTATTTACACCCTCCCCCAGGCGCGCGGCGTAGCCTTGCGACGTCGCCCGCCGCTCCCAACTATCCGCCACCACCGGAGACGCACCATGCGCTTCATGATGCTGATGATTCCCCAGGGCTACGAACAGGCCGAGCCCGGCACCTCCCCACCCGCCGACCGCGTCGCGGCGATGATGGAATACAACCAGGCCCTGCAGCAGGCCGGCGTACTGATCGCGCTGGATGGCCTGCATCCGCCGTCGATGGGCGCGCGCGTGTCCTTCGCCGGCGGCAAGCCCAAGGTCACCGACGGTCCTTTCAGCGAAGCCAAGGAAGTGCTGGGCGGCTACTGGATGATCGACGTCGCCTCGCGCGAGGAGGCGATCGCCTGGGCTCGACGCTGCCCAGGCTCCGACAACGAGACCATCGAAATCCGCCAGGTCCAGGAGCTGGCCGATTTCCCCGCCGACGTACAGGAAGCCGCCTCCGGCCTGCGCGAAATGCAGACCGGCATCGGTCAGCGCAACTAAACCGGAACCCCCGTCATGCTCGCACTCATTCTGTCGCTGCTCGCCTTGGCCGTCGTCGCCGTGCTGATCTACGCCGCGACCCGACCCAGCACCCTGCACATCGAACGCAGCCTGCTCATCCACGCGCCCGCCGATACCATCTTGTCCCACGTCAACGACTTCCACCGTTGGCGCGACTGGTCGCCCTACGAAAAACTCGAGCCCGACATGCGCCGCGAGATCGGCGGCGCCGCCAGCGGACGCGGCGCGACCTACGCCTGGGAAGGCAAAGGCAAGGCCGGCGCCGGCCGCATGGAGATCACCGGCACCCGCCCGGATCGCACCACCATCCAGCTCGACTTCAGCAAGCCATTTGTGAGCCGCAACATCGCCGAGTTCGCCGCGGTCGCGCAGCCCGACGGCACCCGGGTGACCTGGAGCATGCAGGGCCCGGCCGCCTACATGACCAAACTCATGGGCGTTTTCTTCAACATGGATCGTATGATCGGACGCGATTTCGAGACCGGCCTGGCCGCGCTCAAGACCGTCTCCGAACGCTGAGCCCCTCCCTCCTCACGACGACGCACCGCATGACCACCGACACCCATCGCGCCATCGACGCCGTCTGGAGGATCGAATCGCCGCGCCTGATCGCCGGTCTGGCGCGCATGGTGCGCGACGTCGGCCTGGCCGAGGAGCTCGCCCAGGACGCCCTGGTCGCGGCGCTGGAACGCTGGCCCGAGACCGGCGTGCCCGACAATCCGGGCGCCTGGCTGATGGCCACCGCCAAGCACCGCGCGATCGACCGCCTGCGCCGCAGCAAACTGCAGCAGCGCAAGTACGAGGAGCTGGGCTACGAATTGGAGGACTGGCAGGACGACGCCGAGGCCGCGTTCGAGGCGGCCATCGACGACGACATCGGCGACGACCTGCTACGGCTGGTGTTCACCGCGTGTCATCCGGTGCTGTCCACCGAGGCACGCGTCGCCCTGACCCTGCGCCTGCTCGGCGGCCTGACCACCGATGAGATCGCGCGCGCCTTCCTGGTGCCGGAGCCGACGGTGGCCCAGCGCATCGTGCGCGCCAAGCGCACCCTGGCCGAAGCGCGCGTGCCCTTCGAGGTGCCGCGCGGCGACGAACTCGCCGAACGCCTGGCCTCGGTGCTGGCGGTGATCTACCTGATCTTCAACGAAGGCTATTCGGCCACCGCCGGCGACGACTGGATGCGCCCGGCGCTGTGCGAGGAAGCGCTGCGTCTGGGCCGCATCGTCGCCGAGCTGGTGCCGCGCGAGCCCGAGGTGCACGGCCTGGCCGCGCTGATGGAAATCCAGGCCTCGCGCGCCCGCGCCCGCGTCGACGCCGCCGGCACGCCGGTGCTGCTGCTGGACCAGGACCGCGCACGCTGGGACCAGGTCCTGATCCGGCGCGGCCTGACCGCGCTGGAGCGCGCGGAAAAACTCGGCGGCGCGCGCGGCCCCTACGCCCTGCAGGCCGCGATCGCCGCCTGTCACGCCCGTGCGCGCACCGCCGACGAAACCGACTGGGCGCGCATCGCCGCGCTCTACGATGCCCTGGCCCAGCTCGCGCCTTCGCCGGTGGTCGAACTCAATCGCGCCGTCGCCCTGGCCATGGCCTTCGGCCCCGCCGCCGGCCTGGAGCTGGCCGACAGCCTGCTCGACGAACCCTCGATGAAGAACTACCACCTGCTGCCCAGCGTGCGCGGCGACTTCCTCGCCAAGCTCGGCCGCTATGGCGAGGCGCATGCCGAATTCAAGCGCGCGGCCTCGCTGACCCGCAATGCGCGCGAACGCGATTTTCTGACCGAGCGCGCGGCCGCGTGCGCGCGCAGCATCGCCACGCTCAAGCGGGATTGAATAGCGGCGCGCTGACGCTGAAGCACACGCGGCATAGATCAAGCAGAGCGCAGAGCGTCCGGATGCGACGCGCCAGGCCTCAGTAGGTCGGACCACCCACGTCCAGCACGTACTCGAAGTTCTGCACCATGTTGCCGTAGCCGTCGTCGTCCTCGGCGCCGCGTCCGTAGTTCGCGCCGACCACCAGGGTGTGGCGACCCGGCTTCATCGGCGGCAGCAGCAGCCAGTAGCCGTCGCTGGCGGCGATCACCGCGTCGGCGTTACCGCCTTCATCGTCGTCGAAGGCATCGAAGCAGCGCTCGGTGCGGACCCGATAGCGTTGGGGATCGGCCACCCGCACGCCGTCGATCAACACCACCGCGCTGCGCAATGCGTCGTTGCTCAGGGCCAGCCCGTCCAGCAGCGACTTGCAATGCGCGGGCCTGAGCCTGGCCGGAACCGGGTAGCGGCTGCGCTGGTACAGATTGATGATCGGCAGGAACACGTGCTTGTCGACCGGTACCGAACAGCGCCGCCGCACGTTCTCGCTGCCGTCGGTGCCGGCGAGAAACCACACCGGTCCGGACTGCGCGAGCTTGCACCAGCGGCCGTCGGGGTCGCGATAAGGCTCCATCCCGCCCGGAAAGCGATCGGTCCAACGCCACCAGTGCGCGCTGAGCTCGGCATAGCCCAGGCCTTCGACTTTGGCGTCCAAGGGCAGCACCGCCGAAGCAGCCGCGGACTTCGGCGGCGCGGCCAAGGCCGACACGCCGCACACCAGGCCGGCCAGGCCCCAACCGATCAGCACCCGCCGATTGACCATCGCGCCGCTCACTTCGCCGGCCGCGTCGCCGCGCCCGTCTCCGGCGGGAACGCATCGCGCAGCAACTGCGGCGACAGGGTCCGATAGATAGTGCTGTGCTGCAGGTCCGGACGCGGATCGTAGCGCCAGGTCAAACCTTCGGGCGCGACCGCGCGCAGCGCGGCGGCCAGGCGCGCGCTCTGCGGCGCGATGTTGTCCTCGTTGGCCGACGACAACAACAGGGTCCGATGCCCGAACCCGCCGGCCTTCAAGCGCGACTGCGCGCCGAGCACCAGCGCATCCTGGTTCCACCACAGGCTGGGGCTCATCGCGATGTAGACGTCGAACAGCTTGGGCTGCTCGAAGAAGGTCTCGACCACGAACAGGCCCGCCAGCGACTCGCCGATGATCCCGGTCTCGTCGCCGACCCGGTAGCGCTTGCGGATCAGCGGCATCAGCTCGTCGGCGATGTAGGCGCGGAACTGCGCCGAGCCGCCCACCACCGGCGCGATCTTGCGATCCTCGGCGAACTCGGTCGGCCCGGTCATGTCGCGCCGCCGCTGGGTGTTCTCGATGCCGACCACCAGCACCGGCCGCATCTCCCCGGCCCGGATCGCCGCGTCGACATCGCTGGCCACGTGCGGGAAGTCCTCCTGCAAGCCGCCGTCGAGCACGTACAGCACCGGATAGCGCGGCCCCTTGGCTGCGTCGTAACCCGGCGGCGTATAGACGTTGATGCGCCGCGTTTCCTTCGGCGCCGAGGCGTCCATGGCGAAGCTCTCGTGCGCGGGCACGGGCTCGGTGACGACGACCGGTTCCGCGGCCAGCGCGGAGGCGCAGACACAGATCGCCAAGCAGCCAGTCGTCATCCTCTTCAAAAGCGTATGCATGCGGTGTCCCGTTGAGATGGATCGGCCTCGGCGACAGGCACGAGAGCGGATGGTTCGATTATCGACGCATCCGCCCGGCGACGGGCAGGCGCCGCGTCGTGCGCACGAGTTGCGGCCTCATTTCGTCGCCGCAGCGGGAGCGGTACCGGCGGAATCCGTCTTGGGTGCCGCGATACCCTCCAAATGCTCGCGCAGGAAGCCGGCGATCCCGGACCAGGTGATCTCCCGTGCCAGCGGCTGGTCGAAGCTGTGCCCCTCGTTCGGGAACGCCAGCACCACCGGCTGCCGCCCCTTGAGATTGAGCATGCGCACCAGGCGCCGGGTGTGTTCGAAGTCCACGCGCAGATCCTCGCGACCGTGCACCAGCATGATCGGCAGCTGCAGCTTGTCCAGGTTGTACAGGGGCGAGGTCGCTTCCATCTCGGCCAGGTCCTTGTTCGGGTCGCCGATGATGCGCTCCATCAAGGCGCGGGTCTTGGCCGAGCGCGCGCTGTCGCTGGCGGTGAAGAACAAGGCCCGATCGCTGACGCCCGAGATCGACACCACGCAGCGGAAACGCCCGGGCCAGCGCATCGCCGACACCAGGCCCGAATAACCGCCATAGCTCGCACCGACCATGCACATGCGGGTGCCGTCGACAGGATAGGACGCGATCGCGGCACGCACCGCCGCGTCGATGTCGTCCTCGATCATCTTCCCGTGGTTGCGGTGACCGGCCTCGCGAAAAGCCTTGCCGTAGCCGTCGGAGCCGCGGAAGTTCACCTGCAGCACCGCGTAACCCAGCGAGGCCAGGTACTGCACTTCGCGGTCGAAATGCAGGCGGTCGCCGACGCCGATCGGGCCGCCGTGCGGCAGCACCACCAGCGGCCGCTTGCCCGGCGCCTCGGGCAGGGTCAGGAACGCCTCGATCGCGAGGCCATCGCTGCCTTTCACCGACAGCACCTTCGCGGGCGCGAAGCGTTTCTCCGCCAGCCACGGCATCACTTCGTCGATCAGCGAGGCGCGCTTGGCAGCGACGTCCATGTGATAGATCTGCGGCGGGCGATCGTTGCCGTCCACCCACAGGATCAGCTGCTTGCCGTCCAGGCTGCGATCGATCACCGCGACGGTACGGCCGGGATACGCCGCCTGCAGGGTCGCGCCCAGCGCGCGGTCCTTCTCGTCGAAATACTCGGTGACCAGGCGGCCGGATTGGTAGTAGCGCACCGCCACCGGCTCGCGTCGGCGGTCCAGCACCGGCGCCGCCACATCCACGCCCGGCTTGCTGAACAAGGTGCGCGCGATCTTCTTGGTCGCCGGATCGAACACCACCAGGTCGCGCTGGTCGCGATCTTCGTCGCTGAGCCCGTAGATCAGATTGCCGTCGTAGGACAGCGCCAAGGGTTGGAACCCACCCTCCTTGCCCAGCTCCAGCACCTCCTGGTACTGCCCGGCGATGCCGTGCAGCAACACCATGCGCTCCTCGCGCTTGACGATGGCCGCGCGCAAGCGCCCCTGCCCGTCGGCGTACCAGCCCAGATCGTTGCTCATGCCCTTGTTGAGCCGATCGCGCGAGGCGGCGGTGGAGAAACTGCGGATGTCGCGATCGCCGACGGTGAGGTCGATGCGATGCACCACCAGAGTGCCGCGGCTGTCGTAGCCCTCGAACAGGATCGCGCCGGGCTCGTCGGGCAACAGATCGACGATGGCGCCCTTGCCGTCCAGCGCCAGCACCTGCGCGGTGCGTTTGCCGTCCTTGGCCTCGCCGATGCGGGCCACGGTGTAGCTGCCGCTGCCGTTACCGGCCAGGAGGATGCGATCGCTGTCCCAGACCAGGGAGTCGATGGCTTCCTTGCGGGTCGTCAGGCGCTGCACGCTGCCGGCGACCAGGTCGATCAACTCCAGCCCGTAGCGGTCCTCGCCTTCGCGCACCACTTCGGCCAGCAGGTCGCCGCCGGGATTGAGCGCGATATCGACCACCCGGTCGGGCTTCCACATCTGCTCGGCCGGAATCGGCAACGTCCCCGGCTTGGGCGGTTCGCGGCCGGCATTGAGTTTGGCCGGCTCTTCGGCGTTGGACGCTCGCGCACTGCGGTACAAGGCGGGGAACGGATCGGGATAGCGGCCAACGAAGGACAGGCCGTGCTGCGTGTAAACGGCCGGATGCTGGGCCTCGAGCCAGTCGATCACCGGCAGCGAGCGATTCGACACGTGCATGAAGATGCGCAGAAAGCCGGTCGCGCGCAGCACCAGATCGCCGCCGTAGTTCAACTTGCCGGCCTCGACCTTGAAGCGGTACTCCGGATCGGTGATCGAGTAACGCGCGTGGTAGTCGCCACCGTAAAGATTGACCTCGGCCCACTCGTACTCGCCGGCTTTCAGCGCATACAGCTGCAGGTTGCGGCCGCCCTCCATGCGGTTGAGCACGCCCTCGATCGGGCCATGCCCGGCTTTGCGCACGTGCACGCTGCTGATGTAGGCGCTGGTATCCACCACCAACACCAGCAGGCCCTCGTCCGGCGCCAGCTTGGGCGCTTCGCCCGGATCGATCTTGCGCATCGCCGCGGCGTCGAGCGCCAGCGACATCAACAGCAGGGCCGCCAGCCAATACGCGCCCCATTTCCATGCCCGCCGCAGGCCGCGCGCCTTCACTCGACCGCTGCCGCGGCCATCCGCCAGTTTCGCCATCGCTACGCACGCCCTAACGGGCGCCCCCTGTCCACGCGTATATCCGCTACCACCCCTCATCGAAGCATAGCCCACGACCCGGCTCAGCCGGCAGGCGCGATCGCGGCCGCAGCGCGCGCCTCGCGCCGCAACCAGCGCTCCCGCAACCTCAGGAACGGCCGCTCGACCGAATAGTGCAGCAAGGCGCCCGCCACCAAGGTCGCTGCCGCGTACACCGCAAACGCGAGCAAGCCCTTCCCCTCCAACTGCGCGCCCAAATGGGTCTCCACCAGGCGGAACACCGGCTTGTGGATCAGGTACAGGCTGAACGAGGTCAGCGCGATCCAGCCCGCGCCGGGCACGCGCCAGCGGCCGAGCCAACCGCTGGTGCTGGCGCCGGCGGCGACCAGCAGGGCCAGACCGATCGACAGCAGCGGGTAGCCGATCACGGTCGGCAGCAAGGCGGTGCGCTCGTCGAACAAGGCGATCGCCACGGCGACCACGGCCAGGCCGGCGATCAGCAGCAGGTTCGCGCGGCGCTGCAGGCCGGCCCACAGCTGCGGGCGGTAGACCTGGATGCTGGCCAGCACCACCCCGCAGAGCAGGCCATCCAGGCGCATCCAGGTCGGGTAGTAGATGTCCTCGACGAAGCGCTGACCGAAGCTGCGCTCGACCTGCTCCAGGCCGCGCACCGGGGCCATTTCGTACAACCAGACATAGCCGCGCAGGGCCAGCCCGGCGATCAGGACCGCGACGCACACGCTCACGAACTTGGCGGTCGAGGGGCGCCGCGTCATCCACCAGGCCAGCCAGGGGAAGACCAGGTAGAAGTGTTCTTCCACGCACAGCGACCAGGCGTGCGAGAAGGCCTTGTTGTGCTGGTAGTCGATCAGCAGGTTCAGGCTGAAGGTCAGGAACTGCCATAGCGGCTGGATGCCCGGCGCCTCGCGGAAGCCCGGCACGGTGAAGTACAGCGCCAGTACCGCCAGGAACGCCGGCAGCACGCGGAACGCGCGGCGCAGGTAAAAGTCGCCGGGCCGGAACGGCTGGCCCTGGCTCAAAGGCTTGAGCAACTGGCCGCCGATCAGGTAGCCGCTGAGGACGAAGAACAGGTCCACGCCCATCCAGCCGTGCGTGATTCCCGCCTGCCAGAACTCGCCCATTCCGCCGACCAGGTAGGAGTGGAACAGCATCACCCAGACGATGGCGATGGCGCGCAGCAGATCCAGACCGGGAAGACGACCCATCGAAGACTCGTATAGCGTCGCGGCGCGCAGCGATCGCGGCGCGCGACAGTGGGAGGGATTGGGGGATTGCGGGCGCCGTCGCAAGCACCGGCTGCGTCCGCGGCATCAGCATAGAACCGCGGCGCGATCCTGCCTATCCCCGACGACGGCGTTGCGGCAAATCGTTTCGGCGCGGATAACGACGCGCTGCCGATGCCCTCCCGGGCGGCTCGCGCGGCAACCGCGATGACGAGGCGCCCTACCGCCCCGGACAGCCCTCAGGCCAGGCCCGGATCCGGGCCACCGGCGGCGGCACCGATCCGCCGGCCGGTACCTCCGCTAACCGCAAAACCATGGACAATGCGCGCAACCGCGGCGCGACCGCGGCCCGTGCCGGATCGGAGGGGAGACACCGATGCAGCGGATGCTGGTGGGATTCATAGCGATCGTCGTAGGCGCCCTGCTCGCCTTGGCCAGCCATTGGCTGATCGGCCTGGCGGTGCTGATCGTGGGCGTGCTGATCGCCAACAGCGCGCGCCGCAACTCGCCGGCCCTGGCCGCCGACACCGGCTCGGGCTACGACGGCGGCAGCAGCTGGAGCAACAGTTCCAGCAGCGACTGGAACGCGTCCAGCAACGGCAACGACGACAACCGCGACTGCAGCGCCAACGACAGCGATGGCGGCGGCGACAGCGGTGGCGACTGCGGCGGCGGTGGAGACGGCGGCGGCGGCGACTGAGCACTGCGGCCGCTGGATAGGCGCCAGTCGTCTTTCGCGGCTGCGCGGTCGCAGCCGGTGAGACGCAGGCGACGCATCGTGAGGGGTCGAGTCCGACCGAGCGCCGTCATGCCCAGCTACTACCTCAACCGGACGCCGCAGCCCAATGGCGCTTACGAAGTGCATGCGCTGGGCTGCCCGCGCCTGCCCCTGTATCGGGTCCACCTGGGCGAGTTCGCGCAGGCCCGCGACGCCCTGCACCTCGCGCAGCGCCACTACGCCCCGGCCCAGGTCTGCGCGCGCTGCGCCGCCGAGCCGGCGCGGCGCTGAGGACCGCGCCCGTCAGTGGTGGAAGGCCTCGAACTTCACCGTCACGGGCTCGCCCGAGGCGGCGCCCACCAGCACCAGGTAGTACTTGCCCGGGCGTATCGGCCCCGAGTACAGGTCCGAGCAGATCGCCAAGGCCTTGGACAAGGCGCGGCCGTCGGCATCGAACAACTGATAGCCCGGCGATTTGCCGTCGTAAGGGTCGCCGATGCAGCTCATCTGATGCGACAGCACGAACAGGTCGCCGACATCGGGCTTGCCGATATCGATCAGGTAGGTCGTGTGCTGTCCGGCCGCGACCGCGACGCTGCGGGTGTTGCCGTTGGCCAGCGCCTCGGCGCCCTCCACCTCCGGTGTCCATTGCGCTTCGAAGAACACCGTTGGGCCGGTCTTGCGCGCCGGCGTGGTCGCCGGCTTGGTCATCCGGCCCAGGGCCTGCGACCCCAACTGATGCGAACGCAGGAAACCGCGCTCGCCGGTGACCGCCAGATCGAAGGCGCAGGCGTCCAGCAGTAGCGCGGCCACCCCGGCGGCGGCGCAGGCCTCGCGTGCCTGCGCCAGCGCGGCGGCCGTGGGCGCGGCCGGCGTGCGCGGGAAGTCGCGCAGCTCGTAGCTGGCCGCGTTGCGCCCGGGTGCGTAGTCGAACAGCGACTCGTCGGCCCGGATGCGCCAGCTCTGCACGAAGCCGTCGATGCCGGCCGCGTCGGGCTGCGCGAGCGCGTCGCCGGAACGCGACACGAAATCGTGGCGCGGCTCGTCGTCGACGCGCCCGATCAGGCCCGCGTCGCCGGCCGTATCGACGCCAGCCATCAGCCGGTAGTCGACGTCCAGCCAACTGCCGTGATGGACCACGCGCAGGCTGCTGCCGTCGGCCCACATCACCGCGACCACCTCCGGCTGGGCCGGCGCACCCCACACGCCCAGCGCGTGTCCGTCGCCCAGATCGTGCTGGACGAACGCGCCCTGCCACTGCAGCGGTCGGCCGTCCACGCGCACGCCGTCGGCATAGACCCCGACGCGGCGCGCGCCGATCCGCATCGCCACTGCGGTGACCGCGGCCACCGAGTCGCTGCCGTGCCAGGGCTCCTGGCGCACCTGGATCTGGGCGTCGCGCGTGCTGCGCAACAACCAGAACTCGCCCGCGCGCTGGGTGCTGAACACCGCGCCGCTGGGCGCGATGTAGTGCGGTTCGCCGAGCACGCCGCGGCGGCGCTTGGTCGCATGCGCATCGGGCGTGGCGGTGGAGGCCGGCACGGTCGGCGGCGTGGGAGGCGCCGCGGCGGTCGGCTTGCGGCATTCGTCGATCGCGTTGTTGCGCGTCGGCGCGGGCGTCGGGCTGCCGTTGGCCGCGGGCCGCAGGCAGACTTGGTCGTACAGCGCCACCCGTTCCAGCAGCGCGTCCTGCTGCCGCTTCAGGGCCTCGCGCCGGGCCGGATCGTCGGCGCCGTCGCGCTCCCCGCACCAGGCCGCGATCGCCTGCTGGTTCTGCGCCAGCTCGCGCTCGGTGGTGTCGCGACGCTCGGCGATGCCGCGCAAGGCCTCGTCGATGTTGTCGCGGGTTTCCTGCTTGTACTTGTCCGGGTCGGCACGCATTCGCGACGACCAGCCGGTCGCGCCCAGGTGTTGCAGGAACTCGTCGATGCCCGGCGTGCCCGACTGGGCCATGGCCTTGAGTTTCTCGGTATAGGAAGGGCGGAATGCCAGGTACTCGTTGGCGGCATCTTTCAGGCTGGGATAAGAGGGAAAGCACACCGTGACCATCTGCATCGATTGACCGTTCTCGATCCAGCACGGCGTGGCCACGGGCGATGCCAGGGCCTCCTTTTTGGACCCCGCCAAGGGCTTGGACTGGTTGCTGGCCTTGCAGTTGACGACGGTGGACTGCGCGCAGCCCTTCTTCGCGTCGTGCTGCACGTTCCACAGGTTGTAGCTCGGCTTGATCGTGTGATTGCCGGCCTGATCGACCTTGCCGCCCAGGCCTTCCGCGCGCGCCTGGCCGGCGATGTAGGCCCACAGCACCGGCCCCAGACCGCCCACGTTGTTGCGGACCAGCGGTTCGGTGACGTTCTGGGTGAAGCCTTCGTTGATCTTGCGCAGCTTGTCGCCGGCCGCACGCGGCGACGGACACTGCACCTGCGCATACGCAGGCACGCAGGCCAGCGCCAACGCGACCAGCAGCACTGCGCGCCAGGCGCCCGCGCTCACGGCGCCGCTCCGGCGTCGGCCACCGTCTCGCGCCCGTCGCGGCCGATGTAACGCGAGGGCGCGGACCGCGGGTGCCACCAGCGCTCGAGGCTGCCGTCGGGCCAGCGTTGCTCCAGCACCTCGTCGCCGTCGCGGTACAGGGCCTTGCTCAGCGACACCGCGCCAGGATCGGGCTTCAACGCCACGCGCAGCGCGTCGCCTTGCGGCCAGCCCGGTGCCAAGGGCGCGCTGGCGCCGTCGGCGCCCGCGATGACCGACGTCGATACCGAAGCCGGCGAAGGCTCTGGCCGCGATGCGGACCCGCGCCAGAACCAGTAACCGAGCAGGCCCAGCAGCGCTATCAACAACAGCCAGAACGCCTTCTTCATGGTCACACTCCCTGTGATGGCAGGCCGACAGCCCGCGTCGCGCCGTTCACGGCGCCATCGATCATCAACGCGCCGCGCGCGACAATCAGGCCAGGCAGCGGACCATGCCTGCCGGGGCTACTTCGATCCCAACGCCAGGGCTGAGCCGGTGAACGGCACCGCCAGCTTGTAGCCGACCGGCACCGGCGCCGAGGTGGCGGCGGCGGTGCCGAACTGGGTCACGCCCGCGCCCAGGATCTGGGCCAGATCGTAGCGGCGCCCGCCGAATTCGAAGGAGCGGCTTTCCAGCAACCAGGCCGAAAACACGTTCGACGCCAACAACGGCGTCTGCGCCGGGCCGATGCCCTGCTCCACGGTGGTGCCCACGACCAGGCCGGTCCTGCGCAGCGTGGCGATGCGCTCGCCGAGAGCGAACGAGGCCGGATCGTCGAAACTGGCCGCCGGCTCGCGTTGCAGGTACACCGAGAACTCGCCGACCGGATCCAGCCCCAGGCTCAAGGCGCCGTTGACCACGCTGCCCGCTTCGAAGGGACGCGCGGCGAAAGTGAAGTGCGCGGTGGTGTCGCCTTGCGCGCCGTCGAACAGCGGCGCGTCGATGCCGGACAGATGCAGGAAGTAGCCGTAGTCGGCCAGGCGGTTATCGTTGTCCAGATAAAAGCGCCCGGTCGCGTACCAGGCCAGTTCGCCCGGCATCAGCCGTTGGGCGCGCACTTCAGCGCGGCGCGACGGCCGCGCGATACGGCGACGGCCGGCGCTGCGCGCGCCAGGATGACGGGGCGGGTTCATGCGATGACGACTCCGGTTCGGGCGCCACCGATGGTAAGCCTCAAGCTCGTCGCGATGCCACCCGGCGACCGCGCGGCGGCGACCGCGGGATTCGACGCCTCAGCGCCGCAGCGCGCGCCTGGCGAACACCACGCAGATCACGCCGAACAGCATGTGCGCGAGCACGCTCCAGGCGATCCAGTCCGGATGCTTCAGCGATGGCGTGGCGTTGACGCGCGACAGCGGCAGCACCACGAAATTCATCACCAGGTACAGGACCACGCCGTAGGGAAGGCCGTAGGCCCAGATGCGCGACACCAGGCCGGTGTAGCGGCGCGCGACCAGGGTGTAGATCAGCACGAACAGGGTCGCCATGAACAGGTGCAACACCGCGCCCAACCCAGCCGACTGCAGGCCGCCGTCGAAGCTGGCCGGCCCCAGCACGCCCACCGCGATGGTCTGGAACAGACGCACCATGCCGGCGGCATCCCAGCCGAACCACAGCGTGGCCGCGAAGCTCATGTCGCCCAGCGCCACCAGCAGGCCGCCCAGCAGGACCTGCGCCCAGGCAGGCGAGCGCGAGGCGTGATTGAGACTGGAAGGCATGCCGGAACTCCCCACGTTCGGATGGTGGCCGGATCATAGGGGCCGATCGGCGCGCGCGTATGTGCCGAAGGCAGGGGTTCGGGCGAGCGGCCACCGGCGCAAGCCCGTCAGGGCACTGGACGAACGCGTGCTCCGACGTGTCTCCACGCTCGCGTCTGCACGGCCATCAACCGGCGTAGCCTTAGCTCACCGTCTCGCCCCAGCGAAACGCCGTCACTTGGCGAAGCGGTCCCCTGAAGTCGCATCGCGCGGCGCTTCGTTCAAGGCGTAGACGCACTCGAAGAACGGCTTGACCTCTTCCCAGGCCCGCTCTTGCTTGTACGCCTTCAACAGCTGACGCCCCAAGTCCACGACATCGGGGTCGTCCTGCAAGTGGGCCTCCAGCGCGCCTCGGCTGTCGGCCTGCGCATGCAGGTCGTGATCCTGGCGGTTGTAAGCATGGAACTCGACAATCAGGCCTGGAGCGTCCATCTGGGCGCCGCCTATCGAGCACGCACGCGAGGGCACCGCGCTAGCCCGATCCACGTGCCCTTCCGCGAAGCTGTCCTGCAGCGTGTGCAGAATGCTGCCGAAGGCCATATCGCGGACGTGCTGACGCAAACCGGGACTGCCCAGCGTGTAAAGATCCTGCACGTACCAGTCCGTGCGTCCGAAACGACTGCGTATCGTTTCGTTGGGCACGTCCTTCAGGCGGGTTTCCAGCCGATACTCGCCGCGCATCACGCGCCAGTTGAATTCGGCCCAATCGATCATCAGTCCGCGGGTTTGCGCGGCCGACACACCGTCCGCAGCGGCCATGGCGTGCAGGAACTGCAGGTCGCCGAAATGCGTGCGGTACAGCATCGCCGAGCGCGACTGGGCGTCGAACACGGCCCCGGTTGCGGCGCGGTCGTTGGCGTCGTCGAAAAGCTGGTACCAGCAATAGGGCTGGGTTTGGAAACGGATGGTCTGAGTCACCTTGCAATTGGTGCCCTTGCCTTCGCCGCTGCTGATGCGGAAAGGCGGGTCGTCGTTCCAGCGCACTCCCGCCAGCACCCCGGCGGGGGCGCGCGTGCTGTCCAGGCCGTCGCAGATATTCCCGTCGCAGCCGTAGATGCGGTTGGTGATTTCCTCATGCACCGGCTCGCCGAACGCCTTGAGTCCGAAGCTCGCGGCACTGCGCTCCAGGCTGGATATCCAACTGCCCTGCACGCCGCTGAGGCGGCGCTCTTCCGAGGTTCCGGTGGGCGAGAGCTTGTGCGCTCCCACCGTCGGGCTCGCTGCGGCTACGACCAGGAACACGAGAGCGGACGCCCTCGCGCGTGCGTTACGGCCCATACTTTCCCCCTGTGTTCGCGGTGCCATGCGGCCGATGCGGCGCGAGCTCGCGCGTGCACGGACGGCGCCGCCTTCCCATGCTTGGATGGACAGCGTGTTCAGATTATCACCGCGCATGCGCGCGGCCTTGTTGCGGCGCGGAAAGACGCGCGGGCCGGCAACGCCTCAGCGCAGCTGGCTGTCCTTGCTGCCGCGTCGGTTGTAGCCACCGACGCCGCCCTGCTCGCGGTCGCGCGCTTCCTGGCAGCTCACGCACAGACGCACGCCCGGGATCGCCTTGCGGCGCGCTTCGGGGATGGGCGTGTCGCATTCCTCGCAGCGCTCCAGACCGGGGCCCTGCGGAAGTTGGTCGCGGGCGCGCTTGATCGCGTCCTTGATGGTGGCGTCGATCTGGTCCTGCACGGCGCCGTCGCCTGCCCAGCCGGTTGCCATGGCCGCCTCCGGGTACGGTGGAAGGGGGAACCAGCATAGCCGAGCGTAGCTGAGCGCCGCACCACTCTGGACCCCGCTCCCGGGGGCGGGCGCGACTGCGCAAGCGGACCTGGGTCTCCTCTTACGATACGCCGGCGTGTGTCGACAGCGTGCCTGCGCTACCATCGGGCGATGCTCATGCCGGCGATGGACCGCGGCGACGGTCTCCAGGGGAGGAGGGAAATGGGTCCAATACCAGGCCAGGGCGCAGCGCCCCGCTCGCGCGGATGCACCTGCGCCCCAGGCCGTCACGACGGTCCCGATCCGGACCGCGCCGCCCGCCGCCGCACTCCGATGCCGCCCCCTCGTCCGCGTCTGGCCGCCCTGGTCCGCGCGCTCGCGCTTTCCGTCCTATTCGTAACAGGATGCCAACCCGCCATGTCCACCCAACCTGCCTACGTCGCGCCCAACAAGACCGACGCCAGCCGGCCGTTGACCTTCGCCCAGCACGATTTCGGCGCCGCGGCCTACGACACCTTCGGCTGCAGCGTGCTCTACAACGGCGAGTACGCCCTGCGCGACTCCGATGAGACCAAGACGCCGTCCTCGGCCTCGCTGGGCAGCGACTACCGCAAGCACATCGCCGCGCCCTGGGCGGCGATCCGCAACTTCCCCGGGCCGGCGCAGTTGAACTGGCGGTCCAAGGACGGCAGCGCCCATGAGGCCACCATCGACATCCCCGGCCTGTTCGAGGACCGCGTGATCCGCCACAACGTGCCCAGCGCCGAGCTCGCCGGCGCCGGCGTGATCGCCGAGGACCCGGAGATCCTGATCGAGATCAACGACCGCACCGTCAACGTCTACATGCGCGCCATGGTCCATACCCGCGAGCTGCAGATCCCCGGCAACAAACACAGCGACTTCCGCAACGATCCGGTCCTGGTGTTCAGCCATACGTACTAAAGGAGTAGTGCGATGACGGACGACAAGAAGAAGAAAGGCCCGGACGGGGTCAGCACCTACCCCGCCGACGCGCACGACCTGGCCAGCTACGAGCAGGCCAGCGAGGCGCTGTCGCGCTTGTCCACGCCGGTGCTGCTGCACAGCTCGAACCCGCACGAGCGGCTGTTCATCGCCGCCTTCGACGGCACCGGCAACAGCATGCTCAAGGACGCGCCGAGCAACCACACCAACATCGCCGACGTGGTGCGCCAGACCGCGGCGGCCAACAGCCGCGGCATGTCCAACATCCGCGTCGACTATATGGAAGGTCCGGGTACCCAGGACGGCGCGATCAAGAGCGGCCTGGACAGCATGACCGGCGGCACCTACGACGACCGCGTCGAAGAGATGTACGTGCGCCTCACCACCCAGAGCAAGAAGTGGCTGGCGGAGGATCCCGACGCGCAAATCCGCGTGGTCAGCGTCGGCTTCAGCCGCGGCGCCGAACAGGCGGCGGGCTTCACCCGCCTGGTCGACGAGCGCGGCATCGGCGATCCGAAGGAGCGCGTGGAGGATCGCAACCTGTTCGGCAAGCTCAAGGGCGTGCACTACAGCGGCGAGCCGCTGGTGCCCCCGCACGAAGTGCCGCAGGCCGTGGCCCTGTTCGACCCGGTCGGCACCGGCGAGCCGCGCAAGCACGACCGTCGCCAGCCGCCGTCGGTGCTGTCGGGCTTCCAGATCACCGCCGAGGACGAACGCCGCAACCTGTTCAAGTCCACCAGCATTCTGGACCCGGGCGTGAGCGACAACGGCCGCTTCCTCAACGTCACCGTCGGCGGCGCCCACAGCGACATCGGCGGCAGCTACGCGCTCAACGGCCTGTCGGTGCGCAGCGGCAACCTGATGGTGGATTACCTCAACTCGCTCAGCGACCAGCCCTTCCTGGCCAAGCGCCCGCTGCCCACGGCGCCGGAGATGAACGTCGTTCATCGCTCCGAAGAGCACCAGTGGTTCTACCGCACCTCGGATTTCGACAAGGACGGTCAGCGCGACCGCATGACCCAGCTGACCCCGAACAAGCGCGTGGCCGACCAGCACAACAACGAGCCGCGCAACGAAGCCATGAACGAACGCTTCCCGCAGCGTCCGGTCGCGATCGGGCCGGTGCCGCCGGAACGGCCCTCGCCCGAGCCGCGCCTCACCGCCGAGCCCGCGCCGATCGCCGCCGCGGACACCCGCGCGTTGTTCCAGCGCCTGGGCCAGGCCGCGGTGAACGGCGACGTCGACGGCGCGCGCGCGGTCGGCGGCAGCTTCCTCGCTTCCGAGCAGGGCCAAAGCCTGCAACGCCGCGGCGGCGAGCAGGCCCAGGCCGCGGCCGCACCGCCCGAACGCCAGCAGGACAAGCCGGCCGATCCGACAACGCCCACGCCGCCCACGTTGCCGCCGACCGGCCACGACGGCCCCGAACGCCGCATGACGCCGCGGCTCTGACAGCAGGACGAGAAAGCGCACGATGGAGAAACAGGATCTGGAGTTGTTCGCCGTCCAGTTGATGGGCGTCGCCAAGATGTTCGAGGTGGTCTGCGACAAGGCCACCGAACGCTTCACCCAAAGCGCGACCGAACTCAAGCGCACCGCCGACATCTGGGAGACCAACGCTCAACTGTTGACTCGCGACCTGGTCGCCAGCGTCGGCGAGCAGACCCGCGGCGCCATCGAACAGGGCGTGGGCTCGGCCTCGGCGCAGTACGGCCAGCAGTTGCAGAACACCGCCGCGGCGCTGCGCGAGGTGTCGCGCAACGCCGAGAAGACCCTGCAGCAGATGGACGAGCAGCGCCAGGCGCTCAAGCGCGAGCAGAAGTCGCTGATCTGGACCGGCCTGATCGGCCTGGGCCTGGGCGCCCTGCTCGCCGCCAGCGGTGCCGGCTATCTGATCTGGCAGAGCGGCCGTGAGGTCAAACGCGCCGAGTTCGCCAGCGACATCCTGCGCGCGACCAAATCCGGCGCGCTGAGCCGTTGCGGCCAGGCGCTGTGCGCGCGCGTGGACGCCAACGCCAAACGCTACGGCCCGAAGGGCGAGTACCTGCTGCTGGAGCAGTAAGCCCGCCCCAGGGCGGCGCCAGACGACCGCCCTGCCCCCGCGCACGACTCAGTCGTGGGTCTCGCCCGACAACGGCGTCGCCCGCATCGACGGCCGCGTCTCGAACGCATCGAACCAGGCGCTCAAACGCGGGCGCCCGGCGCGGAAGTCCGGCAAGGCGCGAAACTCCAGCCAACTCAGCACCGTCGCCAGCGCGATGTGACCGACGTGAAGGGCGCCGTCGGTATCGAGCTCGCTTTCCAGCCAGTCGTAGCTGGCGACCAGCTTCTCGGTATAGCCTTCGCGCAGGGCCGGATAGCGCAACGCCTCCGGCCGCCGCACCGTTTCCCAACGCACCTTGATGCCGGCATCGCCCAGGCCCTGCGCGATCGCCTGCACGCGCAGCGCCTGCCAGCGCGCCTCGCCCTGGTCCGGGATCAGGCGTGGACCGGCGTGCACCGTGTCCAGATAAGCGCAGATCACGTCGGAGTCGAACAAGGCCGGCAGACCGGGGCGCAACAACACCGGCACCTTGCCCAAGGGGTTTTCCGCGTAGACCTCCTCGTTGCGCAAGGTCGGGCTGGTTTCGTGGTGCACGACCTCGATGCGATCGGCGATGCCGGCCTCGTGGGCGAACACCAGCGCCTTGCGCGCGTACGGGGAGTGGGTTTGGTAGAGCAGCTTCATCACAGGACTCCGGAAGTCAGGGGGAGCATCCGAGCGCGCTCGGCGGACGCCGCATCGCCGACCGGGGCCAGGCGCGCATCGTGCAACAGCCGCGCGACCACGGCGGTGATGCGTTGCGCGGTCGGAAGATGCAGAAACTCGTTGGGGCCGTGCGCGTTCGATTGCGGGCCGAGCACGCCGGTCACCACGAACTGCGCGGAGGGAAAGCGCTGGCCCAGCATCGCCAGGAATGGGATGCCGCCACCGCCGCCGATCAGGGCCAGGCCGGCGCCGAAGTGGGCCTGCGACGCACGCTCCAGACTCGCCTCCAGCCAGTCCGCGGTCTCCGGCGCATGCCAGCCCTGCGACACCATGTCGATGCGGAAGGCGACCTCGCTGCCGTAGGGCGGCTCCGACTCCAGCAGCGTCTGCAGCCGCACCGCGGCGTTGTGCGCATCCAGCGTCGGCGGCAAGCGCAGGCTGAGTTTCAGCGTGGTCGCCGGCTGCATGACCGCTGCCGCGTCCGCCACCGCGGGCAGACCGTCCACGCCGGTGATCGCCAGTTGCGGCCGCCATGCGCGATTGAGCAGGACTTCGGCGGAGTCGGTATGTACGGGGCGCATCCCCGGCAACAGCGGCAGCTGCGCGTGCAGGCCGTCGCCCAGCGCACTCGCGGCGATGTGCGCCTGCGCGCGGCGCGAGGGTGGAATCGCGGCATGGAACTCACCGACGATCTCGCCGCTGTCGGGATCCTCCAGACGCGACAGCAGCATGCGCGCGATCCGGAACGACGACGCCACCACACCCGAGGCATCGCCCGAATGCACGCCCTCCTCCAGCACGCGCACGCTCAGCGCGCCGGCAACCTGGCCGCGCAGGGACGTGGTCAGCCACAGCTGCTCGTAGTTGCCGCAACCGGCGTCCAGGGCGATCACCACGGCGGGCGCCCCCATGCGCGGCGCCAGGTGTTCGACGTAGTGAGGCAGATCGCCGCTGCCGGATTCTTCGCAGGCCTCGATCAGGACCGTGCAGGCCGCATGCGCCAGTCCCTGATCGCGTAAGGCCTGGATCGCCAGGATCGCGGCGAAGATCGCGTAACCGTCGTCGGCGCCGCCGCGACCGTACAGCCGTTCGCCTTCCAGCGACGGCGTCCAGGCCTCGCGCCCCTGGGTCCAGCCCGACATCGGCGGCTGCTTGTCCAGATGCCCGTAGATCAGCACCGGCGCCGCGCCTTCGCCTGGAATCTCGATGTAGATCACCGGCGTGCGTCCCGGCAGCGTCACTACCTCCACGCGCGCGCCGGGTACGTCCGCCAGGCGCGCGCGCGCCCAGTCGGTCATCAGCGTCACCGCGCGCTGCATGTGGCCGCGCTCGGCCCAGTCCGGCTCGAACGCGGGCGACTGGCAGGGAATGGCGATGTAGTCGGTCAGCACCGGCAGCAGGTCGTCCTGCCAGCGGCGCTCGATGAAACGGTGCAATGCGGAGAAATCCATGGCCCGGGTCTGTGTTTTGGAGCTAGCATCCTAGGAGCGCAACCTGGCGGTTTGGCCGCAAACCGATGGCGTCCAGCGCTTTTTTTCCGCGTTGTCGGCAAGCTCCGGAGCTCCGCATGTCCCTAGACCGATTCGATCGCCAACTCCTGAACCTGGTCCAGGAGGACGCCGGCCAGACCGCCGAGCGCCTGGCCGAACAAGTGTTCCTGTCGCCGTCGGCGGTGCAGCGCCGGCTGCGTCGCCTGCGCGAGCAAGGCGTGATCGTGCGCGACGCGGCGGTGGTCGATCCCAGGAAAGTCGGACGCCCGACGTTCTTCGTGGTCTCGCTGCAGGTCGAGCGCGAGCGTCCCGAATTGCTGGCCCAGTTGCGGCAATGGCTGGCAGCGCAGGAACACGTGCAGCAGGCCTTCTACGTCACCGGCGAAGCCGACTTCGTCCTGATCATCACCGCGCCCGATACCGAAACCTACGACGCGCTGATGGCGCGCCTGGTCGGCGACAACCCCAACGTGAAGCGCTTCACCACCAATGTCGCCCTGGGCGTGGTCAAGCGCGGGCTGACCATACCGATACCCTTGGACGAAGACGAATGAAGCCCCGGCGCGGCGCCGGATTTTCGCGTACTCGCAGGCCTACGCGCGTTTTTCCCGCATCCGCGCCCCCACAACGCGGCCAGGCCGCAGGCGCGACGCGCACACTGCAGTCATGAATGCCGACACCGCTGCCGCCCACTGGAACATCGCCGAACTCTGGGACGACTATCGCCCCACCCCGCTGATCGCCTTGCCCGCCCTCGCCCGTCGCACCGGCGTCGCCCAGGTGCTGGTGAAGTGCGAAGGCGAACGTCCGCTGGGCAACTTCAAGGCCTTGGGCGGCATGTACGCCGGCCTGCGCGCGCTCGCGCGCGCGATTGGCGCCGCATCGCTGCAAGAGCTCGAGACGCGCAGGCGCGCGGTCCGCGCCTATCGCCTGATCTGCGCCAGCGACGGCAATCACGGCCTGGCCGTGGCCGCCGCGGCCGCGCGCGCGGGCGCCGGCGCCACGGTCTATCTGCCTGCCGACGTAGACGCCAGCCGCGCCCGCCGCATCGCCCGCCTGGGCGCCGAGGTGGTGCGCGTCTACGGCACTTACGACGACGCCGTCGATGCGGCCCAGGTCGCGGCCGCGCGCGGCGACGGCTTGCTGATCGCCGACACCAGCGAAGATCCCGACGACCCGGTCGTGCGCGATGTGATGGCCGGTTACGGCCTGCTGGTCGACGAGCTGCGCGCGCAGTTGCACGAGCACGGCGATGGCCGCATCAGTCACGCCTTCGTCCAGGCCGGCGTCGGCGGCCTGGCCGCGGCGATGGCGCAAGGGCTGCACGACCGTCTCGCGCAGCCCGCGGGCCTGGTCGTGGTGGAACCCGAGGCGGCCGCCTGCGTGGCGCATGCGCTGTCGCAAGGCGCGCCGTCGCGCATCCCCGGCGACCTGCGCACCAGCGCCGAAATGCTCTCCTGCGGCCTGGCGTCGGCGCCCGCCCTGCGCGTGCTGCGAGGCCACGGTGCGGCCGCCATCGCCGTCGACGAGTCGGCCTTGGTCAACGCGATCGCGTGCCTGCATGAACATGGCGGCCCGCGCACCAGTTCTTCCGGCGCCGCCGGCCTGGCCGGGTTGCTGCAAGCCACGGTCGACGACCGCACCCGCAGCGCGCACGGCCTGTCCGCCGCAAGCACGATCCTGCTGATCGCCACCGAACAACCGCGGGACTGAAGGTCGGCGGCGCTTACTTCGGCGCGAGCTCGAGACGCCGCGCACAGATCGTGCCTCCGATTCGGATCGCTTCTGTCGGCCGCGCGGCGCACGCAGCCCGTGGCCGGCGAATTGGCCCTCTCCGCCGCAGGGTAATTGGCACTCCAAGTCGGCCGGCAGCCGGCCTAAGGTCCGCCCTGTCCACCACAAGGAGGTACCCACGATGAAGACCCGCACGTTCCGCACCGGCCCGCTGTCGACCCTCGCCGCCGCCACGCTGATCACCCTGTGCTCATCCGCCAGCGCGGTCGCCGGCGATGCCCAGCACGTCGGCATGGACTGGAAGGACAACATCATCACCCGCATCTGCGCCCGCCAGTTCGAAGTCGCCCAGCGCATGGACATGGAATCCTTCCGCGACTACGACGCCGAAACCTTCCGCGCCGTGCACGACGAGCGCGCGATCACGGTGTTCGGCAGCGGCACCACCCTGATCGGCATCGACGCGATCATGAACGCCTTCACCGGCCACTTCGGCAACCGCGAAGCCCGCTGGAGCTGGACCGAACGCTATCGCGTGGTCGACGGCTGCAGCTCCGCCTTCATCCTGTACGAAACCGTGTACGAGATCCCGCGCATCGGCTTCCGCTCGCGCGCGCTCACCGGCGTCACCTATACCTACGATCGCGGCAAGTGGCTGGCGATCGCCGATCAGGGCACGCCGCTGCCGTAAGCGCTCCTCGCAGTAAGGCTCGCAGCAAGGGTGGCGGCGAGGCCGCCCTTGCTGCGTAGCCGTTTCCTCGTGCGGCCCTGGCGAACACCCTGGCCGCCGACGAGTGCGACATCAGCGCAGAGCGCTCTCCGAGGCCATGTAACCGCCGACGCGATCGGCCCACGGCACATCCGCACCCATCGGCGGCGCCGTGCTGACCATGGTCAGCGACGCGTCCACATAATCCGCGAAGGTGCCGGCCCATTGCTGCGGGCTCTGCGTCAGGGCGTGGCTCAACACCGTGGTCAGATTGACGATGGAATGGCGCGACAGCACATGCGGGTACCACTCGCCCTGCACGTAGAACGCGGTACGGAAGCCGCTGCCGACCGCTGCATAACCGACATCCGACGGCGGCAGCGAGGGCACGTAGTCCCAATAGTTGTAGACGCGGATGCTGCCGCTGGCCGGGATCATGCCGTTGTAAGCGGCCTGCCAGCTGTCGACTCCGACCATCGGGCTGGAGAAGTTGATGTTGGTCGATGCGATCGGCTGACTGATCGCCAGGTCCAGGCTGAACAATTGGCTCAATGCCGCGCCCAAGCTGTGCCCGGTGACGTAGAGCTGCTGGGGCTGGTACTGGTCGATCAGCGAGAACAGCTGCTCGCGCATCGACTGGCTCATGCCGTCGCCCCTGCCGTCGTAGATGCCGTAAAACCCCGAGGCCACACGCGGCGCGGGAATGATGCCGCCGCGGCTGGGCACGAAGTCCTCGGTCAGGAAATGCACGTCCTCGTACGCATCCATGTCCGAGTCGGTGCCGCGGAACGCGAAGATGAAAGTCCCGGGGTCCAGGATGGACTGGAACACCAGGCCGTACTTCTCCTCCGAACCGGTGAACAGGAACGCGTCCCAGCCGGTCCAGGCATCGATCTGATCGTAGCCCTGCGGCGAGGTGAACGGCGTGCCGCTGTAGTAGTCGTAAGCGGCCTTGGAGGCGATGGCCAGCGCGATCGTGAGGCTGTCGTCGAGCGTGGGCTGGGTCGGGGTACTGAGGCTCTGGTTCACGGCATCCGTCCTTGTGATGGGGTAGTGGCGAAAATCGGGCGATTACATTTCCGGAGTCGTGGCTTCGATGACCTTCATGGCCTCGTCGGCCTTGCGTTGCGATTCGCGCAGCTCGGCCTCGGTTTGCGGCTTCGGGGCTTCCACGGGCGGCGCACCCTGCTCGGCCGGCCACTCGATGACCACCGGTTCGGATTCCGCTATCGGTTCGGCTGGCGCGCTGGCCTCGGACTGGCGCTCGGACGGCTCGACGCTAGGCCCGGCGCTCCACTCCGTGCGCCCCAGCAACAGACGCACCAGCAGCACGAAAACCAGAGTGCCCACCACGGCTACGATCCACCAGCCTGCATTGCTCTGGCGCGGCACCGATCCGCTACGTACCCGCAATGGAGTACGCGGCGATGGCGGCCCGGACAACGCCGCGACCGGATCATCGCCCCAGCCGCCAGCGGAGTCGGGCGACGACGCGCCAGCCTGCGTCGACAAGAGGGTCGCGGCTTCCAGCAATGGCGCCAACATCGGGCGCAGGGCCACGCCATCGATCAATTGCACATGCCCTTGACGCATGGCCGCGTCCCGCGCGGCGCGCGTGAACTCCCCGCTGGATATCAGGATCGCACCGGTGGCGCCCTCGTTGATCATCAGGCCCAGCAGCTCGTGCACCGCATTATGGGTGACCTGATTGGCGTTCCAGTGCTTGCACTGGACTAGAAGGTAGGCGTCGTCGCGACGCAATTTGAGATCGATGCCGCCGTCGAAACGGGCACCGGTAGCGCCCGTGCCCACGTGATCGACCAGATAGCCTTGGCCACGGTAGTACGCCGCCAGCAAGGCCTCGAACTGGTCCCATCGCAAGCGGGACAAGGCGTCGCTATAGCGTTGCGTTACTGGCTTGAGTCCGCTCATGAGCCCCCTCTCGGACCGCATCCGTGCATGCCGACGGGCATAGAGCCGCATCCGCCCGTCCAGAGTATCGCGCCGCCGCGTCCGTTGCTGGTCAGTACCGCAAGCTGGGTGCGCAGCCCCGTGGCGTTTTGTCATCCGAGCGCCCGGCGGCGCGTTGGACGAGCAAAGCCCCAGGACCCGATCACCATGCGCCTCAGCCCGATCCGTCTGGCCACGCTAGCCTTATTGCTCGTCGCGGTCGCCACCGCCTCCGCCGCCGGCCCTCCGCGCGCCGACCTGCCCGATCTCAGCTACGGCCCCGATCCCGCCCACCGCTTGGACGTGTACCGTCCGGCGCGGGCGCGCAAGGCGCCGATCGTCGTGATGGTTCACGGCGGCGGCTGGCGGATCGGCAGCAAGGACGCGCGCGGCGTGGTCGGCCACAAGGCCGAGCGTTCCCTGGCCAACGGCAGAATATTCGTCTCCATCGATTACCGCCTGCTGCCAGGGGCCGATCCGTTGAGCCAGGCCGAAGACGTGGCGCGCGCCCTGGCCTATGTGCAACGCACAGCGCCGCGCTGGGGCGGCGACCCGGCGCAGGTGGTGCTGATGGGCCATTCCGCCGGCGCGCATCTGGTCGCCCTGCTCGCCGCCGCACCGGACATCGCGCGCGCCCAGGGCGCCCAAGCCTGGCGCGGCACGGTGGCCCTGGACAGCGCCGCTTACGATGTGGACGCGCTGATGCGTCGGCCGCACCTGCCGTTGTACGACCAGGCCTTCGGCCGCGAACCGGACTACTGGCGCCGGGCTTCGCCCACGCTGCGCCTGCGCGCCGCACCCGCGCCGATGCTGCTGGTGTGCTCCAGCCAGCGTCGCCTGTCCTGCGTGCAGGCCGACGCCTTCGCCCGCCGCGCCAGCGAATTGGGTGGGCGCGCCGAGGTGCTGCGGGTGGACCTGAATCATGCGCAGATCAATGCCGACCTCGGTTTGCCGGGCGACTACACCGCCAAGGTGGAAGCCTTCCTGGCGTCGCTGCGATCCACCCGCTAAGTCAGCGGCCCATCTCGATCGCCAGCACCAGCACCGACAACCGATTGACGTAAGCCGTCATCGTATCGGCGACGCTGCCCTGCCTCGGCGTGAACGCGTCGCAAGCGCCGCCCGGATACGCTTGCTCGCCGAAGCCGGGCTGCACGATGGCATCGGCGTTGGCCAGAATCTGCGGACGATAAGCCAGTACCAGGGTCGGCTTGGCGCGCCAAGCCTGCAGCAAATAGCGCATGAACACGCCCACGCCGGTCTGGTAGTCGCCGTCGTCGTTGCCGGGCGACGGCGCGTAGTACGGGCTGGGCGAGGACGTGTCCAGCCAGGGCATCGGAAAACTGCCGGACACCGAGCCGTAGCGGCGCGGCTGGTAGGCGTTCCTGAACACGCCCTCGATCAAGGCCGGATACAGGCTCAGCACCTTGGGCGGCGCGACACCGCCGGGCCAGACCGCCTGCGCCTCGCGCAAGGCGCCCAGCAGTAGGCCCTGGTCGCCGGTCCAGGCCAGGCTGCTGCGGTACATCGCATCCCAGTAGAGCTGTGCATTCGGCCCGACCGGCTGGAACGTGGACACGCGCTCGCGCACCAGCGCACCCGACGGCAAGGACATCAGCAAGGATTGGTCGGCCTGTGGCGTGCCGATCATCCATTGGTTGAACCAGCCGATCTGTTCGGTCCAGGCGACCCTGCAGGCCGAGGTGTTCAAGTTGCTGGCGCGGAACACCTGCGCGAACGCGGGGTTCTGCGAGGCGCGATGCAGGCGCAGGCTCAACAGCGCATACAAACCGTTGGTGACGGTGTTCTGCACCGGGTTGAGGTAGCTGCGCCACCAATCGGTCTGGCGCGTCGGCACCGGGTCCGGGTAGGCGTCCAAGGTGATCGGCGAGTTCCACGCGCCGCCGGGAATCCGGCGCGGCATCATCCACGCATTCGGCGGCAACGGCGGCGGCGGATTCGGACGCGTCTGGCCGATGCGCTTGCCGACGTTGGGCGCGCCGATGTTGTTCGCGTGCTCACTGGCGAAGGTCGCCCAGCCCGGCAAGTCCCGGAACGGATAGATCGCGGCACCGGCCTGCGTGGACCAGCCCGGGCCGTACATGTAAGCCCAGGCGTTGATCGCGATCTTGAGGAAATCGTCGCGGCTTTGCGGCGCGAAACCCTGCTCGGCGGCACGCAGCGCGGCGATGCCGATCCAACCGAAGTCGTCCCACCAGTTGCCCAGCCGGGTCGGGTCCAGCGCTTCCAGCGCGGCGTCGCCGTAGGGCGCGCTGTCGGCACCGCTGACCAGGAAATAGTCGAGGATGCTGTCCATCGCCCAGGCGCTGCGCCAGACGTTGTCGGCCGCGACCCAGCGCGGCAGGATGTCGCGCTCGAACAAGCGTTTCGCCTCGGCGCGGTAAGCCTGCAGGTTGGCGTCCGCGGGCCGCAGCTCCACCTCCTCACGACCGCTGCGTTCGTCGTTCACGGCTTCGTCCTTGATCGCGCCGGGCTGGCCCCGTTTGCGCGCCAGGATAGCGCCGCGACGACGCACGCGAGCGCGCGCGTCCTACCCGTTTTCGGCGATGCGGCGCGCGCCGACGCCGGCCAGAATGCCGGGTTGCCCGGCGCTCCGCGCCACCGGCACTGCTTCGTTCCGAGCCGTCAGCCGCCCGCGGGTTCCGCCTCCCACACGATGTCGACGTTCGACAGCCCCAGCGTGTACAGGGTCATCGCGCTGGTCTGCTTGATCTCGTGATCCTTGCTGGTCGCCAGCCAGCCATAAACCTGAGCCGCGCCGCCACGCCAGGCATCGGAGACCACCGGGCGCGAACCGGTCAGACCGTGATGCATGTCGGCGTCGGTCAGGCAGGCGCCACCGGCGATCATCACGCTGCGCTTGCTCTCGTCACCGCCCGGATGCAGCGCATGAGTGACGGTGTGGTCGTGATTGCTGGTGGCGCCGAAGCGGTGGTACTGGTAGTCGGCGTCCAGGGCGGTGCCGGCGCGCGCGCGTACGCCGATCGCATAGGCCTTGGCCGTGTGCGGGCAGGCCAGCACCAGATCGGTCGTTCGCACCACCACCTGGCATCGGCGCTCGCTCGCGGCAGGCGGCTTGCCGTCCAGCTGGGCGAAGCCGCAGGCCTTCAGCGCGGCCATCGAGAACACGTCGACCTCGCCGCCGCAGCCGGTCAGCAGGAAGTCGCCCGGCGGTTGCAGCGTGATCTCGTGCAGGGTCTGGTGCGCGGTCGCCTCCTTGACGAAGACCTGCACGTCCCAGACGTCGTCGGGGTCGTGCAAGGCCACGATGGTGAGCGCATGCCGGACTTTGGACACATGCTTGATGTCCTTCATGCGCGCACACCAGCTCCAACGCTGATCCGCGCCCTGCCCGCTGACTTTGGGATAGCTGGCGACGACGAAGTTGCCGGCCGCCTGGGTCACCGCGGACACGCCGCCGGCGAGGATCTTGTAGCCTTTGGGCAACGCGACCTCCTTGCCGAAGTGCTGCTCGGCCTGGTCCCAGCGGCGCTGGATCACCGTCAGCCGCATGGCCGGCGGCCGGGTCAGCGCCAGCAACGCCTCGGTCAGCGCGGCGGCGCTCGCCAGCGCCTTCGGCCGCATCGCCTCGCGCACCTTGGCGTCGGCGATCGAGGGGATGAACACCTCGTTGACCCAGGCCCGCTCCAGCAGCTCGGCCATGGCCTTTCGATCGAAGCCCAGCGTCTTCGCCGACAGCAGGCCCACGATCTTCCACACCGGCTGTTCGTCGCTGCGGTCGATCACCTGCCAATGCGCGTTGGCCTTGACGCTGGTCAGCCACAGGTCGCTGGGCAGCTCCGGCAGGCCGCCGAACACGCTGGTCGCCACCGACACCTGCTGCTCCTTGACCACGCACGACATCGCGGTCGAGGTCGCGCGCGCGGCGCTGACGCCGCCGGCATGCGCGCTCGACACCGAGCCCGCGCCGCTCAGGCCCACGTAGGACGCCGACGCCGAAACCGCCCAGTTGGTCGCCGTGGACAGGGCTTCGTCCAGGGTCCTCATCTGTTCGGAGGAACTGCAGCTGGCCTTGGCCACGTGCTTGTACCAGCCGCCCAGCACCGCGGTGCAGAACACATGGCTGCCGAAGCTGCGCAGGAACTCGGCCGCCGCCGCGGCCTTCTGTGCGGGCGGCGCGGCCTCGATCGCGCGCAGGGCATCCAGCGCGTCCTCGCTCAGCGCGAAGCGGTTGCTGGGCAGGGTCAGGGTCGCCTGCGGCGCCCATTGGTAGTGCACGCGCAGCTTGGTCGCCTTCTGCGAGCGCTTCATCGCGGCCTCGTCCCGCTGGCGCTGGCCGGCAGTCGCGTACTGCACCATCAGGCTGGCCGCGCCGATGCCGGTACCCATGAACATCGCGCCGCGCGCGCTGTTGGCGGTGGCGTAGGAGCTGGCCGAGGTCTCGAACTGTTGCGAGGCCTCGCTGTAGGCGGCCTCGCTGCTGAACTCGAAATCCTGGGTCTGGATAGGCGCCGGCTTGCCCAGCAGCGCGGCCATGTCGAGCAGATTGGAACCGCTGGCGCGCGCCAGACCGGCCGCGCTGGCGCAGTAGCCGCGCAGCAGCTGGTTCTCCTCCAGCAGTTCGGCTGTGCTGCGCGGGCGCTGATCGAGGTAACCGTTGAGGCTGTCGGCGATCTTGCTCTGCAGGCCCTCCTGGATGCGTTCCATCAGCGCGGTGGCGCTGGCGATGGTCGCGAAGCTGGTCTCGCCGCCCTTGAGCAGGTCCTTGGCGTTGACCTTGGCCAGGATCCGATCGAGCTGTGCCTGAGCCTGCTTGGTCGCGGCCTCGCGGTCGGCGGCGGCCGCGTCGGCGGTCTCCTTGCGCAGCTTCTCGACCGCCTCGATCGCGTCGGCCAGCTGCTGCTTCTTCTGGTCGAAGTTCGCGCTGCCGGATTCCTCGGTCTCGCTGGCCAACTGGTCGATGCGCGTCTGCACTTGCTTGGCGGTCAGCTTCTCGACGATGCCAGCCGCGATCCGTGCCGGCCCATCCGGATTGTCGCCGCGGATCTGCTGCGCCAATCCCTTGCGCTCGGCCGAATTGGCGCAGACCGCCTTGAGAAACTCCAGCGAATCGATGCCGTAGGCCTTGATGACCTTGATCTGGTTCTTCAGGCCCAACGACTTGAGGTAATCCTCGAGCTGGGCTTCGTCGGTCTTCTTGGCGGGAGTGGGCATGGAAATCGCTCGATTCGTGACTGAAGCGGCGGTGCGCGATTGCGCACCTCTTCAGTTACGAACGTCGCGCCGCCGCGGGCGTGAACTGCGACGATGCCCATAGCCGCGCCGTCTTGGCGCAGCCGGTTCAGACGCCAGACGTCATCCGGCCGGAAGCGCCTGCGTGGAGACGACGGTGATGCCGCCATCCTTGTTGTAGAGATAGGCGTAACCGCCCTCCTGCTTCCATACGCGGCCGGGAAAAGTCCGGACCGTTCCGCCTACCTGCAGGCGCGCCACCTCCTTGCCGGGAACCTGAGGCACCTCGAGCGTCTCGTCCCACACCATCGGCAGTAGCTGCTGCAGGCCCGATTCGAGCTGAGCGATGAATGCAGCACCGTCGTGGTCCGACCAGTAAGCCAAGGCATCGACGCCCGCGGGCGCGCCCTGGCCGACGAAGCGAACCGAGCGCCGCCTCACCTCGCGTATCGGCATACGCTCGCTGCCGTTATGCCTGTAGAAGCGGACATCCAGGGACAACAGCAAATGGCGGTCGTCCCAGCTGAGCGTGACCAGATGAGCGGCCGGGTACGTCTGCACGGCAACGCAAACACCGTCCGCGGGCTTGCTGAGCACCCGTGACACCGCGCCCTGCCGGAGAGTCGGGACCTGTACCGTCCGGCTCACGGCATAGCCATTGGCCTGCATCGATGCGCGTAGCGCTTCTTCCATACGTTGCCGCAGTCTGTCGTCGCGTTCCATCGCGCGACGCAGTCCGGCGATGGAATCGTTACGCAGCGCCTGCATGCGTCCTTCGGCATAACCGGCGCCGGCCGCCGCACCCATCGCACCACCCGCCAGGCCGCCCAGCACCGTGGCCGCTATATCGCCCCTGCGACCTCCCTCCTCCACCCAGACAGCGAGCTCGCCTTCGGCCGGAAGCCGATCGAAGCCGACTCGTCCGCGCGCGCCCGCGACGTAGCTTACGGAAGCATCGAACATGAGCACGGCCGGCTTGTCCTGCCCCTGGGCCAGGCCGGAAACCGCGGCGAAAAGCAGTGCCGGCACGGCCAGCGCCCGCGCTCTGGAAATCATGTTCCTCTCTCCCCTTGGATCTAGCAGCCTCATGCTACGCGGCGGGTGGCGCTACCGAAAGGCGGCAATCACGCGCAAATGAAGCTCATTGCGAGCGTCCAAGAGCACGGCCTTGCCCATAGGTGCAATACCCAAACCCTGTCCCGCAGGTTCACCATCATCCGATCCGGCTTTCGTTGTGATCGAACTGACACCCTGGGGAGGGCTCTCATGTTTCGCAGCACGCTGAAGTTCGTTGGCTCCGGTCTTGCCCGGTCGTGCGCCGCCGTGGCCCTGACATCCACCCTCACTCGCGCCCGCCTGTCCGGCTTGGCCCTGGCGGCGCTGCTACCGGCGCTCGGCGGCGCGGCCCTGCTCGCACCGGCGACCGCACTAGCCCTGGATTGCGGCAGCAACAACGGCTACACCTGCCTGGGCACGGCCAGCCAGTACGCGGGCGGATTCAGCCCGGGCGTGGGCAGCGGCGGTTTCGGCGGCGGCAGCTGCATCGCCACGCGCACGCCGGTGGTGTTCATCGCCGGCAACGGCGACAGCGCGATCAGTTTCGACATGCCACCCGCGGCGGTCGCCGGCTACACCACGCCGGCCAACTCCATTTACGACGAGCTCAAGGCGCGCGGCTACAACGACTGCGAACTGTTCGGCGTGACCTACCTGGACGCGGACGAGCGCGCCGCCCCGCAGTACAACTATCACGAACCGGCCAAGTACCAGATTCTCAAGACCTTCATCGATAAGGTGAAGGCCTACACCGGCCGCAGCCAGGTCGATATCGTCGCCCATTCGCTGGGCTCGTCGATGAGCCTGGCCATGCTGCGCTACTACGGCTATCAGGGCAGCGTGCGCCGTTTCGTCAACATCGGCGGCGGCCTGCGCGGCCTGCAGACCTGCCTGAGCACGGGCTACCAGTCGCCCTACGCGCCTACCTGCAACGCCGAGGCCTACGTCTTCCCTTACGACTACTACACCTTCGGCCTCTACCCGAGCAGCGGCGCGGTCTACTACGGCTACAACCGCTGGACCGGCAGCGGCAGCAACAGCCTGCGCGCGATGCCGACCCTGCTCAGCACGATCTCGTTCTACACCATCACCGGCGGCCTCTACGACCAGGTCCATTGCTTCACCACCAGCTACTCGGGTGGCTGCAGCTCCGGCGCACTGTTCAATGCCGCCAGCAACGTCAAGGCGCAGGTCGACATCGGCACCGGCAGCAGCGCCTATGCCTACGACTGGGACTGGTCGGACGGCAGCCCCTACAACGCCGGCGGCGGCGATACCAGCAACGGTGTCGGCCACTTCCGGTCCAAGAGCAATGCCGGCCGCATCGTCTACAACATGCTGGCGACCACGTGCACTACCGGGTGCGCGAACGGCTATGTGGGCGTGAACGGGCCCTCGGTGAACCGCTAGTCCCGGGCAGTCCAGCAGGCGAGCGCGCACAAGGCGCGCTCGCATCCACGCCGCCCCTGCGTCGTCGACCGCGAGCGGTCGACGCAACCGTGCTCGCCTTCGCCGTATCTGCATGGTTAACCGCACAGATACGAGCGGCCGGTCTTGCACCCGTCGCCTCAGTCCAGTACATCGTGCGGCCGCGCGTTCCGTTTCCACGCATGAGGCCCGCCTATGAAAACACTGTCGCTGCTGTTCGCCTTGTCGCTGTTCCTGAGTCCGGTCGCTCAGGCGGCCGAATGCAAGGACACCTCCAAGTACGCGGACGCCCGCCTCGTCATCCAGGACCTGGGCCGCATCCTCAACCCCGATGGCGTGCAGGAGGCCTACGCCGTGAAAGCCGGCGGCATCGAGCAATGGATCAACGTGCGCGGCCAGGACAAGGCCAACCCCATGATCCTGTTCGTGCACGGCGGACCCGCCTCGCCGCTGATTCCGGGCATGTGGCAGTTCCAGCGCCCGATCGAGGAATACTTCACCGTCGTCAACTGGGACCAGCGCGGCGCCGGCAAGACCTACACTCAGCAGGATCCGAACGGCTACGCCGACACCCTGCGCATCGAGCGCTACGTCGACGACGCCATCGAGGTCGCCGAGCACCTGCGCAAGCGCTACGGCAAGCGCAAGCTGGTGCTGATGAGCCATAGCTGGGGCACCATCGTCGGCATGCGGGCGGCCCTGAAGCGGCCCGACCTGTTCTACGCCTACATCGGCATCGGCCAGGTCATCAACGTGCGCGAGAACGAGCGCATCAGCTTCGAACACGGCCTGCGCCAGGCCACCGCCGAGGGCAACCTGGAGGCGATCAAGGAAATGCAGGCTATCGCCCCCTACCCCGGCGACCAGCCCATCACCCGCGAACGCATCATCGCCGCACGCAAATGGGCGCAGCACTACGGCGGCCTGAGCGCCTATCGCGACAGCTCGCTGTACTACTACCGCGCGCCGCTGCTGTCGCCGGACTACGACGACTGCGACCGCGCCGCCGTGGACCAGGGCAACGTGTTCTCGCTGGGCCGGCTGCTGCCCGAGTTCCTGACCGTGAACATGAGCGACGTGCGCGAATTCCCGATACCGGTGCTGATGTTCATGGGCCGCCATGACTACACCACGCCGTCGGAACCGACCGATGCCTGGCTGTCGCGAGTCAAGGCGCCCTACAAGCAAGGGGTCTGGTTCGAGCGCTCCTCGCACATGGTGCCCTGGGAGGAGCCCGGCAAGCTGCTGACCAGCCTGCTCACCTACGTGCGGCCCCTGACCGACGAGGGCGCCGGCGACAAGCGTTGACACTCGAGCACGGCTGAAGTGCGGAGACGTTCGGATGAGAGCGTCTCCGCTTTCATTTTTGGCAAGCCCAAGCCCATCCTTAAACAGTCGTCGCCCTATCCCGAATGACGGCCTTCGCTTTTCTATGGCGCGGGATCCTGAGCGACGAATTTCAGGATCAAGCGACGATGGAACACGCTTTCGTAGCCCGCGTACGGCAGCGGCTGCGCCTTCAGCGTGGCGGCCATGATGGATTGCCTGCCGGCCGCATCGTATTCGCAGTCCGACGCCACGTCCACGCTCGCGACGATGCCGCCGGGGAGCTGGCGCACGTCCAGAACGCAACGCTGACCGACGGCCACCGACTGCGGCCGCGTCCAACGCTTGAGAATGGCGCTTTGCACGGCGCGCGCGTATTCGTGCACCAGCGGATCGGGCGACTCGGACGCGCGTTCCTGTGCGGAAGCGATGCCCACGCTCAGACCGAGCACCGCGACCAGCGCAAGCGGCCTCACGTCTTGTCCGTCGCCGCAGGCCTGCGCCTAAAAATGACGTAGGGCCAAAAACCGCCGATCGCCAGCCCGGCCGCCGTGCCGAACAGCGCCTTCAAGGCCGAACCGAGGTCGTTGGGGATCTTGAAGAGCTGCAGCTGCGGGTCGTACCAGGTCAGGTACAGCAGGCTCAGGCCGAAGATCAGCATCGGTCCTCCCAGGAACACCAGCGCGAACCAGCGCACGCCGGAACTGGTGCCGCCGTCGTGCAGCTTGCCGATCACGTCGGTGGTGGCGAAGTTGACCTGGAACGGATCGGCGGTGGACCGCGCCGGGTCCATGGGCGCGGATGCGGGCGGCGCCACGGGCTGATTCAGATCGACCTCCGGCGCGGACGGCGCCAGCAGCTCGTCCAGATTGGTGCGAGCCACCAGCTGTTGCAGCTTCGGATCCATTCGGCCTCCCCCAGGCCCACGAACTCGCGCAGTGATAGCAGACCCTGCCGAGGCGCGTCCAGCGTCGGACGTGGCGACGCGCCCGATCGCGATGAGCCCCTCGCGCTGAACCGGCGCCGAAGCTAGGCCCGCGGCTTGGCTTTGGCGCCGATCGCGCCGACGCGCAGAATTCGGCGGAAGCTGGGGCACTCCATGTGACTGGCCGCGCGACAGGCGGCGGCGTGGCGCAGGCCGTCGCGCAGACCGCTGAGCCTGCGGATGGTCGCGTCCAGCTCGTCGGCCTTGGCGATCAGCCGTTGCCGATCGATGCGCGGCCGACCGTCCGGCGCGAACACCAGCGCGATCTCGTCCAAGGCGAAACCGGCGGCGCGGCCTACGGCGATCAAGGCCAATCGTTCCAGCACCGCCGCGTCGTATTGACGGCGCAGGCCATGCCTGCCGATCGAAGCGATCAATCCCTTTTCTTCGTAGTAGCGCAGGGTCGAAGCGGGAACGCCGGAGCGCTGCACGACCTGCGCGATATCCAGCTCGCCCATGCCCTTGACCTCAAGTCGACTTGAAGTTGCACAGTGCGGTTTCCGCCCTTCGAAGGCAAGCTCAGGACACCGGCATGAACGCCACCGCACAATCCGACAACAGCCAGGCCAGCCTGTGGAACGGCCCGACCGGACACGCCTGGGTCGCCTCCCAGGCCCTGCTCGATCGGATGTTCCTACCGTTCCAGCAGTTGTTGACCGAAGACATTCCGCTCGGATCGGCAATGCGCGTGCTCGACATCGGCTGCGGCACGGGCGCGGTCGGCCTGGCGGCCGCGCGGCGGCTGAGCGCTCCCGGCCACAGCCTGGGCATCGACCTCTCCGAACCCATGATCGCGCTGGCGCGCAGCCGCGCCGCCCGCGAGGGGCTTGCGGCGCATTACGTCGTCGCCGACGCGCAAACGCACGCCTTCGCGCCCGGCGAGTTCGATCTGCTGCTGTCGCGCTTCGGCGTGATGTTCTTCGACGACCCGGTCGCGGCGCATCGCAATCTGCGCCATGCCGCACGTCCAGGCGCCGAACTGCGATGCGTGGCCTGGCGCGGCGCCGCCGAGAATCCGTTCATGACCACGGCCGAGCGCGCCGCGGCCGCGCTGCTGCCGACGCTGCCGCCGCGTCGCGCCGACGGCCCCGGACAGTTCGCGTTCGCCGACCGGGCGCGCGTGCACGCCATCCTGCAAGATGCCGGCTGGACCCGCATCGAGATCGAGCCGATCGAGGTGCCCTGCTCCCTGCCAGAATCGGACTTGGCTACCTACCTAGGCCGGCACGGTCCGCTGGGCCTGAGCCTGCAAGATTCCGACGAGCGCACCCGCGCACGCGTGATCGCTGCCGTGCGCACCGCTTTCGACCCCTATGTGCACGGCGATGAAGTGCGCTATACCGCCGCCTGCTGGCTGCTCAGGGCACGCGCACCCGGTGCCTGAGCCAGCGCCCGGGCAAACAAAAGGCCGCTCGACGAGCGGCCTTTCGAAGGAGACGCCGCGTCGCCCGTCTCGACGCGCACGCCTGGGCGTGCGTCGAACGATCAGGGATGCGCGAGCGCGTAATCGATCGCCGCGCATACCGCGGTCGCCTGCGCCGTATTGCACTGCTCCGGCGTGGCGCGCGGGCTGTCGGGATAGACCTCGGTGGTGGTGCGGTAGCGCGCGTCGGTGACCCCGGCGCACAGGCCCAGCGGGCGCAGCGCGTAATTGATCACGCCCGGGGCGACCACGGTCGAGCCGATGATCTCGCCCTTGTCGTCGGCCGGCGCGATGTGGGTGACCTTGGCCACCGCCGCGATCACCGCCTGCTGGAACGCGGGCTGCGGCGCCTGCGTATCGTCGACCAGATAGAAGCCGTCGGGGATTTCGCCGGGTTCGAACGGCTTGCCGTCGCGCGCGGCCAGGGCCGGGCGGAATTCGGACTCGTCGCTGTCGGTGGTTTCGTGCAGGTCGATATGCACCAGCACGCTGTCGCTCAACGGCGCGACCAGGCGCATCAGCGCGGCCGATTCCGGCGCCGGGCTGTCCTCGCGGAAGGAGCGGTTCGGATCGATCGCCTGCGGGTTCCAGCGGTGGATGCGCTCGTAGGCCCAGGGGCTGATGCAGGGCGCGATCAGCAGATTGGCGCGGCCGGCGTAGTCCGCCGCGTGGCGGTCGACGAACTCCAGCGCACCGTGCACGCCGCTGGTCTCGTAGCCGTGCACGCCGCCGGTCACCAGCGCGGTGGGCAGGCCTTCCTGCCAGTCGCGGCTCTTGATCGCGAACAGCGGGTAGCTGTCGGGCGCGTAGTCCAGGCGACCGTACTCCAGCACGTCGAACCGCGAGCGCAGCGCATCGATCTTGCTCAGCACATCGTCCGCGTAGCTGCGATGGCGAACCTGTCGCGAGCGCCACTCGGCGACTTCCGCGGCGCCCCAAGCCTGGCCGGGGGTACCGATGGGATAGAAGGCTGTGGCGGTCATCGCGTCGCTCGCTCCGAAGGCTGGCTGGGAAGATCAACATTTTAGCATCGCGATTCCACCGCTCAGCCTGTCGGCAACGGGCTGTTCGCGGCCCGCCCGATGCGCGTCGCAGCAACCGTCGCAGGCCAGGAATCGGGCCGGCCGCTGGAGGGCGGTCCGCTCCGCCTGGACCGGTCGAAAAAAAAGTTCGCGCGCCATGTCGATTTGGCCCGCCCTGGTTCGTCGTCTCAAGTAAGAGCGGCCGAATCGCCCTCGATCTCACACGTTCGCCCACCCTCCAGGAACTCACCCCATGTCCTTCCAGGCCTATCTCGACAACATCCAGACCAAAACCGGCAAGCGCCCGGCCGACTTTCGAGCTTTGGCCGCCAAGAAGGGCTATGCGGGCCCCAAGGGCCTGCTGCCGGGGGTCAAGGCCGGCGACATCATCGCCTGGCTGAAACAGGACTTCGACCTGGGCCACGGCCATTCGATGGCGATCGTGGCGCTGCTGAAAGGCACGAAGAAGGAAGGCGACAAGTAGGCCGCGTACAGGACCCCCGCACGGTCGATGCGATGCCATGGGGCGCGACCGACCCGCGAGCCGACGACGTTTCACCTCTCCACGGCGGCCCCGAGTCCACCGTGGGGCCCTCACCCTCACAGGAGCACAAGATGAAGAACTATCTGGCGATCTTTACCGGATCCCCCGCCTCGATGGACGTCTGGAAGACCCTGGACGAGGCCACGCGCGCGGCGCGCGAGCAGGCCGGCATGCAGGCCTGGCAGGAATGGGTGACCCGCAACGCCGACGCCATCGTCGACCACGGCGCCCCGCTGGGCAAAACCAAGCGCGTCACCGGCGACGGCATCGCCGACATCCGCAACGCCATGGCCGCCTACACGGTGGTGCGCGCCGAGTCGCAGGACGCCGCCGCCAAGCTGTTCGAGAACCACCCACACTTCGCGATTTTCCCCGGCGACGGCGTCGAGGTCATGGAGTGCCTGCCGATTCCAGGCATGTAATCCAGCTACACCACCACCTATCGCCGACTGCGCGGGCGCCCTGGGCGTCTACGCGCAGTCGGTGCTGAGCCTGCGTTTTGTAGGCGCCGATTGCGCAGAGCGCTGGCACGCAATCTGTGAACCGGTCTTCGTGCACCACGCGAAGCCGCTGCGCATTTGATCCGGCGCCGTCATTTTCTTCCGCGGAAATTCGCTGTCCGATCCTGATACTTTGGTCTGAATTGTGGCGGCACAACACGTCCGAATACCTATAAGAATCATACGACTAGGGAAAACACTCAGGAAAACCACCCGCCCATTTCGGCTTGACAGTCCGGGCGGGCATTCCTAGCGTCGATCCCATCCGCCGGACGCGGAACGACTCGCTCAGGCCCGCTGGCACAGCCGCAGGCAAGCATTCGCGCGGTACCCCACAGGACCCCAAGACCATTGCCTCGACACCGCGCGGGAGCTTTATGACGGGCGCACGTTCTCCGATTGGAAAACAGATTTCGCATCCGCCGGAGCAGGCCTCGGCCGGCTTGCGCCAACCCGCCCGCCTACTCGCACGCAGGAGCAACGACATGCCGCCACGCACCGCCGCAACCTCCGCCCGCCGCCTCGCCGGTCTGCTGCTGTCGCTCTGCGTAATGGGCGCCAGCGTGGGCGCTCATGCGCAGGCCCCGGTGGTGACGCTGCGTACTTACATCGTCGCCGGGCAATCCAACGCCGAAGGCTTCGGCATCCGCAACATCGCCCTCTCCGCGAAGAACAATACCGACCAGGACCGCTACATCAACAGCGTCGTTCCCAAGCAGGACCTGTACACCATCGGCTTCGGCACTTGGGACAGCACCACCGACCAGGCGCTGATCTACAAAGCCCACCCCTCCACCGGCGTCGCGCCGGGGTGGGATTCCATGCGCGCCCATTACGGTTACTACTACGAGCAGCACCTGTACAACAACAACATGTTCGGTCCGGAACTGGCCATCGGGCGCGAAGTGTCCACCCACCTGGGCCAGCGTATCGCGATCATCAAGTACACCCTCGGCGGCTCGCCCATCTCGATGTGGGACGCGGACGATCCGGCTCAGAATCTTTACGACCACCTGCTGGCGGCGGTTAACAACGGCAAAAATGCGATCGCCCCCGCCAACATCGCCCTGGATATCCAGGGGGTGTTCTGGATGCAGGGCGAGGCCGATTCGATCGACCAGGCGCGCGCGCAGGCCTACGAAGCGAATCTCAAGAAGTTCGTCGCCGCCTTGCGGCGGGACCTCAACAAGCCGCAGTTGGACGTCTACGTCGCCACCATCAAAGACACGCCGTACCTGACGTATCGGCAGCAGATCTGGAACGCGCAACAGGCCGTGGCCGACGCCGATCCGAACGTCTATCTGGTCCACGGCCGGGACCTGGAGACCTACACCAGCGATCCCATCCACTACACCGCCCGCGGCCAGGTCTCGTTGGGCCAGCGCTTCGCCTTGCAAGCGCTGTACGACGCCTGGGGATTGGGTCAGGTCGCCTGGTAAACGCCTTCGGGTCGCCACCTGGGCGCGAAACGCGAGCCAACTCGCTTCGTGCCCGGCGCGGCCCACGGCCTCCGTAACGGGGGCCCAACCGATCACCGGCAGTTCCGTAGCGCACGCACTTCACCCTAGAGGGGTCCCTATGTTTCATCCCAACACCTCAAGCAGCCTCCGCCGCGCCTGCAGCCTGCTGCTGGTGCTGTTCGTGCTGTGCGCCAGCCTGGCCGCGCAAGCGCAAACCCGAACCATCCGCGCCTACATCGTCGCCGGGCAATCCAATTCCGAAGGCGGCGGCACCCGCAAGAACCCCGGCGGCCGGAATCCCGAGCAGGACCTCAACACCATCGGCTACAGCCACTGGTACGCCGATTTCCCGCAGGCGCTGATCTACAAGGGCCATACCGACACCGGCGTCGGCCCCGGCTGGGACAACATGCGCCCGGCCTACGGCGGCGGCTACGATCAGGCGCTCTATCGGAACAACCAGTTCGGCCCCGAGCTCGCGATCGGGCACGAAGTCGCCACGCATTTGAACGAGCAGATCGCGATCATCAAGTACGGCCAGGGCGGCACCTCGCTGGCGCAGTTCTGGAATCCCGACGACCCGGCGATCAACTGCTACGACAAGTTGATCGCGACCATCGAGAACGCCAAGCAGGCGATCGCGCCCGCCGGCATCACCCTGGACATCCAGGGCGTGTTCTGGACGCAGGGCGAAAGCGATTCGTGGAGCCTGGCGGATTCGCAGAACTACAAGGCCAATCTCGAACGCCTGATCGCCGCGCTCAGGACCCGGCTCAACAAGCCGAACCTGGCGTTCCACATCGCCAGCTTGAAGGATCTGCCGCTGTGGACGCATCGGCAGCTCATCTGGGATGCGCAACAGGCCGTCGCCGACGCCGATCCGAATGCCTACCTGGTCCATGGCAAAGACCTGGAAACCTATAACGACGACATCGCCCACTACACCGCCCGTGGCCAGGTCACCCTGGGCCAGCGCTTCGCGCGGCAGGCGCTGTACGCGGCCTGGGGCAAGGGCCAGGTCAAGACGCTGCGCGCCTACATCGTCGCCGGACAATCCAATGCGGAGGGCGTCGGCATCAGCAGAAACGCCGCGGCTTATGGCCTGAACCCGAAGCAGGACTTGTACACCATCGGCTTCGGCCACTACGACACCACCTACAGCCAGACCCTGATCTACAAAGGCCATCCGGACAGCGGTGTCGGCCAACGCCTGGACGTGATGCGCGCGACCTACGGCCTCGGGCACGAAAGCAATCCGCTCAACTATCACCTGTTCGGCCCCGAACTGGGCATCGCGCGCAGCATGGCCCACTACCTCGAAGAACAGATCGTCCTGATCAAGCAATCCAAGGGCAGCACCACCCTGGCGGTGGACTGGAACCCCGCCGATCCGGGCACCAACCAGTACGACCACTTGCTGGTCGCCATCGCCAACGCGACCGCCGCCGCCCAGGCCGCCGGCGTCGAACTGGATATCCAGGGCGTGTTCTGGATGCAGGGCGAAAGCGACTCCATCGCCTTGCCGTATGCGCAGGCCTACGAGGCCAATCTCAAGCAGTTCATCGCGACCTTGCGGACCCGACTGGGCAAGCCGCAACTGCCCTTCCACCTCGCCACCATCCGCGATACGCCGCATTGGACCTACCGTCAGATGATCTGGAATGCACAGCAGGCCGTCGCCGACGCCGACCCCAACGTCAATTGGGTCAGCGGCCGCGATCTGCAGGCCTACGACAACGACCCCGCCCATTACACCGCGGCAGGCCAGGTCACGCTGGGCAATCGGTTCGCGCTGCAAGGGCTCTACACCGCCTGGGGCCTGGGCCAGGTTCCCTGGTAAGGCCGTCTCGTCATCTCGATCTCAGCGTCGGACGCCAGCCGATCGTAGTGCCCGGCTGGCGTCTGCGCCTCAAACAGGACAACCCCACATGTCGCATTCCAGCTCTCGCCAGCGCGCCCGTCGCGGTGCCGGCCTCATGCTCGCCCTGTGCGTGTTCGGCGGCAGTTCCAGCGCACAAGCCCAGCAAGCCCCGATGCCGACCCTGCGCACCTACATCGTCGCCGGACAGTCCAATGCCGAAGGCACCGGCGTTCGCAGGAACAATCCGGCCAACGGCCTGAATCCCCAGCAGGATCTCTACACCATCGGCTTCGGCCATTGGGACAGCGACTACACCCAGGCCCTGATCTACAAGGGTCATCCGGACAGCGGCGTCGGCCCCGGTTGGGACGCGATGCGCCCCGCCTACGGCAGCGGATACGAACATTCGCTCTACCGCAACAACATGTTCGGACCCGAGTTGGCAATCGGCCGCGAAGTCGCCGCGCACCTGAAGGAGCCGATCGCGATCATCAAGTACAGCAAAGGCGGGACCTTGCTCGCGGTGGATTGGGACCCGACCGATCCCGGCATCAACCGTTACGACTATCTGATCAACACCATCAACCACGCCACCCAAGCCATGGCCGCAGGCGGCATCGCGCTGGATATCCAGGGCGTGTTCTGGATGCAGGGCGAAAGCGATTCGGGCGACATCAAGTACGCCCAGCACTACCAGGCCAATCTCGAACGGCTGATCGCGACCTTGAGAACCCAGCTCAACAAGCCGACTCTGGATTTCTACGTCGCCACCATCCGCGACACGCCGGTGTGGACCTATCGCCAGCACATCTGGAACGCGCAGCAAGCCGTCGCCGACGCCGATCCGAATGTCTACCTGGTCAACGGCCGCGACCTGGAGGCCTACAACAACGACCCCATGCATTACACCGCCCGGGGCCAGGTCACCTTGGGCCAGCGTTTCGCCTTGCAGGCGCTGTACGACGCATGGGGCCTGGGGCAGTTCTGAGTTCCAAACCAACCAGACCCCCACCGTAAAGCGAGCCGCAATGGCTCGCTTTACGGACTCCAACATCGAACCCGCGCGAGAGCATCGTCGCCGCGGCATCCTTCTGGCCGCGGTGACGACGACGATCCTCATCGGCCTGGCCAGCGATACAAGACCAATGGCCGGCCAAAAAGGCTGGCCTAGGGTTCGGTGCTTCACGCCTGATCCAACGCGGGACCGAGCGTCGACACATTCTTCTGTCGACGGCCCGGTCAGATCTCCGCCGACTCCAGCAGTGCGAACTCGTGACTCTTACGCATGATGGGCCACTGAGCGCTATCGGCGTTTCAGCACAATCGGTGCTGCGGCACTACCAACGGACACTCGATCTGAAGGTCGGGACCACTCCTTCTGTGCGCCGATCTTTGTGGGCACCACGCAGCCGTGGCGCAAATCTGTACGACGCTCACATTTCAGAATATGAAAACAACTGACCCAGCCTGATACTTTGGTCGGAGTTTTAACGATGCAGTGCCAATAATTCCCATTTAAATCATAGCACTAGGAATAACCCTCAGGCTCCGCGTAGGTGCCGATCGCCTTGACGGTCATGGACGACCTTCCTAGCGTCGATCTCGTCCGACGGACGCGGACCGAACCACCGCAGAGCCTAGAAAACAGGCTCGCAGGCCAGCGTTCGAACGCCATTTCATTGGATCCCGCCGCCAGGCATAACGCCTCTCGTGAGTTTGTATGACAAGCCCGATTTCTCTCATTGGAAAATCTGCCTCACGCATCTTGGAGCAAGCATCGCCGTGTCAACGCCGGCCCGATCATCCGCGGGCCCGGATTCGCTCCCTCCCCGGCCTGATGCTGTCGCTCTGCATCCTCGCCACGAGTCTGGGCGCTTATGCGCAGGCCCCGAGCAAGACGCTGCGTACTTACATCGTCGCCGGCCAATCCAATGCCGAGGGCATCGGCATCGGCCGCAATGCCGCGGCCTACAACGTCAATCCCAAGCAGGACTTGAACAGCTTCGGCTACGGCCACTACCTCACCAATACCGATCGCGCGCTGGTCTACAAGGGCCATCCCGACAGCGGCGTGGGGCCGGGATGGAGCAACCTGCAGGCCTCCTTCGGCGTCCAGTACGAGCTGTATCAGCACAACAACAACTTCTTCGGTCCCGAACTGGCGATCGGACGCGAGCTGTCCCACCACCTCGGGGAGCAGATCGCGCTGATCAAGTACTCGAAGGGCGCCACCTCGCTGGCGGTGGACTGGGACCCGACCAACCCGGGCAACAACTGCTACGACTACCTGATCAACACCATCGTCAACTCGACCCAGGCGGCCAACGTCGGCAACGTCGCGCTCGATATCCAGGGCGTGTTCTGGATGCAGGGCGAGAGCGATTCGTTGGACCTGAACTATGCGCAGAACTACAAGGCGAATCTGCTGCGCTTCATCTCAACGCTAAGGACCAAGCTCGGTAAACCGGACCTGGACATCTACGTGGCCACCATCAAAGACGCATCGGTCTGGACCTATCGGCAGCTGATCTGGGACGCGCAGCAAGCCGTGGCCGATGCCGACCCCCACGTATACCTGATCGATGCCAAGACGCTGGAGACCTACGCCAGCGATCCCATGCACTACACCGCCCGCGGCGAAGTCGTGCTGGGCCAGCGATTCGCGCTGCAAGCGCTGTACGACATCGCCAACCTGGGGCAGGTCGCCTGGTAGTAAGAGCCGCAGAACAGCATCGCGCCGCCTGTGGCGCGATGCCGAGTCTTCGCTCCACGACGACCGGACACGGATCGCCGGCCGGCAGTTGCGCCGCTGGCAACCTCGCAAAGACGTAGTCCCTGTTTTCGCCACAACCGCGCTTCGGCGTCGCTCAACGCGGGATCGCAGCACCACGTCCTCAGGTTCTCTTATCGGAAAATTTCGCCTCACTTGCTGCAAGCAAAAACAGATGCTCGGCACCGCGCTTTCGCATCCTTCACCCTCACTTAGGAGAGACATCATGTCGAACACCGCGCGTTTCAATCGCAAAGGGGCGCTCCGGCAGTCGCTGGTCGCCACCACGACACTGGTCTGCATCGGCTTAGCTTGCGGTGCGTCGGTAAGCGCCAGCGAACTGCATCCGGTCATGAGTCAGGCCATGCAGCGCGACCTGGGCCTGACGCTGCGCCAGATCACGGCGCTGCGTAACGTGGAGAAAGCGGCGGCCTCGGAAGAAATTTTGGCCAAGCGCACATTGGGCAGCAATTTCGCCGGCAGTTGGATCGAACGACAGGCCGACGGTTCATACCGCCAAGTCGTGGCGGCATCCGGCCCGGTGAAGCCCGGCGCCCGCCGCGCGGGCGTGGAGTTGCGCAAGGTGCGGCACAGCCTGGCCGCACTAGAGCGGTCCAAAGAATCGCTGGACCGCAGTGTGCGTTCGCAGATCGTCGGCATCAGCAAGCCTTTGGACGCAGGCATCCATTCCTGGCACGTCGATCCGCAGACCAACACCGTGGTGGTCGCGCTGGCGCCGGGCGCTGACGAGGCCGGCATCGATTTCGTCGCCGCCAGCGGCGCCGACATCGAGACGGTGCGCTTCGAGACTAGTGAAGGCACCCCGCAATTGCTGGCGCAGAACGTGGCCGGTGGCAATCCTTACGCCTTCCAGCGGCCCGACGGCAAGACCGGTGGCTGCTCGGTCGGCTTCTCGGTCACCCAGGGGCCGCACATCGGCTTCGCTACCGCCGCGCATTGCGGGGCCCCCAATCGCTATGTGGCCCATGGCGGCGAATGGATCGGCCATTTCAGTCAGATCACCAATGCCTACGACAGTGCCTGGGTGGCGGTGTTCCCGGGCCACAACATGATGCCCTACGTCAACGACTACTTCGCGTTCAATCGCCTGTTGGAGATACGTGGCAGCGTTGAAGCGGGGATCGGTTCCGCAGTCTGCCGCTCCGGCTACAAGACCGGCTTCCAATGCGGCCACATCCGCGCCAAGAACGTCTCTCTCAATGTAACGAACTTCGGCGTCGTTCAGGGCCTGACCCAAGCCAGTACCTGTGCCGGCCAGGGCGACTCCGGCGGCTCCTGGCTTATCGGCGATCAGGCACAGGGCGTGACCTCGAGCGGCGAGATCCCAGTGGGCAAGACGGACAACTGCGGTGTGCCCGAAGCGACCCGCAAAACCTACTTCGCTCCCATCAACCCCTTGCTGCAGCGTTACGGCCTGACCTTGACGGTCACGCAGTAAACGGCCGCCCAGGCATGGCGGGTGGCCATGCCTGGGCTTTTCGACGCCGCACCACCCAGTGGCCCCCAAGCGCGCGGCCTTCGCAACGGACATCGCCGCGCTATCGACATTTCGACTCGTAAGAGAGGTTCGCCATGTCCCATGCACAGCGCTACCCCCATCGTTCATCGCTAGGCCGGCAAGCAGCGAGAGCCGCCGCCCTGGTCTGCTTCGGCTTCGCCTGCGGTACTGCGGTTGCCGCCGATACCCTGCACCCGCTGATGAGCCAGGCCATGCAACGCGACCTCGGCCTCGCACTCCATCAGGTCACCGCCCTGCAGAACCTGGAAAAGGGCGCTGCTGGAGAGGAAGCGCTCGCCCGGCGCGCATTCGGCATTCACTTCGCCGGCAGTTGGATCGAACGCCAGGCCGACGGCTCCTATCGCCAAGTCGTCGCCGCGTCCGGAGCCATCAAGCCCAGCGTCCGCCGCGCGGGGACGGAACTGCGCCAGGTACGGCACAGTCTGGCCAGTTTGGAGCGGTCGAAAGACGCGTTGGATCGCAACGCGCTTGCGCGCATCCCCGGCATCAGCAAGCCGATCGCGGGCCGAATTCACTCCTGGTACGTAGAGCCGCAGACCAACTCCGTGGTGATCGTGCTGGCCCCGGGCGCTACCGAGGCAGGCATCGACTTCGTCGCCGCGAGCGGCGCCGATATCCAGACCGTGCGCTTCGAGACCAGGGAAGGCGTGGTGGAGCCGCTCGCGCAGACGATCGCCGGCGGCAACGGCTATGCGATCTCCGCCAAGGGTGGCGTGTTCTGCTCGGTCGGTTTCTCGGTTACCCAAGGGCCGCATATCGGCTTCGCCACCGCGGCGCATTGCGGCGCGCCCAATCGCTATGTGTTCCATGGCGGCGAAACGATCGGCCACTTCAGCGCGCTGGACGAAGGCAGCGATAACGCCTGGGTAGCGGTGTTCCCCGGCCATACCTTGCTGCCCTACGTCAACGATTACTTCGCCTTCGGCGCCCTGCTTCCCGTCCGAGGCAGCGCCGAAGTGGGGATCGGGGCCTCGGTCTGCCGCTCTGGAGCGACCACCGGCTACCGCTGCGGCTACGTCCGCGCCAAGAACGTTTCCGCTCCGCTTTCCAACGGCAAAGTCTGGTCGGGTCTGACCAAGACCGATGCCTGCGCCGGAAGGGGAGACTCCGGCGGTTCCTGGCTAAGCCGCGACCAGGCCCAGGGCGTGTCTTCGGCCGCTGTCCTTGGCGGCAACGACAACTGCAGCCTGCCCGCGGCGTGGCGCGAGACCTACTTCGCCCCGATCAACCCGCTGCTGCGCCGTTTCGGCCTGACCTTGACGGTCACTCAATGAACGGCCGCCCAGGCATGGCAGGAGGCCATGCCTGGGGCTCATCCAAGTCGCACCACGTAGTTCCCCTAGCGCAGGAACTTCGGAACAGGACATCGCCGCGCCACGACATTCAACTCGAACTCAACGGAGGTTTGCCATGTCACATACACAACGCCGCACCCCTCGCTCATCGCTACGCCGTCCGCTCGCGATGGCCACCGCTCTGGCCTGCATCGGCTTCGTCTCCGGCACGGCGCTTGCCGCCGGCCCCCTGCACCCGCTGATCGGCAAGGCGATGCAACGCGACCTGGGCCTGACCGCCCAACAGGTGACCGCCCTGCGCAGCGTAGAACAGGCGGCCGCCGGCGAAGAGGCGTTGGCGCGAAGCGCATTGGGCAAGAATTTCGCCGGCACCTGGATCGAGCGACAGAGCGATGGCTCCTATCGTCAGGTTGTCGCCGCATCCGGCAGCGTCGGTCCCAGCCTGCGCCGCGCGGGCGTGGAACTACGCAAGGTGCGCCACAGCCTGGCCGCGCTTGAGCGGTCCAAGGAATCGTTGGATCGCAACGCGAGTTCGCGCATCCCCGGCATCAGCAAGCCGCTGGCCGAAGGCATTCAATCCTGGCATGTCGACCCGCAAAGCAACACCGTGGTGGTCGCCCTCGCGCCTGGCGCCACCGAGGCCGGCATCGACTTCGTCGCCGCCAGCGGCGCGGACATCGACACCGTGCGTTTCAAAACCGCCGAAAGCCGCGAAGAACTGCTGGTACAGAACGTCGCCGGCGGCAATCCTTACGGTTATACCGCCGCTGACGGAAACTTCTATGCCCGCGCGTGCTCGGTCGGCTTTTCGGTCACCCAGGGCCCGCACATCGGCTTTGCCACCGCCGCGCATTGCGGCGCTCCCAATCGCTACGTGAACCATGGCGGCGAGTGGATCGGCCATTTCAGCCGGCTGGACAACGCCTTCGATAGCGCTTGGGTTGCGGTGTTCCCGGGCCATAACATGATGCCGTACGTGAACGACTACTTCGCGTTCGGCGCGCTCATACCGATACGAGGCAGCGCCGAAACCCCGCTCGGCGGCGCGGTCTGTCGCTCGGGCTACAAGACCGGCTACCGATGCGGTCATATCCGCGCCAAGAACGTCACCGTCTTCATCCCAGGCTTCGGTACGACGCGTGGCATGACCGAATCCGATGCCTGCGCGGGCAAGGGCGATTCCGGTGGTGCCTGGTTCAGCGGCGACCAGGCCCAGGGCGTGACCTCGAGCGGCCAAATGAATGGCCAGGACAATAATTGCGGCGTGCCTGCCAACCAGCGCGTGACTCGATTCGCGCCGATCAACCCCTTGTTGCAGCGCTACGGACTGACCCTCACGGTGACCCAGTGATCGACGCCCCTGCGCGGCCCGACGGCCGCGCAGGGGTTCGCCGAATCAACGCAATCTGCCGCGCAAGACCGACTATTCCTTAGGCATCCCGTCCGATCGCCGAGCCACACCTCAGGCCTTCCGCAGCGGCGGGCGACATGGCGCTCCGCTGTAGGTGCCCTTCGCCCCAGACCCGCACGCCCTCGATAAGCGGCAGCAGCGTCTGGCCATACGCGGTGAGTTGATAGATTACCGGCGCGGGTGGCGTGCCGGTCGGGGTGCGCTCCACGATGCCGTCGGCCTCGAGTTCGCGCAGCTGCTGCGCCAGCACCTTGTGCGAGATCGGCGCGACCCGGCGCGTCAGGCCGGCGAAATGCAGTTCGCCGTGGGCCAGCCAGTACAGGATCGTGAGCTTCCATTTTCCGCCGATGGCCGCGAACGCCGCCGCCAGCGGACAGCCCTGCAGCGGATTGGGTCGGGCACGGTTACCTGCAGGTGCGTTCTTGTTCATGGCCGCCTCGCGCTCGCAATCTGTGCGCCATCATGCGAAACGGAGCCCCGCGATGCAAAACGCCCTGCGACACTGGCGCCACAGCGCCTGCCTGCTGGCCCTGCTGGCGATGACGGCGTCCGCGCAACCGCTGCAGGCCGCGACCGCGCAGCGCGACGGCCAACACGATTTCGACTGGGAGTTCGGCACCTGGAAGACCCAGGTGCGCCGGCTGACGCGCCCCTTGTCGGGATCGCGGGACTGGGTCGAATACACGGGCACCAGCGTGGTGCGCGGCGTGCTGGACGACCGCGCCAATCTGGTCGAGCTGCGCATCGAAGGCCCCAGCGGCCGCATCCACGGCACCAGCCTGCGTCTGTACAACCCGCAGACCCGGCAGTGGAACATCAACTACGCCAGCGCCGGCAACGGCATGCTGACCCGCCCGTTGTACGGCGGCTTCCAGGGCGGGCGCGGCGAGTTCTACGGTGCCGAAGACCTGGACGGCCGCGCGATCCTGGTGCGCTTCGTGATTTCCGACATCACGCCCGACTCGGCGCGCTTCGAGCAGGCCTACTCCGCCGACGGCGGCCGGACCTGGGAAAGCAACTGGATCGCCGTCGACACGCGCATCCGCGCATCCGAGTGAGGGCACGCGCGCCGCGGGTACGCGCATAGCGGGCTCGGCGCCCCTTCCTCGCCACAACGGCGCTGGCGCGCGGTACGATCCGCAGCTCACAGCCGCACTGCTCCTGCTCGCTCCGGACGCATGCGCTCATCATCGCGCCCTCCGAGATGCCGCCGTCGTGTCCCATTATTCAGGCCCCTTGTTCACCCGCCCCGTCGCCGACGCATTGCGGGCCGCACGCGACGCCAAGGCGAGCACCTGGGCCGGCTCGCTCGATCTGGGCCGCTCCAACCAAGCAATGCGGCTGGAAGCGGACGCCTGGCATTGGCGCGACCGTGCCTATCCCTACCCGGGCACGCTCAAGGACCGCACCGTCTATTACTGGGACGGCGAGGACTACGCGACGGTATCGCGCTACGCCGGCTCGCTGATCAAACTGGTGCCGACCGAATGGGGCGCGCCCACGTTCGAAATCGACGGCATCAAGATGCTGCCCACGGCCAAGACCTCGCCTGTCGACGACGCCCAGCGCAAAGTCGCGTTGGTCGAACCGCGCGGCAAGGTGGTGCTGGATACCTGCGGCGGCCTGGGCTACTTCGCCGCCTGCTGCCTGGAGGCGGGCGCCGCGCGCATCGTCTCGTTCGAGAAGAACGAGAACGTGCTATGGCTGCGCACGCTCAATCCCTGGTCGCCGGATCCCGACGCGCCCGCCAGCGGCGGACGCCTGGAGCTCACCCAAGCCGACGTGTCGAAAGCGATTGCGCAGATCGGCGACGCCTCGGTGGACGCTCTGCTCCACGATCCACCGCGCTTCGGCATCGCCGGCGAGTTGTACTCGCAAACTTTCTACGACCACCTCGCGCGCGTGCTGCGCCGCGGCGGCCGTCTGTTTCACTACACCGGCAGTCCAAACAAGCTCACCAGCGGTCGCGATGTCCCGCGCGAAGTCGCCAAGCGCCTGGAGAAGGCCGGGTTCAAGGCGAAGCTGGCGCTGGATGGCGTGCTGGGTATGCGGCGCTGAATCCCGCGCTGCAATGCAAGACAGCCGCCCAACGGCGGCTGTTTGCTGGACGATAGGCCGCGGCACGCGCCGCTTAGTCCTGGGTCGACAGCAGGCCCGGCAGGATCCGTTCCAACGCCACCCTTACCTGCGCCACGGTCAGATCCGGTTGCGCGATCGAGCGCATCGCCAGCCCTTCGATCAGCGACTGCAGGATCAATACCCGGGTTTCGACCTCGCACTCGGGCACGCCCAGGCCGCCCTGCTCGCAGCTGCGCGCGAACCATGCCGCCAGGTCGGCGCGGAACACCTTGTCGGAAGCATGCGTGGCCGCGGCGATTTCGGGATCGCGCGTGGCTTCGGCGGTGAGCTCCAGAAACAGCGCCGCATTGGTGATGCCGGGATCGTTGGCCTGCCACTGCTGAAACACTTCGGCGATGCCGCCGACCAGGTCGCTGCTTGCGTGCAGCTTGGCCACATCGGCCCGGGCCTCCTCGAGCTGGCGCTCGATGATGGCCAGGATGATGTCGTTCTTGGCCTTGAAATAGCGATAGATCAGGCCGGCGCTCATGCCGGCCGTCTCGGCGATATTGGCCATGCTCGCGGCATGGAAGCCATGCATCACGAAGCATTTCTGCGCGGCGACCAGGATGCGCTCGCGCTGGGCGAGCGCGCGTTCCTCGGCCTTGACGGTACGCTTGGGCGTGCTCATTGGCTGCGCTCGTTCCAGCCACCTCCCAGTACTTTATAGAGCGTCACCCGATTGACCTGTTCGCTCAGGCGCGTGGTCACCAGGCCCTGCTGCGCGCCGTACAAGGTGCGCTGGGCATCGAGCTGATTGAGGTAGCTGTCGCGACCGGCCTTGTAGCGCGCGGTCGAGAGCTGGTCCGCGCGCGCCGCGGCTTCCACCAACGCTTGTTGCGCCTCGCGCTGTTGGGCCAGGGTCTGGGTCAGCGCCAGCGCGTCGGCGACGTCGCGGAAGCCGGCCTGGATGGCCTTCTCGTACTGCGCCAGCGCGATCTGCTGATCGGCCTTGGCCGAGTCCAGGCCCGCGCGCAGCTTGCCGCCCTGAAAGATCGGAATGTTGATCACCGGGTTGACCGACCAGGCCCGCGTATTGGCATCGAACAGGCCCGATAGTTCGGTGCTGGCGCTGCCGAACAAGCCGGTCAGGCTGATCGACGGGAAGAACGCCGCGCGTGCGGCGCCGATGTTGGCGTTGGTCGCGCGCAGCGTATGCTCGGCCTGCAGCACGTCGGGACGGCGCAACAGCACCTCGGACGGCAGGCCCGACGGCAGCGCCGCGATGCCGCTGACTTCGTCGCTCAGGCGCTGCGGCAGCAGGGCCGGATCGACCGGCTCGCCGACCAGCAGATTCAGCGCATTGACGTCCTGCGCCACCTGGCCCGCGTAACGCGCCGCGTCCGCGCGCGCCTGCTCGACCTGGGTGCGCGCCTGGCTGACTTCCAGGCCCGATACCGCGCCCAGCTCGCGCCGTTTCACGGTGAGGTCGTAGGCCGCCTGCTGGTTCTTCAAGGTCGCCTCGGACACCGACTGCAGCTCGCGGTCGGCGGCCAGGGTCAGGTAGGCGTTGGTGACCTCGGCGATCAGGCTCAGCTGCGCGCCGCGGCGCGCCTCTTCCTCGGCGAAGTAGCGTTGCAGCGCCGACTGGCTCAGGTTGCGCACGCGGCCGAACAGATCCAGTTCGAAGTTGGTGATGCCCACGCCGGCGGTGTACTGATCGCTGACCACCTGATTGTCGCCGCCGGTACGTTGCAGCTGCGCGCTCACGCCCACCGCGGGGACGCGGTCGGCGCGCTGGATGCGGTACTGCGCGCGCGCCTTCTCCACGTTCAGCACGGCCACGCGCAGATCGCGGTTGTTCTCCAGCGCGCGCCCGATCAGGGTCTGCAGGTTCTGGTCGACGAAGAAATCGCGCCAGCCGATGTCGGCCACCGCGGCGGTGGAGACCGCCTCGGTGGCCTCGCCCGCCGGCGCCGCGCCGGCGAAGGCCTGGGTGGTCGGCGGCAGCGGCCACTCGCCCGGGATCGCCGCGTCGGCGACCGGCAGCTTCGGCGCCAGGCTCACGCAGCCGGCGGTCGCCAACGCGATCGCCAGCGCCAGGGCATGCATCGACAGCTTATTCATGGCTCTGCACTCCTTCCGAAGCCTGCGCAGCCGGCGCGTGCTTCTTCCTCACGAACAGTTTCTCGACCACCACGAAGAACAACGGGACGAAGAAGATACCCAGGAAGGTACCCACCACCATGCCGCCGAGCACGCCGGTACCGATCGCGCGCTGCGCGCCGGAACCCGCGCCGGTGGCCAGGGCCAGCGGCAGCACGCCCAGGCCGAAGGCCAGCGAGGTCATGATGATCGGGCGCAGGCGGTCGCGTACCGCGGCCAGAGTGGCGCCGATCAGGTCCATGCCGTTCTTGAGGTTCTCCTTGGCGAATTCGACGATCAGGATCGCGTTCTTGCTCGACAAGCCCACCGTGGTGAGCATCGCCACCTGGAAGTAGACGTCGCGCTCCATGCCGCGCAGCCAGGTCGCCAGCACCGTGCCCAGGATGCCCATCGGCGCGATCAGCAGCACCGAGGTCGGGATCGCCCAGCTTTCGTACATCGCCGCCAGACACAGGAACACGATCAGCAGCGACAGCGTGTACAGCAGCGGCGTCTGCGCGCCGGCCTGGCGCTCCTGGAACGACAGCCCCGTCCATTCCAGGCCAATGCCCGCCGGCAGCTGCGCCACCAGCTTCTCGACCTCAGCCATGGCCTGGCCCGAGCTCACGCCCGGTTTGGCCTCGCCGTTGATTTCCAGCGCCGAGACGCCGTTGTAGCGCTCCAGTCGCGGCGAACCGTATTCCCAGCGCGTGGTGGCGAAGGCCGAGAACGGCACCATCTCGCCCTTGTCGTTGCGCACGTACCAGCGGTTGAAGTCGCTGGGCACCATGCGGAACGGCGCGTCGGCCTGGATGTAGACGCGCTTGACCCGGCCGCGATCGACGAAATCGTCGATGTACTGACCGCCCCAGGCCGCCTGCAGGGTGGAGTTGATGTCGGCGATGTTCAGACCCAGCGCCGACGCCTTCTGATTGTCGACGTCGACGCGGAACTGCGGCGTGTCTTCCATGCCGTTGGGTCGCACGTTTTGCATCAGCTCGTTTTGCGCGGCCATGCCGAGGAACTGATTGCGCGCGGCGACCAGGGCGTCGTGGCCCAAACCGGCGTTGTCCTTCAGGTAGAACACGAAGCCGTTGGAGTTGCCCAGCTCGAACACCGCCGGCGGCGCCAGCGCGAACACGAACGCGTCCTTGATCTGCATGAAGCTGCCCATCGCGCGCCCGACCACGCCGTTGACGCTGTTGTCCGGCATCGGGGTCTTGCCGAAGCTGGTCAGCCAGCGCCAGCGGTCGCCCCAGGTGGCCTCGCGCTCTTCCCAGGGCTTGAGCTGCGAGAACGCCATGCCCGCGTTCTGGCCGTTACCGGCGAAGCTGAAGCCCTGCACGGTGAACAGCGAATCCACGGCCTTGTCGGACAGGAACTGCTCCTCGACCTTCTTGAGCACCTCGCCGGTGCGCTCCTGGGTCGCGCCGACCGGCGCCTGCACGATGGTGAACAGAAAGCCCTGATCCTCCTGCGGCAGGAACGAGGACGGCAAACGGAAGAACATTACGCCCATCAGCACCGCCATGGCCGCGAACACCATCATGAAGCGGCCCGAGCGGGTGACGATGCCACGCACCACGCCCTGGTACTTGCTGTTGCCGGCGTCGAACTTCTTGTTGAACCAGCCGAAGAAGCCCTTGTCGGACGCGTGGTGCCCCTTCTCGATCTGCTTGAGCATGGTCGCGCACAGCGCCGGGGTCAGCACGATCGCGACCAGCACCGACAGCGCCATCGCCGAGACGATGGTCACCGAGAACTGGCGGTAGATGACGCCGGTGGCGCCGCCCAGGAAGGCCATGGGCACGAACACCGCCGACAGCACCAGGCCGATGCCGACCAGGGCGCCGGTGATCTGATCCATGGACTTGCGCGTGGCCTCGACCGGCGACAACCCCTCCTCGCTCATCACGCGCTCGACGTTCTCGACCACGACGATGGCGTCGTCCACCAGCAGACCGATCGCCAGCACCACCGCGAACATGGTCAGCATGTTGACCGAATAGCCGAACAGCGCGAGCAGGCCGAACGTTCCCAACAGCACCACCGGCACCGCGATCGTCGGGATCAGGGTGGCGCGGAAGTTCTGCAGGAACAGGTACATCACCAGGAACACCAGCACGATCGCTTCGAGCAGGGTCTTGACCACTTCCTCGATCGCCACGCGCACGAACGGCGTGGTATCGAACGGCGTCACCGCCTTCAGGCCCTTGGGGAACGAGGGCTTGAGCTGCTCCAGCTCGGCCTGCACCGCCTGCGCGGTGGCCAGCGCGTTGGCGCCGGTCGCCAGCGAGATCGCGATGCCGGTGGCCGGCTTGCCGTTGAAGCGGGCGATCGTGCTGTAGTCCTCCTGGCCCAGCTCGACGCGCGCGACGTCGCGCAGCTTCAGCACGGCGCCGCTGCTGTTGGAACGCACCACGATGTTCTGGAACTGTTCGGCGGTCTGCAGGCGGTCCTGCGCGGTGATGGTCGCGTTGAGCTGCTGGCCCTTCACCGAGGGCGTGCCGCCGAGCTGGCCGACCGCGACCTGCGCGTTCTGCGCCTTCAGGGCGTTGATGACGTCGGTCGGGGTCAGCTTGTAGGTGTTGAGCTTGTCCGGATCCAGCCAGATCCGCATCGCGTACTTGGTGCCGAACAGCTGGGTGCTGCCGACGCCGTCCACGCGCGCGAGCGGATCGACCAGATTGGCGGCCACGTAGTCGGCGATGTCGGCGCCGTTCATGCTGCCGTCCTCGGACACGAAGCCGATGACCTGCAGGAACGACGAGTTCGCCTTGGACACGCTCACGCCCTGCTGCTGCACGATCTGCGGCAGCAAAGGGGTGGCCAGCTGCAGCTTGTTCTGCACCTGCACCTGGGCGATATCGGGATCGATGCCGCTTTCGAAAGTCAGGGTGACGCCGGACTGACCGTCGGACGAGCTGGTCGCCGACATGTACATCAGGCCGTCGATGCCCTTCATGTTCTGCTCGATGATCTGGGTCACCGAGTTTTCGACGGCCTTGGCGGAAGCGCCGGGGTAGGACGCGTTCACCGATACGGTCGGTGGCGCGATGGTCGGGTACTGCGAAATCGGCAGCTGGGTGATCGCGATCGCGCCCCCCAACATGATGATGATCGCCAGGACCCAGGCAAAGATCGGGCGATCGATAAAGAACCGTGCCATGAATTTCTCCGATTACTGCTTCGGCGCGGCGGCGGGGGCCGCGGCCGGCTTGGCCGCCGCGGCGCCCTTCTCGGTCGCATCGACCGGCATGCCGGGGCCGATCTTCTGCAGGCCCTCGACGATCACCTTGTCGCCGGCCTTCAGGCCGCTCTCGACCAGCCACTTGTCGCCGATGGCCTGACCGACCTGGACTTCGCGCGGCTCGACCTGGCCCTTGGCGTTGACGACCATCGCGGTCGCGTTGCCCTTCGGGTCGCGATTGATGCCCTGCTGCGGAACCAGCAGCGCGTTCTGGCGCACGCCGGTGCCGATCAGCGCGCGCACGTACATGCCCGGCATCAGCAGGTTGTCGGGATTGGGCACCACCACGCGCAGCAGGAAGCTGCCGGTGCCTTCGTCCACGGTGACTTCCGAGAACGCGAGCTTGCCCTGCAGCGGGTACTTGCTGCCGTCTTCGAGCAGGATCGTCACCGGCGTGTCGGCCTCGGTGAGCGTGCCGGCGGCGATCTGCTTGCGCAGCGCCAGCAGCTCGGCGCTGGACTGGCTGATGTCGACGTGCACCGGATCGAGCTGCTGCACCACCGCCAGGGCGTCAGCCTGGTTGGCCGTGACCAGGGCGCCCTGGGTCACCGTCGATTTGCCGATGCGGCCGCTGATCGGCGAGGTGATGCGCGCGCGGCCGAGGATCACGCCGGCGCTTTGCACCGCCGCGCGGCCCGAGGCCACATCGGCCTGGCTCTGCTTGAGCGTGGCGACCGCGGTTTCGTCGTCCTGCTTGCTGACCGCGTCGATCTTGACCAGGTCGCTGGAACGCTGCGCATTCAAACGCGCCGAGCTCAGCGCCGCTTCGCCGCGTGCGAGCGTGGCCTTGGCGGTTTCCAGATCGGCGGCGTAGGTCTTGTCGTCCAGCTGATACAGCGGCTGGCCGGCGCGCACCAGCCCGCCCTCGACGAACAGACGCTGCTGGACGATGCCGCTCACCTGCGGCCGCACCTCGGCGACCAGCGAGGCGCTGGTGCGTCCCGGCAGTTCGCGGGTCAGGGTGACGGTCTCAGGCTTCAGGGTCACCACGGTGACCTGGCCCTTCTGGCCACCGGGGCCGCCCTGCGGCTCGCCGCCCTTGCCGCAGGCGGCCAGGGACAGAGCCAGCACGGCCACGGTGATCACTGCGGGGACGCGGGAAATAGCGTTATGGGTCATGGACTTGCGCGACGGCATGGGGGAGCCTCAGGTCGTTGTTGCGGTCGGACAGACCGCGGCCACATTATAGAATGAACGATCATTCTCTTTTCTTTGGTAGGCGAGGTCAAGCGGCCTCGCCTCGCTAGGCGGCGATTTGAGTGCCTTTTTGGCCGTAATTCCTGTGCCCTTGTGCAGGGCCGAAGCGAACAGCCAACAATCGCAAAGCCGTCGGCGACCCCTCGGGCACGCCGCGGGCAGCGGTCGCGGCGGCAGTCGCAATGCCCTGCCGCTGGGCTCTCCGCGCCGAGTGCCCCTGTCTTCCGGCCTATTTTTATCGTAAAACGATATGTCTATTATCGCTACACGATAACTCGCAGGGAGCCTTCCATGAACCGCACCTCCGCCCGCGCCCTCGCCGTCGCCCGCCCGGTCATCCAGGGCCTGACGGTCTTGAACCTGATCTACCTGGCCTGCCTGATCGTGCTGCTCAGCGCCAGCTTCCTGATGAACGGCTGGCCCGAACGCGCGCTGGGTTTCGACCTGGTCGCCAAGTACCCGCAGGCTTCGTACGGCCTGCGCGGCATCGTCATGGTCGGTATCGCCGGCGCCGCGATCGTGCACACCGTGCTGCGCCGGTTGCTGGCCATCGTCGACACCGTGCGCAACGGCGATCCCTTCATCCTCGAGAACGTGCGCCGCCTCGACCGGATCGCCTGGAGCGTGGTCGCGCTGGAAGTGCTGCGCCTGATCGTCGCCGCGATCGCCGCCGCGGTGTGGGAGCCGGGCCGCATTGAAGCCTTCTCCTTCGCGCCCTGGCTGTCGGTGCTGCTGCTGTTCGTGCTGTCGGGCGTGTTCGCCCACGGCGCCCGCATGCGCGCCGATCTCGAAGGGACGGTGTGACATGGCGATCCTGGTCCGCCTGGACGAACAACTGCATGCGCGCCGCATGACGCTCACCGAGCTCGCCTCGCGCATCGACATCACTCTGGCCAACCTGTCGATCCTCAAGACCGGCAAGGCCAAAGCCATCCGCTTCTCCACGCTAGAAGCGATCTGCGCGGTGCTGGAATGCCAACCCGGCGACCTGCTCGCGTTCGATCCCACGCTGCCCTCCGAGGACTGACGCCATGCGCAACCCGTTCGCACCCGACCCGCGTCACGAAGGCGTGCGCCCGATCCAGCTCTGGGGCCTGCGCCTGTTCTTCGGGCTGATGCTGGTCTTCGTCACACCGACCGCCTGGAGCGCACTGCTCACGCACGAAGGCCCTTGGGACCCGGTGCGCGCGGTCGCGTTCGCCGTGTGGGCCACCTACCCGGCGCTCGCCCTGTTCGGCCTGCTGCGTCCGCTGCGCTGGTTGCCGCTGATGTTCTTCACCATCGGCTACAAGGCGATCTGGCTGGGCTTCGTCGCCTATCCGCTGTGGCAGGCCGGGACCTTGTGGGGCACGCCCACCGGCGAAGTCGCGGCATCGTTTTTGGCGCTGCCGCTGCTGGCCTTGGTGGTGCCGTGGGGTTACGCGTGGCGGACGTATTTCGCTTGGCCAGCTCGCAATACTCATGCGCCGCCGACGAGATTTCGACATAGCGATGCCGTCTGACACCATTACTGTGCTCACGACTTTCACCATCGGCACACTCTTGATGGCATGACGAAAATATCCTTGCAACACTCCGTGCTGCGCAGGTTTGAAGGGTAGTCTTCGCCTGCCGCCGCCATTCGGAACTGCCATGGAAGTCATGAATGTATCGCGTCTTCGCTGCATGCTTGCCGTCGTTTTGCTGGGTATCGGTTCCCACGCCGCCGCATCGGCGCTGAATCCAACACCCGCGGAGATCCAAGACGGAAAACAGGTCCTGAAGGACACCGCGGCCTGGTTGCTGGAAGAGCACATCGATCCGGCTAATCCGTCCGCGCCGGCCCTGCCCAACGGCGCACGTCGCTCGGTCCAGCTCAACGAGTCGGCACCCGGCGCGGCGCAGGACCTGAGCGACTACGAGCGTCTGAACAATCACGCAGCCTGCAGAAGTCTGGAGTTCCTGGCCCTGTACGCGCGCTACGGCGCGGACTTTACGGTGCTGTTGAACGACGGTCATACCGAACGCCACCACGTGCGCCTAGGCGTGCGGCGCTATGTCGGCCTGATCCTAAGCCTGCGCTCGAACGCTCCTTCCATGTTCGACTACGGCGCCATCGCCGCGGTCCCCGACTCGCCCGAGACCGCCAACTACGACACCCTACCCAACGCCGTGTGCGGTCGCGCCCTACTGCTGGCCAGCGATACGATGAACGAGCCCGAGTGGGAAACCCGCGCCATCGAGATCGCGCAGTTCCTGCTGCGTCTTCAGAACCCCGACCCCCACTATGTCGGTCGCGTCGATTTGTCTGGACGCTCCACCCGCGACGGCATCTTCGACGGCGTGTACCGCAAGACCATCGACGGCACGCAACAGAACGTGCTGCGCGCCAACATGCGCGCCTGGAACCTGGCCGCTGCGCCCTTCTTGGAAGAGGTGTACGCGCGGACCGGCGTTATCGGCTACCACTACGGCGCCATCAAGATCGTGCGCGGTTTGAAAGAGGGGGCGCTCAGCCAGTACGACTACTACGCCATCGGCGGCCTGCCGGACAGTCCCTACGTCAACAAGGTGTTCTATAGCCCGGACTGCCACGCGCCCACGCCCTACTCCGACGGCCAGTGGCATCGCGCGGGCGACCCGTGCCCACGCGGCGTCGACGGCATGTACGCCACAACCGGCACCGACGGCACCGAATATGGCTTGGCCGCGCTGCACGAATACGGCTACGATCCCGTCGCCCTGACGCAGGCCTATGCCGAGCTCATCGACATGCCTGCGCTGGATAAGCAAGGCTTGCCGCAAACCGACTACGACGTCAGCCTGAGCTTGCTGGGCTACTTTCGCATGTGCCGGGTGGCTAGTCCGGCCTGCGCGCCGTATCACTACGGCAGCACCTACGACACCGTCGGCCTGGGCTTGCTGGCGCGCTTCAAACTCGACCTCGCCCCAACCGCCAATGCGGATGATGTGTTCTTCCAACTCCTGCGCGGCCCGCTGCAACTGGGCACCGGCGCCGTGCCCGGACCGCCTAGCGACCCGCGCATGATTGCGCAATGGAAAAAGGTCACCAGCGCGCAGGTCGACGATTACCCGCGATGGATGACCCAAGGCACCCTGCCGGTCGCCACCAACGCAACCGCCATCTTGAAGTTCATCGCGCGCTGCAAGATCGATCCGGCCGATACTGGATGCCCGAACTGAATGCGTTGGCCGACCGTCCCTAGGGCTTAGGACGGGGCGCGCAATCCTCTGCCCCGCTCCTTAAGAAACGATCGATAAGCGATGCATCGCCAGCGAACCGGCTGCGCCGCGCGGCACCGCCGGCTCGTCTAATGGACGCGCGCAACGAACGGACCGGCCTCAATCCTTCGAAGGCGGATCCTCACCCGGCAACGGCTGATGGCCCTCGCCTTCCGGTAGATCCGCGTTCTGTACATGCTTGCGGCGCGCCTGCCCTTCACCGTCGTGCGGATTTTCGCCAGGCAGCGGCTGATGGCCCTGCCCGTCCGGCGGGCCTTCGCCGCCTTGCTTGCTGTTGTCCTTGCCCATGTCGATCGCCTCGTAAGCGCCGGGTGGGGTCCGGCTAATCTGCACGCTGCGTGTTGGGCGGTTAAGGCAGGGTCTAGCGCTTGCTCGCCGCTCTTCACGGTTACCGAACGTTAGCCGTCCATGCACGAGGAACGTGGGGTCGCGACGCCCGCGTCAAGGCACGTCGCAACGCCAGATCGAACTCGCCAGCCACAGGTTGGCGCGGGTGACGTGATTGTAGACCTCTTCCAGCGGCGTGCCGCCTTGCGCGATGCATTGGGCATTCGCATCCGCGCGCGCATCCGCCAGGGCGATGCCCGGATCGTAGCTCTGCCCGTGGCCGCTGACGGTCACCACGGTCGCGAAGGCGGATCCGCAGATCAACAGCAGCGCCAGCGCTGTCGTTATCGAGTATTTCCTCATGCTCGTTCTCCCGTGCCCGAGTGGACGCGCGCATTCGAACATGGCGCATGGAGGGGACCGTGAAAGGCGGGTAATCGAACCGTAAAGCCGATGGCCTCGCGCGTTGGACAGGGACGTAACGCAACCACGCAATCGGATGTGGGAGATGGTTGAATAGCGTTCGTAAGCGAGCCAGCGGCCTCAGATCATGTCTCAGGAGCGAGAGAGATGTCCTTAAGCATCACCGACCTCAAAGCCTACGTCCCCGCCCAGGACTTCGAAGTGTCCAAAGGCTTCTACCAGGCCATGGGGTTCGCCCTGTCCGAGGGCTGGGGCGGCACCGCCGATTTCGACTTGAACGGCCACTGCTTCCGGTTGCAGAACTACTACGTCAAGGACTGGGCCGAGAACTTCATGATGGTGATCGGCGTGCCGGACATCGAGGCCTGGCACCAACGCGCCAAGGAGGTCGTGGCCAGCGGCCGCTATGCGCCGGCGCGCTACATGCCGCCCGAACCGGTGGACGACTCCAGCGTGCTGCATGTCTGGGACCCGTGCGGCGTGCTGCTGATCTTCGTGCAGTAGCGGGCATCCGCGCCGCCGCTTTGCTTCTAGAATTGCCGATCGCACCGACGCCCCGAGCGCATGAACACCCATCCCGTCTACAAGCCCGCCTCCCTCGCCGACATCGACAGCATGATCGCCGCGCACCCCTTTGCGCTGGTCATCAGCTCCACCGAGGGCGCACCGCTGGCCACGCCGGTACCGCTATTGCTGGAACGCGGTGCCGACGGCGAGCTGAGCCTGCTGGGCCACGTGCCGCGCACCCATCCGCATACCGAGCTGCTGCGCCGGCAGCCGCGGGCGCTGGCGGTGTTCCAGGGCGAGCACGGCTACATCTCGCCCTCGTGGCTGAGCGACCGCACCCAGGCGCCGACCTGGAACTACGAGAGCGTGCAACTGGAGATCGAAGTCGAGTTCGACGACAGCGACGAAGCCACCCAGGACGCGCTGAATCGCCTGGTCGACCACATGGAGCGCGGTCGCCCGAACGCCTGGTCGGTCGCCGAGATGGGCGTGCGCTACGCCAAGCTCGCTCCCTACGTGGTCGCCTTCCGCGCCCGCGTGATCGCGGCTTACGCCAAGTTCAAGCTGGGCCAGAACGAGCGGCCTGTCGATCTCGCGGAGATCCTCGCCGGCCTGGAACGGGAGCAACAGCGGCCGTTGCTGGAGGCCATGCTGAGGACCGGCGCTTCGGTCGATTGAGCGGAGCGCGATCCGCTGCGTGGCGGAACCCGCGTATCGAAGTATTCGTGTGCGGGAACGCAGCCTTGGGTGTACTTCATCCAGGTCGAGCGATAGGCCGCATCGAAAGGTCCTCATCGCCAAGCTCGTAGGCGCTAACGCACTATCGCGTCGATGGACCGTGCGCGAGGTGCGCCGAAGCGAACGCCGACGCTCTGGAACCTACAGGCGCGCGGGCTATGATTCGGGCAGCAAGCACTAACCGACTACTCGCCAGCGAGGCACCATGGCCCCATCCAGCCGTGCAGCAGGTTCAGTCGCCGCCGCGATCGTGGCCCGTCGCGTCGCGTGGGCCGTGTTGTGGTTGCTCGCGTTGGCCGTGGTGCTGCACTTCCTGTGGGGTACCTTCCACAAGTACGCGCCGCAAGACCCCAACGCCTACGGCATGTTCTGGTCGCGGCGCGCCTGGCTATGGACGCATTTGGCCGGCGGCACGCTGACCGCGCTGCTGGGGCCGTGGCAGTTCATCGCGCGCCTGCGCAATGCCTACCCGCGCGCGCACCGCTGGACCGGCCGCGTATACCTGAGCGCGATGCTGGTGGCTTGCGTCGGCGCCGCCGGCCTGATCGCCACCACGCCCGGCGGTTTCGCCTTGCAGGCCGCGTTCGCCGCGACCGCGCTGGCCTGGCTGTGCACCGCCCTGCCCGGCTATATCGCAATCCGCGCCGGCCGCACGCAGGACCACAGGCGCTGGATGCTGCGCAACTACATCGTCACCCTGGCGCCGATGGTGTTCCGCCTGTCGATCCAGGTGCCGGGCATGATGGCGCTGGCGCATCCGGCAGTGCTGATCCCGACGCTGCTGTGGCTGAGCTGGGCCGCGCCGCTGCTGGTCTACGAGCTGACGTCCGCCATAGCGCGCTGGGTACGTCGCGCCCCCACCCCTCAAGCCGAATTGGCATAAGCCTCCGGGTACTGCACAGGATCAGGCACTTGCCCGAGTAGCGCTGCCCGCGCGCGCTACTCCTCGGAGCGCCCCGTGCCCTCGCGATCCCGTTCGTAATGCCGCTTGAATGGAAACGCCGGCAACCAGGACTCGCGGCGGATCGTCCAGTTCTCGTACGTCGGCGTCAATCGATCGGGAACATCCAGAGCGCCCAGGCTCACCTCGATCTCGTCGCCCATGCGCGCGAACACCGATGAGCCGCAGCGCGGGCAGAAGAAGCGGCCCGCGTAGTCGCGGGTGTCGCCCTCCACCGTCACCGCGTCCTCGGGGAAGATCGCGGAGCCGTGGAATACCGAGCCCGAGTGCTTCCGGCAATCGAGGCAATGGCACAGACCGACCCGGTAGGGGTGGCCCGAGGCCACCAATCGGACGTCGCCGCACAGGCAACTGCCGGTGATTCGCTCCATGGTGCATCTCCTCTAAGCAAGATCGGCCACAGCGGACGGTAACGCCGGCGGAGTCAAGCGCGTGTCCACGCGTATCGGCTCGGGATCCGCACCCGGCTTAGGTCGGCTCGATGAATCCGCTGGTCTTGTGTATCCGGACGAAGCCTTCCTTCATCACCGGCAGATCCGCCAGGCACGCGGCGGCTTGCTCCACGTCTCGCACGAAGATGTCGACATGTGACGTCTTAAGATCGGTTTCGGACAGGAACTCGATGCCCGCCTCGTGCAGGCGCTGAGTCAGTAGTTGCTGGGTGCTGTGCAGGATTTGTAGCGACCGTGGCGCGGTTTCCGCCACGAACAGAGGATCGTCGCTGTAGGCGGCGAGTTGCGCCTTGGCGTCGCCGGTGAAGCGCACCACCACGCGATAGGTCGGCCGGTGCTCGATGTACAGCCCGGCGAACGTGTCCGGCCGTTCGGCCTCGATGCGCTGTCCCAGCTTGCCGATCTCGAGCTCGCGCATGGTGCGGCGCTCGGCTTCGGCGATGGACACGCCGTAGGTCTGCGCATACCAGTGCGCGGTGGGACTGTCTTCGGGCGGATTCGCCAAGACGGTCATCGAGAGCAACAGGCCGCCGGTTAGAAACACCGCTGCGAAACGCAGCGATTTGCGCGTGGCATCTTCCATGAGACGGCGCTCCTTGATCCGATGAGGGCACACGCCCGCGACTGTAGCGCGCCGCCGCGAGGCCGCGTCACCGGCTCAACGCACGACGCACCGCATCCGCGGGCGGCAGCGCCGGCTACAGGGGCGCGATTCGGACAGCGCGCTCCGCCCCGGCTAGGCCATCCTCATGCCCGAGCCCTGCGTCTGGGTCTGATTCTGAGTCGCCGTGCGTTGCGCCAGCTCGCGCTCGGCCACCACGCGCTCGCCTTCCTCGGCGCTCTGGCGTTGCGGGACGGCGACCGCGGCGGCGGTGTGGACCGCTTCGGTGCTGCGGTTGAACGCGGGGTGGTCGTTGACGCGGCTGACTTCGACGGCGCGGGCGCGCGAGCCGTCGTTGTTCAACTCCACGCGGTCCGGATTGATGTCCGCGCGCAGGCTGGCCACGGTGAGCACGCCGGCGAGGTTGGCGCTGTGTTGGCCGGCGGGGATGCCGCGTTCGCGCTCGACGCCGTGCACGTGGTCCAGCACCTGCGGAAACATCGAGGCATAGGTGCTTTGCGCGCCGCCGGTGGGTTGGACCGCACCTTGGCGCTGGTCGCCGGGCGGCTGTGCCGGCGGCGCGACGGGCGCGGCGCCCGGGGCTTGCTGGGCCGGCGCCTGCGGGTCGGGCGCGGCGGCGTTTTCCTGGCGTCGGCGCACCGCTTCGGCGGCTTCGGGCAGCCCGCGCTCCACCGCGCGGGCGTTGATCGCGTCGCGGGTGCGCTCGTCGGCGATGCCGTTGGCGGGCTCGATGTTTTCGTCGCGCTGGAACCGGCGCACGGCCGCCTGGGTGTTGGCGTCGTAGCGGCGGGTCACGTCCAGCAGACCGTCGTTGTCGCGGTAGCCCAGGCCGCGCAGTTGGCCCTGCAGGTCGGCGACCGGATCGCCGCGGTCGCCGGTGTTCAACACGCGGTCGTTCAAGGGCCCGTAGAGGTCGGTGATGCTCTTGAGGCGGAAGTTGGGGTCGGCCTGCAGCACGTCGCCGCGCATGCGGTCCATCAGCGCCTGGTCGACGGTGCCGGTCTGCGGGGTGATGCCGGCGTCGCGCTGGTAGTTGCGCACGGCTTGCGCGGTGGACGGGCCGAAATCGCCGTCAGGCGAAATCGCTTGACCATTGGTGCCGCGCACGTTCAGCGCCGCCAGGTACTGCTGCATTTCGAACGCGCGCGCGTTGGCGTCGCCACTGCGCAAAACGGCGTCGGCGGCAGGCGCCGGCGCTGCCGGCGTGAGGTCCACGCCGTCGCGCTGCACGGAGGTCACCAGGTCGGCGACCTGGCCCTCCCAGCCGCGCGCCAGCCCGGCAATGTGGGCGGCGCGGTCGCTGCCGTTGACGATGGCGCGCGCGCCGTCGTAGTCGGTGGTGTTGGCGTTGACGTATTGGTCCAGGCGGCGCTCGGTGAACAGGCCGTCGCGCATGCCGATCACCAGCACGCGCGAGGCGGTTTGCGGATCGGCGGCCAAGGCGGGAGTGTCCGCCAGCTCGCTGCCGCGCCCCAGCGCTTCGCCCAGGCGTTGGTAGTTGTCGCGATGGGTGAGGTGAGCGTAGCCGCGGCCGAAGTACTCCTCGCCGCCCTGGTAGCCCAGGCGCGCGGCCTGCTGGCGGCCGTAGTCTTCCTCGGGCTTGGTGAAGTTGAGGCTTTCGTGCTCGGCCGTGGCCAGCACGTAGGCGATCTGGCGCTGGTCGGTGACGCCCTCGTTCAAGCAGGTTTGCACGATCAGGCGCACCGCCTGATCGCGGGTAATGGGGGAAGCGGCACTGCGCCCGTATCCATCGCTCATGACGTCCTATCTCCTTGTGTCTTTGAACTCCTGGGGGCCGCGCGTCGTGCGCGGCCCCGGCCCGTGTTACGGGGCGTTTTTGGTGCAGGTGTTGTATTGCTTGCGTTCCACGACCTTGGGCGTGCCGGCGCGCGCGTCGATGGTTTGCTCGCCGCGCTCGCAGGCCCCGCTGCGGGACCACACGTACAGCCGGCCCACGGCGATGCGCGACACCGATTGCCCACGCACCAGTTCCGCCAGCGCGCGGTTTTCGACCAAGCGCCGAGTACTGGCGTCGTACAAATAGTAGGTGTAGGACGGATCGCCGTAAGTGCCGTCCAAGCCGGTCCAGACCATCAGATCCTCATGCCCGTCGGCGTTGAGGTCCGACAATGCGAAGCTGTGCCAACCGTCGGCAAAGCCCGTGTCCAGGGGGCCGCGATAGCCGGTGGCGCCGGATTGCGGCGGCAAGGCCACCACCACCTGCGCCGGCGTCAGCGTTTGCGGCTCAGCCAGGTCCGGCGCCTTGATCTGCAGGCTGGGGCCTTGGCACACCATCCGCCCCTGCCCGCTGCACCCCTCCGAACTCAAGGTAATGACGGCATCGCCCAACTTCAGGCGCAGCGCACCTTGCGCGTCGGGCACGCCCCGCGCGCTCAGCGCCGGTGCAGCAGAGAACGATTCATCGGCCAGTACGTCGAAGCGCTCGATGATGCGTTCCAGCCGGCACTCGCCACCGTCGGCGCCGCCAGGCCCCGAGGCCGGCGTAGTTGCGGTGCACAGACGGTCGGTCTTGTCCTCCCACGCAGCTTGTTGCGCGCGCAGCGCTTCACGCTCCGCGCCGGCCAGCTCGACGGTGCGTTCTTGAAATAATTGATCCAAGGCACGGGCCTGATAGGCCAGTTCGTCGTCCAGGCAACGTGATTGCGCTTGGGTGTCGTCGCGCGCGGCGGTCAAGCAATCGCGGTACTTGCGACTGCCTTGTGGGGGCGGCGGATCCAGCCGTGTAATCGCCGCGACTGGAGCGGCTGCGGGCGCGGTGGCGGCCGCCTTCTCGGCCTGGCCCGACGCGGCAGCGTCGGCCGCAGGCTGCGACTGCGCCGGGCCTTGGCAGCCCGACAGCACGGCCAGCAGCACCGTGCTGACCATGAGTGTACGGCTGCGCCGACGGCGCTGCGCTAGATCGTCCTTGTAACGAGCCATTCCTGCTTTTCTTAGGGTAGAAGAGACGGTTAAGTGGGCTTATAGCACACCAACTGGGGACGGCCGTAAGACGGGCGTAATTCGACTTTCTCCACAACACCACGCGGCAAGTAAATGGACCGGCCTTCTTAGGCTAACTGCCGTTGCCCTTTGACGCCCCATCTCTGAGCAGGCTCAGTGCTAGCAATCCGTTCCCCTCCACTTCCAGCCATTCGGGCGGTTCAAAGTACCCCTCGGAATCTGGCTCCAGCCCATACAAGGAAAAGAAGCGATCGAAGCTCTTCACCAGAACCGTTATCGCCTCGGCCTCGGCGTGACTTCTAAGAAACCATCCTATTGCTGCGTCAGCATCACTGCCGAGCGACGTGTCGTCGTACAAGAAATGGATCAGATGTTCTAGTGCGGTTGAGCGCAGCGCAAATTTATCCGCGGCGCGCGTAGGTTCGAAGAGTGCCCATAGATCGTCAATCAATTCCCGCCGCATATGCGGATACTTGATGTCATTCATGGCTTGTTCCACTGCTCCACTTAACCCATTCACCGCTTGGCAGGTCGCTTTCGCACCATGATCGAGCAGCAGCTAATGCATCGCGCCGGACCGATAGCGATCGGGTGGCCGCGTAAGGCTTGAGCTTGCGGGGAACTGCACCTGAAAGTGCACTCTGCCCCCGTTCCCCGGTGTCGACTTTTCAAAAAGTCGACACTGACCGCTGTCTCGGCGGGCGTCGTCAATCCCAATCTCGCTCTCATTTCAACAACGACCGCCGACGGTTCTCCAAAGCGGATCTGACACATTCTTCTATCGCTTTCGATTGAAGCAGGAAGAACCCTTCTTCGGCCTTGCCAATGCCTCGCTCGCTGCATCAAGCATCCCACTTACAAACACTCGACTTGGCGGCTTCTCGCCATCTACGGCGATCCTCAATGCGCGCATGATTGTGCCCACATCGCGCAGCGTCCTCACATCGTGGTATTCGCTGCATTTAGCCCCCGCATTCATTGCATAAGACATGCAACGATCAACGACATGAAGCTGCCTGCCCTCTATAGATTCTATGTGAGCAACAAATTCATTGGATTCAAACCCGCCCCTTCGAAAGGCAGCGTCTAGTTTTTCCACTTCTACACTTTGCTCGGATATCAATACAGAGAGCTGCTCACACCCTTCGGGCCCGCCAGTCTCGGCGCATGCGCACAGCCCAAACAGAAACATTATGAACAAGGACCTCATGGCACTGGACTCTTGGGCGGCTTAGTACCGACTATTCCAAGATTGCAAAGCCCGCCGACGATGTCCCACCACGGGACCGGGTCAACGAGCCCCAGATCTCTCTGCTCTCCGCGCAGCTCACACTCGACAGCAGCCCTTATCTTGTCGCATATCTTTAACGCATCTGGAACACAAGAAGGACTAGGGCTGTACTGGCAGCTTAGATAGATTTGCGTGCATTCGTTCTCAGCATTCTGCCTGCGCTCACTGCTATACCTTGAATAGTGATCCTCCTTTCTCTTATGCCAGTATCCACCGATACTGGCGACAAACTCACAAACCGCCTGACCAATGACCTGGCCCATCAGCCCATGCCTGTCGATCACTGACAAAGGATCTGCGTCGACGTATAAGTAAGTGTTGACTCCGCCATTGAGGCCAATTGGATCGCTGGTGCCGTAGCGACCCGTAATCGACTCGTAATCTCGAAAGTAGTTGTAGTTCAGTCCGCTAATCGCGTCATAGCGCTGCCCAGGGAACCGCAGATCGAACACGAACGCGGCACCGTTGTTGTCCGGATCTTGATTCGGTGCGCTATCGCCGAACGCCTCATTGCCCAACTGCCACGCCCATACGGATTTCTCCGCGACCGGATCAATTACATTGCGCGGCGTACCCAGGTGATCGGCTTGGACGTAGTGCAGCTTGTTGGTGTCGATCAAGCCGATCGGCAGATCGCCCAGCCAGATGACTTCCTGGACGCGATTGCCTGCATGGTCGTACACGCCAACCGTATGACCTGCCTCGTCATAGCTCGCATAGGTCTGCGCCGTTGACGTGTTGGTCGGGTAACGGCGCGTCTGTTCGCCGCGGCCGTTGTAGGCGTAGTTCATCACCGCATTGCCGCCCTGCTTCACCTGACCCATGCGGTTGGCCGCGGTGTAGATGAACTCCTGGGCGGTGCCCCCGATGGCCGCCGTGTTGCCTGCAGCGTCGTATGTGCGAGCCGTAGCACCCACCTGCGACAGGCGATGGTTGCTGGTCGGATAGGTGTAGGTCTGCGTAGCGCCCGCGTCGGTCTTGCTGGTGCGGTTGCCGGTGGCGTCGTAGGTGTAGCCCTGCAGCAACACATTGGTCGTGCCGTCGCGGGTCTCGGTCAGGCGGCCGAGCTTGTCGTAGGCGTAAGCGCGCAGCGGCGGTTCGGACTGGTCGCCCTTGCGCAGCTTGATCAGATTGCCGACGGCGTCGAACTCGTAGCCCAGGGACAGGCCGTCCGGGCCCACGTCTTCGATCACGCCCGGCTGGTAGTTCTGGTTGTGGGTGCGCTTGAGGCGACGGCCATCGCCGTATTCCAGCTCGGCCGCCGGACCGAACGGGTAGTAGGTAACGCTGGTCAGCAGCACCTGCGGGGCCTGGCCCGGTTGGGTGACGGTCACGCCGCTGGGCTGGCCCAGGGCGTTGTGGGTGTAGTCGACCCGCGTTCCGCTGGGATAGGTGACCGAGGACAGCTGGTTGGCCAGGGTGTAGCCGTAGACCAGGGTGAACACCTGGCCGTTGGTGGTCTGGACCTTGCGCACCACGTTGCCGCGGCGGTCGTAGCAGTAGCGGGTATTGCCGCTGCCGTCGTCCATGCGGGTCAGGCGGCCGGCGCTGAAGGTCTCACCGCTCTGGCAAACGGCCTGGGTGGTGTCGTAGGTGTAGGCGACGTTTAGCGCGGTATCGCTGTAGGCGATGCCGACGACGCGGTTGAGGGCGTCGTAGCTGTAGGTGGCCGTCTCGTTGCGGGCGTCGGTCTGCGTCTTCCGGTTGCCGGCGCTGTCGTAGGTGTAGCCGGTGACGCCGGTGTCCGGGCTGCTCAGCTGGGTCAGGTCGCCCAGGCCGTTGTACTGGTACTGGGTGTTCAAGCCCTTGGGATCGGTGACCTGGGTCAGGCGGTCCAGCGCGTCGTACTGAAACTGGGTCTGGGCGTTGATCCCGGCGGTGTCCTGCAGGGTCTTCACCAGACGGCCCAGCGGGTCGTAGTTGTTGTCGGTGATCGTGCTCAACGCATCAGTGACGGTATCTAGGTTGCCAGCGGCGTCGTAGACGTAGCCGGTGGCGTGGTTGTAGGCGTCCTTGCCGGTGCTGAGCTGGCCGAGCTGGTTATAGACCCACGACAGGGTACGCAGTAGCACGCCGCCGCTGTCCTTGGTGTCTTCCTTGGTGCGTTGGCCGGCGTTGTCCAGGGTGTAGACGATCTGGTTGCCGGCGTTATCGGTGACCGTGGTCAGGCGATGCGCGGCGTCGTAACCGAAGGTGGTGTAGCTGCCATCGGGCTGGGTGATCTTGCTGACCAAGCCGGTGGGCGTGTACTCGTAGCGGGTGATCGCGTCGTCGGTTTCGCTGCCGGCAGTGGGACCCCGCACCTTGCTGGCGGTCAGCCAACCACGGGGGTGGTACTCCATGTCGGTGACGACGCCATTGGGGTTCTTAACAGATAGCGGGCGGCCTGCGCCGTCGTAACGCAGGGTCTCGGTGACTTGGCCAAGCGCGTTCGTGACCTTCCACAGGTCGCCCTTGCGGTGCGGACAAGTGGTCGGGGCGCTGGCGCAGGTGGCGTCGTCGCTGGCGTAGTAGGTGAACTGCGTGGTGTCGGCAACGTCCGTGCGCGGGCCGTTGACCGAGGTGACCGCGCCCAGCAGCGGACAGGTGCCGGCGGTGATGTCGCCCTGCTCGCAGTAAGTGGTGGTGCCGGTACGGGTATTAGCGGGTGTCGCCGGGTCGGTGGCGGTCGACGTCAGCGCTTGGCCGCGTGCGTTATAGCTGTAATCCTGCTTGGCCAGCAAGGCGCCGCTGGCGGTGTAGGTCTGACGCAGCGTGGGCAGGTCCAAGGCGGTGTCCCAGGCCGTGGTTTCGCTGCGAAGGCGGGTACTGGCTGCGGCCAAGACGTCGGTGGCCGGGCATTGGGCCGTAGTGGCCGCCGGGTAGTCGTAACGCGCGATTACGCGCAGCCAATCGGTGTCGTAATACAGACAGGTCAGCAAGTCGCCGCGGCGGCGGTTAGAGACGTTCGATTTGGTGTCGTAGACGGTGCCCGCGGCGATGGTCACCCCACCTGCCCCCGACTCCACCTGCTGGCTCGGCACCCGCACGCCGAACCGGGTCTGGAACTGAAACTGGGTATTGCCACCCTGCGGCGTGGTGACGTTGACGTTGCTGCCGTCGGCGCCGTAGTTGACCACGTAGCGGTCGACACCACCGGCATGTTCGGTAGTGATGGCGCGGCCGCTGCCGTCGTAGGTGAACGTGGCGTACGCCACGCCGTTGTGCGCCACTTCGGTCAGGTACCAGCTGTTGACAATCTTGACGTAGCTGTAGGACGTGACCGAGGCGCCCTGGGTGACGCTGGCCAGCTGGCCGTTGGCGTCGTAGCCGTAGACGATGGCCTGCCCGTCGGGCAGGTCGATGCGGCTGAGCTGATCGTTGACGCCGTAGGTCATCGTGGACACGCGGCCGTTGGCGTCGGTGACGGAGGCCACCCGGCCGTTGGCATCACGCGCGTAGGTCGCCACCACGCGGCCGTCGCGCAGATCGCGCTGGATCAGGCCCTGAGCGTCGTAGATCTCCTGTGCGTTGCCCGGCTTACGCAGCTCCCAGAAGCTTTGCCCGCCCACCTGATACGGAATGAGCCGGTACTGGCGCAGGTCGTCCTCGGGCTTCCATTGGCCATTGCCGTCATGGGTGAACGCCAGCGAGCGCCCGTCCGCGCGCATCACCAGCGCCGCCTGGAACTGCGAGGGCCGCGCCTCGCTTACCACCAACTCGCGCGTCAGGTCGGAGAACCACGAGCCGCCATACGGGTTCGGTGAGCCGATGAAGGTGGGGAACGAGTTGTAGCTGCGCGCCAGGCTCAGTTGCGCGGTCAGCTCATCGCGCGCGCGCTCGATCTTGACGCCGCTGTTGACGGAGATGGGGTTGCCGACATCCGTGGGGCAGTGCTGGCAGGCCTTGGCGGGCGCCACCACCGACGAGTAGCGCACACAGGTGAACTGGTTCTTCAGGTAGTTGTACCCAGCCGGGCACACCTGCTTGGGCGCCACCCAGTTCTGGCGGAAAACGTTGTATTGCGTCTGCCCGGTCGAACGATCGGTCTCGTCGTAGTAGCACCCTATGCCGGCGGTCGGATGGGTGCCGAATCGACCATTCGCATAGGTGATCGGCGGCTGCGGCGAGTTCCGGGTGACGGAGTCGCCCACCAGTCGGCAGGCCACGTTCGCATTCGTAAAGAACGTGGTCTTCCCGTCAATACCGCCCTGGTACATGGTGGTGGACGGCAGCGTATGCTCCTGCGCCCCAACGTTGGCCGTTGCGCACAGCAGCAGCAGCGCGAGCGCGAAGGCCCGTGTAATCCGTGTCATCCCCAGTCCCCGAAGTGTTGCGATCAGCAGACATGATCGCGGTCGGAGCCCACGCGGCACAAGGCGCGCGGCTTGTCTATTTATGGCGGAGCGGGGTCGCCGATGCTGACCCTGCTGGGCGGCCGTGTCCGAATCGAGGACTCGGTCGCAGCGCCGGCCTTCAATCGGGTGTATGCGGCGCTCCGGGGTGTATCGGGTGAGTAAAAAAACCTACCGCCGCCCACTCAGCTTTAGCCATATCACCCGAATGTCTGCAGCCTCGGCTCCGGTGCCTACGTCCAAGTCCCGCGATCGCATGCATAGGTCAGCCAGAAAACCGGGGCAGTGTGGACTTTTCCTACCCAAACGGCCGACGCCCGCCTACGGATGTCTAATGGCGATTCTCGGAGACTGCACGCAGCTCGCATGGAGACGTCGCATGCCCCGCTAGCCCTGCCTCGACCTGCCGCACGTCCCTCAACACGTCGTACAGCGAGGCAATGATCGCCGCCCCTGCTCCTTCGAGGAGATCGATCGTACTCGCTATCTGAGCGAACTTAGCAATATCGCCGGGCGCATAGGTTGCGCGGTCCACGCCTATGTCCTGATGACCAATCATGTGCACCTGCTAGTGACGCCGTTCCAGACGGGTCAAGTCGGCTCGATGATGCAAGCACTGGGGCGACGCTTTGTCCGCTACGTGAACGATCGATACCACCGCACCGGTACGCTTTGGGAGGGGCGTTACAAGGCCTGCCCGGTGGACAGCGACCATTACCTACTGCGGTGCTACCGCGACATCGAGCTCAACCCTGTACGGGCTGGGCTGGCGGCCACGCCTGACCTGTATCGCTGGTCTAGCTATCACGCCAATGCGCTAGGCGAACACGCCCCACTGATCACCGCGCACCCTGCCTACCTAGCATTGGACCCGCAGCCCTAACGGCGCGCACATGCGTATCGCGAGTTCGTCGAAGAAGCGCTCGACCCAGAAGAGTTGGATGTCATTCGACTGCGCCTACAACGCCAGCATGCACTCGGCGGAGATCGCTTCCGCACCATGATCGAGGAACAACTACAGCGTCGCGCAGGACCAGCGAAGATCGGGCGGCCACGTAAGGCGTGAGCTGGCGGGGAGCTGCAGATGAAAGTGCACTCTGACCCCTTGTTTCTGATGATCGAGGAACAACTACAGCGTCCCGCCGGACCGGCGAAAATCGGGCGGCCACGTAAGGCGTGAGCTGGCGGGGGCGCTGTAGCTGAAAGTGCACTCTGCCCCCTGTTTCTGGGGAGTGAGTAGCTCAGGGGTTCGACTGCCTGGGCGTTGCGTCCGTTTTGCATGGTGGTCCTCAAACACTTTGGGTGAGGTCAACGCTATCTGGCCCTTGGCGATATTCAAAACTCGAATAGGGGAAAACTACGGAGCTCACATCCGACTCTTGCCCAGAGCACTCGGTAATTACACCCTCTGATCGCCCAAGCCTAAAGCGGCCCTGAGCCGGCCTGGAAAATGCACTCTGACTCGCGCGCCCCCGTGCATCTACGCCCCCTTGGTTTATACGAGCCTATTAGCCACTAATTCCGCTTGAATCGCATTCATCAAACCGTCGACAGCGCACTGCTGAAGAACAAAATGGACGTCTTCAACCGTTCCGCGCTGGCGCCCCCCCAGGTCTTCTTTCAGGAAGTCATCGCGCAACCTGATTGCATTTGGCACACTTAGCTCAATATGCCCGGCATCGTGCCTATAAACTCTTATCCGCTGCAGCGCAATCGCCAACCGCGGCAGAACATCATGCAGATGGCCATTGACGGCGCCTTGCACACCTTTTTCCTTCATGAACACTTCGATCGACTCAACAAAGCATCTATTTGCAATAATGAAAAAAGCACTATATGAATGGGCATCATTAGCTAAAGGGGCATCGACAAATTTATCTGCTTCAGACACTCCTCCAACAGGAAGAAATGGCTGCTTGAGTGTTTGCCTAAAATAGTCGGCCAATTGACGCATACCGTCCAGAATGGCCCTTGATTTCAATCTATACCAATTCGCACGCTCGCCATTAGGCACCACCTCAACTGAATACTTGACTCCGTTACGTTTACCCCACTCGGAGGCAATATATTTCTTTGCAACAGGTATAGAAATTTCATCAAGCCCGTTCACCTCAGCAACAATTCCAAACGACCTGAGATGCTCAACAAACTCGGGATCAACCGCCAGATCGTGGTACTCAGAGTACTTGTTGAGGCTCAGCATCTCTAAAACTTCATACTCAACAGGGTAGAAATCTTTCAACTCCGTCACGATATGCCTAACATAGGGAAGCAATTGCCGCTCGCGGCCGTCCTGATTGGCAATCAAATCCTCGCTTGCAACTTTGATGGGGCGCTTTGCGCCTTTGAGATCCAGCGCATCAAGGACACTGCTACATGCAAGCCTCGTAAGATATGGATGACCACCGTACCGTCCAACCAAGTGACTAATGGCATTATCATCAAAGACCACTCCAACCTTGCCGCCGATGGCTTTTACCATTTTCCCGACATCTTCCTCTGGGAAGCCCTTAAGGAAATGCGGCCGAACGATCGAGAACAAGGGATTCTGAACGCCACTAAAGCGTTCCACTTCAGCAACCTTAGGGATAACACCTGAAATAATCGCAACCAACTTTCTGATCTGCGACTGCACCCCCCAAATGGTTTGCCAAAAATCTACAAAGTCTCGCCTCCAATGCGGATCAAGAATTGCATTCGGACTAATGAACTCAATTTCATCAAATGCGAGCACGATCTTCACCCTAGACCTCAACACGAGATCCCGGAAAACTACTGTCACATCCTGATCAGCAGAAGGGTCCTTCCACTTTACGCCTAACTTCTGGGCAATATCCTTTGAAATGCGCGTTAAAAGCGCGTCCCATCGCAAGCTTCGGACTTCAGGAAGTTTGCAATCATAGTAAAAGAACCAGGCCTTATCCGAATCCTCCAAGACCCTACGAAGTTTGAAAATAAAAGATGTCTTCCCAGTCTTGCGGAGGCCGAATATACCAGCGTTCTCACCTCTATCTATCGCACCAGTAATCCTGGTTAGATCATGGCTCCGACCAAAATAGAATGCATCGCTATTGAGCGGGAGGCGATAATCGAACAAATCGATGTGGTACAGACGACTCTGCAGCAGGTCACGAACAGCATTCTTTGGGTTTACGGCACTCGCAAGAGAGGCCGCGTGGGCAGCGATCATTATCCTAGAATCAGGGTGGTCCATGGCGTAGCGGGCGGCCCATTCAGCTACTTGAAAGTCGTCCGAAAACACGAACACAACAATCCTATCTACCCTTCCCTTTGCAGGCGCATCGTTAATAATTTGCTCAATCGCTTGAGCCATTCTTGGCTGTGCCGTCGGAAAGGGCGAGTAAACACCGAGAATCTCGTAATTCAAACCAAAAGCCTGCGCAACCTCCACATCAGGCTTTAGAAAGAAAACATAAAACTCTGCACGATGGAATTTTCGATCCGTCGCAAATGTCACATCGAAAGATGTGGACAAAGCACGAAAAAGACGCTCGCACTTAGGCCTACTACGTGCGTAGTCTACAATCTCTTGCCTCATACCCCCTCCCAATCCATTCGCCACAACGTTCTAACGTTAGCGCGCAGGCTCACGCGGCATAAAACCCTTCTAGCTTGCCGCCAATTTTCATTTGGGCGGCATAAGAGCTCCGCTAACGGCTCGCTGAAATGCTTCGATTCGTTTCAAATAAGCATCCGACATGGGCAAGCGTTCTTCACGAGCCAAAGCCTCGCTAAAAAAAAGCTGGATCTGACTTTTCGTAGGTTTACCAACAATCTGTAGACGATCGCTCACTAACTTGATGTCGTCCGGCGAGAGCAAATCTTCAATTTTCGCCCCTTTCGGCACCCCCTCAACCTCTTCAAGTGTCATTACTCTACTTGAAGAGAGGCCCCATTCTGCCAGATACCTCTTACGAGCCTCCTTACCAGCCTTGTCAGCGTCAAGGCAAATTAAAAAATTCACCCCCCAACCGAGGAATAACCCGATCAACTCATCCATACCGGCAGCTCCCCTTGTGGGAACTACGGACACGTGACTCTTTTTTGGCTTCAACATAACTCGAAGCCCATACTCAAGAATAAAAAAATCCCCCTTCCCCTCAACCAATACCGATGGCCGCATAATATCGAGGCGACTCGGAACCACCTCCAGCTTGTCTAAAACTGGCTGAAAATAGGTCGTCTTACCCGGATTTTTTGCAACAAATGCCCGATATCTTTCAACAATCACCTCAGTTGGCGAGTTCGACACAAAGCCATTTTCTTCACCCTGCCCTTCGTAATCAATTGCTTTATTTGAAACCACAAAAGCTTGATCAAGCCACTCAGGCTTTATCATATAATGACTATGAGTCGAATACATAATTCCATTTGAACGGCCCGCGATTCGAGCAAAGCTATCGAGTAATTGCATTTGCGCGCGCGCATGCAAGTTTGAGGCAGGCTCATCCAGAAGAAACAGCGTCGACCCTCGCGATCCTTTTGCATATACGCGATAAAGAGTGAACAACAAAAAGGAAAAAAACCATCTAAATCCTAATGATCGCTCAGAGACATCGTACTCAGTTGCCCCATCCTTGAGCACAAACCACAAATAAACTTCCTGACGCCCATCCGAGTTATCAACACCAAGGCGAACATATATCTCTCGGCCTTTAAAATTACCAGAGAATATCTTCCCCCAACTATCAAAAACAGTTTTCGTTAAATGCGCCGACAATGCATTCAAAGTCGCATTAATTTGTTGTTGCTTATCAGGCGCCAACATCATCATGTTCAAGAGTTGTTGCACAGCCGATTGCTCACTTAGCATTCGATCCACGATGTGAGTTTTTACATCAAGCGGACTGTCCAATGAGCTCGCAATATCTTGAATTATCTGACGGTACAACCTATTGACATCACTCTCGTCATCCCCATCCGGATTTAGAACTATCTTGGCAGGCGTTGAAAACAAAAAAGTCGGGAAATATACGACTTTTGGCACAAGTCGATTTACAGAAGCGACGAATACTTTTCCGACCACATCATTTATTAGTATTTCCTTCTCGGAGCGGTCACCTTTCTTCTTTCCATAAAGATTTGTCGCCCATGTATGTATACGCGAATCATAATCTGAATTCACGAACCTGTAGCCACGAACGACCTTGAGCTCCTTCGGAACTGACTCTTTTGATATCTTGGCACCTGCCTTCTGGTATACCTCTTCGATCACGGCATCTATTTCGCCATCATCAAAGCGCAACAGAGCCTCAATTGTCACATCTCCCGTAAAATTCGCCTTCAGGTGCTTTGGCACAAACGATGCGTGCTCTGATGCCCTTTCCGCTCCGTAAAGTGCTTCCGTCCCTTCACTATTCGCCCCAAAATCATCAATCGCCTCGAGAACCGTCGTCTTACCACTTTCATTCAGCCCAATCAGAGTAAATACATTATTTCCTGCCGGAACCAAATTCAGCTCAGCAGACTTGATGCCTTTGAAGTTATTTATTTTAAACCTCACAAAACGCATACGCCGCCCCCAACTTAGTCAAATGTCTTGATCGCTAGACTTCACTGTGCTGCAGGATGCATCAAGCTCGCTCGATAAACTGGCAGGCTCCTTGCGCTATCCAGGCCATACAGCCATTACTCGAACCTTCCTGAGCAATAGCTTTGACGATCGACGCGAGAAAAGTGATAGAGCACGGGCTAGCTACGCCGCCTCCCGCCCGCCGCGCCTACGCCACCTCAACTTGTTTCAAGCGTGAAGTACCCCTGCTCCAACGTGCTGGTATCGCTAACCGCCGTCACCGTCGCATTGGGATTGGCCGTGCTGAACGTGTCGGTGGTGACCCCGTTCACGACCGCATAGACATAGAAGGTGTCGCTGATATCCAGGGACTGCATGTTGAAGCTGTCGGCCACCACCACCGCCTGCAGGGGCACGCCGTCCTTTTCAATGGTGAAGGTGACCGGCGCTATGGTGGTCTTTTGGAACTGCATCTGGTCAGGGCGGGTGCTGTAGCCCTGCACTACTTCGAACTCGTAGGTGCCTTGCTCGCGCACTTGCCGCACTTGGGCCAGGAAGCTGACGGCGCCGGTCACGTCCATCGGGGCGGAGGTGTAGGTGTTGCCGTCGATGATGGTCATGGCGGTGACCTGGTAGCTGTCTGCGGTGGGCACCGTCATCTGCGCTTCGGGCGCGATGCCGGGCAGGCGCGCGATGATTTGGCCGCCTTTGCGCACCACGAACTGGGCGATGTACTGGGTGGTGTTGCGTAGGGTGATGGGCATGGGGAGTCCTGAGTAAGTGATTGATTTTTAAGGGAGGTGGCGCTTAGCGCCGATAGACGTGGGCAGGCACGCGTCGCCGGCCGATGACCGGCGCGTTGGCCGCAGCGGTGGATGGCGCGGCTGCGCGGTGTTCGGCGGGGTGAGGGTGGTGATGGATGCGGGAACCGGTGCGGCGCGCGGCCGCGCAGCCGGTCGCCGAACGCGTATCGGGCTGTCCAGCCCGACCGTTGAGGCGCATGAGCATCGATCCCCTCCCTAGATTCGATGACGGCGTGCCGCCCGGCCGTGTGGAGCCGGGTTGCGTGGTGTATGCCGGTGTTACCCCTAGTGCCGCATGCTGCTACGAAATGTGCGCGCGATCAAATTTCGGCGGGCGCTGGCCGGTGGGCCGCCTCCCTATCTGCTTGCTGGGTGGGAGGGGCGCGGTGTGTGGGTCTAATCGCGGCTTACGCCGCTCCCACAGGAAGCAAGGTGGGGCGGCGACGGGCCGGGGCCACCCTGGGGGCGATGACGGGGCGCAAGGCGGGCGGGGCCCGCCGTGCGCGTTGGGTCGGGTCACCAGACTTCGCAGCGGTCCTTGGCCGGGCGCACCATCGGGGCGTCGGCCTTGCACTGGAAGGCCTGCTGGAACGCTGGCAGGTTGGAGAGCGGGCCGTTGACGCGGTACTTGGCGATGGGGTGTGGGTCGCCCTGGATCATGCTGCGCTGGGTTTCCAGGCGGGTTTCGTCGCCGCGCCATTGGCCCCAGGCGATGAAGAACTGCTGTTCGGGGGTGAAGCCGTCCAGGGTGGGTTCGGGGCCTTTGCCTTCGCGCGACTTGAGGTAGCCGCGGTAGGCGAGCTTGGCGCCGGCGAGGTCGCCGATGGATTCGCCCAGCACCAGTTTGCCGTTGTGGTGGACGCCGGGTTCGATGAAGTAGCCCTCGAATTGGTCGACCACGCATTGGCCCTTGGCGGCGAACTGCTTGCCGTCGGCGGGCGTCCACCAGTTGGCCAGGCGGCCCTGGGCGTCGAACTGGGCGCCCTGGTCGTCGAAGCCGTGGCTGATCTCGTGGCCGATGACCACGCCGATGGCGCCGTAGTTGACGGCGTCGGTGGCAGTGACGTCGAACGCGGGCGGTTGCAGGATGCCGGCGGGGAAGACGATCTCGTTCTGCAGCGGGTTGTAGTAGGCGTTGGAGGTGGGCGGGGTCATGCCCCAGCGCGTGCGATCGGTCGGCTTGCCGATCTGGCTGCGGCCGTCGGTGACGTTCCAGCGTTGGGCGGCGACGAGGTTGTCCCAGGCCGATGCGCGCGAGACGACCACGCCTTGGTAGTCCTTGAATTTGTCCGGGTAGCCCAGCTTGGGGAAGAAGGTGGCGCGCTTTTCCAGGGCCTTTTGCTTGGTGGCGTCGTCCATCCAGTCGAGTTCGCGGATGGTGTCGTCCATGGCCAGCAGGATGTTCTTGACCATCTCCTGCATGCGCGCCTTGGCTTCGGGCGGGAAGTATTTTTCGACGTACTTCTGGCCCAGCGCTTCGCCCAGCTGGTTGTCGGTGAGTTCGGCGCAGCGCTTCCAGCGCGGCTTGATCTCGGTGGCGCCGGTGAGGAACTTGCCGTTGAAGGCGAAGTTCTCCTCGACGAACGGGGTGGACAGGGAGTCGGCGGCGTAGTTGAGCAGCTGCCACTCCAGGTAGGTTTGCCATTGCGCGACCGAGGTGGTGGCCAGCTCCTTTTCGAACTGGCGCAGGAACTTGGGCTGGGTCACGTTGACGGCGTTGCGTGGGATGCCGGCGGCGTCGAAGTAGCGGCCCCAGTCGAAGCTGGGCGCGAGCTTGGCCAGGTCGGCGAAGGCGGTGGTGTTGTCCTGCAGTTTCGGGTCGCGCAGTTGCACGTTGTCCAGCGACGCTTCGGCCAGGCGCTTTTCGAAGTCGAACACGACCTGGGCGTTCTGCTTGGCCTGCTCCACCGGCAAGCCGGCCAGCTCGAACAGCTTGGCCACGTGCACGAGGTACTTGGCGCGCGCTTCGACGAAGCGCGGCTCCGGTTTCAGGTAGTAGTCGCGGTCGGGCATGCCCAGGCCGCCGGCGTAGAGGTGGGCGATGGTGCGCGAAGGCTGGTGCAGGTCCTCGCCGGCGAAGACGCCGAAGGGCACGGGCACGCCGACGTCGTGCAGCTTGCCGATCATGCGCTGCACGCCGTCCTTGCCGCTAAGGCTGCTGATCTCGGCCATCCAGGGCTGGATCGGTTGGCCGCCCAGCGCGTCGATGCGGGATTCGTCCATGCAGGCGGCGTAGAAATCGCCGGCCAGCTGGCCGGCGCTGCCCTTGGGCCAGTCGGTGCGCGCGGACAGTTCGGTGAGGATGTCGCGCACGTGCTCCTTGTTGACCTCGCCGGATTGCCAGCGCCGGCTCCAGCGGTCCATGTAGGCCGGGATCGGGTTCTGTTTGCGCCAGGCGCCGTTGGCGTAGTCGAAGAAGTCGGTACAGGGGTCGCCGGCGCGATTGATGTCGGCGGGCTGGATGCCGTGCACGGCGCCTGCGGAGGCGGTGGTGGAGGCGGCGAGCAATACGACGAGCGGAAGGCTAGACCTGATCACGGCAACGTCCCTGCTGGAAGGTAGGGCCACTATAGCCAGGGGCTGGAGGGGGGCCCGTCCCAGAAGTCCTGGCTGGGGTGGCCTTGCTGTGGGTAGGTGCGGCGTGGGGCGGGAGCCGGGCCTGCGGAGGCTTGCGTCGGCATATGGAGTTGGCGGTCGCGGCTTACGCCGCTCCTACCCCAAAGCTGCGAGATGGGAAGGGCGCGGTGTGTGGGGTGACGGGTCGCGGCTTGCGCCGCTCCTACAGGGAGCACGGGAAGCGGCCTCGTCTGGGCTGGCTTCTCGCTTAAGCTCGTGGCGTTCCGGGCCGCGCCTACTGGCTGCCGCTGTCGACAGGTAAGGCTACGCAGGCAGCCGTTTGCGTGGATGCATACAACAGGGGAATGAGATGAATCGATACTTGAGTGGCCGCGGTCTGGCGGTGATGGCGGCGGTTGGGCTGTGCGCGCTGACGGGCTATGCGTCGGCGGGACGGGATGCCGAGGCTGGCGTTCCGATGTCGGAGCGTGTGACCAAGGTCGGCGTGGGTGCCGCAGTCGCGGCGCGCCCGGACGGCTGGCCTGAGTCGGTGCCGCTGCCGGAGGGCGTGCAGATCGACGGTGCGCGTTGCGCGAATCGCTACTGCACCCTGTGGTTCGGCCTGATGAATTACGACCAGATGGTCGCGCTGCGACGCGATTACGTTGCGCTGATTAACGACAGCAAGCAATGGGAGCGGTTGGGCGTGGACTACGGCCCGTTCGAGCCCCATGCCTACCGCTACACCGGCACGATGCCGTCCGGCGGCTGCGGGTACACGGTGGAGATGCGCAGCGGGTCGATCTCGGGCGATGCGTTGCATCGGTTCCGCGTGCATTTGACGGTGACCTGGTAGTCGGACTCGTCGGGATAGGAGCGGCGTCCGCTAGCGATTTCCTTCGGCCAATAAGCTGCGATCGCGTGGACTCGGAATCGCGGCGCCAACCACGTGCCAGCCAATCACGGCTTACGTCGCTCCCGCAGGAAACTGGCAGGCACGGTTGCGCCGGCATGTGTGGGGGCGCAGTCGCGGCTTACGCCGCTCCTACCCCACAGCGGAGTATCGCGGATGCCGGGACGCTCGCTCACGAGCGTCCCGGGTGCGATGCGTGGGTTACTTCACGTAGATCGAGGTGATGTGCGAGCCCAACGCGGTGCCGTTGATACTGGTCATCGCGCCGTTCTTCCAGATCACCGCCTTGGCGTACTGGTTGAGGATGTTGTTGGTGCTGCCGCCGACGTAGACGTCGTTGCCATGCACGAACACCGAGGTGGCGATGGCGCTTTCGCTCTCTTCCGACAAGTCGACGCCGGACTGGTTGATCCACAGCTTGGCCACGTACTTGCCGCTGGGGCGCAGCTCCCAGCCGACGGCGTAGATGCGGGTACCGACGATCTGCATGTCGGTCACGCGCGAGGTCATGCCCGCCTTGCCCAGGATCACGCCGTAGAAGATGCCCGGCGAGCCGGTGCCCGCGGAGACCGAGCCCAGCGACAGGGCACGGTAGATGTACCCGGCGCGGTAGACCGTTTCGTTCGCGTAGGGCGCGAGCGCGCCGCCGACGTAGAGCTGGGTGGTGGTGGTGGTGACGGTCTCGGGGTACGGCATCGGTGTGTACTGCACCTCGGTGCCGTTGACCCACAAGGCCCCACTTCCGAACACGCCCGGGGTTGCCGGGTGGCCCTCCAGGGTGAACGCATGGGTGCCGATGACGTAGGTATTGCCGTTGCGCACGGTCATACGCGTGCCCATGCCGCGGTAAGCGCTGGGGTTGATCGGCAGCAGCGTCATCTGGCCGTTCTTCCAGTACACCGGCTTCATGTCGGCGAAGTTGGGCTGCGGACCGGCGATGCTGCTGAACTTCGCATCGGTGTAGCCGGCGGTGTAGATATTGCCGTTGTCGATGAACAAGCCCTTGGCGCCGGCGAACTGGTTGACGTAGGTGCTGGAGATGCTGGGGATCTGGCTGTGGATCTCGCCGTTCTTCCAGACCATGGCCGAGGAGTCGGCGGCGGCGGCGTTGTTGGTGGTGATGTTGGCGGTGCCGGCCACGTAGATGTCGGGCTCGCCGGTCATGAAGTTGTCGACCACGACCACGTCGTTGGCCTCCTTGGCGCCGGTGTTGTAGGCGTTGACCAACGGCGGCAGATCGGTGCGCACGCCGTCCACCCACATCGCGGCTTGCCAGTTCGGGGTGTAGGCGGTGCCGACGGCGTAGACCTTGGGCGGGTCGACCGGGTTGCAGGGGTTGCAGGGCTCCAATGCGAGGGCCGGCAGGGAGAGCGCGGACAGCAGCAGGGACGCCAGCAGGCGCGGCTTGAGCTTGTTCATGGGTTGCCTGGATTCCTTGGTGGGCAGACGCCGCAGTCATTGCGGCGTGCTGTTTCCTCAGACGGGAGGACAGGCGGGGATATGACAGGGGCGGCGGTGGGGGTTGCGGATTTGTGGGTTGGGTTGCAGAACGCGGGATGGGGGCTTGCGTTGGTGTGGGAGGGCGATAGGGGGCTGTGTGGCTCTGCGGGTGGAGCAAGAGCAAATCCCCCTTAATCCCCCTTTTTCAAAGGGGGAGACTGGGTTGGGGAGGACAGTTTGGGGCTGTGCTTAGCCGCGCCAGTTGGCGTGGGCGCGCCAGAACTCGACGCTGCGTTGGTAGGCGGCGCGGTCCAGCGTTACGCCGGAGCCGCCCTCTTCCACGCCGAGGGCGTTGCGCATCATGGTGATGGGCGCCATCGGGGTTTCGATGGGCTCGGCGGTGTACATGCAGCCGACCACGCCCCAGTCGGCGTCGGTATGGGTGCCCTCTTTCGCCAGTTGTTCGCGGCTGTAGAGGATGACGATGAGGTAGTCGGCCACGGGCGGGTCCAGACCCTCGAACCAGCGCACCAGCACGGGCAGCTCGTCCTTGGTGCGCGCGTCGTAGTCGGTGCGCAGCAGGTGGCGGTTGGCCTCGGTGATGGGCACGGCCAGGCAGCGCGTCGAGGTCCAGTTGCGATGCACGTGCAGTTTGCAGAACGGCGCGTAGCCGTCGAGCACCTGCAGCGGCGCGACCTCGTTGAGGTGGCGCTCGAACTGCTCGGGCGTGCAGTCCTGGATGGTGTTGCGGCGCGGTTCGCGCGGGAACAGGCGCGGGCGGGCGAAGTCGGTGAGGACGATGGTCATGGGCGCATTATCGGGTAGCTGGGGCCAGGGACGCGCCGGGAACCCGGGCGACTGGCGGCCGCCGTGCTGCGCTGAGATCCGCTCGGAGCGCTGACGCAGCGCTGGAATCGCACTCCGGCCGAGCGAGCGCGTTCAGGACCCGGCTGCCGCACCATTTTGGCGAATAAATCACCGCAACCCCGCTTTTCCCGTAACCTTTCCCACCGTTTATGCATGCAACACGGATCTGTCCTTGAACACCGACGCCGCACCTACCCCGCCCCTCTCGCCGGTCTGCGACACCGAAGCCGCCCTGTCCGGCGATCGTCTGCGGGCCACCCTGGCGCTGCTGGAAGCGATCATCGCCGACCGTAGCCTGCTCGATGCGCTGCCCGCGGACGAACGCGAGCGCCTGATGCAGGCGATCGCGCTGGTTCACCATCCCGAGCCGCGGGCGCGGCGACGCAAGTCCAAAGATCAGGCGCGCGAACGGGCGCAGGAGAAAGCCCGCGCGACCGAGGCGCTGCTGGATCAGACAGGCATCCGCACCCTGCGCCGCAAGCCGGTGTTCACCACGCCCAACTATTTCCCGCCGCAGGCGCCCGGCCTGCACGACCCCAGCAACCGTGCGACCGATCCGGTGGGCCATAACGAGTCGCCGGAACTGCTGCATTGCTATGTGTGCAAAAAGAAGTACACGCGCATCCATCACTTCTACGATCAGCTGTGCCCGCCCTGCGCGGAACTGAATTTCTTCAAGCGCACCGAAACCGCCGACCTGCGCGGACGCGTGGCGCTGCTGACCGGCGGGCGCGTCAAGATCGGCTACCAGGCCGGTTTGAAATTGCTGCGCGCGGGCGCGTCCCTGATCGTAACCACCCGCTTCCCGCGCGATTCGGCCGCGCGCTACGCCGCCGAGCCGGATTTCGGTGAATGGGGCGATCGGCTGGAAGTGTTCGGACTGGACCTGCGCCACACCCCCAGCGTGGAAGCGTTCTGCACGCAACTGTTGGCCACGCGCGAGCGCCTGGACTTCATCATCAACAATGCCTGCCAGACCGTGCGCCGCCCACCGGCGTTCTATGCGCACATGATGGCCGGCGAGACCGCCGCCCTGCAGACCCTGCCCGAGCACGTGCGCAAGTTGATCGGCCAGTACCAGGGCCTGCGCAGCAGCGACTTGTTGCCAGGCGCCGAGGCGACCGCGCTGCAAGCCAACCGCTCCGACCTGGGCGCGATGGGCCTCGCCCGTGCCGCCGAGCTCTCGCAAGTACCGCTGCTGCCCGATGAGCTGCTCGGTCAGACCCACCTGTTCCCCGAAGGCCGACTCGACCAGGATTTGCAGCAGGTCGATCTGCGCGGGCGCAATTCATGGCGCCTGCAGATGGACGAAGTGCCGTCGGTGGAGTTGCTGGAGACGCAACTGGTCAACGCGGTGGCGCCCTTCATCGTCAACGCGCGCCTGAAGCCGCTGATGCTGCGCGAACCCGAGGGCGCACAGCCCGCGCGCGACAAGCACATCGTCAACGTCTCGGCTGTCGAAGGCCAGTTCTACCGCAACTTCAAGACCACCAAGCACCCGCACACCAACATGGCCAAGGCTGCGCTCAACATGATGACGCGCACCGCGGCCGCCGACTATCACGGCGACGGCATCCACATGAACAGCGTCGACACCGGCTGGGTGACCGACGAGGATCCGGTCGAAATCGCCGCGCGCAAAATCGTCGAGGAACGCTTTCATCCCCCGCTGGACATCGTCGATGGCGCCGCGCGGATCGTCGACCCGATCATTCATGGGTTCAACACCGGCGAGCACGTGTGGGGGCAGTTCCTGAAGGACTACGCGCCGACGGATTGGTGAGCCTTATCGCGTAAGCGAAGGCGGCTGAGTGCGGTAACCGTAAGCGGACCGCACCGACGCGCGATGGTGCGACGACTGCCGATACCACACTACCCGGCACTCATCGCGATACAACCCAGCGTGGCCCTTCAGTTCGCGAGTTCAGCCTGCATCGGGCCGCTCTTGTGTCTCGGCTTGGACACGCAGTTCCGGCCTTCAAGGACTATCAAGCCCCAGTTGTAGTCGCCAATCGCGACATCCGGGCAGTTATCGCCCGTGATATCGCCGATGGCCATGCCTTGGCGGTTGTACATGTCGGCGCCACTGGTCGTTGGAGGCACGATGCTTGCGTATACCTCAGGTTGCAGGTTGCGTTCGGCATTCTGCAGATACACGCCCATCTCGCCCCACCCTTCGTGCAATACCGCTATATCCTGGCGACCGTCCCCGTTAAGGTCGTGACCGATCATGGTGCCGGGCAAATCCAGCGATTCCATTCGGAACGGCGCCGCCAACGCCCCATCAAGCTGCAAGTAGACCCATAACGACGACACCGGAACATTGGCGTACACGGCCACGACCACATCATTCGCGCCGTCGGAATTGACGTCCGCAATCGCGACTCCCGCATTTTCCCGAGGGGAAGGATTGGGGTAGGCCACAGGCTGCTTAAAGCCGTCAACGCCGTTATGAGGAATCACCCACGCATGGAATGCCTGCCTGGATGCGATTACCAGGTCTGGGATTCCATCGGACGTCACATCGCCTATTTTCAGGTCATTGTGCCCACGTTGCGGTGTCGCCAGGTCCTGGATGCGTGCGATACCGCCGGCGCCGTCGCCAAAGTACATACGACTGGCATTGGGCATGTAGGAGCCCATGAAGTCGCCCCAATGCATGCCGATGACGTCCAAATGGCCATCACGGTTGATGTCCATCATTCCGATCTGTCGGACCGCCATGTCGCTAGGGATCATCGTGGGTGCATGGCCGGCGGGGCCGCTGACGATCAGGCAAACGCCGATTTCGGTGGCAACGGCCAGGTCGTCCTTGCCATCGTGATTCAAGTCGCCGACGGCCATCCCGCTGAAAATAGAGTTGTAGCCGGTGTTCAGATCGTAGGTTTGTCCGCGGACGAGGCCTGTCGCACCGCGGTGAAAAACCGTGACCTTGCCGCGGTTATCCGAGCCGACATAAGCCACCGCCACATCGTTCTGGCGATCGCCGTCCAGGTCACCGATAACGACGGCGCCCACTGCGTTGGTCAGCGGATAACGAACGGGGAAGGTGTATTGCAAGCCCTGCCCCGCCTGCGACGATTGCGCCGCAGTCTTCAGGTAGCCGTAGCGCGAGAACAAGGGCAAGGCGTGGCCCTGAGAAACCTCCGTTGCACCGGCCTTATCGGGCGCAGCCGGAGACGCCGGATATGCCGACCTAGCGGCGCCGCGCACGACGATGACTTCCCGATCGGACGTGCGATCATCGAAAGCGGCCGCATCTTCTGGGAAGTACAGGTCGTACAAGCCCAGCCCGAGGGCACCGGTTGCGACCAACAACAAGGCGGCGGCGGCCAACTTACGCATTCGGTTTCGCAAAATACTCTCCCCTAAGAGCAATGCGGCAAGTGAGCCATATGCCCACTTGCCTTTCCGCATTCACATATTGCGCCGGTACTCGCCACCCACGTCGTACAACGCGTGGCTGATCTGACCCAGGCTGTGGGTCTTGACCGCTTCCATCAGGCTCGCGAACACGTTCTTGCGCTCGCGCGCGGCGGCCTGCAGGCCCTTGAGGCCGTCGGCGGCGTAGGCGTTGCGGCCGGTCTGGTAGGCCAGCACGTTGTCGATCTGCTGGCCCTTCTCGCCTTCGGTGGAACGGATCAGTTCGATCTCGGTGACGATGTCGCCGCCGTGGTCCTTGGGCAGGAAGGTGTTGACGCCGACCAGCGGCAGGCTGCCGTCGTGCTTCTTGTGTTCGTAGTACAGCGACTCTTCCTGGATCTTGCCGCGCTGGTACATGGTGTCCATGGCGCCGAGCACGCCGCCGCGCTCGCTGATGGCCTCGAACTCCTTGTACACGGCCTCTTCGACGATGTCGGTGAGGTAGTCGACGGCGAAGCTGCCCTGCCAGGGGTTCTCGTTGAAGTTCAGGCCCAGCTCTTTGTTGATGATCATCTGGATCGCCACGGCGCGACGCACCGATTCCTCGGTGGGCGTGGTGATGGCTTCGTCGTAGGCGTTGGTGTGCAGGCTGTTGCAGTTGTCGAACAGCGCGTACAGGGCCTGCAGCGTGGTGCGGATGTCGTTGAACTGGATTTCCTGGGCGTGCAGCGAGCGGCCCGAGGTCTGGATGTGGTACTTCATCATCTGGCTGCGCGGATCGGCGCCGTAGCGCTCGCGCATGGCGCGGGCCCAGATGCGGCGGGCGACGCGGCCGATCACGGTGTACTCCGGGTCCATGCCGTTGCTGAAGAAGAACGACAGGTTGGGCGCGAAGTCGTCGATCTTCATGCCGCGCGCGAGGTAGTACTCGACGATGGTGAAGCCGTTGCTCAGGGTGAAGGCGAGCTGGCTGATCGGGTTCGCGCCGGCTTCGGCGATGTGGTAGCCCGAGATCGACACCGAGTAGAAGTTGCGGACGTTCTTGTCGACGAAGTACTGCTGGATGTCGCCCATCATGCGCAGGGCGAACTCGGTGCTGAAGATGCAGGTGTTCTGGGCCTGATCTTCCTTGAGGATGTCGGCCTGGACAGTGCCGCGCACGGTGGCCAGGGTGTGGTCCTTGATGCGCTGGTAGGTCTCGGGGTCGACGACCTGGTCGCCGGTGATGCCGAGCAGGCCCAGGCCGAGGCCGTCGTTGGTTTCCGGCAGCAGGCCGCCGTACTGCGGGCGCTGCTTGCCTTCGTAGAGCTTTTCGATGGTGTCGTGGGCGGCGTCCCAGCGCGCGCCGTCCTCGCGCAGGTACTTCTCGACCTGCTGGTCGATGGCGGTGTTCATGAACATCGCCAGCAGCATCGGCGCGGGGCCGTTGATGGTCATCGACACCGAGGTGGTCGGGGCGCACAGGTCGAAGCCGGAGTACAGCTTCTTCATGTCGTCCAGCGAGGCGATGTTGACGCCGGAGTTGCCGATCTTGCCGTAGATGTCCGGGCGTATCGCCGGGTCTTCGCCGTACAGGGTGACGCTGTCGAAGGCGGTGGACAGGCGCGCGGCCGGCTGGCCGACCGACAGGTAATGGAAGCGGCGGTTGGTGCGCTCGGGCGTGCCTTCGCCGGCGAACATGCGGATCGGGTCTTCGCCGGTGCGGCGGTAGGGGTACACGCCGCCGGTGTAGGGGTAGTAGCCCGGCAGGTTTTCCTTCTGCAGGAAGGTCAGCAGCTCGCCCCAGCTCTTGTAGGTGGGCGCGGCGATCTTGGGGATCTTCTGGTGGCTGAGCGAGTCGCGGTAGTTCTCGACGCGGATGGTCTTGTCGCGGACCTTGTACTCGTTGACTTCGTCGGTGATCGACTTCAGGCGCGCGGGCCAGTCGCGCAGGAGCTTGAGGGCTTCGGAGGTCAGCGATTGGACGGCGTCGTTGTAGCGCTGGCGCAGGGTCAGCAGGGTGCGGTCGACGGCAAGAGCGCCCTCATCCGCCCTGCGGGCACCTTCTCCCGCAGGCGGGAGAAGGGCATCGGCTGCGTAGAGATCCAATTGCTTGGGCAGGGCTTCGTCGCCCAGGTCGTGCAGCGACTGCCAATACGACTGCGCGCGGTCGGCGATCTCCGCTTGCGTTTCGATCTGGCGGTTGATCGCCCTGCCCTGTTCGGCGATCTCGGCCAGGTAGCGCACGCGCGCACCCGGGATCAGCACGGTGGCGCGCGGTTCCTTGAGGTCGGTGTTGACGTCCGGGGTCCAGCGCTCGGCCGGCAGCGACAGCTTCTCGCGCAGCAGGCGGCACAGGTTGGCGAACATCCAGCTGATGCCGGGGTCGTTGAACTGGCTGGCGATGGTCGGGTAGACCGGGATGTCTTCGTCCTTGGTGGTGAAAGCGACGCGGTTGCGCTTCCACTGCTTGCGCACGTCGCGCAGGGCGTCTTCGGCGCCGCGCTTGTCGAACTTGTTGAGCACGACCAGCTCGGCGTAGTCGAGCATGTCGATCTTTTCCAGCTGGCTGGGCGCGCCGAAGTCGCTGGTCATGACGTACATGGGGAAGTCGACCAGGTCGACGATCTCCGAGTCGCTCTGGCCGATGCCGGCGGTCTCGACGATGACCAGGTCGTAGCCCAGCCCCTTGAGGAAAGCGATGCAGTCCTTGAGCACGGCGTTGGTGGCCACGTGCTGGCGGCGGGTGGCCATGGAGCGCATGTAGACGCGCGGGCTGCGCAGCGAGTTCATGCGGATGCGGTCGCCGAGCAAAGCGCCGCCGGTGCGGCGGCGGGTCGGGTCGACCGAGATCACCGCGATGCGCATCTCGGGGAAATTGGCCAGGAAGCGGTTGAGCAGTTCGTCGGTGACCGAGGACTTGCCGGCGCCGCCGGTGCCGGTGATGCCGACCACCGGGGTCTTGCCGCCGGACAGCTGCCACTGCTTGCGCAGGTGGGCGAGCTGGGTTTCGTCGAGCAGGCCCTCTTCGATCGCCGACAGGGTCTTGCCGATGGTGATCTCGTCGTCGATGGCGGCCGGCTTGTCGGGCGCGGTGTCGGCGATGCGGCCGTCGTTGGCGCGCCGGATCACGTCCTCGATCATCGCCACCAGCCCCATGTGCATACCGTCGTTGGGGTGGTAGATGCGCTCGACGCCGTAGGCCTGCAGCTCGCGGATTTCCTCGGGCGTGATGGTGCCGCCGCCGCCGCCGAACACGCGGATGTGGCCGGCGCCACGCTCCTTGAGCATGTCGACCATGTACTTGAAGTACTCGACGTGGCCGCCCTGGTAGCTGGACAGCGCGATGCCGTCGGCGTCTTCCTGCAGGGCGGCGCGCACCACGTCCTCGACCGAGCGGTTATGGCCCAGATGGACCACTTCCGCGCCCTGCCCCTGGATCAGGCGCCGCATGATGTTGATCGCCGCGTCGTGGCCGTCGAACAGACTGGCGGCGGTGACGAAGCGCAACGGGGTGGCGTCGGCCTGGGCGGCGGGGACTACGGCAACGGGAGTGCTCATGGGGCGCTCAATACGAAAAACGGATAGCGCGCATTGTAGCGCGCGGGGGTGTCGGGGCTGGAGCCTGGGGACGTGCGGGCGGGTATGGGGCGCTGGACCAGGCGGCCGCCCTTGAGCTTTCTGCTTTCTGTGGGAGCGGCGTGAGCCGCGGTCCGCCACCGCACACGCCGGCGCCGCGTGGCGATTGGCTGCGACACCGCACACCGATCGCGGCTCATGCCGCTCCCACAGAGAGCCGGAGCCCGCGCCACAGCCAGAGCCGCTCACGCGCAGCGAGCTGGGCTTCAGCTAGCTGGCGTGGCACTGAACCGGCGCGGACGCGGCGTCAACAGCGCGCGCGACGCGGGCGTTGTCTGGGCTGACGGCGGATGGCGCCGGTAGCGGAGCAGGAACATGACGATGCGTCCTTGGGTATTGGCGGCGGCGGTCGCGGTGGCCGCGCTGGGTACGGTGCACGCGCCGCCGGCGCAGGCACGCGGCTACGTGGATGTGAGCGTGCGGGTGGCGCCGCCGCCGGTGCGCTACGAACGGGTGCGGGTGCGGCCGGGTTATGTGTGGGCGCCGGGCTACTGGCGCTGGACCGGGCGCCACCACGTCTGGGTCGGCGGGCACTACGTGCGGGTGCGCCCGGGCTACGCCTATGTGGCGCCGCGCTGGTACCGGCACGGGCCTGGCTGGCGCTTCAACGACGGCCACTGGGCGCGACGCTGAGTCCATCGCGGGCGTTGCGAAAACGTAACGCCCGCGACAGCTGCCCAGCGGCGCGCGGCTCGGTTACGCTCCGGCGATGACCGACGACCCCGACCTCACCCGCCTGCGCCTGGACGCCGAGCACGGTTCGCCGCAAGCCCTGTACCGGTTGGCGACCGCATTGGTGGTGCGCCATCGCCTGGACGAGGCCTGCATGTTGCACCGGCGCGCGGCCGAGGCCGGGCTGGCGAATGCGCAGATCGAGTACGCGCGCATGCTGATGTTCGGGGTGGGCACCGAGGCCGATCCCGAGCACGCGGTGGAATGGCTGCTGCGCGCGGAGTCGGTGGGCAGCCCGATCGCCGGCTACTTCCTGGCCCTGATCGCCCTGGGCGGCATGGCGCTGCCGCACGACGGGCGCACCAACGAGCGCTTGCTGGCCGCGATCCAGGCCGACTACCCGCCGGCCTTGCGTGCGGCCGCGATCCACTTCGGCCGGCGCGGCAACGAGCGCGACCAGGCCCTGTGCCTGCAACTGCTGGAACGCGGCGCGGGACGCGGCGACGTGGTCGCCGCGCGATTGCTGGCCGAACGCCTGGCGCGCGGCGAAGGCTGCCCGGCGCAGCCGCGCGCCGCCCAGGAAATTCTGCAGCAGCTGGCCGCGCACGGCGTGACGCGCCTGCCGGCCAGCACACCGCCGCCGCCGACGCTGCAGGCACCGATCGCGCCGGGCACTCTGGCCCTGGAGGAAGCGCTGCAACCACTCGCGCTCACGCCGCGCTCGTCGGCGCCGCGCGTGGCCACGGTCGACGGCCTGCTGTCGGCGGACGAATGCCGATTGCTGATCGCCACCGCGCAGCCGGCGCTGCAGCGTTCGCAGACCATCCATCCGGACACCGGCGAACCGATGCCGCACGAGCAGCGCACCAGCAGCGATTCGGCGCTGGATCCCATCGTCGAGGACCTCGCCCTGCGCGTGGTGCAGTTGCGCATGGCGCATGCGGCCGGGGTGGCGCTGCCGCAGGCCGAGCACCTGACCGTGCTGCGTTACGCGCCCGGCGAGGAGTACCGCCCGCATCGCGACTACCGCCCGCCGGGATCGCTGGAGCGCGACCGGCCCGAGGCCGGCAACCGGCTGCGCACGATCTGCGTCTACCTCAACGCGGTCGAGGCCGGAGGCGAGACCGAGTTCCCGGTCGCCGGCCTGCGCGTGGCGCCGCTGCCGGGGCGCGCGGTGATCTTCGACAACCTGCACGCGGACGGGCGGCCGGATCCGGATTCGCTGCACGCGGGTTTGCCGGTGCAGCGCGGGGAGAAGTGGTTGGCGACGCTGTGGCTGCGGGAGCGGCCGTATCGGTTGTTTTGAGGGGCGGTTAGGTATTCGGCAACGCCTGCGCGCGTGCTGCTTTGGGGTAGGAGCGGCGTGAGCCGCGACAGGGTTCCCGAGCTGGCGCCGTTGTTGCGATAGCGCGATCGCGGCTTACGCCGCTCCCACAGAAGGCAGGGCGCTGCGCCGAGGCAGGACTGTCGCAGGCTCCGTGACTGCCGCGCGCTTCTTGTGGGAGCGGCGTGAGCCGCGATTCGGTAGCCACCGGGGCGTGGCGCCGGCGCGTGCGGTGGCGCGGTCGCGGCGTGTGCCGCTCCTACAGTGAGCGGCCACAGGGCGCTTCGGCTTTGGGGTAGGAGCGGCGTGAGCCGCGACAGGGTTGCCGAGCTGGCGGGGGGCGGCCGCGGGCGCATTCATCTTCGCGCCGGACCGGGGCCGGTTCTGGCGGTTCGGCACGCATACGTAGCCGTATCCCCCGATTGCTTTAGACTGTCGCCCCTGCGGCGCCGGTAGTGCGGGCTCCGCGCAGGCGAATTCCTTCTTTTTCACCGACTTACCAGACATTCCTGGCGTTAAGCGCAACGCGCGATCCACGCCGTTTCGGAGCACCCGATGATTTTCGAAACCCTCGACACCTTCGGCCATGAGCAGGTCGTGTTCTGCCACAACAAGGACGCCGGCCTGAAGGCCATCATCGCGATCCACAACACGGTGCTGGGCCCGGCCCTGGGCGGCCTGCGCATGTGGCCGTACAAGACCGAGCAGGACGCGCTCAACGACGTGCTGCGTCTGAGCCGCGGCATGACCTACAAGAACGCGGTCGCAGGCCTGAACATCGGCGGCGGCAAGGCGGTGATCATCGGCGATCCGGCCGCCGACAAGTCCGAGGCGCTGTTCCGCGCGTTCGGCAAGTTCGTCGATTCGCTGGGCGGCCGCTACATCACCGCCGAGGACGTCGGCATCGACGTCAACGACATGGAATACGTCTACCGCGAGACCGAGTACGTCACCGGCGTGCACCAGGTCCACGGCGGTTCCGGCGACCCCTCGCCGTTCACCGCCTACGGCACCCTGCAGGGTCTGATGGCCGCGCTGAACAAGCGTTTCGGCGACGAGGAAGTCGGCAAGTACAGCTATGCCGTGCAGGGCCTGGGCCACGTCGGCATGGAGTTCGTGAAGCTGCTGAAGGAACGCGGCGCCAAGATCTTCGTCACCGACATCAACAAGGGCCTGATCGACAAGGCCGTGAGCGAGTACGGCGCCGAAGCGGTGGGCCTGGACGAGATCTACGACGTCAACGCCGACGTGTACTCGCCCTGCGCGCTGGGCGGCACGATCAACGAGCAGACCCTGCCCCGCCTGAAGGCCAAGATCATCTGCGGCGCGGCCAACAACCAGCTGGCCAACAACGCGATCGGCGACGAAGTGTCCAAGCGCGGCATCCTGTACGCGCCGGACTACGCGGTGAACGCGGGCGGCGTGATGAACGTGGCGCTGGAACTCGACGGCTACAACCGCGAGCGCGCCATGCGCATGATGCGCACGATCTACCACAACCTCGGCCGCATCTTCGAAATCGCCGAGCGCGACGCGATCCCGACCTACAAGGCCGCCGACCGCCTCGCCGAAGAGCGCATCGACGCGATCGGCAAGCTCAAGCTGCCGATGGGCCGCTCGGCCCCGAGCTTCCGGGGTCGAATCCGCGGCGGCCACTAAGCGATTCGACGACGACGGGGCCGCAAGGCCCCGTCGCTGTTTGGGCGCTACACACACATTTTGTGCAACCAGATCAGATCGACAGGAGTTCCGATGCGTCCGTTCCCCCTGGGTGAAGAGATCGATGCGCTGCGCGAGGCCGTGCGCCGCTTCGCCGAAGCCGAGATCGCGCCGCGCGCCGCGCAGATCGACCACGACAACGCGTTCCCGCAGGACCTGTGGCCCAAGCTGGGCGAGATGGGCCTGCTGGGCATGACCGTGCCGGGCGAGTACGGCGGCAGCGAAATGGGTTACCTGGCCCACCTGGTCGCGATGGAGGAGATTTCGCGCGCCTCCGGTTCGGTCGGCCTGTCCTACGGCGCCCATTCCAACCTGTGCGTGTCCAATCTGTACGCCAACGCCAACGAGGCGCAGCGCCAGAAGTACCTGCCCAAGCTGTGCACCGGCGAGTGGAAGGGCGCGCTGGCGATGAGCGAACCGGGCGCGGGTTCCGACGTGGTCGGCTCGATGAGCTGCCGCGCCGAACTCAAGGGCGAGGTCTGGGTCGCCAACGGCAACAAGATGTGGATCACCAACGGCCCCGAGGCCGACGTGCTGATCGTCTACATGCGCACCGCCGGCAAGGACAGCGGCAGCCGCTGCATGACCGCCTTCATCGTCGAGAAGGGCATGCCGGGCTTCAGCACGGCGCAGAAGTTGGACAAGCTGGGCATGCGCGGCTCCAACACCTGCGAGCTGGTGTTCGAGAACTGCGAGATCCCGGTGGCCAACGTGCTGGGCGAGGTCAACCAGGGCGTCAAGGTGCTGATGAGCGGCTTGAACACCGAGCGCCTGGTGCTCAGCGGCGGTCCGCTGGGCCTGATGCAGGCGGCGATGGACAGCGCCCTGCCCTACGTGCGCGAGCGCAAGCAGTTCGACGCGGCGATCGGCACCTTCGGCCTGATGCAGGGCAAGATCGCCGACATGTACACCGCGCTGCAGTCCAGCCGCGCGTTCGCCTACCAGGTCGCGCGCGATTACGACGCCGGCCACAAGAGCCGCGTGGATGCGGCCTCGTGCCTGCTGCACGCGTCCGACAGCGCGGTGCAGGTGGCGCTGGAAGCGATCCAGACCCTGGGCGGCAACGGCTACATCAACGAGTACCCGACCGGCCGTATCCTGCGCGACGCCAAGCTGTACGCGATCGGCGCGGGCACGAACGAGATCCGGCGCATGTTGATCGGGCGCGAGTTGTTCGACGGCAAGTCGTGAGGTAGAGCGCGCCCGCTTCGGGATGCCGGGGTGGGCGTGGGTTGTGGTGGCCGCGGCGGTGCGATTTGCTCGCCGCGGCTTTGATGCATCGGGCTGCCTGCTTTCTGTGGGGCCCGGTCTCTGTGGGAACCGCATTCCACAGGGATTTCCTTCGGTCATAGGCCGCGATCGCGCACAGCGTCGGAATCGCGGCGCCAACCATGCCTGAGCAATCGCGGCTTACGCCGCTCCCACAGGAAGCTGGGGGCGCAGGGTTGCGCTGGTGTGTGGGGTCTCGCGGTCGCGGCTTGCGCCGCTCCTACAGGGAGTGGCTGCGAAGGGCGCTTGGCTTTGGGGTAGGAGCGGCGTGAGCCGCGATCTGATCTCCGAACTCGCGTCGTAGTCGAAGGGGCGCGGTCGCGGCTTGCGCCGCTCCTACAGGGACTGGCTGGGAAGATGCTTGGCTTGCGTCGGAATCGCGGCGCCAACCATGCCTGAGCAATCGCGGCTTACGCCGCTCCCACAGGAAGCTGGGGGGCGCAGGGTGGCGTCGGTGTGTGGGGTCTCATGGTCGCGGCTTGCGCCGCTCCTACAGAGAGTGGCTGGAAAGATGCTTGGCTTGCGTCGGAATCGCGGCGCCAACCATGCCTGAGCAATCGCGGCTTACGCCGCTCCCACAGGAAGCTGGGGGCGCAGGGTGGCGCCGGTGTGTGGGGTCTCGTGGTCGCGGCTTGCGCCGCTCCTACAGGGAGTGGCTGGGAAGATGCTTGGCTTTGGGGTAGGAGCGGCGTGAGCCGCGACCTGGTCTCCGAGCTCGCGTCGTAGTCGAAGTGGCGCGGTCGCGGCTGGCGCCGCTCCTACCTCGAGACGTCGGGACAGCCCGGCGGTACCGGCCGGCCGCCCCAAGGCCGGCGCATTCGGGCGCAGTTACCTTCGTGGGCGTTTCGTTGGCGTACACCAAGCTGAGCGGGATTGCGAAGGTTTCGTTAGTTCGCTCTCAGCGGCCCCTGCGACGCAATCCACAGTTTCGATGCCTCGCCCGACCCGTGCCGGGCCGGGCTTCGACCCACCCGAACCGGGCCCTTTCCGGCATTTGCGGCAGTGCAGCATCGGGTCGCATAATCGGAAAGTTCCGGCCCCCGCGCCGGCCGCACTATTCCGGAGTCCGCCATGAGCGACATCGTCATCGTCGGTGCCAAGCGCACCGCCATCGGTTCCTTCCTCGGCCAATTCACCGGCGTCCCGACCCCGACCCTGGGCAGCGCCGCGATCTCGGCCGCGCTCGAGCAGGCCGGCGTGGCCGCCGACCAGGTCGACGAGGTGATCATGGGCTGCGTGCTGCCCGCCGGCCTCGGCCAGGCGCCGGCGCGCCAGGCCGCCCTGGGCGCCAACCTGCCGACCGCGGCGGGCTGTACCACCATCAACAAGGTCTGCGGCTCGGGCATGAAGGCGATCATGCTGGGCCACGACCTGATCAAGGCCGGCTCGGCCAAGGTCGTGGTGGCCGGCGGCATGGAGTCGATGACCAATGCCCCGCACCTGCTCAACAACTCGCGCACCGGCATCCGCTACGGCAGCACCGAGATGCTCGACCACATGGCCTGGGACGGTCTGACCAATCCCTATGACGGCAAGGCCATGGGCGTGTTCGGCGACGCCACCTGCGCTTCCTACGGCTACGACCGCGCCGCGATCGACGCCTACTCCGAGGAGAGCGTCAAGCGCGCCCAGGCCGCGATCGCCAGCGGCGCCTTCAAGGACGAGATCGTCCCGGTCACGGTCAAGGGCCGCAAGGGCGATGTCGTGGTCGACAGCGACGAAGAGCCGGGCAAGATCGACGTCAGCAAGATCCCGGGCCTACGCCCGGCCTTCGGCAAGGACGGCGTGCTCACCGCCGCCGCCTCCTCGAAGATTTCCGACGGCGCCGCCGCCGCGGTGCTGATGTCGGCCGACGACGCCGCCGCGCGCGGGCTCAAGCCGCTGGCGCGCATCGTCGCCCACGCCGGCCATGCCCAGGCCCCGGAATGGTTCACCACCGCCCCGGTGAAAGCGATTTCAAACGTGCTCGAAAAGGCCGGCTGGACGGTCGCCGATGTCGACCTGTTCGAGGTCAATGAAGCGTTCTCGGTGGTCGCCATGGCGCCCATGAAGGACCTCGGCATCCCGCACGAGAAGCTCAACGTCAACGGCGGCGCGGTCGCCCTGGGCCACCCGATCGGCGCCAGCGGCGCGCGTCTGGTGGTCACCCTGCTGAACGCCCTGCGCGCCCGCGGCGGCAAGCGCGGCGTGGCCTCGCTGTGCATCGGCGGTGGCGAGGCGACGGCGATCGCGGTCGAGCTCCTGTAAAAAGTTAAAAACGCGTTGTGCAAAAAAAACCGGCCAGCCGCTTGACACGCGTCACTGGCTTGTCATCATGTTATCGGCGCGCAACTGCGCGTTGCCTAACTAATCGACGAGGAAACCGAATCATGACTTTCAACAAGGCGCTGCTCGCCCTGGCTCTGGGCCTGGCCCTGGCCGCTTGCTCGAACCAGAAGCAGGCTGATGACGCTGCTGCTGATGCCGCCGCTGCTTCGACCGAAGCCCAGGCCACCGCCGACGCCGCTGCCGCTACCGGCGACGCCGCCGCTGCCGACGCTGCTCAGGCTGCTGCCGACACGGCCGCTACCGCTGCCGACGCCGCCGCCACCTCGGCCGACGCGACCGCCGCTGCCGCTACCCCGGCCGCTGCTGACGCCGCTGCCGACGCCGCTGGCAAGGCTGCTGACGCTGCCGCCGACGCCGCTTCGGCCGCCACCCAGGCGACCGACGCTGCTAAGGAAGAGCCGAAGAAGTAATGCCCACCTCGGTTCGCTAGAACCGAACGGGTATGCAAGTCTGGAAGAGCCGCCGGTTTACCGGCGGCTTTTCCGTAGCTGAACAGTGGTCAGTGAACGATAGAACCGGCACAGCCCGGGTCGCTGCGCGCACTGGCGTTGCCTGATGTACATCCGATTTTTCAGACAACTCCTCCGGAGACAACCATGAACACCAAGCTCCACGTCCTCCTCGCCGTCGCCGTCCTGGCTCTGTCGGCTTGCACCAACAACACCGACGCTGCGAAGGACGAGGCCGCTCAGGCCGCGACCGCCGCCGAGCAGGCTGGCGACGCCGCCGCTCAGGCCGCTGACGCTGCCGGCACCGCCGTCGCCGAAGGCGCCGACGCCGCCGCTGCCGCCACCGGCGAAGCCGCTGCCGAAGCCGGTGCCGCTGTGAACAACGCTGCCGACGCCGCTGGCGCCGCTGCCGCCGACGCCGCTGCCGGCGCCGCCGCTGCGACCGCCGACGCTGCCAACGCCACCGCCGACGCCGCTCAGAAGGTCGCCGACAAGGCCGACGCCGCTGCGACCGAAGCGAAGAAGGAAGAAGCGAAGAAGTAATTCTTCACGCTTCCGCGCAATACCGAGAGGCCCGCGCAAGCGGGCCTTTCTTTTTGTGCCCCAGGTATGCGCCGCCCTGCTCCGTACGCCGGCGCCCGGTCGCGCGCCGGCGAAAGCGTCATTGGCCGGCGCCTACGCTTTGTGGTTTGATGCCGCGTCTTTCGAACAGCCCGCATCGATGCCCGCGATCACCTCCCAGCTCGACCCGCGCTCGCAGGATTTCCGCGACAACGCGGCCTATCACCAGGCCCTGGTCGAGGAACTCGACGCCCGCCTCGCCCGCGCCGCGCACGGCGGCGGCGACAAGGCCCGCGACAAGCACACCGAACGCGGCAAGCTGCTTGCGCGCGACCGCATCGCCGCGCTGCTGGACCCGGGCTCGCCGTTCCTGGAGATCGCGCCGCTGGCCGCCGAGGGCATGTACGACGGCGCCGCGCCGGCCGCGGGCATGGTCGCCGGCATCGGCCGGGTCCAGGGCCAGGAAGTGGTGATCGTGGCCAACGACGCCACGGTCAAGGGCGGCACCTACTTCCCGATGACGGTGAAGAAGCACCTGCGCGCGCAGGAAGTGGCGCGCGAGAACCGCCTGCCCTGCATCTACCTGGTCGACTCCGGCGGCGCCTTCCTGCCGCTGCAGGACGAGGTGTTTCCGGACAAGGAGCACTTCGGCCGCATCTTCTACAACCAGGCCCGTCTGAGCGCGGAGAACATCCCGCAGATCGCCGTGGTCATGGGCAGCTGCACCGCCGGCGGCGCCTACGTGCCGGCGATGTGCGACGAGTCGATCATCGTCAAGGAACAGGGCACGATCTTCCTCGGCGGTCCGCCGCTGGTGAAGGCCGCGACCGGCGAAGTCGTCGATGCCGAGGCCTTGGGCGGCGCCGAGGTCCACACCAGCGTGTCCGGCGTGGCCGACCACTTCGCCCAGGACGACCGCCACGCGCTGCAGATCGCGCGCGAGATCGTCGGCAACCTCAACCGCCGCAAGACCCTGCCGGTGACCGTGCAGGCCGCGCGCGAGCCGCTGTACGCGGCCGAAGAGCTGTACGGCATCGTGCCCAAGGACACCCGCCGCCCGTTCGACATCCGCGAGGTGATCGCGCGCATCGTCGACGGCAGCGACCTGCACGAGTTCAAGGCGCGCTACGCCAAGACCCTGGTGACCGGTTTCGCCCACGTGCACGGCTACCCGGTCGGCATCGTCGCCAACAACGGCATCCTGTTCGCCGAGAGCGCGCTCAAGGGCGCGCACTTCATCGAACTGTGCAACCAGCGCGGCATCCCGCTGGTGTTCCTGCAGAACATCACCGGCTTCATGGTCGGCAAGAAGTACGAGAACGCGGGCATCGCCAAGGACGGGGCCAAGATGGTGACCGCGGTGGCCTGCTCGCACGTGCCCAAGTTCACCGTGGTGATCGGCGGCAGCTTCGGCGCCGGCAACTACGCCATGTGCGGCCGCGCCTACGGGGCGCGCTTCCTGTGGATGTGGCCGAACGCGCGCATCAGCGTGATGGGCGGCGAACAGGCCGCCTCGGTGCTGGCCACGGTTCGCCGCGACGGCATCGAGGCCGCCGGCAAGGTGTGGACGCCGGACGAGGAAGAAGCCTTCAAGGCGCCGATCCGCGATCAGTACGAATCGCAGGGCAACCCCTACTACGCCAGCGCGCGCCTGTGGGACGACGGCATCATCGACCCGGCCGACACCCGGCGCGTGCTCGGCCTGGGCCTGTCGGCCAGCCTCAACGCGCCTATCGAGGACCGCACGCGCTTCGGCGTGTTCCGGATGTAACCCCGTGGGGCCGCCGCGCAGCCGACGCCAGCGCCGGCCGGGTTGCGGCCCGGTCGAACCGCGGCCGACGGGCGAGCTTCGGCGCGGGCGCGGTCCGTGGCCGCGCCGCGCGCAGTTGCGCGAGCGCGCGGCGCTGTATCTACTCGAACCGCGCGCAGGAGGCGCGATGTCCCGACCGCCCGTGGTCGGCGGACGCGACGCCTGCGAGCCAAGTCCCGACTAACCCTGACCCGCGCGCCCGCCCATGATCGTCGGCATCGACCTCGGCACCACCCATTCCCTGATCGGCAGCTACGGCCCGGACGGCCCGCGCCTGATCCCGAACGCCCTGGGCGAGCTGCTCACGCCGTCGGTGGTCAGCGTGGACGACGACGGCGCCATCATCGTCGGCCGCGCCGCCCAGGAGCGCATGGTCTCGCACCCGCAGCGCAGCGTCGGCGCGTTCAAGCGCTGGATGGGCACCGACCGTCGCACCGCGCTGGGCAAACATGCGTTCCGGCCCGAGGAGCTGTCGGCGCTGATCCTGAAGTCGCTGCTGGCCGACGCCGAGGCGCAGCTGGGCCGCAAGATCGAGGAGGCAGTGATCAGCGTGCCGGCCTACTTCTCCGACAGCCAGCGCAAGGCCACGCGCATCGCCGGCGAGCTGGCCGGAATCCGGGTCGAACGCCTGATCAACGAACCCACCGCGGCCGCGCTGGCCTACGGCCTGCAGCAGCGCAGCGAGGGCCGCTACCTGGTGTTCGACCTCGGCGGCGGCACCTTCGACGTGTCGATCCTGGAAATGTACGACGGGGTGATGGAGGTCCACGCCAGCGCCGGCGACAACTTCCTCGGCGGCGAGGACTTCTCGCGCTGCATGCGCGACGCCTTCTTGCGCGACAACGAGCTCGGCCTGGACGCCCTGACGCTGGCCGAACTGGCGCAGCTGGAGCGCCGCCTGGAGCTGGCCAAGCGCGAGCTGGCGCACGGCCATCAGGCCGAGGTCGAGCTGGTGCTGCGCGGCCAGCCGCGGCGCTGGCGCATGGACGAGCACGCCTTCGCCCAGCTCTGCGACCCGCTGGTGCAGCGCTTGCGCGCGCCGCTGGAGCGCGCCATGCGCGACGCCAAGCTGCGTCCGGACCAGCTCGACGAGATCGTGCTAGTCGGCGGCGCCTCGCGCATGCCGCTGGCCGCGCGTCTGGTCTCGCGCATGTTCGGGCGCCTGCCGCTGCGCCACGTCAATCCGGACGAGGCCATCGCGATGGGCGCCTGCGTGGCGGCCGGCATGAAGGCGCGCGACGAATCGCTGGAGGAGATCATCCTCACCGACGTCTGTCCGCACACCCTGGGCGTGAACACCTCCGAGGAAACCGGCAACGGCCAGCTCGCCAACGGCATCTTCTCGCCGATCATCCACCGCAACAGCACGGTGCCGGTGAGCCGGGTCGAGCGCTACTACCCGTTGCGCGACGGCCAGCGCCAGGTCGAATTCGAGATCTACCAGGGCGAAAGCCCGCGGGTGGAAAACAACGTGCGCCTGGGCAGCGTCGCGATCGACATCCCGCCCAAGCGCCGCAACGAGAACCCGGTCGACATCCGCTTCACCTACGACATCAACGGGCTGCTGCAGGTCGAGGCCACCGCGCTGTCGACCGGCCTGACCCGTGAAGTGGTGCTGGAGAAGAACCCCGGCGTGCTCAGCCCCGACGAGATCCGCGCGCGCCTGGCGGTGCTGGAGGCGCTCAAGGTGCATCCGCGCGACCAGCAGGAGAACATCGCCCTGATCGCGCGCGCCGAGCGCCTGTACGAGGAACTGCTGTGGGCGCGCGAGCAGCTGCAGTCGGCCTTGGTGCGCTTCCGCGCCGTGCTCGACGCCCAGGACCTGCGCGATATCGCCGAGCACCGCATCGAGCTGGCCGCCTTCCTCGACCACGTCGAGGCCCAGGGCTACGCGTGATCGCGTTCGAGCGCCTGGGGCTGGAGCGCGACGCCGACGAAGCGCAGATCCGGCGCGCCTACGCGCGCGAGCTGCGCGGCGCCCGGCCCGACGAAAACCCGGTCGCGTTCCAGGAACTCCACCAAGCCTATCGCCAGTGTCTGGAGTACGCCGCATGGCGCGCCAGCGGCGGTGAGGACTGGGACGAGGAAGACTGGACCGACGAAGTCGACGACGAAGCCGCCGAGTCGCCGCGCCCCGAAGCGGCCTCCGCCGACGCGCCTACGCAGGTGCCGCCCGAAGCCCTGGCCGCCGCTTTGGCGCTGGACCGTCAGTTAGCCGAAGCAGACGAGACCGAAGCGCGCGCGATGGCGCCTGCGGTGGGCGTCGAAGCCGGCTTCGACGCCGAGGCTTTCATCGCCGAACTGTTCGAAGTCTCCAGCGTCGGCAGCGGCGCCGACGTGCATCGCTGGCTGCAGGCGCATCCGGCCTTCTACGCCGTCGGCGCGCGCGAGGCGCTGGCGCCTGCGGTGCTGAACGCGCTGATCGATGCGCCCGACCTGCCGCCGCGCCACCTGGCCGCCCTGCTCCACTTCTTCGGCCTGGACGAGGTAGGACACGCGCGCGACTGGCTGACACCGCAGATCGCCGCCTTGCAACAGCGCGCCCGCCTCACACCCGAGCACACGGCGGCGGCCAACGAGCTGTTCGGCCAACCCAAGCCCATCGACGACGACGGCGGTCGCCCGATGTTCTGGACGATCTGGGTCGGCATCATGCTCGTCGTCGGCCTGGTCCGTTGCGGCTCGGCGGTACTGCACTGATGCGCGATCCTTTCGCCGTACTGGGCCTGGATCGCGACGCCGACGAGCGCGCGATCAAGCGCGCGTACGCGCAGCGCCTGCGCCTGACGCGGCCGGACGACGACCCGGCTGCTTTCCAGGCTTTGAACGAGGCCTACCGGCGTTGTTTGGAAATAGCGGCGGTGCTAACGGAATGGGAAGACGAAGACGACGCTCCTAACGGAGACGCGCTCGTCGATACCGATCGTTTCAACACCACCCTGGGCTACGACGCCCTGCTGGCCACGACCGGCGCGCCGTCTGCGGACGCCCAGGAAACCCTGAAACCCGACGAGATCGAACGTTTCGATGCGGAAGGCTTTCTGGCCGAGCTGATCCGACGCGCCCAGCACGATTCCAAAAGCAGCATCGAACACTGGCTGCGCGAGCTGCCGGCGCTGTACGCCCTGAACCTCAAATCGGCGCTGCGCGGGCCGGTGGCGCTGGAGATGTCGCAGGCCGATCCGCCGCCGCGCGCCACCAACGCGCGCGTCGTGGTGGCGTTCTTCGGCTTGGACATGGTCTCGCCCAGCGACACCTGGCTGTACGCGCAGGCGGCGTATGTGCTGCGGCGCGCGCAAGCCGTGGAGGACTACGACTACGAGATCGCATGTCTGCGCGGCGAACACACGACCTTCGTCGATCGCCTCCTGGTGCGCGAGCTCGAAGGTCCGACGCATTGGCTGCGCCGCGTGTTCATCGCGCTGATCCCCGGCCTGCCATCGCGCACGCTGGCCTGGTGGCGTCACCTGTCCGCGATAGGCGCCGACCTCGCGGAAGAGCGCCTGGATCCGAAAGCGATCGCCTTCTGGGACGGCGCGACCGACCGCACGCGTCTGGACTGGCGCCGGGCGCTTATCGGGTGCGTGCGGGTCGCTTTGTACTGCCTACTGCTGGTGAGCCTGATCGCGGTGTTGCGGGGCGATCGCGATTTCCTGGGCCTGGCCTTGCGCGAAAGCGCTATCGTCACCGCGATCTGGTTGCTGTGGATATCGGGCAACGTCGGCACGCGCCGACTGGTAGCGGCGATCGAACGGGGCACCGGCTGGGACGGGCCGTTGACGCTGGCACTGCCCTGCCTGACCGCGGCCTTGGCGCTGCAATCGGCGCAACCGGAAGTCTCGATGCTGCTGTCGGGCATGGTGCTGATCGGCTGGACCAGCGCACGCATGCCCGGGACACGGCGCGAGATGGTGCTGGCCGGCCTGTTCTGCGGCGTGGCCGTGCTGCCCACGCTGAGCACGACCGATCACCCTGCCATAGCGGTCGCAATGGGCGCAGCGATGCCGATCGCCACCGATATCCTGTACGCGGCGCTGCGTCGCGTCCCATTGGACGAAGTCCGCCGCCGTTCGGCCTGGTTGTGGCCGCTGTTTGGCCTGGCGTTGGCCGCGTTGATAGTGATCTCGATCTACGCGCCCTGAATGCGTCGCGCCCACGAACATTGGCGCTGCCCTATTCATCGTCCTGAAAAATTTCTGAACCATTCTGGCCTCGCACCGGATGCAAAGCTGCGGTACGAAGCGTGCAAATCCGCGTTGTTGTTGGCGGTGCGCAATCGGCGCCGAAACTGAATCCGCGATGTGCGTTTTCGCTGTGCGGATTGGTGAGGCGCATCACATCGGTCGCGTTGTATCAGCGTGTTAGGCTCCAAAGCTCAACCTCGCTGTTACCCGTTCTTCACCCGAACGTTCCCCCGAACTAGAGGACGCCGCGTCATGGCCATTTTCAATCAGCCCAACCCGCCCAAGCGTGAGACGCTTCCGCCGCTGCAGCCGGAGACCGCACTCAAGCGCGAGCCGGACACGGCCAACGAGATCAACTTCGGCCAGGCTTCGACGCCGGCACCCGCGCCGTTCGCCAACACCGCGCCTTCGCCCTCTTACGCGGCCAAGCCGGCCGAGCGCGAAGGCGGCAAGGAATCGCTGATCGCGTCCGACCTGTCGATCGAAGGCAAGATCCAGGGCTCGGGCCATATCCGCATCGCCGGCCGCTTCAAGGGCGACGTGCAGGTCGACGGCGATCTCACCATCGAAGTCGGCGCCAAGTTGAACGGCGGCGTGAGCGCGCGCAAGGTCGTGATCGCGGGCGAGCTCGAAGGCAACATCAACGCGGCGCAGCGCGTCGAGCTGCTGGAAAGCGGCAGCATGGTCGGCGACGTCAAGGCCGGCGTGGTCACCGTCGCACCGGGTTCGCGCATGCGCGGCCAGGTCGAGTTCGGCTTCGACGACAAGGACAGCAAATCCAGCGGCGACAAGGGCGGCAAGTCCGACGCCGCCGGCAAGTCGGAGAACGGCGCCGGCGCATGAACGCCGCACGCCCGGGCCTGCCCGGGGCGACGCGCACCTGTCCGCACTGCAAGACGACCATCCTCGACAGCGCGAACGTCTGCCCCGCCTGCAAGCACCATCTCAAGTTCGACCCCGAGGCGCTGCAACACGCGGCGGCGAAGTTTTCGCCGCTGCATGTCGAAGGCACGATCCACGCGCCCGCCGAGGGCGCGTGGGAGTACACCATGCTGCTGTCGATCCGCGACGAGGACGGCCATGAGGTCACCCGCCAGGTGGTCGGCGTGGGCGCCATGTTTCCGGGCGAGCAACGCACGTTCACCCTAGCCGTCGAGGCAGTCGCCGCGACCGGCTACAAGGCGGTCAAGCGCAAGCGCTGATCCGCTATCCCTATCACGCTTCCGGGTGTTGCCCGGCCCCGGCGTTTGTTGCGCCGCCGGGCGCGCGTTAGCATGCGAATGCCACATCGTCGGCACCTGCGCGGCACAAGCCGCGCCGGTCGCCCCGCGACGCAACGGACGATACCTACAAGGAGACGTAGCCCATGAGCAAATCGCTGATCGACCAGATCGGGCGCGAACGCGCCGATCAACTGATAGAGAAGGCGGTGGCCGACGCCGTCGCCGAGGCACAAGCGCACGGCCTGCCCGAGGCCGTGAAGATCGATGGAGTGTGGCGCAAGCGCTACCCGGACGGTCGGATCGAGCCGATCGATGGGGAGGCTTCCCATGCCGACCGGTGAAGACGCACCGCTGATGGTGGTGCTGGCCGGCCCGAACGGGTCCGGCAAGAGCACCATCACCAATGCCCTGCGCGGCGAGGCGCAGTTCCCGAAGAACTACATCAACGCCGACGACATCGCGGTTTCGCTGAAGGCCGATGTTCCCGACGAGAACCGGCGCAACCTGGTGGCCGCCAACATGGCCGAGGACCAGCGCAAGGCGGCGGTGGTCGGCGGCAAGCCGTTCGCGTTCGAGACGGTGATGTCCACGCCCGGCAAACTGGCCTTGTTCGACGAGGCGCACACCAAGGGCTTCGGTGTGGACCTGGTGTTCGTAACCACCGAGAGCGCGCAGATCAACAAGGTGCGGGTCGAGAACCGCGCCAAGCTGGGCGGACACTCGGTCGATGGCGACAAGATCGTCGAGCGCTACGAGCGCGCGATGGGCCTGCTGCCGGCAGCGGTGGAGAAAGCCGACACCGCGCGCATCTACGACAACACCGGCAAGGCGCCGATGCTGGTCGCGCAGAAGCATCCCGACGGCCATATGAGCTATCCGCTGGGCGACAAGACCCCGGAATGGGTGGTCGAACGCCTGCAGAAGCCGCTGGAGCAACGCGAGAAGTCGCGTGCCGAGTTGGCGACCTCGGTCGAGGCGACCCGCCCCGGCGCGTCCTCGATCATGGTCGACGCCGACATCGGCCGCGGCCTGAGCTACAAGGGCCTGGTCGCCAAGACCACCGACAGCCACGTGATGCAGTACGTGCCCGGCCACGAGAGCGGCAGCGGCAAACTGGTGGTGCACGACCGCAGCCTCGCCCCGCCCGGCGACTACGCCGCCCTGACCCGCCCCGAGCATCGCGGTGCCCAGGTCGAGATCGGCTACGCGTTCGGAGCTGACGGCAAACATCCGCCGACCGCGCATGTGGCCGCACCGGCGGTGGCGCAAGCGCAGCAGCAACAGCAAGGGCAGATGCCGCCGCCCGGGCAGGAACCGCCGCAGGCGCCGCGCTCGAAGCTTTAAGCGCTGCGCCTTGGCAGCAGCAACGCAAGCCCCGCAATCGCGGGGTTTCTTTTTTCCAGCCGCCCGCCTTTGCTTGTCTTCCCCCTTTGGAAAAGGGGGACTGAGGGGGATTTGCTTTGGCTTTGGCGGGGAAGAGCAAATCCCCCCTAGCCCCCCTTTTTCAAAGGGGGGAACTGCAGTCCCGCAATCGCGGGGCTTCTTTTTCCATCCGCCCGCCTTTGCTTGTCTTCCCCCTTTGAAAAAGGGGGATTGAGGGGGATTTGCTTTGGCTTTGGCAGAGAAGAGCAAATTCCCTCTTGCCTCCCTTTTTCAAAGCGGGGAACTGCAAAAGGGAGAACTGCCAAAGAGCGGAGCGCTATCGGACGCTCAGTCCGACGGCCCGCAGTTGTCGCAACCCGCGCAGTTGGGGCCGGAGGCGCTCGGCACCGGCGCGATCGCACGGCCCAGCCGGCGCATCCAATCCGGCCGGCCGTCGCGCACCAGCGGCAGCGCCAGGGCGATGCGCAGGCGGCGCACGCCGCCGGGGAACTGCTTCTTCGCGACCACGGCCGCACTGACGATCACCGCCAGCGCGATCACCAAGTATTGCGCGAGCAGGCCGGCGTCCATGCTCAGCCCGCGCCCAGGGCCACGGCGACCTGATAGGTCACGAACGAGGCCAGGTAGGCCAGCGCGAACAGGTAGCCGGCGCTGATCGCGACCTGCTTCCAGGAGTTGGTCTCGCGCCGGATCGTGGCCAGGGTGGAGATGCATTGCGGCGCGTAGATGAACCACACCAGCAGCGACAGCGCGGTCGCCAGCGACCAGCCGTCGGTGATGATGGGCGACAGCGCCTGCGCGGCCGCGTCGTCGTCGGCGGCCGACAGCGCGTACACCGTGGCCAGCGAGGACACCGCGACTTCGCGCGCGGCCAGGCCCGGGATCAGGGCGATGCAGATCTGCCAGTTGAAGCCGATCGGCGCGAACACCGCGGTCATGGCGTGGCCGATGCGGCCGGCCAGGCTGTAGTCGATCGCCGGCAGGGTCGCGTCGGCGGGCGCGGCCGGGAAGTTGAGCAGGAACCACAGCAGGATGGTCAGAGCCAGGATGATGCCGCCGACCCGACGCAGGAAGATCCAGGCGCGCTCCCACAGGCCGATCAGCAGATCGCGCGGATGCGGCAGGCGGTACGAGGGCAGCTCCAGCAGCAAGGCGTGCTCGCCCTTGTCGCGGCGCCACTTCTTCATCACCCACGACACCATCAGCGCGCTGAGGATGCCGGCCGCGTACAGCGCGAACAGCACCAGGCCCTGCAGGTTGAGCACGCCCAGCACCTTCTGCTGCGGGATGAAGGCGCCGATCAGCAGCGCGTACACCGGCAGGCGCGCCGAGCAGGTCATCAGCGGCGCGACCAGGATGGTGGCCAGGCGGTCGCGCGGGTCCTGGATGGAGCGCGTGGCCATGATGCCGGGGATCGCGCAGGCGAAGCTCGACAGCAGCGGAATGAAGGAGCGCCCGGACAGGCCGGCGCCGGCCATCATGCGATCGAGCAGGAAGGCCGCGCGCGGCAGATAGCCGGATTCCTCCAGCGCCAGGATGAAGGCGAACAGGATCAGGATCTGCGGCAGGAACACGATCACGCCGCCGAGGCCGGCGATGATGCCGTCGACCATCAGGCTCTTGAGCGGTCCTTCGGGCATGACCCCGCCGACGAAGGTGCCGAACCAGGCCGTGCCGGCCTCGATCAGGTCCATCAGCGGCGTGGCCCAGGCGTACACCGCCTGGAAGATCAGGAACATCACCACCGCCAGCGACAGCAGGCCCAGCACCGGATGCAGCAGCCAGCGGTCGAGCGTGTCGTCGATCTCGGCGGTGCGGCGCGGCATCGTCACCGCCAGCGCGAGCAGGCGGCGGGTCTCGGCGTGCAGATCGTCCGGTTGCAGGCCTTCGGTCGGCGTACCGTGCGGCGCATGCGCGAGTTCGGACACGCGGTCCAGCATCGCCACCAGTTCGCGCGCGCCGTTGCGATGCACCGCCACCGTCGGCACCACCGGCACGCCCAGCTCGCGTTCGAGCACGGCCAGATCGACGTCGATGCCGCGGCGCTTGGCCGCGTCCATCATGTTGACCGCCAGCACCATCGGCCGGCCGAGCTCGCGCAGTTCCAGCGCGAAGCGCAGGTGCAGGCGCAGGTTGGTGGCGTCGACCACGCAGACCAGCACGTCGGGCGCGGGCTCGCCGGGGTAGAAGCCGCGGCAGAGATCGCGCGTGACCGCTTCGTCCAGGCTGGCCGCGTGCAGGCTGTAGGCGCCGGGCAGATCGAGCACGGCGTAACTGCGGCCGGAGGGCGCGTGCAGGCGGCCTTCCTTGCGCTCGACGGTCACGCCGGCGTAGTTGGCGACCTTCTGGCGGCTGCCGGTAAGCAGGTTGAACAGCGCGGTCTTGCCGCAGTTCGGGCTGCCGACCAGGGCCACGCGCGGGATCCCGGGCGTGGCGGCGGTGGCCATGGTTGCGGCGTGACTCATGTGTCGCTCCCGCCAGCCTCGGGCTGGACCTGGATCCGCGCCGCCTCGCTGCGGCGCAGGGCGAAACGGGTGTAGCCGATCTGGATCAGCAAGGGCTCGGCCGAGATCGGCCCGGACGCCATCACCTCGACCCGCTCGCCCTTGACGAAACCCAGTTCGCGCAGACGCCGCGCGATCGCGTCGTTCGGGGCCTGGTCTTCGACGGATTCGACCGTGGCCGCGACGCGACGCGGCAATTCGGACAATTTCAAGGCTTCACCAATGGGCGCGGCGGTTTCCGACCGGGCATCACAAATAGGAATTGTTCTCATTCTAGCATCGCCGGCCGTACCGGGGCGGATCGCGGCGGGCGCCGCGTATCATTCGCCAGACTCCACACAGCCAGCCCCCCGCCCGCGATGAACCATCCGTTGCTGAGTTTGCGCGAGGGCCCCGTGGCCCGGCTGCGCCTGAACCGCCCCGCCCTGCACAACGCCTTCGACGCGGTCCTGATCGCGGCGCTGACCGGCGCCCTAGAAGCGGTGGCCCACGACGACAGCGTGCGGGTGGTGGTGCTGGAAGGCGACGGCGCCTCGTTTTCGGCCGGCGCCGACCTCAACTGGATGCGCGGCATGGCCGCGGCCAGCGAGGCCGCCAACCGCGACGACGCCCTGGCCCTGGCGCGGCTGATGCGGACCCTGGACGAGCTGCCCAAGCCGACCCTGGCGCGCGTGCACGGCGCGGCCTTCGGCGGCGGGGTCGGCCTGGTGGCCTGCTGCGACATCGCCATCGGCGCGCCCGAGGCCAAGTTCGGCCTGACCGAGAGCAAGCTCGGCCTGCTGCCGGCGGTGATCTCGCCCTACGTGATCGAGGCGATCGGCGCGCGCCAGGCGCGGCGCTGGTTCGCGACCGCGGAAATCTTCGACGCCGACACCGCCCTGGCGATCGGCCTGCTGCATGCGGTGGTGCCGGCCGACCAGCTCGACGCCGCGGTGCAGCGCCAGATCGAGCTGCTGCTGAAGGCCGGCCCGGTGGCCGCGGCCCAGGCCAAGGCGCTGGTGCGCCGGGTCGCCGCGCACGGCGACCGCGACCGCCACGACGCCGACAACGCCGACCTGATCGCGCGCCTGCGCGTCTCGCCCGAGGGCCAGGAAGGCCTGGGCGCGTTCCTGGACAAACGCAAGCCGGCCTGGATTCCCTGAGCCGAACGCACCGCCGCACCGCCCCCGACCGCTACAAGGAGCCGTACCGTGATCGACCATATGGGTATCAACGTCGCCGACTACCCGCGCAGTCGCGCTTTCTACAGCCAGGTGCTGGCGACGCTGGGCTACGCCGAGGTGATGGCGGTGACGAAGGAGCAAAGCGGCGGCTACGAAGGCTGCGGCTTCGGTCCGCCGCAGCAACCCAAGTTTTGGGTCGGTACCGGCCCGGCGCACGGCGGCGGCGTGCACATCTGCTTCAACGCCGGCTCGCGCGCCCAGGTCGACGCCTTCCACGCCGCCGCCCTGGCGCAAGGCGCGCGCGACAACGGCGCGCCCGGCATCCGCGCCCACTACCACCCCAATTACTACGGCGCCTACGCCTACGATCTGGACGGCAACAACATCGAGGCGGTTTGCCACCTGCCACCGGCTTGATACACCGGCTCCACAGAAACGGTGCATGCGGCTCGCGCGCAGTTGACCGCGCGCGGCGCCGCCGCGTTCACTAGCGTCCCTAATCGCGATCCGCACGGAGGCCGTAGGTAGCAGCATGCTCGACCACATCGACTTCGCGGTTTCCGACCTGGCGCGCAGCCGCGCCTTCTACACGCCTGCGCTGGCGCCGCTGGGGATGGCGCCGGTGCTGGAGATCGCGCGCGACGACGACGGCCACGAAGGCACCGGCTACGGCCCACCCGGGCGGCCGCTGTTCTGGATCGGCCGCGGCGACAGCCTGTCCGGCCGGCTGCACGTGGCCTTCAGCGCGGACACGCGCGCGCAGGTCGACGCCTTCCATCGGGCCGCGCTCGCCGCCGGCGGCCGCGACAACGGCGCGCCGGGTCTGCGGCCGCGCTACCACCCGCATTACTACGCCGCGTTTGTGTTGGACCCCGACGGGCACAACATCGAAGCGGTCTGCCATCGGCCGCCGGCATGAACCGTCGGCCCCTCGTCTCGCCCATCCCTGACCGGGAAGGATAGCCCCGCATGTTCAGCAAGATCCTGATCGCCAATCGCGGCGAAATCGCCTGCCGCGTGATCCGCACCTGCCGTCGCCTCGGCATCCGCACGGTCGCGGTGTACTCCGACGCCGACGCCGACGCCCAGCACGTGCGCCAGGCCGACGAGGCCTATCCGATCGGCGGGCCGCGTCCGGCCGACAGCTACCTGCGCGGCGACGCCATCATCGAGGTCGCGCTGCGCAGCGGCGCCCAGGCCGTGCACCCGGGCTACGGTTTCCTCAGCGAGAACGCCGACTTCGCCGACGCGGTCGCGGCCGCGGGCCTGGCCTTCATCGGTCCGGCCGGTAGCTCGATGCGCAAGATGGGCAGCAAGGCCGGTGCCAAGGAATTGATGCAGGCCGCCGGCGTGCCGGTGGTGCCCGGCTACACCGGCGCCGACCAGACGCCGGACGTGCTGCATCGCGAAGCCGACGCGATCGGCTACCCGCTGATGATCAAGGCCGCGCACGGCGGCGGCGGCAAGGGTATGCGCATCGTGCGCGCCAGCGACGAGTTCCTGGCCCATCTGGAGAGCTGCCAGCGCGAGGCGCGCAACGCCTTCGGCCGCGACCGCGTGCTGCTGGAGCGCTACGTCGAACAGCCGCGCCACATCGAGATCCAGATCTTCGGCGACCGCCACGGCCAGGTGATCCACCTCAACGAGCGCGAGTGCTCGGCCCAGCGCCGCTACCAGAAGGTGCTGGAGGAATCGCCGTCCTCGTTCCTGAGCGCGGAACTGCGCCAGGCCATGGGCGCGGCCGCGGTCCAGGCCGGTCACGCGATCGACTACGTCAACGCCGGCACGGTCGAGTTCATCGTCGGCCAGGACGGTGGCTTCTACTTCATGGAGATCAACACCCGCCTGCAGGTCGAGCACCCGGTCACCGAGTACGTGACCGGCCTGGACCTGGTCGAGTGGCAGCTGCGCGTAGCCTCCGGCGAGCCGCTGCCGCTGGCCCAGGACGCGATCGTGCAGCGCGGCCACGCGATCGAAGTGCGTCTGTACGCCGAAGACCCCGAGGCCGGCTTCCTGCCCGGCTCGGGCAAGCTCGAGCGCCTGCGCCTGCCCACGCCCGACGCCCACGTGCGCATCGACTCGGGCGTGATCGAGGGCGACACGGTCACGATCTTCTACGACCCGATGATCGCCAAGCTGATCGTCGCCGACGTCGACCGCCCCAGCGCCCTCGCCCGCCTGCGCGCGGCGCTGGCCGAGTGCGAGATCGCCGGCCCCAAGTCCAACATCGAATTCCTGGAGCGCCTGGCGCGTCATCCGGCCGTGGTCGAGGGCCGCATCGACACCGGCTACCTGGACCGCCACCTCGACGAGTTCATGCCCGCCGCCGACGGCAGCGACGCCGAGGAAGCCGACGACCTGCTGATCGCCGCGACCGTGGCCGAGCTGCTGGCCCAGGAGCGCGACACCCGCCGCCGCGCCGCCGCCTCCAACGACCCGGAATCGCCCTGGGCGATCGCCGACGGCTGGCGCCTGGGCCACGGCGGCCGCCGCAGCCTGGCCTTCCTGCGCCGCGAGGAGCGCCTGGAGCTACACGCCCAGGGCAGCGCCGGCGATTACCGCATCGAACAGGCCGGCCGCACCCGCCAGGTCCAGGGCGCCCGCCACGGCGCCGAGGGCCTGAGCCTGCGCATCGACGGCCGCGCGCGCCGTTTTGCGTTGCTAGGGGATGAGCGCCGGGTGGTGGTCCACGACGGCGAACGCAGGCTGCGCCTGCTGCCGGTCCCGATGTATCGTCACGAATCGGCCGCGGCGGCCGGCACGGGCAACCAGGTGGTGGCGCCGATGCCGGGCCGGGTGGTGGTGGTCAAGGCCGCCGCCGGCGATCAGGTCGAAGCCGGGCAGGAGCTCATGGTGATCGAAGCGATGAAGATGGAACTCAGCCTCAAGGCCCCGCGCGCCGGCACGGTCGCCGAAGTGCGCGCCGCCGCCGGCGAATTCGTCGAGGCCGACGCGGTGCTGGTGGCGCTGGAAGCATGAACCTGCGCCCCGCCCTCGTCGCCGCGTTCCTGCTCGCGCTGTCGGTGCCGGGCTGCGTCGCGTTCGAACACGCGCCCGTGAAAACGCTGGCTTGCGACCCCGACCTGGTCGGGCGCTGGCACGCCGACCGCGACGGGCCCGGCCCCGGCCGCGAGATCGTGATCGACGCGAAATGCGAGGCGCAGTGGCCGGTGCACGAGCGCGCGGTCGAGGTCAGCCTGCGCGGCTACACCCAGGGCGCGACCCGCTACGTGGTGCTGTCGCCCGAGCATGCCCAACGCATGCTCGGCAGCGAAGGCCAAATCAAGCTCGAGGACAGCGTGCCCAGGCACGCGGTGTTCATGGTGGCTTATCGCATCGAAGGCGATCGCCTCCAGGCTTGGCTGCCCGATCCGGACCGCGTCAACGCCGCGATCCGCGACGGCAAGGCGCGCGGGCGACCGCTTCAGAATGGCGACGCCTCCTCGGTGCTGGTGCAAGGCAACGCACGCGGCATTGCCCGACTGCTCGCGCAGGGCCCGGAACCGGTGTTCGGCCCGCTCAAGCCCGAGGCCTCGGCACTGCAACTGCAACGCGTGGCCGGCAGCGTGCTGGCGGCGACCTCGCCTGGAGCCGCACCATGACCCCTTCGGTCCGCATCGTCGAAGTCGGCCCGCGCGACGGGCTGCAGAACGAGAAGGCGCAGATCGCGACCGCCGACAAGATCGCTTTGATCGATCGCTTGTCCGCGACCGGCCTGCGCAGCATCGAGGCGACCAGCTTCGTGAGCCCCAAATGGGTGCCGCAGCTGGCCGACGCCGCCGAGGTCTTCGCCGGCATCCATCGCAAGCCCGGCGTGCACTACCCCGTGCTGGTGCCGAACGAACAAGGCTACGAACGCGCACGCGCGGTCGGCGTGGAAGAGATCGCGGTGTTCACCGCGGCCTCGGAGGCCTTCAATCAGAAGAACATCAACGCCAGCATCGACGAATCGCTGGCGCGCTTCGCGCCGGTGCTGGCGCGCGCCAAGGCCGATGGCGTGGCGGTGCGCGGCTACGTCTCGACCGTGCTGGGCTGCCCCTACCAGGGCGCGGTGCCGGTGGCCGACGTGGTGCGCGTGGCCAAGGCCCTGCACGCGATGGGCTGTTACGAGGTTTCCCTGGGCGACACCATCGGCGTCGGCACGCCCGGCAAGGCGCGCGCGATGCTGAAGGCGGTCGCGGCCGAAGTACCGATGGCGGCGCTGGCGGTGCATTTCCACGACACCTACGGCCAGGCCCTGTCCAACATCCTGGCCTGCCTGGAAGAAGGCGTGGCGGTGGTCGATTCGGCGGTGTCCGGCACCGGCGGCTGCCCTTACGCCAAGGGCGCCAGCGGCAACGTCGCCAGCGAGGACGTGGTCTACATGCTGCACGGCCTGGGCATCGAAACCGGCGTGGACTTGAACGCGCTGGCCGAGACCGGACGCTGGCTGGCCGGCCTGCTTGGCCGCGAGACCGGCAGCAAGGTCGGCAAGGCGCTGGCGGCCGCATGAGCCAGCGTCCGCCCGGGAACGAACCGACCGTGTCGCCGTCCCCGGTGGACGCGACCTCGACCCTGGCGGCGCTGGAGCTGGCCAGCCACGACAGCAGCCTGTCGGACGCCACGCGCGCGCTGCTGCTGGAGGCCGCCGAGGCGATCCGCAGCAGCAGCGACGACGCCGACGTCGCCCACACGCGCTACCGCGCCGTGTTCGATGCGGTGCCCGACCCGGTCAGCATCCTCGACGAAGTTGGCACCGTGCTCGACCTCAACAAGGCCGGCATGGCCGCCTACCGCCGGCCGCGCGACCAGATCGTCGGCCAGCCCATCCACGTGCTCAACCCGGAACTGCCGCGCGACCACCTCAACCCGGTCTGGGAAACGCTGAACCGCGGCGAGACCTACGTCATCGAAGTCACCAACATGCGCGGCGACGGCACCCGCTTCCCGGTGGAAGTGCATTCGGCGGGCTTCGAGCACGAAGGCCGGCGCTGCATCGTCGCGGTCGCGCGCGACCTCAGCGGCCGCCGCGACGCCGAGCTGCGCTATCGCGAGCTGATGGAGACCATCGACCGCGGCATCGTCGTGCACGACCCCGACTTCCGGGTGATCTACGCCAACGGCGCGGCCATGCGCATCATGGGCCTGGGCCATCAGCACAGCGCCGACGAGGAAATGCGCTCCGAGCACTGGATGGTGATCGACGAGCACGGCCGCGAACTGAACCAGAAGGAATTCCCCGCCCAGCGCGCGCTCGACACTGGCAAGCGCGTCGACAGCGTGGTGCTGGGCCTGTATCACCGCGAGCGCCGCAACCTGATCTGGCTGACAGTGACCTCGCTGCCGCAATTCCCGGCCGGCGGCAACCGTCCGAACCAGGTGCTGTCGATGTTCACCGACGTCACCGCGATCAAGCGCGACAGCGCCCTGTTCGACCGCGCCCAGAGCCTGGCCCACATCGGCGGCTGGGAATGGGAAGCCGGCCCGGACGTGCTGTACCTCACCGAAGAAGCGCAGCGCATCCTCGGCCACGACCCGGTGCCGGCCACCATGGGCGAGATGCTCGGCTGCCTGCGTGCCGGCGACCGCCAGCGTCTGCGCGACGCGCTCGATCACGCGATCGCGTTCGGCCGCAATCTCGATCTGGAACTGCAGGGCATGCGCGCCGACGGCCGCGGCTTCTGGGTACGCACCATCGCCCAGGCCGAAGCCGCCGACACCCTCAACGCGCGCCTGATCGGCACCCTGCAGGACATCACCGAACGCAAGCACGACGAAGAGAACCTGCGCATCCAGGCACGCAGCGACCCGCTCACCGGCCTGCTCAATCGCGACGCCGTGCTGTCGGAGCTGGAGAGCCGGCTCGACGACCCCAACCGCGCGGCCTTGGCGGTGCTGTACATCGACCTCGACCGCTTCAAGGTGGTCAACGACGTGCTTGGCCATGCCGCCGGCGACCGCTTGCTGGCCTCGGCCGCGCGCCGCATCCAGCGCGCGGTCGGCAATGAAGGCCTGATCGCACGCTTCGGCGGCGACGAGTTCCTGGTGGTGTGCGAAACCGGCAACGACCCGGCGCGGCCGGAGCGCCTGGCCGACTCCATCCTCGAGATCTTCGGCGACAGCTTCCGCCTGGACGGCGAGGAATTCAGCATCACCGCCAGCATCGGCATCGCCCAGGCGCCGATCGACGGCGTGCGTTCGCAGCAGCTGATCCAAAGCGCCGACGTCGCCATGTACGACAGCAAGCGCCGCGGCCGCAACGGCTGGCAGAGCTTCACCCCGGAGCTGGCCGAGCAGCAGCTGCACCGCCTGCAGTTGGAAACCCATCTGCGCCGCGCGGTCCACAACGACGAATTCCATCTGGTCTATCAACCGCAGGTCAACCTGGCCAACGGCGCGGTGGTCGCGGTCGAGGCGCTGATCCGCTGGCGCAACCAATCGCTGGGCGAGATGCGCCCGGACCGCTTCATCGACCACGCCGAAACCACCGGCGACATCGTCGGCATCGGCGGCTGGGTGCTGAAGGAAGCCTGCCGGCAGCTGCGGCGCTGGCACGAGCGCGGCCTGGACGTGCAACGGGTCGCGGTCAACGTGTCCTACCGCCAGTTCCTCGGCGAAGACCTGGCCAGCAGCGTGGCCGCGGCGCTGGCCGAATCCGGCCTGCCCGGCACCGCGCTGGAACTGGAATTCACCGAGCGCGTGCTGATCGAGGACGTGCCCGACACCATGCGCACCTTCCATGCCCTGCGCGAGATGGGCGTGATGCTGACCATCGACGATTTCGGCGAGGGCTACAGCGCGCTCAACTACCTGCGCCGCCTGCCCATCCACGGCCTCAAGCTCAGCCAGCTGTTCGTGCAGGGCGTGCCCGACAACCAGTCCGACGTCGCGGTCTGCCAGGCAGTGACCGGAATCGCCAGCAGCCTGGGCCTGGGCCTGGTCGCCGAGGGCGTGGAAACCGAACGCCAGCGCGCCTTCCTGCTCAAGCTCGGCGTCGAAGTCGGCCAGGGCTTCTTGTTCGCGCCCGGACTGATGCCGGACGAACTGCAGCAGTACTACCGCTCGCCGCTCGCGCTGCCGGGCTGAGGACGAAGACACGCTCCCCGACGTGGGCTCGCGAAACGACGCGCGCCGCCGCGCCGCCCCATGTTCCGCGAGGCCTCCCGATGAAGCACCGCCTACGTCTTGCACTGTCGGGCCTGCTGCTCGCCCTCATCGGCACCGCCGCTCACGCCGCCGACCCCAAGCCCAGCCCGCGCGGCGAAACCCTGCTGCTGCGCCCCGACCGCGTCTGGACCGGCGACGAAGACGCAGCTCACAGCGGCTGGGCCGTAGTGGTGCGCGACGGCATCATCGCCGCGGTCGGCCCCGCCGATCGCATCGAAGTCCCCACCGACGCGCGCCGTATCGACCTCCCCGGCGCCACCCTGACGCCCGGCCTGATCGACCTGCACGCGCATCTGTTCCTGCACCCCTACAACGAAGCGGCCTGGAACGATCAGGTGCTCAAGGAGCCCGAGGCCTACCGCACCCTGCTCGCCGCGCGCCACGCCAGCGCGACCCTGCGCGCGGGCTACACCACCCTGCGCGACCTGGGCACCGAAGGCGCCGGCTACGCCGACCTCTCGCTCAAGCGCGCGATCGACGAAGGCCTGATCCCGGGCCCGCGCCTGTTCGTGGCCACGCGCGCCATCGTCGCCACCGCCAGCTACGGGCCCGGCCCGCGCGGCTTCCGTCCCGATATCGAACTGCCCGGCGGCGCGCAGGAAGTCAGCGGCGTCGACGAGACCGTGCGCGCGGTGCGCGAGCAGGCCGGCCACGGCGCCGATTGGATCAAGGTCTACGCTGATTACCGCATCGGCGCCGACGGCAGCGCCCAGCCCACCTTCAGCGCCGCCGAACTGCGCGCCCTGGTCGACGCCGCCCACCTCAGCGGCCGCCCGGTCGCCGCGCACGCGGCCAGCGATGCCGGCATGCGCCTGGCGATCGAAGCCGGCGTGGACAGCATCGAGCACGGCTACGGCGGCAGCGCCGCGACCTTCCGCTTGATGCGCGAGCGCAGCGTCGCCTACCTGCCCACCCTGACCGCGGTCGAATCCACCGAGCAGTACTACGCCGGCTATATCCCCGGGCAATCGCCGCCCACGCCCAAGCTGCGCGAGGCCGAACACGCCTTCCGTACCGCGTTGGCCGAAAAGACCACAATCGGCTGCGGCAGCGACGTCGGCGTGTTCCGCCATGGCGACAACTACCGCGAGCCGGTCTGGATGGCCAAGCTGGGCATGTCCCCGGCCCAGGCCCTGCGCGCCTGCACCGCGGTGGCCGCGCGCATCCTGCGCCAGTCCGAGCGCCTGGGCCGGATCGCGCCCGGGCTGCGCGCCGACCTGGCCGCCTTCGCCGGCGACCCCAGCCAGGACATCGAGGCCCTGAAACAGCCGGTGCTGGTGGTGAAGGAGGGCGTGGTCCATCGCGAACCGGGGCGCGACCCGCTCGCGCCGTCGCCAGCGGCGGTCCAGCCAGTCCGGTAAAATCGCCGTTTTCCCCGACCCGGACCTTCCTATGCAACTCGACACCGTGCGCGCCATCGTCACCGGCGGCGTCTCCGGCCTCGGCCTCGCGGTCGCCCAGCACCTGGTCGCCCACGGCGGCAAGGTCGCCCTGTTCGATCTCAACGACGACAAGGGCGCCAGCGCGGTCGCCGAACTCGGCGCCGACCGGGCCCGTTACTTCCGCACCGACGTCGCCGACGAAGCCGGCGTGGTCGCCAACGTCGCCGCGGCCCAGGACTTCCTCGGCGGCCTCAACGTCGCCATCAACTGCGCCGGCATCCTCGGCGCCGGCCGCGTGCTGGGCAAGGACGCGCCGATGCCGCTGGCGCAGTTCCAGGGCACGGTGATGGTCAACCTGGTCGGCAGCTTCAACGTCGCCAAGGCCGCCGCCAACCTGATGCAGCACAACGAAGCCGGCACCGACGGCGAGCGCGGCGTAATCGTCAACACCGCCTCGGTCGCCGCCTACGAGGGCCAGATCGGCCAGGCCGCGTATTCTGCCTCCAAAGGCGGCGTGGTCGGCATGACCCTGCCGATGGCGCGCGAACTGTCGCGCTTCGGCATCCGCGTGATGACCATCGCCCCGGGCATCTTCTGGACCCCGATGGTCGACGGCATGCCCGAGTCGGTGCAGCAGTCGCTGAGCGCGTCCATCCCCTTCCCCTCGCGCCTGGGCCGCCCGCAGGAGTTCGCCGACCTGGTCGCCTACATCCTGGGCAACACCTACCTCAACGGCGAGACCATCCGTCTCGACGGCGCGACCCGTTTGGCGCCGAAGTAAATCGCGGGAATCGGGAATGGGGAATCGCAAAGGCGGTTCCGTCCCTCACCCGAGTCTTCACGCCGTTGCTATGTCGATTCCCAACTTCTTATTCCCTATTCCCGGCCCCAAATCATGAAAGCCTACGACGTAAAGAAAGGTAACGTAATCGAGCACAACAACACCGTGTACCAGGTGCGCGACATCGAACGCAGCTCGCCGCAGGGCCGCGGCGGCAACGTCAAGTTCCGTTTCACCATGTATTCGGTTCCCGGCGGCACCAAGTTCGACCTCAGCGTCGGCGGCGACGACGAGCTCAAGGAAGTCGAACTCAGCCGCCGCCAGGTGACCTATTCGTACAAGGACGGCGACGCCTTCGTGTTCCTGGACGACGAGGACTACACCCCGTACACGCTGGACGCCGACGTGATCGGCGACGCCGCCGGCTACATCGTCGACGACCTGTCGGGCTGCTACGTGCAGATCATCGACGACCAGCCGGTCGCCATCCAGCTGCCGGCCAGCGTGACCATGGAAGTCATCGAGACCCCGCCGGAACTCAAGGGCGGCACCGCCACCAAGCGCCCGAAGCCGGCCAAGCTCTCCACCGGCATCGAGATCATGGTCCCCGAGTACATCGTCAACGGCGAACGCGTGCTGGTGAACACCGCCACCGGCGAGTTCGCCGGGCGCGCGGACTGATCGGCACGTAGTCAACCTGACGGCCGCCGATGCCCGCATGTCGGCGACAGACGCGGACCTCCCGCGTTTGTCGCCGGTGCGATGCGGGCTCTACGCAATCGATCGGCCGCACCGGTGACGGAAACGCAACACCGATGCGGACAGAACCTGGGCGCTGGCGCCACCCGGCCGCATACTGCAGCGGCATGCGTTTCATCCGCAGCCAAGCCGCTGGGCGGCCGGCCCAGATCCGAACGTCGGACCTCGCCCATGCAAGCCAAGGCCAGATTCCTCTCAGCGTTTCTGGCGGCGGCTGGCATCGCCGCGCTGGCCAATGCGCTGCCCTACTTGCTCACCCGTCATGCGTACCAGCGCGACGGCCAGGAGGTCGCCGGGTTTCCGTTCGCCTTTCACAGAATCGGCGGCGACTGCTCGCCCTCGCCTTGCGACAACTACGACTTCCACCTGACCTATTTCGCTGCCGACCTGTTGCTTGCGCTGATCTTTGCGGCGGCAGCGGGCTTGCTTGCGGCACGGACAGGCAAGCGCTAGCGCTATCCGCGCGCGCAGCTGTGCTGTGCGAGCGCGCGCCGACCTTGAGGACACCGCATGGATCTGCCCAAGTTCAAGTACCACGAGGCTCCCATCGCTTCCGGCAACACCATCGAAGCGGCACCCGCTGAACAGGGCGCCTCCGGGCACAACCGGTTGCGTCTCCAGTAGTAGATGGCACGACCGGTCAGGCGCAAACCATGCGGACCGGCTCGCCGCGTACGGGCATCGCAGCGCGCTATGTGATACATCCTAGGCAAGCGCAGCCGCCCGTGGGCGCGACTGCGGCTCGATCCTGTCTTCGAGCCTGGTTGCGTCGCTATCCCGCATCACTCGGGCGCCTGGCCAAGGGGAGCCCGCATGATCAAGTTTTTCCGCAATATGTTCGGCAGCAAGACCTCGGGGGCCGACGCCTCCGCGCCCGCAGCAGGGCCCGTACTCAACGAGTCGCAACCGGCCGTCCAATGGCTGGAAAAGGACGACCCGAAGAATCCCTTCACCGTGAACGGCTACGACTGCCAGGCCTTCGTACGGTCCATGCTGTCGACCACCCAGGACCCGGCCGTTGCCACCTCTTTCTCCGCACTGCGCGCCAGCCTTGGGCAGGAACACATCGGGCTCGTCCCGTCCGGCGCGGTGGCGCTGGAATGCCGGCTCGAGTATCCCTTCGAGGGCGAGACCGCCGACGGCGTGCTGTTCCACTCCTCGCGCATGGAAGAGAAGTGGGACATCTACCTCTATGCCGACCGGATCTACTTCTGCCGCAGCTGGACCGGCGCACTGACCTTCCTGGCGCACTTCACCACCACCGGCAGCGCGCTGGTCATCCATCAGATTCTGGCCACGTCCAGCGGCCCGGGCATGGATTACCGCTACGTGGTCAGGCAGGTCGACTACCTGGTGCGCAGCCACATCCTGAAACAGACCCATCCGCACCCGCTGCCCGCGGGTCTGGAGCGCGACCCGGCCAGCGTCGGCCTGTTCTCCTTCAGTCAATACGGCTGGCTATGCAGCTTCGGCACCTTCGACGACACCTTGCGGCGCGATATCAGGAAGCCGCAGGTCGACGACTAAGGCAGCGCGTCATTCACCCATATCTGATTTAGTTCGATCGCCCCTCCCACATGCGAGCAGTCCTATTCGCTATCGCCTTCAGCCTCTCACTCGCCTCTTGCGGTGGCGGCGTGTATGCCTACCGTCCCGCACCCGAGCACGACTTCGGTTGGGGCGCTGGCTACCGGGAAGTACGCACTGGTGAAAGCACGTACGAGCTTGAGTACTACGGTTTCGAATGGCAGCGCGGCGAACGACTTGATTCGTACTTTCGCCAGCGAGCCATGGAGCTCTGTGGCTCACCCCACTACAAGGTATCCAGCAAAACGAACCCATCTGGTTTCGACGAAATGTATCTGCTCAACGAAGGCACGATGTCTGTCATCTCTCCGAATCGGCTCTTGTTCGGTACCGTTCAGTGCGTCTCCAGCCAATCGCCCACCACTCAATCTTCTCAATAGCAAGATCGGATAGAGCACAGGGAGTTCCCATGTTCAAGAACCTCATCCCCAAAATCTTCTACGACCGCCTCGAAGACGGGCTCGAATTCTTCGTCGACGGGCTGGGATTCGAAGTGCAGTATCGGGACGCGAACATGGCCGTGATCGCGCGCGACGGCGCCAAGGCCTACCTCGTCGAGAGCCCGGAGTACGCGGCCAAGGATCGCCCGGAGCTGGGCATCGACACCGACGACGTCGATGCGGTGTACCGCGAACTGTCCGCGCGTGCGCCGCAGCTGCTGCATCCCAATTCCAGCAAGGTCGCGCTCAAACCCTGGGGCTCGCGCGAGTTCGCGATGCTGGACAAGACCACGGTGTGCGTGAACTTCCGTCAGTGGCCGGACCGGGCCTGAGATGAGCCATAACGACTACCGCTTCGCGGCGGCCACCGAAGCCGACCTGCCGCGGCTGATGCCGGTGCTGCGCGAGTTCTACGCGGTCGAACACCTGCCCTGGAACGAACCGGCGCTGCGCGCGGCGTTGTCGGTGCTGATCGCCGACCCCGGCGCGGGTCGCCTGCGCCTGATCCTGCACGGCGACGAGATCGCCGGCCATCTCGCGGTCGGCTTCTGCTTCAGCCTGGAGTTCGGCGGGCGCTACGGCCTGCTCGACGAGCTGTTCGTGCTGCCCGCGCACCGCGGCGCCGGGCTGGCCAAGCGCGCGTTGGCCGAGGCCGAGGCTCTGTGCCGTGCCGAAGGCCTGCTCGCGCTGCGGCTGGAGGTCAACGACGACAACGAACGCGCGCGCGGCATCTACGAGCGCGCGGGCTATACGGCGCATGCGCGGCGCCTGATGACGCGCTGGTTGGATGCGAGCGACTAAGCCGTGGCGGCGCCGCGCCTTGCCCTGACGCCGACATAGCCACATTTTTGGCACACTTAGCGCGCTGAGTAACGGCCCCGCTATCGGGCGCCGGCGCCCAGGTTTACGCTCGGTCACGTTCACCCTCTTTGGCCCGAGGAAGGACCCATGCGCCACCGCGGTCTGCTGCTGCTCTGCCTGATCCCGTTCGCCGCCGCGCAGGCGCGCGCCCCCAAGCTCGACGACCCGCGCCCGAACGGCTATCTCAGCCCGCGCGAGCGCTCCTTGTGCGAGGCGCCGGAGCGCCATCCCAACTGGTGCGAGCAGCCGCACGAGGTGCGCGCCTTCCTGGAGCGTTACGACGACTGCGAGCATTGGCGCGGCGAGGAAGCGCCGCAAGGCGACCGGCAACGCAGCGAGGAGATCGTCCAGGGCGCCAACCGCGCCTGCAAGGGCAACGACCGCCGCCTGACCGAACTGCGACGCCGTTACCAGAACGTGCCTGCGGTCGCAGCCGTGTTGTCGAAACTGGAATTCGTCCACGGGCCCTGAGCGCTGCCTGCCATACCCTTGCAACCATCCTCGCCCAGCATCGCGCCTTCCCCCGCATCACCGCTCGCAAGGAAGATCCATGGTCTCCGACACCCGTCGCGATTTCCTCAAGTTCGCCGGCGCCGCCGCCACCCTGGCGATGCTGCCGCCGTCGATCCGCAACGCGCTGGCCACGCCCGCCGCGCGCGTGACCGGCACCATTCAGGACGTGCAGCACGTGGTGATCCTGATGCAGGAGAACCGCTCCTTCGATCACTACCTGGGCGCCCTGCGCGGCGTGCGCGGTTTCGACGACCCGCGCCCGATCGCGCTGCCCAACGGCGATCCGGTGTGGCGCCAGCCCAAGAGCGGCGGCCAGGCCGTGCTGCCGTTCCGGCTCAGCACCGACAGCACCGCCTCGCAGTGCCTGGCCGACATCGACCACAGCTGGAAGGGCTCGCACGCGCGCTGGAAGGACTACAACGCCTGGGTCTCGACCAAGGGCCCGATGTGCATGGGCCACTTCACCCGCGCCGACCTCCCCTACTACTACGCGCTGGCAGACGCGTTCACGGTCTGCGACGCCTACTACTGCTCGCACCACGGCCCGACCAACCCGAACCGCATGCATTTGTTCACCGGCACCAGCGGCATGACCGTGGGCGACCTCGGCGCGCAGGCGGTGAACAACGCCGACGACGGCAACTGGACTGCGGACATGTCCAAGGACAAGGCCAGTTTCGTCGGTCACCGCTGGAGCACCTACGCCGAGCGCCTGCAGAACGCCGGCATCGGCTGGCGCGTGTACCAGGAGTACGACAACTACGGCGACAACTCGCTGCAGTCCTTCGCCAACTTCCGCAACCTCGACCGCAATTCCGAGCTGTACAAGCGCGGCCGCGCCTGGGTGGACGGCTCGACCGCCGCCAATGCCGCCACCTCGCGCGGCGAGCATCTGGTCGCGGCCTTCGCCAAGGACGTGCGCGAAGACACGTTGCCGGCGGTGTCGTGGATCGTGCCGCCCTACATCATGAGCGAGCACCCGGCCGCGACCCCGGCCTACGGCGAATCGCTGACCGCGCGCCTGCTGGAGGCGCTGGTGGCCAACCCCGAGGTCTGGTCCAAGACCGTGTTCATCATCAACTACGACGAGAACGGCGGCTTCTTCGACCACGTTCCGCCGCCGCTGCCGGCGATCACCTCCAGCCTCGGCAAGAGCACCGTCGATACCGCCACCGAGAACTACAACGGCGTGCCGGTCGGCCTGGGCATCCGCGTGCCGATGTTCGTGGTCTCGCCGTGGAGCAAGGGCGGCTGGGTGAATTCGCAGGTGTTCGATCACACCTCGGTGCTGCGCTTCCTGGAGTCGCGCTTCGGCGTGGCCGAACCCAACATCAGCGCGTGGCGGCGCGCGGTCGCCGGCGACCTCAGCACGGCCCTGGATTTCGCCGGCGCCGACCCGGTCTGGCCGACGCTGCCGGACACGCGCGAGCACATGACGCGCGCGGATCAGTCCTGCAAGTTGCCGGTGCCCAGCGCGCCCAAGCAACCGAAGATGCCGCGCCAGGAGCCTGGCCAGCGCCCGGCGCGCGCGCTGCCGTATCAGCTGCACGTGCACGGCCGCATCGAGGCTTCCAGCGGGCGGTACTGGCTGGACTTCGCCAACACCGGCGTCGCCGGCGCCGGCTTCAATGTGTACGCGCGCAACCGCAGCGACGGCCCTTGGTACTACACGCTCACGCCGGGCACGCAGCTATCGGACTACTGGAGCGCCAAGGCCTATACGCAGGGCAAGTACGACCTCAGCGCGCACGGGCCGAACGGGTTCCTGCGCGTGTTCCAGGGCGATCTGCTGAAGGCGACCGCGAGCGGCGGCGCGAATCCGGAACTGCGCATCGAATACGACTTGGTCAACGAGCGTCTGCTGCTGCGCTTCACGAACTCCGGCACCGGCGCCTGCCGCCTGACCCTGCGGCCGAACCACTACAGCAGCGCCGCGCCGCGCAGCTATCCGCTCGCCCCCGGCGCCAGCGTCGACGACAGCTGGCCGCTGGCGGCCAGCGCGCATTGGTACGACCTGAGCCTGAGCTCGGACCACGACGCGACGTATGTGCGCCGCTTCGCGGGGCATGTGGAGACGGGGCGGGCTAGCGTCAGCGATCCGGCGATCGGGGCAGCTTGATGGTTGTGAGCGGGGGCGCTTCGGCGGCATGAAGAGCAAATCCTCCTCAGCCCTCCTTTGACAAAGGAGGGAGCTCGAAGCGCGGCGATTACGCAGCGCGGCCGTAGGGTGCGGTGGTAACCGCACCGTCGTCATCGCCGAGGCGGCACGGCGATGCGGTTCGCCTTCGGCTCACCGCATCCTACGAGCGGGGGCGCTTCGGCGGCATGAAGAGCAAATCCTCCCCAACCCTCCTTTGACAAAGGAGGGGGCTCGAAGCGCGGCGATTGCGCAGCGCGGCCGTAGGGTGCGGTGGTAACCGCACCGTCGTCATCGCCGAGGCGGCGCGGCGATGCGGTTCGCCTTCGGCTCACCGCATCCTGCGAGCGGGGGCGCTTCGGCGGCATGAAGAGCAAATCCTCCCCAACCCTCCTTTGACAAAGGAGGGGGCTCGAAGCACGGCGATTGCGCAGCGCAACCGTAGGGTGCGGTGGTAACCGCACCGTCGTCATCGCCGAGGCGGCACGGCGATGCGGTTCGCCTTCGGCTCACCGCATCCTGCGAGGGGCCCGAGCACGGGCCACGCGGCCGGACAGATTACTGGCGCGCCAACCACTTCCTCGCCATCCGACGCATCGACTCGTCGCTGCCGGGGTCGTCCAGCAGCTCGTCGATGCGGCGCCAGGCCAGGTCCAGCGATTCCTCGCTGACCACGTAGTCCTCGCTGCCGTTGGCACGCACCACGTAGCGCACGTCGTAGTGCCAGTGACCCGGTACGTCGCGGCGCTCCGGAATCCAGTGCCGGTCCAGGTCGAAAGGCTGCGGGTCCACGCTCAGGTCGGACAGCCCGGACTCCTCCTCGGCCTCGCGCAGGGTCACCCGGGCCAGGTCGCGGTCGCCGTCGGCGTGGCCGCCCAGCTGCAACCAGCGTTCCAGCTTGCGGTGGTGGGTCAGCAGTACGCGCTCGCCGGCGCGGTCGACCAGCCAGCAGCCGCCGGTGTAATGGCCCTCCAACCGTTCGCGCCGGAACGGGTCCTGGGCGTCGTCCAACAGGTCCAGGAAGGGCTGTACGCGCTCGGCCTCGTCGGGCCAGCGCCGCGCATAGTCGATGAGATTGGAACGCAGCTCGGCGTCCGGGTCTGAATGTCTCACGAGCATCCCAAATGCTGCACTGCGGCTTGATTCGGAGGCGGATTATGCCGGCAAAGACCATGACTTTGTCCCGCTTGCCGCTCCTTTCCCCGCTGGGTTATGGTGGCCCGCCATTGCGCCATACGCCGGGTGTGCCGTTTGTACGGCCAGCCGACCTCTCATCATCTGGGGATACTGATGTCTAAGGGCCTATTCATCACCAAGCCGGTGCAAGCTGCACCGCACGTCGACGCCGGGGAGCCGGTAGAGGGCAGCCTGCAAGGCGAGGCCACGCTCAAGCGGACACTGACTTCGACGCAACTGGTGATGCTGGGCATCGGCGCGGTCATCGGCGCCGGTATCTTCGTGCTCTCCGGCCACGCCGCGGCCAACCACGCCGGTCCGGCGGTGGTGCTGAGCTTCGTCATCGCCGGCGTAGCCTGCGCCCTGGCCGGTCTGTGCTACGCCGAGTTCGCGGCCATGCTGCCGGTCTCGGGCAGCGCCTACTCCTATTCCTACGCCACCCTGGGCGAGTTCGTCGCCTGGTTCATCGGCTGGAACCTGGTGCTGGAGTACATGTTCGCCGCGTCCACCGTGGCGGTGGGCTGGTCGGGCTACCTCAACAGCTTCCTCGAACACTTCGGGCTAGGACTACCCGCATCGCTAGCGGCCGCGCCACTTAACGTGGTCGACGGCGCCATCGTCTACACCGGCGGCCTGGTCAACCTGCCGGCGGTGGCGATCATCGCCGCCATCAGCGGCCTGTGCTACGTCGGCATCACCCAGTCGGCATTCGTGAACTCGATCATCGTGGCGATCAAGATCGTGGTGATCGCGATGTTCGTGGCCTTCGCCGCCAAGTACGTGAACCCGGACAACTGGGTGCCGTTCATTCCGGAAAACCAGGGCCCGGGCAAGTACGGCATCGACGGCGTGATCCGCGGCGCCTCGGTGGTGTTCTTCGCCTACATCGGCTTCGACGCGGTCTCCACCGCCGCAGGCGAGGCCAAGAACCCGCAGCGCGACATGCCGATCGGCATCCTCGGCTCGCTGGTGATCTGCACCATCATCTACATCATCGTCGCCGGCGTGCTGACCGGCCTGCTGCCCTACACCGAACTGGGCACGCCCAAGCCGGTGGCGACCGCGCTGGAAACCTACCCGGCCCTGGGCTGGCTGAAGATGGTGGTCGAACTGGGCGCGATCGCCGGCCTGAGCTCGGTGATCCTGGTCATGCTGATGGGCCAGCCGCGCATCTTCTACACCATGGCCCACGACGGCCTGCTGCCGAAGTTCTTCGCCAAGGTGCACCCGAAGTTCCAGACCCCGTACGTCGGCACCGTCATCGTCGGCGTGTTCGCGGCGGTGCTGGCCGGCTTCCTGCCGATCGGCCTGCTCGGCGAAATGGTCTCGATGGGCACCCTGCTCGCCTTCGCCACCGTCTGCGTCGGCGTGCTGATCCTGCGCAGCACCCGCCCCGACCTGCCGCGTCCGTTCCGGGTGCCGCTGGCGGTCATCGTCTGCCCGCTGGGCGCGCTGATCTGCCTGTACCTGTTCTCCAAGCCGTTCGCCGAGCACTGGAAGGTCATGACCGGCTGGACCGCGCTGGGCATGCTGATCTACTTCTTCTACGGCTACCGCAACAGCAAGCTGCGCAAGGCGGGCTGAACGTAGCAAGATGCGCAAGGCCGGCGGAGGCTATAGACAGCCCGCCGGCCTTGTCCATTTCAGGACCGACAGTTCAGGCCGCAGGGCCTGCCCGATTCCGCCGGACGCGCCATGGCCCGGCGACAGGAAGATCCGATGAAACAACTCTGGGCGACCAAACACCCGCACGCCGTACACGCCGATGCCGAAGGCCTGAGCCTGCACCGCACGCTGGGCCCCTGGGGCCTGACCGCGCTGGGCATCGGCGCGGTGATCGGCGGCGGCATCTTCGTGATCACCGGCCAGGCCGCGGCCAACCACGCCGGCCCGGCGATCATGCTCTCGTTCGTGCTGGCGGCGCTGTGCTGCACCTTCTGCGCGCTGGCCTACGCCGAGTTCGCGGCGATGGTGCCGGTGTCCGGCAGCGCCTATTCCTACACCTACGCCACCCTGGGCGAGCTGGCGGCCTGGTTCATCGGCTGGATGCTGGTGCTTGAGTACGGCGTGTCGGCCTCGGCGGTGGCGGTCAGTTGGACCGGCTACTTCCTCAGCCTGCTCGATCATTTCGGGATACACCTGCCGACCGCCCTGGTCAGCGCGCCGCTGGACGCGCAGCTGCGCCCGACCGGCGCGATCGCCAACCTGCCCGCCGCGGCCATCGTGCTGCTGCTGACCTGGCTGTGCTACGTCGGCATCCGCAAGTCCTCGGCGATGAACATGGCCATGGTCGTGCTCAAGACCGGCCTGATCCTGCTCGTGATCGTCGCCGGCTGGAAGTACGTGGACCCGGCCAACTGGCACCCCTTCATTCCCGAGAACCAGGGCCCCGGCAAGTACGGCTTCGAAGGCGTGCTGCGCGGCGCGGCGCTGGTGTTCTTCGCCTACATCGGCTTCGAGGCGGTGTCGGTGGCGGCGCAGGAATCGCACAAGCCGCAGCGCGACCTGCCGATCGGCATGCTGCTGTCGCTGGCGATCTGCACCGTGCTCTACATCGCCATGGCCGCGATCATGACCGGCCTGGTGCCCTACACCCTGCTGGGCACCGACGAGCCGGTGGTGACCGCGGTGGCCGCGCACCCGCAACTGGGCTGGCTGCGGGTGGTGGTGGAGATCGGCGCGCTGATCGGCCTGTCCTCGGTGGTGCTGGTGATGATCATCGGCCAGCCGCGCATCTTCATGATCATGGGCCGCGACGGCCTGCTGCCGCCGGTGTTCACCAAGATCCATCCGGTCTACCGCACCCCGCACATCAACACTGTGATCACCGGCATCGGCATCGCCCTGCTGGCGGCGTTGTTCCCGCTGGACGTGCTGGGCGAGCTGACCTCGATGGGCACCCTGATCGCGTTCGCCGCGGTCTGCGCCGGCGTGCTCATCCTGCGCCGCACCCAGCCCGACCTGCCGCGCCCGTTCAAGATCCCGTTCGCCTGGGCGATCTGCCTGGCCGGCATCTTCAGCTGCCTGGCGCTGCTGTCGACGATGACCGCGCACAACTGGTTCCTGATGGCGGTCTGGACCGCGATCGGCTTCCTGATCTACTTCCTGTACGGCATCCGCCACAGCCGCCTGCGCGCGGCCTCGGGGCGCTGAGCCCGGACGCGGTTTCGGCGGGCGGCCCCGGCCGCCCGTCGCCCGACCGGAACGCTGCGTCGCCGGCCGCGGACACGCCGCCGGCACGCAGAATTTGTAAACTGGCGGCATGAGCACCGCCCTGCCCTACGACCCGCAACGCCTGGCCCACTGCGCCGGCGAAATCATCGTCAACGTGCGCGAGCTGTCCGCGCGCGGCTGGACGCCCGCGACCAGCAGCAATTTCTCGCGCCGGATCGACGCCCAGCACGCCGCCATCACGGTTTCCGGCCGCGATAAGGGCCGCCTGACCGAGGCCGACATCATGGTCGTGGACCTGGAGGGCGCGCCGGTCGCGACCAGCCACCGGCCCTCGGCCGAGACCCTGCTGCACACCCAGCTGTACAAGCGCTATCCCGAGATCGGCTGCGTGCTGCACACCCATTCGCAGACCCAGACCGTGGCCTCGCGCCTGTACGCCGGCATGGGCCACGTGCATCTGGAAGGCTACGAGCTGTTGAAGGCCTTCACCGGCAACACCACCCACGAGATGAGCCTGGAACTGCCGGTGCTGCCCAACACCCAGGACATGCACACCCTTGCCGCCCAGGTCGACGCTCTGCTCGACCAACAGGCGATGTGGGGCTACCTGATCGACGGCCACGGCCTGTACGCCTGGGGCCGCGACATGCCCGAGGCGAGGCGCCATCTGGAGGCGTTCGAGTTCCTGCTCGGATGCGAACTGGAATTGAGGAGACTGCAGCGATGAGCCGCCTGCGCATATTCGACGAAGACGACACCCTCAGCCCGCGCCTGAGCACCAGCGATCGCACCGAGATGGCGCGCGAGCTGGGCAGGATCGGGGTCGGTTTCGAGCAGTGGCAGGCCAGCCGCCCGGTCCAGCCCGGCGATGCGCCGGACGCGATCATGGACGCCTACCGCGCCGACATCGACCGCCTGGTCGCCGAACGCGGCTTCAAGAGCGTGGACGTGGTCAGCATCGCGCCGGACAACCCGCAGCGCGAGACCATGCGCCTCAAGTTCCTCGACGAGCACTACCACAAGGAAGACGAAGTCCGCTTCTTCGTGGCCGGCTCCGGCCTGTTCACCCTGCACGTCGACAGCGGCGTGTACGAGATCAAGTGCGAACAAGGCGACCTGATCTCGGTGCCCGACAGCACCCTGCACTGGTTCGACATGGGCCCGGAGCCCAGCTTCGTCGCGATCCGTTTCTTCACCGAGCCGGACGGCTGGGTCGGCCATTTCACCGGCACCGACATCGCCCAGCGCTTCCCCCGCTACGAGAAGGGCCAGGCGGCCTGAAACCGGGCGCCGCCGCGCTCAGCTCAAGCGTTCGACCGCGAGCACCGCGGTTTCGACCAAGGGGCTGAAGCGCTGCAGGTCGCGTACGTCGTCCAGCGCCCACCACGGGCCCGGGCTGCGGATGTGCAGGCGGATGTTGGCCGCGCCCACCCCGGACGGCAGGATCCGGATCAGCACCTTGCCGTTGAGGGTGCCGCCGCCCCCGCTCAGGCGCACATCGTTGCCTTCCACGATGGTGCGGTTGGCCGTGTTGTCGGCGATCGCTACGATGAATTCGATGGACATGCGCGCTCCGCGATCGGGTCCGGGACGGCCCGTCTAACTGCTAGAACGCCGCCGGCGGAGATGCGTGAACCGCCGCATCGGCCCGCCGCCTTTGCCTGGGCGGCGCCGGGAGGCGACAATCCCAGGTCCCCGCCGCGACGCCCCGCCATGCCCATCCGCGCCATCCTCACCGACATCGAAGGCACCACCAGCAGCATCTCGTTCGTGAAGGACGTGCTGTTCCCGTACGCGCGCCGCGCCCTGCCCGGCTTCGTCGCCGCGCGCGGTCGCGAGCCGGCGGTGCGCAAGTGGCTGGACGTGGTGGCCACCGAGAACGGCGGCGTGTGCCAGGACGAGATGATCGTCGAGGTGCTGCAGGGCTGGATCGACGAGGACCGCAAGCACACCGCGCTCAAGGCGCTGCAGGGCATGGTCTGGGCCGACGGTTACAAGGGCGCCGACTTCACCGCCCACATCTATCCCGACGCCGCCGTCGCGCTGCGCGCCTGGCATGCGGCCGGCCTGCCGCTGTACGTGTATTCCTCCGGCAGCGTGCCGGCGCAGCGGCTGTTCTTCGGCCACAGCGACGACGGCGACCTGACCGGCTTGATCTCGGGCTGGTTCGACACCGAGATCGGCGGCAAGCGCGAAGCCGCCAGCTACGCGCGCATCGCCGAGGCGATCGGCCTGCCGGCGGGCGAGATCCTGTTCCTGTCCGACGTGGTCGAGGAAGTCGACGCCGCCCGCGAGGCCGGCCTGGCGACGGTGCTGATCGATCGTCTGCAAGACTACCCGCAGCCGCGCGAGGGCGAGGCGGCGCATGGGCATGCGCGGCTGACTTCGTTCGCGCAGGTCGAGGTGTAGGCGGCGCGATTCGGCGCTACCGGGCCGGCGCTGCTGAATGGCGCGAGAGGGACCATCGCGCGCCCCGCAGGTCGTGCATCGCGGCTTACGCCGCTCCCACAGAAAGCCAGCGCGCAGAAGGCCGGCGCGCGACAGATTGCAGCCGATACTCGAACGGCTGCGCCAACGCAGGGATCGCGAGCCAGCGAAGGACATCTTTGCGAGAGCTCCCTGCGTCTTCAGAGGCGCAAGGCGCATGTCGTCGGCGTGAAGACCGTGCAGGCGATGACGATCGCGAACGCCGACCTGCCTGCCCCTGTGGGAGCGGCGTAAGCCGCGATTTCTCCAACGGCGCCGGCAATCCGACCGTCCCGTCGCCTATCGACCCACCCCGCCCTCCCCGGGTAGGAGCGGCGCAAGCCGCGACCGCGCCACCGCAAACACGACGAACGCCGCCTCGGGGCGCGAGGGTTGGAGCCCACGCGGGCGGGCGCGAGGATTGGAGTGCACTCGGGCTACCGCGATGTCGAAGGCGATCGTTGATTCGCAGTCACGGCTTGCGCCGCTCCTACATGCCCCCATGCCGCGTCACCGCTTTGGGGTAGGAGCGGCGCGAGCCGCGACCGCGCCACCGCAAACACGACGAACGCCTCTTTCGAGCGCGAGGGTTGGAGTGCACGCGGGTTACCGCGATGTCGAAGGCGATTGCCGATTCGCGGTCGCGGCTTGCGCCGCTCCTACATGGGCCCATCCCGCCTCGCCGCTTTGGGGTAGGAGCGGCGTGAGCCGCGACCGCGTCGCCGCAAATACGACGAACGCCGTATCTGAGCGCGAGACTTGGAGCGCACGCGGGTGAGCGCAGCATCAATGGCGATTTCGGCTTTGACGGCAATCGCGGATTCGCGGTCGCGGCTCACGCCGCTCCTACCCCAAAGGCGGGTCGTCGCGTTATAGGCGGCTCACGTTGCGCACGCGCACTTCCGCGCTCTCCACGCCGTGCGCGTCCGCCGCCTGGCGGCGGATGCGCTGCAGCACTTCGGCGGGATCGAACCGCGTCGCCGGGACGTAGTCCAGGGTGCTCTGACCCCAGACGATGAAGCGTCCGCCGACCAGGATCTCGTAATCGGCGAAGTAGTAGTAATGCGCGCTCATGGGCGTTGCCGACGCGCTGCTCTCAGGTGCCCACGTGCACGCCATGCCCGCATTCGGCGCAACCCAGGTGCTCCAGCGCGATCGCCAGCGCCAGGGTGTAGCTCTGTGCGGAATAGCCGTGCACACGCGCCAGGCAGGCGCCGCCGCAGGCCGCCAGCGACGGCTCGGGCGCGTCCATGTCGTCGTCGTGGACCTCGATGTAGGGCGTCCGCAAGGCCTCCAGCGCGCGACGCAGGCGTTCGCTGGCCGGCGCGCAGGCGCCGGGGTCGAACAGCAGCAGTTCGACTTCGTCGGCACGCAGGCCGCACAAGCCCTCGACCAGTTCGGCCTCGCTGCGGCAGCTGCGCAAGGCGATGGTCTTGCCGGCGTCGGCGGCGGACTCGGCCAGGCGCGCGCGCACCACGTCGGGCACGCGCGTGCCGGCGCCGGCATGGGAGGAGTCGGGACCGCGCAAGATCACGATGGACACGTTGTCGCTCACTGCGCGCTCGGGGCGGCGCGCTTGCGGGCACTGTAGGCGCGGGCGGCGTAAAGCCTCCATGCCGCGGCGGCGGCGCGGGCGTAACCGCCGCGTAAATTCGCGCGCGCCGATGGCGCGCGTTCAGCCCAACGGCTCAGCCGTGGATCTTTTCGCCGCGCTCCAGCATCGCCACCAGTTTCTCGATGCGCGCCGCGCGCGTCTCGGGCTTCTTCGCGGTCGCGATGCGCCACAGCACCGCATAGCGATTGGTGCGGTCGAGCTGCTCGAAGAACCGCCGCGCCTTGGCGTTCTTCTTCAAGGCCTTTTCCAGATCCTCGGGCACCTCCATGTTGCGCGCCGATTCGTAGGCCCCCTGCCAGCGCCCGTCGGCCTGCGCCGCCTCGACTTCGCGCAGACCGCCAGCGCGCATGCGCCCGGCCGCGGTCAAGACCTCGATCTTGCCGATGTTGATCTTGGACCAGATGCTGCGCGGCCGCCGCGGGGTGAAGCGCTGCAGGAAATAGCGCTCGTCGCAGCTGCGCTTGAGGCCGTCGATCCAGCCGTGGCACAGCGCCACGTCCAGCGCCTGCGGATACGACACCGAGACCACGCCCTGGTTCTTCTTGGCGATCTTCAACCACAGCCCGGGCGCGTCCGCGTGCGCTTCCAACCAGCGCTCCCAGGCCGCGGCGTCGGCGAACAGTTCGATCGGCAAGTCGGTCGGCAGTTCGACGGCCATGCGCTTATTCCTTCGCGTCCTGCAGGCGATAAACGGTGTGCGCGCGCTGCTCGCCCTGCCAGGGGTCGAGCGCGCGCACTTCGATGCGGTGCTCGCCCACCGCCAGGTCGGTCGGCAAGGTGCCGCGCCACAGGTGCGCGGAGGGTTCGGCCTCGGGCGAGCGATCGTAACCGCGCAGGTTCGCGGCCTCGTCGTCGCGCGCGTTCTCGGCCAGCAGCGCCGGGTCCTGCTTGGGAAGCCGCCGCATCGGCGCCCAGGCGCCGTCGTCGATGCGGAACTCGACCCGGCTGTCGTCCTGGCCCATGTAGACGTTGGCGTACACGCCGAAGGCCGGATACGCGCCGCGGCGCAGCGTGCGCGGCGCATGCAGCGACATCGCCTGGGTCGACCCGGCCGCGGGCTGCAGGCGCGCGGGATGCCAGCTCAGGCGGTAGGCGCCATCGGCGCTTACGCCCAGGCGCGCGTAACCGTTCGGGGTGCCGTCGGCCATGGTCGCGGCGGGAATGCCCTGGGCGTCCTTGACGCCGGACCAGAACGCCCCGCAGGCGGCGCCGACGTTGTATTCGTGCAGCGGCGCGGCGCCGTGCCAGCCGTCCTGGGCGTCGTGATAGACGTGGCGCTGGATGTGGCCGTGGCCGCTGAGCAGCAGCACGCGCGGGAACTCGCGCAGCAGCGCGAACAGACGCTCGCGGTCGGCGTGGCGGAAGGTCTCGCGGCCGGGCGCGGCGTCGAAGAACGGGATATGCACGCCGATCACCAGCAGGCGGTCCTTGCGCGCGCCGGCCAGGTAGCGTTCGAGGAAGGCGAACTGATCCTCGCGCAGGCCGCCGATGTAGTCCGGCTTTTGGCCGGGCTGATAGATCACGTCGTCCAGCATCACGAACGAGGCCGCGTGCTCTTCCCAGGCGTAGGTGTCGGGGCCGAACACATGGCGATAGCTCAGCAGCGAGTCTTCGTCGCGGCCGGCGTCGAAATCCAGATCGTGATTGCCCGGCGCGTGCAGCCAGGGCACGCCGAGCTGGGCGGTGGCGCGGTTCAAGGCCGGGTACAGCGAGAGGTCGTCGTGGACGATGTCGCCCAGGCTCAGGCCGAGGTCGGCGATCGCGCCGGCGCCTTTGCGCTGCGCCAGCAGCGGCTCGACGATGTCGCGGCGGTAGTAGTCGACGTCGGTGGCGGTCTTGGGCTGGGGATCGGCGAACACCAGCACGTCCAGCGGCGCGCTCGCGGGCGTGGCCTCGCGGGTCAGGGCGTAGTCGCGGCAGCTCGGGAACGTCGCGGGGATGCCGCCGTACTTGAGCTTGGGGCCCGGCTCGCGCTGCACGTTGACGCTGAAATCGGGCAACCCGTTGTCGCGAAGGCCGACGCGGTAGCCCGGCGGCTTGATCACGAAGCTGGTGCGGCCGTCGATCGCGGGCAGATGGTAGTGGCCGTGGGCGTCGCTGACGACCAGCTCGACGCCGTCGGACACGCGAATATTCGGCAGGCCCGGCTCGCCCTCGTCGCGGCTGCCGTTGCCGTTGCGGTCTTCATAGACGATGCCGCTGTTGCACGGCGGCGGCAGCGCCAGCGCGCGGGCCGGGGCGATCAGGGCGAGCGCGAGGACGCAGGCGGTGACGGATGGGCGCATGGCGGGCTCCGAACGGGGCCCCATTATGCGGCGCCGAGTTACCGATCCATGTGCCGGAGCGCACGAGTGCGCGCTGTCGCTTCCTGTGGGAGCGGCGTAAGCCGCGATGCGCGACAACTCGTCAACCGACGCGGCTCCAGGCGGGTGTTCTCTCGGTAGGTCGCGGCTCTCGTCGCATGCCGAAGGTCGAATCGCGGCTTACGCCGCTCCCACAGACAACCGGAACCCAGGGGCACGAAAACCTGCTCAGGCCGGCTCGGAACCGCGATGCGGCTGGCCGTGGCGCGACTTCAGCACCGCCACCGCGTCGTCCAGCGACAGGCCGCGCGCGCGCAGCAGCACCAGCAGGTGGTAGAGCAGGTCCGCCGCTTCGCCGCACAGCGCCGCGTCGTCCTCGATCACGCCGGCCAGGGCGGTCTCCACGCCCTCCTCGCCCACCTTCTGGGCGATGCTGCGCCGGCCCTGCTCGAACAGCCGGGTGGTGTAGCTGCCGGCCGGGCGCTCGCGTTCGCGGCGCGCGACCAGGCCGTCGAGTTCGGCCAGGAAATCGTCGGGCGCGTGCTCGAAGCAGCTGTCGCGGCCGAGGTGGCAGGTCGGCCCCTGCGGACGCGCCTGCACCAGCAAGGTGTCGCCGTCGCAATCGGCTTCGATCGCGAGCAGCTGCAGCACGTTGCCCGAGGTCTCGCCCTTGGTCCACAGCCGTTGCCGGCTGCGGCTGTAGAAAGTGACGTGGCCGCTGGCCAGGGTTTGCGCCAGCGCCTCGCGATTCATGTAGCCCAGCATCAGCACGCGCAGGGTCGCGGCGTCCTGCACGATCGCCGGCAACAGGCCGTCCTGCTTGTCCCAGGACAGGCCGTCCATCGAAAAGTCCGCCCACGCGCGCGCGGTTGCGGGCGCGGCGCCGGACTCAATGCTCATAACGGACCTCTACGCCCTGTGCACGCAGCTCGCGCTTGAGCTCGGGGATGCGGATCGTTCCGGAATGAAACACGCTGGCCGCCAGCGCGGCATCGGCGTCGGCGCCGCGGAACACTTCGGTGAAGTGGGCGATTTCGCCGGCGCCGCCGGACGCGACCAGCGGCACCTCGCAACAGGCCCGCACCGCCGCCAATTGTTCGAGGTCGTAGCCGCGGCGCACGCCGTCGCTGCCCATGCAATTGAGCACGATCTCGCCGGCGCCGCGCTCCTGCGCCTCGACCACCCAGTCCAGGGTGCGTCGCGCCAGCGCGCGGGTGCGTTCGGGATCGCCGGTGTACTGGCGCACCCGCCATTGTCCGTCCTCGTCGCGCAGGCTGTCGATGCCGACCACCACGCACTGCACGCCGAAGGCGTCGGCGATCTCGCCGATCAGGGCCGGACGTTCCAGCGCGGGCGTATTGATCGAAATCTTGTCGGCGCCGGCGCTGAGCACCGAGCGCGCGTCCTCGACGCTGCGGATGCCGCCGGCCACGCAGAACGGAATGTCGATGCTGCGCGCCACCCGTTCCACCCAGTCGCGGTCCACGCTGCGCCCCTGCGGGCTGGCGGTGATGTCGTAGAACACCAGCTCGTCGGCGCCCTCGTCGCGATAGCGCAAGGCCAGTTCGACGATATCGCCCATGTCGACGTGATCGCGGAAGCGCACGCCTTTGACGACGCGACCATCGCGCACGTCCAGACAGGGGACGATACGGCGGCTCAGCATCGTTGCGCCTTGTGCAGGGCTTCACCGAGGCCGAAACGGCCTTCGATCAGAGCCTTGCCCAGCACCGCGCCGCGGCAGCCGGCGTCATGCGCGGCGACGATGTCGGCGATGTCGCGGATGCCGCCGGAGGCCTGCACCTGCATCTCCGGGGCGATCGCGCGCACGTGCCGGTACAGATCCAGGTTCGGACCCAGCATGGTGCCGTCGCGGGACACGTCGGTGCACAGCAGGTGGCGCACGCCGACGCTGGCGAAATGCTCCAGCATCGGCTCCAGCTGGGCGCCGCTGTCCTCGGTCCAGCCGGCGACCGGCAGGCGCCAGTGGCCGGTGCTGGATTGGCGCGCGTCCAGGGCGACGGTGATGCGGTCGGCGCCGTAGCGCTGCAGCCAATCGCCGACGCGGTCGGGTTCGCGCACCGCCAGCGATCCGACCACGACGCGGTCGGCGCCGGCGTCGAGGATGGCCTCGATGTCGGCCTCGCTGCGCACGCCGCCGCCGGTCTGCACACGCATCCAACTGGTGGTGGTGATCGCGCGCAGCAGCGGCGCCAGGGTGTAACCGCCGTAGCGGGCGGCGTCCAGGTCGACCAGGTGCAGCCAGCGCGCGCCGGTGTCGGCGTAGCGCTTGGCCATGGTCAGGGGTTCTTCGTCGTAGGCGGTTTCCTGCTCGTAGTCGCCCTGGCGCAGGCGCACCACGCGGCCGGCGCGCACGTCGATGGCCGGGTACAAGGTGCAGTTGTTCATGCCGGCACCCCGTCGAGGAAGTTGCGCAACAAACGCGCGCCCACCGCCGCCGACCGCTCGGGGTGGAACTGCGCGCCGTAGCGGTTGTCGCGCCCGACCACGGCCGAGAACGGCACACCGTGTTCGCTTGCGGCCAGCGTGTCGGGGCCCACCGGCACCGCGTAGCTGTGCACGAAGTAGGCGCGGTCGCCGTCGGCGATGCCGTCCAGCAGGGGCGACGGACGTCGCCGTTCCAATGCATTCCATCCCATGTGCGGCACGCGAACTCCCTGGCGCGGTTGCAGTTTGCCGATGCGTCCGGGCAACAGCCCCAGACACTCCACGTCGCCCTCCTCGGACGACTCGAACAGCAGCTGCATGCCCAGACAGATCCCGAGCAGCGGCTGACGCAGCGCCCGGATGGTGTCGACCAAACCGAGCTCACGCAGCCGCGCCATCGCTGGCGCCGCCGCCCCGACCCCCGGCAGAATCACGCGCTCGGCCTTACGGATCGTGGCGGGGTCGGCGCTCAGAACTGCGTGCGCACCCAACCGCTCCAGTGCATAACGCACCGAGCCGATGTTCCCCCCACCCATGTCGATCAGTACGACGCCCGTCACGAAAAACCTCTTGCTCGTGCCACCGCCGACCGCTTCGGGTCGGCTCAACTATCGCCATTCCGGTCGCAAAGCGGACTTGCGGCCGCCGCTTCGACGCGGACTACACATTTCTGAACGACGCTGCGTGCCCTCAGAGCGTGCCCTTGGTGCTGGGCAGGCCGTGGCCCTCGCGCCGGATCGCCTGGCGCAGGGCGCGCGCGACCGCCTTGAAGCAGGCCTCGACCTTGTGATGGTCGTTGTCGCCCTGTACGTTCAGATTCAAATTCAGCCCGGCCGTCTCGCACAGGGAACGGAAGAAGTGCGGCACCAGTTCGGTCGGCACGTCGCCCACGCGCTCGCGCGCGAACGCGCCCTCGAACACGAAGTAGGGCCGGCCGGAGAAATCCAGCGCCGCCGTGGCCAGGCTCTCGTCCATCGGCAACACGAAGCCGTAGCGGCCGATGCCGCGCTTGTCGCCCAGGGCCGCGCGCAGCGCCTGCCCCAGCGCCAGCGCGCTGTCCTCGATGGTGTGGTGCTCGTCGATGTGCAGATCGCCCTGGCAGGTGAGCTCAAGCGCGAAGCCGCCGTGCTTGCCCAGCTGTTCCAGCATGTGATCGAAGAAGCCCAGCCCGGTGGACACGCTGGGATCGGCCTCGCGGTCCAGATCCACGCCGACCTCGATGCGGGTCTCGCGGGTGTTGCGCTGGATGCGCGCGGTGCGCGGCGCGTCGGCCAGCGCATGCGCGATGCCGGCCCAGTCCCACTCGCCGCCGAAGGCATCGGTGCGCAACTGGAAGCCGCGGATGCCGAGATTGCGCGCGAATGCGATATCGGTGTCGCGGTCGCCGACCATGGCCGTGCGCGTCCAGTCGATGCCGCGGTCCTTGAGCAGCGGCAGCGCCAGGCCGATCGCCGGCTTGCGCGTGGGCGCGTTGTCGGCCGGCAGACTGGTGTCGATCAGGATGTCGCGGAACACGATGCCCTGGCTGGCGAACACCTGCAGCATCAGCGCGTGCGGGCCCTCGAAGTCCTCGCGCGGGAACGCGGCGCTGCCCAGGCCGTCCTGGTTGCTGATCATCACGAACTGATAGCCGGCATCGCGCAGGCGCAGCATCGCCGGAATCACGCCGTCGACGAAACGCAGCTTGGCGTAGCTGTCGATCTGGAAATCCTCGGGCTCGGCGACCAGGGTGCCGTCGCGGTCGACGAACAATAGCGGGGTCTGGCTCATAGGGACGATTCGAGGGTCGGGTTCATGCGGCGCGCTCGCCCGCGTCGGCGCGCGCCAGGGTGTCGAGCACGCGCGCATTCTGTTCGGCGGTGCCCAGGCTGATGCGCAAGGCGTCGCCCAGCTGCGGCGCCGCGCGCATGTCGCGCACCACCACACCGGCGGCCAGTAGCGCGTCGAACGCGAGCTGGGCGCGTTCGAAACGCGCGAGCAGGAAATTGGCCTGCGAGGGGTAGACCTGGCGCACGCCGCGCACGGCCGGCAGCGCGGCGTACAGGCGCTCGCGCTCCAGCACGCAGGCGACCGCATTGGCGTGGCTGAGCGCGCGCGCACCGCTGTCGAGCGCGCGCAGGGCCAGTGCCACGCAGGGCTCCGCCAGCGGATACGGCGCCTGGCAACGCTGCAGCGCCGCGATCAGGGCGGCGTCGGCGATGGTGCTGCCGATCCGCGCCGCCGCCAGCGCATGCGCCTTGGACAAGGTGCGCAGCACCACCACGTTGGGCTGGCTGGCGATCAGGCCGATCGCCGACGGCGCCTGCGCGTATTCCAGATAGGCCTCGTCCACCACCACCAGCGCGCGTTCGCTCAGGCGTTGCGCGAGCGCGGCGATCGCGTCCAGCGGCAGCAAGGTGCCGGAGGGGTTGCCCGGCGAGCACAGGAACACCAGCTTGGCCGCGGCCTGCTCGGCCGCGTCCGCGATCGCGTCGAAGTCGCAGACGAAGCCGGCCGGCGTGTCGCGCAGACCGACCTCGACCACGCGCGTGCCGTGCAGGCGCGCGCACACCGCGTACATGCCGAAGGTCGGCGGCGTGGTCACGATGGCGTCGCCGCCGGGGCGGCAGAACGCGCGCAGCAGCAGGTCGATGCCCTCGTCGCTGCCGCGCCCGGCCAGCAGTTGCTCGGGCGCGCAGCCGTACAGTTCGGCCAGGGCCGCGCGCAGGCGCGGCGGTTGCGGATCGGGATAGCGGCGCAGCGCGCCGGCGTCGTCGGCGGCGTTGGCCCAGGCCGATTCGTTGGCGTTGAGCCAGACCGAACCGCTCAGGGCCTCGCTGCGCGCGGATTTGTAGCCGGCGAAATCGCGCAGGTCCTCGCGCAGCAGCGACAGCGGCGCGCTCATGCGGCCACCTGCTGCAGGCGCAATGCGACCGCGATGCGGTGCGCGTCGAGGCCTTCGGCACTGGCCAGTTCGACCGCGCAGGGGCCGATCGCGGCGATGCCGCGCGGCTGCACTTCCTGCACCGTGATCGCGACCTGGAAGCTGGCGACGTTGACGCCGCCGGCATAGCGCGCGGCGCCGCTGGTGGGCAGCACGTGGTTGGTGCCGCTGCAGTAGTCGCCCAGCGCTTCGGGCGCCCAATCGCCGAGGAACACCGAGCCGGCCGCGAGCACGCGCGGCAGCCAGGCGCGCGCGTCGCGCAGGGCCAGGATCAGGTGCTCGGGCGCGTAGCGGTTGCTGACGTCGAGCGCGTCGGCGATCGAGTCGACCCGGATCGAACGCGAGGCGCGCAAGGCCGCACGCGCGGTCTCGGCGCGCGGCAGGGCCGCCAGCTGCGCCGCGATCTCGACTTCGACCGCGTCCAGCAGCGCGGCGTCATCGCTGAGCAGGATCACCTGCGAATCCGGGCCGTGCTCGGCCTGCGACAGCAGGTCGGCGGCGACGAACGCCGGGTTAGCGCCGGCGTCGGCGATTACCAGTACTTCGGACGGTCCGGCCGGCAGATCGATCGCCGCCCCGCCCTCGAGCAACGCGACCTGGCGCTTGGCTTCGGTGACGTAAGCATTGCCCGGCCCGAACAGCTTGTCGCACTTGCCGACGCTGGCGGTGCCGAAGGCCATGGCGGCGATCGCCTGGGCGCCGCCGAGTTTGTAGACCGAATCCACGCCGCAGCGACGCGCGGCGTACAGCACCGCGGGATCGGCGCGGCCGTCGCGGCGCGGCGGCGTGCACAGCGCGATCCGCGGGCAGCCGGCCAGGCGCGCGGGCATGCACAGCATCAAGGCGGTGGACGGCAGCGGCGCCGAGCCGGCCGGCACGTACAGGCCGACGCGCTGGATCGGGCGCAGGATGCGCTCGCAAAGCACGCCGTCGCCGCTGTCCAACGCGTAGGGCTGGGTCATGCCGGCGGCGTGGAAGGCCTCGATGCGGCTGGCGGCCTGGTCGATCGCGGCGCGCAGCGGCGTGGCGATCTCGCGCTCGGCGGCGTCGAATTCCTCGGCGCCGACCGCGAACGCGTCCAGGGCCACGCCGTCGTAACGCGCGCTCAGCGCACGCAGCGCGGCGTCGCCGTCGCGCCGTACCTGTTCCAGGATCGCCGCCACCGCCTCGGCGGTTTCGCGCCGGGTCTGCTGGGCCGGACGGCGCAGCGCGGACTCGCGCTCCTGCTCGTCCAGCGCGCTCCAGCGCAGGCGCTGCATGCTGCCCTCGCCGCTCATGCCAGCATGCCCTCCACCGGCAGCACCATCAGGCCGCGCGCGCCGGCGCGCTTGAGTTCCTCCAGGCGCTGCCAGGTCACCGCGCCGTGGCACAACGCCTGCAGCGCGACGCCGTCACCGCCGTCGAGCTGCATCACCGTCGGCGCCTCGGCGTCGGGCAGCAGCGGCAACAGATCGGCCAGCAACTGACGCGGGGCCTGGAACAGCAACAACTTGCTGTGACGGATGCGCAGGGCACCGTCGAGGCGGCGCAGCAGCAGATCGGCCAGTTCGCCGCGCACGTCGTCGAAGGGATTGATCGGGCCGGCCAGCACCGCCTCGCTCTCGATCAAGGTGGTCACCGCCTTGAGCTGGTTCGCGGCCAGGGTGGCGCCGCTGGAGACCAGGTCGCAGATCGCCTCGGCCTGGCCCAGGCGCGGCGCGATCTCGACCGAACCCGACAGCAGCACCACCTGCGCGTCCACCCCCTGCGCGGCCAGCCACTGCGACAGCAGGGCCGGATAACTGGTGGCGATGCGCTTGCCGGACAGCTGCGCCGGCCCCTGCCAGTCCCAGCCTTCGGGCACGGCCAGGTCCAGCCGGCAGGCGCCGAAGCCGAGCGCGCGCCATTCGCGGAACGCCGCGGCGCGGCCGTTGCCGCGGCGGTCGCCGTCCTGCTCCAGCAGCACGTTGCGGCCGACCACGCCGAGGTCGCAGACGCCGTCGGCGATCAGGCCGGGGATGTCGTCGTCGCGCACCAGCAGCAGGTCCACCGGCAGGGTTTCGCCGTAGCAGAACAGGCGGTCGCGGCTTTCGCGCCAGCTCAGGCCGCAGGAAGCCAACAGCGCGCGCGCCGGCTCGGCGAGGCGGCCGGATTTCTGGATCGCGATGCGCAGGCGGTCGCGCGCGGCCGGGCTGGCGGGAGGACTCATGGGGGACATCTCGAAGAGGCGGGGGATGGAGGGCGCTCAGGGCCCGGCACGACGGTTCAGCGGACGCGCGTGGGGCGTCGATGCAGGGCCGCGGCGTAGCCGCCGGCGCCGCGTTCCAGCATCCGGGCGACCCGACCGATCGTGGTCACGCTGACCCCGGTGCGGGCGTGGATTTCGCGATAAGGCATGCCGTCGCGCAGCAAGGGCACGACCCGCCAGCGGTCGGACATGGCTTCCAGTTCGGCCGGCGTGCACAGGTCTTCCAGGAAGGCCCGCATCTGCTCGGGATTGCGCAGCCCCAACAGCGCGGTCGCCAGGCTGGCGATCGGGTCTTCGCTGTCATCGATGTCTACGGCGCGGCGCTTCACTGGGACGGTTCGCTCTTTCGTTAATGTATTAACGCGTTAATACATTAGCCGAAGCGGGCCGCGCCCGTCAAGCCGCCCGCCGCGGCCGGCCGGGATCGGCGAAAACCGCCGTTCATCACAATAAGAACGACCGACCGGCGGTCGCTGGCGCTCCGCCTAAGGCGCCGCAGGCTGCAAACTAGGGCGGTGCCGGAGCGTAGACTGCCTCCGAGCCCGCGCCGCGTAGACCCACCGCCGGCCGGACCAACGGAGAGGGTGCGCATGGGGCGTGGTTGGAGAGGCCTACAGCTTTGGCTGCTCGTACTCGGGCTATGCCTCGTCGGTGCATCGTGGGCCGCGTTCGCCAAGACCGACACCGCGCTGGTGCTGGACGGCACCCATGTCGGCGTGCCGCTGGAACCGCACATCGCCTACTACCACGACGTCGACGGCCGCCAGGATCTGATCGGCGCCGAGCGCGCGCTGCGCGAAGGCCGGTACGCGCCCCTGCCCAACGGCAACGCCGCGTTCGGCTTCCAACCCGGCGCGTACTGGTTCCACGTGCGCCTGCTCAACCGCGACCGCAACGAGCCGCGCTGGCTGCTGGTGCAGCAGTACGCGCTCAGCGACCGCATCGACGTCTACACGCGCCATCCCGACGGCCATGTCGATCACCTGGCCGGCGGCGACAGCCTGCCCTTCTCTTCGCGCAGCATCCGTTACCGGCATCCGAACTTCTGGTTGAACCTGCCGGCCGACCAGCCCGCCGATCTGTACGTGCGCGTGCAGAGTCAGAGCTCGATGCAGGTGCCGCTGACCCTGTTCACGCCCACCGCGTTCACCGAGGTCTCGCGCGATGCGCAATTCGGCATCGGCCTGTACTACGGCATCCTGCTGGCCTTGTTCATCTACAACCTGGTGCTGTGGCTGAGCCTGCGCGACGCCAGCTACTTCTGGTACCTGCTGCACATCTCCGCCTTCGGCCTGGTCCTGCTGACCCTCAACGGCCTGGGCTTCGAATACCTGTGGCCGCGTTCGACCTGGCTGGCCGACAAATCGGTGCCCTTGTCGATCTGTCTGGCCCAGGTCGGCATGCAGCAGTTCGCGCGCACCTTCCTGGGGCTGAAGCAGCGCTGGCGCCTGGGCGACCGGGTCGGCCTGGGCATGATCGCGTTCTTCGTCCTGCTCGGCATCGCCGCGACCCGCCTGCCCTACAACGTCGCCACCCCGCTCGCGTCGGCGGCGGTGTTCTTCAGCATCGCCTGGATCGCCGTCGCGACCCTGGTGGTGCTGCGCCGCGGCTACAAGCCGGCGCAGCTGTTCCTGCTGGCCTGGTCGATGTTCCTGCTCGGCACCGGCATGTTCACCGCGATCGCGTTCGGCCTGCTGCCCAAGGTGTTCATCACCGAATACGGCGTGCAGATCGGCTCGGCGCTGGAGATGCTGCTGCTGTCGGTGGCGCTGGGCTATCGCTACGCCTCGCTGCGCAACGAGAACGAACGCATCGTCCACGAGGCCAAGACCCAGCTCGAACACAAGGTCGAGCAGCGCACGGTCGAGCTGCGCAGCGCGCTGGCGCAGCTGGAGGACGCGCACGAACGCCTGCGCGAAAGCAGCCAGCGCGACGGCCTGACCGGCCTGCACAACCGCACTCATTTCCGCAACGTGTTTCAGGAGCTGCTGGAGAAATCGCAGCAGAGCGGACGACCGCTGTCGCTGCTGATGATCGACCTGGACCACTTCAAGCAGATCAACGACCGCTACGGCCACCTGGTCGGCGACGAATGCCTGTGCTGGGCCGCGCGCACCATGGGCCATGCCCTGCAGCCGCATCGCGCGCTGCTGGCACGCTTCGGCGGCGAGGAATTCATCGTCGCCCTGCCCGGCCTGGACCTGCAGGCGGCCTCGCGCGTGGCCGAAGACCTGCGCCAGCACCTGCGCGAGCAGCCCTGCCGCAGCGGCGAACACGCGATCACCATCACCGCCAGCATCGGCGTGCACGCGATCGCACGCGAGGCCGACAACGACAGCGACTGCGACAACGCGATCGACCCCGCCCTGCAGGACGCCGATCAGGCCCTGTACCAGGCCAAGGCCGATGGCCGCGACTGCGTGCGCACCTCGGCCCCGGAAGAACGCCGACACCATTAGCGCCCAGCGCGCCACCTAGGATGCGGTGAGCGCAGCGAACCGCATCGCCCGCCAAGTCGCGACGCACCCTGCAATGCGATGGCGCGGTTCGCCTACGGCTCACCACACCCTACGGCCGCCTCAAGCGGACGGTGCGTACATCACGTCCGAGCGCAGCACGTACTTGGTCCCCGCCTCCACCGCCGCACCCTCGTGCCAGGTGTCGTGCACGAACAGCAGCGCCGCGCCGGTGCGCGGCACCACGCGGAAGCCGCGGAAGTCGGTATCGCCGCCGGCGAACCCTTCGTTGAGATAGACCAGCAGGGTCAGCCGGCTGCTGCGTCCGTCCTCCAGCCAGGGCCCGTCCTTGTGCATGCGGAAACGCTGCCCGGGGCCGTACTTGTAGAAGCGCAGCGCGCGAGGCAGGCCGATCGCCGCCTCGCCTTCCAGCAGCGGCAAGGCAACCTCGCCGAGGCCGCGCCACAAGCGCTGCACCCAGTCCGGCGACTCGAACACCACGCGTTCGTTGTTGCGCACCTGCGGTATCGCCCGCGCGCCGCCCGGCGCGCGCACGTCGGCGGCGGCGAAGCCGCGTGCCTCGGCCAGCTCGATCAGCACCGTGCACTCATCGGCGTCGAGGAAATCCTCGACGCTGAATACCTGATCCGTATGCGCGATCACCCGCATGAGGCTACCTCGTAGCGACGGGATACGGCGGCGCCGTATCCCGTCGTCGTGCTCACAGCACCGAACGCGCCGCCGCCAGCACGCTGCCGTCGGAGACCATGCGCAGCGCGGTCGCGACTTCGCCGTCCAGGGCGCGATCGCGCGGCAGGAAGGCAATGCGTTCGCGGATCGCGGCGTGCGCGGCCGCGACCGCGCGGCCCGGACGGAACTCCTCGGCCGCCGCCAGCTCGCTACGCAGGCCTTCGACCTCGGCCAGGAAGCCGGCGTGGTCGGCGTCGCCGGGCAGCGGGCCGCCGGCAACCTTGCCGGCGAGTGCCGGCGCATCGGCGCGATCGGCCAGATCGCGCGCCGCATTGATCATGTCGCGGCGCAGGTCCAGGGCCTGAGCGGCGGTGTACAGCTCCAGCGCCAGCACCTTGCCCAGATCGTCGGCCATGGCCAGCACGTGGCGCGCCTCGTTGGCGCCCATCGATACATGGTCTTCGGCGTTGGCGCTGGTCGGGATCGAATACACCGAAGCCGGATGCGCGCGGCTGGCCAGGTCGTTGACGATGGCCGCGGCGGTGTACTGCACGATCATGTGACCGGACTCGGTCGAGTCCTCGTTGCCGATCAGGAACGCCGGCAGGCCGTCGTTGGTGGCCGGATCGACCAGCTTGTTGAGGCGGCGTTCGGAGATGCTGGCCAGCACCGGGATCGCGGCCTTGACGTAGCTCATCGCCAGCGCCAGCGGCATGCCGTGGAAGTGGCCGGCCGAGATCACCTGCTGTTCGACGTGCTCGGCCTGCGCGTCCGGGAACACGATGGGGTTGTCGGTGAGCGAGTTGAGCTCCACCTCGAGCACGCGCGCGGCCTGGGCCAGCGCGTCGCGTACGGCGCCGTGCACCTGCGGAATGCAGCGCAGCGAGTAACTGTCCTGCGGCTGGTGCTTCTTGCCGCCGCGGAACGGACGGAAGCGCAGATAGAACTTCTCGCGGCCGTGACGCTGGCCGAACGGCACCCAGTCCCAGCCGATGTCGAAGCGCAGCGCCTGCGATTCCGGCGTGTCCCAACTGCGCGGCTGCCAGGCGCGGAAGCGCGGCACCAGATGGTAGGGAATGTCGGACAGGGTCGAACCTTCGAGCAGGCGGCGCAGGTGCGCGGCCACCTCGACCTGGCCCGGATGCGGGCGCAGCGCGTGCACTTCCTCGGCGAACGCGCCCAGACGGCCGGCGAAGGCGTCGATGGTCATGGCCGCGGCGAGGTCGGCGGTGTCGGCCAGATCCTCCAGCTTCTCCAGCGCCAGCACGCCGCAGGCCAGCATCTGCGCGGTGCCGTTGTTCAGCGCCAGGCCTTCCTTGTACGACAGCGTGACCGGCTTGAGGCCGGCGCGCTCCAGCGCCTGCGCGCCGGGCATGCGCTCGCCCTCATAGAAGGCTTCGCCGCCGCCCAGCAGCACGATCGCCAGATGCGACAACGGCGCCAGATCGCCGCTGGCGCCGACCGAACCCAGCTGCGGCACCACCGGCACGATGCCGGCGTTGAGCATGGAGGTCAGCGCCTGCAGGGTCTGCACGCGGATGCCGGAGTGGCCGCGCATCAGGGTATTGATGCGGATGCACAGCATCGCGCGCACGATCTCCGGCGCGAACGCCTCACCCACGCAGACCGCGTGGGTGACGATCAGATTGCGCTGCAGCTCTTCGTGCAGAGTCTCGCCCGAGGCCTGCGCACCGGGCAGTTGGTCGCGCAGGTGATGGGCGCCGAGCAGACGGTCGGCGTTGCTGCCGAAGCCGGTGGAAACGCCGTAAATCGGTTCTTCGCGACGCACCTGTTCGGCCAGGAAGTCGGCCGCGCGTTGCACCGCCGGCAGTTGCGCGGCGGCCAGTTCGACCTGCGCGCCGTAAGCCACCGCCACCAGTTGCGCGCGCGTCAGCGAACGGCCGTCGAGTTGAATCTTGTTCATCTGTAACCTCGCCTCGCACCCTGGCGATCATCTGAACGGCGGGCGTTCACCGCGAACGGTCTGGCCCGGCCGAGCGTACTCGGGAGTCGGTGCGTCTATGCCACATTGGGAACCGCGACGGCGGATGCGCGCCACGGGGTGATTCGGTACGCCCTCACGCCGGATTCCGATCCGGCCGACGACGCACCGCGTAGCGGAATCCGGACGCGCACCCGCGCGTCCGGCACCGCGATCCAGCAGCGCGAACGCACAGCGACGCGGCCATACCACCCGCGACGCCGACGCCGTTCGCGCCTCGATTGCTCACTCGGACACGGCCTGCGGCATGACCCGCGCCTGCTCCAGCTCGATCCGTAGGGTGCGCGCCAGCTCGCTGCGCGCGACCTCGAACTGATCTTCGCGACGCAGGTCCTTGACGGTGGCCACGCCCTTGGCGATTTCGTCCTCGCCCAGCACCACCACGAAGCGGATGCCGGCGCGGTCGGCGTACTTGAACTGCTTGCCCAGCTTGGACGGCTCCATCACCACTTCGGTGTTGAGGCCGCCGTGGCGCAACTCGTTGGCGACCGCCAGGCAGTGCGGCAGGTGCGCGCTGTCCATCTGGGTGACCAGCACCTGCACCGTGCTGGCGGCGGTGTCGACCAGGCCGGCCTCGCGCAACTGCCAGAACAGGCGGGTCAGGCCGATCGAGATGCCCACGCCCGGCAGGCGCGACTTGGTGTAGTGGCTGGCCAGATCCTCGTAACGGCCGCCGGAACAGATCGATCCGATCTGCGGGTAGTCGTCCAGGGTGGTCTCGTAGACGGTGCCGGTGTAGTAGTCCAGGCCCCGCGCGATCGAGAAGTTGAGCGCGTAATTGGCCTCGGGCACGCCCAGCGCCCGCACCAGCTCCAGCACTTCGCGCAGCTCGGCCACGCCGGTGCGCAGCGATTCGTTGCCTTCGCCCAGGGCGTCCAGTTGCGCCATCGCGTCGGCATGCGAGTTCGAACGCACCGCGACGAATTCCAGGATGGTCGCGACCGCGTCCGCGGCCAGGCCGAACTCCGGCCCGGTCAGGGTTTCGCGCACGTAGTCGGCGCCGCGCTTGTCGAGCTTGTCGACCTCGCGCAGCACGCGCGCCTGCAGCTCGGCGTCGGCCACGCCCTGGGCCTCGAAGAAGCCGCGCAGCAGCTTGCGGTTGTTGAGCTGGATGGTGAACTTGCCGATCGCGAGCTCGGAGAACACGGCGTGGATCGCGGCCGGCATCTCGGCGTCGTGGCGCACGCTGAGGCTGTCCTTGCCGATCACGTCGATGTCGCACTGGTAGAACTCGCGGAAGCGGCCGCGCTGCTGGCGCTCGCCGCGGTACACGCGCTGCATCTGATAGCGACGGAACGGGAACGCCAGCTCGTGCTCGTGCTCGGCCACGTAGCGCGCCAGCGGCACGGTCAGGTCGAAGCGCAGCGCCAGCTCGGGCACGCCCTCGCCACCGCCCTCGGCGGCCTTGTTCAAGTTGCCGGTGGACTGGACGAAGTAGACCTGACGCTCGGTCTCGCCGCCGGACTTGGTCAGCAGCACCTCCGACAGTTCCATCACCGGCGTTTCCACCGGCAGGAAGCCGAAGCGCTCGAAGTTGCGGCGGATCGTATCCAGCATGCGCTGGAACGCGATCTGGTCGGGCGGCAGCAGCTCCATGACGCCGGGCGGGGTGCGTGGCTTGATCAAGCGGGACTCCGGAGGAAAGACGCGCCGGCCCGGCACGCCGCAGCGCGCGCCGAGTGGACGCAAGGCCGGTAGTTTAACGTTCCGCCCGTACGCCGCACCCTCACCCGGAACGGCGCCTGCGCGGGCTCGCGCGACGGATTGCGGCCTGCCTCTTGCTCGCCTCGATCGGTGCCGCTAGAATTGTCGGCTCAGCTGTCGGGGTGTAGCTCAGTCTGGTAGAGCGCTACGTTCGGGACGTAGAGGTCGCAGGTTCGAATCCTGTCTCCCCGACCAACTGAAAACGGAAAAAGCCTGAAAACTTACGTTTTCGGGCTTTTTTGTGGGCCGAATCCGGCCACGGGGTCGATCGATGCGGCACCGGGCGTGCCGCCCCCAGCGCCCGAAGGGTCGCCCGCGAGCGTGGCCGCGCGCCCTGCGGGCAGGCGCAAGCGCCGCAAATGGCGCTTTCACGCGGGTACGGCCTTGGCCGTCTGCCGCCAAGCCCCATCCGATCCGGTAGAGCGATCCAGACCCGAAGCGAGGGCCTGAGGACCGCCCCATCGCGCCGCATCCAGGCCCGCTCAGGCCGGCGACGCTTTCGCCGCCGGCCCGCCGAACGCGCGTTCGCTACGGCTGCACCGCGTAACCGGCGAAACGCCAGCTGCCGTCCTCGTCCAGCCGGAACGACACCAACTCGCGTACGGGCGGCTTGCCTGGAAACTCGGCCAGGAACTCGGTCGAGGCGTACAGACCCGGCGGCAGGGCCGAGCCATCGCCGGACTGGCGGCGCACCGACAGCCAGCTTCGGTTGGGGGTCTTGCCCAGGGGCTGACGCGATTTGCTGATGCCGGCGACGAAGGCCTCGCGGCTCAGGGTCTTCTTGGTCACCACCGAGGCTTCGTCCCAAAGCTGCGCCGCCTGCCCCGCATCCACCGCCGTGGCCACGCGCAAACCCGCATCGCGGATCGCATTGGGGTCGACCGCGCCGGGGGCCGGGCGCGCCGTCGCCTGAGGTGCCGCCGACCGCGCTGCGGGAGCCTGTTGCGCAGCCACCACGCCGGTCGCCAGCAGCAGGGCGACACCCATCATCGAAAGACCGCTTTTCATCCGAACACCTCTATCAAAGTTCTGGGTCGTACATCAGGAGAGAAGAGGCGCGGTCTTACTGCAGGCCCCAGGCCAGCACTTCCACGCGCCGATTGGGTTGCAGGCAGTCCACCAGTTCGTCTTTCGGCAATGCGTCGGCGCACTGCTGCACGGGTTCCGACTCCCCGGCCCCTTGCGCCTTGAGACTGTCCTCGGCCACGCCTTCCTCGATCAGCAGGGCGCGCACGGTCTGCGCTCGCCGTTGCGACAGGGCCAGATTGGCCGCTTCGCTGCCGATCCGATCGGTGTGCCCGATCACTTGCACGATGGTCGCCTTCGAGCCCTTAAGCTGGATGGCGATAGCCGCCAGTTCCGCACGGCCCCGCGGCTGGATGTCCTGCGCATCCGAACGCGCGAACGCGAACAACGCATCGGCGGACAGCTGGAAGCGCCTCGGCTCACCCGCGATCGCAGGCGCGGCGCTCGTCGCCTCCGTCTTCAGCGAGTCGAGGCAAGCGGCCGGCGCCCAGTGAAAGCCCTGACCGTGATAGCTCTGGTCGAATATCACTTTGTACTGACAGCTGACGATCCGATCGCCCTGGCGGAAATGAAACAGGTAGTCCCACTCGCGGGCGGAGTAGCCCTCGCGGAAATGCGGCCTGCCGATCAGGTGGTACAGCTGGTCCTTGGTGACGCCCGGACCGATCTGGCGCAAGTTGTCCCGGTTGGGAAAGGTGCCTTCCTTCAGCACGATCTCGTCGGTGGACGGAAAGATGACCTCATCCGCTCGCGCGTCCGGCGCGATACCGCGGCTGACATGGCGGGTGCATGCCGTCAGCGCGATTGCCGCGATGAGGGCGCATAGCGCGAACCGTGCGGTCCGCGTCGAACTGTTCCTGATGACCATGCCTTAGTCGCCTCTTATCTGTCGTCTCTAGACTTCGGTGGCTGGACGGACGCTCTGGAGATCGCTTTCGACTCCGGCAGATCCGCCGCGGATTCGTGGGGAAATGAAGCGGCAGGCCACGCCGGGGTCGGCGTTGCGCGGGCCTGCCGCCCCCGGAGGATTACCACTGAATTCCGGCACCCACCGAGAAACCCCAATCGCGTGTGGTGTTGCCGCTGGCCTGCGCCTTGTAGACGTAGCGACCGTTGTCGGTAATGCCCGACAGACCGATCGCCATGCCGTACTCGCCCTGATAGCCGCCGAAGCCCACCGCCAGCATGCTCTTGCCCGGCAGGTAGGCCTGCGGCAGACCGGCCATGGCCATCGCCGACGAGGTCGCGCCGCGATAACCGCGCTCCATCGTCCACACGTCGTTGTCCAACTGGGCCAGGCGGGCGTCGGTGTACTGGTTGGCCTGGTTGATGGCGTAGTTCACGCCCGAGCTGAGCTGATTGACGTTGACGGCGTCGGTGCCGGCGATGCCCGGCGCCACGCCGGTGATGGTGCGTCCGCCGATGTTCATCTCGCCGGTCGAGCTGCTGTTGCCCACGTAGGCCGCGTTGTAGTTGGTCTGCGCGCCGACGGTGGTGGCCGAGCCGTTGCCGACGGCGACGCTGTTGACGTGGGTGGCCTTGGAGCCAGCGCCCAGCGCCGCCGAATCGTTGGCCGTGGCGCTGGTATTGGCGCCGATGGCGACGCTGTTGTTGCCGCTGGCGCTGGAGTTCACGCCGCCGGCCATGGCGTTGACCCCGGTGGCGCCGTTGTTAGCGTAGTTGCCGCCCTGCACGCCGCCGTCGTTGACGCTGTAGTAATGGGTCGCGGTGGCGTTGATGTGGTTCTGCACCGCCTGCAGCTGGGCGACGTTGACCGCATCGCTGGGCGCGGTGCCCGCGGCCACGCCGGTGATCTGGCGGTACACGCCATTGCCCGCATCGCCCACGCTGACCGCGCCGGCGGTGCTGGTGGTGGCCGCGATGGCCGCGGTCTGGCCAGCGGTCGCGCCCGGGGGCACGTAGCCGGCGACGCCGGCCGCGGTGTTGGAGACCGAGCCCGCACCCAGCGCGACGCCGCCGGCGACGGTGGATTGCGAACCGGCGCCCACCGCCACCGAACCGGTGCCGGAAGCGACGCTGTTGACACCCATCGCGACGCCGCCCTGCCCGCTCGCCGATGCGTTGACGCCGGCGGCCACGGAGTTCACGCCGCTAGCGCCGTCGTTGTTGTAGTTGCCTCCGCGCACGCCGCCGTCGTTGACGCTGTAGTAGTGCGCCGTTGAAGCGTTGACGGTGTTGCTGAGATTGGCGATCGCTTGATTGGTCGCATGCAACTGGGAACCGTTGATCGCATCGGTGCTGTCGACCGAGACGCGGCCGGCCGCCACGTTGGTGATGGTGCGCTCGGAACCCAGGCTACCCACGCTCACGGTCCCGACCGGCGCGGTGCCCGCGAAGCTGTAGCTGGTGCCGCCGATGACGATGCCCGCCGTGCCCACCGCCGCCGCCGTGGACGCGTTCGAGCCTAGCGCCACGCTGTCGTCGTCGGTCGCGGTCGCACCGTAGCCGATGGCGACCGAACCCGCACCGCCCGCCGCCGCGTTCACGCCCGCCGCGAGCGCGTTGAGGCCGGTGGCACCATCATTGGCATGGTTGCCGCCCTGCACGCCGCCGTCGTTGACGCTGTAGTAGTGGGTCGCGCTGGCGTCGACCTCGTTGCTGAGGTTCTCGATCGACTGATTGGTCGCGAACAGCTGCGAACCGTTGATCGCATCGGTCGAGCTGCCGGAAATCCGGCCCGCGGCGACATTGGTGATGGTTCGCTCGGCACCCAGACTGCCCACGCTGACGGTACCGGCCGGGGTCGTGCCGGCGAAGTTGTAGCTGGTGCCGGCGATGACGACGCTGGAGGTGCCCACCGCGACCGCCGTCGCTGCGTTCGACCCCAGTGCCACGCTGTTCGCATCCGCCGCCGTCGCCCCGAAACCGATCGCCACGGAGCCGGCGCCGCTGGCCGCCGCGTTCACACCTGCGGCCAGGGAATTGAGGCCGGTGGCGCCGTCGTTAGCGTAGTTGCCGCCCTGCACGCCGCCGTCGTTGACGCTGTAGTAATGCGTCGCGCCGGCTTCCACCACGTTGCTCAGGTTCTCGATCGACTGGTTGGTCGCGAACAGCTGCGAGCCGTTGATCGCGTCGGTCGAACTGCCGGAGATCCGGCCCGCCGCGATGTTGGTGATAGTGCGTTCGGCGCCGAGACTGCCCACGCTGACCGTGCCGGTCGGCGTGGCGCCGGCGAAGTTGTAGGTCGTCCCGTCGATCGTGGTGCTGGAGGTCCCCACGGCGGCCGCGGTGGCCGAGCCGGAGCCCAGCGCCACGCTGTTGGCATCGGCCGCGGTCGCGCCGGCGCCAATGGCGACGGAGCCGCTGCCGCCGGCCGTCGCGTTCACGCCCGCAGCCAGCGAATTCAGACCGGTGGCGCCGTCGTTGTCGTAGTTGCCGCCCTGCACGCCGCCGTCGTTGACGCTGTAGTAGTGCGTCTGCCCGGCCGTTACTTCCTGCGACAGCGCGCGCAATTGGGCGACGTTGACCGCGTCGGTGTCGGTGGAACCCGCCGCCACGTTGGTGATCTGGCGGGTCTGGCCGCTACTGCCCACGCTCACCGCGCCCAGGCGGCTGACCCAGGTGCTGCTGGTGTCGGTGGAAGGCAGGCCGGTGACGGGGTCGTAGCCTGCTGCGCCGGCGGCGGTATTGGCCACCGAGAACGACCCCAGAGCGACGCCCTGCGGAGCGCCGGCGTTCGCGCCCGCGCCCAGGGCCGTGGCGTATTCGCCGCTGGACGAGGAACTGTCGCCTAGCGCGGTGGCGCTGCGCCCGCTGGCCGACGAAGCCGGTCCCATCGCCAACGCGCCCAGGGCGCTAGCATTGGAGCCGCGGCCGAACGCGGCCGACGAAACCCCCGACGCCCGCGAGGTATCGCCCACGGCGACGGCGCTGGCGCCGGAGGCGACGGCGTTCGGGCCGATGGCGGTGGCCGCACGTCCCGAGGCGGCCGAGTTCGCGCCGAACGCGCTGGAGAACTGATCGCCGGCCTGGGCGTTGTTGCCCACGGCCGTCGCAAACTGGCCGCTCGCGGTCGCCGTGTCGCCGACCGCGGTGGTCCAGGCCGCGGTCGCATCGGAGTTCACGCCCACCGCCACCGCGCCCTGATCGGCGGCGGCGGAATTGAAGCCGACGGCCACCGACAGGTTGCCGCTGGCGCTGGCGTTCACGCCCGCCGCCAAGGCATTGGTCCCGGTCGCACCGTCGTTGGCGTAGTTGCCGCCCTGCACGCCGTTGTCGTTGACGCTGTAGTAGTGCGTGGCGCCGGCTTCGACCACATTGCTGAGGTTTTCGATCGACTGGTTGGTCGCGAACAGCTGCGAGCCGTTGATCGCATCGGTCGAAGCACCGGAAATCCGGCCCGCCGCGACATTGGTGATCGTACGTTCGGAGCCGAGATTGCCGACGCTGACCGTGCTGGTCGGCGTGGTGCCAGCGAAGTTGTAGCTCACGCCGTCGATCGTCGTGCCGGTGGTCGCCACCGCGGCCGTCGTCACCGAACCCGAACCCAAGGCGATGTCGCCGGCGCTGGCGGTCGCGCTGGCGCCGTTGCCGATCGCGACATTGCCGGCGATGCCGGCCGCGCCCGCCGCGGAACCGTTGCCCAGCGCCACGCTGCCCTGGCCTATGGCGCGGTTACCGTTGCCGATCGCCACCGCGCCGTTGGCCTGGTTGGCGGCCGTGGCGGTGGTCGTGCCGTCACTGTTGGCGATGTTGTTGGCGCCACCGACGAACGCGCCGGTGCCGCTGGCGAAGCTGGGGTCGCCGATCGCGACCGCGCCGTCGCCGAAGGCGGTGTTGGACCGACCGATCGCCACCGCGCCGCCCGCGGCGCTGCCGGCGTTGGCGCTGCTCAGATTGCCGATGGCCACGTTCACGCCGGTCGCGCCGGTCGTGGAGGCGTCGCCGATCGCGACCGAGGAAGCGCTGCCGACCGTGGCCCGGTAGCCCAGGGCGACGGATTGGGTCAGAGCCGTCGTGTTCTGCCCGATCGCAATGGCGCGGGGGCCCGTTGCGGAGGCCGGCGCACCGGTAAGCGGCGTCCCGCCGCCGCCGCCGATGGCGATCGAGCCGAAGCCGGCCGCGCTCGTTCCCGCCCCGGTGCCGGATCCGCCGATGGCGATGGCGTAGGCATTCGTCGACGAGGCCTGCGAGCCCAACGCGACCGATCCGATCACACCCGCTTGGGATTGGAAACCGATGGCGGTCGTATAACTTTGGTTGGTCAACGCCGAAGCGCCGATCGCCGTCGCACCGAGAGTGCCGCCCGAGTTCTGATTGGAAGCTCCGCGGCCGATGGCGACGCCATCCAGCACCGTCGAGACGGCATCGCGTCCCACCGCGATCGAATTCGTTCCGGCCGCACCGTCGTTGTTGTAATTGCCGCCGGCCACGCCGCCGTCGTTCACGCTGAAGTAGTGGATGGCGTTGGCTTCGACCTCGTTGCTGAGGTTTTCGATCGACTGGTTGGTCGCGAACAGCTGCGAGCCGTTGATCGCGTCGGTCGAAGCACCGGAAATCCGGCCCGCCGCGACATGGGTGATGGTGCGCTCGGCGCCGAGGTTGCCGACGCTGACCGTGCTGGTCGGCGTGGTGCCTGCGAAGTTGTAGCTCACGCCGTCGATCGTCGTGCTGGCCGTGCCGACCGCGGTCGACGTCACCGAGCCCGAGCCCAGCGCCACGTCGCGCGCGTTGTTGGCCACGGCGGTATCGCCGAACGCGACCGCGCCCGCCGCCAGCGCGCGGCTGGTGCTGCCGAGGGCGATGCTGCCCTGGCCTACCACGGTGTTCTGGTAGCCGATGCCGACCGCGCCCTGTGCCGCGGTGCCCGCCACGCCCACCGCCTGGCCGCCGCCACCGACCATATTGGTGTTGCCCATCGCTATCGAACCGTTGCCGGTGGCGGTGTTGTCCAAGCCCTGCGCGACCGCGCCGTTGCCGGTGGCGGTATTGGGATCGCCGATTGCGACCGCGCCGTTGCCACTGGCGAAGTTGCCGGCGCCGATCGCGACCGCGCGGCCGCCGGTGGCGGTCGCATCGTTGCCGATTGCCACGGCGTCGGCCGAGTCCGCAAGCGCCGAACGGCCCATCGCGATCGTGTTGTCGGCGCTGGCGTTGGCCCCGGTCCCGATCGCGAGCGCGTTGAGGCCGGTCGCCTGGGCCAAGGCCGAGATGGCCACGGCGTTAACGGCGGTCGCATTGGTATCGACACCCAGGGTTATCGCGTTGACCGCGCCTGAGGTGCTGTTGCGCCCGATGGCGATGGCGCTCAGATCCGTCGATGCGGCGCTTTGACCCAAGGCGATGGCGTTGGTAGCGGTGGCCTGGCTCGAAAGGCCCAACGCGATGGCGTATTGCTGGGATGCCGTCACATCCGTGCCAATGGCGATGGAGCCCACCGCGGTAGCGCCCGCTCCCGGAGCCGTGCGCCCGCCGATATTGATCGAGTTGAGTTGAGAGGCGACCGCCTGGAAACCGATGGCGACGGCGTTCCGGCCGGCCGCGCTGGTGCCGGTGCCTTGCGCGACGGCGTCCAGTCCGGACGCGCTTGCCCGGGTACCGAGGGCGAGCGCGTTTTCCGCGCTCGCCCTCGCGTTCAAGCCGATCGCTGTCGTCGCATTGCTCGCAATGCCGATGCCCGCGTTGGTGCCGATGGCGATATTGTCGTTGCCGCTTACCAGGTTGCCCGCGGAAGCGTCCAGGGTGGCATCGTAGGCGACGCTGCCGTCGCCGCTGCCGAAGGCGACGTTGCGCGTACCCGTAACGCCCGAACCCGCGCCCCGCATCGCGCTGGGAATGCCTCCGCCCATGGCGGTGTTCTGCGCACCGCTGACCAAGGTACCGGCGGCAATGCCCACGGCGATCGAACCCGTATTGGCGGTCGTCGAGCCCGCACCGGCACCCTGTCCGACCGCCACCGTGCTGGTTCCGGACGCGAGCGCTTGCGCTCCGAGCGCGAGCGAACTATTGCCCAGCGCCCGAGCGTTGTTGCCCACGGCGGTGGCCGCATCGATGGATGCCGTTGCCTGGCTGCCTATCGCGACGGTATTGGTTCCGCTGGCGACGGACGCCCAGCCCCCGGCGAATGAAGCATTGCCGCTGGCCAGGGAGCTGACACCGACCGCGGTGGCGTTCCCTCCCGTAGCCTGGGAGAACGTGCCCAAGGCACTGGCACCGGCGCCGGTGGCCTGTGAACTGGCCCCCAGCGCGACCGTATTGATATTGCTTGCGACCGTTTGGAAGCCGAGCGCTACGGACAGGTTGCCCGTCGACCTGGCTTGCGTACCGGCGGCAATGGCATGGGCAGCACCGGCAGTCACGTCCGTGCCGATGGCGATGGCGCCATCGAACAGCGCGCCTGTGCCCGCGGCGGTGCGCGCGCCCAGATAGATGGAGTTGCCGCCCGCGGAATAGGCCTGGAACCCCAGCGAAATCGAGTTCTGCGCGGCGCTATAGGAGTTGTATCCGACTGCGAGCCCACCGAGGAGATCGACGCGCGCGAGCGAACCCAGCGCGGTCGCGCCGATCCCCGAGGCGACCGAATTGAGGCCCATGCACGAGGCGGTGCCGTTGTACTCGTCCCAAGGCGCCGTATCGCAGTTCACCGCCTGGGCCTGCGCCGATGGCGACCATCCGACCCAGCCGATCGCCAGCAGCGCGGCCATGGTCCCGGATTGCAAGCTCCACACCGTGGCCCGCCTTCCGCCCGCGCGCGCCTTGCCGCGCGGCGCAGCCAACTCGGAGGCCACCACCAGCTGATTGAGAGACGGGCTCCATACGACGCTGTAGATTTTGTTCACTGCTCGTTCCCCTAAAGTCAGGCCAATGCGGCGGTCTGCGGAATGAAGGCGATGTGGCGGCGCTGGCGTAACCATCCGCAGGAACATCGCGATGGGCGCGCTCGCCGATGCGACGCGCGCGCCGATCGGCCTCGCCTTCCGGGAGGCACGCGTAACCGGATCGGATCGGTAGTCGGCGCTTCACAACCGGGGTCGCAGGCCTGGTCCGGACGCAGGCATCCGGTCGCATCGCCGCCACGCTCGTCGGTCATTCGCTTCATGCACTGCCCATCCTGTTGGCGGTCCGAAGCGCGCTATCTCCGCCGTGAAGAGATGCGCAACTGCTCGTTCGCGACGAACGTTAGCGAGCGCAAGTCGCGAATACACGCACGATTTCTCACCAACGAATCCTGGGCGCGAAGGCGATTTCTCTGGAGGTGGATGCGCGATCGAATCGGCCAGTGCGACGACGTTCTTTCGCGCATGCGAACGCAGCGAAGCGGGATCGCGGCGGCGCCGCACGAGAGATCGATTCGCCGAATGCCACAGGCGGAGACGAGAGTACATACGCCACGCCTGCCGATACCGCCCGGGGCGATGGTCCGTGCGGCTGCATCGTCCCGAGCGCACACGCAATCGGCGACGCCCGGCGACGCAGTGCGCACGCGAAGCTAGCCGATGCTCACCTACGGTGAGAAATCAAACGAGTACCCCGCGCTCGCCGCGACCGAGCGAGCCGCACAAAATGTGACATCCACTAGAGTTTTCCGCCGACGCGGCGCGTGCCACGTCGGCGTGCCAAAGCGCGGTGCTAACCTGACCACCGGTAGTCATCTAAGACACATAACCGCCACCTTCCGTACCTAATCCGCTGAGCGAGCGCGCTCCGCTCCTCGGCCATCGATCGCTCCCTGTCTAGCCCACGATGACCGTCCGCGTACCGCCCCAGTCTGTTTGGCACGGCCTACTCGATTGGGTGCAGCGCGTGCCCGCCCGCGCCGCGCACGACCGACGCAATGCGCTGACCCTGCAGGCGCTGCTCGCGGTCGCAGTCGTAACCGCGCTGTTGGCGACGATCGGGGCCTACGCGGCCGCCCAGAACATGACCCGGATCACCGAGAGCTGGCTCACCCTGGTCATCGGCGCATACGCATTGTCTTGCCTGTGCCTGCTGCGCAAGGGGCATTTCCGCTTGTCGGCCAGCCTTACCGTTATCGGCGGCCTGGTCCTGATGGGCATGAGCTATCAGGCCTACGGATTGCGCGCGCAATCCGGGCTGCAGATCACCCATCTGCTGCCGCTGCTGTTCGCCGGCCTGCTGCTGGGCCGGACCGCGGTGTGGTGGACCGCCCTGGCCTATGCGGCGGTGCTGACCTTGGGCACGCTTACCGATCTGCGCCTGGCGACGGATGCCAGCCAGACCTCGGACGCCTTGACCAACCTGCTGCTGGCGGGCCTGAACTTCCTGGTCCTGGTAACCATCCTCGATCGCCTGATCCTGTCGTCGCAACGCGCGATCCGTCGCAGCGAAGAACTCAACGCGACCTGCCTGGAGCTCGAGCGCCAGGTGGAGGAAAAGGAGCGCGCCTACGAGCGTCTGCTGCAGACCCAGAAGATGGAAACCATAGGCCGCCTGTCGACCGGCATCGCCCATGACTTCAATGCCATCCTCAGCGTGATCCTGGGCCAGGCGACGTCGGTGAACCTGCGCGGCGGTTCCATCGATACGGTGCTTCCAGGCATACGCGACGCGGCCCGACGCGGCGCCACGCTCACTCGACGCCTGCTCAGCTTCAGCCGCACCCACATCAGACAAGTGTCCACCTTCGATCTTGCCGAGGCGATCGACGAGGTGCGGCCATTGCTGCTGCCGATGTTCTCGCGCGCGATCCAGGTCTCGCTGGATACCTCCGCCACCGGCCTGCGGGTCAGCGCGGATCGCGACGAACTGGTGCTGGCGCTGTTGAACATCGCCAGCAACGCCTGCGACGCCATGCCGAAGGGCGGCCGCTTTCTGCTCGCGGTCGAAGCCGACGGAGCGCATGCCTCGCTGCGTTTGGAAGACACCGGCTGCGGAATGACACCGGAAGTACTCGCACGCCTGTTCGAGCCGTTTTTCACCACCAAGCCCAAGGATCGGGGCACCGGCATCGGCATGGCGACCGTGCGTCGTTTCGTCGCAGATCACGGCGGCGACATCGAAGCCGACAGCGCCCCAGGCCTGGGCACGCGCATCCGGATCCGTCTGCCGCTGGCGGAGCCCGCACGCGAGTCGTCGCAAGCGGCGCGCACGGATATTCCGTTCGAGCATGCGACCGTAAGCGAACGCTCGACGCATGCGTCTGCGGCCGTCGCCGTTGCGGGCGATCGCGCCGCCGCTCGCTGAAGCGATGCGCGGCGGCCTCTCTCAGTCGGCCGGTTCCTCGCGTCCGCGCCCGATCTGGCTTGCGCCGAACTGGGTACCGCCCACCAAGGCCAACAGACTCAACGAGGTCGCCAGGATCAGGATCCAGGGCCGCAGATACCAGGGCTGCGGATTGAGCACGCGCAGGTCGGCCGACACCGTCGACCAGCGCCCGCCCTGGGTACGCGCCTGGACCTCGAACAGATGGTCGCCCCAGGGAATCGAGGGATAGAGAATGCTGCGGTTCTGTCCCGCGTCGACCCAACCGGGATCGAAGCCGAGCAGGCGGAAGCGGAAATGGGTTTCGCGAGGCCGGCTCAGATTTATGGCGGTGTAATGGATTTCCAGGCTGCGCGCGTAAGGCTCCAGAGTCAGCGACGACCCGGCGATCCTCTGCATGCGTCCATCGACCATGACCTGCTCTATCCGAGGCGTCAGCAGCGCCGGCGGGACGTCGGGGAAATCCGCGGGATCGAGTACGGCGAAGCCCTCGACCAGGGAAAACCAGAGCCTGCCTTGCGTATCGCGGTGGCAAGGAGTCGAGTAGCCACCGTTGATCTCGGATGGCGTCAGGCCATCGCTGGTCGTGTAGCCGATCGACTCGATCTCGGCCGCAGCCCGCCGTGGCGCCGGCAATAGGGTGACGCCACGATTGCCGCCCAGCCACAAACGTCCGCGCTCGTCGCGCAGGATGCACGACACCGTATCGTCGAATAGGCCGTTGCGGCTGTCGTAACGAGACACTTGGCCGTTGCGGATGCGATTCAGGCCGCCGCCGTACAGGCCTACCCAGAGCGTGGCGGTCTCTTTGTCTTCGTACAGGGCACGCGCGAAGCGGGAGGACAACCCCTCCCGAGGCGTCCATCGCTCGACGATCCGGTTATCGACCACGCGCCAAACGCCGCGGTCGCCGGCGAACCAATCGCCCCCGCGCGCGGCTGGAATGATGTTATTGACGTTCATGCCCTCAAGCGCGGCGATGCGCTGTTGTCCGACGATGCGCCCCTCGCCATCGGTGCGGACATCGAACATGGAACGCTCGGAGCTGACGAGAAAACGTCGGTCGCCACGCTGCCAGACATTGATCGCGTTACCGATCGACCAGGCTCCGACCGGTTTGGCCTTGCCGTCGACGACGCGTATCAATCGCCCCTCGACCGTTCCCACCCAGAGCGCGCCCTCGCGATCCAGGACCAAGCTGGCCACGCAGCCATTGCCCTGACCCGACTGGATCGGATAGCGCTGCATGCCGCCGTCGGGCGCCCGATGCCACAGCCCTGCGCAGGCGGATCCCAGCCACATCCCGCCGCGGCCATCGTCGATCACCGCGCGGCCCGCCATGTTCATGCCCCATCCCGGGGCCGAGACCAACCCGAACAGCGGCTTGCGCACGCGCAACAAGCCCTTGCCGCCGCTGCCTATCCATAGATTGCCTTCGTTGTCCCAAGCCAGGCTGGTGATGCCAAGGCCGAACAGTTCGGGCACGTCCCGCCACTGTCCGGGGCCGGTCTCGCGCAGCAGTTGTCCGGAGATCGTGGCGACCCACCATCGGCCATCCGCATCCTTCACCGCTGCCTTGGGACCGGCCACGCCCAACAACTGCCATCGATCTAGCGCGGGATCGTAGCGATAGAGCGCGCGCTCCGTGCCGACCAGCAGCCCGCTACCGCTGGTTTTCAGCACCGGTACCCGCCGTTCCCCGTCGGGCAGCGGGATGGGTCGCAAGCGCCCATCGGCGACGACGAAGAAGCCTTCGTTTCCGGCTACGTGGATGCGACCCTGGGTGTCGCGCGCCAAACGGGCGTAGCCGATGCTTCCTCGACCGATCCAGGTCTCGCGCCCAAGCTCAGGATCCAGATTGAGCACACCCACGCTGGTAGCTATCCATAAGGTGCGATCGGGCGTCTGCAGGATGTCGTTGATCTGACACGAGCCGCCGCACACCGGCAGGTGATGGAATGCCCCTTGTCGACGCACGCTCAGCCCGGCGTCCTGAGTCCCGACCCAGAGCCAATCCCTGTCATCCTCATACAGCGCCAGGATGCGATCGCTGGCCGGCCCCGCTTGCGGGCCTTCCGAGGCGGATGTATCGAACGCAGGCTTTCCGCGGAATATCGTGAATGCCAGACCGTCGAAACGCGCCAGACCGCCGAACGTGCCGACCCAGAGATAGCCGTCGCGGGTCTGGACCACGGTGTTCGCGCCGGACTGCGGAAGCCCGTCGTCGCTGGTGAAAGCCCGCGCGCCCATCCGATAGTCGAACCCGCCTGCGGGCAACGCGGACGCGGGAGCGCATATGACGAATAGCCCCGCGGCCAACACCATCGACCGCAGCCAGACTCCTATGTTTCGCACGCCGTCCTTCCCCACCGTCGGCCCGATGCCGACACCAGCGACTACCAGTTCAATACATAGCCGACGCTGCGCACCGCACGCAACGGAAGTTCTTCCTCCGCGACTTGCTCGCATTTCTTGCGCAAGCGGTGGATCAGCATCTCCAAGCGATGCGGATCGAAGTCGTGGGCATTCTTGACCAGGCGCGCGATCAGGGCCTCGCGCTGCACCGGCCTGCCGGCCGACGCGGCCAGCATCGCCATGACCTGGCGCTCGGCCAGGTTCATCTCGATCTGGACGCCACGCGGCGTCAGGATGCACCAGCCTCTGTCGTCCAGCCGCCATTTGGCCTGCGTGCTGACCGGCACCGCGCTCTCGTCCGGGATCACCCATCGGGCCAGATTGCGCAAGGTGGTCACGACCTCTTCCATATCGACCGGCTTGGGCAGGTAGGCGTCCGCCCCCGCGCGCAAGCCGCGCATGCGGTCCTGGCTGGAGTCGTAGCCGGTCAGCATCACGATGCCGATCCGCGGCGACAGGCTGCGCAGATGCTCGGCGATGCTGAAGCCGTCCTCATCGGGCAGGTCGATGTCCAACAGCACGAGATCGTAGGAACGCTGGGTCATCGACCGGTACAGCTCCAGCGCGCCATTCATGCCGACGGCGGAAAATCCGGATTGGGTCAGCACGGGCAGGAGCACGTCTTCCCGGAATGTTCGATCGTCCTCGACCACCGCAAGCGTGGGCGGCCGACGCACGGCCTCCATCGAGCTAGCGCGCATCACTCTCCCCCTGCGGAAACCAGAGCCAGCTTCCTGAAAAACACGCGAGCATCGCTCCCTGCTTTCGCGTGAGTTCAAAGTAGCATGGCGCGATTCGCGATAGCGAGGCGACATCCGTGATCGATGTCACAGCGCCCGATCGAATGCGCGAACTCGAGATCTTGACGACCGAACCTGCAAACACGCCGCGGCCGTCGCGTGCGTAGCAACTCCCGGACCTTCTACTACTTTCGTCCAATTGCGAAGCTCGGCATCGCGCGCCCTACGTCCGCGCGTGCGATCGATGAAGACGCCGCGCGCGCTGGCGAGGCGGCGATTACTCCGTGACCGCGGGATTCTGCAGAACGTTCGCCATCGCGGCTTCCAGATCCGGATCGCGACCGCCGCAATAGTCCGCGCGCGTCCAGGCCACGGCCTGATCGGGCTGCACGGCCTGATCGGCGAAGTCGCGGCCGTCGGCGCCCCACAGGCCATGCACCGGCACGGTCAGATTCCAACCCTGGCCGAGCGCGAAACGCTCGCCGCTGAGCAGCTCGCCGGCGCTGGCGCGGCCGATGAAGCGGGCCGGCGTGTGCAGGCGCAGAACCCAGGCGAAGCCTTCGCCGGAACTGGCGGTCTCGTGATCGATCAGCACCAGCACGCGGCCGGCGTAGCGGCGGCCGTCCAGGGCGTCGCTGTGGAACACCGCCGCGCCGCCGTGCTCGGACACGGCCTTGAACACGGCCTCGTCGGTGTAGGCGCCGACCACCTTGGGGCCGGCGCGCACTTCGTCCGCGCTGGGTGCGTGGCCGAGCTTTTGCAGATAGGGGCGTGCGAACAGGCCCAGTACCGGCGTCTCGCCGGCGGGCATGAAGTAACTGGCCAGGCGCAGCGCCGAGGTGTTGCCGCCGCTGTTGCGGCGCAGGTCGACGATCAGGGCCTGGGTGTCGGCGAGTTCGTTCATGGCCTGATCGGCCAGCGCGGCGGCGCCGTCGTCGAAGCGATCCACGCGCAGATAGCCCACCGCCAGGCCGCTGCGCGGCGTATAGCGGGTCCAGCGCCAGCCCGGATGCTCCGGCGGCCACCCCATCGCGACGCGCTCGACGTTCAGTCGGCGCTCGCTGCCGGCGCAGTCGCGGATCGCGAGCTCGGCGCTGCTGCCCAGCGGCCCGGGCAGTTCGTCCGACGAACCCAACAACTGATCGCCCGGCCGCAGTCCGTGGCGCCAGGCCGGGCTCAACGGCGAGACGTCCACCGCGGTCTGCACGCCGTCCACGAGTTCGAAACGCGCGCCGATGCCGCGGCGTTGATCGCCGCTCTTGCTCGGCGCCGACAGCGAAGTGTGCGAGCTCTTGAGTTCGCCCAGCATGCGCGCGATCAAGGCCTTGAAGGCCGCGTCGTCGCGAACTGGGCGCAGCTGTGCGCGGTAGCGGCGGCCGGCGTCCTGCCAATCCACGCCGTGGAAACCCGGGTCGTAATAGTTCTGATCGACGCTGCTCCAGACCCGCTCGAACAGCGCGGCATAGTCCGTCGCCGGTTCGGGCTTGGCGGCCCCGCACAGCAAACCGGCTGCGATCACCCAGGCCACTGCGCTGCGCTTCGTCACTCGGAGCTTCCTTCCTACGGGGAATGCGGGCGACGCTAACAACGCGCCCCAGGGCGCTCAAGGGGCGTGGGCACCCGCTGCGGCAGGACGTGGCCGGCGAGCGTCGGACGGCGACCACTTTGCCGAATCTGTCGTGCCAGACCGGTTTGGCGCAGATCGCACCGCCGCAACTCAAGCACGCGCCGCGGAGCCGCACCTTCGGAGTTCGCCCGCGTATCTTCGCCGGCGCCGGACGCGCGAGCGAACCGACCGAATGCGACGGAGGATCGCGTGCCGCGCCGATGCGGTCCGACTGCGACGGATCGGCCGCGGCGATCATCCCTAAGACATGCCCGCCCCCGCTCCGACCAGGATCGGCACAGGCGGCCCCGCTTTGACAGGTTCTGCTCCTGTCCCCCAAACCGGCCACGTGCCGGTTTTTTTTGCCCGATCGATCGCCGATCCGCCCGCGCCGAACCTGAACGGGCCGCAACCCCCGCCTCGCGGCCTCCAGCAGCTAAGTACCTGCTCTAAATGAACAAAATCCTCCAGATGTACAGCTCTGGCACAGACTTTGCGTCCAGGAACCGTGACTCAGTTCGCATTTTCAAGCGTCGTACCTCTGGGGCCGCCCCGCCCCCACCAGTCATACGGGATACGGACTATCCATGCCGTCTTTACATCGCCTCACGCTGTCCCTGGCCTTGGTCTTGGCCGGTGGAACCTTACACGCCACGTCAGTAGCTGCCGCTGAAGGTCAGTCCGCGGCCGCGATCCCCTACGCCCAGATCGAACAACTGCGCGCCGACCGCGATTGGCTGGCGGCGCTGTCCCTGATCGAACGCCACCTCAACCTGCACCGCGACGACGCGCGCCTGTATCGCCTGCGCGTGCTGACCCTGGCCGACATCGGCGCGCGCGACCGCGCGCGCACCCTGTACTTGGCCCGCCCCGAGGCGTTCAGCGCCGAACAAGCCGCCAGCCTCAACGCCGCCGGCCTGGCCCGGCGCATCGTCTGGAGCAAGCTCTACGCGGTCGACGAAGCCACCCGCCTGGAAGAGGCGCGCGCCGCCGACGCCGCGATCGATGCCTACCGCGCCGATCTCGCGCGCAGCGGCACGCCCGAGCCGGCCAGCCTGGCCTACGACCGATTGATCGTGCTCAACCGTCTCGGCCGCCATCAGGAAGTCGCCGACGAATTCCGCCGTCTGGAAAACAGCGGCCATCCGGTGCCGGGCTATGCGCTGGGCGCGGTCGGCGATTCCCTGCTCACCCTGCGCCGCCCCGACGAAGCCGCGCTCGCGCTGGAACGCGCGGTGCAGGCCGATCCAGAGGATCCCGACCTGCCGATCCAACTCGGTTACGCACAGCTGGAACGCGAACGCTACGACCTGGCCCTGCCGCTGCTGCGCGGGCTGGTCGACGCGCGCGCGCCCTGGCCGCGCGCGCCGGGCGCGCGCCGCGGCTACGAGAACTGGCCGCGCTACGACGCCGAAACCAACTACGCCCTCGCCCGCGCCTTCGGCGAAGACCTGCCCGGCGCTCAGGCCATGATCGAGCCGTTGGCCGCGATCGGCCCCAACAACGCCGACCTGCAGGCCACCCTGGGGTCCATCTATATGTTCCGCGGCTGGCCCAGCCGCGCACTGGAGCGGTTCTCGATCGCCAGTACCCTGGACGAGCGCAACGTCGAGGCGCGCATCGGCCAGGTCGAAACCCTGTCCACCCTGCAGCGCTACGATCTGGCCCGGCCGATCCACGACCAGTTGCTGGCGCGCTATCCCAACGAAGCCCACGTGCGCTCGATGGACCGCAGCTGGGACATGCGCCGCGGCTGGCAGGCGCGCGTGTACGCGGCCGGCGGCCGCAACCGCGACGGCGGCGGTGCCTCGCCACTGGGCAACCGCGACCGCGAGTACGGCGTCGAAGTCGCCACGCCCTTGATCGACGATCGCTGGCGCTTGCTCGCGCGCAGCGGCCGGCGCTGGGCCGATTTCCAGGGCGACCGCAGCGTCGCCCAGCGCAACGAAGTCGGCCTGGGCTACGCCTACGACCGTCTCGACGCGCAGCTCTACCTCGGCCGCGACCGCGACGGCCTGGGCGGCACCGCGATCGCCGTCGGCGCCGGCTGGCGCATCGACGACCGCTTCGCTCTGCGCGCACGCGTGAGCCGCAACGACGCCGCCGCTTCGCTGCAGGCGCGCGCCTCGGATATCACCGGCGATCTGTACGAGATCGGCGCCGACTACCGCCCCAGCGAACGCACCGCCGTCAGCGCCAGCCTGCAGCATTGGCGCTACGACGACGGCAACGACCGCGATCAGCTCAGCCTGGCGCTGGATCAGCGCCTGCTCAGCCGTCCGCACCTGCTGATCAACGGCCTGGCCAGCGTCGGCAGCGGCCGCGGCAGCCGCGACGATGCGCCCTACTTCAATCCCTCGCGCGACGCCTCGGCGGAGTTCGGGATCCGCCTCGATCATCTGGCCTGGCGCCGCTACGACCGCCATTTCCGCCAGCGCCTGACCCTGTCGTCGGGCGCTTACTGGCAGCAGGACTACGGCACCGCCTGGGTGCCGTCGCTGCGCTACGAACACGAGTGGCAATTCGCCCTGGGGCGGGTGCTGAGCTACGGCCTGAACTGGTCGCGCCCGGTTTACGACGGCCAGCGCGAAGAGCGCCTAGGCTTCGACGCCGAATTCCGCTGGGGAGAATGAGATGAACCGTCCACACCGCCCCTCGCGGCTGATCCTGATCGTGCTGGTGCTGTACGCGCTGGTGTTCTGCATGCTGCTGCCCGCGACCGCGCACGCGGCCGAACCGCTGCTGGTGCTGAGCTATCACGACGTGCGCGACGACGTCGCGCGCAAGGGCGACGGCGACGCCTACGCCGTCAGCACCCAGAACTTCGCCGCGCATCTGGACTGGCTGTCCGGCCACGGCTATCACCCGGTGTCGCTGGCGCAGGTGATCGCGGCCAACAACGGCGGCGCCGCGCTGCCGTCCAAGCCGGTGCTGATCACCTTCGACGACGGCCTGCGCAGCCTGTACACGCGCGCCTTCCCGCTGCTGCGCGCCTACAACTACCCGGCGTTGGCGGCGGTGGTGACCCATTGGGTCGAACTGCCGGCCGGCGAAACCGTGGACTACGGCCCGCGTCCGTTCACCGGCGACGACTTCGTGACCTGGGATCAGCTGCGCGAGATGCAGGACAGCGGGCTGATCGAGGTCGCCAGCCACAGCGACGACCTGCACCACGGCATCGTCTCCAACCCGCAAGGCAACTCGACCCCGGCCGCGGTCACCCGCCGCTACGACCCGGCCAGCGCGCGTTACGAGAGCGAGAGCGAATACGTCGCGCGCGTGCGCGCCGACCTGGAGCGCAGCAAGCAGCGTCTGCAACGCGAACTCGGCCGCGCTCCGCGCGCAGTGGTGTGGCCCTACGCCGCCTATAGCAGCGTCACCAACGGCATCGCCGACCAGCTCGGCATGTCGGTCTCGTTCGACCTGGAAGGCCGCAGCACGCCGATGCCGTCGGACCTGCACGGCCTGGCGCGCCTGCTGGTGATGAACAACCCCAACGTCGGCGACCTGGCCTACCAGTTGCGCCATGACGACGAACGCACGGGCGTGCGCGCGCTGCAGGTGGACCTGGACTCGGTCTACGACGCCGACCCGGCCCAGACCGAGCGCAACCTCGATGCCCTGATCGAACGGGTCAAGCAGATCGCGCCCAGCCACGTGTTCCTGCAGGCCTTCGCCGATCCGGACGGCAACGGCTCGGCCGATGCGCTGTACTTCCCCAACCACGCCCTGCCGATGCGCGCGGACCTGTTCAACCGCGTCGCCTGGCAGCTCAAGTCGCGTGCCGGCGTGGTGGTCTACGCCTGGTTGCCGGTGCTGGGCTACGAGCTGCCCGACCCCGCCCAGCGCGCCGCGCTGGCGATCCCGGGCGCGCGCGCCGACGAGGTCTACCGCCTCGACTACACCCAACCGGAGGTGCGCCGCCTGGTGGCCGGCATCTACGCCGACCTCGCCGCCGGCTCCTACCTGGAAGGCCTGCTGTTCCACGACGACGCCTACCTGCGCGACACCGAACTGCAGGGCCGCGCGGCGACCGAATCGCAGGCGCGTACCCAGGAGCTGATCGACTTCACCCTGGAACTCAAGCGTGCCGCCGAACGCTGGCGACCCAAGCTCAAGACCGTGCGCAACCTCTACGCGCGCCCGGTGCTGGAGCCGCAGAGCGAGGCCTGGTTCGCCCAGCGCCTGGATACCTTCAATCGCGCCTACGACTACACCGCGCTGATGGCGATGCCGTGGATGGAAGGCAGCCGCCAACCCGAGCGCTGGCTGGACCGCCTGGTCGCGGCCACGCGCGCGCACGATCCGCAGCTCACCCAGACCCTGTTCGAATTGCAGACGGTGGACTGGCGCAACCGCCGGCCGATTCCGGCCGAACAGTTGAAGGCGCAGGTGCGTCGCCTGCTCGCCCAGGGCGTGCGCCACATCGGCTGGTACCCGGACGACTTCGTCGCCGACATCCCGAACACCGCCGCGGCGCGCGAAGCGCTGTCGGCGCGTTCGTTCCCGTACCTGGAAAAGTGAGGAGATCGCCATGCATCGCCTCCTCTACTTCCTGTTCGAATTCGCGTTCTTCTATCCGATCGTGATGTCGTTCTTCTGGATCTCCGGCGGGCTGTACTACTACCTGCGCCGCGAGCGCCACGCGCGCCCGCGCACCGATCCGCCGCCGCTGGCGGACACGCCGCCGGTATCGATCCTGATCCCCTGCCACAACGAGGGCGACAACGTCCACGAGACCATCGGCGCGGCGATGGCGCAGCGCTATCCGGATTTCGAAGTCATCGCCATCAACGACGGCAGCCGCGACGACACCGCCGAGAAACTCAATGCGCTGGCCCAGCAGTACCCGCGCCTGCGCGTGATTCACCTCGACCGCAACCTGGGCAAGGCCAACGCCATGCGCATGGGCGCGCTGGCCGCGCGCTCGGAATACCTGGTCTGCATCGACGGCGACGCCCTGCTCGACGAATACGCGACCCACTGGATGGTCTGGCACCTGGCTTCGGGTCAGCGCGTGGGCGCGGTCACCGGCAACCCGCGCATCCGCAATCGCTCCACCCTGCTGGGCCGCCTGCAGGTCGGCGAGTTCTCCTCGATCATCGGCATGATCAAGCGCGCCCAGCGCGTGTACGGCCGCCTGTTCACCGTCTCCGGCGTGATCTGCGCGTTCCGCCGCACCGCCCTGCATCGGATCGGCTACTGGTCCGACAACATGGTGACCGAGGACATCGACATCAGCTGGCGCCTGCAGATGGACCACTGGGACATCCGCTACGAACCCAACGCGCTGTGCTTCATCCTGATGCCGGAAACCCTGAAGGGGCTGTGGCGCCAGCGCCTACGCTGGGCCCAGGGCGGCGTCGAAGTGCTGCTGCGCCACAGCCGCGACCTGCTGTCCTGGCGCAAGCGCCGCATGTGGGCGGTGATGGCCGAGTACCTGCTCAGCGTGGTCTGGGCCTACACCATGGCCTTCATCATGCTGCTTTGGGCGCTGGGCCTGTTCCTGCCGCTGCCGCCGGAGCTGACCATCCGCAGCCTGCTGCCGTCCTGGCACGGCATGATCCTGGCGATGGTCTGCCTGCTGCAGTTCGCGGCCAGCATCATCATCGACCGCCGCTACGAGACCGGAGTCGGCCGCAACTACTACTGGATGATCTGGTACCCGATGGCGTACTGGTTGTTGAGTTTCGCGACCACGGTCACCGCGTTGCCCAAGGCGCTGCTCAAGCGCCGCGGCACGCGCGCGACCTGGGTCAGTCCTGACAGGGGAATCCGATGAACACCACCCAAGAGCGCCGCAACGCCGCGGCCAAGTTCGACTCGCGCCTGATCCAGAAGCGGCGTTCGCAGCCGCGCCTGCGCCGCACCGCCTGGGGCTTCGTGACCGCGGTGTTCTGGGGCATGTACGTCTACCTGTGGATGCCGGTCATCACCTTCCTGCTGTGGGTGCTGGGCATCCGCAACGCCTACTTCGAACTCTACCTGCGCGAGCACCGCGTCGAACCCTTCCTGCTGATCGCCCTGCCCAGCCTGGCGTTGTGCGCGGCCGTGCTGCTGATCGCCTGGGCCGAATACAACCGCTGGCGCTTCTCCGGCAAGGACCGCCGCGGCGCGCCGCCCAGCGCCCAACTGGACGAGATCGCGCGCGCATTGGGCGCGGACGTCGAGATCGGCGCGGCGCTCAATGCCGGCCGCGTGGTGGTGTTGAACATGGACGCCCAGGCGATCCCGCGCGGCGTGCGCAACGTGCTCGCGCCCGTCGAAGAGGTACTGATTCCCGCTTAAGGCTTGCAGGGGCGGCGCGAACCGCGCCCGCGCGACGGCCCGTGACGTCAGCGCGCAGCCGTGGGTCGCGCCGCTTCTGTAATGCCCTTACTTTGTCGCAAGGCCGGATTGACGGCGGCGGCCCGCGGTACCCAGAATCCCGCTATCGCTGGATTCGGCGGATGGCTCATGGACCACTACGCAGTCCTCGCACTCTTGCTCGCGGCGCTGGCGCTGCCGGTAGTCGCGTTCTGGCTGTTGCGATCGCGCACGCGCCTGCACGGCCTGGTCGCGGCCGGCATCGCGATCGCGCTGGGCTGGGCCCTCAACCTGGCCTATGCCTACGCCGTCCAGCACACCGCTGCCCCAACCCCCGACGCCGACGACAACATCGCCATCGCCGCCGCGTTCGGCTGGGCCTGCCCCACCGTGCTGGTGCTGCTGACCTGGCTGGTGTGGCGTTTCGTCTCGCGTCGTAAGCGCGTCGCGCAAGCGCGGGCGTCGTGACCGGCGGCTAAACATTCAGGAGCAGGGAGATGCAGCGATATCTGATCTCGTTCGATGACGGAACGATGACGATTGCCGAAGCCGATTTGCCCGCGGTGTCCGAGGCCTCGCACGCCGTGGTGCGCGAAGCCAAGGCCGCGGGGGTCTGGATCTTCGGCGGCGGGCTACTGAGCCAGCAGGCCAGCATCGTGGCCAGCGACGGCTCGGTCTCCGCCGGCCCCTACCCGGAAACCAAGGCGGTGATCGGCGGCTTTTCGATCATCGAGGTGTCTTCGCGGGACGAGGCGCTGCAGTGGGCGGCCAAGCTCGCCGCGTCCTGCCGTTGCGCCCAGGAAGTGCGCGAGATCATGTACAACCCGGAGTCCTGATCGCGGCGCCAGCGTGCATGGACGAACGCTGGCCCCGGTCCGACGGCGCCCTTACCATGCGCCCATGCCGACGCCCAGTACGCACGACCACGACCACGACGACGGCCACGTCATCCATCTGCTGCCGCGGCTGGAAGCGGCATCGCCGCTAGTGCAGGCCCCCGAGGCGCTGGCCTTCCCGCCCCGCATGCGTCGCACAGGACGCATCTTGTTCGCTCTGTTGAACGTGATCGCGTCCGCTGGCGCCGCCTGGGCGATCTACCTGTTGTGGACGGACGACACCCCCGGCTGGTGGTTCAACCTCATCTTCACCGTCATGTTGGGCGGCCTCGCACTCGCGCTCTGGGCCGTTCTGTCCGGCTCGATCCGGCAGGCCAAGCGCGAAGCGCGGCTGCAAACGATCTGGCGCGGGATCGCGCCCCGCGCAGTCGCGACCGGCGGACGAGTCAGCGAGCGGCGCTGGAAGCTCGCCGAAGACGGTGCGGTCGCCTCTTTCTCGCTCGTCGTGCAGATCCCCGGCGACCGGCCGATTTGCGGCCATTGGCGCCCGACGAGCTCGCGCGAGCAGTTGCTGCAAACGCAGGTGCCCGGCGTCGGCGCCGAAGCGCGCGTCTGGCGCGCCCCGAATAGCGCGCATCAGGCGCCACTGGTGATCGAAGTCGCCGATCCCTCGGTGGTCAGCTGAGCGCCTAGGGGACGACGATGGAGATGTTGGCGCGCTCCGTGCCCGGCGGATCGCCCAGCTTCGCCCAGAAATCCGAGTCGCGCATCCAGGGCTGCAGGCCCATGGGAAAGTCGCGGCTGGGAATCGGCGGCAGCTCGGCCGCGGTGAAGTCGTTGCCGTAGGGCACCAGCGCCTTGCTCACGTCCGGATTCTGGATATGAGGACGGAGTTTGTTCAAAGCAACATTCCAGTTGTCCAGCAGATCCTTGCGCGTGATCGGCCCGCCGGGCTTGTCGGCCGTGGGGTGCAGCGCCTTTTGATGGAAGGCCGTCACCGCCTGCCCGGCCGGCGTCGCCTTGAACGCGGTCCAGGCGTTGAACGCGGCATTGCCGAAGGTGACGACGGCTTCGATCCGGCCCTTCGCGAACGCCGCTTCCAGCCACTGGTGGCGATAGGCCTGAATCTCCGGATCGTTCAGATGCGGCATCGCCATGTCCTGGTTGAAGATGCCGTACGCGAACGCGTTGATCATCAGATAGCTGCGCGTGAAACCCAGCTTCTCGACGAAGCCCTGCACGCGCTGCCCCGCCTGCCCCGACAGAATCCGGCGCGTGAATGCCTCGGTCTGGGCCGGGTCCTGGCCGATGACCAACAGGCGCGCGGTGCCATTGGCACGGCCGCGGTAGAAGATCGGGCCCCATAGCGAACGAAACCCGTCCGCGCCCCGATACACCGTGGCGTCGGGATACTTCTGGCACAGGGTGCGGAATTTGCCCGTAGGGCCGGTATCGAACGGGTCCGTGTTCATCGTGGCCTCCATGGCGCGGCGGTGTCGCCTACTAGGAACGCGGTCTTTTCCCGTCTGCGGCCATGGCCGGCGATAACGCGGGCATGGTTCGGGCCTTCCGACGCAACGACCCAGATGAATGCGGCCCGGACTTCGCACGATGCAAGCGCCACGCCCGGGAGACCGGACCTTACGCGCCGCGGCCGAGCCCGTGAAGGGGCGACCGAGAACCGCGCCACCCAGCCGGAACCGCGATCGGACGGGCCAGGCATCGATTAGGATGGCCATCGAACCGAGCATCGCCTTAAGGGGGAGGACATGCTCACCGCACTGCTGCTGGCCGCCATCCTGGTCTCGGGCCAGGCGCAACACCGGGTCGTCGAGCCCGCGCCGCGCAGCGAGGCGGCCGCCTCGACCGTGTCGGTCGTCGGCGCCAGCCTGGGCTCGCACGTGGACCACCAACTGCGCACGCCCGTTCCCAAGACCCTGTTCAAGCCGACCGACAGCATCCACCTTTCGATCGCCACGCGCGTATCCGGCCCCGATCCGGTGGTGGGCACGCTGGGGGTGCTGTGGACCTACGGCGAAGGCGAAGACCGCCAGGCCGTCAACGACGACAGCCGCGAAATCCTGTTCGAGGGCCAGGGCTACACCGTTTTCGAGATTTCCAAGCCGAACGACTGGCCGGAGGGCCGCTACCAGGTCGAAGTGTTCCTCAACGGCGTGAGCGTCCATCGGGCTGCCTTTAAGGTCCGGTGAGGCCCTGCGCTTTCGCACCCGATCCACCTCGCAATCCGCCTGCGCTCCAGCCTCGAACTTTGACGACTAGCCGCAGACGCCCCGACCGCTCGCCAGCGCATGACGATTCAAGCGCGCGATAAGCCTTACCCCGCCACTACCCAGGAGATGCACCGTGACCGTCAGAGCCATCGTCTTGCTTGCTGCCTTGTTCACCGGAAACGCCTGGGCGGTGGATCGGTGGGTGGCGCCACCGGCGCCTCGAGTTCGCGACGGCACGCCCATCCAGCCGCAAGCCGAAATCTACGCCGACCATCGCTACATCATTCATCTGCCGAAACCGGAAGGGGACTGGCGCCAGAGGCGCTATCTCGTCTACCTCGAGCGCAGCGACGAGCAGCCCTTCTGGGCCACACTCGAAACCCAGATATTCGAAAAAGACGACGAGGTTGTCTTCATAACCATCCCCAAGGGCAGCCAGGACAAGTACCAGCTCGAAGTAGTCGACCGGACCAGCTATCCCTACACGCGGGTATTCAAAGGGAATCTGGGCAGCATCCGGGAAATCGAAGACTAGCGCCCCCAGACGAAGCGCACGGCCTCCCGGCCCCTCCACCCTGCAGTGGCCCCATGACGAAAGCTCTCATTGCGCTATTGGTTGTCTCGCCCCTATGGCTAGTCCATCCGGCAATGGCGCAGGGCTTTCCGGAGGCATGCGACGGCATCGGCCTGCGAGTTCGCAGCGAGACTTACATGATGACCGCCCTGCTCTCCATGCAAGCGCACATCTGCGCGGAGATCGCGCCAGACACCGCGCCGTCCTTCGACAGGGTCCTGGCCCGTTACCGCGAAAAAGCGCCGCAGTGCTATGCCGCAACGCGCGCCAGCCCCGAACTGGCGGCGTTCCCGGAATCCGCGGAGGCCAAGGCGCTGATCGCGGACTACCGCAGCGGCGCGATGCCCGAGGAAAAACGCGACCGCCTGCTACGCGAATGCCGGACCATCGAGGCGACCCAGCAGCAGCGCCAGGACGAACGCGATGCGCTGGAGGCGCTGTTTCCAAAACTTCCCGAGGACACGGGCGGTTGAGCCTTTGCCTGGCACAGCCATACCTCCGCCGGCGCACATCGAATGAATCATCGTTGTTTGTATCGGCCTGTCGGCCGACCAGGAGCAGGCCCTTGATCGAGCTTCCCATAAGAGAACCGTGCGACCTTTGCGTGGCGGCTCGCGAAGAACGCTGGAAGATCATCGAGGAGGGCGAGCACACGCTCACTGTGATCAATCCGCGGCAGTTCGAAGTGGGCCAATGCTGCGTGATCACCCGTCGGCATGTCGCAACGCTGCTCGATCTTTCACAGCAAGAATGCGAGGCCGTGCTGATCTCGGCAAAGCGAGTCGCGCAGGCACTTGTCCTGACCTATCGCCCCCTCGGAATACTGACGTTTCAGAACAACGGGGTCTACAGCGGACAGGAAACACCGCACTTCCATTTCCACGTGGTACCCCGCCAGCGGGGAAGCGACTGGGGCGTAGGCCCGCCACAGCTCGCGACCTTCGATGGCGCCGGGCGCGAAAGAGGCAGCTCACACGAGCCCAGCGGGGATGCGCAGCGTCGCGAGCGGGTCCAAGCGTCCGCCAAGCGACTTACCGAAACCGTAAACCTGATTCGTTCGAATCTGCCGGGATAGCCAGGCCGGCAGCCCCGGATCGGCCGCCTATCGAATAGGCATCGAGGGCGCGGCCCGCCATACGATGCACCGTGGGCAGGTCGTACAATCGCCCCCGGAATTCGAATACTAGGCAGCTAGGTGCCGCATGCAGCTTGTTCTGACCGAGTGGTACAGAAAATGGCGTGGCGCGGAGCCCCAGAAGATCCAGCCAACAGTTCTTCCGCTCGACGACGAGCGCGCCCTATTCGGGCTGTTGGTCATGCTGGGCAACGGCGAGTACGACGACCTTTGCATCGAATCCGACAGCGCCGAGGCACTGAAATCGGCCAGGGAATTGCTGCTCGGAACCGGCGGCGCCGATAGAGCCCATGATCATCCGTTGGCAAACAGCTCTCCGCTGTATCGACCTGGCTACGAGATCTACGTTCAAGCCGACCAATCAGTCTTCTTTCTGAACCCTGAGCCCCGCCCAGCGCTGTTCCAATCGGATATGGCTGCGTACATCGAAGAGTTTGGTTCGCCACTGGATCTGCCGAAGTAGCCAGGACCTCGCAGTGTTCCAACTCAAGCGTCGGGCCGCAGCAGGCTTGATGCGCGTACCGCCAGAAACAGGGATCAGAACGGGCTTTCTAGAAAATCAGCTCTGCCCCTTGTTTCGCCGAAACGCGATCGAATGGCGTTATGACTTCGCGTTTCATCGCTCAGTCATGCTGCTCCGAAGCAGGCAGCAGATCATCCCATCCCCGGACAACTCAACGCCGGCATATCTACTTCGACACAGCTCTTGGGGCCGCCGTCGACACTGGTACACGCCTGCCCCGTCTTAGTGGTGCTAATGCAGTCCTGCCAGGGATTATCGCCACCACCCGAGATCGGCCCGCTTCCGCCGCCGACTGCACCCCCGCCTCCATTGCCGACCTCGCCAGTACCGGTCCAGTCGCTGTACCAATAGCCCTCAGAAACGAACTGACCCGAAATCACCACGGCCGTGTAGAGCGAGCATTTGGTTCCGTTGCAGATGGTCACCTGATTGGGACGATTGTTGGAGTCGACCCAACTGGTGACCTTCTCGTTGACGATGGCGCGAATGAACGTATACGTGTCACCCATTGCAGGCCCCGCGCCCACCTCACAGGTGGCGCCGCAATAGAAGCGGCCGACGTACTTGGCTGCCACCCAACCGGTCACGGACGCCAGCAGCAGCACCAGTCCGATTTTGGCATAGGTCTTCATTTCTTCACTCCTGCGGCTTGAACGGTTTGAACGTAGGCGGCGCCGAGGGCTTGCCCTTGCTTGATCTGCGAAGGCGACAAGCCGCGACCGAGCTGGCCCAGCCGCAGGGCGGATACAGGCGAGTTCACGATCTGATGGCGCGCATACCCGTAGGCGTAGGCCTGCAACGGGTCCGCTGGGGTAAACAACCCGGTGTCGTAGTTTTCGGACAGTCGCGAAAGCGCCTCGACGCTACCGGCTTTGACGGCCTGTTCGAGATAGCGCATCGAATCGCGTTTGTATCGAGTGATCAGGTCGGTATCCAACGCCGCTTTCTGCAGGTCAAACACGCCAGCGGCCAGTAGCGAGAAATCGAGCTGGGCCTGAAGGTCTCCGGCCTCGGCCGCATGTTCAGCCAGGGCATACACGCGGTATGGATCTGGATCAGGCGGGCAGTTCGCGTCCAGCGCGCCGCTGCTTTTCAGGAACTGCTCGGTTTGAACTTGCGTGAGCCCTTCGGGCACTGTCAGCTTGCGATTCGCCAGCCGCAGGCACTTGCTAAGGGAATGCGCTTCGGCCAAGGCAAGCTCAGGCGCCATCGTGCCGAGCCTCTGCGCTGCGACTCCCGCATTGGATGTACGGGGCGGACTGCGCACGCCCTCGATGGCGGCAACGGACGCCGATGCCGTCGGCGTTGTCGTGCCGCTCACCGTGGTGGACGGAGGTGACGCAGGGGCACCGGCGTTCTTGACCCTCAAGAACGCGATGGCTGCCAGCGCCATCAGCACTACCACGCCTACTACCACGATGCGCTTCTTGCTCATCCCTGCCCCACCGAGCACGCTGGTTGCGTGCAATCCGTTTGAACTATACGGCGAATCATTGGCGGCCCCGATCGTTCGACCATATACATAACGACCCAAGGGGAGGGGCCCCTACTTCCAACTTCATCTGGATGCCTCAGCTGTAGTTGATCGTTCGCGACCGCTACCACCAGCGCGCGGCGTAGGTAACAAACGCAAGCGCAATACCGATGGACAGGATCAATGCCGCATTAGCCAGCTTGTTCCCTACCCGATCCGCGCCCTTCTTGCTCATAGCGCCCCGAACCTCAAGCTTGCTGCGACCGCTTTCGCTTCTCATCGGACTGTCCCACAAAGACGCGCACTCCCCTGCGACCCGAACAAGGGCTACTGGACGCAACACGGGGACATAAGCAGACATGCAAGGCCCCGCGACAGGCAAGCGCCAGTCGACTAGCTCAATCGCGTGCGTTGATTGAGCTGTCGGCAGGTCTTCGGACTCTCGGGCACGGAAGGCTGACCTCCCACCTAATCCGCCACTTCCCGAGGGCTGCGCCTCAGTGCTCGTGGCGGGATCGTTCCCGATTACCGCTGCGGGGCAGTGTCGGAATAGCGCGAACGCCTCACCGACTTCCCTTTCAATCCATACGGCTTGCTGGCCGATAGAACCGACGTTACGAAGATAGTGAGAAGGTTTCGCCTCGTCAACACCAAATATAGTGTTTTGACTCAATGCTTTAGCTCTCCGACAAGCGAGCAGCACTCTGCTTGCCGTCCGAATGCCCGGGCGCGTACGCGATCTGGAGCCGGAGCTGAGGCAGTCGCGAAAGAACAGCTCTCAAACGGCAAATAAAGGCTGCCGATGCGCGGTCGCGGCGCGTCAGCCGATCAACGGCACCGGGCGCTGACGATCCACGCCCGCGAGCCGAACCACACGCCTCCATCCCGATAGTGCTGAGCGACGACGTCGTGCATCCTCTCCCGCTCGCGCTCGGCGGCCGCTATGTCCAGCGACTGTAGGGCGGTCTTGGTGGCCTGGAATTGCCCGATCCATTCCAATGCGGCCTCGACGCTGTCGCCGTAGTACACAGGTTCTTGCACGTCCTGGAACGTCACCTGCGCGAACCCGGCCGTATCGAGCAGGCACTCCACTGTCGCCGGATCGCCTAAGGAGAAGGCGGCGGGGGACTGGGCGTTGGTGCCCTGTATGGCGGTGGTCCATTCGTTGGCCTCGCGGGCTTGCCAGACCATCATCACCAGGCGGCCCTCGTCGGTCAGTACGCCGCGAACATGGCGGAAGGCGGCGGCGGGGTCGGCGAAGAACATGGTGCCGTAGCGGCTGATAGCGACGTCGAACGCGTTCGCGGGAAACGGATAGGCCTGCACGTCGCCCTGCTCGAAACGCACATTGCGCAGGCCCTGCGCCGCGGCCCGTTCGCGCGCGCTCGCGATCGCCGACGCCATGACATCGACGCCATACGCACCGCCCGCCGTGGCCGCACGTGCGGCCTCGCGGGTGGTCAGCCCTGTCCCACAGCCGATGTCCAATACCCGCTCATGCGCGGCGATGGCGCAGGCACGCATGAACAGCGGATGGTGCCGCTGCAATTCGGAGTCGAAGTCCACCGGTGCGCCGCCCGCCTTCGGGCGCGAATCCGGCGATGCCGCTTCAAAGGAGGTCATGGCGTCTTCCTGCGCCCGGTCTTGGGCCGCTGAAACCCTAGCACCCGGCCAGGGCCCGGATCACGACGCCTCGCACAAAGACGCAGGGCCCGGCTTGCCGGGCGCTGTGTCCGCGATGCCGCCGCGATGCTTCAACGGCTGAGCGGAATCTCCAGATAGCTGGCGCCGTACCACTTCACCCGCACCGGCTCGCCCGCGTCGGCCACGGTTTCGTCGGATACCGGCTTGCCGCTGCCGTAGTTGATCTGCTGCTGCTGGTTGCGCAGCACGCTGACCACCGCGACCAGGCGGCTGCCGGCCGCGTAGCGGCGGCTGGTCAGGCGGCCGGCGCTGAAGTCGAGCTGGGTGCGTCGGTCCGGGCTCAGCAAGGCGCGCCGCGACAGGTCGGCGACGTAGCTGGCGCGCGACTGGTAGCGCGACAGCTCGAAGTACTCGCCCTGCGCGCTGAGCTCGTACAGGCCGATGTTGAAGTCGAAGTCGCGCTTGTTCACCGCCAGATCGAGATGCCCGGAGAACAGGCCGCTGAACTCGCCGGCCTCGGCGAAAGGCTCGCTTACGAACACCAGGCTGTCGGCGGTGTCGATGACCTTATCGACGATGCCGCCGCCGGGCAGGATGCGGTCGGCGTCGCTGCGGTCGCGCATGTCCAGGGTCTGGGTCACGTAGGCGTCGTGTCCCGGCGATTGGGTCAGGAAACGGTAGCGGTCGCCCTCGCCCGCCGGACCGAAATGGAAGCGCTGGCGCCGCTCGCCCATCGCGGCCAGCGAAGGGGCGTGCTTCCAGACATTGGCGCCCATCACCTGGTAGTTGATGCGGTCGGCCAGCAGCGCCGGCTTGGGCGCGCCCTTGAACACGTAGTCGAACCACTGGTAGCGCAGCACGCCGATGTCCAGTTGCGCGACCGGATCCAGCTTGTAGCCGCGCAGCCAATCGCCGGTGGCGACCGTGCCGCGCTGGCCGCTGATGTGGTTGTAGGGGCCGATCACCAGGTAGTGCTCGGCCTGCGGGCGGTAGCGGTAGTGCTCGCGCAGGTAGTACAGCGCGCCGATCTGGGCGCCGTCGTAATAGCCGGTGGTGGTGAGCACCTTGAGGTCGAGGTCGGCGAACTCCTCGCGGTACGGGATCATGTCCTGCCAATAGCGGTCGTAGTCGGGGTGATCCAGCCAGCGCAGGTAGAACGGGTTGGGCACGCCGTCGATCTTTTCCAGATCGCGGTAGCTGCGCCCGCTCACGTACCACTCGCGCTGCATGCGCTGCCAGCGCGCGTAGTCCTCCATCGGTGCGTTGTCGACGCTGCGGTTGTTGGCCACGTAGAACGGCCAGTAGTACTGGAAGCCGAAGGTGATGCCGCCCTCCATCGGCACGTCGATGCCGGGCGCGCCGGTGACCGAGGGCATCAGCGCCTTGAGCGCCTTGGGCCGATGCTTGGCGGTGGCCCACTGAGTGAAGCCTTCGTAGCTGCCACCGTACATGCCGACGCGGCCGTCGCTCCAGGGCTGGGCCGCGATCCAGTCGATCAGCGCCGCGGCGTCGCGGCCGTCGTGTTCGTAGGGCGTGGGTTTATCCGGGCTGCAGGCCTTGCCGCGGCTGGTGCCGCCGACGCCGACGTAGCCGTGGGCGGCGGACCGCCGGGCCTCGTTGAGCAGCGTCACCGGATTGGCGTAAATGGTGAAGTTGAGCAGGGTCGGCGACTTCGCCGGCGCCGATCGCTGGCGCACCAGCAGCGCGCACACGGTGGCCCCTTCGGGCGTGCGCACCGCGATGTCGCGCTGGATCGTGTAGCGGCGCTGGTCGTCCTGCACCACCAGGCGCGGCAGCAAGGGCCTGAGCTCGCGATAGACCTGCTCGATCTGATAGACCCGCGACAAGCCCAAGGCCGGGTCGCGTTCGATCGTGGCCTTGCCCTTCTGCGCGGCCAGCGCATCGTCCACCGCGCGTCGTTCCTGCGTGCCTTCGGTCGGGTCCAGGTTCAGCACTCGCATGGCCAGGGCCGACGTCGGGTCGTCCATCGCCCCGACCACGTCCGTGAACGCTCGCTGGAACGCCGTCTCGAAGCTCGTGCCGTCGCGCGTCTGCAGCGCCTTGGCGCGCGCATATAGCTCGTACTGAATCAGGTTGGGGCGCACCGGCACGGGGCCGGTGCTCGGCGCGGTGGTGCGGATCTCGACCAGGCTGCGCTCGGCTTCGTCGTACTGGCCGGCGACCAGCTGCAGGCGGAAGCGGTTGTTCAAGTATCGCGCACGGTCTTCGTCGCGATAGTCGGTCAACAGTTGCCGCGCCAGGATCGGCATCGCCGCATCCAAGGCCGCGCGGTCCTCGACGGCCGCGGCCGGGAAGGCATAGGGGGTATCGGCGAATGCGGGCAGCGCGGCCAGCGACAGGCATGCACACAGGATCAGTCGCAACATTCGCCCTCCAGGCGTGACGGTTCCCGGAAGGGATGCCTCCAGGGTGCCGAATCGTCGCACAAGGCCGAGGGCGGCGGGGACCGCTCCGGCGCTCAGGCCTGTCTCGACTCCGGGTGCCGGACCTGTCCAGCCCCACGTACCACGTAGCGCTCGATGGTCAGCGATTCCACGCCCATCGGGCCGTAGGCGTGCAGACGCGTGGTCGAGATGCCGATCTCCGCGCCCAGGCCGAGCTGGCCGCCGTCGTTGAAGCGCGAAGAGGCATTGACCATCACCGCCGAGCTGCGCGTGCGGCGCACGAAGGCGTCGGCCGCGGCCGCGTCCTCGGTGGCGATCACTTCGGTGTGGTCGGAGCCGTGGCGGGCGATGTGGGCGAGCGCGGCGTCGAGGTCGTCGACCACGCGCAGGCTGAGGATCAGATCCAGGTACTCGGCGTCGTAGTCGGCCTCGCTGACCGGTCGCACCGCGTCCGAATACGCCTGCGCGCGCGCGCAGCCGCGCAGCTCGACTCCACGCTCGGCCAAGGCCGCGAGCGCACGCGGCAGGAACGTCGGCGCGATATCGGCGTGCACCAGCAGGGTTTCCAGAGCGTTGCACACGCCCGGGCGCGAGGTCTTGCCGTCGATCAGCAAGTCCAGCGCGCGCTCCGGGTCGGCGGCGCGGTCCACATAGAGGTGGCACACGCCCTTGTAGTGCTTGATCACCGGCACGCGCGCGTGCTCGGCGACGAAACGGATCAGGCCCTCGCCGCCGCGCGGGATCGCCAGATCGATCAGGTCCGACAGCTGCAGCAGCTCCAGCACGTGCTCGCGCGCGGTGTCCTCGATCAGGGTCGCGGCGGCCTCGGGCAGGCCGACTTCGCGCAAGGCCGCATGCAGGCAGGCGGCGATCGCGCGGTTGCTGGCGCGCGCTTCCGAACCGCCGCGCAGCAGCACGGCGTTGCCCGCCTTCAGGCATAGCGCGGCCGCGTCGGCGGTTACGTTCGGGCGCGCTTCGTAGATCATCGCGATCAGGCCCAGCGGTACGCGTTGGCGCTCGATCGTGAGACCGTTCGGACGTTGCTCGCGGCGGGTGACGTCGCCCAATGGATCGGGCTGGGCCGCGACTTCGCGCAGAGCGTCGGCGATCGCGGCCAGGCGCGCGGGATCCAGGCGCAGGCGGTCCAGCATCGCCGGCGACAAGCCGGCGGCATGGCCACGTTCGAGATCCTCGGCATTGGCCGCCAGCACCTGCACCGACTGCGCGTCCAACTGCGCGGCCATGGCTTCGATCAGCCGGCGCCGGGTCGCGCCATCGCTGGCCGCGAGCGCGTCCGCGGCCGCACGCGCCTGCAGCGCCAGATTGCGCACGTAACCGCTCATGCGGGCGTCTCCAGATCGTTGGGTTGCGCGTCCAGCAGGACCAGGTCGTCGCGGTGCACCACTTCCTCGCCGTAGCGGAAACCGAGCAGCGCTTCGATCTCGCGGCTGTGGCGACCGGCGATGCGCCGGGTCTCGGCGGCGTTGTACTGGGCCAGGCCGCGCGCCAAGGGCGCCGCGGCGGGATCGTCGTGCGGGCGCAGTTCGAGCACGTCGCCGCGCCGGAACTCGCCCAGCACCTCGACCACGCCGCCCGGCAGCAAGGACGCGCCGCGCGCTTGCAGCGCCGCCGCCGCACCGGCGTCGATGCGCAGCGCGCCGCTGGCGGGCGCATGCCGCAGCCATTGCTTGCGCGCACGCGCGCGATCGCGGCGCGCGGCGATCAGAGTGCCGCGCAGACGGCCCTCGCCGAGCGCGCGCACGACCTCGGCGTCGCGGCCGCAGAACAGCGCGGTGGAGATGCCCGCCATCGCCGCCTTGGCGCCGGCCTCCAGCTTGGTGCGCATGCCGCCGGTGCCGAGCGCGCCGGCGCCGCCGCTGGCGGCTTGCAGCAGTTCGGGCGTCACCGCGGCCACGCGCTCGATCGGGCGCGCGTCGGGATCGCGCTGCGGGTGGCCGCTGTAGAGGCCGCCGATATCGGTGGCGATCAGCAGCAGGTCGGCGTCGACCAGCGAGGCCACCGCAGCGGCGAGGTTGTCGTTGTCGCCGAGCTTGAGCTCGTCGACCGCGACGGTATCGTTCTCGTTGATGACCGGCAGTGCGCCCAGGCGCAGCAGCTCGCGCAACGCGGCGCGCGCGTTGAGGTAGCGGCGACGATGGCGCAGATCGTCGTGGGTCAGCAGTACCTGCGCGACCGGCGCGGGCGACAGCGACTGCCAGAACGAGACCAGCGAGGCCTGGCCCAGCGCGGCCAGCGCCTGGCGCAGCACCAGGCCGTCGCCGCCGGTCTTGATGCGGCCGCGCCCGGCCGCGACCGCGCCGGAGGAGACCAGCACCACTTCGCGGCCTTCGGCGCGCGCGTGGGCGATGAAGTGCGCGAGCTCGGTGGCGTAACGCGGGTCCAGACCGTCCTCGGACGGCCGGTCGGGCGCGCCGGCGAGCAGGCTGCTGCCCACCTTCAATACCGCGCGCCGCCAGGACGGCAAAGGCTGCGCTGCGAAGTCCTTTGCCGTCGTGCTCATGTCAGATCCTGCAATCGTTGCCGCAAGCTGTCCAAGCGCAGATCGGCGGCCGCGCCGGGCGAGACGCGTGCGGCCAGGCTGGCCTCGGGATCGCCCTGGGCCCAGCGCGCCGGGTCGGCGGCCTGCTTGTAGGCGTCGCGGAACGGCAGACCGTCGCGCGCCAGATCGACCGCCAGGTCGGTGGCGTACATCGAAGGGTCCAGCGCCGCGCGCAGGCGTTCGGGCTTCCATTCCAGATTGCGCAGCAGATCCGGCAGCAGCTCCAGCGCGGCCAGGCCTCGGCCGAAGGCGTGGAAGATCGCGCCCTTGGAGAACTGCAGATCGCGGTGATAGCCCGAGGGCAGCGACAGCAATTGCTCGATCTCGGTGCGCGCGGCGGCCGCGGCCGAATAGCTGGCGCGCATCAGCTCGATCACGTCGGGATTGCGCTTGTTGGGCATGATCGAACTGCCGGTGGTGTACTCCGCCGGCAGGGCGACGAAATCGAACTCGGCGCTGGTGAACAGGCTCAGGTCCCAGGCCAGGCGGCGCAGGTCCAACAAGGCCGAGGACAGCGCCTCGATCGCGCCCATCTCGAACTTGCCGCGCGACAGCTGCGCGTACGCGGCCGACACCTGCAAGCGGCCGAAGCCCAGGGCCTGAGTGGTGTGGTCGCGCGCCAGCGGCAGGTTCACGCCGTAGCCGGCGGCGCTGCCGAGCGGATTGGCGTCGACCCAGTCCAGGGTCTGGCGCGCGCGCAGCGCGTCGTCGATGTAGCCTTCGGCCCAGGCCGCCCACCACATGCCGGCCGAGGACACCACGGCGCGCTGCAGATGCGTGTAGCCCGGCAGCGGCAGCGCGGCTTCGGCCTCGGCGCGCGCCAGCGCGACCTGCGCGCTTTCGCGGCACAGCGCGAGCAGGCGCGACAGCCGGTCCTTCAGCCACAGGCGCGTGGCGACCAGGATCTGGTCGTTGCGGCTGCGGCCGGTGTGGATCTTGCGACCGGCATCGCCCAGGCGCTCGATCAGGCGCGACTCGATCGCCGAGTGGCCGTCCTCGAAACGCTCGTCGAGCACGAATGCGCCGGCGCCGAAATCCGCGGCCAGCGCATCGAGCTCGCGCGACAGCCCGGCCAGCTCGTCGGCGGACAGGATGCCGATCTGTTGCAGGCCCTGCGCATGCGCACGGCTGGCCTCGATGTCGAACAGGAAGAACTCGCGGTCCAGGATCACGTCCTCGCCGGCGAGGAAACGCTGGATGCGCGCGTCGACCTTGACGCCGGGTTTTTGCCAGAGCAGATCGGACATGGAGCCTTCCTTCAAAGGGGGATGCCGGCGGCTTCGTCGTAGCCGAAGGCCAGGTTGAGGTTCTGCAGCGCCTGGGTGGCGGCGCCCTTGAGCAGATTGTCTTCGGTCGCCACCACCACCGCGCGGCGGCCGTCGTCGGCCAGGGCGAAACCGCCCAGCTCGACATGATGGCGCCCGGCGATCGCACTGACCCAGGGCGCCGCATCGAGCACGCGCACCAGGGCTTCGCCGGCGTAGCGTTCGCGATAGCGCGCGACCAGGGCCTCGTGCGTGAGCGCCTGGCTCAGGTGCAGGTTGGCGGTGATGGTCAGGCCGCGGAAATGCGGCGCCACGTGCGGCAGGAATTCGACCGCGTGCCCGAGCTGGCGGGTCACCTCGCGCTCGTGCACGTGACCGGTCAGCGCGTACGGCATCAGATTGTCGCGCAGCTTGTCGGGGTCGTTCTTGTCCGAGGGAGTGGTGCCCGCGCCCGAATAGCCGGACACGCCGAAGCACTGGACGGGGCCGTCCAGCACATCCAGCAAGGGCGCGACCGCCAGCTGCATCGCGGTGGCGTAGCAGCCGGGGTTGCTGATCCGGCGCTGGCCGGCATAGCGCGCGCGGGTGAGCTCCGGCAGGCCGTAGTACCAGCCCTCGTCGAAGCGGTAATCGGCCGACAGATCGACGATGACCGGATCGACGCCGGCCGTGTCGAACGCGGCCACGCAGTCGGCGGCCTTGCCGTTGGGCAGGGCCAGGATCACCGCGTCGGCGCCGTAGCCGGGCAGCTGTTCGTGCGAAGGCGCGCTGTAACGCAGTTCGCCGCCGACCTCGGGAAAATGCTCGGCCACGCGCTGGCCTTCGCGCTCGCGCGAGGACACGAAGGCGAGCTCGAAGCCCGGATGCGCGGCGATCAGGCGGATCAGTTCCGCGCCGACGTGGCCGCGCGCGCCGACGATGCCTACGGTCTTAGTCATGCGAGGCTCCCGTAGCGTGCCGTTGAAGTTGGTAGTGCAGGTTGCGCTTCACCGCCTGCCATTCCGAGTCGATGATCGAGAACGCGACCGTGTCGCGCGGGCTGCCGTCGGCGTGGCGGCGATGGTTGCGCAGCACGCCGTCCTGCTTGGCGCCGAGCCGGGCGATGGCCGTGCGCGAGGCCAGATTGAACCAACTGGTCTCGAAGCCCACGGCGATGCAGCCCAAGGTTTCGAAGGCGTGCTGCAGCAACAGCAACTTGGCCTGGGTGTTCAGACCGGTGCGCTGCACGCGAGGAGCGTAGAAGGTGTAGCCGATCTGCAGGCGCGGCACCTGCGCGTCCATGTCGTAGTAACGCGTGCTGCCGACCACCCCGCCCTGCGCGTCGAGCACGGCGTAGGGCCAGGCCTGGCCGCGGTCGCGCATCGCCAGCGCCGCGTCGATGTAGGCGTCCACGCCCTCGGGCGCCGGCACGTTGGTGTACCAGAGCCGGGCCAGCGCGCCGCCGGCCAGGGCCGCACGCAGGCCGTCGGCGTGCGCGGGCGTCAGGGGTTCGAGTGCGACGTGCTCGCCGCGCAAGCGCGGCTGTGCGTTCCAGGCGGGGTTCGTGCCCATCTCAGCCCTCCAGGGTCGGCGCGCGCCGGCTGGAATAATCGACGCAGGCGGCGATTTCGTTGAAGCCCTGCATGCCGTACCAGAACACCTTCCACTTCTCCTGCTTCAGGCAGCCGTCGGATTCGGAGTAGTAGAAGGGATTGACCGGATTGCCGTGGCGCGAGCGCCAGAACACGCTGGGATTCTGCTCGCGCATGACCTGCCACACCGCGCGCCCCAGGCCTTCGCCCTGGGCGTCGTCCAGCACCGCGAACTTGTCCAGATAGGTGCGGCCCTCGGCCTCGATCAAAATCACCGCGGCGCGGTAGTTCTCGCTGACGTAAGCGCGCTTGAGCACAGTGCTGTCGAAATAGTCGTCGACCAGCTTGCGGCCGAACGCGGATTCGATCAGCGAACGCAGCCGCACCAGATCCAGTTCGTCCCAGCGCTGCGCCTGCAGCACGCGCTCGCCGCGCCGGACCAGGGTGCCCGAGCCCTTGTGGGTGAACAGTTCCTTGGCCAGCTCGGCCGGCTTGGTGATCGACACCGACGAGGTCAGCGGCAGCTTGTCCAACAGGTCCTTGATCTGCTCGATCTTGACCCGCATGCCGCCGTTGATCCACGGCTGCTGGATCAGGTCTTCGTATTCGGTGGACAGGTTGATCGAATCGATCACCCGGCCGTTGTCGTCGAGCAACCCGCCGGTGCCGGTCAGGAACACGATCTTGTACGGCTGCAGCACCTGCACCAGCTCGTTGGCGGCGAAATCGGCGTTGACGTTGAGGATCTGCCCGCCCGCGGTCTCGCCCAGGCTGGCGATCACCGGGATCGAGCCGGCCTGCAGGCTGGCCTCGATCGGGGCCAGGTTGACCTTCCTGACTTCGCCGACCAGGCCGTAGGTGTCGCGGTCGAGATAGTCGGCCTCGAACACGCCGGAGATGATCGAGGTCGCGCGGCCGTCGCCGGCCTGCAGCGCTTCGACCAGCTTGAGGTTCTGCGACTGAAATACGCGGCGCACGATCGCCAGCGCTTCCGGCGAGGTCACGCGCAGGCCGTTCACGGTCTGCTTGACGATACCGGCCGCCGACAGCTCGTCGTCCAGCTGCGGGCCGGCGCCGTGGATCACGATCGGGGTCAGGCCCACGTCCTGCAGGAAGGCCAGCGACGAGGTCAGCGCCTCCAGATCGTCGCGCAGCACCGCGCCGCCGACCTTGACCACGGCGAAGCGCTTGGCGTCGAGCTGGGAGAAGCGCTTGAGGTACTGCGAGATCTCCTTCGCGCTGGCCATGCTGGACAGCAGGCGCACGATGGTCTGGCGGGTTTGCAGGTGGGCGTCCATCGAGATGGCCATCAGACCTTGCCTCCCATGATGCGGGCGACGCTGTGCGCGTAACGCTCCAGTTGCTCCAGGCTCACCCATTCGTCGGCGGTATGCGCCTGGGCGATGTCGCCGGGGCCGTAGACGATCGCGGTGAGGCCGGCGGCCGAGAACAGCGAGGCCTCGGTCCAGAAATCCACCGCGTTGCCGATCGGCAGGTCCAGCGCGTCGGCCAGATCGCGCGCCTCCAGCCGGCGCTGCTCGGCCGTGGCGACGTCGCCGCCGGGCAGCGAGGGGCCGCGGAAGGTTTCCTCGTAACGCTCGATCGCGCCGGCCTCGATCAGGGTGCCGAAGGTCTCGTGCAGGCCGTCGATCGACTGCGAGGGCAGCGGGCGGAAGCCGAAGCGCAGCTCGGCGCTGGGCGCGATCATGTTGGCCTTGATGCCGCCTTCGACGCGGCCGATGTTGAAACGCAGGCCGGTCAGGCCGCCGAAGCGCTGATGCGACTGCGATTCGACGTAGTCCAGCGCCTTCCCGCCCCAGCGGATGGTCTGGTGCAGCGCGCTGGCCTGGATCGCGTTCGCGCCCGAGGCATGGCCGGCGACGCCGCGAAACTTCAGCAGCACCGAGCTGATGCCGCGATGCGCGAGCACCGCCTCGCACTGGGTCGGTTCGGCCACCACCACTTCGTTGAAACCGTGCGCAGTGGCCAGGAAGCCGGCGATGCAGCGCGGGTCGTTGGCCTCTTCGTCGGTGCTGAACAGGAACGCGGCATCGCCCGTGGTCGCCGCCGCCGCGGCCAGCAGGCCGGCCGCCGCGCCCTTGATGTCGCAGGCGCCCAGGCCGATCGCGCGGTCACCGGTCACGCGCAGGGTATGCGGGTCGGCGCTCCACGCGTCCGAGGACGGCACGGTGTCGAGGTGGACGTTGAACAGACGCTGCGGCTTGCCGCGCACGGCCAGCATCGACACCGCGCCATCGCCGTGGTCGACGACCTCGATGCGGAAACCTTCGAGCTGGCTGCGCAGGTAATCGAAGATGCCGCCCGTGCCGATCTGGCGCGGCGGGTTGCGGGTGTCGAAGGACACCAGGGCTTCGAGGTGTTGCAAAACTTCGGAGAGCATGGAGTTCGTGGCTCGTCGTGTCGGGCGGCGGTTCGGGTTCGGTGTTGCGTTGGTTCCCTCTCCCGCTTGCGGGAGAGGGCTAGGGTGAGGGCCGCTGTTGCTTTGAGAGAAACAACAACAGCAACAGCGGCTTGCGCCTTCGGCGCTTGCTGCCCTCGCCCCAACCCCTCTCCCGCAAGCGGGAGAGGGGCTTCACGCTTGTTTGCTTTACTGCTTGCGATTGATCTCGGCCCACAGCGTGCTGCTCATGCCGAACAGCTTGATGAAGCCCTCGGCCTCGGCCACGCCCCAATCCGCGGCCTGGGCGTAGGTCGCGCCCTTGGCGTTGAGGATGTGCGGCGAACTGATCGCGACCGCGTTGACGATGCCGCCGTTGGTCTCCAGCACGACCTCGCCGTTGACGGTGGACTGCGAGCTGGCCAGGTAGGCCTCCAGGTCGGTCTTGAGCGGATCGTGGAAGAAGCCTTCGTAGACCAGCTCGACCCACTTGCGCGCCACTTCCGGCTTGAAGCGGTTCTGCTGCTTGGTCAGCACCGCCTCTTCGAGCGCGCGGTGCGCGGTCAGCAGCGCGATCAGGCCCGGGGCCTCGAAGATGATGCGGCCCTTGAGGCCGATGGTGGTGTCGCCGGTGTACAGGCCGCGGCCGACGCCGTACTCGGCGAACAGGCCGTTGAGCTTGGCCAGCAGGGTGTGGCCGGCGATCTTCTGGCCGTCCAGGGACACCGCTTCGCCGTTCTCGAAGCCGATCGTCACCTTCAGCGCGTCCGTCGGCCATTCGGCACGCGGCTTGCACCAGCCGCGCGCGCCCTCGCCCGGCGCCTGCCAGCGGTCGATCTCGCCGCCGGACATGGTCAGGCCGAGCAGGTTCTCGTTGATGGTGTAGGCCTTTTGCTTGGCGCGCACGCCGAAGCCGCGCTCTTCCAGGTATTTCTGCTCGTAGGCGCGCACCTCGGTGTGCTCCTTCTGGATTTCGCGGATCGGCGCGACGATCTCGTAGTCGCCCAGCGCCTTCACCGCCAGGTCGAAACGCACCTGGTCGTTGCCCATGCCGGTGCAGCCGTGCGCGATCGCCTTGGTGCCCAGCTCGGCGGCGCGCGCGAGCGCGGCTTCGACGATCAGGTAACGGTCGGAGACCAGCAGCGGGTACTGGCCCTGATAGCCCTCGCCGGCCCATACGAAGGGCTTGACGAAACCGGACCAGATCGCCGGGCCGCCATCGACGGTGACGTGGCTGGCCACGCCGAGCTCGGCCGCGCGCTGTTCGATGAAGGCGCGCTCTTCCGCGTCCACGCCGCCGGTGTCGGCGAACACGGTGTGCACGGCCCAGCCGCGCTCCTGCAGGTAAGGCACGCAGAAGCTGGTGTCGAGGCCGCCGGAGAAGGCGAGGACGATGTCTTTGCTCATTTCTTTCTCTCTTGTCTTTGCCCCCTCGCCCGCTTGCGGGAGAGGGTTGGGGTGAGGGCAAACGAATGCGGTCAAGGTTTCGGAGCGAAGGCGAACGCGCCTCCACTCCAAGCCCTCTCCCGTGCCGCGGGAGAGGGGCTGGAAATTACTGTCCGATCAATGCCGCCATGATCGCCTTCTGCACGTGCAGACGGTTCTCGGCCTCGTCGATCGCGATGCACTGCGGCGAATCCATCACCGCGTCGGTGGCCTTGACGTTGCGGCGCAGCGGCAGGCAGTGGCTGAAGACGCCGTTATTGGTCAGCGCCATCTTGGCTTCGTCGACGATGAAGTGCTGGTACTGGTCGCGGATCGGCTTCTCCGGGCCCCAGTTGCCGAAGTACGGCAGCGCGCCCCAGCTCTTGGCGTAGACCACGTCGGCGCCGCGGTAGGCGCTCTCGATGTCGTGGCTGACCTGGAGCGAGCCGCCGCTCTCGGCCACGTTCTGCTCGGCCCAGCCCATGTAGCGCTCGTCGAGCACGTACTCCGGCGTCGGGCACAGCAGGGTCACGTCCATGCCCAGGCGGGTGGCGATGGTCAGGGCCGAGTTGGCGACCGCGGTGTTGAGCGGCTTGGGGTGGTAGGTCCAGGTCAGCACGTACTTCTTGCCGCGCAGGTCGGAGGTGCCGAAGTGCTCCTGCAGGGCCAGCGCGTGGGCGAGCTCCTGGCAGGGATGGGTGATGGTCTCCATGTTGATGACCGGCACCGGCGAATACTTGGCGAAGCTGGCCAGCACCTTGTCCTGGCGGTCGTTGGCCCAGTCGACGAACTTCGGGAACGCGCGCACGCCGATCAGGTCGACGTAGCGGCCCAGCACCTTGGCGACTTCGGCGATGTGCTCCTCGGTGTCGCCGTCCATGACCGTGCCCAGTTCGAACTCGATCGGCCATGCGTCCTTGCCCGGCTGCAGGACCACGGCGTGGCCGCCGAGCTGGAACGCGCCCAGCTCGAAGCTGGTGCGGGTGCGCATCGACGGGTTGAAGAACACCAGCGCGATCGACTTGCCTTTCAACTGGTCGCCGAGCTTGCTGCGCTTGAACGCGGCGGCCTGCGCCAGCAGCGCGTCGAGGTCGGCGCGCGACCAGTCCTGGGTGTTGAGGAAGTGCTTGATCATGGGCGGTGTCGTTGGGCGTAGTTCTGGATCGGTGGGAGGGAGGCCGGAAACCGCGGTTCGGGGTTTGCGGAGGCTGAAAACAAAAAAGCCCAGCGCTAAGGCTGGGCTTTTCGTGTGTGTGGCTTGTTACACGAACGACGGCGAGCACCGTCACCCAGCGGATTGGCAGGGCAACGGTCGGCGCGCGCGCGAGGTCATGCCCGCCGCCATGTAGGCGGAGGTGAGGACGTCGGCGTCGGCGCGCAGGTGGGTCATTAGGGGGCGAATGCTCGCATGCGGCCCCCGGCGGCGCAAGTCGAAACCGGGCCGGGCCTTATGCCGGATCGGCATCAGCGCGAGTTGAGCGGGGCCACCACCGGGGTCACGGCGACCCGGATGCGCAGCCGGTTGCCCGGATCCTCGGGCAGGCGCGAGCGGTACTTGGAGCCCTTGTAGACGTAGTCCACGTCGTAGGCGATGGGCTGGCGGAACTCGCGCTCCACCGGCACCGAGCGGCAATTCTCGGCCGCGGCCTGACGCTCGCGCTCGTGGCGGTCGCGGGTCAGCACGTCCTTGACCGCACCGACCATGCGCGACAGGCGCGAGTCCTCGGTGGCGGGTTTGGGGCTCTGGTCGCAGCGTTTTTCGATGCTGGTCGCGGTGAGGGTCTGGTAGACCGGGGTCACGCGCAGGACCTGGGCGTACTCGTAGCGCACGTTCTCGGCCTGGATCACCGTCGTGCTCTGCGCCGACGCAGCGCCGGCCCAAAGGGCCCCCAAGGCGCCAGCCAGCAAGAGTGGGACTACCAGGTGAGGACGGTTCATCGGGCTCGCATCGGTTCCGTGAACAAATTGTAAGGACCGGAGTGTAGCCACGACCTGAATCAACCCTCCAGTCCCGAACCCAGGACGAGATCGGCGCCCTCGCATCGATTCTCATTCCGCCGACCGAGCGCGGTCGGAGGGCTTTCGGCCGGATCGGGATCGCCGCGGGCCTGAGTGGAAGGACGCCGGCTGCGCGGGTCGGGCCCCTGCCGCTAGAATGGCCTGAACCATAGCGTGCCCCCATGAGCCTGCATCTCTACAACAGCCTGACGCGACGGGTCGAGCCGTTCGTACCCGTCGATCCCGCCCGCCCGACCATGTACGTGTGCGGGCCCACCGTCTACAACTACGTGCACATCGGCAATGCCCGTGGCCCGGTGGTGTTCGGCGTGCTCGCCGACCTGCTGCGCCGCCGCTACGGCGGCCTGGTCTACGCGCGCAACATCACCGACGTCGACGACAAGATCAACGCCGCCGCCGCCGAGCAGCGGGTGCCGATCTCGGCCATCACCGACCGCTACGCCGCCGCCTACCGCGAGGACATGGCCGCGCTGGGCGTGCGCGCGCCGGACCTGGAACCGGCCGCCACCGCGCACATCGACCAGATCATCGCCATGATCGAGCGCCTGATCGCCAACGGCCACGCCTACGCGGCCGAGGGCCACGCCCTGTTCGCGATCGGCAGCTTCGACCGCTACGGCAAGCTGTCGCGCCGCGACCCGGAAGAAATGCTGGCCGGCGCGCGCGTCGAGGTGGCCCCGTACAAGCGCGACGCCGGCGATTTCGTGCTGTGGAAGCCGTCCACCGACGACCTGCCCGGCTGGGACTCGCCCTGGGGCCGCGGCCGCCCGGGCTGGCACATCGAATGCTCGGCGATGGCCGCCGCCCACCTGGGCGAGACCATCGACATCCACGCCGGCGGCGTCGATCTGCAGTTCCCGCATCACGAGAACGAGATCGCCCAGAGCGAATGCGCGCACGGCGGCAAGATCTTCGCCCGCCACTGGCTGCACAACGGCATGCTCAACTTCGGCGGCGCCAAGATGTCGAAGTCGCTGGGCAACATCGAGCGCGTGCACGACCTGGTGCGCGAGCACCCGCCCGAAGCCCTGCGCTACGCCCTGCTCTCGGCCCACTACCGCCAGCCGCTGGACTGGTCGGACGCGCTGATCGAGCAAAGCGTGCGCACCTTGGACCGTCTGTACGGGACGCTGCGCGACCTGGCCGACATCGCCCTGGTCGAGGGCATCGAGATTCCGGCCGCGATCGAGGCGGCGCTGGAAGACGATCTCAACACGCCCAACGCGCTGGCCGAGATCGCGCGCATCGCATCCGAGGCGCGCAAGGCCGAGGGCGACGAGCGGGCGGCGCTCAAGCGCCAGCTGCTGGGCGCCGGCCTGGCCCTGGGCCTGCTGCAGCAGGATCCGGCGGCCTGGTTCGCACGCGGCGCCGACGGCAGCGACGATGCGCGCATCCAGGCCCTGATCGACGAACGCAGCGCGGCCAAGAAGAACCGCGACTTCGCGCGCTCGGACGCGATCCGCGACCAGCTAGCGGGCGAAGGCATCCTGCTGGAAGACACGCCGCAGGGCGTGCGCTGGGTGAGGAAGCGCGCTTAGGCGATGCCCTATCGGCACCAGCTGCTCTTGCGAACCGCCGGGCTTGCGCGCTCGCTAAGCCGTGCCGAAAAGCAAATCCTCCCCGGCCCTCCTTTTTCAAAGGTGGGGGTAAAGCGCGGCGCTCAGCGATACCGGCTTTTTGCATCCCCCTTTGAAACAGGGAATTTAGGGGGATTTTCTTTGCGAGCGACAAGACAGCCCACGCAGCGACGCAGCGTCCCGCCCGTTCCCGCGCATGAGGCGTAGAATATGCAGGCAATGAACGCCATCGCCGTCCCCGTCTCGCCCTTCCCGCTCGAACCCACCGCCACCGAAGCCCAGGCCGCGATCCGCGAGGAATTCGCCTTCTTCGGCGACTGGTCCGAGCGCTACCAGTACCTGATCGACCTCGGCCGCAAGCTGCCCGCGCTGCCGGAGGCGTGGAAGACCGAGGAGCACCGCCTGCACGGCTGCCAGTCGCTGGTCTGGATCGTCGCCCAGGGCGATGCCGAGCGCCTGGATTTCCATGCCATCAGCGATTCGGCGATCGTGTCCGGCCTGATCTTCCTGGCCTTGCGGGTGTACTCGGGCCGCAGCGCGGCCGAGATCGCCGCCACCGAGGCCGACTACATCGCCGACATCGGCCTGGCCAAGCACCTCTCGCCGACCCGCAGCAACGGCCTGACCGCGCTGCTGGCCTTCATCGGCGACCAGGCCCGTCAGCGGCTGTGAACGCAGCGGCGACCGCGCCCGAGCCGTCGCTGCTGCATAACCGCGGTTTCGTCGGCCTGCTGGTCTATCGTCTGCTGGCGATGATGTCCTACCAGATCGTCGCGGTGACGGTCGGCTGGCACATCTACAAGCTCACCAACGACACCCTCGCGCTGGGCCTGATCGGCCTGACCGAGGTGGTGCCCTACTTCTGCTTCGCCTTGTTCGCCGGCTATGCGGTCGATCACCTGCCGCGGCGCAAGCTGGGCATGTTCGCCTGCCTGGGCCTGCTGCTGACCACCCTGATGCTGGCCGGCGTGGCCAGCGGCCATCTGCCCGCGGGCGCGTTCGGCATCGGCACCCTGACCATCTATGCGGCGATCGCGATCAACGGCGTGGTGCGCGCGTTCCTGTCGCCGGTCTACATGTCGCTGTTCGCGCGCGTGCTCAAGCGCGAGCAGTTCGCGCGCGGCGCCGGCGTCGGCAGCGTGGTCATGCAGACCGGGCTGGTGGTGGGCCCGGCGCTGGGCGGCGGCCTGATCGCCTGGGGCGGGGTGACCTCGGCCTACCTGACCTCGGCCGCGTTCGCGCTGGCCGCGGCGATCGCGATCATTTCCCTGCGCGTGACCGAACCCGCGCCCGCGGCCGAGCGCGCGCCGGTGTTCAAGAGCATCGGCGAAGGCCTGCGCTTCGTGTTCAACAACCAGATCGTGCTGGGCGCGCAGGCGCTGGACATGTTCTCGGTGCTGTTCGGCGGCGCGGTCGCGTTGCTGCCGGCCTTCATCCACGACGTGCTGCATTACGGACCCGAGGCCTTGGGCATCCTGCGGGCGGCGCCGGCCGCCGGCGCGGTGCTGATCGGGCTGTGGCTGGCGCGACATCCGCCGCAGAAGCACGCCGGGCGCCTGCTGCTGTACGCGGTGGCCGGTTTCGGCCTGTGCATCATCGGCTTCGCGCTGTCGCGCCAGTTCTGGCTGTCGGCGACCATGCTGCTGTTGTCGGGCATGTGCGACGGCGTGTCGGTGGTGCTGCGTTCGACCATTCTGCAGTTGTCGACGCCGGACGAAATGCGCGGCCGGGTGTCGTCAATCAACGGCATCTTCATCGGTTCGTCGAACGAGCTGGGCGCGTTCGAATCGGGCGTGGCGGCCAAGCTGCTGGGCCTGGTGCCGTCGGTGGTGTTCGGCGGCTGCATGACCCTGATGGTGGTGGCGGCGACGGCCAAGCTGGCGCCGAAGCTGCGGCGCTTGAATCTGCGCGATTTGCAGTAGCGGCGCTGGGGCGTTGCGGTCGGTCGAGCTTAGAAGCAAATCCCCCCTAGCCCCCCTTTTTCAAAGGGGGGAACAGCAAGCCGCCTTTCGACGCACCGCCTCCCCCTTTGAAAAAGGGGGATTGAGGGGGATTTGCTCCTGCCCGCGCCGCCAACGAAAAAGCCCCGCTCGCGCGGGGCCTTTCGCAAGCGATCCTAGCCGCGAGGCTCAGTCGCCCATCTGCTTCTGCATGTGCTCCCAACGCTCCTGCGCGTCGATGGTGCGCTCGGCGGTGAGGCGGGCTTCCAGACGCTCCAGGCCGATCTCTTCGCCGGTGTCGACGCAGAAACCGTAGTCGCCGGAGTCGACGCGCTTGAGCGTGCTGTCGATCTTGCTGATCAGCTTGCGGTAGCGGTCGCGGGTGCGCAGTTCCAGCGAGTTCTCGGTTTCGCGGGTCGCGCGCTCGGCTTCGTCGCCGACGTCGCGGACTTCGTCCTTGAGGTTCTCGATGGTCTGCTTGGACTCTTCGACCAGGTCGGCGCGCCAGCTGAGCAGGCGCTGGCGGAAGTACTCCAACTGCAGCGGGCTCATGTATTCCTCGTCCACGGCCGGGCGGTAGCCCTGCGGCACGATCGGACGGCCAGTGGCCTCATCGTTCTGATACGGGACGACCTTCACCTTGGCCTTGGGCGCGGGCGCCTGGGGCTTGGCGGCCACGGCCACGGCGACCTTGCCCAGGGGGCGGGTAGCGGCGGGCTTGGCGGCGGGCGGGGTCGCAGCGGCGGGGGACTTGCTGGAGACTGGTTGGGTCACTGTGCTCTTTGCGGGTTCGTTCTTGCTCGCGAGCGTCGCCACCGGTGCGGTCTTGGTCGGCGGGCTAGCGGCGGGTTTCTTGACGACGGTGGGCTTGGGCTCTGGCTTCCTTGCCGCGGCCGCCGGGGCCACCACGGGTTTCTTGACCGGGGCCTTGCTGGCCGCGACCGGCTTTTTGGCCGGCGCAGCGGGCTTGGCCGCGGGCTTCTTCACGGGCGCCGCCTTCTTGGCGACGACCGGCGATTTCTTGGCTGCAGGCTTGGACGCGGGCTTCTTGACCGGCGCCGCCTTCTTGGCCGCGGGCTTCTTGACTGCGGGCTGCTTGGCGACCTTCTTGGCGGCGACCTTGGCCGCGGGCTTCTTCGCCGCCGGCTTCTTGGTCGCGGTTTTGCTGGCCGCAGTCTTGGAGGAGGCGGCCTTCTTCACGGCCGGCTTGACGGTCTTCTTAGCCGCCTTGGCGGCCTTCTTCGCAGGTTTTTTCACTGCCACGAGCGGCTTGTCCTTCTATTCCCTGAGGGAACTCCCGGACCGTTCCGGAAGCTTCGCGAACCGCGAGGTCCGCTCGGCGATCAAATACACAAATGCGCGACCGCCGCAAGCGAAATCCGCCGTACCCGGCATTTTTCGCCTCGTCAGGCCAACCCTGTCACTGGGGTTCGCCCGGCCTTGCCTTGCGCTTGCCTTGTGAGAGGAAAGCGCGCTGTTATACCCTGCCCCGACTACTGCGGCAACCGCAATCCGACGCCGGTCGTCCGCATTAAGGAAACGTGATCGACCGCCTCCTCATCGTCCTGCTACGCGGTTACAAGCGCTGGATCAGTCCACTGCTCGGGCCGCGCTGTCGCTTCTATCCGACCTGCTCGGAGTACGCGATGCAGGCGATCGCCCGTTTCGGCGCCTTCAAGGGCAGCTGGCTCGCCTTGCGGCGGATTTTGCGCTGTCATCCCCTGCACCCCGGCGGCCACGACCCGGTGCCGCCCCTGGACCCCGGAAAACACTCATGTCATCGACACTGATCGTCAACGCCCGCCTGGTCAACGAAGGCCGCGAATACGACGGCGACCTGCGCATCGAGGACGGCCGCATCGCCCGGATCGGCACCGGCCTGACCGCCCGCGACGGCGAAATCGTGGTCGACGCCGGCGGCCGCCGCCTGCTGCCGGGCATGATCGACGACCAGGTCCATTTCCGCGAACCGGGCCTGGAGTACAAGGCCGACATGGCCACCGAATCGGCCGCCGCGGTGGCGGGCGGGCTGACCACCTTCATGGACATGCCCAACACCAATCCGCCGACCCTGAATGCCGAGGCGCTGGAGGACAAGTACCGCCGCGCCGCCGGTCGCGCCTGGGCCAACTACGGCTTCTACCTGGGCGCCAGCAACGACAACCTGGCCGATATCCAGCGCCTGGACCCGCGCACCGCGCCGGGCGTGAAGGTGTTCATGGGCGCGTCCACCGGCAACATGCTGGTCGACGATCCGGTCACCCTGGACGCGATCTTCCGCGACGTGCCCACGCCGATCATCACGCATTGCGAAGACACTCCGATGATCGACGCCGAACTGGCCCGCTACAAGGCCAAGTACGGCGACGACATCCCGGCCGAATGCCATCCCGACATCCGCTCGCGTCAGGCCTGCAAGAAGTCGACCGAACTGGCGATCTCGCTGGCGCGCAAGCACAACACCCGCTTGCATGTGCTGCACATCAGCACCGCCGACGAACTGGCCCTGTTCACGCCCGGCCCGATCGAGGGCAAGCGCATCACCGCCGAGACCTGCATCCACTTCCTGCGCTTCGACCGCGCCGATTACGCCGCGCTCGGCCATCTGATCAAGTGCAATCCGGCGATCAAGGACGCCAGCGACCGCGAGGCGCTGATCCGCGCCGTGGCCGAGGACGTGATCGACGTGCTGGCCACCGATCACGCGCCGCACACGCTGGAGGAAAAGGGCCGCCCCTACACCTCCGCGCCCAGCGGCCTGCCGCTGGTGCAGTACGCGCTCAACGCCGCGCTGGAACTGGTACACGAAGGCCGCTTGAGCACCGCCCAGGTGGTCGACAAGTTCGCCCACGCGCCGGCCAAGCTGTTCGACGTCGAAGGCCGCGGCTTCCTGCGCGAGGGCTACGCCGCCGACCTGGTGCTGATCGACGACACGCCCTTCACGGTGCGCCGCGAGGACGTGCTGTCCAAGTGCGGCTGGTCGCCGTTCGAAGGCCGCACCTTCCATTCGCGCATCGCCTCGACCTGGGTCAACGGCGTGCTGGCCTGGGACGGCGCGCGCCTGGTCGGCGCCGCCAACGGGCAGCGCCTGGCGTTCGCGCGATGAGGTTGGCCGTGGCGGCCGCGCTGGCGACGCTGGCGCTGGCCGCCTCCAGCGCGGCGCCGGTCGCCGACGCCCAGCCCGCGCCGACGCCGGTCGCGGCGCCCGCCGGCGACGCCGTCGACCCGCGCATCGTGTTTCCGCCATCGGTGCAACAAGGCGCGATGGTGATCGGCAAGGTGCCCGCCGGCGCGAGCGTGCGTTACGGCGAGCGCACGCTGCGCGCCACGCCCTACGGTTCGGTGGTGTTCGGCATCGGCCGCGAGCAGACCGCGCCGGTCGAGGTCGACGTGATGGCCGCCGACGGCCGCAGCCAGCGCGTGAGCATCGTGGTGCTGCCGCGCGACTGGCCGATCGAACAGATCAACGGCGTGCCGCCCAAGACCGTGAATCCGCCGCCCGAGATCGCCGAACGCATCCGCCGCGAGCAAGCCCTGGTCACCGCCGCGCGCGATCGCGACGACGAGCGCGCCGACTTCGCCCAGGCCTTCGTGTGGCCGGTGCGCGGCCGCATCAGCGGGCGCTTCGGCAATCAGCGCGTGTACAACGGCCAGCCCGGCTCCGCCCATTCGGGCATGGACATCGCCGCGGCCACGGGCACGCCGGTGCTGGCGCCGGCCGCGGGGGTGGTCACCTTCGCCGCGCCCGACCTGTACCTGACCGGCGGCACCCTGCTGCTCGACCACGGCCATGGCATCAGCTCCAACTTCCTGCACCTGTCGCGCATCGACGTGAAAGTCGGCGACCGCATCGTCCAGGGCCAGGTCCTGGGCGCGGTCGGCGCCACCGGCCGCGCGACCGGGCCGCACCTGCACTGGGGCATGAACTGGTTCGACGTGCGCATCGATCCGCTGCTGGTGCTGGAACGCGGCGACGCGGTGCGCGCCGGCGCCAAGTAAACCCGCGCCCGCGCCGGGCTAGTGCACCAACTCCTGCGCGCGCGAAGCGCTGTGGCCGGTCACGCGATCGCGGCCGGCCGACTTGCTGGCGTACAGGGCCGCGTCGGCGCGCTCCAGCAATTGCTCGGCGGTTTCCTCCAGCATGAGTTCGGCCACGCCCACGCTGAGGCTGGCGCCGAGCAGCTTGCCGTCGATCGACAAGGGCCGGCAGTTCACCGACGAACGCAGGTTCTCGGCCACGCCCAGGGCTTCGCGCAGCTGGGTGTCGGGCAGCACCACCAGGATCTCGTCGCCGCCGTAGCGGCCGAACAGGTCGTAGGTGCGCAGGCGATTGCGGGTGCGCAGGGAGATGATGCGCAGGGTCTGGTCGCCGACCCGATGGCCGTGCTCGTCGTTGATGCGCTTGAAATGGTCGACGTCGAAGAACACCACCGACAGCGGGCGCCGGCTCTTGTGCGCCGACTCGACCGCGGCCTTGAGGCGGGCCTCGATCGCCGGGCGCGTCATCGCGCCGGTCAACGCGTCGTAGGTGGCCTGGCGGCTGGCCTGATCGCGATCCCGGCGCAGCTGCTGCAGCTTGTCGGACAGCCCGATCATCAGCACCAGTCCGCCCATCGCGAAGCCGAGCGGGAAGGCGTAGTCCATCCATTCCGGATTGCCCCACCAGCCCAACTGCCCGGCGAAACGCAGGGCCGTCAGCACGAACATCGGCGTCCACGACAGCAGCAGGAAATACGCCTCGCGCTGACGCCGCAGCACGCCGATCGCGCCGGCCGCCACCACGATGCCGAAGCCGGTCAGCAGAATCAGGTTGGCCGCCAACGCGATCACCGGCGCGACCGTGGCCAGGGTCACCAGCATCAACAGCACGATCGCGATATTGCAGCCCATCAGCACCCGCATCAGACCGGGCTGGGTCTGACGCAGGCTCAGGTAGTGGGCCAGGAAGGCGTTGCTGGCCAGCACCGCGATCAGGCCGAACATGCGCCCGGCGCGCGCATCGTCGCCGACCAGCATGGCCAGGAACGGAATCGAACGCACTTCGCCGCCGTAGCTGATCAGGTACAGCAGCTGCGCCAGCAGGGTCAGGCTCAGCATCAGATAGCTGCGCTCGCCGATTCCGGCCCAGAAGCCGAACGCGAGGATCGCCAGCACCACCATCGTGGTGAGCACGGCGGTGCGCCAGGCGACATGGGTCATGTCCTTGCTGTGCACCACCGCCAGGGGTTCGATCGAGGCCGTCATCGGCAGCGGCGTGAGCGACTGCACGCGCAGGTACACCGATTCGCCGGCGGCCAGGCCGTGGCTCAACGGGACCACCAGTGCGCGCGTGGACGCGCTGCGGTCGGCGCCGTTGCCCAGCAGCGCGCGCGGCACCGGCAGCGGCGAATTCGGCAGCCAGACTTCGACGCGGTTGAGGTGCGGCGAGCGCAGCACCAGCTGCGGCTGATCGGCGGCGCTGCGGTCGCGGGTGGTGGTCAGCCGCCACCAGCGCGGCGCGCGGTCGCGTTCGCGCAAGGACAGATCGGACACGGCGACGAAGCGCTGGTCGAAGTCGCCGGCCAGGACCTGCACGGGCAAGGGGTCGGCATCCAGGCGCGAGAGTTGCAAGGAAGGCGACTGCGCCGGCGCGACGGCCGCCACTAGCATGCCCAGCCAGACCAGGACGGCCTGCCACTTACGACGCGAGGGTTTCCCCATAACCCGCCTCGGCACCCTGCAACGCTTCGAGCATAGCCCAATGAGGTGACGGCACGCACAGTTTTACGGCCGTTTAAGCGCTCCGAACGGCCGGCGGGGGTGTTTTAAGAGGCGGTAAGCGGTGGTTTTTGGATGCCGGGTGTGTGCCGACATGGGCTGCGGGGTCGGCGTGGGCTGATGGCGGAGCGAGGCCTCTCCGGGAAGCCGCTCGGGGGCGGTTCATGGCGGGCCGTTCGAGCCGCGGATCGTGGGCCTGCGTGGCTCCGGCGAGTCAGGCGCCGTATCGGCGCATGGCGCCTAAGTCGCTGGATATTCGGCTCCGCCGACGTAAAGGGGAGCCCGCGCGGGAATGACGAACTGGGCAGCAGCGCCAGGCGATCGGGGTTGCGACTGCGCCTGCCGTCCACCGCCGCGGCTTAGCCGCGATGAGCCGTTCACGATGCGCTTATCGAAGCATGAACAGCCAACCCGCGCGTCGGATCGCCGGGTTCAGTCGCGAGCGCCCTGCCCGCTCACTCGCGCGACCGCATCGTGCGCATGCAGGCTTTCGAAATGCGCTACCTGTGCCTCGTAGCGGTCGATGCGCGGATCGGCCGACAGCGCCGCTGCCACGCGGCGGGCGGCGTCTTCGCAGAACATCAGGTTCTCGGCATTGAGGCGGGCGAAGGCCTGCTCGTCCTCGCGCTTGACCGCGGTCTGCACCGGCGTGCCCAGGGCCTGCTCGATGGCATCGATAAACGCGTTCAGCGGCAGCTCGTCGAAGGCCGGACGCAGTTCGACCCTGATCTCGGCGCGGCTGCGCTGGGCATGCGGGGTGGCGGCCAGGCCGCGCTCGGACGCCAGCCACTCGCCGACCACGGCGGTCGACAGCGGGCGGGCGGCGGCGAAGTCCTCGACGAAGCGCTCGGCGTTGAGCTGGCGCGACAGCGCCGCCGAAGCCGGACAGGTGCTGGAGTATTCGACCGAGAAACGCAGGCCCAGATGCAGATGGCCGTCCAGCAAAGTCGCGTCGATCTCGACCGGATAGCGCTTCCAGCCGGCGTTGGCGCTGGCCAGGGCCGGACGCAGCAGCAGTTGTTCGTAGCGCAGCACCAGGCGCGCGGCGCTGGAGATGCCGCCCTGGCCTTCGATCAGCGCCTGCAGCACGCGGCGCAGGCCGGCCGGAGTGACCGTCTCGCTGGCGAAGGCGTCCTGCAGCTGCAGGTACATGCGCGACATGTGGATGCCGCGCGCGTCGGCATCGCGCAGGTCGACCGAGACGTCGACCGAGGCCGCGACCTGGATCGGATCGCCGCGGCCCGAGGCCACGCGCAGCGGCAGGGCGATGTTGGACATGCCGACCCAGTCCAGCGGACGCGCCGCGGCGGCGGCGTCGAAAGCGACATCGGGGAGGCGACGCGGGGTGTTCGTATGGGTGGTCACGACAGCTTCAATGAGGGCGGCGTGGGGGACCGCAACGGGGCCATTCTACCGGCCGCGCCGGGCCCGCCCCTGTCCGGGGCTGAAACGCTGTGTCTGCGCGGCCGCGGTTGGGCCGTGCGCGGGCCGCGCCTATGTGCCGGCGCGGCCTAGCGGCCGCCGCGCGCGCCGCGCCAGGCGCTGAGCAGGGCGCGCCAGGGCGACAGCGGCCGGGCGGCGTCGCCCGCGCGCAGGCGCCCCAGCGCCAGCGCCGCCCACAGCCGCCTCGGTCGGGTCGCGGCCGGCTCGGTGGGCCAGTGCCTGCGCAACTCCTCGGCCCAGGCCTCGACCGCGGCGGCCTCGCCCGCGCGCGCCAGCACGCCCAGCGGCACCGCGCTTTCGCCCTCGTGGGCCAGACGCGCATGCAGCAGGCCGGCGCTGGCCACGGCGGCGTCGCCGGTAGCGACCGCGGCGCCGAACAGGGCCGCATCGACCGCGGCCAACGCGGCCGCGTAAGTATTCAATTGGGTGGTCGCATCGGCGCGGTCGAGCGGACGTTCGCGCGTTTCCAGCAAGCTCGGCAGCGCGGCCGCAAGCGCGGCCCAGGGCGCAGGCAGGCGCTGCAGGGCCTGGCCCAGCGGATGCCGGCGCCGGCCCTGCGACCAGCCCTGCAGCTCTTCCAGCCACCAGCCCAGCTTGAGCTCGCCCGGCCGTGCGTCGCGCCCGCCCCAGGCGGCGTCGGCCAGCTCCTGCTGCAGCGCGGCCCAGGCCAGCGCGGTCTCGCGCTGTGCGGCCGGCACGAAGGTTTCGGCCAGCGCCCATTCCGGCCAGCGTGCGCGCCACTTGCCGATGAAGCTGGCCAGCGCGTCTTCGGGCGCGGCCGCGCCGTGGCCGGCGTCGCGCGCCGGGTCGGCCTTCGGTTCGCTCATCGCGTGGGCGGCCACGCCGCCGCCGCGCACAAGGTGTCGGGTTGTTCGATCAGGCGATCGCCCTGCCAGGCCGACGGATCGTCCTCGGCCAAACGGTAGCCCCACAGCGCCACCACCGACGGCATGCCGGCGGCGCGCGCGGCGATGATGTCGCGCTCGTCGTCGCCGACGTAGACGCAGTCGGCCGGCGCCACACCGATGCGTTCGGCGGCCACCAGCAACTGCAGCGGGTCGGGCTTGCGCTTGGCCAAGGTGTCGCCGCCGATCAGCACCGCGCAACGCGATTCCCAGCCCAGCAGCGGCATCAGCAGCTGCGCCAGATACTCGGGCTTGTTGGTGACGATGCCCCAGACGCTGCCGGCGGCTTCCAGTTCGGCCAGCATCGCCTCGATGCCGTCGAAGGGCCCGCCGTGGCGGCCGAGTTCGCGCTGGTAGTGATCGAGGAATTCCTGCAGCCAGCCGCTGCGCTCGTCGGCCGGCACCTGCGGAAACGCGGCCGCGAGCATGGCCTGGCCGCCGCGCGACACGTGCGGACGCAACTGCGACAGGGGCATGGGCGCGTCGCCGCGTGCGGCGCGCATCACGTTCAGCGCGGCCAGCATGTCCGGCGCGCTGTCGAGCAAAGTGCCGTCCAGATCGAACAGCACCGCCTTGGGAAACGCCGTCGCGATCTCGCGGTTCATGCGCTCTCCGGCTTGCGCGCGCAGGCCAGGTAATTGACGTCGGTGCGCGCGATCACGCGGGCGGCGTTGCGCCAGGGTTCGTACATCAGGCCGCTCACGTCTTCCAGTTGCAGCTCGGCCGCGCGCAGCCATGCCGCCAGCTCGGACGGCTTGATGAAATCGCGGTACTGGTGGGTGCCCTTGGGCAGCACGCGCGCGACGTACTCGGCGCCGACGATGGCCAGCGCGAACGCGGCCGGGGTGCGGTTGAGCGTGGACAGGAACAGGCGCCCGCCCGGCTTGAGCAGGCTGGCGCAGGCGCGCACGATCGCCGCCGGATCGGGCACGTGCTCGAGCATTTCCATGCAGGTGATGGCGTCGAAACTGCCCGGCTGTTCGGCCGCCAGCGACTCCACCGACTGCTGGCGGTAGTCCACGCGCACACCGGTTTCCAACTTGTGCAGGCGCGCGACCTTGAGCAGTTCCGGCGCCAGGTCGATCGCGACCACGTCGGCGCCCGCGCCGGCCAGGGCCTCGCTGAGCAGGCCGCCGCCGCAGCCGACGTCGAGCACGCGCGCGCCGCTCAGGGTGCTGCGCTGCGCGACATAGCCCAGACGCGCCGGGTTGAGCGCGTGCAGCGCCTTCTGCGGGCCCTGCGGGTCCCACCAGCGGTTGGCCAGGGCGCCGAACTTGTCGAGTTCGGCCTGGCTGTAGTTGTCGTCGCCGCCGGCCTGGGCCGATTCGGACGCGGTGCCGTGTGCGCTCATGGGGGATCTGCCTGTGCGTACGTGAAAAGGGGGAACGACGCCGGACTCAGCGCCCGAGCGCGGCGATCCGGCCGCGCCATTGGCGCGCGTTGGCGATCAGGGCCTGGACGTCCATATCCACCAGCACGCGCTGGCGCAGCTTGGCAGCGCCGGCGATCCAGACATCGCTGACCTGGTGGCGGCCGGTGGCGTAGATCAGTTGCGAGACCACGTGGTGCAGCGGCTGGGTTTCGAGCTGACCCAGATCGACGCAGACCAGATCGGCCTGCTTGCCGATCTCGATCGAGCCGATCCTGGTTTCGAAGCCGAGCGCGCGCGCGCCGCCCAGGGTGGCCGCGCGCAGCGCGCTGAACGCGTCCAGCGCCGAGGCGTCGTCGGCCACGGCCTTGGCCAGCAGCGCCGCGGTGCGGGTCTCGCCGAACATGTCCAGGTCGTTGTTGCTGGCGCAGCCGTCGGTGCCGATCGCCAGATTGACCCCGGCGTGGTGCAGCTTGCAGGCCGGGCAGAAACCCGAGGCCAGCTTGAGATTGGATTCCGGGCAATGCACCACGCTCACGCCGCGCTGCGCGCACAGCTCGATCTCGGCGTCGGTGAGCTGGGTCATGTGCACCGCGATCAGGCGGTCGGTGACCAGGCCCAGCCGGTCCAGTCGCGCCAGCGGGCGCTGGCCGTGCAGCTTGATCGAGTCGGCGACTTCCTGCGCGGTCTCGTGGGTATGCAGGTGCACCGGCAGGTCGAGCTGATCGGCGAGCATGCGGATGCGTTCGAAGTTCGCATCGCTGACCGTGTACGGCGCATGCGGCGCGAACGCGGTCGCGACCAGCGGATCGTCGCGCCACAGGTCGTGGACCTCGCCGGCGCGGTCGAAGTATTCGTCCGAACTCTGGGCCCAGGCGGTCGGGAAATCGATCACCGGCAGACCGACCCGGGCGCGGAAGCCATGGCGCTTGTAGACCGCGGCCTGGACGTCGGGGAAGAAGTAGTTCTCGTTGGCGCAGGTGGTGCCGCCGCGCAGCATCTCGGCGATCGCCAGGGTGATGCCGTCCTCGACGAACTGCGGCCCGATCACCGCCGCCTCGACCGGCCAGATATGGCCTTGCAGCCATTCCATCAGCGGCAGGTCGTCGGCGATGCCGCGCAGCAGGGTCATCGGGTTGTGGGTGTGGGCGTTGACCATGCCCGGGATCAGCGCCGCCTCGGGGCGCGACACGGTCTCGGCGGCGCGGTAGCGGCTGCGCGCTTCGGCGATGGGCAGCACGTCGACGATCGCGCCGCCGCGCACCGCCACGGCGTGGTCTTCCAGCACCACCGCATGCGGTTCGACCGGGACCACCCAGCCCGCTTCGATCAACAGGTCGCAGGATCGGGTTTCGGTATCGGTCGTCATTCGCGTAGTCGGCCCTTCGTTTTCGCGCAACGGCGGCGCGTATCGATAGCGTAGCGGGTCGGGGGCCGATTGCGGTTACGCGCGGATGGCGAGTGGGCGCGGGGTGGCGTTCGGACCGCCCGGCTCAGGCGGAGGCGCCTGAGCTTTGGTGGATACCCCGCTTGCGCGGGAGGATCCTGATTCGATCGCGAAGGTGGGGGTCGGGGGAGTTCAGCATGGCGCTGATTCACTGGACCCCCGCTTTCGCGGGATGACGCAATGGCATCGCGAATGCGGGGAACCAGGGAATCCAGCATGGCGCTGAAAGCACTGCCCCCGCTTTCGCGGAGTGACCCGATGGCAAAGCCTTGGCCACAAGCGGCCAAGGGCCCTCGCGTCACTTCACCCGGCTGACGTATTCGCCGGAACGGGTGTCGACCTTGATGATTTCGTCCTGGCCCACGAACAGCGGCACGCGCACCACCGCGCCGGTTTCCAGGGTGGCCGGCTTGCCGCCGCCGCCCGAGGTATCGCCGCGCACGCCCGGGTCGGTCTCGGTGATCTTGAGCTCGACGAAGTTCGGCGGCTGGACCGCGATCGGCACGCCGTTCCACAGCGTCACCACGCACTCTTCCTCGCCCTTGAGCCACTTCTCGGCGCCGCCCATGCCGGCCTTGTCGGACTGGACCTGCTCGAACGACTCCTGGTTCATGAAGTGCCAGTACTCGCCGTCGGAGTACAGGTACTGCATGTCGGTGTCGACCACGTCGGCCTGTTCGACGCTGTCGGTGGCCTTCATGGTCATTTCGACCACGCGGCCCGACTTGATGCTGCGGTACTTGATGCGGGTGAAGGCCTGGCCCTTGCCCGGCTTGACGTACTCGGTCTCGGTGATGATGCACGGGTCGTTATTGACCAGGATCTTCTGTCCGGTCTTGACGTCGTTCATGCCCAAGCTGGCCATGCTGAAACTCCTGCGAATGTAAGAATGAGGCGGTTGCGCCGGCCGGTGCGCGGGGCCCCGACGGGTCGGGGCCGCCGTACCGACGGCGGGAGGCTAGAATGTCGGGCTGCGCCAGCCACCGCCGCCGAAAGGCCGGGCGGGACGCGAACGGGACCGGAGCCGGGGGAAGCCCCTGGGCGCCGGACCCACGAAACCGGATCCATACAAGCTAGCCCCGCATGATACCCGCAGCCCCGGCCTCCATACAGCCGCAGCCCCTCCCGCACCCCGGCGCGTCCGCGCGCTGGCAGGCGCTGTGGCGCGATGCGGTGCGCGATCCGCGCGAGCTGCTGGCCCTGCTGGGGCTGGACGGCGTCGCCGCCGGGGTGTCGGACGAGGCCGCGGCGCAGTTCCCGCTGCGGGTGCCGCGCGGCTTCGTCGCGCGCATGCGCGCCGGCGACCCGCACGACCCGCTGCTGCGCCAGGTCCTGCCTCTGGACCAGGAGCTGCGACCCATGCCCGGCTACGTCCTGGACCCGGTCGGCGACGGCCTGGCCAAGGCCGGCGACGGGGTGATCCGCAAGTACCGCGGGCGCGCCCTGCTGGTCACCACCGGCAGCTGCGCGATCCACTGCCGCTACTGCTTCCGCCGCCACTTCCCCTATGCCGAGGAAACCGCGGCCGCGGCCGGCTGGCGCGCCGCGATCGACCTGATCGCAGCCGACCCGGAGATCGACGAGGTCATCCTGTCCGGCGGCGACCCCTGGTCGCTGGCCACCCCTAAGCTGGCCGAGCTGACCCAGGCCCTGGCCGCAGTCCCGCACCTCAAGCGCCTGCGCGTCCACACCCGCCTGCCGGTGGTCCTGCCCGAGCGCGTGGACGCGCCGCTGCTGGCCTGGCTGCGCGCCCTGCCCTGGCCGGTCACCGTGGTCCTGCACGCCAATCACGCCCAGGAGTTCGACGCCGCCGTCGATGCCGCCCTGGGCCGGCTGCGCGCCGCCGGCGCGACCCTGCTCAACCAGGCCGTGCTGCTGCGCGGCGTCAACGATAGCGTCGAGGCGCTCGCAGATTTGAGCGAGCGTGGTTTCCGTGCCGGCGTCCTGCCGTACTATCTGCATCAGCTCGATCGTGTGCAGGGGGCTGCGCACTTCGAAATCGAAGACGAACGTGCCCGCGCGCTGCATCGCGCGCTGGCCGCGCGGCTTTCTGGCTACCTGGTTCCAAAACTGGTGCGCGAGATCGCCGGAGATCCCGGAAAGCGACCGCTGTAACGCGGTTCGCATGGACTCCGGCCCGGCCTTCGTGTCATAAACGCGGGCCACGGAGGTGGTGAATGCAATTCGGCAAAGACATGGTGCTGCGCCTGCTGATCGTCGACGACAGCGTCGAGGCGGCGGAAGCCATCGTCAGCGGTCTACGCAACAGCGGCATCGCCGTGCGACCGTCGCGTCCCGAGAACGAAACCGAGCTGGCCGCGCAGGTGCTGCAGCAGCCCGACCTGGTGCTGGCCGCGCGCGACGCGCGCAACCTGCCGCTGCCCAAGGTCATGCAGCAGGTCGACAGCACCGGCAAGGACCTGCCGGTCCTGGTCCTGCTGGACAACGTCGACGACACCGGCCTGCTGGAAGTCCTGTCGATGGGCGCGCGCAGCGTGATCCTGCGCGGTCACACCGACCACGTGCAGAACGTGGTCCGCGCCGAATGGGCCGACCTGGAAGCGCGCCGCTCGCTGCGCCGCCTGGAAGCCCAGGTGCGCGAGACCGAGCGCCGCTGCGACACCCTGATCGATTCCTCGCGCGAGCCCATCGCCTACATCCACGAAGGCATGCACATCCGCGCCAACGCGGCCTACCTGGATATCTTCGGTTTCGAATCCTTCGAAGAGATCGAGGGCATGTCGCTGCTGGACCTGGTCGCACCCGGCCAGGTCGACGGCTTCAAGCAACTGCTCAAGCAGTTGTCCAAGGGCGAGGCGCCGCCGCCGCGTTACGAAACCGAGGCGCGCGCGCTCGACGGCAGCCATTTCGCCGCGGTCATGGAATTCACGCCGGCCAGCTACGAAGGCGAGCAGTGCCTGCAGGTGATCCTGCGCCGCCAGGAGTTCGACCCCGAACTGGCGCGCGAGGTCGAGGCCCTGCGCCAGCGCGACCAGGTCACCGGCCTGCTCAACCGCGCCACCTTCCTGCGCGCGCTCGAGGACGCGGTGTCCGACGCCGCCCAGAACAACACCCACCACGGCCTGCTGCTGATCGAACCCGATCATTACGCGCGCCTGCTGCAGGAAATCGGCCTGGACGCGTCCGACGAGCTGATCGCCGCGTTCGGCGAGCGCCTGCGCACCGTGATCGGCCCCGACGACGTCGCCGCGCGTTTCTCCGAGCACCAGTTCGCGGTGCTCACGCCCAACTGCGACTACCACGCGACCTCGGCCCTGGCCGACCGCCTGCGCACCGCCTTCGCCGACCACGTGCTGGAAACCCCCAGCCGCTCGCTCAACACCACCGTCAGCATCGGCGGCGTGCAGATCGGCGAGAAGATCGCCAGCGTCACCGCGGTGCTGGGCAAGGCCAGCCAGTGCGTGCTGTCCAGCATCGGCGTGGGCGGCAACCGCACCGAACTGTTCGACCCGGGCGCGGCCGACCGCGCCGAGTCCGAACGCGTCGAAGCCTGGGTCACGCGCATCCGCGACGCGCTGGACGCCGACCGCTTCCTGATGAACTACCAGCCGCTGATCAATCTGCACGGCGAGCCGATGGAGATGTACGAGGCCTACCTGCGCATGCAGGGCGAGCCCGGCGAACTGGTGCAGCCGCTGAGCTTCCTGCAGATCGCCGAGGAGCACGGGCTGTTGTGGGAAATCGACCGCTGGGTGGTCGGCAAGGCCATCCAGGTCATCGGCGATCGCCTGCGCGCCGGCAAGCGCACCACCTTGCTGGTCAAGATCACCCAGGCCTCGCTGCAGGACGAAAGCCTGCTCCAGCACATCGAAGAGCAGCTGGCGCGGCAGAACGCCGAAGGCAGCCTGCTGGTGCTGCAGCTGCCCGAGTCCAAGGTCTTCACCCACCTGCGCGCGGCGCAGGAATTCCAGGCCCGGGTCTCGCGTTTCGGCGTGCGCGTGGGCCTGGAACAGTTCGGCTCGGGCCTGAACTCGTTCCAGATGCTCAGCCATTTCGATGCTTCGTTCCTGAAGATCGACCGTGCCTTCATGGAAGACCTGCCCAGCAGCGCCGACCACCAGCAGCGCATCCGCGAGATCGCCAGCAAGGCGCGCGAACTGGGCAAGCAGACCATCGCCGAGTTCGTCCAGGACGCGGCCAGCATGTCCTTCCTGTTCGCCGCCGGCATCGATTACGCCCAGGGCCACTTCCTGGCCGCGGCGGGTCCGGATATGGATTACGACTTCCAGTAAGCGGCTACTCCGCATTCGAAGCCGAGCAAAACCCCGCGCCGCCCCGCTCTTCCTCCCCCTTTGAAAAAGGGGGATCGAGGGGGATTTGCTTTTCCGCGCCACTGCCGCCGCAGCCCGACAGGCCCATCACCAACGAATCGCGCGAACGGCGCTATATCCGCACACGCCGATTGAACGGGAACCTCAGCCCGATCCCACCCCATACAAATGCCCCCGCTCTTCCTCCCCCTTTAAAAAAGGGGGATCGAGGGGGATTTGCTTTTCCGCGCCACAGCCACCGCAGCCCGACAGGCCCATCACCAACGAATCGCGCGAACGGCGCTATATCCGCACACGCCGATCGGAATAGGACCTCAGCCCGATCCCAACCTATACAAATGCACCGGCTTGATCTCCGCCCGCGCGATCACGCCCTTGGCCTCCAGATCCAGCTGCACCGCCTTCAGCCACCACCCCGCCGTCTTGCCCTGCGGAAACAGCGCCTCCGGCAGCAGCGGCAGCAACGCCTCCTTCGCCTCCGGCACCTTCAGCCCCGGCGCCGCCTTCGGCAGCACCGCCAGCAACGCCTTGCGCATCGCCGTGTATTTGGCGCGATCCACCCGCTCGGTCTTGCCGGGCGTGTTGACGTTCTCGATCTCGACCTTGTCCTCAGGCATCGACTTTCCCTCCCACCTCGATCTTCGGATTGCGCAGCCCCATCGCGACCCAGGCGGCGAACAACTTGGCGTAGAAGCGCACCGTGTGGGTCTTCAGATTGGGGAGGTCGTCCGGCACCCGCGACGCATCGGCCAGATCGCCGACCATCGTGCGCAGCTGCGGCCGCGGCCGCGTCGCCGCCGGCCATAGGTGCGAATACACGCTGAGCCAGTGCGCGCCCTTCATCTCCAGGAACAGCGGCGTGTTGCAGCAGGTCGCGACCACGCGGCGCGAACCGGCGCCGGGGCTGAGGCGGAACTCGGCCAACTGCGCCGCGTCGGCCAGGATGCGGATGCGGTCCTTGCGGTACTCCGCGCTGGGCGTGGCGCGATACGGCGTGAGCATGCTGCTCGCGCCGGGCAGCGTCGCCAGGCGATCGGCGGCCTCGCGGCAGCTGTCGCACAGGCATTCGGACACCAGGATCGGCGCGCCGCTGACTTCCAGACGGGTGCGCCCGCAGGCGCAGGCCAGGCTCGTGGTCTCGTTCATGCCGCTTGCTCCTGCACGACGTGGAACAGATGCCGGATGTACCGGTCCAGATGATCCAGCGCTTCGCGCGCATGCGCGGGATCGTTGCCGGCCTTGGCCAGCACGAAGCCGCCCTGGATCACCGCCTGGGTATGCCGCGCCAGGCTGGCGGCGCTCCAGTCGTGCGCGTCGATGCCGCGATCGCGGCGCGCGCGTTCGATGTCGGCCTCCAGCGTGGCGGTGTGGCCGAAGATGCTGCGGCCGCAGGCGTCGCGGATCTCGGGCGCGCTGCGATGCACCTCCTGCGCCATGGTCCCGACCAGGCAGGTGAACTCGGCCAGGTCGCCGGCGATGATCGCCTTGCGGAACGCGACATAGGCCAGCACGCGGTCCAGTGCATCGGCGGGTTCGTGGTACGGCGCCGCGGCGAAGAAGGCGGTGGTGGTCTCGGCCCAGAACTCGGCCGCGGCGACGCCCAGCGCGTCCTTGCTGCCGAAGTGATGGAAGAACGCGCCCTTGGTCACGCCGGCCGCCGCGCACAGCTCGTCGACCGTCGTAGCCGCATAGCCCTTGGCGCGGATCACGTCGCGTGCCGCCTCCAGGAGTCTGAGTCGTGCGCCGCCGCGCTCGGGCGATTGCTTGGTAGGTCTGGCCATGGCCTAAACATACCAAATAGTCGGTATGTGTCAACCCCTCCCTTCAGCCCCGCCCTGATCCCGCATCCGCCCTCCCCAACAGGAGCGGCGCAAGCCGCGCCCCACCCGCCCACGAATCCCGGACCCGCCCCCAGCCCCAAAGAAAAAGCCCGCCATCCGGCGGGCTTCTTCCTGACTATCGGCAGCGCTGGATTAGCGCGCCACCACCGACCCGCGCACCGTCTCGACCGGCGCATTGCGCAGCGCCGTGATGCGCTCTTCCAGCGGCGGGTGGCTGCGCAGCAGCTTGGACAGGCCGTGGCCGACCGCGCCGCTGATGCCGAACGCCTGCACCTGCTTGGGCAGGGTGCTCTCGCCGTAGGTCTGAGCCAGGCGCTCCAGCGCGCCGATCATCTTGTCGCGACCGGCCAGACGCGCACCGCCGGCGTCGGCGCGGAACTCGCGATAACGCGAGAACCACATCGCGATCATGCTCGCGAACAGGCCGAACACCATGTCCAGCACGAACACGATCACGTAGTAACCCAAGCCCGGGCCGCCGTCGCGGTTGCCGGACAGATAGCCGTCGATCACGCGGCCGACCAGGCGCGCCAGCACGATCACGAAGGTGTTGAGCACGCCCTGGACCAGCGCCATGGTCACCATGTCGCCGTTGGCGACGTGGCTGACCTCGTGGCCCAGCACCGCCTCGGCCTCGTCGCGGCTCATCGAGCGCAACAGGCCGGTGGACACCGCGACCAGCGCGTTGTTGCGGTTGGCGCCGGTGGCGAAGGCGTTGATCTCGGGTGCGTCGTAGATCGCGACCTCGGGCATGCCGATGCCGGCCGCTTCGGCCTGGCGTCGCACCGTGTTCACCAGCCACTGCTCGGCTTCGTTGCGCGGCTGTTCGATCACGTACGCACCGGTGCTGCGCTTGGCCATCCACTTGGACAGCAGCAAGGACACGAACGAGCCGCCGAAGCCGAACAAGGTGGCCATGATCAGCAGCGAGCCGTTGCGCCCGGTGGTGATGCCGAACGACTGCAGCACCGCCAGCACGATGCTCAGCAGGGCAAGGACGGCCAGGTTGGTAGCGAGGAATAGAGCGATGCGTTTGAACATGGTCGTGGGGTGAACCGTACCCGCGCACCGTGCGCGGTCCGGAACAAAATGTGGCAGGCTCCCCGTGAATTCAAGTGAAACCCCGCCCCGCGCGGCTTTGCCCGGCGAGTCGGTTCAAGCAAGCGCCAGGCCTTCGATCGGGCTTGGGCTCGCGACCGCCGCACCACCCCGTCCCAGCACCCGCCGTCCGAACGCCCTTGCCCACGCCCCTGAATTCCAGCTACCGCGGCCGTTTCGCGCCCTCGCCCACCGGCGACCTGCACTTCGGTTCGCTGCTGGCCGCGTTCGGCAGTTGGCTGCTCGCGCGGCATGCGCAGGGCACTTGGCTGGTGCGCATAGAAGACCTCGATCCGCCACGCGAAGTCGCCGGCGCGGCCGAGCGCCAGTTGCGCGCCTTGAGCGCGTTCGGCCTGGAATCCGACGAACCCGTGCTGCGCCAGAGCGAGCGCGGCGAACGCTACCGCCAGGCGCTGGACGATCTGCTCGCGCGCGACCTCGCCTTCCCCTGCCATTGCAGCCGCAGCGACCTGGCCGCGGTCGGCGGCATCCACCGCCGCTGCGTGGCCGCGCCGGAACGCCCCGGGCGTACGCCGGCGATCCGCCTGCGCGTGGCCGACGCCAGCGTGGTCGAGTTCCAGGACCGCATCCGCGGCCTGCAGACGCAGGATGTCGCGCGCGCAGTCGGCGACGTGGTACTGCGCCGCGCCGACGGCTATTGGGCCTACCAACTGGCGGTGGTGGTGGACGATGCCGACCAGGGCATCAGCGACGTCGTACGCGGCGCCGACCTGCTCGATTCGACCCCGCGCCAGATCCTGCTGCAGCGCGCGCTCGGCCTGCCCACGCCGCACTACGCCCATCTGCCGCTGGTGCTGGGCAGCGACGGCCGCAAGCTGTCCAAATCCGACGCCGCGCTGCCGGTCGATCCGCAGCACCCGCTGCCGGCGCTGCGCGCGGCCTGGCAGGCCCTGGGCCAGGCCCCGACGGCCTTGGCGGGCGCGAGCACGGTGCCGCAATTGCTCACCCGCGCACAGGCCGAGTTCGATCCCGGTCGCATCGCGTCCACACCGACCGTTTCGCTCGCCGCGATGCACAACGGCGATTTCATATTTGCTGACTAGAATCGGGTCAGGGCCGCACCGTCGCGGCCGTGGAGAGGAAGACATGCAGTCACGCGTCGCATTGGTCACCGGCGGTACCGGTGGCATCGGCACCTCGATCGTCCAACGCCTGGCCCAGATGGGTCATCGGGTCGCGACCAACTATCGCGACGAGGCCAAAGGACGCGCCTGGCAGGCGCAGATGAAAGGACTCGGCATCGACGTGGCGCTCGCGCAAGGCGACGTGTCCTCCCCCGAACAGGCCGAAGCGCTGGTACGCAACGTCGAAAGCCAGCTCGGCCCGGTCGACATTCTGGTCAACAACGCCGGCATCACCCGCGACTCCACCTTCCACCGCATGACCCCGCAGCAGTGGACCGACGTGATCGGCACCAACCTCAACTCCTGCTTCAACGTCACCCGCCCGGTGATCGAAGGCATGCGCGAGCGCAAGTGGGGCCGGATCGTGCAGATCAGCTCGATCAACGGCCAGAAGGGCCAGTACGGCCAGGCCAACTACGCCGCGGCCAAGGCCGGCATGCACGGCTTCACGATTTCGCTGGCGCAGGAGAACGCGAAGTTCGGCATCACCGTGAACACGGTCTCGCCCGGCTACATCGCCACCGACATGGTGATGGCGGTGCCCGAGGACGTGCGCAACAAGATCGTCGCGCAGATCCCGACCGGCCGCCTCGGCAACCCCGAGGAAATCGCCTACGCGGTGGGCTTCTTCATCCCCGACGAGGCCGGCTGGATCACCGGCGCCAACCTGTCCGCCAACGGCGGCCAGTACATGGGCTGGTAAGTCCCCACGCGCCGCGCCCGCGGGCGCGGCGCATCCCGGCTTGGGCGCCAAGGCGCCCGGCCGGATCGCATCGAGCGCGCCGCCCCGACCCTGCCGTCGCGCAGCCGGCGCCGCCGGCACACCAAATCCACCTACCCCCGTGCCCCGCGGCTCGGCCTGCGGCCAGGGCCCGCCCCTGCCTGTTGCAAGCCCCCTCGGCCTGCGCCATGCTGCAAGGCACCACGATTTTAGAGCCAAAGCTCCATGGCCTCGACCCGAGTCATCAAGAAGTACCCGAACCGCCGTCTGTACGACACCGAGATCTCCAGCTACATCACCATCGAGGACGTCCGCCAGTTGATCGTCGACGGCGAGGAGTTCGAGGTCCGCGATGCCCGTTCGGGCGACGACCTGACCCGCCAGGTGCTGCTGCAGATCATCGCCGAGCACGAACAAGACGGCGAACCGGTGCTCTCGACCCAGTTGCTGAGCCAGATCATCCGCTTCTACGGCGACTCGCTGCAGGGCTTCATGGGCAACTACCTGGAACGCTCGATGCAGGTGTTCCTGGATCAGCAGGCGCAGTTCCGCAACCAGGTCGGCGGCATGCTCGGCCAGACCCCGTGGGCGATGATGAATCAGCTCACCGAGCGCAACCTGACCCTGTGGAAGGAATTCCAGCAGAACCTGTCCGGCAGCGTCGGCCAGAGCCCGGCCTCCGGCGCCGGCACCAAGCCCAAGGGCGACACCAAGCGCGAGCGTTGAGCCGCGTATCGATCACCGACCGCGACGGCTCGCGCGCTTCCGCGCGCGGCGCCGGCGCGTGCGCGTAGCCGGCCCGCGCCGGCGCAGGGGGAACAAGCATGAGCAAACGCATCGCCGTCGTCAGCGGCGGCATCGGCGGTCTCGGCAGCGAGATCTGCAAGACCTTGGCGCGCGCCGGCCGGCGCGTGATCGCGATCGACCTGGCCTCGCGCGAGGAACGCATCGCCGCCTTCCACGACGAAGTGCGCGGCCTGGACGTGCGCTTCGAAGCCGCCAACGTCGCCGACTACGACGACTGCGCGGCCACCGTCGAACGCATCCACCGCGAAGAGGGCGCGATCGACATTCTGGTCAACGCCGCCGGCATCACCCGCGACACCAGCCTGCGCAAGATGGACAAGCGCCAGTGGGACGAGGTCCTGGGCGTGAACCTGGACGGCGTGTTCAACCTGTGCCGTCACGCCGTCGACGGCATGGCCGAGCGCGGCTTCGGCCGCATCGTCAACATCAGCTCGGTCAACGGCCAGACCGGCCAGTTCGGCCAGACCAACTATTCGGCCGCCAAGGCCGGCATGCACGGCTTCACCATGGCGCTGGCGCGCGAAGTCGCACGCAAGGGCGTGACCGTCAATTCGGTCTCCCCCGGCTACTGCGAAACCGCGATGGTGATGGCCGTACCCGAAGACATCCGCGCCAAGATCGTCGACAGCGTCCCGGTCGGCCGCCTAGGCAAGCCCAGCGAAATCGCGCGCACCGTCGAGTTCCTGACCGCCGAAGACGCCGGCTTCATCACCGGCGCCAACATCCCGGTGAACGGCGGCTTGTTCATGAGCTTCTGAGAGCGACGCCCCGCTTCAGTCCTACCGACGTTCGACGTTACCAGCATCACCTTGCAGCTGCGGTTGCGGTTGCGGTTGCAGTTGCGGTTGCAGTTGCGGTTGCCGTTGCCGTTGCCGTTGCCGTTGCCCCGGCATTCAAATCCAAAAGCAACGCACTCACACGACCAACCGTAGACCCGAAGGGCGGCGCGCAGGACGCGCGCCGTTTTTCGATAGGACAAGGATGTCCTATCGAAAAATCCCGGCGCGAGCTCCGCGCTCGCAGGGGAGGTTTGGTCCGGCTAGCCCTTCTCTTTGGTTACTTTTGACCGAAGGGAATCCAGACGGACTCTTGGGCTAGCAAGAGAAAGTGACCCGCATGCGCAGCAGGCGGAAGCCTTTGACCTTCGGTCAGAAAAACAAAAGCAGAGCAACAGCAAATCCTCCCCAACCCTCCTTTTTCAAAGGAGGGAGCCAAAAGCAAAAGGAGGTGACCCGCATGCGCAGCAGGCGGAAGCCTTTGACCTTCGGTCAGAAAAGGCGAAAGCAAAGCAAAAGCGAATCCTCCCCACGCCGCCCGGTTAGTCGCGATGATTCGGATTTGCGCGATGGTGCGGTTGGCCTTCCGCTCACCACACCCTACGACTGGACTGCGGGCGCGCCGACTCGACCAAGCGCATCGCGGCTCACGCCGCTCCCACAGAAAGCGGCGACATCGTAGGTTGCGGTGACAACCGCATCGTCGCGGTGAAGCCGTAGGTTGCGGTGACAACCGCATCGTCGCGCCAACGCGCGCCGACGCGGCGAATCCCCCCCGTCTCACTTCAACGGCGGCTGCCCCGCGCAATACTTCTGGTAATACGCCTCCGCCTGCGGCATCAGCCCCTGCAACACTTGGATGCGATTGGCTGGATCCGGATGCGTGGACGCGAACTCCGGCGGCCGCTGCCCCCCGCCCAACTGCTCCATCCGCTGCCACAGCGGAATCGCCTGCCGCGGGTCGTAGCACGCCGCCGCCGCCAACATCAGACCGACCTGATCGGCCTGCGTCTCGTGATTGCGCCCGTACGGCAGCACGAAACCGTACTGCGCACCGGCGCCCAGCGCGCCCATCACCGCCTGCTGCTGCTGCGGATCCATGCCGCCCAGCGCCACGCCCGCCGCCATCTGCCCCATCTGCACCAACTTCTGCTGCGCCATGCGCTGCGAACCGTGGCGCAACAGCGCATGCGCGATCTCGTGCCCCATCACCACCGCCAGCGCGCTTTCGTTCTCGGCGATCGGCAACAGGCCGGTGTACACCGCCATCTTGCCGCCGGGCAGACAGAACGCGTTGGCTTCCTTGGAATTGATGACCGCCACGTCCCACTTGAAACCCTGGTAGTCGGTGGGCGCCTGCTGCTGATGCTGCGCGGCCAGATCGGCGGTGACCTGCGGCACCCGGTTGATCAGCCGCTGCGCGATCTCGCGCACCTGCTGGCTGACCTGATTGTCGGCCGGCACCAGCGCGCCCTGCTGGCTGGCATCGCCCAGCACCTGCTGGAACGCCTGCGCGCCCAACTCCACTTCCTCGTCGGCGCTGGCGCCGTAGTGGGCTTGCTCGCCGGTGTAGGGATCGGTCTGGGCGCTGCCGAACCAGGACCAGGCCGCGTAGCCCGCGAACAGGATCAGGATCCACCAGCGTATGCCGCCGAAACCGCGGCGCTGGCCGCCCTGGCGCTGTTGCGCGTTACCGAAGGGGTCGATCCGCATCTGTAATCCTCCGCCCTGCCTGGTCGTGCCGCTTGCGCCGGCGTTGCCGGCCCCGAGCGGACGCAAGGCCCGCCTGACGCCCATCGTGTCAGATATCGCGCACCACGCGGAAGCCGATGCGCGCACTGGTGGTATCGGCGTCGCTGCCCTGGCGCCAGGCCGAGCGCGTCTGCGCCGGCGAACTGGCCCAGGAGCCCCCGCGCAGCACCCGCGTGCGGCAGCCCGGATTGACCCAGGCCTCGCCGTTGCGCGGCGCGCGCCGGTAGCTGTCGTGCCAGCAGTCGCCCACCCATTCGCTGACGTTGCCGGCGATGTCGTGCAGGCCGAAGGCGTTGGCGCGGTAGCGCCCCACCGGCGCCGGGCCCCAGGCGTTGTCGCCGTAGCCGGCGAAGGCGTTGTTCCAGCGCCGCCCGGTCGGCGATGCGTCCAGGGCGCCGGTCAGGTTGCCGACCCGGGTCAGCGGCGCGCCCTCGCCCCAGGGATAGGTCTGGGCGCTGCCGGCGCGCAGCATGTATTCGAACTCGGCCTCGCTGGGCAGCCGGTAGTGGTGCCCGGTCTGCTTGGACAGCCAGGCCGCATAGGCCATCGCGTCCTTGGCGCTCACGTGCACCACCGGCAGATCGTCGCCGGCCTTGGCACCGGCGTAGTCCGACTGCCAGTCGACGTTGCCGCGCCGGACCAGGTTGCCGCTGCGCTCGTCGTACGCGGTGGAATAACCGCGCCGGCTGGCGCGCGCGCGGTGCTTGGTCGCGTTCATGAAACGGCGGAACTCGCCGACCGTGATCTCGGTGCGCGACACCGCCAGGCCACGATCGAAACGGATGTTGCGGGTCGGGCGCTCGGCGTCGCTGGAGCCGGCCTCCTCGGCCTCGGCGCCCATGCGGAACGCGCCGTGCGGGATCACCACCATGGTCGGCCCGCGCCCGCCGCTCTGCATGGCCTCGGTGAAGGCCTGGCCGGGGCGGAACAGGCCGTAGTGGGTGGCCAGCTCGATGCGCTCGCGCAGCTCGACCGCGGCCGGATCGCCGGACGGCGCGATCCGCAGCAGATTGGCCAGCAGCACCCGCGCCTCCTCGATCCCGCGCGCGCGCGGCAACGCAGCCAGCCCCAGATCGCGCAAGCGGCCCACGCGCGCGGCTCGCTGGGTGGCGATGCGGCCCTGGGCGTCGGCGGCGGTGCTCATCTTCGGCCGTACCTGTGCGGCCAACGCCAGCCAACGCTCGGCGCCGGCGTAATCGTCGCGGTCGGCCGCGACCTCGGCGCGCCGGATCAGCGCGCTCTCGGCCGCGGCGATGCCCTGGCTGGCGCGCACGTCGCCGGGGCGCAGCTCCAGCGCCTCGCGAAAATAGCCCAACGCCCCGCCCTTGCCGTCCTCGCCGATGCGGCCGGCGTTGAGCTCGCCCTCGCCGAGGCGATTGGCCTCCTGGGCCTGGTCGGCGCGGTCGACGCGCTGCAGATAGGCGCCGACCTTCTTGTTCTCCGGCGCGACCGCGCGCGCCACCGCCGCGGCCTCGTGCGCGCCGCGCAGCTGCAGCGGATCGTCGTCGATCCCGTCCAGGGCCTGATCGCCCTGCACGATCAGCATCGCCAGCGCGCGCTCGAAGCCGGCGGCGACCTTGACGTCGTTGGGCGCGTACTGCAGCAGCGCGTAATACAGCGGAATCGCCGAATCAGCGTCCGCGTACAGCTGGCCAGCCGCCAGCGCGGCGTCGGCGCGGCTCTTGAGCGCCTTGGCGTTGGCGTCGTCCACCGCGATCGCGGGCGGCCGCCAGGCCGGCACCGGCGACACCGCCTGGTCGGCGCTGATGGTCACGATCGGCGTGCGCCCGGCGGCCGGGTTCGGCGTGGCAGGCGTCGACGGCTCGCGCGTACACGCCGCGAGCAGCACCGCCACCGCCACCGCCAAACCTGCCCATGCCTGTGCGCGCAAACGTCCTCCGCAGCCTAATCCATCGATCCTACGGTACCGCTCCGGGCCGGCGCCGACGGCGCGGGCCCGGACCGGGCGAAAGTAGGCTATTGTCGCCCGCCGCGGCAACTTCGTCGCGCCGGCGCCGCCGCACCGTCCCGCACACGTTCAGATCACCATGCCCATTTGGATCTCCCAGCCTGCCGACCTGCAGGAATATTTCGCCTCCCGGCCCGCGCGCATCGGCCTGGACACCGAGTTCATCCGCGAACGCACCTACTGGCCGCAGCTGGCGCTGGTGCAGATCGCGGTCGGCGACGAGATCCTGCTGGTCGACCCGCTCAAGCCTGGCATCGCCGAAGCGCTGGCGCCGATCCTGGCCGACACCACCATCCTCAAGATCATGCACAGCGCCAGCGAAGACCTGGTCGCGTTCATGCATGCCTGCAAGGTCGTGCCCAAGCCGCTGTTCGACACCCAGCAGGCCGCTGCGCTGGCCGGCATCGGCGGCGGCCTGGGCTATCAGAAGCTGGTCGAACAGCTCACCGGCGTGACCCTGGCCAAGGGCGAGACGCGCTCGGACTGGCTGCGCCGCCCGCTGTCGCCCGCGCAGCTGGAATACGCCGCCGACGACGTGCGTCACCTGTTCGCCATGCACGACGCGCTCGACGGCCAGCTCGGCCAGCTCGGCCGCCGCGAGTGGCTGGCCGAAGACGCCCAGCGCACCGTCCACAACGCCGAACACGAAGGCCTGGAACGCTGGCCGCACCTGAGCATGCGCAGCGCCCAGTTCCTCGACCGCAACGCCCAGCGCCGCCTGCTGCGCCTGCTGCGCTGGCGCGACGCCTACGCGCGCGACCACGACCGCCCGCGCAGCTGGATTCTCGACAACGAACTCGCCGTCGCGATCGCGCGCGCCAACCCGGCCGACCGCGACCTGCTGCAAGCGCAGCTCGACGCCCACCCCAAAGCCCCGCGCAAGCTCGGCGACGCGGTCTGGACCGCCTTGAGCACCCCGCTGCCCGACGAAGACCAGGCCCCCGACGCCGCGCTCGGCGAAACCCGCGACAAACAGCGCCTGCGCAAGCTGCAGGACGTGGTCGCCGCGCGCAGCGCCGAACTCGGCCTGCCCGACGGCGTACTCGCCTCGCGGCGCTGGCTGGAGTCCCTGCTCGACCACGGCGACTGGCCCGACGCCCTCTCCGGCTGGCGCCGCGCCGCCCTCGAACCCGGCCTGGCCCCGCTGCTGGCCGCGCAGGACTAGCGCCCTCGCCAGCGGGCCGTTACACTTTTAAGCACGTGGGGCGGTAGCTCAGCTGGGAGAGCGTCGCGTTCGCAATGCGAAGGTCGAGGGTTCGATCCCCTTCCGCTCCACCACTCATCCAGCCTTGGAAGCCTCGGAAAGCCCGCCTTTCCGGGGCTTTCTCGCGTTGGGGCCGCAGGTCGCATCCTGAGCGTTTCGACATCATTGATGCGCAGGCGGCACGACCCGGTGTCTGTTCCTGCGGCCAAGCGCGGGGCTCGTGGCGCGATCAGGCAGGCTGGTAGTCGTCCAGATAGACCGGCGGCAGATCCCGCGCCTGCTGCATCCACTCGTTCACGGACGGTCGCTGCAACAGGCGCGACGCCCACTGTTCGCTCAGGGGGTAGGCGCTCAAATCCGGCCCATGCGCCAGCAAGCGGATGACCGTAGGCACGAAAGCCAGATCGGCCAGCGACAGGTCTCCCGTCAGCCATGGCCCGCCACCGCGCTTAAGAGTGGATTCCCAGGCCGCCGCGATGCGCTCTGTTTGGGCTTGCTCGTCCTCGGTCATCGCACGGCGTTCCGGATAGAACGCGCTTTCGAACGACAGCCGCGCACACAGGCCCGACAGCCCGGAATGTTGCCAGGCCAGCAAAGAGCGTGCGATGGCGCGGATCACGGGATCGGAGGGCAGCAGCCGCCCCCCGGAGCGGTCGTTGGCGTACTCCATGATCGCCAAGGAATCGAAGATCGCGTGGTCGCCGTCGACCAGAACCGGAACAGCGCCGGGAGGCGAGAACGCCTGAATACGCGCAAGGTTCTCGAAGCGCTGAGGCACGCGGATATCGACGATGTGTTCCTCGAAGTCGACCTGCGCTTCCCTGAGTGCAAGCCATGCGCGAAAGGCCCAGCTCGAGGCGTTCCGCGTGCCCGAATACAGAATCCGACTCACCATTTCCTCCAACCTGACGGCTGCGTAATGCAAGGACATGTCACGGCCGCGGAGTGTGGCATACGGAAACGCAGGCGTCAGAGCGCCTGAGGATTGAACCGCATCCTCGGCGAATCGACGCCACCGAAGTCGCTACGCGGTTCGGCTTGACTCGGGCGTAGGCACCGAAGACCTTATGCGTCCAGCCCGAATCCACCGGAGAACGGCCATGCGTCTGGACAAAGTCTTCGCGATCAAGTTTTCGGGCTTGTACCCGCTCTACATCAAGAAGGCCGAATCCAAGGGCCGCTCGAAAGACGAGGTCGACCAGGTCATCTGTTGGTTGGCGGGCTACAGTCCGCAAGGCCTGCAACAGCAGATCGGGTCCGAGAACGACCTGGAGACCTTCTTCGCCCAAGCGCCGAAGTTCAATCCCAATGCCTCGCTCATCAAGGGCGTGGTCTGCGGCATCCGGGTCGAGGATGTCGAGCACCCGCTCATGCAGAAGATCCGCTATCTGGACAAGCTCATCGATGAGCTTGCCAAGGGCAAAGCGCTGGACAAGATTCTGCGCAAGTGACTCGCTCGTGCACTGCGCCGTTTGCAAAACGGGCCGGCGCAACGATCTGGTCGACCTCACATAGCTGGAAAGCGATGCACGAACGCCGTGGTCGCCGGCAGCGTCTCCGCATGTCCTTCAGGACCGGATCATGGCGCCGGCGCTCGACCCCGTGCCCCCACACCGTCCTGCTTTCGAGCTTATCTTTCAGTGCGTTACACTCGTCGCTGTGATTTTTCTGCGTTCCGGAAACCCTTGTTTCATGAGGCCTCGCGATGCCCGGTGACAAGCTCCGATCCCGCAAAGATGGCCCGGTCGGCGAATCCGCTGCCACCGCGGGAGATCGCGACCTCGCACCCGCGAGCAACGCAGCCGTCTCCCCCACCCACCTCCGCGACCTCGCCCGCCTGCGCCGCGTCCGCGATCGCATCGATCGCGAATACGCGCAGCCACTGGACGTGGAAGCGCTCGCGCGCGGGGTGCATATGTCGGGTGGGCATCTGAGTCGGGAGTTTCGCGCGGCGTACGGGGAGTCGCCGTATAGCTATCTGATGACGCGGCGGATCGAGCGGGCGATGGCGTTGCTGCGGGTCGGCGAGATGAGCGTGACCGAGGTCTGTTTCGCGGTCGGGTGTTCGTCGCTGGGGACCTTCAGCACCCGCTTCACCGAGCTGGTGGGGGTGTCGCCCAGCGTGTATCGGCGCGAGGCGGCGGCCGCCACCGAGGGGATGCCGGCGTGCGTGGCCAAACAAGTGACCAGACCGATCAGGAATCGAGAAGCGCCGGGCGACTAGGCGCGGCTAGCATGACGGCTCCTACCCACACCGCAGGACTGCCATGAACCTCAGCATTCACTCCAGCTTTCTCGCCCACACCGATCCGGAGGCCTCGCTGGCCTTCTACCGCGACGCCCTGGGCTTCGAGGTCCGCAAGGACGTGGGCTACCAAGGCTTGCGCTGGATCACGGTAGGCCCGGTCGGGCAGCCCGATACTTCGATCGTGCTGTACCCGCCCAGCGCTACGCCGGGGGTCACCGAGGAGGAGCGGCGCGTCATCGCCGAAATGATGGCCAAGGGCACCTACGCCATGATCATCCTGGCCAGTCCGGACCTGGATGCGACCTTCGACCGCGTGCAGGCCACCGGCGCCGAGGTGATCCACGAGCCGACGGTGCAGCCCTACGGCGTGCGCGACTGCGCGTTCCGCGACCCCGCCGGCAATCACGTCCGCATCAACGAAGTGCGCTGAAGCATTCGCTTTCGATGTTCGCAACCGCCCCGGGGTAACGGCCGGCCGCTCGCCGCATTCTGGGGCGCCCATCGTCAAAGGAGCTCTGCATGAATCAGTGGATACGGCAGTTCCACCGTTGGATGTCGATGATCTTCACGCTGTCCGTGATCGCGACGTTTATCGCCTTGGCGCAGAAGCAGCCGCTGGTCTGGGTGTCCTACGTGCCACTGGCGCCGTTGGCCCTGTTGCTGATCACGGGCGTGTACCTGTTCGCGTTGCCGTACCTGAGCAAGTGGCGCAGGCGCTCCGGCGCCGGCCAGACCTGATCGCAGCGGGCGCGCCCCAGGCCGCGCCCGAACTCCCGGCCGCGCCGCCCGCCCCGCGGGTGGCGCTGGCCTCCCCCGCGCCGCTACCCTGCCCCAGCCCCGCTCCGGCGTTGCCCGGGTACGCGGTCTGTCGGCCCGGCCCCCTATCGCACCAGGAGATGTCCCATGACCGCGAAGAAGAAAGCTGCCGCAAGCACCAGCCCGTCCAAGGCCTTCTCGGCCGAAGAGCGCGCCGCGATGAAGGAGCGCGCCAAGGAATTGAAGGCCGCCGCCAGCAAGGCCGAGAGCGAAAAGGACCTGATCGCCAAGATCGGGGAGATGCCGCCGGCCGATCGCGCCATCGCCAAGAAGCTGCATGCGATCGTCACCGATGTCGCGCCCGACCTGTTCCCCAAGACCTGGTACGGCATGCCCGCCTACGCCAACGACGATGGCAAGATCCTGTGCTTCCTCCAGGCAGCGTCCAAGTTCGGCAGCCGCTATGCGACGTTCGGTTTCAACGACGTCGCCCAGCTCGACGACGGCGAGATGTGGCCCACCGCGTTCGCGCTGAAGTCGCTGGACGCCGCCGAGGAAAAGAAGATCCGCGCGCTGCTGAAGAAGGCGCTGGGCTGAGCCGATGGCCAAGACCACGAAGGCGGCGCCGGCGACGCATGTCGCCGACCGGCGCGATCTGATCCGCGTGCAGGGCGCGCGCGTGAACAACCTCAAGGACATCAGCGTCGAGCTGCCCAAGCGCCGGCTGACAGTGTTCACCGGCGTGTCCGGCTCCGGCAAGAGCTCGCTGGTGTTCGACACCATCGCCGCCGAGTCGCAGCGCCTGATCAACGAGACCTACAGCGCCTTCGTGCAGGGTTTCATGCCGACCCTGGCGCGGCCCGAGGTCGACGTGCTGGACGGCCTGACCACGGCGATCATCGTCGACCAGCAGCGCCTGGGCGCCGACCCGCGCTCCACCGTGGGCACGGCCACCGACGCCAACGCGATGCTGCGCATCCTGTTCAGCCGGCTCGGCAAGCCGCATATCGGTTCGCCCAGCGCCTACGCCTTCAACGTGCCCACCGTGCGCGCCGCGGGCGCGATCACGGTCGAGCGCGGCGCGCGCACCAAGACCGTCAAGGAAAGCTTCAACCGCCTCGGCGGCATGTGCCCGCGCTGCGAGGGCCGCGGTGCGGTCACCGACATCGACCTGAGCCAGCTCTACGACGACAGCAAGTCGCTCAACGAAGGCGCGCTGCGCATCCCCGGCTACAGCATGGAAGGCTGGTACGGCCGCATCTTCCGCGGCAGCGGCTATTTCGATCCCGACAAGCCGATCAAGAAGTACAGCAAGAAGGAATTGAACGACCTGCTGCACAAGGAACCGACCAAGATCAAGGTCGACGGCATCAACCTGACCTATGCGGGCCTGATCCCGACCATCCAGAAGTCGTTCCTGTCCAAGGACGTGGATGCGATGCAGCCGCACATCCGCGCCTTCGTCGAGCGCGCGATGACCTTCACCCCCTGCCCCGACTGCGACGGCACCCGCCTCAGCGAGGCCGCGCGCTCGTCCAAGATCAAGAAGCTCAGCATCGCCGACGCCTGCGCGATGCAGATCAGCGACCTGGCCGAATGGGTGAGCGGGCTCGACGAGCCCTCGGTCGCGCCCCTGCTGGCGGCGCTGCGCCATAGCCTGGATTCGTTCGTCGAGATCGGCCTGGGCTATCTCTCGCTGGACCGCCCCGCCGGCACGCTGTCGGGCGGCGAGGCGCAGCGCGTCAAGATGATCCGTCATCTGGGTTCCGCGCTCACCGACGTGACCTACGTGTTCGACGAGCCGACCATCGGCCTGCATCCGCACGACATTCAGCGCATGAACGAGTTGCTGCTGCGCCTGCGCGACAAGGGCAATACGGTGCTGGTGGTGGAGCACAAGCCCGAGGCGATCGCGATCGCCGACCACATCGTCGACCTGGGCCCTGGCGCCGGTGCGGCCGGCGGCGAGGTGGTGTACGAAGGCACGCTGGAAGGCCTGCGCGCCAGCGGCACCCTGACCGGGCGCCACCTGGACGATCGCGCCGCGTTGAAGACCTCGCTGCGCACGCCGTCCGGCGCGCTCAAGGTGCGCGGCGCCAAGACCCACAACCTGCGCAACGTCGATGTCGACATTCCGCTGGGGGTGCTGACGGTGCTGACCGGCGTGGCCGGCTCGGGCAAGAGTTCGCTGATCCAGGGTTCGGTGGCGAACCGCGAAGGCGTGGTCACCATCGACCAGGGCGCGATCCGCGGCTCGCGGCGCAGCAACCCGGCCACCTACACCGATCTGCTGGAACCGATCCGCAAGGCCTTCGCCAAGGCTAACAACGTCAAGCCCGCGCTATTCAGCGCCAACTCCGAGGGCGCCTGCCCGAACTGCAACGGCGCCGGCGTGATCTACACCGACCTGGGCATGATGGCGGGCGTGGCCAGCACCTGCGAGGAATGCGAGGGCAAGCGCTTCGACGCCTCGGTGCTGAAATACCGCTTCGGCGGCCGCGACATCAGCCAAGTGCTGGCGATGTCGGTGACCGAAGCGCAGGCCTTCTTCGGGGCCGGCAAGGCGCATACGCCGGCGGCCCAGGTCATCCTCGACCGGCTGGCCGATGTCGGGCTGGGCTACATCAGCCTGGGCCAGCCGTTGACCACTTTGTCGGGCGGCGAGCGCCAACGCCTCAAGCTGGCCACGCACCTGGGCGAGAAGGGCGAGGTCTACGTGCTGGACGAGCCGACCACCGGCCTGCACTTGGCCGATGTGGCGCAGTTGCTGGGCCTGCTCGACCGCCTGGTCGAATCCGGCAAGTCGGTGATCGTGATCGAACATCACCAGGCGGTGATGGCGCATGCGGACTGGATCATCGACCTGGGCCCCGGTGCGGGACACGACGGCGGCCAGGTGGTGTTCGAAGGCACGCCCGCCGAGCTCATCAAGGCCGGTTCCACGCTCACCGGCCAGCACCTGGCGACCTACGTGGGCGCACGCGGCAGGGTCACGCGCAAGGGCTGATCGCCGCGCGCGTCCGTATCGCATTCGCCCCCGGCAGCCGACGGCTCCGGGGCAGAGCGCAGCCGCAGTCGCGCAGCGCAACGTGGCGCCGGGAATCGGGCAGACGCAGCGGCGTGCGATTTCCTCAGCTCGAACCCTACGTCGAAACCGCCGCGCGGTAACCGTCGCCACGCATAGTCCTTATGCGGTTTCATGACAGCGGCCGCACGCGCGAATGTGGGATACAACGCGGCTTTATGCCCGGGATTCCGTGACAGAATCCGGCGGCTTGGGGAGCCGCGAGCGCGCGGCGTGAGGGCAAGGCCGCATGACTGACACCACGCGTCGTCGCCTGTTCGTCGGCTTGGCCGCCACGGCCGCCGTGGTGGCCGCGACGCCCTGGCTGTTCCAGCGTCGGCGCGAGCACGACCACGCCATGAACCCGACGGCGCCGGAATCGCATACGGGCCCCGGCCTGCCCAACGCGCAACCGTTCCAGACACCGCTGCGCCTGCCCGGCCGCGAAGGCCTGTTCGCGGAAGTCGCCTTGTCCGCGCCGCTGGCCTTGAGCGCGCGCGCGGCGTCGTTCCCGATCTTCGCCGGCAAGCCGACGCCGGTCTGGCACTACGCCGGCAGCGTCGAGGGGCGCGCCGTCGCCAATCCCCTGTTGCGCGCCGCTCAGGGCGACCGCGTCGAAGTCGCGCTCGCCAACGAGCTGGCCGAAGCCACCACTATCCACTGGCACGGCCTGAGCATCGACGAAGCCAACGACGGCAGCGGCCTGCATCCGGTCGCGGCCGGCGCACGCAGAACGTACCGCTACACGATCGACAACCGCGCCGGCCTGTACTGGTATCACGCGCATCCGCACGAGCGCACCGGCCTGCAGCTGCAGCGCGGCCTGGCCGGCCTGCTGCGGGTCGAGGACGCGGAGGATCGCGCCCTGGGCGAACGCCTGGGCCTGCGCTGGGGCGAGCGCGACCTGCCCTTGTTCATCGCCGACAAGCAGGTCGACGCCGACAACGCCATCGTCTATCGCATCGGCGCCGACGACTGGATCGGCAATCGCGTGCTGGTGAACTGGACGCCCGAGCCCTTCCTGGAAGTGCTGCCCGCGCTGTACCGCCTGCGCCTGGTCAACGGCTGCAATGCGCGCATGCTGCGGATCGCGTTCGACCATCAGGGCCAGACGCTGCCGTTCCGACTGATCGGCACCGACGGCGGCTTGCTGGCGCAGGCCTGGAACATGGACGACGTGTTCCTGGCGCCGGCGCAGCGCATCGACGTCCTGGTCGACTTCGGCGCCTTGCCGGCCGGCGCGCGCGTGCTGCTGCGCAGCCTGGAATACGTGGCGATGGAGAACGAAGACGAATCCGGCGCGTTCGCGCCCGACCCCATGGGCGACCATCCGGGCGCGGCGCCGATGGGCGATGCGCTGGACCTGATGCAGTTCTGCGTGGCCGCGTGCAGCGACGGCCAGCGCCGCCAGGCCAAGGTGGCGTCGGCCAATGTGCCGGCCGCGCTGAGCGCGCTGCCCGCGCCGCCGGACACCGCGGGCTGGCCGGTGCGGCCGATCCGTTTGCGCATGGACAGCGACGGCACCTGGTTCATCAACGACTGGAACTACCACCAGGTCGGCCACGCGCCGGTCTTCAACGTCAAGCGCGGCAGTCGCGAGGTCTGGGAAATCCGCAACAACATGACCAGCATGCCGCACCCGATCCATCTGCACGGATTCCAGTTCCGCGTGGTCTCGCGCAGCATCAGCCCGCCCGACGTGCGCAGCCGCAAAGTCGCGCCGCAGGGCCTGGGGCCGCAGGACCTGGGACTGAGCGACACCGTCGTGGTCTGGCCCGGCGAGATCGTACGCATCGCGATCGACTTCTCGCAGCCCTACTCCGGCACCCAGCGCTACATGCTCCATTGCCACAATCTGGAACACGAGGACATGGGCATGATGGTGAGCTTCGCCGTCGAGGATTGACGCGAAGCCGCGCACCGCCCATGCGACGTCCCCACTCCGTAGAGAGCCCCACCATGAATCGTGCCGCCCACGTCTGCCTGCTCGCCTTGCTGCCCATCGCGCTGAGCGCCTGCCAGCCCAAAGGCGGCGATACGGCCGCGTCGCCGGACGCAGCGCCGCTGCGCCTGGACGACGCCCGCGCCAGGACCAGCTACATGGTCGGCCTGGACCTGGCCAAGCAGGTCGCGCCGGTGCGCGACGAGGTCGATATCGAGACCGTGGTGGCCGCCTTGCGCGCCGCTCATGCCGGCCGGAAGCCGCAGCTGGACGAGGCCCAGATCGCGCAGATCCGCAAGGATTTCGTGCGCCAGCTGCAGGACAAGCGCAAGGCCGAGCAAGCGGTGCTGGCCAAGAAGAACCTCGAACGCGGCCGCGAATTCCTGGCCGAGAACGGCGCCAAGCCCGGCATCGTCAAGACCGCATCGGGCCTGCAGTATCAAATCGTACGCGATGCGAAGGGCGCCAAGCCGGACGCCGCGTCGACGGTACGGGTGAACTACATCGGCGCGGTGCTGGACGGCAAGGAATTCGAGAACACCTACGCGATCGATCACCCGTCCGAGTTTCCGCTCAGCCAGATCATGCCCGGCCTGCGCGAGGGCCTGATGCTGATGCCCACCGGCAGCAAGTACCGGTTCTGGATCCCGGCCGCGCAGGGCTACGGCGAAGTCGGCGTGCCCGGCCAGGTCGAGCCGAACGCGACCCTGGTGTTCGACGTCGAACTGCTGGAGATCGCCGGCTGAGGCGCGCGCCGTCGCGAGCGCTCAATCCTCGGCGCTTGCGGGCTCGGTGAGCGGCAGGCGCCTGCCGTCCAGGGTGCCGCGGCTCAAGCGCCCGTTCTCCACGATCAGCAGCTCGCCGGACTCGCCGTTCTTGATGCTGCTGTCGACCGAGATCACCGCGCCGTCGAAATACAGGCCGACCGTCTTCATCGAGGTGTGGCCGACCACGATGCGCTTGACGCCGCTGCGGCGCAGGATCGCGTCCACGCGCGCCTGATCCAGCTGCGGGTCCTTGAAGTAGCCGCGGTACCAGATCGGGCTGGTCTTGCCGTTGTAGAGCCCGCTCAGCACCGGATCCTGCGACCACACCGCCTTGGGCGTGCCCAGCGAGGCGCGGTAGCGCGCATTGGCGTCGTTGCGATCCAGGCCCAGCGCCAGGTATTCCTCGGCGATGCCGCCGTGCACGAACAGCAGGTCGTCGATCTGCGCCATCACCGGCTTGCTGCGCAGCCAGCGCCCCAGCACGGTATCGGGGCCGTAGAGTTCCGGATAGGGCTTGCCGAGCAACGCCGCGTTGGTCTTGTAACCGTCGTTGACGTAGCGCAGGTCGTTGGCCAGCACCATGATCTCGTGGTTGCCCAGCAGCAGATGCACGCCGCCGCCGGCCTTGCGCGCCTGACGCTCCAGCTCGTAGATCAGCCACAGCGCCTGGTTCACCTGCGGGCCGCGGTCGAACACGTCGCCGACGATGACCAGATGCCCCTTGCCGTAGCGCCACTCGTGGTATTGGTCGATGACGCCGTTGGCGCGCAACAGCTGCACCATGATCCCGTACTGGCCGTGCACGTCGGACAGGGCCGCGATCCGCGACACGCCTTTAACCGGCGCGCCCGCGTCGGGCGTTGCCGGCGCCGAGACCTCGATCGCGCGCGGATAGCCGCATTCGGGCTTCACCTCGACCGGCCAGCGCGGGGCCGGGATCTTGCGCTCGACGAGCTTGCCGCCGCAGACCCAGCGCGCCGACACCTGGCCCGGCTCGTAGCTCAGATAGGGGCCGTCGTCCAACGCCGGCGCCGGCACCTCGACCTTGGTATCGGCGGGACGCGCCTGGCCGTCGCCGGCCTGCGCCTGCACGGCGCCCACGCAGGCCAGGCACGCGACCAAGGCCAGCATTCGTTGCGACAGCTTGCTCATGCTTCGTCTTCCCGATTCGCCCGCTACGACCGCGCCCGTCGCCGAGGCGGCGCGCCATCCGATCCAAAGCGCATGGGGCCCGGCGCACCGGGCCCCATCGCCAGCTTACGACCTTACTTGAACTGGTACTCGAACTGCAGCGCCAGCTCGCGCCCGATCGGACTGTAGACGTCGTAGAAGTACGGGAAGCTGTTGTTGGTCTCGTCTTCCGGGTGCAGGTTGTTGAACAGATTGTTGACGTAGAACTTGATCGCGGCCTGGTCGGTGATCTGCTTGCCGACGTTGGCGTTCCAGATGAAGTGCACGCCGGTGCGGCCCACCCCGCCCGCCTTGGGCAGGCTGCCGTAGCGGGTCATGAACAGGCTGGACGACCAGTCGCCACGACGCCAGCTGGCGCCCGCGCGCACGCGGCTGCGGAAATCCAGATTGGTCGGATCGTCGCGCCAGTCGCGGTCGACGCCGTCGGTGGCGAACACCTGCTGCTCGGACTTGAGGGTGTGCGACCAGTTCAGATCGAAGCGGTAGTCGCCGAACCGATCGGTCTTGAGCCGCCAGTTGATGCCGGCGTCGATGCCGGAGACGCGGCGGTAAGACTGGTTGATCGGCGCCGAGCGGACCTCCACCACCCGGTCGATGGCTTCGTTGCCTTCCGGACGGCGCGTGACCAGCGCGGTGACCGCCTGGCAGTAGCCCGAGCCCGGTGCGAACTGGAACGGCTGGCCATTGAGCATCTTGCCGGTGCGGCAGCCCGCCTCGCCGGCCAGGATGCTGCCTACGCTGAGGCGTTCGATCGCGCCGTTGAGTTCGATGTTCCAGTAGTCGGTGGTGATCGACACGCCGTCGGCCACGTCCCAGACCACGCCCGCGCTCCAGGACTTGCCGGTCTCTTCCTCGAGATTCGGATCGCCCTCGCTGAGGCTGAACATGTTGTAGCTGTAGCCGGAGCAACCGGGATTGGCGCCGGCAGCGATACAACGCCACACATCGGTGTTGCTGCCGAAGCTGCCGCTGCCCTCGCTGAACACCCAATGCAGATCGGGCGCCTTGAAGCTGGTGGCGTAGGCGCCGCGCAGCAGCAGGGACTCGGTCGGGCGCCATTCCAGGCCGACGTTCCAGGTGCGCGCATCGTCGACGGCGGTGATGTCGTCGTATTTGTCGAAGCGACCGGCCAGGCTGGCCTTGATGGTCTGGGTGATCGGCACGCTGAACTCGATGCCGGCGGCGTAACGGTCGCGTTCGCCGCCGCCGTTGGTGCCGGTGAGGTTGTACAGCTGGACCACGCCCGGCTGCACGCGCGGATCGCTGGACAGGTCGTAGCCCTGCGAGCTGGCCTCGACCACGCCGGCCACGCCGACCGGACCGGCCGGCAGCTCGAACAGATCGCCGGTGACCACGAAGCTGGCGGTGTTGACCCAGGACTCGGCCTCGTAGCGCGCCAGCGTCGAGATCGAGGCGTATTCCTCCGGCGTCATGGGCCGGTACCAACGGTCCAGATTCAGCCGATGGATCGGCACACCGTTGGGGCGCGTGCCCAGTTGCGGACCGAAGAAGTAGTCGTTGACCAGATTGCCGACCAGGCGCCTGCGCGTGCGTTCGAAGTAGTAGTCGGCGCGGCTCAGGGTGAGGTCCCAATCCCAGCGCTGCGCGAAGCTGCCGCGCAGGCCCACCGCCACGTCCAGCGAACGCTCGTAGTAGTGCTGGTTCATGTTCTCGACGCCGCCCAGATCGACTGGCGTGAGCAGGCGATTGGGCGCGATCACGCTGTTGAACTGCGGGTCGTAGAAGTCGCCGCGGCGGCCGACGCCGTCGGTGTGCGGGCCGGTGATGCTTTCGAAACCGCCCAGGGATTCGACCTTGGAGCGCCAGGCCTGCACCGAGGCCCAGCCCTGCAGGCCGTCGCTGAAGTCCCAGGTGCCGAACACGTAGCCGGCCAGTTCGTCCTTGCCCTTGCTCAGGTGCTGGTAACGCGCGTCGTTCCAGGTGCCGCAGCCGTCGCCCAGGGTCTGGACGTTGTTGGAGCTGATGCGCTTGTAGGTATGGCGCACGAACTCGCCGCCCCAGCGCTCGCAGGTGCCGGCCGGCGGCGCGATCAGCGGGCTGGAACTGCTGGTGCTGCCGCGGCGGATGCGCAGGCCCGCATCGGGCTGCACGCCCAGGCGCGGATCGACGACCGGATTCTTGCGCAGGTCCCAGTCGTCGCGCTGGAAGCCGTACAGCAGTTCCTGGTTGTAGTACTGGAAGGCATAGGTCAGGCCCCAGTTCTCGCCGGTGCGGCCGCCCGTCCATTGCAGATCGACGCGGTCGCGTCCGCCCATCGAGCTGGTGCCGGCGCGCAGCTTGAGCTCATCGCCCTGATAGTCGCGCTTGAGCACCACGTTGACCACGCCGGACACCGCATCGGCGCCGTAGATCGCCGAGGCGCCGCCGGCCAGGATCTCGATGCGATCGACCGCGCCCGAGGGGATGTTGCCGAAGTTCTGGAAGTTGCTGCGGCCTTCGTACGGAAAGGGATAGTCGGCGGCGCGGCGGCCGTCGATCAGCAGCAGCGAGCGGCCCGGGCCGAGGCCGCGCAGGTTGAGCGGATGGGCGTTGGCGGAGAAACCGCCGGAGAGTTCGGTCTCGACCGCGCCGTTGGCCATGACCAGCGTTTCCAATGCCTCGAACACGGTGGCGTGGCCCTCGCGTTCGAGCTGCTCGGCGCTGATCACGGTGATCGGCGACGGCCCTTCGATCTCGGCGCGCTTGATGCGCGAGCCGGTGACCTGGACGGTGGCCAGTTCGGTCGGGTCGGGTTCGGCGGCGGCCGCTTTGGCCTTGGGCGGCGGCGCGGTCGGCGTCTGGCGCGGACGCGGCGTGGCCGGCGCGGCGACGATGGTGATCACGCCGCTGCGGGTGACCCGGTAGCTCAAGCCGCTGCCCGCGAGCAGACGCTCCAGCGCCTGCGTGAGCGTGTAGCGACCGGACAAGGCCGGCGCGGTGCGATTGCGCACCAGCTCCGGCGGCACCAGCATCTGCGCGTCCCCCGACGCGGCCAGCTGGTTCAAGGCCGCACCCAGCGGCTGCGCTGGCAGTGCGTAGTCGTGCGCGGCGCCCTGCGTCTGCGCCTGCGCGGCATGCGCACCGATGCAGGCCGACAAGCCGAGCGCGACGCTCAGCGCGACCGTCAACGGATGCCGCGTGCGCCACGGCTTCGCTCCCCTCGAAACTGTTCCCATTGAAACCTTCCCCCGGCTGACGATGGAGCCGTCCCTGACTTGAGTATTTCCACTCCCTTGACCGATGCAGACGCAGCCCCGCAGCGATCCCTCAGCTGGCCCCATCGCACTTGCCGTCGCGCCCGCCATCACTTAGCGTGCGTCCACCTGGCGCAGGCGGCAAGGCAATGAACGAGGGCGGCATCGACGCGGCAGAGCTGAGCGGTCCTGTAGCGGACCGCCACGATCTGCCGCGCATGATCGAGCAGCACCGGCCCGCGCTGGTGCGCTACTTCCTGCGCCATCTGCCCAATGGCGACGACGCCGAGGACCTGGCCCAGGAAGCGCTGGTGCGCCTGATGCGCATGCCCTCGCCGGCCGATGTGCTCAATGTCGAAGCCTACCTGCTGCGGATCGCCTCCAACCTGGTGCGCGACCGGTTCCGCCGCGACGTCAGCCATTGCGCCCAGCAGCACGTGTCGCTGGACGAGCTGACCGGCGACTGGCCCAGTGAGGTCCCGTACGGCGAGCGCGTCTACGAAGGCAACAAGCGCCTGCAGTTGTTCCTGACGGCGCTGGACGAACTGTCGCCGCGCTGCCGGCAGGTCTTCCTGCTGCAACGCTACGAAGGCCTGACCTACAGTGCGATCGCCAGGCGCCTGGAGATCAGCGTGAGCGCGGTGGAAAAACAGATGATGCGCGCCCTGCTGCATTTCGATACGCGATTGGGAGATCCGTGAGCACCACCCGTCTTAACGTCGTCGAAGGCGGCGATCCGATCCGGCGCCAGGCCGCGGCCTGGTTCGCGCGGCTGCGCGCGGACGACGTCAGCGAGAGCGACCGTCGCGACTGCCGGCAGTGGCTGGACGCCGACCCGCGCCATCGCGCCGCCTACGAGCGCATCGAGCGCATGTGGTCGACCCTGGGCGAGCATGCGCCGCACCCCGAGGTCGCGCTGCGCATCCGCGCCGACACGCCGGCCGCGGCCGCGCCCCAGCGCGCGCGCCGACGCGGCGCGCGTGTGTCCTGGTGGAGCGGCGCGGCTGCCGCCCTGGTCGCCCTGGCCGTGGTCGGCTGGCGGCTGATGCCGGCGCCGCCGGCGCCCGAACAGCAGTACGTCACCGCGGTCGGCGAAAGCCGCACGATCGCGCTGGAAGACGGCTCGCGGGTGAGCCTGGACACCGACACCCGTCTGCGCGTGCGCTACTCCGGCGAGCAGCGCCTGCTGTCCCTGGTGCGCGGGCGCGCGTTCTTCCGCGTCGCCAAGGGAACGCGCCCGTTCCTGGTCCAGACCGAGGACGGCAGCGTCAAGGCGGTCGGCACCGAGTTCGAGGTCTATCGTCGCGACGGCGAAATCGAAGTGGCCCTGATCGAAGGCCGCGTGGCGCTGTTGTCCGCCGCGCTCGATGGCGCGACGCCGGTGCAGCTGGCCATGCTGGCTCCCGGGCAGAAGGCGAGCTTCGGCCAGCGCAAGCCCTTGCGCATGATCCAGCCCGACCGCCAAGCCGCCCTGCCCGCCTGGCTGTCGGGCAAGCTCGCGTTCGAGGACCAGACCCTGCCGGCGGCGGTGACCGAGTTCAACCGCTACAGCCGCCGCCGCATCGTGCTGCAGGGCGAGGCGGTGGCGCGGATCCGGGTCAGCGGCGTATTCCGCAGCGACGACCCGCATGCCTTCGTCGAAGCCTTGCAGGAGCTGTATCCGGTGACGGTAGCGCCCACGTCCAGCGGCGATCTGCTGCTCAGCGATCGGCGCTGAAGCCTCGCGCTCGCGGCTGAGAAGCCCGCGCCGGGCCGCAGGCGCATCGCCGCGCCGACGACCGTCGAGCATCCTGATCGCGACGTCGATCGCCGGTGATCGCCGACGGCCTCGCAGCGGCTACGTCATTCCCGGCAACGAAAAGACCCCGGCGCCATCGGTGCCGGGGTCTCGTCGCGATGCGTCGATCCGCCGCGGCCATGGCGGCCGCGGCGATCCGTACGGGCCTGCGCCCGACCGACTCAGAAGCGCTGACGGTACTGCATGTAGTAGAACCGGCCCGGCACGTCGTACTGCTGGTCGAACTGGTTGTACGGCGCGGTCAAGGCCAGCGGCGGGTCCTTCTCGAACACGTTGTTGGCGCCGATCGAGACGGTCGCGTTCCAGGGCGTGTTGTAGCGGAACTGGATGTCGTGGTACGTGACCGCGCCCAGGTGGTTCTCCAGCGTCTGCGGGCTGGAGCAATAGGCCTTGAACGCCGCCGGACAGGTCTCGTCGATGCCCGACTTGTAACGCATGCCCCAGGTCGCGCCGAAGTCGCCCTTGCTCCAATCCAGGTACAGGTTGGACTTGATGCGCCAGTACGGATCCTGCGGCAGGTACAGGCCCTGGCGTTGCTCGGGCTTGGAGTCCTTGGTGGTCTTGGTCTCCCAGTTGGCGGTGTAGCTGGTGTCCCAGGTCACCGAGAACTTGCCGTAGACGGTTTCCGGCAGACGGTAGTTGACGGTGACGTCGTAGCCCTCGACCTCGTACTCGGCCAGGTTCAGCAGCGGCAGATCCATGTCGGTGATGGTGCCGGGGTTGCCCGGATAGGCGTTGTCGCGCTTGAACAGGGCGCAGTACACCGCGCGCTCGCCGGGCGTGCCGGAGTAGCACTTGTCGAGCACGAACTGCGCGGTAGGCCGCGTGATCGCGTTCTCGATGGTGATCCGGTACCAGTCCACCGCGATGTCGAAGCCCTGCAGCCAGCTCGGGCTGTAGACGAAGCCCAGGGTCTTGCTGACCGAGGTCTCCGGCTGCAGATCCGGGTTGGACTTGTTGGTGAACGGCTCCACCGTCTGTCGCGACGAGCCGCTACCGGACTGGGTGTAGCCGGCGGGCACGCCGTCGGCGGCGCAGCGTGCGGCCACGGTCGGATCGCTGCGCTTGCCCGAATGGCTGGAGCAGGGATCGGCGTAGCTGACGAAGGTGTCGGAGTCGCCGGCGTAGAGGTTGGTGATGCTGGGCGCGCGGAAGCCTTCCGACCAGTTGCCGCGGATCAGCAGATCGTCGAACGGCTTCCAGCGGAAACCGAACTTGCTGTTCAGGGTGTCGCCGAAGTTGCTGTAGTCCGAATAGCGCGTGGCGATCGAGAAATCCAGCATCTTGGCGAACGGCAGGTCGGCCAGCACCGGCACCGCGAACTCGGCGTAGAGATCGTCCAGCGAGTAATCGCCGCGGGTCGGCTTGCTGCCGTTGCCGGTGCTCAGGCCGGCGGCGATGAAGGCGTCCGGATCGAACTGGCCGCTCTCGGTGCGGTGCTCGTAGCCCGCGGCGAAGCCCAGAGGACCGGCCGGCAGATCGAACAGCTCGCCGCTGATGTTGGCGGTGTAGCTCTTGGATTCGACCTTGCGCGAGTCGTGGGCGGTGAAGGACACGTAGTCCAGCGCTTCCTTGCTGATCGAGCCCAGGCCGCCGAGCGGATTGATCGGCACGCAGCCGGCGATCACCGCGGTGGGCGTGCCGCAGCGGGCCACGCCGCCGCCGTCGACGAAGGACGGGCCATAGGCGTTGCGCAGGTTGGCCAGGTTGAACAGGCCGTAGGTGATGGTGTTCTCGTCGCTGCGGTCGTAGCGGTAGCCCACGTCCCAGTCGAAGGTGCGCTCGCCGAAGTTGAAATAGCCTTCCAGCCCGCCGTAGAAGTGGAAGTTCTTGACGTCCTGGTTGAACGAACGGCCGCCCGATTCCTGGAAGCGGCGGCTGACGCTGATCAGGTCGCGCGCGCCGGCAGTGCCCTTGGTCGGGTTGTAGATGCTGTCCTTGCTCAGGGTCAGGCCGGTGACCGGCATGGCCGCGAGCAACTGCTCGGAGATGCGCTGGTTGTACAGGGTCTCGACGCGGAAGGTCAGGTTGTCGGCGATGTCGAAGGTGCCCTGCGCGAACAGCGACTTGCGCTCCTGCGGGGTCAGCAGGTAGTTGTCGGGCGCGGTGTTGTAGCCGTGCGTGTTGGAGCTGAACGGGACGAAGCTGTTGTTGTTGCCCAGCACGTAGCGCTTGTTGTCGCGCGGATCGACGAACGAGCCCGGAAAGCCGGTATTGCTCTGGCCGCCGAAGAACGGCGGGCCGCCGGCGGAGATCTTGCGATCGCCCGCCATGACCTCCTCTTCCTTCACGTAGGACGCGCCGATCAGCAGCGAGGAGCGGTCGTTGCTCACGCCCAGGCTGAAGTCGTAGGCCTGGCGCATGCCGTCGCCCTGGCCGAACTGGCCGATGTAGGCGCCGGCCTCGGCGCCCTCGAAATTGCTGCGGGTGATGATGTTGACCACGCCGGCGATGGCGTCGGAACCGTAGATCGTCGAGGCGCCGTCCTTCAGCACTTCCACACGCTCGATGATCGAGGCCGGGATGGTGTTGAGGTCGACGGTGCCGTCGAGCTGGGTGGTCCAACGGCGGCCGTTGACCAGCACCAGGGTGCGACCGCTGCCGAGGTTGCGCAGGCTGATGCCGGCCGAGCCGTCGCCGCCGTTGTTGAAGGTGGTGTTGAGCGCCGCGCCGTTGGTCGAGATGCGCTGCAGCACATCGGCGACCGAGGTCACGCCCTGCTTGTCGATCTCGGCGCGGGTCAGAGTGAAGATCGGCTGCGAGGTCTCGATGTCGGCGCGCTTGATGCGCGAGCCGGTGACCTGGATGCGATCGATCTCGGTCGGCGCCTTTTCGTCGAGCGCGGCGGCCGCGTCCTGTGCCTGCGCGACGGGCGCGACGACCGCGAGCGCGATGGCGATTTCCAGCGGCAGCCGCGCGCGACGGGCGGCGGAGGTGGTGGCGTACTGCTTCATCTAGACAAGTCCCCTCGTAGTGGTGGTTGCGTTTCGCGCCTTGTTATCGACGCGTTAAACGCAGGCCAAACTACGGCGCGGCGAGTCCGAGCTGGGTGCGCAATACGGGCGCGGAACTTGCGGATTTCTGGCCGCTGGCTTGCAGGCTGCGATATTCGCTGGCGGTGCAGCCCATACGCGCGCGGAAGGTGCGCGCGAAACTGCACGGCGAATCGAAACCGCAGGCGTGACTGACTTCGCCGATCGACAGGCGGCTTTCGCGCAGCAGCTCGCAGGCCTGTTGCACGCGCTGATTCACGCAGGCGGACTGCACGGTGATGCCGTACACGGCGTGGAAGGTCTTGGAGATCCACCAGGTCGAGAAGCTGGTGAGTTGCGCCAACTCGTCCATCAGCACCACCCGATGCGCGTTGCCGCGCAGGTACAAACGCGCGCGCTGCAGGCGTCCCAGCACCTGGCGTTGGCGCGCGCGGCGCCGCCCCGGGCAGCGCTCCAGCAGTTCGTCGAGCTCGTGCTGGGTCTCGTGCACGTAGGCCAGCAGCATGCGGAACGCGGCCAGGCGCTGATTCGCCAGCCCCGCGCCGGGGGACGCGGTGGCGCTGCGCCGCCACAGCCGCACCAGCGCGCGCCGCTGGACGGCATCCACGCGCCCTTCGCCGGGGATCAGGTCGATGCGCGCGTGGCGCTCGATCTCGCGCATCAGCGCGGGCTTGCAACTGAAGCCGATGACCAGGCCGCGGCGCTCGGTGTCGATGCGCGGCGCGCTGTCGCGATCGAACGCGATCCACTGATTGCGGCCGAGCGCGAAGCGCCCCTCGCGGCTCTCGATTTGCGAGCGCCCGCGCAGCTGCAGCCAGTACGAGGGCGAGGTGCCGGACACGCGCACGCTACCGAAATCCCGCACCAGATAGAGTTGGAAGCCGTCGTTGGACGGCGCCTGATCGCTGTCGATCATCTGCCCGGACTCAATGCTTTCCCAGCCTTCCTGGCTGCCGTAGTGGTGGTATTCGCTTTGCATCGTCGCTGCCCCTGTCGGCCTGGCCGCATCGCGCGGCATCGGGCGCAGGACGCCCCGTCGCGCGCGCCGACGGCGCGGGCGAGTTGCGCCTGCGATGAGGTGGAAGGGCGATCCGGCCCGTAATTCGTTAACGCGCGCGCGGCCCGATCGGCTACGTCACGCGTACCGTCGCTATCGTGTTGCGACGCCGCCGAGTGTTGCGATGCGCGCGTGCGCACGGTTCGAATTGATTCGAACGATCGCGTCGGCGTTCATGTCGCGTATGGATTGCGCACAGGTTCATGCGCGATTGCGAACGCGCTGAAGACACGATCCGCAACATTCGGTATCGCGGCCGACGCCGCGCCGCGAGGTTCAGCTGGGCCGCGGCAGTTCCACGCGCACTTGCAGACCGCCCTGCACGCCCGGCGCGAGCGCGATGTCGCCGCCGTGTCCGCGGATAACGCTGCGCGCGATCGACAGCCCCAGGCCGGAACCGCCGGCATGGCGCGCGCCGGCATCGCCCAGGCGCCGGAACGGCGCGAACGCGTGTTCGTATTGCTCGGGCGGAATGCCGGGGCCTGCGTCGACCACGGTCACGCGCAGAGCCTGCTCGGTTTCCTGCAGCGAGACCCGCACGCGGTCGCCGTAACGGCAGCCGTTGTCGATCAGATTGGCGAACGCGCGCCGCATCGCGATCGGCTGACAGGGCAGATAGGCATGATCGGGCCCGTCGTAGAGCGCGTCGCCGCCGGCGTCGGCGACGTCGTCGCACAGACTGATCAGCAGCGAGGCCAGGTCGACGGTCTGGTGCGGCTCCAGGCTGGCATCCTCGCCGGCGAAGGCCAGGCAGCCGGAGATCATGGTTTCCATCTGCGCGATTTCGGCCAGCAGGCGCTCGCGGTGGCCGTCGTCCACGTACTCGGCGTACAGGCGCATGCGCGTGAGCGGCGTGCGCAGATCGTGCGAGATCGCCGCCAGCTGCTGGGTGCGGTCGTCGACGAAGCGCTTCAGCCGCACCTGCATTTCGTTGAACTTGTGCGCGATCGTCGCGTATTCGGGAATGGTCATGCCTTCGATCGGCGTCGGCTCGCGCTCGCGCCCGAGGCGCTCGGCGGCCTGCGACAGCTTGGTCAGCGGCTGCAGGAAGCTGCGCGCGGTCCACATCGATAAGCCGGCGACCGCGACGATCAGCAGGGCCATGCCGCTGAGCTTGAACAGGTGGTGCAGCCAGCGCGGACTCGGCCGGCCCGGGCTGGCCAGCAACCAGCCGCCGTCGGGCAGCTCGATCGCCACCGACATGCGCGGCAGCGCCTCTTCCGCGCGCAGACCGTCCAGGAACGGCGGCCCCGCCACCGGGCCCAGGACCATGCCGATCCGCCCCATCAGCGTAGTCGCGGGCGGCGCGTCGACGCGGCGCAGTGCGATGTTCGGCGGCAAGGCCACGCCGGCGGGGTCGCGCAAGGCGGCCATGCGCGGCAGGGTCTCGGGCGTCGGCGGCGCCCAGGCCGGCTCGGTCTGGGCGGGCGTAGCCGGCGGCAGCGCGACCGCGCTCTGCTTCGTCAACAGCGCGGGCGCGAATTCGGAGGCGTCCTGGTTGGCGGCCGGCACGGTCGGCGCCGACGCGACCACGCCGGGGCTGGGCAGCGCGGTGATGGTGACCATGCCGGCCGCCGGGCGCGCGGCCACCGACAGAATCTCGCCGCGCTCGGCGCCCTGACGCGGCACCACCACGGTCACCTGGCGCACGCCGCGGCCGTGTTCGTCGGGCAGCACGTTCATCGATACCGCGTAGGCGCCACCGCTGGTGTCGGGGCTTTCGACCAGGCGCCGGCGCATGCTTTCGATCAGGCCCGACAGCGGCGGGCCATGGCGATCGTCGCTGGGCGGCAGCAAGGCGAACTCGAGCTTGCGCCGGTGCCTGGCCTCCTCGGCCGCGGCCGCGCGCTGCGCCTGCGGCAAGGCGGCGATCATCGCGCGCACGTCCAGCGCCTGCTGCACCAGCGATTGCTCGTCGACCAGGGTCGGCCCGGCCGAACGCAGGGCCATGCCGATCGCGATGTCGATCAGCAGGGTCATGGCCATGGTCGACAGCACCACGATCGCGATGCGCGGCGCCAGCCGCATCCGCGACAAGGACAGGCGCGCCTTCATCGGTCCCGCCTCACCGCGCGCGCGCCTCGCCGGCGACGCTGACGTCGGCGGCGAAGATATAGCCCTCGTTGCGCACGGTCTTGATCAGGTTCGGGCGCTGCGGACTGTCCTCGATCTTGCGCCGCAGGCGGCTGATCTGGACGTCGATGCTGCGGTCGTAGGGCGTGAGCACGCGGCCCTTGACCAGGTCGATCAACTGATCGCGCGAGAGCACGCGCTGCGGGTGCTCCAGGAACGCCAGCAGCAGGTCGAACTCGCCGCTGGTGAGGTCGGTGAGCGCGCCCTGCGGCGAGACCAGGCTGCGGTGGCGCGCATTGAGCTTCCAGCCCATGAAGGCGTACTCCGAGCCGCCGCGCGCGGCCCCGCGCCAGTCGGCGTCGGCGCGGCGCAGCAGGGCGCGGATGCGCGCGAGCAGTTCGCGCGGGTTGAAAGGCTTGGCGATGTAGTCGTCCGCGCCCAGCTCCAGCCCGACCACGCGGTCGGTGTCGCCGTTCATGGCGGTCAGCAGGATCACCGGCACCTGGCTGCTGCTGCGCAGCTTGCGGCACAGGGTGAAGCCGTCGTCGCCGGGCATCATCACGTCCAGCAGCACCACGCTGACCGGCTCGGCAGCCATGCGCTCGGCCATGCCGATGCCGTCGCCGGCCTCGAGCACGCGCATGCCGTGATCGCCGAGGAAGCGGGCGAGCATGGAACGGATGGTGTCGTCGTCGTCGACGACGAGTACGGTCGGTGCGGCGCTGGCGTAGGCGGATCCCATGGGGCGCAGGTTAAACGAAGGCCGGGGGCGGCCCATGCTCTGTAACACAGTGAAACAAAACGATGGATAGCCGAAATCGCCCGGGCGCGCGCGCTGCCTAGGATTCGAGGGGTCGCCGCCCCCACGGTCCGAATGCCGCGCATGTCTTCTTCGACGTTGCAGCTCTCCCCCGCCCTGCGCCGCGCCGTCCCGGCCGATGCCGCGCCCCTCCCCACCCCCAGCGCCATGCCGCGCGCCGCCGCCCAAGCCCGCCACCCGCTGCGCGGGCGCAAGGTCGCGGTGGTCGGGGCCAGCCTGGGCGGCCTGTGCCTGGCCCGACTGCTGCAGCGCCAGGGCATCGAGGTCGAAGTCCACGAGGCGCGCAGCGCCAGCGACCCGGCCTGGTACCGGCGTAGCCTGGCGATCGACCGCGAGCCGGCGATCAAGGCCCTGCGTGCGGCCGAACTGGGGCCGCTGTTCGAACGCTGCTGCGAGCGCGAGCGCGCCTACACCCGCCTGGTCGACGCACAGGGCCGGCGCCAGCGCGACCGCGCCCTGCCCGCGCGCGCCCTGCCGCAGTGGCGGATCGAATACGGCCTGCTGCGCGATCTGCTGCTCAACAGCCTCGAACCCGGCAGCGTGATCTGGGGCCGCCGCTTCACCTCCTTGACCGGCGCGCCCGACGGCAGCCAGCGCCTGAACTTCGCCAACGGTGCGCGCGGCAGCGCCGACCTGGTGATCGGCGCCGACGGCGCCTGCTCGCTGCTGCGCCCGTATGCGACGCCCAGCGGCCTGCGCTATTCCGGCGTGACCCTGATCGAAGCGCAGGTACCGCTGCCGGAGCTGCGCGTGCCGCGCATCGCCTTGTGGCTGGATCAGGACCGGCTGGCGGTGCGCGACGCCGACGCGGCCCTGATCGCGCAGCGCAACAGCCTGCGCGGCATGGACCTGCGCATCGCCCTGCGGGTGCCGCGCGACTGGTCGCTGCGCGGCGTGGACTGGAACGATTCGGCGCAGGCGCGCGGCCTGCTGCGCCAGCAGCTCGCGCATTGGGATCCCAAGTTCCTGCGCCTGATCGACGCCGCCGAACCGCGCTTCGCCGCGCGCGCCCTGCTGACCAGCGCGCCCGATCGCGCCTGGGCCGAGCGCGGCGCGATGACCCTGTTGGGCGCGTCCGCGCGCATGGCGCCGATGCTGCTGAACGACCGCAAGAGCGGCGAACTGCAGGACGCGCTGGAGCTCGCGCAGGCACTGACTTCGTCGCGCCACCGCGACTCGATCGCGGCCGCGCTGGCCGACTACGAACGCGGCCTGCTGGCGCGTGCGGTCGATGAAGGCCGCGACGCCCAGCGCGTGCTCGCCGCCCTGCTGCCGCAACCCAGCGTGATCGGCCCGGCGCGCTCCTGGCGTTCGATGGCGCGCAGCCTGGGCAGCCTCGCCGGCCGGTGGCTGCCGCGATGAACCTGACCGGCACCTGGCCCCTGCACGCCCTGCCCGACAGCGCCTCGACGCCCAGCGGCGGACGCGGCCGCAGCATTACCGCGCACGCCGCCGCCGCGACCGAACGCACCGCGACCCTGGCCTCGGCCCTGACCGACGCCTTCGGCAATCCCAAGCGCGGCCAGATCCTGTTCTACGCCGCCAGCGCGCCGGGGCTCAGCATCGGCGACCTGTCCAGCCTGCTCGGCTGCAGCGTGTCGCTGGCCTCGCAATACGTGGCGCAACTGGAACACCAGGGCTGGCTGGCGGTGATCAGCGACGGCCGCCGCCGCCGCGTGCGCGTGGCCGACGAGAGCCGGCGCCTGGCGATCGAAACCCTGCGCACGATGGCCGACGAACTCGGGCCGATGGCGCCGCTGCGGGCGGTGGGCGAGCGCTAGCCGCGCCGCAACGTCGAGCGATGGGGCCTGGGCGGAGGCGGTGCGCGCGGAGCGCCCCGACCTGCCGCCGCAGTTGGTGCTCGCGCCCGCGGCCTGAGCCCGACCGCGGCGCGCGCTCGCTGCGCCGCCGCGTGTCTTGCCGCCGGAAAGCAGTACGCTGACCGCTGCCGTACCCGGTATCGGAACGCCGCCATGCCCTTCTCTCGCTCTTGCCTCCTCGTGCTGTTGTGCCTGATCGCCTGGCCGACGCTGGCGCAGACGCCCAAGGTCGCGGCGGCGGCGACGGCGCGCGTGCAGGCGCAGGGCGAAGCGCCGGTGTTCGTGCTGATGAAAACCTCCGCCGCCGCGCCCGGCGCGCGCGACGCGTCCGCGGCGCGCCTGCATCCGCAGGTCCGACTGGACGTGGATGCGGTGCTGGCCGCGCTGCCGCGACGCGCGCAGGGCCGCGTGCTGCGCCGCTACCAGCGCGTGCCCGGCTTCGCGCTGCGCGCCGACGCCGCGACCCTGGCCGCGCTCGCGCGCGATCCGCGCGTGGCGCGGGTCGACCTGGACGTCGGCGGCTCCGGCGGCGCGATCGCGCCGGACAACGCGCTGGTGCTCAACAACCTGCACGAAGTCGCGGGCGCGGGGTACTCCGGCGCCGGCATGAAGGTCGCGGTGATCGACACCGGCATCGACACCGATCATCCCGATTTCGCCGGCCGCCTCGTCGGCCAGGCCTGCTTCTGCAGCGTCGGCGGCGGCTGCTGTCCCAACGGCGGCGCCACCCAGAGCGGCGCCGGCTCGGCCGAGGACGATCACGGCCACGGCAGCAATGTCGCCGGCATCATCGGCGGCAACGGCACGGTCGCGCCGCGCGGCGCGCTGCCGCAGGTCAGCCTGGTCGCGGTCAAGGTGCTGGATCGCAACAACCGCTTCTGCTGCATCGCCGACATCGTCGCCGCGCTGGACTGGGTCGCGACCAACCATCCCGACGTCGACGCGGTGAACCTCAGCCTGGGCACCGATGCGCAGTTCGTCGGCGACTGCGACAGCGCCACCGCCTGGACCCAGGCGATGGCGGTGGCGATCGGCAACCTCAACGCCCAGGGCGCGGTGGTCACGGTGTCCAGCGGCAATCAGGGCAGCCTCAACGCGATGGCCGCACCGGCTTGCGTGCGCAACGCCGTGTCCACCGGCGCGACCTGGGACTTCGCCGGTGGCCCGATCACCTACCTGGGCTGCAGCGAAACCTCGACCGCGCCCCTGCAACCGACCTGCTTCGCCAACCGCAGCGCCACCACCGACCTGTTCGGCGCCAGCGCCTTCGTGACCGCGGCCGGCCTGAACGGCGGCAGCTCCACCTTCGGCGGCACCTCGCAAGCGGCGCCGCAGGCCTGCGCCTGCGCGACGGCGCTGAAACAGGCGGCGCCGGCCAGCACCGTGGCCCAGCGCATGGAGGCGATGACTCTGTCGAGCACGCGCATCCAGGACCCCGCCAGCGGCCGCAGCTACCCGCTGCTGAACTGCCGCGACGCCTTCGGCCTGCTCAATCCCGAGGTGTTCGGGCCGCTGCCGATGAACGGCTCGCAGCCGCTGATCCCGCCCGCCGATCCGCCGGCCGGCTTGAGCGGCGCGGCCAGACCGACGCCGAAGTCGGCGCCGCTGCCGTCCACGCCGCGCGTCGCGCCCGCGCGCGAGGCGCGCGAATCGCGGCTGCGCGGGGCCCTGCGCCTGCGCTGAACGCCGCGTCGGCGCCTGTCGCGACTTGACCTCAAGCAGCCTTGAGGTCCTATCCTCCTCGCCATTCCCCCTCCGGTTCCTGCATGAACACCCCTGCCCCCGTCGACACGGAGGTCGTGCCGGTCGCACGCGCCGCCGGCTCGCGCGGCGACTATTCGGTCGTCGCCGAACTGCTGCCCTACCTGCGCCCCTATCTGGGCCGGATCCTGCTCGCGCTGGGCATGGTGCTGGCCGCCAAGCTGTTGAACCTGGCCGTGCCGATGGTGCTCAAGCGCATCGTCGACGGTTTGAACGTCGCCCCCAGCCTGCTGGTGCTGCCGGTCGGCCTGCTGGTCGCCTACGGCGCGGCGCGCGTCGGCACCACCTTGTTCGGCGAGCTGCGCCAGATCGTGTTCGCGCGGGTGATGGCGCGGACCTCGCGCGAAGTGACCCTGCGCGTGTTCCGCCACCTGCACGGGCTGAGCCTGAAGTTCCACCTCGGCCGCCGCACCGGCGGCGTCGCACGCGACGTCGAACGCGGCGGCACCGCGATCACCGACCTGCTCGACTGGACCCTGTACTCGATCGTGCCGGTGATCCTGGAAGTCAGCCTGGTCACCGCGGTGCTGGTGTGGACCTACGACTGGCGCTTCGCCTGCGTGACCCTGGTCACCTTGGTCGCCTACGGCGCCTGGACCTTCGCGGTCACCGAATGGCGCACCCGCTACTACCGCGCCGCGGTCGAGGCCGACACCCGCGCCAACGAACGCGCGGTGGATTCGCTGCTCAACTACGAGACCGTCAAATACTTCAACAACGAGGCCCACGAAGCCGCGCGCTACGACGACAACCTGCGCTCGCTGGAGAACGCACGGGTCAAGTCGACCAAGACCCTGGCCATCCTCAACCTGGGCCAGAGCGCGATCGTCGCCATCGGCGTGACCGCGATGATGTGGCTGGCCGCGAGCGGCGTGGTCGCGGGCGAACTCACGGTGGGCGACCTGGTGCTGGTCAACGCCTACCTGCTGCAGCTGTCGGCGCCGCTGAACATGCTGGGCATGATGTACCGCGAGGTGAAGCAGTCGCTGACCAACATGGAGCGATTGTTCGGCTTGCTGGACGAGCGCCACGACGTGCGCGACGCGCCCGGCGCGGTGGCGCTGGCGCCGAGCCGGCCGCGCGTGCGCTTCGAGCAGGTGCATTTCGGCTACGACCCGCGCCGCGAGATCCTGCGCGGCATCGATTTCGAGATCGCCTCCGGCGGCACGGTGGCGGTGGTCGGGCATTCGGGCTCGGGCAAGTCGACCCTGGCGCGCCTGCTGTACCGTTTCTACGACGTCGACAGCGGCCGCATCAGCATCGACGGCCACGACCTGCGCGAACTGACCCAGTCCTCGCTGCGCGGCGCGATCGCGATCGTGCCGCAGGACACGGTGCTGTTCAACGACAGCATCTACTACAACATCCGCTACGGCCGGCCCGAAGCCGAACGCGCGGAAGTCGAGGCGGCCGCGCGCGCCGCCCACATCCACGACTTCATCGCCGCCCTGCCCGACGGCTACGACACCCCGGTCGGCGAGCGCGGCCTGAAGCTGTCCGGCGGCGAGAAGCAGCGCGTGGCGATCGCGCGCGCCCTGCTCAAGAACCCCTCGATCCTGATCTTCGACGAAGCCACCTCGGCGCTGGACTCCAAATCCGAGCGCGCGATCCAGGCCGAACTGGACCGCATCAGCGTGGGCCGCACCACCCTGGTGATCGCGCACCGGCTGTCGACGGTGATGGACGCCGACCAGATCCTGGTCATGGACGCCGGCCGCATCGTCGAGCGCGGCGAACACGGCGAACTGCTGCGCCGCGGCGGCGTGTACGCGCAGATGTGGATGCTGCAGCAGCGCGAAGCGGAAGCCGGACCCGAAGGCGCGCCGGCCGTCGTGGTCTGATCGGCGGCCTAAAAAACAGCGGGCCCGCATGGCGCATCCGCCAGCGGGCCCGTTGCATGCAGCGATGACGATCCGCTCCCGACCGGCGCCCTGCGGCGCCGGCCGTGGCCGGCCTCAGTCGCCGGTCTTGGCGGTGGCCTGGGCCTCGTCGCTCAGATCCGGCGCCAGCGCCGACATCGGTTGCGCGCGCGGGTTGAACGACAGCAGCAGGCCGAAGCTGGTGCTGGGGTCCAGGCCCGACGCGTGCTCGCGACGCAGCAGCACCGACAGCTTCCAACCGCTGGCGATGTCCATGTCCACGCCGCCGCCGTACATCAGCGCGTTGTTGCCGTAGCTGCGCAGGCCGAGCGTGTAGTCGTTCGCGACCGGCATCACCACGTAGTTCAGATCGACGTTGCTGCTGTTGCTGATCGCATCGCGGTACTCGAGCATCCAGTACGGACGGAACAGGCTCTTCGCGCCCTGGACCAGGTAGCTGCCTTCCAGACCCACCGCCAATCCGTTGTTCTTCACCGTCTGCGAGCTGTAGGCCAGGTCGTAGATGCCCAGGCCGAACTCGCGATACGCATCCAGACGCGTGCGGCTGGCGTCGAAGCGACCATAGCTGGTCAGGGTCATGCGATCGCCGGTGCGCTCGTAACCGACCGTCAGGGCACCGAAGGACTGGCTGCCGTCGCGTTCGGCGGTGGCGGTCGCGCCGGCCGGATCGCTCCAGCGCTTGATGTCGAAGCCCAGACGGCCCCAACCCAGGGTGCCGTCGACGAACAGGTGCTCGCCGTGGCGCCACAGGCCGTACACCGACAGCGAACGCTGATCGGCATCCAGGCGCGAGCTCGAACGGGTCAGATCGGTGTCGTTCCAGGCGAAACCGCCGGCCACACCGAACAGGAACTGTTCGTTGATGCGCCAGTCGGCGCCGACCGTGATGCCGTCGCTGCGGAAGTTGTAGCCCTCGCTGCCGCTGCGGCCTTCGCGGTCGCCGGCCGTGACCGTACCCGCGGTCCACACGCCCCAACCCGGTGGCAGGCGCAGGGCGTCGTCGGACACCAGCTGCGCGGCCGGCAAGGTCAGGCTGTTGTTGCGGCCGCTGGCCACGTTCAGGCTCAGGCCGTTGCTGGAACGGTTGCCGCTGCCGTGGCGCAGCTGACGCAGGCGATCGCGGATGTTGGACTGCTGCGCCATCGCGAAGCGCACGCTGGTGTCGACCTGGGCCTGCAGCAGACCGACCACGCCCGGATCGCGGGTCGGATCGGGACGCGCGGTGACCGACAGACCGGTGCTGACCGAGGCCTGCACGTAGTTCGCCGTCGCCGCCTGGGTGGCGACCAGGGTGGCCGTGCCGGGACCGACGATGGTCACCTGGCGTCCGCTCACCGTCGCCACCGCGGTGTTGCTGCTGGTGAAGGTGAAGGCGCCGCTGGGGTTGCTGCTGGTCGGATTGGGCAGGTCGAACGCGGGCTCGCCCACGGTCTTGACCACGTTGCCGATCCAGCTCAGCACCGGCGTGGCCGCGCCGATGGTGACGGTGCGCGTGACTTGCGCGGCGGCGGTGTAGCTCGCGTTGCCGGCCTGGTTGGCGGTCAGCGTGCAGTTGCCCGCGGCCAACATGGTCACCACGCTGCCGGCGACGCTGCACACCGCCGGCGTGGTGCTGGCGAACACCACCGGATTGCCCGAGGCGCCGCCGCTGGCGGAGACCGAGAAGGTACCGTTGGGCGCATAGGTCGGCGCGGCCGGGTTGGCGTTGAAGTTGGTGATCGCTTGCGGGGCCGCCGCGATCGTCACGTTCAAACTGACCTGCGGCGCGGCGCTATAGCTGGCGTTGCCGGCCTGGTCGGCGGTGAGCGAACAGGTGCCCGCGGCCACCATGGTCGCGGTGCCGCCGGCGACGGTGCAGACCGCAGGCGTGGTGCTGGCGAACACCACCGGATTGCCCGAGCCGCCGCCGTTGGCGGAGAGCGCGAACGTGCCGTTGGGCGCGTACACCGGCGCGGCCGGATTGGCGGCGAAACCGGTGATGGCCTGGGTCGCCGCGGCGATCGTCACGTTCAAGCCGACCTGCGGCGCGGCGCTGTAGTTGGCGTCGCCGGCCTGATTGGCGGTGAGCGAGCAGGTACCGCCGCCGAGCATGTTGACCGTGCTGCCGCTGACCGTGCACACCGCCGGCGTGGTGCTGGCGAACACCACCGGACTGGTCGACGGGCCGCCGCTGGCGGAGACCGTGAACGTGCCGCCCGGCGCATACGTCGGCGCGGCCGGGTTGGCGGCGAAGTTGGTGATCGTCTGCGTCGCAGCCGAGATGTTCACGTTCAACGCGACTTGCGGCGCGGCGCTGTAGTTGACGTTGCCGGCCTGGTCGGCGGTCAGCGCGCAGTTGCCCGCGCTCTGCATCGTCACCGTGCTGCCCGCGACGGTGCACACCGCCGGCGTGGTGCTGGCGAACACGACCGGGTTGCCGGACGCGCCACCGCTGGCCGAGAGCGTGAAGCTGCCGCCCGGGGCGTACACCGGCGTCGCCGGGTTGGCGGCGAAGCCGGTGATCGTCTGCGTCGCGGCCGCGATGCTCACGTTCAAAGTAGCCTGCGGCGCCGCGCTGTAGTTGGCGTTGCCGGCCTGATTGGCGGTCAGCACGCAGTTGCCCGCGCTCTGCATCGTCACCGTGCTGCCGGCGATGGTGCACACCGCCGGCGTGGTGCTGGCGAATACGATCGGATTGCCGGACGCGCCGCCGCTGGCCGAAACCGTGAAGGTGCCGCCCGGCGTATACGTCGGCGCGGCCGGGTTGGCGGCGAACGCCGTGATCGCCTGCGCGACCGTGGCCACCGTCAGGCTGTAGGCGCGGGTGCCGCTGAAACCGTTGCTGGACGTGGCCTGGACCGTGAAGTTGTAGGTGCCCGCCGCGGTCGGCGTACCGGACAGCGCGCCCGCCGCGCTCAGACTGAGTCCCGCAGGCAAGGCGCCGGCGCTCAACGAGAACGTGTAAGGCGCCGTGCCGCCGTTGGCGCTGCTGGCGGTGATGGTTTGCGAGTACGCGACGTTGTACACCGGATTGGGCAAGGTCGCCGGCGCGACCGTCGTGGTCACCGTGGTGCAGACCAGCGCCGCGTTGGTCACGTCCGCGGCGATCGCGTTGCCGCTGGCCGGAGTGACGCTGCACAACTGCCCCGCCGGCGACGAAAGCACGCTGATGTTCCAGTTCGCGCCGACCGGCAAACGGGTCGGGAAGACATAGCTGTTGGCGGCCTGCGCCACCACCACCTGCTGCGTGCTGACCGGATTGGTCGCGTTGAGCTGCAGGGTGACCGCGCCGGTCTGGCCGCTGGCCGGGCCGCCGACCGCGAACTGGGTCGGCGCGAAACACACCAGCGCCGCGCCGTTGCCGGCCTGCACGCCGTTGTTGATGGTGACCGCGGTCAGGCCGGTCGCGCCCGAGCTGCCGCCCGCGCCGCCGCCGCCGCCGCCGTTCCAGTTCTGCTGGCAGGCCGTGGTGCCGACGCCGGCACCGCCGCCGCCCGCGCCGACCGTGGCGCCACCGCCACCGCCGCCGCCATAGCCGGCGCCGCTGAAGGAACCGGAGAAATTGAAGGAATCGCCGCCGTCGCCGTTGGCCGCGTTGCCCGCGGTGGCCGGAAAGCCGCCGCAGCCGCCACCGCCCGCACCGCCGGTGCCGACCGCACCGCCGCCGCCGCCGTAGGGGCCGGGGCCGCCGGGCACGTCCGCGCCCGCGCCGCCGACACCGCCGCCGCCCACGCCGCCGGCGCCGCCGGCGATCACATTGGACGTGCTCCAGCCCGCATTGCCGCCGCCACCGCCGCCGCCGGCGATGCCGACGCGGTTGCCGACGCCGTTGCCGCCCACGCGCAGATCGGTGGCGCCGCCGCCGATGCCGTCGATGCCCTGGCCGATGCCGCCGGGGTTGACCGCCTGCGAGCCCTGCCCGCCGACCCAGATCGACAGCGTCGCGCCCGGCGTGACCGCCAGGGTGCCGCGCACGCGTCCGCCCAGGCCGCCGGTGCCGCCCGGCGAGTTCGGGCTGCCGCCGATGCTGCCGGCGCCGCTACGTCCGGCGGCGCCCTGGGCACCGCTGAGGTAGACGGTCAGCGAATGCACGCCGGCCGGCACGGTGACGGTTTGCTCGCCGCCGGTGAAGCCGAACGCTGCGGGGGTCTCCCCGACCGCGCAGGTTTGCGCCTGCGCCGTGCCGACCAGGGCCAGGCCCGTCAGCAGCACCGCGCTCAAGAAGGTCATGGATTTGCGCGCCATCCGCGTCAGCGGAGCAGCGCACACGGACACCGGCACACCGGCGTATCTCGCCTTGCCTAGACAACGATTCATTACGGCCCCCTGGTACGGATCGCATCGATGCGTCCGCAAAATGTGTGTGATCACGGCACACTTTGGTGTGTGACAATGCGCACAATTTCCCCACGCAACGATTGCACGTCGTGTGCTCAGGGGCAATCCCCAGGATCAGGTAGCCGGCCGGACCCGGCCGGGCGGACGGCGTGGCCGCACCCCGGCATGAGGGCCGCATACGCCCCCGTCCCGCTCACGCGAATGCCGCAAAACCCCTGGGATTCAGCGTCTTCGCGCCAACCCTCGCTGCGCTGCCGTAGGCGCGGCGTGGCAGTCCCCTTCCTGGTACGCCCCCGGGCGACTTCCCCCGCCCTCGTGTCCCGGCTCCCGCCTAACGGCGCAGTTGAGGTACTCAACGGCGGGGCTGGCCGCGACCGGCCACCGCCGGAGGCGGCGACCGGGCCCCGGCAGAGGCTCACCGCCGGGGCGTTGGACCGGCCGGCGCCGGCCGCGGCCTACCGGGCCGCGCTCGCGGCCCGCTGGCAGATCAGTACGAGCCGCCCGCCGGGCGCGGCCGACGTTCGAACATGGGCACGGTCACGCCGGTGGCCGGGCTGCCGTCGGCCTTCCAGACCAGGGTTTGCGCCGGGAACTCCTCCTTGCGCGTCATCGCATCGATCTTGGCCGCGATCAGCTTGGCCGCGCCCTTGGCGTCGGGGTTCCAAGCGAACACGCCCGCCGCGCCGTACCAGACCGCGGGAGTGGCGGCGTCGAGGCGACGATCCGGACACAGGGTGTAGCTGCGCTGGGCCAGCACCCGCAAGGCGCCCACCGGAACCGCACGCACGCCGGGCGTGGTGCGTTCCTTGGAATGCCCCGGGCATAGGCGCGCGGCTTCGGCGATCGCCGCTTCGTAGACCATCGCATCGGATTGGGCGAAGGCGGTACCGGCGCCGAACAGCAAGGCGGCCGCGACACCGGCCTGTTGCATCCTGCGGTGGGTACGGGGATCGAATCGCATAGACGAACTCCTTAATCCATGTCGGAAATGCGGCGATGACGCGACCGGCGCCGGGGCAGGATTTGGTTCGAGACGACGCCCGAGCACCGGTCTTGCCCAGAGTAATCAGGCGATTCCAGGCAAATGTGAGCGTTCGGTGAGGCTTCCGGCCACGAATGCGCGGCGCCGACATGGCGGCGCGCGCAACGGGCCGAGTACAATTGGCGGATCGATACGCCGGCCTCGCTCGCCCTAGCCGGTCCGCATTGCGGGCGCATCAGATCACGCAAGCGATTGATTTCATTGCAAGGCCCCGTAGCTCAGCTGGATAGAGCATCCCCCTCCTAAGGGGAAGGTCACACGTTCGAATCGTGTCGGGGTCGCCATGTGGATCGCAGCAAATAGAGCGCAATTTTTGTGCGCAGGCGCCGCACATTCCGTGTGCGGACTTTTCAAAAAGCTTACCTACCTGATTCTGGAGTTCTTGCAATGACGCACGCTGTTCTTACCGCACTCGGCCTGAAAGACCTGGAATCCGGCACCTATCTCGGCCACGGCGAATGGGCCGCGACGCGCGACGCGGGCGTGCTGGAATCGATCAACCCCACCGACGGCGAAGTGCTGGCGCGCGTGCAGGCGTCCTCGCAGAGCGATTACGACACCATCGTCGAGCGCGCCCAGGCCGCGTTCGCGGTGTGGCGCACCACCCCGGCCCCGCGCCGCGGCGAAGCCATCCGCCTGTGCGCCGACGCGCTGCGCAAGCACAAGGACGCGCTGGGTTCGCTGGTCGCGCTGGAAATGGGCAAGTCCAAGCCGGAAGGCGACGGCGAAGTGCAGGAAATGATCGACATCGGCGACTTCGCCGTCGGCCTGTCGCGCCAGCTCTACGGCCTGACCATGCACTCCGAGCGTCCCGGCCACCGCATGTACGAGCAGTGGCATCCGCTGGGCCTGGTCGGCGTGATCTCGGCCTTCAATTTCCCGGTCGCGGTGTGGGCCTGGAATTCGTTCATCGCGGCGATCTGCGGCGACATCACGATCTGGAAGCCCTCGCCCAAGACCCCGCTGTCGGCGGTGGCCTCGATGAAGATCTGCAACGAAGCGCTGCGCGCCGGCGGCTTCCCCGACATCTTCTTCCTGTTCAACGACGCCGGCACCGAGCTGGCGTCGAACTTCGTCGACGACAAGCGCATCGGCCTGATCAGCTTCACCGGTTCGACCAAGGTCGGCCGCCACGTCGGCGAGCGTGTCGCCCGCCGCATGGGCCGTTCGCTGCTGGAGCTGGGCGGCAACAACGCCATCATCGTCGACGCCAGCGCCGACCTGAAGCTGGCGATCCCGGCCATCGCGTTCGGCGCGGTCGGCACCGCCGGCCAGCGCTGCACCACCACGCGCCGCCTGTTCGTGCACGAGTCCATCTTCGATGACGTGCTGACCAAGCTGGTCGCGGCCTACAAGCAGGTCGAGAAGAAGATCGGCGATCCGACCGACCCGGCCAACCTGATGGGCCCGCTCAACAGCCGCGACGCGGTGCAGGCCTACCTGGACGCGGTCGAGAAGGCCAAGGCCAGCGGCGGCAAGGTCGAGACCGGCGGCGCGGCGATCGAGCGCAAGGGCAACTTCGTGCTGCCGACCATCGTCACCGGCCTGAGCAACGACGCCGAAGTCGTGCAGACCGAAACCTTCGCGCCGATCCTGTACGTGATGAAGTTCAAGACCCTGGACGAGGCGATCGCGCTGCAGAACGACGTGCCGCAGGGCCTGTCCTCGTCGATCTTCACCGCCAACCTCAAGGCGGCCGAGGCCTTCCTGTCGGCGGCCGGTTCGGATTGCGGCATCGCCAACGTCAACATCGGCACCTCCGGCGCCGAGATCGGCGGCGCGTTCGGCGGCGAGAAGGAAACCGGCGGCGGTCGCGAGTCGGGTTCGGACGCGTGGCGCGCCTACATGCGCCGCCAGACCAACACCATCAACTACTCCGACGCATTGCCGCTGGCGCAGGGCATCAAGTTCGACCTCTGAGGTCGCAACCGCAAGACCAGGCGGGTCCGCTCAGGCGGACCCGCTGCGGGAGCCCGCGATGCGCATCGCCGTAGTCTCCGATATCCACGGCAACCTGGATGCGCTCACCGCCGTCCTCGCCGACATCCGCGCGCGCGCCTGCGACCTCACCGTCAATCTCGGTGACATCCTGTCCGGCCCGCTGCAACCGGTGGCCACCGCCGACCTGCTGATCGGCCTGGATCTGCCCACCATCCGCGGCAACCACGAGCGCCAGCTGCTGGACACCGCGCGCGAACGCATGGGCGAGTCCGACGCCTACGCGCGCGACCGGTTGCGCCCCGACCAACTGGCCTGGATCGCCTCGCTACCGGCGACGCTGGCCTTGAGCGAGTCCGTCTATCTCTGCCACGGCACGCCGCGCGACGATCTCGAATACTTCCTCGAACACCTGGACGACGGCGTGCCGCGCGCGGCGAACCCGGACGAAGCGCGGCAACGCGCGGGCGAGATCGCGCATGCGCTGATCCTGTGCGGCCATACCCATATCCCGCGCGCGATACGCCTGGACGACGGCCGCCTGCTGCTCAATCCCGGCAGCGTCGGCTTGCAGGCCTATCACAGCGAGCATCCCAGCCCGCACGACATGGAGGTCGGCGATCCGCGCGCCCGCTACGCCATCGTCGACGACGCCAGCGGGCGCTGGCAGCCCGAGCTGATCGCGGTCGACTACGACCACGACGCCGCGGCCGCATTGGCGCTGCGCAACGGCCGCGCCGATTGGGCGCGGGCCCTGCGCAGCGGCCGGGTCGCGGGCTGAGCGAGCTGTCGCGACGCCGCCCCGGCCGCTATCGTGGCTGCGCCCGGCCTCGCAAAGGATCGCGCCGTGAACGGTCCCGAACTCGAAAACGTAGGCGCCTGGCCCTTGGTCGGCGTGGCCCTGGGCGTGCTGGCCTGGGCCCTGGCGGTCTGGGCCTGGTTCGCCACCGCCCAACTCGACGAGCACCTGGGACGTGTGCTGCCGGCGCAGTTCGTTGCCCTGCTGGCGGTGATCTGCGGGCATAAGGCGCGCGCCGCGATCCGCCGAGGCCAGGAACCGCCCGGCGGCGGCGGCCTGGCCGCAGCCGCCCTGTGGCTGGGCTATCCGGTGCTGTTGAGCCTGCTGTTGGCCTTGGGTTTCCTGGTGTTTTTCCTGTGCTGCGGCGTGGTGGGATGAGCCGCCTCGGGCCGTGCCCGCGGCCCGCCGGACGATCCGCGCTCGCCTGATGAGCGCCGCATAGGCGATAATGCGCGTTCGTTCTACAGCGGACGCCTGCGATCCCGTGTACAGCCTCGCCCGCCCCTTTCTCTTCGGACTGGATGCCGAACGAGCGCATGGCCTTGGCCTCACGGCGCTGGAAACGGCTTATCGCACCGGCCTCAACCCGCTGCTGACTACCCGGCCCAAGCCGTTTCCGACCAAGGCCTTCGGCCTGACCTTCCCCAATCCGGTCGGCCTGGCCGCCGGTCTGGACAAGAACGGCGCGCACATCGATGCCCTGCTCGCGCTGGGCTTCGGCTTCGTCGAGATCGGCACGGTCACGCCGCGGCCGCAGGAAGGCAATCCCAAGCCGCGCATGTTCCGCCTGCCCGAGCACGAGGCGGTGATCAACCGCCTGGGCTTCAACAACGAGGGCGTCGATGCCCTGGTCCGCAATGTCGAGCGCGCACAGCGCCGCCACGGCCTGCTCGGCATCAACATCGGCAAGAACAAGGACACTCCGAACGAGTCGGCCGAGGACGATTACCTGCTGTGTCTGGAGCGGGTCTATCCGCTGGCCGACTACATCACGGTCAACATCTCCTCGCCCAACACCGCCGGCCTGCGCGAGCTGCAGGAAGAGCAATCCCTGCGCCGCCTGATCGGCACCCTGCGCGAGGCGCAGGAGAAGTACGCCGGCCTGCACGGCAAGCGCGTGCCGATGCTGGTCAAGATCGCGCCCGACCTGTCCGATCACGACATCGAGGCCGCCGCGCGCGTGCTCAGCGAACTGCAGGTGGACGGCGTGATCGCCACCAACACCACCGTCTCGCGCATCGCCATCGAAGGCGCGGCGCGTGCGGGCGAGGTGGGCGGCCTGTCCGGGCGTCCGCTGATGGGCCAGTCGACCACGGTGCTGCGCATGCTGCGCACGCGCCTGCCCGAATCGATTCCGATGATCGGCGTGGGCGGCATCCTTTCCGGCGCCGACGCGGTGACCAAGATGGCCGCCGGCGCGGCCCTGGTGCAGTGCTACACCGGCCTGGTCTATCGCGGCCCGGCGCTGGTCAACGAATGCGTGGAAGCGATGCGTCGCCGCAAGGAAGCCCCGAGCCGCGGCAACGTCCCGCCGGCATGAGCGACGCCGTCCGCCTCCTGCGCGAGGCCGCGCTGATCCGACGCAACACCTTCGGCGTGGCCGCGACCGCGCCGGTGCTGGCCGAGGTCGCCGACGCCGCGCGCCTGGACGAAGCCCTGCGCCTGCCCGAGCTGCGCGATGGCATCGCCCTGATCCTGGGCGGCGGCAGCAACCTGCTGTTCGCCGGCGATCCCGAGGGCCCGGTGCTGGCCCTGACCGGCGAGCGCGTGCAGGTGCTGGGCGAGCGGCCCGATGGCGACGGCGCGATCCTGCGCGCCGACGCCGGCGTGCCCTGGCATGGCTTCGTGATGCACTCGCTGGAAGCCGGTTACGCCGGCCTAGAGAACCTGGCCCTGATCCCGGGCACGGTCGGCGCCGCACCGATCCAGAACATCGGCGCCTACGGCGTGGAGGTGCGCGACTTCGTGCACGCGGTCGAGGCCTATGAACCGGCCACCGCCACCCTGCACCGCTTCGACGCCGCCGCCTGCCGTTTCGCCTATCGCGACAGCCTGTTCAAGCACGCGCCCGATCGCTACCTGGTCACCGCCGTCGAGTTCGCGCTGCCGCGCACGCCCGCGCTCAAGCTGGACTACGCCGGTCTGGGCGAGGAACTCGCGGCCATGGGCGTGGACGCGCCGACGCCGCGCGCGGTCGCCGAGGCGGTGATCGCGATCCGGCGCCGCAAGCTGCCCGATCCGGCCGTGCTCGGCAACGCCGGCAGCTTCTTCAAGAATCCGATCGTGCCGCGCGCGCAGGCCGAGGCGTTGTCGGCCGAACACGCCGCGCTGCCGGTGTTCCGCGGCGCCGACGAGGACAGCCGCAAGCTGTCGGCGGGCTGGCTGATCGACGCCTGCGGCTGGAAGGGCCATCGCGACGGCGACGCCGGCGTGGCCGCCTCGCATGCGCTGGTGCTGGTCAATCACGGCCAGGCCAGCGGCCTGCAACTGCTAGCCCTCGCGCGCCGCATCGCCGATTCGGTGCAGGCCCGCTTCGGCGTCGCGATCGAACCCGAGCCGCGCCTGATCGGCGCACGCTGGTGAGCGCCCCGCTCTCGCAACCGATGCGCGCGGCGGCCTACATGCTGGCCAGCACGCTGTGCTTCGGCGCGATGGCGATCGTGATCCGGATCGCCTCGGCCGAGCTGCACACCTTCGAGATCGCGTTCTTCCGCAACTTCTTCGGCCTGCTCGCGGTGCTGCCGCTGCTGGCCGGCGCCAACCGCGCCGCCCTGCGCACCAAGCAGCTGCCGCGCTACTTTGTGCGTTGCGCGATCGGCATCTGCTCGATGCTGGCCGGGTTCTGGGCGATCGGCCACCTGCCGCTGGCGCAGGCGATTTCGCTGTCGTATTCCACCCCGTTGTTCGTGACCATCGCCGCGGTGCTGTTCCTGGGCGAGCAGGTGCGCGCGCGACGCTGGGCCGCGGTCGCGCTGGGCTTCGTCGGCGTGCTGGTGATCGTGCGCCCGGGCTCGGCCGACTTCACCGCCGGCACCCTGATCGCCCTGCTCGCGGCGGTGCTCAGCGGCGTGGTCGCGATCCAGATCAAGCAGCTGTCGCGCGTGGATTCGGCCAATACCATCGTGCTGTACACCTATCTGTTCTGGGTACCGATGTCGCTGCTGCCCGCGCTGTTCGTGTGGGAATGGCCGCAGGGCGCGATGTGGGTGTGGGTGATCGCCGCCGGCGTGCTCGGCACCGGCGGCCAGGTGCTGTGGACGCACGCGCTCAAACTCGGCGAAGTCTCGGCGCTGACCCCGATCAGCTTCATGCAGCTGCCGCTGGTCGCGGTGGCCGGCTGGCTGTGGTTCGGCGAATCCATCGACCGCTGGACCGTGATCGGCGCCAGCATCATCCTGGCCTCCAACGCCTACATCGCCCACCGCGAGGCGGTGCTGGCGCGGCGCGCGGCCTCCAACGCGGCCAGCGAAGCGGCGGCGCCGGGCGAATAAGGCCCGAAGCGCCGCAGCGCCATGCTGCGGCGCAAGAACCGCAAGCGCCCGCGCCCCGGTTCCGTGACCGGATTCCGGGCATAAACGGACACGCAGGGCAGCGTTTGCGGCCAATCGGCCGTGTGCGTGCGATACGCATTGACGGTGCCGCGCTCGCGGCGATATCCAGACGCAGCAGTATGGACAGGGGGCTGCCGCGACGGCATCGGACCGGGGGGGACCGATAGCACGCCGCGTCGCGCGGGCATCGCCCGCACACATCGCACGCAAAGGAGAGCTAGGCCATGGCCAATACCCGTTCCGTCGCCGTCGTCCTGCTGGGAGGCGCGATCGCGCTGGCCAGCCCGCCGCTGTTGGCCGAAGAAGGCGACTACGGTTTCTTCCAGACCCTGCGCAACCTGGTCTCGCCACCGCGCGCGAACAACCCGGTGCAGCCCGCGCAGCGCCAGGGTCAGTACCCGCTGCTGAGCAAGGACGCCGCCAAATCCGACGGCTTCAGCCCGGGCGCTTACTACCAGTGGCAGACCGTGCAGTTGCCGGCCGAGACCGGCGCGGTCTGCGGCGACGGCTCGCCGTACAAGATCTTCGTCAACCGCGTGCCCAACACCACCAACACCATCATCTACATGGAAGGCGGCGGCGCATGCTGGGACTACGCGAGCTGCTCGGGCCAAAGCGGCATCCGCGGCGCGCGCAACCCCAACGGCATTCCCGACGACTACATGAGCCTGCTCAATCCCGGCGCCAGCCTGGTGAGCCCGTTCGTGACCCGGGTCAGCCCCTTCGACGCGGTCAAGACCCAGAACTGGAACATGGTCTACGTGCCCTATTGCACGGGCGACATCTACGGCGGCGACAAGGTCGCGGTCTACAACGACCCCAGCAACCAGGCCCCGCCGCTGGTCTGGCATCACAACGGCCTGCGCAATTCGCGCGCGGTGGTGGCCTGGTTGAAGGACAACCTGCCGCGTCCGGGCCAGATGCTCAGCACCGGCTGCAGCGCCGGCGGCGCCGGCAGTCTGATCAGCTACGACCCGCTGCGCCGCGACCTCGCGCCCACGCGCGGCTTCCTGATCGACGATTCCGGCCCGATCTTCCCCACCCCGCGCAACGGCGACCCGGCGCAATATCCCTCGCAGCCGCTGATGGCGCACATCCGCGGCGCCTGGGGCCTGGACGCGCCCAACGGCCCGCTCGCCTATCTGGCCAGCGGCCTGCCGCAGCTGGACCTCAACGAACTGGGCTCGCTGTATCCGGCGCTCGCCAATAAGCACAGCGGCGACCGCCTCGGCGCGACCCACTTCTGGCAGGACCTCAACTACTCCTCGTACTCCTACGAGCGCTTCCACGACGACATCCAGGCCGCGCCCGACCAGGCCGCCAAGGAAGCCCTGATCCACAGCAAGTGGGGCGCCGATACCCAGCGGCTATCCGCGCGTTTGAACACGCTGGACAACTTCGGCGGCTACTTCCCGCAGTACCGCGCGCTCAACGAAAGCCACTGCACCACCATCGTCGATTTCAAGAACGGCGACGTGCAGGCGCAGAACCTGCAGTTGAAGCAGTTCATCGACAGCGTGCTCGACGGCAACGGCAAGGTCGTGGACGCCAGCGAAGCCAACGACCAGGCCGACCGCGCCAAGCCGTTCAACCTGCTGTACTGGCTGGTCGACCAGCTGCTGGGTTAAGGCGCGGCGACGCGCATGAGCCGCACCAAGCTGCTGTTGATCGCCCTCGCCGTCGCGGCCCTGGCCGCGGCGGTGCTGGTGGCGCGCTCGCGCGAGGCGCGCGCGAGCGTCGCCGCCGTCGCGGGCGCGCAGGCTGGCCCGACCGAAGCCAGGCAAGCCGCGCTGCTGGCCACGCCGCAAGCGCGCGCCTATCGCGACCGGCAGCACTTCCGCGACGAGGCGCAGCGTTACTTCCGCGACGCCGCCGCACTGAGCGCGGCCGAACGCGCGCGCCAGGCCCAGGCGCTGGAACAGGACGTCGACGCCTACGAGCGCGCCGGCGAACTGTCGGCCGGCGAAACCATGCTGCTGCGTGTGGCCCTGATCCAGGCCACCGTGCCCGACCAGGCCGAACAGATGCGTCAGGTCGAAGCGCTGGCGACGCGCTACCGCGCCATCGCCGACCAGCGCAACGCGCAATGGCTGGCGCAGCAACGCCAGGACCCGCGCTTCCAGTCCTACAAGCAGCGCGAGGCGCAGGTGGTGGCCGAAGTGGCGGCGCTGAGCAAGATTCCGGGCGGCCTGACCCGCGACGAGTACCTGCGCCAGCGCCTGCAGACCGAACGCGAACGCGCGTATCGATAGAGTCGCGGGCGCGATGCTCCGAACGCGACGCCCCTCGTAGGATGCGGTAAGCCCAAGGCGCACCGCATCGCCCCACGCGAGCAGCCCAGCACGCAGCGATGCGGCCATCAGCGCATCCTACGAGGCACGCTCACTTGACCTTGGATATCCCCAGATAGGCGTAGCCGGCCGAGATCGCCAGGCCGATCCAGGACTGGCCGTACGCCACCAGTTCCTTAGGCAGGGTCGGATTGCGGTCCAGCCCCAGGATGAAGGCGTACAGACCCACTGAGGTCCACACCAGCATGCAGACGATCGAAATCGACGACTGCATGATGGACTGCCAGCTGCCTGGCGTTTGCGAACGCACGCCCAGCAAGGAGGGCACGTCGCCCGGCTCGGCGATGGCGAGCTGGGCGATGACCAAGGCCGATACCAGCCCTGCGATCCAGGAGAAGGCTTGCGACATAGCTGGAGTGAAACCGCAGTTAGGCTCGTCGGTTTCGCAGTTCGCCGTCACTCCGTAGCGGAAGAAGATATAGACGTAGAGCGAAAGCAGGATGATCACGATCGGCGCGCCGAACCAGGCGCGCGCATTGCTGTTGTCGGCCATGTCCTTTCCCCTGTATTGGCGCGTCGCGCCAAATCCCGGCCAAGTCCTTCGCCGGCGCGCAAACACTGTGACGCGGGTGCTGCGTCGTCAAGTCGCGGTGCAACACGCGCCCCAGGCCGGCCCTCGTCTGAGCGCGCCCGCAACCGCGTCGTATGCCGTGCGACGGCAATACCAGCTCAACACGTCGCTTGCGCGGCGACCCGCATCGCCAAAAAAAACGGCGCCCGGAGGCGCCGTCAATGTGTCGCACATTCCCAGGGAAGCTTTACCAACCGAAACCCACACCCACGCCCGCCGAGCTCTCCGAGCTGCTGAAAGCGCCGCCGAAAGTCACCGTGGCGCGCTCGCTGATCGCGCGCTGGTAACCGATCGACAGGGCCTGCTCGCCGTTCTGGAAGCCCGCACCGACCGCGACGCGGTTCTTGGTGTGGATGCCCGCGGCCGAGGTCGCCATCTGCACCATCGCCGCGGTCATCGCGCCGGCGCGATCGATGCGGCGATCGGTGCGGTCGAAGCCCCACTGCATGTCGCTGCGCAGGTCGTCGATCGCCACCATCGGCGCCGCGATCGCCTGGGCGAAGCGGGTGTCGGTGTAGGTGTTGGCGCTGCGCAGCGTGGCCACGTCGCCGGCGTCGGCATGCGCGTTGGCCGAGTTGAGCGTGGCCGCGTCGCCGGCGTCGGCGTGCGCGTTGGCCTGGTTCAGCACCACCGCGTTGTTGCTGGTTACGCGCGAGTCGGTGTAGCTGTTGGCGCTGGCCAGCGTGCCGGCCGCCACCGTGTCGGTGTAGGTGTTGGCGCTGTTGAGGGTGTTGGCCGCCACCGTGTCGGTATAGGTGTTGGCGGCGTTCAAGGTGTTGGCCGCGACGGTATCGGTGTAGGTGTTGGCCGCGTTCAAGGTCGCCGCGTTGCCGTCCTGCAACTGGGTCAGATTGACCGCGTCGGTGCCCTGGGTGCCGGCGGCGACGTTGGTGATCTGGCGTTCGTTGCCGGTATCGCCGACCGAAACGGTGTTGGCGCGGTTGGCGTTGGAGCCCGCGCCCAGGGCGACGCTATTGGTCGCGCTGGCGTTGCTGCCCTGGCCGATAGCGGTCGCGTTCTGCACGGTCGCCTGCGCGCCGTAGCCGAACGCGCTGCTGCCGATGCCGCTGGCCACGCTGCGACCGCCGAAGGCGCTGGACTGGTCGGCCGTCGCTTGCGCGCCGCCGCCGTAGGCGCTGGATTCCAGGCCGCTGGCGGTGGTGACCTCGTCCGGATCGACCACGCCGTCGCCGTCCTTGTCGACCCAGCCGCCGTTGGCGGTGGCGCCGTCGGCGCTGGCGACGCTGTGCGCGCCGGTCGCGGTGCTGCCCTTGCCGCTGGCGGTGGAGCCCGCGCCGTTGGCGGTGCTGGCGTCGCCCGAGGCGACCGAACCGCTGCCGCTGGCGCTGCTGAGTTCGCCGCTGGCGATGGCGTTGTAGCCGTGCGCGGTGCTGCCCAGGCCGCTGGCTTCGCTGAAGGCGCCGGTGGCGGTGGCGTTGTCGTTGGTCGCGCGCGCGCCGGCGCCGCTGGCGCTGCTGAACTGGCCGGTCGCCTCGCTGGCGGTGCCGGTGGCGGTGGCGAATTCGCCGCTGGCGTTGCTGCCGCTGCCGGAGGCGGTGGCGCCGAAACCGCCGGCCTGCGCGCCCTGGCCCACCGCGGTGCTCTGATCGCCGCCGGCATTGCTGTCGGCGCCGACCGCGGTGCTGCCGGTGCCGCTGGCGGTGCTGGCCGCGCCTACCGCGGTGCTGCCGTCGCCGCTGGCGGTCGCGCCGCTGCCGCAGGCGGTGGCGCCGCCGCCGGCCGCGGTCGCGCCGCCGGTGGTGGTGCCGCCCAGGCCGTCGTCGAGCAGGCAGGGTTCGCCGGCCATCGCGGTGGCGGGCAGGGCCAGCGCGAGCAACAGCGCGGACGACAGGAGCGTGGAGTGCATCTGCTTCATTGCGTTCCCCCTAAGGAATCGATTGGATGGGCCGTGCAACGCGGCCCGTACCGGTATCTGAGAAATCGCCGGGCCCGTTGCCGGGCCCGGCGAAGTTAGCGAGCCAACGTTACGGCGTGACCGTCAGCGTTACGCGCGCGGCGACCTTGGGCTTGACCGGGTCGTTGCTCGCCACGCAGATGTAGCCCACGTGCGTGCCCGCGCTCAGGCCGGCTGCGTTGAGCTGCACTTGGGCGTTGTTGCCCACCGCGCCCGGGTTCACGCGTCCCATCGCGCTCACCGGTGCGCCGATCCACGGCGCGCCGCAGGCGTTGGACGCGCCCACGTTCCAGGCCAGGCCTGCGAAACCGGTGGCCGCGGTCCAGGCGCCGGCGCCGGCGGTGGTCACCGTGATGGTGCGGAACACGTTATCGCCGGTGTTGGAAGCGAACCACACCCAACGGTTGGCGAAGCTGGAACGCGCACTCACCACCAGCCAGTAACGGCCCGGCAGCAGGTCCACGTTCTGGCCGGCGGCAGTCAGGTTGAGGCCGATGTTGGCGCCGGTGATGGTCACGCCGGCGGCGGTCGGTGCGGCGGTGTAGCTCCACACGGCCACGCCCGGCGACGCTTGCGGATTGCCTTCCGGATTGCCGCCGCTGTCGCGGAACAGGGTCCAGGTCAGGCTGGTCGCGGTGGTCGCCAGCGGCTGATTGCTGGACACGAAGCCTTCCGTGAACAGCGTGACGATGCGCGTGGCCTCGGTCACGGTGAAGTCGTCGGCGCTGAACTGCGCCGCCGAACCGGCGGTCGCCGGATCCGTGTAGGTGGTGGCGCGGAAGCCGCTGCTGACCGCGCCGCGCGGCGCGTCCAGCAAGGTGCGCAGGCCCTGCCCGGTGTTGTCGATCGTGTAATCCAGACGCGAACCGCCGAGGTTGTCGATGCGGAAGTTGGCGAAGCCGGTACCGCCCACGGGCAAGGTCGCCGCGATCTGCAGCGGGTTGAGTGCGATCACCGGCGGCGGCACCGACACCGCCACGGGCAGGCGCAGGGTCGGCTGGTCGAGCGTGCCGATCGAGGTCGGGGTCAGCACCAGGGTGCCGAAGTTCCAGGAACCGTCGGCCGGCAACTGATAGCTGTTGACCGTGACCTTGACGGCCTTGCTCTCGCCCGGATTGAGCGTGAACAGCGCCGGCGTGATCGTGCCGCTGAGACCGGTCAGCTTCACCGTCCAACCCTGGCGCACCGTCTGGGTGTTGCGGAAGGTACGCGTGAACACGCAGCGCTCGACGCAGCGCGCCTTGGCCAGGCTGGGCTGGTTGAGGTTGGCGACGTCGCCGCCGCTGGCCGGATTCGCGGCCAGGTAGTTGGCGCGAGTTTCGTTGAGCACCAGACCGGCGCGCAGCGCGAGGTCGACGCGCAGACGGCCGCCGCCGCGATCGAACGGCGTCGCGGGCGTGATCGAATCTTCCTTGAACACCTGCTGCTCGGCGGTCATCACCAGCGCCGACTTCACCTCCGGCACCGTCCAGGTCGGACGCGCCTGACGCAGCAGACCGGCGGCGCCGGCGTGGTGCGGCGACGCCATCGAGGTACCGCTCATCAGACCGACCGCATTCTCGGAGCCGCTGATGGCGGTACCCGCGACCACGGCCAGGATGTTGACGCCGGGCGCGGTGACGTCGGGCTTGAGCAGATCGAAGGTACCGGCCGGGCCGCGCGAGCTGAAATCGGCGAGCACGTCGGGCGTGTTCGGGATCGGCAGCACGCTGATGCCGGCGGTGCCGGGATTGCCGGCCAGGAAATCGCGCACCGCATTGGCGTCGGTCTGCAGCATCGCGAAGCCGGGGATGGTCGCGCCGGTCATGGTCGGGATCAGACCGCCGGCGGCGTTGTTGGCGATCACCACGGCCACCGCGCCGGCGGTGGCCGCATTACCCGACTTGATCGTGAACGAACAGGTACCGCGGCGGATCACCGCGATCGCGCCGGTGAAGGTGCCGGCCGGATACGCGGCGCAGCCGTCGTCGGCGGTGTCGATGCCCGGGCTCACGCGCAGCGGCGTGGTCGGCGCGATCGCAGCGGTGAACGCGACGCCACCGGTGCCCTCGTTGAGCACGATCGCGCTCAGCGCGGCCGGCACGACGCCGGGGCCGGTGACCTGCATGACCGGATTGAAATCCTGGCGGCCGTGTTGCGCCGCCGCGGTCGAACCGGTCCAGGGCTCGAGGTGGCCCATGGTGTTGGGGCCGGGGCCGCTGTTGCCGGCCGAGGTGGCGACGTAGATGCCGGCGTTGACCGCGTTGAGGAAGGCCAGCGAGACCGAATCGCTCCACGGGCTTTCGCCGCCGCCGATCGAGAAGTTCAGCACGTCGACGATGCCGTCGGCGACCGCCTGGTCGACCGCGGCGGCCGACGAGGTGTTCGGGCACAGGCCGCGACCGGTCGCCGTGTTCGTGTAGCACACGTCGTAGGCGATGATGTTGGCGTGCGGCGCGACGCCCGAGATCAGGCTGTTGCGGCCCTTGAAGTTCACGGTGCGGAAGTTGCCCGCCGTGGTCGCGGCGGTATGGCTGCCATGGCTGTTGGTGTCGCCGAAGCCCGGCTCCTCGCGGATGTTGGGCGCGCCGCAAGTGTTGCCCGGCGCCGCGCACACGAAGTCGTAACCGCCGATCAGCTTGTCGTTGCAGCGACCCGCATCGACGCCGCCGGCCGCGCAGGTGCCCAGGTAGGTGCCGGCGCCGAGCGGATTGACGTGGGTGTAGCCCTGCTCATCGGTGGCCGCGAACGAGGGGCTGCCGAAGTTGATGCCCGAATCGATGATGCCGACCACCACGCCCTCGCCCTTGACCGGACTGGTCGGCGAATTCCACAGCTCGGGCGCGCCGATCAGGGCCGGACCGACGTCGGTGTCCTGCTCGTACTCGCGGTATTCCTCGACGAACTGAACCTCGGACAGACGCTGCACCTGCTGCGCCTCGGCCTCGCTCAGGTCGGTGACCACCGCGTTGAGCGCATGCTGCATGCGGCGCTCGATCCGCAGCGGGCGGCCGATCGCGGCGGCGATGCCGGCCTCGTGCTGGCGCTGCGCGCCTTCGAGGTGACGCACGTAGGCGCGGGCGCGCGAGCTGCGCACATCGACGCGGCCTTCGCCGGCCACGGTCGCGGCGGCGCGCGCCATCTGCGGCACGCCGGGCTCGCCCACCATGCGCTCAGGCGCCGGCAAACCCTGGACCTCGCCGCGGTAGGTCGCCAGCGGCGCCTCGCGGTAGACCACGATGTACTTGCGGACCTGCTGCTCCGGCAGATTGTTATTGGCGCCGGCGCTGGCCGGCGGCGCACCGCCGATCGGCGCGCCGGCATCGGATACGCCGCCGCCGAGCATGACGGTGGCGCCGGCGATCGCGGCCAGCGCACCCAGCGCGAGCCCGATCGTCCATCGGTTGATTCTTGTCGACATGTGCAACGTCCCCTAATGCGAGTTCCGCAATGCATACGCCCACCGACGGCGTTACGCCGAACCGGTGGCCCAGATGGGAGAGTGGTATTGAGCGAGGCCCGACCGGCCGCAGGAGCACGAACCGCCAGAGGCGCCGGCCGGCGCTTCCCCAGGCGCCGACCTGATCGATAACGGGCGCCGATACAGATCGCCCTACCTCGTCAGGCACATGCTATGCACAAAATCGCCCAGTGGGCATGTGCCTGAGCACCAGATTCAGACACCTGTGCGGTGCCGGCCGGAGCAAAGCCGGTTATGTCGGTGCAGGAAAGTCCGAAAGCGCAGGGCTTAAGACTGCCTCATGCGCCGACGACGCGCCCGGATCAGACCCGCTGATCCGTCGCCCACCAGGGCCCGCCTCGAGCGCCAGCAGATGCATCGCCCCCGGGCCGGGTCGCCACCGGTCCGCCGACCCGGAGGTCGGCCAGGTAACGCAGCCCCGTACACACGCGGCAGGCTGCAAAAGACGAAGTAAGTGAAACGCGGCAGAGCGCCCCTTCTAGGCCCATCCTGACCCGGATTTCCCATGCCAGAAGCCCGTACGCCCTCCATTGCCCAACGCGATCTCGTAGGCCAGACCGTCCAGGCTGTAGCGGGCATACCGCGCGTACTGAACTCCACCTTGCTCCAGCGGCCGGAGGTACTACAACGGCGGTAGCCTCAGGAGTCGCCACACCGCTGTCGGACCTGTAGGAATCTCACTCCCTCGCCCGCTGATCTATGGGTGTCCTTGTTTCATCCTTGTTTCACCTTGCGCCCCAATCGAAGGACAATACAACTGAGAAGCTCCTTAACCCTTCGAACAGAAGCCGACGGGGCTCGCAATAGGCAAAAGAGGCAGCGACTTTCCACCAACAGAGAATGTTGCCGTAATGAAATGCCTCCTTAAGTCGACCTTACAGTAAACACTACGAATCGTCATTTCGCTCAGCGCATATCGTTTCGACTCAGAAGGAGCAAGCTCGACAAGCGAAGGCTCACCGAAATCGTCTGATCGAGCGCACCGTTTCAACTCGCTCCCATTGACGTCAGTAACGGCTATCGCCAATCCAGAAACGTTGCAACACCCTATATGCGGCGAATCTCTTGGAACTGCAATGACCGAATCACTTCGATTTGTCACCGTGACATACAACGTCTCGGCCTCAGCGTCCACGCATACTCCATCTTCCTGCCCATGCGCGCAGCCGAACAAAAGCATCGCTGAGAAAAATAACATTGAGCGCTTCTTAGTAGACTCGATCATAGTGCCCCCCTAAAACCGCCTCTCTATTTGCCGAGTTCAAATTACTAAGCGCTTCGTTCATTCGATAGCGAAAACCCGCCACATGCTGTGCAGTATTCCCAAATCGGGCTGCATTCGCGATGTTGTATTTGTACGCCTCATATTCACCGGCCCAAAGTTTCTGCGGGCCGTCATCCCACCCTCTGCCCAAATAGTGAACCTTCCAATGCATCTCAATTTCATGACCGACCGTACTCCCAAGTCGCGCCCATGAAGTGAACGCCTTCCTACCCAGGATCATCTCACCATTCACCGACATCGTGCCGGCATGCGCGTTTGGATGAGCATTGTATCCATATGTAACACCTGCATCCTTTATACCAAAGTGACGAGCAGCGGCCCTAGCTGCGGTGACTCGATCATTTGGATCAGTTGAAGCCATTAGCTTCCTCAGGTGATCGTTAGGCACATCACGGAGATCCGTTTTTTCATCATAGGTGTCGGAAGCAAATCCACGACGCTGCAAACCACCAGCCAGCGCAGCCTGTATAGCACCAGTCACGGCTCCGTTTGCGAACTTTCCACCCGTTAGCTCGGAAATCGTGCCGCCCAGCAGCGCGCCCGTTAGCGCACGACCGAGGTCATTTCCAATATCCGCGACATGCGGCATGAATCCCGCAGTCAATCCTGCCGACAAGAAGGCGCTGCCAAAATCGCCGCCCTGCAGTCGCGCCATCACACCGCCAGTCAATGCCATCATGCCGGCGCGCACCAGCGGATTGGCACCCTGCATAGCGATTCCCATGCCCGTAGTCATGAGACTAGTCATTGCACCGAGCACACCTCCGCGAAGGCTCTGGGTGGCAACGGCTCCGGACACGAATCCAGCCGCCGCATAGAAGGCTAGTGCGGCGCCACCCTCGATCCCATAGGCCTGCCCTGTCGCGGCGGCCACGATCATCACGATCGCCCCCAACCACTGCCTCTCTTCCACCCCCAGCATGCCACTGGGGTCGGTATAGCGCAGCGGGTTGTTGAACACGTAGGTGTACGCGTTCCAGCTCTGCGGATTGGCCGGGTCCTGGATAAACGGATCGACTTGCAGGAATCGCCCCAGAGCGGGATCGAAGATGCGGCCGTTCATATGGATCACGCCGACAGCGTCGACATGCTCGTGGCCGGTGAAGCCGCGCGTGGTCAGGCTGGGCGCGGCACCGCTGCCAGTGCCGGTCAGGTGGCTGCGACGCGCGCCGTAGGCCGCGAAGTCCATGTTGTTGAATACGGCGCCCGATTCGGTGGCCGTGCGGACCAGGCTGCCCAAGCGGTCGTGGAATAGGAAGCGCTTAGTGACCGAGGTGCCGACGATCTGCTGCAACAGGACGCCGCCCAGGGTGCGCTTGATCGTGGTCACGCCCAGATCGGTCACGATCTCCACGTTACCCAGGTACAGCGTGGTCTTGCCGCCATCCTCGCGTTTGTAGCGCTGGCCATCGCTGCCGTACCAGAAACGGGTGCGCGTGCCATTACCCAACGAGATCTCGTAAGCCAGATCGTCCGCGCTGTAGTAGGCCGTACGGTCGTTGGCGGTGCCCGGCTCGTCGCGGACGGTCTGATTGCCGCGCGCGTCGTAGTAATAGAAAACGCTGCCGCCGCCATCCAGCACGGTTTCGGCGACCCGATGCGGGCCGCTGGTGCTGGCGCTGCCGTTGCCCTCCAAACCACCCGCACCGCAGCCGGCGTTGCCGTCATAGCGGTAGGTACGATCGTCCTTGCGGCAGACATTGCCGATCAGGTCGTAGGCGAAACGCTGGGTGACCAGGTCCACCGTCACGCCGTCGCGCATCGCCTGTCGGCCTTCGACCAGACGATTCAGACTGTCGTAGGTGAAGGTTTCCAGATAGCGGTTTTCTTTCTGCTGTGTATGCAGATTGCCCGCCGCGTCCCAGGCGTACAGCTCCTTCATCAGATTGCAGGTACTCGCGTTGCCGGCGCACAGCGATTCCAGCCGCCCCGTCAACGTCGAATACGAACGCTTCACGTCCATAGTCGCCGAGTTGCCGCGGCGCTCGCTGATGGCGTTGCCCCAGGCATCGGTTTCCAGCGTGCGCGAGACCGTGTTGGCGTCCGAGGGGCAGCCGGCCTGGGTGCCTTCCGGGTTCAGGCCCACATCGCAGGTCGCGCTGGGCATGCCGCGGGTATTGAACTCCACCTTGCTCCAGCGGCCGGAGGCGTCTTGCGACAGCCACGGGCGACCTAGCTCGTCGTACTCGGTTTGGGCGACATAGGTGGCGCCGTCGATCACGGTCTCCACCCGCTTGACGCGCCCCATGACGTCGTACTGATAGTTGCGGCTGAAGCTCAGCTGCGGCCCGCCCCCGGTCCCACCGCCGGCCGCCCACTGCGCGTAGGCCCCTGTCACCGTCTCGCTGGCCAGCTTGCCGGCGCCGTTCGTCGCGGTGTCGTAGTTGTAGGTGGACTGCGATTCGATGTTGCCGTTCGCCAGGCGCACGGTCTTGCGCCAGACGCGGCCGCGAGCGTCGTACAGGTTCTCGGTACGATTGCCCGCCGCGTCCTGCTCGACGACTACCTCGCCGGCAGCGTTGTATTGGTAGGTGGTTTCGCCCGCATCGGGGTCGGTCTGCTGTACCTTGCGGCCGAGCACGTCGTATTGGAAGTAGTTGACCACCGCGCCGCGACCGGCATCGCGGTTTACGTTGCTGACCGTACCGTCCGCGTTGTAGTAGTTGGCCAAGCCCTTGTGGTTGGGATCGGTAACCGTGACCACCTCGCCCAAACCATTGCGCGTGGTGGTCATCTGGTTGCCGCGCGGATCGACCGCGACCGTCCAGGGACCGGAGTAGTAGTTCTGTGCGGTTGCGCCGTCCGGCGCGGTAACGAAGCGCGGGCGCCCCAGCAGATCGTAAATCGTGGTGGTCCAATCGCGGCCGGCCGAACAGACATCCGCCGACACCGCGGGGCCGCCGCTGCCCACGGTTCCGCCCAGGAAGAACGGATTGGAGGTACGAACCGGCTTGCCCGTGGCTTCGTATTCCGTACATACCGCCGAGACGTCCTTGCCGGATACGCCGACATTGAAGGTCTCGCTGGCCTTCATCACCGGCCGGCCCAGTACGTCGAAGTAGGTCCACGAAGAGGGAGCCGCAGTCCCGCTGACCTCCTGGCGGAAACGCGCGCCGATCGGACAGCTCACCGCACCCGAGCCTGTCCCGCACCAGCGATAGCGCGTATAGCCGTAAGCGCCGCCGCTGCCCGGCGTCGACATTGGCGAAGTCTGGTTCCAGGTCGCATAGTCGCGACCCAGCGCGCCGCTTTCGGCGACTGTGCGCACTCCGTTGACGTCTATCGCTTCGACTACGGCGCCATAGCGGTTACGCCCCAACACGGTCAGCGTGCCGCGCTCAACCTGCGTGGAGCCGTTGTAGAACGGTTCTGACGTCTGAATAGGGAAACGACCGCGGCTATCGTAGGTGACTTTGCTGTACCGCACGACCTCATGCGGATCGGTCGAGCGGAAGTTCGGTGTCGTGCTACAGATCGACGACGACACTCCGGCGCAGGTTACGCTCAGTCCCTTGTTGCCGTAATCGTCGTAGTAGTACAGCTTGCGCAGGTCCTGATCGGCCGTACCGATGTACTGGGTCCGCTCCTCGGTCAACAGGCCGGTGACAGGGCCTGTCATGGAGTAGCCGAACGTGGTGAGCCTGACCACATTGGGCTTGCCCGGACGCGCGTGCTCGACCCAGCTCACGTTCAAACGGCCCAAGCGCCACCGCACCGGATCGTCGGCATAGCTATTGTTGTTGACGACCGTGGAAGTGGGATTGGTTTCGCTGAGCGTGTAGGTAGTCACATCCGACCGGGCCACGCTGCCGTAGTCGGCGTAGTGGAACGCCGTGGTGGTACGGCCGGTCTGCATACCGGTGAACGGGTCGCGCAGCTTTTCCTCGGTGCCGAAGGTGGCGACATGGATCGGCGCCTGCACGCCCGCCTGGAATCCGGCGCCGGTCATCCACCACGCCTGCGTCTGGTCCGAGAACCAGCTGCCGCCCAACGACGGCAAGCCTTGCCCACGCGGCACGAAGCAGGCGTCGGTGACCGGACCCGTCAGGCACGCCGGCACCGCATACGCCTGGTCGGCCACCGCGGACTTGACGGTGCGCTGCGGCATGCCGATGAACGGGAAGTTCTGCTGATACGTGTTGCTGGTGACGACGTAGCCGCTGGCGTGGTTCACATCGATGGTGTCGATGGCGCCGAAGCCCAGATAGCCGCGGCCGCCGGCCTGCATCAGCGCGCCGGAATAGCGGTAGTACAAGGTGGCCTTGGCCTCGGGCGCGCCCGACTTGGGCGCGCTGCTGGCCGCGCGCCAGACCACATAGGCCGGGCCCAACACGTCGCGCACGGGCGATCCGCGCCCCCACACGGCGGCGTTGCGCGTGCCCACGGCCGGCCGATACAGATCCTTGTTGATCAGCGGCGCATAGCCGACATCGGTTTCCGCGCCGAGGCCGTTGGTGAAGCGGGTAATGACGTCGCGCGGAATGAAACGGTTGGTCGGACCAGGGCGCGAGAAATAGATCGGCGAAGTCGAGTCGTCCCAGCGCACGCGCATATAGTCGACGTTGCCGTCGCCGTCGTAGTCGCCGAATAAATAGCTATGACGCGGCAGGCACATCGTATCGCCGCAACCGGTCAGCACGTTGGGCAGCGCCACGGCGGGCGAGAACGCGCCCGCGGGGTCGCCGTAACGCACCACGAACTGCTGCGCGTCGCTGCGTGGGTACACGATGTCCGCGCGGCCGTCGGCATTGATGTCGGCCACCTGCAACTGCGAGGTGAGAATGCCGCTGTCGATGGGGCCACCGTTGACGAAGCCGGTGCCGGTATTGATGCCGAAGCCGGGAACACCGGTCGATTTGCCGTGCACGATGTAATCGGTCAGCCCATCGCCGTTGATGTCGGCGAAGCTCATCGCCTCGCTGGTCGAGAACTGGAAGCCGCCGTAAATCCTGGCGCTGACGCTATTCGCCGTGATTTGCTCGACGGTGAACGGCGCCATCGTCGCGCACCCCGTTACCACCGCTTGAGTGGCGTTGCTCAGGGCCACCGGCTCACTGTTCGGATGCGTCGGCGGATCGCCAGGCCCAGGGCCCGGTCCGCCGGGGCCACCGCCACCGCTACACCCGGCACTCACCTCGATCAGCAGATCCGAACGCGAGTCGGCGTTGAAATCGTTGAGCTGCTGGTAATTGCTCTTGCGATACAGCCCGTAGACCGCATAGCCGTTGCCCTGCGCATCCAGCAGCGACAGCAAACGCTCATTGCCCCAGCGATAGCCGTAGCTGCCGCCGCGCTCCATCACGCGTACATACATGCTGCCCGCACGCGGATAGATCAGGTCGATTAGGCCGTCGCCGTTGACGTCGGCATGCTGCGGTTCGGCATTCTTGACCGAACCCGCGCCCGGAACCGGTTGGGCCAGTTCGGCGAGCAGGTTCACGCCGGTCTGGAACGGCTGGCTGTAGTCGCCGTTGGAGCGATAGCCCACCCAGTTCGGCGTGCCGCTCAGGAACAGATCGTCGCGGCCGTCGTCGTCGTAGTCGAGCAGGAACCAGCTGGCGTCGCCCTCGTACTCCTCCCAGCTCAGCTCATACGGGCTGCACAGCACCGGATTGCCCACGGTGAAGTAAGGCTTGCCGCTGGGGTCCTGGCGACTGAAGGCCACGTAGATGCTTTCGGTGCCGCAAGCTTCGCCGGTTTGACCGTCCTTGATCCAGACCAGGTCCTGGCGCCCGTCGCCGTCGATGTCGCCGAACTTCAGGCCCTCGAACTTGATCAGGCTGCCGTTGGGAATGGAGCCGGAGGACTCCTGGGTTTCGAAGAAGCCGCGGCTGTCGGTGTAGCTCTGGCTCCAGTTGAAGCTGGTCGGCGCCGCGCAGATCTGCTGGGCGCTGTCATTGCACTCGCGCAGCTGGGTCAAGGTCTGGGCGGCGCTGCCGTAGGCGTAGGTCAACGCGTAGTGACGCACCGTGGCGTAGCTGCCGTTGTAGTCGTCGTCGACCGTCGAGGTGATGCTGTCCAGACGGTGCGCCAGCTGGGTGTAGCCGCCGGCGATGTAAGCCTTGTAGGCGGGCGCCGCGCTGTAGTTGAAGACGATCTCGGCATAAGGCGCCGAGGCCGGAGCGGACTGGCCCGCCAAGGCGGTCTTGCCGGTGTAGCGCACCTTATGGATCAGGTGCTCGCCGACGCCGCCGTCCAGCCCCTCGTGATAGACGTAGTCGATATAGTTGCCGGTGGAATCCTGGAAACGCGTCTGCGCCCAGGTCAGGGCCATCGCTTCCTTGCCCGGCGCGTTGCTGTTGACGTAACCGTCCGCGCGATTGGCGCTGCCGCTGTTGTCGCGATCGCCGTACCAGGACGTCGAACCGTCCTTACGCTCGACGGTGAAGAAGGACGGGCCGTTGGCGCCGCCGTCTGCGTAGGCGCACACGCGCTGGAAGGACTCCAACTCGGTGCGGAAGCCGGACACGGTGAAACCGGCGACGCTGGGGCAGGCGTCGTTGGTGCCGGCATAGGCGACCAGGCGCTGGCCGTCGAGGCAGTAGCGATCCGAATCGGAGAAATTGACCGGCGGCGGGCTGCCGTCCACCGGCTGACCGTTCTCGATGAAGTCGCCGGCCTCGCGCGTGGCGCGGCAGCGCGAGATCGAAGACAGGCCCCCGATCGACCAGCCCTTCCCCAGCGCCCCGTTACCGGCTTGGCTGGAGTAATTCAGACTCATCTTCGGCGCGACACCGGCGGTACCCGGTGCCGAGTACAAGGGCACGGTGTAGGTCGCTGCGCCGGTCTCGTCGACCCGGAACTCCGCGCCGATGGCCGACACACGGTCCGACTCGGGATCGCTGGCGAACAAGGCGGTCGGCGGCAAACTGCCTCCCGTAGTGGGCTCGGCGAAGCTGCCGGATATCAGTACGCCCGCTTGCAGCAGCAGCAAACCGGCGACGGCGGACAACAGCAGGATCGGCCCCAGCGGTGCTCGGGCGGCAGTTTCGTTCGACATGGAAAGCGGTCCCCTCACCGCAAAGCCGCCGGCCACTCGCGCAGCAGCGCGATCCTATGACCGACGTAAGCTATTGATAATTTTGAAGGCCGTCACACTTCCGCGCAAGGCATAGCGGCGACACCTAACTTGCTGATTGCGTCCGCCGCCACGGCCCCACCCCGCCCCGGAACGCCAGCAGATACACCGCCACCGCCCAGGCCGTGGCCACCGCCCAGCCGGCCAGGATGTCGGAGGGGTAATGCACACCCAGGTAGACCCGCGACAGGCCGACCAGCAGCACGAAGGCGGCCATGAGCAGCGCCACCGGCCAGCGCCAGCGCGTGCGCCAGACCAGCAAGGTCAGCACGCAGGCCAGGGTCGCCGAGCCCATGGCGTGGCCGCTGGGGAAGCTGTAGTTGTGCTCGGGCGCGATCGATTCCCACAGCGACGGCCGGTCGCGCGCGAACGCCTGCTTGGCGGCGATGTTGAGCAGGGCCGAGCCGCCCAGCGCGATCGCAGCGTAGGTGGCCTCGCGGAAACGGCGCAGCAGGCTCAGCGCCAGCACGAACGCGATATCGAAGGGGACCACGCCGTAGAGGTAGCCCACCTTGCTGATCGCGACGAAGAAGCGGTCGAACCCTTCGCGCGCCAAGGAGTGCGCGAACTGCAGGATGGGCTCGTCGAACGGGATCGTGTCCTGCTCGTGGATCTCGTCGGCCAACTCGGCGAAGGCCCACAGCGGCAACAGCAGGCCGGCGAACACCAGCAGCAGGCGCAGGCCGTGGCGGCGCAGGAAGGCGACGCCGAAGCGCGCTTCCTGCTTCAGCGCCGCGTCGTCGCCGGCGGGATCAGGCACCCGCTGCGCTAGCGCCATAGTTGCGTTCGACGTAACGGTCGATGAGGTCGACGAATTCGTCGGCGATGCGCTCGCCGCGCAGGGTCACGGTCTTCTCGCCATCCTCGAACACTGGCGCCGACGGCGCTTCGCCCGTACCCGGCAGCGAGATGCCGATGTTGGCATGGCGCGATTCGCCGGGGCCGTTGACCACGCAGCCCATCACCGCCAGGGTCAGGTTCTCCGCGCCCGGGTGGCTGATCTTCCACTCCGGCATCTTGGTGCGCACATGCTCCTGCACCTTCTGCGCGAGTTCCTGGAAGAAGGTGCTGGTGGTGCGGCCGCAGCCCGGGCAGGCGGTGACCATCGGGGTGAACGCGCGCAGGCCCATGGTCTGCAGCAGTTCCTGGGCGACGATGACTTCGTTGTTGCGCGACTGGCCGGGCTCGGGCGTGAGCGAAATGCGGATGGTGTCGCCGATGCCTTCCTGCAGCAGCACGCCCAGCGCGGCGCTGGAGGCGACGATGCCCTTGCTGCCGATGCCGGCCTCGGTCAGGCCCAGATGCAGGGCGAAATCGCCGCGGTTGGCGAGCTCGCGATAGACCGCGATCAGCTCCTGCACGCCGCTGACCTTGGCGCTGAGCACGATGCGATCGGCCGGCAGGCCGATCTCGACCGCGCGCTGGGCCGAGTCCAGGGCCGAGCGGATCAAGGCTTCGCGCAGCACCCGGCCGGCGTCCCAGGGTTCGGCGCGGGCGTGGTTCTCGTCCATCAGGGTCGCCGCCAGGGCCTGGTCCAGCGAGCCCCAGTTGGCGCCGATGCGCACCGGCTTGCCGTACTTGATCGCGAACTCGATCAGGGTCGCGAACTGGCTGTCCTTCTTCTTGCCGAAGCCGACGTTGCCGGGGTTGATGCGGTACTTGCCCAGGGCCTCGGCGCAGGCCGGCTCGGCGGTGAGCAGTTGATGGCCGTTGTAGTGGAAGTCGCCGATGATCGGCACCTCGATGCCCATCATCGCCAGCTTGTCGACGATGCGCGGCACCGCCGCGGCGGCTTCGACGGTGTTGACCGTGACCCGCACCAGTTCCGAGCCGGCGCGCCACAGCTCGGCGACCTGCTTGGTGGTGGAGGCGACGTCGGCGGTGTCGGTGTTGGTCATCGACTGCACCACCACCGGCGCGCCGCCGCCGACCTCGACCGCGCCGATGCGGACGCTGCGGGTCAGGCGACGCGGCAAGGGGCCGAAACCGGGATGGGCGCAGGGCAAGGGAGCGTCGGAATTCATGTCGGCATTGTAAGGCCGGGCGGCCGGTTCCGCCCGCGCGACGCAGATCCGGACGTTAACCAAGCCCGAATCCCGAATTCCCCATCCCGGCCGCAAAAGCAGTACGGTATCGGGCCGTAACGTCCGCCCGAACATGAACGCCGCCGCGCCCGACCACGTGCTCTCGCCCAGCCAGCTCAACGCCCTGGCGCGCAATCTGCTGGAGGACACGTTCCCCCTGGTCTGGGTCGAGGGCGAGCTGGGCAACCTGTCGCGGCCCTCCTCCGGGCATCTGTACATGACCCTCAAGGACGCGCGCGCGCAGGTGCGCTGCGCGATGTTCAAGCCCAAGAGCAGCTGGCTGAAGTTCGTCCCGCGCGAAGGCCTGCGCGTGCTCGCGCGCGGCCGCCTGACCCTGTACGAGGCGCGCGGCGACTACCAGTTGGTGCTGGACCACATGGAAGAGGCCGGCGAAGGCGCGCTGCGGCGCGCGTTCGAGGAACTCAAGGCGCGCCTGAGCGCCGAAGGCCTGTTCGACCCCGAGCGCAAGCGTCCGCTGCCGCGCTATCCGGCGCGCGTGGGCGTGATCACCTCGCCCAGCGGCGCGGCGGTGCGCGACGTGCTCAGCGTGTTCGCGCGACGCTTTCCGCTGATCCAGGCCGAGGTGCTGCCGGTGCCGGTGCAGGGCGAAGGCGCCGCGGCCCAGATCGTGAGCATGCTGCAACGCGCCGAGGCGTCCGGCCGCTACGACGTGCTGGTGCTGGCGCGCGGCGGCGGCTCGCTGGAAGACCTGTGGGCCTTCAACGACGAACGCCTGGCGCGCGCGATCGCGGCCTGCGAGGTGCCGGTGGTGTCGGCGATCGGCCACGAGACCGACTTCAGCCTGTCCGACTTCGCCGCCGACCTGCGCGCGCCGACGCCGTCGGTGGCGGCCGAACTGATCGCGCCCGATCGCGACGAATTGCTGCGCCGCCTGCGCCAGCTCGACGCGCGCCTGCGCAATCTGCAGCTGCAGCGCCTGCGCCAGGCCATGCAGCGCGCCGACCGCGCCGCGCTGCGCCTCAATGCGCTGCGGCCGCAGGCGCGCCTGCAGGCCCTGCGCCTGCGCCAGGCCGAGGCGCTGCGCCGGCTCAATGCGGCCTGGCAACGCCGGCTCGAGCGCGAACGCGCGCAACTGCGCCATGCCGACGCGGTGCTGCGCGCCAACCACCCGCAACGCCGCATCGCCGCCCTGCGCGAACGCCTGAGCGCGCTCGCCCAGCGCCCGCGCGCCGCGGTGGAGCGCCGGCTCGCCCACCGCAGCCTGCACCTGCGCGGCCTGGCACGCTCGCTGGAAGCGGTCAGCCCGCTGGCCACGGTCGCGCGCGGCTACGCCATCCTGCAGCGCGAGGACGGTCACGTCGTGCGCAGCGTGCTGGACGCGGCGCCCGGCGATCGTCTCAGCGCGCGCGTCCAGGACGGGCGGCTGCGGGTGAAAGTCGAGGGCGCGGACGACGACGCGGCCGCCTGAGGCGCTGTTCGATACGAGTTGCGCCGCAGCGGGATTCATCGCGGCTTACGCCGCTCCCACAGGCGGCGGGCACCAGAAACTCAGGGCCTGCGCAGGCCCCTCCGCAGCGCCGCCGCTGCGCCTGTGGGAGCGGCGTGAGCCGCGATAGCGCCGCCTCGCACTCGACGATGGCGTCGACGGCCGACGCCCCGCCTATGCGACGCACCGTTCCGCCCAAGGCGCCCCGCCATCGCCCATCGCTAACACGATCTGAGCGAGGATCGCAGGACTCGGGCGCAGCCCCCCACGGAGTCCCGCATGACCAAGGCGTCCGATCTGTTCGTCGCCGCGCTCGAGGCCGAAGGCGTGGAGTACGTATTCGGCATTCCGGGCGAAGAAAACCTGGACCTGCTCGAGTCGCTGCGCACCTCCACGATCAAGCTGGTCCTGACCCGCCACGAACAAGCCGCCGGTTTCATGGCCGCGACCTACGGCCGCCTCACCGGCAAGGCCGGGGTCTGCCTGTCGACCCTGGGCCCAGGCGCGACCAACCTGGTCACCCCCGCCGCCTACGCCCAGCTCGGCGCGATGCCGATGCTGATGATCACCGGTCAGAAGCCGATCAAGACCAGCAAGCAAGGCCATTTCCAGATCGTCGACGTGGTCGACACCCTGCGCCCGCTGACCAAGTACACGCGCCAGATCGTGTCCGCCGATGCGATCCCGGCGCGCGTGCGCGAGGCCTTCCGGCGCGCCGAGGAGGAGCGCCCCGGCGCCACCCATCTGGAGTTGCCGCAGGACATCGCCGCCGATCCGACCGAGGCCCGGCTGATCCCGGCCTCGTACTCGCGCCGCCCGCTGGCCGAGGACAAGGCCATCGCGCATGCCGCCGCCGCGATCATGCGCGCGCGCCATCCGCTGCTGATGATCGGCGCCGGCGCCAACCGCAAGGCCACCGCTCACCAGCTGCGCGCCCTGATCGCCAAGCTCGGCATCCCCTTCTTCACCACCCAGATGGGCAAGGGCGTGGTCGACGAGACCGACCCGCTGTGGCTGGGCAACGCCGCCCTGTCCGACCACGACTTCGTGCATCGCGCGATCGACGCCGCCGACTGCATCGTCAACATCGGCCACGACGTCATCGAGAAGCCGCCGTTCTTCATGCGCGAAGGCCGGCGCACGGTGATCCACGTCAACTACGCCAGCGCCGAGGTCGACGCGGTGTACTTCCCGCAGATCGAAGTGGTGGGCGACATCGCCAACGCGGTCTGGCAGCTGTCGGAGGCGATCGCGCCGCAGCCGCACTGGGACTTCGCCTTCTTCGACCGCGTGCGCGCCGCGATGGAAGCGCAGATCGACGAGCGCAATGCCGACCCGCGTTATCCGCTGGTGCCGCAGCGCCTGGTCGCCGACGTGCGCACCGCGATGGGCGAACGCGACATCGTCTGCCTCGACAACGGCCTGTACAAACTCTGGTTCGCGCGCGGCTACCGCTGCCGCCGCCCCAATACCCTGCTGCTGGACAACGCGCTGGCGACCATGGGCGCGGGCCTGCCCTCGGCGATGGCGGCGCGCATCGTGCACCCCGACCGGCGCGTGCTCGCGGTCTGCGGCGACGGCGGCTTCATGATGAATTCGCAGGAGCTGGAGACCGCGGTGCGCCTGGGCCTGGACCTGACCGTGCTGGTGCTGCGCGACGACGCCTACGGCATGATCAAGTGGAAGCAGGCCCACGAGCGCTACCCCAGCTTCGGCATGGACCTGGGCAATCCGGACTTCGTGAAATACGCCGAGAGCTACGGCGCGCGCGGCCACCGTCCCGCCAGCAGCGACGAATTCCTGCCGCTGCTGCGACGCGCGCTGGACGCGCCCGGCGTCGACCTGATCGAAGTGCCGATCGACTACGCCGACGACGATCGTATCCTCAACGAAGACATCCCGCGCCTGAGCGCCGCGGTGCGCTGAGCGCCGACGCCCACCACCTCCGTACGCAACCGGAATCCGCCATGGCCAAGTCCCCCTCCAAGTCCAAGACCGCCTCCGGACTCAAGAGCAGCTACCCCTACTACCTCGCCAATCGCCCGGTCGCGGCCAACACCGACCTGGAAGTACTGGACAAGTACAGCGGCAAGGTCGCCACCCGCGTCGCCTTCGCCGACGCCGCGGTGGTGCGCAAGGCCATCGTCGCCGCGCACAAGGCGCGCGAGGCCATGGCCGCGTTTCCGCCCGACGCCCGCCGCGACGTGCTCGAACACTGCGTCAAGCGCTTCAGCGAGCGCCACGAAGAGCTGTCGCTGGCCCTGTGCATCGAGGCCGGCAAGCCGATCAAGGACGCGCGCGGCGAAGTCACCCGCCTGATCGACACCTTCCGCATCGCCGCCGGCGAAGCCACGCGCCTGGACGGCGAGATCATCGAGCTGCAGATCTCGCCGCGTACGCGCGGCTACCGCGGCATGGTCAAGCGCGTGCCGGTCGGGGCCTGCAGTTTCATCACCCCGTTCAACTTTCCGCTCAACCTGGTCGCGCACAAGGTCGCGCCGGCGATCGCCGCCGGCTGCCCCTTCGTGCTCAAGCCCGCGGTCAAGACCCCCGTGGGCGCGCTCATCATCGGCGAGGTGCTGGCCGAGACCGATCTGCCCAAGGGCGCGTTCTCGGTGATCTGCTGTTCCAACGAGGACGCGGGCGCGCTCACCGAGGACGAGCGCATCGCCCTGCTGAGTTTCACCGGCGGTCTGATCGGCTGGGAGCTCAAGGCGCGTGCGGGCCGCAAGAAGGTGACCCTGGAACTGGGCGGCAACGCGGCCTGCATCATCGACGAAGACCCGGGCGTGCCGCTGGATCACGTGGTCGAGCGGTTGGTGTTCGGCGCCTATTACCAGAGCGGCCAGAGCTGCATCAGCGTGCAGCGCATCTACGCGCACGCGGCGATCTACGACCCATTGCGCAAGAAGCTCAAGGCGGCGGTGTCGAAGCTGCGCATGGGCGACCCCCGCGACGAGCGCACCTTCATCGGCCCGGTGATCGACGAGGCCGCGGCCAAGCGCATCGAGTCCTGGGTGGCGGCCGCGCGCAAGGGCGGCGCCAAGCTGATCGCCGGCGGCGAACGCCGCGGCAACATGCTGCCGGCGACGCTGCTGGAACGGGTGCCGCGCGACAGCGACCTGTTCCGCCAGGAAGTGTTCGGCCCGGTCGCGTTCATGGCCCCGTTCGAGGACTTCGACCAGGCCCTGGCCCAGGTCAACGACAGCGACTTCGGCCTGCAGGCCGGCGTATTCACCGGCCGCCTCGACCACGCCATGCGCGCCTGGGACCGCCTGGAGGTCGGCGGCGTGATCGTCGGCGACGTGCCCAGCTTCCGCGTCGACAACATGCCCTACGGCGGCGTGAAAAATTCGGGCCTGGGCCGCGAGGGCGTGCGTTATGCGATCGAGGATATGACCGAGCAGCGTTTGCTGGTGATTCGCGATCCGGTGGCGTAACGCTGTTTTAGTCCCTCTTCCGCTGGCGGCGCCCGAAAGGTATGCAAGGCTGAGAGGCGTCGGGGTGAGGGCCGGGCGCGAGCGCGCGCAACTCCCGCCTCGCACGGCGCCCTCACGCGCCCTGCGGGCACCTGCTCCCACGAGCGGATGAAGGCCTAGGGCGACGCAGGGTGCGGTGACAACCGCGCCGTCGCGATGGTGCGGTTCGCTGCGCTCACCACACCCTACCTGTGGCCCCTCGCGCACGCGGCGCCCGGAGGGTGGGCAGGGCCGGGAGGGCTTGGGGTGAGCGTCCCCCACACGCGATCGAGACGCCTTTAACCCCGCTTCGCCAAGCCATGCGTTTCGACCCAGGACCTCCCTGGGAACCGCCCGCATGAACGCCAAGCCGCAGCCCTACCCCAGCTCCCTCCTGTTCGTCGCCGTGCTCAGCGCGCTCGCGCTCAGCGCCTGCCACACCAGCACGCGCGACAAGGCGCCGCTGGGTGCCGATCGCGACAAAGCGCAAGCCGCGGTGTCCGCCCCCGAAGCGTCTCCGGTCGACGAAGCGGCCGTGGACGCCGCGATAGCCGCGGCCGAATCGGCCGCCGACGCCGCCGACGCCGCCGCGTCGGCGCGCGCCGATATGCCGGAAGCGAAGCTGCGCCGTGCGCCCGGCGCGCCGCCGCCACCTCCGGCACCCGTGATGGCCTACCGGCAGGTGGCGCCCGCGCCCGCGCTGGAAGCCGTCAGGGTCAGCGGCAGCCGCATCAAGCGCGTCCAGATGGAAACCGCGTCGCCGGTGATGGCGTCGCCGTCCGCGGGCTTCTTGGGCAATGCGCAATTTCAACCCGCCAACACCGAAAAGTACGCCGCGCGCGAAGACAACCCGGTGCGCCGCGCCGCCGACGAGCCGCTGTCCACCTTTTCGATCGACGTCGATACCGGCAGCTACAGCAACGTGCGCCGCATGCTCAACCAGGGCGTGCGCCCGCCCGCCGACGCGGTGCGCGCGGAAGAGTTCATCAATTACTTCGACTACGGCCACCCCGCTCCGACGTCGCGCGAAACGCCGTTCCGGGTCACCACCGAACTCGCGCCGGCGCCGTGGAACGCGCAGCGCCAGTTGCTGATGATCGGCATCAAGGGCTACGACGTGCCCAAGGCCACCCTGCCGCCGGCCAACCTGGTGTTCCTGATCGACACGTCCGGCTCGATGGACCAGCCCGACAAGCTGCCGCTGCTTAAGAGCGCCTTCGGCCTGTTGACCAAGCAACTGCGCCCGCAGGACCGCATCTCGATCGTGGTCTACGCCGGCTCGGCCGGCCTGGTCCTGCCGCCCACGCCCGGCGATCGCCAGGGCGAGATCCTGGAAGCGCTGGACCGCCTGCAGGCCGGCGGCAGCACCAACGGCGGCGACGGCATCCGCCTGGCCTATGCGATGGCCAAGCAGGCCTACGTCAAGGACGGCGTGAACCGGGTGATCCTGGCCACCGACGGCGATTTCAACGTCGGCACCGTGAACCAGAACGCGCTGGAGACCCTGGTCGCCGATCAGCGCAAGAGCGGCATCGCCCTGACCACGCTGGGCTTCGGCCAGGGCAACTACAACGACGCCTTGTCGGAAAAACTCGCCGACGTCGGCGACGGCAACCACGCCTACATCGACACCCTGCAGGAGGCGCGCAAGGTGTTGGTCGAGGAAATGGGTTCGACCATGTTGACCATCGCCCGCGACGTCAAGATCCAGGTCGAGTTCAACCCGGCCCTGGTCTCCGAGTACCGCCTGATCGGCTACGAGAACCGCGTGCTCAAGCACGAGGACTTCAACAACGACAAGGTCGACGCCGGCGACATCGGCGCCGGCCACGAGGTCACCGCGCTGTACGAGCTCACGCCGGTCGGCTCCACCGCCGCGCGCCTGCCCGCCCTGCGTTACCGCGAAGCGCCGGCGGCGCAGGCCGGCAAGAGCGGCGAGATCGCCAACCTCAAGCTGCGCTACAAGCGCCCCGGCCAGGACGCCAGCCGCCTGATCGAAACCCCGATCCTGCGTTCGCAGCTGCATGCCCAGCCCGGCGAGTCGATGCGCTTCGCCGCCGCGGTGGCCGCATTCGCCGACGCCTTGCGCGGCGGCAGCCGCTCCGACGGCTGGGGCTGGGACAAGATCGAGGCGACCGCGCGCGCGACCAGGCTCGACGACCGCTGGGGCCAGCGCCGCGAACTGGTGCAACTGATCGAACGCGCGCGCCGTCAGCTCGCCGGCGACACCCCGCCCACCGCGGTCAGCGTCAGCGAGTGAGCGCCTGGCGCAACGGCGCCTGCGCACGCTCGGCCGGGTGCCCGAACAGATAGCCCTGGCCATAGGCGCAGCCCAGTTCGCGCAAAGCCGCGAGCTGGGCTTCGTTTTCCACGCCCTCGCCGATGGTGTGGATGCCCAGGGTGCCGGCCAACGCCTGGATCGCGCGCACCACCGCCACGCTTTCCGGGCGGGTTTCACCGACCAGGCCGGCCACGAAACTCTGATCGATCTTAAGGCACTCGATCGGGAAGCGGTGCAGGTAGGACAACGCCGAGAAGCCGGTGCCGAAATCGTCCAGTTGGGCGAGCACGCCGTGCCCGCGCAGGGTACGCAGCATGCGCAGCGCGCGCGGCACGTCGTCCAGCAGCGCGCCCTCGGTGATCTCGATGCGCAGGCGGTGCGGATCGGCGCCGGCCTCGTCGATCATGCGCAGCAGGCGGTCGGCGAAGTCCGCAGCGCGGAAATGCCGCGGCGAAACGTTGACCGACACATAGCCCTCGCCGCCTTCGGCCAGCTGCCGCATCACCTGCGCGTACAGCAACCAGTCGACTTCCTCGATCAGGCCGCTGTCCTCGCCCAGGCCGATGAAATCGCTGGGCAGCAGCAGCCCGCGGCGCTCGTGGCGCCAGCGCAACAGGGCCTCGTGACCGATCACGCTGTGGTCGCTCAGGCGCACGATCGGCTGGTAGTAGGCGATGAAGCCGTCGCCGTTGATGGCGCGGCGCAGATCGGCTTCCAGGTCGAGGATGCGCACGGCCTGTTCGCGCATGGCCTCGTCGAACACCGCGCAGCGGTCGCGGCCGGCGGATTTGGCGCGGTACATCGCCGCGTCGGCGTCGCGCAGCAGCTCGGCGCCGGTGCGATAGCGCGCGTGCCACATCGCGATGCCCAGACTGGCCGAGGGGAACACTTCGCGCCCGGCCACCCAGCACGGCTCGCCCAGCGCGCGCAGGATGCGGTGCGCGAGCTCCTCGGCCACGCGCAGACCGTCGATGTTGTCGACCAGGATCGCGTACTCGTCGCCGCCCAGGCGCGCGACCGTGTCGTCGGTGCGCACCGCGGCGACGATGCGGCGCCCGGCCTCGATCAGCAATTCGTCGCCGGCCGAGTGGCCGACGCTGTCGTTGACCAGCTTGAAGCGGTCCAGGTCCAGGAACAGCACCGCGAACTGGCGGCGCGGGTCGTGCTGGGCGCGCGCGATCGCGGTCTCCAGGCGCTCCAGCAGCTGGCCGCGGTTGGGCAGGCCGGTCAGGGCGTCGTGCAGGGCCTGGTGGGTGAGCTGCTGCTCGGCGCGCAGGCGCTCGCCGATCTGCGACAGCAGCTCGGTGTTGGCCTGGGCCAGCTCGCGCGTGCGCGAGGCCACGCGTTGCTCGAGTTCGGAATGCGCCGCGACCAGGCGGTCCTGGGTCTGCTTGCGCGCCAGGCCGTTGCTGATGTGGTGAGCGACGAAGGTCAGCAGTTCCTGGTCGCGCACGGTGAAGGCGATCGCCGGCGAGTAGCTCTGCACCGCGATCACGCCGACCACGTGGTCGCTGCGGAACAGCGGCACGCCCAGCCAGCAGTGCGCCTGCGAGCCCAGGCTGCGCACCAGACCGGCCGCTTCCAGGCTGGCGATGCGGTTGCGGTCGGCCAGCAGGGCCTGGCCGCGCTTGATCACGTACTCGGTCAGGCCCGCGCCCAGGCGCCGGCTTTCGCGGATCGGGTCGCGCTCGTCGATCGAGTACGGAAACTCCAGATGCTCGCCGTCGTCGGTGATCAGGGCGATGTAGAAGTTGCGCGCGTACAGCAGCTCGCTGACCACGTCGTGGACCTGGGCGTAGAAGCGCTCCAGGGTCTCGGAGGTGATCGACAGCTCGGCGATGCGGAACAGCGCGCGCTGCAGGCGCTCGGCGCGCTGGCGCTCGATGATCTCGGCCTGCAGATCGCGGTTGCTCAGCTGCAACGCCTGGGTGCGCTCGGCTACGCGGCGTTCGAGCTCCTCGCGCGCGCGGTAGCGATCCAGCGCGGTCAGGATGTGCTGGGCCACGAACGCCAACAACGCGCGCTCTTCGTCGCCGTACAGGCAGGGGCGGTCGTAGCTTTGCACCACGATCGCGCCGCAGACGCGGTCGTCGCGGCGCATCGGCACGCCCAGCCAGTCCTCGCTGTCGGGACCGTGGGTGAGGTCCTGGGTGACGTTGAGCTGTTCGCGCACCGAGGCCGAGGAACCCAGCAACGGCTCGCCGTGGCGCAGCAGCGCCAGGGTCAGGCTGTTGGGCATCTCGTCGGCGCGGATCTCGCGCTCGGGTTCGGCGATGTAGGTGTCGATGCGGTCGGCGAAGTACAGGAAGCGCAGGCTGTCGCGCACGTCGTCGTAGAGCACGATGTAGAAGTTCTCGGCGTACATCAGGCCGCCGACCACGCCGTGGATGCGGCGCAGCATGTCGATCATCTCCAGATCCGAGCCGGCCAGATCGGCGATCTCGTACAGCGCCTGCTGCAGGCGCTCGGATTTCTCCAGCGACTCGGCCCGCGCCTGCGCGCGCGCGGCCGCCAGTTGCGCCGCGACCAGACGCTGGGCCAGCGCCAGCCAGGGTTCGCGCAGGGCCTGCGCCAGCGGCGCGCCCAGTTGCGCGCATAGCGCCGCGCGGGTGCCGTCGTCCAGGGTCCAGGCCGCCTCGACGCGGTCCTGGCGTTCGGCCTCCGGCCCATGGCCGTTTAGCAGACGTTCGGCGATCTCCGCCGATTCCGGCGCCGCGCTCGCGGCCGAGCCGCCGACCACGCCGCGCGCGTCCAGCCAGCGCACCGCCACCCGCGAGCCCAGGGGCAGGCCGTCGCATAGCGCGCCCGCCAGCTCATCGCCGGTTCCAGGCGCCCCCGTGTCGACGCCTGCTGCTGGCCTTCCGGTTGTCTGCACCGCTACAGGCCTCTGGATCGTTCATGTTTCCACAACGCAGCACCCAGGATAGCCTGACCGGACGGCCACGAACCGCCAACCCCGTCGCGGCCCTTGGGCCGTTCGTCTGGACATGCACCTGGCGATCGCCCCCCACCCCAGGGCCGTCCGGAGGGAAAGCCATGGCTTCCCGTCGGCGGCGCCAACCCGTACCCTGCCGCGGATGAATTCGGCTGCGGACGCGAGCGACGACGTATTGATGCTGGCCTGGACGGGCGGCGATACGACGGCGTTCGAGACCCTGTACGCCCGTCACCGCGGCCCGCTGTACCGCTTTTTGCTGCGCCAGGTGCGCGATTCGGCGCTGGCCGACGAGTTCTTCCAGGACGTCTGGCAGCGCGTGATCGCCGCGCGCCACGGCTGGAAGCCCGACGCCGCATTCAGCACCTGGCTGTTCCGGATCGCTCACAATCGGCTCAACGATTACTGGCGCGGTCTCAAGCACCGCCCCGCCGCCCCCGAGGACGGCGACGAGCGCGCCGCGCGCGTGCCCGATCCGACCACGCCCGAGCGCGAACTGTCCGAATTCGAACAGCGCCGCCGTTTGCAGCGCGCGATCGAGGAATTGCCCGAAGAGCAGCGCGAGGTGGTGCTGCTGAGGCTGGAGCAGGAGCTGAGCCTCGAAGAGATCGGCGACATCACCGGCGCCGGACGCGAAACGGTTAAATCCAGGCTGCGCTACGCGATGGACAAGCTGCGGCTGAGGCTGAACGAATGAAGCGCAACACCCCCGATCCGTTGTCGCCCGAAGAACGCGCCCTGGCCGACCGCCTGGCGCGGCTGGGGCCGCACGACGGCCCCTCGCCCGCGCTGGACGCGAAGATCCTGGCCGCGGCGCATGCCGCTGCGGCAAGCTCGCGGCCGCCGCAGCGCACGCGCCGGCGCTGGGCGCTGAGCGCGATCCCGGGCGGCCTGATCACCGGCGTCGGCGTGGCCGCGACCATGGCCCTGGCGGTGGGCGTGGTCTGGCAGCTGCGCCCGATCAGCCCCTCGCGGGAGGCGCCGATCCACGAGCCCACCGACGGCGCCTTCACCAGCGCCGAGATGATCGCGCGCCCGCGCCAGACCATAGCGCCGCCTCCGCCGCCGGGAGCGCCGGTGCCGGCCGCCAGCATGAGAGTGCCCGCGCCGCGCGCGTCCGCCGATGCGGCCGCCGCATCCGTGGCGGCGGCACCGCCGCTGGCGGCCGCCGCCCCCGCGCCGGCGGCTGAAGCGGCCGCGCAAGCCGCCGATAGCGCCTTCTACGAAAGCGACGCGCCCTCGCCGGCCGCGCCCAGCGCGCGCCGCCAGCGCAGCGACAAGAGCGTCGCCGCCGCCGCGGCCGATACCGATGCGGCCGCCGGCGCCGCGGGCAATGCGACCGCATTCCGCAGCGCGCCGGCCTACGCGCCGCCGGCGCCTGCGCCGGCCGCCAAGCCGGGACAGGACTCGGACCCCTTCAGCCTCAGCCCCTCCAAGGCCCGCCGCGCCGCCGAAGCCGCCGAACAGCGCCGCGAAGCCGAGGCCAAGCAGGACACCACGCTGGACCGCATCGAGGTCACCGGCTCGCGCATCAAGCGCGCCGACATCGAGAGCGCGCAACCGGCGACGGTCCTGCAACGCGACGCGATCGCGCTGCCGCCGGTGCGCGAGGACGCGCGCCTGGAACGCGCCGAGTGGCTGGAACGCATCCGCGCCCGCCGCGACGCCGGCGACGTCGACGATGCCCGCGCCAGCCTCAAGCTGTTCCGCAAGACCCACCCGCGCGTGCGCGTCCCCGACGACCTGCGCCCGCTGCAACGATGAGGTCGGCGCCTTGAGCGCGGCCACGCTCGCGGCCGAGGTCTCGCACGAGATCGAGGTCAAGCACAGCCGCTTCCTGGCTTTGGCCGCGCCGGTGGACACGCCGGAGGCCGCGCTGGCCTTCCTGGCCCGCGTCGCCGATCCCGCCGCCACCCACAACTGCTGGGCGTACCGGATCGGCGCGCAGTACCGCTTCAACGACGACGGCGAACCGGCCGGCACCGCCGGCCGGCCGATCCTGGCCGCGATCGAGGGCCAGGGCTACGACCGCGTGGTGGCCGTGGTCACGCGCTGGTACGGCGGCATCAAGCTCGGCGCCGGCGGCCTGGTGCGCGCCTACGGCGGCTGCGCGGCCGAGTGCCTGCGCCGGGCCGAGCGGCGCGAACTGATCGTGCTGCGCAACGCGACGCTGAGCTACGCCTTCGAGGACACCGGCGCCGTGCACGCGGCCCTGGCCGCCCACGGCGCCGACAAGCTGGACGAGGATTTCGACGCCGCAGGCGCCCGAATGCGCGTCCGCCTGCCGGAAAACCGCCTCGACGCCTTGAAAGCGCAGCTGCGCGACGCCACTCGTGATCGGGTACGCCTGCGCGCCGAAGACGCCGATACCCCATGACCGACACTGCCGACACCCCGCCGGCTCCGACCGCTGCCGCCAAGGCGCCCATCGGCAGCCTGCGCACCCTGTGGCCGTTCGTGCGCCGGCATCTGGGGCTGTTCATCGCCTGGCTGGTCGCCCTGGCCGCCTCCAGCACCGCCACGCTGAGCCTGCCGCCGGCGTTCAAGACCATGATCGACCAGGCCTTCACCCAGGGCGGCGGCGCGATCGACCAGGCCTTCGTGCTGCTGTTCGGCGTCGCGGTCGCGCTGGCCCTGGCCACCGCCGCGCGCTTCTTCTTCGTCTCGCTGCTGGGCGAACGCGTGGTCGCCGATCTGCGCCAGCAGTTGTATACGCACCTGATCGGCCTGGACGCCGGCTTCCACGACCGCAGCCGCAGCGGCGAGCTGGTTTCGCGCCTGACCGCCGACGCCGAGCTGCTGCGCAGCGTGGTCGGCTCCAGCATGTCGGTCGCGCTGCGCAGCTCGATCACGGTGATCGGCAGCATCACCATGCTGTTCATCACCGAACCGCGCCTGGCCGCCTACGCGATGCTGGGCATTCCGCTGGCGGTGCTGCCCATCGTGATCGGCAGCCGACGCCTGCAGAAGATCTCGCGCGCCAGCCAGGACCGCGTCGCCGACGCCAACACCCTGGCCAGCGAAACCCTGGGCGCGGTGCGCACCGTACAGGCGCACGCGCGCGAACCCTACGAACGCGGCCGTTTCGACGCCGCGCTCAAGATCGCGGTCGCCACCGCGCGCAAGCGCATCGGCATCCAGTCGCTGGTCACCGCGGTCGCGATCACCCTGATCTTCGGCGCCATCACCCTGGTGCTGTGGTCGGGCGCGCACGAAGTCGCGCGCGGCCACATGACCGCCGGCACCCTGGGTCAGTTCATCCTCTACGCCCTGATCGCGGGCGGCTCGGTCGGCGCCCTGGCCGAAGTCTGGAACGACCTGCAGCGCGCGGCCGGCGGCATGGGCCGGATCAGCGAGCTGCTCAACGAGGACAGCGCGATCGAGGCGCCCGCGCAACCGGAGACGCTGCCGCAGCCCGTGCGCGGCGAGATCGCGTTCGACGACGTCACCTTCCACTACCCGATGCGCCCGGACCTGCCGGCGCTGGACGATTTCACCTTGCGCGTGCGCCCGGGCGAAACCGTGGCCCTGGTCGGCCCCTCGGGCGCCGGCAAGAGCACGGTGTTCTCGCTGCTGCTGCGCTTCCACGATCCGCAGTCCGGCGCGGTCCGCGTCGACGGCATCGATGCGCGCCGGCTGGATCCGTCGGCGCTGCGCGAGACCATCGCCCTGGTGCCGCAGCAGCCGACCATCTTCGCCGCCACGGCGCGCGACAACATCCGCTACGGCCGCCTGGAGGCCGACGACGCCGCGGTCGAAGCCGCGGTGCGCGCCGCCCACGCCGCCGACTTCATCGACGCCCTGCCCGAGCGCCTGGACACCGAGCTGGGCGAGCGCGGCGCGCGCCTGTCCGGCGGCCAACAGCAGCGCATCGCGATCGCGCGCGCCCTGCTCAAGGACGCCCCGATCCTGCTGCTGGACGAGGCCACCAGCGCCCTGGACGCGCAGAGCGAACGCGCGGTGCAGCAGGCCCTGGAAACCCTGATGGAAGGCCGCACCACCCTGGTGATCGCGCATCGCCTGGCCACCGTGCTCAAGGCCGACCGCATCGTGGTCATGGACCGCGGTCGCATCGTCGCCGAGGGCAGCCACGAGGAACTGCTGGCCCAGGACGGCCTCTACGCGGAACTGGCCAAGCTGCAGTTTCTGGACTGAACCCAGGACGCGCGCCGGCATGGACACGACCCAGCTGAAGAAGTTCTGCGCGACGCTCCCCGGCGCCGTGTCCACCCTGCACGGCCATCCGTCCAACATCCTCACCTACGCGGTCGGCGACAAGACCTTCGCCTATTTCAAAACCAGCGACCCCGAGCGCTGGCGCTTCAGCATCAAGGTCACGCCCGATCGCTTCCTGGAGCTGACCGGCGTGCCCGGGATCAAGCCCGCGCGCTGGATGGGCCGCTTCCGCTGGATCACCGTCGTCGACGTGCGCAGCGTGCCGGCCGACTATCTGCGCGAGCTGGTGGAGTGGTCGTACCAGGAAGCGCTGGGCAAGCTCAGTCGCAAGCGCCGTGCGCTGGTGCTGAACGGCATCGACCCGTGACCGCGACCTGAGCCGCGAGGAGAACGCCCCGCCGGAGCGAGGCGTTCCCTGGCCGGCGCTTACTGCGTCATCAGCGTCAGCCCGTACTGGCTAAGGATGGGGTTGAGCCTGTCGAAGTACATCCTGACCTGCGAGGTAGGCAGCGAACAGTTGGTCCCGTCCGCGCCCACGTTACCGCCCGAGGTCACACCCTGCGCCTGACCGGCCGGGGTGATCCAAGCACCGCCGGAATCGCCTTTACCGGCGCAGGCACTGGACTGGGTCAGGCCCCTTACCGTGCCTTCCTGGTAGTTCACGGTGACATTCTTGCCGGTAACGGAGCCGCAGCGGTATCCGGTGCGATAGCCCGAGCGGCAGACCGCCGCACCGATCGCCGCCTCGACGCTGCCCCGCACGGGCACTACGCCGCCGCTGTGGTTGGTGATTTCGGGCAACACGGTATGGGCGGTGCTGACCTGGACATACGCGCGATCGGTGCCGGGGAAGTTCGAGTGCGTGAACGATCCCAACGTCGAATTGCCCACATACACGCGGGTACCGACCGAACCGCAGTGCCCGGCGGTCGCATAGCCCGCAATGCCGCCGCGCCTGGCCGGAATGCCGACCGAGCAGCCGAGGGTGGCGCCGGGGCTGAACCCATACAGGGTGCCGCCGCGGATGGTGGCGAGCAGGCTGGGCTTGTCCACCGATTCGACGAAGCGCACGGTCGCGACATCGGCGCCGCTGGCCGCGACCAGGTCGATCGCTTCCTCGCTGGCGCCGGGGGAGATCGTCACCACCACGCTGTTGCTCGTGGGATCCACATGCCACGAGTGCACGCCGGAGTAGAGCTTACTGATGCCCAATACGCGGCGCTGGGCGCTGCTGTCGAGTTGGCTCATCGACGACTGCAGCCGGCTCAGGCTGTAGCGCACGCGACGCAATTCCACGCCCGGTATCGCCAGCGCCTTGGCACCGGCGGTGGCGGCGACAAAAACGAAACTGCCGTCGGCTTTACGCTCGATCCAACTACCGGCATAGCCGGAGCCGAGCTGGCGCTGGGCCACCGACGCCTGCGATTGCGACACCCTCTCGGTTTTCAGGTATTGCGTCATCTGCTGGGCATTGACGCCCATGTCACGCTGCATCGCCGCCTTCAGCACCGGCGACACTTCGTCCGCGGCCATGGCGCTGCCGCAAGAAATGGCCGCTATGGCTACGACCAGCGGCAGCAGCGAACGGTTGGGTTTGGAATGCTTCATGGAGAACTCCTGATGTTGAGCGTTTCGGCTCGGGGGAATTGACATCGTCGGAACCACCACGATGGGTAAACACGAACGTGGCGGGCATTGCCTGGTGACGCGGCGGAACTTTCTCACGAGAGAAAGGAACGCTTCGCGCGAACGAACTGCGTGAACAAAGTCGAGCCGTCATGACCGGAGACAGGATCGCGACGTCAAAAACAGCTCGCGTGCTGCGCTTGCACGACCTCGCACTGGTCGTTCTGCCGATTCGGCATATCGCCTTCGCACTCGTGCATTGACTGTGCCCGGCGGCGGCGATCAGCGAACGGAAGAGGCTTGCATGGCGATTTCCTCCTGACAAAGGGCCGTTACTCGAATGTGCGAAAACCGGTGGGATTGCTGAATCTCATCGTCAGCACCGCCATGACCGTCGGGGTGGAACCGACTGCGTCGAAATCGACATCGCGATTGCGGACGCTTTTAGAAGATCAACTGCACGACAGTCCGTACAAGCCGATCGCAAGAGCGCGAACCACTGAAAACAGGACTGCAATCACAGGAACGACATCGAGATCTGCGTGCGCGCGCGAAAATATTCGCGCCCGTTTCGATGCCCGAAAAAATGCGGCACACAAGGCGCATGACTTTCGCACGGACTATTTGTCAATCCGCTACGACTCAAAGGCACACGCCTTGCACGCGGCGCAGCTGCCGCCGCGACCGTCATCGATAGCGACGGCAACTGGAATGTGGACAGCGACCTACATGCAGGCATCCAAGGTCGCGAGCAACGCTACTGTCGGCGCGCAAGAACGCCTGCGCGGGCCGCGATGGCCGCCGAGACGAACAGATTGGTATCGCCATGCACCGGCGTCATCGCATGCATGCAGCGGACCTAAAACCCGGAGCTCCCGTTGCGACGAGAGCTCCGGGCCATGCTTGCGATGGCGATTAGCCGGTCACCAAGGTCAGGCTGTAGGTGCTGAGGATCGGGTTGATCGGCGTGAAATGGGTCTGGACCTTGCTCTGCGGATGCATGCAGTTGTGGGCGAAGGGCTCCGGCCCCAACAGATTCGCGGTCGAGGTCACGCCCTGGGCCTGTCCGGCCGGGGTGAAGAACGAGCCGCCCGAATCGCCCTTGCCGCCGCAGGCATTGGTGCGGGTCATGCCGCTCCAGGTGACCACGCCCGCGCTGGTATTGGCTTGCGTGGTGACGTTGATAGCCGTAATCGTGCCGCAGCGGGTGCCGGTGGTCCTGCCGGACCGGCAGACCACCGCACCGACCGGCGCCGGAACCGACCCCTTCACCGTGATGAAGTTGTTGTGGTTGTAGTCCACCACCCACGGCGCGATCGTATGCTCCGGATACACCGTGACCCAGGCCTTGTCGCTTCTCGGGAAATCGGACAACACGAAATGCCCGGTCAGATTGCCGGCAATCCAGACCTGCTGGCCCGCTTTGCCGCAATGTCCGGCCGTGGCGTAGCCCTTGTGCTCGTTCTGCATGACCATGAAGCCGACCGAACAGTACGAGGTGTACTGACCGACGGGATAGGTGTATTCGAAGCCGCCGGCGACCGTGATCGCCGCCATCGCCTGCTGTTCGCCCTGGCTGGTCTCGAAGCGCACCGCGCCGGCGTCCGCCGAGCTCGCGGCCACGAAGTCGACCGCGGCATCGGTCGCGCCGGGCGCCAACTCGACCACCACGGTGTTGGTCGTCTGATCGACGTACCAGGCATGCACACCGTCCAGGGATTTGCTGATGCCGGGAATGCGCGACTTCGCGCTGCGATCCAACGACGCCATCGTGTCGTTCAGGTGCGACAGGCTGTGGCGCACCCGACGCAACTCGATGCCCTTGCGGCCGGCCAGGGCCTTGCCGCTGCCGGAAGTCGCAACCACCTGACGGAACGAACCATCGGCACCGCGCTCCAGCCAACTGCCGGCATAACTGGCGCCCAGGGCGCGCTTGGCCGCGGCTTCTTCGGTAGCGGCGGCGCGTTCGAACTTCAAGTACTGACCCAGCTGCTGGGAACTCAGCCCCAGATCGCGCCGCATCGCATTCTTCACTTCGCTGGACAATTCGTCGGCGGCGACCGCGCCGCCGCTGGCCAGCAGGGTCAGGCCGGCGCATGCGATCGCGCGCAGGGGCAGGTTTCGGGTTTTGGCGGAGATAACGGGCATACGGAGTACTCCAGGCGGGAGGAAGAGAGCACCGCTGCGCATCCACGAAGATGCGAGTGCCGGCCATCGCAAGCGCTTCCGCACCGCGACGAAAACAGAGAAGCAATCGCATGCGGGTCCCGCAAGACGGCAAGAAGGTGCCTGCGCGCGCGACCTCGACCGCGCCTCGGGCGCGATGGCGCAGTGCGCGCTCGCGGCGCGGACATGCCGCGATGGAATCCGTCGCGAGCAACGAAACGCGCGCTATAGCGCGCTTAACTCTCGGACACGAGCCTGCGCCTGCGCAGCGCTGAACGCATCACGCACACGCCGCGGCTACGCAAACGGTGAGATATCGGGCCGGCGAACGGTAGGAGATCCGCACACTTCATTGGCACTTGTGTGCTCAGTGCGATCCCACGCCTACGACCAAAGCATAAGATGCGCGCCGCCATCGAAATCGCGTTATGCGACTGCGATCACTCGGCGCAAGCCGCCGAACGACCGCGGACGCTCCCTGGGCGGGAGCGTCCGGGCCGGTTGCACCGACTAACGCTTACTGCGTGAGCAGGGTCAAACCGTACTGGCTGAGGATCGGCGTCAGGCGCTCGAAGAACGTCACCCGCTGCGCCTGCGGCACACCGCAGTTGTTGTTGCTGCCCTGCGGAATCTGCCCACCCGAACTCACGCCCTGGGCCTGCCCGGCCGTGGTGATCCAGGAACCGCCGGAGTCGCCGCCGCCGATGCAGGCGTTGGAGCGCGTCAGGCCGCGCACCGTGCCTTCGGCGTAGTTCACGGTGACGTTCTTGGCGGTGATCGTGCCGCAGCGGTAGCCGGTGGTGCGTCCGGAGCGACAAACGGCCGCGCCGATCGCCGCCTCGGCGCTGCCGCGCACGATCACATTGCCGCCGGCATAGTTGCTGACCAGCGGCTGCAGGGTGTGCGTGGAGCCGACCTGGACCCAGGCGCGATCCGTGCCCGGGAAATTGGATTGCGCGAACGAGCCCACCACCGCACCGCCCACGCGCACGGTGGCGCCCGCCGAACCGCAGTGGCCGGCGGTGACGAAGCCCTTGGTCGCGCCGCGCATGACCGAGAAGCCGACCGAGCACAGGTACTGATTGTTGATGGTGTACTCGATGCCGCCGCGGATGGTCGCGGCCAGACGCGGCTCGCCGACCGACTCGACGAAGCGCACCACCTCGGCATCGGCGCCGCTGGCGGCGACCAGGTCCACCGCCTCATCGGTCGCGCCCGGCGCCACCGCGACCACCACCGCATTGCTTTGCGGATCCACGTGCCAGGAATGCACTCCGCCGTAGAGCTTGCTGATGCCCAACACGCGTTTCTTCGCGCTGCCGTCCAGCTGATCCATCGCCGATTGCAGCCGGCTCAGCGAATAACGCACGCGGCGCACTTCCGCACCGGGCATCGCCGCGGCGTCCGCGCCGGCGGTCGCGACGACGAAAGCGAACGAGCCGTCGTCCTTGCGTTCGATCCAACTGCCGGCATAGCCCGCGCCATAGCGGCGCTGCGCGGTCGCGGCCTGCTGTTCGGCGATGCGTTCGGCCTTCAAATATTGCGACCACTGCGCGGGCATCACGCCCAGATCGCGCCGCAGAGCGGAATTCGAGATGGGATCTGCGGCGCTGGCGCTGAATGCAACGCTGGCGAGGGCGAGCGACAGCAGGCAGCGACGTACGTTGGTACCTTGCATGGCGAGTATCTCCTTGAGTGAGCGTTTGCGCTCGGACTGGACGGCCCGGATTGGGCCGCGGCGCCGCATGTCGGCGGCGGCCTGAGCTCGGGCGCGTTCCGTGCCACGACAGGAGGACAGGCCTGTCCAAGGAAGCAAAGCCGCACGTCCGCGGCAATCGGCATGCGCAGACCCGGATCACAGCGGAAGCTTGAATCGAATCACAAGACCGCAACGCACACGCGCGACGTTCATCGCGGTGAAGGGCGCGTCACGACGGATATGCGCGCATACGGACGTACACCGCCTGGCCCCGCCGATTCGTCCGGCAACGACGCTGCGGAGGAAATACCGCACCGCATCGGGTGGCCCATCCGGGCGTAGCCGGATGAGCTTGAGCACTCGAGGGACACCGCGGCCGCGAACGCCCCTTGGCTGGGAGCGTTCGCGACCGCTTGCCTTATCGGAGGCTTACTGCGTCACCAGGGTTAAACCGTACTGGCTCAGGATCGGATTCAAACGCTCGAACCAACTGACCCGCTGCGAGGCCGGAATATTGCAATTGCTGTCGGTGCCGTCGTCCGCGAGCTCTCCGCCCGAACTCACGCCCTGGCCTTGACCGACGGTGGTGATCCAGGCGCCGCCGGAATCGCCGCGTCCCACGCAGGCATTGCCCTGGCTCAGGCCGCGCACGGTCAGGATCGAGCCGTCGTCCATCTCATAGTTCACGGTGACGTTCTTGGCCGTGATCGTGCCGCAACGGTACTGAGTGGTACGGCCGGAGCGGCACACCGACGCGCCGATCGCGGCCTCGGTACTGCCGCGCACCGCCACGTAGCCGCCGGCATAGTTGGTGACCTGACCCACCAAGGTGTGGCTGTTGCCGACCGTCACCCAGGCGCGGTCCGTGCCCGGAAAATTCGATTGCGTGAACGAACCCACCGTGGCGTTGCCGATCCGCACCGTCTGGCCCTGTCCACCGCAATGGCCCGCGGTCACGAAGCCCTTGACGCTGCCGCGCGTTACCGGAAAGCCCACCGAGCACAGGAAGACGCCGCTCGAAGTCGGCATCTGGTACTCGATGCCGCCGCGGATGGTCGCGGCCAGACGCGGCACGGTCGCGGATTGCACGACCCGCACCGTCGAGGCGTCGGCACCGCTGGCCGCGACGAAATCGATCGCCTGGTAGAGTGCGTCCGGCGCGGCGCTCACCACCACCGAATTGGTGCTGGGATCGATATACCAGGAATGCACGCCGGTCATCGGCTTGCTGATGCCTGGGATGCGACGCTGCGCGCTGGCGTCCAGCGAGGACATCGCCGAACGCAGGGCGCGCAGGCTGTGACGCACGCGCCGCACTTCGACGCCTGGCGCGGCGAGCACCTTGCCCGCGCCGGAGGTCGCGGCGACCGCGGCGAAGCTGCCGTCGGCGCGACGCTCGATCCAGCTGCCCGCGAAGCCGGAGCCGAGTTGCCGCTCCATCGCCTGGGCCTGGCCCTCGGCCAGGCGCTCGGCCTTCTGGTGCTGCGCCAGCTGATGCGGCGCCACGCCCAGATCGCGCTGCATGGCCAGTTTCAGGCCCGGATCGAGTTCCTCGGCGGCCAGGGCATGGCCCGATAGCGTGGCAGAAGCGACGACCAACGACAGCAATGAACCACGTAGCTTGGATCCCTTCATGACGACTTCCTCATTTGACGAGCGTTTGCTCGTTGCGTGGGCGATCCGTTCGGATCGTTGGATCGAAGCGACGCGGCGCGTCGCATCGGCCGTCTGCCGTCGAATGCTCGTTAGATGCGATTCGTTGGCAGGTGCGTCCACCACAACAGAGCCGCGAACGACGCAACAAGCCGCGCGCACCGACTCGGTCCGCGCAAAAGTTGGAAGCGGATCACAGGATCGGACATGCGCAGGCGATGGCGTCCATCGCCGGATGCGATCGATGGCGATACCGGAAAACTCGGCCGAAAATCGCGCGCATCATGCGGGCGCGATGGCGAACGCAACCGATACTTGCGCGGCTGCACGCGCATGGCACCTGGTGCGTGATACGACCGCATTTCGATAGCGCCGATTGCTGCGTTGGCGGGCACTATCCGCGCGAAATCGCGCTCATGGCTCGATGCGGATCGGCGTGCCCGTCGGTACTCGACGCCAGATTTCCTCGATCTCGGCATCGCTGACCGCGGCACAGCCGTCGGTCCAATCCTCGCGCCACCAGCGTGCGCTGCCGCCGTGGATCATGATGTCGCCGCCGGGATCGGCGCCGTGCTCGCGCGCGCGGTCGCGATCGCGTTCGTTCGGATACGACACCCGCAGCGACAGATGAAAGGCGCTGTTCGGGTTTCGATCGCTGATGCGGTACTCGCCTTCCGGTGTACGCTCGTCGCCGCGCCGCTGCTTGTGGCCCTGTGGCGCGTCGCCCAGGTCGATGCGGTAGCGGCCGATCACCCGTCCCTCGCGCAGCAACTCCATGCGACGCTCCGACTTGTCGATCACGATGCGATCGGCGCGTTGCGCAGGCGGCAGCAGGGCCGGTGCGTTCGCGCCGGTGCGCGGGGCTTGAACGGTGCGCCGATCGTCTTGCGCGCAGGCCGTCGCCGCGACCAGCGCGATCAACGACGCCGCGCGCAACGCCGGGTTCATTCCGGCAGCGCCCGCTGCAGGATCGCCGCCAAATGGATATCCCCCGGCAGCGTGCCGAAGGCCAAGCCATGCGCGCCACCCAAACGGCTGCGACAGAAGGCCTCGGCGCAGGGGCTGTGCGCGTCCAGCAGCACGCCCGCCTGCAGCGCCAGCGCCAGGCGCTCGACCCAATGCCGCGCCTGGCCTTCCTCGATGCGCACGCGGCCGTCCAGCACCGGCTCGAGTTCGGCGATGCGCGCATCCAGCGCCGCGTCGGCGCCGACATGGCGGCGCAGTTCCTCCAGCACCGCGCGCCCGGCCTCGGGCTCGCGCGCCAGCGCGCGCAGCACGTCCAGGCATTGGATGTTGCCGCTGCCCTCCCAGATCGAGTTCAGCGGCGCCTGCCGGTACAGCCGCGGCAACAGCGATTCCTCGACGTAACCCGCGCCGCCCAGGCACTCCTGGGCCTCGTTGACGAAGGCCGGCGCGCGCTTGCAGATCCAGTACTTGCCGACCGCGGTGGCGATACGCGCGTAGGCGGCCTCGCCCGCGTCGTGCGGCGCGCGATCGACCGCACGCGCGACCCGCAGCGAGAACTGCAAGGCCGCCTCGGCCTCGATGGCCAGGTCGGCCAGTACGTTGCGCATCAGCGCATGTTCGACCAGGGCCTTAGCGAAGGCCTGCCGGTGGCGCGCGTGGTGCAGCGCCTGCGCCAGCGCCATGCGCATCTCGGCGGCCGAGCCCAGCATGCAATCCAGACGGGTCAGCATCACCATCTCGATGATGGTGGCCACGCCGCGGCCCTCGTCGCCGATGCGCTGGGCCCAGGCGCCTTCGAACTCGACCTCGGACGAGGCGTTGGACCAGTCGCCCAGCTTGTCCTTGAGCCGCATCAGATGCAGCGCATTGCGGCTGCCGTCGGGACGCCAGCGCGGCAGCAGGAAGCAACTCAGACCGCCCGGCGCTTGCGCCAACACCAGGAACGCATCCGACATCGGCGCCGAGAAGAACCACTTGTGCCCGACCAGCCGGTACTCGTCGCCGGACAGCGGCGTGGCCACGGTCTGATTCGCGCGCACATCCGAGCCGCCCTGCTTCTCGGTCATGCCCATGCCCAGGGTCACACCGGCCTTGTCGCGCATCGGCAGGTCGCGGCCGTCGTAGTGCGGCGCGGCGGCCTTGCGCGCCCACTCCGCCAGCGCGGGCGCATGGCGCAGCACCGGCATCGCGGCGTGGGTCATGGTTAGCGGGCAACTGGTACCGGGCTCGACCTGATGGTGCAGATAGCTGAGCGCGGCGCGCGCCACATGCGCGCCGGCGCCGCCGTGATGCCAGGAGTAGCCGGCCACGCCGTGCTCGATCGCGGCCTGCATCAGGGCGTGATAATTGGGATGGAATTCGACCAGGTCGATGCGATGGCCGTAGCGGTCGTGGCTGCGCAGGCGCGGGCGATCGCGGTGGGCGTCGAAGCTCAAGGCGTACAGGGCGTCACCGGCCAGGGCCGCATACGCGGCGATCCGCTCGGCATGTTCGCCGCCGCCCTCGCGCGCGAGCGCGTCGCGCAAGGCGGCGTCGTCGCGCCACAGATCGCGCGGTGCGAACGGCGGCGGTTGATTCTCGACCCGATGGGTCGCGAACGGCGGCAGCTCGGACATCGTCGACTCCCTGCGAACGGTGCGAGCTTCGATTCTAGAGCGTCCGGCGCGCGGATCGCGACCGCCGCGCGCCGCTCAGTCCCGCTCGCCCGTGCGCTGCTCCAGCGCCTCCAGAAAGGTCGGCGCCAGCCGCAGCGCGCCGAACCAGCCGCTGCGCAGCCCGGTGAGCACGCGCAGCATCTGCCCGCGTCCGCCCGGTACCCGCGACATCGGATGGAACACCCGGTCGCGCAGCGCGGCGATGCGGTCGTAATCGGACTGGAACAGCGGCGTGAGCCAGCGGCTCCAGAAATGGTAGACGCCCACATGCTTGCGGCGCTGGCCCTGGTAGTGCGCCAGGGCGTGCGGCATGTCGGGCTGCGAGCGCAAGGCGTCGCGCAGCGCCAGCGCATCCAGCAGCGCCATGTTCACGCCCTGCCCCAGTTGCGGGCTCATGGCGTGGGCGGCATCGCCCAACAGCACCGCGCGATCGCGATGCCAGCGCCGCGCGACCGCATCGCGGTAGCGCGCCTGCGCCAAGCCCTGCGGCACGGCGGTGTCTCGCAGGCGCTCGCCGGCCTCCGGCCACACCGCCGCGACCGCGCTGCGCCAGGCGCTCTCGTCCCGGACCGCGTCGCTGTCCAAGGCCGCGACCGGCAAGCTCCAGAAGAAACTCAGACGCTCGCTGGCGTCGCCGGGCCGGCTGCCGACCGGCAGCATGCCGATCATGCGGCGCGCGCCGACATAGCGCTGGCGCAACTCGTCCTGCCAGGCCCAATCGCCACGCTCGACCAGGCACCATTGCGCGCCCCAGGGATAGGGCCGGTCCAGCGCCGGCGGCGCCACACCCGCGCGCAGCAGCGAGGCCGCGCCGTTGGCTACCACGACCAGATCGTAGGGGCCGTGCTCGTCACCGCCGGCGTCGCGCAACAGGCCGCGCGCATGATCGATCGCGACGATGTCGCGGCCGCAATGCACGCGCCGGCCCTCGTCCCAGGCCTCGTCGAGCAAGGCGAACAGCGCGCCGCGCTGCAGGCCCAGGCCGAAATAGCGCGGGTGCAGTTCGCGATAGCGCATGTCCATCACCGCGCGCCCGGCCACGGTTTCGCCGTAAAGGCGGCGCACGCGCGCGCCGTAGCGCAGCGCGGCGTCCAGCAGGCCCAGTTCCCACAGCACGGCCAGGCCGGTGGGCTGGAGCAGGAAGCCCGCACCGACCGGACCGAGCACCGGCGCGCGCTCGAACACCTCGACGTCGTGGCCGTCGCGACTGAGCAGCAGGGCGGCGGCTTGGCCGCCGCTGCCGTAGCCGACGATGCCGATGCGCAACGGGGTACTCATGCGCGACTCCTAAGCGCATCGCGCCAAGAAAAAAGCCCCGCCGTAGCGGGGCCTGGAACACAGACCGGGCCGGATCGCGGCTGCGAGCAGCGCATCCGCAAGCATCGGCCCAGCAAATCGATCACGCCGCGGGCGTCACTTCGGACGCCTGCGCGCCCTTCGGTCCTTGGGTCAGCTGGTAGCTGACGCGCTGGCCTTCCTGCAAGCTGCGAAATCCCTTCGCAACGATGGCGGAGAAGTGGACGAATACATCGGCGCTGCCGTCTTCGGGCGAGATGAAGCCGAAGCCCTTGGCGTCGTTGAACCATTTCACGGTGCCGTACTGCATATCCTTATTGACCTCATGCTGGATGCGTTTGTCGTGCGCCATCGCGTCGGGGCGACCGAGACGCATCGCGAGTATATGCAAACTGAACAGGATGATGACAAGCGCCTGATCGGCGAATCCGGGCGTTACGACGAAGGATGCTTCGACGCAACGGCGGACTGACGCTGAGCGTCAGAAAATTTGCGATGCCGATCACTTTGCCAGCAGCGTCGCCAGCAATTTCGGCAGTTCCGCGGTCGCCGCGGCGACGTGATCGAGGACGTCCTGCAGCGTGATGACTTCGTCCGGATCCGGACCTGCGCCGGCGGCCCAGTTGGCGACGATCGCCAGGCAGGCGTAATCCAGACCCAGCTCGCGCGCGAGCCCGGCCTCGGGCATGCCGGTCATGCCGACCAGATCGCAGCCGTCGCGACGCATGCGCGCGATCTCGGCGCGCGTTTCCAGACGCGGCCCCTGGGTGGCGCCGTAGCACCCTTCCCCGACCATCGCCACGCCGGCTTCGCGCGCAGCCGCGATCACGGCCTGACGCAGGCTGCGCGTATACGGCTCGCCGAAATCCACGTGCAGCACCTCGCCGCCGCCGCGGCCTTCGGCATCGACCTCGCACAGGGTCGATATGCGCCCCCAGGTGTAGTCGATCAGCTGGTCCGGACATGCGAGCACGCGCGGGCCGAAACGCTCGGTGATGCCGCCGACGGTGTTGAGCGCGAGCACGCGCTGCGCGCCCAAGGCCTGCAGCGCGGCGAGATTGGCGCGGTAGTTGATCGCATGCGGAGGCAGCGAATGGCCTTCGCCGTGCCGCGCCAGGAACGCGACCCGGCGCCCGCCGAGAGTGCCGATCCGGATCGGACCGGAGGGCGCGCCGTAGCGCGTGAGCGGCTGGTGGGTTTCCACGTCCGCCAGCTCGGCCAGCTTGTACAGGCCGGTGCCGCCGATGACGGCCAGATCGATGCTTGCCTCGCCCATCTCAGTCCTTCAATGCGTAGATCGCGGGCAGGTTGCGGCCCTGCTCGTGGTAGTCCATGCCGTAGCCGAACACGTAGCGGTCCGGCACTTCGATGCCGACGTAGTCCGCGCAGATGCCCGGCACGCAGCGATCGTGGGCCTTGACCGCGAGCGCGGCGATGCGCACCTCGCTCGCGCCCTGCTCGCGGCACCATTCTCGGATCGCGTGCAGGGTGTGGCCTTCGTCGAGGATGTCGTCGGCCAGCAGCACGCGCCGGCCGCTCAGCGAGGTCGCCGGACGGTGCTTCCAGACCAGTTCGCCGCCCGAGGTCGCGCCGCGATAGCGGGTCGCGTGCAGGTAGTCGAACTCCAGATCCAGGCCGCGCTCGCCCAGCTCCATCGCCAACTGCGCCGCGAACGGCAGGCCGCCGTGCATCACGGTCAGATAGACCGGGCGCTCATCGGCGTAGTCGGCGCGGATGCTATCGGCCATGCGCGCGATCGCCTGTTCGAGGGTCTTGCGGTCGAACAGCAGGTCGGCGTTCTGCAGCGCCGCGGCCAGGTCGGGGCCGTTGCCGGGCTTGGCGCTCATCAGGCCAGACCCTCGACGCGGCCGCGGCTGTCGCCGTAGCGCTGGTCGGCGATCAAGCCGTCCCAGCCCATTGCGCCGCGGCCGATCAGGCCAGCCAGCGCCATGGTGTTGAGCTTGCGCCCGGCGACCGCGGCCAGGGACTCGTCGACCAGGTTCGGATGGCAGACCAACACCACGTCGCAGCCCGCGTCCAGATGCGCGTCGATGCGCGCCTTGACGCCGCCAACCGAGAACGCCGCGGCCATGCCGATGTCGTCGCTGAAGACCACGCCGCGGAAGCCCATCTCCTTGCGCAGGATCTGTTCGATCCAGCGCGGCGAGTAGCCGGCCGGTTCCGGCGCCACCTCCGGATAGACCACGTGCGCCATCATCACCGCGTCGGCCTTGGCCTCGATGCCGGCGACGAACGGAATCAGATCGGTCGCGCGCATCTCGTCCAGGCTGCGGCGATCGACGGCGTTGTCGAAGTGGGTGTCCTCGAGCACCGAGCCATGGCCCGGGAAATGCTTGAGCGTCGCAGCCATGCCGGCCGCGTGCATGCCGCGCACGTAGGCGCGGGTGAATTCGGCGACCACCTGCGGATCGGCATCGAAGGCGCGATCGCCGATGGCGCGATTGCCGCGGCCCAGATCGACCACCGGCGCGAAACTGAGGTCGACGCCGCTGGCTTGCACTTCCTGCGCCATCAGCCAGGCATGCTCCTCGGCCAGCTTGAGCGCCGCGGCGGGATCGCTCGCGTAGCGGCGGCCGAACCCTTCCAGCGCCGGCAGCGCGCTGTAGCCCTCGCGGAAACGCTGCACGCGCCCGCCTTCCTGGTCCACGCAGATCAGCTGCGGACGCGGCGCGGCCTCCCGGATCGCGGCCGACAGCTCGGCGACCTGCGCCTTGGAGGCGAAGTTGCGGGTGAACAGGATCACGCCGGCGCAGGCATCGTGCTGCAACCAGTCGCGCTCTTGCGCGGTGAGTTCGGTACCGGCGACGCCGATCACGAGCATGCGGGGACTCCTAGCGGGTATGGCTGCGCTGACTGCGCGGGGCCATTGTCTCGCAGAAGCCGCTACAGGCGTAGTCCGGGGCCGTTGCGGGCGCGGCGGCGCCGGTTTCGGGGCATTTCACGAAATGGCAACGATGGCGGGACCCGGCTTTGCGCCTGGACAGCGTCGCTCTCAACCCGCCGGCCAGCGGGCGCCGCCCACTGGCGTTCAGTCGCGCACGAACCTGCGGTTCGTAAACGCACGCCCTCCCCTCTCCAAGCGGGAAGCCAAATTCAAGGCGCCTCGCCGGAGCGCTCGTCGGCGCTCCAGTCGGCGTAGGGGCGCGTGGCCAGGGCCAGGTTGTAGTAGCGCGCCGCGTCGGTGACCTCGCGGCCCAGCCAGTCCGGACGGGCATAGGCTTCGTCGGCACGTTCCAGCTCCAGCTCGGCCACCACCAGCCCGGCGTTGTCGCCCAGGAACTCGTCGACCTCCCAAAGGTGGCCCTGGTGCTCGACGTAATGGCGACGCTTGTCGATCGTACCGCCGGTGCACAGCGCCATCAGCGCGCGCGCGTCGGCGACCGGAATCGGGTAGTCGAACTCCTGCCGGGTATGACCCAGCTCGCGCGACTTCAAGTTCAGATACGCCGCATCGCCCGCGACGCGCACCCGCACCGACGCCTTCATCGCACCGCTGTCGAGCGTGGCCAGGTCGTTGAGATACCCCTGCGCCATCGGCACGACTTCACGCGCCGCCTCGCGCCAGCCGTCACTCGAGACCAGAAATTTGCGTTCGATTTCGATACCCATGCATGCCCCGTAGCGCCGGCCATGACCGCACAGCCGTCTTGTTCAAATCAGACCGCGCAACGATACCGCCAATCAGCCCAACCGTCGCCCCAATCGGCCATTGCCATTGCCATTGCCATTGCCATTGCCGTTGCCGTTGCCGTTGCCGTTGCCGTTGCCGCGGCATTGAAGTCCAAAAGCACCGCACTCACACAGACAACCGTAGACCCGAAGGGCGGCGCGCAGGACGCGCGCCGTTTTTCGATAGGACAAGGATGTCCTATCGAAAAATCCCGGCGCACGCACCGAACTCGCAAGGGAGGGTTGGTCACGCCAGCCCTTCTCTTTGGTTACTTTTGACCGAAGGGAATCCAGACGGACTCTTGGGCTAGCAAGAGAAAGTGACCCGCATGCGCAGCAGGCGGAAGCTGTTGACCTTCGGTCTGAAAAGACGACAGCAAAGCAAAAGCAAATCCTCCCCAACCCTCCTTTTTCAAAGGAGGGCGCTAGAAGCAAGAACCTGCTCGCGTTCAGCCGTGCACGAATCTGTGGCTCGTAAACGCACGATTTCGCCCCTTAAATGGAGAGGCCACGGTCTAAAAGCTCACCCGCGACACTTCCGTGCCCTTAGCCCCGCCCAGACGCGATCGCCGCAGCCGAACCTGGCCAGAATTTTTATGAATAGCCGCACGCAAGAGCGATCGTGCCCCTCGCTGGCACGCTTAATGCGCCAATTTGGCAGCAATCCCGGCCTACCGCCGCCTCACGCGCTGCGATGCAGCAAGCATCCTGGGATTTTCCCGCTACATTCGCCCGCAGCCGCCCTCTGCCTGGGCGGTCTTACCAGAGGTCTTTAGCCTTATGAACAAGCGTATCCGCGTCGGTTTGGTCGCAGGCGCAGTAGCCATGGCACTGGGAACGTCCTTCGTCGCGCAAGCGGGCGGACGGCCCGATCTGGCGCTGAAAGGTTTGAAAGAAGGTCGCGCGCACGCGAGCGGCGAATTGCTGGTGAAGTACCGCGACGGCGCCAATGCCGGCGCGAGCGACGCGGTACAGCGCGGCCTCGGCGCGCAGAAGGTGCAGACCGTGCGTCCCGGCAAGGGCGGGCGCGGCGAGCTGTCCCTGCTCAGGCTGCCGGCCAACGTCGACCTCGCCGCCGCCGTGAGCGCGCTCAGCAACGACCCGGACGTCGAATACGCCGAGCCGAACTGGCTCCTGCACCACGATGCGTTCTCCAACGACACCTACTACACCAACGGCACGCTGTGGGGCATGTACGGCGACGTCGGCAGCCCCAACAACCAATACGGCTCGCAGGCCTCGGAAGCCTGGAACACCGGCTCGACCGCATGCGGCAACGTGATCGTCGGCGTGATCGACGAAGGCATCTACTGGCAGCACGAGGATCTGGCTGCCAACATCTGGACCAATCCCTACGACGCGGCCGACGGCATCGACAACGACGGCAACGGTTTCGTCGACGACGTGCACGGCTGGGATTTCAACGGCGATACCAACGACATCAACTCCGGCGGCGCCAGCGACGATCATGGCACCCACGTCTCCGGCACCATCGCCGGCGTGGGCGGCAACGGCAAGGGCGTGGCCGGCGTGTGCTGGAGCGGCGTCAAGCTGATCAGCGCCAAGTTCCTCGGCCGCCGCAGCGGCAGCACCGCCGACGCGGTGCGCGCGATCGACTACTTCAACGATCTCAAGACCCGGCACGGCCTCAACATCGTCGCCACCAACAACTCCTGGGGCGGCGGTCCGTTCTCGCAGTCGCTCAGCGACGCGATCGACCGTGCCGGGCAGGCCGACATCCTGTTCGTGGTGGCCGCCGGCAACGACAGCGTGAACTGCGAGGGCAACACTTCCGGCGCGTGCTACCCGGCCGCGTATCCGAACAGCAACATCCTGTCGGTGGCGGCGCTGCGCAACACCGGCGCCCTGGTCTACAACTACGGCGTCACCACGGTCGACATCGGCGCGCCCGGCTACGCGATTCCGTCGACGGTGCCGGTCAGCTCCAAGGGCAAGCTCGTGTCGGGCTACGCCAGCTACAACGGCACCTCGATGGCGACCCCGCACGTCACCGGCGCCGCCGCGCTCTACGCCTCGCGCCATCCCGGCTCGACGGCGCAACAGATCAAAGCTGCGATCATGAACGCGGCCGTGCCCACGCCGTCGCTGAGCGGCAAGACGGTCACCGGCGGGCGTTTGGACGTCAGCGGGTTCTGAACCGCAACAGCGACCATGCGTTAGCGATACGGAAGAACCCGGCCTAGGCCGGGTTCTTTTTTGACGGACGAAGCAGCGTCAGGCCGCCGCTTAGGCATCAAGGCTCGAACAGCGCGATCGACTCCACGTGCGCCGTATGCGGGAACATGTCCATCACCCCCGCCGCGCGCAGCTTCCAACCCTTCTCCCGCACCAGATAGCCCGCATCGCGCGCCAGCGACGCCGGATGGCAGCTCACATAGACGATGCGCTTGAACTGCTTCAAAGGCAGCTGGGTCAGCACGAAGTCGGCGCCCGAGCGCGGCGGATCCAACAGCAGACGATCGAAACCCTCGCGCATCCAGGCCTCGCCGCTGAGATCCTTGCCCAGATCGGCCGCGTAGAACTGCGCATTCGCCAAACCGTTGCGCTCGGCGTTCTCGCGCGCACGCTTGACCAGACCGGCCTCGCCTTCCACGCCCACCACCTCGCGCACCTGGCGTGCCAGCGGCAGAGTGAAGTTGCCCAGCCCCGCGAACAGATCCAGCACCCGATCGTCCGGCTGCGGCGCCAGCAGGTCCAGCGCGTGCTGGATCATGCGGCCATTGAGTCCGGCATTGACCTGGATGAAGTCGAGCGGGCGGAACGCCAGCTCCAGATTCCACTCCGGCAGCGAGAACGCCAGGCGCGGCTCGGCCGGCCACAGCGGATGCACGCTGTCGACGCCGCCCGGTTGCAGGAACACCGCGAACCGATGCTCGCGCGCGAACGCGACGATGGCCTCGCGGTCGGAGTCCGACAACGGCGACAGATGACGGAAGGTCAGCGCCACGCCGCTGTGCGCGTTGTCGCCGTCGTCGGGCATGGCGTCGCCGGCGATGAATTCGACCTGCGGAATCTCGCGGCGCGCCTGCAGACTATCGACCAAGGCCGCGAGCGCGGCGATCTTGTCGCCGATCGCGGGAATCACGGTCTCGCAGCGCGCGATGTCGGCGACGAAACGCGGATCGGTCTCGCGAAAGCCGACCAGGGTCTTGTCTTTCTTCTCGACCCGGCGCACCGAGAACCGGCCCTTGCGGCGATAGCCCCAGGCCGAATCGGTGAGCGCGGGCAGGACCCGCTCGGGCGTCACGTGGCCGATGCGCTCGAGGTTCTCCAGCAGCACGTTCTGCTTGGCCAGGATCTGCTGATCCTCGGCCATGTGCTGCAGGGCGCAGCCGCCGCAGGTGCCGAAATGCCGGCAGCGCGGCACGACGCGGTCGGCCGAGGCTTCCAGCACCTCCAGCGTCACCGCTTCGTCGTAGCTGCGCGAGCGCGCGGTCTGCTTGGCCATCACGCGTTCGCCGGGCAAGGCGCCGGCGATGAAGACCGCTTTGCCGTCCGGGCGCCGGGCGACGCCGCGGCCATCATGGGTGAGGCCGCCGATGGCGGCCTCGAAGGGGGTTTGATCGATGCGGGCCACAGCTGCTGGCAGGAATCAAAGGCCGCGCATTGTCGCAGATGCGGGGCGATGCTGCCGGAATCGCGCGCATCCGGCCGAATGCGCTCCGCCATGCCCGACTTCATGCGCCCAAAACGCCGACGGCCCGCGCGGGGCGGGCCGTCGGGGAGCGCTGCGCGCTTACTTCTGCTTCCAGCCGCCGCCGGCGTCCTGGTACCACCAACCGGCGCGGGCGCTGTCGGTCCACTGGCGCGCGAACACCTTGCGGATCTGCGGTTCCCACTCCGGATGGCCGTTGGCCACCGCGACCTCGCGGTAGACCGCGGCCGAGTCGCGGTTCTGGTCGGCCACCGCCTGGTTCACGCCGACCCGCTCGGCCAGCGGAATCTTGGCCGCGTCGCGCACGTCGATGCTGCCGTCGTTGCCGAAACCCAGCGCGCCGGAATCGAAGTGCGCGCGCAGCTGGCCGTCGAAGCGACCCTTCATGCGCGCCTGGATGGCCTGGATCGCCGGCGTCTTGATGGTGATGTCTGGCGAGGACTGCGCATAGGCGCTGCCGATGCCGACCAGCGACAGCCAGTCGATGCGCGGGCCCAGCGAAGCGCTCTGCCCGCCCGACTTGGGCGTCGGCGCGGGCGCTGGGGTGGCCGGCTGGGCGTCGTCGCCGATCACCTTCTCGACGAACTCCTTGGCCGCTTCCTTGGCCTCGGCGGCCGGGAAGTACACGTTGATCGTGACGCAGGCCGTAAGCATCACGGCGGCGACCGGCAAACCCATCCAACGGCGCATGTTCGTTTCCTTCTGAAGAATGTTCTACGACGGGTTTATTGGACCACGGGTTTGACGTCGCCCTTGCCGACGGCTTCGAGCCGTTCCAGCAGGGTCGGCCAGTCGACCCGGCGGTTGATGCCGACCACGTCCAGGCGCGGCAGTCCCGCGCCTTGGACGATAATAAAGGCCTTGCCGCCTGAATCCTTACTGGCCGGGCCCAATCCGTCCATATGGCAGACCTCGTCGGCGAGCCGGCAGGAGATGCCCAGGCGCGCGTAGCCGAAGTCGTCGAAGAAGCCGATCAGCATGCCTTGCAGGCTGCCGACGAAGGAGGCGTCGCCGACGCTGGACAGGTCCTGGACCGCGCGCTGGCTGATGCGCTGGCGCACCCCGCGCTTGCGCTCGGTGCCCAGATGGGCGTCGAATGCGACCGGCTGCCAGTCGACCAGGCGCAAGGCGTCGATGCGGCCGTCGAGCTTGCCGGTGATGCTGCCGAAACCGAGCACGCCGGTCAGCGACTCCAGATCCAGATCGTCCAGCGCGATGTCGGCCGAGAGCGTGGGCGCGACCCCGAACGGACGTTCCATCGCCAGCGAGGACACGCTCACGCTGCCGCCGAACAGCTGCATGGTCAGGCCGCCGTCGAAATCGAGGCGGTCGTTGGCGTAGTGCGCCTGCGGGATGCGGCCGCTGAGCTCGCCGCTGAAGGCCGGGCCGTCCACGGCCTTGGCGATGCGGCCGATGTCGAGCCGGTCCAGGCCGAGGCCGAAGCGGATGTCGAGACCGCGCTCGCCGGACGGCGGCCGCAGGCGCAGGCCGTCGAAACTCACCTGCCCGCCCAGCATGGGAAAGCTGACCGCGCGCTGCAGGCGCAGCTCGCCGGCGCCGCTGGTGAACGGCAGCTGCGCGGGGCCGAAGTCCAGGCCGTACAGCGCGCCGCCGCTCCAGGTCAGCGCGCTGGCGACCGGCGCGTCGGCCGAGTAGCGCAGGTTGCCGGCCAGGCCATCGAAACGGAAGCGGCCCTGCGGATCGTCGATGGCGGCGTCCTGCAGGCTGGCGTCGGCCGCATGCAGCTCGCCGCCGGCCACGCGCACGCGCGCCTGCATGGCGCCGCGCAGCTGCAACTGGCCCAGGCCGGCCAGGCCCAGGAAGCCGGTGAGGTAGCCGTCGCGCAAAGGCGCCAGGTTGGCGCTGCGCAGATCCAGTTCCAGCGCGTCCAGGCCGGCGTCCGGCGTGAGTGCCGCGCGGCCTTCGGCGCTGAGCACGCCCTCGTCGCGCCACAGCAGGCGCGGCAGCTGCCAGCCCTGCGCGCCCTGGCGCTGCGCGGTCAGCTCCAGCGCGACCTCGCGTTGCTGCAGCGACAGGTAGGCGTTGCCGAACAACAGCTCGCCGCCTCGCAGGCGCCCGTCCAGATCGAAACGGGTGAGCTCGCCGAAGCGCGCATCCAGGGCGAGTTCGGCGCCCAGGTGCTCGGCGGCGGTGGTGCCGTCGGGCGTGTCGAAGGCGCCGCCGCGCAGCGTGATCGGGCCGGCCACGCGCAGCGGCTGGCGCTCGGCGGCGGTGACGGTGAGGCGGGCGTCGAGTTCGCCCCTCTTGAAGCGCGCCTCCGGCCAGGCCTGGGCGGCCAGGGCCTGAGTCCAGGCCAGCGGCACCCGGGTCAGGTCGATCCGGGTCGCGTCGGGCGCCGCCGCGTTGCGATGCAAGGCGACCACCGCCGCGCCGCGCGACAGGCGCGCATCGGTGATCGCCACGCCCAGGTCCAGCGCCAGCCGCAGGGGCGCGGCGCGACCGGAGCGCAGCTCCCCCTCGCAGCGCCAACCGCCGCGGCCGTCGCGCTGCAAGGGGCAGCGCCAGCTCACGTCGGCAAACCGATAACCCAGGTCGGGCGCGACCACGCTGGCCGCGCGCAGGCGCAGTTCGCCCTGCGTCGCCTGCGCCGGCCAGTCCAGCGACACCCGCACCTCGCGCAAACTTGCGACCGCGGTCTCGATCCGGCCGATCTTCGCGTTCAGGCTGCGCGCGCCGGCATCGCCGGCCAGGCAAAAACCCGGAAGCGACATCCACAGCAGCAGGCGTACTATCGGAGACGACATAGCCGGCAGCATAACCAGCGGAGCCCCCGACCCGATGGAACCGACGATGAATTCGCCGCAGATCCCCCGTTTGTTGCTGGTCGAGGACGACCCGACCAGCCGCGCCTTCCTCACCGCCGCCGCGCAGGCCCTGCCCGCCGACATCGATGGCGCCGACAGCGTCGCCGCCGCGGTCGCCCTGGGCAATGCGCAGGATTACGACCTGTGGTTGTTCGACGCCAACCTGCCCGACGGCAGCGGCGTCGAATTGCTCGCGCGCCTGCGCGCGCGCCACCCGCGCACGCCCGCGCTCGCGCACACCGCCGCGGCCGACGCATCGGTGCTCGAGGGCCTGATCGCGGTGGGCTTCACCGAGGTATTGGTGAAGCCCCTGCCCGCCGCGGCGGTACGCGCCGCGATCGCGCGCACGCTGGGCCTGGACGGCCACGATCAGCGCGCCGTCGCCAGCGTGGCCACCGGCGCCAAGCGCCCGGTGTGGGACGACGAAGCCGCCGCGAGCGCGCTCAACGGCAACGTCGCGCATGTGGAGACCTTGCGCGGCCTGTTCGTGCAGGAGCTGCCCACCACCCACGAGGCCATCCTGGCCGCGGCCCATCGCGAGGACCTGGACACCGTGCGCAGCGAACTGCACAAGCTGCGCGCGAGCTGCGGCTTCGTCGGCGCGACGCGCCTGAGCGAAGCGGTGCAGGCGCTGCAGAACGAGCCGGACTCGCGCGAACGCCTGGCGCGTTTCGACGACGCGGTGCAGGACACGCTGGCCACGTCGTTGCCGATCGCGAGTTAGGGCGCGTCGACCCGCGCTGGGTCGCCAGTACGCGCGGCGCGGCGGCGCTAGCTTTCGGCGCCGTCCTCGCGTGCGGGTTTCGCGCGCGGCGCGACGCGCGCCAGTTCGCTCAGCAGTTCCCAGGATTTCAGGCCGCGCGGGCCAAGGTGATGCGCGAGCACGCCGCGCATCGCCCGGCGCAGACCCGCCAGATCGTCGGCGCTGGGCAAACGGTCGTCGGCCAGCGCCAGCAGGGCCTGGCCGGTGGCCGCGCCGCTGCGGTCGGCATGACCGCGATCGCTGAGCAAACGGCGCGGGCCGTGCTCGGGGTCCAGACGGTAGCGCGCGGCCGGATCGATGGCGGCGCCGTCGCCGTCGTGATGCCAGTCGAAGCCGAACCCCAGCGCGTCGAGCAGATCGCGTTCGAAACGGCGCAGGGTCCAGCCCGGCGAAGCGTCGCTGCCCAGGCGCGCGCGCGCCTGCGCGTAGGCCGCGAACAGATCGGGCAAGGGATCGTTGCGCGGCGCCAGCCGCAAGGTGAGTTCGTTGAGATAGAAGCCGGCCAGCATGCCGTCGCCAGCCAGACGCGGCGCGGCGTCCAGCGCTTCGGCCGCGGTCAATCGCGCCAGCTCGCCCATCTGCACCGCGTCGTAACGGATCCATTGCAGCGGTTGCAGCGCCGCGCGCAGCAGTTGCTTCTTCGGGCCCTGCACGCCGCGCGCGACCAGGCCGATGCGGCCGTGATTCCGGCTCAGCGCCTCGACCAGCAGGCTGGTCTCGCGCCAGGGACGCGTGTGCAGGACGAAGGCGGGTTCGGCGGTGTAACGCATAGGGCTAGGAGTGAGCGAGGAGAAGTGAGGAGTGAGAGGGAGCGAAGAGCATGGGCTTTGACTCGCTCCTCACTCCTCTGCGCTCACTCCTGCTTCAATCGTGATAACCCAGCGAGCGCAGCGCGGCCTCGTCGTCCGACCAGCCTTCGCGTACGCGCACCCAGGTTTCCAGGAACACCTTGGCGCCGAACAGACGCTCCATCTGGATGCGCGATTTGGAACCGATCTCGCGCAGGCGCTCGCCGCCCTTGCCGATCACGATCGCCTTCTGGCCATCGCGCTCGACCCAGATCACCGCGCCGATGCGCAGCATCGTGCCGTCGACTTCGAACTTCTCGACTTCCACCGTGGTCGCGTACGGCAGCTCTTCGCCGAGCTGGCGCATCAACTGCTCGCGCACCATTTCCCCGGCCAGGAAGCGCTGGCTCTTGTCGGTGATCTCGTCCTCGCCGTACAGCGCGTCCTGCTCGGGCAGGTGGCTCAGCACGGTCTTGACCAGGGCCTCCAGGCCGTTGCGCTTGAGCGCGGAGATCGGATGCACGCCGGCGAACTCGCGGCCGTCGCTGATCTTGGCCAGATACGGCAGCAAGGCGGTCTTATCCTTGAGCCGGTCGATCTGGTTGACCACCAGCACCACCGGCATGCCGGCCTTGCGCAGCGCATCGTAGGCCAGCGCGTCCTCGTCGTCCCACTGCCCCGCGCGCACCACCAGCAAGGCCACGTCGACGCCCTCGATCGCGCCGCGCGCGGCGCGGTTCATCATGCGGTTCATCGCGCGCTTCTGCTCGCGGTGGATGCCGGGCGTATCGACCAGCAGCAGTTGGCCTTCGGGGAAGGTCGCGATGCCTAGCAGCTGATGCCGGGTGGTCTGCGGGCGCGGCGAGACGATGCTGACCTTGACGCCGACCAGGGCGTTGACCAGGGTGGATTTGCCCACGTTGGGGCGGCCGATCACGGCTACGTGACCGGCGCGATAGGGGGATGCGTTCATGCGTGGATTGTCCGCGTGTGCGGGCCCGAGGGCAAACCGGCCGGCGGCCGGGATTCAGTAATTCGGATCCAGCTGGCGCAGCGCGGCCTCGGCGGCTAGTTGCTCGGCGGCGCGGCGCGAGCCGGCCTCGCCCTCGGTGATGATGGGCGGCTGGGCGATGCTGCAGCTGACCCGGAAGCTCTTGGCGTGGTCCTCGCCGGACTCCGACAGCAGGGCGTACAGCGGCAGCGGCTTCTGCCGGCCCTGCAGCCATTCCTGCAAGCGGGTCTTGGCGTCCTTGCCGACCTTGTGCGGCGGCGGCAATGCGGCCATCGCGGCCTCGAACCAGGGCAGCACGCGTGCCCGGCAGGCCTCGAAACCGGCGTCCAGGTAGATCGCGGCGACCACCGCTTCCAGCGCATCGGCCAGGATGGAGTCGCGGCGATGGCCGCCGGACTTCATCTCGCCGGGGCCCAGGGTCAGACGCGCCCCCAGCTCGAGCTGGCGCGCGATCGGCGCCAGCGCGGACTCGCGCACCAACTCGGCGCGCGCGCGCGTGAGCGCGCCCTCGTCGGCCTGCGGCCAACGCACGTACAGGGCTTCGGCGACGATCAGGTTGACCAGCGAGTCGCCGAGGAACTCCAGCCGCTCGTTATGCGGCGCACCGGCGCTGCGATGGGTCAGGGCCTGCTCGAGCAGGCCCGGATTCGCGAACCGGTGTTCGATGCGATCAGTCGGCACCACCGCCGCCACGGACGATATCCTGATGGGCCTCGAAACGGCCAACCACGTCGAGATTGGCGATCAGCTGACGCCGCACCTCGTAGTTCACCAGAATTTCGTAGCCCGAGCCCTTACGCTGAATCTTCACGTGCTCGTGCTTCACGTTGTCGGCATAGCTGACGTACAAGCGACGGAAGAACAGATCCTCGATCTTGGCCGGATCGCGATCGGCGATGCCGGGCTCCGCCGCCAGGCTCGTCAGCGCGCGTTTCACGCCGTAGTACTCGGTATACATCGGGATCAGCTTCATGCCCATGTAGACGAATACACCGACCACCGCCAGCACGATGATGAACCCGATCAGGGTCATGCCGCTCTGATTACGCTTCATCCGATCATCCCCCCGTCGTTAGACGCGATTTGTTGAGTGTCACCGTGCCGCGACGGCGGGCGCCGTCACGGAATACTGTTGCCGATACGCGAGAAATCCACGCCCCCATCGACGTTCATCCAGATCAGGAACGCCTTGCCCCTCAGGTTACGCTCCGGAAGGAAGCCCCAGTATCGGCTGTCCTCGCTATTATCACGATTGTCGCCCATCACAAAATAGTGACCGGCCGGAACCACCCAATCGCCCTCTCCTTGATCGAGCAACGGCAAATTGGTCCGCTCCAGGACGCGGTGCTCGCGTCCGAGCAGATTCTCGGCCAGTTCCTGCGACCCCGTCATCTCGGTGCCGTTGCCGTGCCCCTCGTAGGTGCCGATGGGGGTGTACTTGAGTACCTGGCCGTTCACCGTCACCTGGTTGTCGTGATAGCTCACGCGGTCGCCCGGCAGGCCGACCACGCGCTTGATCCAGTCCTGTTCCGGATGGTGCGGCGGCTTGAACACGACCACGTCGCCGCGCTTGGGCTCGCCCAGCGACACGACCTTCTGGTTGCTGATCGGCAGGCGCAGGCCGTAGGTGAACTTGTTGACCAGGATGAAGTCGCCGGTCAGCAGGGTCGGCATCATCGAGTTCGAGGGGATCCGGAACGGCTCGGCGATGAAGCTGCGCAGCACCAGCACCACCAGCAGCACCGGGAAGAAGGCCTTGGAGTAGTCGACCAGCGCCGGCTCCTTGCCGTCGTCCAGCAGACCCTCGCGCGCGGCGCGGCGCTTGGCCAGGAACAACTTGTCGAGCAGCCAGACGGCGCCCGAGAACAACGTCAGCGATACCAGTGCGATTTCAAACCAGCGCATGCGAGCTCCTAGAAAGCCGGGTTCCGGCGTTCGGAATCGGGAATACGTCCTGCGCGACGCGCAACGGCCTCCGGCCGCCGGTCGCGGGGACCGATCCCCGACCCCGCCTCACTTGTTGTCCACCTGCAATACCGCCAGGAACGCTTCCTGCGGAATCTCGACGCGCCCCACCTGCTTCATGCGCTTCTTGCCCTCTTTCTGCTTCTCGAGGAGCTTCTTCTTGCGGCTGATATCGCCGCCGTAGCACTTGGCCAGCACGTTCTTGCGCATCGCCTTGACCGTGCTGCGGGCGATGATCTGCGAGCCGACCGCGGCCTGGATGGCGACGTCGAACATCTGGCGCGGAATCAGCTCGCGCATCTTCTCGGAGATCTCGCGGCCGCGGCGATCGGCGTGGGCGCGGTGGGTGATGATGCTGAGCGCGTCGACCTTGTCGCCGTTGATCAGCGTGTCCACGCGCACGAACGGACCGGCCTGGAAACGCAGGAACTGGTAGTCCAGCGAGGCGTAGCCGCGCGAGACCGACTTGAGGCGGTCGAAGAAGTCCAGCACCACCTCGGCCATCGGCAGCTCGTAGCTGATCTGGACCTGGTTGCCCATGTAGGTGATGCCGATCTGGCTGCCGCGCTTTTCCTCGCACAAGGTGATCACGTTGCCGACGTAGTCCGGCGGCGTGAGGATGTTGGCGCGGATGATCGGCTCGCGGATCTCCTCGATCATGTTGACCTGAGGCAGCTTGGCCGGGTTGTCCAGCGGCATGGTGGTGCCGTCGGTCTTGAGCACTTCGTAGATCACCGTCGGCGCGGTGCTGATCAGGTTGAGGTCGTACTCGCGCTCAAGGCGCTCCTGCACGATCTCCATGTGCAGCATGCCCAGGAAGCCGCAGCGGAAGCCGAAGCCCATGGCCTCGGAGCTTTCCGGCTCGAAACGCAGCGCGGCGTCGTTGAGGCGCAGCTTTTCCAGCGCTTCGCGCAGGTCCGGGTAGTCCTCGGCGTCGACCGGGAACAGGCCGGCGAACACGCGCGGCTGCATTTCCTGGAAGCCCGGCAGCGGCTTGCTGGCCGGATCGGAGGCCAGGGTCAGGGTGTCGCCGACCGGCGCGCCGTGCACGTCCTTGATGCTGGCGTTGATCCAGCCCACTTCGCCGGCGCCCAGCTTGGGCAGGTCCTTGCGCTTGGGGGTGAACACGCCGACCTTGTCGACCAGATGGGTGCGGCCGGTCGACATCACCAGGATCTTGCTGCCCGGCACGATCTCGCCCTGCATGACCCGCACCAGCGAGACCACGCCCAGGTAGTTGTCGAACCAGGAGTCGATGATCAGCGCCTGCAGCTTGTCGGTGTCGCGCGGCTTGGGCGGCGGGATGCGATGCACGATCGCCTCCAGCACGTCGACCACGTTGAGGCCGGTCTTGGCGCTGATCGCGACCGCGTCCTCGGCGTCGATGCCGATCACCGCTTCGATCTCGGCCTTGGCGCGCGCGATATCGGCGGTGGGCAGGTCGATCTTGTTGAGCACGGGCACCACTTCCAGGCCCTGCTCGACCGCGGTGTAGCAGTTGGCGACCGACTGCGCCTCCACGCCCTGGGCGGCGTCCACCACCAGCAGCGCGCCTTCGCAGGCGGCCAGCGAGCGGCTGACTTCGTAGCTGAAGTCGACGTGGCCGGGGGTGTCGATGAAATTGAGCTGGTAGACCAGCCCGTCCTTCGCCTTGTAGGGCAAGGACACGGACTGCGCCTTGATGGTGATGCCGCGCTCGCGCTCGATCGGGTTGGAATCGAGCACCTGCGCTTCCATCTCGCGCGCCTCCAGGCCTCCGCAGAGCTGGATGATGCGGTCGGCCAGGGTCGATTTGCCGTGGTCGACGTGAGCGATGATGGAGAAGTTTCTGATCTGCTGCATGCGGGACGGCGCGAAGCTCACCGGTTCCAGAGAGTTAACGGGAGATTATCGCATACCGCGCAGTACCCACGCCCCGTGCCCGCCCGAAGGCGGGTGGGTGCCCTGTTCCACCCAGCTTTCCAGCCAGATTCTTCAGCCCGCTTTGGCCTCGGCGGTGACCGCGATGAACTGGGTGGCCGCGCCGCGGCGGACCAGCAGCATCACGGTGTCGCCGGGGCGGACCCCGGCCAGCTCGCGGTTCAGCGCCGAGGCACTGCCGACCGCGGTGCGGCCGACCGAGAGCACCACGTCGCCCGGGCGCAGCCCGGCCTCGCCGGCGACCTCGCCCGGGGATTGCACCAGCACGCCCTCGCCCGTCTTCAGGCCCAGGCGCTGGCGCGCGTTGGCGGCCAGGTCCTGGCCGACCAGGCCGAGCGCGTTGCTGCCACCGCGGCTGGGGGCCGCGGCGCTGTCGTCGTTGGCGGCCGGACCCGGCGCACCGGCGACCTCGGCGCCCAGCGCGCCCAGCACCACTTGTTCGGTCAAGACCTTGCCATCACGGTTGATCTGCAACTTGACCTTGGCCCCCGGCGCCAGCGCGCCGATCAGCGGCGGCAGGTCGCTGGAGGTGTTCACCGGCCGGTCGTTGACCGCCAGGATCACGTCGCCGAGCTGGATCCCGGCCTTCTCGGCCGCGCCGCCTGCCTGCACGCTGTTGATCAGGGCTCCGCGAGTTTCAGATAGCCCCAGACCCTTGGCGTTTTCGGTGGTAACCGGCTGCACGCCCACGCCGAGCAGACCGCGCTGGACCTTGCCGGTCGCGCGCAGCTGCTCGGCCGAATTCATGGCCACGTCGATCGGGATCGCGAAACTCACGCCCATGTAGCCGCCGGAGTTGGAGAAGATCTGCGAATTGATGCCGACCACCTCGCCGCTGGTATTGAGCAGCGGACCGCCGGAGTTGCCCTGGTTGATGGCGACGTCGGTCTGGATGAAGGGCACGTACTGCTGATCGGCGTAGGGATTGCTGCGGCCGACCGCGCTGACGATGCCGGCGGTGACCGAGTGGTCGAGGCCGAACGGCGAGCCGATCGCGATCACCCACTGCCCGGGCTTGGTCAGGCTGGCGTTGGCCAGGCGCAGGAACGGCAGGCTTTTGGCGTCGATCTTGAGCAGGGCGACGTCGGACTGCTCGTCGCTGCCGACCACCTTGGCGGTGAACTCGCGGCGATCGGACAAGGTGACCTTGACCGTGTCGGCGCCGTCGACCACGTGGTGATTGGTCAGCACGTAACCGTCCTGCGAAATCAGGAAGCCGGTGCCCAGCGAGTTGCCGCCGCCGCGCGGACCGCGCGGGCCCTGCGGACCGCCCGGCATGTCGGGGCCGAAGAAGCGGCGGAAGATTTCCGGAATCTCCTCCTCGTTCGGCATCTGACCTTGGCCGCGGCTGGCGCGGCGCGGCGCGATCTCGGCGCGCACGTTGACCACGGCCGGACCGACCCGTTGCACCAGGGCGGTGAAATCGGGCAGGCCGCTGACCAGCGGCGCGGACGGCGTCGCGGCCGGCGGCGGCGCGATCGGCGCGCTAGGGGTCTGCGCGGTGCAGGCGACCGGCAGCAGGGCGACCAGGGCAGTGGCCAGGGCGATAGAGCGAAGCGGACGAGTCATGGAATCGGCCTCGAAGGTTGCGGAGGTTTGGTCGCGCGGCCGCCGGGCCGCACGTGATCGGGGAACGGACAGGGGAACGGGCTGGAGAATGCGTGGTGTAAGCGACACAGGCGGAAGCGAAGTGCGGCGAGCTCGCGCACAGCGTCTTCGCGGTCCGCCGCCGGTGCCGCTTAAGGCTGCGGCATCCGGCTTTCGGGCTGAGGCGCCGGTGGCGGCTGCATGGGCACCGAATCGGTCGCGCTGGGCTCGAAGGGATAGAACGAGCGTGCGCTGCCGCTGGTGCTGGCGCTGCTGCTGCCGTAGCTGGCGGTGAAGCCGCCGGTGGCCGGGTAATTCGGCAGCACCGCGCGCGGCCAGGGCCGCGACGGGGCGTCGCTGTGCTGGGGCCGGAATGGGTTGGCGCTGCTGCCGCCGGCGCTGGCGGCCGCGACTTCGATCGCCGGTGTCGCGGCGACGGCCTGGGTCTGGGTTTGGCGACGCAAGGCGGCGCGCTGGGTCTGCCCGCGCGAACTGCGGCGCTCGGCGATCCGGCGCGGCACTTCGGCCACGGCGACCGCGGCGGCGCCGAGCGTAGCGGTCTGCAGCTCGGGGCTCTGCGGTTGCGGGGCGGCCGGCGTGATGCCGGCGCCGTCGGCGCTTGCGACCTGGGTCTGGGGCGCGGTATCGGGTGCGCTGTCGCTGGAGAACGGGCGCGCCACGAACAGGGCCGCCACCGCCACCGAAGCGGCCAGGGCGGCGCCGCCGATCCAGCCACGGCGACTGGCGGGCGCGGCCGCCGGCGCGGTGGCGCGCGCGGTCGCGGCTTCGGCCGCGATCGCCGCGGCGACGCGGTCGGCAAAATCGGGCGCGGCGATGCCGGCGGCCTGGCCGCGCAGGGCGTCGCCGCACAGCTGCCAGCTGCCGCAGGCGCGACGCCACTGGGCGTCGTGGCTCAAGCGCTTGAGGGCGAAACGGGCGGCATCGCCGTCGAGCTCGCCGTCGAACAGCGCGCTCAGGGCTTCGCGGTCGGTGGTGGTGTCGTGCTCGTTGGGGGCTGCTTTGGACGTCATATCAGTGGGCGCGCTCGCGGGTGTCTTGGTTATCCAGCAGGGGCCGCAGCTCGATGTCGATCGCCTCGCGGGCGCGGAAGATCCGCGAACGCACGGTGCCGATCGGGCAGCCCATCTTCTGCGCGATTTCCTCGTAGCTCAGGCCGTCCACCTCGCGCAGGGTGATCGCGGCCCGCAGTTCCTCCGGCAGGGATTCGACCGCGCGCATCACCGTGCGTTCGATCTCCTGGCGCAGCAACTCGTGTTCCGGGGTGTCGCTGTCGCGCAGACGGATGCCGGTCTCGAACTGCTCGGCGTCGCCGGCGTCGATGTCGTCGGTCGGCGGCCTGCGGTTCTGCGCGACGAGGTAATTCTTGGCGGTGTTCACGGCGATCCGGTGCAACCACGTATAGAACTGCGCATCGCCTCGGAAGTTCGGCAGCGCGCGGTAAGCGCGCAGGAAGGTTTCCTGGGCAACGTCCTGGCATTCGCTCCAGTCCGGTATGTAGCGCCCGATCAGCGCGGTGATCCGATGCTGGTACTTGCGCACCAGGGCATCGAAGGCCGTGCTATCGCCACGCTGGACACGCCTGACCAGCTCTTGGTCCAACTCATTCTCGGCCATGCCGCGCCGGCACTCCTGTCAGCTCGGCCGTGGCCGAACAATGGGACAACCCTGTCGGGAGAAAGTTCAATCACGATCATAAATGGGGCCGGAGCCGCGCCGGCGCAACCGCCAAGGGTCACGGCGCGGCGCGCGTTGGGGGCCGCTTGGAACCGAGACCTGGGACGTGCCGATTTGACGGCGACGAAACATCCTCGTGATGATAGCGGGATATCCATACCTGAACGGATGGTGCAGTCATGATGGCTGGCCTCGACGGACTTCGTTTCCAACATTGGCAGACCGAGCTGCGGGAGGACGGCATTCTGCTGCTGTCGTTCGACCGCGCCGGCTCGTCGGTCAATACTTTCGGACAGGACGTCCTGATCGAGTTAGACGCGCTGCTGGAGCGCCTCGCGCTGGATCCGCCCAAGGGCGTGGTGCTGCGCTCGGCCAAGGCATCGGGCTTCATCGCCGGCGCCGATATCAAGGAATTCCAGACCTTCGACGAGAAGGGCACGGTCGGCGACGCGATCCGGCGCGGCCAGCAGGTGTTCCAACGCCTGGCCGAGCTGCCCTGCCCCACGGTTGCCGCGATCCACGGCTTCTGCATGGGCGGCGGCACCGAGATCTCGCTGGCCTGCCGCTACCGCGTCGCCAGCTCCGACCCCTCGACCCGGATCGGCCTGCCGGAAGTGAAGCTGGGCATCTACCCGGGCTGGGGCGGCAGCGTGCGCCTGCCGCGTCTGGTAGGCGCGCCGGCCGCCTTCGACATGATGCTCACCGGCCGCGCGCTGTCGGCATCGAACGCCCGCGCGATCGGCCTGGTCGACAAGGTGGTGGAAGCGCCGCTGCTGGTCGACGCCGCGGTCGCGCTGGCGCTCAAGGGCACGCAGCGCCCGTTCAAGCAACGCTTCATGGGCTGGGCGACGAACAGCTGGCTGGCGCGCAAGATCCTGCCCGGCATGCTGACCAAGCAGGTCGCGCGCAAGGCGCGCAAGGAGCACTACCCCGCTCCATACGCGCTGATCAACACCTGGGCGCGCAGCAGCGGCGGCGTGCAGGCGCGCCTGGCGGCCGAGCGCAAGTCGGTGGTCAAGCTGGCCTCCACGCCGACCGCGCGCAATCTGATCCGGGTGTTCTTCCTGCAGGAACGGCTCAAGGGCCAGGGCGGCAAGGATCATGGGATTCAGCGCGTGCACGTGGTCGGCGCCGGCGTGATGGGCGGCGATATCGCGGCCTGGTCGGCCTACAAAGGCTTCGAAGTCACCCTGTCCGATCGCGAACAGCGCTTCATCGACGGCGCCCTGACCCGCGCCCAGGAGCTGTTCGCCAAGCGCGTCAAGGACGAGAGCAAGCGTCCGGCGGTGGCCGCGCGTTTGAAGGGCGACCTCGCCGGCGACGGCGCGGCGCAGGCCGATCTGGTGATCGAGGCGATCATCGAAAAGCCCGAGGCCAAGCGCGAGCTCTACGATCAGGTCGAGCCGAAGATGAAGCCCGATGCGCTGCTGACCACCAACACCTCGTCGATCCCGCTGGTCGAACTGCGCGACCACATCCGCCGTCCGGCCCAGTTCGGCGGCCTGCACTATTTCAATCCGGTGGCGCTGATGCCGCTGGTCGAGATCATCCGCCACGACGCCATGGCGCCGGAAACCGAGCAGCGCCTGGCGGCGTTCTGCAAGGCCATCGACAAGCTTCCCGTCCCGGTCGCGGGCACGCCGGGCTTCCTGGTCAACCGGGTGTTGTTCCCCTACATGCTGGAAGCGGCGACCGCGTTCGCCGAGGGCATCCCGGGCCCGGCCATCGACAAGGTCGCGGTGAAGTTCGGCATGCCGATGGGTCCGATCGAACTGATCGACACCGTCGGCCTGGACGTGGCCGCGGGCGTGGGCGCGGAACTGGCGCCGTTCCTGGGCCTGAGCGTGCCGGCGGCGTTGAGCGGCGTGGAGCCGAACAAGCGCGGCAAGAAGGACGGCCAGGGCCTGTACAAGTGGGAGAACGGGCGCGCCCAGAAGCCCGAACTGCCCAAGGACTACCAGACTCCGTCGGACCTGGAGGATCGCCTGATCCTGCCGCTGGTCAACGAAGCGGTGGCCTGCCTGCACGATGGCGTGGTCAGCGATGCCGACCTGCTGGATGCGGGCGTGATCTTCGGCACCGGCTTCGCGCCGTTCCGCGGCGGCCCGATCCAGTACGTGCGCGAAACCGGCGCCGATGCGCTGCTGGAACGCCTCAAGACCCTGCACGCGCGCTACGGCGATCGCTTCGCGCCGCGGCTGGGTTGGGATTCGCCGGCGCTGCGTCCGTGAGGGGCGCGGCGCTGGCGTCAGCAGCCTGCGTTGCCGAGGCTGCCATGGCCCTCGCCGCACCACGGCACAAACCCGAGTGGGTGCTTCACAGCATGCGCTGACCACCGCATCGACGCGGGCCGCTGTGGCGGCGCGACGGTACGGTTCGTCTTGGACCCATCGCAGCGTACGAGCTGATGGCGCGAATTCGTAACCTCGCGCGCCCTCACCCCAACCCCTCTCCCGCTAGCGGGAGAGGGGCTGAAGGCGGCGGCGTCGATGGGGTCCCCTCTCCCGCCAGCGGGAGAGGGGCTGAAGGCGGCGGCGTCGATGGGGTCCCCTCTCCCGCTTGCGGGAGAGGGGCTGAAGGCAGCGGCGTCGATGGGGTCCCCTCTCCCGCTTGCGGGAGAGGGCTAGGGTGAGGGATGAGCGCGAAGCGCGAATGCGCTTTATCCCGAACCTGGCCTTTGCGGTCGCGGTCCCGATTCAGGGGTATTCACACGCGGATGCACATCGCGGCCGGTGCCGCTCCCGGAGGAAACGGACACTCGATGCGAATGAGGACTCGCGGTCGCGGCTTGCGCCGCTCCTGCACGGAGCGGATGCAGAGACGACGCGTTACATCGTGTGGGTGGCGCGATCGGCGGTCAGCGAGCCGGCCAGCAGCGCTTCGATCTTGCCCTTCACCGCATCGCCCTCGGCGGTCTCGGCGAACTGCACGCCGATGCCGGCCGGGCGGTTGCCCTGGGCGCCGGTGGGCGTGACCCAGACCACCTTGCCGGCCACCGGCAGGCGCTCGGTGGATTCGGGCAGGGTCAACAGCAGGAACACCTCGTCGCCGAGGAAGTAACGCTTGGGGGTGGCGACGAAAATGCCGCCGTATTTCAGGAACGGCATGTAGGCGCCGTACAGCGCCGCCTTGTCCTTGATCGCCAACGACAGAATGCCCTGCCTGGCTGCGCCCGCGCCTGCCGCTCCGCTCATCCCCGATGTCCTCCAGCGACCCGCGCGCCGTCCGGGGCGCGCCAAGCCATCAACAATTCGACTACCGCCAGGTCCGCGCGCACCGTCGTCCGCAACAGATCGCGGGTGCGATTGGCGCGATCGAACCAGGCCGCCAGACTGCGCGTTCGCACCGGGTCGGTCAAGCCGGAGGCTTCGGCCAGGGCGAGATCCGCGGCATGGCGCAGACGCAGCGCGGCATGTTCGTCGCCGACCCAACGCGCGGCGATTTCCGAAGGCGAGGCGTCGCCGCGCGCGAGCTTGCTCAGATCGGCGGCAACGTCGCGACGCAGCTTCAGGCCCTCGCCCTGCAACCACTCGTGGGCCAGGCCCGGATGGCCGCGCGCGGCCTCCAGCGCTTCGCGCGCGGCGGTCTCGGCGTGGCCGGCGGCCTTCAGCCAGGCCAGCGCCTCGTCTTGCGGCGGCAAGCGGAATTCCAGGCGCTGGCAGCGGCTGCGGATGGTCGCGCTCAGACGCAGCGGATGCGCGCTGACCAGCCACAGGTAGCGGCCGGGCACCGGCTCTTCCAAGGTCTTGAGCAAGGCGTTGCCGGCGGCGTTGTTGATCGCGTCGGCCGGATCCAGGATCGCGACCTGGGCGCCGCCGTATTGCGGCGTCAGCGACAGACGCTCGGACAGGCTGCGGATCTGTTCGATCACGATCTCGGTGCGCAGGCGCGTGCCTTCCTTGTTCGGAATGAAGGACACGGTCTGGAAATCCGGATGGGTGCCCGCCACGTACAGCAGGCAGCCGCGGCAATGCCCGCAGGGCTCGCCCTGGGCGTCGCGATCGCGGCACAGCAGGCGCTGGGCCAGGCGCTCGGCGACCGCGCGCTTGCCCAGTTGGGCCGGACCGCAGAACAACAGGCCGTGGCCGAGGCGACCGGCGTCGAGCGCGGCGGTGGCCTGCTCGTAGACCCGGCGCTGCCAGGGCGCGAACGCGGGCGCGCTCACGACTGCGCCTCGATCAATAGCCGCAAGCGCGCCACCGCCTGCGCGGCGACCGCGTCGGCGGGCTGGCTGGCGTCGATCACATGGAAGCGATGCGCCTGCGCCTGCGCGCGCGCGCGGTAGCCGGCGCGCACGCGTTCGAAGAAGTCCTCGCGCTCGGCTTCGATGCGATCGGCCGCGCCGCGGCCGCGCGCGCGCTGCAGGCCGATCGCGACCGGCACGTCCAGCAGCAGCGTCAGCGCGGGCTCGATCCCGACCACGCGGCGCTCGAGCTCGGCAATGAAGGCCGGATCCAGGCCGCGGCCCTCGCCCTGGTAGGCGTAGCTGGCGTCGGTGAAACGGTCGCTGATCACCCAGGCGCCGCGGCGCAGCGCCGGCAACAGGGTTTCGCGCACGTGCTGGGCGCGGCCGGCGAACACCAGCAGCAGTTCGGCTTCCGGCGTCGCGGGTTCGTGATGGGGGTCCAGCAGCAGGCCGCGGATCTGTTCGGCCAGCGGCGTGCCGCCGGGCTCGCGCGTGCACACCACTTCGACGCCGGTGGCTTCCAGCGCGTCGCGCAGCGCGGCCAGCACGGTGGATTTGCCCGCGCCTTCGCCGCCTTCCAGGGTGATCAGGCGCGGCTGGACCTGCAGGCTCATCGGCCGCGGCTCTGCGTCGGCGCCGCGGGCGTCGGCGTGCCTTCGGCTTCCTGCGCTTCCTCCAGCACCGCCTTGCCCTCCTCGGGCTGGCCGCCGCGACGCTGCGCGCGGTAGCGCTGCAGGTACAGGCGCACATTGGCCTGGTGCTGGGCGTAAGTGGCCGCGAACAGGCTGCTGCCGCTGCCGTCGCCGGAGGCGACGAAGAACAGCGCGTCGCCGGGCGCCGGATTGGCGACCGCCTTGAGCGCGCCCGCGCCTGGCATCGCGATCGGTGTCGGCGGCAGACCGGTGCGGGTGTAGGTGTTGTAGGGCGTGTCGGTCTGCAGGTCGCGCTTGCGGATGTTGCCGTCGTAGCCCGCGCCCAGGCCGTAGATCACGGTCGGGTCGGTTTCCAGCTTCATGCCCAGCTTGAGCCGGCGCTCGAACAGGCCGGCGATCTGCGGGCGCTCGGAGGCGATGCCGGTTTCCTTCTCGACGATCGAGGCCAGGATCAGCATTTCCTCGCGGCTCTTGAGCACGCTGTTTTTGTCGCGGCCTTCCCAGGCCGCGTTCAAGGCCTTGTCCATCGCGTCGCAGGCGCGCTTGAGCACGTCCAGGTCGCTGTCGCCGCCGGTGTAGAGGTAGGTCTCGGGCAGGAAGCGGCCTTCCGGATGCTGGCCCGGCCGGCCCAGCGCCTTCATCAGCGCGGCATCGTCGAGCTTGGCGGCTTCCTGTTTCAGGCCCTGGGTGCGCGCCAGGGCCGCGCGCAGGTCGCGCAGGTTCCAGCCTTCGATCACGGTGAAGCGGTGACTGAGCACGCGGCCGTCGCGCATCGCCTCGAGCAATTCGCGCGGCGAGGTGCCGGGCTCCAGCGCGTACTCGCCGACCTGCAGGCGGCCGGCGGCGCCGAGTTGCTTGGCCAGCGCGCGCCATTCCAGCGCGTCGCCGCCGCTCACGCCGGCCTCGCGCAGCTTGCGCAGCACCACCGGCAGCGAGTCGCCGCGTTCGACGATCAGGCTTTGCCCGGCCTGCAGGCCGGACAGCGGAGCGTCGGCGAAGCGCGTGTAGCGCTGATACAGCCAGCCGCCCGCGATCGCGGCGGCCAGCACCAGCAGCAGGAAGAAACCGCCGACACGGCGCTTGGTTTTACGACTCACGACACCTCCGAGCCCGGCGGGGCTGCAGATTCGAATGCGGGATGCGACTCGGCCAGGCGACGCTGCAGGCCGGCCACCGCGGGATGCGAGGGCCAGACGCGCTCGCCCAGCCGGGCGACCGGCAGGATACCGCGCACGGCATTGCACAGGAAAACCGCGTCCGCGCTTTCCAGCGCGTCTTGCGACAGGGTCGCGGTTTCGGCGGCGGCCTCGCCCAGGATCGCCAGCAACTGCTCGCGGCAGACCCCGGCGACGCCGCAGCGGTCCACGCGGGGCGTCCACCAGCGGCCCTCGCGCAGCGCGAACAGGTTGGCCGCGGTCGCGCACACCACCGCGCCCTCGCCGTCGCGCATCAGGCCTTCGTGGACCTCGGCGGCGTCCCATTCGGCGCGCGCCAGGACCTGCTCCAGGCGATTGCAGTGCTTGAGCCCGGCCAGCGCCGACGGCGTCGCCAGGCGGGTCTCGCACCAACGCAGGCGCAGGCCTTCGGCCGGCGTCGGCGGCGGCAGCGGATGGGTGGACAGCAGCCAGGTCGGCACGGCTTCGGCCGGCGGCGCATAGCCGCGTCCGCCCTGCCCCCGGCTCACGATCAGTTTCAGCACCGCGTCGGTGCCGTCGAGCAGGCGCTCGGCTTCGGCGCGCACGAGTTCGGGACGCGGCAGCGACAGGCGCAGGCGCGTCGCGCCGCGGCTCAGGCGCCGCCAATGCGCCTCCCACCACGGCAGTGTGCCGCGATGCGCGCGCAGGGTTTCGAACAGGCCGTCGCCATAGGCGTAGCCGCGGTCCAGCAAGGGCAGCGCCTGCGCGGCTCGCTCGCCGACGTAGACGCGCGCGTTCATCCGGCCACGCCCAGCGCGCGCAGCATGCCGCGCGCCTTGGCGCGGGTTTCGTCCAGCTCGCGCTGCGGATCGGAGTCGGCGACGATGCCGGCGCCGGTGCGGAAACGCAGTTCCTGGCCTTCCAGCTCGGCGCTGCGGATCAGGATGTTGAGGTCGAGGTCGCCGTCGCGGTTGAGCCAGCCCATCGCGCCGGTGTAGACGCCGCGACCGCCGCCTTCGAGCTCGGCGATGATCTGCATGCAGCGCACCTTGGGACAGCCGGTGATGGTGCCGCCCGGGAACACTGCGCGGATGGTCTCGCCCGGGCTCGCGTCCGCGCGCAGGCGGCCGCGCACGTTGCTGACGATGTGGTGGACGTGGGCGTAGCTCTCCACCGTCATCAGCTCGTCGACTTCGACGCTGCCTGGCGTGCACACCCGGCCCAGGTCGTTGCGCTCCAGATCGATCAGCATCACGTGCTCGGCGCGTTCCTTGGGATGCCCGACCAGCTCGCGGATGCGCGCCAGATCGTCGTCGCCGGCCACGCGCGGGCGGGTGCCGGCGATCGGCCGCGTCTCGACCACGTCGCCGCGCACCGACACCAGGCGCTCGGGCGAGGCGCTGACCACGGCCCAGTCGGGGCCGGCGAACAGGCCGGCGAACGGCGCCGGGTTGTGCTGGCGCAGGCGCTGGAACAGGGCCGCGGGCGCCAGCGGCGCGTCGAAGCGCGCGCGCCAGCCGCGCGAGAGATTGACCTGGAACACGTCGCCGGCGAGCAGGTAGTCGAGCACGCGCGCGACGCCGTCGGTGTAGCGCTGCGGCGCGTCTTCTTCGATCGCCTGCGGCGGCTGCCATTCGGGCAGCGGCGCCAGCGCGACCGCGCGCGCTATGTCGGCGACGATCGCGTCGAGCATGTCCGCGTGGTCGGTCTCGGCCAGCACGATGCAGTCGCCGCTGGCGCGGTCGCGCAGCAGCGCGGCCGGGCAGCGCAGGGCCAAGGCCACCGGCAGGCCGCCCGGCGCCGCCGGCAGGCGCAGCACCGGCTCGACCTGGGCCGCGAGTTCGTAGCCGAACAGCAGCGCCCAGCCGCCGCGGAACGGCCAGCGCGGCTCGTCGCGCGCGACCCGTTGGGCGCGCCAGTCGGCGTCGAGCGCGGACAGGAAATCGCCGGCGCGCGTGTGCCCGTTCTGGTCGCGCACGGTACCGTCGGGGTCCAGTTGCAGCGACGCGCCGTTAGCGGCCAGCAGCAAGTCCCAGCGGCCCTGGGCAGTGCCGTCGGCGCTGGATTCCAGCAGCATGGGGTAGCGCTGCGGCGCCAGGCGCTGCAGCGACAACAGATCGACGGTGGCGGGCAGCGCGCGGGTCAGCAGCATGATGGTCGAACCTTATACCGGCGCGTCGTGGACCGGCGAGCGCAACGCGCAAGCGCAGCGGCCGCGATCGGCCGCGCAGTCGCGGGCCTGTCGCGGCCCGCGCGGGAACATCCGGCGTGCGCGGCGAGCGGACCGGTGCCGAGGCGACCGGTCCGGGCCGCAACGCCTGCCGTCGGCGCGCGGATCAGATCCGCTTGAACACCAGGGTGCCGTTGGTGCCGCCGAAGCCGAAGCCGTTGGAGACGGTGACGTCGACCTTCTTCTCGCGCGCCACGTTGGGCACGTAGTCCAGGTCGCAACCCTCGCCCGGCTGGTCCAGGTTGATGGTCGGCGGGATGATGCCGTGGTGCAGCGCCAGCACCGAGTAGATCGCCTCGGCGCCGCCGGCTGCGCCCAGCAGGTGGCCGGTCATCGACTTGGTCGAGCTGACCATGGTCTTGTAGGCGTGGTCGCCGAGCGCGCGCTTGATCGCCAGGGTTTCGGCCAGATCGCCCAGCGGGGTCGAGGTGCCGTGGGCGTTGAGGTAGGCCACGTCCTCGGGATTGATCTTGGCGTCCTTGAACGCGGCCGCCATGCAGCGCGCCGGACCTTCGCCGTTCTCGCTGGGCGCAGTCATATGGAAGGCGTCGGAACTGGCGCCGAAACCGGCCAGCTCGCAGTAGATGCGCGCACCGCGCGCCTTGGCGCGCTCGTACTCCTCCAGCACCAGGATGCCGGCGCCGTCGCCGAGCACGAAACCGTCGCGGTCCTGGTCCCAGGGGCGCGAAGCGCGGGTGGGATCGTCGTTGCGCGTGGACATCGCCTTCATCGAGCAGAAACCGCCGACCGAGGTCTGCGAGGCGCCGCGCTCGGCGCCGCCCGCGATCATCACGTCGGCATCGCCGTACTGGATCATGCGCATCGCCATGCCGATGGAATGGTTGGAGGTGGCGCAGGCCGAGACGGCGGAGAAATTGGGGCCCTTGATGCCGGTCAGCAGCGAGACCTGGCCGGGCAGCATGTTGATGATGGTGCTGGGCACGTAGAACGGCGAGATCTTGCGCGGGCCGCCCTCGTGGTACTTGATGGTCTGCTCCTCGATGCCGAGCAGGCCGCCGATGCCCGAGCCGATCAGCGCGCCGATGCGCTCGGCGTTGGACTCGTCCACGACTAGGCCCGCGTCCTCCATCGCCATCATCGAAGCGGCCACGCCGTAATGGATGAACTCGTCCATCTTCTTGGCGTCCTTCGGACCGACCCACTTGCCGATGTCGAAGCCACGGACTTCGCCGGCGATGCGGGTGGTGAAGTTGGACGCGTCGAACCAGGTGATCGGACCGATGCCGGAGCGGCCGTTGACGATGCCGTCCCAGTTGCTGGCCAGATCGTTGCCGAGCGGGGAAACGATGCCGAGGCCGGTGATCACTACGCGACGGTTGGACATGGAGCACTCCGTACTGTTGACGCGATTGTTGACGCGGGTTGCTGACGCTACGCCGGCGTATCCACCGGCCCTAAAAACGCGGGGCCGCAATGCGGCCCCGGTATGGTTTTGCCGGCGACGCCGGCGGTCCGCTCGCGCTGGCCGCCGCGCCGCCCGCGTCGATTACGACTTGACGTGCGCCTTGACGTAATCGATCGCCTGCTGCACCGAGGTGATCTTCTCGGCCTCTTCGTCCGGGATCTCGCACTCGAATTCTTCTTCGAGCGCCATCACCAGCTCGACGGTGTCGAGCGAATCAGCGCCGAGGTCGTCGACGAACGAAGCGTTGTTGGTGACTTCTTCTTCCTTAACGCCAAGCTGTTCGACCACGATCTTCTTGACGCGTTCTTCGATGCTGCTCATGAGTTTGTGCTCCTCCCGTGAGGGGTTTTCGATGGAATAGTCTAATGGAATCGAGGGCGTTCGCGAGCATGCGCGAAACCCCTTTTGGTTCAATCGTTTACGCTTCGCAACGACGGCTCATGGCATGTACATGCCGCCGTTGACGTGCAGGGTCTCGCCGGTGATGTAGGCCGCCGAGGGGCCGGCCAGGAACGCCACCGCGCGGGCGATGTCGGCCGGTTCGCCGAAACGGCCCAGCGCGATCTGGCCGAGCATCGCGTTTTTCGCGTCCTCGGGCAGCGAGCGGGTCATGTCGGTGTCGATGAAGCCGGGGGCGACCACGTTGACGGTGATGCCGCGGCTGCCGATCTCGCGCGCCATCGATTTGCTGAAGGCGATGATGCCGGCCTTGGCCGCGGCGTAGTTGGCCTGGCCGGCGTTGCCGGTCACGCCGATCACCGAGGCGATATTGATGATGCGGCCCTTGCGCGCCTTCATCATCGCGCGCATCACCGCCTTGCTGGTGCGGAACACGCTGGTCAGGTTGGTGTCGAGGATGGCCTGCCAGTCCTCGTCCTTCATGCGCATCAGCAGGTTGTCGCGGGTGATGCCGGCGTTGTTGACCAGGATCGAGATCGCGCCGATGTCCTTGCCGATCGCCTCGATCAGCGCCTCGATCGAAGCCGGATCGGCCACGTCCAGGGTGCGGCCGTGGCCGCCGTGCGCGGCCAGGCGCTCGCCGATCGCGGCGGCGCCGGCGTCGCTGGTGGCGGTGCCGATCACGGTCGCGCCCTGCGCGGCCAGTTCGTCGGCGATCGCCGCGCCGATGCCGCGGCTGGCGCCGGTGACCAGGGCGATTTCGCCCGCGAGGGGTCCAGTGCTCATGTAATGCTCCGTTTCTTTCTATTCGGTGCGGCGACGGTTCGGTGCGGCGTCGGCGCGATCATCGCCCGAAACGGGCGGAGCGCGCAGCCGGCCCGACCAGGATAGGGTTCAGGCCTGCGACCAGTCCGCCAAGGCGGCCTCGAAATCGCCGACCGTGCCCAGCGGACGGGCGTCCAGCGCCTTGTCGATGCGCTTGACCAGGCCGCTGAGGACCTTGCCGGGGCCGCATTCGGCCACCCGCGTCGCGCCGCGCGCGGCCAGGGCCTGCACGCAGCCGGTCCACTGCACCGGCAGATAGAGCTGGCGCACCAGCGCGTCGCGGATCGCGTCGACGTCGGCATGCGCCTGGGCGTCGACGTTCTGCACCACCGGCAGCGCCGGCAGGCGCCAGCTCAGGCCGGCCATGGCCTCGCCCAGGCGATTGGCGGCGTCGCGCATCAGCGGGGTGTGCGAGGGCACGCTCACGGCCAGCTTGACCGCCTTGCGCACGCCGCGTTCGGCCAGCAGGGTCAGCGCGGCGTCGACCGCGGCGGCGTGGCCGCCGATCACGATCTGGCCGGGGGAGTTGTAGTTCGCCGGCACCACCACTTCCTTGCCGGACACCGCGGCGCAGACTTCCTGCACCAGCGCGTCCTCGGCGCCGAGCACGGCGGCCATGGCGCCGGTGCCCGCGGGCGCGGCGTCCTGCATGAACTGGCCGCGCAGGCGCACCAGATGGGCAGCGTCCTTCAGCGACAGCGCGCCGGCGGCGACCAGCGCGGTGTATTCGCCCAGGCTGTGGCCGGACAGCAGCGCGGGCTGCGCGCCGCCCTGGGCCTGCCACAGGCGCCACACTGCCACGCCCGCGGCGAGCAGCGCCGGCTGGGTGTATTCGGTGCGATTGAGCATTTCTTCCGGGCCGCCCTGGCTCAGCGCCCACAGGTCGGTCGCGGCGCCGTCGCTGGCCTCGGCGAAGGTTTCGCGGATCAGCGGATGCAGCTCGGACAGCTCGGCGAGCATGCCCAGCGATTGCGAGCCCTGTCCGGGAAACACCAAGGCGAGGGAGTCGTGGCTCATCGAGTCGTGGCGCGAACGCCGGTCCAGTTCGAGTAAGGACCGGCATGATACGAGGCAAACCGCGTCATCGTCTGTACCCGCGCGTATCGTGACGCATTGCGACAGTTTCCAAAGACGCGAATTCGGGCGCGAAAACGAACGCGCCCGGCAAGCCGGGCGCGTCGGATGAAGCGGCGAAAACCGAGGCTATCAGTAGCGCAGCAGCGCCGAGCCCCAGGTGAAACCGCCGCCGAAGGCCTCCAGCAGCACCAGTTGGCCGCGCTGCACGCGGCCGTCGCGCACCGCTTCGTCCAGCGCCAGCGGCACCGAACCCGAGGAGGTGTTGCCGTGCTTGTCGACGGTGACCACCACACGCTCCATCGGCATGTCCAGGCGCTTGGCCGTGGCTTCGATGATGCGCAGGTTGGCCTGATGCGGAATCAGCCAGTCGATGTCGTGACGATCCAGGCCGTTGGCCTCCAGGGTCTCCTCGACCACCGAATCCAGCGCCTTGACCGCGTGCTTGAAGACCTCGTTGCCGGTCATCATCACCTTCACGCCGGCGTTGTGCTCTTCCGGCTTGAAGCCGACCGAGACGCCGACCGGGTTCCACAGCAACTCCTTCTTGCCGCCGTCGGCGTGCATGTGAGTGCTGAGGATGCCGGTTTCGCTGTCGGCCTTGAGCACGACCGCGCCGGCGCCGTCGCCGAACAGCACGCAGGTGCCGCGGTCGCTCCAGTCGATCATGCGGGTCAGGGTTTCCGAGCCCACCACCAGCACGGTCTTGGCCGCGCCGGATTGGATGAACTTGTCGGCCACCGTCAACGCATAGACGAAGCCCGAGCAGGCGGCGTTGACGTCGAACGCGGGGCAGCCGTTGGCGCCCAGGCGGTGCTGCAGCAGGCAGGCGGTGGACGGGAAAATCAGGTCGGGCGTGGTCGTGCCGAGCACGATCAGGTCCAGGTCCTGCGCGGCGACGCCGGCGGCTTCGAGCGCGCGCACCGAAGCGTGATAGGCCAGATCGCAGGTGGTTTCGCCTTCGGCGGCGATGTGGCGCTCGCGGATGCCGGTACGGGCCGCGATCCACTCGTCGCTGGTGTCGACCATCTTGGCGAGGTCGTCGTTGGTCAGGATCTTTTCCGGCAGATAGCTGCCGGTGCCCGCGACACGCGAATAGATCCGGTCTTGCTTGCGCTGCTCAGTCATCACCACTCCGCTGCGGAACCGTAGCCAGGCCCGATCGGGCCATTCCGCCAGACGCGCTGGCGGCGGAACCCCGCCGTGGCGGCCGCAGGTCCCGCGTGCTGGGTAAGCACGTGTTGGTTCCGCGCGCTATGACAGCGGCGGCCGGATCGGCGACGGCCCCGCGCGCCGCTGTTGCGTGCGCGCGGCGCGACGGGCGAAGCGAAGATTACTCTTCGTCGGCGACCTTGGACTGGGTGTTGATCACCTTCTTGCCGCGGTAGTAGCCGTCGGCGGTGACGTGGTGGCGGATGTGGGTCTCGCCGGTGGTCGGGTCGGTGGCCAGCTGCTTGCTGGTCAGCGCGTCGTGGGCGCGGCGCTGGCCGCGGCGGGACGGGGAAACGCGGGACTTCTGGACAGCCATGGTCTTGCTCCAAGAGAAACTGTGGAAACTGAAACTGTTAGTTAAGCGGTGATGCCCGGGCGCGTCTTGCGGAGCGCGCCGCGATGAATCAGTTCGATTTGTTCTTCAACGCCGACAACGCCGCGAAGGGATGGGTGCGTTCCTGTTCGGCCTCGGTGGCCGGCCAGTCCCGCTCCATCGCTTCCGTGCCCGGAGCCATCGGCACCACCGGCACGGCGAGGATGAGTTCGTCCTCGACCAGTTCGATGGTCCGCAGCTGGCCGTCTTCCGGCATCAGCAGCGGTTCGTAACCCGGCGGCAGCCCGGCCTCGTCCGCTTCCTCGCGGATCAAGCCCAGGCGCTGCACGATCTGCACCGGCAGCAGGAACCGCTCCAGGCTGCGCTGGCACAGCAGCGGCAACGCCGTCTCGATCTTCAACTCGACGTAGGGCACCTGCAGTTCGTCGTTGGCGAAATCCAACGAGAACGTCACGTCACCCTCGGTATCGAGCAGACTGTCCTGCAGCCGCTTGAACGACGACAACGGCACGCGCCCCTCGACGCCGCGCCTTGCGGCCACCAGGCGCCAGGCATCGAGTACTTCGGGCACCCGCCCGGCTGGCACGTCCGCTGACATAAGCCGCGGAATGTTAGAGACCCAACCCCCTGATGTCAAACCGGAAACCCAGGCCTGGCGGGGATTTGCCGCCGGCCGGGCCCTCGGGTCAGACTTCGGCTTTCCCTGCGTTCAGCCGACTCCGCCGTGACCACCTCCCTGATCCTGCTTCTGGCCGTGCTCGTGGCCGCCGCGGTCGCGTTCAGCCTGCGCCGCGGTTCCGGCCGCCACCAGCGCGCCGTGCGCGAGCTGCTGGACGCCGCCGACGCCCTGGAAGCCCGCCTGCGCACGGCCCGGGCCGAAATCGAGGCGGTCGCCGGCGACCAGCCACTGGACCCGGTCGGCGACGCCATGCGCGAGATGCTGCGCCAGCGCCTGTGGCTGCGCGACCACGGCACCTCGGCCAGTCCCGAGCAACTGGCCGAGGTCCGGGCCTCGATCGACGCCGCGCGCGCCCGCATCGAGCAGCAGCTGTCGCAGATCGAACGCGCGCGCGCGCCGCTGGCCTGAACGCGGCCGCCATGTCCGCCTCCCCGCCCCCGGCGCCGCTGGTGCTGGCTTCGACCTCGGTCTATCGGCGCGAGCTGCTGCAGCGCCTGCGCCTGGCCTTCGATTGCGAGCGCCCGCGGGTCGACGAGACCCCGCGGCCGGGCGAATCGCCGCTGGACCTGGCCCAGCGCCTTGCCCGGGCCAAGGCCGAGGAGGTCGCCGCGCGCAGGCCCGGGGCCTGGGTGCTGGGTTCGGACCAGGTCGCCGAGTTCGACGGCCGCCCGATCGGCAAGCCCGGCGACCGCGCCGGCGCGATCGCCCAACTGGCGTCGATGTCGGGGCGCGAGGTGCGCTTCCTGACCGCGCTGAGCCTGGCCCGCGGCGGCCAGGCGACGCAGGGCGCCCTGGATGTCACCGTGGTGCGCTTCCGCACGCTGAGCCGCGCCGAAATCGACCGCTACCTAGACGCCGAGCAGCCCTACGACTGCGCCGGCAGCTTCAAGTCCGAGGGCCTGGGCATCGCTTTGTTCGACGCGATCGACAACCGCGACCCCAGCGCCCTGATCGGCCTGCCGCTGATCGAAACCGCGCGCCTGCTGCGCGCGGCCGGCTACGCCCTGCCCTAGTCCGGCACCGCTTCGACGCAAACGCAGCCACGCGCGCCTGACGGGCGAGCGGACCTTGGCTATGCTCGCGGCACTATCAGGGGGAAAACCAGCATGAAGATTCGCACCGCAGCCGTCGCGGGAGTTTTGTTCGTCTCCGGCATCGCGGTCGGCACCGCCGCGCAGAAGGTCGCAGCGCCGTCCTACCGCGACAAGCCCAAGCCCGATGCCGCCATGGCCCTGCTGCAGACCGCCACCGCGCTGGCCGGCAAGGGCAGCTGGGAACGCATCGCGGTCGGCCGCGTCTACTACCTCGGCAGCCACAAGGCCGAAGGCCAGGCCCTGTTCGACCAGGTGCTGGCGGGCAAGCCCGAGGACACCGATTTCTACCGCATCGCCCGCGTCTACCGCGAAGCCGGCGAGTGGGACAAGGCCAAGGCGATGTTCGATCGCTTCCTGAGCGTGAACGACGGCGACGAAACCAAGCTCGCCGAGATCGGCGCGTACTACCTGATCCAGGGCGATCGCGCGGGCGCAGAACGTCTGTTCGACCGCTCGTTCAAGGCCAAGCCCGATCTGTGGGCCACGGTGGCCGCTGCCGGCGGTTATCTGGACGTCGCGCCGCAGGAGTGAGCGCACTCGCGTCGACGCGCGCGCAGCGCGTCGGCGCGGTTCCGGCTCAAGGCGCCGCGTCGACCAGTTCGACCGGCTGCTCCGACCAGGTCTCGACGCTGCCGTCGCGCCCGCGCAGGCGCAGACCCAGCCAATGCCGGCCCGGCGCCACGCCCGCGTCCAGCGCGACCTGCGCGGTGAAGCCCACGCGCGGCTGCTGCGGATCGCGCGAACGCGCCCAATAGGCCTGCACGTCCAGGCGCTCCAGGCCGTAGCGCGCCTGCGCGACCACGCGCCCGTCGAGGGTGATCTCGACGCCGTCCAATCCGACCCCGTCCTTGAACGCCCAACCGCGCAGATCGAAGCGGCGGCCGATGCGCGCGCGCGATTCGGGCGCGTCGATCCACGCCATCGCCGGCGTCGTGCACGCGCCCGCGCGCGGGCGGTCCAGCGCGAACAGCAGGAAACGCTGGCGACCATGATCGATGTTGAGCACCTGCGGCGGCGGCAGCGGCCCGACCATCGCGCATAAGGCCTGGTAGCGATCGAGCAGGTTCTTGTATTCGACCTCGCTGGCGCCCACCACCAGCAGCACCGGCGCGTCGCCCCAGTCGGCGCGGCCGGCGCTGCTCAGGCCCCACAGTTGCAGCTGCGGCGCGCGGCCGTGCTTGTGGTTGAGCGGATGATCCAGCACCGCGATGCGCGGATCGCGCAGGGCGAAGCCGAGCTCGGCGGCGACCTTGAAGTTGTCGGCGATCAGGCGCGTGCCGGCGGGCATGCGCGCGCGCCGCTCGCGCACGCGCGCGGCCAGCTCGTCCCAACCGGCGAAGTTGCTCGGGTACCACTTCTGCGCCGCGCTCAACGCGCGCACCTGCGGCACCGACACCGCGACGTAGTAGCCCAGCATCGAGAGCAGGCCCAGCGCGGCCGCGATCCAGGTGAGGCGTCGCGCCCAGCGCGGCCACTGTGCGAGCAGCGCCGGCAACAAGGGCAGCAGCGCGAAATAGCCCGGCAGGGGCCAATGGAAACTCACCCGCTCGGTGTCGGCGAAGAAACCCAGGGCGAAGAAGCCCAGCACCAGCAGGCCGCCGAGCAGGGCGAAGTAGCGCGTCGCCTGCGCATGCGCGCGATAGCCGCGCTTGGCCGCCAGCATCAGCGCCAGGAACAGCGGCGGCGTGACCAGCAGGGCCTGGATCGCGACGAACCACAGCCCGTCGGCGTGGAAGGCCCAAGGGTGGCGATCGACCAACTGGAAGCGCAGGCCGGCCTCGGCGTTTTCGACGTTCCAAAACACCAACGGCGCCCAGGCCGAGGCGCCGATCGCGATCGCGGTCAGGGTGCGCACGTCGCGCAAGGCGCGGCGGCCATCGGCCAACATCAGCAAAGCCAGGAAGCCCACGCCGATCACGGCGATGAAACGGTAATGGCTGAGCGCGCCGATGCTCAGGCCCGCGGCCAGCTCCAGCGCGGTGGCGGCATCGACGCGGCGCAGCAGGCGCGCGCCCGCGTCCATGCACAGCAAGGTCGCCAGCGCCATCGCCGCGTCCGGCAAGGCCAGCAGGCCGAGCGTGCCGCCCAAGGGCAGCAGCAGCGCGAAACAGGCCGCCTGCCAACCGGCGCGCGCGCCGTATTCGCGCGCGGCGATACGCCGTACCAGCAGGGGCAGCAGCGCGGCGATCGCCAGGAACGGTGCGCGCAGGGCCAGGGTGTGTTCGCCGCCGATGGCGGTGCCCAGGCGCGCGAGCCAGGCGGTCAGACCGGGCAGGTCGGAATAGGCCGCGGCCGGATGCCGCCCTTCCCACCAATAGAAAGCCTCGTCCACGAACAAGGGCAGGCGCGCGGCGACCAGCAGCTTGAGCGCCAGCACGATCGACCACAGAACCCAAAAAGTGCGGCGCATCACAAGGTCCCGATGGAGTTCGAGCTCGTTCGCATCGACCTGATTTGCAGCCAGCTGTTCCGCACCCCGCATCGACTCGCGACCTCGTTACACTCTGATGGACTCGACGCGCGCGGACGCGGCGCACCAGCGCCCTGCCCCTCGCGCACCGGACGCAGCGGCCGCGGTGCGGCGCGCTCCGGATTCTCGACGCGATCCTCAGGAGACCAGCACGATGGCGGCATCCCCCACGACGGCATCCATGCTAACCGATGGCCTGCGCAGCGCCCTCGATCGCGCGCAGGCGCAGGTCAACGGCCTGGTGCTGGGCAAGCCGCACGAAGTCCGGCTCGCGTTCGTGGCCCTGCTGTCGGACGGCCATCTGCTGATCGAGGACCTGCCCGGCCTGGGCAAGACCACGCTCGCGCACGCCCTGGCCGCGACCCTGGGCCTGGAGTTCCAGCGCGTGCAATTCACCTCCGACCTGTTGCCGGCCGATGTGGTCGGCGTGTCGGTGTTCGATCCGCAGGCGCGCAGTTTCCAGTTCCATCCGGGCCCGGTGTTCACTCAGGTATTGCTGGCCGACGAAATCAACCGCGCGCCGCCGCGCACCCAGAGTGCGCTGCTGGAGGCCATGGCCGAGCATCAGGTCACCGTCGACGGCACCACCCATGCTCTGCCGGATCCGTTCTTCGTGATCGCGACCCAGAATCCGGTCGACCTGGCCGGCACCTATCCGCTGCCGGACTCGCAACTCGATCGCTTCCTGCTGCGACTGGCGCTGGGCTACCCGGGCGAGGCCGCCGAACGCGATCTGCTGGCCGGCGCCAATCGCCGCGATCTGATCGCTCAAACCCTGCCGATCCTGGGCAGCGAGGATGTGATCGCCGCGCGCAGCGCGGTCAATGCGGTGCATGCCAGCGACGCCCTGATCGGCTACGTGCAGGCGCTGCTCGCGCGCAGCCGTCGCCATCCGGGCGTGCGCGTGGGCCTGTCGCCGCGCGCGGGCCTGGCCCTGCTGCGCGCCGCGCGCGCCTACGCCCTGCTGCTGGGCCGCGCGCACGTGCTGCCTGAGGACGTGCAGGCGCTGTTCGCGCCGGTCGCCGCGCACCGCCTGGTCGCCGATGCCGATGCCGGACACGACGGCGCCCTGGCCAAGGCGATTCTGCACGCGGTGCCGGTGGACTGAGCGCGATGGCGGACCGTCCGCGCCCCGGCCTGCGCGCGCGCCTGCGCAAGTTCGCGCGACCGCGCGATCCGGAGGCTTTGCCAGCGAGCTTCCATCGCGGCCGCGTGTACGTGCTGCCGACCGGCTTCGGCCTGTTCTTCGCGGTCGCGCTGATGTCGATGCTGCTGGGCGCGCTGAACTACAACAACAACCCCGCCTTGCTGCTGGCCCTGCTGCTGTCAGGCGCCGGCCTGGCCAGCCTGATCGCGGCGCAGATGCAGCTCACCGGCCTGAGCGTGGTCGCGATCGACGCCGAACCGATCGCCGCCGGCCAGCCGCTGCGCGTGCGCGTGCATGCCAAGGCGCCGCCCGAACGTGCCCGCCGCGGCCTGCGCGTGGACGACGACGGCGACAGCGATGCGCTCGCGCCGCTGGACCTGGACGCCGGCAGCGGCGAAGCCGAACTCAGTTTCGCCACGCGCCAACGCGGCTGGTTCGAGCTGCCGCGCCTGCGCGTGTCGACCACGCGCCCGCTCGGTCTGGCGCGCGCCTGGGCCTATGTCTGGCCGGACGCGCCCCTGCTGGTGTATCCGGCGCCGGAGCCGCACGGCCCGCCGCTGCCGACCGGCAGCGGCGATCAGATCCAGACCCGCCTGCATCCCAGCGGCGACGACGTCCATCACCTGCGCGGTTATCGCAGCGGCGACGCGCGCCGCGCGATCGCGTGGAAGCCGTCCGCGCGACGCGACACGCTGCTGGTGCGCGAATACGAACAACCGCTGGGCGCCGATGTGGTGCTGGACTGGCGCGCGGTGCTCGCGCTGGGTTACGAGGCGCGCATCGCGCGCCTGGCGCGCTGGGTCGACGAAGCCGAACGCGACGGCCGCCGCTACCGCCTGATGCTGCCCGGCCAGCCCGAGCTGGGCCCCAGCAGCGGCAGCGCGCACCGTCACGCCTGTTTGCGCGCGCTGGCGCTGATGCCGCATGCCTAAGTCGACGTCGCCCCTGCTGGATTCGGGCAGCCGCGCCTGGACCCTGTCTACCGCGGCCGCGTGCATGCTGCCGCTGCTGCTGCAGCTCACCCCGCTGCTGGCCGCGCTGATCGCCGCCTGCGGCATCGCGATCGCGCTGCTGGCCTGGCGTCGTCCGCTCAACTTCGTGGTGCGCGCACTGCTGGCGCTGGTGCTGATCGGCGCGGTGATGATGCAGATGAACTTCGGCATCGGCCGCGACACCGGCTGCGCCCTGCTCGCGGCCATGCTCGCGATCAAACCCGCCGAGACCTCGACCCTGCGCGATGCGCGCAGCCTGATCGGCTTCGGCCTGTTCGCGCCGTTCGGCACCTTCCTGCTCGACCAGGGGCCCTTGTCGCTGGTGCTGGGCCTGATCGCGGCGCTGCTGGCCTTGGCCACGCTGCAGCGCCTGGCCGAGTTCGAATCGGGCGAACGCGTGCGCCGGCTCGGGCATTGGCAGCGTCTGGCCGGCATCGCGCGCCTGGTCGCGATCGGCCTGCCGCTGGCGCTGGCGGCGTTCTGGCTGTTCCCGCGCCTGGGCACGCCGCTGTGGGGCGTGCCCGACCGCTCGCTGAGCCGGCCGGGCCTGTCCGGCAGCATGACCCCGGGCGGCTGGGCCGAGCTGATGAACGACGAAACCCCGACCCTGCGCGTGCGCTTCAATGGCGCCATGCCGCGCCCTTCGCAGATGTATTGGCGCGGTCCGGTGCTGTGGGATTTCGACGGCCGCGAATGGACCCAGCCGCTCTGGTACCGCGGCCTGCCGCCGGCCCAGACGCAGTCGGGTGAGGCGCGTTGGGACTACGAAATCGAGTTCGAACCGACCGACGGCCGGCAATTGGTCGCCTTGGACCTGCCATTGGCGGCGCCGCCCGGCACCCGGATGTCGATCGATCACGGCCTCTACACGCCTCGCCCCTTGACTGCGCTTACGCGCTGGAGACTGCGCTCGGCACCGCCTGCTCGTTATCAGCCGCACTTGCACAGCGTCTTGCGCGACGCAGCGCTGCGTCTGCCTGAAGGTTACAACCCGCGAACACGCGCGCTGGCTCAACGCTGGCGAGGCGAGCTCGGCGGCAACGACGCGGCCATCGTGCAGCGCGCGCTGGACTGGGTGCATCGCGAATTCGCCTACACCCTGGACACGCCCCTGCCCGGCCGGCACGCGGTCGACGAGTTCCTGTTCGACTACAAGGCCGGCTATTGCGAACACTTCAGCTCGTCGTTCGTGGTGCTGATGCGCAGCGCCGGCATTCCCGCGCGCGTGGTCACCGGTTATGCCGGCGGCTACCGCAATCCGTTCGGCGACTACTGGCTGGTGCGGCGCTCCGACGCGCACGCCTGGGCCGAGGTCTGGCTGCCGCAGCGCGGCTGGGTGCGGGTGGACCCGACCGCCGCGGTCGCGCCCGAACGCGTCTACGACACCCTCGCCGAGCGCGCCCCCGGCGCCAACCTGCTCGGCGGGCTGACCGTAGCGACCCCGATCTTCAATCTCGGCGACTGGGCCCGACGCGGCTGGAACGACTTCGTGCTCGGCTTCGACGCCAAGCGCCAACAAAGCCTGCTCCAGCCGCTGGGCATCGACAGGCTCGACACGAGCCGCCTGGTAGCCTTGTTCGGCGTGACCGCGGGCCTGACCCTGCTGTGGATGGTGTGGCTGAGCAGCCGTGGCCAGCGCGAACGCGATCCGGTCCTGCGCGCCTGGCACGCACTGGGCCGCCGCTACGGTCGCCTGGGCCTGGCGCGCGAACCGCACGAGCCGGCCCAGGACTGGTCGGACCGGGTCGCCCGCAGCCGCCCGGACCTGGCCCCGGCGCTGGCGGCGCTCAGCCACCGTTTCGCCGATTGGCGGTACGCTGTTGCGGAACCCGGGCGGCGCGACGCCCGTGAGAAGCGCGAATTGATCAGGGCGCTGCGCGCGCATCGCCCGGGCCCCAATGGAGAAGGCCGATGAACATCCGTCTTACCCCCCGCCTGGTCCTGCTGGCCGCGAGCGTCGGCCTGCTGGCCGCCTGCGCGACCCAGCCGCAACCGCTGCAGGGCGCGTTCAACCCGATCACTCCGGCCGACGCCACCGCCAACGACAGCACCGGCGCGACCGTGCGCTGGGGCGGCCGCGTGGTCGAGGTCGACCCGCAGGCCAACCGCACCTGCTTCGTGATGATCTCCACCCGCCTGGGCAGCAGCGGCCGCCCGTACTGGGCCAACGACGACATCGGCGGCCGCTTCCTGGCCTGCCGTACCGGCTTCTACGATCCGGCCCTGTTCGAGAAGAACCGCGAAGTGACCTTCACCGGTCGCATCAGCGGCTACGAGAACCGCCGCATCGGCCAGTACGACTATCGCTTCCCGATCGTCGACGCCGAAGTGGTCTACCTGTGGCCGGTGCGCGAACAGGTCGACGTGGTGATGACGCGCCCGGCGCCGTGGCCGTGGTGGGGCTGGTGGTGAAACCGGCAACACGACGATAAGCGAAACGCCCGGGACAGCCCGGGCGTTTTCGTTTGCGGCGTTCGCCGACGCGCGGCGCGTAGGTAGCGTGCGACGATCAAAGCGTCAATGGGTGTGCGCGAATCCCGGCGTGCTCCGACCACCGCGCGAGCGGGTGGCCACGCAACGACGCCTCAGTTCTCCGTCGCCGACGGATCTCGCTTCACCACGTAGTACTTGGCGCCCAACGGCTCGATCCGGCCGCGCAATTGGTTGGCGCGCTCCCAGCCGTCCCCCACGTGGATCAGATGCAGGCCGCTCAAGTCCCGCCCCTTGTCGCGCTGCAACGCAAAATAAATCGCATCCGCGGCCAAGGTGTCGCTGTTGCTGCCGACGGCCACATATACGGTTTTTTCGCGGCTTAGCCGGAACAGACGACTCAGGTCGCGCAAACTCTGCGATCCCGCCAGGTCCGCCGGATTCCTCTCGGCGGCGTGCCCCGTCGAGGCCGGGATATCGACGTAAGCCACTTCCTGATCGGGGAACAGGTTCACCGCGACCCGCTGCCGCTGACGCGCCTCCGGAATCGAACTGGGCGGGGCATAGGCCTCTACCGCCGCCATCGGCAAGCACAAGGCCATGCTCAGCGCGAAGGCGGAAAAGTACGAACGGACATACCTACGGCGTGCTTTCTTGCTCATCTCTTTCACGACTCGGTAAGCGAAGCTCAACGCGGCGTGCCGAAGCGGCCAAGCTGGGCGCCGGCCAGCAGGTGCAGGTGGATCTGGAACACGGTCTGACCGCCGTCGCCGTTGCAGTTCATGACGATGCGGTAGCCATCCTCGGCGAAGCCTTCGCGCTTGGCGTAGGCCGCGGCGGCGTGCGCGAGGCGGCCGACCACGGCGGCCTGGTCGGGCTGCAGCTCGTTGAGGGTGGGCACGTGGGTCTTGGGCACGAACAGCACGTGCACCGGCGCCTGCGGCGCGATGTCGCGGAACGCGATCAGCTCGTCGTCTTCGTAGACGATGTCGGCCGGGATTTCGCGGCGGATGATCTTGCCGAAGATGGTGGGGTCGGTCATGGCGGGTTCCTTCCGGGAAGAGGCGGCGCTCAAGGGCCCATTTCGCTGCGGCTGCCGAAGGCGTGCGACAGGGTGCCGCGGTCGACGTACTCGAGTTCGCCGCCCAGCGGCACGCCGTGCGCGAGTCGGCTGGGCCGCACGCCGTGCTGGCGCGCGAGCTGGGCCAGGTAGTGCGCGGTGGCCTCGCCCTCGACGGTGGGGTTGGTGGCGATGATCAGTTCCTGCACCTCGCCCTCTGCCAGGCGCGCGCCCAGCCCGTCCAGGCCGAGTTCGCGCGGGCCGATGCCGTCGAGCGGACTGAGACGGCCCTGCAGCACGAAGTACAGGCCGCGGTAGCCGGTGGCCTGCTCGATCGCCAGGCGGTCGGCCGGCGATTCCACCGCGCATAGCAGATGAGCGTCGCGCGCGGCGCTGGCGCAGGTGGCGCAGACTTCGGTCTCGCTGAAGTCGCGGCAGCGCGTGCAATGGCCGACCTGTTCGATCGCCGCGGCCAGCGCGTTCGACAGACGCTGGCCGCCGGCGCGCTCGCGTTCGAGCACGTGGTAGGCCATGCGCTGGGCCGATTTCTGGCCCACGCCGGGCAGCACCCGGAAGGCCTCGATCAGTTGCTCCAGCAGCGCGCTGCTCATGCCGGCGAACTCACTCGGACGGCGTGAACGAGGTGCTGCGCGGCGTCGGCTCGCGATTCATCGCGCGCACGACGTTGAGGCAGACGATCGCGCCCAGCAGCGGCAGCAGCCAGACGAAGGCCGACTGCAGGCCCTTCTGGGCGCCGGTCAGGTCCGGCTCGCGCCAGATCGCCCAGGTCGTGTACAGGTCCAGGCCGAGCAGGCCGGAAGCGATCAGGCCGGCGGTGATGCCGAGATGCAGGTTCATGCGGATGCGTTCCAGCGGCTCAGAACGGCATCTTCATGCCGGGCGGAATCGGCATGCCGGCGGTGGCGGCGGACATCTTGGCCTGCGACTCGGCATTGACCTTGTTGACGGCGTCGTTGAACGCGGCCGCGACCAGGTCCTCGGCCATTTCCGGATCGCTGAGCACGCTGGGATCGATGCGCACCTTGCGGCACTCCATGCGGCCGGTGATGGTCACGCTGACCATGCCGCCGCCGGCGTTGCCGGTGACTTCGATCTTGGCCAGTTCTTCCTGGGCGCGCTGCACGTTTTCCTGCATCTTCTGCGCCTGTTGCATGAGTTGGGCGATGTTGCCGCGCATGGTGGTCTACCTGTCTCGTGGTGATGGGGAACGGCGTCGCGCGCGGGCGCGACGCGATGACACTGGAGTAAGGCCGGCCGGGGCCGTCCTCAAGCCTCGTCGAAGGGACGGATCGAATCGGGTACGACGCGCGCGCCGTGCTGCGAGATCAGGCGCTGCACGTCGGGATCGTTCATGAACGCGTCCTCGGCCGAGGCCTGGCGCTGATCGCGCGCGCGCTCGTTGCGCTCGCGCAGCGATTCGCTGGACTGGGCGGATTCGAACCGGATCTGCGGGGCCACGCCCAGGCGCGGCGCCAGGGCGTCGGCGACCATCTGGATCAGGGCCGGCGCGCGCAGGTGATCGTCGTCGGCGGACAGCGACAGGCGCAACGCGCCGTCGGCGTAAGCGATGAAGCCGGCGTGCTCGGCCAGCAAACGGGCCGGACCGCGCAGGCCGCTGCTGGCGACCAGGTCGTGCCAGGCCTCGGCATCGGCGATGCCGGCGCTGCCGCTGCGCGACACAGCCGGCGCGGTGTACGCGGGTGCGGCGTCGCGCGCCGCGACCGGTTCCGGCGGCGCGGGGGGCGGACGGCGCGGCGGCGCGACTGCCTCGGGCGGCTCCGCCCACGGCACGTCGTTGCGTGCAGCCTGCGCACTGGTCGCTTCGGCTCGCGGCGCTTCGATGCGAGGCGCTTCCATTCGGGGCGCTTCTACCGGGGGCGCTTCTACCGGGCGCGCCTCCATTCGGAGCGCTTCGGTGCGCACCGGTTCGGCGCGCGAAGTCGTCGCGGGACGATCGTCGAACGGCGACGGCGGCGGTGCGGCGCGGGTTTGCGGCGCAGCCAGGGCGGCGGCCGCCGCGGCGGCGCCGGAGCCGCGCGCGCTCTCGCCCGCGCCGGAGGCCGCGGGCGCGGCGCCACGTCCGTCTTCGCCAGCGGCGGCGGGACGGAAGGCCAGCATGCGCAGCACGCTCATTTCGAAACCGGCGCGCGCGCTCGGCGCCAGCGGCAGATCGCGACGGCCGTTGAGCGCCATCTGGTACCACAGCTGCACGACCTCGGGACGCAGGCGCGCGGCCAGCGCGTCGACGTCGACGCCGTCGGTCTCCATCGGCGCCTCGGGCACCAGCTGACGCACCTGCACGCGGTGCAGGGCCTCGCTCAAGGTATCCAGCACGCCGCCCCAGTCGGGCGAGAACTCGGCCAGGGCCGCGACCTCGGCCAGCAGCGTGTGGCCGTTGCCATCGGCCAGGGCCTGCAGCAGCGCGCCGACGCGGGTGCGGTCGACCGTGCCCAGCATGGTCGCGACCGCGCCGTCGCTGAGCTGGCCGCCGGTGTAGGCGATGGCCTGGTCCAGCAGCGACAGACCGTCGCGCAGGCTGCCGTCGGCGGCCTTGCTGAGCTGGCGGATCGCGCCGGGCTCGGCGGCGATGCCTTCGGCTTCCAGGATGCGGCCGATCTGGCCCGAGATCTGGGCCTCGTCCAGGCGCTTGAGGTTGAACTGCAGGCAGCGCGACAACACCGTCACCGGCAGCTTCTGCGGGTCGGTGGTCGCGAGCAGGAATTTGACGTGGCCGGGCGGCTCTTCCAGCGTCTTCAACAGGGCGTTGAAGGCCGACTTGGAGAGCATGTGCACTTCGTCGATCAGGTAGACCTTGACCCGTCCGCGGCTGGGCATGTACTGGGCGTTGTCGATCACCTCACGCACGTCGTCGACGCCGGTGTTGCTGGCGGCGTCGATCTCGAGCAGGTCGATGAAGCGGCCGGCGTCGATGTCGCGGCAGGAGTTGCACTCGCCGCAGGGGTCGGCCGAGGTGCCGCGCTCGCAGTTCAGCGACTTGGCGAAGATGCGCGCGATCGTGGTCTTGCCCACGCCGCGAGTGCCGGTGAAGAGGAAGGCGTGGTGGACGCGGCCGGAATCGAGCGCATTGGTCAGCGCGCGGACCACGTGCTCCTGCCCGACCAGTTCGGCGAAACGCTTGGGGCGCCATTTGCGGGCGAGGACGAGGTAGGACATCGGACCCTTTGGTTGCGTGTGCTTGCTTGCGTCGGTACCGCCGCGCGCCGCGGCCCTAGGCCCTGTCGCAGCGGCCGGCGCGGCGCGGGAACGGATCGGTCCATTGTGCCACGGCCGTTCGCGACGACCGCCACCGCAACGCCTCGACTTGTGGACAACCGCCGCGACGGCTAGAATTCTCGGCCCTGAGCCCGACCGGATGTCGCTGTCAGCCCAGGCCCGGAGAGGTGTCCGAGTGGTTGAAGGAGCACGCCTGGAAAGTGTGTAAGCGGCTAAACCCCGCTTCGCGGGTTCGAATCCCGCTCTCTCCGCCAGATTTCCAGCAATGTCGTTCAGATCCTGTCGCCGCGTCATGCGACACGTCTCGCGCCAGATGCGCACGTCCTATGGTGGCCCCGTCGGCCCCTCGCGACGCTAGGTCGAAAATCCCGCCAGGGCCGGAAGGCAGCAACGGTATCGACTGATGCGGGCGCCGAGGTCAGCCGGCGGGGCCGCCACCTTTTCGGGACGGCTTCTTCGGGCGATGCCGAGCGGTTCAGCGCTTTTGCGCGCGGGAACCGTCGCGCCTTAAGCCGTCCCGGAGCCGTCCGTGGCGAGCGGGTCGAACCTGGACCGCGGATTCGCGCGGTGGCGGAAGCAAATCCCCCTCAATCCCCCTTTTCCAAAGGGGGAAGACAAGCGGAGCCGCTCGCGACTGCGATAGCCGTTGGTGGCGAGCCTGTCGAACCATGGACGGCGAGCCCGCGCAGCGCCAAGCACAGGCCCACTTGAGTCAGGCAGCGCAGATGCTAGGGCGCCGTCAGCGCCAGCGCGTCCGGCTCGCGGCCGGTCGTCCAATGCGCGACCACCTTCCAGCGCTTGCGGTCGACCACCACCACTTCGTCGCCGCCGCTGATCGCCACGTACACGCGCGCCCGCTTCGGATCGGCGATCACGCCGATCGGCAGGGCCGCACGCCCGAGCAGGGTGTCGCGGTACTGCGCGCCCTTGCGCGCCAGCGCGACCGTCGCCAACGGCTTGCGGCTGGCGGCGTCGAACACCGCCAGGGTGCCGGCGCGCGCGTTGCTGACCAGGGCCTGGCGGCCGTCGGCGGTGAACGCGACCCGGATCGGGAAACCGGGGCTGGACAGCGTCGCCAGCAGTTGCAGGCTGCGCGCGTCATGCACGGTCACCGTGCCGGCCTCGCGATTGCTGACCCAGACCTCGTCGCTGCCGGGCCGCACCGCGATGCCTTCGGCGCCCGCGCCGGCCGCGACCTCGGCGACCTTGGCGCCGGTCACCAGATCGACCTTGCTGACCGTGCCGCGATCGATCTTGCTCACGTAGGCGGTGTTGCCGTCGGCCGAGACCGCGACCATGTGCCCTCGGCCCTCGCCCATTGGGATTTCCGCCAGCAGCTTGCCGCTGGCGATAGCGATGCGCAGCAGATGCGCGGATTCCTCGGTGGTGACCACTGCCTCGCGCCCATGAGGCAGGAAACGCAGCCCGTGCGGACGGCCGTGCTGCCCCAGATCCAGCACGCGCGGCGCAGCGCCGCCGCGCAGGTCGAGCACGCTCAGCGTATTGCCGGGGCTGGGGCCGCCATAGTTGGCGACCAGTGCGGTGGCGCCGTCGGGGCTGACCACGATCTCGTGCGGCGCTTTGCCGCTGGCGAACTCGCCGAGCTTGCGTCCGTCTTCCAGCGACAAACGCCAGACCGTATCGGCCGATTTGTTGCCGACCAGCAGTTCGGCCGCGTGGGCCGGCAGCGCCGCGCCGAGGGCCAGGGAAAGCAGCAAGCACTGCAGTCGCATCGTCCACCTCTCCGCCATGATCCGAATCTCGTCGCGTTGGGGCAGGAGCGGCGTCGGCTGCGACCGTGCCCTCGCACTTACGACGAACAACGACCCTAGCCCTGCGTCGGGGGCGGCTCCGGATGCAACCAGCCCGCGTCGCCCTCGGCGTAGCGCTCGTGCTTCCAGATCGGCACCCGCGCCTTGGTCTCGTCGATGATGTAGCGGCAGGCGGCGAACGCGGCATCGCGATGGGCGGCGCTGACGCCGACCCAGACCGCGAGTTCGCCCACGCCCAGGTCGCCGACGCGGTGCACGCAGCGCGCCTCGACGATCGCGAAACGCTCCAGCGCCTCGGCCAGGATCTTCTCGCCCTCGCGCTCGGCCAGCAGCGCGTAGCTCTCGTAGCGCAAGCCGAGCACGGCGCGCCCCTGGTGATGGTCGCGCACCCAGCCCTCGAAGCTGGCGTAGGCGCCGGCCTCGTCGCGCATCAGCCATTCGCGCGTGGCGGCCGGGTCGAACGGGGTTTCGGACAGACGAAAGCGCATCGCTCAGCCCCCCGACACCGGCGGAATGAAGGCCACTTCGCTGCCGGCGCGCGGCGCGTCGTCCCAGTGCGCGAACGCGCCGTCGACCGCGACCCGCAGGCGCTCGGCGGGCAGCGCGAAACCGTGGCGCTCGCGCAGCGCCGCGTACAGGCCGCGCAGATCGGCGGCGTCGGTGTCCACGCTCTCGTCGGCGCGACCCGCGGCGTCGCGCAAGCTGGCGAAATACAGCACGGTGAGCCGGTTCATGCCGCGCCCCCGAAGTCGCGCTTGCCGCCGGACTTGGCGAGCAGCTTGGCCGGCCCGATCACGATCCGGTGCGACAAGGCCTTGCACATGTCGTAGACGGTCAGCGCGGCCACGGTGGCGCCGGTCAGGGCCTCCATCTCGACGCCGGTGCGATGGGTGGTGCGCACCCGGCATTCGATGCGCAGGGCGTTCTCGTCCAGCCAGTCGATCGCGATCCGACAGCCGTCGATCGGCAGCGGATGGCAGAACGGAATCAGCTCGGCGGTGCGCTTGACCGCCAGGGTGCCGGCCACGATCGCGGTATCGACGATGCCGCCCTTGGCGCTGCGCAGTCCGCTGGCGCGCAATTGCGCGGCGACCGCGGCCGGAAACCGCACCCGGCACTCCGCTTGCGCCTCGCGCGCGGTCGCGGCCTTGGCGGACACGTCGACCATGGCGGGGCGGCCGTCGGAATCCAGGTGCGTGAGCGCGGAACGCGTGGCGGCGGGCTTGGCTTTGCGGGCTTTCAAACGAGGGGGCTCCGGCAGGTCGGGACGCCTAACGGTATCGGCGGATCGGGCAGCGGCCATGATACGCCGCGCGCTTCAACCGCCGACCAGGAACATCTCCACGTGCCGGCTCGGGCGCGGCGCGTCGGCGGCGCGCAGTTCGCTGTAGCGGTCGGCGCGGCGCGACCACAGCTCGGCCACGCGTTCGGCCAGGCCGAACTCGCCCTGGGCCAGGGTCGGACGCAGGTCGACGCCGTCGGCGGCGAACAAGCAGGTGTAGAGGCGGCCGTCGGCCGAGACGCGCGAGCGGTGGCAGTCGCCGCAGAACGGCGCGCTGATCGAGGACACGAAGCCGACTTCGCCGGCGCCGTCGGCATAGGCGTAGCGCGCCGCGACTTCGCCGCGGTAGTGCGCGTCCAGCGCGCGCAGCGGCCAGCGCTGGTGCAGCCGGTCGCGCAGTTCGGCCGAAGGCACCACGCGCGCGGCGTCCCAGCCGTTGCAGGTGCCCACGTCCATGTACTCGATGTAGCGCAGCACGTGGCCGCTGCCGCGGAAGCGTTCGGCCAGGGGCAGCACCTGATCGTCGTTGACGCCGCGCTGGACCACGCAGTTGAGCTTGATCGAGCCGAAGCCCGCGGCCTGGGCGGCGTCGATGCCGGCCAGTACCTGGGCGACTTCGCCGCGGCCGCCGGACAGGCGCCGGAACAGATCGGCATCCAGCGCGTCCAGGCTGACCGTGAGCCGGCGCAGGCCGGCCTCACGCAGCGCGCGCGCCTGGCGCGCGAGCAGCGAGCCGTTGGTGGTCAGGGCCAGATCGTCGAGGCCGTCGATCGCCGCCAGCCGCGCGATCAGCTCCGGCAGATTCTTGCGCAGCAGCGGCTCGCCGCCGGTCAGGCGCAGCTTGCGCACGCCCACGCGCACGAAGCCGCGCACCAGGGTTTCGATCTCGTCGAAGCTCAGGCGCGAGGCCGCGTCCAGGCCGTAGTCGTCGGGCACGCGCTCGGCCGGCATGCAATAGGGGCAACGGAAGTTGCAGGCCTCGATCACCGACAAACGCAGGTCGCGCAGCGGACGCCCGTAGACATCCTGCGCCCACGGCGTCTGCTTCGGATCCGGCAACGCGCTCACGACGGCGGCACCTGCTCTGCGCTGGATTCGGCTAGGGCGACGCATTCGCCCGGTCTGGCCACACGATACCCCCGTGCGGCCAGGGTGTCGCCCTCGCCGGCGCTGGCGTAGTGGTAGAGCAGGCAGCGCGCCAGCAGTTCGCGCGAATACTCGCGCTCCAGGTCCTCGATGCCGCTGTGCGAGGGGTTGCCGTGCAGAGCGCAGTCGTGGGCGATCAGCTCGCCGGCGTCGGCGTACTTGGCCAGGGCCTCGGGGATCGGCCGGGTGTCGCCGGTCCAGACCACGCTGCCGCGCAGGCGCAGCCCGAAGGCGGTGTCCGGCCAGTGATGGCGGGTGGCGAAGACTTCCAGGCGCACGCCCTCGTGCCAGAACGCGGCGCCGACCGGGATCACCTGGAACGCGTCCCAGAAGTTCACCCCGCCCTCGGCCAGGGCATTGGGATAGTCGCCCACGCGCTGGTGCAGCAGCGGCACCACCGGCGCCGGCACGTACAGCTTGACCCGGCCGCGGCGCTCGCTGTCGAAATAGGTCGAGACGAACAGGCGCTCGAAGCCGGCGACGTGGTCGAGATGGGTGTGGGTGATGAACAAGGCGCGCGGCGCCTGCCCATAGTGGGCGAGATAGGCGGTCAGGCCCTCGCCGCCGCAGTCGATGGTCAGCCAGGGCGCGCCGTCGCGCTCGATGGTCGCCATCGCCGAGCCCAGCTCGACCGCGGACGCGTTGCCGACGCCGTGCAGACGCAGATGCCAGCTCATTCAGTAGCCCTTGTTCCAGGCGCGCTCGTAGGCCGCGCGCAGGCGGCCGTAGTCGCGTTCGACCTCTTCCAGCGAACGCGCGCCGCGCAGTTTCAGCAGCGAGCGCTTGAGCCGGGCGAGATTGCGCTCGCGCCAGCCGGTCGCGGGGATGTGCAGGTGGCCGCGGTCCAGATCGATCACCCAGCCGCGCCCGGTGGGGTCGAACAGCAGGTTGTGGGCGTTGAGATCGGCATGGTCCAAGCCTACGCGATGGCAGCGCGCGATCAGCCGACCGGCCTCTTCCCAGGGCGCACCGTCGCCGGCGACCGCGGCGCGGTCGGCCAGCGAGCGCACGTCGTTGAGGCGTTCCAGCAGGATCGCGGCGTAGTAGTAGAAGCCGTCGCGGCGGTAATAGGCGGCGATAGGACGCGGTACCGGCAGGCCCTTCTCGGCCACCGCGCGGGTCAGGCGGAACTCGGCGAAGCTGCGCGTCTCGTTGGCGCCGCGCCACCAGTAGCGGTCGCGGTTGAAGCGCGCGACCAGGCCGCCGCGCAGGTAACGCCGCAGCAGGCTGGGGCCGAACGGCGCGTCCACGAACCAGGCCCCGCCGCGGCCGCCGCTGTCGACCGGGCGCGCGCGTTCGCCCCAGAAGGCAGGCGAGAACCATTCCGGGCTCGCTTGCCGCACCCGGGTGCGGTCGAACAGAATCGCGCCGTAGCCGCTGTCGTCGCGGAACGGCGTCAATCCTTCGGCGGCGTCGTAGCCCGTCATCCGCCGGAGTCTAACAAGTCACGTGAACAACGCACCCCACTCGATCTGCCTGCTGCGGCTTTCCGCCCTGGGCGACGTGACCCATGTGGTTCCGCTGGTGCGCACCCTGCGCGAGGCCTGGCCGCGGCTGGAGCTGACCTGGGTGATCGGCAAGGGCGAGCGCCGCCTGCTCGACGGCCTGGAAAACGTGAGCTTCGTCGAATACGACAAGAAGACCGGCCTGGCCGGCATGCGCGCGCTGGGCCGAGAGCTGCGCGAGCGCCTGGGCGAGCGGCGGCGCTACGACGCCCTGCTGCAGATGCAGGTGGCCGCGCGCGCGAACCTGCTGTCGGCCTTCGTGCCGGCGCGGCGCCGGATCGGCTACGACCGCTCGCGCGCCAAGGACCTGCACGGCCTGTTCGTCAACGAACGCATCCCCGACCGCCCCGGCATCCACGTGCTGGACGCGATCGGCAGCTTCTGCGAGCCGCTGGGCCTGCGCCAGACCCAGGTGCGCTGGGACCTGCCGGTGCCGACGGAGGCCTACGAGTGGGCGCGCGCGCAATGGCCGGACGACGGCCGCCCGACCCTGCTGATCTCGCCCTGCTCCAGCCATGCCCTGCGCAACTGGCGCAGCGACCGTTATGCCGCGGTCGCCGATCACGCGACCACGCGCGGTTGGCGGGTGGTGCTGTGCGGCGGCCGCAGCGAGCTGGAGCGCCGCACCGCCGACGAAATCCTGGCCGCGATGAGCGCGCCGGCGCTGGACCTGGTCGGCAAGGACACGCTCAAGCAATTGCCGGCCCTGCTCGCGCGCGGCCAGTTGCTGATGACGCCCGACTCCGGCCCCATGCACATCGCCAACGCCATGGGCACCAAGGTGCTGGGCCTGCACGCGGCCAGCAACCCGGCCCGCAGCGGCCCCTACAGCGACCGCCGCTATTGCGCCGACCGCTACGACGACGCGGCGCGCAAGTACCTCGGCAAGCCTGCGAGCGAACTCAAGTGGGGGACCAAGATCGAGCATGACGGGGTCATGGATCTGATCTCGGTGGAGGATGGGGTCGCGGCGTTCGAACGTTATGTCGCCGATCATTCGGCGGGCTGAGACCGCGGCACAGAAGCCGCAGTTTCGCTACGAATGACGCGAGTCGGCCTGAGCGATGGCGTGGGCTGCATCCACTCGGCTTCGCTGTGATGGATGTGCGGGCGCGTTTAGCCGCGCGCTGCTGCGTTCCCATCGCACTGGCTTGCGAATATGCATCGGCTCGATCTGCGCAGCCCAAGCAGCACCGCGGCCGCGGCGCCCTCACCCCTCTCCCGCGAGCGGGAGAGGGGCTTGAAACTAGCGACTTATTTGACGCGCGACAGCCCGCGCCAGGTGTTGTTGCCGCCGCCCATCACCGCGTCGGGCGAGCCGATCCAGAAGTTGAGGTTCAGGAAATCCTCGTCGTCCTGGTAGACGTAGCCGTTGGCCAGCGCATAGGGCCACGGCAGGTTGGTCGGCGAGAACACGCCGTAGCCGAAGCCCAAGGTCGGGAACGAGGACATCAGCGGCGTCGGCGTGCCGCCGTCGTACTGGCAGGTGTAGGTCCACCAGTTGCCGCCCAGGTTGAAGCTGGGGAACACGCCGCCGCTGGACCAGTTGGCGTTGGCCCAATCCTCGTTGTCGTGACGGCGCAGCACGCGGCGCGAACCCGGCGGACAGAACATGCCCAGGTTCTGCACCGCGTAGTCGTACTGGTTGCCCCAGTTGGCCAGCGGCTTGAACGCGAACGACGCGTCCCAGCTCAGGCGACAGAAGCGCCAGGTGGTGTTGCTGTTGGACACGGTCGCGCCGATCCAGCCCCAACGCGAATTGGCGTTGCGGCGGTCTTCGTCGTCCATGTGCATCTGCACCAGCACGTGCGGCGACGGGCACGAGGCCTTATCGGGAATCACGCCGACGCTGTAGAGCAGATTGAACAGCCAGTCGAACCAGCCGTAGCGGCCGACCTTGGCCGCCGCGCGCTCGACGCTCATGGCGACGAAGCCGGAACGCGCCTGCGCCGACTGCCCTTCCTTGGCCGGCTCGCAGGGACCGTCGAAGCCCAGGGCGCGGCAATAGATCAGCGCGGCCTTCTCGCCTTCCTCGGCCATGAAGCGCTCGGGATCGACCTTGGAGGTGTCCGGATAGCGCTTGTCGAGGTCCTCGACGTAGGCCAGATGCTGCTTCACCGCCTCGGGCACCGGCGGTTCGTTGCGCTTGAACTCCTGCTCCTCCTTGGGCGTTTCCTCCTCGGATTGATCGGCCATCGCCACCAGCGGCGACAAGGCCAACAGCACCGTCATGCACAGCGTCCCTATCACGTGTTCCTTTTTCACGTTGTTGCTCCTTGAGTCGTCCATCCATTGATCGATCGGGCCGGTCCGTGGGCGAGAGGCCATCCAGACCTGCCCGCTGTCGCGCCGCGCGGTCCACGCGCGAGGCGCGGGCCGGGTCGGAGCGCGGCCACCCTAGCGGCAGTGGCTGGCGAAAAATGGGCTGCGGTTCCGCGCCCCGGCCAATCCGGTTGGCCGGCCCGGCGTGTGCAGGCCTGTGGCGGCAGGCCGGCGGCGCGCGGCGCTACCGATGGCGGGCAGGCTGACGAGACTCGCGCTCGCCGGGGCACTCTGGGTTGCGCCCGGTGCGCGAGATCCAGCGCGTTCTGGCGCCGCGAGCCAACCCGCAGTTGCCTGGGGCCGCCGACGCGCGGCGATCAGTCGTTCGCGACCACCTGCAGACGTCGCCAGATCGACAACTGGGTGCGCTGGCGCCGGCGTTCGCGGTACACCGCCGCGACCAGGGTCAAACCGATCGCGAACGCGCCGATACCGACCTGGCTGGCGCTCCAATAGCGGTAACCGCCGCGCGCGGCGTCGATCGCGACGAACACCAAGGCCGCGGCGGCCGCGTTGCAGGCCAGGCTGCACAGCACCTTCATGCGATTCAGCGCCTGCCGCGAGGACGGGTCGACCGCCTCCAGGTATTCGCGCATGCGCCGGTCGACGTCGTGGAACACCGAGGTCGACATATGCGCGGCGTCGGGCAGGCTCAGGCCCTCGTCGCGCTGCAGGCGCTGGGCCAGGAACGCGATCGCCGGCGTCCAGGCCTGGCGCAGCCGCGGCCAGACGATGGCCTGGGCGAAGGCGTAAACCAGGCGCCCGAGCGGGCTCAGGGCCAGGCCCAGCACGTAGGCGCCGGCGAACCAGGTCGGCAGGGTCAGTTCCGGCGCCTGCGCGCGCAGCAGGCGCAGGCCGTCCGGGTAACGCAGGGCCAGCGCGGTCAGCAGCAGGCCGCCCGGGCATAGCCAGGCCAGCAGATCGTCGTAGAGCCAGGCGCCGGCGGCGCGTGGCCCGGGCTCGCGCCCCTGCGGGGAGGTCGGCATGCGCCGGACCGGCTCAGGGCGCGGCGGCGCCGCTCTTGTAGTCCTGGTAGGACTTTTCCTCGACGTAGCTGGAACCCAGCGCGAGGTTGATGTCCTTCTTGATCCGGGCGCGCTCGTCGTTCTCGAAATAGACGCTGCGCGCCAGACGCACGAACTCGGCGTCGAAGGCCTGGGCCTTTTCCTTGATGCGGATGTCGTCCTCGATCACCCACAGGCGCTCGTTCACGGCCTTGAGCTCGGCGCGCAGGCGCACGATGTCGTGGCCGGCGGCCGGATGGGCCATCCAGGTCTGTTCCAGGGCCGACAGCTCGTTGCGCACGTTGGCCAGCTTGGCCGGGTCGCTCATGCGCTCGGACTTGATCTGCAGGATGGCGATCTTGTCCAGCAATTCGCCGAAGGACACCGGAACCAGGATTTCGGACATGGCAGCGTTTCGTTCAGGGGGACCACAGTGTAGCCGGCCGGACGCATGCCTTGTCGGAAGGCTCCGCGACCCGTATCATTCCCGGCTCACTGCACCCGGAGAGGTGGCAGAGTGGTTGAATGTACCTGACTCGAAATCAGGCGTACGTTTATAGCGTACCGAGGGTTCGAATCCCTCCCTCTCCGCCAGATTATGCAAAGCGGGCCCGACCGGGCCCGCTTTTTTGTTGGCCGCGGCCCCGCCAGCGGCGCCGGATCGTGCGGGAATCGCGCCGAACCGTGTCGCAGGGCAGGTTTTTTACGCGATGATGCGCGGCCCCGGTCATGTTTCGTTACTGCAACACCGGGCAAGGTCGTGAGGGGGACGCGACCGCCGCTTGCTGCACGGCCGCTACGCCCCGATGATTCCGTTTACTACCCGAAGAGCCTCCGACAAACGCGACCGGCATGATCGACTCATGATCGAATTCGGACACCTGACGCATGTCGGCCTGCGCCGCGAGCTCAATGAAGACACCTATTACGGTGACAGCGAACTGGGCCTGTGGCTGGTCGCTGACGGAATGGGCGGACATGAGTACGGCGAGGTCGCCAGCGCGCTGGCGCGCGAAGCCATCGTGCGCGAAGTCCGCGACGGCACGCCGCTGGCTCAGGCCATCCGGATCGCCGACGAGGAGATCATCCGCACCTCGCGCCGCCGCAACGACGCCCTGCCCATGGGCACCACGGTGGTCGCCGCGCGCGTCAACGGCAACCGATTCGAGGTTGCCTGGGTGGGCGACAGCCGGGTCTACCTGTGGCGCGACGGCCAGTTGGCCCAGCTCTCGCAGGACCACAGCTACGTCCAGGAACTGATCGCCAACGGCGCGATCACCCACGAGCAGGCGCGCAGCCACCCGCACCGCAACGTGGTGACCCAGGCCCTGGGCGTGACCGACCCGCGCAATCTGAACGTCGAGACCATGACCGGCGAGCTCCGTCCCGGCATGCAGCTGCTGTTGTGCAGCGATGGGCTGACCGAGGAAGTCGACGACCGCAGCATCGCGCGCGTGCTCGCGCACAACGATTGCAGCGCGCAGGAATGCGTGGACAGCCTGGTCGCGGCCGCGCTCGACGGCGGCGGCTCGGACAACGTCACGGTGATTCTGGTCCGCAGCCACTAGGCCGCGCGGATGGCGATGGTGCGCTGGTCACCGCACGCTGCGCCCGACGGTTTCATCCCCACCCCACTCGCGCGCCTCACCCGTAGGACGTGAGCCGCAGGCGAACCGCATCGTCGCGTCGTAGCCCGAACCACGATGGTGCGGTTGCCACCGCACCCTAGCGAAGGCCGCCCTTATGTCGCCGCCGACGCCTCCATCGCGTCCCACAAACACTTGCCCGCCTTCTTGCGCAGCTTCTCCAGGCGCGCCTCGTGCGCGGCGCGTTCCTCGCTGCTGATCTGCACGCGCGGGCGCGGCGCGCTGGCGTCCAGATCGAACACCGCCGCCGCGGACTGGCCGCCGCCGTCCTCGCCCTGGCCGAAGCCCAGATCGCTCTGGCCCGAGGTCAGGCCGATGTAAACCTCGGCCAGCAACTGGGCGTCGAGCAGCGCGCCGTGCAACTGGCGGTGCGCGTTGTCCACGCCCAGGCGCTTGCACAGCGCGTCCAGCGAATTGCGTTGGCCCGGGAAGCGCTGGCGCGCCAGCAGCAGCGAGTCCTCGATGGTGGCGCGATCGCCGAGCTTGCCGTACTGCGGCCCCGCCAGCGCCAGTTCGTTGTCGAGGAAGCCGACGTCGAAGGCCGCGTTGTGGATGACCAGCTCGGCGCCGTCGATGAAGGCCAGGAATTCGTCGACGATGGTTTCGAACTTCGGCTTGTCGGCCAGGAATTCCAAGGTCAGGCCGGTGACTTCCTGCGCCCCGGGTTCGAATTCGCGCTCGGGGTTCAAATACGTGTGGAAGGTCCGGCCGGTCGGGCGACGCTCGACGAACTCGACGCAGCCGATTTCGACCACGCGGTTGCCGCGCTCCCAGCTCAGGCCGGTGGTTTCGGTATCCAGAATGACTTGGCGCATGGCTCGATTCTCGCCCAACTCAGCGCGCGACGCTGCGGTAGCGCTGCGCCTGCGTGCGCGCCAGCACATCGACGCGCTCGTTGTCGGGGTCGCCGGAATGGCCCTTGACCCACTTCCACTCGACCTTGTGGCGCAGGTTGGCCTGGTGCAGGCGCTCCCACAGGTCGCGATTCTTCACCGCGTCGCCGCCGGCGGTCTTCCAGCCGCGCCGCACCCAGTTGCCCATCCACTCGGTGATGCCCTTGCGCACGTACTGCGAGTCGGTGTGCAGGGTCGCCACGCAGGGTTCGGTCAGCGCTTCCAGGGCCATGATCGCGCCCATCAGCTCCATGCGGTTGTTGGTGGTGTCGGGCTCGCCGCCGGACAGCTCGCGCTCGCGGCCCTTGTAGCGCAGCAGCGCGGCCCAGCCGCCGGGCCCGGGGTTGCCCAGGCAGGCGCCGTCGGTGTGGATGTCGACGGTCTTGGTGTCGGTCGCCAATGCGTGATCTTGCAAAGCCTGCGGTCCTGTCTGAGGGCCGCGCATTATCGCCGCTGCGACGCCGAACGGCGCGCATTCGTGCCGGCCAGGGCGCCGCCGGCCTGCCAGCGCAAATTGCGCAGCCGCGCCGGCGGGATCAGAGCGTGCACGCGCTTGGACACGGTCAGGCCGATGCCGGCGCGCAAACGATCGGCCGCGCCGATCCCGACCGCGCCGTGCGCGGGCCGCCACAGCGGCCCCAGCCATTGCAGGCTCACCGAATCGGCGGCGAAGCCGGCGCCGCGCAGCATCGATTGCCAGGCGCCGGTGTTGTAGGCGTGCAGGCCCGAACGCGCCCAACGCGCGCGGTAGGGGCTCCAGGGGTTGAGCGCGGCCAGCCACAGGGTGCCGCCGGGCGCGAGCACGCGCGCGCACTCGTCCAGCAGCGGCATCGGGTCGATGCCGTCGTCCAGCACGTGCTGCAGCAGCACCGCGCCCAGCGCCTCGCTGGCCAGCGGCAGCGGCAGCACGCTGCGGAAGGCGCCGTCGAAGCCCAGGCCCTGGCGGCGCAGGCGCACCCCGCGCGTGCTGGTGCCGCCCGGCGGCGAGGTCGCGTCCACGCCGATCCAGGCCCAGGGCATGGCCTGGCAGCCGGCCAGCACCCGCGCCATCGCCGCGGACTCGACGTCGAGCAGGCCCTGGCCGGCGACCCCACCGAACCAGGCGAGGGCGGCATTGGGTTGACGGCCGGTGGACAGGGCGGGCATGGTCGCCATTCTGTCGGAACATCCCGTTGAAAGCGCGGTCCCTACGCAGGCCCGGCAACGCGGCCCCCATTCAGCGGCATGTTCAGCGGGGCCCGCCGCGGCCGGCCGCCCAGGAGCTCAACGAATGCGATTGCTGGCGCTGCCCGCCCTCAACGACAACTACATCTGGGCCCTGTCGGCCGACGACGAGTCGGCGCTGATCGTCGATCCCGGCGATGCCGCGCCGGTGCTGGGCGCGGCCGTGCACGGCCTGCGCCCGACCGGGATCCTGCTGACCCACCACCACAACGACCATATCGGCGGGGTCGAGGCCATCCTCGCCCACTGGCCGGGCATCCCGGTGTTCGCGCCCGACGACGACCGCATCGGCGCGGCCACCGCGCGCGTCGGCGACGGCGTGCGCCTGCATCTGGGCGGCTGGAGCGCGCGCGTGCTCGCCGTGCCCGGCCATACCCTCAGCCACATCGCCTATCACCTGGAGGACGTGGGCGGCCACGGCCTGCTGTTCAGCGGCGACACCCTCTTCAGCCTCGGCTGCGGCCGCCTGTTCGAAGGCACGCCGGCGCAGATGCACACCTCGCTGTCGCGCCTGGCCGCCCTGCCCGGCGACACCCGCCTGTGCTGCGGCCACGAATACACCCTGTCCAACGCCGCCTTCGCGCGCGCGGTGGAACCGTCCAACCCGGCGCTGCTGCGCCGCATCGAGGAAGCCCAGGCCATGCGTAACGCCGGACGTCCGACCCTGCCCAGCACCCTGGCCGACGAAGTCGCGGCCAATCCCTTCCTGCGCGTGCATCAACCCGCCGTGCGCGCGGCCGTGGCCCGGCGCCTGCGCCGCGACCCCCAGGACGACATCGACACCTTCGCCGAATTGCGGCGCTGGAAAGACGGGTTCCAGGCATGAGCCGGGCCCGCAACGCCGGCCGCCTCGCCGCGGCCGCGCTGATGCTGGCGGCGGGCTGGAGCGCGCCCGCATTCGCCCAGGCACCGGCCAAGGAAGCCGCGACCGCAGCGGCCGAGCCCGCGCCGCAAGCCGCGATCCCCGGCCCCACTCGCAACGGCCGCGAGATCTACCAGCGCTTCCGCGAAGGCCTGGCCGATCCCAGCTGCGAAGCCGGCGCCAGCACGCGCTGGCGCCAGCACTTCGCCACCGCGCCCAAGCGCCTGGCCGCCAGCAACGACGACACCCTGCCCTTGTTCGGCTACGTGGTCGACGCGCTGCGCGAAGCGCATCTGCCCACCGAGTACGCGCTGATCCCCTTCGTTGAAAGCGGCTACAAGCCGGGCGCGCGCAGCGCCGCCGGTCCGGCTGGGCTGTGGCAGATGATCGCGATCACCGCGCGCAATCACCGCGTGCCGATCCGCGCCGGCTACGACGGCCGCTTGTCGCCGGTGGATTCGACCCAGGCCGCGGTGCGTTATCTGAAAACCCTGCACGGCATGTTCGCTGGCGACTGGCGTCTGACCGTGATGGCCTACAACGCCGGCGAGTACCGCATCCTGGGCGCCCTCAAGCGCAGCGGCCAGGTCGCGCGCGACGCCAAGCCCGAACAACTCGTCGGCCTGTCCGACATCACCCAGGCCTACGTGCGCAAACTGCATGCGCTGTCCTGCCTGATGGAACAGGCCGACGATCGCGAGGAATGGCTGCGCGCGCTGGACCGCCCGGTGCCGCGCCTGCAGGCGGTGACCGTGCCCGACGACGTCGCCGACATCGCCGCCTGGGCGCGCCGCAGCGGCCAGGACGCGGCCCAGCTGCAACGCCTCAATCCGGTCTTCGCCGGCGGCCGCATCGGCCAGGCCGGCGGCGCGCGCGCGCCGCTGCTGGCGGTGCCGGCCAGCGCGATCGGCGGCGTCGACGCCGACCAGGCGCAAGCCACCCGCACCGCCGCCGTGCCGGCCAGCGCGCCGGAGCAGACGCCCGCCGCCGAGACCGCCCCAGCCGGCGAGCCGCGCCGCCACACCGTCGCGCGCGGCGACAACGCCTGGACCATCGCGCGCCGCTACGGCATCCGCGTGGCCGACCTGATGCAACGCAACGGCCTGGGCGCCAATGCCGTGCTCAAGCCCGGCCAGGCCCTGCTGATCGACGCACCCGGGGCGAGCGCGCCGTGAGGCACCGTACCGGATCGTCCGTCGCCGTCGCGCGGGTACACTAGAGTCTTTGCTCGACCGCGCACCGGTCGGGCGGTTCCGAAGCGCGGCCCACGACGGCCGCGTCCACCGCAAGTTTTAGGGAGTGCACATGGGTTTCCTGCAAGGTAAGCGCGCATTGATCACCGGCATCGCCAGCGAGCGTTCGATCGCCAGCGGCATCGCCGAGGCCATGCACCGCGAAGGCGCGCAACTGGCGTTCACCTACCAGAACGAGAAGCTCAAGAGCCGCGTGGAGAAGGCCGCCGCCGAATACGGCAGCAACATCGTGATTCCGCTCGACGTCACCAGCGACGAGCAGATCGCGGCCTGCTTCGCCGAACTCGGTCAGCACTGGGACGGCTTCGACATCCTGGTCCACGCGATCGCCTACGCGCCGCGCGAAGCCATCGCCGGCCAGTTCCTCGACGGCCTCACCCGCGAGAACTTCGGCATCGCCCACGACATCTCGGCCTATTCGCTGGCCGCGATGGCCAAGGCCGCGCGCCCGCAGATGCAGGGCCGCAACGGTTCGATCCTGACCCTGAGCTACCTCGGCGCCGAACGCGCGCTGGCCGGCTACAACGTGATGGGCGTGGCCAAGGCCAGCCTGGAAGCGACCGTGCGCTACCTGGCCTACAACCTCGGCCCGGAAGGCACCCGCGTCAACGCGATCTCGGCCGGCCCGATCAAGACCCTGGCCGCGGCCGGCATCGCCGGCTTCCGCAAGATCCTAGGCCATGTCGAGGAGAACGCGCCGATGCGCCGCACGGTCACGATCGAACAGGTCGGCAACGTCGCCGCCTTCCTGTGCTCGGACCTGGCCTCGGGCGTGACCGGCGAGATCACCTATGTCGACTCGGGGTACAACATCCTGGGCATGACGGGGATCGAGAGCGAGTGAGTGGGAGCTGCGCTTAGGTGCGCGAGCGACAAGACCAGAAAAGCCCGGCGCGATGCCGGGCTTTTTCTTTGCGCCAACCCAACCGCAAGCGCTGCCCTCATCCGCCCTTCGGGCACCTTCTCCCGCGGGCGGGAGAAGGGATAGCGA
>NZ_FOSS01000002.1:605031-850772 GCF_900114355.1 Lysobacter sp. cf310
TTCGGGCACCTTCTCCCGCGGGCGGGAGAAGGGATAGCGAAGTCGCCTCAGCGCTTTAGCTCCTCTGCCGCTTGCGGAGTGAGGGGCCGGCCTTGCGAGCCATCGGCTTGAGCGGCACCGAACGCCCGATCGCGGTGCGGTCGGGCTGGGGTGCGGATCGTCGCAGCAAGCGCGCAGCCGCACGCGTTGCCCTCATCCGTTCCCGGGCGCTTTCTCGGCTTTGCGGTTCCTGCGGCCGCCGCAAGCGGGAGCAGCGAGTCGCAAGCGCCGCCATCAAGAACCCAAAAACAAAAAGCCCGGCGAGATGCCGGGCTTTTTGTTGCGATACGGCCGGTACCGATCAGAGGTTCTGATCGACCACCGTTACCTTCATGCGCTTGCGCTGCGCGGCGACCAGCGCCTTGATGTCGTCGGCGCCGCTGATCTGCGCCAGCTGGGTCTGCATCTGCTCGCGCTGCGGCGGCGGGACCTGGGCCAGGTCGCCCGGGGTGACCTTGCTGACCGCGAACAGCACCGCGCGGCCGTCCGGCAGCATCGCCCTGCCCGGGGTGACCTTGCCGGCCGCGGGCGGCGCGACCGCGAACACGGCCTCGCTCACGCTGGGGTCCGGAATCGGCGCGCCGCGCGGCAGGTTCGGGATCGCGTGCGGCGCCGGCAACTGCTTGGAGGTCGCCACCGCTTCCAGGGTTTCGCCGCCACGCAGACGCGCCAGCAGCGCGTCGGCGTCCTTGGTCGCGGCCTTGGTGGCGCGATCGGCGCGCACCGCGGCGATCACCTGATCGCGCACCTGCGCCAGCGGCTGCGAGCGTTCCGGCGTATGCGCGGTCACCCGGATCAGCACGCTGTGGCCGGGCGCGATCTCGATCGGATCGCTGACCGTGCCGTTCTGGATCAGGCTGTCGGAGAACGCCGAGCGCAGCAGCGTGGCGTTCGCGGCCAGGCCCTGGGCGCCGTTGCGCGCGCCGTTGCGCGTGAGCGGGCCCAGCTTCTGCACCGGCAGCTTCATCTCGCGCGCGGCCGGCGCCAGCGAGGACGGGTTCTTGTAGACCAGATCGACCAGGCGGCCGGTGAAATCGCTGACCGCGCGCTCGTTGTCGGCCTCGGTCTGCTCGCGCAGCAGCGCTTCGCGCGCCTGCTCGTAGGTTTCCTGCTGGCCGGCCTTGATCTCGCGCACCTGGATCACGTGCCAGCCGAAGTCGGTCTTGATCGGACCCACGATCGCGCCCTGCGGCGCGGCGAACAACGCCTGTTCGAACGGCGCCACCATCATGCCCTTGTTGACCCAGCCCAGGTCGCCGCCGCCGGCCTTGGAGCCGGTGTCGTCGCTGTTGGCGCGCGCGAGCGCGGCGAAGTCGGCGCCGGCGGCCTTGGCCTGCGCGGTCAACTGGGTCGCCTTCTGCTCAGCGGCTTTCTGCGCCGCAGCGTCGGCGCCGTCGGCCACGCGCACCAGGATGTGCGAGGCCAGACGCTGTTCCTGGGCGACGAAACGGCTCTTTTCCTGCTCGTAGCGCTTGCGCAGGGTGTCCTCGTCGGCCGGTGCCGGCGGCGGCACGCTGGCCGCATTCACTTCCACGTATTCCAGGGTCACGGTTTCCGGCGCGCGGTAATCGGCGCTGTGGCCCTGATACCACGCCTGCATTTCGGCGGCGCTGACCGCGCCGGTGTCGGGCGCCGGCTGCGGCAGCATCACCAGGCCGACGTCGCGGGTCTCGCCCATCAGGCGGATCAGGCGGTCCATCTCGGCCGAGGTCACGAACTCGCTCTCGACCAGGCCGCCGGCCAGCAGCGACTGCTGCAGCGACTGGCGCACGGTTTCCTGGAACTGGGTCGGGGTCTGCGGCGGCACCTGCGAGGCCAGGGCCAGGCGGTAGCGGTCGAGATTGAACTTGCCGTCGACCTGGAACGCCGGCACTTCGGCCAGGGTCTTCTTGACCAGCGCGTCGCTGACCACCAGGCCTTCGCTCTTGGACGCCAGTTCCTGCACGCGGCGATCGATCAGTTGGTCCAGGATCGCCAGCTTGTTTTCCTTGCTCTCGAAATCGCGCGCATCGAAGGCCTCGCCTTCGGCCGCGCGGCGGCGCTGGCGCTCCTGTTCGAAAGCGGTGCGGAAATCGGTGGAGTCGATCTTCTCGTGCTGCCACAGCATCGACACCGGCCACCACGACGGCGCGCTCTGCCAGTACGAGGGCGGCACATCGATATGCGCGACCGAGGTATCGGTGCGCGCGCCCATGTACTGCTCGATGCCGACGAAGGCGAAGGGAATGATCAGCAGGCCGAGGATCGCGGTGGCGATCCAGCCGGAAGTCTTGTCGCGAAGTTTCTGCAGCATATCCGGGTCGCGTAGGTCGTAAGCCGGACAGTTTAGCGCGCTTGGGGCCGGGCGCGCGGGCCGGGCGGCCCAGGCGGGGCCGCCGGGGGTGGGCCGGGACGAAACCGCGAACGGCGTCGGAGAAACCGGGCCGGGGCCCGGTTCCCGCGGCGCAGGCAAAAAAGAAGGCGCCGTTTCCGGCGCCTTCGGCAAAACTGGCGGAGTGGACGGGACTCGAACCCGCGACCTCCGGCGTGACAGGCCAGCATTCTAACCGACTGAACTACCACTCCGCTGTTTGAACCCTGGAAACTCGGGCCGACGATTCTACCGCTATGCAACAAAATCGAGGGCTCTCACTTATATAAAAACAAAAGCGCCGTTTCCGGCGCTTTTGGCGAAACTGGCGGAGTGGACGGGACTCGAACCCGCGACCTCCGGCGTGACAGGCCAGCATTCTAACCGACTGAACTACCACTCCGCACTTTTGAAACTTTGGCCTTACGCCTCGCGGCGCTACCGTTTCCGGCGGGCGGCTTAGCAGTAGGGCCAGTCTGATCTGGTGGGTGCTGAGGGTTTCGAACCCCCGACCCTCTCCGTGTAAAGGAGACGCTCTACCGCTGAGCTAAGCACCCGAGCGAGTCGCTTAGTTTACAGCATCCTTCAGCGCCTTGCCAGCCTTGAACGCCGGGTTCTTCGAGGCCTTGATCTTGATGGTGGCGCCGGTCTTCGGGTTGCGGCCCTGGCGCGCGGCGCGCTTGCGGACCTGGAACGTACCGAAGCCCACGAGCGTGACGGTGTCGCCCTTCTTCAGCGCCTTCGTGATCACGCCGATAACGGCGTCGACGGCGTTGGCTGCGTCGGTCTTGGACAGCTCGGCAGCATCGGCGACGGCGCTGATGAATTCACCCTTGTTCATTCTTTGGACTCCCTGTGCGGTGTTACCGCGTGTTCTGAGAATCGGCGTGGCGCGCTGCGCGAGCGGGCCACGCCGATCGAGTTTGCCGCGCCTACTGCGTCTTTTGGCAGCTTTCGCGCGGTTGCGGTCGTTATACCAGCGGCATTTTGGGGGTGCAAGCCTGAAAGCTAATAACGACGGGCCTTCCAGCCGATTCGATCGCTTTCCGACCAACGGAATCCGTCAATGCTTGACGTCCGGCTGAGGCGATGCTTGTCCGCCATCGCGCACCGGAACTTCACCCGGACCGGCCACCGGCGTAGGCGTCACCGGACGCTCCAGCGCGATGTCCAGAACCTCGTCGATCCAACGCGCGGGCACGATCTTCAAACCTTGCGTCACGCTCTTGGGCAGATCGGCGAGATCCTTCTTGTTCTCGTCCGGAATGATCACGGTGCGGATGCCGCCGCGCAGTGCAGCCAGCAGCTTTTCCTTGAGCCCGCCGATCGGCAGCACGCGTCCGCGCAGGGTGATTTCGCCGGTCATGGCGACGTCGGCCTTGACCGGATTCTTGGTCAGCATCGACACCAGCGCGGTGGCCATGCCGATGCCGGCGCTGGGGCCGTCCTTGGGCGTGGCGCCCTCGGGCACGTGCACGTGCACGTCGTGCTTCTGCAGGAATTCCACGTCGATGCCCAGGCGTTCGGCGCGCGCGCGCACCACCGACAAGGCGGCCGAGGCCGATTCCTTCATCACGTCGCCGAGCTGGCCGGTCAGCAGCAGCTGGCCCTTGCCCGGCACCAGGGTGGCTTCGACCTGCAGCAGGTCGCCGCCGACTTCGGTCCAGGCCAGGCCGGTGACCAGGCCGACCTCGTTCTGTTCCTCGGCGCGGCCGTAATCGAAGCGGCGCACGCCCAGGTATTTGTCGAGATTCTTCGAGCCGACGTTGACCGAACCGTCCTTGCTCTTCTTCGCCTTGGGGCCGGCCAGGGCGATTTCCTTGACCACCTTGCGGCAGATCTTGGAGATCTCGCGCTCGAGGTTGCGCACGCCCGATTCGCGCGTGTAGTAACGCACGATGTCGCGCACCGCCGATTCGGCGATCTTGATCTCGTCGGCCTTCAGGCCGTTGGCCTTGATCTGCTTGGGCAGCAGATAGCGCATGGCGATGTTGAGCTTCTCCTCCTCGGTGTAACCCGGGATCCGGATCACTTCCATGCGGTCCAGCAGCGGACCGGGGATGTTCAGCGAGTTGGAGGTGGCGACGAACATCACCTCGCTCAGGTCCAGATCGACCTCGAGGTAGTGATCGTTGAAGGAATTGTTCTGCTCGGGGTCCAGCACCTCCAGCAGCGCCGAGGACGGATCGCCGCGGAAGTCCATCGACATCTTGTCGATCTCGTCCAGCACGAACAGCGGGTTCTTGCTGCCGACCTTGTTGAGGTTCTGCACGATCCGGCCCGGCATCGAACCTACGTAGGTGCGGCGATGGCCGCGGATCTCGGCCTCGTCGCGCACGCCGCCCAGCGACATGCGCACGAACTTGCGGTTCGTGGCCTTGGCGATGCTCTGGCCCAGCGAGGTCTTGCCCACGCCCGGCGGGCCGACCAGGCACAGGATCGCGCCCTTCATGTTCTTCACGCGGGTCTGCACCGCGAGGTACTCGAGGATGCGTTCCTTGACCTTCTCCAGGCCGAAATGGTCGGCGTCGAGCACGTCCTGCGCGGCCTTGAGGTCCTTGCGCACCTTGCTGCGCTTCTTCCACGGCACGCCCAGCAGCCAATCCAGATAATTGCGCACCACCGCGGCCTCGGCCGACATCGGCGACATCTGCTTGAGCTTGTTGAGCTCGTTGCGGGCCTTGGTCTCGACCGGCTTGGGCATGCCGGCTTCGGCGATCTTGCGGGTGAGCTCGTCGATGTCGTTGGGCGCGTCGTCGATCTCGCCCAGCTCCTTCTGGATCGCCTTCATCTGCTCGTTGAGGTAGTACTCGCGCTGGCTCTTCTCCATCTGCGACTTGACCCGGCCGCGGATGCGCTTCTCGAGCTGCTGCACGTCGATTTCGCCGTCGACCAGGCCGACCAGCTGCTCCAGGCGCGCGCCCACGGCGTGCGTCTCCAGCAGCTTCTGCTTGTCGCCGATGCGCACGCCCAGGTGGGCGGCGATGGTGTCGGCCAGGCGGCCGGGCTCGTCGATGCCCGACAGGGTCTGCATCAGCTCCGGCGGCAGCTTGCGGTTGGTCTTCACGTACTGCTCGAACAGGGTCATCAGCGAGCGCGCGATCGCCTCGATCTCGCGCTCCTCGCGGTCGATCGCGGGCTCGACCACGTGGGCCTGGCCGGCCAGGGCGCCATCGCGCTCGGCCACGGCGTCGACCTCGACGCGCGACACGCCCTCGACCAACACCTTGATGGTGCCGTCGGGCAGTTTCAGCAGTTGCAGCACATGCGCCAGGGTGCCGATCGAGTACAGGTCCTCGGCGCCGGGATCGTCGGTCTCGGCCGACTTCTGGGCGACCAGCAGGATGCGCTTATCGGACTCCATCGCCAGGTCGAGGGCGCGAATCGATTTGTCGCGGCCGACGAACAGCGGGATGACCATGTGCGGGAACACGACGACGTCGCGCAGCGGCAGCACCGGCAGATCCAGCACGTCGCGTTCGGTGGGTTCGGTCATGACAGCTCCGGGGGGAGAAAACACTTAAAAAATACTGGAAATCCGGCAGGTGAAACCGGACGCCTTCGACGGCGTCCCCGGCCGGGATCGCGGGCGATGCAGCCCCTTGCGACGGTTATGGGGGCCTGCGCCATAGGATGCAAGCGGCCCGCGCTTCGCAGCGCGGGCCGTGCAGAAAAACCGTCATGGAATCAGCCGGTTACAGCCGATATGCGACGCCCGTTCGGGAACGTCGCTGGGGCCGCGTTCAGTCCGCGGCGGCGACCTTGGGCGCGGCGGCCGGCGGGGTCTGGTAAATCAGATACGGCTCGGACTTGTGATCGATCACCGACTCGTCCACCACCACCTTGCTGACGTTCTCCAGCGAGGGCAGTTCGTACATGGTGTCCAGCAGCACCGACTCGACGATGGTACGCAGGCCGCGCGCGCCGGTCTTGCGCTTGAGCGCCTTGCGCGCGATCGCGGTGAGCGCGTCGGCGCGGAACTCCAGCTCGACGTTCTCCATCTCGAACAGCTTCTTGAACTGCTTGGTGATCGCGTTCTTGGGCTCGGTCAGGATGGTGACCAGGGCCTGCTCGTCCAGCTCCTCCAGGGTCGCGACCACCGGCAGGCGGCCGACGAACTCGGGGATCAGGCCGAACTTGATCAGATCCTCGGGCTCGACCTCGGCCAGGATCTTGCCGACCTCGACCTTGCGCTCGCTGCTCTTGACCTTGGCGCCGAAGCCGATGCCGCCGGCCTCGGTGCTGCGCTGCTGGATGATCTTGTCCAGGCCCGCGAACGCGCCGCCGACCACGAACAGGATGTTGCGGGTATCGACCTGCAGGAACTCCTGCTGCGGGTGCTTGCGTCCGCCCTGCGGCGGCACGCTGGCGACCGTGCCTTCGATCAGCTTCAGCAGGGCCTGCTGCACGCCTTCGCCCGACACGTCGCGGGTGATCGAGGGGTTGTCGCTCTTGCGCGAGATCTTGTCGATCTCGTCGATGTAGACGATGCCCTGCTGCGCCTTCTCGACGTCGTAGTCGCACTTCTGCAGCAGCTTCTGGATGATGTTTTCCACGTCCTCGCCGACATAGCCGGCCTCGGTCAGCGTGGTCGCATCGGCGATCGTGAACGGCACGTTGAGCAGGCGCGCCAGGGTTTCGGCCAACAGGGTCTTGCCCGAGCCGGTCGGGCCGACCAGCAGGATGTTGGACTTGGCGAGCTCGACGTCGTCGTTCTTCTGACGGCTCTCGATGCGCTTGTAATGGTTGTACACGGCCACCGCGAGGGTGCGCTTGGCGCGCTGCTGGCCGATCACGTACTGGTCCAGCACCTCGAGGATTTCGCGCGGCTTGGGCAGGTGGCTGCGCGCCGACTGCGCCTTCTCCTCGAGCTCCTCGCGGATGATGTCGTTGCAGAGCTCGACGCACTCATCGCAGATGAACACGCTCGGGCCCGCGATCAGCTTGCGGACCTCGTGCTGGCTTTTGCCGCAGAACGAGCAATAGAGAATCTTGCTGCTATCGCCGGTGCTGCGTCCCTGTCGATCGTCGCTCATGCTTTTGCCCAAATGGTGCGGTGTTCTCGGAGCGCGCCCGATCGGGCCGCGTCCGGAGTTACGTGGTGCGTTGTCGGCCCGAGGATAACACAGCGCTCCGGCCCGTCCCCGGGCCGGTCGCCATGTCCATTGCCTGCCGAAAACAGGAGTTCGATCAACGGCTTGCGCGCGGGCTTGGCCCGGCCTCAGGCGGCCTGGATCGAGTCTTCCGGACGCCGCTCGAGCACCTGGTCGACCAGACCGTACTCGCGCGCAGCCTCGGCGCTCTTGAAGTTGTCGCGCTCGGTGTCGCGCGCGATGGTCTCGATCGGCTGGCCGGTGTGCTTGGCCAGGACCTCGTTCAGGCGCTGACGCAGGGTCAGGATCTCGCGTGCCTGGATCTCGATGTCGGTGGCCTGGCCCTGCGAGCCGCCGGAGGGCTGGTGGATCATCACCCGCGAATTCGGCAGCGCGTAGCGCTTGCCCTTGGCGCCGGCGGCGAGCAGCAACGCGCCCATGCTGGCGGCCTGGCCGATGCAGATCGTGCTCACGTCGGGCTTGATGTACTGCATGGTGTCGTAGATCGCCATGCCCGCGGTGACCACGCCGCCCGGCGAGTTGATGTAAAAGCTGATGTCCTTCTCGGGGTTCTCGGCCTCGAGGAACAGCATCTGGGCGACGATGACGTTGGCGACATGATCGTCGACGCCGCCGACCAGGAAGATCACCCGCTCCTTGAGCAGGCGCGAATAGATGTCGTACGCGCGCTCGCCGCGGCTGGTCTGTTCGACCACCATCGGCACGAGGTTCAGGGCTTGGATTCGGTTGTCCATCTCGACGGCACCTATGGCTGACGTTGAATGCTTTGCAGAGCCTTCGGCGGTGCCGAAGGTTCCCGGTTAGGCCCAACTTGGGGCCTGCCGGGCCTCTACGCAAGGGCGTCCTGGGTTCGGGACGCCGGCCTGGCGCGTTCGCTTCCTGCGGGATCGTCGCCCGGACTTACTGGCGGATCGCTTCGCTGAACGAGAGCGGCTGCTCGGTGTGCTGGGCGCGCTCGGCGATCCAGTCGATCACCTGCTCTTCCATCACCCGGCCCTGCAGGCTGTTCATCAGCTGCGGGTCGTTGCGGTACAGCTCGATCACCTGCTGCGGTTCCTCGTAGGTCGAGGCGATCAGCTTCAGGGTCTCGTTGACGCGACGCGGGTCCAGCATCAGCTGGTTGCGGCGCGCGATCTCGCCGACCAGCAGGCCGACCAGCACGCGCTTCTGGGCGCTGTCCATGAAGGTCAGGTAGGCGTCGGCCGGGGCTTCGATGTTGCGGCCCTGGCGGCGCGCCTGCTCGACGGTCTGGCGGGCCATGTCGCGGGCCTCGCCCTCGACCAGCTTCGGCGGCATTTCCACGTGCTGGTAGGCGGCGATCAGCTGCTCGCCCACTTCGCGGCGCAGACGGGTCATCAGCGCGCCCTTGAGCTCGCGCTCCAGGTTGCTGCGGATGTCGGAGCGGAACTGCTCCGCGTCGCCGCTCTTGATGCCGAAGCTCTTGATGAAGGCCGCGTCCACGTCCGGCAGCACCGCTTCGGAAACCGCGGTGGCCTTGAGGTGAACCTCGACCGTGCGGCCGGCGAACTGCGGCACGCGCCATTCGGCCGGGAACTCGATCGGGGCGACCTTCTCGTCGCCGGCCTTGAGGCCGACCAGCGCTTCTTCGATAGCCGGGAACATCGCGCCCGAACCGATCACGGTCGCGCCGCGCTCCACGCCCTCGGCGGGGATGCGCTCGTCGCCGACCTGCGACCAGGTCTCGATCTCGACCGCGTCGCCGGTGGCGGCCGCGCGCTCGATAGGGTTCCAGCTGCGGCGCTGCAGGCGCAGGTTCTCGATCATCGCGTCGATGTCGGCGTCGGCCACCTCGGAGGTGTTGCGCACGACATTGAGCTTGGCGACGTCGATGTCGCCGAAATCCGGGACCACTTCGAAGGTGGCCACGTAGGCCAGCTCGCCGCCCTCGGCGGCCGCCGGCTCGATCATCGGGTTACCGGCGATCTGCAGCGACTCCTGGCGCACGGCATTGCTGAAGCCTTCGCGCAGCAGGCCGTCGAGCACTTCGGCGCGGACCTGCTCGCCGAAACGCTGCTCGATCACCTTGGCCGGCACCTTGCCGGGACGGAAACCCTTGATCTTGGCGCCGCGCGCGATTTCGCGCAGGCGACCGCCGACCTGGCTCTCGAGGCGATCCGCCGGGAGACTGAAGGTCAGACGGCGTTCCAGATTACCCAGCGATTCGACCGAAACTTGCATATCCACTCCTGCTACCGCGACGGCCCGTCGCGGCACGATGTTGAAGACCTGTCCGACCGCTGGCCGGGTCTAGGCCCTCCAGCGGAACTTACTAGTTTCGCCGATTACGGGCCGCGCTGCCAGCCGGGCGTCCGAAGGGCGCCCGCCGGCACGGATCGTACGGGTGCGGCTCAGCGCAGGATGCGACGGAAGGTCAGGTTTATCCGCGGCCCGCAGGGCCGGGCCAGCTTGGCCACCCCATGCAGCCAATGGCGCTGGGTCTGGCCGCGCATCAGCAGCAGGCTGCCGGAGTCCAGGGGGATGCGCACCGGCGCGACCGCGCTGGGCGGCGCCCCGCGCGCGAGGCGGCGCTTCATCACGAACACCCGGCGCTCGCCCAGGCTCAACGAGGCGATGGTCGGGCGCGGGCCCAGCTCGGGCTCGTCGTCGGCGTGAAAGCCCATGCCGTCGCGGTGATCGCGGTAGTAGTTGAGCAGGACGCTGTTGAATTCGGCTGCGCTGGCGCGCTCCACCCGCTGTTTCAGGTCGGCCAGCAGGGGCGTCCAGGGGCGCGGCCGCAGGTGCAGGCCTGAATAGGTGTAGGCGGCATCGGCATCGCCGTACCAGGCGCTCAGGCGCGGTTGCGCGACCTCGCGCCCGAACACCACGATGCGCTCGGCGCGCCAGGGCACCTCCGCGATCAGCTCGGCCAGCACCTCGGCGTCGGGCCGGCCCAGGTCCAGGCGCGCGAGCAGCGCCACGTCGGCGCCGTCCATCGTCAGGGTCTGGAAACCGTCGGCCGGGGCGAACAGGTCCTGCATGCGCGGTGGGCGCTCCTTGTAGCCGGCGCCGGGGCTGGTGCGAAAGGCGGGACTCGAACCCGCACGGGGGTTACCCGCTGGAACCTAAATCCAGTGCGTCTACCAATTCCGCCACTTTCGCGTTCGCGCCGACCCGCAAGCGCGGGCCGGGCATTCTAGGCGCGCGGCGGCGCCTTGCGCAAAGCGGCCGCGCGCGGCGCGTGCCCGACGCTCAGTCCTCGGCCTGAATCGGAGGCGCGGGCACGGGCGCGGAGCCGTAGACCTCCTCGATCGCCGCGACCTTGCCGTCCTTGATCGTGATCAGCGTGGTCTTGCCGTCGCGGTAATACTCGAAACGCTCGCCGACCTCGGCGCCGCGTTTGTTCTCGATCTTCTTGATCCGGCTGGGCGCGCCGGCGACCTGATAGACCTGCCCCACCCCATCGCCGGTCACGAGCACCCGGTTGCCGAACGCGACCGTGTCGGCGGCCCAAACCGGCGTCGACAAAGCCAACCCCACCACCAGTCCCCACCCTAGCTTGCGCATGACCGCCCTCCTCTTCCGTGGATGCTGTCAGGCTACCCACACCACCCTAGCGCGGGCTTAACCGCTGCCCGCGATGCGACGAACCGGTGTGCGGGCCCAGCGCTCCGGACTAGCGGGCCTCGGCCGCCTCTGCCTGCTTCATTTCCCGGTATCGCCTCAGGCGCGACTCGCTCGCGATCGCGGCGACCGCTTAGGTCAGCGGCTGCGGAACACCGTGATGCGGTCGCTCGGCGGCCGCGCGTCGCCCGCAAGCCAAGGCTCGGCGGCGACTACCGCGGTGCAGGGCCCCAGCGTGCAGACGCGGATCGCGCGCGATCGCGCCTGCCGTGCGATCGCGTCCAGCATCTGGCGCAGGATCGTGCCGGTGAACGGCGTGTACAGATAGAAGACCGTCGCGTGGCTCAGATCGACCGCGCGCGCATCCGCGCAGGCGAACGTGGCGCGCGTCAGCCCCAGCTCGGCGGCGCAGGCTTGCGCACTGGCCACATACGCCGGTTCGATCTCCACGCCGTGCGCGCGCGCCTCGGTGCAGGCCGCGACCAGCAGCGGCACATGGCCGAGGCCGGCGCCGAGGTCGATCAGTACGTCGTCCGCGCTCAACGGCAGGCGTCGCAGCAGGTCGAACACATGCCGCGCCGGCGTGGGCTGATAGAACACCATCTCCTCCGCCAGCGCGCCGATCTCGTCGCCGGGCTCAGGCAGGCGCAGCACGCCGCTGACGAGTTCGTCGAGGGGGTCGTAGTGCTCGCCGCTCGCGGTTGCGGTGGCGAAATCGCGCTCGGCCCAGTCCAGCAGCTCGGCGCCGCCGCCGTCGCGCAGGGTCTCGCGCAGACGCTCGCACAGCGCGCGGTCCAGCGCTTCCAGGCGCAGCCGCAGGGCTTGCGCTCGCGCGCGCTCAGGCTCGTCGCCGCCGCCAAGATCGGCAGCGCGTTCCAGGCGGTCCAGGGCCTGCGCACGCTCGCGCAGCGCCTGCGGATCCAGCAGGGTCGGATCCCGCTCCAGGGTGTCCAGCAAGGCGTGCAATGCGGTCATCGAACGGCGGATGCGGTGGGATCGCGAAGCCTAAAGGATGGCGGCGTCGCCGCGCGCCTGCCGCACGCACCTAGGCGCGGCCCGCACAGGCCTCGATCCGCACGCGCTCGCTCGGATCGCCCGAACGCGTCGTCATCAGCGGCCGCTCGGCGGCGCTATGCCAGGCCACGCGCGGCCACCACGGCGCGATGGCCGCGCTGCGTCCGGGTTCCAGCATCTGCCCAGGGCGAGGCGTCAGCACCTGGATGTCGCCGCAGCGTGCGGCGGCCAGGACCCGCTCCACCGGTTCGGTCCAGGCGTGATTGGCTTGCTGGATCAGCGCCCAATGCACCGGAATCAGCGCCTTGCCGCGGACCAGCCGATGCGCCTCCACCGCCAGCTCCGGCCCCAGGTGGGTGTCCGGCCAGTGCGTGTCGTACTGCCCGGCCTCGATCAGGGTCGCGTCGAAGGGGCCGAGGCGCTCGCCGATCAACGCCAGCTGATCGTGGAAGCCGGTGTCGCCGGAGTACCAGACGCGATGGCGCGCGCCCGCGATCGCATAGCCCGCCCACAAGGTCTGATTGGACTGGCCCAGGAACCGACCGGACTTGTGGCGCGCCGGCGTCGCGGTCAGCTCCAATCCGCGCACGCGCGCCGACTGCCACCAATCCAGTTCGACGATGCGATGTTCGGGGATGCCCCAGCGCGCCAGATGCGCGCCGACGCCCAGCGGCACCACGAATATCGTGCGCCAGCCCCGCATGGCCTGGACGGTGGCGCGATCCAGATGATCGTAGTGGTCGTGCGAGATCAGCACCGCGTCGATGTCCGGCAACTGCTCCAAAGCCACAGGCGGACGGAACCACGGCTGCGGGCCGGCCCAGCTCAGCGGCGAGATGCGGTCGCTCCACACCGGATCGATCAACACGTTGCCGCCGTCGATCTGGATCAGCGCGGAGGCATGGCCGAACCAGGTGATGCGCAAGCCCGACGCCGGCGGCCGCGCCAGTTCGGCGGCCGAGGGACGAACGACGGCGACGGCGCCGTCGGGCTGCGCGGCGGGCGTGGCCGGACCGAACAGCAGACGTCGCCACGCGCCGTCGGTATCGGCCCACAGCGGCTGCGGATTGCGGAACTGCGTTCCGTCCCATTGCGCCGACGCCTGCGCGCGGATCAGGCGCGCGCCTGCGGGCTTGGCGCCGAACGAGGCGCAGCCGCTGATCAGCGCGGCGGCCAGCAGGGCCAACAGCAGACCGCCCGCGCCCACGCCCAGCCATGCGCCCCACTTCAGCCAGCGACGTCGGCCGCGCGCGGCGGACGCGCCCTGCGCGGTGGTCCTAGCCATTGGACGCACCTCCCGACCCGGCGTTGGCGTCGGTCGCGGCCTGCGCCGTCCAACCTCGGATCGTGCGGTTATCGAACAAGTCCTGCGCGGCGCCATGCTTGGCCACGTCGAGCAAGCATTGCGCCAAGCGGTCGCAGTCGACGCTGTAGTCCTGGCTGAACAACGACACCAGAGCGCCGATCGGCGCGAACCACCGGCCCGGATCCTTGCGCGCCACGCTGCGCGCGGTCGGCCGGATGTAGCCCGGCCGGAAACGGTAGATCTCGCCGCCCAGTTCGCCCAGCTTGCGTTCGGTGCGGCCCTTGATGCGCGCGTACAGCGCGGAGGCGCGTTCGTCCGGATCGGCGCTGCGCCCGCTGACGAAGCAGAACCGGATGCGCGGATCGACGCCCCGCATCGCCTTGGCCGCGGCCAGCGCGTAGTCCAGGGTGATCCGCACATACTGCGCCTGCGGCACCTGGGTCTGCGAAACGCCCAGGCACCAGATGCAGGCGTCGGCGCGCAACAGATCGACGGGGATCGTCTGATAGTCGGTGAAATCGCTGAGCACCGCCTCGATCAGTTTCGGATGCGCGCGGCCGAGCGTGCGCCGCGTCAGCACCACCACCCGTTCGATGGCGGGATCGGCCAACGCCTGCCGCAGCACCTCGCTGCCCACGAAGCCGGTGGCGCCGGTCAGGATCAATCTCATACCGCCTCCGCCGCCAGCAGGCTTTGCGCGCAATCCACGACGGTGTCGCGCGCCGGCCGCGGCCGGTAGCCGAGCACGCGCTGCGCCTTGTCCGAACGGTAGATGTGGCGGCGGCCCAGCATCGGCAGCAGCTGCCTCATCTCGGGGACGAAGTTCGCGCCGATTCTGACCAGCCAGTTCGGCAGACGGCGCGTGGGCACCTTCGCGGCGCGCTCGCCCAGGCGCGCGCGCAGGGTCTGCGCGATCTCGCGCATCCACAGGAATTCGCCGGCGGCGATGAAGCGCTGCCCGGCGGCCTGCGGCGCGGTCATCGCATCGACATGCACCCGGGCCAGGTCGCGCACGTCGACCACGCAGAAGCCGACATTGGGGATGCCCGGCATCCTGCCCTGCAGCTGGCGCTGGATCAGCGCGACCGAGCCCAGGTTCTCGGCGGTCAGCACCGGGCCGAAAATCGCGCTGGGCAGCACCGTGGTCAGCTCGGTCGCGCCCGCGTGCGTGGCCATGTAATCCCAGGCCGCACGCTCGGCCAGGATTTTCGACAGCCGATACGCGTTGAGGTCCGGGTCCTGTTCGCTGGCCCACACGGTCTCGTCGTTGTCGGTGTCGCCGCTCTGCAGCCCCTGATTGACCGCGGCGCAGGACGAGGTCATCACCACCCGCCTCACCCCGGCCGCGCGCGCGGCGCCGAGCACGCGCAGAGTGCCTTCTCGCGCCGGCGCGATCAGCGCCTGCGGATCGTTCGAGGACGCCGTCGTCATCGGCGAAGCGACGTGCAGCACGTAGTCGCAACCGGCGGCGGCCGCGTCCCAGCCTTCGTCGCGGGTCAGATCGGCGATGGCGAATGCGAGCCGGTCGCCGGGATCGACCTGTCGGCGGACGGCGGCGCGCACCGCCGCTTCCTTGGCTGGGCTGCGCACGGTGGCGCGCACGCGGTAGCCGCGCTGCAGCAGTTCGACGATGCACCAGCCGGCGACGAAGCCGGTGCCGCCGGTGACCAGGACGGTTTCGTTCACGTAAGCGCTCCACCCCGTCCTGCCGGATCCGCTCCGGCCTCCCGAACGGGCGATGTCTACAAATGTATACATCGCTTGTGGCGACTTGTCTACACATGTAGACTCAAGCCATGAAAACGCCCCGCCCCCAGCCCGCACCCGTGCCTGAAACGGCCCCCGTCCGCCGCCGCGACGCCGCCGCCACCCGCGCCGCGATCCTGGCCTCGGCGCGCCGCGCCTTCGCCACCTCGGGCTACGACGGCGCCGGCGTACGCGAAATCGCCGCGGGCGCCGGAGTCACCGCCATGCTGGTCAACCGCTACTTCGGCTCCAAACAGCAGTTGTTCGCCGAAGTGACCGAACAGACCATGACCCAGGGCAGCCTGATCGCCAGCGGCATCATGGATGCGCCCAACCCCGGCCACGCCCTGGCCAGCGCACTGGTGAAAATGACCCGCGCCGATGCGGTGCCGCTGGACGGCTTCCTGATTTCGTTCCACTCCGCCTCCAGCCCGGATGCGGCGCGCATCGGCCGCGAGAAGGTCGAAGAACACCATTGGCAGACCGTGACCCGCGCATTGCGCGGCGAACTGACCGGCGAACGCGCGGCCCTGCTGCTGTCGGTGATTTCCGGCTTCCAGGTGATGCGCCAGATGATGGGGCTGTCGGCCCTGGCCAACGCCAAGGAAAGCGAACTGACCGACCTGCTTGCGCGCGTGTTCGACTGCCTGATCGAGCCCGACCAGACGCCGGGCAAGTAACCGCGGTCGGCGCTGTGCCCGCGGACCGCGTGCGCTCCCGCGCGGCCGCCCAACCGACGCCCGCGGATGGGCCGGGAAGAAGAAGCGCCGCGCTTATCGGGTGCTGGCGGTCGTGGCTTTCGCGTCGCGGCCGATCACGGCCTCGCTCGTTTTCGAGACCTGGCCCGGATGCCACGACAGCGTCCAGCGGTAGCGGCCCGGTTCCGGGCAGGGATTGCTGGCTGCACGTTCTATCGAGCGCTTGCAGATCGGCGAATCGCGGAGGACATCGAAGGTGACGTGGATGCGGTCGCCGACGATCGCCAAGGCACGCACCTCGCCGGGCACGTGCAAGGACGCATTCCATGCGTATCCGCTCTGGCGGCCACGTCGCTTCAGATCCGCCATGTAGTCGTTATCGAGCGAACTGGGACGCCAGAACGAATCGTCCTTTCGCATCGGCGTCATTACGATAATGTCGTTCTCGCAGTCGAAGTTCGCACCGAGGCAGGTCGCCGTCTGCAGATAAACGACCTCGTCCACGCCGTTGCGATCGAAGTCCGCGATCTGGACGTGGCGCGCCGCATAGTCGAACTGGATGTCGTCGCCCGCCTGGGCCTCCGCCGAGATATTGGCCGCGCGCACCGCCCCGCGGCTATCGATGGCGCCCGCGACGCCGCTGAACCCCATGACCAGTGCGGCAACGGCCGCGATTCCTTGCAGCTTAGGCATGACACCTTCCTTGTCCGTCGTAGCGGCATTCTAGGACGGCTACGCGAGCGCTAGGCACCGGTTCGGCGCGCGACCGCACCGCCCGCCACAGGGCGCCAGACTTCGCATGCCTCGTATGGGTAGACGCCTTGTCCGTTGTGGCGGCCTAGCGCCTCCGGCTCGGCCGCCCTGGATGGCCAAACGCCGCCAGGCCGGACCGCCCAGGCTAGCGCTCAGTTTCCGGAATGGTCGCCGCGGCGAAGGGCGCCAACACCGTCCAGCCCAGATTGGCGTAGAGGCCGCGGCCGTCCGCCGTGGCCACCAGCAGGGGCCGGTTCGCAAGGGATGTTCGCGCGGCGCCCAGCGCGCTCATGACCGCGATGCCCAATCCTTTGCGCCGGTGATCCGGGTCGGTTTCGATCCGATCGTAGATGAAGACCTCCGCGGTCTCCGCCGCGCAGCCGCTGGCGGCCAGGCCGCCATCCGGCGCCAGGACGCAGGCGCGGGTGACCGGGCCGGTGCGATGGAGTTCCATCCGGTAGCCATCCGGCAGGGGTTTGGGATCTGGGCCGACGGCCACCGCCGTCATGAAATAGTTCGCCGGCTGCAGCTCCCAGCGTGCCGGCAGCGCGCTGCGCAGCGCTTCGTCGGTGCCGCACAGCTTCAAGTAATGGCGCGGCGCCGTAAGTTCGTGCGCGAGTTCCCGCAGACCATCGCACAACTGCGGGAATACCCAGCGCCGGGTTTCCTTTTCCGAGTGGGTATCCACCCGATAGCCCCCGCGATCGCGCACCGGGGCCGGGGCCCCTCGGGCGATGGAATGCGCTGTCTGCCAGGCGAAAACGAGTTCGGGGTCGATAAGGGACAAGGGGGTAACCGATCGTAGGTGGCGCCCGCACGATGCATGCTTCGCGAAGGGCTGTGTAGCGCGGACGCATTGGCCGCTTACGCTTGCAAGTCCGCAACTAGAGCATCGGACCGTCTCAAGGCCTAAGACGGCAGCCATGGAGCCGCCAAGCCGCGCGGCGACTTCGGCCACGTCACGCTGTCAGGCCGGCATGCCGGCACTGATCAGTGCGTGGAACGCGATGCCCATGCTGATGGACAGCAGCCACAGCGCCGCGCCCTCGAAGATCCCCTCGATCCGCTTCGCGCCTTTCTGGGAATAGCCGACCCGTTCGCGCGTACGCAACAGCTCATGCCCCTGCCTGATCCGATCCATCAGCGAGAACTGCACGAAGAAGGCCATTAGGGCCGACAGGAACATGAGCGCGGCCGCGACCATGATCTTGATGAAGAATTTCTTGTCGCCGTCGACGAACTGGACCAAAGCGATCAGGCCGGCGGCAGCGGTCATGGCGATCGTGCCCAGGTGCTTGAGGTAGTCGAAAGACAGCGTAACGGCCGTGTCCAGGCTGACCTGCGGCACCGGCTCCTGCGGAGGGTGTTCCATTCGAATTCCGAACTCCTGTCCTTCTGTCTGACTATCGCGCTGCCGAATCACGCCGCTTCCGCGTTCTTAAGCAATGCCCCCTAGGACCGGAGCGCCTCGGTATCGGCACCGCTCATGGCCCCGCCCCCAAGGCCACTATCGGCCAGAAGAAGCGGATCCTCAACCGCAAGCCCAGCTACTCCGGCAAATTCGAACTAATCAGCTTCGCGGTCGCAAGCAGCTGGGCGGCAGAAACGCGGACCCGCTCCCGGCGCTGCGCATCTTCGCCGGGATCGTGCAGCGTCCCCTTCTGACGTCCGGCGCCATCGAAGGTAGCGAGTTGAGGCGGGCCTATGCCCCAATCGCTGCCGCGCTGCCGCGGCACGACGTGGAAATGGAAGTGCGGCGTCTCCTGCCCGCTGAAGACCCCGTTGTTTTGAAACGTGAGTATTCCGAGCGGCCGATACGCCCTGACCAACGCCTCCGCGACTCGCTTGGCCGCGGCCATGACCGCGCCGCATTCCGGGTCGGAAAGATCCAGCAGCGTCGCGACGTGCCTGCGTGTAATGACGCAACACTGGCCGACCTCGAACTGCCAGGGATTGATCACGGTGAGCGTATGTTCGCCCTCATCCACGACCGCCCATCGTTCTTCGCGCCCCGCCATCCCCTCGCACAGGTCGCAAGGGTCTCTGATCGGTAGTTCGATCAATTTCCTACTCCCATCCAGTCGGCGGATCGATGCAGGAACGATTGTAGTGCCGCGTTGCGGCTAGCAAGCTGTCTTTGAGACGGGCCCAGTCCGTCGCCTGCGCAGGCATCAGCGCAACGGCGCGCCTCACACCGCCAGTCCGGGATCGCCCTCCAATATCGTCTGCCGCATCCGCGGACGTTCGCCCGGCCGCCACAGCGACACCTCGTGGCGGACGCGATACCGCAAGGGCCCGCCGTCCGCGCCGGGGCTGCGCTCAAGGGGCCTGGGGATGCAGACGAAGTCGGTCGCCATCGTGCCGGCATCGACCCGCACGGTGGTGTAGCCGTGTCCGCCCATGTCGACGAAGGACAGATGCGGCGCCAGGTCGGGATTGCTCGCCGCATGCGCCTTGCGCAGGTCGCCGCTGCTGGCGAACTCCAGCGCCGAACGCACGCCGTGCTGCAACAGCAGGTTGACGGTGGGCTGCGGCGCCCCGTCGCCCGGGTTGGCGATGTACAGCGGGCGCAGCGGATTTTCCTTTTTCTGGTTGTGCTCGTTGGCTTCGGCCATGCCCGGGGCGGAGATCGAGCCGGTCACGAAGGTCACCCCCACCGGTTCGAACGCCGCAGGCGGCAAGGCCTTGGCCGCGTAGCCCGCCCAGAAGCTGTGGCGATCGCCGGACACGATGGCGAAACCGGTGATGCCGGCATCGCGCACCGCGTCGAAGATCTCGGCGCGTTCGTGGTAGGCGCAACCCCAGTCGCCGGTGGCCATGAGGGCAAAGCCCGCACCCTCGGGATACTTGCCCAGCGCGGCCGGCAGGTTCTGCGGATCGACGCGCCAGTCGGGGGTTCCCAGCGAATTGCCCCAGATCTTCCAGGTCGCCGTCGCGCCGCGCAGGCGCGCCAGGAACCAGGCCTTCTGCTTCGCCCCCAACATCGTCTGCGCGGCTTCGCCCACGCGGTAATTGGCCACGCTCTTGGCGCCGAACGACAGCTTCGCCGGCGGATGGCCGTCGGCGTAGTCGCGGCCGCCGTCGAGTTGCCGCATCAGCTCCTCGGGCACGAAGCCCAGCGTGTCGTCTTCGAACAGCGGATTGATTTCGTCGTGATTGCCCGGATCGCGCGAGCGGAAGCTGCGCTGGTCGGTCACCAGCAGGTCGATGTGCCGGCCCCAGCGCAAGCCGCGATACGCGATCAGGCTGTTGATCGCGGCCAGGTTGTTGGCTTCGGTGCCCAGCCCGTCATCGTCGAAATCATGGACCAGCGTGTCGACGACATTCGGCGCATCGAAGGCCTCCAGCGCGGCGCCCGGCGCTAACACGCGCGCCGGCTGATATTCGAACCAGGCCTGGTTAGCCGCGACCTTGAGCGTCTGCGCGGGCACCCAGCCCTCGCCGCCAGGGAATTCCTGGATCGACTGCCAGCCCTGCCAGGAGAATTCGTGGTTATCCCATATCGCCACGAACGGCCAGCGCGCACGCGCATCCTGGATGTCGGGGTCCTGCAGGTAGGCGTGGTAGAGGACGCGATAGTCCTGCAGCGAGTCCGGCACCCAGAAGCGGTTCCTGGCGACCGTCTTGCCCTTGGGAAACGTGATCGGAAACTTGATGAGACGGTCGTAGCGGTGGCCGTTCTTGACCTGGTCCGGGTACTGCACGACTTCGTAGACGAAATCGCCCAGGTGCAGCACGAAGCCGAGCCGGTCCGCGGGCGCGGCGCGCTCGTCTTCCCAGATCATCCGCCGATAAGCGTTCTGGGCCCCCTCGCAGATGGTCTGGCAACTGACGAAGGCAAAGCGCGCCGGGCGCGCATCGTCGGGCGCGGGCGCCGTCAGCGTCCGGCCGATCCGGCTGCCGTTGCCGTCCTCGTCGACGAAGCGGTACCAGTACTCGCCGGCCGGCGGCAGGTCGCCGACCAGCACGCGACAGGTCCAGTCGGCCTGGGCCAGCACCGGTGCCGTCGCGGTCGCGATCACGCGCGTGAACGCCGGGTCCTCCGCCACTTCGACCCGCAGGGTGGCGCGCTCGCGGCCATCGGCATAGGGCCGCCGCGTCCACAGCAGGACGCTGTGGTGATCGGGATCGCCCGAGGCGACGCCTTGCGGAAACAGGTCGCGACGCTCGCGCCAGCCGCTGGAGGAAGGACGCACCGTCGCGCAGCCCCAGGCCAGGGTCGCGCCCAACGCGGCGGCGAGCTTCAGAAACTTGCGACGGCTGAGTGTCGGCATGTCGGCCCACCGTTTGCGGTGTCGAGTCGGCGCAACGCTAGACCCGCAACCTGCGCAGGTGAGCGTGCCGGAAGTACCGCGGCGCGCGCCTGCCCCCCTCGAGAGGCGATGCGAGTCGGCTTCCGCGGCATGCGGGCGCTTGCATCCGGCAGGCCGCATGCGACCGCTTGTACCGGCGGTCGCCGCACTGCGATGGCAGCAAACGCCCTACAGGCCGAGCGCACCCGGTCTCGTTTCTCGCGCAGCGGAAAAGACAAAGCCCCGGCGTTTCAGCCAGGGCTTTCCGAATTGGTGGGCCGTCAAGGATTCGAACCTTGGACCTAATTTGATTAAGAGTCTCTTGAATTTTTCTTTAGGATCAATATCTTAAGTTAGCTCATTTTCCCGGCACTCGCCATTTAGAGGCGCGTTCTACAAGGATCGGAAGTCCCATTTTCCCGCGGTTTTCCGCGGGCGACGGCCTAGGAAATAGGCACGAACCGACGGCCCCGACTCACAGACTTCGGGAACTAAAGCTCGTCGTTCTCGATGTAGGGCCAACGAGCGCATTCCTCTGCGAAAGTTTCCCAACAACGCTCCAGGACCGCCCGATCTCCCACGAACATCGGCAGATCAAGGAATTCGAACTGGTCGAAATTTGGATGTGGCAGGACGTTGCCGGTACCCGAATAACAAAACCAACGCCCGACAAGGTCAGCAGTCTGGACCAGCAGCTTCAGAGCATCGAAGGCGTCGTTGAGCCCCCAATTTTCAAGCACACGGCCTGCTCTGCTGGCCTCCGTTGCCGCATGGACATGGCGAAGCGTTGCATGTTCCGCAACCCGGTCCAACTGCGCGAGGCGGGTCTCCAAACGGTCAAAGACCGATTCGGAAATTAGATCATCGGCCGAGCGAGCGGCCGACGATGTACCACTCAACCAATCGAACTCGACGTGCCGCCTCACGGAATCCTCATATCGCAATTCCAAGGGCACCCAGAACGGTCCGGACTGTCTGCGAGCGTACTCCTCATACCGCGCCTTCATGCTGACGTAGTCGTAACCGATCCCGGCGATATCCTCGACGAACACGCGTCTAGTTAAGCGCTCGCGGCACTTTCTGACATCTTTGACGATCGCGCGGAGGGAATTTACCCCCCGTCGCCCATCGAGCTCGTATTTGTCTAAGAGGCGGCGAATCGTCAAGAACGCCGATGTCCAATACCCAGTCGCGACGAGATCTAGCACGAGCACGTTGAGCTTCTTCCGCCCCGCATCGTCTTCCGGAGCTACACGCACTAACTCTACAATTGCGCTGAATGCAGCGTGATGCGACGCCAGCGCAACCAACAACGGAAGCACTGCCTGATCGTCCCCCTCAAACGCGGCCTTCCACGCTGCAATGTGTTGTCGCATTCGCCCTCCCCTTGCAAGTCGCGCCGCAGCCAGCGCAACGATCTTGCCACACCCGTAATTCGCACACGCATGGTCGACGCCCAGCCTTTCACCGTAAGCAGTTGCAGACGCATTTCCCCCGGCAAACTCAGCCCCGCGACAGCAACATGCATGCACTCTTTGCGTCTCTGTCTAGAGCCTCGGAAAAGCTCTGTAGCTGCGCGAACTCCACGATGTCGATCAGGAAATATTCGTCGCGCACGCTCCCTGCGCTGTTGGCATAGGCGTACTGGACCTCCAACTGGAAGTTCTCCTGGAGCGGAGTGGGCTCCGCATGACTCAGGAAGTCAGTGGCGTACACGCCATCAAAGGTGCTGCAGACAATCACCGGATAATTGAGGACCCCACCAACGGTGCTGGTGCTTCCATCGATAACAGCAAGCTGCTGCCCCTTCATCGAAACCTGGGCGTTCAAGACCTGATTGAGTGCCTTGTAGAAAGGATCCTGCTCTGGCGACTTTGTCGTCGCAAATAGTTTGGCAACTTTCTTGGCCTCAGAAAGGTAATGGTGCCTCTTCGTGTATGAGTTGTACGGCCGAAAACCGCCGCCTTGATGACAAACGAGGCGTTCTGCCGCCTCTTCGTCCTTATCCGACAACCAGAAAACGGAGTGTCCCTGAATAAATTTGCACTCCACGAAAAGACGCACCACCAACTCGCTGAATCGCTGACCGGGGTTGGATTGGATCTCAAAAGCCTTCTCGGCCACCAAATCAATCTCGCGCGCCTTGTTCTGCGTTTGGTCCATGTAATAGGGACTAACACGAATGTGCCAACCGTCTTCAACTAGCCATCGTGCAACCTTTGCGTGGAAGTTGTTCCCACTGTCTCGAATAATCTTGTGAATTTCTTCCGGCACTGCCATTTCTTACCCCCATGTAGGCTCCAACTCCTGTCGCAGCTGTTGCGACATCGATTGCCACCCGTGTCCTATGGATACCCGCTCCGTCTATGAGCGCCTGGCTGCATTACGAGCCCAATTGCCGCATTTGATCGAAGCCTACCCTGGCGACACCGACTTCTGCCGGCCTACACAGGCATCGCCGAGGAGATCCAGGCCGCAGCCGACGCTGAGGGCGCGGAGGTCGGGCTCCAGACTCACGAGTACCTGGAGGTCATACTGGTCCGTGCTAGCAAGCGCCTGGACGACGAGCATCCGATCATCACCTGGCCAACAGAACAGGGGTCAGACTACTAATTCATGGCGGATCATCCTGACGCAGCAGCCCTGGCAGCAAGAACTGGCCAAGATAAATTCGTATCGAACGACAGTGTCCGCATGGCCGGAGAATTCGCAAAGTGCTCCCGAGTGGATGCGACGACTGAAGGCGCGAATCTCCAGGGGATAAGGAAAGCAGAGCACGATGTTGTGGTCTAAGCCTATGAGGCGACTAGCACCGCGGCTGCGTCGCTAGGGCCTGCCGTGCAAACCTTGCGATCCGGACGATCGACCGGCCCGCGCTGCATACCTAGACGCCGGACGGGCAATGCTTCGGATACGGCTCGGCCTCGCGGCTGTACGAGACCGACCCTAGCAGGATCACGCTCGGCGACACCCGACGAATTGGCAAATTGAGCGGTTCCGGCGCTGTCGCCGGAGGAATGCATTGGTCGCATCCGGCGTAACGCAGGACAGCCCGGCCCTCTTCGAGCGAGCCCAGCATCTCTCCCTCGTAAGACATCGCACCACCGTCGCCCTCGGAAGAGTAAAGACGGCCTGCTTTGCAGACCACCGTCTGCTTATGCAACTTCACGCGCGCACCTTCGATCTGGAGCGCGTTCTGGTAGTACCAGCGCTCGGGCATGCCCGCCTGATCGAACTCCGCGGCGCGTTCGAAGCCGATGTAGGCGTTCACGTGCCAGGGCAAAGGCGGCCGCAGCGGCGGCGTTTCATCGGCCCGCGCCAGCGCGCAGGCGTAGAGCGTGGCGACCAGAACGAATCCCGTGAGCCCTTTCATGCCCTTCCCCGCGCCAGTGGCGTCCCTGCGACGCAGCCACTGTAGCAAGGCCACGCACGAGACGGAGCGGACGCGCTGCCGGGGCGACAACCGGATGCGCGGCGCCGGCGAGCGATCCACCGAGCCGGAATTCTCGGCGCCTAGCCCTGAAAAGAAAAAAGCACCTGGACTCGCGTCCAAGTGCTTCTTCGATTTGGTGGGCCGTCAAGGATTCGAACCTTGGACCTATTGATTAAGAGTCAACTGCTCTACCAACTGAGCTAACGGCCCGATACATCAGGAGCGAAATTGTAGCAGAAGCTTTTCGGTCCTTACAACAATGGGGTGGCTGAGGGGACTCGAACCCCCGACATCTGGAATCACAATCCAGTACTCTAACCAGCTGAGCTACAGCCACCGTAAAACGTAGACATACAGCGTAAATCGGTTGCGAATTTGGCGCGCCCGGCGGGAATCGAACCCACAACCACCGGCTTAGAAGGCCGGTGCTCTATCCAGTTGAGCTACGGGCGCCAGTCCAAACATCTTAACTGACGCCCCAGCCCGGTAGCGGATGGTCGGGGCAGAGGGATTCGAACCCACGACATCCAGCTCCCAAAGCTGGCGCTCTACCAGGCTGAGCTATACCCCGAAGCCGGGACTCTCGTTGCGCGCCAACGCCGCGAAAGGCCGACTAGTTTGGGCGGCGCCATCGCCGCTGTCAACGAGGCATCGGCGAAAGCGGCCTGCGTGTATGCTCCCGCCATCGTGAACAACCGTTCATTCGGGACTACAGGGGCGACCAATATGCGCAGCGGCAATCCGGCACTCAAGGAATCCACCTTCCTCGACCTGGCCACGGGCTCGGTGGTTCAGGGCGACAGCCAGGCCATGAGCTTGAACGGCACGGTCAACAAGACCGGCCTGTTGCTGCTGCTGACGGTGCTGACCGCCGCCTACGCCTGGAGCCAGATCACCATCACCCCCGAGGGCGCGACCGGCCTGATGCCGTTCATGCTGATCGGCGGCCTGGGCGGCTTCGCCCTGGCGATGGTGACGATCTTCAAGAAGACCTGGGCGCCGGTGACCGCGCCGGCCTACGCGCTGGTCGAGGGCCTGTTCCTGGGCGCGATCTCCTCGGTGTTCGAGGCGCGCTATCCGGGCATCGTGATGCAGGCGGTGATGCTGACCTTCGGCACCCTGTTCGCCCTGTTGTTCGCCTACCGCTCGGGCCTGATCAAGGCCACCGAGAACTTCAAGCTGGGCGTGGCCGCGGCCACCGGCGGCATCTTCGTGCTTTACCTGGTCAGCTTCGGCATGCGCCTGTTCGGCAAGGAAATGCCCTACATCCACGAGTCCGGCCTGATCGGCATCGGCTTCAGCCTGTTCGTGGTGGTGGTGGCGGCGCTGAACCTGGTGCTGGACTTCGACTTCATCGAAACCGGCGTCGAGCAGCGCGCGCCCAAGTACATGGAGTGGTACGCCGCGTTCGCCCTGATGGTCACCCTGGTGTGGCTGTACATCGAGTTCCTGCGTCTGCTGTCGAAGCTGCAGTCGCGCAACTGAGCGACGCCTCGGGAAACGAAAAAGGGGCGCGATCGCGCCCCTTTTTTTCGCCTCCGCCCTGCCCTCAGCCGCGCTCTTCGGCGGCCTGCGGCAAGGGTTGCGGCGCGCGCTTACGCGAGGACCACAGCATGGCCAGGATGGTGATACCGCCCAGCAGCCAGCTGTAGTGCACGCTGCCGGCCAGGGCCAGCGGCGAGACCGCGCCCAGCGAGGCGGCCAGCAGGATCTGCGCGCCGTACGGCAGGATGCCCTGGGTCACGCAGGCGAAGATGTCGAGCACGCTGGCCGCGCGCGCCGGCGGCACGCCGTGCTGTTGGGCGATGTCGCGCGCCAGGCCGCCGCTGATCAGGATCGCGACGGTGTTGTTGGCGGTGAACACGTCGGTGGTGGCCGACAGCGCGGCGATGCTGACCTCGCCCGCGCGCCGGCTCTTGTGCCCGCGCGCGAACTTGCCGATCACCTGCGCCAGCCAGGCCAGGCCGCCGGTGGCCTTCATCAGCGCGCCCAGGCCGCCGACCAGCAGCGACAGCAGGGTGATCTCGACCATGCTCTCGAAGCCGTCCCAGATGTGTCCGGCGTAGGCGGCCAGGCCGAAGTCCTCGGTCATGACGAAGCCGAAGCCGCCGGCCACCAGCAGGCCCACGCTCAGCACCACGATCACGTCGACGCCGGCCAGGGCCATGCCGAGCACGATCAGGTAGGGCAGGATCAGCCAGGCCGAGACCGGCTCCAGCGGCGCCACCGGCGCGGTTTCGCCGACGAAACCGAGCACGACCAGGGTGGCCAGCGCGGCCGGCAGGGCCAGCTTGAAGTTCTCGCGGAACTTCTCGCGCATGGTGCAGCCCTGGGTGCGGGTGGCGACGATGGCGGTGTCGGAGATCACCGACAGGTTGTCGCCGAAGGTGGCGCCGCCGATCACCGCGCCCAGCACCAGCGCGCGATCCAGGCCGGAGGCGTCGGACACGCCCAGCGCGATCGGCGCGACCGCGGCGATGGTGCCCATCGAGGTACCCAACGACAGCGAGATGAAACCCGCGACCAGGAACAGGCTGGGCAGCAGCAGCGCCGGATGCACGTGGCCGATGCCCAACGAGACGATCGCGTCGACGGCGCCGATCGCCTTGGACACTTCGACGAAGCCGCCGGCGAGCAGGAAGATCAGGCACATCAGCACGACATTGCTGTCGCCCATGCCTTCGAGCAGGGTGTCCAGCGGCTTGAGCTTGCGGCGCCAGGCGATGAAGGCCGCCAGCGCCAGCGCGGGCAGGATCGCGACCGGCGCGCGCAGCTGATAGAAGCCCATCGCTTCGCCGTGGGTGGTGAAGTAGATCCCCGCGCCGAAGAACAGCGCCAGGAACAGCAGCAGCGGCGTCAGCGCGAGCGCGCTGGGGCGGACCGGGGCATTCATCGCTTCATCCGTATGGAACAGGTTAGCCGTCTATTTTGCGGTGCAACATGGGCGCTGTCGAGGGCCGGGATGGGGGCCACGGTTCAGGTCTGGGCGCCCGTCTGGCCGGATACCTTCTAGCAACGCCTGCAGCGGTCCGACGCGGACCTGCGCAGGCCGAGCACGCGTTGCCGGAGGCGCAGGGCCATCGCCGGCCAGCGTGCTCCGCCGTGGCGCGGCGCCGGCGGCTGTCGCCGCACCCCACCCGCCCCTGCCGCCCGATCGGGATCCCCAAACGCAACGAGGCGCCCGAAGGCGCCCCGTGGCGGTACCGCGTCGGCCTGGGATCAGGCGATGGCGCGGCTGGCGATCGCCTTGGCGAAGGACATCGTGTTGCCCTCGCCGCCCAGGTCCGGGGTCAGCGAATCCTTGGCTTCGAGGGTGGCGATGATGGCCTCGCGCAGCTTGGTCGCCTTCTCGGGCTGGCCGATGTGGTCCAGCAACTGCGCCGCGCCCAACAACAGGGCGCAGGGGTTGGCCTTGCCCTGGCCGGCGATGTCCGGGGCGGTGCCGTGCACGGCCTCGAAGATCGCCGCGTCGGTGCCGATGTTGGCGCCCGGGGCCAGGCCCAGGCCGCCGACCAGGCCGGCGCAGAGGTCGGAAATGATGTCGCCGAACAGGTTGGTGGTGACGATGATGTCGAACTGCTCCGGACGCATCACCAGCTGCATGCAGGTGTTGTCCACGATCATCTCGTTGCACTGGATGTCCGGGTACTGCTGCGCCACTTCGCGCGCGGTCTTCAGGAACAGGCCCGAGGTCGACTTCAGGATGTTGGCCTTGTGCACCACGGTGACCTTCTTGCGGCCGGTCTTGCGGGCCAGGTCGAAGGCGTAGCGCACGATGCGCTCGGAGCCGCGGCGGGTGATCTTCTGCACCAGGGTGGCGGTTTCGCCGTCCGCGGTCAGCGACTGGCCTTCGCCGATGTAGGCGCCTTCGGTGTTCTCGCGCACGGTGATCAGGTCCACGCCCGAGGGGAAGCGCGACTTGGTGTTCGGGAACGACTTGGCCGGACGCACGTTGGCGTACAGGTCGAAGCGCTTGCGCAGTTCGACGTTGATCGAGCTGAAGCCCTCGCCGACCGGCGTGGTCAGCGGGCTCTTCAGGGCGATGCGGTTCTTGCGGATCGAGTCCATGGTCGAAGCCGGCAGCAACTCGCCGTGCTTCTCCAGGGCGACCAGGCCGGCATCGGCGAATTCGTAGGACAGGCCGACGTTCATGGCGTCGAGCACGTGCAGGGTGGCGTCCATGATCTCCGGGCCGATGCCGTCGCCACGGATGACCGTAATGGTTTGCGTCATGAGGGAGTTCTTCCAGCGATAGGGCGCGGCGCAAGCGGCGCGGCGCAAGGTTGAGCCCCGTAATTATGCCGGAAGCGGCCCGACCCTGCATTCGGCGGCGTATTGGACGATGGTCGGGGTGGCGGACGGCCCGATCCGGCGCGCACCGCCCCTGTGGGAGCGGCGTAAGCCGCGATAGGCCGCCGGTTGCGACGCAAGCTGGAGGCCCAATCGCGGCTTACGCCGCTCCCACAGGCCAGGTAATGGACGGGCCTCAGCCGTGATCGTGCCCGGCCGGCGCCGCCGCCTCGCCCTGCTCCAGCCGGTCGAGGAAATCGACCGCGCGGCGCAGGTGCGGGATCACGATCGAGCCGCCGACCACCAGGCCGACCGAGAAGGCCTCGAACATTTCGTCGCGGCTGACCCCGGCTTCCTTGCATTGGGCGACGTGGTAGCTGATGCAGTCGTCGCAGCGCAGCACCATCGAGGCGACCAGGCCCAGCAGTTCCTTGGTCTTCAGGTCCAGCGCGCCGGGCTGATAGGTCTGGGTGTCGAGGGCGAAGAAGCGCCGCACGACCTGGTTGGGCTCGGCCAGGATGCGTTCGTTCATGCGCTTGCGGAACGCGGTGAACTCGGCGACGCGGTCGCTTTCGGTACTGTCGTTGCTCACGGAAACTCCTTCGATGATGGGGCGCGCTTGACGTTCATGGCGTTATGGTCCGGCTTGCGGATCGTCCGGCCCGTCCATCCCTGGGCGGGCGTTCGCGGGCGCAGGCGGCCGTGCCGCCTGATCGCGCTCACCCCGCCAGGAGAGGTTCCAGGCCGCCGGCGCGATGCAAGGCGATCATGTCGTCGTAGCCGCCCACGTGGGTGCCGCGGATAAAGATCTGCGGCACGCTGGTGCGCCGGGTCAGGCTCATCATCTTCTCGCGCTGCGCCGGGTCCAGGTCGATCCGGACCTCGGTCCAGGACTCGCCCTTGCTCTTCAGGAAGTTCTTCGCGGCGACGCAATAGGGGCAGATCGCGGTGGTGTAGATCACGATCTTCTCGGCCTGCGCGTGCGGCGCGGTGTCGGTAGCGCTCAAGACGGTTCTCCAGATGAAACTTGGCGGGTTGGTTGCGGTCGAATATGGGCCCGCACGGTGCGCCATTAAACCGCGCCTGCGGAACGCTGTCGTCCACCGCTACCCTCCATGCGCCCGCGGACGGTAGTGAATTAATGGATGATTCACACCGCCGGACGTGGCGGGCCGCATTCTGCCGTGCGAACGTGCACCTGCCGCCCGCGACCACCCCGCGACCGAGGAAGACCCGCTTGCGCCGCATCGCCCTGCTTTCCGCCGCCATCACCCTCGCCGTCGCCAGCGTCTGCGCGCCGGCCCAGGAATCGAGCCTGCCCGACATCGGCTCGTCCGCGGGCGAACTGCTGACCCCGGCCCAGGAGCGCGAGTACGGCGCGATGATGCTGGCCCAGCTGCGCCACTACGACTACCTGCTGGAAGACCCGCTGATCAACAGCTGGCTGGACACCCTGGGCACGCGCCTGGCCGCCAGCAGCGACCGCCCGCGCCAGCCCTTCACCTTCTTCGTGATGCGCCAGCGTCAGATCAACGCCTTCGCCACCCTGGGCGGCTACATCGGCGTCAACGTCGGCCTGGTGCTGGCGGCCGAGCGCGAGGACGAAGTGGCCGCGGTGCTGTCGCATGAAATCGCCCACGTCACCCAGCAGCATGTGTTGCGCGGGGTCGAGCGCGCCCAGCGCGACCAGTTGCCGATCCTGTTGGCCATGCTGGGCGCGATCGTCGCCGCCCAGGCCGCGGGCGGAAACTCCGCCGACGACGCCGCCCAGGCGGCGATGGTGTCGGCGATGGGCCTGATGCAGCAGCGCCAGATCGACTACACCCGCTCCAACGAGTCCGAGGCCGACCGCCTGGGCATCCAGACCCTGTCGCGCAGCCAGTACGACCCCACCGCGATGGCCGATTTCTTCGCCAAGATGCAGGCCAAGTCGCGCAGCAACGCGGCCGGCTATTTCGGCCCCACCCCCGACTATCTGCTGACCCACCCGGTCACCACCACCCGCATCAGCGAGGCCAAGGCGCGCGCCGAACAGATCGCGCAAAGCACGGTGATCGCGACCACCACCACGCCCAACGCGACCCGCAGCGAGCGCATCCCCAAGAACGGCTACAGCCTGCCCGGCGACGCGCGCGGGCTGGACAACCCGCTGCTGCCCAGCGCGCTGCGCCTGCAGGGCTACGCGCTGTCGGGCGGCGACACCGGCCTGTTCGAGTTCGCGCGCGAGCGCATGCGCGTGCTCAGCGCCGAGTCGGCGCGCGACGCGATCGCCGAATACGAACGGCTGGGCAAGGGCGCCAAGCTGGACGAGGCCCAGCGCTACGGGCTGGCGGTGGCGCGCATGCGCGCCAACCAGGCCGGCGCGGCGGCGCCGGTGTTCGCCGAACTGCTGGAGAAATACCCCAGCCACCTGTGGCTGAGCCTGGCCCTGAGCGAGGCCGAGGCGCAGAGCGGCAAGGTCGCCTCCGCCGACGCCCGCTTCGAATCCCTGCTGCGGCAGATGCCCAACAATCGCGCCGTCGCCCTGACCTACGCGCGCACCCTGTCGGAGCGCAACACCCTGGAATCCGGCAAGCGCGCCCAGGCGGTGCTGCGCCCGCTGATGGGCAGCGCCGGCGAGGACGCCCTGTTCCAGCAGGCGTTCGCACGCGCCTGTGAGATCGCGGGCGACCCGGTCCGCGCCGGCGAGGCCTATGCCGAGGCCGCCTACCTGGGCGGTCGCCCGGAGCAGGCCCTGGTCCAGCTGAACACGCTCAAGAAGCGCCCGGAGCTGGATTACTACGCGCGCGCCCGCATCGAGGCGCGGATCGCCGCGATCACCCCGACCGTGCTGGAGTTGCGGCGCCAGGGCGTGAAGGACGAGGACCTGCGCCGGCGCTAGCCGCGCAAACGCGCGCCGGCCGGCCATGTGACACCCCGGCGGCGATTGTGAGCAGCCCGTTCCCGTTCGCGCAGCGCGTAACAGCGCTTTGCGACAGTGTCACGCGGGCGTCACAAAACGGTAGTGTACTGGCGCGGTTTCGAGCAGCCCTGTTTTCCAGGGCTCACCCAGACCCGCCTCCACTCCCCCGGTGACCGCGTGCAGAAGCGCATCCTCATAGTCGAAGACGAACCCGCCATCCGCGACATGGTGTCCTTCGCCCTGCGCAAGGGCGAGTACGACCCGATCCATGCCGGCGACGCGCGCGAGGCCCAGGCGGCGATCGCCGACCGCGTCCCCGACCTGATCCTGCTGGACTGGATGCTGCCCGGCACCAGCGGCCTGGAGCTGGCCCGGCGCTGGCGCAAGGAATCGCTGACCCGCGAGATCCCGATCATCATGCTGACCGCGCGCGGCGAAGAGAACGACCGCGTCGGCGGCCTGGAGGCCGGCGTCGACGACTACGTGGTCAAGCCGTTCTCGGCGCGCGAACTGCTGGCGCGCATCCGCGCCGTGCTGCGGCGCTCGCGCGAGGACGACGAGGACGGCAGCGTCGGCATCGGCCCGCTGCGCATCGACGGCGCCGCCCACCGCGTGTTCGCCCAGGGCGACGGCGGCGACCAGGCGGTGCAGATCGGACCCACCGAGTACCGCCTGCTGCACTTCTTCATGACCCATCCGGAGCGCGTGTATTCGCGCACCCAGCTGCTCGACCACGTCTGGGGCGGCAGCGTCTACGTCGAAGAGCGCACGGTCGACGTGCATATCCGCCGCCTGCGCAAAACCCTGGAACCGCACCGCCTCGACGGCATGGTCCAGACGGTACGCGGCGCCGGTTATCGTTTTTCTGCCTCACTCGCCGCGTAAGCTTGGCGGGTATGCCACCCCGCGCCCGATCCGCCTGGTTCCGCACCCTGGGACAGCTGTTGCTGGTCCTGGTGGCCGCGGCCGTGGCCGGGCTGCTGATCGGCCAGCCCTGGCCGATCGTGACCCTGGCGGCGCTGGGCGTGGTCGCCTGGCATTACTGGCGCCTGCGCAGCGTGCTGATCCGGCTGACCGCGCGCCAGCGCCTGACCCCGCCGCTGGGCGAAGGCATCTGGAACGAGCTCGACCGCCTGCTGTACCGCAGCCAGGCCGAGATGCGCGGACGCAAGCGGCGCCTGATCGAGATGCTGCGCGCCTACCGCGCCGCCGCCGCCGCGCTGCCCGACGCGATCGTGGTGGTGGAGCGCAACAGCCAGCGCATCCAATGGTTCAACGAAGCCGCCAACGGCCTGCTCGGCCTGCGCTATCCGCGCGACATCGGCGGCTCTTTGTCGCAGAAGCTGCAGCCGCTGCAGCTGGCGCACTGGCTGGCCGCGGGCCGTAACGCCGAGCCGCTGGAGGCGGCCTCGCCGTGGAATCCGGCCGCGACCCTGAGCCTGCGCCTGATTCCCTACTCGGAAAACCTGTGGCTGCTGGTCGCGCGCGACGTCAGCCGCCTGCTGCAGCTGGAGCAGATGCGCCGCGATTTCGTCGCCAACGTCTCGCACGAGCTGCGCACGCCGCTGACCGTGGTGCACGGCTATCTGGACATGCTGGACCCCAGCGAGCACCCGGACTGGGCGCCGATGCTGGCCGAGATGCAGCGCCAGTCGCAGCGCATGACCCAGTTGGTCGAGGACCTGCTGATGCTGTCGCGGCTGGAGTCGCAGGACAGCCTGCCGGCCGAAGAGACCGTGTCGATGTCGTCGATGCTGTCCACGCTCAAGCGCGAGGCGATGGCGCTGAGCCAGGGCCGCCACGAGATCGCGATGGAGGACCTGGCCGGGGTCGATCTGTGGGGTTCCAACAAGGAACTGCACAGCGCCTTCTCCAACCTGGTCAGCAACGCGATCCGCTACACCCCGGCCGGCGGTTCGATCCGCATCCGCTTCCGCCCCGAGCACCAGGGCATGGGGCGCGGGGTGGTGCTGGAGGTGATCGACAGCGGCTACGGCATCCCCGCCGCGCACCTGCCGCGCATCACCGAACGCTTCTACCGCGTGTCCACCAGCCGCTCGCGCGAGAGCGGCGGCACCGGTCTGGGCCTGTCCATCGTCAAGCACGTGCTCAACCTGCATCAGGCGCGGCTGGAGATCGCCAGCGAAGTCGGCCGCGGCAGCAGCTTCGCCTGCCACTTCGGCATCGACCGCGTACGCAGCCGCGACCACGCCTATCTCGATACCCTGCCCGACGCCCTACCCTGATCTTTCCCAGCGCGCCCCACCCGTGAACCTCGAGTCCGCCATGAACGCCGCCCTCACCAACGCGCTGCCCGACGCCAATCACGACGGCGATCCGCTGCGCGACCACAGCCTGTACTTCAACCGCGAGCTGTCGCAGCTGGACTTCAACTTCCGCGTGCTGGCGCAGGCGCAGGACCCGCAGGTGCCGTTGCTGGAGCGCCTGAAGTACCTGTGCATCTCCTGCACCAACCTCGACGAGTTCTTCGAGATCCGCGCCGGCACCCTGCGCCACGCCCAGGACCTGGGCCTGATCCCGGGGGCCGACGGCCTGCCGCCGGCGACCGTGCTGTCGCGCATCCACGACCGCGCCGCCGAGCTGGTCAAGGCCCAGTACGAATGCTGGAACGAGGTGGTGCGGCCGGCCCTGCGCGACGCCGGCGTGCGCGTGCTCGGCCGCGATTCCTGGAACGCCGCCCAGACCCGCTGGCTGCGCAACTACTTCCGCGAGGAAGTCATGCCGGTGCTGTCGCCGCTGGGCCTGGACCCGGCGCATCCGTTCCCGAAGATCCTCAACAAGTCGCTCAACATCGTGGTGGTGCTGGAAGGCAAGGACGCGTTCGGGCGCGCCGGCAACCTCGCCATCGTGCGCGCGCCGCGCTCGCTGCCGCGCATCATCCAGATGCCGGAGAACGTCTCCGGCGGCAAGCACGACTTCGTGTTTCTGTCCTCGGTGCTGTCGACCTTCGTCGACGAGCTGTTCCCGGGCATGGACGTCAAGGGCGCCTACCAGTTCCGCGTGACCCGCAACTCCGAGCTGCTGGTGGACGAGGAAGAGGTCGACAACATCGCCCTGGCCCTGCGCGACGAACTGGTCGGCCGCGGCTACCTGCGCGCGGTGCGGCTGGAGATCGCCGAGCAGTGCCCGAAGCCGATCGTGCGCAGCCTGCTGGAGAATTTCGACCTGCCCGAGAACGCGGTCTACCGCATCAACGGCCCGGTCAACCTCAACCGCGTGATCCAGGTCTACGATCTGGTCCAGCGCCCCGAGCTCAAGTTCCCGCCCTACCAGCAGCGCCAGCTGGCGGGCGTGGAAAGCATGTTCGAGAAGGTCGGCAACGGCGACGTGCTGCTGCACCACCCCTTCGACGCGTTCACGCCGGTGCTGGAGCTGATCCGCCAGGCCGCCGAAGACCCCAACGTGCTGGCGATCAAGCAGACCCTGTACCGCGCCGGCAAGGACTCGCCCATCGTCGAGCAGCTGGTCCAGGCCGCGCGCAACGGCAAGGACGTCACCGTGGTGGTCGAGCTGCGCGCGCGCTTCGACGAGGAGGCCAATCTCGGCCTCGCCGATCGTCTGCAGGAAGCCGGCGTGCAGGTGGTGTACGGCGTGGTCGGCTACAAGACCCACGCCAAGATGCTGCTGATCGTGCGTCGCGAAGGGCGCAAGCTGCGCCGCTACGTGCACCTGGGCACCGGCAACTATCACAGCGGCACCGCGCGCGCCTACACCGACTTCGGCCTGATCACGGCCGACCCGGACATCGGCAACGACGTGCACCTGATCTTCCAGCAGCTGTCCGGCCTGGCGCCGTCGCTGAAGCTCAAGCGCCTGCTGCAATCGCCGTTCACCCTGCACGCGGGCGTGCTCAAGCGCATCGACCGCGAGACCAAGCACGCGCGCGCCGGCCGCCCCGCGCGCATCGTCGCCAAGATGAACGCCCTCAACGAGCCGCAGGTGATCCGCGCGCTGTACCAGGCCTCGCAGGCCGGCGTGCAGATCGACCTGATCGTGCGCGGCGCCTGCACCCTGCGCCCGGGCGTGCCCGGCGTGTCCGACAACATCCGGGTGCGCTCCATCGTCGGCCGTTTCCTCGAACACCACCGCGTGTACTGGTTCGGCAACGACGGCGAACCCGACCTGTTCTGCTCCAGCGCCGACTGGCTGGAGCGCAACCTGCTGCGCCGGGTCGAGACCGGCTTCCCCATCCTCGACCCGGCCCTGGCCGAACGCGTCTACGACGAAGCCCTGAGCAACTACCTCGCCGACAACCTCAGCGCCTGGGAACTGCGCGCCGACGGCGAGTACGAGCGGGTCGTGCCGCAAGGCGACGCCATGCCCCATTCCGCACAAGCCACCTTATTGGCGAAAATCTGCGGATGAACGACGCCTACCCGACCACCGCCCTGCCGCTCCAGGACGGCGACCTGCTCGCCGCCGTCGACCTGGGGTCGAACAGTTTCCACATGGTGGTCGCGCGTTACGTGCTGGGCCAGTTGCGCATCGTCGACCGGCTGCGCGAGACCGTGCGCATGGCCGAAGGTCTGGACCGCAAGGGTGGCCTGGCCCCGGAAGTGCGCCAGCGCGCGCTGGAATGCCTGTCGCGCTTCGGCCAGCGCATCCGCGACGTGCCGCCGCAACGGGTGCGCGCGATCGCGACCAACACCGTGCGCCGCCTGGCCGCGCCGCAAAGCTTCCTGATGCCGGCCGAAACCGCGCTGGGCCACGCCATCGAAGTGGTGGCCGGCCGCGAAGAGGCGCGTCTGATCTACCTCGGCGTCGCCCACGCCCAGCCGTCCAAGCCCGGCGAGCTGCGCCTGGTGATCGACATCGGCGGCGGTTCCACCGAGTGCATCATCGGCAGCGGCTTCGAGGCGATCGAGCGCGAAAGCCTGCAGCTGGGCTGCATCGCCACCACCCGCCGCTTCTTCGAGAACGGCAAGCTGTCGAAGAAGAAATGGCGCGACGCGCTGACCGAAGTCACCGCCGAGTTCCAGCAGTTCGCCGGCACCTACCGCGCGCTGGGCTGGCAGGAAGCGCTGGGCTCGTCGGGCACCAACAAGGCGATCGGCGAAATTTGCGCGGCGATGAAGCTGACCAAGGGCGCGGTCACCGCCGAGGCCCTGCCGCAGGTGCGCGACCGTCTGCTGCAGGCCGAACGCATCGAGCTGATCGACCTGCCCGGCCTGTCCGCCGACCGCCGCCCGGTGATCGCCGGCGGCATCCTGGTGTTGGAAGCCGCGTTCAACGCCCTGGGCCTGACCCGGATGGCGGTGAGCAAGGCGGCGATGCGCGAGGGCGTGCTGTACGACATGCTCGGCCGCGGCGGCGCGGACGATCCGCGCGATGCCTCGGTGGCCGCGCTGATGCAGCGCTACGGCATCGACGAAGGCCAGGCCGCGCGCGTGGAGGCGACCATGCTGCGCCTGTTCGATCAGGTCGCGGGCGCCTGGGCGCTGGACCCGGACGACCGCCTGATGCTGCAACGCGCCGCGCGCCTGCACGAACTGGGCCTGGCGCTCGCGCACAGCCAGTACCACGTGCACGGCGCCTACGTGGTCGAGCACTCCGACATCTCCGGCTTCTCGCGCCAGCAGCAGCAGTTCCTGGCCGCGCTGATGCGCACGCATCGGCGCGGCATCCCCAAGAGCGCCTTCGACGCCCTGCCCGATCGCCTGCTGGCTCCGGCGCGCCGCAGCGCCGCCCTGCTGCGTCTGGCGGTGCTGCTGCACCGCGCCCACGAGGGCGATCCGATCCCGCAGTTGGACGCCCACGCCGAGGGCAACACCCTGACCCTGACCGTGTCCAAGCGCTGGCTGGATTCGCGCCCGCTGGTGCGCGCCGACCTCGAGGGCGAGCCGCAGGACGCGGCCGGGCTGGGCATCGCGCTGAAGCTGCTGGCGGCCTGAACCGGCGGTAGTGCGAGCGCGATCACGCGCCGCCGCGCGCGCGATTGCGCGCGTGGCGGCGCTCGCCGATCATGCCGGCGTCTGCGCCACCGGAACCGCCCATGCCCCCGTCCCGTCTCCGTTCCGCCCTGGCCTGGGGCACCCTGCTGTTCGCCGCGTCCGCGTTGGGCGCCTGCGATGCCCAACAGAAAAGCGGCGTCGACCTGCCCAAGACCACCGCGCCGGCCGCCGACGGTGCGACCGCCAGCCGCACGCTCTACCTGCTCGACGACGGCCGCGTGTACAGCCCGCAGGGTCCGCTCGAACTGCCGCTGGCGATCCGCGCGCTGGGCCCGCCGGCGACCACCGAAGTGATCCTGCAGGGCTGCAAAGCCGATATCGACTACCGCTACATCACCTTCGCCCTGCGCACGCTCAAGGCCGGCGGTTACGAGCGCATCACCCTCAAGGGCGGCGGCGCGGCCTGCGGCTGAGCGCGCGCCGGGTACGTACGCCGCTTCACTGCGGCGTCTGCAGCCCGCGGCGCAGTTCCGCCGCGCGCCGCAGCACCTGCGGCGGCGCGATCTCTTCGGGCGTGCGGAAGATGCCGATGCGGCGCAGCCAGCGCCCCGGCGCACGCGCCGAAGTCAGGGCCACGATCGGGATCGCCAGTAGCAGGCCGACGATCACCGGCGACATCCACGCCGCCAGCGACGGCGACACCGCATAGGCCATGAACAGCGCCAGCAGGCCGAGCAGGGTCGAGCCGCCGTAGCTGCGCACCAGCCCCGACAGCGGCAAGGTGCCGTCGTCGCGACGCTGCGATTCCCAGCCCGAGTCCTTGCCGGCCAGCACCTCGGCGATGCCGCGCGATTGCACGTACATGGTCACCGGCGCCATCAGCGCGGCCAGCAGGGTTTCCAGCAGCATGCTCAGCAGCGCGCGCACGGCGCCGCCGCAACCGCGCCGGGTCGCGCCGTCGGTCATCGAGGCCAGATAGCCCATGACCTTGGGCGCCAGCAACACCGCCATGGTCGCCACGAACACCCAGGTGAAACGCTCGGGGTCCTGCTCGCGCCAGTAGCGGGTGGGCGAGAAGCCCGGCAGCGAAAGCGTGCCCCAGACGAAACCGGCGCGCTCCAGCGGAATCGCCAGGCCGATCAGCATCAGCATCGCCCACATCGGCGCGGTGAAGTAATGGCCGATGCCGATCAGCAGGTGCCAGCGACTCACCCAGTGCAGGCCCTTGGCCGGCAGCACCGCCGAGTGCTGCAGGTTGCCCTGGCACCAGCGGCGGTCGCGCACCAGCATGTCGGTGAGCGAGGGCGGGCCCTCTTCGTAGCTGCCGGCCAGGCCCGGCACCATGTGCAGGGCCCAGCCGCCGCGCCGCAGCAGAGCGGCCTCGACGAAATCGTGGCTGAGCACGGTACCGCCGAACGGACGGTAGCCCCGCAGTTCGGGCAGGCCGGCGTGGGCGGCGAAGGCGGCGGTGCGGATGATCGCGTTGTGGCCCCAGTAGTTGCTCTCGGCGCCGTGCCACCACGCCACGCCGTGCGCGATCACCGGCCCGTACACGCGGCCGGCGAACTGCTGCATGCGCGCGAACAAGGTGTTGCCGTTGACGATCATCGGCAGGGTCTGGATCAAGGCGACGTCGGGATGGCGCTGCATCGCCACCGCCAGGCGCACGATCACCTCGCCGGTCATCAGGCTGTCGGCGTCCAGGATCAGCATCTGCGGGTAGGCGCCGCCGAAGCGACGCACCCAGTCGGCGATGTTGCCGGCCTTGCGCTCGGCGTTGTCGTCGCGACGGCGGTAGTACAGGCGCGCGTGCCCGCCGGTGCGTTCGCGCAGGGCCGCGAAGGCCTCGCGTTCGGCCTGCGCGATCGGCTCGCGGGTGGTGTCGCTGAGCACGAAGAAATCGAAGCGGTCCAGGTGCCCGGTCGCCGCCACCGATTCGTAGATCGCCTGCAGCCCGGCCATCAGGCGCTGCGGATCCTCGTTGTAGGTCGGCATCAGCAACGCGGTGCGCACGCCCGGCTCGGGCAAGGGCCCGCTATCGCCCAGGCCCAGGCGCGCGCGCCGGTGCGAGACGATCTGGACGAAGCCGGCCAGCGCGCTGAAGAAGGCCAGCGCGATCCAGGCGAACAAGGCCACGAACAGCACCAGCAGCAGCGCCTCGAGCACGTTGAGGCCGTTGCCGCGCAGCACCCACCAGATCTGGTAGGCCGCGACCAGGGTCATCAGCGCCGAGCCGCCGACGATGTAGGCGCGTCGCCAGGCCATGCCGCGCGGTTCGGTCGGCAGGCGCGGATTGGCCAGGGCGCCCTCGCCCAGCGACTGGATCGGCATCTCCAGCGGCGTTTCCGGCGGCAGGATGGGGGCGAGGTCGGCGACGCTCGCGTGCATGCCCGTCGTGCTCATGCGGTCCAACGGTAGAGCCAGATTTCGGACAGGGCGCCGCCTGCGTCTTCCAGGCGCATGCGCATTTCGATGCTGCGCTCCTGGCCGGGATCGAGTTCGAAGGCCACGCGCCAGACGCCTGGGGCCGGCATCGCGTGCGCGACCACGTTGGCGACCTGGCCCTTGGACGCGGACACCACCGCGCGCGGCTCGCTGCCGGCCGGCAGTTTCGCAAGCGCGCCGCCGGCCAGGTCGATCACGATCCGGCGCGCGCCCTTGCCGCCCGCGCCGATGCGCGTGCCCGCGACCGTGGCCAGTTGCGGCAGCCATTCGTGGCGGTCGCACCAGTGCAGGCGGTAGTCGAATCGATGCTCGCGCCCGGGCGCCAGCGCCTGCGCGGGACGCCAGTAGGCGACGATGTTGTCGTGGAATTCGTCGGCGGTCGGAATCTCGATCAGGCGCACGCTGCCCTCGCCCCAATCGCCGACCGGTTCCACCCACAGGCTGGGACGGCGCTCGTAGTGGGCCTCGCTGTCGGCGTAGTCGGCGAACTCGCGCTTGCGCTGCATCAGGCCGAAACCGCGCGGCGCGCGATCCTCGAACGCGCTTTCCTGCAGCACCGCGGGATTGTGCAGCGGGCGCCAGATCTGTTCGCCGCGGCCGTTGATCAGGGCCAGGCCGTCGGAGTCGTGCACGGCGGGGCGATAGTCGTCGATGCCGTTGCGGTCGTTGGCGTCGAACTGGTACATGCTGGTCAGCGGCGCGATGCCGGCGCGGTCCAGGCTCACGCGCGGGTACAGGCGCATGCTCACGTCGAACACGGTCTCCGCGCCCGGCACGATCTCGAAGCGGAACGCGGCCGCGGCGCTGGGGCTGTCCATCAGCGCGTGCACGATCGCGCGACGCGCATCGCGCGCCGGCCGCTCCAGCCAGAACGCGCGGAACACCGGAAATTCCTCGCCGGCCGGATCGGCGGTCTTGATCGCCAGGCCGCGCGCGGACAAACCGTAGGCCTGGCCCTTGGCGACCGCGCGGAAATAGCTGGCGCCTAGGAAGGCGCAGATCTCGTCGAAATACTCGGGCCGGTTGAGCGGCGCATGCAGGCGGAAGCCGGCATAGCCCAGATCGTTCTCGCTGGGCGCGCCGACGCCCTCGAAGCGGAACTGCGAGGGCTTATAGATCACCGGATGGGCGCGGCCATCCGCCACTTCGTACACGTCGACGCGATCGCGGAAGAAGAAGCCGCGATGGAAGAACTGGGCCTGGAACGGCAGCCCCAGCCCGCGCCACAGCGCCTGGTCGGGGTTGTAGCGGATGCCGCGGTACTGGTCGTAACCGATTTTCTCCAACGAGGCCGGCAGCTGCTTGGACTGCGGCTTGAACGCTTGCGCGGCCAGGGCGCGCGCGAGCGCCGGCACGGTGTCCTCGCCGAACGCGGCCGACGCGGGCGTCGCGGCGGGTTTGGCCGCCAGCGCGTTCGCGCCCCACAGGCCCAGCAAGGGCCACGACAATCCGGCCAGGATCACTTCTCTTCGGCGCATGCGCGCTCCTTCCAATAGCGTCTGGGCGCGATTGTAGGGAGTGAGTTGTTAAGGCCACCGCGATTTGTGGCGGGTTTCCGCCTCGAAATGTGCCTTCGATTGCAAGTAATCGTTTACAGGATGCGGGGCGCCGCGCAAGCGCGATGCAGGCATGGCGGTCGTTCGTTTTGAACAGGTGCCGGCGTGTCCGCGCCGCGGAGCCGGAGCGAATCCCCCTTGAGCCCCCTCTTCAAAGGGGCAGGCATGGATGTGGCGCTCGTTCGTTGCCCCCCTTTTCAAAGGGGAGATGTAAAAAAACCCCGGCTTGCGCCGGGGTTTGGGGGACGAACCAAGACGATCTCGCGTCGGTTCGAAAAATCGGCGACCTGGCGTCAACGCGCGCCGGCGGCGGCGGTTGACGCGCCGGTCGCGGCGCGCAGCGGCGCCAGATCGGGACCGGCCAGACGCAGGTTCTTGCGCAAGTGCGCGCGCAGCTGCGCATCCGGCGCGCGCGGCGCGGCGCCGCCGAGGCGGCGATGCATCATGCTTTCGAGCAGGAACAGATAGGCTTCGCGCGTGCGCGGATCGACCAGCTGATGGCCGCCGCCCGCGTCCACGAACAGGCTCACGTCCTTGTCCAGGGTGCGCAGCGTAGCAGCGTAATGCAGCACGCTGCGGATCGGCACGCGCTCGTCGTCGCCACCGGCCAAAAGCAGCACAGGTCGGCGCAGGCGTTGCGCGTTGGCGACCGGCGATTGCGCGCGCAGACGTTCGGCGATCGCCGGATCGGCCGGATCCAGCGCCAGCGCTCGCATCGTGGCCGACATCGGAATGCCGCGCGAGAACTGATCCTGGCTGCGCGCATAGGAACGCAGCACCCAGCCGAAATCCGCCGGCGGCACCGCCGCCACCGCGACCTTGAACAGCTCCGGCTGGAAGGTCACCCCCTGCAAGGCCGAGTAGCCGCCGAAGGAAGCGCCGACGATACCGACGCGTTCGCCGTCGCCTATGCCCTGGGCGAGCAGATAGCGCACGCCCTCGACGATGTCCTGCTGCACGCGCCCGTTGCCGAAATCGCCGCGACCGGCGCGCATGTAGTCCAGACCGTAGCCGGTGGAACCGCGAAAATTGGGCTCGAACACCACATAGCCGCGATTGGCCAGCAACTGGGTCTGGGCGCTGAACTCCGGCCGGGTCAGATTGAAGGGCCCGCCGTGCACATTGGCCACCAGGGGCGCGCGCGCGGCATCCACGCCCGGCGGCACCGACACGAAACCGTGCAGGCGCATGCCGTCGGAAGCGCGGTAGCTGAAGGCGATCTTGCGCGCCAGCGAGGACTCCGCAATGCGCGTCACCGTGTCGCGGCCGTGACGGAACCCGGCGTCGGCGAGGACTTCGCGGAAGCCGCCGCTGGCCGGGTCGTACAGATGCAGACGCTCGCCCTTCTGCGAACCCGCGCGCTCGTGCACCAGCCAGCGCGCGCCGGCGCCGCGTCCGACTTCGATGCGCAGGTTGCGCCCGGGATAGCGGCGCTCGATCGCCGCGACCTGACCCTGCGCCTGTGCGGTGAGGCCGTAGTTGGCCGCCGTGGCGCTGCGGTAGCTGGCGATCAGCGGCTGTCCGCTCTGCGGATCCAGCACGACCTGATCCAGGTCCGCTTCGCCGCGCGGATCGGCATGCAGCGTGCGCAGCGCGCCGTCCTCGCCCAGGTGCGCCAACCGCAAATAGCCGTGATCGGCATTGGTGGTCAGCCACAGGCCCGCGCTATCGCTGGCGAGCATCGAGCAGCGCTGCAAGCGCGTGCAACGCATCGCCACGCGCAGGCGCACGCCGTCCTTGCGGTAGAGCGTATAGCCCTCGCCTTCGACCAGGGTCAGATAGCGCAGGCGTCCGTCGCTGTCGAAAGCGCTGTCGACGATCTCCCGTGCGGACTCGTGCAGCAGGGTCTGGCGACCTTGTACATCGACGCGGTACAGCCGCCAGCGCTTGGGCAGCCGCGAGACGTGCGGCGGGCTTTCCAGCACGATCGCGGCGGCCGGCAGCACCGGGTCCACCGCTTCGAAACTGCGTTCCCAGCGGCCGCCGAGCTTGGCGATCGCGCCCGAGCCGCGCTGCCCCGCCGTGGCCAGCGCGTACAGCTGCTGCGCCGACCGCAGCAACAGCCAGCGCCCGTCGCGCGACCAGCTCAGCGTATCGGCTTCGGTATGCGCCAGCAGCCGGCGCGGCGCGCCGCCCGCGGTCGGCAACAGCCAGACGCCGCGATTGCGCTCGCCCTGAAGCAGGTAGGCGACACTGCGCCCGTCCGGCGCCAGCCAGGCGCCCAGCAGCGCGGGGCGGGCCAGGAACTCCGCGCGCGTGTAGCTCGGTGCCGGGCTGCGCGCGCGCTCGACGGCGACCGCCGCGCGCAGCTGCGCGGCTTCGTCGGCATGCGCGCGTGCGCACACGCACAGCAACGCCATGATCAGAGCGTCGCGCAGCGCGGTGCGCCACCAGGGCGGGTGAGGCGCACGCGCAGGCGGGCGCGTCCGCGCCGTCGGCGCGATCGTACTGGGGCTCATGGGCCTCTCCTGCGGGGCCCGCCTACGCAGGCCCACGGTTGAATGTTCTTGATCGGTCAGGTGCTGGCCCGGCGCGCGAGCGACGGCCTAGGCCATCGCCGCTTGCGCCGACGGCACCTCGTCCAGCGTTTCGCGCGGCCGGTACATCAGCCACAGACTCATCAATGCCGGCAGGCCGATCGCCGCGCAGGCCGCCAGCCAGGCCATCCGCGCCGGCCCCGACACGGCGATGCGCGACAGGCGCCACAGCGCGCCCAGCACCGACAGCAGCGACAAGACGGCGGCGATCCACAGGGCCGTGCGCGGCACCGGCGGCGTCGCCATGTCGCGCCCCGGGACATAGCCCGAGTACAGGTCCAGCCAGGCCTTTTGCGCGCGGTACAGCAGCGGCGAGGCGTACCAGTTCTGGTAGCGCCAGGCGATCGGGTAATCCAGGCTCAGCGCGCGGCGCGCCACCGGCGTCGCCCGCCCGGCCTCGTCCACGTGCAGCAGCTGCTGATACGGCAAGGCGCCCTCGGCGTTGTGCGAGGAGAAGGTGAACAGGAACGAGATCAGATAACCGTCCAGCAGCTCCATCAGATCGATGCGCACCAGATCGCCGCTGCGGCCCGGCAGCGCCACGCGCTGACGCGGCTTGAGCACGCTGTCGTCGTTGTCCAGTTCGCGCAGGTCGTAGAAGTACAGCGCGCGATTGCTGAGCACCAGCGCGCTATCGCCGGCCTTGTCGATCCCGGTCAGCATCTCGCCCCGCGGCAGGCGCGCGCGCGGCAGCACGCGGCGCTCGTCGCTGTCGTATTGGTAGACCGCATCGCGCGCGACCAGCAGGCCCTCGGGACCGGGTTGCGCCGGCTGCGGGAAAGCGGCGTTGCCGTCAACGCCGAGGCTGCCGACCGCACCCTTGTCGACCAGGCTGTAACCCTCGAAGCGCATGCTGTCGTGGCTGAACACCCAGCGCACCCGTCGTGCCTCGTCGTCGAATTCCATCGGCACGCGGTTGGTCAGCTGGTGGCGCTGCGGCAAGCCGCGTATGCCCGGGCCGGTGGCGTAGATTTCGGAGATCTGGGCCTGTTCGCGCCACAGCTCGGCCTGCGGATCGCGGCTGCCGGCCAGGCCCATGCGCATCAAGTCCTTGCCCTCGGCGAACTCGGACTCCTTCTCGCCGCCCGGCGGCGCCACCGCCATGTTGTTGGGGTGCGAACCCTGCGCGATCCACACGAACTCGACGCCGAAGCCGACGATCACCAATGCGAACCACATCGCGAACTGCAGCGGAATCGCGACCAGCAAGATGGCGGCGGCGCCGCGCGGCGGCGCACTCAGGTCGGGCTTGAACGCGATCAGCAGCATCGCCGCCAGCACGACCAGCAGGTACCACTGCAGCGCGATCGCGCCCAGGCCGGTGGCGCGCGCGATCAGCAGGCCGAACACCAGCACCAGCGCCGACCAGCCGTAGCGCTTGTCGGCCAGCATCGCGTAGCCGCCGGCCAGATAGGCGCACAGCGCCAGCAGCAGGCCGGAGCCGGCCAGCAGCAGATGGCGCAGATCGAGCACGCGCGCGGTCATCCATTCCTGCCAGGCCGCGACCAGCAGCAGCGGCAGCAGCACCGCGATCGCCAGCAGCAGCGCGCCGGCACCGACCAGGGCCAGGGCCACGCGCCAATGCGGCAGCGGCCGGTGCAGCAGATTCAACCAGGCGTTCGGGCGCCGATAGCCGCCCATCTGGTACAGGCCCAGCAGCAAGCCGCTGACTGCGTAGACGATGCCGATGACCTGGTAGACCACGTAGGGCTGTTGCGCCAGATCGACGACCCGACTCATGAAACCCAGTACCACCAGTTGCACGGCGGCGTAAGCGATGGCCCAGGCGCGGAAGCGCAGCAGTTCGGCCTTGAACAAATCCCACATGGCGTAGTCCCCGAATGATCGAGCCGCGTCAGCCCGCCGCGCTTACGGCGGCGGTCGGTGCGGCGTGGTTCTTGGCCAGGAAGCCGTTGACCGCGCGGTCCAGGCTGACCGGCATGCTTTGCACCGAGCGCGCGCCGTTGGCGCGCAGGAAATCGGCGAAGTCCTCGTCCTGGTCCAGCACCAGGTAGTGGTGCAGGCCGTCCAGTCGCTGCGCCTGCAGCAGGCCGGGCACGCTGCGCGGATCGGGCCCCTTGAACGGAATGTCGGCGACCCAGTGGCGCACGCGCGCGCAGAAATCCTCGGGCGCCGACATGTTCTTGAGTTGCCCGCGCTCGAGGATGATGAGGTTGTCGGCGACGCGCTCGATCTCCTCCATCTGGTGCGAGCAATACACCACCGTGCAGTCGTCGCTGGCGTTGCTGTACATCAGCGACTCCAGGAAGGCGCGCTTGGCGACCACGTCCAGGCCCAGGGTGGGCTCGTCCAGCACCAGCAGTTCCGGGCCCTGCGCCAACGCGATCGCCAGGTTCAGACCCGCGCGCTCGCCGCGCGAGAGCTGGCCGACCTTCTGTTCGGGCAGCACGTGGTAGTGATCGAGCACGCCGCGGAACGCGGTTTCGTTCCAGCGCGGGTACTGGCGGCGGTGCATGTCCACCACCGCGGCGACCCGCATCCAGCCCGGCAGGGTGTGTTCTTCGTTGACGAAACCGATGCGCGCACGATCGCCGGGCGTGAGGCGCTGACTGTCGTGGCCGAGGATGCTGGCCGAGCCCGCGGTCGGCGGCAGGAAGCCCAGCAGGATGCGGAACAGGGTGGATTTGCCGGCGCCGTTGGCGCCGACGATGGCGTGGATGCGACCGCGCGGGATGCTCAGGTCGAGGTGGTCCAGGGCGAGCTTGCGCCCGTAGCGCTTGCTGAGGGCCTGGGTCTGGATCACGTAGTCGTCGGTGGTCGGCATGGTGGCGGCCTTGGTTCGAACGTCAGGGTTCAGGCGGTCTTGCGCGGAACCAATGCGAGAAACTCGCGCTGCAGGCGTGCCTGCAGCTCCTCCGGCGCGTAGCCCAGGGCGATCACGTCCTGCATGAAGCGCTGCACGGCCTCCTCCAGGCGGCGCTCGCGCTCGGGCTCGCTCAGGCGCTGGCGCACCGGCGCCACGTACAGGCCCAGGCCCTGGCGTGCCTCCAGCCAGCCTTCGGCGGCGAGGTCGGCGTAGACCTTGGCCACCGTGTTGGGATTGATCGTCAGCTGCTGGGCCAGGCCGCGCACGCTGGGCAGCTGGTCGCCGGCGACCAGCTCGGCGGTGGCGATCTTCATGCGCACCGCGTCGGCGATCTGCTTGCCGATCGGGCGCGGGTCGCCGGTGGCGATCTGGATCATCAGCGGGCGGGTGCGGGCCATGGAGCGCTCCTGGACTGTACTAACTGTACTGTTGTTACTAGTACAGTTGAAACGGCCCTCCCTGTCAATCGGCTTCGTCGGCGTATCCGGCGTTTCGTCGCACGGGCCGGCCATCGCGCGTCATGACCCGGTCATGGCCCTGACATGGCCGCTTAACGCCTTGCGAACAGGCTTGCCCAAACCGGGAGCCGCGCATGCGCTACGCGATCGTCACCGAGACCTACCCGCCGGAGATCAACGGCGTGGCCCTGACCGTGCAAGGTCTGGAGCAGGGTCTGCGCGCGCGTGGGCATCAGGTCGATCTGGTGCGCCCGCGCCAGGCCCACGAACGCGCGGGCGCCGAGCACGAACTGCTGGTGCGCAGCCTGCCGCTGCCGCGCTACCCCGGCCTGCGTGTGGGCCTGCCGGCGACCGGGCGCCTGGTCCAGACCTGGACCGCGCAGGCGCCTGACGCGGTCTACGTCGCCACCGAGGGTCCGCTGGGCTGGTCGGCGCTGCGCGCGGCGCGGCGCCTGGGCATTCCGGTCGCGACCGGCTTCCACACCCGTTTCGACGAATACATGCGCGACTACGGCGCGCCGTTCCTGGTCGGCACCGCGCTGCGCTGGATGCGGCGTTTCCACAACGACGCCGACGCCACCCTGGTGCCGACCCGCGAGCTGGCCGAGTTCCTGCGCGCGCAGGGCTTCGAGGACGTGGTGCGGCTGCCGCGCGCGGTCGATACCGCGCTGTTCGATCCGAGCCGGCGCAGCGAGGCGCTGCGCCGCGCCTGGGGCATCCCCGAGGGCGGCGTGGCCGCGATCTACGTCGGCCGGATCGCGCCGGAGAAGAATCTGGATCTGGCCGTGCGCGCATTCCGCGCGCTGCAGCGGCAACGCCCGGAAGCGCGCTTCGTCTGGGTCGGCGACGGCCCCGCGCGCGCCAGGCTGCAACGCGAGCAACCGGACTTCGTGTTCTGCGGCGTGCAGCGCGGCGCCGATCTGGCCGGGCATTTCGCCAGCGGCGATCTGTTCCTGTTTCCCAGCCGCAGCGAGACCTTCGGCAACGTGACCCTGGAAGCCATGGCCAGCGGCGTGCCCACGGTCGCGTTCGACTACGGCGCCGCCCACGAACATCTGCGCGACGGCGAGCACGGCGCCGCGATCGCCGACGGCGACGAGGACGGCTTCATCGCCGCGGCCGTGCGCATCGGCAGCGACGACGCGATGCGCGCGGCGATGGCCAGCGCCGGCCGCGCCGCGATCGCCGGTCTGCGCCCCGAACAGGTCGCGGCCGATTTCGATGCCCTGCTCGGCGCGCTGGCCGACACCGCGCCGCGCCGCCCGCCGCGGCACGGCAAGACCCTGGCCGTACAAGACGAACGGGAGGTGGTATGAACCGCATGCCTTTGCGCAAACGTTTCAACGCCGGCGATTCGGGCTGGTGCCTGCGCGCCAACCGGGTCTGCGAGCGCAGCGGCTCGCGCGCCTATTTCGCCGCGATCAGCCGCCTCGGCGACGGGGTGTTCTGGTACCTGCTGATGGGCACGCTGGTGCTGGTGGACGGTTACGATGGTCTGCTGGCCTCGGCCCATCTGGCCGCCACCGGCGCGATCGCGTTGACGCTGTACAAGCTGCTCAAGCGCTGGACGCGGCGGCCGCGCCCGTTCGCGTCCGACACCCGCATCCACGCCTGGGTCGCGCCGCTGGACGAATTCAGTTTCCCGTCCGGGCATACCCTGCACGCGGTCGCCTTCAGTCTGGTGGCGATGGCGCATTACCCGGTACTGGCCTGGCTGCTGGTGCCGTTCACCGCCAGCGTCGCCTTGTCGCGCGTGGTGCTGGGGCTGCATTACCCCAGCGATGTGCTGGCGGCGACGGCGATCGGCAGCGGCCTGGCGGGCTTGTCGTTGTGGCTGGTGCCTGGGGTGTCGTTGTTTGGTTGAGGTACGGCGCTTCTCTCGCGCGTCACTGGCTGTCCGTTCGTTCGCTTGCGGCGGCCCTCACCCCAACCCCTCTCCCGCAGGCGGGAGAGGGGCTACCAGCGCGCGCGGGAAAATGGGCGGCCCGGACAGCCTCTGGGCCTCAACCCCACTCCATCAACGCCGCGCGCTCGATCCCAGGCGCGCCCTGCCCTGTCCAATCGCGATCGTTGGCGACCTGCGCCTGCGCGCGGCTGGCCTCGAGCGCGGCGAAATCCAGGTCCGCCACCGCCCAGGCCTGATCGCCGCGCGTGATCGCGACGATGCCGTCCGCGGGCAGGCCCACGTCCATGGGCGCATAAATCGCGGCTTCGCCGGTGTTGGTGTCCAGCGCCGGGCTCCAGGCCGCATCGCCCGCGGTCACCGCCTGGGCGACGAAGCAACGGTTCTCCAGCGCGCGCGCCAGGCAGCCCACGCGCACGCGGGTGGCGCCGGCTTCGGTGTCGGTGCAGCTGGGCGCGATCAGCAAACGCGCGCCGGCTTCGCATTGGGCGCGCACCGGCAGCGGAAACTCGATGTCGTAGCAAACCGCGATCGCGGCGCGCGCCTGCCCCAGCGCGAACACGCGCAAGGCGTCGCCGCCTTCGATCACCGCGGCGCGCTTCTCGAAACCGGTCAACTGCAACTTGTCCTGCCACAGCACGCCGCCGTCGGGCGCGAAGGCGTAACTGCGGTTGCGATAGCGCCCGCGACCGTGGTCGAGCAGAAAGCTGCCCGCGACCACGTGCATGCGCAGTTCGCGCGCGAGCAGGCCGTACAGCTCGCGCCAGGCGTCGTGATAGGCCTGAATCGCGATCAGCGAGGCGTGCAGATCGCCCTGGGTCGCGGCGCCGAAGCTCGCGCCCAGCTCCAGGGCCAGGTATTCGGGCAGCACCGCCAGTTCGGCGCCGGCGCGCTTGGCCTCGCCCAGCCAGCGCGCCTGCTTGTCGGCGAACTCGGCGAAGCTGCGCGGCGCATCGATGCGGTATTTGGCGACCGCGACCTTCAACGCTGCCGCTCCAGCGCACGCAGCCAGAAGCCCAGCGTGTGCGCGACCTCGCCGCGGTCGACTTCGCGCCAGGGCAGGCTCGCGCGCAACTCCGGGCGCTGGCGGTAGCCGCGCTTGCTCCAGAACGCCTCGTTGTCGCGCTGGAACGGCGGCCGGCGCCGATCGTCGGCGGCGCGCTCGACCGCGCAGAAGGCGGTCCAGTCGTAGCCGCCCAGCGAGCGCGCATGCGCTTCGCGTTCGTCGAAGAAACGATGGCCGAGGCCGCGACCGCGATAGGCCGGCAGCAGCACGGATTCGCCGCAATAGAACACGCGCTCGGGATCGACGGCGCTGCCGGCGAACGGCGCCAGGAAGGCGTCGGACTCGTCGCTCAAGGGCAGACCGGTGGAGGCGCCGACGACTCGATCGCCGTCGAAGGCCAGCACCGCGACGCTGCGCCAGGAGCGCAGATAGGTCTGCAGATACTGGGCTTCGTAGTCGCTGTCGCCGTCGTACAGATACGGCCACTCGCGGAACACCGCGATGCGCAGCCGCGCGAGATCGTCCAGATAGGGAGCGATCGCCGCGCCCACGTAGCAACGTACTTCGATCGGAGACACGTTCATGGCAGGCAGTTTAGGCCAAGCGCGGCACGGGACACTCGGTGGCCGACCGGCGCAGCAGCGGCCCGATCGGCGGCCGACGTCTATCGGGTGGCGGCGGCACGCAAGCACGCGACGCGCATCCACTGCAGCGCTCCAGCGAAGAGCAGCGCCAGGCTCGCGGCGATGGCCGGCAGCAGCCAACCGAACCGGATATGGACGGCGAGCGCGCTGGGCTGATACCGCATATGCGCCTCGTCGTCGCCCATGGCCTCGGCCCAGCCGACCGGATCGAGCAGCGCATCGCTGAAAGCGGCATTGATCGTCCAGCCCAGCAGCACCGCGACGAGCCAGCGCACACCCAGGCGGCGCGGATGCGGCAGCCAGACGGTCGCCGCCGCCACGATGGCGGGCAAGGCCCAGCGCAGGTCGGCGGCGAGTTGGAACATCGTCAGCGATTCGGTGTCGGCACACATGGGTCGGCCTCATAAAGTGCGGCCGCGGGCGTCTGCCCGCGGCCGCGATATCGCCGAATCAGCGCGCCAGCGGGCGCGAGCCGGCGAGCTGGTACCAGTCGACCTTGCGGGTGATCACCATCACCGCGGCCAGGATCAGGAACAGCAGACCCGCGCCCATCACCAGCGCGTTGTCCTCCGACACCAGCAGGCCGTACAGCGCCGCGTACAAGGTCGCCAGCATCGCCGCGAAGCCCAGGCCGCGGCCGACGCTGCGCAAGACCGCGCTGAGGTAGAAGCCGAGCAGGCCGATGCAGGCCACGCTCGCGGCCAGATAGGCCCAGGCGAAGGCGATGTGCTCGCTGAGGCTGACCAGGAGCAGGAAGAAGATCGCCAGCGCCAGGCCGACCAGGCCGTACTGGATCGGGTGGATCGGCAGCTGCTTGATGAGTTCGAAGATGAAGAAGCCGATGAAGGTCAGCAGCACGAACAGCAGGCCGTACTTGCTGGCGCGATCGGCCTGCGAATAGACGTTGACCGGATCGACCAGGGCCACCGCCACCGCATCGATGCCGCCGGTGGCGACCGTGTCGGCGCGTTCGCCGCCGGCCATCTCGCTGCCTTCCACGCTGGGCACGGTCTTGCCGTCCAGGAACTGGCGCTGCGCGCTGGTGGCCAGCGAGGACACCTGCCAGTCGGCGCTGAAGCCCTGGGCGCCGATGTCGCGGGTGCGCGGCAGGAAGCTGCCGCCGAAGCGCGGATGCTGCCAGCTGGACTGGATCGCGAAGCGGTTGCTCTTGGCCAGCGGCACCAGCGCCAGCGACTCGGTGCCGCCGAGGTTGAAGTCGAGCTGGGTGCGCAGGCTCAGCACCTGGCCCGGTTCCGGCACCGCCAGGCGGGTGTGCACGCCGCCGCCGTCGCGGCTGCCCATGCCTTCCTCGACCTCGACCGGGGCGCCGTCGATGCGCAGCACCGGCGTCGACAGCAGGCCGCGCACGTCGGCGAAGCCGTAGCTCAACCAGGGCCGGCCGATCTTGCGGGTATGTCCTGCCGGCAGCGCGAGCTTGGGCAGCTCGGCGCGGAAATCGGCCTTGGCCTGGGCCTGCCATTCGTACACCCGCACCTCGTGCAGGCCGAGTCGGCGCGTGCTGGGCTTGAGCGGGCCGCGCACGTCCAGAGTGGTCGGGAAATAGGTCCAGCGACCGGCTTCCTCGCGCACGACCCGGCGCACGAAGCCCTTCTCGTCCTTCTCATCGGTTTCGATGAAGTCCGTGTACGGCACCACCAGCACCGGACCGGTGAAGGCCTGGGCGCCGGCGTAGCTGCGCGCGATGCTCGCCACGGCCTGGTTGCGATAACTCTGGCGGTCGTTGATCACGCCGCGAATCAGCAGCAGCGGAATCAGGATCGCCAGGGTCATGCCCAGCACCAGAAATACTTTCAGCCAAAGTCGCATGTCCCCACTCCTGTCATTGCGGTGACGGCAGGATGGGCGCGGCCTGGGTGGGGAGGATGGGGGAACGGTGAAGCGATGGTGAAGTGTTGGAGCTAGGAGTGAGCTTAGAGGAGTGAGGCGTGAGTAAGTGCGCTATTGGCTTTCGCTCACTCTTCACTCCTCCACGCTTACTCCTAGCTCCTCCAAGCTCACTCCTCGCGCGGCCTACAGGCCGCGCGACAGCACCAGGCTGGCCAGCGCACCACCGCCATCGCGGTTGGCCAGCGCCGCATGCCCGCCATGCAAGGCCGCGACCTCGGCCACGAAGCACAGGCCCAGGCCGCTGCTGCGGCTGCCGCCGGCCGGGCGCGACAGCGAGTAGAAGCGTTCGAACACGCGCGGCAGCGCGTATTCGGGCACGCCGGTACCGCGGTCGCCGACGTCGACGCGCTGGGCCTCGCCGTCGCGGTACAGGCGCAGCGCGATCTCGCCCTGCGCGGGCGAGAAATCGGCGGCGTTGTCGATCAGGTTGACCAGGGCCTGGCGCAACAGGAAGGGGTCGCCGTCCAGCGGCGGCAGGTCTTCGGCCAGGTCCAGGCGGAGGCTCAAGCCGCCCTGGGCCAGGCGCGGCGCGCACTGTTCGGCGGCCTCGCGCGCGATCGCGGCCAGGTCCACCGGCTCGGGATTGTCCAGGCGCTGGCGGTGCTCGACCGCGGCCAGCGCCAGCAGCTTGTCGATCATCTGCGCCAGCCGGTCGCTCTGGCGGCGGATGCTGGCGGCGAAGCGCGCGCGGTCCTCCTCCGCCATCGGCGCCTCGTCCGGCCGCGTTTCCAGCAACTCGGCGCTGCCGCGGATCGCCGCCAGCGGGCTCTTCATCTCGTGGGTCAGGGTGTGCACGTACTGCTCGACGTACTGCTTGCCCTCGAGCTGGGTGCGCATGCTCTCCAGCGCGCGCCCGAGCTCGCCGAACTCGCCGACCGAGGCCGGCAGCTCGGCGCGACGGCCGGCGCTGACCGCGTGCGCGTAACGGCGCAGGCCGTTGAGCTGGCGCGACAGCCACCAGGCCGCGAACAGGCCGATCAGCAGCGCGGTGCCCATCAGCACGCCGCCCCAGCGCAGCACTACGCGCTGGCTGCGCTCGATGAAGGGCGCGATGGTGCGGTTGGGCTTGGCCACGGTCAGCGAACCGATGATGCGGCCGGCCGGGTCGCGAATCGGCGCGGCCACGTGCATCACGCTGGAGTTGGGATCGTCCGGATCGCTGGGCGTGGAGCGCGCACCGTAGCGCCCGCGCAGGGTCAGGTAGACGTCGTTCCAGCGCGAGTAGTCGCGGCCCAGGTCGCGGCCGTCGCTGTCGAACACCACGACGCCGCGCGCGTCGGTGATGTACAGGCGGTAGTTGGTGGCGCGCTTGCCGAAGCCCCAGATCTCGGCGCCGAAGTCGCGCCCGCGCAGTTCGCGCACGCGCCGCGCGAAGGCGCCGTCGTTGATGCGGCCGGCGATGAAATCGTCGGTGGCCAATTCGGCCAGCACATTGGCCGAATCGACCAGGGTGTCTTCCATCGCCTGGCGCACGCCCGGCTTGACCTCGGCCAGGAACACCCGCGTCAGCAGCAGCGCGGCCAGCGCGACGATGCAGAAATAGCCCAGAAAGATGCGCAGCCCGATCTTCATGCGCGCCGCTCAGTTCGCATCCAGCGAATAGCCCAGTCCGCGGTGGGTGCGGATCGGATCGGACTCGCCGTCGATCTCGCGCAGCTTGCCGCGCAGGGTCTTGATGTGGGTGTCGACGGTGCGGTCGCCGCTGTCCAGGGCGTCGCCCCAGACCCGGTCCATCAGCTGCGCGCGCGACAGCACCGCGCCCGGCCGTTGCAGCAGCGCGGCCAGCAGGCCGTACTCGTAGCGGGTCAGGTCCAGCGGCTGGCCGCGGTAGCGGATGCGCTTGCCTTCCGGATCGTGGCGGAACGCGCTCTCGGCCGCGGCCGGCGCCTCGGCCTGGGCGCGCCCGCGCCGCAGCACCACGCGCACGCGCGCGACCAGTTCGCGCGGCGAGAACGGCTTGGTCACGTAGTCGTCGGCGCCGATCTCCAGGCCGAGGATGCGATCGGCCTCGGCGTCGTGCGCGGTCAGGAAGATCACCGGCAGGTCGCGCTCGCGGCGCAGCTCGCGGCACAGGGCGAAACCGCCGATATCGGGCAGGCCGACGTCCAGCACCGCCAGATCGTAGGCCTGGCGCTGGGCTTCGCGCAGGGCCTCGCCGCCGGTCAGGCAGTGCTCGGCCTCGAAGCCCTCGGCGCGCAGGGCGTAGAGCACGGTGGCGGCGATCGCGGGTTCGTCGTCGACCAGCAGGATGCGGGGCATGGCGGGTTTCGGGGTGGGGCCGCGGCAAGCATAGAGCAAGCGCCGGTGCGGACGGGCTACCCTATGCGCATGAACTATCGCCACGCCTTCCATGCCGGCAACCATGCCGACGTGCTCAAACACGTCGCCCTGCTGGTGCTGTGCGACGCCCTCGCGGTCAAGCCGGCGCCGCTGTTCGCGCTCGACACCCATGCCGGGCGCGGGCTCTACCCGCTGGACGGCAACTCGGCCCTGCGCACCGGCGAGGCCGAGGGCGGCATCGCCCGCCTGCAGGCCGAGGCGCCCAAGCACCCGGCGATCGCGCGCTACCTGGGCGCGGTCAAGGCCTGCCGCGCCGAGCACGGCGCTTCCGCCTACCCCGGCTCGCCCTGGCTGCTCGCGCACGCGCTGCGCGCCGACGACCGCATCGCCGCCTGCGAGCTGCAACCGGAAGAGGCCGCCCAGCTCGAGCACAACTTCGCCCGCGATCCGCGTGTGGCCGTGCACCAGCGCGACGGCTACGCGGCGATGAAAGCCCTGCTGCCGCCCAAGATCGGCGCCACCCGCTACAACCGCGGCCTGGTCCTGATCGACCCGCCCTACGAGGCCCAGCTGGAAGAGTTCGACACCGCCATCGGCGCCCTGCGCGAGGGCCTGGGGCGCTGGCCGCAGGCCTGCTACGCGCTGTGGTATCCGATCAAGCTGCGGCGCTCGCTGCAGCCGTTCTACCGCCGCGCCGCCGCGCTGCCGGCCAAGTCGGTGTTGGCCGCCGAACTGCTGGTGCGCGCCGACGATTCGCCGCTGCGCATGAACGGCAGCGGCCTGCTGCTGGTCAATCCGCCTTATCAGGTGGACCAGACCCTGGGCGCGGTGCTGCCCCTGCTGAGCAAGGCTCTGGGCGAAACCCCGGCGGCCAGTTCGCAACTGCAGTGGCTGGCGCGCACCGACGCCTGAGCGCGTCGCGGGCGGTCGGCTAGCGTGCGGGCCGCTGCATCTCCACCAGGTCGTAGCCGGGCGCGAAACCGTCGGCCACCTCGCGCGTGGCGACGAAACCGTGGCGGGCGAAGAATGCGCGACTGAATTGGGTGGTCTCGATCACGATGCGCTCGAACGCCGGCTCGGCGGCGATGCGCTGCAGACGCTCGCGCAACAGATGCTCGCCGTAGCCGCGCCGTTGCAGGTCGCGCCGCACCATCCCCCAGCACAGGCCGGCGACCTCGGGCGCGTCGTCCAGGGCCGCGTAGCCGCCGCAGGCGACCAGGCCCTCGCCCGGCGCCTCGATCACGAAGTAATCGTCGATCTCGTCCAGGGTCTGGATGAAATCGGCGCGTTCGAGTTCGGCGAAGTAGTCGGGCACGTTGCTGCTGAACAGATCCAGGCAGGCCGCACGATCGGTCGGCAGATAAGGCCGCAGCCGCATCAATAACAATCCCAGTGATAGGCGACGCGGCCGAACTCGCCGCGCTCGAGGTCATCGGGGTCGATGAAGAAATTGGCGATGCCCGAATCGCCCCACATCATGTCCTCGTCGCTGTCGAGCTGCAGCAACAGCACCTGGCGATCGCCGGCCTCGCGCGGGTCGCTCTGAGTGAAGTCCGGATGGCCGCCGAACTTGTGGCCGCTGCGCGACAAGGTCTCGAACAGGGCGTCGTTGAGGGCGTCGCTGTCCTGGCCGGGATGTGCCCGCACGTAGGCCTCGACGCGCTCGTCCAGCGCCCCGCCCATCGCCGCGGGCCAGCCGGCGTCGTTGCTGCCCAGGCTTTCGCGTCCGGCGACGAAGCGCATGCGGCGCGGCTGGGTCGGGTCGAACGGCAGACGCTGCTCGTCGGCCGGCTGAGCCGGCGAGGTCGGCGGCGCCAGCGCGGGCGCGCCGGTGTCGGGCCAATGCACCACACGGAAGCCCAGCGGCTGCCTCAGCGCATCCATGCCGTCGTGCTTGGGGTCGTCGAAGTTGGCGCCGTAGTAGTCGCCGCGATCGGAAATGAAGAACTGCAGCAGGCCCTGCTGCGGGGCGCCGTCCAGGCGCGCTTCGGCCAGGTCGACCTGGGCCAGCAGCACCAGCGGCCGACCGTCGGGGTCGCGCGGATAGTCGCGGCCCGCGGCCCAGTAGGCGACGCCGCCGACCTTGCTGGCCTTGCGTTCGTCCTGCGCCATCGCCGTCAACGCGATATGCCGCACCGGGCGCTCGCTCGCGGCCAGGCGCGGGCGCAGCGAGGCCAGCAGCGCTTCGGCCGCGCGCTCGGTGCGCGCCTGCGCGGCGGGGTCGGGCTTGCGGGGCGAATCCACGGCCGCGCGCGCGACCGAGTCCAGCGTGTGCAGGTAGGCGCGATAACCGGCGTAGGCGACCGCCCCGCCGATCGCCGCCACCAAGCCCGTCGACAACAGCACCGCATGCAGCGTCTTCATGCCCGCGTCTCTTCCCTGCCCGATCGCGGCGATTATCGCCCAGCGCCGGCCATGAAAAACGCCACGGGATTTGTGCCCCGTGGCGTCTTTATTCGCGGCCGTCGCGGCGTCAGAGGCCGGCTTTGGTATCCGGCTCGAAGAAGCTCCAGCGCACTTCCGGGAAGGCCTGCTTCATCGCTCGTTCGACCACGTTGATCTGCTCGGTCAGGGCCGGCACGCTGTGCTCTTCGCGCATGCGCGCCTGCACCGACACCATCACCTCGTTGCCCAACTGCAGGGTGATCACGCTGATGACCTGGGCGATCTCCGGACGGCCGTTGAGGAAGTCGCGGATCTGCTGCTGACGAGCCGGGTCCACGCTTTGGCCGATCAGCATCGCCTTGACCTCGATCGCCACGAACACCGCGACCACGATCAGCAGCGCGCCGATGGCGATGGTGCCGATGGCGTCCCAGATCGGGTTGCCGGTGATCACCGCGGTCATCACCGCGGCCAGCGCGAACACCAGGCCCAGCAGCGCGGCCAGGTCCTCGCCGAAGATCACCACCAGTTCGGCCTGGCGGCTCTCGCGGAACCACTGCCACAGGCTGCGGCTGCCGCGCGCCTTGTTGACCTCGACCAGGCAGGCGCGCATCGACACCGCCTCGGCGGCGATGCCGAAGGTGAGCACGCCGGCCGCCCACCACCACTGCTTCAGCGGCTCGGGGTGCTGCAGCTTATGGATGCCCTCGTAGAGCGAGAACATGCCGCCGACGGTGAACAGCATCACCGCGACCAGGAAGGACCAGAAATAGATCGCCTTGCCGTAGCCCAGCGGGTAATCCGGCGACGGCGGGCGCTTGGCCTGGCGCAGGCCCAGCAGCAGCAACAACTGGTTGCCGCAATCGGCCAGCGAGTGCACGGTCTCGGCCAGCATCGCGCTGGAACCGGTGAAGAACGCGGCCACGCCCTTGGCCACCGCGATCGCGAAATTGGCGCCTAGCGCGAACAGAATCGCGCGGGTCGAATCACCACCACCTGCCATGGTCGTCCTGCTCGTGAGGTTCGGAAGCGGCGGAGTCTAGCATCCGCACCCGGGCGCCCCGGCGGCGCGCGCGGCGCCTGCGGCGGGCCGGTCAGTCGGCCAGTTCGCGCTGCAGCTTCTTGCTCAGGCGGGCCCGGATCAGTTCGTAGCTGCGGCGCAGCAAAGCCTGCAGCTCGGCCGCCGGCAGGCGCTGCGGCTGCAGCACGTTGACCCAGTGCGCGCGGGCCAGGAACGGCGCCGGGCGGAAGCCGGGGCGCTCGGTCAGCTCCAGGAAACGCTCGTCCTCGACCCGGAAACTGAGCCCGCCCGGCTCCGGTCCCTGCAGCCGGCAGGCACAGAACATCCGCCCGCCGACGCTGAAGACCGTCACCTCCTTCCACTTCAGGTCTTCGACCACCCCGGGCCAGGCGCCGACCCAGGCGCGCAAGGTTTTTTCGTCCATGTGATCCCGAAATGAAGCCGCAACGGCTTCCAGTGTGCCAATATCCGGGCATGGCCGCGCGCGAAAGACTCCCGCCTTGGCACGAGCGTCAGCGTCTCCCCAACGGACGCGAGTTGCTCATCCGTCCGATCCGACCGGAGGACGCCGAGCCGCTGCGCGCGGGCTTCGGCTTATTGCAACCCGATGAGGTCCGCCAGCGTTTTCTCTACGCGCTGAAGGAACTCACCCCGGAGATGGCCGAGCGCTTCACCCGGATCAATCCCAAGACCGAATTCGCCCTGGTCGCGGCCGAGCCGCTGCCGCCCGGCGAAGCCCTGGTCGGCGCGGTCGCGCGCGTGGCCATCGACGACAACGGCAAGGACGCGGAATTCGCGATCCTGGTCAGCCACTTCATCGCCAACATGGGCCTGGGCCGCTATCTGATGACGCGGCTGGTGAAGTGGGCGCGCGGCAAGAAGGTCGAGCGCATCTATGGCGACGTGTTCGAGCACAACCACGCCATGATCGCGCTGGCCCAGTCGCTGGGCTTCGAGCGCGAATTCCAGCAGGACGCGCCCGGCCTGATCCGGGTCTCGCTGGACCTGCGCAAGCCCAGCCCGGACTGAGTCCGGCCGCCTCGCCGCCGACCGGCGGCTGGCCTGCCTTATGCGTCGCCCGCGTTGGTTCCCATGCATGGGGCTGGCGGCAGGCCTTGCCGCGCGTCCAGGGACGGACAGGTTCGGGACGCGGATATGAGCATCGACGAAGCACGCCTCAACGAATTCCTGGGCCGCGCAGTCGGCGACCTGGGCGCGGCCATCAGCGCCAGCCTGGTCCTGGTCGGCGATCAGCTGGGCTACTACCGGGCGCTGGCCAGGGAGGCCCTGAGCCCGGCCGAACTGGCCGCGCGCACCGGCACCCACGAACGCTACGCGCGCGAGTGGCTGGGCAATCAGGCCGCCGGCGGTTACGTGCAGTACGACGCGGCGAGCGGGCACTACTCGCTCAGCGCGGAACAGGCCTTGTGCTTGGCCGACCCGGGCGGGCCGGTCGATCTGGCAGGCGCCTATTCCATCGTCGAGGCCGCGTTCCATGCGCTGGAACGCACCAAGGACAACTTCCGCAGCGGCGCCGGCATGGAATGGGGCGAGCACCACCCCTGCCTGTTCCACGGCACCGAACGCTTCTTCCGCGCCGGCTACAACGCGCACCTGCTGGGCGAATGGCTGCCCGCGCTGGACGGCGTGCTCGACAAGCTGCGTCAGGGCGGCAAGGTCGCCGACGTCGGCTGCGGTCACGGCGCCAGCACCACCCTGATGGCCAAGGCGTTTCCGAACACCAGTTTCATCGGCTACGACTACCACCCGGCCTCGATCGAGACCGCGCGCCGTCGCGCCCAGGAGGCCGGCATCGATAACGCCTATTTCGAGGTCGCAGACGCCACCAGCTACAGCGGCCGCAATTTCGATCTGATCGCCTTCTTCGACTGCCTGCACGACATGGGCGATCCGGTCGGCGCCGCGCGCCACGCGCGCGATGCGCTCAAGCCCGATGGGCACTGCCTGCTGGTGGAACCCTTCGCCGGCGACCGCGTCGAGGACAACCTCAATCCGGTCGGGCGGGTCTACTACGGCGCGTCCTCGCAGATCTGCGTGCCGGTCTCGCTGGCGCGGCACGGCCCGGCGCTGGGCGCGCAGGCCGGACAGGCGCGCCTGCAGCAGGTGATGAGCGAGGGCGGTTTCAGCCGGTTCCGGCGCGCCACCCAGACGCCCTTCAACCTGGTGCTGGAAGCGCGGCCCTAGCGCGCGCAAAAAAATCCCGGCGCGTCGCCGCGCCGGGATCGGGTGTCGCGGGCGATGGACGCGATCAGACGATGGTCAGGGTCACGTCGATGTTGCCGCGGGTCGCGTTGGAGTACGGGCAGACCTGGTGCGCCTTCTGCACCAGCGCCTCGGCCTGCTCGCGCGGCAGGCCCGGCAGCGAGATCTTGAGCTCGGCCTGGATGCCGAAACCGGCCGGAATCGGGCCGATGCCGACCGCGCCTTCGATCGAGGTGTCGGCGGGCAGGGCGATCTTTTCCTTGCCGGCGACGAACTTCAGCGCGCCGATGAAGCAGGCCGAATAACCGGCCGCGAACAGCTGTTCCGGATTGGTGCCGTCGCCGCCGGCGCCGCCGAGCTCGCGCGGGGTGGTCAGCTTGACGTCGAGCACCTGGTCGGAGGACACGGCGCGGCCGTCGCGGCCACCGGTGGCGGTGGCATGGGCGGTGTAGAGGACTTGGTCGAGGGACATGAGCTTGCTCCTGCGGGGGTTGGGTTCGGTTTGGTTCGGTTTGGCGACACCGTCGCCGGTTTCGTGGTGCGTATTCGTGGCTTGCGATGGGACATGGGCGACGCTGCGCGCGCGCCGCTCGCTCAAACGTGCTGCATCAGATTCGTGCGCAGCGATTCCAGCTGCGACTTCATCGATCCGATCTGATCGGGCGCGCAACCGGCCGCGCCGAAGATGCCCATCGGCACCGCGCGCGCCGGTTCCTGCAGCGCGCGGCCTGCCTCGGTCAAGGCGATCACGACCTGGCGCTCGTCGTCGCGCGCGCGGGTGCGGCTGATCAGGCCCGCGCCCTCCAGGCGCTTGAGCAGCGGGGTCAGGGTGGCCGAATCCAGGTACAGGCGCTCGCCGATCTCCGACACGGTGACCTGATCGCGTTCCCACAGCACCATCATCGCCAGGTACTGCGGGTAGGTCAGGCCCAGGCCCGCGAGCAGCTTGCGGTAAACCTTGTTCAAGGCCAGCGAGGTCGAATACAGGGCGAAGCAGAGCTGGTCGTCCAGCTTCAGCGAGGCGGTCTGCGGCGGTGCGACCCGGGGGACGGAGGGCGGCGTCTTCATGGGGCGTAAATTACATAGCGCGCTATTTAATAGCAAGCTATTTTATGAACGTGCGATAAATTTTCATCCCCTCGGCTTCCTGTGGGAGCGGCGTAAGCCGCGATTGCGCCCTCCAGTAGCGCCGCCGCTCGATTCGCGCGATCGCGGCTTACGCCGCTCCCACAGAGAGCCGCTCCCACAGAGAGCCGGTCCTACAAGAGGACCGCTACAGCGAGCCACGCTACTAGAGAGCCTTCCCACAGGGCCCCTCCAATAGAGAGCCCTCCCGCATAGGGCCGTCCCGAGAAAAGCCTTCCCCCGAAGGCACTCCCGCAGAAGGCGCTCCAGACCCGGCCTCGCGCCGGAACGAATCAGCATGGCGACGCCCCACGCTCGCCCGTCTCACGCTCTGCGACGCCTGCCGGGTACAAGTAAATCCCCCGAATGCGCACGGGCCGCTCACCGCCCTCGCGTACACTCGGCGCCCATTGCGCTGGCGGCGAAGGCTGCCGGCGCTGCACTCGTTTTGGCCTGCCGCCGCGACGAGCGCCTTGCCCTCCGTCCTCATCGATCCAGCGTCCGCCGAACCCGATGCCCAAGTTCCCGTTCCCCGCTCCGCCGCTGCCCAAGGCCGGCCAACAACGCGCCTGGTGGCGCGCGCCGGTGTCGCCCTCGGCGCTGGCCTTCCACCTGGCCGCCGCGGCGGCCGCGCATGCCGGCCCGCTGCTCGCGATCGCGCGCGACAACCACGCCGCGCACCAGTTGGAATCCGACCTGCGCACCCTGCTGGGCGGCGACGGCGAACTGCCGGTGCTGCCGTTCCCGGACTGGGAAACCCTGCCCTACGACCAGTTCAGTCCACACCCGGACATCGTCTCGCAGCGTCTGGCCGCGCTGCACCGCTTGCCCAATCTGCAGCGCGGAATCGTGGTGGTGCCGGTGCAGACCCTGCTGCAACGCCTGGCGCCGCTGAAGCATGTGGTCGGCGGCAGTTTCGACGTGCGCGTCGGCCAACGCCTGGACATGGACGCGGAAAAGCGCCGTCTGGAATCGGCTGGCTACCGCAACGTGCCGCAGGTGCTGGACCCCGGCGACTTCGCGGTGCGCGGCGGCCTGCTCGACGTCTATCCGATGGGCGCGGACACGCCGTTCCGGGTCGAGCTGCTGGACGACGAGATCGAGACCATCCGCGCCTTCGATCCGGAGTCGCAGCGTTCGCTGGACAAGTTCGACGCGGTGCGCCTGCTGCCCGGCCGCGAAGTACCGCTGGACGAGGCCTCGCTCAAGCGCGCGCTGGACGCGCTGCGCGATCGCTTCGATCTGGATACGCGCCGCAGCGGCCTGTACCAGGACTTGAAGGCCGGCATCGCGCCCTCGGGCATCGAGTACTACCTGCCGCTGTTCTTCAACGAAACCGCCACCCTGTTCGACTACCTCGGCGCGAGCGCGCTGCCGGTGCTGGGCGAAGGCGTGCTGGAAGCGGCCGAACAGTTCTGGATCAACACCGGCGAGCGCTACGAACAGCGCCGCCACGATCTGGAACGGCCGCTGCTGCCGCCCGACACGCTGTACCTGTCGCCGGACGCGCTGCGCGAACGCCTCAATCAGGGCGAGCGCGTCGAGGTCTGCGGCGAAGGCCATCCGCAGCGCGAGCGCGCGCTCGCGCTGGGCGACCAGCCGGCGCCGGCGCTGCCGTTGGCGGCCAAGGACGCGGCGCCCGCGCAGGCGCTGAAGTCGTTCCTGGGCAGCTACCGCGGCCGCGTACTGATCGCCGCCGACAGCGCCGGCCGCCGCGAGGCCTTGCTGGAACTGCTGCAGGCCGCCGAGCTGCGCCCGGAGGTGCTCAGCGACTGGAGCGCGTTCGCCGCCGGCGATGCGCGTTTCGCGATCGCGGTGGCGCCGCTGGACGACGGCTTCGCCCTCACCGATCCGGCGCTGGCCGCGCTCACCGAACGCCAACTGTTCCCCGACCGCGCCTCGCAGCCGCGCCGGCGCAAGCGCGTCGGGCGCGAACCCGAAGCCATCATCCGCGACCTGGGCGAACTGTCCGAGGGCGCGCCGATCGTGCACGAGGACCACGGCGTCGGCCGCTACCGCGGCCTGATCGTGCTGGAAGCCGGCGGTCAGCCCGGCGAATACCTCGAGATCGAATACGCCAAGGGCGATCGCCTGTACGTGCCGGTCGCGCAGCTGCACCTGATCAGCCGGTACTCGGGCGCCTCGGTCGAGACCGCGCCGCTGCATTCGCTGGGCGGCGAGCAATGGACCAAGGCCAAGAAGAAGGCCGCCGAGAAAGTCCGCGACGTCGCCGCCGAGCTGCTGGAGATCCAGGCCAAGCGCCAGGCCCGCGCCGGCTTGGCGCTGGATCTGGACCGCGTGATGTACGAGCCGTTCGCGGCCGCGTTCCCGTTCGAGGAAACCCCGGACCAGCACGCCGCGATCGAGGCGGTGATCCGCGACCTGGGCAGCAGCCAGCCCATGGACCGCGTGGTCTGCGGCGACGTCGGCTTCGGCAAGACCGAGGTCGCGGTGCGCGCGGCCTTCGTCGCCGCCGCGGCCGGCAAGCAGGTCGCGGTGCTGGTGCCGACCACCCTGCTGGCCGAACAGCACTACCGCAACTTCCGCGACCGCTTCGCCGACTGGCCGCTGCGCGTGGAAGTGCTGTCGCGCTTCAAGACCGCCAAGGAGATCAAGGCCGAACTGGAGAAACTGGCCGAGGGCAAGATCGACGTGATCGTCGGCACCCACCGCCTGCTGCAGCCGGACGTGCGTTTCCCCGACCTGGGCCTGGTGATCGTCGACGAGGAGCAGCGGTTCGGCGTGCGCCAGAAGGAAGCGCTGAAGGCGCTGCGCGCCAACGTGCACCTGTTGACCCTGACCGCGACGCCGATCCCGCGCACGCTCAATATGGCCATGGCCGGTCTGCGCGACCTGAGCATCATCGCCACCCCGCCCGCGCACCGCCTGGCGGTGCAGACCTTCGTGGTGCCATGGGACGACGCCCAGTTGCGCGAGGCCTTCCAGCGCGAGCTCGCGCGCGGCGGCCAGGTCTACTTCCTGCACAACGACGTCGAGAGCATCGGCCGCATGCAACGCCAGTTGCAGGAGCTGGTACCGGAGGCGCGCATCGGCATCGCCCACGGCCAGATGGCCGAACGCGAGCTGGAACGGGTGATGCTGGATTTCCACAAGCAGCGCTTCAACGTGCTGCTGGCCTCGACCATCATCGAGTCGGGCATCGACATCCCCAACGCCAACACCATCATCATGAACCGCGCCGACAAGTTCGGCCTGGCCCAGCTGCACCAGCTGCGCGGCCGCGTCGGCCGTTCGCACCACCGCGCGTACGCCTACCTAGTGGTGCCGGACAAACGCTCGATCACCGCCGACGCGCGCAAGCGCCTGGATGCGATCGCGGCGATGGACGAACTCGGCGCCGGCTTCACCCTGGCCACCCACGACCTGGAGATCCGCGGCGCCGGCGAGCTGCTGGGCGAGGACCAGAGCGGGCAGATGGCGGAAGTCGGCTTCAGCCTCTACACCGAACTGCTGGAACGCGCGGTGCGTTCGATCCGCCAGGGCAAGCTGCCCGACGTGGATGCGACCGAGGCGCGCGGCGCCGAGGTCGAGCTGCACATCCCGGCGCTGATTCCGGACGACTACCTGCCCGACGTGCACACCCGCCTGACCCTGTACAAGCGCGTCAGCGGCGCGCGCGACGTCGACCAGCTGCGCGAGCTGCAGGTGGAGATGATCGACCGCTTCGGCCTGCTGCCGGACGCGGCCAAGCATCTGTTCGCGGTCGCCGAGCTCAAGCTGGCCGCGACCGAGCTGGGCATCCGCAAGCTCGACCTGGGCGAGAAGGGCGGACGGGTCCAGTTCGTCGAGAAGCCGAACGTGGATCCGATGGCGGTGATCCGCCTGATCCAGACCCAGTCCAAGCTCTACCAGATGGACGGCGCGGACAAGCTCAAGATCAAGCTCGACCTGCCCGACGCGCCCGCGCGCCTGGCCGCGGCCAAGGGCTTGCTCACGGTGTTGCGACAAGCGGCCTGAGCGTAGGCGCGGTGAGCCAAGGCGAACCGCACCTCGCCATGCACCGCACTCAACGCCGGTGCGGTTGCCACCGCACCCTACGCTCCTCGTAGGGTGTGGTGAGCCAAAGGCGAACCGCACCATCGCCATGCACCGCACTCAACACCGGTGCGGTTACCACCGCACCCCACGCCGCTCGCAGGGTGTGGTGAGCCGAAGGCGAACCGCACCATCGCGCCACCGCGCGCCACGCCACTCGCAACGCAAGCCCGGCGCCCCTAGCCGCCGCCATTCCGGCGTACGATGCGATGCCCTTCCGCACTCGCCACGCACCGCCGATGAAAGAACTGCTGTCCACCCGTACCACGCTCACCCTGGCGGCCGCCGACGGCATCGCCCGCGCCGCGGAAACGCAGGCGCGTGCGGGCGGGCATGCGGTGGCGATCGCGATCGTCGACGACGCGGGGCGTTTGCTGCTGTTCCGACGCATGGACGGCACGCCCAACGCCAGCGTCGAGGTCGCGATCCGCAAGGCCGAGCACGCGGCCAACTACCGCCGCGACACCGTGTTCCACCAGGAGCTGCTGGCGCAGGGCCATACCGTCGTGCTCGGCCTGCCGCAGGCGTTGCCGCTGGAAGGCGGCGTGCGTCTGCAACACCAGGGCCAGGTCCTGGGCGCGATCGGCGTGTCCGGCGCGCCCGCGGCCCAGGACGGCGAGATCGCGCGCGCCGGCACGCAACTGCTGGACGTTTGAGGACCCACGCATGTCTTTGCCGAAAACGCTGTCGACGCTGCTGGCGGTATGGCTGTTGGCCGCCTGCGCAAGCGCGCCGCCGCAGACCGCCACCGCGCTCGAATTCGTGCTGGTGCGCCACGCCGAGAAGGCCAACGACGATCCGCGCGATCCCAGCCTGAGCCCGGACGGCTTAGCGCGCGCGCAGCGCCTGGCCGACAGCCTGGCCGGCCAGGACGTGTTCGCCGTCTACGCCACCGACTACCGGCGCACCCGCGACACCGCCACGCCCACGGCCGCCGCGCACGCGACGGCGGTGACCGTGTACGACGCCAAGCGGCCGGCCGCCGAGTTCGCCGCGCAACTGCGCGCGCGCCATCCGACGGGCACGGTGCTGGTGGTCGGCCACAGCAACACCGTGCCGGAGATCGCCGCGGCGCTGTGCGCCTGCACGGTCGCGCCGATGGCCGAGAGCGAATTCGACCGCCGCATCGCGATCGTGTTCGACGCCCAGGGCCACGCGCGCGTGAGCGAGACCCGCTATTGATGACGCGGGCGGCGCTGCCGGACTGGGACGGCGACGTCGCCGCCGCGCGCGCGCTGCAGGAAACCCTGGCGCGCGACGTCGTGCTGGAAGACGGCTTCCCCACGCCCTTGCGCCGCATCGCCGGTTTCGACGTCGGCTTCGAGGACGAGGGCGCGATCACGCGCGCCGCCGCGGTGCTGTTGGACGCCGACAGCCTGCAACCGCTGCGGCAGGCAATCGCGCGCATTCCCACCCGCATGCCCTACCTGCCCGGTCTGCTGAGCTTTCGCGAACTGCCGGCCTTGCTGGCCGCATTGGATGCGCTGGGCGAGCCGCCGGACCTGGCCTTCGTCGACGGCCACGGCATCGCCCACCCGCGCGGCCTGGGCATCGCCGCGCATTTCGGCGTCGCCACCGGCCTGCCCAGCATCGGCGTGGCCAAGAAGGTGCTGGTCGGCCGTCACGACGAGCCCGGACCCGAGCGCGGCGACTGCGCGCCGCTGGCGTATCGCGGCCGCACCATCGGCCAGGTCCTGCGCAGCAAGCCGCGCTGCCGGCCGCTGATCGTCTCGCCCGGCCATCGGGTGTCGATGAGCAGCGCGCTGGCCCTGACCCTGCGCTGCCTGCGCGGCTATCGCCTGCCCGAACCGACGCGTCTGGCCGACCGCCTGGCCTCGCGCCGCGACCGCGGCTGAAGGACATGGCGCAACGCAGCGGCGGCGCCGAACCGGACACCGGCTGGGCGCAGCGGCGCCACGCTTCGGCGCTGTCGGCCGCGTCTCACCGGCGCGAGTACGCGCGCTCGCCTAAGCTCGATGCCCAATGCTTAACGGGACAAGGAGTCCCCACGATGCAAGGCGTGCTGTTCGTGACCGCATTGCTGGCCTACGCCGGCACCTACACCCTCGGCGTCCATTTCGCGCGCGGTCTGCTCGGCGCCGGACCCGAGGCCTTCCTGCCGCGCCTGATCGGTCTGACCGCGCTGGCCTTGGCGACGCTGGCCTTCGTGTTCTGGGCCCAGGTCACCTTCGTCGACTCGCAAATGTCGGCGATGCCCGAGCCGGTCGCGCACGCCCGCTACGCGCAACGCGTGCTGGCCCTGTCGATCGCGCCGGCCCTGGTGATCGCGCTGGGCGCCTTGATCCTGGGCTGGCGCTCCAAGCGCGCCTACCGGGCGCAGGCACGGCAGCCGCGCGAGCGTACCGCCGCGGCGCGGTGAACGCGGCGTCGCGGCGCGCGCGACGGCGTCGGTTACGATCCGGGGCTCCCGCATCGAGGCCGTCGCCATGAGCCGTCTGTTCGCCGTCCTGCTGTCGCTCACCGCCCTGTCCGCCTGCGCCAGCGGCCCTGGCGCCGGCCCCTCCGACGGCGGCGAGCGCAGCGCCACCCTCAAGCCGGGCGAGCGCATCGCCCTGGCCGATCGCTCGCAGCTGCGCTATATCGGCGTCAGCAACGACTCGCGCTGCCCGCCGAACGTGCAATGCATCCGCGCCGGCGACGCCGACGTGAATTTCGAATTCGCGCCCGCCGCGGGCGCCGCGCAGGCGCTGAACTTCAACACCGAGCGCGCAACCGTGCTCACGGCCGGCACCTGGACCATCGAGCTGACTTCGCTGGCGCCCGGCGAGGCACCGGCGGCCACGCTCAAGATCGCCGCCACGCCCTGAAGCCGCGCGGCGTGTTGCGGCGCCCAAGTCCCGGCGCCGCAACACGCCGTTGCGCGCAAGGCGCGTTCGCGCCGCGGGCGCCGTGACAAGCTAGCGGCCTTGCATCCGCGCAGCCAGAGAGCCACGCCATGAGCACGATCGTCGCCCCCCGCGTCCACGACCTCGGCGGTTTCCAGGTCCGTCGCGCCGTGCCTTCGATCCAGGCCCGTTCGGTCGGGCCGTTCGTGTTCGTCGACCACATGGGCCCGGCCGTGTTCGAACCCGGCCATGGCATCGACGTGCGTCCGCATCCGCATATCGGCCTGGCCACGGTCACCTTCCTGTGGTCGGGCAGCATCGGCCACCGCGACACGTTGGGCAGCGTGCAGGACATCAATCCCGGCGACGTGAACTGGATGACCGCCGGCCGCGGCATCGCCCATTCCGAACGCACCCCGCAGGCGCTGCGCGCGGGCGAGCATCCGCTGCACGGCATGCAGACCTGGGTCGCGCTGCCGCGCTCGTTCGAGGAGACCGCGCCGGCCTTCCACCACCACGGTGCGGCGACGCTGCCGCAGCTGCGCCGCGACGGCGCCTGGCTGCGCGTGGTCGCCGGCCGCGGCTACGGCGAGGAGTCGCCGGTCAAGGTGTTCAGCGACACCCTGTACGTCGCCATCGATCTCGACCCCGACGCCGAGCTGGCGATCGAGGACAGCCACGCCGAACGCGCGCTCTATCTGCTCGAGGGCCAGGCCCAGTTGGACGGCGCCGACCTGCCCGAGAAGCACCTGGTGGTGCTGGACCCGGGCACGCGCCCGCTGCTGCGCGCCAAGACCCCGCTCAAGGCCATGCTGCTGGGCGGCGAGCCCTTGGACGGCCCGCGCCACCTGTGGTGGAACTTCGTGTCCAGCTCGCGCGAGCGCATCGAGCAGGCCAAGCAGGACTGGCTGGACGGCCGTTTCGGCCAGGTCCCGGGCGACGACGAGTTCATTCCCCTGCCCGAGCGCTGAGCCCGGGCCGCCGACTTGACCCCGCCTGGGCGCGGTCAACGCGTCCGGCCGCCTATTCAGTTGCATCTGAAACCACAGGATTTGTCAATCCCCCGGAACTGCCTTATGTTCTGACGCAGGTCACGTTTTATCGTCCAGACCTCAAGGGGGATCCAGTCGTGAAAATGCCGGCATGCCGCATGTCGATCCTGCCCGTGCTCGTCGGGCTCCTGTACGCAGGAAGCGCACAGGCTCAACAACAGGATGGATGCCCGCAGTTGCCGCCTACTTCGCAACTGAGCTGGGAACACAAGGCCAACGCCGGTTCGGATTTCTGCCGCGCTCTGCGCGAGGACGGCAGCGAAGCGTTCGGCATGTACATCTCCAACAAGTCGCCGTTCGTGCCCAAGCGCGGCGATCGCCGCGAAACCAGCAACATCGACGGCAAACCCGTGTTCTGGTACCGCGGCGAACTCGCCGGCAAGCCCGATGTGCAGGTGCGCGAAACCCTGCTCGATCTCGGCGACGGCCGGGTCGCCCACATCTGGCTGCAGGCGCCCACGCCCGACAAGCTCGGCGAAGTGCTGGGCCTGACCCAGGGGCTGCGATTTCCTTCGGCCCGACTGAGCAGCAAGTGATCCGATGACGGCGACGGCGGTCTCAATCCGCCCTCGCCGTCATCGCACCGTTCCCCTTTGCTCGCGAGCGCGCGCGGCGTACCGTGTGTGCAGGCGCGTGCGCGCCGGTGCGTGAAACCACAGACCCGAAGGTCCCGATCCGTCATTCCAGGAGGAAGATCATGATCAAACGACTCGGCGCCGAATTCATCGGCACGTTCTGGCTGGTACTCGGCGGTTGCGGCAGCGCGGTGCTCGCGGCCAACTTCGGCGGGGTCGGCAATCCGCTGGGCATCGGCTTCCTGGGCGTGGCCCTGGCGTTCGGCCTGACCGTGCTGACCGGCGCCTACGCGCTGGGACATATCTCCGGCGGCCACTTCAATCCGGCGGTGAGCTTCGGGCTGTGGGCGGGCGGACGCTTCGCCGGCAAGGACCTGCTGCCTTACATCGTCGCCCAGGTGCTGGGCGGCCTGCTCGCCGGTTTCGTGCTGTGGCAGATCGCGTCGGGCAATCCCGAGTTCGCGGTCGATCCCAACGCCGCCGGCGCCTTCGCCAGCAACGGCTACGGCTCGCATTCGCCGGGCGGCTACTCGGTCGCGGCGGCGTTCCTGTGCGAAGTGGTGATGACCGCGATGTTCCTGATCGTGATCCTGGGCGCCACCCACAAGCGCGCGCCGGCCGGCTTCGCGCCGATCGCGATCGGCCTGGCCCTCACTTTGATCCACCTGATCAGCATCCCGGTCACCAACACCTCGGTGAACCCGGCGCGCTCGACCGGCGTGGGCCTGTTCGCGGGCTCGCAGGCGATTTCGCAGTTGTGGCTGTTCTGGCTGGCGCCGATCCTGGGCGGCCTGCTCGGCGGCGTGATCTACCGCTGGTTCGACAAGGACTGAGCGATCGCCGGCGGCGCATCGCCGCTATCGGTATCGCGAGCCACGAGAGGCCGCGTCCCACGCCCCCGTCGAGCGTGGGGCGCGGCCCTTTCGTCATGGCGCCGCGTCGCGCGCCTCAGCGCGCCGCCTTCTGCTTCACCGCTTCCTCGGCCGCGTCCAGCGCGGCCTGCTGCAAGGTCGCGGCGAGCTTGCGGTTGCCGGCGCTCTCGGCGGCGTCGAGCATCTGGTAGCTGGCCTGCAGCAGCTTGATGCCGCGCGGCGGAATCTTGACGATCTTGCCGCCGACGATGGCGAAGCCGCCCGCGCCCTGGCTCACGCCGGGCGATACGAAACTGGCGACGATGACGAACTTGTTGGGATCGATCCCGGGCATGACTGCACTCCTTCGCACGGATACGGCACGACCGGACGGCCGCGCCGGCGCGTGATGCCCATCGGCGGATTCGTCCGATGAAACGCGCCGTAGCTAGCTAACGCGTCTGGCCGCGCACGCCGGCCAGACGCGCGCCGATCAGCGTTCCCACCACGGGCGAGGCGCCTTGCGGCCCTGCATGCGCGTCTCGTACTCGCGCGCGATCGTGTCCAGCGTGGTCGCGGCGAAGCGCGCCAGCAATTGCACGCGCGCCTCGTCCAGGGCCTCGCGCAAGGCCGCGTTCACGCCCTGCTCGACCAGGCAGCGCGGGTGATCGTCGGACAGGCCCAGCGCGAACACCGGCGGTTCGCCGATCGCGCGATAGACGTCGAGCAGGCTGATCCGTTCCAGCGGCTGGGCCAGGGTCCAGCCGCCGCCGTGCCCTTTCACCGACTGCACGTAGCCGCGCTCGCGCAGCCCGGCCATGGTCCGGCGCACCACCACCGCATTGGTGTTGAGGATGCTGGCGATCAGCTCGGAAGCGATCGGCGCCGGATGCTGGGCCATGTGGATCAGCACATGCAGCATGCGCGACAGGCGGTTGTCGTTTCTCATCCGGCGCGCTCGCGGGTGGTCGTCCGGGCCCAGCTTAACAGTCGCGGACATCATGTAACACATGAAGTTGCATCATGACCGGCGCCGATGATAAAACGTAACTTCAATTGATACATATTGACCGTCAGGCTCGCGACGCCTCCTGCGTCGACGGGCGCGGTCGCCCAGCTCAGGAGCAGGACCATGCAGTACGAAGTCATCGTCGTAGGCGGCAGCTATGCCGGCCTGGCCGCCGCGATGCCGCTCGCGCGCGCACGCCGACGCGTGCTGGTGATCGACGCCGGGCGGCCGCGCAACCGCTACGCCGCGCATTCGCACGGCTTCTTCGGCATGGACGGCTGGACCCCGGCGGAAATGCTGGAAGAGGCCCGCTACCAGCTCTCGACCTACCCCAGCGTGGAACAACTGCCCGGCCAGGTGCAGCAGGCGCGCGCGCACGGCGAGGGCTTCGCGCTCACCTTGGCCGACGGCCGCGAGCTGGGCGCGCAGCGGCTGATCCTGGCCACCGGCGTGAGCGACGAACTGCCGGCGATCCCCGGCCTGCGCGAACGCTGGGGCCGCAGCGTGGTGCATTGCCCCTACTGCCACGGTTACGAGTTCGAGCGCGGCGCGCTGGGCGTGCTCGCGACCCAGGCCACGTCGATGCATCAGGCCCTGCTGGTGCCCGATTGGGGCCCCACCACCTACTTCAGCCAGGGCGCGTTCGAGCCCGATGCCGAACAAACGCAGCGCCTGGCCGCGCGCGGCGTCGCGATCGAACGCAGCCGCGTGGTCGAGGTCGTGGGGCCCGACGACGGACTCACCGGCGTGCGCCTGGAAGACGGCCGCGAACTGGCGCTGGCCGGCCTGTTCGTGGCGCCGAGCACGCGCCCCGCCGATACCCTGGCCGAACAACTGGGCTGCGCTTACGACGAGGGCCCGTGGGGCCCGCTGCTGCGCGTGGACGAGTTCAAGCGCACCACGGTCGCCGGCGTATACGCGGCCGGCGACGCCAGCAGCGCCATGGCCAGCGTCAGCCTGGCGGTCGCGGCCGGCACCCTGGCCGGCGTCGGCGCGCACCAGTCCCTGCTCGGGTTTTGATCCGGGCGCAGAAACGAACGGGGCCGCGCGGTGCGCGGCCCCATCGTTGGGTCGACCTCGAGAGCGAGGTTTAGAACTTGCCTTCCTGGAAATCGACGAAGGCCTGCATCACTTCCTGCTTGGTGTTCATCACGAACGGGCCATAACGCGCGACCGGCTCGCGCAGCGGGCGCCCGCCGACCAGGATCAGACGGCTGTCGCGACCCAGGTCGCGCAGCTTGAGGCGCTGACCGCCGGACAACACCGCCAACTCCTGCGCGTCGACCGCACGCGCGTCCTGGCCGTCGCCGATCTCCACGCCGCCCTCGTACACGTAGACGAACACGTTGTGGCCTTCGGGCAAGTCGTATTCCCAGCTGGCGCCGGCCGCGAGCGCGACGTCGACGTAGACCGGATCGGTCGCAGGCTGCACGATCGGACCGCGCAGATCGCCGATCGCACCGGCGATCAGCTTCAGCTGCACGCCTGGCGCCGGCTGCAACGCGACGATGCGCTCGGGCGCGAACTCCTGGTACTTGGGCTCGGTCATCTTCTCGCGCGCCGGCAGGTTCACCCACAGCTGGAAACCGCGCATGCGGCCCTCCTGCTGCTCGGGCATCTCCGAATGCACCAGCCCGCGCCCGGCCGTCATCCACTGCACGCTGCCGGGCACCAGCACGCCCTCGTTGCCGTGGTTGTCCTTATGGCGCATGCGTCCGTCGAGCATATAGGTCACGGTCTCGAAACCGCGGTGCGGATGCTCCGGGAAACCGGCGATGTAGTCCTCGGCGCGATCGGTGCCGAACTCGTCCAGCAGCAGGAACGGGTCCAGATCCGGCAACTCGGCCCCGCCGATCACCCGGGTCAGGCGCACACCGGCGCCATCCGAAGTCGGCTGACCACGCAGCTTGCGCCCGACGCGCGCATAGCGCGGGGCCAGGTCATGGGTAGTGGTGGTGGACATGCTCCTCTCTCCTGTCTCGCTCGCCGTATTGGCGTTGAGGCATAGGATGGCACCGCAAAAACAGAACGAAGCACTTAAGCACAGGAGTATCTATTACAAATTTGGAACAATCAGCCTGATGTGGCGAGATTGGCGCAGGGGCCGCACACCCGGCTATGACAGGGCAGCGGCACCAGCGTTCAAACCGCCCTGGCCATAATCACCATTTGCAATTGTTATTCGCATTCGCGTATAGCCAATCACGCACCACGTCTGCAGTCGCAGCGGTTGCCGTTGCGGTTGCCGTTGCCGTTGCGGTTGCGGTTGCGGTTGCCCCGGCATTCAAATCCAAAAGCCCCGCCCCCACACGACCAACCGTAGACCCGAAGGGCGGCGCGCAGGACGCGCGCCGTTTTTCGAATGGACAGGGACGTCCATTCGAAAAATCCCGGCGCACGCACCGAACTCGCAAGGGAGGGTTGGTCACGCTAGCCCTTCTCTTTGGTTACTTTCTCTTGGGCTAGCAAGAGAAAGTGACCCGCATGCGCAGCAGGCGGAAGCCGTTGACCTTCGGGCCGAGCCGACGAAGCAACAGCAAAAGCAAATCCTCCCCAACCCGCCCGGCCAGCAGGCACCGCCTGCTGGCGTTCAGCCGTGCACGAACCTGCGGTTCGTAAACCGCACGGCTTCACCCTTTGACAAAGGAGGGAGCTAGGAGCAAGAGAAAGTGACCCGCATGCGCAGCAGGCGGAAGCCTTTGATCTTCGGTCAGAAGAGGCGACAGCAAAGCAAAAGCAAATCCTCCCCAACCCTCCTTTGACAAAGGAGGGAGCTAAGAGCCAAAGAGGTAGGAGCTAGGAGCTAGGAGCAAGAAAGCGATCCGAATCTCAACGACACCAGCCAACGCAGTAGCCGGAGTTCACGGTCGCGGCACGCGCCGCTCCTACCCAATAGCGGCGAACGACCTGTCGCCACCGAATCGAAAGACAGCGCAGCCCCTCAAGCCCGGCAGCGAAACCACACATCCCTACGCCTTGCGCGTATACACATACACCGTCGCCGGCGGCACGTTGCGCAGAATGAACTCCCCGCGCCGCACATGCAGCCCCAACTCCCGCATCACCGCATCGGCCACCGGCGCCGCCGGCCCGTAGGTGAACTGCACGAAGGTCCCGTCCGGCCGCAGACACTCGAACGCCGCCGCCAACAGACTGCGCTGCAACTGCGGCGGCATCGTCAACAGACCCAGCCCCGACACGATCGCATCCGCCGGCCCCTGATCCAGATACCCGTTCGCACGCGCCAACTCCGGCAGCGAACGCGCATCGCCCAGCAACACCTGTACCTGCGGAAAGCGCAGATGCAGATGCGCGTGCAACTCCTCGTTGAGCTCCAGCACCAACAGATCGCGGTCGGCGATGCCCGCCGCGAGCAGCGCACGCGTGATCGCCCCGGTGCCGCCGCCGAGTTCGATCACCCGGCGCGCGTCGTCGGGCAGCTCGGCGATCATCGCCGCCGCCAGCTCCGGGCTGGACGGCGCCACCGCGGCGGTGCGCAGCGGATTCTTCAACCATTGGCGGAAGAAGGTCCAGGCACCGGGCTTGCGCGTTTTCAAGGCTTCGTCCTTCACAACGGCTGCAGCCGCCAACAACGATGGATGCGTGCATCGCGGGCGAAGTCGGGCGGGATGGTCTCGGCGCTGATCTCGCGGCAGTCGGCGAATTCCGCGATCGCCTCCTGCTCGAGGCGGAAGCGGCGGAAGTTGTTGGAGAAATACAGCACGCCGTTGTCGGCCAGGCGCGCGACCGCGGCGCGCAGCAGGCGCACGTGCTCGCGCTGGATGTCGAAGTCGTCGGCGCGCGCGGAATTGGAGAAGGTCGGCGGGTCGCAGAAGATCAGGTCGTAGCGGCCGCGGTCGGCTTCCAGCCAGGCCACCGCGTCGGCCTGGACCAGGCGATGGTCGGCGCCGCCGATGCCGTTCTCGCGCAGGTTGTCGGCGCACCACTGCAGGTAGGTCGCCGACAGGTCGACGGTGGTGGTCTGCACCGCGCCGCCGACCGCCGCGTGCACGCTGGCCGCGCCGGTGTAGCCGAACAGGTTGAGGAAGCGCCGGCCGCGCGCCTCCTCGGCGATGCGCAGGCGCATCGGCCGGTGATCGAGGAACAGGCCGGTGTCGAGGTAGTCGTGCAGGTTCACGCGCAGCTTGGCCGCGCCCTCGCGCACCACCAGGACTTCGCCGCGCTGGTCGAAGCGGCCGTACTTGCTGCCGCCCTTGCCGCGCGCTCGGGTCTTGAGGGCGATGCGCTCGCGCGGCACCGCGAAAGCCTCGCGCGCGGCCGCCATCAGTTCGTTGAGGCGACGGCGCTGGTCGGCTTCGGGGATCGTGGCCGGTGCGGCGTATTCCTGCACGTGCAGGTGGAGCTGCGGTTCGGGCTCGTCGCTGGCGTAGACGTCGATCGCGGCCGAGTATTCGGGCAGGTCGGCGTCGTAGGCGCGGTAGCAGCTGACCGCCTCGCGCTCGCGCCAGCGCTTGAGCTTGTGCAGGTTCTTGCGCAGGCGGTTGGCGACCATCTGCGCGCCTTCGGACAAGACCGGCGGCGGCGCGTCCGGCGCGTTCTCGGCGCGCGCGCGCGGCGCGATCGGGTCGCACACGATCAGGGTGCATTCGATCGCGCCGTTGAACAGCTGGTACTTCTTGTTCGCGCGCAGGCCGGTGGCCTGGGCCAGCTCGGCGTCGCCGCACAGCAGGCTGGCGCGCCATTGCGGCGCCAGGCGCTTGAGGGTGTTGCCCAGCGCGCGATACAGGGCGGGATCGGCGGCCAGACGCGCGTCGTAGGGCGGATTGCAGACCGCCAGGCCGGTCGCGGCGACGGGCTCGCCCTCGGCCGATTCGATGGCCGTCGGCGCGGGCAGCTCCTGCAGCTGCTCGACCGCAGCGACCTGCCAGCGGATCACCCCGGCCAGGCCGGCCATGACTTCGTTGTCGCGCGCGGCGCGGATCGCATGCGGATCCAGATCGCTGCCCTGGAATACCGGCCGCAGCGCGGCGCGGCCGGCGTCTTCGCGCACGCGCGCCTGTTCGCACAGCTCCTGCCAGGCGGCGCGGTCGAAACCGCGCCAGCGCGTGGGCGCCAGGCCGTCGTGGCGCAGCAGGCCCGGCGCGACGTCGGCGGCCATCAGCGCGCCTTCGATCAACAAGGTGCCGCTGCCGCACATCGGGTCGATCAGCGCGCCGCCTTCGGCGTACACGCGCGGCCAACCGCCGCGCATCAGCACCGCGGCGGCGAGGTTTTCCTTCAAGGGCGCTTCGCCCTGCTTGAGGCGCCAGCCGCGGCGGTGCAGCGAGCCGCCACCCAGGTCGATCGAGACGATCGCGCGGTTCTTGCGGATCACCAGGTTCAGGCGCAGGTCGGGCGCCTCCACGTCCACGTCGGGGCGCGCGCCGGTGCGCGCGCGCATCACGTCCACCACCGCGTCCTTGACCCGCTGCGCGGCGTAGCGCGCATGGGTGATCGCGGTACCGGAAACGTGCGCATCGACGGCCAGCGTGTTCGTCGCGTCCAGATGCTGCGGCCAATCGATCGCGGCCACGCCGGCGTAGAGCGCGTGCTCGTCGGGGCAGTCGAACTCGGCGATCGGCCACAGCACGCGGCTGGCCAGGCGCGACCACAGCACCGCGCGCTGCGCGTCGCGCAGTTCGCCCTCGGCGTTGGCGCCGGCCAGGGCGGCGGTCGCGCGCGCGCAGCCCAGCGCGACCAGTTCGTCGGCCAGCAGATATTCCAGACCCTTGCCGCAACTGACGTAGAACTTCACGAAGACTTCCTGATGTGCATGGCGAACAGCGGAGTGAGCATCGAGCACGGAGTATCCGCATCGACGGTCAAGGGCGCGTGTGGCGGCGGCGCGGCCGTCACAAGCGTTGCAGCAATTGCGCGAAGGCCTCGGCGCTGGTGTCGACGTGCGCCGAGAGGCGATGGCTGTCGTCGACCAGCAGCAGGCGCGCGCGCCGCGACCAGGCCCAGTCGACCACTTCCTGCGCGGGGATCAGTTCGTCGTCCCAGCCGTGCAGGATCGTGGTCGGCACGCGCGCGGCTTCCAGGCGCGGCGCCGGCCCCATCCGCACCGGCGGCGCCATCAGGAACAGCCCGGCCACCGGCACCTGCAGCGAAACCAGGCCCGAGATGTAGGCGCCGAGGCTGGAACCGGCCAGCACCAGCGGGCCGCGCTGGGCGGCGGCCTGGGCCAGCGCGAGCAGGCGCTGCAGCCGCTGCGGCACGTCGCCGAGTTCGCTGACCTCGCGGCGCGCGTCCAGATCGGTGTAGTCCGGACGCTCGTGGCTCCAGCCCAGGCGTTGCGCGGCCTCGGCCAGGGCGGTGACCTTGGTGGCGTCGGGGCCGCTTTCGAAGCCATGGGAAAGGATGCAGTGTCCGCGCGTGCTCATGCGTGTCGGGGCGTCGTATCGGTGGGGGCCGGGACGGGACGGTCGCTCGGCGCAGCGGAGTTCAGTCGGCGAGCACGATCAGCGCGTCGCCGCGCCGGATGTGTCCGCCTTCGAGGATGCGCGCGCACAGGCCGCCGTGGCCGCGCATCGCGTTGTAGCCGCCGGGGCCGAGCGCGTCTTCCATGCGCGAGCAGGGATCGCAGTCCTCGGTGCCTTCCAGCAGCGCTTCGCCGAGGCGGAAGCGGCGGCCCTTGAGCGCCACCAGCGGCAGCCCGGACACCACCACGTTACGGCGCAGCAGGGCCGGCTCGACGCTGTCGCGGCCGGACAACGCGGCGATCGCCGGCAGGTGCTCGGCCTGGATCAGGGTCACGCCGCGCTTGCCGCTGCCACTGGCATAGCGGTCGCCGACCAGACCCAGGCCGGTCTGGGCCCAGGCTTCCTGGACCGGGTCCATCGGCACGTCGCGCTTCGGGCGCAAACCGATCCACTCCACCCGGCCGGGGCGCGGCAGGTTGGCCATCAGACGTCCTAGGGCGGAGTCGGCGGGCGGCAGGGACATGGGGGGCTCCGGTGCGAAGGCGAATGTTAGCATCCGCCCCCATGCCGCCCCTTTCGCCGCCGCGCGTGGAACCCCTGCCCTACGAGGCCCTGCTGGACGCGCGCGCGGCCGAGACGGTGGATCTGGTGGTGATCCATTGCACCGAACTGCCCGATCTGGCGACCGCGCGCGAGTACGGCGAGCGCGTGCTCTACCCGGCCTCGGGCACCGGCAACAGCGGCCACTACTACGTCGATCGCGACGGCAGCCTGCACCGCTACGTCGAGCCCTTGCGGGTCGCCCACCATACCCGCGGCTACAACCCGCGCTCGGTCGGGATCGAGCTGGTCAACAGCGGCCGCTACCCGCATTGGCTGGACTCGCGCCATCAGGCCATGGACGAGCCCTACACCGAGGCCCAGATCGAGGCCCTGATCGCGCTGCTGGCGCAACTGCGCGCGCAGCTGCCCGCGCTGCGCTGGATCGCCGGCCACGAGGACCTGGACACCACCCGGGTCGAGGCCAGCGACGATCCGAGCGTGCGGGTGCAACGCAAGCTGGACCCGGGACCGCGCTTTCCGTGGCCGCGGGTGCTGGACGCCTGCGGCTTGCAGCGGCTGCGCCCCGAAGCCTGAGCCGCAGCCCCCGCGCCCGCACCGGCGCCCGCAGGCCCCGGCGGGGCGCGCCGTATACTTCCGGACCGTACCGACCCTGCCGCGCACGCCCCATGACTTCATCGCCCGTCTCCGAACTGATCGAACTGCTGTCGCTGGAGCGGCTGGAAGACAACCTGTTCCGCGGCCAGAGCCGCGACATCGGCACCAAGTACGTGTTCGGCGGCCAGGTGCTGGGCCAGGCGCTGTCGGCCGCGCAGGCCACCCTGGAGGCGCCGCGCAGCGCGCATTCGCTGCACGCCTACTTCCTCAAGGCCGGCGACATCGAGGCCCCGATCGTTTACCAGGCCGACCGCACCCGCGACGGCGGCAGCTTCTCGGTGCGGCGGGTGACGGCGATCCAGCACGGCCAGCCGATCTTCTTCCTCGCCGCCTCGTTCCAGAAGGACGAGGACGGCGGCGAACACCAGCTGTCGATGCCGGAAGTGCCCAAGCCCGAGGACATCGCGCCGGCGCCGGCGGTGCCGCCGGAGGTGATGGCCACGCTGCCGACCAAGGTCCAGCGCTGGTTGTCGCGCCAGGGCCCGTTCGAGTTCCGCCACGTCTATCCGCGCGACGAGCTCAATCCGCCCAAGCGCCCTCCTTATCAGCAGGTCTGGTTCCGCCTCAGCGAGCCGGTCGGCGACGCGCCTGAGCTGCACCGCGCGCTGCTGGCCTACGCCTCGGATTTCCATCTGCTCGGCACCGCGACCTTCCCGCACGGGATCAGCTACTACCAGCCCAACGTGCAGATGGCCTCGCTGGATCACGCGCTGTGGTTCCATCGCCCGTTCCGCGCCGACGACTGGCTGCTGTACTCGATCGACAGCCCCAGCGCCCAGGGCGGACGCGGCCTGGCGCGCGGGCAGATCTACGACCGCCACGGCCATCTGGTCGCGAGCACCGCGCAGGAAGGCCTGATCCGGGTCGTGCAGGACGCCACCGCGGCCGCCCACGTGCCGTCGAAGGACTGAGATGAGACAGGTCTTTTCGAGCGCGCGCCTGGAAAACGTCGAGTCGGTGGCGCAGATGCTGCGCGACGCCGACATCGAAGTGCGGGTCACCCACAACCGCTCCTACAAGGGCAACCGCCGCAGCGGTTTCAGCTACAGCGACAACGATTCGCCCAAGCCGGCGGTGTGGGTGGTCAAGTCCGAGGATCAGGTGCGCGCGCGCGAGATCCTGCGCGCGGCCGGCCTGATCGATTCCACCCGCGGCGGCGAAGGCTATTCGGCGATCAGTTTCCGCGCCCCGGAGCAGATCGCGCCCGCGCGCAACCCGGCGCAGCAACGCGCGTTCCGGATCAAGCTGGCCCTGCTCGGCGGCATCGTGCTGGTACTGGTGCTGGCGATCGTGCATTCGCTGCGCGAAGACCCGGCCGAATCGGCGCTGGCCCAGCACCCGCTCGACGGCTCGGTCGCGGCGATCCCGCAGCCGCTGGCGGCGGCGGTGTTCGTGAAGGAGCTGAGCAAGGCCGCGCCGATCGACACCCTGTGCCTGTCGATCGACGGCAAAGACGTGTCCAAGGCCATGATCGACGCCATGCAGGCGCGGCTGCGCGGCCGTCGCGTGGTGCCGCTGTCGGAGTGCGTGCGCATTCCCGACGACGAGCAGGGCAGCGTGCATCGCGCGTCCGGACACCCGGCGCTGCTGGTCGACGTCAAGGCCTTCCGCCCGCAGACCCGCGAGTCCGGCACGATCGAGTACGAGGCCTATCACCATCGCATGTCGGCCGCGTACAAGACGCTGGAAGTGAAGTCGGTGGACGGGCAGTGGCAGGTGGCGCGGACGCTCAAGCACGTCGCGATGTAGTGGGGTTCTTGCGCGAAAGCGCTAAAAGCAAATCCCCCTCAATCCCCCTTTTTCAAAGGGGGAAGCGGTTCCGCCTCCTTGCGCAGGTACGCCCTCCTTTGGAAAAGGGTGAAGCGGTGCGGCTTACGAACCGTAGGTTCGTGCACGGCTGAACGCCTGCAGGCTGGGCGGGTTGGGGAGGATTTGCTCTTAGGCTGTAAGAGCCCGCAGCCCCCCGGTCACATCCGCCGCCCTCCGTCGTCCCGGTCCAGGTATCCCCGCCCGGACCCGCCATGACGACCTCGTCCCCTCTCTCCGCCGCCTGCCTCGCCCTCGCCGCGCTCCTCGACGTCCTGGGCCCCTTGCTCGTCGCCGCGATCGCCGCGGTACTGGCTATCCTGGGCGCGCTCGACGGCCACCCGACCGTCGCCGCCCTGCCCGCCTGCCTGAGCTGCCTGCGTTGAGCGCCTACCCGACCCCCGCCGCCGACGGCCTGATCGATGCCATCGATGCCGACCTGCCCGCCGCCGCGGCCGGCGATCGCGCCGCGTATTCGCGCATCGTCGCCGCCTGCCAGAACTCGGTCACCGCGATCGCGCTGGCGATCGTGCGCGACGTGCCGGCCAGCGAGGACATCGCCCAGGAGGCCTTCCTCAGCGCCTGGCAGAACCTGCGCCGGCTGCAGAGCCCGTCCAGCTTCCTGCCGTGGCTGCGTCAGATCACCCGCAACCTCGCCCGCGACCACCTGCGCAGCCAGCGGCGCGCGCCGCGCGGGGTCGACGACGTCGAGGCGGCGATCGAGGCCGCGGCCGACCCGCAGCCCAATCCCTGCGAGCGCTTGCTCGACGACGAGCGCCAGAACATGGCCGCCGATCTGATCTCGGCCCTGCCCGACGACAGCCGCGAAGTGCTGCTGCTGTACTACCGCGAAGGCCAGAGTTCGCAGCAGGTCGCGTCCCTGCTGGGCCTCAGCGACGCCGCCGTGCGCAAGCGCCTGTCGCGAGCGCGCGCCAGCGTGCGCGAGGAAATGTTGGCGCGCTTCGGCCGTTTCGCCGTCGACAGCGCGCCCTCGTTGGCCTTCACCACCATGGTCGCGACCGCGCTCACCGTCGCCAGCCCGCCGGCCGCCGCGGCCGGCCTGCTCACCGCCGGCGCGGCGGCCGGCGCCAAGACCTTCGGCCAGATCGTGCTGGGCGCGGCCGGCAGCATCGGCATCGCGGTGGTGGCGGCGTTCGCCGGCATCTACCTGGGCCTGCGCAAGCAGCTCAAGGGCGCGATCGACGACGCCGAGCGTTACGCGCTGGTGCGCAGCGCGGTGATCTGCGGTCTGGTCTCGATCGCGTTCGTGACCGCGCTGCTGCTGATCGCGCACAGCGGCGGCGGCGGCTGGTGGCTGCCCAGCCTGACCACACTGGGCTTCATCGTGGTGATCCTGTGGCAGACCGCGGTGGTGCAGCCGCGCATCCTGCGCCGCCGTCACGCTCTGGAAGCCGCGCGCGATCCGGTCGCGGCCGCGCGCCGGCGGCGCTGCGAACGCATCCAGGCCTGGATCGGCGTGGTCATCGGCGTGGGCTGCGGGGTGGGCGGACTGATCGCGGGTCTGATCCAGTCCGGTCGGCTGTAAGGCTTCGCCTCAGGCCCTGGACGCGATCGCGCGCAGGAAAACCCGCGCGCAAAAAAAGACCCGTGCCGCGGGACGCGGCACGGGAATCTGGAGGGGCAATCCTTCCATTCGCTACTACTGCTGGGTGCAACGTAAAACGCTTTGGGCAGCGGCCACCGATCAGCGACGCGGCGTAGGGCGCAGGTCCTCGCGGGTCAGATAGCCGTCGCGGTCCTCGTCCATGAAGGCGAAGGCCTTGGCCAGGCGCGGCATCTTCTCGCCGACTTCGATCTTGCTGAGCTTGCCGTCGTGGTTGAGGTCGGCTTCGGCGAAGTGCTGGTCGAAACGCTTGGCGCGCTCGGCCTCGCGCTGCGGGCGCTCGCGCTCGTGGTAGCTGCGCAGCTCGCTGCGCACCACGTAGCCATCGCGGTTGGCGTCGATCTGGGCGAACTTCTCGCCCAGCTTCGGCAGCTTGGCCGCTTCGGCCTGGCTGATGCGGCCGTCGCCGTCGGCGTCGGCGCCGATCAGCCCGCCCATGCCGCCGTGACGGCCATGGCCGCCGTGGCCGCCCTTGCCGCCGCGACCGCGGTGGGAGGGGCGCTCGTCGGCGCTGAGGCGGCCGTCGCCGTTCTTGTCCAGGGCGTCGAACTTCTCGGCCAGGCGCGGCATCGCCGCGGCTTCGGCGCGATCGATGGCGCCGTCGTTGTTGCGGTCCAGGGAGGGACGCTGCGGGCGGTCCGGGCCCTCGCCCTGCGGCGCGGCCAGGGCGGCGCCGGCGACTACCGCCGCCAGCGCGGCGACCAGCAAGGTGGAACGTTTCATTGCGGTGGCTCCTGCAAGGCGCCGGGCGGCGCCGATGCAGTGGTCAACGCCCGCGCCGGCGGTCGGTTGACACGCCGATGCCGGAAACGTGAACGCAGCGCTAGCGCCACGGCGCTGGGACGGCGCTATGCTGGCCCCATGGGCACCCAACCGCAGCCGGACAGCGAGGACCTGCGCCTGTTCCACACCGGCGAGCACGCCTGCGGCTATTGGCCGGAGCGCGTCGCCCGCGACCTGGTGCTGGACCCGCGCGATCCGCGCCTGCGCGCCTGGTACCCGCACGCCCTGGGCTGGGGTTTCCGCCGCTCCGGCGACATCGTCTACCGCCCGCACTGCGCCGGCTGCCGCGCCTGCGTGGCGGTGCGCATTCCGGTCGACCGCTTCGCGCCCGACCGCAGCCAGCGCCGCTGCCTGGCGCGCAACGCCGAAGTCGAGATGCGCGTGCGCCCGGCCGAACGCACCGAGGAACACCTGGCCTTGTACCGCCGCTACCTGTCCGCGCGTCATGCCGGCGGCGGCATGGACGGCCACGGCGCGGCCGAGTTCGACCAGTTCCTGATCGGCAGTTGGAGCGAAGGCCGCTTCCTGGAACTGCGCGAGCAGCGTCGCCTGATCGCGGTGGCGGTGACCGACGTGGTCGATACCGCCTTGTCGGCGGTCTACACCTTCTACGACCCCGACCTGGCCGAGCGCGGTCTGGGCACGCTGGCGATCCTGCGCCAGCTCGAATGGGCCAAGCGCGAACGCCGCGAACACCTGTACCTGGGTTACTGGATCGCCGGCCATCCGAAGATGGACTACAAGCGCCGCTTCCGTCCGCTCGAGGGCTTCGACGGCCACGAGTGGCGCGATCTGCACATACGCGACTTCATCAAGCTGTAACCGCGTTCCTTTACATAGGCAGGGATTTCGGATTCGACGCGCGCATCGCGACGCCGACCGGATGCGCGACGCGGCGACGGATCCCGCGCCCCACGAACCCCTGCGAAGCCCTCGTCATGAACTCATCCGCCTGGTCCCTGGCCGCTATTGCGGCCGCCTGCCTGTCGCTCGCCGCCTGCTCGCCCGCGAGCGGCAGCGGCGGCAAGATCGACGACGCGATCGGCGTCGTCCAATGCGACGAATACCTGGCCAAGGTCGCCGCTTGCATCAACCAGAAAGTGCCCGAAGCGCAGCGCACGCCGCTGCGCGCGAGCGTGTCCCAGGAATACGCGACCTGGAAGGAGGCGCTGGCCAACCCGGTCCACCGCGCCGCCCTGCCGCAGGCCTGCGCCATCGCCGAAGAGCAGGCCAAGGACGAATACGCGCGCTACGGCTGCGCGATGTGAGGCCCGCGCCGGTCGCGCGTGCGTGGCCCGAGCGATGCCGTTTTACGAGGCGCTAACACACAACTTCGCCGACTCGTGTACCTAGTGGCCCGTCGTGTACGCACGACCGAGTCGGCACTGTGTTCGGCATGGAGCCGCCGCCTACCATTCATTACGGGGATATTCGATGAAGCACACCGCTCTGATCCTGGCCGCCGCCTGCACCCTGGCGCTGGCCGCTTGCACCAAGCCGGCCGACAAGCCGGCCGACGCCGCCGCCGATCCGGCCGCCGCCACCGCCACCTCGACGCCGGCCGAAACCGCGCCGACCGACGTGGCCGCGCCCACCGCCACCTCGGTTCCGGCCGAAACCGCGCCGGCCGCGGTCGCGGCCGCCGACAGCGTCGGCATCCCCGAGTGCGACGACTATCTGAGCAAGGTCAACACCTGCCTGGCCGACAAGGTCCCGGCCGATCAGCGCGCGATGTTCCAGACCGGTCTGGACAGCAGCCGCACCGCGTGGAAGCAGGCCGCCGCCAACCCGGCCTCCAAGGCCGCGCTGGCCAGCACCTGCAAGACCGCGCTGGACCAGATGAAGACCGCGCTCGGCGCCTACGGCTGCGCCCTGTAATACGCGACAGCCCGTTGCGAACGACGCCCCGGTCCGCCGGGGCGTTTTTCGTTGCGGCGCCGCGGGGCCTGTCATCGATCGCGCACGCACGCATGCGATCATGCGCGCCATGCGCAACCGCCCCTTCCTGCTGATCCCCCTCCTGCTCGCCGCCTTCGCCGTCGGCTGCGTGCGCGTCCAGGTCCACGGCGGCCCCAATGCGGCGCAGGCCGGGACCATGAGCGAGACCGCCGGCGTGCGCATCGCCACCTACAACACCTCGCTGTACGACGACGCCGATGGCGGCCTGGTGCGCCGCCTGGAAGGCGACGATGCCGGCGCGCGCAAGATCGCCGCGGTGTTGCAGCGCGTGCGCCCGGACGTGGTCCTGCTCAACGAATTCGATTACGACGCCGACGGCCGCGCCGCCGATCTGTTCCAGCAGCGCTATCTCGACGTCGCCCAGCACGGCGGCGAACCGCTGCGTTACGCCTATCGCTACTTCGCGCCGGTCAACACCGGCGTGCCCAGCGGCCTGGACCTGGACCACGACGGCCGCGTCGGCGGCGACGGTCGCGCGCGCGGCAACGACGCCTGGGGCTACGGCCTGCACCCCGGCCAGTACGGCATGCTGCTGCTGTCGCGCTACCCGATCGACACCGCCCAGGCGCGCAGCTTCCAGTTGCTGAAATGGAGCGCCCTGCCCGGCGCGCGCCAGCCGCGCGATCCCGCCAGCGGTGCGCCCTGGTATCCGCCCGCGATCTGGTCGCAGCTGCGGCTGTCCTCGAAGTCGCATTGGGACGTCCCTGTGCGCACGCCGCGGGGCGTCATCCACATCCTGGCCTCGCATCCGACGCCGCCGGTGTTCGACGGCCCCGAGGACCGCAACGGCGCGCGCAACCACGACGAGCTGCGGCTGTGGGCCGAGTATCTGTCGGCCACCGACCAGCCCTGGCTGTGCGACGACCGCGGCCGGTGCGGCGGCCTGCCCGCCGATGCCGCGTTCGTGATCCTGGGCGACATGAACGCCGATCCCGTCGACGGCGACGGCGCGCGCGGCGCGATCGCGCAGTTGCTCGACCATCCGCGCGTCGACGCCGGCCACGTGCCGCGCAGCGCCGGCGCCCCGCAACGCGCAGCCGACTACGGCTTCCCGCGCAAGGGCGACACCGCCACCCACACCGGCGACTTCGGCCCCAAGTCCGGCACCCTGCGTTTGGACTACGTGCTGCCTTCGCGCGGTTTGAAGGTACTCGACACGGGCGTGTTCTGGCCCGCACGCGAAAGCGCGGACGCGGCGATCGCCGACGGCAGCGACCATCACCTGGTCTGGATCGACCTGGGCAAGCCGTAACCGCCCCGCATCCGGCATAGCGCGAAGGCATTCGCGCCTTCGGCGCTGCACTCCCCTCACCCTAACCCTCTCCCGCAAGCGGGAGAGGGGACGCTATCGCTGCGACTGCGACTGCGGCTGCGGCTGCGGCTGCGACTGTGACTACGACTGCGGCTGCGGCTGCGGTGCAGTTGCAGTTGCACTGGCACTTGCTGTTGTTGTTGTTGCTGCTGCCGTTGCCGTTGCCGTTGCCGTTGCCGCGGCATTGAAGTCCAAAAGCACCGCACTCACACAGACAACCGTAGACCCGAAGGGCGGCGCGCAGGACGCGCGCCGTTTTTCGAATGGACAAGGATGTCCATTCGAAAAATCACGCCGCCAGCCCCGAACCCGCAGGGGAGCTTTGGTCACGCTAGCCCTTCTCTTTGGTTACTTTCTCTTGGGCTAGCAAGAGAAAGTGACCCGCATGCGCAGCAGGCGGAAGCCTTTGACCTTCGGTCAGAAAAGACGACAGCAAAGCAACAGCAAATCCTCCCCAACCCTCCCTTTACAAAGGAGGGAGCTGGGAGCAATAGCTTGCTAGTGTTCAGCCACGCGCGAACCTGCGGTTCGTAAGCCGCGCAGCTTCACCCTTTTCCAAAGGAGGGAGCTAGGAGCAAGTGCCTGCCGACGTTCAATCGCGCACGAACCCGCGGTTCGTAAGCCGCACGGCTTTACCCTTTTCCAAAGGAGGGAGCCAGAAGCAAGACGCAGCCTTGCGGGCAGGAAGACGCCAAACGCACTGGACCTCCGGCTCCGCCGAAGCAAAGCCGAGCCCGCCTTCGCGGCGATGACGAGCGACAGCCAAACCTAAGCGAATTCAAAGAGCGAGAAGCGACGAGCCAGAGCCAACTTCAGATCCCAGGATCAGCTCAAGCCTCGGGCTTGCTCGCCGCCGCCGGCACGGGATCAACCGCAGGAGTCGCCTCGGGAGCCGCAGCCGCAGCCGGAGTCGGCGCCGGAGCCGGCGTCGCCGGCACCACCACCGCCGGCGCCGATGCCGCATGCGACGCATGCACCGGCCGCGGCCCGAAGCCGAAGGCCTCGTCGCTGCGCGCCGACACGATCATGCGCACCATGCTGGTCGGCACCATCAATTCCAACGACACCGGCCGACCTTCGCTGGTCTGCATCTCCAAGGTCATCTCGATCAGCGCACCCGCCGTGTCGATCTCACGACACAGCACATGCGGCCCGGCCGGCCCGTCGAGCAGATACGGCTTGATCGCCTCGCCCAACGCCTCCATCGCCTGCGGAAAAAGGAATACGGCGTAGCCTCGGGACTCTTCCATGGGCGGATCCCCCTGTCAGGATCGTGGTTCGAATGAAGGATGGATGCGCCTAGCGCAGCTCGATGTCCAGTGCCGCGGCCGCGCGCCGCGCGTGCTCGCGCGCACCGTCGATGTCCTCGGCCAGGGCCAGCGTCACCGCGACCCGGCGCTGACCTTCCACGCGCGGCTTGCCGAACAGGCGCAGCTGGGTATCGGCCTGGCTCAAGGCCGCGTCGACGCCGTTGAACACCGGCACGCCGTGGCCCTGCGCCAGCACCGCGCACGAGGCCGACGGACCGTGCTCGCGGATCAACGGAATCGGCAGACCCAGGATCGCGCGCGCGTGCAGCGCGAACTCGCTCAGGTCCTGCGAGATCAGGGTGACCAGGCCGGTGTCGTGCGGGCGCGGCGAGACCTCGCTGAACCAGACCTCGTCGCCCTTCACGAACAACTCCACGCCGAACACGCCCCAACCGCCGAGGTCGTCGGTGATGCCGCGCGCGATGCCCTGCGCGCGCGCCAGCGCGCGCGTCGACATCGGCTGCGGCTGCCAGCTCTCGCGGTAGTCGCCGTCGCGCTGGAGATGGCCGATCGGCGCGCAGAAGGTGGTGCCGCCGACATGGCGCACGGTCAGCAGAGTGATCTCGTAATCGAAATCGATGAAGCCCTCGACGATGACCCGGCCGGCGCCGGCGCGGCCGCCGGTCTGGGCGTAGTCCCAGGCCTTGTCGATGTCGTCGGCGCTGCGCACCAGGCTCTGGCCCTTGCCCGAGGACGACATCACCGGCTTGACCACGCAGGGCACGCCGATCTCGGCGACCGCGGCACGGTAATCGTCCAGCGTGTCGACGAAGCGGTAGGGCGAGGTCGGCAGGCCCAGGGTTTCCGCGGCGAGGCGGCGGATGCCTTCGCGGTCCATGGTCAGGCGCGCCGCGCGCGCGGTCGGGATCACCCGGGTGTGGGTGCCGCGCTCGGCGAATTCCTGTTCCAGCTCGACCAGGGTCTGGGTGTGGATGGCCTCGATCTCGGGCACGATCAGATGCGGCCGCTCGGCGGCGATCAGCGCGCGCACGGCCTGGCCGTCCAGCATGTCCAGCACGTGGCTGCGGTGCGCGACCTGCATGGCCGGCGCGTCGGCGTAGCGATCGGCCGCGATCACCTCCACCCCGTAGCGCTGCAGTTCGATCGCCACCTCTTTGCCGAGTTCGCCCGAACCGAGCAGCAGCACGCGGTATGCGTGCGGGGACAAAGGCGTACCGAGGGTGATCATGCGCGTTCCTGAGAGGGGGCCGTAGGCTGACGCTAGTCTAACTTTCCGCGCGCCCGACCGGGTCCGGATCTGTATCGACGCGGGGGCCGCATGCGATGCTGTGGGCATGCCGCGTTCCGTGCCGCTACCGCTGCGCGCCGTCGTACTTGCCGCAGCCCTGGCCGTGGCGAGCGCCTGCGCGCGTCACGAGCCCGGCGAATCCGGCAGCGAGCTCAGCGGCATCCTGGTCGACGGCCAGCTCGACGAGATCAGCGGCCTGGCCGCCTCGCGCCGCCACCCCGGCGTGCTGTGGATGATCGACGACGGCGGCAATCCCGAACGCCTGTTCGCGGTCGCCGACGACGGCGAGCGTCTGGCCACCTTCCGCATCGAGGGCGTGACCAAGACCGACTGGGAAGACGTTTCCTCGTTCCGCCTGGGCGGCCGCAACTATCTGTTGATCGCCGACACCGGCGACAACGGCGGCCTGCGGCGCAGCCTGCAACTGCACATCGTCGAGGAGCCGGCCAAGCTGGAGAACGCGCGCCTGCGTCCGGCCTGGTCGATCGCGTTCCGCTGGCCCGACGGCGCGCGCGACTGCGAGGCGGTGGCGGTGGACGCCGCCAATGGCCGCATCCTGCTGATCTCCAAGAAGCGCCAGCCGCCGGAACTGTTCACCCTGCCGCTGCGCCCGGCCGGCACCGGCCTGCTCACCGCGCAACGCAGCGGCGCCCTGGCCGGGGTGCCGCAGCCCAGCGCCGAGGCCCTCAAGCGCAACCCGCGCAGCGCGCGCCTGCAAAGCCAGGTCACCGCCGCCGACGTCTCGCCCGACGGCCGCACCCTGGCGGTGATGACCTACCGCTATCTGCTGCTGTACCCGCGCCGCGGCGGCCAGAGCTGGAGCGCGGCCGTGGCCGCGCCGCCGAAGCTACTGACCCTGCCCTGGCTGCCGCAGGCCGAAGCCCTGGGCTGGTCCGCCGACGGCCGCAGCCTGTACGCGACCGGCGAATTCGTGCCGGCGCCGCTGTACCGCATCACGCCCTAGCCCCCGCCTCCCTGTAGGAGCGGCGCAAGCCGCGACCGCGCAAGTGAAACGCCGGCGCCTCGGTCCCGTACGCCGTTCAACCTCCCATCGCCCCTCCGCCTGCGATCCTGCGCCGCACCGTGCGGGGTCGTGGTCGCGGCTGGCGCCGCTCCTACCCTCAGGACCCGGATCAGGCGCCCTACCGCTCGTCCGAAACCGCTTGCGATACTTGATATCGTTTTGATATCACATGTCGAACCCACCGACGACGCGAGCACGCGCCATGAAAGAGAACCCGACCCACTCCCTGCCCGGGATCCCGACCCTGCTGTTCCTACTGCTGGTCGGCGCCTTCGGCTTCTGGCTGTTCATCGGCGGGGTCGCGGCCAAGGCCGACCTGCAGATCGGCGCCGCCATCGTCGTCGGCATCCTGGTGTTCCTGGCCCTGACCGGCCTGTACAAGGTCGAACCCAACCAGGCCGCGGTGCTCAGCCTGTTCGGCAAGTACGTCGGCACGGTCAAGGACAACGGCCTGCGCTGGAACAACCCCTTCTACGCCAAGAAGAAGATCAGCCAGCGCGTGCGCAACTTCGAGAGCGGCAAGCTCAAGGTCAACGAACTCGACGGCAGCCCGATCGAGATCGCCGCGGTGATCGTCTGGCAGGTGGTCGATTCGGCCGAGGCGGTCTACAACGTCGACGACTACGAAAGCTTCGTCCACATCCAGTCCGAGTCGGCGCTGCGCGCGATGGCCACCAGCTATCCCTACGATCAGCACGAGGACGGCCAGTTCGCGCTGCGCAGCCACGCCGCCGAAATCTCCCAGCACCTCAAGGACGAGCTGGCCGAACGCCTGGCCGACGCCGGCGTGCAGGTCAACGACGCGCGCATCAGCCACCTGGCCTACGCGCCCGAGATCGCCCACGCCATGCTGCAGCGCCAGCAGGCCAATGCGGTGATCGCCGCGCGCACCCGCATCGTCGCCGGCGCGGTCGGCATGGTCGAAATGGCGCTGGCCGAGCTGCAGAAGAACGGCGTGGTCCAGCTCGACGAAGAACGCAAGGCGCAGATGGTCAGCAATCTGCTGGTGGTGCTGTGCGGCGACCGCAGCACCCAGCCCATCGTCAATGCCGGCACCCTGTATTGAGGCGAGGCACGCATGGATCCGTCCACCCAAGCGCTGCTGCTGCCCGCGATCATCGTGGTCAGCGGGCTGCCGATCCTGATCGCCGCGGTGCTGGTCGCGCGCGGCAACCTGCACCTGCTCAACGGCCTGGATGCCTCGCGCCTGCGCGATCCGGCCGCCACCGCCGCGCGTTTCGCACGATTGCTGGCGCTGATGGCGATCGCGATCTTCGTATCCGCGCTGGGCTACTACTGGGCGCACGGCGACGACGGCCGCACGCTGTGGGTCACCGTGGCGCTGCTGGTCGCGGTCAACGGCCTGGCCGTGGCCCTGATGCTGGCGCTGGCCCGGGCCAAGCGCGACTACCGCAAGCCGCGCGACGACGAACGGGCCGGCCGCCGGTGAGCGAGAAGAAAGCCTACCCGCTGCGCATCAACGCCGACGTGCTGGCCGCGGCGCAGCGCTGGGCCGACGACGAACTGCGCTCGCTCAACGCCCAGATCGAATACCTGCTGCGCGACGCGCTGCGCAAGGCCGGAAGGCTGCCCCACCCAAAACCCGCAAACCCTGAAGGAACGGACGACGCATGAACCACACGCAATGGAAATACCACGTCACCGAGATCGGCCTGCAGCTGTTCGGCGCTTCCGCCTTCGACCGCATCCGCGAGGAGCTCGACAAGCGCGGCGCCCTGGGTTGGGAGCTGGTCACGGTCGCTCACAATTCCAACAACTCCAGCACCTGGCTGTACTTCAAGAAGCCGGCCTGACCGCGGGCGGCGAATCGCCGCCGCGCACTACCTGGGAGCCCGTCATGCTGCACATCGTCAAACTGATCGAACGCCGTTATCCGCGCCAGGGCGAGGCCCGTCCGGCGCCGCTCGCGCGCCTGGCCACGGTGGCGCTGCTCGCGCTGTCCGCGGCCGCGCTGATGGCCGGCGTGCTGTTGCAACTGCGCTGAGATGAGCCGCTACGCCGTGTCCGCACCGGGACCGGGCGCCGCGCTGGTGCCCGCGGTCTCGCTGCTGCTGGTGCTGATCGGCATCGTCTTCGCCGTGCTGCGCGCGCCGCAGGATCCCAAGGTGCTGCAGTTGCTGTGGATCGCGCTGCCGGTGCTGGCCCTGGTCGGCGGCCTGATCTGGCTGGGCGCGCGGCGCCGGTCGGTGGAACTGGAATCCGGCCTGCTCATCGTCAAGGCCGGGCCGCATACCGTGCGGGTCGCGGTGGCCAAGCTGGACCTGGAACGCGCGCGCATCGTCGACCTCGATGAACACCTCGGCCTGCGCCCCTCGATCAAGACCTTCGGCACCGCCCTGCCCGGCTACCAGGCCGGCTGGTTCCGCATGCGCGATCGCTGGCGCAAGGCTTTCTACCTGCTGACCCAGCGCCGGCGCGTGCTGTGGCTGCCCGAGCGCGACGAGGGGCCCTCGCTGCTGCTGTCGCTGGAGCAACCGCAGGCTCTGCTGGAGGCGCTGCAGGACGTGGCAAGGCGCGCCCGCAGCCGTTAACCTGCGCGCATGCGCGGCATAGTTCCGGTACTGATCAACACGCCCGAGATCGAGCTCTGGCCCGGCGGCCTGTTGCGCGCGCGCAGCAACCACGACGCGCGCGCGCTGGCGCGCGCGCGCCACGTGCTGCGGCGCAAGCGCGACGGCCAGTACCTCGCCGCCGACCTGCCCGAAGGCCTGCTGCCGCTGATCCCGCACCTGGGCCACGAGCCCGGCCTGGACGCCGCGCTGGACGCGCTGGAGCACTACAGCCAAAGCCGCCGCGCCGGTCTGGAGCGCGTGCGCGAGCTGCCGCTGGATCGCCTGGAAGAACGCCTGCACGCGCTGGGCCTGGACGAGGGCTACGGCGAGCGCACCGGCCTGGCGCTGGTGCCCGAACCCGACCGCCTGGGTTTCGCCGGCCACGACCGCTACCGCCGCCCGCTGTGGCTGCATCCGCTGGCCGCGCGCGCCTGGGCCCACCTGCACGCGGCCGCGCTGCGCGACGGCGTGGTGCTGGAAGCGATCTCCGGCTACCGCAGCCACGACTACCAACTGGGCATCTTCGAACGCAAGCTCGCGCGCGGCCAGAGCGTCGAACAGATCCTCACCGTCAACGCCGCGCCCGGTTACAGCGAGCACCACTCCGGCCTGGCCCTGGACATCGGCGCGCCCGACGAACCGCCGGCGGAGGAATCCTTCGAGCGCACCGCCGCCTTCGCCTGGCTGCGCGCGCAGGCCGGCGGCTACGGCTTCGTCATGAGCTACCCGCGCGACAATCCGCACGGCATCGTCTACGAACCCTGGCACTGGCGCTTCGCCGCGCCCTGACTCGTCGCCATCGTGGCCTCGGGCTAGGATGCAGGCCCGCGCCGCGCGCGCCGCTCCGGGAGTGCCGCCTTGATCACCTGCTATCTGCGCTACGTGCTGGACCCGGCCAAGCTGGCCGAATTCGAAACCTACGCGCGCATGTGGATTCCGCTGGTCGCGCGTTTCGGCGGCACCCACCACGGTTACTTCCTGCCCGGCGAAGGCCCCAGCAACATCGCCCTGGCGCTGTTCTCCTTCCCCAGCCTGGCCGAGTACGAGCGCTACCGCAGCCGCGCCGCGCAGGACCCGGACTGCCAGGCCGCGATGCGCTACTACGAAGACACGCGCTGCTTCCTCAGCTACGAACGCAGCTTCTACCGCCCGGTCTTCGAGTGAGCGCGCGATGAGCGAGGTCGAGGTGCGCCTGCTCGGCCGCGACGAGATCGCGGTGCTGGAGCGCGTCGCCGCCGACGTGTTCGACCACGCCATCGACCCGCGCTGGGCCGGCGAGTTCTTCGCCGACCCGCGCCACCATCTCGCGGTCGCGCTGCTCGACGGCGTGGTCGTCGGCATGGCCTCGGCCCTGCATTACGTGCACCCCGACAAGGCGCCGGCGCTGTGGATCAACGAGGTCGGCGTGAGCGCGGCGCAACAGCGTCGCGGCATCGGCAGGCGTTTGCTGCAGGCCCTGATCGCGCATGCGCGCGCCCTGGGCTGCACGGAGGCCTGGGTCGGCACCGAACTCGACAACGCCGCCGCGCGCGGTCTGTACGCCTCGGTCGGCGGCCAGGAGGCGGCGATGGTGGTGGTCGGCCTGCCCTTGGATCGGGTCGACTGAGCGCATGCCGTTCACCCCCATCCACCTCGGCCCCGGTCTCGCCTTCAAGGCCATCGGCGGGCGCCATTTCAGTTTCATGGTGTTCGGCGGCGCGCAGGTGCTGATGGACATCGAGCCGCTGATCGGCATTCTGCGCGGCTGGGCCGTCCTACACGGCCGCACCCACAGCCTGCTCGGCGCCTTGCTGATCGGTCTGCTCGCGGGCGCGATCGGACGGCCGATCAGCGCGACCTGCCTGCGCTGGCTGCGCATCCCGCATGCGCCGTTCACCTGGCGCGCCGCGTTCGCGGGCGGCCTGATCGGCACCTACTCGCACGTGCTGCTGGACGCGATCATGCATTACGACATGCAGCCGGCCTGGCCGCTGTCGCCGGCCAATCCGCTGCTGCGCTGGATCTCCGTGGACGAACTGCATCTGTGGTGCGTGGGCCTGGGGCTGTGCGGCATCGGCCTCATGGTCGTGCGGGCGGCCTGGAACCGCCTGGAGTAAGCCGCCGCGCCCGCGGCGTCGACCGGCCCGCTTCGGGCACAATGGGTCGGACCCGCTGTGTTCGGCGACCGCCTCCCACCCGATCACCACTCATGACGCCGCGCACTCTGGCCGAGGGCCACGCCCAGCCCCGCAACAACTTCAACCTGATCCGCCTGGTCGCCGCCTGGCTGGTGATCTACGGCCACAGCTACGCGGTCACCGCCAGCGGCGGCCAGGACCTGCTGCTGCAACTGGTGCGGATCAAGTTCGCCGGCGGCATCGCGGTGGACATGTTCTTCGTCATCAGCGGCTTTCTGATCGCGGCCAGTCTGGAGCGCAACCGCCTGCCCGGGTATCTGGCCGCGCGCGCGCTGCGCATCTTCCCGGCCCTGATCGTGTGCGTGGCCTTGTCGGTGCTGGTGTTGGGCCCGCTGCTGAGCACCGCGGCCGACTACTGGCGTTCGCCGGTCACCTGGAAATACCTGAGCGCCAACGCCCTGCTCAGCCGCGACACCCAGTACTTTCTGCCCGGCGTGTTCGAGACCCTGCCCAGCCACGCCATCAACGGCTCGCTGTGGTCGCTGCCGATCGAAGTGCGTCTGTACCTGTGGCTGGCGCTGATCGGGCTGCTGCGCTTGCTGCCGCGCCTGCGCTTCAACCTGCTGTGCCTGGGCCTGCTGGTGTTCGGCTTCGCCAAATACGGCGGCCAGAGCCTGTCGCCGGAGAAGATCAACTGGCTGTACTGCACGGCCTACTTCCTCACCGGCAGCCTGGCCTGGGTCAACCGCGACCGCGTGCCCTTGCGCTGGTGGCTGCTGGTCGCGGTGCTGGCGGCGGCCGCGCTGCTGCGCGGCGGCAGCTACTACTACCTGGGCTACTTCGTCGCCCTGAGCTACACCACGCTGTTCCTGGCCTTCGTGCCACGGCTGCCGCAGATCCGCCGCACCGATCTGTCCTACGGGCTGTATCTGTACGGCTGGCCCGCGCAGCAGTTGGTGCAGTACTACGCGCCCAGCACCGGGCCGCTGATGAATACCCTGTGGGCGACCCTGATCGCGGGCATGCTGGCGGCACTGTCCTGGCACTTGGTCGAACGCCCGGCGCTGCGTCTGAAATCGCGCTTCGGCGGCCGCAGCGATCCGCATGCGCCGGCGGTGGCCGACGACGCCGCCATCGCGCCGGCCGCGGCGCAACGCGAATGAGCGCGTCCGACGACGAGGCGGTGCTCGCGGCCTGGCACCGCAATGCCGCGCCTTGGACGCACAGCGTGCGCGCGGGCGGCATCGAGAGCCGGCGCCTGGTCACCGACGCCGCGATCGTGGACGCGGTGTTGCGGCAGGCGCCGCGCACGCTGCTGGACCTGGGCTGCGGCGAAGGCTGGCTGGCGCGCGCGCTGGGCGCGCGCGGCATCGCGGTCACCGCCGTGGATGCGGTGCCGGCACTGGTCGACGCGGCGCGCGCGGCCGGCGGTGGCGAACGTTATCTCGCGCTGTCCTACGCGCAGATCGCGCAAGGCGCGCTGGACGCGCGCTACGACTTGGCGGTGTGCAACTTCTCCCTGATCGGCGAGGCCGAGGTCGAGACCCTGCTGGCTGCCTTGCCCGGCCTGCTGCACGCCGACGGCCGCGCGATCGTGCAGACCCTGCACCCGATCGTCGGCTGCGGCGATCCGCCCTATGCCGAGGGCTGGCGCGCGGGCTCCTGGGCCGGCTGCGACGGCGACTTCGCCGATCCCGCGCCCTGGTACTTCCGCACCCTGGGCGGCTGGCTGGCCCTGCTCGCGCGCTGCGGCCTGCGCACCGTCGCCTTGGAGGAACCGCTGCATCCGCACACCGGCAAGCCGGCCTCGTTGATCCTGATCGCCGAGCCGATTCGCACTCGTAGCGCCCATCCGCAACCATAGGATGCGGTGAGCGTGGCGAACCGCATCGCATCGCGCGGCGGAACCCGCGAAGGTGTGTGGGTCGCGATGATGCGGTTCGCTTTGCTCACCGCATCCTACGGAATGCGTCCGAATGCGGACCGACCGGGTTGATCCGGATCGCGGAATCGGTTCCTGCGGACCTTGCCTGGCGCCGACGCTCGTAGGATGTGGTGAGCGTAGCGAACCGCATCGCGTTGCGTGGCGGAAATTGCCTAGGTGCGTGGGCGCGATGATGCGGTTCGCTGCGCTCACCGCATCCTATGGGGCGCGGGGGATCAATCCTGCGAGCGTTTGGTCTCGGTCTTGCTCGGCGCCGCCAGGTCGGCGATGCGCCACAGATACAGGCTGGCGTAGGTGCGGTACGGGCCCCAGCGCTCGCCGATCTCGATCAATTCCTTGGGCGTGGGCATGAGCGCGGCCTTGTCCACCGCCTGCGCGCCCTTGCGGATACCCAGATCGTCCACCGGCAACACGTCAGGGCGGCCTAGCCGGAACATCAGCATCATTTCCACCGTCCAGCGCCCGATGCCGCGGATCGGCACCAGCGCCTCGACGATGGCGTCGTTGTCCATCACGCTCATGCGGCGCAGATCCGGAATCTCGCCGCGCGATTCGCGCGCCGCCAGATCGCGCAGTGCGAGCAGTTTGTTGCCCGACACGCCGCAGGCGCGGATGGTGGCGTCGTCGCAACGCGCCAGCGTGTCGCAATGGAAACGGTCGCTGGCGATCGCCGCCTCGACCCGTCCCACGATGGTCGCGGCGGCCTTGCCGCTGAGCTGCTGATAGAGGATCGCGCGCGCCAGCGCGTCGACAGGATCGAAACGCTTGCGCCAGCGCGGGTCGGGCGCGATCGCGCCGACCCGCTTCATCCACGCGCCGAGCTTGCGATCGCGTTTGGCCAGATGGGCGTAGGCGGCCTCGGTGTCGAAGCCGCGGCTGTGGCGCGGCATGGCTCAGCGCCTCGCCGCGTCGGCCGCGTACAGCAGCCAGGCCAGGATCATCAGGCTGCCGCCGAACGGCAGCATGCGCGTGCTGGTGCCGAAGAAGTAGGCCGAGGCCAGGCCGCCGGCGAACAGCAGCACGCCGATCAGCAACGTCGCCAGCGCGATCCGCGCCAGCCGGCGCGCGGCCGCGGGCGCGAGCGCGGCCAACGCGATGCCGTGACCGAAGGCGAACAGCGCCGCCATCTGCAGGCGCGACTGCGCGGTCGGGTCGGCGACATGCGCGGCATACGCCGACAGCGCCACCGACAGCGCGGCGAGCAGCGCGCCGGCGACGGCCAGCGCGCGCGTGGAAGGAAGCGTGGAGGTGGGCGACGTCATGCGAAGGGTCCGCTCGTGCGTGTCGGCACGATAGCAGGCGGGGTGCGCGTGGCAAGCGGCGCAGCTTGCGATTCGGTGTGGCGGTGAGTTCGGGTTTGGGCGTGTTCGGCGGCTGCGTGGCCAGTCGAATTCCACCGGTAACGAATCGTGGCTTACGCCGCTCCCACAGAAAGCCGAAGCCGCGTCGCCGCTTTCTGCGGGAGCGGCGTAAGCCGCGATCGCCACTCCGGTGCTGGAGCCGATCCATCCGCCGAACGACCCCATAAAAAAACGCGCCGCGGAATCCGCGGCGCGTTCGGTATAGCGCATGGCCGGAAAGCTTATTCCTTGACGGTCCAGTACACGTCGTAGTCGCCTTCCTCGGTGAAGCTCTTCTCGACGCCGGCCTTCCAGGTCTCGTACGGACGGTCGATGGTCTCGTCGCCCTGGGTCATGGCCCAGGCGCGCAGTGCGTCGCGGACCTTGGCCAGGTTGGCCATGTGGCCCTTGAACGGGACGGTGGCGACCTTGGCCGGGCCCAGGAACACCGACTTGACCGGGCCTTCCAGGTTGACCTTCAGCTCGGTGGCCGGACCGGTCGCGCCGATCTTGCGCACCGGCTGGGCGACGTCGAACGAATAGGTCTCGGTGCCGAACTCGTTGGTGATGATGCGCACCGGACCGGCGGCTTCCAGGCCATTGGCGGCCATCACCTTCTTGATCCACTCGATGTTGCTGTTCATCTGGGCCTGGACCTTGGCGTTGTCGCGGTCCACGGCGGCGGTGACGATCAGCAGGTTCTCGGATTCGCGCTGGACGAACTTCGGCTTGTTGGCCGGGTTGTCCTTGCTCAGGTCGGCGTAGTCGAGGTTCGGCACCGCGGCCAGCATGTTGCTCAGGCGCGAGAGGCCGAGCTTGATGTCTTCGCCGACGCTGCTGCTGACGTACAGACCGGAATAACGGCCCAGCATGTTCCAACCGTATTCGACGTCGTAGGTCTGGGTGATCTCGACGTTGCGGTTGTTGCGGCCGGTCGGACGCAGGGTGAATTCGGTGCGCTTGTTGTTGCCGCGCAGGATGTCGTCGATCTTGTAGGCGACGCGCTTACCCGGCTCGGAAGCGGTGATTTCCCAGCTGCCGTCGCCCAGGTTCTTTTCCTTGGAGGAGTACTCGAGGCGCGCGCCCACGCCGGCATCCGGGCCGACCAGCTTCAGCTGCATGTTCGGGTCTTTCATGACCAGCGGATTCCAATCCTTGAACCGGTGCAGGCTGTTCAAGGTGTCGAACACGATCGTCATCTTGCGGTTGGTCTCAACCGAGTGCGACAGGTGGCGGCTGGACGGCAGCACGACGCCGACGACCAGGAACAGCACGGCGACGATCGCCAGGGAAATCAAAAACTCGATCAGACGGGTCATTCAGGTTTCTCCAAGGCCGGGACCCGGATCGGGCCGGGGCGCAGACCCACAATCGTATCAAGGAAGCTGCAATCGGGGCAGTCATACGTCGCAACCGGCCGATGCGGGCAAGCCGGGGCCGGGGCACGGCCCGGACCGGGGTCCGGCGAAATCGCAAGCTACGGCAAAGCACGGTGCGAGGACGCGCAGCGAACGCGTCGCCAGGCGCATCGATCGGGGCCGGATAGTGGGCGCAACGGGCGCGCTAAGGCCCTGCCGGCGAGGCCCGGCGGCCGCGCCGGGCCGGTGGATCGCAAGCCTCAGACCCACGGCAGCTCGAAGGCCTTGCGCACGCCCGGGTACGGTCGCGCACGCCGAGTTTGGGGAGCGGCCGTCGCGTGCGAGCCACCGGCTCGCACGGCCGCGAACGCCCGGCGCGCTGCGCCGGGCCGGACGCCCGACGATCAGACCAGCTGCAGCTCGAAGGCCTTGAGCACGGCCCGGGTGCGGTCGCGCACGCCGAGCTTGGAAAGAATGTTCGACACGTGATTCTTGATCGTGCCCTCGGCCACGCCCAGGGAGTTGGCGATCTCCTTATTGGAGAAGCCGCCGGCCATCAGGCGCAGGATCTCGGTCTCGCGCTCGGTCAGCGGATCCGGGCGGTCCAGGCTGACGAAATCGTTGCGCATGTGCTCCAGGCCCGACAGCAGGCGCTGGGTCACCGCCGGCTGCACCAGCGAACCGCCGTCGGCCACGGCCTGGATCGCGCCGACCAACTGCTCCAGGGACACGTCCTTGAGCAGGTAGCCCTTGGCACCGGCCTTGAGCCCGGCGAGCACCAATTGGTCGTCGTCGAAGGTGGTCAGGATGATGGTCGGCGGCAGGTTGCCGGCCCGGGCCAGGGCCTGCAGCGCCTCCAGGCCGGACATCACCGGCATGCGCATGTCCATCAGGACCACGTCCGGACGCACCTGCGGGACGATCTCGACCGCCTGGCGGCCGTCGCCGGCCTCGGCGACCACTTCGATGCCCTCGGCCAGCGCCAGCAGCGAGCGCACGCCCTGGCGTACCAGGGTCTGGTCGTCGACGAGCAGGACGCGGATGGTGCGGGCGGGACGGGCATTGTCGGAGCTGGGGGTCATGCGGTGACTCCTTCACAGGCGGCGGCCGCAGCCGCCGAGGCCGGCAACATGAGATGCAGGCAAAAGCCCGCCTCCGGCCGGGTTTCGATACGCAGATCGCCGCCGTACTGGACCAGACGCTCGCGCATGCCGCGCAGGCCGTTGCCGGAGACGGGATTGTCGGCGCCGTGGCCGTCGTCGCGCGCGTCCATCACGATGCAGTCCTTGTGGCGACGCACCTGGATGTCGAGATGACGCGCGCCGGCGTGGCGCACGGCGTTGGTGATGATTTCCTGGGTGCAGCGCATCAGCACGTGGGCGCGCTCGGGATCGTCCAGGGTCAGCGGGGACTCGATGTCCATGCGGATATCGAGCGCGGGTACGTTTTCGGCCAGCGGCCGCAAGGCCACCGCCAGGTCGATCGCGCCGTTCTCGCGCAATTGGCTGACCGCTTCGCGCACGTCGGTCAGCAGCAACCTGGCCAGAGTATGCGCCTGCTGCACGTGTTCCTTGGCGCGGCCGTCGGACAGGTGGCCGGCGACCTCCAGGTTCAGGCTCAGCGCGGTCAGGTGATGGCCGAGCAGGTCGTGCAGCTCGCGCGAGATGCGGGTGCGCTCGTTGATGCGCGCGCTCTCGGCCAGCAGGGCGCGGGTGGCGCGCAGTTCGGCGTTGAGGCGGCGCTGCTCCTCGCGCGCCTGGGTCTGCTGCAGGGCGACCAGCGCGGTCACGAACACGAAGCTGGAGAAGCCCATGTACAGCAGCGACTGCAGCACCGCCACCAGCGGCGGGATGTCCAGCGCCTGCACGAACACCGGGGTGATCGCCAGGTTGCCCACCAGCAGCCAGACGATGCCCACGCGCAGCGGCAGCATCCACGGCAGCAGGCCAGCGATGACCATGAACAGCACGCTGCCCAGGCCGGTATTGGAGTAGTAGCTGACCCCGATCGCGCAGCCGGTCAGTACCAGCAGCAACAGATGATCGACGACGCCGGTCTGGCGTTCGCCCAGGGAACGGGTGATCCACCAATAGACGACGCCGAAGGTCAGGTAGACCGCGACCCAGCGCAGCACCTGCAGGTAGACCGGCACCAGCGACTGGCCCGGCTCGAGCTGGAAATAGCCCGGGTCCAGCCAGATCGAGAGCAGCCAGCAACCCAGCAGGCCCCACGTGAACAGGCCCGCATAGCGCAGCAATCGGGTATGGGTGAGGCGTGCCAGCATGAACGCATGCTAACGGCTGCGGCCCGCCCCGGAGCCGTCCGAAAGTAATGGAACGCCTGAGGGCGCCGTCCAGCGGCCCGATTCGGCATCTCGCCGCCCGACCACCGCGGCGGTCGCCCGGAGGGGGCTGCCATGCGATAATCGGCCCGCCGGCCACCTATTTCGTGGCCGGCTTCGAATACTGGAGCCCGGAATGTCGATCGTCGTCCGCGACGTGCGTGAGCACGAGCTGGATTCCGTCCTTGCACTGAACAACGCCGCCGGACCCGCCATCCTGCCGTTGGATGCAGCCAGACTGCGCCACTTCTTCGACCGCGCCGAGTACTTCCGGGTCGCCGAGCGCGACGGAACCATGGCCGGTTTCCTGATCGGCATGGGCAGTCATTGCGAGCACGACAGCAGCAATTTCCGCTGGTTCCGCGAGCGCTATCCGGACTTTTTCTATATCGACCGCATCGTGGTCGCCAGCCGCCGTCGCGGCGGCGGCGTCGGTCGCGCGTTCTATGCCGACGCCCAGAGCTATGCCGAGCTGCGCTACCCGCAGCTGGCCTGCGAGGTGTTCCTGGAAGGTGGCAACGACCCGGCCCTGCTCTTTCACGGCAGCTTCGGCTTCCGCGAAGTCGGCCAGCACGTGATGGCCGAGGCCGACGTGCGCGCGGCGATGCTGATGAAGCCCCTGTGCAGCTACGCCTGGGTGCGCGACACCTACGGCGACCAATTGCCCGACCAGCCCTGGCTGACCCGTCCGCGCATCGCCCTCGCCCACGACGACTCCCTGGCGCAGCGCCCGACGGGCACCTGCCCATGAGCGTGGCGGTGGATTACGAACAGGCGGGCGAACTCAAGATCGGCCAGGTCGGCATCGCCAACCTGCGCGTGCGCACGCTCGACGTCGCGCGCCTGATCGAGGAAATGCGCGGCCGCGTGCAGCGCGCACCCAAGCTGTTCGGGCGCGCCGCGGTGGTGATCGACTTCGGCGGCCTCAGCCATACCCCGGACGCGGCCACCGCGCAGGCCTTGCTGGATGGCCTGCGCGCCGCCGGCGTGCTGCCGGTCGCCCTGGCCTACGGCACCAGCGAGACCGAGCGCCTGTCCGAAGCGCTGGGCCTGCCGCTGCTGGCCAAGTTCCGCGCCCAGTACGAGCGCGGCGACGAGGAAGCCGCGCCGGCACCCGCCGCGCCGGCCGCCGCGCCCGCTCCGGCGCGTCGCGAAGCCCCGGCACCCGCGGCGCCGGCCAAGCCGGCCGCCGCCGCGGCCGCGCCCGGACTGATCCAGTCCGCGCCGGTGCGCTCGGGCCAGCAGATCTACGCCGAAAACCGCGACCTGACCGTGCTGACCGCGGTCGGCGCCGGCGCCGAGGTGATCGCCGACGGCTCGGTGCATATCTATGGCCCGCTGCGCGGGCGCGCCCTGGCCGGCGCGCAAGGCAATCCGCAGGCGCGCATCTTCTGCCGCGAGTTCTATGCCGAACTCGTGGCGATCGCCGGCCACTACAAAGTGCTGGAAGACATTCCCAAGACCCTGCGCGGCAAGCCTGTGCAGGTCTGGCTCGAAGACGAACAAATCATGATCGCGGCGCTGGATTGAGGCCGCACTTTAGGAGGAATACAACTTGGCCGAAATCATCGTAGTCACCTCGGGCAAGGGCGGCGTCGGCAAGACCACGACCAGCGCCAGCGTCGCTTGCGGCCTCGCGCGCCGCGGCCACAAGGTCGCCGTGATCGACTTCGACGTCGGTTTGCGCAACCTGGACCTGATCATGGGCTGCGAACGCCGTGTGGTGTACGACTTCGTCAACGTCGTCAACGGCGAAGCGACGCTCAAGCAGTCGCTGATCAAGGACAAGCGTTTCGACAATCTGTTCGTGCTGGCCGCTTCGCAGACCCGCGACAAGGACGCGCTGACCAAGGAAGGCGTGCAGAAGGTGCTCGACGATCTGATCGCCGAGGGCTTCGACTACATCGTCTGCGACTCCCCGGCCGGCATCGAGAAGGGCGCGTTCCTGGCCATGTACTTCGCCGACCAGGCGGTGGTGGTGGTGAACCCGGAAGTGTCCTCGGTGCGCGACTCCGACCGCATCCTCGGCCTGCTCGCGTCCAAGACCCGCCGCGCCGAGAACGGCGAGCGCGTCAAGGAACACCTGCTGCTGACCCGCTACAGCCCCAAGCGCGTGGAAACCGGCGAGATGCTCAGCGTCGGCGACGTCGAGGAAATCCTCGGCCTCAAGACCATCGGCGTGATCCCGGAATCCGGCGACGTGCTCAACGCCTCCAACAAGGGCGAGCCGGTGATCCTGGAAACCGAGTCCGACGCAGCCCAGGCCTACGACGACGCGGTCGCGCGCCTGCTCGGCGACACCCGTCCGATGCGCTTCGTGCAAGTGGAAAAGAAAGGCTTCTTCAGCAAGATCTTCGGAGGTTGAGCATGGGACTGTTCGACTTCCTGCTGGCCAAGAAGCAGACCGCCTCGGTCGCCAAGGACCGCCTGCGCATCATCGTCGCCCACGAGCGCGCCGGTCGCGGCGGCCCGGAGTACCTGCCGATGCTGCAGCGCGAGCTGCTCGAGGTGATCCGCAAGTACGTCAACGTCGACGTCGAGTCGGTCAAGGTGGACCTGGTCAAGGAAGGCGAGCACGACGTGCTCGACATCTCCGTGGCCCTGCCCGACCGGACCAATCCCGCTCAGGCGTGAAGCGGAGCGGCCAGTAACCAGAGATGAGTAGCCAGTAGCGAGCAGCGGCAAAAGCGCTGCGCGCATATCAGTTGCTCGTTACCGGCCGCTCGTTACCCGCTCCATGCTCACCCTGTCCGACATCGACTTCGACGCCGTCGCCGCCCTGCTCGCGCGCTACGGACTGAGCCTGGTGCGGGTGGCCGACGGCGAGCCCATACCGGGCAGCTATTGGGGCGAATGCGAGGCCGGCCTGATCGGCAGCGATGTGTACGCGCGCGCCGACACGCCGGTGCACTCGCTGCTGCACGAGGCCGCGCATCTGATCGTGCTGCCGCCGCCGCGCCGCGCCGCGGTGCACACCGACGCCACCGATTCGGTCGAGGAAGAAGACGCCGTGTGCGTGCTGCAGAGCCTGCTCGGCGAGGCCCTGCCCGGCGTGGGTCGCGAGCGCGTGCTCGCCGACATGGACGCCTGGGGCTATACCTTCCGCCTGGGCTCGGCGCGGGCCTATGTCGAACACGATGCCGACGCGGCCTGGCAATGGCTGCACGAGCGCGGCCTGGCCGACGCCGCCCAGCGGGTCCTGCTGCTGCCGACGTCGTCCCTGACGCCGACCGCCTGATCCCGTCGACTACCGCGGCGCCGCCGCGCAGCGCGCCCGCAGGCGCTGCCCGGCGACGGCCACCGCGGCCGTCGCGCACGCCCTCCGGGCGCACGCATTGGGGCTCGCTACAGCCCCGCATCCGATACCGTCCCTGGCACGGTCGATCCAATGGGTACCCGCTTTGCGCGGCCTGGCGGCCCGCGCACCCGTGCGATCCTTCGCCGCGGCCGCCGTCCTCCGGAGGTTGCCGCCGAGCCTGTAACTCCACACCCACCACCATCGCCGCTGACGTCCCGACGGCTTCCCTAGCCGCCGACGACCGGTCCATCTCCTACCTCGCGCCCGCCGCTCCGCAGAGCGCCGGACGAGCATCCATGGCTCGGCGCGGCCATCCAGGCCGACGCCGTCGAGCATTTGCTACCGCTCCCTAACAACCCCTTTCACGATCCGGGCAACACCGCCGCCCAGCACTCCCGACGCCCTCCCCGGCGTCTTTCAGGTCGGTCTTGCGCGGCGCGAGGCGCGCCTGCGCGAGTTCAGACCTTCCTTGGCGTACCGGGCAACCATCCCCATGGCCATGCAGCACTGCCCTGGAGCGTCACCTTTCCCGCTTCTTCGTCACAAATCAAATGATTTTTTTATGACTGCTGTCGGTTTTAGTCGATGATTCGGGCTTCAACAACCCCGGTTCCACGCACTCGATCTCGCATCGACTTGCGCGCAGTTAACGCCATTACGAAGCATAAAGACCGCCAATTGACGGCATAACGATGGCGGTCTTCACCCCTTCTTCACGCAAATATGAACGCCAGCTGTACGTAACTGGCACGCCTGTTGCCGCTCTGCGTCACCGATTCCGTTAACCGCCGCCCCGCGCCCCACCCGCGCTGCGCGAAACCGCGACCGCGCGCGCCGCGGTTTGCCGCAACCGGGCAAGCCGCCCGCCGCCGCGCGCACAGCGGTCCGGCAAGCACGGGCAAGCCGTCGCGGCGGCACGCGCACCGAGGCGGGCGGGCACGCGGGCTTCGGCCTTTTTGGCCTTGCGCCGCATCGGACAGGCCTCTAGCCTCGGGGCACCCCGCGCCCGGCGCGGTGCATTCGTCCCGGAGAGAACACCCAATGAAGCCCTTACGCGCCCTGCTCGCGCTCAGCATCACCGCCGCCGTGATCGGTGTGGTCGGTTGCAAGAAAGAACCGAGTCCGCCCACCACCGGCACCGCGCCGACCACCGTGCCCCAGGGCGAAACCGCCGATCAGTTCATTGCCCGCGTCAACGCCGAATACAAGGCGATGTACCCGGAGATGAGTTCGGCGCAGTGGCTGTCGAACACCTACATCAACGACGACAGCGCGATGATCGCGGCCAAGAGCAACGAGCGCTGGCTGACCCAGCTCAACAGCTGGATCGAGCAGTCCAAGCGTTTCGAAGGCCAGCCGATGTCGCCCGACACCGCGCGTTCGATCCAACTGCTCAAGCTGCTGACCGCGATGCCGGCGCCGAAGGATCCGGCCAAGCTCGCCGAGCTGACCCGGATCGCGACCAAGATGGACGGCATGTACGGCTCCGGCAAGTACTGCACGGGCGAAGGCGACGCCAAGAACTGCCGCCAGCTCGGCGACCTCGAGGACGTGCTGCGCAGCAGCCGCGACTACGACGCCCAGCTCGACGCCTGGCAGGGCTGGCACACCATCGCCCAGCCGATGCGCAAGGACTACACGCGCTTCGTCGAACTGGTCAACGAAGGCGCGCGCGACATGGGCTACGCCGACACCGGCGAGATGTGGCGCTCGGGCTACGACATGAGCCCGGCCGAGATCGCGGCCGAGACCGACCGCCTGTGGGGCCAGGTCAAGCCGCTGTACGAGCAGCTGCACTGCTACACCCGCACCAAGCTGGAAGCCACCTACGGCGCCGACAAGGGCCACGTCGCCGGCAACATGCTGCCCGCGCATCTGATGGGCAACATGTGGCAGCAGGACTGGGGCAACCTCTGGGACGTGCTGGCGCCGTACAAGAACGCCGGCAGCCTGGACGTCAACGGCGCCCTGGCCGCGCAGTACCAGCAGCAGTTCGACGCCCAGATGGCCAAGAACCCGGACTCGCGCGAGCCCGAGCAGCAGGCCCAGCTGGAGGTCGACGCCCAGCTCGCGACCGCGCGCCAGATGACCGAGCGCGCGCAGGACTTCTACGTCTCGCTGGGCATGCCGAAACTGCCCGAGACCTATTGGAGCAAGACCCAGTTCGTGAAGCCGCGCGACCGCGACGTGGTCTGCCACGCCAGCGCCTGGGACATGAACATGGCCGGCGACGTGCGCACCAAGATGTGCATCAAGCCGAACGAGGAAGACTTCACCACCATCTACCACGAGCTCGGCCACGTCTATTACTACATGGCCTACAACAAGCAGCCGCCGCTGTTCCAGGGCGGCGCGCACGACGGCTTCCACGAGGCCATCGGCGACACCATCGTGCTGGCGATGACGCCCAAGTACCTGCAGTCGATCGGCCTGGTCGGCGATCAGCAGCAGAGCAACGAGGCGCTGATCAACGCGCAGATGCGCATGGCCCTGGCCAAGGTCTCGTTCCTGCCGTTCGGTTTGATGATCGACCGCTGGCGCTGGGGCGTGTTCGACGGCTCGATCAAGCCGGGCGACTACAACAAGGCCTGGTGGGACCTGAAGGCCAAGTACCAGGGCGTGGCCCCGGCGACCGCGCGCGGCGAGGAATTCTTCGACGCTGGCGCCAAGTACCACGTGCCGGGCAACACCCCGTACACGCGCTACTTCCTCTCGCACGTGCTGCAGTTCCAGTTCTACAAGGCGCTGTGCGACGCGTCGGGCTACAAGGGCCCGCTGTACGAGTGCAGCTTCTACGGCAACAAGGAAGCCGGCGCCAAGTTCCAGGCCATGCTGAGCAAGGGCCAAAGCCAGCCCTGGCAGAAGACCCTGAAGGAACTCACCGGCGGCGAGAAGATGGACGCCTCGGCGGTGCTGGAGTACTTCGCCCCGCTGCAGACCTGGCTGAAGCAGCAGAACGAAGGCAAGACCTGCGGCTGGCAGCCCGACGGCAAGATCGCCGCCGCGGCCAAGCCGGCGGCCGGCAAGGGCTGATCGCCGCACGCCATGTTCCTGACGAAGGCCGGCATTCGCCGGCCTTCGTTTTTTCTGCAGGCGTCGCGACGAACCACGCCCTTTCCCGAAGAGGAACCGCCATTCATCGCCCCCTTCGAAAAAAGGGGGCGGGCGCCCCGTACCAATCGATGTCGATCGTTTACTCGCGGCGCCGGGGGATTTGCTGTTGCTGGTGCGAAACCAAAGCCCCCCTCCCCTAGCCCCCCTTTTTCAAAGGGGGGAACGAGGCGACTTCGGAACAGCGCATCTCGCGCCGCCTCACAAAAAGGAACCGCCATTCATCGCCCCCTTCGAAGAAGGGGGCGGGCGCCCCGCACGAATCGATGTCGATCCTTTACTCGCGGCGCCGGGGGATTTGCTGTTGCTCGTGCGAAACCAAAGCCCCCCAGCCCCCTTTTCGAAGGAAGGAAACGAGACGGCTCCGCAACAGATGCAGCGCATCGCGCAGTGCGAGCGCGCATCTCGCCCCGCCCCGCATCGCTTCGTTGTGAGCCTCGTCAAGTTATGCCCGAGCATGCGCTGCTACGGTCGCCGACATGTCGAACCCCACGCCTACGGATAGCCGGGTGGTCTCGCGCTGGACCCTGCCCTTGCTGATCGCCGCGCTCGCGCTGGCCAGCGCGCTGGTGGTCGCGCTGGGCTGGCAATTGCATCAAGCGCGCGAGAATCAGCGCTGGCTGGCGCAGCGCGCAACCCAGCCCTACATCGGCATGTACGTGCCGCGCATCGCGATGACCTCGCTGGACGGCGCCGGCCGCACGCTGGGCCAGCCCGAGGGCGACTACCAGGTGCTGTATTTCTTCACCACCGGCTGCCCGCACTGCCGCGCCTCGGCGCCGTTGGTGAAGGCCATCGCCGGCCAGCTCGACGCCGCCTCGGGCGGACGCGCCGAGATGATCGGCATCGCCCTGGACCCGCCCGCCGCCGCGGGCGCCTACGCGCGCGAGCACGGTTTCGGATTTCCGGTGATCGCCACCCAGGACCGACGCAGCGCGATGCTGTTCCGCGCGCGCAACGTGCCCCTGCTGCTGGTGATCGGCCACGACGGCCGCGTGCGCTATGCGCGCGTGGGCGCGATCAATACCAAGGAAGGCGTCAACGGCGTACTGACCGCGGTGCGGCGCAAGGAGGCGTCGGCGGCGGGCCCCACCACCAAGGAGAGTTGAGATGAAGCATCGGACACGCAGTGTGCGCATCGCCCTGGCTGCCTTGCTGTTCTCCACCGCGATGAGCTTCGGCGCATTCCAGGTCGTCGCCGGCGACGGCAGCGGCGTACAAGCCGAAAACGAAGCCTGCAGCGCCTGGGCCTGTCGCCAGGAATGCCAGGGCTTCGGCGGCGACCTCGGTCCCGGCGGTCCGGGCCAGCCCTTGCAGTGCTATTGCTGCGGCTGAGCCCCGCTCCGGCACCATCGCAGTCCAGGACCGGCCGGCGGAGCGATCCGCCGGCCGGTCGCGTTGGCGCGCCCCTTTGCGGAGCGCACGCGCGCGGCGCAATACTGCGGCCATGAGCCCGCGCCCCGCCCCGACCGCCGAACTGGCGCCGCAGCCGCTGCAGCACGCCACCGCGCTGCCCGCGCGCTACTACACCGAGCCGACGATGGCGGCGCTGGACCGGCGCCTGATCTTCGACCCCGGCTGGCAACTGGTCGCGCACCTGTGCCAGTTGCGCCAGCCCGGCGATCACGTCGTCGCCGACCTGGCCGGCTTGCCGGCGATCGCGGTGCACGGCGAGGACGGCGAGATCCGCGTGCTGCACAACGTCTGCCGCCATCGCGCGGGACCGATCGCGAGCTGCGACGGCCTGGCCGCGCGTTCGCTGCGCTGCCGCTACCACGGCTGGACCTACGGCCTGGACGGAGTGCTGCGCTCGGCCCCGGAAATGGGCCAGACCCCGGACTTCGCGGTGGCCGACGTGCGTCTGCCGCAACTGCGCGTGCGGATCTGGCAGGGCATGGTGTTCGCCTGCGTGGCCGAGCCGGCCATGAGCTTCGACGAGCTGGTGCGCGACATCGACGAACGCATCGGCGGCGAGCGCGGATTGGCCGACTACGGCCACCATCACCGGGTGAGCTACGACGTGGCCTGCAACTGGAAGGTCTATGTCGACAATTACCTGGAGGGCTACCACGTCCCGCACATCCACCCCGGCCTCAACCGCCTGCTCGACTACCGCAGCTACGTCACCGAGACCGCGCGCTGGTACTCCTACCAATGGAGCCCGTTGGAAAGCGGCGACGGCCTCTACGGCGACGGCGACGCGCTGTACTACTGGCTGTGGCCGAACACCATGCTCAACATCCTGCCCGGGCGCCTGCAGACCAATCGGGTGGTGCCGGTGGGCGTCGACCGCTGCCGGGTGGTGTTCGATTTCTACTACCGCCTGGACGACTCGGGCGAGGCGCGCGCGCGTCGCGACGCCGACCTCGCCTTCAGCGACGAAGTGCAGCTGGAGGATCTGACCATCTGCGAGGATGTGCAGCGCGGGTTGGCCTCGGGCTCCTACGTGCCCGGCCGCCTGAATCCGCTGCGCGAGAACGCGGTCCACCATTTCCAGGAACTGCTGCGCGCGACCTACCGCGACGCCAGGGCGCCGGACGGCGCGTGAGCGCGAACGGCCGACCGCTGGGGCTGTGGTCGGCCACCGCGCTGGTCGTCGGCAGCATGATCGGCAGCGGCGTGTTCCTGCTGCCGTCGGCGCTGGCGCCCTACGGCGGCGCGACCCTGATCGGTTGGGCCGTGACGCTGTTCGGCGCGCTGCTGCTGGCGCTGACCTTCGCGCGTCTGTCGGCGCGCTGGCCGCACAGCGGCGGGCCCTACGTGTACGCGCGCCAGGCCTTCGGCGATACGCCGGGTTTCGTGATCGCGTGGAGCTACTGGATCTCGATCTGGTGCGCCAACGCCGCGATCGCGGTGGCCTTCGCCGGCAGCCTGGGCGCGGTGTTCCCGGCCGCCACCGCCACGCCCGCGCGCGCGGCCGCCTGCGCGCTGGCGGCGCTGTGGCTGTGCAGCGCGGTCAATCTGGCCGGCATCCGCGAGGCCGGACGCATGCAGTTGCTGACCACCGCCTTGAAGCTGCTGCCGCTGCTGCTGTTCGGCGGCGTCGCGCTGTGGTTCGCCGACAGCCAGGCGAGCGTGCCCTTCAATCCCAGCGGCGAGTCGCTGCCGCAGGTCGCGCATGCGACCGCGGCGCTGAGCCTGTGGGCCTTCCTCGGACTGGAAGCGGCGACCGTGCCGGCCGGCGCAGTGCGCGACGCCGCGCGCACGGTGCCGCGTGCGACCGTGTTCGGCACCCTGATCGCGGGCGTGGCGACCATCCTGGCCTGCACCGCGGTGCTGGGCGTGCTGCCGGCCGCGACCCTGCAGACCTCGCAGGCGCCGATGGCCGACGCCGCGCGCGCCTTGTGGGGCGCGCCGGCCGGCATCGCACTGGCCGTGGTGGCCGCGGTGTCCTGCTTCGGCGCGCTCAACGGCTGGGTGCTGCTGTCGGCGCAGCTGCCGCTGGCGGCGGCGCGCGACGGTTTGTTCCCGCAGGTGTTCGCACGCGTGGACGCGCGCGGCACGCCGGTGGCGGGCGTGCTGATCGGCAGCGCCCTGGCCTCGGCCCTAGTATTGTCGAACTACAGCCGCTCGCTGGTGCAGCTGTTCACTTTCTCGATCCTGCTGTCGACCGCGGCGACCTTGCTGCCCTACGTGGTCGGCAGCGCGGCCTGGGCCCTGCGCGGGCAAGGCCCTGTCAGTCGCGCGATCGCCGCGGCGGCCTTGCTCTACAGCCTGTACGCCTTGTTCGGCATCGGCGCGCAGCCCCTGCTATGGGGCGCCGTGCTGGTCGTCGCCGGCTTGCCGCTGCATTACCTGCTGCGGCGCGCTCAGCGCGACGGCGCGGGCGGATAGACCCAGATCGCGAAGAACGCCGACAGGTCGCGGCCGCTGACGCGCTCCATCGAGCGCTCGAAGTCCTGGCTGGTCACAGCGGCGCCGCGGTGGCCGCGGGTGTACTCGCGCAGGCCGTTCCAGAAGGCGACCTCGCCGAGCTCCTCGCGCAGCAGGTGCAGCACGTAGGCGCCCTTCTGGTAAACCACCGCGCGGTCGTCGGCGCTGGGCTTGTCCCAGTCCGGGAACACCAGCGGCTTGTCCTTGCCGGCCTCCTTGAGCTTCTCGTAGCGGCGGCGCCAGCCGTCGACCTGCTTGAGGTATTCCTCGCGGCCGAAGCGCTGCTCCATATAGCTGGCGGCGAGGAAATTGGCGAAGCCCTCGTTGAGCCAGAAATGGGTCCAGTCGCGGCAGGTGACCAGGTTGCCCCACCACTGGTGCGCGGCCTCGTGCGCGATCAGCGATTCGTCGCGACGGTCGCCGAGCACGCCGCGGCCGTAGTCCTCCGACAGCAGCGAGAAGCCCGCGTGCTCCTGGCCGATGGTGCGCGCGACCAGGGCCTGGGTGTAGACCCCGCCCGGATACGGCACGCCGGCGCGGCGCTCGAAGTAACGCAGCATGTCGCCGCTGTCGGCGAAGATCCGGCGCAGTTCGTTCTGGCTGTAACCCGCGCCCAGGTAGCGCAGGCGCACCTTGCTGCCGCGGTCGCTGGCCTCCTCGAACGGGCCGGCGGCGAAACCGTAGGTGTAGGCCGGCATCGGCACGGTCTGGCGCCAGCGATGCAGTTCGGTGCCGTTGCCCAGGCTGCGGCGGCCGACCAGGTAGCCGTTGCCGACCGCCTTCAGGCCGGTCGGCAACACCACGCTGAGATCCAGACTGGCGCGCTCGTCGGGCGCGTCGATGCCGACCAGCCACTGCGCGGTCGAGAACAGGGTGTAGATCTGGCGGCGCTCGGGATGGAACTGCAGGCCGAACTTGGGGCTGCCGTGGTAGTTGATCGTGACCTCGCGCAGCTGGCCGCGCAGCGCCGGTCGCGACAGCCGGATCTTGAGCACGCGCCCGGTCTGGTCGAACGACAGCGAACGCTCGCCCTCGCGCACCCGGTCGATGTCCAGCCCGTCGCGGTCGAGCACGATCAGGTCGGTGGAGTCGACGCTGGCGACGAAGCGCACCGAGACCTCGCCCTTGACGCTGCGGGTCTTGAGATCGGGTTCGATGCGGGCGACGTAATGGCGGATGTCGATGTCGCGCGCCAGGGCCGGGGTCGCCCCTGCCAACGCCCAGGCCAAGGCCCAGCCGATCCGCCCTGCCCAACGTCGGCGCAGGCGCGCCGCCGCGTTTCTATCCTTGACCACTGCCATGCCGTTCCGTGATGCCGCCCTTATCCGGGCGAAGTCTAGCGTCACCGGGCGCGGCCCGTTTGAACGCGTCCGTACCGGCGCCTGGGCCCCGGCTCATACCGGCGGCGCGTCCGCCACGGTCGCGCGCACCGCCGCGACCAGCCGACGCAGGTCGGCCTCGCCCTCGGGCGCGGGCAGGTACACCACCGCGGCCATGGCGCGGCGCAGATCGCCCACGCCCGGCGCGGCGTCGCCGGGCACCGGGTACAGGCTGGACGCGCCGCGGGTGGCGTCGAAGCCGCGCTCGAGCAGGCCGGCGAGCAAGCGCGGCGGGTCCTCGCTGAGCACCGGCAGCACCCAATGGCCGGAGCCGGCCACGGCGCGACCCGGGCGCGCCAGCGGCAGCGCCGACAGCAGGCGCTCGCCGCGTTGCGCGCGCGCACTGGCGCGCGCCGGCGGATAAGCGCGCAGGCGCCGCAGCAGCAAGCGCGACTGCGCCGCGCACGGCCGCTGGCGGATGCGCTGGAACAGATCGCCGCCGGCGAAGCCGCGCACCGAACGATTGATCAGGGCGTCGTGGTCGACGCCGAACACGCGGCAGGCGCGGCAGAACACGCTGTAGACGGCGCGCGCGGTCAGCGCCTTGAGCAGCGCGTACTTGCCGACCCGCTGCGCGAACGCGCGCGTCGCCTGCGGCGGCAGGCACGCCTGCGCCGCGCGCACGCGCTCGCGCAGGTCCGGATCGGCGAAACGCAGCACCGCGCCGCCGAGCGCGGTCGCGGTCTTGATCGGGCCGAAACTGAGCAGGCTGACGTCGCAGCCCGGTTCGCCGAACCAGCCGTCGCCGGTGTAGGCCTGGGCGCCGTCCTCCACCAGCAGCAGCCCATTGCGGCGCGCGAACGCCAGCGCCGCCTGCAGCGGCATGCGGCTGCCGAACAGATGCGCAACCAGCAGCATGCGGCTGCGCGGGGTCAGGGCCGCGGCCAGCGCGCGTTCGTCCAGGCTCAGACTGTCGGCGTCCACGTCCACCGGCACCGCGCGCAGGCCGTGCTGTTCGATCACCGCGATCATGTCGCGGATGGTCACCGCCGACACCAGCACCTCGCTGCCCGGCGGCAGTTGCAGGGTCGCGAGCAGGCGGTCGAAGCCGCTGCGCACCGACAGGCTGACCAGGCTGCGGCGGCCGTCGGCGGCCAGCGCGTCGGCGCCGGCTTCGGCCGCGGCCTGGGCGCGTTCGCGATCGCCGCCCCGCAGGGCATAGGCCGCCGCGTGGACGAGATCGCGCCAGCCGATGTCGGGACGTTGCCGCGGCAGCATCGTGCGCGCTTGGCGCTACAGCGTTTCGGGCGGTTCGATCACCGGCGCGTCCGCGCTCGGCGGCGCCTGCCGCGAGCGCGCCGATTCCCAGCGCCAGAACGCCCAACCCACCACCACGAACACCAGGCCGGCGATCGCCAGCGCGGCGCCGCTGCCGCTGACCAGCGGCGACAGCACGCCCGCGATCAGGGCGTTGAGGACCAGGCCGGTGAAGGCCTGCAGCGAGGACGCCGAGCCGCGCTGGCGCGGGTACATGTCCAGGATCGCCAGGGTCACGATCGGAAACACCAGGGCCACGCCGAACGAGCACAGCGAAATCGGGATCACCGCCCACGGCACCTGCGGGGTGGCGTCGAACAGGTTGTAGGCCACGTTCAGCGCCATCGCCAGAATCGTGCAGGCGAACCCGATCCGCACCATGCGCTGGCCGCCGACCTTGCCGGCGGTGCGCCCGGAGACGAAGGCGCCGATCACCATGCCGCCGATCATCGGCACGAAGAACCACGCGAACGAGCGCTCGTTGAGCCGCAGCAGGTCCAGCACGAACGCCGGCGCCGAGGAGATGTACAGGAACAGCGCGCCGAAGTTGAAGGCGCTGGCCGCGGTCAGGCGCTGGAAGCGCGGGTTGATGAAGATCGCCACGTAGTCGCGCAGCAGCCGGCGCGGCACCAGCGGCAGGCGCGAGGCCGGCGGGTGGGTCTCCGGCAGCACGCGCAGGGTCGCGATCAGCAACAGCACCGAGAACGCGACCAGGAACCAGAAGATCGCCGGCCAATGGCTCCAGCCCAGGATCCAGCCGCCGATGATGGGCGCGATCGCCGGGGCGATGCCGAAGATCATCGAGACGTGGCTCATCAGGCGCTGGGCGTCGTCGCCCTGCAGCACGTCGCGGATCACCGCGCGGCCGACGATCAGGCCGACGCCGGCCGACAGGCCCTGGATGGCGCGGAAGATCAGCAGGGTGCTCAGGTCGCGCGACAGCGCGCAGCCCACCGAGGCCAGGGTGAACACGAACAGCCCGCCGATGATCACGCGCCGGCGCCCGATCGCGTCGGAGAGCGGGCCGTGCACGATGCTCATCAGCGCGTAGGCGATCAGATAGACGCTGATGGTCTGCTGCATCGCCAGCTTGTCGGCGCCCAGTTCGGCGCCCATCGCCGGAAACGCCGGAAAGATGGTGTCGATCGAGAACGGCCCGAACATCGCCAGGCCGGCCAACAGCGGAGCGAGGTAACGCGCGGGTTTGGCGCCCGCTCGCGATGTCGCAGGTTCGGACATCAGGGCGCGGCCACCGCGCCGGCGTCCGGCGGGCCCTTGAGTTCGACCAGGTTGCCCTCGGGATCGAACAGATACTGCGACGGGCCCTCGCCTTCGGCGCCGTAGCGCGAACCGAAGTCGCCGATGCGCACCGCATGCGCGTTCAAGTGGGCGACGATGGCCTGGCGATCGAACGGATCGGCGCGCAGGCACAGATGATCCATGTTGCGGCCCTCCACGCCCGGCGCGGCGCCGCCCATGCGGCCGAGCTTGCCGTCGATGCCGACCAGGTCGATCAGCGACTGGCCGGCGCGCAGCTGGATCAGGCCGATTTCGTCCTGGCGGCGCTCCACCGAGCAGCCCAGCACTTCGCAGTAGAACGCGACCATGGCCTCGGGATCGCGCACCCGCAACACCACGTGATCGAGTTGCAGCAACTGGAACGGGGGTGCGCTCATGCGATGGATCCGCGGCGTCGTGAGGATCGCGACAGCATACAACCGCGTCGTCGCGACGGCGTCATGCGCGACTGTCCCGATCGGTCGTTTCGGCGTGGCGATCGCGCCATGCGTTCAAGACGCCGGCGCGACCGCGGGCGTTGCCGCCGGCGGAGGCGTTGCGACAGGAGCCGCCGGCGTCCGCGCGGGCGCCGCATCGCCCTTGCGCAAGCGCGGCAGCGCCTGCAGGCGGCCCACGCTCTCGATCGGCAGCGCTTCAGCGCGGCGCGTATCGGGCCACCAGAGAAACACGTAGGCGCTGCTGGTGCCGAGCAGGCGCGCCTGCCCCGGCAGCGGCGCGGCGTCGCCGGCCAGGCTCACGCGCACGGCGTGGCCGGCGGCTTGATCGCGGATCCGATGGGCCTTGGCCATCACGTAGGAGCAGGTGGCCAAGGCCATGCCCATGAACACCACCATCGCGATGCCGGTCTCCGGCTTCAACCGCAGCAAGGTCCAGCGGAACCAGTCCGACTCCGGAAACACGAACGGCCCCCACCAGCGCCGCTGCAGTTCGCGCACCCGGCGCGGGTGTTGCTTGCGGTAGATCTCCGGCCAGCTGATCAGCCACGACATCGTTACCGACATCGCCAGCACCAGCGCGTAGCCCGGATCGCGCAGGCCGGCGACCAGGTAGTCGCTGGCCTGCATGTATTCCAGGATCGGCACATCGAACTGGCGGTAGAACCAGTAGTTCGCCCACAGCCCGATCATCGACACCAGCAGGTAGCCGGCGCTCAGGCCCAGACTGGGCTCGCGCAGCATGCGTCGCCAGGCGCGTACCGCCCAGGCTTCGCGCGCCAGGCGCGCGGCCTCGGCGGCCTCGGCCGACAGCGGCGGCCGCGCGGTTTGGGCTGGCGCCCCGGTCGCGGTGGTGCCGTCGCCGTTGCCGGCGCGACGACGTCTGCGCTTGCCTCGCGGCGCGGTCGGCGCACCCGAACCGTCGCTCATCGAGCGCGACCCGGGCGTGGTGGGCTGGCGGCCGGACTATCCCCCTGGATCCCTACGACCTGGCATGGCTGCATAGACGATCGACGGCCCACGAACGACGGAGCCCCATGGTACGGCGGATCGCCGCAAACTGAACCGGCCGCCCCCTGACCCGGCGCCGCCATCGGGCTATAATCCCAGGCTTGAAACACGCGGTGGGAGAAGCCGGCCGGCCCCGCAAGGGAACGACCGCTGCCGAAGGCGCAACGCCCGTAATCGCTCAGGCCCCATACCGCCGCGTGTACAAACTCTGGAGAGACCGACCGCCCGGATCATCGGACGGAACCGGCGCCGAAGGGGCACGAAGCGAGCCGTACAGGAGCGATCCTCCAGGATCCCCCTCCCCCCAGCTGCCTGTGCGCAGCTGCGCTTCCAAACTCTCAGGCAAAAGGACAGAGGGGCGAGCGGGGCTTTCGAGCAGCGTTGCTGCGAGCCCGCGAGCGCACGTTGGCCGCGAGGCCAACGGGCGGGAACGCCCCTCCCTACCGCCTTCGGACGCCCCCTGCCATGACCCCAGCTTCTCTGCACGACGCATCCCTGCGCGACCTCGAGCACCACGACGCCTTCCTGGAACGCCACATCGGCCCCAACGACGCCGAGATCGCGCACATGCTGCGCACGGTCGGCCACGACTCGCTGGAAGCGCTGACCGACGCGATCGTGCCGGCCAAGATCAAGTCGCCCGCGCCGCTGGCGCTGTCGGCGCCGATGACCGAAGTCGAGGCGCTGGCCAAGATCCGCGCCGTCGCCGACAAGAACCAGGTCTTCCGCAGCTTCATCGGCCAGGGCTACTACGGCACGCTGACCCCGAACGTGATCCTGCGCAACATCCTCGAGAACCCGGCCTGGTACACGGCCTACACGCCGTATCAGGCGGAAATCTCGCAGGGCCGCATGGAAGCGCTGATCAACTTCCAGACCATGGTCGCCGACCTGACCGGGATGGAGATCGCCAACGCTTCGCTGCTGGACGAAGGCACCGCCGCGGCCGAGGCGATGACCCTGGCCAAGCGTTCGGCCAAGTCCAAGTCCAACCTGTTCTTCGTCTCCAAGGACGTGCACCCGCAGACCCTGGAAGTGCTGCACACCCGCGCCGAGGCGATGGGCATCGACCTGCAGGTCGGCGACGACGGCGAAGCGCTCAACAGCGACAGCTTCGGCGTGCTGCTGCAATACCCCAACACCCGCGGCCAGATCGGCGACCACAAGGCCCTGGCCGACGCCGTGCACGCGCGCGGCGGCCTGGTCGCGGTCGCGACCGATCTGCTCGCCCTGACCCTGATCGCCGCGCCCGGCGAATGGGGCGCCGACATCGTGGTCGGCAACAGCCAGCGCTTCGGCGTGCCGTTCGGCTTCGGCGGCCCGCACGCGGCCTTCATGGCCTGCCGCGACGCCTACAAGCGCTCGATGCCGGGCCGCCTGATCGGCGTGTCCATCGACGCCGAAGGCAAGCCCGCCTACCGCCTGACCCTGCAGACCCGCGAGCAGCACATCCGCCGCGAGAAGGCCACCTCCAACATCTGCACCGCGCAGGTGCTGCTGGCGGTGATGGCCTCGATGTACGCGGTTTACCACGGCCCCGAAGGCCTGACCCGGATCGCGCGCCGCGTGCACCGCCTGGCCGCGATCCTGGCCGGCGCGCTGCGCCAGGCCGGCCTCACCGTCGGTCCGGATTTCTTCGACACCCTGGACATCGTCGGCGTCGACGCCGCCGCGCTGCACGCCAAGGCCACCGCGGCCGGCATCAACCTCAACTACTCCGGCGATCCGGCCCGCGTCGGCATCAGCCTGGACGAAACCACCACCCGCGCCGAAGTCGCGCAGTTGGCCGCGCTGTTCGGCGCGCGCATCGACGACATCGACGCGCTCGACGCCGCCACCGCCGACGCCCTGCCCGCCGGCCTGCGCCGCAGCAGCGCGTTCCTGCAGCACCCGGTGTTCAACACCCACCACAGCGAACACGAACTGCTGCGCTACATGCGAGCGCTGGCCGACAAGGACCTGGCGATGGATCGCACCATGATCCCGCTGGGCAGCTGCACCATGAAGCTCAACGCCACCGCCGAGATGATTCCGGTGACCTGGCCGGAGTTCGGCAACATCCATCCGCTGGCGCCGGCCGACCAGACCGTGGGCTACAAGCAGCTGATCGACGAGCTCGAAGCGATGCTGGTGGAGTGCACCGGCTACGACGCGGTCAGCCTGCAGCCCAACTCGGGCGCGCAGGGCGAATACGCGGGCCTGCTCGCGATCCGCGCCTATCACCGCTCGCGCAACGAAGGCCATCGCGACATCTGCCTGATCCCGGAATCGGCGCACGGCACCAACCCGGCCTCGGCGCAGATGTGCGGCATGCAGGTCGTGGTCACCAAGTGCGACAGCAACGGCAACGTCGATGTCGAGGACATCCGCCGTGCGGCCGAGAAGTACAGCGACCGCCTGGCCGCGCTGATGATCACCTACCCGTCCACGCACGGCGTGTTCGAAGAGGACGTGGTCGAGATCTGCGAGATCGTCCATGCCCACGGCGGCCAGGTCTACACCGACGGCGCCAACATGAACGCCCTGGTCGGCGTGGCCAAGCCCGGCAAGTGGGGCTCGGACGTGTCGCACCTCAACCTGCACAAGACCTTCTGCATTCCGCACGGCGGCGGCGGCCCGGGCGTGGGCCCCTGCGCGGTCAAATCGCACCTCGCGCCCTTCCTGCCGCGCACCTTGGGCAGCGAAGGCGCGGTCGGCATGGTGTCCGCGGCGAGCTTCGGCTCGGCCTCGATCCTGCCGATCTCGTGGATGTACATCACCATGATGGGCGCGGCCGGCCTGCGCCGCGCGACCCAGGTCGCGCTGCTCAACGCCAACTACATCGCCAAGCGCCTGGCCCCGCACTACGAGACCCTCTACACCGGCCGCAACGGCCTGGTCGCGCACGAGTGCATCCTCGACCTGCGCCCGCTCAAGGACGCCACCGGCATCGGCGCCGAGGACGTGGCCAAGCGTCTGATCGACTTCGGCTTCCACGCCCCGACCCTGAGCTTCCCGGTCGCCGGCACCCTGATGGTCGAGCCGACCGAGAGCGAGTCGCAGCACGAACTGGACCGCTTCATCGACGCCATGATCCAGATCCGCGACGAAATCCGCGCGGTCGAGCAAGGCACGCTGGACCGCGAGGACAACCCGCTCAAGCACGCCCCGCACACCGCCACCGCGGTCTCGGCCAGCGAGTGGACCCACGCCTACCCGCGCGAGCTGGCCGCGTTCCCGCTGCCCAGCCTGAAGCTGCAGAAGTACTGGCCGCCGGTCGCGCGCGTGGACAACGTCTACGGCGACAAGAACGTCATGTGCGCCTGCATCCCGGTGGACGCTTACAAAGAAGAAGCCGAGGCGTAAGCTCCAGTCTGCGGCCGGCCTGCGGGCCGGCCGCGACGCGGCGCCTGCGCCGCGACCCTGGCGAACGGATTCGCGGCTGGATGTCTCGGCGCGAACCGGCCCGAGGCCACACTCGTTCGCTCTCTCATGAAAGTGACACAACAAATACGCACTGTTTGTGCAGTCGCCGCGGTGCGGTCCGTTCCGCCTGGCCTGTCGCCGTCCGCGCAGGGTATGTTCGTCCTTACTCTCCGTCGGAGCCGACCATGAGCGCGCTCGCAACGCCCGCGTCCGACGAGGCCGCGCGCCTGCTGCAGGTCATCGAAACCCAGACCGAGATCGCGCGCCTGGGCCTGGACCTGGGCGGGGTGATGGACCTGGTCACGCGACGCGCGCAGACCCTGACCGGCGCGGTCGGCGCGGTGGTGGAACTGGCCGAAGGCGAGGACATGGTCTACCGCGCCGCCTCCGGCATCGCCGAGCCCAGCCTGGGCCTGCGCCTGCGGCGCGCGGCCAGCCTGTCCGGCGCCTGCGTCGCGGTCGGCGCGCCCTTGAGCTGCGAGGATTCGGAAACCGATCCGCGCGTGGATCGCGAGGCCTGCCGCAACGTCGGCCTGCGCTCGATGATCGTGGTACCGCTCAAGCATCACCAGACCGTGGTCGGCGTGCTCAAGGTGATGGGCGCCGCGCCGTCGGCGTTCGGCAGCGACGACCTGCGCATGCTCGATCTGATGTCGGGCCTGATCGGCGCGGCCATGTACCACGCCGCGCGCTACGAAACCGACGAGCTGTTCCATCAGGCCACCCACGACGCGCTCACCGGCCTGCCCAACCGCGCGCTGTTCTACGACCGCCTGCGTCACTGCATGGCGCAGGCGCAGCGCGACCGGCGCCGCATCGGCATCCTCAATCTCGACATGGACGGCCTCAAGCCGGTCAACGATCGCCTCGGCCATCGCGCCGGCGACGCCGCCCTGGTGGAGTTCGCCGCGCGGGTCAAGCGCAGCGCCCGCAGCGGCGACACCGTGGCGCGCGTCGGCGGCGACGAATTCGGCGTGATCCTGCCGCACATCGAGCACCGCGACGGCGCCGTCGCCCAGGCCCAGCGCCTGGCCGAATCGCTGGATCCGCCATTCGCGTTCGACGACCGCCCCATCCCGCTGCAGGCCAGCATCGGCTGCGCCATCTATCCCGACGACGGCGAGGACCTGGGCGAGCTGCTGCACAAGGCCGACCAGTCCATGTACAGCGCCAAGCGCCGCAAGAAGGGCGAGCCGGGCTGACCCGGGGCAGGCGCCGGGCGGCGCTGCGCGCGCCCGGCGGCGGTGCTAGGCTGCCGCCAAGGCCCCGGGGAAGGCCCCGGCGCCACAGGGGGCGCGCCGCTGCTCGCGGCCGCAGGAAAGGAGCTCCGCCATGCCCGAGTTCGATATCAACGCTTCGGCCGATCAGGTCGCCACTTTGTTCAATCAGGGCCGCGGCGTGGACGCCATGACGCGCCTGGACCACCTGCGCCGCGATCAGCCGCCGGTGGTGCAGGAAGCCCTGGACCGTTACGTCGCCGCGCGCGCCGCCGGCCCGATCACCGCCCTCTACGGCATGACCCTGCTGCCCATGCCCGGCATGAGCGCGGTCACGCCGCCGCGCGAGGACCTGGGCCGATTGCTGGCCGCCGGCCACACCGCGCCGCGCTTTCCCGAGGATCGCGAGACCGCGCGCCTGTCGCAGGCGCAGCAGTACGACGTCTACGCCAGCGTGATCGGCGTGCGCGGCGACCAGGCCGCGCGCGACGCCCTGGGCACGCAGGACCGCGTGATCCTGGGTATGCGCAACGATACCCGCACCACCGCCAACCGCGGCGCCGGCGAGTACGACGACCGCATCGTGGTGGTGTGGAAGGACGCCAAGGGCGGCCGCCACGCGCGCGAGTTCAATCATTCCAACACCGAACCCAGCGCCCAGTACGACCACCACGCCGGCAGCGACGGCACGCGCCTGATCGCCGAAAGCGGCGGCCAGGTGGCGCCGCGCCTGGCGCGCTCGCCCGGCTACGAAAACGTCGACCGCCGCAAGATCGAAGGCGAGGACGTCAACAACGACCGCGTGCGCGACCTCGGCCGCTTGGCCGAAGGCACCACCGAAATGAAGGCCGACACCCATCCGACCTACGGCGCCAACCCGGGCGAGGAATTCGCGCTGCGCCCGACCGCGGCCGCGGTCGCGGCCGGAGCGAACCGGGTGCAGCGCGACAGCAACGCCGACGGCTGGTTCAACGCGCGCGACGTCAACGGCCGCCAGGACTTGAACGACACCTTCAAGATCCATCGCGGCGGCAGCGCCAATACCGATTCGGCCGGCTGCCAGACCATCGGCGGCGGCGAGTACGACGCCTTCATCAGCGCGGCCGGCGGCAATCCGAACCAGACCCGCTGGCAGTACGTGCTGACCTCGGTGGCGCCGCCCCCGCCGCCGCCGCAACGCGCGCAGCCGCAGGGCGGGCGCCGCGCCGACGCGCACGACGACGCGACGCCCGCATTGCACCCGTCCGACCCGCGCCACGCCGACCATCGTCTGCACGGCCAGATCGACGGCCACCTGCGCGCGCTCGGCGGCGAGTACGCGCGCAACGCCGAGGCGATCGGATTGAGCGTGCTCGCCGCGGCCAAGACCCACCGCATCACCCAGGCCGACAGCCTGGTGCCCAACCGGGCCAACGGCGAGGTGCCTGCCGACCAGACTTTGTTCCTGCTCCAGGGCCGCCCCGGCGACCCCGGCGCGCAGCGCGTGGCGATCTCGGTCGAGGCCGCGGCCCATACGCCCGTGCAGGCCAGCCTGGCGCGTCTGGACGAACTCAATCGGGCCGCGCCGCCGCCCTCCGGGCCGGAGCAGGCGCACAGCCAGGACGCCCCGCCGCGGCGTATGGGCTGAAGCCGGCGGCGCCCGGTCCGGCTCCCTGCATCCGGCCCGGCCTGCACGACGTACTCAGCTAAGCGATCGACGCGAGCAGGCAGGGCCACGCCCACACTGCCTCGCGACACGCACCAGTGCTAACCTCGCCCCGAAACGCCTCCGAACGGCACGGGGGCGCCTACACGCGAACCCGCCACGACCCGCGACGCCCGTTCAATCGGAAAAGGAATTCCCCATGCCCGAACTCGATATCAACGCCTCGGCCGACGAAGTCGTCGGCATGCTCAACCGCGGTCAGAACCGCGAAGCCGCCGCCCGCCTGGACGCCCTGCGCCTGAACCAGGACGCGGTGGTGCAGGAGGCATTGGACCGTTACGTCGCCGTGCGCGGCCAGGAGCGTCTGACCGCGCTGCGCGCGCCGGATGCGCTCTCGGCCGAGGATGCGGCCACGCTCAATCCGACCCTGGAGCGCCTGCGCGGCGCGACCGCGGCGCCGCGCTTCCCGACCGACGCCGAAACCCAGAACCTGTCGCAGGCGCAGCAGTACGACGTCTACGCCAGCGTGATCGGCGCGCGCGGCACCCAGGCCGCGCGCGACGCCCTGGGCACGCAGGACCGCGTGATCCTGGGCATGCGCAACGAAAACTCCACCCTCGACAACAACGGACGCGGCGAGTTCAACGACCGCCTGGTCGTGGTCTGGAAAGACGCCGACGGCGGCCGCCACGCGCGCGAGTTCAACCACGCCACCACCGAACCCACCGCGCAGTACGACCATCATGCCGGCAGCGACGGCAACCGCATCTACGCCGATACCCAGCGCCAGGCGCCGCGGTTGGCGACCTCGCCCGGCTACGAGGATGTGCGCACGCGCAAGATCGAGGGCGACGACGTCAACGGCGACAACGTGCGCGACATGGGCCGCCTGGCCGAAGGCACGGTCGAGATGGTGCGCACCGACCACGCCAGCAACGGCCACACCCGCAGCGGCCGCGAGTTCTCGCTGCGCCCCTCCGACGAGGCGGTGCGCAACGGCGCCAACATGGTCGAGCGCGACACCAATGCCGACGGCTGGTTCGACTCGCGCGACGTGAACGGCGTCCAGGATCTCAACAACTCGTTCAAGATCCATCGCGGCAGCAACACCAACACCGACTCCGCCGGTTGCCAGACCATCGGCGGCGGCGAGCACACCGCCTTCATCGACACGGTGCGCGCCAATCCGGACCAGACCCGCTGGCAGTACGTGCTGACTTCGGTCGCGCCGGGCCAGCAGCAGGAGCGCGCGCAGGCGCCCGCCGAGCCCGCCCCGAACGGCCAGGGACGCGCCGCGTCCGATCCGCGCGATCCCGCGCACGCCGACCATCGCCTGTACAACCAGATCGACGGGCACGTGCGCGCGCTGGGCCCGCCTTACGACCGCAACAACGAAGGCGTGAATCTGCATCTGCTGGCCGAGGCCAAGCTCGCCAATCTGTCCGACATCAGCGCCATCGCCACCAACAACGCCACCGCCACGCGCGCCGCCGGCGAGACCTTGTTCATGGTGCAGGGAAGGCCCGGCGATCCGGCGGCCGCGCGCGTGGCGGTGTCGGCGGACGTCGCGACCCATGCCACGCCAGAGGCCAGCCTCAACCGCCTGGACACGATCAATCGCAACCAGCCGGCCGCGCCCACGCCGGCCCTGGAAGATCCGCAACGCACGCAGCAGCAGGAAGCGCCGCGGCGCGCGCACCAGTAACCGTAGAGGAGTTCGCCTGTGCCCCCCAGTTCCAAAATCCTGCTCGCCGCCGCGCTGCTGAGCGCGTGCGCCACCGTCGGCGCCGCCGCGCCGACGAGCAAGGCCGGCAGCACCGGCCTGGCGGGGTTCTCGCCGGTCAGCGGGCCGGTGATCCAGAACGGCCGCTACACCGCAGCCCCGGAGGCCATCGTCGCGTTCGTGGCCGCGCTGCCGACCCGCGACGTGCTGCTGCCCAAGCAGTTGCGCCACCGCCTGATGACCGCGCAGGTCTATCTGCGCAGCGTCCCGGGCACGGGCGACCGCACCGAGTACCTGCTCGCCGACAAGAACGGCGCCCGCTACAGCCTGTGGGTGCGCAGCTTCGAGGGCCGCCGCCGCGGCAGCGCCGGCTATCTCGTGCAGATGCGCATGCCCTGCGCCAGCGTCGCCACGGTGCAGACCGAGTCGACCGAGGATCTGGCGGCGGCGCGACGCGCCTGCGCGCGGCCGCAGGCCGAGTTCGCCGATAGCGGATTGCGCGCTTATCTCGTCACCGCGGGCAAGGCGCCGGTCGATGTCACCGCCAGCTTGCGCGCGCCGGAGCTGAGCCTGGGCCGCGAACGCCTGGACCGTTACCGCGCGCTGGGCGCCAATCCGATCGCCCTGGACGACAGCCGCGCCGCCGTCGCGCCGACCTTGCGCTGGGTGGTGGAAGCCGACCCCGAGCGGCCGCTGCCGGCCAAGGACACGCGCGGCTTTCAGGGCGGCATGAAAGCCCACGCCGGCTTCGTGATCTGGAACGGCGATCGTTTCGAAGTGCGCGACAGCCTGCCGCGCAAGCTGTGGCCCTGCCCGCCCCGCGACGAGGGCTGCCCGGACCCGCAGGACCGTTACGTGCTCGGCAAGTAAGCAGCCGCCCCGCTCCATCGCAGGCGCGTCGAACGGCGCGCCTGCGGCGCCCGACACCCGCAGCGCCCCGTTTCGTCGCCCCACGCCCGCTTTCGTCGCGCGCCGCTGGCCCTGGCGCGGGCCGTCGCTATGCTTGCCAGCAACGACGTAGCCGGGCCGCACCGTGATCAAGAGCTTGTTCTTCCTAGTCCGCATCATCGCCGCCTGGACGGTGTTGTTCTTCATCCTGGCGCTGGCGTGGTCGGCGCTGCCCAGCGTCGACGGCAGTTACGGCGACAACGATCCCTGGCCGGTGTTCCTAATCGGACTGATCGTCGCGGCGTTCGTGATCACCGGCGCGTTCTCGCATCTGCGCCGGGTGCGCCTGATCGCCGGCCACATCGACGGCAGCGCCCTGGCCAATCGCCAGCGCCGCCAGATCGAAGTGCCGTTCGAGGCCGGCGAAACCTTCGACCTGCTCGACGCCGCGATCCGCGAACTGCCGCGCAGCGAAGAGATCGAGAGCGCACGCGACAGCCTGCAGGTGCGCGCCAAGGTGCGTCGCCCCGACACCTACGGGCGCCGACCGCTCGGCCGCTACAACCCGCTCAACTGGTTCGGCGTGCCGCGCAATCAGATCCTCGCCCTGGTCGCCCCGCGCGACGGCAGCGGCAGCGTCACCCTGGTCTGCGAGCCCGAAAGCGGCGCCTGGAGCGACTGGTTCCGCGTCGACGACGGCACCAATCTGGAGAACGCCGAGGCGATCACCCGCGCCATCGCGCGCCGCGTCGCCGAGCGCCGCCGCAACGAGCAGGCCGCGGTCGCCCAGACCGTGACCGAGAAGGAACTCACCGTCGCCAAGCTCAGCCTGTTGCACGCGCAGGTCGAACCGCACTTCCTCTACAACACCCTGGCCAGCGCGCAGTACCTGACCCGCACCGATCCGGCACGCGCCGACGAGATGCTGGGCCATCTGATCCAGTACCTGCGTCACTCGCTGCCGCGCACCGAAGACGCGTTGTCGACCCTGGGCCAGGAGCTCGAGCGCGCGCAGGCCTATCTGGAGATCCTGCGCATCCGCATGGGCCCGCGCCTGGCCGTGCAGATCGAGGTCCCCGACGCGCTGCGCCAGACGCCGCTGCCGCCGATGATGCTGCAGACTCTGGTCGAGAACGCGATCAAGCACGGCCTGGAGCCGCGCAGCGGCGGCGGCATGGTCTGGATCCTCGCGCGCCGCGACGGCAACGCGGTCGCGGTGACCGTGGCCGACGACGGCGAAGGCTTCGGCGCCCAGCCCGGCGGCACCGGCATCGGCCTGAAGAACGTGCGCGAACGCCTGCGCCTGGTCTACGGCGCCGACGCGTCGCTGGCCGTGGTCGCCAACTTCCCCAACGGCGTGGCCGCGACCATCACGGTCCCCGCCGCTTTTGATCGAGACGCACGTCATGGCTAAGGCCGTCATCGCCGAAGACGAAGCGCTGCTGCGCCAGTCGCTGTTGGACCTGCTGGCCCAGGCCTGGCCCGAGCTGGACATCGCCGCCGCCTGCGAGGACGGCGCCGAGGCCTTGGAAGCCATCGCCGAGCACAAGCCGGACGTGGCCTTCCTCGACATCCGCATGCCCGGGCTCAGCGGCCTGGAAGTCGCGGCCGCCGCGGCCGAGGCCAGCCCGCAGACCCGGATCGTGTTCGTGACCGCCTACGACCAGTACGCGGTGGATGCCTTCGAACGCGGCGCGATCGACTACCTGCTCAAGCCGATCGCACCGGAGCGCCTGGCCGCGACCGTGCAGCGCCTGCGCGCTCGCGCGGCCGACAGCGGCGGCGACAACGGCGCGCTCGCCGACCTGCTGCGCCAGCTCGGCGCCCAGCTGCCGCGTCCGGAAGCGCCTCCGCTGACCTGGATCACCGCCAGCGCCGGTCGCGAAACCCGACTGATCCTGGTCGACGACGTCGTCTACTTTCGCGCCGACCACAAATACACCACCGTGGTCACCGCCGAGGGCGAAGCGCTGCTGCGCACGCCCATCCGCGAGCTGCTGGGCGTACTGGATCCGAACGTGTTCAAGCAGATCCACCGTTCGACCATCGTCAACCTGAAAACGATCGCCGCGATCGTGCGCGACGACAGCGGCCGCGGCACGGTACGGCTCAAGCAACGCCCGGAAACGCTGAGCGTGAGCCAGCCGTTCATGGCGCTGTTCCGACACATGTAGTTCCGACCCTGTCGTTCCCAAACGCAGCAAGGCCCATGCGACCCGGTCGCGTGTCGGCGGCGCTCGTCCACTCTTCGAGGTGTCGCATGCGAAATCTGATCGCCCTGGCCTATTTCCTGTTCGCCCTGCTCGGCTGCGAGACCGGCGGCAGCACCCTGGTCACGCGCGCCATCAACAACGGCCACGACACCCTGCACGCGCGCACCCGCGTGCAAGCCGGGATCGGACGCTTCGAATGCATCGCCAGCGACAGCGGCCGCTGCCACTACGCGCTGTTCGCGCGCGAGTGCGCGCCGCGGCAATCGGACTGCCGTCAACCGGCCTTCGAGCGCTTCAGCATGAAGGTCGGCGACAGCCGCGAGATCGTCGGCCTGCCGGCGGCGCTGGACCTGTGCGTCGGTCAGCACGAGCATCCGGCCACGATCGGCCCCGATTGCGAATCCTCGCAGCCCGACACCGCGTTGGCCGCCAGCGTCGAGACGGCGCGATGAGCGCGCAATCGCGGCCCGGGCCGGGCCTGCAGGCCGCGCTCGCCTGCGCGATCGCGGTGCCCTTCGTCTACTACGCCACCCAGTTGATCGCCGCGCCGTTCTTTCCCGATTACAGCTTCTTGCGCCAGGCTGCGAGTACGCTGGGTTCCGACCGCGCGCCGCTGCCGTGGATCTTCAACGGCGGCGCGGTGCTGACCGGCATCGCCACCCTGATCGGCTCGGCCGGTATCGCCGGCGCGCTGCGCCGGCTCGGTCGTCCGCCCTTGGCGATCGCGCTGGTGACCCTGGCCCTGCTCGTCAATGCCGTGGTCTCGATCAAGGCCGCGTACTTCCCGCTGCCGCACCCGCGTCACGGCTCGGGTCCGCTGATGATCGGCATCCTGCTGTTTCCCGCTTTCATGATCCTGGCGCTGTGGTCGCTGGAGCGCAGCCGCGCGATCAAGCGTTACCTGCTCGCGACCAATCTGTGGATCCTCGCCCTGATCCCGTTCATGGCGCACTGGACCGGGTGGGACACGCGCGCCTGCACCGGTCTGCTGCAGCGCCTGGCGACCCTGGCGATCTACCCGCCGATCGCGATCGCGGCCTGGTATCTGGCGCGCCGCCTGCGCGCGCCGCGCGCCTGAGGCGTTCCGCGCGGCCCGACGCGCCGCCCGGCGCGCCCGCCCCTCGAATTCGCAAAGCCGGCACTTGACCCGGGGACCGCGCGGCTGTATATAACCTACAAGTTACATAACTTTACGGTTATATATATGCAGACCCAGCGTCTCGACGCCACTTTCGCCGCCCTGGCCGACCCCACGCGACGGGCGATCCTGGCCCGCCTCGCCAGCGGCGAGGCCACGGTGACCGAACTGGCCGAGCCGTTCGCCATGAGCCAGCCGGCGATCTCCAAGCACCTCAAGGTGCTCGAACACGCCGGCCTCATCACCCGCGGCCGCGATGCGCAGCGCCGCCCCTGCCGGATCGAAGCGCAGCCCTTGGCCGAGGCCAATGTCTGGCTCGAGCACTACCGCCGGATCTGGGAACAGAACTATCGGCGCCTCGATGCGCTGCTCGACGAATTGCAGACCGAGCGGTCGCCCACCTCACGCAAGAAACGCTAAGGAGTTCCGACCATGCACAGCCACAACGCCCTCACCGTCACCGCCCCCGGCGAACGCGAAATCGTGATCACGCGCGCCTTCGACGCGCCGCGCGACCTGGTGTTCGACGCCCTGACCAAACCCGAACTGCTCAAGCGCTGGTTCCACGGCCCCGACGGCTGGACCCTGACCGTCTGCGAGGTCGACCTGCGCGTGGGCGGCGCTTACCGCTACGTCTGGAGCGGGCCGGAAGGCGTGGAGATGGGCATGGGCGGCGTGCACCGCGAGATCGAGCGCGCGCAGCGCATCGTGCGCACCGAGCGCTTCGATATGGACTGGACCGGCGGCGAAACCGTGGGCACCGCGGTGCTGAACGAACGCGACGGCAAGACCACCCTGGTCACCACCGTCGTCTACGCCTCGCGCGAGGCGCGCGACGGCGCGCTCGCCAGCAACATGGAACAGGGCATCGCGGCCGGCTACGACAAGCTCGAGGCGTTCCTGGCCGGCGCGGCCGCGACCGCGTCCTGATCCCACGCGCGGGCGCGCCGCGCCCGCGTCCCCTGCCCCATCCAGCGCGCGCAGCGCGAAGGACACGCCATGAACGCTCCTACCGCCAGTTCCGCCGTTCCCCAGCGACGCATCGGCCGCAGCATCGTCGCCGTGCTGTCGGGCCTGCTTTCGGTGATGCTGCTGTCCACCGCCACCGACGTGATCCTGCACGCCAGCGGCGTGTTCCCCGCCTGGTTCCAGCCGATGAGCAGCGGCCTGTGGCTGCTCGCGCTCGGCTATCGCGCGGTCTACACCGTGCTCGGCGGCTATCTGTGCGCCCGGCTGGCGCCGCAGCGGCCGATGGCGCATGTGTGGGCGCTGGGCCTGATCGGCACGCTGATCGGCATCGCCGGCGTGGTCGCGACCTGGGGCCGCGGGCCCGAATTCGGTCCGGCCTGGTACGCGATCCTGGTCGCGCTCACCGGCCTGCCCAGCTGTTTGATCGGCGGCTGGCTGTACGCGCGCCGGCGCTGAATTCCCTCGCCATCCATCGTCGTCCTTATCGCCGTACGCGCCAGGAGAGCCACCCATGTTCAGGAAGGTCGCGTTCACCATGTACCCGATCCGCGACGTGCCGCGCGCACGCAAGTTCTACGAGGAAATCTTCGGCCTCACGCCGGGCTCCAGCGGCCACCAGGGCGACAATTGGTGGATCGAATACGACCTGCCCGACGGCGGCTGCCTGGCCCTGACCAACTTCGTGCCGGACGCGCCCAGCGCCGCCGCCGGCGGCACCATCGCACTGGAGGTCGAGGACCTCGACGCCCTGATCGCCGACCTCAAGTCCAAGGACGTGGCGTTCAAGAGCGACATCATCCACAGCCCGGTCTGCCGCATGGCGGTGTGCCTGGATTCGGAAGGCAACTCGATCCTGCTGCATCAGCTCAAGCCCAAGGCCTGAGGCGCGCGCCAGGCCGTGGCCGCTTCAAGGCGGCGACGCCGGCGCGCCCGCGCGGCGGGCGATCTCGGCGACGAATTCGTCGAGATCGGCGCTGCCGGCATTGCTCAGGATCACCACGCTGATGCGCGGCTCGATCACGCGCAACAGCTGGCTGCGCGCGCCCATGATCTGACCCGGGCGCTTGGCCACCCAACGCTTGCGGCCGCCGATCTTCATCTCATAGCTCCACAGCCCATAGCCGTAGTCGTCCAGGCCCGGGCGCAGCATGCGCCGCAGCGAATCGGCGCTGAGCAGACGGCCGCCGTACAGCGCGTCGGCGAAGGTCGCCAGGTCCTGCGCGCTGGAATACATCGCGCCGGCCGCGTACCAGTTCTCCGGGTAGGCGGGCAGATCCGGCGTCATCGCGCCCGCGCCGTCGCGGTCGAAGTAGGTATCGGCCAGGCGTTCGACGATGCGGTCCTGGCGCAGCAGCCCGGTGTCGGCCAGGCCCAGCGGCTGCAGGATGCGTTCGCGCAATGCCTGCTCGTAGCTTTGCCCGGTCACGCGCTCGACGATTTTGCCGAGCACGATGTAGTCGCAGTTGTTGTAGTCGAAGACGGCGCCCGGCGCGGCCACCCGCTTGCCCGCGCAGTACCGCGACAACAGCGCATCGCTGCTGTGCGGAAGTTGGTACACGGGCAGTCCGTCGCGGATCGCGGTCTGGGCGTCCTTGACCGTGTCCAGATTGGTCAGACCCGAGGTGTGGTTGAGCAGTTGCCGCAGGCGCACGTCCTGCGCGCCCTCGCCCGCGTAGTCGGGCAGATAGGCGGCGATGCTGCGTTCCAGATCGAGCCGGCCCTGATCGCGCAGCTGCAGGATCAGCACCGCGGTGAAGGTCTTGGTGATCGAGGCGATCTTGTAGCGCGTGCCTGGTGTGTTGGGCACGCGGAACGGCAGATTGGCCAGGCCGAAACTGGCCAGGTACTCGGCCTTGCCGTCGCGCGCGACCAGCACGGTGCCGCTGAAGTCGTGGGCGCGGGCGTAGTCGGCGACGAAGGCGTCGAGGGTGGGCGCGACCGCCTGCGCTTGCGCGGCGCCGGCCGCGGACCATAGCAGGGCCCAGCTCAGAATCCAGGATTTCATGCGCGGCTCCGGTGCGAACGGGCGCCGGGCCGCCGTGCGGCCCGCTCCCAGGCTTGGCGCGAGCGCCAAGGTCGGAGCCGGAGATACCGCCGCGGCGCGCGCGGTTGCAGCGCGCCGCGGATCGCTTAGCCGACGAAACCCACGCGGCCGCGCAGGCGCGCCTGCAGCGGCTCGATATAGGTGCGGCTGGCGCGCACGGGGGTACCGTCGCGCAGGCGCAGCATGGCGTCGCGGTTGGACAGCGGCTGCAGTTCGGCCACGCAGTCCACCCGCACGATGGTGGAGCGATGCACGCGCACGAACTGGGCCGGATCCAGACGCCGCGACAAACGCCCCATCGACTCGCGCAGCAGATAGCCGCGATCGCCCACGTGCAGGGTGGCGTAGTCGCCGTCGGCCTGGATCCACTCGACCTCGGAGGCTTCGACGAAGGCCACGCGCCGGCCCACGCGCACCACGAAACGGGTCAGCCAGCTGCTCTCGTCGTCGTGCTGCGCGCTGGGCGCGGCCAGCATGCCCGGCGGCTGGGTGCCGGCGCGGCGATAGGGATGGGCCTGACGCGCGCGCTCCAGCGCCTCGGCGAAGCGCTCGTCGTCGATCGGCTTGAGCAGGTAGTCGATCGCGTGCAGCTCGAAGGCGCGCACAGCGAAATTCTCGTAGGCGGTCAACAGCACCGCCAGCGGCCGCTGCTCCGGCGACAGCGCGGCCAGCGCTTCCAGACCGGTCATGCCCGGCATCTGCACATCGATGAACACCAGGTCCGGCGCCAACGCGACGATGCCGGCCAGGGCCGAGGGGCCGTCGGCGAATTCGCCCACCACCTGCATGTCCGGATGCGCGGCCAGGCGAGTGATCACGCCGCTGCGCGCCAGGGGTTCGTCGTCGATTACCGCTACTCGCATCATGCTTCAGTCTCCTTGACCACCAGCGCCGCCGGCGCCTCGTTGAACGGCAGCGACATGCGCACTTCGTAACCGCCGTCGGCGCGCGCGCCGGCGGCGAAGCTATGGGCATCCGGGTACAGCGCCTGCAGGCGTTCGGCGATGTTGCGCAGACCGATCGCGCCGGCGCGGCGCGCGTCCTCGCCCGAGGCCGCCGGCGCGGGCGCGCCGTCGTTGCCCACGTGCAGGTGCAAGCGGTCGCCCTCGCGCTCGATACGGATGTCCAGGCGGCCCGGCTCGCTGCGCTGGGCGATGCCGTGGCGGATCGCGTTCTCGACCAGCGGCTGCAGCAGCAGCACCGGCACCCGCGCGCGCAGGGTGTCCGGCCCGATGTTCCATTTCAGGCGCAGGCGCTGGCCCAGGCGCGCGCGCTCGATTTCCAGATAGGTGTCGGTCAGCGCCAGTTCGTCGGCCAGCGCGACCTCGTGGCCCTCGGCGCCGTCCAGGGTCACGCGCAGGAAACCGGCCAGGCGCGTGATCATCTGCTGGGCTTCGCGATTGCGGTCCTCGGCGACCAGGGCCGAGATCGCGTTGAGGGTGTTGAACAGGAAGTGCGGATTGATCTGATAGCGCAGCGCGCGCAGCTCGGCGTCCTGGGCCAGCATCAGCGCCTGGCGGTTGCGCTCGCGCGCGTCCTGCAGGTCGGCGTAATAGGTGATCACCGACTGGATCGCGCAGTAGGCGATCAGCACCAGCCAACAGCCGCCGACGCCGCCGAAGATCAGGGTCCAGTCGGTCGGATCGCGGAATTCCGAGCCCTGGGTGTTGGCGATCCAGTGCGCGGCCAGGTTGCTCAGCACCGACATCAGGTAGGTGATCACCAGCAGCGCGATCACCATGGTCCACTTGGAGATGCCGCGCCGCCAGAACAGGTGCTGGATCGCGGTCAGCGGCGACATCCAGATCAGGTTGGCGAGCAGGAAGGTCGCCCAGTACGCGGTCTCGTGCGGGTCGTCCAGCGACGGCAGCGCGATCAGTACGGTGCACACGCCCAGCAGCAGGCGCGCCAGCAAGGACAGCCACACCCGTCCCGAACCGGGCGGGTCCTGCGCCGGCGTGTCGGCGGATGCCGGGTCGATGCTGGGATCCGGAATCGCGGCGGGGGTGCTCATATCGGGTTCGGCAGGTCGTAATGAAGCGGCAAGCCGATTCTCCAGCGTATGTCGCCTGCGACCAAGCCCGATGTGCCGTTCGTGTGCCGGCGCGCAGGCCGGCGTAGCGGCAGAAAGAGTCGCCTTCCCTGGCAACGCAATAGGCGCTCGAAACGGCGCCGCCGCGCCGTGGACGCGTGACGGAACGGCGATGCCGGTTCGAGCGAGGCTCCATTGGGCCTCAGCGCGGCGCGCGCGGCCAGCGCGCGCAGGCGCTCTTGCGACGAAGCGGTAGGCGCGTGCGGCGGGCCGAAACCGTGTGCGCCGGCTGCTGGCGCCGCCCCGTCTCGGCCCGCGGCGCGACCGCGGCCGGTTGCGTTCAGCCGGCCAGGGCGGCCGCTTCGGTTTCCCGGAACGGCAGCGACAGCCGCACCTCGTAGCCGCCGTCGGCGCGCCCGCCGGCAGCGAAGGAATGCGCCTGCGGGTACAGCGCGCGCAGGCGTTCGAGGATGTTGCGCAGCCCCAGCGGGGCGACGCTGCGGCCGGACTGGAACGGCCGGGTGTCGCCCGCACCGTCGTTGCCCACATGCAGGTGCAGGCGGTCGCCGTCGCGCTCGATCCGGATCTCGAGACGGCCCGGCTCGGCGCGCGGCGCGATGCCATGGCGAATCGCGTTCTCCACCAGCGGCTGCAGCAGCAGCGCCGGCACGCGCGCGCGCAACGTGTCCGGGCCGACGCTCCAGCGCAGGCGCAGACGCGCGCCCAGGCGCGCGCGCTCGATTTCCAGATAGGTCTCGGTGAGCGCCAGTTCCTCGGCCAGCAGCACCTCGTGGCGGTCGCCGCTCTCCAGGGTGGCGCGCAAGAACTCGGCCAGGCGCGCGATCATCTGGCGCGCGTCGCCGCTGCGGTCCTCGGCCACCAGGCTGGAGATCGCGTTGAGCGTGTTGAACAGGAAATGCGGATGCAACTGATAGCGCAGCGCGCGCAACTCGGCCTCGCGGGTCAAGGCCAGCGCCTGGCGGTTGCGCGCCTTGGCCTCCTGCAGTTCGGCGTAGTAGGCCGTGCTCGCATGCACGACGCAGAAGGCGATCATCACCAGCCAGCAGATATCGAAGCCGGTGAGCAGCAGGCTCCAGTCCAGCGGATAGTCCTGCGGCCAGCCGCGCGTGCGCGAAATCACCGCGCAAATCAGGTTGTTGGTCACCGACATCAGGTAGGTGATGACCAGCAGCGCCAGCGCCATCACCCACTTGGCCGTGCCGCGACGGCGCATCGCGTCCTGAATCGCGGTCAACGGCCACATCCACATCAGGTTGGCGAGCAGGAACACGCTCCAGAAGAACACCGCGACCTCGCGTCCGAACACCGGCAAGGCCATCAGCAGGGTGCACGCGATCAAGGGCAGACCGACCAGCACCGGCAGCCAATACGGCGACATCGGCGTGGCCTGCAGCGCGCTGCCGATCGACTTCGACGGCGCCGTCGGATCGCGCAGCTCGTCGCCCACAGACGCCGTACGGTCCATGCGCGTTCGGCTAGCCGCCCGCGTCGCGCGCGAGCGCGCGGCACTGCTCGGCGGTGGCATCGTCGACCGGGAAGCAGCACTCGATGTGCAGCTCGTCGATGGTCACGTCGCGCGGCGTGCCGAAGGTGGTGATGGTGGAGAAGAACCGCAGCAGGTGTTCGTCGCGGCGCAGCACGGTGGTCAGCAGCGGCGTGGGCGTCGCGCCGAGGTCGCGATGGCGCCAGCGCGCGGGCACGCCCGGATAGGCCAGCACCTCGTCCAGCAAGGCGCGCGCGGCGGCATCGCCAGGCGCGGCCGCGACCTCGTCGTGCAGGTGACGGATCAGATCGCCGGCGACCTCCTCCCAATTCGCCACCGCCGGGCGCAGGTCCTGAGGGTCGAAGAACTGCCGGATCATGTTGGCGTGCGCGCTGGGCTTGCCGCGCATCACATAGGCGTTCACGCGCATCGCCGCGGCATTGGCCATCAGCACGTCCCAGCGCCGGTTGAGCACGAAGGCCGGGTACGGTTCCTGCTGGGCCAGAATGAACTCGATCGCGCGCCGCACCTGCGACAGTTCGGGCGTGTTGAGCGCGGTCTCCGGGTACTTGGGCGCGTAGCCGGCCGCGACCAGCAGCGCATTGCGCTCGCGCAGCGGCATTTCCAGCGCATCGGCCAGGCGCGCGATCACCTCGCGGCTGGCCTGGGCCTTGCCGGTCTCCACGCAGCTCAGGTGACGCGCCGACAGCCCCGCGTCCAGGGCCAGATCGAGCTGACTCAGACGCCTTGCCGCGCGCCATTCGCGCAGCAGAGCGCCGACCTGGGTCGGTGCGGCGGACGAGGTGGCGCGTGCGACGGCTGTGTCCATCGCACCCATCTTACGACGCCCGGTAGCCAAAACCATGACCTGCCAGGTCATGGAAGCATGACCTGCGACGACATTGAGGGCATGACCTCAAACGCCAATCATTTGCGCCAACGAAGGACGGTCCTTCGACGGAGCTACCCCATGAACCGCAGGCGCTTTCTCGCTCTCTCCACCGGCGCACTCGCTGCCGGCGCCCTCGCCACCACTGTCGGCCTGGCCGCCGCCCCGGCCGCCACCGGCCCCTTGAACGCGGCCGCGTTCAAGGCCGCGCGCCGCTATGCGCGTACCCGCTTCGGCCGCATCGCCTACGTCGAACGCGGTCGCGGCGCGGCCGCGCTGTTCCTGCACGGTTTCCCGCTCAACAGCTTCCAATGGCGCGGCGCGATCGAACGCCTGGCGCCCTATCGCCGCTGCGTGGCGCCGGACTTCATGGGCCTGGGCCATACCGAGGTGGCCGAGGGCCAGAGCGTGGCCCCGGATGCCCAGGTCGAAATGCTGCTGGCGCTGATGGACCGCCTGTCGATCGAGCGTGCCGACCTGATCGCCAGCGACAGCGGCGGCGCGGTCGCGCAGTTGCTGCTGGCGCGCCATCCCGAACGCGTGCGCTCGCTGCTGCTGACCAACTGCGACACCGAGATCGAATGCCCGCCCGCGGCCATGCTGCCGGTGATCGCGCTGTCGCGCGAAGGCAAGTTCGTCGACCAGTGGCTGGCGCCCTGGCATGCCGACCACGCCCTGGCGCGTTCGCCGGACGGCATCGGCGGCATGTGCTACCTGGATCCGTCCCACCCCAGCGACGAGGCCATCGACAGCTACTTCTCGCCCTTGGTGGCCTCGGCGCAGAGCAAGGCGCGCGTGCACGCCTACGCGGTCGCGCTGGACCACAACGTGCTCGAAGGCGTGGGCGCGGCGCTCAAGCGCAGCACCGCGCCGGTGCGGGTGGTCTGGGGCATGGGCGACACGATCTTTTCGCCGGCCGGCGCCGAGCATCTGGAACGCAGCTTCGGCCGCTATCAGGGCACCCGCCGCCTGGAGGGCAGCAAGCTGTTCTGGCCGGAAGAACGCCCCGACGTGATCGCCGAGGAAGCGCTGCGCCTGTGGGACGCGGCCTGAGCCTGCGTGCGCGGCGTCCCGGCCAGGCCGAGGCGCCGCGCCTCAGGCGACTTCCTGCCAGCGGTACCAGCGCCGGTGCGCGAGCGCCAGCAGGTCCAGGTCCTCGCGCGTGTCGCCGTAGGCATAGATCTGCGCGTAGCGCGACAGGTCATAGCGTTCGCTGACGCGACGGGGTTTCTCCGGGCCCACGCATTGGGCGCCGCGATAGTCGCCGGTCAGCACGCCGTCCTCGACTTCCAGCGACGAGCAAATCCAGTCCAGGCCATGGCGCTCGCACCAATGGCGCAGATACAGATCGAAGGCACCGGACACCACCACCACGGTGTCGCCCTGCTCGCGGTGCCAGGCGATGCGCTCCCATGCTTCGGGCCGGATCGCGCCGGGCAGCACTTCGTCGGCGAAGCGACGCCCGGCCTGTTCGGCCTGCGCGGCGTCCAAGCCGCGGAAGCCGAACCGCGCCACCCGCGCGCGGATCGTGCTGCCCGACACCAGGCCGAGCTTGTAGCCCAGCACCATCGGCGCGAACAGCCAGCGCCCTCGGCGCAGCCGTTGCGGCGGCACCGCGCGCGCGACGAAATCGGCGAACAGTTCGCGGTCGCTGATGGTGCCGTCGAAATCGAAGAGCGCCAGATTCATGCCGGCTGCGGTTCGCCTGGGTGGAGGGAACCGCAGCATAACGGGGCTCGCCCCGGCGGGCGACGAGGCCCGATCGGCTCAGGCCAGATTGGTGAAGCGGTCCACCGCCCACTGGCCGTTGTTGTAGTAGGTCCAACTGGTCCAGGTGGTGGCGCCGCCGACGCCCGGCTTGAACGTCAACGAGGCCACGGTCTTGAACTTGTTGAAGTCCAGCGGCGTCGGATAGTCCTTGCCGCCCTTGGTCACGTCGACGTAGTTGTCGGCGGTCTCGCGGGTCGCGTTGTACGGGCCGCAGACTTTGCCGGATTTCAGGGTGAAGGTTACTGCGCCGAGTACGGGCATGTGGCTACCTCTCGCGGTTGGCTCCGCCTGCGGAGCGGGAACGGCGGCCTGCGCGGCGCACCGGCGGGGTCGGCCGGTCCGGCCTGGGTCCCCATCCCTAGAAACGCCGCGAGCGCGCGCACGTGAACGCGCCCGCCGCCCCGCCCTAAGATGGCCGGAATTATTTTTCGCCGGCATGTAGAGCAGCCGCCCCCTGCTCCGACTACTCCATGCCAGCGCCCATTCCGGGCGCCGCCCACCCAGGAACCTAGCCATGAAGTACATGTTGATGATGACCTTCCCGAACGCCGACTGGAACGTGTCGCGGATGGAGCTGTGGCCCGAGCAGGACGTGAACGCGCACATGGACTACCTGCGCCGCATGAACCACGACCTGGTCGAATCGGGCGAATTCGTCCAGGTTCAAGGCCTGACCGGCCCCGAGGCGGCGATCCTGGTGCACGCGCGCGCCGACGGCAGCCCGGCGGTCACCGACGGGCCGTTCCCGGAATCCAAGGAATTCCTCGCCGGCTATCTGATCGTCGATGTCGACAGCGCCCAGCGCGCCTACGAGATCGCCGCGCGCTGGTCGGCCGGGCCCGGTCCCGGCGGCGCGGCATTGAACCTGCCGGTCGAAGTGCGCCGGGTCATGGATCATTCGGCGTGCGAGGCCTCGTAAGCCCCGCGCCGCGCGCCGAACACCTGCTGCGCAGCCTCGCGCCGCAGGTGTTGGGCGCGGTGGTGCGCCGCTACGGCGATTTCGCCGCGTCCGAGGACGCGGTGCAGGAAGCGCTGCTGGCCGCGGCGCTGCAATGGCCGCAACAGGGCGTGCCCGAGCATCCGCGCGCCTGGCTGATCCAGGTCGCGGCGCGGCGCATGACCGATCACATCCGCAGCGAACTCGCGCGCCGCCGGCGCGAAGCCGAAGCGCTGCGGCTGACGCCGGAGGACGAATGGCTGGCGCCCGCGCCCGACGCATCCGACGTCGGCCAGGACGATGCGCTGATTCTCTTATTCATGTGCTGTCATCCCGCGCTGACGCCGCCGTCGGCGATCGCCCTGACCTTGCGCGCAGTCGGCGGCCTGAGCACGGCCGAGATCGCGAATGCGTTCCTGGTGCCGGAGGCGACCATGGCCCAGCGCATCAGCCGGGCCAAGCAGCGCATCCGCGACTCCGGCGTGCCCTTCGAGATTCCCGATCCGCACGAGCGCGGCGAGCGCCTGGCTTCGGTGTTGCACGTGCTGTACCTGATCTTCAACGAAGGCTACGTCAGCAGCGCCGGCGAGCGCCTGCAGCGCGAGGATCTGGCCCAGGAAGCGATCCGGCTCGCGCGCGAGGTCCAGCGCGGCCTGCCGCAGGACGGCGAAGCGGCCGGTCTGCTCGCGCTGATGCTGCTCACCGACGCGCGCCGCGAGGCCCGCAGCGGGCCCGACGGCGAACTGATACCGCTGGAAGCGCAGGACCGCGCGCGCTGGGACCGGCGCGCGATCGCCGAGGGCGTGGCGCTGATCAGCCGCACGCTGGCGCGCGGCGCGGTCGGCCCTTATCAACTGCAGGCCGCGATCGCGGCCGTGCACGACGAAGCGCAGCGCTACGAGGACACCGACTGGGCCCAGATTCTGGCCTTGTACGGCCTGCTGCTGCGGATGTCGGACAACCCCATGGTCGCGCTCAACCACGCCATCGCGGCGGCCATGGTCCACGGCCCCGCGCACGGGCTGGCGCGCCTGCGCGAGCTCGACGCCGATCCACGCCTGAGCGGTCACTACCGTCTGGACGCGGTGCGCGCGCATCTGCACGAGCGCGCCGGCGAGCGCGAGGCCGCGATCGCCTGCTACCGCGGCGCGGCCATGCGCACCGCCAGCATTCCGGAGCGCGACTACTTGCGCCGCCAGGCGGCCCGCTTGTCCGAGCAAGCCTAGACGCGCTCAGCCGCGGCGCGCGCGATGCCAGGCGTATAGCGCTTCGGGCAGGCGTCCATCCAGATCGAGCCCCAAGGCCGGATAGGCATCCAACGCGTCCAGCACCTGAGTACGCAAGCCTGCCAGCGCCGGCGTCTGCAATTGCTCGGGGTCGCCGCCCAGCGCGTCCAGCACGCTCGCGCCCCAGGCATAGAGCGCGTCGGAATGCGCGAGCAGCGCCTGCGCCAGCCAGTCGCGCAAGGGCGCATGCAGGCGATAGCCGCGCCCGCCCAGCGCATCGGCCTGCGCGCGCAGCAAGGCGTAGGCGCCGCGGTACCACTCGGTGTGGCCGGCGGCCTCGCGCCGGATCAGCAGCGGCGCCGGCGCCTGGTGTTCGCGCAGGGCATGCCGCAGGGTGAGTTCGAGGTCGCGCGCGTCGCGCACGGTTTCGGTTTCGACCAGGAACGCGCGCTCCAGATCGAAGGTTTCGTAGTAGCGCGTCTGCAGCTCGCCCAGGCGGCGCAGCGGGCTGCGCGAAAAGCCCAGCTTGAGCAGGTCCTCGTAGGCGCAGGGCAGCACATACAGATAACAGCGCCCCTCGCTGGCGCTGTGGGTGACATCGGGATCGCCGCTGGACAGGAACGCCATCGCCACAGCCTAAATCCTCAAACGCGCATCCGCTGCGACGCGTCGCCTATTGACCTCAACTTCGCTTGAGGTCGCAGACTGCGCGCCACACGGCCATTGCGGCCGCCGCCACGCATCGAGGATCGCGCATGTCCCAGTCCGTCGCCCCTACCCCGGTCTACCGTCTAGATCATTTCGTCGTGCCCGCCGCGGCGATGCCGGCCTTCACCGAACGCCTGCGCCTCACCCAGCGGACCCTGGACGCCATGCCGGGCTGCAAGCAGAACCTCGTACTGAGCCGGACCGGCCCCAGCGGCGAGTACGACGTCGCCACCCTGGTCGAATGGGAAAACGCCGAAGCGGTGGCCGCAGCCAAGGCCGCGATGCAGCGGCACTACACCGAAACCGGCTTCGACCCCGCCCAGTTCATGCGCGAGCTCGGCATCCGCGCCGACATGGCCTCCTACGTGCCGACGCCATTCGCCGCGGCTTGAACGCGCTCAGGCGATCGCGCGCGTCAGCAGGTCCTGCATCGCCGCGCGTATCGCCTGGGCGTCGGCACCGGCGTCGATCTCCAAGGCCGCGCGATCGAACGCGGCCGACAGCAGGCGCGCATAGGCGTCGATCTCGGACGGCGCGCGCGCCATCGCCGCGGCCAGCCCCTCGCGCAGCGTGCGCGCGGCGTGGGCGTCGTCCAGCGCGGTCAGTTCGGCCAGGCCCAGCACCGCCGGGCCGTCGATCAACAGCAATCGGGTCCGGCCGGGTACCGCCATCGCGGCGAGGTAGGCCTGGCTGCCGGCCAGCAGGGCCGCGCGCGGATCGGCGAGCGCGGGCGCCGCGGCCTCGATGTCGGCCGCCACCGCCCCGGCCTCGCGCGTCAGCACGTGACGGAACAGATCGCGCTTGTCGGCGTAGTGGTGATAGAGCGCGCCGCGGGTGATGCCGGCGGCCGCGCAGATGTCCGGGGTCGAGGTGTCGGCATAGCCCCGCTCCACGAACAGGCCGCGCGCGGCCTCAAGCAGGGCCAGGCGGGTGGCATCGGTGCGTTCGCGGTTGCTGCGGTGGGCGCTCATTGAAATACATTCAGCCTGTATGTTAATTTGGCAATTGCATACAGCCTGTATGTTATTCCCCAGGAGCCGACCGTGAAAGTGACCAGCTACTACCCCGTGCTCATGACCGCCGACGTCGCCGCCACCGCCGACTTCTACCGCCGGCACTTCGGCTTCGTCGCGCTGTTCAGCGCCGACTGGTATGTGCATCTGCAGTTGGATGGCGACCCTGCGGTCAATCTGGCCGTGCTCGACGGCGGCCACGAGACCATCCCCGAACTCGCACGCGGCCGCGCTTGCGGCCTGCTGCTGAACTTCGAGGTCGAGGACGTCGACGCCGTGCACGATCGTCTGCGGGCCGCTGGCCTGCCCATCCTGCGCTCGCTGCGCGACGAGGATTTCGGCCAGCGCCACTTCATCACCGCCGACCCCAACGGCGTGCTGATCGACGTGATCAAGCCGATCCCGCCGAGCGCGGACTACGCCCAGCAGTACGAGGCCGGCGCGCTGCCGACCTGAGCGCGCACGCTCAAGCGAAGGGCAGCAGCGGCCCGTCCAGCCACAGCCAACGCGCCATCCAGGCCACGGTCAGGCCGATCAGGCTGGTCAGCGGCATGCCCACGCGCAGGAAATCGCCGAAGGTGTATTGGCCGGGATTGAGGATCAGCAGATTGCCGTGGTGGCCGATCGGGGTCAGGAACGAAGCCACCGCGCCCATCGCGGTGCAGACCACGAACGGCAGCGGCGGCAGGCCCAGGCTCTGCGCCAGCGCCAAGGCGATCGGCGCCAGCAGCACGGTGGTCGCCGCGTCCGACAGGATCTGGGTCAGCAGCGCGGCCGCGGCGAACATCAACAACAACAGCCCCAGCACCGGCAGGCCCTGCGCATGCACGGCCAGCAACTGCGCGATCAGATCGGCGGTGCCGGTCTTGTCCATCGCGATGCCCAGCGGGATCACGCCGGCGATCATCACGTAGATGCGCACGTCGATTTCCTCGTAGGCGCGCTCGATGCTCACGCAGCGCGTGAGCACCATCGCCACCGCGCCCAGCAGGAACGCGATCTGCGGCGCCAGCAGCTCGGTCGCCGCCAGCGCGATCGACGCGGCCATGATGCCCAGCGCCAGCGGCGCGCGCCGGCGCGTGCTGCCGCGTGCGTCGAAGGGCATCAGCATCAGGAAGGCGCGATGCGTGGCCAGTTGTTCCAGGCGCGCCTGCGCGCCCCACAGCACCAGCAGATCGCCCTCCTCCAGGCGCAGCTCGGACAGCTCGCCGCCCAGCCAGCCCTCCTTGCGCCACAGCCCCACCACGACCACGCCCAGGGTGCTGAGGAAGTCGATCTCCGACACGCTGCGGCCGAGGAACTCCGAACGCGGCGCGACCACCGCCTGCACCAGTCGTTCCTCGCCCAGCGCTTCGGCCTTGCCGTCCTCGCGCGGCTTCTCGCCGTACTTGACCACCGCGTGCAGGGACAGGCCGGGCTCGTCGCGCACCGAGGCGATTTCGTCGGGCGAAGCGCGCACCAGCAGCACGTCGCCCGCCGCCAGCGGCGCCTCGGCGCGCTGATCGCGACGGCGGATGCCGTGCCGCAGCCAATCCACCACCTGCAGCCGGCCCTGGAAGGCCTTGTCGAACGCGGCCAGGGTCTTGCCGCTCCAGGGCGAGCCCTCGTCCACCAGCAACTCGGTGTAGTAGCGGTCCAGCTTCAGGTATTCGACATTGCCGCTCTCGCCCTGGCGCTTGGGCAGCAGCCAGCGCCCGGCCAGCATGTAGATCGCGCCGATCGCGACCAGCATCGCGCCGATCGGGGTGATCGCGAACAGGTCCATGCGCCCGCCGCCGTTGCGCGCGAGCAGATCGTTGGCGAGCAGGAAGGCCGGCGCGCTGATCAGGGTCAGCGTGGTGCCCAAGGACGCGGCCAGCGACATCGGCATCAACAGACGCGAGGCCGCGAGTTTGCGCTCCTGCGCCAGGCGCATCAGGATCGGCAGCATCATCGCCGTGACCATCAGATGGTGCGAGAACGCCGCCATCGCCGCGGTCGCGGGCATGATCACCGCGATCGCGCGCGCCTCGCTGCCTCCGGCCGCGCGCCCGATCGCCGCGCCGATGCGGTCGGTGATGCCGGTCGCGGACAGGCCCGCCGACAGCACGAACACCGCCGCGACGATGATCGCCGGTTCGCTCGCGAAACCCGACAGCGCTTCCTTCGGCGACAGCACGCCGGTCAGCGTCAAGGCCAGCATCGCCAGCATCGCCACCAGGTCCACGCGCAGCTTCTCGCTGATGAACAGCGCCAGCGCCGCGGCCAGGATCAATAGGAATACGATCTGCTGCGGATCCATCCCCGCCCCTGTTCCGAAATCTGCGTACTAACTTAGCCGATGCGCATGAAGGCGATATTCATGCGTGCCGCGAAGCCGCGCCGATTCGTACAGCATGGACAGCGGACGGATTGATCCGCCAGCGCCGCTCAGATCGTTTGCGCCAGCATGAAGATCGGCGCGTACAAGGCCGCGATGCACGCGGGAAGACCCACCACAAGGATCGTCAGCCCCGTCCAGAACGCGGCCAACCTGCGCCTGTCCGGCCTGGGCCAGAACCGCCAGACCGCCAGCACGATCACGGGCAATAGCCACAACGCCGGATAGGCCCGCAACAACCAGAGCGTGGGCCATGGCAGGTCGGCGCCGAAAGCGCTGAACGTCAGACCGAAACTGGGCACGACCAGGGTGGGAATCAGCGCCGTCAGCACCGCGCAGACCACACCGACCACGACCAACGCCGGTCGTTGCGCACCCGGCGTCGCCGGCACGGCAGTTGAAGGCGCTTGATAAGGGTTGTTCATGGGCGTCGGCCTGGGAGCGTGGGCTTGCTACTTCGTCGACAGCAGGGCACGAACCCGATCGAGGTCGACACCGTCCCGCCGCCTGGAAGGCCCGCACAGCGATACCTGCACCGCGTCTTCGCCCGCGCTCATCACCAGCACGCTCTCGCCCGGAAACAAGTGGATCTGCTCCGCCATATGCACGACGGTGTTCTTGGCAGGGTCGTTGTACAAGCTGGTCGTATAGACACGCCTGACGGATGCGGGATCGCCTTTGAACGACTTGCGCACCACGAAAGCATGATCGATGCGATACCCGTCCTCGTCCTTGAGCGCGCCGACCGGGCCCGCCAGTTTGGACTCGGTGATCGTCGCCAGAAACACGGTCTTGGCCGCCTTCAATTCGTCTTCCAGCGGCACCGCCAGGCAAATCGCGAACGCGGGCAAGGAAAAACAGGTCGCCGCAATGGCCAGCAGCAGGCGATTCGCCGCTCGCATGCGCTTCGCACCTTGTGTATGCATGGCTGTCCCTCTCCATCGACTGGCGTCAGCCTAGCAAAGATGCGAGCCGACCCAAGGGGTGATGCGACGAACCGAATCCGGATACGAAAAAGCCCCGCATCGCGGGGCCTTTCGTCGCAACGCACCGCTTTCGCGAGCGTCTGCGGGCCTCAGGCCCAGGGATCGCGCAGCACGATGTTGGCGTCGCGGTCCGGACCGGTGGAGACCATCGCCAGCGGGCAGCCGGACAGTTCCTCCAGCGCGCGCAGGTAGGCGCGCGCGGCGGCCGGCAGCTTGTCCCACTCGGTGACGTTGTGGGTGCTTTCCTGCCAGCCCGGGAACTCCAGGTACACCGGCTCGCACTCGTTCCAGCCCTGCGCGTCGAGCGGCGCGTACTCGGTTTCCTTGCCGCGGTAGCGGTAAGCGATGCAGAGCTTGAGCTTGTCCATGCCGTCGAGGATGTCGAGCTTGGTGATGCACAGGCCGGAGATGCCGTTGATCGCGACCGCGCGCTTGAGCGCGACCAGATCGATCCAGCCGCAGCGGCGCGGACGGCCGGTGGTGGCGCCGAATTCCTGGCCGCGCTTGCGGATGCCCTCGCCGATCTCGTCGTCCAGCTCGGTCGGGAACGGGCCGCCGCCGACGCGGGTGGCGTAGGCCTTGGCGATGCCGAGCACGTAGTCGATCGAGTCCGCGCCCACGCCGGTGCCGGCGAGCGCGCCGCCGACGGTGGTGTTGGACGAGGTCACGTAGGGATAGGTGCCGTGGTCGATGTCCAGCAGCGAACCCTGCGCGCCTTCGTACAGCACGCGCTTACCCTGCTTGCGCAGGTCGTGCAGGATGCCGGCGACGTCGGACTTCATCGGCTCGACGTATTCGCCGAAGGCCAGGGCCTCGTCCAGGGTCTGCTGGTAGTCGACCGCGTCGACGCCCAGGTACTGGGTGAGCACGAAGTTGTGGTAGTCCAGCGCGCTGCGCAGCTTCTCGGCGAGCTGGTCGGGATAGTGCAGATCGGCCACGCGGATGCCGCGGCGCGCGACCTTGTCTTCGTAGGCCGGGCCGATGCCGCGGCCGGTGGTGCCGATGGCCTTGCCGCCGGCGGCCTTCTCGCGCGCCTGATCCAGGGCGATGTGGTACGGCATGATCAGCGGCGTGGCCGGGCTGATCTTCAGGCGCGAACGCACTTCCACGCCGGTGGCTTCGAGTTCGTCGATTTCCTTGCGCAGCGCGGCCGGGCTCAGCACCACGCCGTTGCCGATCAGGCACAGCGCGCCGTCGCGCAGGATGCCGGACGGGATCAGGTGCAGCACGGTCTTCTTGCCGCCGATCACCAGGGTGTGGCCGGCGTTGTGGCCGCCCTGGAAGCGCACGACCGCGCCGATCTGCTCGGTCAGCAGGTCGACGATCTTGCCCTTGCCTTCATCGCCCCATTGGGCACCGAGAACGACGACTGACTGACCCATTACACGCACTCCGAATTGGTTTGGCACGGCCCGGCAGGACCGGCATCGCGGAAGGCCCCGCATCGTGCGGAAGCCGAAAACGACAAAAGCCGGCGGGAATCCCCGTCCGGCTTTTGTGCATTATCCGGGTTTCGGGGGGCAGGGGCCACCCCAGTCGTGCCAGCGGACAGATTCGGCTCAGCCTGGGCACGCAAAGCCGTCTGCGGCGGGCTTGCGGAGCGTGCGCAACCGCCCTCGTCGCGCGGATCCGGCCCGGTTTGCGCCGGCCACGCACGGTCCGTCGCCGCGCAGCGTGCCCCATCGCCGTCAAACCGCGGCCCGTCGCGCGGCCGCTACCGAGGCCGGGGCCGCCCCCCGGACACTGCGCCGCCCCGGCCGGCTGACAGCGCGGCCGGGGCGTCCAGACCGCGCCGCACACCCGGAGCCCCGCGATGCCCCCTGCCCCGCAACCCTGTCCCGCCACCGCCGGCGTCACCGATCCTGCCGTCGCCGCCGGGGATCGCGCCGCGCTCGCCCGCCGCAGCGGCGTGGCGCTGCGCGCAGCGGCCATGTCCTGGTTCGCGGTCGCGGCCCTCGGCCAGTTGCTGTTCGTGGCCTATGTGCTCGGCTACTACGGCCGCGCCGCCCTGCAGGGGCGCTGGCAGGCCTGGAACGGCGTGTTCCCGCGCGGCTACGTGGCCGGCGACACCGTGGGCAATCTGGTGGTCGCCGCGCACCTGGGCTTCGCCTGCCTGATCGTCGTGGCTGGCCTGCTGCAGCTGACGCCGGCGGTGCGGCGGCGCTGGCCCGCGTTCCACCGCTGGACCGGTCGCGCCTATCTGGCGATGGTGGCGGTGATGAGCCTGGGCGGGCTGAGCATGATCCTCACCCGCGGCTCGGTCGGCGACCTCTCGCAGAAGTTCGCGATCGGCCTCAACGCGCTGCTGATGCTGGCCTTCGCTTATCAGGCCTATCGCCATGCGCGCGCACGCCGCATCGACCTGCACCGGCGCTGGGCGCTGCGCCTGTTCCTGGCCGTCAGCGGGGTCTGGTTCTTCCGCATCGGCCTGATGTTCTGGATCGTCGCCAACCAGGGCCCGGCCGGTTTCGATCCCGCCAGTTTCCGCGGCCCGTTCCTGAGCGTCCTCGCGTTCGCCCAGTACCTGCTGCCGTTGGCGGTGCTGGAGCTGTACCTGCGCGCGCAGGACCGCGGCGGCGCCGGCGCGCGCATCGCCGCGACCGCGCTGCTGTCGGTGCTGACCCTGGTCACCGCGGCCGGCGTCGGCGCGGCGACGCTGCTGATGTGGCTGCCGCGCCTGTGACGGCGGCGCCGCCGCCGGCTTAGTTGCTATCGTCGCGCCATGCCCGAACCGGCCCCGCCCCTGTTGCCCGCTCCACCCGCGCGCATGCTCGGCTGGCAGCGCGTGCGCTTCGTGTTGATCGCCGCCTTCGTCAGCAGCCTGCTGATGAAACTGGGCTCGCAGGCGCCCTACCTGATCGTGCTGCTGCGCATGCTGATCGTCGGCTTCGCCGCCGTGCTCAGCTTCGGCCTGTTCGAGCGCTGGCCGGCGCGCCTGCCGCGCTGGAGCGCGCGCTGGGTGCTGCAGGTGGCGGGCGTGGCGGCGACGATTCCGTTCGCCGCGGCCCTGGCCTATGCCCTGACCACCGCCGACAACTCGCTGCCGTGGTGGAAGGACAAGCTGTACCTGGCCGGCATGGCCAAGATCAGCGTCTACGGCCTGTTGGTCGCGCCGTGGATGGCGATCGCCGCGCTGCTGCGCCAGATCCGCGGCGAAGCGCAACGCCAGGCGCTGGCCTTCGAGCTGGAACGCAGCCGCTACGAACGCAACGCGCTGGACGCGCGCCTGCGCCTGCTGCAGGCCCAGGTCGAGCCGCACTTCCTGTTCAACACCCTGGCCAACGTGCGCGAGCTGGTCGAGGCCGGTTCGCCGCAGGCCTCGACCGTGCTGGCCAGCCTGATCGCCTACCTGCGCGCCGCGGTCCCGCGCCTGCATGGGCCCGCCGCGACCCTGGGCCAGGAGTTGGAGCTGGTGCGCGCCTATCTGGACGTGATGCACATGCGCATGCCCGATCGCCTGCAGTACGCCCTGCATGCCGACGAGGCCGCGCTGGACCTGGACTGCCCGCCCATGACCCTGCTGACCCTGGTCGAGAACGCGGTCCGCCATGGCATCGACCCCAGCGAGGAAGGCGGCCGCATCGACGTGCGCGTGCGTCTGCGCGACGGCCGCTGCCGCGCCGAGGTCGCCGATACCGGCGTCGGCCTCAGTCAGGTCGGCGACGGCCTCGGCACCGGCCTGGCCAATCTGCGCGAGCGCCTGCAGCTGGCCTACGGCGACGCCGCCCGCCTGAGCCTGATGGAACTGCAGCCGCACGGCGTGCTGGCCGAAATCGAGTTCCCCGCGCAACGGAGCGCGCCATGAACGCGCAGCGCCCGACCGCCCTGATCGCCGACGACGAACCGCTGCTGCGACGCGCGCTGGCGCGCCAACTCGCGCAGGCCTGGCCGGAACTGGAGGTGGTCGCCCAGACCCGCAACGGCCGCGAGACGGTCGAGCGCTTCGAGGCGCTGCGCCCCGACATCTGCTTTCTCGACGTGCACATGCCCGGCCTGTCTGGCGTGGAAGCGGCGCGTCTCATCGGCCGGCGCGCGCATCTGGTGTTCGTGACCGCCTACGACCAGTACGCGGTGCAGGCCTTCGCGCAGGGCGCGCTCGACTATCTGGTCAAGCCGGTGGAAGCCGAGCGTCTGGCCGACACCATCGCCCGCCTGCGCGAGCGTCTGCGCGCCGCGCAACCCGCGCCCGACACCGACGCCCTGCTGGAACGCCTGGCCGCGCAGTTGCAGAAAAAGAGCGCGCCGGAGACCTTGCGCTGGATCCGCGCCTCGGTCGGCCAGGCGCTGCGCCTGATCGGCGTCGACGAGATCGACTTCCTGCGCTCGGACGAGAAATACACCCGCATCGCCTGGCGCGGCGACGGCGGCAAGCCCGGCGAGGCGCTGATCCGCACGCCTTTGAAGGAGCTGGCCGCGCAGCTGGATCCGGCCCAGTTCGTGCAGGTGCATCGCGCGGTGGTGGTGAACCTGCGCGCGATCAGCCACGTCACCCGCGGCGCCAACGAGACCGCGCACATCCACCTCAAGGGCCGCGACGAAGTGCTGCCGGTCAGCCGCAGCTACCTGCACCACTTCCGGCAGATGTGAGACGCGGCGGATCTCAGGCGCGCACGGCCCACAAGGCCAGCACGCCGACCGCGGCCGCCACCGCGCCCACGATGCGCAGCTGGCGGTCCGGCATCGCCTGCAGTTGTTCGGCGGCGCGCTTCCAACCGCGCGGCGCCACGAACAGGAACAGCCCTTCCAGCACCGCGACCAGGCACAGTGCCGAAATCAGCTCACCGCTCACTCAACGGTCCGACTTGAGGTATTGCAGGAACGGGTCGTCGCGGTCGAGCACGATCACGCTGTCGCCGTCCTTGAAGGACTGGCGGTAGGCCTCGAGGCTGCGCTGGAAGGCGTAGAAACTCGGGTCCTTGTTGGCCGCGGCCGCGTAGGTGCGCGCGGCCTCGGCATCGCCTTCGCCGCGCAGGCGCTGGGCGTCGCGCTCGGCCTCGGCCACGATCACGGTCTTGTCGCGGTCGGCGGTGGCGCGGATCGCCTGCGACAGCTCCACGCCTTCGGCGCGCTTCTGGCTGGCGACCTGCAGACGCTGCGAGCGCATGCGGTTGTAGACCGAGGCCAGCACGTTGCTGTCCTGCGGCAGGTCGATGCGCTTGATGCGGATGTCGATGATGCGCACGCCCAGGGTGGCGGCGGCGCGGTTGATCCCGACCAGCTGCTTGCCGATCACGGTGGCGCGGTCGCCGGAAACCACCTGGGTCAGGGTGCGCGAGTTGATCTCGTTGCGCAGCGAGTCCTTGATGATCGGCGCCAGGCGCGCGGCGGCGGTGTTCTCGTCGCCGCCGGTGGCCTGATAGAAGCGGCTCAGGTTTTCGATCTGGCCGATCGCGAAGAAGTCGACGCTGACGTCGAGCTTGTCGGCGGTCAGATAGCGTTCCGGCGCGGCGGTCAGCACCTGCAGGCGGCGGTCGAACACCGAGGCGTTCTCGATCAGCGGCCACTTGAAGTGCAGACCGGGGCCGATGTCGCGGCGCACGATGGTGCCGAGGCGGAACACGATCGCGCCGTGCCCTTCCCTGACCACGAACATCGATCCCAGCAGGGCCAGCAGCACGGCTACGACCACGGCGATCCAGGCGGAGAATTTCATTGTGCGGGCTCCTCGCGGCCATCCGGGCGCTTGCTGCGCGCCGGGCGCGACATGGTTTCGTTACCCGAATCGGACGACGGCGTCGCGATCGTCGGCGCCAGCAGCTCCGGCGTCAGCAACGGCGCGGAATTGCCGCCGCGGCGTTCCGGCAGAGGCACGTAGAGCATCTGGCGCGAGTCGCCGCCGACGATCTTGCGGTTGTCGCCCATCACCTGCTGCACGGTTTCCAGCCACAGACGCTTGCGGGTGACTTCCGGCGCGGACTTGTACTGATCGACCAGCAGCGAGAAGCGGCTGGCGTCGCCTTGCGAGCGCGCGATCACCGCGGTCTTGTAGCCCTCGGCTTCGGTGCGCACCTGCGAGGCCTGGCCGCGCGCTTCCGGCACGACCTTCTTGGCGTAGGCCTCGGCCTGGTTGATCGAGGTGGCCTTGTCGGCGTCGGCGCGCTGAGCTTCGTCGAAGGCGTCCTTGACCTCATCCGGCGGACGCGCGTTGGGCAGGTTGAGCTCGGTCAGGGTCAGGCCGGTACGGTAGGCCAGCAGCGACTCCTGCAGGCGCGCGCGCACCACCGTGGTCAGGGCGCCGCGGGCGCTCAGCACGGTGTCCAGGTCGGAACGGCCGATCTGCTCGCGCAGCACGCTCTGCGCGGCCTGCTGCAGCACGTCGGCGGAATCGCGCGAACCGAACAGGTACTGCTGCGGATCGCCGATGCGGTACTGCACGTTGATCTCGACGTTGACCATGTTGCCGTCGCGGGTCAGCACCGGCACGGTCTCGGTGTAGGCGTTGCTCTGGGTCGCGTTGACCTTGGTCACGCGTTCGATCGGCCAGGGCGCCTTGAAATGCGGGCCGGGCTGGAGGATGCGCGAGAAATGGCCGAAGCGCAGGACCACGCCGCGCTCCTGCTCGGTCACCAGCACGAAGCAGTTGAAGACCAGCCACAGGCCCAGGATCGCGGCGACCCAGCGCAGGATGCTGCCCCCGCCCATGCCGCCACCGCCGCCGAACAGGCCGCGAAGGGGGTCTAGCAAGGCATCCAGGCCGCGGCCGTCGGACTTGCGTTGCCGCGGCGATCGACCGTTGGGGTCGGATCCGCCGGAATTGTCACTGCCAGGGGTGTTCCAGGCCATGCCTGCTCCAAAGAGGGAACTGCACCCGTGTTCAGCTGACGGGTCGGTTGATTCTAGGTGGGGGCCCTGGCCGTCTCAAGCAAGGTCGTCCGGTACAGCCACCGATTCCAGCAAAGACCGCAGCGGCTCGCCGTGCGGCTGGGCGAACAGGCGCTGGGCGTCGGCGATGGCCAGATCGACCTCCAGCTCCCAGCCGTGCTCGTCGGCGCGTTCAGCGCGGACCGCGCCCAACTCGTGCAGGCGGGCGCGCAGGCGCGCGCCCTGCGGCGGCACCCGCAGCGCGCCGGCGACGTGGCGCAGCTCCAGGGCCTCGCCCAGCGCGGTGCGCAGCAGGTCCAGGCCACGGCCATCGCGCGCCGACAGCCAGACCCGGGTATGGCCCTCGCCCGGACGGTCGATGCGCGGCTGAGCGCCGTCCAGGCGGTCGATCTTGTTGAACACCAGCAGCTGCGGCAGGTCGCCGGCGCCGATCTCCTGCAGCACCGCGTCGACCTGGGCGATGCGCTCGTCGCGCAGCGGGTCGGCGGCGTCGATCACGTGGATCAGCAGGTCGGCCTCGCGCGCTTCCGACAGGGTCGAGCGGAACGCGGCCACCAGATCGTGCGGCAGGTCGCGCACGAAACCGACCGTGTCGGCCAGCACCGCCGCGCCGCCGGACAGATCGATCCGGCGCACGGTCGGGTCCAGGGTCGCGAACAGTTGGTCGGCGGCGTAGGCCTCGGCGCCGGTCATGGCGTTGAACAGCGTGGACTTGCCGGCATTGGTGTAGCCGACCAGGGCCACGCGCGGCAGTTCGCTGCGCATGCGCGCGCGCCGCATCTGGGTGCGCTGCACCTCGACCTTGTCCAGGCGCTTCTGCAATTGCTCCAGGCGCTTCTGCAGCAGGCGGCGGTCGGTTTCGAGCTGGGTTTCGCCGGGGCCGCGCAGGCCGATCGAACCGCCGCGCTGGCGCTCCAGGTGGGTCCAGCCGCGCACCAGGCGCGTGGCCATGTGCTTGAGCTGGGCCAGTTCGACCTGCAGCTTGCCCTCGGCGCTCTGCGCGCGCTGCGAAAAGATGTCCAGGATCAGGCCGGTGCGGTCGACCACGCGCCGTTCCAGCGCGCGTTCCAGGTTGCGTTCCTGGCCGGGCGACAGCGGGTGGTTGACCAGGATCAGGTCGGCGCCGGTGGCATCGGCTGCGGCCTTGACCTCGGCCAGCTTGCCGCTGCCGATCAGCATCGCCGCGTTGGGGCGGTCGATGCGCGCGGTCAGCACGGCGGCCACGGTGGCGCCGGCCGACTTGGCCAGATCGGCGAATTCTTCCAGCAAGCCCTCGTCCGGCGGACCGCCGGCGTGGGGCTGGATCAGTAAGGCGTGTTCGCCTTTGCGTGAGCGTTCAAACATCGAGTCAGCAAGATGGGGAGGAAAACCGGGAATGCAAGCGCGGCGGGACGCTACCGCCCCGCCATCGTCTCATTCCTGCCCGCCCCTGGCCCGCCTCACTCGTTCTCGTCGTCGCCCTCGGCGCCGCCGCCTTCGCTGGACTGCACGTAGCCGCCGCCAGGACCGACGCGGACGTTGCGCGCGGGCACCACGGTCGAGATCGCGTGCTTGTAGACCATCTGGCTCACGGTGTTGCGCAGCAGGACCACGAACTGGTCGAAGGATTCGATCGTGCCCTGCAGCTTGATGCCGTTGACTAGGTAGACCGAGACCGGTACGCGTTCGCGCCGCAGCGCATTCAGGAAAGGATCCTGTAAGGATTGCCCCTTGGACATCAGTAGTTCCCCAGCTTTCTAGTTATAAGGTTCGGTGCCAAAGACGGCCCTGGACATCCTGTCGGACCGCGTCGCCGGTAGCTGTCCCCACAGCGGTGACCGGCCGATGGTAACGCAAGTGGCCGTTGCGGATACGGGCCGAACTCAGGCTTTGCGATGCGCGTGCCGGGATCCGCCGATGAACAGCGCGACGGCCCGTTCCAGGGCCTGGGCGTCGGCGCTCGGGTCGAACCAGCGGGCGTCCAACTGGCCGCGCAGCCAGGTCAATTGGCGCTTGGCGAGCTGGCGGGTGGCATAGATGCCGCGGTCGCGGAATTCGGCGGCGGCCTGCGCGCCGCCCTCGCCGTCCAGGAACTCCCAGGCCTGGCGGTAGCCGACCGCGCGCAAGGCCGGCAAGTCCAACGGCCGCGGATGCGCCTGCAATTCCGGCAAGCCGCGCAAAGCCCGGACCTCGTCGAGAAAGCCGCCCGCCAGCATGGCGTCGAAGCGCTGGGCGATGCGCGCGTGCAGCACGGCGCGGTCGGCCGGCGCCAGCACCAGCTTCAGCACCCGGTACGGCAGGCGCGGCGCGCCGGCGGCCTCGCGCCGCCAGTCGCTGATGCGGCGGCCGGACAGGCGGTAGACCTCGAGCGCGCGCTGGATGCGCTGGGCGTCGGTGGCGTGGATGCGTGCGGCCGCCTCCGGGTCCAGCGCGGTCAGCTCCGCGTGCAGGGCCGCCCAGCCGCGTTGACCGGCCTCGGCGGCAAGCTCGGCGCGCACCTCGGCATCGGCCTCCGGCATCGGCGCCAGCCCCTGCAACAGGGCGTGGAAGTACAGCCCGGTGCCGCCGGCCAGGATGGGCAGGCGCCCGCGCGCGGCGATCTGGTCCAGCGCGCGCCGGCCGTCGACCGCGAACTCGGCCGCCGAGTACGGCTGCCAGGGCTGGCGCAGGTCGATCAGATGGTGCGGCACCCGCGCCAGCTCCTCGGCGCCGGGCTTGGCCGAGCCGATGTCCAACCCGCGGTAGACCAGGGCCGAGTCGACGCTGACGATCTCGCCGCCGTAGCGCTGCGCCCAATCCAGCGCGAGCGCGGTCTTGCCCGAGGCGGTCGGGCCCATCAGGGCGATCGCGAGCGGGCGCGGGTCGGCGGACATGCGGGGGCGGCGGTTCCGGTACGGAGGCGAGCGCGCAGACTCGCACAGCCGCGCAGCTCGCGGAAGCGCGCGCCATCCAGCGGTTTCCACAAAGCTTGTGGGCAAGCGCTGGGGCAAGCCTGTTGATAAGCCGCTGCGGCGCAGGCGCAGCAAGGCCCGCGCGCAGTTCGATCAAATTTTAGCCAGGCCCCGCGCGCTATCCACAAAGCCTGTGGACAAACCTGCGGACAGTATTGGGACGACATGGCTGAGAGCCAGGCGCAGCAAGGAGCGCAAGAGGTCTGTCGAAAAAATGACCAGCGAAATCGCTTGACTTGCTTGCGCGAAGACGCATGCGCGACGGTCGCCGCGCGAACCGCGGATGCGGAACGAATGCGATCGGATTCGTCAATACGCAATCGCCGCCATTGCGTGCTGCAACGCAATACGAAGCGGGCGTCGCGACTAATCCACACGGCCTGTGGACAAGCCTGCGGACAGTCTCGCGCGAAGCCTGCGCAGAGCCAAGCGCAGCAAGGCCCGCAAGGAATTTGGCTAAAAATTAGCCAGCGAAATTGTTTGACAGATTCCGGCTTTTCGGCATCCCGAACGAACGCGTCCGCATGCCCAGATTGGCGATCGCGTCAAGCTTGAAATTCCCATTCCGATGCGCTTGCACGCGCATCGCGCGCGACTATCCACATCGCCTGTGGACAAGCCTGCGGACAGTTGCGTGACGAAGCTCGCGCAGGCCAGACGGCGCAAGGGGCGCAGCAAGTTTGGCGACAAATTCGCCATCGCTGCGAACGGCCGACGCCGAAGCGCGGCGTTCGCGCACCAAGGCGCAATGAGACGCGAAAACGAGCGCCTCGCGGAGCCCCTCTCCCGCGTGCGGGAGAGGGGTTGGGGTGAGGGGCTGCGACAGAGACGTCGTTCGTACTTGGTCGCGCCCCCTCATCCGCCCTGCGGGCACCCTCTTCCGCCTGCGGGAGAAGGGAATGCGCAGCCCGCTCGGATGCGCGCATAAAAAATCGCGCGTCTTGCGCCCGTGGCGCCACGAAGCACAAGGCCATCGCATCGCCGCGCGCAGACGCCAGATGCGGCATGCCCGCGCGACCGTGCGCGCCATGCCACGATCGAATGCATGCGCCGGCCAATGCCGGCACGTCTGCGGCTTATTCGTCGTCCGGCCACTTCGGCATCGATGGCGCGGCCGTGCGACGCGGCATCGCCTGCGCCGCCACCGCCTCCCATACCTTGAGCGCGTCCACCGTCGCGGCGACGTCGTGCACGCGCAGCAGGCGCGCGCCGCGCTGGGCCGCGATCAGGTGCGCGGCGACCGAGCCGTGCACGCGCTCGCGCGCCGATTCGCGACCGGTGAGCTCGCCTATGCTCTTCTTGCGCGACAGGCCGGCCAGCACCGGCACGCCGAGTTCGGCGTAGCGTTCCAGCTGCGCCAGCAGGGTCAGGTTATGGGCGAGGGTCTTGCCGAAGCCGAAACCGGGATCCACCACGATCTTCTTCTTGGCGATGCCGGCCATCTCGGCGGCGAAGATGCGCTCGGCCAGAAAGCGATGAACCTCGGCGACGACGTCGTCGTACTCCGGCGCGGCCTGCATGCTGCGCGGCTCGCCCTGCATGTGCATCAGCACCACCGGCACGCCCAGCGCGGCGGCGGCGTCCAGCGCGCCCTCGCGGCGCAGCGCATAGACGTCGTTGATCAGGCCGGCGCCGGCCGCGACCGCGGCGCGCATGACCTCGGGCTTGGAGGTGTCGACGCTGATCGGCAGGTGCGTGTCCCGCGCCAGGCGCTCGATCACCGGAATCACCCGGCGCAGTTCTTCCTCCACCGTCACCTCGTCGGCGCCCGGTCGCGTGGATTCGCCGCCGATGTCGAGCACGTCGGCGCCCTCCTGCGCCAGGCGCAGCCCATGCGCGACCGCGGCATCCGCGCTGTCGTGCGCGCCGCCGTCGGAAAACGAATCGGGGGTGACATTGACGATGCCCATCACGCGCGGCCGGTCGAGCTTGAGGGCGCGGCCGTTGCAATCCAGGATCGGGGCGAGGTCGAACATGGGCGGTCTCGTGCGGCGTCGGGGCGAGCCGGCATGCTACCGCGCACGGGTGGAGGATGCGTTCGAGGACGGGAGCGCGGGTTGCCGATAGGCGTCGGCGCACGAGCGGTCGTCGGCAAGCGCGTGTCGCGATCGCGGCTTACGCCGCTCCCACAGGAAGCGAGCGGGTCCGTCGGGCGTGCAGGCCCTGTCGCGCGCCTGAGCACAGCCACGGGTTTCCTGTGGGAGCGGCGTAAGCCGCGATGAACCTTCCCACCCCACGCCCCGCCCCAAACGAAAAACGCCGGGGCTAGCCCGGCGTTCTCGTAAGCGAATCCAGCCTGGTTCAGGTCTGCGCGGCGGGACCGCCAATCGCGCCCGGACGGCCCTTGTCGTCCTTGCTGGTCTTGCCCGACTTGACCCAGTCCGCCGGCGGACCCGGCTCGCGGCCGGCCATGATCTCGTCGATCTGGCCCGCGTCGATGGTCTCGTACTGCAGCAGGGCGCCGGCCATCACTTCCAGCTTGTCCAGGTTGTCCTTGAGGATCTGGGTGGTGCGGGCGTAGGCGTTGTCGAGGATGCCGCGCACGACCTCGTCGATCTTGCGCGCGGTCTCGTCGGACACGTTCTTGTGCTGGGTGACCGAACGGCCCAGGAAGACTTCGTCCTCTTCCTCGCCGTAGGTGATCGGACCCAGCTCGGACAGGCCCCACTTGGTGACCATGTTGCGGGCCATCTTGGTGGCGCGCTCGATGTCGTTGGACGCGCCGGTGGTGACCATGTCGGCGCCGAAGATCAGCTCCTCGGCCACGCGCCCGCCGTACAGCGAGCACAGACGGCTTTCGATGTTGATCTTGTTGTAGCTGTAGCGGTCGCCTTCCGGCAGGTACATGGTCACGCCCAGCGCGCGGCCGCGCGGGATGATGGTGACCTTGTAGACCGGGTCGTGGTCCGGGACCAGACGGCCGACGATCGCGTGGCCGGCCTCGTGGTAGGCGGTGAGCTTCTTCTCTTCCTCGCTCATGGCCATCGAGCGGTTCTCGGTGCCCATCATGATCTTGTCGCGGGCGCGGTCGAAGTGCTCCATGCGCACTTCCTTGCCGTTCTCGCGCGCGGCGAACAGCGCCGCCTCGTTGCAGAGGTTGGCCAGGTCGGCGCCGCTGAAGCCCGGGGTGCCGCGCGCGATCGTCATCGGCACCACGTCGTCGGCCAGCGGCAGCTTGCGCATGTGCACGCGCAGGATCTGCTCGCGGCCCTTGACGTCGGGCAGGCCGACCACGACCTGGCGGTCGAAACGGCCCGGACGCAGCAGCGCCGGGTCGAGCACGTCGGGGCGGTTGGTCGCGGCGATCACGATCACGCCTTCGCCGCCTTCGAAACCGTCCATCTCGACCAGCAACTGGTTGAGGGTCTGCTCGCGCTCGTCGTGACCGCCGCCCAGGCCGGCGCCGCGATGGCGGCCGACCGCGTCGATCTCGTCGATGAAGATGATGCAGGGTGCGTGCTTCTTGGCCTGCTCGAACATGTCGCGCACGCGGCTGGCGCCGACGCCGACGAACATCTCGACGAAGTCGGAACCGGAGATCGAGAAGAACGGCACCTTGGCCTCGCCGGCGATCGCGCGCGCCAGCAGGGTCTTGCCGGTACCCGGAGGGCCGACCATCAGCACGCCGCGCGGAATCTTGCCGCCCAGCTTCTGGAACTTGGACGGATCGCGCAGGAACTCGACCAGCTCGCCGACTTCCTCCTTGGCCTCGTCGCAGCCGGCGACATCGGCCAGGGTCACCTTGACCTGGTCCTCGCCCTGCAGCTTGGCGCGCGAACGCCCGAAGCTCATCGCGCCCTTGCTGCCGCCCTGCTGCATCTGGCGCATGAAATAGACCCAGATGCCGATGAACAGCAGCCAGGGCAGCACGTTGATCAGGATCAGGAACAGCGACGGACCGCTCTGCGGCGGCGCCTGCTCGATCGCGACCTTGTGGTTGATCAGATCGTTGACCAGTTCCTTGTCGTCGGGCGAATAGGTCGTGAACGTGGTCCCGTCCTTACGTTCGCCGTTGATCGTGGTCTTGTCGTCGGAGATGTTGACCTTCTTGATCCGGTCGCTCTGAACCTGCTGCACGAATTGGTCGTACGCGACCACATCGCTGGCACCGGCCGGCGGACCGAACGCGCGGAACACCAACATCAATACGACGGCGACGATCACCCAGAGCAACAGATTCTTGGCCAAGTCGTTCATTCAGTTCCTGCCTGCTGCCCGTGGGGGGCATGGTTGCCGCTGGCGCGTCTGTGCGCCGTGAGATCGGAATACGGGCCTGGGCCCGAATCCCGCACCTTACTTAATTTGTGCCCGCTTGCCCTGTGCCAGGGCGTAGACCTCGGGCGAACGCTTGCGCGAGGCCGCGGGTTTGCGGATCGAGACCTTGGCGTAACGACGGCGCAGCTCGCGCACGTAGTCGTCGAAGCCGACGCCCTGGAACAGCTTGATCAGGAAGGCCCCGTCCACGCGCAGATGGCGGTCGGCGAAATCCATCGCCAGCTCCGACAGGTGCATCGCTCGCGGCAGGTCCACCGCATCCACACCGCTCATATTGGGGGCCATGTCCGACAGCACAAGGTCCACGGTCTGTCCGCCCAGGCTGGCCTCCAGCTGGGATAGGACCGCATCCTCCCTGAAATCGCCATGAAGAAACTCGACCCCGGCCAGGCTGGGCATCTCCAGGATGTCCAGGGCGATGACCCGGCCCTTGGGGCCCAGGGCCTGGCGCACCCACTGCGACCAGCCGCCCGGCGCCGCGCCCAGGTCGACCACGACCATGCCCGGCTTGAGCAGGCGGTCGCGCTCGACCAGTTCCTCCAGCTTGTAGGCCGCGCGCGAGCGCAAACCTTCGGCCTTGGCCTTCTTCACGAAGGGGTCGGAGAAGTGTTCCTTGAGCCAGCGTTGGCTGCTTTTACTGCGGGTTGCCATGGCGGCCGGCGGGGCTAGTGGGCCGCCATGATACCCTGACGCCCCCTCCGTACCCCGTTGCGTGCCCGAATGCCCACCCTCCTGACCTCCTCCCAGACTCGATTCCTGCGGGGCCAGGCGCATGACCTGAAGGCGATGCTGCAGGTCGGCGGCAAAGGCATCACCGACGCCCTGGTGGCCGAGATCGACCTGGCCCTGGAACACCACGAGCTCATCAAGGTCAAGGTCGGCGCCGACGATCGCGAAGTCCGCGACGCCATGATCGCCGAGCTCGCCGAGCGCACCGGCGCAGCCCTGGTCCAGCGCATCGGCCACACCGCCGTGTACTACCGCCAGAGCAAGGACAAGCGCCAGATCGTGTTGCCGCGTGCCTGAACGGCTTGACGGCCGGGAGTCGGGATTAGGGATTGGGCAAAGCTGAACGGCCCAGCCTCCCGCCTAGCCGGCCCGCCCCTCGCTCAAGTCCCCAAGCCCGCGTTTAAACGAATTCCGAATCTCCAATCCCGAATCCCAGCCCCATGCAACTGACGCTGGAAAACCCGGATCACACCTATTTCCTGCGCGGCGCCGACGGCCAGGTCGCCCTGGTCAACGAGCGCCGGCTCGAAGCCAGCTTCGTGCTCTCCCCCGACACCCTGATCGAGGGCTGGGCGGTCCAGGACGTGCGCCAGCTCAGTCTGGACGACCTCGCGCCGCTGCTGGCGCTGGACCCCGAGCTGATCGTGCTGGGCGCGGGCGCCACCCAGGCCTTCCCGCCGCCGGCTACCCTGGCCGCCTGCCTCAGCCGCGGCGTCGGCCTGGAAACCATGACCAACGCCGCCGCCGCGCGCACCTTCAACGTGCTCGCGGGCGAAGGCCGGCGCGTGGTCGCGGGGTTCGTGCTGGGCGCGTGAGCCCGCGCGCCGGGGTGTGGGTACTGCTGGTCGCGCTGGCGATCGGCGCCTGTACGCCCCCTAGCCCTGCCCCGACGCCTGCCGAACGCTACGCCAGGTGGCACCGGACCCGCGCCGTGGCCGCCGACGCCTATCTCGGCTATCTGCGCACGCATGGCGTCGCCGACGTGCTGCCGCCGCAACAGTTGCTACGCAGCGCGCGGCGTTGGCGAGGCTGCGCGGACGAGGAATTCGCGGTGCCGCCGCAATCGCAATGGCCGACGATGGTCCCGACCCTGCGTCTGGTGCGCGAACTGCGCGGCGCCGGCCTGCTGGATCGGGCCAGCGTGGGTTCGGGCTATCGCAACCCGGCCCTGAACCGCTGCGAGGGCGGCGCCCCCGGCAGCAAGCATCTGAGCAACGCGGCGCTGGATTTCGACCTGGCCCCCGAGGACGGCCTGCACCAACGGCTGTGCGCCTACTGGCGGATGCATGGCGCCGCACGACGCTTCGGGCTGGGCTTCTACGACTCCGGTGCGATCCATGTCGACACCGCCGGTCATCGGACCTGGGGTTACGACTACACGCGGCGCAGTTCGCTGTGCGCGCCCCCGCCTAAGCCGTCTCGCCTTGGCGAAAGCAAACCCCATCGCCGCGGCTGACACCGCCTCCTGTAGGAGCGGCGCAAGCCGCGACCGCGCAACTTCGGCCACGACGAGGTCGTGGCTCACGCCGCTCCTACCCCAAAGCAAGATCCACCCGTCGCGGCGTAACCGCTGGCTTCCTGTGGGAGCGGCGTAAGCCGCGATCGCGCAACTCGGCCACGACGCAGTCGCGACTCACGCCGCTCCTACCCCAAAGCAAGATCCACCCGTCGCGGCCTAACCGCAGGCTTCCTGTGGGAGCGGCGTAAGCCGCGATCGCGCAACTTCGGCCGCGATGCGGCCGCGGCTCACGCCGCTCCTACCCCAAGGCAAGATCCGATCGTCGCGACAGGTCGCCGGCGCGGCCGGCGCCCGATCACTTCTTCGGCAGATACAGCAACGGATCCACCGGCTTGCCGTTGTAGCGGACCTCGAAATGCAGCATGTCGCGCGCGGCGCCGCTGCGGCCCATCTCGGCGATCTGCTGGCCCGACTTCACCAACTGGCCTTCGTTGACCATGCGGTTGCGATTGTGGCCGTAGGCCGAGAGCCAGGCATCGTTGTGCTTGATGATGATCAGCTCGCCGTAGCCGACCAGGCCCGAACCCGAATACACCACCACGCCGTCGCTGGCCGCGCGCACCGGCGCGCCGCTGCTGCCGGCGATGTCGATGCCCTGCTTGGTCGGCTCGCCGGCGACGTAGCGGCTGAGCAATTGGCCGTCGGCAGGCCAACGCCAGTCGATACCGCTGCTGACCGGCGCGGTCGGCGCCGGCGGCGGACGCGAGGGCGCCGTCGCGACCGGCGGACGCGCCGTCGGCGCGCTCGGCGTGCCGGCCACGGGCGTCGTGCCGGTCGGGCGCGCGGGCACCGGACGCGACACCGGCGGACGCGAGGCGGTGGCGTTGCCCGGATACAGCTTCAGGCGCTGACCGGGGTAGATCGTGTACGGCGCGCTGATGCCGTTCCAGGCGGCCAGATCGCGCGCGTCGATGCCGTTGCGGAACGCGATCCCGTACATGGTGTCGCCGCGCTGGACCACCGCGCTGGCGCCGTATTTGGGCGTGGACACGCGCACCGGGGTACGGCCGCCGCGCGAGGGTTCGCGGATCACCGTGCTCGAGCAAGCCGCCAGCACGAGCGCCGCGGCGACCACGACCAGTGCGCGGCCGGTCTTGGCCGAGCCGACGGGGATGGTGTCGATGAGCGACAGTCCGTTGTTAGTCATGCGCGCGTTCATGCTCCAGATTGGGCGTGCCACCACAGCCAGCCGATGCCGGCCACCACCACCGCGGTCGCGATCCAGCCCAGCGGCTCGATATAGCGACGCAGCGCGGCCTCGGCGCGCGGCCCGCCGATCCGGATCACCAGCGCCAGCAGGAACACCCGCTTGCCGCGACCGATCAGCATGCTCAGCACGTATTGCAGCATGGGAACGCCGACGATGCCCGACGCCCAGGTGAACACCTTCATCGGAATCGGCATGAAGCCGCCGATCACCAGGAAGGTGAACACCGCCCACGGCGATTCGGCCACCTTGGCCTGGACCGTGGCGATGCCCGCCTCGATGTTGTCCAGCATGCCCAGGGCCGCGAACATCGGCTTCAGGGCCTCGAACGCGTAATGCCCCAGCGCGTAGCCGACCAGGGCGCCCGCCATCGAACCGATCAGGCTCAGGGTCGCGAACCAGAACGCGCGCTTGGGCTGGGCCACGCACATCGGCGCCAGCATCACCTCCGGCATCACCGGAAAGATGATCGCTTCGACGAAGCTCAAGCCGGTGAGATAGGCCGGCGCGTGACGGTGAGCGGCCCAGGCCAGCGTGCGCTCGTAGAGCGGACCAAAAATCTTCACTCAGTATCCCTGTGGCGCGCGTTCAATCGATCATGCCCGACAGCAGCGGCACGAACACCACCGGCGCCAGCGTGGTTTGGCTGACCTTGCCCTCGGCGTCCTTGCGCAGCTGCAGCAGCGACTGCGAGGAGGAAGCGCCGACCGGCGCGATCAGGGTGCCGCCCGGCGCCAATTGCGCGGTCAGCGCATCGACCAGGGCCGGCGCCGCGGCGGTGACGATGATGGCGTCGAAGGGGCCGTTCTCGGGCCAGCCGATGCGGCCGTCGTCGTGCTTGCTGCGCACGTTCAAGCCGAGCTGGCGGAAGCGCTTGCGCGCGGTGCGCAGCAACTCGCCGATGCGCTCGACGGTGTGCACTTCCAAACCCAGCGCGGCCAGGATCGCAGCCTGGTAGCCCGAGCCGGTGCCGATCTCCAGCACCTTGCCCGGCATGCCGTCGGCGAGCAGCGCCTCGGTCATCTTGGCCACCACCCAGGGCTGCGAGATGGTCTGGCCGTGGCCGATCGGCAGCGCGGTGTCTTCGTAGGCGCGCGTGGCCAGGGCCTCGTCGACGAACAAATGACGCGGCACGGTGCGGATCGCGTTGAGCACGCGCTCGTCGCCGATGCCGTTGTCGCGCAGGCGCTCGACCAGGCGGTCGCGCACGCGCTGCGAGGTCATGCCGGTGCCGATCGCCTCGGGTTGCAGACGCATGCGCACGTTCATGCGCCCCGCTCCAGCTCGGCGGCGAGCCCGCCGACCCAGCTGGCGACCTGATCCAGCGCCTGGTAACGGGTCAGGTCGACATGGATCGGGGTGATCGAAATGCAGCCGCGGCGCAGCGCATGGAAGTCGGTGCCGGGGCCGGCGTCCTGCTCGGGACCGGCGGCGCCGATCCACCACCACTGGCGCCCGCGCGGATCGCGCTGCGGCACGCAGGCCTCGGCTCGGTGGCGGTTGCCCAGGCGGGTGACCTCGAAGCCGGCGATCTCGCCCCAGGGCAGGTCGGGCACGTTGACATTGAGGATGGTGTCGGCGGGCAGCGGATCGGTGCGCAGACGCGCGATGATCTCGACCGCGGCGCGCGCGGCGGTCTCGTAGTGCTTGCCGTCGTGGTCGACGGTCTGCAGCGACATCGCCAGCGCCGGCAGGCCCAGGAAGCGGCCTTCCATCGCCGCCGCGACGGTGCCCGAGTAGATCACGTCGTCGCCGAGGTTGGCGGTGTTGTTGATGCCGGAGACCACCAGGTCGGGCTCGACCTCGAGCATGCCGGTGATGGCGACGTGGACGCAGTCGGTGGGGGTGCCGTGCACGCGCCAGGTCGAGGCGTCGAGCTGGTGCACGCGCACCGGGGCATCCAGGGTCAGCGAATTGCTCGCGCCGGAACGGTCGCGGTCGGGGGCGACCACCAGCACTTCATGACCGGCCTCGCGCAGGGTCTGCGCCAGGACGCGGATGCCGGGGGCGTCGACGCCATCGTCGTTACTCACGAGAACTCGCATGGACTCCCTTGCGTTACCGCACAGCTTCGAAACGGGGTGGGCACCGAGGTTCGTGGAACGAAGGTTCTTCGCAACCTCGGGAGCGCGCGCGAACGGCGCACGGGCCCATGATAGCCGATGGGCGTTACCGGCTCCCGCACCGGTCGCGGCGCGGGACCACGATCCGGATCGCTGCGGCCAGGATCGGAAAGATCGCGCTGGGTTCGCCCCCTGTCTTGGGGGTAGGAGCGGCGTCAGCCGCGGCCGGCGTGCAGGCCGCGATTTCGTGGTCGCGGCTCGCGCCGCTCCGGCCGCGAATCGGGAGCGTGCGAGGCATCCGAATCCAAGGGCAGGCCCCGACCGCCCTGCTAAAGTTTCCGCATGGCCGATCCGAACGATGACGACGAAGACGCCGCCGAACTGTTCCGCTCCGCGATCGGGCCGGTGCGGCGGCTGCCCGAGGCCGCGCTGCCGCCCAGCGCGCCCAAGCCCAAGCCGCGCGCGCGCATGGCCGAACGCGACGAGGCGCAGGCGCGCGAGGAATTCCGGCATGCGCTGGACGCCAGCCTGGCCGGGTCCGGCGAGCTCGAATCCGGCGATGCCCTGTCCTACCGCCGCGACGAACTGCCGCCGCGGGTGTTCCAGCGCCTGCGCCGCGGCGAGATCTCCGCCCAGGAGGAACTGGATCTGCACGGCAGCGACGTGCGCGAGGCCGAGGCGCTGCTGCGCGCATTTCTGCACGACGCGCGCGAGCACGGCTTGGGTTGCGTGCGGGTGATCCACGGCAAGGGCCGCCGTGGCACCGACTATGTCGACAGCCGCGGGCTGCCGGTGCTGAAGAATCTGGTCGACCGGCTGCTGCGGCAGCGCGGCGACATACTCGCCTTCCACTCCGCACCGCCCTCGCAGGGCGGTACCGGAGCGGTGCTGGTACTGCTCGCGCCGCCGTCTAGGCGGCGCTGAGCAGAGTCAGTCTTCGTGCTTGGCGGCGAGCGGCTTGCGCGGCAGGTTGACCCAGGTCACGTCGATGCCGCGGCGGCGCGCGATGCGCTCCACCTGCGCCATGTAGAGCTCGTCGTTGTCCATGATCGACGGCGCTTTCTGCGGCGGCACATAGGCGCTCTTGGTGCTATGCCCAGCGCAGGCGGCCAGACCGAGTACGGACAGCGACAACAAAACGACTTTCAAGGACGCGTTCATATTCCCGTCTCCTGAGGCTTGCAGCGCCCGGCACCATTGCCGGTCGCACTTTTGGCTTATACGCCCGCCTTCAGGACCAACCAGTGCCGCCCGTTGCTTTCCGACGAACGGTCGATCAGGGCCGAACCAGCGTCGAGATTTCGCCCAGTTCCGCCAGCACGACCGTGGCATAAGCGCCCGCCGGCAACACGAAATCCAGCTCCAGTGCGAGGCCTTCGGCCGCGTCCAACCAGCGCCAGCCCAGCGCGCCCGGACGCAGGCGCAGGGCGCGCCGCTCCTGGTTGAGGCCGGCCTGCTCCAGGCCGTCGCGCAGCGCGGCGGCATCCGCGCCGGCCAGCGCGGCCCGCTCGATTTCGGCCGCGGCTTCGCGGCTGCGCAGCTCGCCGCGGCCCCAGAGCGGGCCGCTGGGGTGGATGTCGAACGCGGCCAGGCGCGCGGCCAGGGTGTCGTCGTAGGGCTCGGGCCCGAACACGCTGCGGCTGCCGTCCAGCATCCAGACCTCGCCCGTCAGCGGCCGGTCCCAGCAGTCTGCGCCCACGCGCGCGGCCAGGACCCGGTTGAACAGCTCCGAGCGCGCCGCCGACAGCAGCAGGCTGCGCTGTTCGCGCTTGACGCGGCGGCCGGCGAACATCGCCAGCGCGTGAGCGACGTTGTCGCCGCCGCGGCCGAAGCGCTGCTCGCCGAAGTAATTGGGCACGCCGCGCGCGGCAATCGCCCGCAGACGGGTTTCGATCGCCGCCCGCTCGCCTTCCAGCTCGCGCAGGGTCAGCACGAAGCGGTTGCCGGCCAGGGCGCCGCGCGGCAGCTTCTTGGCGTGCCAGGCGCTGTCGAGCACGCGCAGGGCCTCGCCCGCCTCGGACGCTTCCTGCAGCGTCGCCAGATCCGGCGCCACGCGCTTGGGCAGATGCACGCTGAAGCGCTGACGGGTGAGCGCGTGGCGGTCCTTGAGCCCGGCGTAACCGATCGCCAACTCGCCGACGCCGGCCCAGGCGGCAATCCGCTTGGCCGCGAAGGCGGTGTTCATGCCGCGCTTTTCTATCGTCAGCAGCAGGTGTTCGCCGCTACCGCTGGGCTCGAAGCCCGGCAACTCCTCGACCAGAAAGTCCTCGGGCACGCTGCGGATGCGCGCGCGCAGGACCGGCGCGCCGTGCGCGCGCGCCAACGCGGGCTCGGAGCTCATGCCGGCACCAGCAGACAGACCGCGGTCGCGGCGATGCCTTCGCCGCGGCCGGTGAAGCCCAGTTTCTCGCTGGTGGTGGCCTTGACGCTGATCGCGTCCAGGGCGATGCCCAGGTCCTGCGCGATCGCCTCGCGCATGGCCAGCGCGTGCGGGCCGACCTTGGGCCGCTCGCAGACCACGGTGACGTCGGCGTTGCCGACCCGGTAGCCGCGCTGCGCGATCAGCTCGTTGCAATGACGCAGAAAACGGCGGCTGTCGGCGCCGCGCCAGCGCTCGTCGCTGGGCGGGAAGTGCTGGCCGATATCGCCCAGCGCGAGCGCGCCGAGCAAGGCGTCGCACAGCGCGTGCAGGACCACGTCGCCGTCCGAATGCGCAAGCACCCCGCGATCGTGCGGCACCCGCACGCCGCCGAGCATCACGTGGTCGCCGTCGCCGAATGCGTGGACGTCGTAGCCTTGGCCGATTCTCATACAGGATCCTGCGTTGAATTCATTCGTGCGTGTTGTCGCCGCGGATAGGTGAAGCCATGCCGCGCGAACGCCAGCCACATGCCGATACCCAGCAGTACCAGCGACTGGGCCAGAATCACCCGCAGCTCACCGGTGCCCGGTGGCGGCCCCAATGGCGTCCCATCGCTGGCGAACCGCGCCCCTGTCGGGTCGAGCCATATCTCGGCCACGAACCAACCACCGGCGGCGCTAAAGAACAACGCCAGCGCTCCAAGCATTCGCAGCATCCTACGCAACCAGACCATTCGTTTTCCCGGCGCTAAACCTTGCCCAGCAAATACTCCGCCAGCGCCAGATCGGCCGGCGTGGTGACCTTGAGGTTGTCCTCGCGGCCTTCCACCAGGCGCGGATGCCGCCCCGCGTGCTCCATCGCCGACGCCTCATCGGTGACGACCAGGCCCGCGACCGCGGCGTCGCGCAGCGCGACGGTCAGCGCGCCGCGCCGGAACGCTTGCGGAGTGAAGGCGCGCCACAGCCCGTCGCGCGGCTCGGTGGACAGGATGCGGCCGTCGCCGGCGCGCTTGAGCGTGTCGCGCAGCGGCGCGCCGAGGATGGCGCCGTCGGGGTCGGCCTCGGCCGCCACGATCAAGGCGTCCAGGTCGACGCGGCGCAGGTTCGGGCGCGCCGCATCGTGCACCAGCACGAGGCTATCGTCGCCGACATCGTCGGGTAGCGCGCGCAGTGCCGCAAGCACCGAATCGGCGCGCTCGCCGCCGCCGACGCAGCGCAGCACCGGCTTGCCCTGGCGCTCGCTCCAGCCCGGCCATAGCGCGTCGTCCGCGGCCAAGGCCACCATCGCGCCGGCCACGCGCGGGTGCGCGAGCAAGGCGTCCAGCGCATGCGCGATCAAGGGTTTGCCGGCCGCGATCAGATACTGCTTGGGCGTATCGCCGCCGAAGCGGGTGCCGCGACCGGCCGCGGGCAGCACCGCCCAGATCGGCGCGCTCATCGGCCCGGCTCCGCGTCGATCCGGAACGGGCGCAACACCGCCGTCACGGCGCCGGCGCGTCCGCGCCCGCCGGTGCGGCCTGCGCGTTGGTCGGGGTTTCGGGCTCGACCACGCGATAGAAGGTCTCGCCGGGCTTGATCATGCCCAGCTCGCTGCGCGCGCGCTCCTCGACCGCGGCCTCGCCGGACTTGAGGTCCTCGACTTCGGCCGCGAGCGCGGCGTTGCGTTGACGCAGCCCGCCGTTGTCGCGGGTCTGCTGCTGCACCTGCTGCTCCAGCGCGGCCACCGAACGGGTGCCGCCCTGGCCCATCCACAGACGGTATTGCAGGAAGGCGAGCAGGCCCGCCAGGACTATCACCAGCACTCGCAGCCAGCGCATGTCCGCCCTCCCCGGTCCGCTCAGCGCTTCAAGGACACGAACGCGTCGCGGCCGGCATAACGGGCCGCGGCGCCCAGCTGCTCTTCGATGCGCAGCAGCTGGTTGTACTTGGCGACGCGATCGCTGCGGCACAGCGAACCGGTCTTGATCTGGGTCGCGGTGGTGGCCACGGCGATGTCGGCGATCGTGGTGTCCTCGGTTTCGCCGGAACGGTGCGAGACCACGGCCGCGTACTTGGCCGCGTCCGCCATCGCGATCGCTTCCAGGGTCTCGGTCAGGGTGCCGATCTGGTTGACCTTGATCAGGATGGCGTTGGCGACGTGCTTGTCGATGCCTTCCTGGAAGATCTTGGGATTGGTCACGAACAGATCGTCGCCGACCAACTGCACCTTGTGGCCGATCTTCTCGGTCAGCAGCTTCCAGCCGGTCCAATCGTCCTCGGACATGCCGTCCTCGATGGTCACGATCGGGTACTGCGCGGCCCAGTTGGCCAGGAAGTCGACGAACTGCTCGCTGGTCAGGCGCTTGCCCTCGCCGACGAGGTGGTACTTGCCGTTGTCGTAGAACTCGGTGGACGCCACGTCCAGGCCCAGCAGGATGTCTTCGCCGGCCTTGTAACCGGCCTTGCCGATCGCCTCCAGGATGGTTTCCAGCGCTTCCTCGTTGCTGCGCAGATCGGGCGCGAAACCGCCCTCGTCGCCGACCGCGGTGCTCAGGCCGCGGCCCTTGAGCACGGACTTGAGCGCGTGGAAGACCTCGGCGCCGGCGCGCAGCGCCTCGGCGAAGTTGGGCACGCCCACCGGCAGGATCATGAATTCCTGCAGGTCGACGTTGTTATCGGCATGCGCGCCGCCGTTGATGATGTTCATCATCGGCACCGGCAGCACCGGCGCGCGGCCATTGGCCAGGTACTGCCACAGCGGCAGCTTCTTCGACGCGGCCACCGCATGCGCGTTGGCCATCGACACGCCCAGCAGCGCGTTGGCGCCCAGGCGGCCCTTGTTCTCGGTGCCGTCCAGATCGATCAGGCGGCGGTCCAGACCGGTCTGGTCGGCCGCGTCGAAACCGGTCAGGGCCTGCGCGATCGCGGTGTTCACGTTCTCCACCGCCTTGCGCACGCCCTTGCCCAGGTAACGGGTCTTGTCGCCGTCGCGCAGTTCCACGGCCTCCTTGCTGCCGGTGGACGCGCCCGAGGGCACCATCGCGCGGCCGAAGCTGCCGTCGGCCAGGGTGACCTCGGCCTCCAGCGTGGGATTGCCGCGGCTGTCGAGGATTTCGCGGGCGTGGATCTTGGTGATCGTGGTCATGGGCGGGAATGGGACCGGAGATTGAGGGGTATGGAATGAAATTCGCGGCGGCGGCGCAAGTTCGGGCTCAGGGCTCGGGCGGAACGCGCGCGATCGCGGCGGTCAGCTCGGGCGACACCTTACAGCGGCCCTCGCTGACGCCCGCGATCTCGGTCGCGACGATGGCCACGGCCTTGGCGCTGAGAAGGTTCTGGCGAATCGAGTTCGCATCGCTACTGCCCAGCATGCCCATCGCGACGATCAGCGACTGGGTCTGGCCGACGCTGCCGGCGGGGTTGTCGCGCGCCGACAGCACGGTCAGATGGCCGGAACCCAGCACGCTGGATGCGCTGACCACCAGGGCCGGATAGCGGCCGGCGGCGTAGACCTTGGCCGCGACCTTGGGGCCGCCGACTTCCTGCATATAGGGGCCGACGCACTTGTAGAGCTCGCCGGCCAGGTCGGCCAGCGACACGTAGAGGGTCTCGTCGGCGGTCTCGACCGGGGCGGGCGCGGCGGGCGGCGGCGCGGCCGCGGCGCTCGCCGCGAAGGCGAACGCCAAGCTGACGGCCGCAAGCGCGGTGATGCGGGCGCCGCGTCGTCTGTCGCCGCCGGGGCCCATCAGAACGAACTCTCGAGGAAGCCGTTCTTCTTGGTGATGCGGTCCAGCTCCACCAGGGTTTCCAGCAGCGCGCGCATCTTCGGCAGCGGCACCGCGTTGGGGCCGTCGGACAGGGCTTCCTCGGGGCGCGGATGGGTTTCCATGAAGATGCCGGAAATGCCCACCGCCATCGCCGCGCGCGCCAGCACCGGCACGAACTCGCGCTGGCCGCCGGACTTGCCGTCCATGCCGCCGGGCAGCTGCACGGAGTGGGTGGCGTCGAACACCACCGGGCAGCCGGTGTCGCGCATCACCGACAGCGAGCGCATGTCGCTGACCAGATTGTTGTAGCCGAAGCTGGCGCCGCGTTCGCAGGCCATGATCTGCTCGTTGCCGACGGCCTTGGCCTTGGCGGTGACGTGCTTCATCTCCCAGGGCGAGAGGAACTGACCCTTCTTGATGTTGACCGGCTTGCCGGCGCGCGCCACGTTCTGGATGAAATCGGTCTGCCGGCACAGGAAGGCCGGGGTTTGCAGCACGTCCACGACCGAGGCGACCTCGTTCATGGGCGTGTACTCGTGCACGTCGGTCAGCACCGGCAGGTCGAGCTGGCGCTTGACCTCGGCCAGCACCTTCAAGCCCTCTTCCATGCCCGGGCCGCGGAAGCTGGTCGCCGAGGTGCGGTTGGCCTTGTCGAAGCTGGACTTGAAGATGAAGGGGATGCCGAGCTCGCTGGTCATCTCCTTGAGCTGGCCGGCGACGTCCAGCTGCAGCTGCATCGATTCGATCACGCAGGGACCGGCGATCAGGAAGAACGGCCGGTCCAGGCCGACTTCGAATCCGCACAAATTCATCGGGCAGCTCCGTCAGGAATCGAAGGATGGGGTACCGGCTTCATGCGCCGGCTTCCTTGAGCAGGCGGCCGCCGGCCTTGGCCTCGCGCGCGGCGCGCACGAAACCGATGAACAGCGGGTGGCCGTCGCGCGGGGTCGACAGGAATTCCGGATGCGCCTGGCAGGCCAGGAACCACGGGTGCTGCGACTTCGGCAGCTCGACCATCTCGACCAGCAGATCGTCCATCGACTTGGCCGCGATCACCAGGCCGGCATCCTCGAGCTGGGTGCGGTAGCGGTTGTTGAACTCGTAACGGTGGCGGTGACGCTCGCCGACCACGTCCTTGCCGTACAACTCGCGCGCCAGGGTGCCGGGCTTGATGCGCTGATCCTGCAGGCCCAGGCGCATGGTGCCGCCCAGGTCGCTGTCCTCGCTGCGGCGCTCGACTTCGCCGGTGGCGGTGCGCCACTCGGTGATCAGGCCGATCACCGGATGCGCGCTGGCCTTGTCGTTCTCGGTGCTGTTGGCGCCGTCCAGGCCGGCGACGTGGCGCGCGTAATCGACCACCGCCGCCTGCATGCCGTAGCAGATGCCGAAATAGGGAATGCCGTGCTCGCGCGCGTACTTCGCGGTCGCGACCTTGCCCTCGAAACCGCGGTCGCCGAAGCCGCCCGGCACCAGGATGCCGTCGACGTCCTTCAGCGATTCCACGCCGTCGCGTTCGATCTCGCTGGATTCCAGCCACTTCAGCTTGACCTTGGTGCGCTGGCGCAGGCCGCCGTGCTTGAGCGCCTCGGCCAGCGACTTGTAGGCGTCCTGGTGGTCGATGTACTTGCCGACCACCGCGATCGAGACTTCGTCGACCGGATGTTCGGTGGCGTCGACCACCTCGTGCCACTCGCGCAGATCGGCCGGACCGGCGTTGACGCGCAGGCGTTCCAACACGATCGCGTCCAGGCCCTGCTCGTGGAACCACTGCGGAAGCTTGTAGATGTTGTCCAGATCGACCGCCGAGATCACCGCGCGCTCGGGCACGTTGGTGAACAGCGCGATCTTGCGGCGGTCGCTGTCGGGCAGCGGCTGCTCGCTGCGGCACAGCAGCACGTCGGGCTGGATACCGATCGAGCGCAGCTCCTTGACCGAGTGCTGGGTGGGCTTGGTCTTGAGTTCGCCGGCCGCGGCGATGAACGGCACCAGGGTCAGGTGCATGAACAAGGCGTATTCCGGGCCGCGCTCGGTGCGCAGCTGGCGGATCGCCTCCAGGAACGGCAGCGACTCGATGTCGCCGACGGTGCCGCCGACCTCGACCAGGGCCACATCGAAGCCTTCGGTGGCCTCGACGATGCAGCGCTTGATCTCGTCGGTGATGTGCGGGATCACCTGCACGGTACCGCCCAAGTAGTCGCCGCGGCGCTCCTTGCGGATCACGTTCTCGTAGATGCGACCGGTGGTGATCGAGTTCTTGCGGCTGAGCCGGGTGCGCAGGTAGCGCTCGTAATGGCCCAGGTCCAGGTCGGTCTCGGCGCCGTCGTCGGTGACGTAGACCTCGCCGTGCTGGAACGGGCTCATCGTGCCCGGATCGACGTTGATATAGGGGTCGAGCTTCATCATCGTCACGCGCAGGCCGCGCGCTTCGAGGATGGCCGCCAGCGAGGCTGCCGCAATGCCCTTGCCTAGCGAGGACACCACGCCGCCGGTGACGAAAATCAGGGGAGTCATGGTTTTACTGCCGCTGGAAAGCCGTAGTTTACCGGCAAGGCGGCCGGCCTGCGACTGCTTGACAGCCGCGCCGACCTGCCGAATCGGGCGCAAAGCCCGTCCCGACTGGCTTTCCCGCGGTCGCGGCCGAGTCGTCTCCCCCCGCCCCAGGCCTGCTTTGGGGTAGGAGCGGCGTGAGCCGCGACCGCGCCGCCGACCGGATTTCGGGGGCGCGGCTCATGCCGCTCCTGCCCTCGGGCCCTAGGCCAGCTTCGCCCCCCGCTCCGCCAGCAGCTCGCGCAGCACTGAACGGTGGCAGTGCGTCTCGTCCTCGCAATAGCAGCCGACCGAGAAGTCGCTGTCCTGGGACAGGGCAGCCAGCAACTGCAGCGCGTGGCTGGCGTCCGGCGCGGCCATCTCGGCCTTGTACTTGCGCACGAACGCGTTCCACTGCGCCGGCGTCTGCGCCGCCTGGGCCTGCTTCATGGTCTCCAGGCTGGGCGCCAGGTTGGGGAACCACACGTCGTACCAGTCCTGGCGCGCGAACTCGGCCTTGGGCACGCCGCGCGGCGGCCGCCGCACCGTGCCGATCCGGGTCCCCTCCCGCGCCAGCCGCGGAGTGCCCAGCCTGACTATGCGTATCGCCATCGCCATCTCCTCACTTGCGTTTCGGATCCGTCGGCTCGCCGCCCTGCTCGACCACGCCGATCATGGGCCCCAGCTTGGCGCCCGACGCGCGACGCCCCAGTCCCGGGGCGTACAGGCTGGAAATCGCGCCGTCCAGGTAGAGCGCGTCCGAGCACTTCAAGCGGTCGCGGAAGTACTGCGCGAACTCGTAGAGGTTGACCGGATCGTCGCTGATCACGAAGTAGGCGATCTCGCCGTCCACCCCCACGCCGTTGCGGATCTGGCGCGACTTCGAGCCCGGGTCGAAACGCGGATGGATCGCGCCTTGCTGCAACAGCAGCGGCCCGGACTGCGTGGCCAGACGCACGCCCGACGCCAGCGCCGGATAGCGCGAGGACTCCACGACCTGGGGGCCGTCGGCGCCGAGCAGGAATACCCCGTTGGGCTTGAGGTAGAAGTTGCCCTCGCCCTCGGCCAGATTCAGCGGCGCGAGCTGGCGGCCGTCGGCCACGTACAGCCCGACCGGCGCGTAGTCGGGCTCGTACATGCCGGCGTTCATGGCGAAACGCAGACGCTTGCCTTGCGACTTCAACCAGGTATCCAGACGCTTGAGCCGATGCAGCGGCGCGCCCTGCTCGTCGCGCAGAAACAGGCGCAGATCGTCGCTGCGGGTGTCCACGCGCATCACGGTGTAGCGCGGCTCGCGCGCGTGCGCCAGACCGAAGAACGCCGCCAACGCGAACAAGAACCCTGCCTTCATGAGGCCCATCCTAACGCCGGATCGCCGCATGGCCATGAGCGCGCACCTAAATCGCTGCGGCGCAGACGCAGCCCCAGCCTGTGCAGTCGCCGCCGAAGTGGCGGGCGACATCCTTGAAATAGGCCTCCAGATGACTGACCTCGGCATGATTGAGCGTCATGTAGGGAATCACCTGCACCGTCCACGGCGAATCCGGCTCGTCGTCCAGCGGCGGCTCCAGTTGCACCTTGTACTCGTGCTTGAACAGGAACAGCCCGCACTCCAGCGCAGCTTCCTGGCTAGGAAAATCCAGGCTGAAATCCACATCGCGGGCGATCGACAGATCGTCGCCATTCTCGATCAGGCGCCACAGCACCTCGCCATTGTCGTCCTTGGGGTACTTGCCGAAATCCCGATCCACTGCTTACTCCTCGCTTCGTTCCCGTATCGATGGAGGATCGCTCTAGCCGTCGCTCTCGTACGCATAGAGGCCTGTGACCGCCCCACCGGGGCCGGGCCATGGCCTACTTCCTACCCTCTGAACCGAGCTGGGTTATCAGGTTCTGCGCGTTCAGCTCGTCGAGACGGAACGACATCATCCGAATGCGCAGGTACTCGGTCACGCTGTCCATGTCTTGCAGGCGCGCCATGGTCAGTTCGGTCTGGGCATCGTAGTAGCGGGACCAGGCCACCTGGCTGGCCACCAGCTTCTCGCGCTGCGCCGGCGGCAAGTTCCGATTCAAGCGGTAATAGGTGTCGTCCAGCTGGCGCTGGATGCGCTCACGGGCTTCGCGCAGGCAGCGCATATTGTGGCCGATCGGATCGGCGCTCCCGTGCGCCTCTTTGGCGCAGGCGCGCAGCACGTCTTGATCCGTGGGCGCCTGCGCGGTCTCGGCAGACGCCCGTCCGGCGATCAAAAGCAGGCCGAGCAGCCATATGGGTTCAAGTTTCATCGTTCCCCCTGTTGCCGGCATTCTCCGCCGGCGCGGGGATCCATCTCAAGGCGATTGGCAGGCCATGCGCCGAACCGAGCCGCGTCAGCCGACCGGAACACTCCGCGCATTCGACAGGGAGGTCCGCGCCGCGTCGATCAGATCGTCAATTTCAGCACCAGCACCCCGATCAAGCCTGCGCACATTGCAATGAACGGCAGGCCGATGCCCAGGAATTCCATGGCGCGAGCGAGCGACCGACTGGACGAGTCGAGGTACGCCATGAGCGCGGCGAAGAACGCCGCCGAGAACAGCGTGATCGACACCACCACCGATACGATCATCCACAGCAAGCCCAGCAAGCCGCAATGCACGCCGCCGACGGCATCCGACGAGCCCGTGTCCACCGCCCATAGCGCCGCATAGGCCAGTAGCGGCGTCGCAAACGCGGTGGCGAAATACAACCACGAACGCGAACGCGGCGACGCGAACAGGTCCGACAGGCGGTCGATTCTGGACATGCCGCGCATCCTAATTCATTTCTGGCGGTCCTTCGCCCGACGGGACGGGCCCGCCAGCCGCCCGCTCACGCCCACTCGACCTCAGGCACCCATAACTGGGTCCAGCGACCGATCTTCTGCTCCCGGCTCAAGAGCTGGGGCGAGGCCCCGACGGCCGGGGCGAAAGCGTCGCGCTCGTCCAGACAGCCAGCGTTGATCGCCGCGTACATGCGGCCGTCCTGCTCGTAAGTCACCGCCACCAGCACGCCGCAACGCCCGCACAAGCGGAACAGGGCGGCCTCGGAGCCCTGGCGGTACGACAACAAAGTCTGCGCGTCGGCCACGGAGATGCGCAGCGCGCCGGCCGGGTCGGAAACATAGGCCGCGCCATGCATGCGGCAGAAGCTGCAGTCACAGGCGCGCGGATGAGTGTCCGCCGGCACCAGCGCGCTGGTGTAGACAAGCCGCACCGAACCGCAGTGGCAGCCACCGGCCAGCGAGGACGCAACCGACAGGGGGCCCGACATCGCGCTCATCCCACCAGGAAGTCGAAGATCTGGGCGCCCGAGGAAAGATCGGCGCGGTAGAACTCGGTGTAGCCGCAGGTCTCGCAGCTCACGTACTTGAACTTGTTGGTCGATACATCCAGCACCGAGGAGACCAAACCGCCGGCGGCGCGCAGCTCGCCCACGGTGCAGGATTCGCCGTTGCATTTGACGCAGCGGAAGGACGACATGCGGCTCTCCTCTGATTGCGTGATCAAGGGGTGCAACGATGGTTGGCGAAGTCCAGCAATCTCTCGGTCAGCGATCCGCCTTCCTGCCAGCGGATGTCGAGTATCGCCCAGCGCTCACCGTGCCTGCCTAGCAGGACCGTATCGGTCCAGCGCACATCGTCGTAGGCCAAAGTGACCGAAACACGCGCGACGGGGCCGTACAGTCGTTCCGACGTCCCCACCATCGTTTTCGCGCCGTCCGGCGCCAGAAAGAAAGGGCTCTGATCCAGCATGTGCGGCTTGATGTCGGGCGGAACGATGCGAGAACAAGCAGTTTCGTAGGTTTCGTAGGCCGCCAGAGCCCGTCGAAGATCGTCTCCGAGCAACGGAGCTACCGCCTGGAACCGCCCTTTCACCGGCTCTGGCCGGTTCGGATGCATCGTCAGTCGGTAGAAGTCGGCCACCACCTGATCGGGCCGCTGCCCGGCCATGACGGCAGACGGAGCCATCAGAATCGCGATCGCAAGCCAGTGCCGCATACGCCTTACTCCCACGCAGGTTCTAGCGCAAGGCCACGACCACGCCCGCCACATAGCACAGCAAGGAAATCGTGATTCCGATCAGCGGCGCCCGGAACCAGTAGATCTTGGCCACCACGAACAAGGTGCCCAGCATCAACGCGCCGACGGTGAGCAGATAAGCCGAGGAGAACAGCAACTCGGGATGCGCGATGGCGAGATATCCGTAGATCAGGCCATACAGCATCGCCGCCAGGCTGTGACTGACATTGAAGCCGACCCAGAACCCCCACATGCTGGCCTGCCGGGTGATGCCCGGCGACACCTCGCGCATCCGCGCCTCCAGCGTCGGATCGCGCGGGCGCAGCTTGGGTCCGACGAAGGTGATGACCAGATGAATGGTACCGAGCGTGAGCAGCACCGCCGCGCTCACGACCAACAAAAGGGTGGCTATCACTGAGCACGACTCCCGATCGCGAATTGTCCGAACCCGACTTGCGTTGCCACGTCAGTTTAGCCGGTCGGCCACGAAGCCGAGCCAGCGTGCGGATCGAAGGGCTGCGTCGCTTCCGCCGGGGCGCGCTACCCGCGACGACCGTCAACAGGCGCATGATATCCGGACCCGATCGATCCAGGTTTCAGGGAGTCGCCGGATGACCAACACGGACACGAACGCCGACGACCGCGAGCGCTACCGGACCTTTCTGGCGACGGTGGTGTCGTCCGGGCGGCTTTGGGGGATCTGGCGCGGTGAAACCTGGGCTACGGCGGACGATCCCTCTGGCCGCCGCAGCGCCTTGTTTCTGCTGTGGCCGACCCGGAGTAGCGCGGAGGAAAGCCTCAAGGCCAACCGTGCCGCGTTTCCGGGCGAGGCCGATGTCGATGCCATCGAACTGGGTACGTGGCTGGAGGCGTACACCGACGAGCTGATCCAGCGGTCGGCCAGCCCCTTCGTGTACCCGGACCAGCGATTGAACGGTTCGATCGTCGATCCGGAGGATTTGCGCAAGGACCTGATAGCCGTGCAGGGCGGTTTGCGTCTGCAGGCTACGGATTTGAACCAGCTGCGAAAAAAGATCGAAAGCCAGACGCGAAGCCAAGCGCCGCACGCGATCGCGCTTCCGGACCGGTCCAGACCTCGGGAACCAGATGCATGACAGACCACGCCTCCGCTCCAGCCTGTCCGAAATGCGCAAGCGCCGCGCATACGCGCCCCAAGCTGTTGCTGATCGAACCGTTCGACTCCGCGCATTTCGAGCAGGCTCCCGACACCCGGTTCGGCTGCGAATGCCATGGGCAACTCAGCGTCGACGGCCTCAAGCCGCATGCCGTAGCCGAGGCGCCCCTGCAGCAATTCGTGTCTGGCCTCTACTGCCAAGCTTGCGGCATCGGCTTCGTCCCGGATGAAATGGCCAAACCTGCGCCGCAACGGTGGATGCCAACGCCACAGGGGTTTCGCCCGATCCAGCCGGACGGCTCGCTGGGGCCGCCCCAAGCGCGCATGGGCGAAGGCCATAGCGACACCGAATGATCCGAAGTAGCGCCCCACCCTAGGTGTCGTAATCCCCCTCCCAGGGCGGATTGAAGGCCATGTAATTGCCGGGCTCCACCGTCACGGTGATGTAAGGCTCGTCGTTGCCGTCGTCCTCGTCGCCCGGATCGAAGATCAGGCCGAACGGGCGACCGAAGCGCTCCACGCTGAACGGCGCGACCTTGATGTCGGCGAATTTGTACTTGCCCAGGCCCGCCAGCAGCTGCGCCGTGAATTCCTGGATCGCGGTCTTGGTGGTAAGCCCCTGCTCGTGCTCGCTGTAGACCTTCGCTTCCTTCAGCAGGCCGAACTCATCGAAAAGATACAGCGCGATGTACTCGCCACCCGTTTCGGAGCCCAGACGCGGCACGAACGGAAAGGTCAGGAAGAACTGATCGCCGCCGGCGGTCTTGCCGACGTATTGAGCGTGATAGTCGTCGTGATTGATCCGAACGAAGCGCGGCGGCAAGCCCGGGACATACTCGGGAACCGCGCTCAAATCGCCTTCCAGATAGCCCTTGCGCCGTTTCGCCAGGACCTCCTTCTCGGCCTCTCGCAGCGCCGCTCCGGCGTCGTCGAAGCCGGCACGCGTCTCGCGCGGCTTGGCCCCGATCCGGCCATGGGTGGTGACCACTTCCTTGCCTTGAACCTCGACGGCCCAGTACTTGTTCGACTGATCGTCCTGCAGATAGAACTCACGCCGTTTCATTTCGCCCCCACGCGAAGCATCAGAACCATCCTCAAAGACCGATGCTTAACCTATTTGTGCATCGACGTCGTCCTAGCACACGACTGGATTCGCCCGATCGCTAGCCATGATCGGCACGAATCTGCCAGAGAAAGCTTGCGATCAAGCCGACCACGCCGACCGGAACGCAGATCGCCCACTGTGCGGTCTCATTAGGCACTACCGATACGGTCAGCCAGCACAGCCCAGCAGTCACAGCCAGGCCGACGTACATCCGCCAGGACATCAGCAGGTCGCCGATGGCGAGAATCAGGTCCAACAAGCCCAGCATCGTCCATTCTCCGTTCAACCCCCAACGGGATCCGTGGCGACGGAATCCCGATCTACCCGCCGCCGTCGCGCCGCAACACTGCCTTCGTGGTCTCGTGATCGATCGGCGCCGAAGTATGCTCGTGGAAGACCTTCCAGGTCTCACCGGTCCGGCGCATCGCCATGGTGATCCGGTTGTCGAGCGACCGCAGCCGTTGCCCGTCTGCGGAGTACGCCGTGTAGCTGAGCAGGGCGTGGCCCACGGCCAGTGCACCGTCCACGCTGGCCTCGACCTCGTCGAAGCCGACCACGACATAGTCGCTACCCAGCGACCCGAACCACTCCGTCGCCATTCCGCGCCAGGCCTCGAGGCCGCGCAGCGACCATCCGCCCCACATGTCGAACACCTGCAGATCGTCGGCATAGAGCGCCAGGAAGGCCGCGACGTCCTTGGCGCGCACAGCGGCTTGGTAGGCGCACAGCACCTGATGGAAGGGAGTGGGCTCTGGACTCATACGCATGCCGTCGCTGGCGTGGGTGCCAGCTGCGGAATGTAGCGGCAAGCCGCAAGCGTGCGCCACCGTGGCGGCGTCAGACCTTGCGCTTGCGCCGAATCGCGCTCCATTGCCAGGCCAGGCCCACGCCGACGCCAGCCAGCACGATCAGCACCGACACGGCGGCGGCCAAGGCATCGTCCGGAACTCGGGGAGGGAAAATCAGCAGGGCCGCGATCGCGGCCAGCACCGGCACGTGGAAGCGCCACATGACCGTGGCGTCCAGCGCGGCGAGGATGTGCTCGGTCGAAGGCCGCATGTCGGCATCTCCGTTTGCCGGCAGCGCGCCGGCGCGCGCGACGGCAGTGCCGCCTTAGCGAGCCGGGCGCGCCCTGGCGGACGCGCCCGACCGTCTGGAACTCAGCGCTTGCCGTCCTCTTCCTCGGGCTCGGCGGTCGGGTCGGCGGCCTTGTCCTTCTTCTTGTCTTTCTTCTTGTCCTTGGCGGCCTGCTCGGCCTTGGCCTTCTCGGCCTCTTCGGCCTTCTTCTGGGCCTGCGCAGCGGCCTGCTCGGCGGTCGGGTTCTGGGCGGCGTCCTGCGCCATCGCCAGCGGCGCCACCAGGGCGGCGGCGATCAGGCTGGGAATCCAATACTTGCGGGTGGTCATGGTGCGGTCCTCCGATGTCGTGGGGCTCACAGGAAAGGCGGGGCGCCTAGGCCGCTCCCCTCAGCGACGGCGCGACCGTAGCGGTTGCTTGCCTGCTCGCGACTGAACGGCCGAATGTTAACCCGTACGGACCACTCATTCCGGGTCGTCGCTGCCTTCGTACGGTTCCCTAGACCAGCCGTCTTGCGGGCTGGCCCTGTAGGCGCACCAACCTGACGGCATATCGGCCAGATCCAGCAGGCTTGAGTCGCGGCCGATCATGCAGCCCAAGCACACCAACTTACAGTCCGCTGACGCGCTCGTCGTGCCGCACATGAATTGCCATTCGCCGTCGTGGTCGTGATACACCTCCAAAATAGGAAGCGTTCCTTCGATGACATGCCTGGTCGTGAACGACGCGCTGTTGACCGGAACGTCGAAAGGCCAGTCTGCCTCACCAAAGCCGTGATCGTGTCCCATCGTCCGTGCCCGACTCGATTGAATAGTTGGAGGGCGAGCCCTCAATCCCAATAGATCGTATAGACCTCGTAACCCGCCATTGGTTCGGGCGCACCGGCGTGTCTGCCGTATGGCCAGCCCGGCCCGATTCCATCCGACTCGAGCCCTTCGATCCAACCGTCCGCAACCTCCTGGGAGGCGGACGAATAGATATGAATGTTCTCCGCCGCGGGCCACAACTCATCGTCCTCCAGGGCCTCGCCCCAATCCTGATGCAGGCCAACGAATACGCCTTGCACATCGGGCCGCGCCTCGAGCGCCTTCAGGCGCGCGTGGAGTTCGCGGATCGATGGGCGCCCGTAGCCCCATTGATTGGGCGCGATGGAATCTTCTTGGTCGTTGCCGATGAAGTAGTCGTCCAGCGTGACGACAGGGAAGTGTTCCGAATCGATGTCGTCGAGTTTCTCGAGCTTCTCGAGCAGCGCTTTGCGATGGTCCATCCCTCCCCCCGTTTCCATGATTCAGGTCGCCTGCTGGCGATAACTTCATTCTAGAGGTCACTCAAGCCGAAGTTCGACGCCATCCTCGGCCTCAGCGCCGCCCGTCCCATGCGCCTCGACGATCTCCAGCAGCCAATCGAAGACCGTCGCACCCTCCCCCCTTTGCGCCAGCTCCAATCTCGCTTGCACCGATTCGATGTTATCCGGATGGCAGCGCTCGAGGCGGACGCGAAGTTGCCGGGCCGTTTCGGCGTGATCCAGACGTCGCCGCGAGAGCAGATGATGCTTCCAGCGCAGGACGAAGCCGCCCTCGGGCGTTCCGAACCCTCCGCGCAGAACGTCGTTGAAGGCGTCCAGATTGCGCCCCCAACCGCCGCAGCCGCACAGGGCCCTCTCCTCGAAGTGGGTAAAGAACTCTTCCAGTGTCGAAAACGAGGATCCGTCGATCTCGATGACTTGCTTCATGATCTTGTCTTGGCCCAGTCGCGAACCACTCGGCCGTCACGGGCGCGGCGGCGTGCAAGGGCTGAGTATGACGTCGCCTGCGTGCCGACAAGCGCGAAAGGGCGCGCGGGATTTCCTTTCGCAAATATGCGTTGCGACTTCGCCTTGAGTGAACTAGCCTCGCCGCCGAACGAAATAGACGACCTCACCGGCATCGCCGACACTGCCTATCTGGTGCGTGCCGACAGGAACCGCGGCTGCGACCCAATCCGGAACAGTCGGATCCCAGTCCACTGCGTGGAAACCATGCGGGTAAGCGGTCCCATTGGGGTTGCGCGAGTGGGCATGCACCGCGTTGTCCATGGTGTTGCTGCACAGCGTCGCCCATAACTGGATCGGCTCCGAGCGATCTTTCGCGAACGTTTCGAGGTATTGCAACAGTCGAACCGTTGCGGCCGCGATCTCCGGGACGTTCTCCGGGCCGGTGTTTCCGCGCCCGTACCAGTCGACATGAACATGCCAAAAGTCGAACCAGCTGTTCATATCAAGGCGATCGATCTGGCGGCGTCCGCGCGCCTCCGCACGCGCCCAGTAGGCTTGCATTCGTTTGCGGTAGCGGCGATCCATCATGCGAAACCAAGGCCTGAGTTAAGAAGTTGTCGTACTCGGCGCGGAAGTCGTCGAACGGCATGCGCCCAGCCGCGCACTCTCGTACCGGTCGATCGGCACGATCCAGCGCAGCAATGAGATCGATCTCCGGCGGATACGGGCACCTACCTAAACTGGTTCGAGTCGAGCTGAGTCGAAGCTGGGGTTTTGGCGGCCCGCCCCGCACCGGGTCGCGTTGGGTCATCGCGCCGCCTGCCCGCGCCACGAGGCCGAGCCAACAGGTAAGCGCCGACCAGGAGCGCAAGAACGCCGAGCATCGCAGGCTGCCACCAGGGGCCGGGAGCCAGTCTCAGGTATGAGTGGCTGCCGAGCCGGACCAGAGGGACCGCCGTACCCATCGCATACGCAAATGCGAGCGCGGCCAGCCCCAGGGCCAGTAGCACCGAGGCTGCGATGATTTGTACCCTGCTGGGTATCGCCATGGTCGATTCCACTTCCAGCCGCCATTGAATTCTGCGGCCAGACGCGTTCCGACGCCATGCATGGCCCTGCGTCCGGGCCTCGCGCCCCGCTTTCGCCTGCGTCCACCGTATGAGGGGCCAATGAGGCCGCTCCTCCGCCTGGATGATCTCGGGCGGACCGACCCGCCACCGACTCACCATCGGCTTGACCCCGCCCGAGCCCATCGCCATGCTCGCTGCGCTCACTCAGGGGACCCTTCCATGCGCCGTCTACGCACCTTGTTCATGTTGTGCCTGAGCCTCGCGGCCGTCGCGCCGGCGTGGGCCGGCCATACCGGGGTGCCGGTGGGGCAGATCCGGATCGACGAGCTGATGGGCGACACCCAGAAGACCGGGGGCGGGATCGGCAGCAGCGAAATGATCTGGTGGCTGCCGCCGCAGCTGTGGGCCTATGTGCTGGACCAGCAGAGCGCCGGCGCCAAGGGCGCCGCCAAGCAGGCTAACCAGGAGGTGTCCCGGCAGTTCCAGGACCTGTTCTCCCGGCACACGGTGATCGCGGCCCTGCGGATCAACAACCAGGAGCCGGATATCAGCTTCACCAGCGAGGCCGAGCTGCGCAGCCAACTGCAGCTGGTCGATATGTATGGCGGGGTCCACCGGCCTATCGCCGACGACAAAGTCGACCCGGCGCTGAAGGGCCTGCTGAACACCATGCGGCCGATGTTCACCAGCATGATCGGTCCGGCAGGCGAGAATATGCAGTTCTACGTGTTCGCCGGCCGTACCGCCGACGACAAACCCGTCGCCGACCCGCTCGGGGATGGCAAGATGCTGGTCCGGCTGAGCCGTAGCGAGTTCAGCTTCCGCCTGCCCCTGGGCGGCCTGTTGCCGGCGCGGCGCGACCCCGCCAATGGCGAGACCTTCCCGGGCGGCTACCGCTACAACCCCTATACCGGCGCCGAATTGCAGGCCGTCGGCGCCGGGCGCTAACCGATTCCCCCTTTGCGTCACTACCCCATGCAGGTTTCATGAGCAGTCGTTACAACGCCGCCGATATCGAAGTCCTTTCCGGCCTGGACCCCGTCAAACGCCGTCCGGGCATGTACACCGACACCACCCGGCCCAACCATCTGGCCCAGGAGGTGATCGACAACGCCGTCGACGAGGCCCTGGCCGGACACGCGCGCAGCATCGAAGTGATCCTGCACGCCGACGGCAGCGCCGAGGTGTCCGACGACGGCCGCGGCATGCCGGTCGACATCCACCCGGAGGAGAAGATCCCCGGCGTGGAACTGATCCTGACCCGCCTGCACGCCGGCGGTAAGTTCAGCAACAAGAACTACACCTTCTCCGGCGGTCTGCACGGCGTCGGCGTCAGCGTGGTCAATGCGCTGTCGACCCTGGTCGAAGTGCACATCAAGCGCGACGGCAACGAATACCGCATGACCTTCAAGGACGGCGACCGCGCCACCCCGCTGGAGGTGGTCGGCACGGTCGGCAAGAAGAACACCGGCACCCGCGTACGCTTCTGGCCCGACGCCAAGTACTTCGACACGCCCAAGTTCAACCTGCGCTCGCTCAAGCACCTGCTGCGCGCCAAGGCCGTGCTCTGCCCCGGCCTGAGCGTGAAGCTGCACGACGTCGCCAGCGGCGAAACCGCCGAGTGGTACTACGAGGACGGCCTGCGCGACTACCTGCGCGGCGAGCTTGAGGGCCGCGGCGAGCTGCTGCCGCCGGACCTGTTCGTCGGCCAGCTCAAGAAGGACACCGAAGTGGCCGACTGGGCGGTGGCCTGGGTGCCGGACGGCGAACTGGTGCAGGAAAGCTACGTCAACCTGATCCCGACCGCGCAGCACGGCACCCACGTCAACGGCCTGCGTACCGGCTTCACCGACGCGCTGCGCGAGTTCTGCGACTTCCGCAATCTGCTGCCGCGCGGCGTCAAGCTGGCGCCGGAAGACGTGTGGGACCGGGTCGCGTTCGTGCTCAGCATCAAGATGACCGACCCGCAGTTCAGCGGCCAGACCAAGGAGCGTCTGTCGTCGCGCCAGGCCGCCGGCTTCGTCGAGGGCGCCGCCCACGATGCGTTCTCGTTGTGGCTGAACCAGCACACCGAACTGGGCGAGAAGATCGCCCAGCTCGCGATCGAGCGCGCCGCGGCGCGTTTGAAGACCGAAAAGCAGATCGTCCGCAAGAAGATCACCCAGGGCCCGGCCCTGCCCGGCAAGCTCGCCGACTGCACCTCGCAGGATTTGTCGCGCACCGAGCTGTTCCTGGTCGAAGGCGACTCGGCGGGCGGCAGCGCGCGCCAGGCGCGCGACAAGGATTTCCAGGCGATCCTGCCGCTGCGCGGCAAGATCCTCAATACCTGGGAAGTCGCGTCCGGCAGCGTGCTGGCCTCGCAGGAAGTGCACGACCTGGCGGTCGCGATCGGCTGCGATCCGGGTAAGGAGGACATCACCGGGCTGCGCTACGGCAAGGTCATCATCCTGGCCGACGCCGACTCCGACGGCCTGCACATCGCGACCCTGCTCAGCGCGCTGTTCCTGCGCCATTTCCCGGCGCTGGTCGCGGCCGGCCACATCTTCGTGGCGATGCCGCCGCTGTTCCGCGTCGACGTGGGCAAGCAGGTGTTCTACGCCCTGGACGAGGAAGAGAAGCGCATCCTGCTGGAGAAGATCGAACGCGAGAAGATCCGCGGCGCGATCAACGTCACCCGCTTCAAGGGCCTGGGCGAGATGAACGCCTCGCAGCTGCGCGAGTCGACCATCCACCCCGACACCCGCCGCCTGGTCCAGCTGACCGTCGACGACGGCACCGAAACCCATTCGCTGATGGACATGCTGCTGGCCAAGAAGCGCGCCGGCGACCGCAAGCAGTGGTTGGAGACCAAGGGCGATCTGGCGACGCTGGAGGTTTGAGCGTCGCCGCGCTTTCAGGAGCCGCCGTGGAAGACGACACGCCCTTGACCGCCGCGGACGGTCGCGCGGAATCCGCCTTGCACTACGCGGCATGGTCCGGCGATCTGGATGAGGTCCGGGCGCTGATCGCGGCCGGGGCCGACGTGAACTGGCAGGATTCCATCGGGGAAACGGCGCTGTTCGGCGCCGCAGCCTGCGGCCGTACGGACATCGTGCGTTGCCTGCTGGAAGCCGGCGCCCGCCACGACCTGCGCGAACGCGGCGGCTACACGCCGCTGCACTGGGCCGCGAGCCACGGCAATCTGGCCACGCTCGAAGTCCTGGCGCTCGCGGGCGCGGACGCGGCGGCCATGGACGACGCGGGTCGCTTGCCGGTCGATGTGGCGCATATCCACGGAAAAGGCGCACATGTTGCGTTTCTGAAGACAGTGGGGCCGGCGCTCGCCTCGCGGCGGCGCTAGGCTTGGTGTATAGCTGAGGCAGCGCCGCGCGCCGCATCCAGCCCGGCGCCCCGCTTACGGCGCCGCCTCCGCACGGTCGCCGCGAACGCTCATCGGACAGAGACCTGCGATGAACAGCAACGAGCAACCCACACCGCGCCCTCTCCTGTTCTGGCTCGCGATCGCCGCGGCGCTCGCGCATGCGCCCCTGGCCTGGTTGATGCGCACCTACAGCGGGCCCTGCGGCGATGGCTTGTGCGGCTTCTGGGAAGCGATCTTCCTGTGGCTGATGTCGGGGTTCGGCGGCGTGGTGCTGGCCCTGATCGGTTGGGTGCGCGGCGAGCGGCCGCGTTGGTTGGTGGCGCTGGTGCCGGTGGCCTTGGTCGTGCCGGTAGCCGTGCTGTTCATCACGGCGACTCTGACTCAGGGCTAGGCCGACGCGCTGCGCGACGACACGCCGCTCAGCGCGCCGCGCTTTGCGGTAGGCGCGGCGTGAGCCGCGATCGGGGAGATGGACGCGCTTGCGCAAGACGGTCGTTGCAGGATCGACGCTCCCTGCGCCAGATGCGTCGTATGGGTTGTGGCGTGGTCGCGGCTTGCGCCGCTCCTACAGGACGCTGGCGGCGGTATCGCGGCGATTGCGCGCCGCGTTTGGCCAGAGCTTCTTGCTTAGGCGGATTGGAGCGCGCGCAGGGCCGCGCGCAGCGGCGTGCGCAGGATTGCGGGGCGGCAGCGTTGCAGGTCGACTTTGGGGGTCGCATGCCAGCGCGCGCAGTCGTCGATCGCGCGGGCGATGTCGGCGATCAGGGCCTCGTCGGCGACGACGTCCTCTTCCAGGAACAGCGCCTTGACCTCGAATACGCCCTCGCGGCGGTGCGCCTTGGCGTCGAGGCGGCCGACCAGACGACCGCGCGCGAGGATGGGAAGCACGAAGTAGCCGTAGCGGCGCTTGGGCTCGGGGGTATAGCACTCCAGGGTGTAGTCGAAGCCGAAGAATTCGCTGGCGCGTTCGCGATCCCAGACCACCGGATCGAAAGGCGACAGCAAGGTGGCATGGCTTGCGCGCAGGCGTCCCGTCGCGGCCAGCGCGAGCGCGGCGGCGTGGTCGGGATGCACGTAAGCCGGCGCGTCCCAGCCCTTCACCGCCACCCGCAGCAGGGCGCCCTGCTCCACCAGCGGGTCCAGGTCGGCGTCGCGCAGGCGCGGTTTGGTGCGGTAGTAGTCGGCGATCCAGCGCGCCTGGGTCAGGCCCAGCGCGCGCACGGACTTGAGCAGGGTCTCGCGCCGTACCGTGGCGATATCCAGGCGCGCGGTGTTCCAGTCGGGCACGACGCTGCCGGCCACGCGCTCGGTGAGGTCGTAGACGCGGTGAAAGTTCTCGCGCCGCGCGACCATCAGCTCGCCCAGCGCGAACGCGGCTTCCAGCCAGCGCTTCTCGTCCTTCCAGCCCCACCAGCCGCCGCCGCCCGCCTGCTCGCGCTCGAAGTCGGAGGATTTGACCGGGCCCAGGCCGCGAATGTGTTCGAGCAGGCGCTCGATCTTGGCGCCGCTGCTGCTGCGATGGGCCTGGGCGTTGCGGATCGCCCAGTGATGGGCGCGCTGCGGCATGGCGTTGCGATGCAGCAGGTAATCGCTCATCGGCGCGAAGCAGGCTTCGTGGGCCCAGACTTCGAAGATCTCGCGCTGGGCCAGCAGTTCCTCCAACCACGCCTGCGGGTAGGCGCCCAGGCGCGAATACAGCACCAGGTAGGGGCTACGCGCGACGATGTGGATGGTGTCGATCTGCAGCAATTGCATGCGCGCGATCGCATCCAGCAGGTCGGCCTTGCGCGCGCGCCGGCGCGGACGCGCGAGCAGGCCTTGCGCGCTCAGGTGCAGCGCACGCGCCTGCGCGAGCGTCAGGACGGGCGCCGCGACCGCGGTCTTCATCCGGCCAGGCAGGTCCGCAGCAGTTCGGCCAGCAGCGGCTGCAATTTCGCGGCCTTGGCTTCGTCGTAGGCGAAACTGGCTTCGTCCATGTAGTTGCGCTGGCTCAGCTCCAACTGCACCGCCTGCACGCCGGTCTCGGGCGAGGCGTAGTGACGGGTGATGTAGCCGCCCTTGAAGCGGCCGTTGACGATCCAGTCGTAGCCGCCCTGCCCGGCCAGCGCCGCTTCCAGGCGCGTCTGCAGCTGCGGCGAGCAGCTGGCGCCGCCGGAGGTGCCCAGGTTGAGGTCCGGCAGCCGGCCTTCGAACAGGAACGGCAGTTCGCTGCCCTTGATCGAGTGGCCTTCCCACAGCACCACGCGGCCGTGTTCGCCGCGCAGGCGCGCGAGCTCGGCGTCGAGGTTCTCGTGGTACGGGCGCCAGTATTTGTCGACGCGCTCGGCGACTTCCTCCGGCGACGGCGCCTGACCGTCCAGATACACCGGCTCGCCGGTGAACTGCACCGCCGGACACAGGCCGGTGGTGTTCTGGCCCGGGTACAGCGAGGTGTCGTCGGGCGGGCGGTTGAGGTCGACCACGTAGCGCGAATAACGCGGCACCAGGATCGAGGCGCCGAGCTCGCGCGCGAACGCATACAGCCTGGACACGTGCCAGTCGGTATCGGGCGCGCGCCGCGCCGAGGGCTGCATGCGTTCGGCCAGCGCTGGCGGGATCGCACTACCGTCGTGCGGCAGGCTGATCAGCAGCGGCGCACTGCCGTGATGGAGTTCGAAGACCGGTTCGGTCGGCGCGGGGACGGTGCTCATGGCGGTTCAGGGTTTCAGTTGGCGCTCGAAGAAGGCCATGGTACTGCGGTGCACCTGCATCCAGGTCGCGTAGCGCAGGAAGAAGTGGTCTTCGTCGGGGATGACCAGGGTTTCCAGCGCCACGCCGCGCGCGCGCAGGCGCTCGACCAGGTCCACGCTCTGGCTGAATTTGACCGCGCGGTCGTCGTCGCCGTGCACGAACAGCACCGGCGAGCGCCAGTTCTCGACCTGCGCGACCGGCGAGGACTGCCCCGCCAGCTCCAGCTCGTCGGGCTTGAGGCCCCACAGGCCGCTGTTGTCGCCGCCCTTGGCGCTCTCGCGCCAGTCGTGCACGCCGTGGCGGTCGACGCCGGCGGCGAACAGGTCGGAATTGCGCGACAGGGCCTGCGCGGTCAGATAGCCGCCGTAGGAGCCGCCGTAGATGCCGATACGGCGCGCGTCGACCTCCGCCAGGCCGGCCAGGTGCGCGCGTGCGGCCAGCACGTCCTCGTATTCGCTGGCGCCGCGCGGCCCCTGCTTGGCCGCGCGCCGGAACGCCTGGCCGTAGCCGGTGCCGGCGCGGAAGTTCAGCGCCAGCACCACGAAGCCGCGGCTGGCCAGCCACTGGTTGCTGGCGTAGTCGTTGTAGTAGTAGCTGCTGTAGTGCCAGCCCGGCAGCATCTGCCGGATCGGCCCGCCGTGCACGTAGATCAGCGCGGGGCGCTTGCCCTTGAAGCTGGCCGGCGGCAGGAACACGGTCGCATGCGAGACCACGCCGTCGGCGGCGCGCAGCGTCAGCGTCTTGGGCTCGACCAGCGCCTGCGCCGGGAACGCCGCCGGCAGCTGCGCGGGGAAGATCCGGCGCGGCTCGCCGCCCGCGGCGGGCATCACCGCGATCGCGGTCGGACGGCGTGCATCGGCGTGGCGGAACGCGATCCATTGCGCGCCGGACAGCGGCAACGGGTCGGTGGCGATCTGGCCGTCGCCGCTCAGCCGCTTGGGCGCCGCGCCCGCGACGGCCGCGTACAACTGGCGGCGTTCGATGTCGTCGCAGTTGGCGCTGTAGACCAGGGTGCCGGTCTCGCTCAGGCCCGCGGTTTCGACTTCGCAGTCGCCGCGGCTGACCGCGACCGGCGCGCCGCCCTCGGGCGACAGCGCATACCAGTGCAGCCAGCCGCTTTCTTCCGAACCGAACAGCAGGCGGCCGTCGCGGCCCCAGCGCAGCGGCTCGGGTACCGCGAACTGGGCGTAGCCGCCGGCCGTGTCGCCGGAGCGGAACAAGCGACGCGCCACGCCGCTGTCGGCGTCGGCGATCCAGACCTCGAAGGGATTGGCCGCGGTCAGATCGAAGGCCTGGCCCGGGCGCGTGCCGGCGGTGCGCAGGAAGGCGATGCGTTTGCCGTCCGGCGACCACACCGGCGCGCTGTCGTTGTTGTAGTCCGGCGCGATCCAGCGCACCGAGCGTGCAGCCAGATCGAGCACGCCGACGAAGCTGTGATCGCCGCGGTTGCTGACGAACAGCAGACGGCCGCCGTCCGGCGAGAAGCCGGCCGCACTGTTGGCGCCGCGCGTCTTCAGCAGCGCTTCCACGCACCAGGCCGGCGTCTTGGCGAACGCATGCGCATAGCAGCCCACGCCTTTGCCCTGCACGATCAGCGCGTCGCCGCCGGGCGCGAAGCTCACGCTACGACCCGCGGCCACGCGCTTGGGCGCGCTCGCGCCGTCGGTGGGCACCGCCCATACCGCCTGTTCGGCGCCGTCGGGATCGCCGGTGGGATTGCTGGCGTTGCCCGCCGCGTCCGGACCGCCGCCGCGCACATAAGCCAGGGTGCGGCCGTCGGCGCTGAGCGCGAGCGAGCTCAGCAACTGGCCGTCGTCTTCGCTGTAATCGGTGAGCTTGCGCGGCGCGAACTCCGGCGCGCGCGCGACCCAGAGGTTGCGCGCGCCGCGCTCGTTCGACACCCAGGCGATGACCGGCGCCTTGGCCGCGGCCACCGGCGCTTCCGGCTGCGGTGCGGACAGCAGGTCGGCGATCTCCATGCCCTGCGCCGACGGCGCGCCGACCAGCGCGCCCACCAACATCCAACCCTGCCACCGCTGCCTCATGCGTTTCGCTCCGTGATTGTTGGATACGGGTGTTCGGTACGGCCGCTACCGCGACTCAACGCATCAGCACCACTTCCTCGGCGCTGGTGGGGTGGATCGCGATGGTGTCGCGCAGGTCGTCGAGGGAAATCCCGCGTTTGAGCGCGACCGCGAAGCCCTGCAGGATCTCGTCGGCGGCCTCGCCCATCAAGTGGATGCCGACCACGTGGCGCTCGTCGCCGATGCAGATCAGTTTGAACAGACTGCGCTGCGGAGAATTGGCCAAAGCGTGCAACATCGGCCGGAAGCCGGCGCGGTACACGTGCACCTGGTCGCCGTGGCGCTCGCGCGCCTGCGCTTCGGTCAGGCCGACCTGGCCCAGCGGCGGGTGCGAAAACACCACGGTGGGAATGTCGCGCTGATCCAGCAACGCACTGGCGCCGCCGTAGAGGCGGTCCATGAGCCGGCGCGCGGCCGCGATCGCGACCGGGGTCAGGGCCGGATTGGCGGTGACGTCGCCGACCGCGTGGATGCCTTCGACATTGGTGGAATGGCGCACGTCGACCTGGACATAGCCGTCCGCGTCGGTGAGCACGCCGGCCGCGGCCAGATCCAGGGATTCGGTGCTGGCGCGGCGCCCGGTCGCGAACAGCAGGCGGTCGTAGCGCTCGCTCAGCGCGCCGGCGGCGTCGCGCAGGCGCACGCCCTCGCCGTCGCGTTCGACCGCGGCCAGGTGGTAGCCGAACTGCAGATGCACGCCGGCGTGGCGGTAGTCCTCGGCCAGCTGATCGACCAGCTCGCTGTCGAAGCCGTCCAACAGCTTGTTGCGCACCAGCAGGTCGACGCGGCTGCCCAGCGCCTGCAGCAGGCCGGCCAGTTCGACCGCGATGTAGCCGCCGCCGACGATGGCCACGCGCTCGGGCGCGGCGGCCCATTGGAAGAAATCGTCGGACACGCCGCCCAGTTCGGCGCCCGGCAGCGCCGGCCGCAGCGGATGCCCGCCGGTGGCGATCAGGATGTTGCCGGCGCTCAGGCGTACGCCGTCCATGCATTCGATGGTGCGCGCGTCGATGAAGCGCGCGCGCATCGGCGCGACCACGATGCCGGCCGCGTCCAGGCGGCGGCGGTAGCTGTCGTGGATGTTGGCGATGTAGCGCTGGCGATGGGCGATGAAGGTCGGCCAGTCCAGCGCCGGCGTTTCGCCGACATCGAAGCCCAGATCGCGCGCCATGCGCAGGCGACCGGCGACGTCGGCGGCCAGCCACATCGCCTTCTTGGGCACGCAGCCGACGTTGACGCAGGTGCCGCCCAGCAGATGCGGTTCCAGCAGGGCGACGCGGGCGCCGTGTTCGGCAGCGCGGAAGGCGCCGGCCAGGCCGCCGGAACCGCCGCCGATCACGATCAGGTCGAAGTCGCGTAGTACGTCGCTCATGCGAATCGCTCCGGTCGGTACGGCGTGGGGTCGAGCGCGGGCGCGCGCCCGGCGATCAGGTCGGCGACGAGTTGGCCGGTGCCGGCGCTCATGCTCACGCCCATCATGCCGTGTCCGGTCGCCAGCCACAGGCCGTCGCGGCCGGGCACGCGGCCGATCAACGGGATGTCGTCGCTGCTCATCGGACGCCAGCCGTACCAGCGCTCGCGTTCGACCGGGCCGACCGGTTCGTGCAGGTACTCGGCGGCGCCGCGCTCCAGCGCGGCCAGGCGGCGCGGATTGAGGCTGTCGTCGTAGCCGGAAAATTCCATGGTGCTGCCCAGGCGGTAGCCGCTGCCCCAGGTGGTCACGCAGACCTTGCGCTCGCGCAGCACCACCGGGCGACGCGGCACGCGCGCCGGGCGGTCGTAGGTGATCGAATAGCCCTTGCCGGGCTGGATCGCGCGCTTGAGCCCGGCCAGACCGATCGCGTCGGACAGCTGCGGCGACCACGCGCCCAGCGCGAGCACGACCTCGCGCGCACGCAGCACCCCCTGGCTGGTGCCTAGCGCGACGCCCGCGCCGCTGGTGTCCAGCGTCTGCAGGCGGCAGCCTTCGACGATCACGCCGCCGCGCGCGCGCACCGCTTGCGCCAACGCATCGACGTAGCTATCCGGGCGCAGCACCGCGTCGTGGTCGAAGCGGATCGCGCCGGCGACGCCGGGTTTGAAGGCGGGGTCTTCGGCCTCGTAGCGGCGGCCGTCGACGAGCTCGACGCGAATGCCGAGCTCGCGCAGCAGGTCGAGTTCGATCTGGCCGGCCGCGAAGGCGCGTTCGTCGCGAAACACGTAGTCGACGCCGCTTTGTTCGAATTCGCATTGCAAACCGTAGTCGCGCACCCAGTCCTGCAGGCGCGCGCGCGAATCGTTGAGCAGCGCCGATTTGGCCAAGGCGCTCTGGCGCCAGTCGCGCGCATTGCAACGCAGCGCGAAACGCAACAGCCAGCCCCACAGGCGCGGATCCAGGCGCGGGTGCACGTACAGCGGCGCATCCGGCGTGAGCATCCAGCGCAAGGCCTGCGTAATCACCCCGGGCGCGGCCAGCGGTGTGGCGTGGCTGGGCGTAATCGTTCCACAGTTTCCGTGCGAACTGCCGCTGCCCAGGGTCTGGGCTTCGAGCACGCAGACCCGGCGGCCGTCGTTCAGCAAGGCCAGCGCCGAGGTCAGACCGATGACGCCGCCGCCGACGACGGCGATGTCCGTATCGCGCAGCGCGTCCGCGCGCGCGTTTTGCAGGGATTCACTCGACAAGGCAGTGCTCGGGTCGATCGAAGATCCGGAAGTGTGACCGCAATCCGGCGACGGGCGCCATTCGCGGCTTGCGCCATCGAAAAACGCGGCGCGGCCGCACTTACGGTTCAAAGACTCGGCGAGCAAACGCTGCAGCGATGCGCCAGCCCGCGTGAGTAACGGAATAAAACAGTAACGGATGTGGACTCCATCCACCAACCATCTTTCGACACCTTTGGGGACTCACGCACATGCAAGCGAAGACCGCCCTGCTTAGCGCCGCCATCGTCGGCGCGCTCACCCTCCTGGCCAGCCAGTCCGAAACGCTCTCCCACGCCGTGCAGCGCCACGCGCAGGGCCCGGACCAGGGCGCGGCCGCCAACACCGCAGCCGACCGCGCCGCCCATGCGCATCCGGCCGGCAGCGGCCTGCAGCCCCTGCCGGGACGGACCGCCGACGGCGCCCGCCCCGGCAGCGAGCAGATGTTCGCCTCGACCTCGCCCGCCGAAGCCGACGCCTCGCCGGCCGCGGACCGCGCACGCGGCCTGCTCGAAGGCGCGGCCGCGCGCGAAGCGCACCGCGTCGCCGCCGACGGTTTCGTCGCCCGCGACGTGATCGTCGACCGCGACGGCACCGAGCACGTGCGCATCGACCGCAGCTACCAGGGCCTGCCGGTGATCGGCGGCGACATGGTCGTGCATACGCGCAACGGCAAGCTGCTCTCGATCACCCAGGGCGACGAGATGAAGACGTTCGCCCGCCCGGGCACCAAGCCCACGCTGAGTGCGGCCCAGGCCGAGGTCGAAGCCGGCGCGGCCTTCGACGGCACCGTGACCGAGATCGAATCGACGCGTCTGGTGGTGTTCGCGCGCGGCGGCCAGCCGACCCTGGCCTATCAGGTCGACCTGCTCGGCGATCGCCGCAACGATCAGGCGCCGGGCAACATGACCTATTACCTCGATGCCGCCAACGGCAGAGTCCTGCTGGAAGACGACCGCTTCCACTCCGCCGCCGCCACCGGCACCGGCAAGACCCTGACCCTGGGCAACGTCGGCATCGGCACCAACTCGGTCAGCGGCGGCTTCCAGATGACCGACGTCAGCCGCGGCAGCGGTTCGACCTGGGATGCCAACAACCGCCAGAGCACCTCGGGCGCCACGCTGTTCAGCGACAGCGACAACAGCTGGGGCAACAACACCGTCTCCGATCGCGCCACCGTCGCCGCCGACGCCCACTACGGCGTCGCCGCCACCTGGGACTATTACAAGAACACCCATGCCCGCAACGGCATCTCCAACAACGGCGCCGGCGCCAAGAGCTACGTCCACTACGGCACCAACTACGTCAACGCCGGCTGGAACGGCGTGATGATCTACGGCGACGGCGACGGCGTGACCTACCGCCCGCTGGTGGCGCTGGACGTGGCCGGCCATGAGATGACCCATGGCGTGACCGGCGCCACCGCGCGCCTGGGCTACTACAGCGTCAAGGACGCCGGCGGCCTCAACGAGGCGGTGTCGGACATCTTCGGCACCCTGGTGGAGTTCACCGTCAACAACGTCAACGACCCGGGCGACTTCGTGATCGGCGAGGAAATCTTCATCAGCAATCCCGGCGACAAGAAGGGGCTGCGCCTGATGTTCAAGCAGGACGCCGACGGCAAGTCCTTCGCCTGCTATCCGGCCGGCGGTTTCAGCGCGTCGCTGGCCTATCAGCGCGGACCGCACGATCCGCACAACACCTCCGGCGTCGGCAACCGCCAGTTCTATCTGCTCAGCCAGGGCGCCGTGGCGCCCAGCGGCTTCGGCTATACCAATGCGCAGATGGTCTGCAACGGCGACACCGGCCTCATCGGCATCGGCCGCGCCAAGGCCGGCGCGATCTGGTACCGCGCGCTGACCCGTTACTTCGTGTCCAGCACCACCTATCCGCAGGCGCGCACCGGCACCCTGCAGGCGGCCGCGGATCTGTACGGCAGCGGCTCGGCCGAGTATCAGGCCGTGGCGCGCGCCTGGTCGGCGGCGGCGGTGAACTGATCCGGCCCGCAGGCGGCACCCGAACGGCCCGCACCCGCGGGCCGTTCGTTTTCAGGGCAGCGCGGGCAGGACCGGCCGCCGCAGCGCGGGCCGACGCGCGTAGGTGAACCAGCGCCACAGCCACTCCACCGGGCCGTAGCGGAAGCGCGCGAACCACCCGCGCGCGAACGCCAGCTGCAAGCCGAACAGCACGCAGGCGCCCAGCACCTGCGACACCCGCGAGACCTCGCCCCACAGGCCCAGGCCGTAGCCGTAGAACACCCAGGTGCCCAGCACCGACTGCATCAGGTACAAGGTCAGCGCCATGCGCCCGGCCGGCGCGAACGCCAGCGGCCAGCGCGCGCCGCGTTCGAGCGCGCGCACGATCCAGGCCAGGTAGCCCAGCGACATCAGCGGCGCGGCCAGCGTCTGCAAGGTGGTGGCGAACATGTCCGAGGCGCCCAGGGTCTTGCCGGTGAGCACCGGTTCGGCATCCACCGCCAGGCCGACCAGGGTGATCGCCAGGCCCAGCGGCCCCGCGCCCCAGCGCAAGGCGGCGTAGAAGCGCCGATAGCGTACGGGCGCGACGATGGCGCCGCTGCGCACGAACCAGGCGCCGATCGCGAACAGGCCCAACGCCATCGGCACGAACATCCAATAGCTGGGCAGGGTGGTTTCGACGAAGTAATGCCAGCGGAAGGCGCTGGCCTGCGCATAACTGCCCTGCGCATAGGCCGCGATCTCGCGTGCGCGCAGGCTCTGATCGACGGCGAAGTCGCCCATGTCCGCCGCTTCCTGGCCGACCAGCGCGATCGCCAGCGAGCTCAGCAGCAGCATCGCCACCAGCATCAGGTTCAAGGTGCCGCCGATCGGCCACAGCGCGCCCTGCGGCGCGTTGCGCAGGATCAGCAGCGCGAACGCCGTCAGCGCGTAGCAGACCAGGATGTCGCCGGACCAGATCAGCAGCGCGTGGATCAGACCGACCGCCAGCAAGCCCAGGCTGCGGCGCAGGTACAGCGGCAGGAAATCGGCGCCGGCCGCGCGCGCGCGTTCGCTCATGCTCGCAAAGCCCATGCCGAACAGCAGCGCGAACAGGGTCCAGAACTTGCCCTGCACGAAGATGTAGACGAAGCCGTCGGCCAGCCGGTCCCGCCAGGGCTGGTCCGGCGCGATGCCGGTGCCGACGTCGAGCAGGGACCCGGTGAAGGATTCAACGTTCATCAGCAGCACGCCCAGCAGGGCGATGCCGCGCAGCGCATCGAGCGTGAGGATGCGTTCGCTGGTGGCGAGCGGGCCCAGGACGGGCGGAGCTGGGGGGTTCATGCCGGCACTCTACGCGCCCGGCCCGGGGCGTCGGATCGGCTGGAAGTCGGGTGCGACGCGTGTGCCGCCAACGAAAACGGCCCGCAGTGCGGGCCGTTTTCGGGTCGATGCTGGTGCCGCTTAGTGCTGGTGGCCGCCGTCGCCGTGCACGTGGCCGTGCTCGACTTCCTCGGCGCTGGCCTCACGCACTTCCACGATCTCGACCGCGAAGTGCAGGTCCTTGCCGGCCATCGGGTGGTTCAGATCGACGTCGACCACGCTCATGCCGACCTTCTGGATCGTCACCGCACGCGGGCCGAAGTTGGTCGGCAGCACGGCCTGCATGCCCGGCTCCAGGCGCGCGTCCTTGAAGTACTTCTTCGGCACGCGCTGGGTCAGGCCTTCCTGACGCACGCCGTAGGCATCGGCGGCGACCACGTCGACTTCGAACTTCTCGCCGGCCTCGCGACCGTCCATGGCGGTCTCCAGGCCCGGGATGATGTTGCCGTGGCCGATCAGGATCGCCAGCGGATCGCGGCCTTCCGAGCTCTCCAGCGGCTCCTGGCCCAGCTCGTGGGCAGCGCGCTCGGAGACGGTGTAGTGGAAACGGACGACGCGATCTTTCTCGATTTTCATTGCGGGACTCGACTGGCGGCCGACACAGCGGCGCGGATGGGTAAGACGGCGGCGACGGCGGTAGGCCGGCGCGGCGAAGGCTTGTCGTCGCCGGCGCCAGCCGCCAAGCTAACGGCCGTGACGAAGGCCGCGCATTATCCCGGCAACACCGCCCCCGCGCCAGCACGCGGCGCGAGCCCGTGGCCGGTCGCGGCGCCGCGCTGGCTGGCGATCGGCCTGGCCTGCGCCCTGCTCGCGGCCTGCGGCGGCGGCCGCGAGACCGTGCGCCGCCCCGCTCCGACCATCAGTCCGCGGGTCTGGCCGGTGGTCGAGCCGGCCGATCCCGCCTCGGCCAACGCCGTACTGATGCGCGCGATCAGCCTGGTCGGCACGCCGTACCGCTATGGCGGCAACACCCCCGAGGGCGGCTTCGACTGCTCGGGGTTGGTCAACTACGTCTACCGCGACATGCTGGCCCTGAACCTGCCGCGGACCTCGCGCGACCTCGCCGGTTTCCAGGGCCCGAAGATCGCGCCCGAGCGCCTGGCCGCCGCCGACCTGGTGTTTTTCGGCAGCTCCGGCAACGTCAGCCATGTCGGCATCTACGTCGGCGAGGGCCGTTTCGTGCACGCCCCCAGCACCGGCGGCACGGTCCGCCTGGACCGTCTGGACGGGCCCTACTGGCGCGACCATTACAGCGGGGCGAAACGGGTTCTGAAGTAGTCGGCGGCCAAAATGTGAGCAAAATCACAGGCTTGTTAACGGACTGCTAACGAAATTTGAACCTTCTGCTCCCTTTCGGCAGGCATGATCGCTCGGTGTTGATTCAGTGATGACCGCGTGACGACCCAGCTTCTCTGCCAAGGCCGCCCAGCAGCCACCACCGCCCCCCGCCTTCCGCGGGCCGCATTCCGCATTGCATTGACCCTGTGCTTGACCGCCCTGGCGCTGCCGGCGCTGGCGCAGGAACAGCCTTCCGCCGTGGCCTCGCTGGCCGGCGGTTCGGCCATGAGCGGCGACTCCGCCGACGCCCCGGCCCCGGCCACCCGCCACCTGCTGCCCGACGCGATGACCTTGCCGGATCGCGCCCTGCTGCTGGCCACCGATCTCAACCGTCTGCTGGCGCCCGGCGCCGCGAACCTCAACAAGACCAATGCCAGCGCCGCTCCGGCCGGCGAAGGCCGCATTAAGGGCATGCTGCAGCGCGCCCTGGCCCTGCTGGGCACGCCCTACCGCTGGGGCGGCAACTCCCCGGACAAGGGTTTCGATTGCAGCGGCCTGGTCGGCTACGTGTTCCGCAACGCCCTGGGCATCGAGCTGCCGCGCGTTTCGCGCGAGATGGCCAAGACCGGCGAGCTGATCAGCGACCGCGACGACCTCAGCGAAGGCGATCTGGTGTTCTTCGGCCGCAAGGGCCGGGTCGACCACGTCGGCATCTACCTGGGCGAAGGCCGCTTCGTGCACGCCCCGCGCACCGGCAAGGACGTGACCGTGTCCAGCCTGGACACCGGCTACTGGAGCGGCAAGTTCATGGAAGCGCGCCGGGTCGAAGGGATCTGATGCGCTAAGCCGCCAGATCTCCAATTAAGAAGGCCGCCTCAGGGCGGCCTTTTTTGCTCCTGCCTCGCCCCTGCCGCCTCCGCCTTTTTTAAAGGGGGGAACGGCCTAAGGGCTCACAGCGGATCGGAACTCTGGCTGAGATACCGCTCCACCGTCGCCTCGATGCCCTTGCTCAGCTCCATCACCTTGAGCGCGTACTCGGCCAGGCGTTTGTCGTCCTCGCTGGTCGGGGTCCAGGGCGGCACCGGGGTCGGCTTGCCTTCGACCTGGTCCATGGCCACGAACACGATCACGCAGTGGGTGCACAGCCGCTCCTCGGCCTCGCCGTCGTCCAGGCCCGGGTCGCGCGCCTTCACGTCGACCGCGAAGTGCATGCTGGTGGTACCGGTGTGGACGAGCTTGGTGTGCACGGTGACCAGGTCGCTGATCCGGATCGGGGCGACGAAGCGGATCCCGCCGACCGCGACGGTCACGCTGTATTTGCCGCTCCAGCCGACCGCGGCGGCATAGCCGGCCTGGTCGATCCACTTCATCACCATGCCGCCGTGAACCTTGCCGCCGTAATTCACGTCGGTGGGCTGGGCGAGGAACCGCAGGTTCAGTTCGCGCTGTTGGCCTTTCATGCCACCACTCCCTTGCACAGATGACGGACCACGGCCGCGCCCACGCCGAGCACGGCGCCGCGCAGGCGTTCGTCGGCGAGCACACCGGTCTCGGGCAGGCGCTCGGCGGCCGCGCCTACCGCGACCTGCTGCGGCACCACCAGCAGGCCGAGCTTGGACAAGGCATCGCGCAGCACCAGCAGCGAGCGGATGCCGCCCAGCGGCCCCGGCGAGGCCGAGACGATGCCGGCCATCTTGTCCTGGAACAACAGGGTGCCGGAACGGCCGTCGGCGGTCGCGCGCGACATCCAGTCCAGGGTGTTTTTGACCAGCGCCGGCATCGAGCCGTTGTACTCGGGCGTGCTGATCAGCAGGCCGTCGCAGCCGGCCATCAGCGTCTGCAAGCGGTGCACGTTGTCCGGCATGCCGGCGGCCTCGATGTCGCCGTCGTAGACCGGCAGCGAGTAGTCGCGCAGATCGATCAGCTCGACGTCCGCGCCGGCGGCGCGCGCGCCTTCGGCCAGGATCGGGATCAGACGGCGGTTGTAGGAGGCCTGGCGCAGGCTGCCGGCGAAGGCGAGCAGGCGCGGACGCGGCGCCGGGGTGGCGATAGTGCGGTCGGCGTCGGGCGAGCGCGGATCGGAGAGGCTGGCGGACATGCGCTGGCTCCGTGAGTCGGGGCGCAGATTATGCGCGCAGGCGCCGCGCTTGCGGCGATACGCGCGACCGGCGATGCTCGCCGCGATCGTTCAGCGGGAGACACGAGATGGGACGCACGATACTCGCGGTATTGGCCGGGCTGGTGGTGGCCTGGATCACGATCACGCTGTGCGAGTTCGGCGGGGTGATCCTGCATCCGCCTGCGCCGGGCACGAACCTGGCCGACCCCGACGCGCTGGCCGCGCACATCGCCGGCGCGCCGCCGGCCGCGATGGCGCTGGTGCTGCTGGGCTGGGTCGCGGGCGCCTTCGACGGCGGCCTGGTCGCGGCGTTGATCTCGCGCCTGCACAAACGCGGCGCCGCCCTGACCATCGGCGTGCTGGTGGTGCTGGGCGTGATCGCCAACAGCCTGATGATCCCGCACCCGCTGTGGATGACCGTCGCCGGCCTGCTGCTGCCGATCCCGGCGGCCTGGCTGGCCTCGCGCCTGGTCGGCGGCCGACGCAAGGACGCCGCATGAGTCGCGGCGAGGTGCGCAACTCCAGCAAGGCGATCCTCTACACCATCGGCCTGTTCGCGGCCGCGTTCGCGATCGGCGCCTGGCTGGCCGGCTACGCCGCGCCCGGCCACGAGGCCGCATGGTGGATCAGCGGCGCGCTGCTCGCGGTCGGCCTGGTGGTCGGCCTGAAAGTATTGGAAGCCGCGGCGCTACTGGCCGCGCCCTTCCTGCTGGCCAAGATGGCCGCGCGCTGGGCGGTCACCGGCAAACCGCTGGACCCGCGCAAGGACGGCGACCGCCACGACTGGATCGCCTATCTGCTGTTCATCCCGTCCTACGCGCTGTTCGCGCTGCTGACCGGCGCCGGCATCGGCTTCGTCAGCGGCGGCCTCGGCTTCTTTCTGAGCGCGCTGCTGTACGGTGCAGTCGGGGTGGTGCTGGGCGCGGTGGCGGCGAAGATCCTGTTGAAGCATGCGTTGGATGCGGGCTGACCCACATGCCCTCCAAGTCCGTCTCCCCGGTCGGCTGGTACGTGGGTTCTTACTTGCTGCGTTTCATCGAGTTGAACGATCCGGGCAACGACGATCCTCAGCAAGAGTTCCTCACCTGGGAAAACACCGTCATCGTCCAGGCCGACAATCTGGATCACGCCTACGACAAGATCGTGGCGCTGGCGGCATTCGAGACGGAGTCCTACCGGGGCGGCCCGGAGGGCGTACCGGTACGTTGGGTATTCGAGGGAATGACCGAGCTACTGCCGATCTACGAAGAACTCGCGGATGGCGCCGAAATCATGTGGGCCGAACACGAGCCCACGCGACTGGAACATCTGCGGCAACGCGTTTTTAGCCGGAACGAGCTCATCAGGCCGTCCGTGGATGACACGGAGCCCTCGCCTTCGGGCTAGAGGTAGTCGGGACGACGACGCCGGCACGCGCCACCTTCGCGACGATGCGGTTCGCCTTCGGCTCACCGCATCCTACGGGCGAGACCTACGCGCAGAAGTCACTGGATCCCCGCCTTCGCGGGGATGACGGCTAAAAGCGGGCTTGCCTACGCTACTTGTTGCCGTTGCCGTTGCCGTTGCCGTTGCCGCGGCATTGAAGTCCAAAAGCAACGCACCCACGCGACCAACCGTAGACCCGAAGGGCGGCGCGCAGGACGCGCGCCGTTTTTCGATAGGACATGGATGTCCTATCGAAAAATCCCGGCGCAACCACCGAACCCGCAGGGGAGGTTTGGTCCCGCTAGCCCTTCTCTTTGGTTACTTTTGACCGAAGGGAATCCAGACGGACTCTTGGGCTAGCAAGAGAAAGTGACCCGCATGCGCAGCAGGCGGAAGCCGTTGACCTTCGATCAGAAGAAGCGACAGCAAAGCAACAGCAAATCCTCCCCAACCCTCCTTTTTCAAAGGAGGGAGCTAAGAGCAAGAGCCTGCTGGCGTTCAGCCGCGCACGAACCTTCGGTTTGTAAGCTGCACGGCTTCACCCTTTTCCAAAGGCGGGAGAGCAAACGCGATAGGCCCTCCAGCGAAACCACGCCAACTCACTTCGCCGGCGCGACGAACTCCCCGTAGGTTTTGAGCTGCTCGGCCACTGCCTTGCCATCGCCGACCACGATGATCGACTGATCGGCCGGCACGAAATACTTCTTGGCCAAGGCCTGCACCTGCCCAGCATCCACCGCCCGAATGCGCGGCACATACTGCCCCAGGAAATCCGACGGCAGCCCCATCAGCCACTGATTGGCCAAGGTCGCCGCGACCGAACCCTGCTGCTGGTTGCTGATCATGTAACCGCCCGCGATGTACCGCTTGGTGTCCTCCAACTCCTGCGCCGGCACCGCCTCCTGGCCCAGACGCTCGAACTCGTGGAAGAACTCCTTCAACGCCGCGCCGGTAACCTCGTTGCGCACGTCCGCGCCGCCCTGCACACGCCCGCCGGCGCGCGCCGCCTGCAAGCCCGCGCTGGCGCCGTAGGTGTAGCCCTTGTCCTCGCGCAGGTTCTGATTGACGCGGCTGCTGAAACCGCCGCCCAGCACCGTGCTGGCCAACTGCATCGGCACGTAGTCCGGGTCGGTGACCGGAATCGCCGGGCGGCCCAGGCGCAGCGTCGACTGCACGCTGCCGTCGCGCTGGATCAGCACGAAGCTGGGCTTGGCCTCGCGACGCGCGGGCGCGGTGTCGGCGATCGCCTCGCCGCTGGCTTTCCAGTCGCCGAACGAGGCCTGCGCGAACTTGAAACCGTCCTCGGGCGTGACCCGGCCGGTGATCACCAGCAAGGCACGATCGGGACGGAAACGGCGCGCGTGCTCGGCGCGCAGCTGCTGCGGCGTGATCGCCGAGATCATGCTCTCGGTGGGCTGCGTGCGCGCGTAGGGATGATCGCCGTAGGTAGCCGTCAGCAGTGCGCGCGAGGCCTTGAACGAGGGCTGCGCCTCCGCCGCCTTCAGCGCCTGCAGGGCATTGGCCTGGGCCAGCTTGACCTCGCCGTCCGGGAACGCCGGCGTGCGCGCGATCTCGGCCAGCAGGCCCAACATCGGCGCGGCGTTGGAGACCAGCGCATCGCCGTAGAGGTTGATGCCGTCGTTGTTGGCCGAGGCGCCGACGCTGCCGCCGTAGCCCTGCGCGGTTTCGGCGATGGCCTTGGAGTCGCGCTGCGCGGTGCCTTCGTTCAGCAACGCCGCAAGCTGGGCCGCGAAGCCCGACGCATCGGCCGCATCGGCGGCGTAGCCGGCGTTGCGGATCGCCAGCACGTAGTCGACGCGCGGCATGCCATCGCGCGGCAACACCCACACTTCCAGGCCGTTGGACAGCGTCTTCTTGACGATGTTGGGCACCGGCAAGGGGCGGTCGGGCGCGTACGCGGGCAACTGCGCGGGCAGCGCGGCCTTGGGGCCGGCCTGCGCGGCACCGGCGAAGGCCAGGCTCAAGGAGATCGCGACGGCGATCAGGTTCGGATGGGTCTTCATCGTCGTCTCCTCAGTTCTTCTTGGCGGCGGCGGGCGCGGCGGCCGGGGCCAGCATCGCGGCGGGCTTGCGGTCGATCACGGTGCGATTGGCCGGCGTCAGATAGGTCTTGGCCACGCGTTGCAGGTCGGCCGAGGTCACGCCCTCGATCCAGCCCGGAATCTGGTTGACCACGCCGGCATCGCCCCATAGGGTCTGCAGCTTGGCCAGCGCGTCGGCGCGGTCGATGAAGGTCTCCAGGCCGTTGTACCAATTGGCCAGCAACTGGGTCTTGACCCGCTTCAGCGTGGCCTCGTCCACGCCCTGGTCGGCGACCTTGGCGATCTCTTCGTCGAAAGCCTTGAGCAAGGCATCGGCGCTGGAGGTGGGCTTGTACAGCGCATTGACCACGAACAGGGTCGGACCGTCGTATTCCCATTCGCTGGTCAGCCCGTACAGCAGCTCCATGTTGAGCGCGAGCTCGCGGCCCTTGACCGTGCCCTGATAGAAGCGCGAAGCGTCGCCGTCGGCGAGCAGCGCGCCCAGCACCGCCATCGGCGCCTGGTCCTTGCTGCCGCGGTCGGGCATCTTCCAGCCGACCGCGATCGCCGGCACCTGGGCCAGCGCGTCGGATTGGACGATGCGCTTCTCCTGGGTGTTCAGGCCTTCGCGATAGTCCGGCGCGGCCGGCGTCTTGCGCGCCGGGATCTGGCCGAAGTACTTCTGCGCCAGCGCGAAACCCTGCTCCGGCGTGATGTCGCCGGCCAGGCCGAGCACGGCGTTGTTGGGGCCGTAGTAGTCGCGGTGGAACGCGGCCACGTCCTCGAGGCTGGCGTTCTCCAGGTCCTGGAAGCTGCCGTAGCCGTCGTGGTTGTTCTCCCACTTCTGGAACGCCTGCTGGCCGATGTCGATCCACATGAAGCCGCCGTAGGGCTGGTTCTTCACGTTGACCCGGATTTCTTCCTTGACCACGTCTTGCTGGTTCTTGAGCGTGGTCGGATTGAAGTCCAGCGTCTTCATACGGTCGGCTTCCAGCCACAGGATCGGCTCCAGGGCCGAAACCGGCGCGACTTCGATGTAGTTGGTGAAGTCGGCGCGGGTGGAACCGTTGTTGCGGCCGCCGCCGCCGGTGATCACGCGGTCGAACACGCCCTCCTTCGCGTTCGGCGTGCCCTCGAACATCAGGTGCTCGAACAAATGGGCGAAGCCGGTGCGGTTCTTGGGTTCCAGGCGCATGCCGACGTGGTAGACCACGCTGACGCCGACCGTGGGCGAGGTGTGATCTTCGGACACGACCACGGTCAGACCGTTGTCGAGTTTCTTGACCGCGACCGGCAAGGTCCAGCGATCGGCGTCGGCGGCGAGCGCGGCCGAAGTCGTCGTCAGTCCGGCCAGCAGCAGCGCGAGATGGCGCAGGCGCATGGAAGTCTCCGTTTTCCCCAGAAGACTCCCACCCTAACCTCGCCCCAGCGCGGCATACCGGGCCAGAAGTCACGTGTGGACGCGACGCTTGACGCGAACCCGGCGCAATGCGGGAAAAACCCGCACTATCGCGCGCCGATGCTGGCTGCGTCCGCGCGAATCGCCGACACTGTGTGCCCCCTCGCACGCCCCTCGAACCTGCCGATGCCGTCGCTCCGCCACGCCGCACTCGCCTTCGCCCTGTCCCTGATCGCCGCAGGCAACGCCACCGCCGCCGACCCCCTGCTCCCCGAAGCCCGCGCCTATTCCAGCCGGGACAGCTGGCGCCAGCCGGTGGCGCCGTTCCGCATCGCCGAACGCAGCTGGTACATCGGCACCGCCGGCTTGAGCGCGGTCCTGATCAAGACCGACGCCGGCGCCGTGCTGATCGACACCGGCCTGCCGCAGGCCGGCGACATGCTGCTGAAGCACATGCGCGCACTCGGCGTCGAACCTTCGCAGCTCAAGCTGATCCTGCACAGCCACGCCCATATCGACCACATCGGCGCCCTGGCGCAGATCCAGCGCGCGACCGGCGCCCAGGTGGTCGGCAATGCCGAGGCCGCGGTGCTGCTGGCACGCGGCGGCAGCGACGACATCCACTTCGGCGAGGGCATGCTGTTCCCGCCGGTGCAGGTCCAGCGCATCGTCATGGACGGCGAAACCGTCGAACTCGGCGGCCTGCGCTTCACCGCCCATTTCACCCCGGCGCACACGCCCGGCAGCATCAGCTGGACCTGGGACGACCGCATCGACGGCAAGCCCGCCCACATCGCCTACGCCGACAGCCTGAGCGCGCCGGGTTACCAGTTGATCGGCAACCCGCGCTATCCGCGCATCGTCGACGACTACCGGCGCGGTTTCGCCGCCGTGCGCGACCTGCCCTGCGATCTATTGTTGACGCCGCACCCGGACGCCAGCGGCTGGAACCCGGCCGACACCGCCGCCCCGCACCAGACCCCGATGAGCTGCCGTGCCTACGCCGACCAGGCCGAGCGCGCGTTCGACAAGACCCTGGCCGAACAAACCGCCAAGGCCAAGGAAGCGCGCTGATGCCCTACACCCCGATCGTCGCCACCCTGGGCTATGTGCTGTCGCCGGACGGGCGCGAAGTCCTGATGGTCCACCGTAACGCGCGCCCGGACGACCACCAGTTGGGCAAGTACAACGGCCTGGGCGGCAAGCTCGAGCGCGACGAGGATGTGGTGGCGGGCATGCGCCGCGAGATCTTCGAAGAGGCCGGCATCGTCTGCGACGAGCTGCACCTGCGCGGCACGATCAGCTGGCCGGGCTTCGGCAAGCACGGCGAGGACTGGCTGGGTTTCATCTTCACCATCACCCGCTACACCGGCACGCCGTTCGCGAGCAATCCCGAGGGCACGCTGGAATGGGTGCCGCTGGAGCGCCTGCACGACCTGCCGATGTGGGAAGGCGACCGCGAATTCCTGCCCCTGGTGTTCGACGCCGACCCGCGCGCCTTCCACGGCGTGATGCCCTACCGCGACGGCCGCATGCAGTCCTGGCGCTACTCTCGCGCTTGAAGCCGGCGCGCGCGAAACCGGCGCGCCTGAAACCTCAGCGTCGCGCCTCGGTCGCCATGCGCACCGCCAGCGCGGCCAGCACCGTGCCCATCAGCCAGCGCTGCACCGACAACCAGGTCGGGTGACGGCCGAGAAACGCGGCCATGGCGCCGGCGCTGATCGCGATCGCCGCGTTGACGGTCACGCTGATCGCGATCTGCAAACTGCCCAGGGCCACCGACTGCGCCAGCACGCTGCCCTTGGCCGGGTCGATGAATTGCGGCAGCAGCGACAGGTACAGCACCGCCGCCTTGGGGTTGAGCAGGTTGGTCATCAGGCCCATCGCGAACAGCCGCCGCGGGCTGTCCTGCGGCAACTCGCGCACCTGGAACGGCGAGCGCCCGCCCGGCTTCAGCGCCTGCCAGGCCAGGTAGCCCAGATAGACCGCGCCGGCCATGCGCAGCGCGTCGTAGGCGTAGGGCACCGCCATCACCAGCGCGGTGATGCCCAGTGCCGCGCACAGCATGTAGAACACGAAGCCCAGCGCGACGCCGCCCAGCGAGATCAGGCCCGCCTTCGGCCCTTGGCAGATCGAGCGCGAAATCAGATAGACCATGTTCGGCCCGGGCGTGAGCACCATGCCCAGCGCGATCAGGGCGAAGGCGATCAGGTTGGCAGCGTCGGGCATCGCGGGCTCTCTATCGATTGGCGCGCCGCACGACCATCGCGCGGCGGAACATCCAGCATCGCGGCCTCGATCAGCCGCCTTCCTTGCCGACCGCCTCGGCCGACTCCAGGCCGACGTTGGTCGACGCGGCCTCGTACACCGCGCGATCGAGCAGGCCGGTCTCCTTGGCCACCAGCACCGGCACCAGCATCTGCCCGGTCACGTTGGTCATGGTGCGCATCATGTCGAGCACGCGGTCGATCGCGTACAGATAGCCGATGGTCTCCAACGGCAGGCCGGCCGCGCTGAGCACCACCGTCGCCATCACCACCGCCGTGCCCGGCACGCCGGCGGTGCCGAAGCTGCCCAGCACCGAGGCCAGCATGATCACCAGGTACTGCGACAGCGACAGGTCCAGATCCGCGTACTGGGCGATGAACACCGCCGCCATCGCCGGATAGATCGCGCCGCAGCCGTCCATCTTGATGGTCGCGCCCAGCGGCACCGCGAACGCGGCGTAGTTCTTGTCCACGCCCAGGTTGTGGGTGACGCTGCGCAGCGAGACCGGCAGCGCGGCGAAGCTGGACGAGGCCACGAAGCCGACCTGCATGCCCGGGAACGCGCCGCGGAAGAACTTCAACGGGTTCAGGCCGTGCGCGAGCAGCAGCGCGCTGTAGACCACCGCGATGTGCAGGCCGCAGGCCAGGTACAGCGCGATCACGAACTTGCCCAGCGGCAGCAGCTTCTCGAAACCGTAGCCGCCGATCAGCGCCGCGATCAGGCCGAAGGTGCCCAGCGGGGTGAACTCCAGCACGAAGCGGGTGATCTGGATCATGGTGTCGCTGGCTTCGCCGGCGAGCTTGCGCAGCCCGGCCACGCGATCGCCCAGCTTGACCAGGGCGAAGCCGATCAGCCCGGCGAAGAAGATCACCTGCAGGACCTTGCCCTCGGCCATGGCCTGGAAGGGATTGGACGGCACCACGCCCAGCAGCACGTCGATCGCGGGCGGCACATCCTTGGGTTTGTAGTCGCCGGCGATCTGCAAGGTGCCCACGCCCTCGCCCGGCGCCACCAGATGCGCGACCGTCAGACCGACGCCGACTGCGAGCACCGCGGTGAACGCGAACCAGGCGAAGGTGCGCCCGCCCAGCGCGGCCACCGATTTCTGTCCATGCAGGGAGGCGACCGCGTTGATCACCGCGAACAGCACCAGCGGCACCGCGATCATCTTGATCAGGGTCACGTAGAGCTTGCCCAGCGGCCCGAACCAGGTCTCCGCCGCGGGCCCCATCAGCCAGCCGGCGAGCGCGCCGAGCACGAAACCGCCCAGCACCCGTTGCCAGAACGGGATCTTGAACCAGGCCGACACCAGGGTCATGCGCATACCTCGCCGCGACGAACCAGCACCTTAGCCGAGGCGCCCGACCGCGGCGACCCCCGCCGGTGCAACACCGGTATCCCATTCCAGCAACAACCGCAGGTCATAATCGCGGTTTCGTCCGCCACCGGTCCCCGAGATGTCCCGTACGCGCACCGCCTGCCTCGCCCTCGCCGTCACCCTGTCCCTCAGCGCCTGCGCCAGTTCGGCGCCGCCGCGCGCCGCCAGCGCCGCCGCCGTGGGCGCCGCGACGCTCGCGGTCGACGTGCCCACGATCCGCCATCCCCAGGACGAAACCCCCCAGTGGTGGTTCCGCGACGGCGCCAGCCAGGCCGCCGCGCGCGGCGCGATGGGCGGCAAGGCCAAGAACGTGATCCTGTTCGTCGGCGACGGCATGAGCCTGACCACGGTCGCCGCCGCGCGCATCTACGAAGGACAGAAGAAGGGCGGCCCGGGCGAAGAGAACCGCCTGAGCTGGGAGCGCTTCCCCTCCACCGCGCTCAGCAAGACCTACAACACCGACTCGCAGACTCCGGATTCGGCCGGCACCATGAGCGCCATGGCCACCGGCGTGAAGACGCGCGCGGGCGTGCTCAGCATCGGCCAGCAGGCCGCGCGCGGCAGTTGCACCGGCGCCCTGGCCGCGCCGATCCTGAGCCTGTGGGAACTCGCCGCCGGCAGCGGCCTGGCCACCGGCGTGGTCACCACCACCCGCGTCACCCACGCCACCCCGGGCGCGACCTTCAGCCATTCGGCCGACCGCAACTGGGAGAACGACGCCGACCTGCCCGAGGACGCCAAGACCGCCGGCTGCCGCGACATCGCCCGGCAGATGATCGAATCGCCCTACGGCAACGGCCCGGACGTGCTGATGGGCGGCGGCCGCACCAACTTCATGACCGTCGAGCAGCGCGATCCCGAGTACGACGACAAGGTCGGCCAGCGCCTCGACGGCCGCGACCTGATCGCGGGCTGGAAGCAGCGCCACCCCGACGGCAGCTACGTCTGGAACGCCAAACAGTTCGCGGCCGCGCCGGCCGGCAAGCCGCTGCTGGGCCTGTTCGAACCCGACCACATGCAGTTCGATCACGATCGCCCCAAGGACGGCGCCGGCGAACCCAGCCTGGCCGAGATGACCCGCGCCGCGATCGCGCGCCTGAACCGCCTCAGCGCCGACAAGGGCGACAGCGGCTGGGTGCTGCTGGTCGAGGGCGGCCGCATCGACCACGCCCACCACTACGGCAACGCCTACCGCGCGCTCACCGAAACCGTCGCCCTCAGCGACGCGGTGCGCGCCGCCAGCGAAGCGACCTCCGCCGACGACACCCTGATCCTGGTCACCGCCGACCATTCGCACACCCTCAGCTTCGTCGGCTATCCGGTGCGCGGCAATCCGATCCTGGGCAAGGTGCGCGGCACCAGCGGCGAAGACGGCGACGCCGCCGACTACGCGCGCGACTCGCTGGGCATGCCCTACACCACCCTCAACTACAGCAACGGCCCCGGCTACGTCGGCGCCAGCGCGCAGCAGCCCGAAGGCCCCAAGCGCTTCCTGCACACCGCCAGCGGCACCCAGCAGGCCGAGCACGGCCGCCCCGACTTGACCCACGTGGACACCGAGCAGCCCGACTACCTGCAGGAGTCGCTGGTACCGACCAGCAACGAATCCCACGGCGGCGACGACGTCGGCATCTGGGCCCGCGGCCCCGGCAGCGACGCGGTCCGCGGCAGCGTCGAACAGAACACGATCTTCCACTTCATGCTGCAAGCCATGCCGAAACTGCGCGCGGCGCTGTGCGCCAAGGGCGACTGCGACGCGCAGCAGGTGCCGGTGACCCTGCCCAAGCCGGAAGATTTCAAGAGTCGCTGAAGTTATCGCGACGCATCGAGCCTCACTCCAACCCACCCGCCCCGACCACACAACGGTCGGGGCGTTCGCTGCAGCGCGCGGCGATGACCCGCAAACGCACGCCGCCTGCGTTAGCGGTAATAACTGCTGAAGCGCCACTAACTTCGATGGCCATTACAGGCGCACGTGCGGCTCCTCCCTAAAGGCACTGCCCCTTTCGCGGGAATGCCGGCAAAAGCAAGGCCTAGCCGTGCCAACCGCCGCAGCCACGCTAGCCGTTGCAGGTGCAGGTGCAGGTGCAGGTGCAGGTGCAGGTGCAGGTGCAGGTGCCGTTGCCGTTGCCGTTGCCGTTGCATTGAAGTCCAAAAGCACCGCACTCACACGACCGACCGTAGACCCGAAGGGCGGCGCGCAGGACGCGCGCCGTTTTTCGATAGGACAGGGATGTCCTATCGAAAAATCCCCGCGCCAGCCCCGAACCCGCAGGGGAGGTTTGGTCACGCTAGCCCTTCTCTTTGGTTACTTTCTCTTGGGCTAGCAAGAGAAAGTGACCCGCATGCGCAGCAGGCGGAAGCCGTTGACCTTCGGACCGAGCCGACGAAGCAACAGCAAAAGCAAATCCTCCCCAACCCTCCTTTTCCAAAGGAGGGAGCTAAGAGCCAAGGGCTAGGAGCAAGGAGCTAAGAGCGAGGAGCTAAGAGCAAGCGGTCGGCGTTCGGTCGCGCACGAACCTGCGGTTCGTACGCGCGCGCCTAGAACGGCTTGGCCAACACCAGATACACCACCCCGACCAGCAACAACACCGGCAGCTCATTGAATAAACGCAGCGTCCTGGAGCTAGGCAGCGCCCGCCCCTTATCGACTCCCTTGAGCCAGCGCCCGGACACGATGTAGTGCCCCAGCATCAACACAACCAGCGTCAACTTGGCATGCAGCCACTCCCCGGTGATGCCGAAATGCAGCCACAACGTCAGCCCCAACAACGCCGCCAACCCGAACATGATGTGCCCGAAGCGATACAGCCGCCGCCCCATCAACACCAAGCGCGCCCGCACCGCCGGCTCGTCCCCGACCTCGGCCAGATTGACCAGGATCCGCGGCAGATAGAACACCCCGCCCATCCACGCCATCACGAACACGACATGGGCGGTCTTGGTCCAGAAATAGGCGTTCATCGCAGGCTTCCTATGGGTGGCGGTTGCGGGCCGGGCGCGCGGCCGCGCTAGGATGCCACGCCGCCGCCCGCGGACGACGCCACCGCACCGATGCAGGACACGATGAGCAAACAGTACGACCGCGACTACTTCCAACGCTGGTACCGCGACCCCGAAATCGGCGGCCGCGCCCGCCTGCAGCGCAAGGTCGCCCTGGCCGTGGCCAGCGCCGAATACCACCTGGAGCGCCCGATCCGCAGCGTGCTCGACATCGGTGCCGGCGAGGCCGCCTGGCGCGCGCCGCTGCTGAAGCTGCGCCCCAAGCTGCGCTACCTGGGCTTCGACAGCAGCGAGTACGCGGTCGCCCGCCACGGCGCGCGCCGCAACCTGCACTACGCGCATTTCGGCGATTTCGAGACCCTGCGCCCCTGCCCGCCGGTCGACCTGCTGGTGTGCAGCGATGTGCTGCACTACCTGAGCCCGCGCGAGCTCGAACGCGGCCTGCCTGGGCTGGCCGAGCTCTGCGGCGGGGTCGCGTTCCTGGAAACCTTCACCCGCGAGGACGGCGTCGACGGCGACACGGTCGGCTTCAAGCGCCGCCCGGCCCGCTACTACCGCGAGCGCTTCCAGGCCGCCGGCTTCGCCCCGCTGGGCTCGCACCTGTGGCTGGGCCCGGCCCTGCGCGAGGGCGCGGCCGCCCTGGAAACCGCGGGCTGAACGCCCACCCCGGCTTAACCCCCGGGCCCGCGCTATCGGCTATGCTGCGCCGCAGCAAACCGCCGTTCGCTCACCGCCGTTCCTGGGGATCCGCCCGATGCTGCTTTACCAGATGCACGAACTCGGCCGCGCCTGGCTGGCGCCGATGACCTACTGGGCCGATGCCGGCTCCAAGATGTTCGCCGCCCCCGGCAGCTGGTTGTCCACCGTGCCCGGCGCCTCGCGCGTGGCCGCGGGCTACGAGCTGCTGTACCGGATCGGCAAGGACTACGAGAAGCCCGAGTTCGGCATCCACTCGCTGCAGATCGACGGCGACACCTACCCGGTGATCGAGCGCGAGATGAAGCGCAAGCCGTTCTGCCGCCTGCTGCGCTTCAAGCGCTACGCCGACGACGCCGACAACATCGCCGAGCTCAAGGACGATCCGCCGGTGCTGGTGGTCGCGCCGCTGTCGGGCCACCACAGCACCCTGCTGCGCGACACCGTCAAGACCCTGCTGCGCGACCACAAGGTCTACATCACCGACTGGATCGACGCGCGTATGGTGCCGGCCAGCGAGGGCGCCTTCACCCTCGACGACTATGTCGCCTACATCGAAGAATTCATCCGCCTGATCGGCGCCGAGAAGCTGCACGTGATCAGCGTCTGCCAGCCCACCGTACCGGTGCTGGCGGCGGTGTCGCTGATGGCCGCGCGCGGCGAGACCACGCCGCGTTCGCTGGTGATGATGGGCGGCCCGATCGACACCCGCGAAAGCCCGACCCAGGTCAACGACCTGGCCGTGCACAAGCCGCTGTGGTGGTTCGAGGGCAACCTGATCCATCACGTGCCGGCCAACTACCCCGGCAGCGGCCGCCGCGTGTACCCGGGCTTCCTCCAGCACAGCGGCTTCGTGGCCATGAATCCGGAGCGCCACTTCCAATCGCACTGGGATTTCTATCAGGACCTGCTCAAGGGCGATCTCGAGGATGCGGCCTCGCACCGGCGCTTCTACGACGAGTACAACGCCGTGCTCGACATGCCGGCCGAGTACTACCTCGACACCATCCGCGTCGTGTTCCAGGAACACCTGCTGCCGCGCGGCCTGTGGGACGTGGCCGGCGAGCGCGTGAATCCGGCCGCGATCGGCAAGACCGCGCTGCTGACCATCGAAGGCGAGCTAGACGACATCTCCGGCCAGGGCCAGACCCGCGCCGCACACCGCCTGTGCACCGGCATCGCGGCCGCCGACCACGAACACATCGAGGTCCAGGGCGCCGGCCACTACGGCATCTTCAGCGGCCGCCGCTGGCGCGAGCAGGTGTATCCGCAGGTACGCGATTTCATCGCCAAGTACGCGGCGTAAGGGCTAGCGACCCTCCCCCTCTTCCGCTGTGCGGGACAGGGGACATAACGAAGGCCCGGCGGAGCGATCCATCGGGCCTTCGCTTTTCGCCATGCGCATGCCACGACAACCGCATCATCCGCATGCCGGCCACCCCGCGACGATGCGGTTCGCTTTCGCTCACCGCATCCTACGGCAGGCAATTGCGGATCGGTCGCTCCCGCCTCTCCCTTGCCCTCGCCCTTGCCCTTGCCGTTGCCGTTGCCGTTGCTGTTGCTGTTGCTGTTGCCGTTGCTGTTGCCGTTGCTGTTGCCGTTGCTGTTGCCGTTGCTGTTGCCGTTGCTGTTGCCGTTGCTGTTGCCGTTGCTGTTGCTGTTGCTGTTGCTGTTGTCGCGGCATTGAAGTCCAAAAGCCCCGCACTCACACGACCACCCGTAGACCCGAAGGGCGGCGCGCAGGACGCGCGCCGTTTTTCGAATGGACAGGGACGTCCATTCGAAAAATCCCCGCGCCAGCCCCGAACCCGCAGGGGAGCTTTGGCCAAGCTAGCCCTTCTCTTTGGTTACTTTCTCTTGGGCTAGCAAGAGAAAGTAACCCGCATGCGCAGCAGGCGGAAGCCGTTGACCTTCGTGAAGAGCAGATGCAAAGCCAAGTAACAGCAAATCCTCCCCAACCCGCCCGGCCAGCAGGCATAGCCTGCCGGCGTTCACCCGTGCACGAACCTGCGGTTCGTAAGCCGCACGGCTTCACCCTTTGATAAAGGACGGAGTCAAAGGCAGAAAAGCCTTCGCTGAGGCCTCCCCCTTTGTTGGGTGGGTTAAGAGGGACTCGCTTAGCCTAAAAAACGACGAAGGCCTGGCGGAGCGATCCGCCAGGCCTTCGCGTTTTACCTACGCTCCGCTCAGCTGTACTGCGAAGACTTCACCAGCAGATGCTTGGCCAGCGCCCCGTGGAAGATCGCGACGCCGCGGGCGATGTGCAGGGTCACGAACAGCAGCACGATGCCCAACGCCACCGCCAGCGGCCAAGTCCAGGGCTGCGACTGCGAAGCCAGATTGACACCGTCGATCCAGATCATGCCGTTGCTGCCGAACAGCAGCGCGATCGGCGCCAGGATCAGCGACAACGACACGCTCAGGCCGGTCACCGCGATGGTGAAGTAGATGATGCCCAGCGGCATCATCAACAGCATGTACAACAGCGTGCCCCAGGTGCGCGGATCGACGAACATGTCCTTGATGCGATCGAACAACGGCTTGCCGCGCCCGCTGTACAGAGGCCTGCGCGGCATGCGCTCGCCCAGCATCACCTCGACCAGGCGCCCCTCGACCAGCGACAGCACCCGCACCGAGCCCAGGAACAGGATCACGAACGGAATGCCGATGATCAGCACCGCCAGGCCCGCCGACAACGACGCGCCGGTGACCACCCAGGTGAAGTAGAAGATGCCGGTGGCCAGCGACAGCAGCATGTAGAACAGCGCGGCGTAGGTGCGCGGCTCGGCGATCACCCCGAAGAACTGGCCCACGCTCGATTTGCGCGGCTTCGGCCGCGGCGTGCGCAGGGCCGTCTGCACCGTGACCTCGGTGTCGCGGTAGATCTCGGCGACCTCGTCCGGCGCGCCGTAGCTGCCGGCGACCGAGGCGATCACCTCGGCCTCGCTCTTGCCGGGGTTCTCGGCCATCTCCGAGCGCAGGTATTCCTCGGCGTCGTAGAGCGCGTCTTGAACCAGGGCCGGATCGGCACCGCTCAGCGCCGCGCGCAGGCGCTCCAGGTAATCGGGGATCGAAGTCGGAAGCGATGTGGCGTGGCTGGCGTTCATACGGAAGGTCCTTCAAGGACGGAATCGACGGAATCTCGGGTGGCGCGCCAGGCCGCGGTCCATTCGTGCAGGACCTCGCGACCGGCGTCGGTAATGCGGTAGTAGCGGCGCGGCGGTCCCGACACCGAAGGCTCGACGTGGCTGTCGAGCAGGCCGGCCGCGCCCAGGTTGCGCAACACCGGATACAGCGCGCTCTGCTTGCCGCTGAGCACGCCCTCGCCTTCGCGCTCCAGGCGCTTGGCGATCTGATAGCCGTACATCGGCTCCTGCGCGGCGCCGAGCACGGCCAGCAAGGCCAGCGACACGGTGCCGGCGCTGAGCTCTTTCTGGAACTTGCGGAGGTGGAGTTCTAGGTCGGTCATGGCCCGGTCCTACTAGCTTGGTGTCCACAGTAGTGCGAACTTCGCTATACCGCGCATGCCATTAGTAACTAGGCCTTACTACCGGCCACCCGGGCCCCACCCGGGGGCCCGGGCGCCATGGCGCGGCGCGCGGCGCGCGGCCGTGCCGGCCCGGCCGCGGGCGCGTCCGCTTCGTGATCGAGCACCGGTTTCCGGGCCCGCACGTGTTCACCGACTTCATGCCCGCCGACTACACTCGCTCGACCTGAAGGGGAGATTCCACGATGCGTTCGAAGCCGTACTCGTCCCAGCGCCCGGCGTGGCTGACGCCGCTGCTGATCGCCGCGACCCTGTCCCTGCCGCTGACCGCCGCGGCCGCCGACGCGGCCAAGCCGCGCTCGATGCAGGAAATCCTCGACGCCACCAAACCCACCGACTGGCGGGCGCTGGATCCGCGCGACACCCTGTATCTCACCCTGCCGCGCGGCCGCGTGGTGATCGAACTGGCGCCCGACTTCGCGCCCGCCCATGTCGCCAACATCCGAGCGCTCGCGCGCAACGGCTATTGGAACGGGCTGAGCATCAACCGCTCGCAGGACAACTTCGTCGTGCAATGGGGCGACCCGGCCGAGGACGACAAGAGCCGCAAGCCGCTGGGCAAGGGCACCAAGGCCAAGCTGCCGGCGGAATTCGCGCGCAGCAGCGACAAGCTGCCCTTCCACGTCCTGCCCGACCCGGACGGCTGGGCGCCGCAGGTCGGCTTCGCCGACGGCTTCCCGGCCGCGCGCGATACCTCGGCCAAGTCGGCCTGGCTCGCGCATTGCTACGGCATGGTCGGCGCCGGCCGCGACGTCGCCGCCGATTCCAGCAACGGCACCGAACTGTACGTGGTGATCGGCCAGTCGCCGCGCCAGCTCGACCGCAACATCACCGTGGTCGGCCGCGTGGTCCAGGGCATGGAGCTGCTGTCGGTGCTGCCGCGCGGCACCGGCGCGCTGGGCTTCTACGAGAACCCGGCCCACCGCGTGCCGATCGCCTCGATCCGTCTGGCCGCCGACCTGCCCAAGAAGGACCGGGTCGGGATCGAAGTGCTGCGCACCGACAGCGCCGCCTTCGACGAAATCATCGAGTCGCGCCGCAACCGTCGCGACGAGTGGTACAAGCAGCCGGCCGGCCACATCGACCTGTGCAACGTGCCGCTGCCCACGCGCGAAATCAGCGAAAAGGCCCCGGCCGCCAAGCCCGCCAAACCCGCCAAGGGCAAGGCCAAGTAAGCGGCGCGCCGCCGTGACGCTCAGGCGTCGCGGCGGTGGTTCAGCACCTGATGCTGGAACAGGCACATCCGCACCACGCTGCGGTAGCGGCCGTCGCTGAAGAACTCGTCCACCAGCACGCCCTCGCGCTGGAAACCCGCGCCCTCGTAGATCGCGATCGCGCGCAGGTTGTCGACGTCCACCAGCAGATACAGCTTGTACAGATTCAGCACCCGGAACGCGTAGCTGATCGCCAGCCGGGTCGCCGCGCGCGCGTAGCCGCGACGCTGCTGCTCGGGCGAAATCATGATCAGGAACTCGCCGCGTCGGTGCAGATGGTCGATCTCGACCAGCTCGACCAGGCCGACCCGTTCGCCGTGCGCGTCCTCGACGATGAAGCGGCGCTCGGACTGGTCGTGGATGTGCTTGCGGAACAGTTCCTCCAGCTCGACGAAGGACTCGTAGGGCTCTTCGAACCAGTAGCCCATCACGCTGCGATTGTTGTTGAGCTGATGGACGAAATGCAGGTCGCTGCGCTCCAGCGGACGCAGGGTCACCGACGGTGCGGGGGCGGATTCGCTCGTGTTCATGCGCGCACCCTACTCCATCGCCGTGGACGCCGGATGACGCGCATGCGCGCCCGCGCGCGCCGTCACATGGCCTTAGCCCGGCCGCGCCTAGCCTCGTTCCTGCTTTCCCGCGATAGGAACCAACCATGCCCCTGCTGCGACTGCGCGTGACCGGTAGCGAAGACGATGCCCGCGCCATCGGCAACCTTCTGGTGAGCCTGGACGGCATCGAACACGTCGAGGAAGTCGCCGACCTGATGCCGCGCATGGACGACTCCGATTCCAGCTCGGCCGGCCTGCCCGACGACCGCGGCCCAGGCACGCACGAGATCGAAATCGACGCGCCCAACCGCGCCAGCGCGGAGAAGGTGCGCGAAGCGGTGGAGGCGCTGGCCTTCGATCTGGATGTGCTGGTCGAATTCGAGAGCGAAGAGGAACGCTGACCAGCCTGGCGCAGCTTTCCGATCCGTTCTTGGCGAGCGCTGTCGAAACGTAAGCGCCGGGGTCGCGCGACTCAAAAGCAGATCCCCCTCAAATCCCCTTTTCCAAAGGGGGAAGACAAACGGGGCTGTCGCTCGCGGTCAGCGCATCGCTTTCAGCGCGGCGGTCGCGCCCGGCAGCAGCACGCGCAGGCGCGCGTCGTCGGAGACGTCGGCGCTGACGTAGATCGCCTGCAGGAACGCGAGCAGGTCGTGGCGGCGCGCCAGCCAGACCGGGTCGCGGTAAGCCTGCTTGGCATCGCCCAGGCGCGCCGGCAAGGCGGCGAACCAGGCCGTCCATTGCGCCTCGTCGCGAAAACCGCGCCGCGCCGCGTACAGCACCGGCGCGGCGAGCCGCTCGGGTTCGCCGAAGACATAGGCGTGCCCGCTTTCGGGCACCGCCTGGGCCGCGACCGCATCGACGATCGCGACCAGCTGGGCCTCGTCCACCGCCGGATTCAGGGTCAACTGCATCAGCCAGTCGGCGCCATGGGCGACGCCGTGGCGCCAGCCGGTACGCGCGTCGTAACCGCGGTAGTCGCGCACCGAGGTTTCGTAACGCACCGCGCGCGCGACCATCGTCGTGCGCTCCTCGGCGCTCATCCAGGCCGCGACGCGATCGGTGCGCGCGACCTCGGCCAGCACCAGGGCCGCGAACGGCTGTGCATAGCCCTCGCCCTCGGCGCCGTCCAGGCGGGTGTACAAGGCGTCGCGCAGCCCGCGCAGGGCCGGAGCCGGCAACGCGCCCTTGCGCATCCATGCCGACAAGGCTTCATAGGCAATGCCGTCGCGCAGAGTCGGGTCGGGGTCGGCCAGACAAGCCAGCAACCCTTGCGCCAGCGCCTCACGGCGAGCCGCATCGACGAGCGCGAACTCGTCGCGCTTCAAGCTGTCCAGCGCTGCGCGATCCCAACCCGGTGGCGGACAGGTCGCGGGCGTCGCCGCAGCGGCATAGCCCGGCGCGGCGAACAGCAACAGCCAGTAAGCGGCGGCGCGCACTCAAGCCGCCTTGCGGCCGCGCCCACGCAGCAGGCGAATCAACCACAGCGCGCCCAGCACCACCACGCCCAGCGGCAGCAGCACCGCGAAGGCGCGGATCATCCAGGCCACCACGCCGGTCACGATGGCGCCGAAGTCGCCCAGGGCCTGGCCGATCTCGCTGCGGTTGGCCTGCGACTGCGGGGCGTTGAAACGCAGGGTCAGCAACTGGGTATCGACCCGGCGCTGCTGCTGCGCGCCTTCCTGCTGCGCGCCCTGCAACTGCGCCTCGACCTGGGCGATCTGGGTCGAGAGGATCATCATGTCCTGGATCTTCAAATCGTGGCGGCCCTGGAATTCCAGCAGCCGCGTGTGTTCCTTGCGCAGACGGTCCTGCAGCAGGCTGTTGTCGCGCATCACCACCGCCAGATCCTCGGCATGGGTGTTGCGGCTGGCGATCTCGTCGCCCTTGCCGGCCAGCGCGATCAGCGGGTCCACGCCTGCGGGCACCACTCGCACCTGCAGGCTGGCGCTGGGGAAATCGCCGCCCTGCTGCTGCAGGCCCAGCACCGCGCAAGGACCGAACTTGCCGCCGTTGCAGGCCTCCTGAGCCGCGCGCAGACGCTTGGGAATCTCGGCCGCCTCGACCTTGAGATCGACCTCGTGTTCGTAGGCCAGCTTCACGCCCAGGTCGGCGGCGGCGCCGCCCGCACGATCGGGGGCGGAAGCCGCGCTTGCGGACGGGGCCGCGGCGGCTTCCTCGCTCTGCGGGTGTTTGCTGCAGGCGGCCGCGGCCGCCAAGGTCAAGGCCAACGCGGCCGTGGTCCAAACGCTGCGCATCGCGATTCTCCCCGAGCCCCCTGTGGGCTGGGCCGACTATGACACCGCCGCGATGGGCGCCACCAGCGGGGGTGGCGCCCGACGTTCAGCGCGCCGCAAGCCGGCCCCGGACGGAGCCGGCCCGGGATTCAGGTGGGCACCGGCGTGTTGATGATCTGCGGATCGCACTCGAAGGACAGTCCGGTCTTGACGTCCTCCACGATCACGCCGAAGTAGATCGCCTGCGCGGTCTTGTTGGCGGCGTCGAGCTGCAGCGAGCGGTTCTGGACCTGCCGCGTGGAGTACTCGGGCGCGGTCTCGCTGTCGCGGCTGATGCGCACCGAGCGCATGCGGAAGCGCGGCGCCGTGCTGGGCACGAACACCACGTCGATCGTGCCGGCCTGGTCGATCTCGTAACTGGCGCGGTCGAAACCGCAGACGTAAGCCGCGTCCGGCGTATGCGGAAAGCCCTGGTTCTCGCCTACGTGGGTAACGGAAAGAAAGATGGTGAGGATGATGCCGCCAACCGGGTCTGCCATGACCTGCTCCTTGTCGGTACTGCCGTGGGGCTTCCCGTCGCTGCGGACCGGAAGCCGGTCCGTCGCGCGCACCGCGTAAACCGGTGCGCGCGACGCCGGGCCATGGTAGCGAGGCCTCGTCGCAGAGATTGCGGCCCCACGCGCGAGCGCGTGGGGCCGCGACCCGCCCGATCAGAACCGGTGCTTGAAGCCCACCGTCACGAACCGCCCCAGCCCGTCGTACTGAGTGATGTCGTAAGGCAACGCACCGCCGGCCGGATCGAACGGCGGATCGCGGTCGGTGAGGTTCTGCACCGACAGGTACAGCGTGCTGTCGCCCAGGCCTTGGTAGGCCAGGTACAGATCGAAGGTGTGGCTGTCGTCGACCTTGCTGCGCAGCCCAGGGTTGCTGCGCGCGTCCACCACCTGTTGGGCGTAGCCGCCGATGTAGCGCCACGACAACTGCGCGTTCCAGTCGCCGCGGTTCACGCCCAGCGAGGTGATGCCGCGCCACTTCGGCAGCGCGCCGAAGCGGTTGCCGCCCGCGCCTTCCAGCGCCGCCTGGCCGGCGACCTGCGGCTGCTCGTAGCTCAGCAGTCGGGTCCAGCTGCCGTCCAGGGTCCAGTCGGTCGCGCCCGCGTGCCAGACCTGGCGGCCCTCGATATCGAAGCCGGTGGTGGTCAGCGTGCCCTGGTTGGCGTAGCGGTTCTCGATCAGCTGCAAGCGGCCCTGCGCATCGCGGGTGACGCGGCCGGGATAGGCGGCTGGGTTCGACACGATCGCCTGCAGGCTGTCGGGCCCGATCAGATCGCGCTGGCGGATGCGGTACAGGTCCACGCCCAGGCTGGTGTCGGCGCTGGGCGACCACAGCACGCCGAGGTTGACGTTGCTGGAGCGCTCGGCGTCGAGGTCGGGATTGCCCGCGCGCAGGATGGTGACGCCGCGCGAACCGCCGGGCTGCACCGGGTCGTAGGGATCGATCACGCTGCCGTAGCTGATGGTGGTGCTTTGCGCGATCTCCGGCAGCGACGGCGCGCGGAAGCCGCGCGAAGCGTTCAGGCGCAGCAGCCAGTCCTCGTTGGGCTGCCAGCGCAGGCCCAGCTTGGGCGAGAACGCGCTGCCGAAGTCGCTGTAGTGATCGCCGCGCCCGGCCAGCTGCACTTCGACGGTGTCGAAGGGCTTGAGGCTGAACTCCACGAACGCGGCCGAGACCCGGCGCTGGCCGTCGATCAGGTTGATCGCCGGGCGCAGCTCGGTGCCCGACAGCACCTGCGGACTGGTGCGCGCGTCCTGGGCCTCGTCGCGGAACTCCACGCCCGCGGCCACGCCCACGTCGCCGGCGCGCCACTGCCAGGGGAAGCCCGACACCTTGGCGTTGACCGTGGCCAGGCGATAGGTGCCCGGGCGACGCGTCGACAGGCGCAGAGCCTCCAGCGCGCCGGGCGTGCGGCCCGGGTTCAAGAAATCGTAGCTGCCATCGGCGAGCACGCGTTCGAAGGCGTAGCGGTCGACGAAGTTGCGCACGTATTCGCGCTGGCGGCTCTCGGAATAGTTGGCCGCCAGCTCCCAGTCCCAGACCTCGCCGCGTCCGCGCAGGCCGACCAGGGTGCGCTGGAACTGCGACTTGTTGATCTTGTAGCGCGGGCCGAGGTCGAGAAAGGTGGTTTCGAACGGCGTCGGCACGCCATAGGGATTGTTCGGATGCCCGACCGGCAGCACCACCGGGATATCGACCAGACGCCCGGTGTTGCGGTCGTAGGCGCGCAGACCCGCGCCCACCGACAAGGGCGCGCCGAAGTAGGTGCCGTTGTGGCTGGTGCTGTAGAGCAGCTCGGCGAAGCCCTGCACCGAATCGTTGAACCAATAGTCGCCGGCCAGCGAGGCCTGGTAGCGCTCAACGTCGGGCAACAAGGTGCGATAGGGCTGGGTGTTGAACGCGCAAGCCTCGCCCGGCAGCGGGCTGCCGAAATCGGCGTAGGGCCGCGCGACGGTGCCGGGCTGGCAATTCGGGAAACGCTGCGGCGCGCGCGGGTTGCTCAAGTAGGCGCCGCCCTGGGTGGACCAGCCGGCGAGCCGGCCGCCCGGCTGATCGCGGTAGTCGCCATCGCGGGTCAGATCGCGCTCGTCGGCATCCAGGCGGCCGCGGTCGAGCACGTCCAGGCTGAAGCGCAGGCTGTAGCCGTCCTTGTCGGGATCGCCGACGCCGGCGCGCAGGCCCAGACTGCGCTGGTCGATGCCGCCCTCGGTGGCGGCGCCGTAGGCCGCGTCCAGCTCCACGCCCTCGATCTTGCGGCGCAGGATGATGTTGACCACACCGGCGATCGCATCCGAGCCGTACAACGCCGAGGCGCCGTCCTTGAGCACTTCGATGCGTTCGACCGCACCCAGCGGCAGCGCGTTGAGATCGACGAAATTGTCTTGGGTGTTCTGAGCGAAGCCGTAGGCGGCGACGCGATAGCCGTTGACCAGGACCAAGGTGTTCTTCTGGCTGAGGCCACGCAGCGACACGCCGGCCGAGCCGTTGGCGAAGCTGCCGGTGTACTGCTCGTTGAAGCTGTTGCCGCTGTTGGCGGTGAGGCTGCGCAACAGATCGGACACGGTGACCTTGCCGCTGCGCTCGATCTGGGCGCGGTCCAGCACCAGCACCGGATTGACGCCGGCCTCGTCGCTGCGGCGCAGGTTGCTGCCGGTGACCTGGACCGCGTCCAGGGTGACGCCGGCGTCGGCGGCGGCTTCGTCGGCCTGCGCCAGCGGCGCGGTCAGGGCCAGCGCCAAAGCCAGGATCAAAGGTCGGCGGCGCGGCGGAAGGGAAACGGAAAACGACATGCAAGCACTCCAATAGACGGACAAGGAAAGGCAAGGGAGACGAAAGGTCCGTCCGTAGCGGCACGCCGCAGCGCACCCGCGCCACCACGCGTGCGGCACGACCTGGGAGAGGGAGAGATGGCCGCGAGTCGAATGCGCTCGCGTGCCGCTCCGGACGGTGAGCGGCGGCAGGCTCAGCCCGTGACGGGCATCGCCTGCGGTCTACACCGGGCGACGCGGTCGCGCGGCGGAGCGATAAGGCAGTGGCGCGTGGGCAGCGCGCGGACATCGAAGTGCGGGGTCATGCGGAACTCGTGCGGGGACGGCGGCGGTACGGTGGGCGGGTGTCGCGTTTAGCGACGACACGACTCCGTACAGCGCAGGGCGCCCGCCGGCATGCGGCGGAAACGCGGGTTTACAGGTCCGATGACGATCACGGTTCGCGGGTCTTGCTCGGTGCCGCGTGCGGCGGCGGTGGAGAATTTGTTGCATTGCCGCACACCAGCGTCAAGCCGGGATTTCGGCGCGCGCGCGGTCGCCAGGCGTAGCCTTCATGCTTTTCCAAACGAAGCCTGAACGTACGGCGCGCGCGCGCCGGTCGGCTATGCTGCACGCGAGGCCACGGCCCGATCAGCGAACCACGATGTCCGACGACAAACCCATCGACCACTACGACAAGCCCGCCGGCGGCTGGGACGCCCTGCGCAGTTCCTGGCAGGCGCTGCGCGACCAGCAGGTCGTGATCAAGGGCGCCGGCACCCTGCTCAAAGCCAATCAGCCCAAGGGTTTCGACTGCCCGGGCTGCGCCTGGCCGGACCGCAATGCGCACTCGACCTTCGAGTTCTGCGAGAACGGGGTCAAGGCGGTCGCCAACGAGGCCACCTCCAAGCGGGTGACGCGCGAATTCTTCGCCGCCCACAGCGTCGCCGAGCTGGCCGAAATGGACGATCGCGCGCTCGAGGCGCAGGGCCGGCTGACCGAACCGATGTCCTATGACCCCATAAGCGATCGTTATGTGCCGATCGCCTGGGAGCAGGCGTTCGCGCGCATCGCCGAGGCCCTGCAAGGCCTGGACAGCGCGAACGAAGCGATCTTCTACACCTCCGGACGCACCTCCAACGAGGCCGCGTTCCTGTACCAGCTGTTCGTGCGCGAGTACGGCACCAACAACCTGCCCGACTGCTCCAACATGTGCCACGAGCCTTCGGGCGTGGCCCTGACCGAACAGCTGGGCAGCGGCAAGGGCTCGGTCACCCTGGACGACTTCGAGCGCGCCGAGGCGATCTTCGTGTTCGGCCAGAACCCGGGCACCAACCACCCGCGCATGCTCGGCGAGCTGCGCAGCGCGGCCAAGCGCGGCTGCCGCATCGTCGCCTTCAATCCGCTGCGCGAGCGCGGCCTGGAACGCTTCGCCAATCCGCAGTCGCCCACCGAGATGCTCAGCGGCGGCAGCACCCGCATCGCCACCGAGTACTACCAGCCGCGCATCGGCGGCGACCTCGCCGTCGCCACCGCGCTGGCCAAGCAGGTGGTCGAGGCCGGCGCGGTCGACCAGGCCTTCGTCCATACCTACACGCGCGGCTACGACGCCTTCGCCGACGCCCTGCGCGCGACCTCCTGGGAGGCGCTGGAGCGCGAGTCGGGCTTGAGCCGCGCGCAGCTGCAAGAAGCCGGACGCATCTATATCGACAGCCGCGCGACCATTCTGTGCTGGGGCATGGGCATCACCCAGCACCGGCGCAGCGTGGCCACCATCCAGATGCTGGCCAACCTGCTGCTGCTGCGCGGCAACATCGGCAAACCCGGCGCCGGCCCCTGCCCGGTGCGCGGCCACTCCAACGTGCAGGGCGACCGCACGATGGGCATCTACGAACAGCCCTCGGCGCGCTTCCTGGACAAGCTGGGCGCGGCCTTCGGCTTCGAGCCGCCGCGCGAACACGGCTTCGACACCCTGGCCGCGATCGAGGCCATGCGCGACGGCCGCGGCAAAGTGTTCTTCGCCATGGGCGGCAACTTCGCCGCCGCCACGCCCGACACCGCCCTGGTCTACGAGGCGTTGCGCAACTGCGCGCTGACCGTGCACGTGAGCACCAAGCTCAATCGCTCGCACCTGGTCCACGGCCGCGAGGCCCTGATCCTGCCCTGCCTGGGCCGCACCGAGATCGACCTGCAAGCCACCGGCCCGCAGGCGGTCACGGTCGAGGATTCGATGAGCATGGTGCACCTGTCCTCGGGCATGAACCCGCCGGCCTCGGCGCAGCTGCTGTCCGAGCCCGCGATCGTCGCGCGCCTGGCCGCGGCCACCCTGCCCGACAGCGCCACGCCCTGGCTGGCCCTGGTCGAGGACTACGACCGCATCCGCGAACGCATCGCCCGGGTCGTCGACGGCTTCGAGGACTTCAACCGGCGGGTGCGCACGCCCGGCGGCTTCCACCTGCGTCATCCCGGCCGCGAACGCGAGTTCCCGACCGCGACCGGCAAGGCGCAGTTCTTCGTGCACGCGCTGGGCGATACCGACACGGGCGAGCCCGCCCTGCTGCAGCTGATGACGGTGCGTTCGCACGACCAATACAACACCACCGTCTACGGCCTGGACGACCGCTATCGCGGCGTGCACGGCCTGCGCCGGGTCTGCTTCATCGGCCGCCACGACCTGGCCGCGCTCGGCTACGCGGACGGCGATCTGGTCGACATCACCTCGGTCTGGGACGACGGCCGCGGCGGTATCGAAGAGCGCCGCGTCGACGGTTTCCGCCTGGTCGAATACGACATTCCGCGCGGCTGCCTGGCCGCCTACTTCCCCGAGACCAACCCGCTGGTGCCGCTGGGCAGCCATGCCGAGCGCGCGCGCACGCCGGCCTCGAAATCGATCCCGGTGCGGCTGAGCCGCAGCGCCGTCGCCGTCTCGCGATGAGCGAGGATCCTGCCCTGGCGTTGCTGCGCCTGTTGGCCGAGGAGGACCGCCAGTCCGTCCACCGCGTCGCCAAGCGCCTGGGCCTGGGCTTGAGCGAACTGCAGCGCCTGCTGGCCGCGCTGGGCGACGATCCGCGCTACGACGGACTCGATCTCGTCGTGCAGCAGCGCGAGGGCGAGCGCGTGCTGCTGGCGCTCACCGACAAGGGCCGCCGCCTGTGCGGTCATCCATGAGCGACGCCCTGCGGCCGGTGCGCACCCTGCGCCTGCACGGCGACGCGCGCAGCGAGCACGAAGACGCGGTGGTGGTCGAGGCGCCGGTGGCCCTGCTCTACAACGGCCTCGCGTTCGCGGTGATGATGGCCACACCGGAATCGCTGGAGGATTTCGCGCTCGGCTTCGCCCTCAGCGAAGGCATCGTCGCCGCGCCGCAGGAATACCGCCTGGTCGACGTGGTGCGCAGCGAGGCCGGCGTCGCCCTGCACGGCGCGATCCCGCAATCGCGCTACGACGCCATCGCCGATCGCCGCCGCAACCTGGAAGGCCGCAGCGGCTGCGGCCTGTGCGGGGTGGAGTCGCTGCGCGAAGCGCTACGCCCGGTCGCGCGGGTGGACAGCGCGGTGCGCGCGAGCCGCGCCGAGATCCGCGCCGCCCTGGATGCGCTGGCCGCGCAGCAGCCCTTGAACGCGCGCAGCGGCGGCGTCCACGCGGCCGGCTTCGCCCACCCCGGCGGCCTGCTGGTGCGCGAGGACGTCGGCCGTCACAACGCCCTGGACAAACTGATCGGCGCGCTGGCGCGCTCGTCGCCCGCGCTGGACCCGCGCTCGGGCTTTCTGGTCATGACCTCGCGCGCCTCCTACGAACTGCTGCACAAGGCCGCCAGCGCCGGCATCGGCCTGGTGGTGGCGATCTCCGCCCCCACCGACCTGGCCATCCGCACCGCCGAGGACGCCGGCATCACCCTGGCCGCGTTCGCGCGCGGGGATTCGTTGAATGTCTATACCCGCGCCGAGCGCATCCGTGCCGACTGAGGCCTGCGTGCCGGATCAGCGCAGGTACTTGTCCAGAAAGGCCAGCACGGTCTCGTAGTACTTGCGTCGGCTGGCGTCGCCATAGAAGCCATGAGCTTCCTGAGGCGGAAAGTAGGTCTCGTAGTACTTGCCTGCCTTGTCCATAGCACGTTTCATGGCCTTGGCATGAGCCGGGGGAACACGCTCATCGAGCATGCCGTGTACCAGCAGAACCCCTGCCTTGATTTGAGCCGCGTGCGTGGTTGGCGAAATCCGCTCCAAGGTCTCCTCGTCCTCGCCCAACGTGGCACGCAAAAAACCGCGGCCGTAGCGCGTACGTCGGATATCACCCTTGCGATACATCAGAGGCAGATCATACGGCCCGGCGAAACCGACGACGCATCGATACAGATCGGGTTCGCGCACCGCCCCCATCATGGCCGCGTAGCCGCCGTAGCTTCCGCCCCAGATGCAGATCCGCTGAGCATCGATTCCCGCGTTCGCGATGGCCCAACGGGTCGCATCGGTGAGGTCGTCCTGCATGGCCGCGCCCCACTGCCGATAGCCCGCTTCCATGAAATCGCGCCCGCGCCCTCCCGAACCGCGGAAATTGACTCGGAGCACCGCATAGCCGCGCGTCGCCAGCATTTGCACTTCGTCGTCGTAGTGCCACTGGTCCTCGATATCGAACGGCCCGCCATGGGGCATCAACACCAACGGCGTGGCCGCAGCGCTGGCCGGGCGCGTCAGCCAGCCGCGTATCGTCAGCCCGTCGCGAGCCTTGAACTCGACCTCGCGCGTGGGCGCCATGCTCGCAGCGGAAAGCCAAGGGCGGCTTTTCACCAGAAGTTCGAGCTTGCCCGTCGAAGTCTTCAGCAGATAGTAGCGCGGCGGTTCCAGTGCGCCCCCCACCGTGACCACAGCAAGCTTGCCGTCGCGGCTGGCGCTGCTGACGCGCGTGAGCTCGCCCGGAAACTCTTGCTCCAAGTTCCGCAACAAGCGCACGTGCGGATGCGATTCATCGAAGAAACGCGCCTTGGGTTGCATACCGCCATACACCGCGCCCACGGGCTCCCTGTGATCCAGCGACCAGACCAGGCTCTGCGGGTTGGCATTCGGGTCCGACGCGACCACCGTCCGCTCTCCACTGGCTAGATCGATGCGCTCGATCACATCCGGCCCCTTGCTGCGTTCGCTCCACAGATAGCCGTAGCGGCCGTCCGCACTGGTCCCGTAGGGCGTCACGTTGACGCCGCTGGTCGTCTCGTCGTTCACGACCAGCCACTGATCGCCATGACGGCGGTAGAGGTGCTGCTTACTGCCCTTGTCCCAGTGCCAGCTGAAGGACACGCGCCCCTGGTCGTCGCCAAGAAATTCCGAATCCGGCTCCGGCGACGCCACCACTTCGACGCGCGTATCTCTGTCATCGATACGCTGCCTGTATACGCGCGACGCGCAGACGAAGTCGCGCGAACCGGTCAAACGGACGCTTTTGGATGCGCCGCATCCGCGTACCAGCAGCATGTCCGGCTCGGCGAGCAAACTCAGTACATTCGCCCCCCAACTCGCACCGGTGGTTCCGTCGATATCCAGCCAGCGCACCCCGAACGTCCGGTAGGGCTGTTCTGCCTTACCGTCGCGCTCCAGCACCGTGGCGAAGACACGATGGTCTGAAACCCATAACAGCTCGTCCACGAAAGTGCCCGCGCCTGCATTGAGGTGCCCGACCAGCTTGAGATCCTCTCGACGCAGAATCGCCATGACCGTCCGGTCCGCCTGCGGCACGCGCACGGCCAGATACTCGCCGCTGGGCGAAAGCGTCAACGCTTCGAAGCGCGCGTCCTTGAGAAAATCGTCCAGCGTAGGCGCCGCCGCCCACGCGCTCGCTGCCATCGCCGCGTTGACGACCAGCAGCGCGGCCAACTTCAGTACTCGCATGTTTTCCCCTGTCGCCGGGCACTCCAGCGCCGCAACAGGTTAGCCGGATCGGCCAAACCGCAAAACAGCCCGCGTGCGCATCCATCTGTTTGATGCCACGAAGGTGCTTTGAGGGTGCAGTGCTGGCCGCCTCGGATTCGCATGGACCGAACCCGCCCCCTCCCATCGGCAAAGCGCGGGGGCGACCAACGGCCTATGCGGAGGGCCCCGGGCGCGCGATATCCTGCGCGGATCGCGGCGTCCGCCGCCCCCTCGAGACCCCGTATGCGCCTGTTGCGTAAGTCGCCGCTAGCCCTGGCCCTGCTGACCGTCACCCTCGCCGCCTGCCAGCCGAAGACGGCCGACGCGCCGCAGGCGCCCGCGGCCGCCACCAGCGCCGCGGCGACCACCTCCGACGCCGCCGTCGACGCCCGCTTCGCCGAGCTGTCCAAGCAGTGGCTGGACGGCTGGCTGAAGCTGAATCCGGTGTCGGCGACCCAGATCGGCGAGCACCGTTACGACGGCGAGGTCGACGACCTCAGCGAGACCGGCCGCAAGGCCCAGGTCGATTTCGCCAAGAAGCTGCTGGGCGAGCTGGACACGGTGGATCTGAGCAAGCTCTCGCGCGAGAACCAGATCGATGCGGCGATCCTGCGCAACCAGCTGCGCTCGGACGTGTGGGGCATCGAAACCCTGCAGAGCTGGGCCTGGGACCCGCAGGTCTACAGCGGCCTGGCCGGCGGCGCGATCTACAACCTGATGGCGCGCGAGTTCGCGCCGATGCCGCAGCGCCTGAAGTCGGCGACCGTGCGCATGGAGAAGATCCCGCAGATCTTCGCCCAGGCGCGCGCCAACCTCGACCCGACCCGGGTGCCGAAGATCCACGCCGAGACCGTCGCCAAGCAGAACGCCGGCGTGCTCAGCCTGGTCGACACCTTCATCGTGCCCAACGCCGGCCAGCTCCAGGGCGCGGACCGCAAGCGCCTGGACGCGGCCGTCGCCGGCCTGCGCAAGGCCGTGGCCGAGCAGCAGAAGTGGCTGGACGAAACCCTAGTGCCGAACGCCAAGGGCAACTTCCGCATCGGCCAGACCCTGTACGACGAAAAGCTGCAGTACTCGCTGAACTCGTCGCTGTCGCGCGCCGAAATCAAGCAGCGCGCCGAGGCCGAGCTGGTGCGCGTGCGCGGCGACATGTACGCGATCGCGCAGAAGGTGCTCAAGGACAAGCCGGGCGCGCCCGCGCTGCCGGACAAGCCCAGCGCCGAGGAGCAGCAGAAGGCGATCGAGGCCGCGCTGGAGCTGGCCTACGCCGAGAAGCCCGCGCGCGACAAGGTGGTCGATTTCGCCAAGCAGACCCTGGCCGACGCGACCGCGTTCACCCGCGCCAAGGACCTGGTCACGGTGCCCAACGATCCGGTCAAGATCATCCTGATGCCGGAGTTCCAGCGCGGCGTCGCGGTGGCCTACTGCGATTCGCCGGGCCCGCTGGATCGCGGCCTGGACACCTACTACGCGATCTCGCCGATTCCGGACGACTGGAGCGACAAGCAGGTCGATTCGTTCCTGCGCGAATACAACAACCGCATGATCCACCTGCTGTCCATCCACGAGGCGATGCCGGGCCACTACCTGGAAGGCGCGCACTCGGCCAAGTCGCCGTCGACCCTGCGCGCGGTGCTGCGCTCGGGCCTGTTCGCCGAGGGTTGGGCGGTCTACACCGAGGACATGATGGCCGACGCGGGTTATCTGGATAACGACCCGCTGTTCCGCCTGGTCCAGCTGAAGTTCTACCTGCGCACCATCGCCAACGCCATCCTCGACCAGGGCGTCCAGGTCGACAACTGGACCAAGGAACAGGCGATGGAGCTGATGACCAAGCAGGCCTTCCAGCAGGCCAGCGAGGCCGAAGGCAAGTGGGTGCGCGCGCAGCTGACCTCGGCGCAGCTGCCGACCTACTTCGTCGGCGCGCAGGAGCACTTCGACATGCGCAAGGCGGTGGAGACCAAGCTGGGCGCGCAGTTCAACGCCAAGGCCTACCACGACCAGGTGCTGTCCTACGGCGCACCGCCGGTGCGGTTCGTGCGGCAGATGATGTTGAACGAGCCGATCAAGTAAGTCGCGCATCGGTTCGCGAGGAGTACCAAGACCGGCGCCGCGAGGCGCCGGTCTTTTTTTGTGCCCGATTGCCCCGCCCCTCCCCCTGCCCTAGGCTGCCCCAACCCCCCGTCCACGCATCACCGCAGGAAGCCTCCCGATGCCCGCACGCCGTTTCCTCTCCGCGCTCCTCGCGCTGTGCTGCCTGCAGCTGTCCCCGGCGCAAGCCGCCGACGCCCTCGCGCAGGACATGAAAGCCCGGCTGCAACGCTCGGACCCGGCCTTGGACATCGTCATCGAAGCGCCCGATCGCCTGCGTCTGCACAAGGCTGGCGAGGACCTGGGCGTCGTCGAGCTCGGCAACCTGCGCGAGATCTGCGCCAAGCAGCCGGGCGCCGTCTGCGAGCAGCAGAAACAGCGACGCGTGGCCTTGCAGACGCAGGTCGAGGACCTGACCTCCGAGCGCATACCGCTGTCCGAGCTGCGCCTGGTGGTGCGCCCCGCGGATTTCCAGGCTTCCGTGCAGCGCCAGCTGGAAACCCTGGCGCAAGGCAAGTCCGCGGCCGAGCGCGCCAAACTGATGGAGAGCGGACCGGTGCTGCGGCCCTTGGGCGCGCATTTCTCCAAGGGCTGGGTGCGCGATTCGGAGCTAGGCATGGCCTTGCTCTCGCCTGCGCAGGTACGCAGCAGCGGTCTGACCGAAGGCGAACTCGACCGCATCGGCGCGGCCAATCTGGAGCGCGAGGAGATCGACCCGCTGACCGCGCAGGACGGCTACCCGGGCGTGTTCGCGACCCAGGGCAACGACTATCTGCCCAGCGTGCTGGTCGATGAAGCCCTATGGCAGCGCGTGGCCGGTCGCCACGGGCGCAGCGACGCCGCCGTCTGCCTGCCGGCGCGTCACGAACTGCTGGTCTACCTGCCCGAGCTGGACCCGAAACGACGCGTCGACTTCGAAGCGATGTGCACGACCATGGCGCAGGGCGCGGCGCCGACGTTCTCGTCTCGCGTGATACGCCGCAGCGGCGGGCGTTGGCAGCTGGACTGACCGCGCCGGCGCCGATCGCGGCTCAATGATCGCGCCCGTTCCACGGCACGATCTTCACCGTCGCCAGGTCCACGCCGTCCAGGCAGCGCACATTGATGCAGCCCATCGCCGAGCCGTCCGGCCCCTTGCCTTCGCTGAAGGGCGAGATCCCGCAGTTCGGGCAGAAATGATGGGCGATCACGCCGGTGTTGAAACGGTAGGTGCCCAGGTCGGCTTCGTCGGTGGTCAGGCGCAGCGCAGCGCGCGGCACGAACCAGAGCAGGCCGCCACGGCGACGGCACATCGAGCAATTGCAGTCCAAGGCCTGGTCGATATCGCCGTCGACTTCGTAAGCGATCTTGCCGCAATGGCAACTGCCGGTGTGGGTGGTCATGCTGATGCTCCCTGTGCCTGTCGCGCCACTGTCGGCGCGACGTGAGCTTAACGTTTCGGCGCTATGCTCGCCTGCGTTCCGCACCTCTCACTCTCGGACGGCGAAACACCGATGAGCCCCACGCGCAGCAAGAAGCCCGCCCCCGCCGGCGATCTGTTCTCCGCGCCTCCCGCCGACAGCGGCAGCGGCGGCGATACGCGTTCTGTCCCGCCAGTGGACGGCATCCGCGTCGGCATCGGCGGTTGGACCTACGCGCCCTGGCGCGACAACTTCTATCCCAAGGGGCTGGTGCAACGGCGCGAGCTGGAATACGCGAGCCGCGAGCTCAGCAGCATCGAGATCAACGGCACGTTCTACAGCGCGCAGAAGCCGGCCACCTACGCCAAGTGGGCGGCGGAGACGCCGGATGTCTTCGCGTTCTCGCTCAAGGCGCCCGGGCGGATCACCCAATCCGGTGCGCTGGCGCGCAACGTCAAGGCCGCGCAGGCGTTCGTCGACGGCGGCCTGGCCGAGTTCGGCCAGCGCCTGGGCCCGATCCTGTGGCAGCTGGCGCCCAGTCGCAGCTTCGACGCCGACGATGTCGCCGCCTTCCTCGACGGCCTGCCGCGCGAACTCGACGGCCGCGCCCTGCGCCATGTGCTGGAAGTGCGCCACGACAGCTTTCGCGATCCGGCCTACCTGCGCCTCGCGCGCGAGCGTCGGATCGCCACCGTCTACACCGATTCCAGCGACTACCCGTCGCTGGCCGACATCACCGGCGACTTCGTGTACGCGCGCCTGATGCGTTCGCGCGCCGACGTGGCGAGCGGCTACCCCGATGCCGAGCTCGACGCTTGGGCGCGCCGCGCGCGCGAATGGGCCACGGGCGGAGATCCGGCCGACCTGGCGCATGTGGACGCCGTCGGTGCAGCGGGCGCGCGCCCGCGCGAGGTCTATCTGTATTTCATCAGCGCCGCCAAGGCGCGCAATCCGGCCGCGGCGATGGCCTTGCTGCAGCGTCTCGGCGCACGCTGAGTCCCGCGACGGCGGTACCGCCGCGGGCACATGGCTAACGGCACTGTCCGCAACCCGCGCCACGGGCGAGGCTGCGGCGTGTCCACGTCTTCCCCGCAACGCGAGTACGCGCCATGGCCAGCCGTCGGGATTTCCTCACCACCGCCACCCTCACCGCCACCGGATTGGCGCTGGCGCCGCTGGCTGCCTGCAGCCAGGACACGCCGCGCCCCTTGGGCACCAGCCCGAACAAGCCGGCCGGCGCGCTCACCGCCGAGCAGCCGTTCCGCGGCCCGCTGTTGAAACGCGCGATTCCCTCCAGCGGCGAGCCACTGCCCGTGATCGGCATGGGCACTTCGGGCAGCTTCGAGGTCGGCGCCGGCGCCGACGCGCGCGATCCCTTGCGCGAAGTGCTCAAGCGCTTCATCGATGCCGGCGCGACCGTGATCGACACCGCCCCGACCTATTCCAGCGCCGAGGACGTGCTCGGCGACCTGCTGGCCGAAACCCGGGCGCGGCCCAAGCTGTTCCTGGCCACCAAGCTCTCCGGCGTGAGCGGCCGCGAGCAAGGCCTGGCCCAGTTCGGCGAATCCTTGCGCCGCCTGAAGACCGACAAGATCGATCTGCTGCAGGTCCACAACCTGCGCGACACCGGCACCCAGCTCGCGCTCGCACGCGAGCTCAAGCAGCAGGGCAAGGTGCGCTACGTCGGCCTGACCCATTACCGCGACGACGCCCACGCGCAACTCGCCCAGGACATGCGCGCGCTCAAGCCCGAGTTCGTGCAGATCAACTACTCGCCGGTCTCGCGCGCGGCCGAACGCACGATCTTCCCGATCGCGCGCGAGCTGGGCATCGCGGTGATCGTCAACCGCGCCTTCGAGGACGGCCGTCTGTTCGCCCAGGTGCGCGACAAGCCGCTGCCGGACTGGGCGGCGGAGGTCGGTGCCGCCTCCTGGGCGCAGCTGTTCCTCAAGTTCGTGCTCAGCGAACCGGCGGTGACGGTGGTGATTCCGGCCACCTCCAAGCCCAAGAATCAGACCGACAATCTTCAGGCCGGCGTCGGCGCCCTGCTGGACGCGAAGCAGCGCGCGGCCCTGATCGCGGCGATCGGATGAGACGCGCGTGAGCCCGTCCGCGCCGACGCGCCAGCTCGCCCGCCTGTTCGGTATCGACCCGCGCGAGGCCGAGCCGGCGGCGGCCGGCGCGTTGCTGTTCTTCCTGCTGTTCGCCGGCTACTTCATGCTGCGCCCGGTGCGCGAGACCATGGGCATCGCCGGCGGCGTGGATAACCTGCAATGGCTGTTCACCGGCACCTTCGTCGCGACGCTGGCGGTGATGCCGTTGTTCGGCTGGGTGGCCGGACGCGTGCAGCGCCGCCACGTACTGCCCTGGACCTTCGGCTTCTTCGCCCTGAACCTGGCCGGGTTCGCGCTGGGCTTCCACTGGGCGCCGGACAATCTGTGGTTCGCGCGCAGCTTCTACATCTGGCTGTCGGTGTTCAACCTGATCGCGATCTCGGTGGCCTGGAGCGTGTTGGCCGATCTGTTCCCGATCGCGCAGGCCAAACGCGTGTTCGCGCTGATGGCCTCGGGCGCGAGTTTCGGCGGCCTGCTCGGCCCCCTGCTGGGCGTGATCCTCGTCGGCCGCATCGGCCATGCCGGCCTGCTGTGGCTGTCGGCGGCGCTGCTGATCGCGGCGATCTACGTGGCGCGGCGCCTGCAGCGTTGGCGCGACGCTCATCCCATCCACGCCGAAGCCAGCGCGGCGGCGCGCGCGCGCCCGCTCGGCGGCAGCCCCTTCGCCGGCTTCACCGACGTGCTGCGCTCGCCCTACCTGCTCGGCATCGCCGCCTTTGTGCTGTTGCTGGCCAGCGTCAGCACCTTTCTCTATTTCGAGCAGGCGCGACTGGTCGAACTGACCTATCCCGACCGCGCCGACCAGACCCGCGTGTTCGGCACCATCGACGTGGTGGTGCAGAGCCTGGCGATCCTGTCGCAGCTGTTCCTGACCGGGCGCCTGGCGCAGCGGCTGGGCATCGGCGTGTTGCTGGTCGCGGTCCCGCTGGTGACGGTGTTGGGCTTCCTGTGGCTGGCGCTGGCGCCGACCTTCGCCGTGCTGGCGGTGGTGATGGTGGTGCGCCGCGCCGGCGAATACGCCTTCGTGCGGCCGGGTCGCGAGATGTTGTTCACCTCGGTGCCGACCCAGGCCAAGTACAAGGCCAAGAACTTCATCGATTCGGTGGTCTATCGCGGCGCCGATGCGGTCAGCGGCTGGGCCAAGGCGCTGGTCGACGCGCTCGCCCAGCATCCCGCCCTGGCGGCCCTGATCGGCGCGGCGATCGCGCTGACCTGGGCGTGCACCGGCTACGGCCTGGCGCGCGCGCAGGCGCGCCAGGCCGTAGCCGACGCGCCCTTGCCCGCGGACGCCGCCACTACGACCTGAGCGCGCTCAAGGCGCCGCTTCCAGCGCATCCAGGTCGGCGCCCACGATCAGCTCCAGATTGCGGCTGACCTTGGCCGCGTCCCAATCCCACCACGCGATGCGCAGCAAGCGTTCGATCTGCGCCGGCTCGTAGCGCATGCGCAGCACCCGCGCCGGGTTGCCGCCGACGATGGCGTAAGGCGGCACGTCCGCGCTCACCACCGAACGCGCCGCGACGATGGCGCCGTCGCCGACGCGCACACCGGGCATCAGCATGGCCTGATAGCCGATCCAGACGTCGTTGCCGACCACGGTGTCGCCCTTGTACGGCAGCTCTTCGGGCAGCGGCGTGCTGCGCTCCCAGCCGTTGCCGAAGATGTTGAAGGGATAGGTCGAGAATCCCGACATGCGGTGGTTGGCGCCGTTCATGACGAAGGTGGCACCGCGCGCTATCGCGCAGTAGCGGCCGATGATCAGGCGGTCGCCGATGAAGGGAAACAGGTACAGGACGTTGCGGGCGAACCCTTCCGAATCCTCGGGGTCGTCGTAGTAGCTGTACTCGCCTACCTGGATCTGCGGGTTGTCGACGGTATTGCGGATGTAGCAGATCTGCGGAAAACCGCGCATCGGATGCGGGTCGCTGGGATCGGGGCCGTGCATGCGGGCTCCTGCGTGCGTATTCGCGCGCAGTATGCCAGCGGCCGCGTGTCCGATTAATTCATTTCGTTCGCGCCGAAGATCGCGTAGCGCTCGATGCGGCCCACCTTGTTCACCGCCTCCTGCACGCTGCGCCGCGCGATCAGCTCGGCCTTGCGCGCGCGCCAGACGCGATCGCCGGGCAGGGGCTCGGCTTCACGGAAATCCTGCAGCCACCGCAAGACCTCTTCGCGTTCGCTGGCCGAGGCCAGCAGCTCCAGCAAGAGCTGCTCGGCCTCGTCCATGCGCTCGCCGTAGATCAATCCGCTCAGCAGCAGGGTTTCGCTGTCCGTTCTGTGTGCTCGCAGGTAGGTCAGCGCGCGTTCGGCAGCGGTCGCGTCGCGCTTCTGTACGGCGGCGCGCAACTGCACCAGCGTCTGCACCATGCGCCCGTAGCCGCTGATATCGTTGCCGGCGCGCGCCGCGGCCGCCAGGGCCTCGTCGGCGCGGCCCAGGGAGGCGTAGTAGTCGCCCAGGTTCAGGGCCTGGCTGACGTTGGCGACGCCGTCTTCGTTGAGGCGGCTCGCGCGCTGCAATTCCAGCAGCGCCTCGTCGTAGCGGCCGAGGCGGCGCAGCGCGATGGCGCGCGAATTCATCACCCAGACCTCGGCGCCCAGGTCGGCATAGGCGGGGCGATCCTTCGGCGCCTCGGCGATGCCCGCGATCACCCGGTTGGACTGCAACAGCGCCTCCTCGCTGCGGCCCTGGGTGAGCAGGGCGGAGCCGAGCTGCACCTGCAGATCCAGCGAATCCGGCCGGGCCGCGGCCAGAGAGCGATACAGCTCGGTCTCGCGCTGGGCGGCATTCTCGACATTGAAGGCGACCGCATCGCGGTCGACGATCGCGTCGAAGCGCTTGTCGGCGCGCAGCTTGACCAGCTCGATCGGCGCGGACACGCGCCGGATCGCCGCGCGCGCGGCGTCGATTTCGCCGCGATCGACGCGGATCACCGCCAACTCGTACCAGGCCGCGCTGGCGCCCTGCCCCTTGCGCTGCCAGTTCGCATCCAGCAGGGCCTGCAACAGGCTCAGCCGAATCGGCGAGCGCGGCTTGAGCTTGTAGATCAACGCGAAGATGTGGCCGTCGTCCAGGTTGTCCAGCAGTTCCGGCCAATGTTCGATCAGATGGATCAAGGACTCGGCCGCCGCCGCGGGGTCGCCCTGTAGGCGCTCCAGCAGGGAGCGCCGATACCAGTCGTCCGGATCGCCGGGGTCGACGGCGATGGCGCGCCGGAACAGCTCCAGCGCATGGGCATCGCGATCCAGCCGCCAGGCATTCATGGCCGCCGCCGAAAGCGTGCGGCGCTGCTCTGCGGCGGACAAGCGGACGAAGCGACGGTCGCCGATGGCGGCCGCGAGCGCGGGATCGGCTTCCTTACGGTAAGCGCATTCGGCCAGCGTCAACGCGACCAGGCGGCGCGTCTCGTAGGTGCGAAACAGGAAGGACCTGCGCGGCTGCTCGGCGGCGACGGCCAAGGCGCCGAGGTGTTCGCAATCGACCTCGGCGTCCGCGGACGCGGTCGGGCTGAAACCCAGAATCAGACTCAGGACGACGCTCGCCCCGACTGGCTTGCCGCGCATGCTGTCCCCTGCCGACGCGTCGCGCCGGCCTCTCCCCCAGATGCGGGCAGGTTAGCCCAAGCGCTGCGGTCGGTGGCGCGTTCTGGCGCAAGGCACGCCGTTCCGGCGCAAGCCCGACGGCGACGCGCGGTGGGCGATCCACCGCGCGCCGTCGGGCTCAGTAAGCGATGCTGAAACGACGTCGGCTATGCGCCGGCTGCTCCAGTTCGTCGATCAAGGCCAGCGCGTAGTCCTCGACCGAAATCGCGGAATTGCCGGCCTCGTCGACCAACAGCTGCTCGCCGCCGAGGCGGAAGCGGCCGGTGCGCTCGCCGGGCGAGATCAGGGCCGCCGGGCTGAGGAAGGTCCAGTCCAGGGTGGGCTCGGCGCGCAGCGATTCGAGCACGTCGCGGCCGCCCAAGGCGGCGCCCTTCCACTGCGCGGGAAAGTCCGGGGTATCGACCAGCTGCACGCCGGGCGCGACCTCCAGGCTGCCGGCGCCGCCGACCACCAGCAGACGCGGCACGCCGGCCTGCTTGGTCGCGGCGACGATGGCCGCCGAGCCGCGGTTGAAGTAGCCGCGTACGTCGTCCTGGGCATGGCCGCTGAAGGCGCTGATCACGGCCTCGTGGCCGGCCAGTTGCTGGGCCAGGCGGTCCTGGTCGAGCACGTCGGTGGCGACCGCGCTCAGACCCGGCTGGGCGCTCAGCTTTTCCGGATGGCCGACCAGGGCGGTGACCCGGTGGCCGCGCGACAGGGCTTCGTTACGCAGCGCCGAGCCGATGAAGCCGCTGGCGCCGATCAGGGCGATGTGCATGGGACTGCTCCGTTGGGGTTAGGTGGCGCTAGTATTCCCACTGCAAGATCGCTCGATAAGATGCGTATCCGGACTAGAACTATGAAGCTGGACTTCACGATAGACCGCCTCAAGCGCATGGCCCTGTACGCCCGCGTGGTCGAGCTGGGCTCGATGAGCGCAGCCGCGCGCGAGCTGGACATGACGCCGTCGGCGGTGAGCCAGCAGCTACGCCGGCTGGAGGAGGAGATCGGGGTGGTCCTGCTGCACCGCTCCACTCGCAAGCTCACCACCACCGAGGCCGGGCAGGCCTACTACGAGGATTGCGCGGGCATGCTGCACGCCGCGCGCGCGGCCGAGCGCCGGCTCGGCGATCTGCGCGACGAACCGCGCGGCGAGTTGCGGGTGGCGGTGCCGGTGGGTTTCGCCAGCCACCTCGCCGGCGCGCTGGCGCCCCTGCTGCACGCGCATCCCGCACTGTCGCTGCGCCTGTTCGCCGAGGACCGCCAGATCGATCTGATCGGCGAGCGCATCGACCTGGCGGTGCGCGTGGGCCGCCTGGTCGATTCCAACCTGATCGCCCGCCGCCTGGCCGAGTGGAACTACCTGCTCGCGACCACGCCCGCCTACGCGCAGGCGCACGGGCTGCCGCGCACGCCGGAGGAGCTGGGCCAGCACCCGATGCTGATGCTGAGCGTGATCAACCAGCCCGAGTACGTGGAGCTGCACCGCCCCGGCGAACCGATGCGGCGCGTGCGCGTGGGCGGACGCATCGTCGGCAACAGCGCCGAGGCGCTCAAGCAGATGATGCTGCAAGGCCTGGGCATCATGCGCCTGCCCGGCCCCGACGCGGCGCCGCTGCTGGCCGACGGCCGCGCGCTGCGGGTGCTGCCGGAGTGGTCGATGGCGCCTCTGGGCGTGTACGCGGTCACCGCCCAGCGCGATTCGCAACCGGCCAAGGTGCGGTTGGCGATCGCCGCCCTGCAGGCCTATCTGGCGGAGTGATCAGTCCAGTCGCGCCAGCGCGCGCACCGGGAAGGTACCGGCGCCGCGCACCTTGGGCGGCACCGCGCTGAAACGGAAGCCCTCGTCCGGCAGCGCGGCCAGATTGCGCAGGTGCTCGACGATCAGGATGTCGGCGCCCAGCAAGGTGCTGTGCACCGGTCGCGCGCGCCCGCGGGTGTCGTCGATGTTCATCGAATCGATGCCGACCAGCTTGACCCCGCACTCGCGCAGATACACCGCCGCGTCCTCGGTCAGGAACGGATGCCCGACCGCGTAGGCGGGATCGGCCCAATGCGCGTCCCAGCCGGTATGCACGAGTACGGCGCGTCCGCGCAATTCCTTGTCGCGGAACCAGGAGGCGTCGATCGCGTTGACCTGGCGGTGGTCGGCGCGCACCACGATGCCCTCCAGATCCGCGCAGGCCTCGGGCTTGAGCTCGGACAAGTCGTGGCCGTGCGCATAACGGTGCGAGGGGCAGTCGATGTAGGTGCCGGTGTTGGCGACCATCTCGATGCGCGCGATCTGGAACTCGGTGCCTTCCTCGTAGATCGCCCGCGACGCTTCGCGGCTGAGGTAATCGCACACGCGCGCGGCGGGCATGCCCGGATACGTGACCAGACCGTCCTCGATGGTGTGGCTGAGGTCGACGTAGATGCGCCGCCCCGGATCGGCCGCATCGGTCTTGCGCTTGTGCGCCTCGACGATGATCGCCTTATTGAGGATGCGCGCCTTGCCGACCATCAGCAGGCGCAGGTCCTGCACGATGTAGTCGACCAGGGCGGCGTCGGCGATGTCGTCGCCGTCGATGTCGAGGCGGAAATCCTGGCCCTGGATGCCGCCGCCGTTGGTGAACTCGATGTCGAAATCGAAGCGGACGCGGTGCTGTACGGGTTCGCGGTGGCTGTCGTTCATGTCCCGGGCTCCCTCAGCGCGCGCTGCGCTGGCTGATCGCGACGCTGCCCAGAATCATCGCGCCGGCGATGCCCATGGTCAGGGTCAGCGGCTCGTCCAGCAGCATCCAGGCCCAGGCCACGCCGAACACCGGAATCAGATACGTCACGGTGGACGCTCGGTTGGCGCCGATGCGCGCGATCAAGCGGTAATACATGACGAAGGCCGCGCCGGTGCAGAGCACGCCCAGCATCGCCGCCGAGAACCAGGACTTCATCGGGATGTCGTGCGTGGGCCAGCTACTGAGCGCGAACGGCAGAGTCAGCAGCGCCGCGGAACCGAGCGTGGCCGAAGCGACCGCCGCCGGCGGCAGGCCGCTGAGATGACGGCGCACCAGGTTGATGCCGATGCCGTACAGGAAGGCCGCACCCGCACCGGCCGCCACCGCCCAGCTGATGCTGGCGCCGGCGGTCTTGCCGCTGGCCAGCACCACCACGCCGGCGAAGCCGACCAGCAGCGCCACGCTGCGGCGCGCGCCGATCTTCTCGCCGAAGAACAGGAACCCGACCAGCGCGGTGAACAGCACCGTCATCGCGTTGGCGATCGCGCCGATGCCGGCCGGCGCGCGCTGCGCGGCCCAGGCGAACAGCATGAAGGGCACCGCCGAATTGATCGCGCCGATCAGCACGATCTTCGGCCAGATCCTGGCGGGGAACTGCGCGCGCGCGCGCCACAGGAACGGCAGCAGCACCAGCGAACCCAGCGCCAGTCGCACCTCGACCAGCGGCATCGCGCCGAAATCGTGGACGGCGATGCGCATGAACAGGAACGAGGCGCCCCAGATCGCGCCCAGCAGTCCCAGTTCCAACGGGGTCAGCCAGGCCCGCGTCGCGGGTGTCGGCAAAGGGACGGCGGTGTCGATGGAAGGCATGACGGAGCTCGCTTGGGGCGGAGGGAGGTGCGTGGTACGGAGGCCGAAACCGATCTGTGGCGGGCCAAGTACGGCTGCTGCGGGGGATGCCAGGCGGTCCCGCCGCATCGCGCCGCCGCGGCCGACCCGGGCAACAGCCAAATTGCTGGCTGAGACCATTGTCCTCACCCGTATCGCCATCACAAGCGCATACTTTGGAGGTCAGGCACAAACAGGATTTGAGGCTAACCATGGCCCTGCGTTCCGACTTGCTGCCGGCGCTGGCGGCGTTCGAAGCCGCCGCCCGTCACCAGAATTTCGCCCACGCCGCCGAAGAGCTGCATCTGACCGCCAGCGCGGTCAGTCACCACGTACGCAAGCTGGAGGCGCGGCTGGAAGTCAGCCTGTTCCAGCGCCACGCGCGCGGGGTCTCGTTGACCGCCGAAGGCCGCCAGCTCGCCGACGCCGCGGGCTCGGCCATGGCCGACATGGAAGGCGTGCTGCGCAGCCTGCGGGTCGCGCGCGCCGAGCACGACAAAGTGCGCATCACCACCCTGCACTCGCTGGCCTACACCTGGCTGCTGCCGCGCCTGCCCTCGTTCGTCGCCGCGCATCCGCAGCTGCGCTTGAGCGTGGACACCGAGATCGCGCTGACCCGGTTCGACGAAGGCGGCCCCGACCTGGGCATCCGCCACGGCCCCGGCCACTGGCCGGGCCTGACCGCGCATCATCTGATGGACGACTACCTGTTCCCGGTCGCCTCGCCCAGGCTGCCCGGCGTGTCCGAACTCAGCGAGGCCGCGCATGTCGCACGCCTGCCGCTGATCTCCGACCACGCGCGCCAGGGTTGGCACGACTGGTTCCGCGCCGCCGAGGTGCACGGGGTCAAACTGGACGAACGCTACAGCTTCAGCGACACCACCGACGCGCTCGCCGCCGCGGTCCACGGCCTGGGCGCCGCGCTCGCGCGCCAGCAAGTGGCGGTGCCGTATCTGGCCTCGGGCCAACTGATCCGCCTGCCCGGCCCACCGATCAAGGCGCGCTGGGGCTACTACGCGGTCTATCCCGCGCACCGCCGCCTGCGCGCCTCGGCGCGGCTGTTTCTGGAGTGGCTGCTGGCGTTGGACAAGGACTGAGGCCACTCCGCCGCATCCCGCTCCTACCCCAAGGCCAGGCCCCAAGCTCGCGAGACCGCCACGCCCAGCTCCCTGTAGGAGCGGCGCAAGCCGCGACCCGGAACC
>NZ_FOSS01000002.1:851276-932544 GCF_900114355.1 Lysobacter sp. cf310
CCCTGTAGGAGCGGCGCAAGCCGCGACCCGGAACCTCACTCGCCATCGAAGGTCTCGTCGCAGCCACGCAGCCGCGGTCGCGGCTCACGCCGCTCCTACCCCAAGGCCAACGCCCCAAGCTCGCGAGATCGCCGCGCCCAGCTTCCTGTGGGAGCGGCGTAAGCCGCGATTGAAACCACACGCGCCATCGCCGGTTTCGTCGCAGCCACGCAGGCGCGACTGCGGCTAGCGCCGCTCGCCCCTTAGGCAAACGCACTATCGCGCTACTTCGCCGTACGCTTCGCGCGCGGCTTCTTCTTCGTCGGCGCATTCGCCTTGCGCAAGGCGGCGGCGTAGGCCAGGTCCAGCCACGGCCGCAGCTCCTCGGCCGAATCCAGCGCCGATTCCGGCACCGACCAATAGCTCAGCGCGATCAGTTCCTTCTGCTTGTGATAGACGAACGGCGCGCAGCCCGCGGCTTCGAATTGCGCGCGGCTCACGTCGTCGACCTTGACGTACAGCGCGTCGTCGTCGACCAGGGCGAAGATCACGCCGTCGCGGTACAAGCCATGCCCGCCGAACATGCGCCGCGACGTGACCGTGCCGAAGCCGGCCATCAAGTCGCGCAGGTAATCGAGATAGTCGTTGCTCATGCCTGCTGCGCTCCTTCCGACGCGTACGTCGGAAGGATACGCGCGTCGGCACCGCCGAATTGCGCCGATCGCGACCGATCGGCGCATGCCGACCGGACCACAGCGATCAGAAGCGGTGCCACAGCCTCACGAAGTAGGCCGCGCCGTTAAGGCCGAACTGCACGCTGTCGAACACGTGGCCGTTGTCGGTCTCGTTCGGATCCTGGCGGGTCGGCTTGACGTCGAACACGTTGGCGCCGCCGACGGTGAGCTTGGTGTTCTCGCTGAAGGCATAGGTCACGCTGACGTCGGCCGAAGTCTTGGCCTCGTAACGCGCGTTGGGCACGCCGCCGGCGGTGCCGGTGAAGGTGCCCAGGGTCTGCGGGCCGAAGTAGATCACCTTCAAGTCGCCTTCCCAGGCGCCGCGCGAATAGTCGAAGCCGACCACGGCCTTGGACTTGGGCGCGCCCTGCTCGATGAACAAGCGCTCGCGCTCGGACAGCAGCACGTCCTCGCGTCCGACCAGGGCCGGCGGCGCGTGGATGCCGGTGACCTTGGTGCGGTTGAAGTTGAGGGCGACGAAGGTGCCCAGCTTGCCGCCGCCCCACTCGGTCTCGTGGTTGAAGGTCAGGTCCACGCCCTCGGTCTTGGTGTCGACCGAATTGACGAAGAACTGGGCCTGGCCCACGCCCAGCGAATCCAGGATCGCGCCGACGGTGGGATCGCTGGTGTCGAAGCGGCCGCTGAGCACGATGCGGTCGTCGATGTTGATGCGGTAGGCGTCGAGGGTGAACGAGGTGTTCGCGGTCGGCGACCAGGTCAGGCCGAGGGTGTAGTTCTTCGAAGTCTCGTCCTTCAGCAGCGGCAGGCCCGCGGCGTTGGCGATGGTGCCGCCGTTGGGCGCGATCACCACGTCGACCGGTTCGCCGTTGATGAAGTCGGTGATGGTCGAGGAGAAGTACTTCTGCTGCAGCGAGGGCGCACGGAAGCCGGTGCTGGCCGAGGCGCGCAGCATCAGGTTGTCGGTGGCGCGGAAGCCGGCGGCGAGCTTGCCGGTCAGGGTGTCGCCGAAGTCGCTGTAGTCCTCGTAGCGCAGGGCGAAGCCGGTGGTCAGGCGATCGGTGAAATCGGCTTCCAGGTCGACATAAGCGGCCCAGCTGTCGCGTTCGTGGCTGCCCGCATCGCTGGGCTGGAAGCCCGGGAAGCCCTGGCTGCCCGCGTTGCCGCCCACGCCGACGCCGTCGGCGTCGATGTAGGAGCCCGGCTCGCCGGCGAAGATGCTGTAGCGCTCGTCGCGACGTTCCAGGCCGAAGGCGGCGTTGAAGCCGTGGAAAACCGTGTCGTAGTAGCGGCTGACGTCGAAGTTGTAGGTGTTCTGACGGAACGAGAAACCGCCCGCATCGAAGCTGCTCGCGCTGACGCCGCGGCCGCCGTTGAGCAGGTCGAGGTTGGCGATCGAGGCGTTGAGGGTGTGGTTGATGTCGTAGCGCAGCTCGTTGTAGCCGTAGGTGGCCGACAGATCGGCCTGCCATTCGCCCATGCCCCAACGCAGGCCGACGGTGCCGAAGCGGTCTTCCAGATCGCCGTCGATGAAGGGCACGAAGCCGTTCGGGTACATCGCCTCGGAGTTGCGCGAGGGGATGTCTTCCGAACCGATGCCTTCGCGCGCGAACGCGGCCGAGGACGCATCGCGGTTCTGCAGGCCGGCGGTGAAGTACAGGGTCGCGTTCTCGGTCAGCGGCTTTTCGCCGTTGAGGAACAGGGTCTGATTGCGGATCTTGGAGTCGCCGATGATGCGCGGGCTGCCCTTGGGTTCGGAGCGGTCGGAACGGCCGCGGTCCTGATACTCCAGGGTGATGCCGAGCACGCCGTCGCTGCCCAGGCCGACGCCGCAGTAGCCCGACGCCAGCCAGTTCTCGCCGTCGCCGCGCGAGTACTGACCCCAGCCGGCCACCGCTTCGCAGCCCTTGCGCTTCTTCAGGGCGATGTTCATCACGCCCGCGATCGCGTCCGAGCCGTACTGGGCGGCGGCGCCGTCGCGCAGTATCTCGACGCTGTCGATCGCCATCAGCGGGATGGTGTTGAGGTCGGTGCCGGTGTTGCCGCGGTTGCGCGCGCCGAACAGGTTGACCAGGGCGGTGGTGTGGTGGCGCTTGCCGTTGACCAGCACCAGAGTCTGATCCGAGCCCAGGCCGCGCAGCGCGGCCGAGTCGATCAGGTCGGCGCCGTCGGCGCCGGTCTGGCGGGTGGAGTTGAACGAGGGCGCGGCGTACTGCAGCGACTGCGCCAGATCGAACTGGGCGCCTTCCTCGGTGGCCTGCGCCATCGGCAGCACGTCCACCGGCGAGATCGAGGCGGTATCGGACGAGCGCTGGCTGCGGCGCGAGCCCAGCACGGACACGGTGTCCAGGGTCTTGGCCTCGCTGGCCGGCTCGGCCGGCGCTTGCGCGTCCTGGGCCAGGGCCGGCGCGGCGACGGCGAGACCGCCGGCCAGGCAGATCGCGTAATGGACGGCACGGAACAAACGAGTGCGGTGTTGCGTCATTGGCCTGACCCCAGGTACCGGAATTGGCACCTAGCCTAAGCCGACTCGCCCCGAATGGCCAAGATTCGTAAAGATTCCGCTAAGAATCTGCAAAGCAGTTCCGGTATACGCGGCCGCCCGGCTCAGTCGGGCCCACGCCAGCGCCCCAGCAACCGGTCGACCCCGAGCAGACCGGCGCCGAAGACCAGGAACAGGATCAGCACCCCGACCGAATTGCGCAGCACCACCGGCCAGCCCAGCGCGCCCACGTCCAGGAACGGATACGGGTACTCGTGCACGACCTGCCCGCGCAGGAAGGCCCAGACCACGTACAGGGCCGGAAACCACAGCCAGCGCCCGAGATCGCGCCAGCCCAGGCCGCCGTGCGGCACCGCCGCCAGCCACCAGAGCAGATACAACGCCGGGGTCGCATAGTGCAGACCGCTGTCGACCCACCACTGCGCGCCCTGCGGCTGCCAGAGGTGGCGCAGGATGGTGACGTAGACCGTGCCGGTCACCCCGATCGCCAGCGCGATCCCGCCGCGCGCGCGCGCGCTGGCCAGCCAGCGCGCCAGACGCGAGCCGCCGCCGAACACCGCCACCGCGCAGGTCGCGGTGACCAGCAGGTTGCTGAGGATGGTGAAGTAGCTCAGGTAGCGCAGCGTCGCCAACGCCGGCCCCACCGTGTCCCAGGTGCTGGCGATGAGCAGCCAGTATTGGCCGACCAGGGACGCCAGCGAGACCGCGCCGACCAACGCGGCGAAGGCGCGCCCCGACGGGCCGATCGGATGGGCGGCGCCGGCGCCGGACGCGTGACGGGTATCGCTGACTGGCATGGCCGTGCGCTCTCCCCTGGTATGCGGCGCAGCGTCGCATGCGCGCGCCCGCGGCGCATCCGCGCCGAGGAGCGATAATACGGCTCACCCCACGACCGCGAAACCGATGACCCCGACCGCCAAGGCGCAAGTCCAGATCCACTTCTGCGTGCTGCTATGGGGCTTCACCGCGATCCTGGGCAAGCTGATCTCGCTGCCGGCGCTGCCGCTGGTGTGGTCTCGCATGCTGATCGTAGTGGTCGCGCTGGCCCTGCTGCCCAAGGTCTGGCGCGGCCTGCGCGCGATGTCGGCGCGGCTGCTGTGGTCCTACGCCGGCATCGGCGTGCTGGTGGCGCTGCACTGGCTGACCTTCTACGGCGCGATCAAGCTCGCCAACGCCTCGGTCGCCGCGACCTGCATCGCGCTGGCGACGGTGTTCACCGCCCTGATCGAACCCAAGCTGGCCAAACGGCCGTTCTCCAAGCGCGAGCTGGCGCTGGGTGTGGCGGTGCTGCCGGGCGTGGCCCTGGTGGTGGGCGGCGTGCCGCACGAGATGCGCGCGGGGATCGCGGTCGGCGCGCTGTCCGCGCTGCTGGTGGCGTTGTTCTCCTCGCTCAACAAGCGCCTGGTCGAGCACGGCGATCCGCTGACCGTGACCGCGCTGGAACTCGGCGCCGGCGCCCTCGCCCTGACCGTGCTGGCGCCGGCGATGCCGCTGCTGTTCCCGGCCTTCGCCGGCGATCTGCTGGTGCTGCCGGGCCTGCGCGACGCGGTGCTGCTGGTGATCCTGGCGCTGGTGTGCACGCTGCTGCCGTTCGCGCTGTCGCTGGTGGCGCTGCGCCACATGACCGCGTTCGCGGCCCAGCTCGCGATCAACCTGGAACCGGTGTACGCGATCGTGCTCGCGATCGCCCTGCTGGGGGAACAGCGCGAACTCAGCGGCCTGTTCTACGTCGGCGTGGTGATCATCCTGTCGGCGGTGTTCGTGCACCCGCTGATCAGCCGCCCGCGCGCGGTGTCGCAGCCGGAACTGCTGGGGACGGCCGAGGCCAAGAATCTGTCCGAGTGAGGGCCTACAAAAAGTAGGCCCACTTACTCCCGCAGCAGCGGAACACAGTAGCCGCAGACTCGGCACATCGCGATTCTCTCGCCTTCGGCATCGCTTTGCATTTCCGGGTTCAGCCTAGACATGCTGGTCGAGCATGATCACGTTGCCGTCGGGATCGGACAGGATGAGGTGCGCCGGCCCGGTGCTGTCCGGATCCGCGCGCGTCGTGATCTCGACGCCCTGTGCATCCAGCGACGTCTGCACTTCGCGCACGTCCGTGAATGAAGCCAGCGGACTCGCGCTTTGGTCCCAGCCCGGATTGAAAGTCAGGATGTTCTTGTCGAACATGCCCTGGAACAGGCCGATTACCGTCGACCCGTTCTTGAGGATCAGCCAGCCCTGCGCCTGATCGCCGCCGAAAGCGGAGAAGCCGAGCTTTTCGTAGAAGGCTTTGGACGCCGCGATGTCTTTGACCGCGAGGCTGACGGAAAACGCGCCGAGTTCCATGGATCGCACTCCTGCTAGTTGGGGACGATGAGCAAGCCTGACGTTCGACATGGGTCTGGCGATGAAGGGATTCGGAATCGAATGGTTCGTCAACCGCCAGCGCCGGCCATCGAATCGCTTGCGCCAGGGCTGCCATCCCCGAATGCTTCGAACGGCAGCTCTACCGGCGAAAGAAGGAATGAAACCCCGTCCTCTTCTTGTTTGACATGCCACAGCGCCAGTCCCTCGGGCCTGATGCCGGCATCGAACGGAAACACGAATGACGGAAGCCAGAGCAACTGGATATCCCCGTCGCCCTCCCAGCCCATGGCCAGAAAACGGTCTTTGGCCGCTGCGATGTAGGCCGCGGCCTGCGGCCCGACGAAGGCGGAAGGCGCCTGGGTGAAGTGCAGGTTGTCGATCCACTCGAAGATGTAGCCGTGGAAGGAACCCAAGGCTTCGGGTCCGTAGGAAATTACGTTTTGCTTTGGGATCGAATAGCCCACCGTTGACGCCTCTGCCCTTATCTACGCCTGACCGAATTTACGCTGCCGCCGGCGCTGGGCTCAAAGCTGCCACAAGCCATGGTCGTTGCCGCCCTGCAGATAGATGGCGAAGGTGCCGTGGCCCGGTATCGGCGTGGGCTCGACCGCGACGAAGCCGCCCGCCTGCACCACGGCGGCGACTGCCGCCTCGATATCCGCCACCAGCCAGTACGGCCGCACCACCGGCTCCTCGGTGGTCCGCAAGGGTCCGCGTACGCCGACCAGGCCGCCGCCGGCCAAGGGTGCGGTACGCGCGTGGCCGAGTCCGGGATCGGGCGCGCCGAAGCGCACGCCGTTGGCCGCCTCGTAGGCGGCGCATACGCCATCCACGTCCTTGCTCACTATCTCCAGGTATTGGATTCGCATGACCGCTCTCCTATGGCCGTCGCCTCATCGACTGGCGCTCGTTCGGCATTGTGCGTTGATCCAGGCCGCCGCCGCTTGAATGGGGTCCGCCGTCTGCACGTCCGGGACGATTTCCCGTACGTACTCGTTTCCGTTCCGATCGAGCGTCGCCGACGTGGTGAGCACCAGGCGTCCGCCGTTGGGCAGCGGGACCGCCCTGTTCGCCGTCGAGTAACCGGCCGACGCGGAACCGAAGTAGCGGACATTGGATTGGCCGCGGAACATGATGGGAGTGATCTCGCCGGAGCTCGCCGATCGCTTTCCGATCGCGAAGGCGATGAATTTCGGCAGCCGCGCCGGCGTCTGGCTCAGCGTCTTATTGAGACGGTTCTCGACCCCGTCCATGTAGATTTTTCCGTCGCGCTTTTCGATCACGACTTCGGCGCCTTTCGCGTCGCGAAAGGCGCCGAGCTTGCCCTCAGTCAGCAAGGGCGCCAACCCGGTCAGCATGGGCCACATGTTGCCGCCCTCGTTCGAGGAAAAGTCCAGCACCAGGCCGCAGGCGGATTGCTCCAGCGAAGCGATCAGGGCATTGCGCACGCTGGACGCGGCGGCGGTCGTATCCTTGCCGCTCCAGGCGTTGATCTGCAGCACCGGCACGCCCTGCGCGGCCGGTAGCGCGACCGCGATCGGCCGCGGTGCGGCGGATGCGGCGAGTGCGGCCGACGGAGTTGCAGCGGAAGCCGGCGGCCGGCTCGCGGTGGGCGACTCGTACCAGGTATGCCGGTCGCCCAAGGCGCGGACCACGAACTGGACGGCGGCGTCTTCGCCCTCGGCTCGCTCGACCGCCGCGGCCTCGGCCTCCACGCGCGGCCAGTCGACGCGCGACGAGCGATAGGCCTCGTCCTTGGTCACGGCGATGACCGCGCTCAGCGTTTCGGAAGCCGCGGCCGGGCACGCCGGCGCCAACAGCAGCAAGGGCAGGAGCAATCGCATGCGGGTCGGCTGCATCGGGGTGTGACCGATTGTGGGTACAGCCGCGCGAGCCGGTCAATCGAAGCCGGTCGGCCGCAGGGCCGCTGGCTCCCCATCCGGCTCGGCCCAGCCTCGACGGCTCTCCCCGCAGACACGGCCGCCCGCGCCGATTATCCTGCCGTTCGTCCACGCGAACCGATCGCACCGAGGAAGCCCGATGAACCCGAACACCCAACAGGATCTCGCCCGACTGTTCATGCGCATCGTCCTGGGCGCGCTGATCCTGCTGCACGGCATCGCCAAGCTCAAAGGCGGCATGGGCGGCATCGTCGGTCTGGTCGAGTCGCACGGGCTGCCCGGCTTCCTCGGCTACGGCGTGCTGCTGGGCGAGGTGCTGGCGCCGATCCTGCTGATCGTGGGCTGGCACGCGCGCGTCGGCGGCGCGTTGATCGCGATCAACATGCTGTTCGCGATCTTCCTGGTCCACCTGGGCCAGCTGAACCAGCTCAACGACCAGGGCGGCTGGGCCCTGGAGCTGCAGGTGATGTTCCTGGTCTCGGGCCTGGCGATCGCCCTGCTCGGCCCGGGCAGCTTCAGCGCCAACGGCAAGTAAGCGCCCCGAATCGGATGCGGCCGCATGGCCGCGTCCGTCGCGCCTGACCGCCTGGCCTGGCGGCAGCGGCCGACGCCTAGACCGAGGCTTGGCGGAAGTGCTCGATCGAGTGGCCCGCGGCATCGTGCCAGGTCTTCAGCGCCACGATGTACTGCTCGATGTAGGCGACGTGCTTCCCCGCCTTCTGTGCCTGCTGCTGGCGCGCGCCTCCCACCACCCACAGCGCCTCGACCGCGGCGGCCATGCCGCCGACCACGGGAAACAACAGCCCCGCCGTCAGCTTGACCGCCTGCATCGCCGCCGCCAATTGGAAGCGCCGCTCGTCGGGCGCATAGATATCGTCGAACAAGGCCTGCGCCAGCTTGAGGGCGCTGGTCACCTGCAATCGATCGTTGTCCTGGAACAGCTGAGTGAACTTGAGCGTGGTCGCGGATAGCTCCAGGTCGGTCATCAGGATTTTCACGTTCGTCGCGATCAAGGCGCGCTCGGACGGGTCGTCGGCAGTGGCCAGGCGCGCTTGCGCGTCCTCCAGCTCCCTGCCGGCGCGCTCGACCTTTTGGGCGTGGGCCTCGCGCACGTAGGCGATGCGTTCTAGCAAAGCCGGCATGTAGTCGCCGATGACGCGAACCAGCTCATCCGCCTGCTGCGCCGCGAGCTCGGTCATATCGGCGGCGGTCGTGTACAGACTCCGCAAACTCGCGCTGGGCGTCCTCTCGGCGAAGGCGCGCAGTTGAGCCAGACGTGTCGCGTAGGATTCGTTTTGCGGCATGACACCCTCCGTGGTGATCGCCAAGCTGCGTGCATCGCAGCGATGCGCCTGCGCATCCCCGGCATCAGCCTAGACCGCCCTCCCAAACGACACCAGGGCAGCCCGCGCCGGCCATCGCCGTGGGCGTATGGCCGGGCTCGATGCTGGCCGTTTACAAGCGGTGCACGCGGAACTTGCGGCCCTTGATCTTGCCCTCGCGCAAGCGCGCCAGCGCCTGCGCGGCTTGCGCGCGCGCGACCGCCACATAGGACCGGGTCGGGAACACGTCGATCTTGCCGACCTGGTCGGCCTTGAGCCCGGCATCGCCGGTGAGCGCGCCGAGCACGTCGCCCGGGCGCAGCTTGTCGGTGCGGCCGGCGTCGATGCGCAGGGTCGCCATCGGCGCCACCGGCACATTGCTGGCGCGACCGGCCAGCGGCGCAGCGCGCTCCCAGCGCAGCGGTCGGCCTTGGCGCTCCTCTATCGGCTGCGCGCGCGCGATCTCGCGCGGGCTGCACAGGCTCAGCGCCACGCCGCCGCGGCCGGCGCGACCGGTGCGGCCGATGCGGTGGATGTAGACGTCCGGATCGGTCGGCAGTTCGTAGTTCACCACCGCGGCCAGGTCCTGCACGTCCAGGCCGCGCGCGGCCACGTCGCTGGCGACCAGCACGTTGCAGCTGCGGTTGGCGAAGCGCACCAGCACCTCGTCGCGGTCGCGCTGCTCCATGTCGCCGTGCAGGGCCAATGCGGTGAAGCCGTAGTGGCTCAGCGAACCGACCACTTCCTCGGTGTCGCGGCGCATGTTGCAGAACACCACGCAGGAATCCGGGCGGAACTCCAGCAGCAGCGCGGCCAGCAGCGGGGTCTTCCTGGCCGGCTCGACTTCGTAGAAATGCTGTTCGACCACAGGCTGTCCGACCGCGCCTTCGACCGTGACCTCGACCGGCTCGCGCATCATTTTCGCGGCCAGGGTGCGGATCGCGTCCGGGAAGGTGGCCGAGAACAGCAGGGTCTGACGCTTGCGCGGGGTCTTGCCGACCAGCTCGCGGATCGGCTCCTCGAAGCCCATGTCGAGCATGCGATCGGCTTCGTCCAGCACCAGCACCGACACCGCGTCCAGACGCAGGGCCTGTTTGCGCACCAACTCCTGCAGGCGGCCGGGCGTGCCGACCACCACGTGCGGGGCGTGTTCCAGCGACGCCAGCTGCGGCCCCAGCGGCATGCCGCCGCAGAGCACCGAGACCTTGAGATTGGGGATCGCGAAGGCGAGTTTGCGCAGCTGGCGGCCGACCTGGTCGGCCAGTTCGCGCGTGGGGCACAGCACCAGGGCCTGGGTGCGGCCGTCGGCCGGGTCCAGGCGGTGCAGCAGGCCCAGACCGAAGGCGGCGGTCTTGCCGCTGCCGGTCGGGGCCTGCGCGATCAGGTCGCGGCCCTCCAACAGGGCCGGCAGGCCCTGGGCCTGGATGGGGGTCATGCGCTCGTAGCCGAGCGCGGCCACGCCCTGCAACAAGGCGGGCGACAGCGGGAGGGAGGCGAAATCGTCGTTCTGGCTCATGCGCCATGATCGCAGCATTGGCCCGAGCCTGCGCTCCAACCTCGCCGCGCGGCCCCGGCGCGCCGTATGCTGCCGGCGCCGGCACGGCCCGGGGGCGGCCGCCGCGGCACGATCTGCCGCCACACGGAGCGCGCGCATGGAACCGCAATTCCTCCATATCCGAGTCCTGCTGGGCATCATCCTGGGCCTGGCGATCACCACCCTGCTCAAGGGCCTGGCGCGTTTCGTCCAGCACCCCGGCCGCGACCGCATCTACTGGGTGCACCTGGGCTGGGCGGTGTCGATGTTCATCCTGCTCACCCACTTCTGGTGGTGGGAATTCCGCCTGATCCACGTGCATGCCTGGACCATCACCGCCTACGCGTTCCTGATCGTCTACGTAGTCGTGCTGTTCCTGCTGTGCACCCTGCTGTTCCCCGACGACATCGGCGACTACAGCGGCTGGCAGGATTACTTCCAGTCGCGGCGCAAGTGGTTCTTCGGGATCATGGCGCTGAGTTACCTGATCGATTTCATCGACACCGCGATCAAGGGCAGCATCTACTTCGAAAGCCGCGGCCCCGAGTATCCGGTGCGCAATCTGGGCTTCGTGCTGATGTGCCTGATCGCGATGCGCACGCGCTCGGAGTGGTTCCACCGCGCGTTCGTGGTCGCGGGCATCGTCTACGAGCTGTCCTGGATCTACCGTCTGTACGACTTCGTCGACTGAAGCATCGGAGCGCAAGGCATGGATGCGGAAACCCTCAAGGTACTGATCGCGGTGGTCGGCGCCAGCGCCTCGTTCTGCTGGGGCGTGTGGACCTGGCGCACCGCCCGCCGCGATCAGCTACGGGCCTTGCGCGAGGAAGGCGAGCGCAAGGCCGAGGCCCGGCGCATCGAGGCGACCCGGCCGTTTCTGGAGAAACAGCTCGAGCTGTACGCGGAAGCGGCGCGGGTGTGCGCGCGCATCGCGTCCGCGCACGACCACGGCGACGCGGTCGCGCGTTTCTGGGAGCTGTATTGGGGCGAGCTGGCGCTGGTCGAGAACCGCGAGGTCGAGGCCGGCATGGTGCTGTTCGGCCAAGCGTTGCAGTACATGCCCGAGAACCGCTCGGAGCTGCGCCATCGCGCGCTGGAACTGGCGGCCGCCTGCCGCGCCTCTCTGGCGCGGTCCTGGGGCGTGGATGCCTGGGTCGCGCCGGACCTCGCCTCCGAGCGCGGCGCGCCGCCGCGCCGGGCATAGCACCCGCACGCCTCTTCCAATCGCCCCGGCGCCGCCCGTCGGCGGCCGCTTGACAAGCGTGGCAGGTGCAAATAAATATTTAGCAAATTAGTTAAATGCTGAATTCAGGCCGGCGCCGCCCCAACCTCGGAGCAGGTCCGCGCCCAGACCAGGGGATCGCCATGAACGCACTGCCCGACAGCCTGAGCACCCATCGCGTGCGCACCCACCCCGATGCCGAAGCCGCGGTGCGCGCGGTCAGCGTAGGGGCGGTGGTCTGGGAGCCGGTGCGCTCGGTGTGGTTCAGCGCCATGGTGCTGGGCGCGATCGTCGGCGGGGCTTGGCACTTCAGCTGGTCGGCCCTGGCCCTGTTCGCGCTCAGCACCGCGACCGTGCTGCTGCTCGGCCACTCGCTGGGCATGCACCGCAAGCTGATCCACGACAGCTACGACTGCCCGAAGTGGCTGGAGTACCTGCTGGTCTACTGCGGCGTGCAGGTCGGTCTGGCCGGGCCTTTGGGCCTGGTGCGCACCCACGACCTGCGCGACTACGCCCAGCGCCTGCCGCATTGCCACGACTACCTCGCCCATCGGCAGCCGTTCCTGATCGACGCCTGGTGGCAGCTGCACTGCGAGCTGCGGCTGGCCGATCCGCCGCCGATCGCGATCGAGGCGCGCATCGCCGACGATCCGTTCTATCGCTTCCTGCAGCGCAGCTGGATGGCCCAACACCTGCCCTGGGCGCTGCTGTTCTTCGCCCTGGGCGGTTGGGGCTGGGTGTTCTGGGGCGTGTGCGCACGCGTGAGCGCGGGCGTGTTCGGGCACTGGCTGATCGGCTACTTCGCCCATAACCATGGCGGCATGCACCACGAAGTGCGCGGCGCCGCGGTGCAGGGCCACAACGTGCGCTTCGCCTCGCTGCTGACCATGGGCGAGAGCTGGCACAACAACCATCATGCGTTCCCGGGCTCGGCGCGTTTGGGGCTGTATCCGGGCGAATGGGATCCGGGCTGGTGGACGCTGCGCGCGTTGGCGCGTGTCGGCCTGGTCGCTCGCCTGCGCGAGCCCGCCGACCTGCCGCCGCGTCCGGAGCTGCACCGGCTGCCGGAGCCCGCGGCCACGCCCTGCGCGTTCTGCCAGGGTCTGCGCGCGCGGGGGCTGTCATGAGCGCGGCGCCGGGCAAGCGCGTTCGCTGGCTGTACGGCAACTGGCTGTGGCCGCTGCTGTGCGGCGTGCTGGTCGGCCTGGGCTTGCGCCTGATCTTCAGCGCGGACGCCGGCAATCCCTACACGCCCATGCTGATTTCGTTCCTGCTGCTCGCACCCTTCCTGGTCGGCATGGTCGCCGTCTATGTGGTCGAACGCCAGGCACGCAAAGGCTGGGGCTTCCACTTCGGCATGGGCGCGCTCGCCAATGCGTTCTTCGTGGCCGGGACCCTGGTCATGGGCCTGGAGGGCGCGATCTGCGCCATCGTCGCACTCCCTCTGTTCGCGGTCATCGGCGCATTCGGCGGCTTGTGCATGGGCCTGATCTGCCGCCTGACCCGACGGCCGAGCCACTCGCTATACGGCGTCGCCTTGCTGCCGTTGGTATTGGGCGCCCTCGAGAACCCGCATCCGCAAGGTCGCATCGAACGCATCGAGCGGCAGGTCTTCATCGCCGCCTCGCCCGAAACCGTCTGGCGCCAGTTGATGACCGCCGACGCGATCCGCCCGGACGAAGTCGATACCGCCTGGACCTACCGCATCGGCGTGCCCAAGCCCCTGGCCGGCATCGTGCGCCAGACGCCGACCGGCCTGGTGCGCGACGTGCGCATGGGCAAAGGCATCCATTTCCAGCAGATGTCGAGCGACTGGCAGCCGCAGCGCTATGTGAAATGGCAGTACCACTTCGATGCCGATTCGGTGCCCGCCGGCGCGCTCGACGATCACGTACGCATCGGCGGCGAATACTTCGACCTGCTCGACACCGCCTACACCCTGACCCCGCGCGACGGCGGCACCCAGCTGGCGATGCGTTTGGACTACCGCGTCAGCACCGCCTTCGACTGGTACGCCGCGCCGCTGGGGCGCTGGCTGCTGGGCGGCCAGAGCGAGACCCTGCTGTCGTTCTATCGGCGCCGCGCCGAAGCCGGCCATCGCCCGGCCGCGCCGCCGCCCGGCTGACCGCCCCGCCCTCGGTCGCGCCCGGCTGTGATGTTTCGCCCCTCCCCGCGAATCATGTGTTCGACTAGGGCGGAAGCGGCGGCATCGGCATGAAGGGTTTGGAGGGGTCGGTCGGCATGGACAACGCACGGCAACGCTTCGGCGAACTGCTGGATGCGCATCGCAAGATCGTCTTCAAGGTCGGCAATACCTATTGCCGGCACCCCGACGATCGCGCCGACCTGGCCCAGGAGATCGCGACCCAGCTGTGGCGCGCCTATCCCGGCTACGACCCGTCGCGGCCGTTCTCGACCTGGATGTACCGGATCGCGCTGAACGTGGCGATCTCGTTCGTGCGCAGCGACGGCCCGCGCCAGCGCAACGCGGTGCCGCTGGACGAGGACCTGCACGAGCTCGCCGACGAATCCGCCGGCGACCACGAAAGCGCGCAGCGCGTGCGCGACCTGCACCGCTTCATCGGCCAACTGGAACCGCTCAACCGCGCCTTGCTGCTGCTCTACCTGGAAGACCGCAGCTACCGCGAGATCGCCGAGGTGCTCGGCATCAGCGAAACCAATGTGGCCACAAAGATCAGCCGCCTCAAACAACGCATCCGCAGCGAAATGCCGGACTGACGGCGGCGCACGCATCCCTTTCCACCACGCGGCACACGACACGATGAGCGCAACGACGATGGAACTAGACGACCTCAAACAAGCCTGGCAAGACCTCGACCGCAAACTCGAGCGCCAGCACGCCATGGACCTGCTGCGCTTCCGCGAAGAACGCGGCAAGCGCCTGAAATCCGGCCTGTGGCCGCTGGTTCTGGGCCAGGGCCTGCAGATGCTGATCGGGCTGGCGGTGCTGCTGCTGGGCGTGGATTTCTGGACCAGCCACCGCGACGTCACCCACCTGTTCGTATGCGGCCTGATCCTGCACGTCTACGGCGTGGCCCTGATCGCCTGCGGCGGCATGGTGCAGGCCATGATCGCGGCGGTGGACTACTCGGCGCCGGTGCTGGAGATCCAGAAACGCCTGGCGCGGCTGCGCAAGTTCTACGTGCGCACCGGCATGGTCGTGGGCCTGGCCTGGTGGCTGATCTGGATGCCGTTCATGACGGTGGTCTTCATGGTGCTGTTCGGCGCGGACCTGTACCTCAATGCGCCGTCGGTGTTCGTGATCGGCGGCGCGATCGGCGTCGTCGGTCTGCTCGCGACCTGGTGGTTCCACCACTGGTCGCGCCACCCCAGCCGGCCGCGCCTGGCCAAGGCCATGGAAGACAGCATCACCGGCCGCAGCCTGCGCCGCGCCCAGGCGATCGCCGAGGAGATCGCGCGCTTCGAGCGCGACTGAAATCAGGGCCGCCGGCGCATCGCGCGCCGACCTCGATCGAATGCAAGAACGCGCCGCGACCGCGGCGCCATTCCCCCAGCGGCCGGCTCAACCGGCCGCTTTTTTCGCGCGCCGGCTCTCGCGCTTGAGCGGGCCGCCGACCGGGCAGATCTCGAACGCGAACTGGGTCAGGGTGTTGACCAGGTTGTCGGGCACCAGCTTGTAGACCACGAACTGCCCGCGCCGCTCGCTGGAAATCAGGCCGGCATTGACCAGCACCGACAGGTGGCGCGAGACCGCCGGCGCGCTCATGTTGAAGCGCGCGGCGATGTCGCCGGCCGGCAGTTCCTGCTCGGACAGATAGGCCAGAATCTGCCGCCGCGGCGTGGACGCCAGCGCCTCGAAGATCTTGTCCTGTTTCATAACTGCGCGCTCATGGCTGGTCTTTCAGAGTCGGAACGACGGCGGCCCGCGAGGGCCGGGACACATGGACAGTGGCCTGCGAGAACATCATAGCCTTCCGCGCCACGCCGGTATGAGCGTGGGCGAAACCGGCCGCGCGCTGCGGCCGGGAGCCGCACGCGCGAAGGCCGCGGCGGGTGCCTGCACCCGTCGCGGCCCGGACTTGCGGCGCGATTGCGCGGCGCAAGCCGACCTCAACCGCGACCCGGCAGCGGCGGCGGCGCGCCACGCGCGGCGGCTTCGGCGACCCGCTCTTCGTAGCGCTGCTCGTTCATCCAGCCCGACACCACCCGGCCGTAGCGCGAAATCATCATCATGTTGAAGAAGTGCATGGCGCCCAGCATCAGCACCGACACGCCGATCTTGCTGCCGATATGAGCGATCGGGTTGCTGAGCAGGGCGTCGGCGTTCCAGCCGTCCAGGCGGATCGCGATCACGCCGATGTTGATCAGATAGAAGCCCACCACCAGCAGATGGTTGGTGGACTTGGCCAGGACTTCGTTCTGGCCGAAGCACATCACCAGGAACACCTCGCCGTTGCGCGACAGGGTGCGGGCCACCCAGATCGTCATGGCGACGGAGATGGCCAGGTAGGCGAGCAGGCCGACTTGGGTGACTAGGGCTTCATCGATCATGGCGGTGCACCTCTATGGTTTAGTCATTTGCTTATTTAACTAATATGCTAAATCAATCGCGCACGAAGTCAAGCGCCGTTCGTCGGCGTGCGCCAGGCCGAGAGGCCGGGCCGCGGGCATCGAGGAAGCGAAGCGCCGGTCGGGGCGGGAGCGTGGGGGCGGTACGCGAGGGAATGCGTCGAAACGCCAGGGCGCCCGCTGCGGGCGGCGACGCCCGCCGGATCGGTCACGGCGGGGCGTCGAGGGCAGGACGTCGCGCGCTGCGGACGCCCTGCCCGGTATTGCCTAGGCGCGGATCAGGCCCGCGCGCGCTTCGGAAAACCGACCATGCGCTTGAGGTCTTCGTCCCACAGCTTCAGTCGCGCGCACTTCAGGCTGGACCACAGGGTCAGCTTGGGCGCGGCCTGCAGCAGCGGGCTGGACTCGTAGGCCTCGCGCAGACGGTAGTTGGGGATGCGGCTGGCGAGGTGGTGGATGTGGTGGTAACCGATATTGCCGGTGAACCAATGCATCACCCGCGGCAGGTCGTAGAACGAGCTGCCGGCGATCGCGGCCTCGTGCGAGTTCCAGTCGTCCTTACGGGTCCAGTAGGCGTCCTCGAAGGTGTGCTGCACATAGAACAGCCACACGCCCATCGCGCCGGCCAGCAGCACGATCGGCAGGTGCACCAGCAGCACGGTATGCCAGCCGATGGTGAAGCCCATCGCGACGAAGGCCACGATCAGCATCAGGTTGTTGAGCAGCACGCTCGCCCATTCCTTCTTCCAGGTGAAGGGCAGGTCGAACGGGAAGCGGTGCTTGAGCACGAACTGGTACAGCGGGCCGATGCCCAGCAGCACCGGCGTGCTGCGATAGAAGCGGTAGCTCATGCGGCCCAGCCAGGAACGCGCGCGGTACTCGGCGACGGTCAGGGTCTCGATGTCGCCCATCTCGCGGCGGTCGAGGTTGCCCGAGGTGCCGTGGTGCACGGCGTGGGTCTTCTTCCAGTAACCGTAGGGGAACAGGGTCACCAGACCCAGGCAGCGACCGACGAGATCGTTGGCGCGGCTGCTGGCGAAGAACGAGCCGTGCCCGCAGTCGTGCTGGATGATGAAGATGCGCACGTACAGGCCGGCGGCGGGCAGCGACAGCAGCAGCGTCCAACCGTAGCCCCATTGCGCGACCACGCTCCAGGCCATCAGGGTCCAGAGTGCGGCGAACGGAACCAGGGTGTTGATCAGTTGCCAGACCGCCCGTCCCAGGTGCGGCTTGGCGAAGCGCGCGCACAGTTGGCGCAGGTTGGTTACGGCGGCGTGCGATTCGTCTGCGGCGCTCAAGCGGATTCTCCAGGGGAAGACCCATTGTCGGCGTCGCTACGTGTCCTAGCAATGACGTTCGTTGGCGTATGGTTGTGATGGCCATTCAGATTCGCGGCGCCGGCGCGATCGCCGCTACCCTATCGGCATGGCCGTTTGGCACGTCTACCTCATCGAATGCCGCGACGGCAGCGTCTACACCGGGATCGCGGTCGACGTGGACCGCCGCTACGCCCAGCACGCGGCCGGCAAAGGCGCCCGCTACACCCGCTCGCACCCGCCCCTGCGACTGCTGACCAGCTTCGCCTACCCCGACCGCTCGACCGCCTTGCGCGCGGAATACGCGATCAAGCAGCTCAGCCCCGAGCGCAAACGCGCCCTCGGCGCCGGCGCCCAGGCACCGCCGGCCTGAACCTGGACCTGAACCGAACAGGGCCACGCGCCGGCGCGAGCCGGCCGTGCTCTACGGCCGCGGCTAGCGCCCCCGTCGTCGCGACCACGCGCTGAAGCCCCGGGCCCTCCCTTCGGGGATGGCAGCAAAAAGCAGGACCGAGCTGCACCAGTGGCCGTTGCCGCGCCCATTATTCCGATCGCTGTCGCTGTCGCTGCTGTTGCTGTTGCTGTTGCGGTTGCGGTTGCGGTTGCGGTTGCGGTTGCGGTTGCGGTTGCGGTTGCCGTTGCGGTTGCCGTTGCGGTTGCGGTTGCCGTTGCCGTTGCCGTTGCCGTTGCCGCGGCATTCAAATCCAAAAGCCCCGCGCTCACACGACCAACCGTAGACCCGAAGGGCGGCGCGCAGGACGCGCGCCGTTTTTCGATAGGGCAAGGATGTCCTATCGAAAAATCCCGGCGCAACCACCGAACCCGCAGGGGAGGTTTGGTCCCGCTAGCCCTTCTCTTTGGTTACTTTCTCTTGGGCTAGCAAGAGAAAGTGACCCGCATGCGCAGCAGGCGGAAGCCTTTGACCTTCGAACCGAGCCGACGAAGCAACAGCAAAAGCAAATCCTCCCCAACCCTCCTTTTACAAAGGAGGAGCTAGGAGCAAGAGCTTGCTAGTGTTCAGCCCTGCACGAACCTGCGGTTCGTAAGCCGCACGGCTTCACCCTTTTCCAAAGGAGGGAGTCAAAAGCAAACGAGCGAATCAAAGACGAAGGCGGACTTACGCGCGGGAAGACGCATTAGGAATCAACACGATCTTCCCCGCCCGCTCCCCCGCGGCCGCCGCCGCAACCGCCTGCCTGATCTGATCGATCCCGTAAGTCGCCTGCACCCGCGCATGCAACCTGCCCTGCGCGATCAAACCCGCCAACTCCGCGAACAAGGCCGCCCGCCGCTCCTGCGGCGCCGTCCGATACCAGCGCGCCAGCCAGAACCCGCGCAACGCCACATCGCGGAACACCAGCGAAGCCGGCGACACCGCGCAAGGCTCCCCGCTCATCGCCCCGTAATTGACCACCACCCCACCCTCGCCCAGACACTGCGCCAGACGCTCCGTCGCCGCCCCGCCCACCGCATCCACGCCCAGCCGGATCGTCGCCCCGCCGGTGACCTCGCGCACCCGTTTGCCCAGATCGTCGCCGTCCACCAGCACCGCGTCCGCGCCCAACCCCAGCACGTCCTCGCACGCCGATTCGCGTCGCACCACGTTGAGCGTCTTCAGCCCGCGCAGCGCCGCCAACTGCACCAGATAACCGCCGACCGCCGAATTGGCCGCGTTCTGGATCACCCACTCGCCCGGCGTCAGATCGACGAATTCGGACAGCAACAGACTCGCGGTCGGCGGATTGACCGTGATCATCGACAGCTGCACCGGATCGGCATCGTCCGGCAAGGGCAGCAGCGCGCGCGCATTGACGACCATGTGGGTGGCCCAGGTGCCGCCGCTGGGCGGCAACAGCACGGTGCGCCCGACCGCGGGTGCGCTCACGTCGTCGGCCAGGGCCAGCACCCGGCCCACGCCTTCGTTGCCGCCGACCGCCGGCAAGGGCGGCAGCAGCCCGTACTGACCGGTCAGGGTGAGCAGGTCGGAGGGATTGATCGGCGCGGCCAGCACCTCGACCAGGGCCTGCCCCGGCGCCAGCGCCGGCAGCTCGCTGTCCACCGCTTCGATCACGTCCTGCGGCACCGGACCGCGCGTCGCATACCTGGCCTGCTTCATGGCCGCATCCTCCAGTGATCGCCCGTCGCGGGCCGGAACGCCCACGTTACCGCGCTCGTGCGGCTTGCGCGCGGACGCCCGCGCTGCGACCCTGCCCGTCGTTCTCCACGCGCCGGTGCCATGTCCCCGATCGAATTCGAACTCGACCGCGATCACGTCGAACTCAACCAGCTGCTGAAGCTGGTCGGCCTCGCCCATAGCGGCGGCACCGGTAAGGCCATCGTCGCCAGCGGCGCGGTCACCGTCGACGGCCAGGTCGAGCTGCGCAAGACCTGCAAGATCCACGCCGGCCAGATCGTGCGCCTGCAGGGCGTGGAAATCCGGGTGATCGCGCCGCGCTGAGGCGCCGATTCGGCACGCCGATCGCCCCCTGACTTTGGTTGGGCGACGAACGGCAGCGGACCCGGCGACGGCCATCGCGCACCATGCGCCGATGCACAGCCCGTCCTCGCCCGGCGCCCGCCGCCGCCACGCCACGATCGCCCTCGCGGTCGCCGCCCTCGCCTATCTGGCTTCGCTGTACGTGTTGCAGCGACTGCCGGGCGCGAGCCTGGCCGACCCGCTGTTCCTGTTCGGCGTGATCGGGGTGGCGTTCCCGGCGCTGGCCTGGGCGCTGACCCGCAAGCCGCGCCATCCGCCGCGTCCGCAGGGCCGCGCGCGCCTGCCCGGCGTGCTGCTGTATCTGGCGGTGTTCTCGCTATTGATTCTGGGCTGGGGCTTCAGCGCGCTCAACGAGGCGGTGCCCGAGGATCCGGCGCAGTCGATCGCCAAGCTCGCCTTGAAGCTGCTGACCATGGTGGTGCTGCCGGCCTGGCTGTTCCTGCGCCTGCGCGAGCGCGGCCCGGCGCCGTTCGGCGCGCGTCGGTTGTGGTGGGTGTTCGTGGCGATGGCCTTGGCTTATCTGGCGATGCAGGCGGTGTTCGGACGCGGCCTGATGTCGCTGTCGCAGCTCGCGCCGGCCGCGACCACGCTGTTGTGGGCGATCCCGCTGTGCTTCGTCTGGCAGACCGTGGAAGCGGGACTGTGCGAGGAACTGCTGTTCCGGCGCGTGCTGCAGGAGCATGTCGCCCTCGCGACCGGCTCGCAGGTCGCGGCGATCGCCTGGGCCTCGCTGCTGTTCGGCCTGGCGCACGCGCCGGGCCTGTACCTGCGCGGCGCCAGCCTGCTCGAAGGCGTGGCCGAGCCGACGCCGGGCTGGGCCATCGCCTATTCGATCGTGATGATCGCGCCGGCCGGCATCGCCTTCGGCGTGCTGTGGGCGCGCACGCGTTCGCTGTGGCTGATCGTGCCGCTGCACGGCATGGTCGATCTGATTCCGCAGCTGGCGCCCTTCATCCGCGAGTGGACCGGCGCCGCCTGAGGCGTGGCGCGCTCAGGCGATCGGCAGATCTTCGTCCGCGCGGCACAGGGCATCGTGCAGTTGGCGTATGTCGTCGGCCTTGGGATCGGCGACGCCGGAGCCGAACGTCGCCACGTAACGGCAGGCGCCGTAGTTCAAGGCGGCCTGCGCGTACTCGGCCAACCAGGCCTGACGTTCGCGCAGTTGCGCGTGCTCGGACGTCCACACCGCCGTGGGCGGCACGATCTTGCGCTTTAGGCCCACGCGCCAGTGCTTGGGGCTCACGCGCGCGCGGAAACAGTTCTGCACCGCGCACATGGTCGCGTACAGCGGGTCGGCGCCGAGCGCGCGGAAACTTTCGACGACTTCCGGCTCGCGCGGTCCGAAGGTGCGGTGCAAGGCCAGCAGGCGAAACCCGGCCGGGGTGCGGTACAGACGCAGCAGCCAGTCCGGGCGCGCGGCGACGAAGGCATCGATGCGATGACGCGCGCGCGCCTCCGGCCCGCCGTTGGCGGCGTGGGCGCGCTTGCGCAACCAGCCGACGACGACCATGGCGACGATGAAGCCGGCGAACAACGCGCCGATGCCGTAGCCGATGGAGCGCGTCCACAGCCCCAGCGCCAGCGCGATCGCGGCCACCACCGCCACCGCCGTCCTCGACAGTCCGTCGTTGACCGGCTCGTCGAAATCGACGTCCGCGAACAGCACGTCCGGGGTGTTGAGGCACAAGGCGCCATAGCTGTTGCGGGTGATCACCGCATCGCCGTGGCGGTCGACGATCTCTTCGCGGATCGGCAGGCCTTGGGCGCCGCCGTAGCCGACCTTGCGCTCCAGCCGCGGCAGGCGTTCGCCGGCGACGATGCGGTCGAAGGCCTCGCGCACGCGCGCATCGGCATGCGCCTGGGCCTCGGCCGGGCCGACGTCCGACCAGCCGAAGCGGCGCACGGTGATCTGACGACGGTGCGTGCGCTGCTGCAGGCGCGCCTCCGCCCAATAGGCTGGAACGATCATTCGTGCTCACGGTCCCCGGTTCGGTCGCCGATTCTAGCCTTGGCCGGACCGGGCGCCATCGCCATGCCGGCGCCTACTACCGATGGCACCGACTTTGCACGCTCTGGCCATAAGACCGGTGCCTCCGCCCCCCCAATCCACGCCGCCGTCGGCGGACGCGTCCTGAATCCGACACAGGTCACGTTATTATGGGCGAGTGAGTCGCCATGCCCGCCGGTCCGCCGTCGGCACGCTCGCTTGGGGACCGACCCTCCGCCCGATGGCCCGCCATCGCGGCGACGGCCGGACAGGACGAACGGACTCCACGGGTGCCGGCACATGCCGGCTTTTTCGTAGTCGTTGAAGGAATAACCGCACAATGAAGACCGCACACAGGGGCATCTCGCTCGGCAGCGCCTCGCTGCTGGCATGCGCGCTGGGCCTGGGCCTGACGCTGACCGCCACCCCCGCTTCGGCGCAGCGCAAGAGCGCGCAGGAACAGCGCGCCGAGAAGACCGCGCAGATTCCGACCTGCAGCAAGAGCCTGGGCACGATCTCGGTCATCGAGCCCGAGGATTCGGTCAACTGGTGGACCGGCCAGCAGCTGCCCGCGCCCAGCAAGCTGATCAAGGTGTTCGTGAACAAGTCGCGCTGCTTCACCCTGGTCGACCGCGGCGCCGGCATGGACATGGCCATGCGCGAACGCGAACTCGCCGCCAGCGGCCAGCTGCGCGGCCGCTCCAACGTCGGCAAGGGCCAGATCAAGGCCGCCGACTACGTGCTGGTGCCCGACCTGATCGCGCAGAACAACGACGCCGGCGGCAATGCCATCGGCGGCCTGCTCGGCGGCTTGATCGGCGGCAAGGCCGGCGCGGTCGCGGGCAACCTCAACTTCCGCAAGAAGACCGCGGACGTGGTGCTGACCCTGACCGACGTGCGCTCTTCCGAGCAGGTCGCGATGGCCGAAGGCCACGCCAAGAAGACCGACATCGGATTCGGCGCCAGCGGCGCGCTGTTCGGCAGCAGCGGCCTGGGCGGCGCGGGCGTGTCGGGCTATGCCAACACCGAACTGGGCCAGGTCATCACCCTGGCGTATCTGCAGGCCTACACCGACCTGGTCGGCGAACTCGGCGGCGTGTCCGGCAATGCCTCGGCGTCCAACGCCCAGCAGGCCGTGACCGTGGTCAAGCCCGGCCGCCTGTACACCGACGCCAGCGGCAAGGGCAAGGTGGTGCGTTCGCTCGACGTCGGCATGATGCTCTACCCCACCGGCAACAAGCAGGGCGCGATGTGGGAAGTCGAGGACGAGATGGGCAACAAGGGTTGGGTGACCTCGCTGGCGCTCGAACTGTCCAAGTAAGTCCATCGCCGTCGCGATGAAGCAGGGGCCGCCGCGAGGCGGCCCTTTGCTTTGCGGCTCAGCGTTCCGGCCAATGCCAGGCGGGCGCGTCGAGCAGGCCTTGCCCGGCCAGGGTGGTGCGGCTCATGGCCTTCTCCAGGCGCAGGGTGTTGCAGCCGGGTTCCTGCTCCAGCGCCGCGATCAAACGGGTCGCGTGCGAGACCACCCAGACCTGGGTGCGGCGCGCGGCGTGCGCGATCAGACGCGCCAGCGCCGGCAGCAGATCCGGATGCAGGCTGGTCTCGGGCTCGTTGAGCACCATCAGCGGCGGCGGCCGCGGCGTGTGCAGGGCCGCGATCCACAACAGATAGCGCAGGGTGCCGTCGGACAGCTCGGCCGCCGACAGCGGCCGCAGCAGGCCGTGCTGGCTGAACTCCAGACTGAAGCGGCCGTCGGCGCCGACCACGTCCACGCGCGCGCCCGGGAACGCGTCGGTCACCGCGGCGTGCAGCGCCTGCGGATCGCCGATCTCGACGATGGTCTGCCAGGCCGCGGCGAGGTCGCGGCCGTCGTGGCTGAGCACCGGCGTGCGCGTGCCCAGCTGCGGCAGGCGCGCCGGCGAGTCGCCGTCGGCGCGGAAGTGATCGTAGAAGCGCCAGCCGCGGATGGTCTCACGCAGGCTCAGCACCTCCGGCGCGCCGACCGGGTCGGCGATCTGGCCGTACAGGCTTTCGTAGGCGTTGAGGTGTTCGGCGACCACCCGCCAGCCGCGGCCGTCGCGCACGCGCGCGCTCGCGCCGCGACGATCGACCAGCAGATTGGACGCGCGCAGGAACGGCCCGCTCCAGATCGCCTCGCGCTTGATTTCGGGATCCAGCGAAAACGCCGACAGCGACGGCGGCGGCAAGCCGAGATCGATCGCGTAACCGAATTCGTCGCCGGCGAAGCCCAGGCGCAGCGACACCGCTTTCTGGCGCGCCGCGCCCTGCACCGGCACTTCGCCGCGCTGCATGCGCGCCGACAATTCCTCGGGCCCGGCCCAGAGCGTCGAGCGCAGGCCGCCTTCGCGCGCCAGCGCCGGCACCACCCCGCCCTGCGCGGTCTCGGCGAGCAGGCGCAATGCGCGGTAGAGGTTGGACTTGCCGCTGCCGTTGGCGCCGGTGACCAGGTTCAGGCGCCCCATCGGCACGACCAGGTCGTGCAGAGAGCGGTAGTGGGCGATCGCGAGCGTGCTCAGCATGGGCGCAGGGTATCGAATCGGAAGGGCATTGGAGCCCGGCCGCATCTCAGGCCCTGCGACCTGCCGGCGGCGTTTCATCCGACCTTGAGCCCGACGCTGGCATGATCCGCCGGCCAGTCGCCACGGCTGCGCACCTGTCCGCAGACACGGAGGATGTATGAGCTACGTCGATGGTTTCGTCCTGGCGGTACCGCGCAAGAACCTCACCGCCTACAAGCGCCTCGCCCGCAAGTCCGGCAAGGTCTGGCGCGAGCACGGCGCGCTCGCCTACGTCGAATGCGTCGCCGACGACGTCAAGCCGGGCAAGGTCACCTCCTTCCCGCAGGCGGTGAAGCTCAAGACCGACGAGGTGGTGGTGTTCTCCTGGGTGGTCTACAAATCGCGCGCCCAGCGCGACAAGGTGCTGGAAAAGGTCATGAAGGACCCGCGCCTGGGCGACACCATGGACCCGAAGAAGCTGCCCTTCGACGGCATGCGCATGTTCTGGGGCGGGTTCAAGCCGATCCTGGAACTGTAAGCGCGCGCGCCCGGAAGCCCGCGTCCGGCGCGTCGGGATGGCGCGGCGGCGGCGTTAGCCCGAGCGCGGCCGAACGCACCGCGGCCTGAGTGCGGTGGCAGACGCCCAGCTTGGCCAGGATGTGCTCGACATGGGTCTTGGCGGTGCCGCAGGCGATGCCGAGGCGGTCGCCGATCTGGCGGTTGGTCAGTCCCTGCGCGAGCAAGGCCAGCACCTGGCCCTCGCGCTCGGTGAGGCGTTCGTCGATCGGAAAGTGCGCGGCCTCGCCGGCGCGCACGCCCTTGGCCAACGGACGCTCGCGCCAGGCGCGCTGGATCGCGCCCAGCAATTCGGCGCGCGTGGCGTCCTTGAACACGTAGGCCTGCGCGCCGGCGCTGCGCGCCTCGCGCACGTGCTCCAGGCTGTCGTGCAGGCTGATCACCACGATGTCGCGCGTGAGCGGCTGCCAGGCCAGATGGCGCAGCACCTGGCAGCCGTCGATGCCGGCCATGCGCACGTCCAGCAGGATCAGGTCCGGGCGCAGGCGCTCGGCCAGCTCGATCGCGGCGCCGCCGTCGCCGGCTTCGGCGATCACCTGCAGCCAACGCAGGCCGCCCAATAGCGTGCGCAAGCCGGCACGCATGATCTCGTGGTCGTCCACGATCAACACACGCAAGGGCAGGTTCACAACGATCGGCATGCGGTCTCCCTCCGGCGAGCTCGGCGTGCGGACGCGCGCCCGATACCGCCGCCGCAGCGTCCGGCTCGAACGCGCGGCCACCGACGTCCCCGGGTCGCGGCGGTCCGCAGCGGCCATCCACGCCCAGCATCGCGCGGAACCCCTGTCCACGGCCGATCTTCCGGCCGCGCGGTCGGCGAGAACAGCCACGCGAATCACACTACGGCGCGAAAGTACGGCCAGACATACGCCGATCGGCAGAGCCGCGCTCCGCTGTTCAGCGGGCGTAGGCGCCGCGGGCGGGGGCTAGTTTGCGGCAGCCGCGATGGCAAGCTGGACTGCATCGCGGCTCCATCCCATCGCATCCGGAGCCCGATATGACACGTCGACTGTCGCTTTTATCCATCATTTGCACGTCTTTATTACTCACCTCGGCCAGCGTCGCCGCCGAGCTGCCGCACTGGGGCTACGAACACGGCACCGTCGACTGGGGCGACCTGCATCCCAGCTACGCGCTGTGCTCCTCCGGCACGCGCCAATCGCCGATCGACGTGATCCGCGCCAACGCGCGCGTCATGAGCCTGCCCAGCCTGACCTTCAATTACTCGACCTCCGCCAACGTCACGGTCGTCAACGCCGGCCACACCATCCGCACCGACATGCCGGCCGGCAATACGCTGAGCGTCGCAGGCCGGACCTACAAGTTGGACCAGTTCCACGTCCACACGCCCAGCGAGAACTACATCGACGGCGAGCAGTACCCGCTGGAGCTGCACTTCGTGCATACCGCCACCGACGGTTCGGGCGCGATCGCGGTGGTGGGCGTGCTGTTCGACGAGGGCGCGCGCGATCCGCAGCTGGACAAGATCATCGCCGCGATGCCCGCGCACGAAGGCCAGTCGGCACCGGCGCGGGCGCTGAACCTGCGCGCCCTGATCCCGAGCGGACGCAGTTATCGCTTCAGCGGCTCCCTGACCACGCCGGACTGCCGCGAGAACCTCGCCTGGCATGTGATGGGCAGGGTTCGTACCGCCAGCCTGAGCCAGCTGGCCGCGTTCTCGGCGCGCTTCAGCGGACCCGAGTTTCCGCAGGGCAACCGCCGTCCCGTGCAACCCCTGAACGGCCGCCCCGTCAGCACCGAGGCCGGCGGCGACTGAGCGCGCGCGGCCGCGGCTTTACCCTGCGCGGCGGTGCTGAAACAATCGGGCGCATCCGCACTACCGTCGGGGAGGACGGATGCGCTCGAATCTCAGCTGGTGGCTGGCGTTGCTGATGACGCCCGGCCTGTCGTCCTGCGGCGAACCCGACGCGGGCGCGCCCGTCGCCGACGGCGCGGGCGCCCGCGTGGCTTTCGCCGACCCCGCCGCCAGCCGGGTCAGCGTCGAACGCGGGCCCTTGCCGGCCCGCTATTCCGCGGCGCTGCCGTCCACGGCCGCGGACATGCAAGGCTGGTGGGAAGACCGCGACCGCTTTCCGCCGATCATGCACGCCAGCGACGGCATCGCCAGCGGCGACGCCGGCTGGATGGCACGCCTGCGCCGCAGCGCCGACGAGGTGCCGGCCGCGGACGTCGCGGCCTGGACCGAACAGTGGCAGCAGCGCCTGCGCTATCGCGTTTCGACGCCGGCGTTCTGCACGGCCGCGCGCGCGATCGCCGCCGAGCCCGACTCGACCTTGCGCCGCACCCTGATGCCGGCCTTCGCCGAGGGCTGCGCCGGCCCCGCGGACAGCGCCGCCGTGCTGCGAGCGGACACGCCGGACGCCGCGGTGCTGGCGTACTACGACGAACGCGATCAGGTCTCCGAACGCCCGCCCTTCCATCCTCGCCTGGAACGCAGCGCGCGCGCCGCGATACTGGGCGAGGACGAGGCGCTCGCACGTAAGGCGGCCTTCGTGCTGGCGGAGCTGCAGCAAGCCGACGCCACGGCGACGCTGGAACGGCTGCACGCGCAGATCCGCGACCAGGAGCGCGCCGACGAAGTCGCTATGGCCTTCGCGCACGCCGCCAACGGCGCCGGCCAGACCCAGTTGCAGGCAGCCTGCGCGCGTCGCGTCGACGATCCGGTGTGCACCGCGCTGCGCAAGCCGCGCACCCCGCCGGCGCCGGACGAGGCCTCGGCGCCCAAGCCCGCCGCCCTGGCCCAGGTGCGCGCGCGCATCGATCAATTGCAGGGTTTAGGCTTCGTGCGCGCCGGCGAGGTCGATCCGACTCAGGTCGAGGGCGCGGATGCGGAGGCGGTGCTGCAAGCGGCCGGTTACGCGCACTGGTTCGATGTCGAGACCGGCCAGTTCCCGAACGCGCACGACAGCCTGCTGCGCGAACTCGCCGCGCTGGTGCGGCCGTCGCTGAACGGGGTCGTGTTCGAGGAGATCGCGCCCGCGGACGACGAGGGCCCCTATCAGCTGGTCGCCTACGCCGACGGCATGATCTACCGCACCCGCGCCGAGAACCAGGGCGACTGGTACGACGTCGACGCCGTGCTGCGCCTGCTGGACGCGCTGCTGCAGGCACGCAAATCCCAGGACCGCTACCTGGCGCTGGAGACCGGCGATCAGACCCTGATCGTGGTCGGCGGGCCGCGCGCCGCGATCGACGCAGCGCTGCGGCAGAAGCTGCTCACGCCGGGCGACCCGGCCGAGGCCGAGCGCGCGGGGAAGGCGTTCGAGACGCAGGTGCTGCAGCAGTTGCGCAGCAAATCCGGTAACTGAAGGCCCGGCGTCGAAAGCGCGAACGGCCCGCCAGCGCGGGCCGTTCGCGTTTGCGCTTCGCTCAGACCTGCACCGTCTTCCAGCGCCCGCGCGTGAACAGCCACAGCGTGAACAGGCCCACCGAGGTCTCCGACACGAACACCGCCCAGAACACGCCGGACTGCTGCCAGTTCAAGCTGATGGCCAGGAAATAGGACAGCGGGATCTGGATCAGCCAGAAGAACACCACGTTGATCTTGGTCGGAGTCATGGTGTCGCCGGCGCCGTTGAAGGCCTGCACGGTAACCATCCACCAGCCGTAGACGAAGAACGAGTAGGACAGGATGCGCAGCCATTCGGCGCCGATCTCGATCACCTTGGCGTCCTGGGTGAAGAAGCCGATCAGCTGCTGCGGGAACAGAAAGAACAGCACCGACACGATCACCAGATAGGCCATGTTGTACCAGCCGATGCGCCACACCGAAGCCTCGGCGCGCTCGGGCTGCTCGGCGCCGAGGTTCTGGCCCACCAGCGTCGCCGCCGCGTTGGACATGCCCCAGGCCGGCATCATCGTGAACATCATCAAGCGGATCGCGATGGTGGCGCCGGCCACCGCCTCGCTGCCGACGCTGGCCAGGATGCGCATCAGGAAGATCCACGAGGTCATCGCCACGATCATCTGGCCGATGCCGCCCAGCGAGGTGCGCACCACATGCCAGAGCAGCGATCCGCGCCAGACCAACTGCGCGGCCACGACGCGGATGTGTTTGCCGCCGTGGAACAGTACCCACAACTGGAACGCCACGCCCGCGCCGCGACCGATGTTGGTGGCGATGGCCGCGCCCTCGATGCCCAGCGCGGGCACCGGGCCCAGGCCGAAGATCAGCAAGGGACACAGCAGGATGTTCAGGCCGTTGGACAACCACAGCACCCGCATCGCGATGGCTGCGTCGCCGGCGCCGCGGAAGATCGCGTTGATCACGAACAACAGCATGATCACCGCGTTGCCGCCCAGCATCCATTGGGTGTAGCGGTAGCCGTGCTCGATGCTCCAGGCATCGGCGCCCATCAGCCGCAGCAGATCCTGGGCATAGACGATGCCGAGTATGGCCGGCAGCACCGACACCAGCACGGCGACGAAGATCGCCTGCACCGCGGTCACCGCCGCGTCCTCGCGCTTGCCCTCGCCGATGCGGCGCGCGACCAGCGCGGTCACCGCCATCGCCAGGCCCATCGCGACCGCGTACAGCAGGAACAGATAGCTTTCGGTCAGGCCCACCGTCGCCACCGCGGACGGGCCGAGCTTGGCGACGAAGAAGATGTCGACCACCGCGAAGGTCGACTCCAGCACCAGCTCCAGCACCATCGGCACCGCCAACAGGAACACCGCGCGTCGCAGCGGGATCTTGGTGTAATCGGCGTTGGTGCCGCGCACGGCTTCGCGTATCTCGCTCCACAGCGAGCCGGTGGGCACATGCGGGGCGGTATCGGACTCGGGGACGGTGGGGGTTTGCTGACTCATCGGGACCTATCCATGCGCTGGAGGGACGGGAGTACGGCGGAGGCCGTCGTACCGGATACGGGTACGACGAACCAGGGGCGGCGAATTCGACATGCGCAGGCCGATCCGTCGCTGGCCGCCCTCAGGCCCGGCCAACCGCCCCGCGCATCCTGCCGCGCGGCCGTCTCACCGGTTGGGACGGCCGCCCTATTCAGCCATGTTGCGCGCGATACCGAAACTGTCGGAAAGCTTGAAACGTCGCGCCGCACCGCGCCCTTCGCTATGCGCGTACCGACTGTCGGGGCGTCGCAGCCGAGGCCGGCGCATCGCCTGACGGATGCGCCCGGCTCGATCCGGTCGCGTTCATCGGCATCGAGTGCAAAAAAACCTGCCGCGCCAAGAGGATGGCCGCGAAATTCTCGCGCCCCGGTGATCCGCACCGCGCGCTGAACGAGGGTGCATACACCGGCTCCACCGAGAAACCGGTATGCACGCGATGTCGATCCCGGCCCCGCTCGTTCGTCGGACACAGTGAGGGCTACACCTCGCCTAGGAGACTACCCATGACCGGCACCGTCCGTTTGCACCGCGTTTTCACCGCCCCCGCCGAGCGCGTCTATCGCGCGTTCCTCGACGCCGCCGCCCTGTCCAAGTGGCTGCCGCCCGACGGCTTCACCTGCACCGTGCACGAGCTGGACGCGCGCGTCGGCGGCAAGTACCGCATGAGCTTCACCAATTTCTCGAACGATCAGGGCCACAGCTTCGGCGGCACCTACCTGGAGCTGGTGCCGAACGAACGCATCGTCCACGACGATCGCTTCGACGCCCCCGAGCTGCCCGGCACCATGGTCACCACCATCAGCTTGCGCAGCGTGTCCTGCGGCACCGAGCTGCAGGTGGTGCAGGAAGGCATCCCCGACGCGATCCCGCCGGAGCAGTGCTATCTGGGCTGGCAGGAATCGCTGACCCTGCTGGAGCGCCTGATCGAACCGACGATACCGGGCTGATCGCGGCCGCCCAGCGCGAACGAAGACGGCCCGAACACGGGCCGTCGATTCGCTCGCTGCTCCCCCGCAAGCCCTGTAGGAGCGGCGCAAGCCGCGACCGCGCCAACCCAACTGCGGCGAAACTGACGCCGTGCGCGGTTACCCCGCGGTTGCGGCTCGCGCCGCGCCCACCAGAGGCAGCCGCGATATCCGCGGCTGCCGCAGGCTCACAGCATCGGCAGCTTCAGGCCCTGCTCCTTCGCGCAGGCCTGGGCGATCTCGTAACCCGCATCGGCATGGCGCATCACGCCGGTACCCGGGTCGTTCCACAGCACGCGCGCGATGCGCTGGTCGGCGGCTTCGCTGCCGTCGCAGACGATGACCACGCCGGAGTGTTGCGAATAGCCCATGCCGACGCCGCCGCCGTGGTGCAGCGAGACCCAGGTCGCGCCGCCGGCCACGTTGAGCATGGCGTTGAGCAGCGGCCAATCGCTGACCGCATCGCTGCCGTCCTTCATCGCCTCGGTCTCGCGGTTGGGCGAGGCCACGCTGCCGCTGTCGAGATGATCGCGGCCGATCACAACCGGCGCCTTGAGCTCCCCGTTGCGGACCATCTCGTTGAAGGCCAGGCCGAGCTTGTGGCGCAGGCCCAGACCGACCCAGCAGATGCGCGCCGGCAGGCCCTGGAAGCTGATGCGTTCCTTGGCCATGTCCAGCCAACGGTGCAGGTGCGCGTCGTCGGCGATGATTTCCTTGACCTTGGCGTCGGTCTTGTAGATGTCCTCCGGATCGCCGCTGAGCGCGACCCAGCGGAACGGGCCGACGCCGCGGCAGAACAGCGGTCGCACGTAGGCCGGCACGAAGCCTGGGAAATCGAACGCGTTTTCGCAACCCACGTCCTGGGCCATCTGGCGGATGTTGTTGCCGTAGTCGAAGGTCGGGATGCCCTGGCGCTGGAACGCGAGCATCGCCTCCACGTGCACGCGCATCGACCGCTTGGCCGCGTCGCGCACGCCTTCGGGATCGGTCTTCTGCGCGGCCAGCCACTGCTCGACGCTCCAGCCGATCGGCAGGTAGCCGTGGACCGGATCGTGGGCGCTGGTCTGGTCGGTGACCGCGTCCGGGCGCACGCCGCGGCGCACCAGCTCGGGCAGCACTTCGGCGGCATTGCCCAGCAGCGCGATCGAACGCGCCTCGCCGGCGGTGGTGTACTTGGCGATGCGCGCCAGCGCGTCGTCCAGGTCGCTGGCCTGCTCGTCGACGTAGCGGGTGCGCAGGCGCATGTCGATGCTGCTCTGCTTGCATTCGATGTTCAGCGAACAGGCACCGGCCAGCGACGCCGCCAACGGCTGCGCGCCACCCATGCCGCCCAGGCCCGCGGTCAGGATCCACTTGCCCTTGAGGTCGCCGCCGTAGTGCTGGCGGCCCATCTCGACGAAGGTTTCGTAGGTGCCCTGGACGATGCCCTGCGAGCCGATGTAGATCCAGCTGCCGGCGGTCATCTGGCCGTACATCATCAAGCCCTTCTTATCGAGCTCGTTGAAGTGCTCCCAGGTCGCCCAGTGCGGGACCAGGTTGGAATTGGCCAGCAGCACGCGCGGCGCGTCGGCATGGGTCGGGAACACGCCGACCGGCTTGCCCGACTGGATCAGCAGGGTTTCGTTGTCCTCCAGCTCGCGCAGCGTTTTCAGGATCGCGTCGAACGAGGGCCAGTCGCGCGCGGCGCGGCCGATGCCGCCATAGACCACCAGCTCGGCCGGGTTCTCGGCCACTTCCGGATCCAGGTTGTTCTGGATCATGCGGTAGGCCGCCTCGCTCAACCACGACTTGCAGGTCTTGTCGCTGCCGCGCGGGGCGCGGATGACGCGGGTGGGATCGTTGCGGCTGGCTGCGGACATGGCGGTTTCCGGCGTTCGAGTGTGTAGGAAATTATCGCGCCGCGTTCTCAGCGCCCGCCAGCGCGCGCGACGCGAATACGCGCCCGCGCCGGCCGATTTCGCCCCGATTCGCCACGGCCGCGAGAAAATGTATACGCTGTATACATGAGCGCACCCGCCACCGCCGACCGGATCCTGCGCGCCGCCCGCGCCCTGTTCGAGCGCGACGGCGCCGCCGCGGTCAGCATGCGCCGGGTCGCCGAGGCGGTCGGGATCACGCCGATGGCGATCTACCGCCACTTCCCCAATCGCGAGGCCCTGCTCAAGCGCATCAGCGACGACAGCTTCCAGGAGATCGCCCGCCACTGGAGCGCGCGCAAGGAAGGCGGCGACGTGATCGCGCGCCTGTTGGCGATCCAGCGCATCTACCTCGACTATGCGCTCGCCCATCCGCATCTGTTCGACCACGCCTTCTCGATGCGGCGCGAGGACGCGCGCCGCTATCCCGATGACTTCCGCGCGCGTCGCTCGCCCACGCTGAACGTGGTCGCCGACGTGGTGATCGAGGCCCAGCAGGCCGGCCTGTTGAAGGCCGGCGATGCCTGGGACATCGCGATGACGCTGTGGGCGCAATCGCATGGTCTGATCTCGCTCTACCGCGGCGGCCGCTTCAATTACGACGATCGTCAGTTCCGCGCCTTCTACGAGGCTTCGCTGGGGCGAGTGCTGGATGGGCTCAGGGCTTGAGCGTGGGGAGGAGTCCCTACGAGCCTCGCTCACGCCGACGCCGTTGCGCGGCCGTGGGGTAGGAGCGGCGTAAGCCGCGACCGCGCTGCTGCGCCTGCGACGAAGCTGCCCATTTATCGAGACAGGGGCATCAGCTAACTGCATCGCGCCGGCCACTGTGAGATCACGGTCGCGGCTCACGCCGCTCCTACCCCAAAACCAAGTTCGGTCCGAAGCGTGATCGATACTCCGTGCGCCAGATACGAGAACGCCCGGTCGGAGCCGGGCGTTTTGGTTCGCGACACGCCAAGCGTCAGTGGATCGACGGATCCAACTGGCGCAGCGCCTCGGCGATGTCTGTCTGACCGGTGCGATCGATGTCGTCGCGGGTGTAGACGCGGCCGTTGGCGGCGACGCAGCCCTTGCGGCCCTTGCCGTTGGTCGCCGAACGGTCGCGGATATGCGTGCCGGTCTGGCGCAGGCAGTTGCGATCGACTTCGGTCTTGGACTTGGTGTCGGCCTGGGCCTGGGTACCGGAGGTACCGTCGGTACGGAACTGCGTCGACACGTCGGTCCGTGCCGAAGTCGTTTGGCCCGAGGTCGTCTGGGCCGAAGTCGTTGCGCCCGGGGTCGTGTGGCCGGACGTGGTCTGGGTCGGAGCGGTGGTCTGCGCCGAGGCCGCGAAGGCGCAGGCCGCGAGCAGGCTGGCGAGCAATACACGTTTCATACGACACCTCGAACGCGTTGTGGAGATCGACGGCCGTAGCCGCCGTAGGACCACCATACGCCTCCAGGCACGCTAGTCGCGCGCCGCCCCCGCGCCCGTTTAGGCGCTCGTCAGCCTCGCGGGCAGGTCGTACGCCGGGCGTCGCGGAACGCCATCGCCTCGGCCGAGCTCACCGGCCGGCCTTCGACGCCGTCGTCGAACAAGACCCGCCACACGCCGTCGGGATCGCGGTGCCAGACCGAGTGGAAGCTGCCGATCGAAAAGCGCTGCTTGGCGTCCGGCGCGCGGTCCTCGAACAAGGACGGTCCGCTGGACCAGGCCACGTCCGCGGCGCCGCCGATGGTCACGCGCGTGGGGTACCACTCCAGCCGCACCGCCTTGCCTTCGATGATGCCGGCCCAACGCTCGGCGATGGCCTTGCGGCCGCGTGTCGGTGCGCTGCGGCTGGCGCCGAACGCGGCCCCGGACTGCAGATGTGCCGCGAACGCAGCCGCATCGTGATCGGCGACCGATTGGGCGAAGCTGAGTTCGCGTGCCCAGACCTCGCATTCCTTGGCGCTGAGCTTGGGCAGCGAGTTCGGCGGCGGCGGAGGGTTCTCCATTACCACCGGCGCGGGCCCGGTCTGCGCCCAAACCGGCAGCCCTACGGCCAAGGACAGCGCCGCGACGGCGCAACGGACGGCGGTACGGCGCATGGCGACTCTCCGGGCAAAGGGCCAGGCCACTATCGGCACAGGCGCCCGCCGCCGCCAGCGACGGAAGTCATGCCGACGTCTGGGCGCAATCTGCGCCCGTTATGATCCGGCCATGCGCTCCTATTTGCCGGCGGCCGCGACCGCCCTGCTCGCCCTCTTCCTCGCCGCCTGCGCCACCCGCGCCCCGCAACCGGCCGCGGCCGAACCCGCGCCGGTGCTGCTGATCTCGATCGACGGCTTCCGCAACGATTATTTCGAGCGCGGCCTCTCGCCCAACCTCGAACGCCTCGCGCGCGACGGCGTGCGCGCGGCGTGGATGAATCCCTCCTATCCCTCGCTGACCTTTCCGAACCACTACACCATCGTCACCGGCCTGCGCCCGGACCACCACGGCATCGTCCACAACAGCATGTGGGAAGACGGCCTCGGCGATTTCCGGGTCGCCGACCGCAAGGCCGTGGGCGATACGCGTTGGTGGGGCGGCGAGCCGATCTGGGTCGGTGCCGAGAAGGCCGGCCTGCCCAGCGCGACCCTGTTCTGGCCCGGCAGCGAAGCGCCGGTGCAAGGCCTGCGGCCGACACGCTGGAAGCTGTTCGACGAAACCGTTTCGGCCGATGCGCGCGTCGACCAGGTGCTGGCCTGGCTGGGCGAACCGACGGCGACGCGGCCGCGCGTGATCACCCTGTACTTCGATGCCCTGGACAAGGCCGGTCACGAGCACGGCCCGGATTCGGTCGAGGTGCGCGACGCCATCCGCAGCATCGACGCCGCGATCGGCCGCCTGCTCGACGGCCTGGCCGCGCGCGACCAACTCGAACGCGTGAACCTGATCGTGGTCTCGGATCACGGTATGGCCACGGTCGCTCCGGGCCACGCGATCGCGGTCGAGGACATGGTGTCGATGCAGGAAGCGACGGTGGTGTCGATCGGGCAGTCGATCGGCATCGCGCCCAAGCCCGGCTACGAAGCCGTGGTGGAGCGCAAGCTGCTCGGCCGCCACGACCAGTACGAATGCTGGCGCAAAGGCGAGCTGCCCGCGCGCTGGCATTACGGCCGGCACCCGCGCGTGCCGGCGATCGTGTGCCAGATGCACGAGGGCTGGGACGCGATCCAGCGTTCGGCGCTGGCGAAACGTCCGAATACCGATCGCGGCTCGCACGGCTACGACCCGGCGCTGCCGTCGATGCGCGCGATTTTCCTCGCGCGCGGCCCCGCATTCCGGCGTGGCGCGACCCTGCCCGCGTTCGACAACGTCGATGTCTATCCGCTGCTGGCGCGCCTGGTCGGCATCCGTGCGGCGCGCAACGACGGCGATATCGCGCCGCTGCTGCCGGCCTTGCGCGACGGCAGGCGCACGCCTTAACGGACTTCGATCTTCCAGGCCACGCTGCGCACCGGCGGCACGTCCTTCTCCCAGGCGCGGCGGTAATCCATCCGCAACTCGCCCTGGCCGTTGGCCAGCGCGCGGAAGCGCCAGGTCTGGGTTCCGCCACCGCCGACCGCGCCGGGATTCGACAAGGCCATCGCAGGCTCGCCGACCTGTTCCAGCGTGCCCGCCGCGGCGGCCCGATCGACGATCCAGCCGTAGCCGGTGCTGGGATTCGCTTCGACCTGGACCACGACGGTTTCGCCGACGCTCAATGCCACCGGCGCGGCGCTGTCGGCGACGCTGAGCACGCGCTCGGCGCCGGACGCCGGCGCGGAGCCGTTACCGCTGGCGCAGGCCGCCAGGCTCAGCGCGAGCGCGCAGCCGGCGAACAGATGACGAGAATTCATGGCGGAGCTCCCTGCTCGGACGGTGGCGCGGAGTATGCGCCGCGGGCGTCGAAACCGCCGTGACGCGGCGTCCACGTCCATGTCCGAATCCGGCGAGTCCGGCCCCCGCGACGGTGCTAGCCTGGATCCCATGCCGACCTTCCCCGCCCCCGTCGCCCAAGACAGCCTGCCGCACTGGCGGGTCTGCGAACAGGCGCGCCTGAGCCGCGACCCGCGCTTCGACGGCCTGTTCTTCACCGCCGTCACCAGCACCCGCATTTACTGCCGGCCGGTGTGCCCGGCGCCCGCGGCCAAGCGCGAAAACGTCCTCTATTACGGCAACGCCGCGGCCGCCGAAGCCGCCGGTTTCCGGCCCTGCCTGCGCTGCCGCCCGGAGCTGTCGCCCAGCGACGGCGCCTGGCGCCGCGGCGACGCCGCGGTCGCGCGCGCGCTCAAGCTGATCGACCAGGGCCTGCTCGCCGAACATCCGCTGTCGGCGCTGGCCGAACGCGTCGGCCTGGGCGAGCGGCAACTGCGGCGCCTGTTCGTGGAGCGTCTGGGCGCGGCGCCGATCGGCGTGCACGGCACCCGCCGCCTGCTGTTCGCCAAGCAATTGTTGACCGAGACCGCGCTGCCGATCACCGAAGTCGCGATGGCCGCCGGCTTCGGCAGCCTGCGCCGCTTCAATGCGACCTTTCTCGAGGCCTACCGCATGGCTCCGCGCGACCTGCGCCGGCGCCCGAACGAGAACGCCGGCGCCGGCGACGACGTGCTGACCCTGCGCCTGGGTTACCGCCCGCCTTACGATTTCGCGACGATGCTGGATTTCCTGCGCGGTCGCGCCCTGCCCGGCGTGGAAAGCGTCGACGCGCACAGCTATGCGCGCGTGATCGGCCCGATCGAACGTCCGGGCTGGTTGCGCGTGAGCGCCTGGCCCGGCGGCGAACATGCCTTGAAACTGGAGCTGCACGGGCCGGCGCCCTCGCGGCTGCTGGAGATCATCAACCGCCTGCGCCGCATGTTCGACTTGGATGCCGATCCGAACGCGATCGCCGACGCGCTGTCGGTGGACCCGCGCCTGCGTCCTTTGCTGAAGAAGCGCCCCGGCCTGCGCCTGCCCAGCGGCTGGGACGGTTTCGAAATCGCGGTGCGCGCGATCCTCGGCCAGCAAGTCAGCGTGGCCGCCGCGCGCACCCTCGCCGCGCGTCTGGCCCAGCGTTTCGGCCAGGCCCTGCCGCATCCGTTCGCGCCGGGCCTGGAGCATCTGTTTCCGACGCCGGACGCCTTGGTCGACGCCGACCTCAGTCAGATCGGCCTCACCCGCGCGCGCGCCGACACCGTGCGGACGGTCGCGCGCGCCCTGCTCGACGGCCGCGTCGACAGCGGCGTGGGCTTCGGCGCCGAGCGCACTCTGGACGATTTCGCCGCGCGCTGGGTCGCCCTGCCGGGCATCGGTCCCTGGACCGCGAACTACATCGCGATGCGCGCGCTGGGCCACCCCGACGCCTTTCCCGCCGACGACCTGGTGCTGCAGAAAGCCGTGCCCGAGGACGGCAGCCGCATGAGCGCGAAGGCGCTGATCGCGCGCGCCGAGGCTTGGCGGCCGTGGCGCGCCTATGCGGTGATCCACCTGTGGCGCGATTCCATGGGCGCGCCCAAGCCAGTCGCCAAGCCGATCGCGCCGCGCGCGCGCGCGCGCAGCCGCGCGCAAGCCGCCGTCGAAGCGAGGAGCGATGCCGAATGATCCCGCAACGCCGCGAGCGCCCGTCGCGCCGCGCCGTCGCCGCAACCGCGAGGCCGCGCGCATGAGCCAGATCCGCCTCAAGGACGGCCCCATCACCTATCGCCACATCGACAGCCCGGTGGGCCCGCTGCTGCTCGCCAGCGGCGACGACGGCCTGCGCCTGATCGAGTTCGAAGCGCCCTGGCACCCGGCCGCGATCGATGCGCGCTGGCAGCCAGGCGACAACGCCGTACTCAGCGAAACCCAGAAGCAGCTCGACCAATACTTCGCCGGCACGCGGCGCGCGTTCGACCTGCCGTTGGCGCCGCACGGCACCGCGTTCCAGCTGCAATGCTGGCGCACGCTGGCGCTGATCCCCTGGGGCCAGACCTGGAGTTACGGCCAGATGGCGCGACACCTGGGCCAGGCCAGCGCGATGCGTGCGGTCGGCGCCGCCAACGGCCGCAACCCGCTGCCCATCGTGCTGCCCTGCCACCGCGTGATCGGCGCCGACGGCAGCCTCACCGGCTTCGGCGGCGGCCTGCCGACCAAGCGCTTCCTGTTGGAGCTGGAAGGCGCGATCGCCCCGGCGAACGATCTGTTCGGCTAGTCACCACGCGTCTCCGGCTCCCGCCCCCTGTGGGAGCGACGTAAGCCGCGATCGCGAGACCGCACATTCGACGAATGTAGCGCCACGCGACGAACGCCTCCTTGCGAGGCGTTCTCGCTTGCAGTGCGTTGGAAGTCGTCAGTTTCGTCGCGCATTGCAGTTGCGCGATCGCGGCTTACGCCGCTCCCACAGCAAGCAGGTCGCGGTCGCGATCAGGCGGTTTCCAACAACACCCGCATCGCACGCTGGTACGCGGCGGCGACCGCGTCGCGATCGCGATGGCGCCCATCGGCGACGACGCGGCGGCCGCCGACCCAGGTCTCGCGCACCGCCGGGCGGTTGCCCGCGAACAACCAGCGGTCCAGCGCATCCTCGTCCTGCGCGCCGGCGAAGATCGGCGCCTTCGTATCCAGCACCAGCGCGTCGGCGTACTCGCCGACCGCCAGGCTGCCGATCGCGTGCCCGGTCGAATCCGCGGCGCTCGCGGCAACGCCGCGCATCAGGGTTTCGCCGACGCTGGGCACCGTCGCGTCCACGGCGATATTGCGCCGACGCGTGATCAGGCGCTGGCCGTATTCCAGCCAACGCAGCTCCTCGATCGGCGACACCGAGATATGCGAGTCCGAGCCCACGCCCCAGCGCCCGCCCGCGTCCAGATAGTCGCGCAAGGGGAACAGGCCGTCGCCGAGATTGCCCTCGGTGGTGGTGCAGATCGCCACCGTCGCGCCGCTGCGCGCGATCGCCTGCGTCTCGTCCTCGTCCAGGTGGGTGGCGTGGACCAGGGTCCAGCGCTCGTCGACCTGGGCGTGATCGAACAGCCAGCGCACCGGCCGCGCCTTGCGGATGGCCAGGCAGTCCTCGACCTCGGCGACCTGCTCGGCGATGTGGATATGCACACGGCTGTCGGCCGGCAGCGCGGCCAGCGTCTCGGCCATCGCCTGCGGCGGCACCGCGCGCAGGCTATGCAGCGAACAGCCCACGCGCAGGCCGTGACCGACGTCGCCGCGCAGACGCTGCAGCAGGTCCAGATAGTCCTCGACCTCGTGACCGAAGCGGCGCTGGCGTTCGCTCAAGGGGCGCTCGTCGAAACCGCCGGTCATGTACAGCACCGGCAACAGGGTCAGGCGGATGCCGGTGTCGCGCGCGGCCGCGATCAAGGCGCGCGACATCGCGGCCGGATCGTCGTAACGGCGGCCGTCGGGCGCGTGATGCAGGTAATGGAACTCGCAGACCGTGGTGTAGCCGGCTTCCAGCATCTCCACATAGAGCTGCGAAGCCACCGCGTACAAGGTGTCGGGCGAGAAGCCGGCGGCGAAGCGGTACATGGTCTCGCGCCAGGTCCAGAAGCTGTCGCGCGGATCGGTCTGGCGCTCGGCCATGCCGGCCATCGCGCGCTGGAACGCGTGCGAATGCAGGTTGGCGATGCCGGGCACCAGGCGCGCCGCATCGGCGACCGGCGTGACACCGTCCAGGGCGAGGATGCGGCCGTCGTCGTCCAGGCGCAGCCCGGTGTCATGGCGCCAACCGGCGGGGGTCCAGAGCGTGGTCGCGTCGAGGTTTTCCATGCGTCGGATTCTACAGACCCGCTCCGCATGCGCGCTGCGCATGGCGTGGCGACGCACCGGGCCGCATGCGCTCCGCCGAACACGCGCTCCGTTAGAATCGGCCCATGAGCCAGCCCAGCCCCAGCGCCGCATCCGCCGGCGACGCCCTGCCGCCGCAGGACCTGCCCTTGGACGGACTGATCGTCGGCGCCTCGCTGGCCACGCTGGACGCGGACGAAGGCTACGGCGAGATCGCCGACGCCGCCCTGGGCTGGCGCGACGGCATCCTGCGCTACGTCGGCCCACGCGCCGGCCTGCCCGGCGACCCGGCCACGCTGGCCGCGCAGGTGATCGTCGCCGACGGCTGGATTACCCCCGGCCTGGTCGACTGCCACACCCACCTGGTGTTCGCCGGCGACCGCGCGCGCGAGTTCGAACTGCGCCTGCAGGGTGCGAGTTACGAGGAGATCGCGCGCAACGGCGGCGGCATCGTCTCGACCGTGCGCGCCACCCGCGCCGCCGACGAGGACGAGCTGCTGCGGCAATCGCTGCCGCGCGCGCAGGCGTTGATCGCCGACGGCGCGACCACCCTGGAGATCAAGTCCGGCTACGGCCTGGACTACGAACACGAACGCAAGATGCTGCGCGTCGCGCGCCGCGTCGGCGAGGTGCTGGGCGTGAGCGTGCGCACCACGTACTTGGGCGCGCACGCGCTGCCGCCCGAATTCGCCGGCCGCGCCGACGACTACGTCGCCGCGGTGTGCGGCTGGATGCGTCCGCTGCACGAGGAAGGCCTGGTCGACGCGGTCGACGCCTTCTGCGAAGGCATCGGCTTCAGCCCCGCCCAGACCCGGCGCGTGTTCGAGACCGCGCGCGCGCTGGGCCTGCCGGTCAAACTGCATGCCGACCAGCTCAGCGACCTCGGCGGCGCCGCGCTGGCGGCCGAGTTCTCCGGCCTGTCGGCCGACCATGTCGAGTACACCTCGCAAGCCAGCGTGCGCGCGATGGCCGCGCACGGCACCGTCGCGGTGCTGCTGCCGGGCGCGTTCCACGTGCTGCGCGAAACCCGGCTGCCGCCGCTGGACGCATTCCGCGAACACGGCGTGGCCATGGCCGTGGCCACCGACTGCAACCCCGGCACCTCGCCGCTGCAATCGCTGCGCCAAGCCATGCAGCTGGCCTGCACGCATTTCCGCCTGACCCCGTTGGAGGCGCTGCGCGGCGCGACCGTGCATGCCGCGCGCGCGCTGGGCTGCGACGACCGCGGCGCGTTGCGCGTGGGCGCGCGCGCCGACTTCGTGCGCTGGCGCATCGGCCACCCCTCCGAGTTGTGCTATTGGCTGGGCGGCGCGCTCGCGGGCGAGGTCTACGCCGACGGGCGCCGCGTCGCCGGCAGTACGACCGAGTAAAGCGTCTCCTTTCCCAAGCCCCGAGGTTTCCGCATGCGCTCTCTGCTCGTCGCCGCTTGTACCCTCGCCCTGTTCGCCGGTCACGTCCGCGCCGACGAGGCCCTGAGCCCGGCGCAGAAACTCGCGCGCGCCGCGACCATCGTCGACACCCATATCGACGCGCCGACCGAGCTGCTCAAGCATTGGAACGACCTCGGCCTGGATTCGCCGAAGGTCGAGTTCGACTACCCGCGCGCGCGCCAGGGCGGCCTGGACGTGGCCTTCATGTCGATCTACACCTCGCCCGAGCAGGACAAGGACGGCAGCGCCTGGCAGGTCGCGAACACCCAGATCGACGCGGTCGAGGCCATGGTCGGGCGGCATCCGGACAAGTTCGCGATCCTGCGTTCGCCGCAGGACTACGCGCGCCTGATCGACGGCGGCCGGGTACTGCTGGCGCTGGGCATGGAGAACGGCGCGCCGATCGGCGACGACCTGGCGCGCCTGAAGCAGTTCCACGCGCGCGGCGTGCGCTACATCACCCTGGCCCATAGCCACAGCAACCGCATCGCCGACGGTTCCTACAGCCTGGAGCGTCCGTGGAAGGGCGTGAGCCCGTTCGGCCTGCAGGTGATCGCGGAAATGAACCGCCTGGGCATCATGGTCGACGTCTCGCACCTGTCCGACGACGCCACCCGCGCCGCGCTCGCCGCCAGCCGCGCGCCGGTGATCGCCAGCCATTCCGGCCTGCGCCATTTCACCCCCGATTTCGAACGCAATCTCAGCGATGAGCTGGCGCTGGCGATCGCCAAGAAAGGCGGCGTGGTCCAGATCACCTTCGGCAACGCCTTCGTCGACCCCAAGACCGCCGCCGACACCACCGCCTACTTCCGCGCGCGCCCCGAATTCGACCGCGCCCGCACCGACGCGGTCGCGCGCGGCGAAACGCCTCCCAGCGCCGAGGAGTTCGACAAGGAATGGGAGCGCAGCCATCCGGCCCAGCAGGTCAAGATCGACGCGGTGCTGGACCAGATCGACTACGCGGTGAAACTGCTGGGCGCCGACCACGTCGGCATCGGCTCCGACTTCGACGGCGTCAGCGGCGCGTTGCCCGAGGGTCTGCGCAACGTCGGCGACTACCCGAACTTGATCGCCGGTCTGCGAGCCCGCGGGCACAAGGACGAGGACATCCGCAAGATCCTGGGCGAGAACCTGCTGCGGGTCTGGCGCGAGGTCGAGAAGGTCGCGGCGACGGGCAAGTAAGACCACGCAGCGCGCCGCCTCTCAATCCCACCGCTGGCGGCCCTCACCCCAACCCTCTCCCGCCGCGCGGGAGAGGGGGCGCATTCGCGGCAGTCGAAGTAACGCCGGAAGCGCCGCCGCATCGCCGCTGATAACGCATCCATGACGCGGTTGCGGTTGCCGTTGCGGTTGCGACGGCCCTTGCCCTTGCCCTTGCCCTTGCCCTTGCCGTTGCCGTTGCCGTTGCCGTTGCCGTTGCCGTTGCCGTTGCCGTTGCCGTTGCCGTTGCCGCGGCATTGAAGTCCAAAAGCCCCGCGCTCACACGACCAACCGTAGACCCGAAGGGCGGCGCGCAGGACGCGCGCCGTTTTTCGAATGGACAGGGACGTCCATTCGAAAAATCCCGGCGCCAGCACCGAACCCGCAGGGGAGGTTTGGTCACGCGAGCCCTTCTCTTTGGTTACTTTCTCTTGGGCTAGCAAGAGAAAGTGACCCGCATGCGCAGCAGGCGGAAGCCGTTGATCTTCGTGAAGAGCAGACGCAAAGCCAAGCAACAGTAAATCCTCCCCAACCCGCCCGGCCAGCAGGCATAGCCTGCTGGCGTTCAGCCGCGCACGAACCTGCGGTTCGTAAACCGCACGGCTTCACCCTTTTTCAAAGGAGGGAGCTAAGGGCTAAGGGCTAAGGGCTAGGAGCAAGCGGCCGGCATTCAGCCGCGCACGAATCTGCGATTCGTAAGCCGCACCGCCTCACCCTTTGATAAAGGAGAGAGCCAGAAGCGAAGGATCAGCCTTGCGCGCAGCAAGACGCCAACACCGGATGCTCGGCTCCGCCGAAGTAAAGCGGCCCCGCCTTCGCAGGAATGACGAACAAGCGCGAAAGCACCCCTTGCCCAGCCACAAGCGAGCAGCGCCACGAAGGCACCGACATCCCCATCACGCCGCTCCACCGCCCCAAAACAAAAAACCCCGCCGAAGCGGGGTTTTCAGCGCAGCGTCGGAACCGACGCTTACTCCTTGGCAGCAGCCTTCTTGGCCACGACCTTCTTGGCTGCCGGCGCCTTCGCAGCCGGGGCCTTCGCGGTCTTCTTCGCGGCCGGCGCAGCGGCCGTGCCGGCGGCCTTGGTCACGGCCTTGCGGGCGTTGCCGTAGCTGGAGTTGTAGCGCTTGCCCTTGGCGGTCTTGCGGTCGCCTTTACCCATGGTCGTGCTCCTGAATTATTCGTTAGTGCGGTATGCGGTCGCGCGCCGGACGGGCGCGGTCGACGTAAGGATCCGGCCCACGCGTCGCGCGCGAGGCTGCGAAGCCTAGCATAAGCGGCTTTCGCGGTCCCGGCCGGCCCTCAGTGGGCGCAGCTGGCGTCGTGCACGTGGCCGTGATTGAGCCGCAGATTGGCCAGATGGGCCAGCCCGACCAGGGTACCGCCCAGGGTCATCACGATCGCGTGCGGCACCACCGAATGGTGCAGCGGCGAGTACAGCACGCCCAGCCACAGCACCAGCAGGCCGGGCGCCAGCAACGACAGCGCGCGCACGGCGTGGTGGCGGCGATAGCCCCAGACCACGCTGAACAGACCCAGCAGGGTCGCGAACACCACGAAGGCCAGCTCGAAGCTGTCGTCGAACCAGCCGGCCACGCCCAGGGTGGGCAGGACCGCGATCAGCAGCGGCAGCAAGGCGCAATGGACCGCGCACAACAAGGAGCCGAAGGCACCGAGGCGGTCGAGGAAACTGCGGGGACGTAGGGGAGGCATCAGCAACGCGTGCAAGAGCGGGGTGACTTCTGGGAGGGTGCAAATCGCATTTCGTTACTATATAACATTCCACATCCTCCCGTCACCTGCCCGGATCATGCCCCCCATGCTAGCCCGTCGCCCGCGCCGCAGCCTGCTTGCGATCGCCCTCACCCTCGCCCTGCCGCTGGCCGGCCCCGCTTTCGCCCAGCAGGCGCCCGACCAGGCCTCCGGCAGCGACACCGCCAGCGACAAACGCCACGACCAGCCGACCGACCTGGACTCGGTGGTGGTGACCGCCTCGCCGCTGCGCGCGAGCGCCGAGGACCTGGCCCAGCCGGTCGAGGTGCTGTCCGGCGAGAAGCTGGACGAAGCCCGCGGCGCGACCCTGGGCGAAACCATCGGCAAGCTGCCCGGCGTGCAGAGCTCCAACTTCGGCGCCGGCGTCGGCCGCCCCATCATTCGCGGTCTCGAGGGTCCGCGCGTGGGCGTGCTGTCCGGCGGCATGGCGACCCAGGACGTGTCGACCGTCAGCCAGGACCATAACGTCAGCGTCGAGCCCTTCCTGGCCGATCAGATCGAAGTCCTGAAAGGCCCGGCCACCCTGCTCTACGGCAGCGGCGCGATCGGCGGCGTGGTCAACGTGGTCGATGGCCGCATCGCCGAGAAGCCGCTGGACGAAACCGTGTCCGGTCGCGCCGAGGTGCGCCACGATACGGTCAACGACGGCTTCACCGGTATGGCCCGCGTCGACGCCATGGGCGCCGACGGCGCCCTGGTGCTGCATGCCGATGGCGTGTATCGCAACAACAAGGATTACCAGACCCCGCTGGGCCGGCAGCGCAACAGCTTCGTCGACACCAAGACCGGCGCGCTCGGCGCGTCGCTGGTCGGCGACCTGGGTTTCCTCGGCTTCTCGGCCTCGCGCTACGAGGACAGCTACGGCAATCCGGGCGAGCCCGGCGACATCGCCGCGGGCGAAGCCGGCGTGCATCTGGAAATGAAGCAGAGCCGCTTCGAGAGCAAGGCCGGCATCAACCAGGAATTCGGCATTTTCAGCGGCCTGCGCGCCAGCGTCGCCCACACCGATTACGAGCACGTCGAATTCGAAGGCGAGGAAGTCGGTACCCGCTTCACCAACGAAGCCACCGAAGGCCGACTGGAACTGACCCACAAGCCGTTCGGCGGCTGGATCGGCGCGTTCGGCCTGCAGGGCTACGACCGCACCTTCGAGGCGATCGGCGAAGAGGCCTTCGTACCGCGCACCCGCACCAAGGGTTACGGCGCCTTCGTGACCGAGCAGAACGAATGGGATGCGCTGCAGATCGAACTGGGCGCGCGCGTCGACCGCATCGAGAGCAATCCGGCCACCGGTTTCGATCGCTCGTTCACTCCGCTCAGCCTGTCGGCCGGCGCGATCTGGAAGTTCAACGAGGCCTGGCGCCTGAGCCTCAACCTCGACCGCGCAGAACGCGCGCCGGCCGAAGAGGAACTGTTCGCCGACGGCCCGCACGTGGCCACCGCCTCGTTCGAGATCGGCGACGCCGATCTGCGCAAGGAGCGCGCCAACCAATTCGAACTCGGCCTGCATTACCACGGCGCGCGTTTCGAGGCGAAGCTCTCGGCCTACCAGACCAACTTCGACGGCTTCATCTACCTCAGCGATACCGGCCTGATCGAGGACGATCTGCCGGTGCGCCAGTGGAGCCAGGCCGATGCGCGCTTCCGCGGCTTCGAGGCCGAGGCGATCGCGCACGTGTTCGACGGCGACGCCGGCAAGTTCGACGTGCGCGTGTTCGGCGACCGCGTGCGCGCGACCCTGGACGAGGGCGGCAACCTGCCGCGCATCGCGCCGGCGCGTTTCGGCGGCGAGCTGCGCTGGAACGCGTCCTCGTGGCGCGCCTCGCTGGGCGCGACGCGCTACATGAAGCAGGACGACGTGGCCGTGGGCGAGACCCCGACCGACGGCTACACCCTGGTCGACGCCCACCTCGCCTACCACTGGGACACCGACCAGTTGGGCTGGGAGCTGTTTCTGGACGGCACCAACCTGACCGATCAGGAAGCGCGCGTGCACACCTCCTTCCTCAAGGACAGCGTGGTGCTACCGGGTCGCGGCGTGGCCTTCGGCGTGCGCATGTTCTTCTGATCGCGCGTGCGCGATGGCCGTCGCCGCACATCGACGTGCGGCATCGCGGCTCGCGCATGAACTCGGACGTTTAGGCAGCGTGCCCGCCGCGTCGCCGTCCCGCTCTGCGGACGGCGACGCTGGCGGACACGTACGTCCTTAGCGCGAGGTCTTCCCGGCCTTGCTCGCGGGCTTCGCGGGTTTGGTCTGCTTGAGCGCCTTGCCGGGCTTGGCGCCAGGGCGCGCGGGCCGCGGCACCGGCTTGCCGGCCTTCACCGACTGAGCGCGCAGCGACTGCAGCTGCGCCGCGCTGGCTTCCAATGCCTTGCCCACGTACTCGACGATGACGCCCTCCGCCGCCTGCAGGCTCTCGGCGATGGCGTCGATCGCCAGGCCGTCGTGATCGCGCATGAGCGATGCCAGCTTCTGCTCGTCCTCGGGCAGCTTCGCGGCCAACAGATTGACCAGAGTGCCCGCCACCGCCCGGCGCAGGTCCTGCAAGGGCAGCAGCGAGGGCGCGCCGCCCTCCTTGGCCTCGCCGCGCACGCGCGCGCTGTCGAGCAATTCGGCCAGGCCCGAACCGCGACCGGCGGTGGCCAGCATGCCGTCCACCAGGTCCGCCAACGCTCCCGGACCGACGCGCGCCAGCAACACTTCCTCCACGACCCGACCCAGCTTCAACAGCGGATCCCAGGGACAGGGATGCGGCAGCGGCAGGCGCAGTTCGGCGATCTCGTAGTCGTAACGGATCGCCGCAGCGACCAGGAACGGCCAGCAGTAACGACGGCCGATCGGCGCCAGCCAACGCACGGTGTTGAGGTAGTAGCTGCGGATCTTCTGGTACTCGGGCGTCGGCATGCCGCCGGCGTACAGGCCGGTCCTGGGCAAGCCGGTGCTCGGGTCGTTGCCCGCGCCGGAGCCGTTGAGGTTGATGTTGACGAAGTGGTGCCAGGTCGCGTCGCACACGATCCGTCCGGCCGCAGCCGGGTCGCCGTCGTAGGCCGAGATCGCGCCGAAGCTGCGCGGGTAGACCGGCGGCTTGGTGCCGCTGGAGGTCGGCGCGCCGCTGACGATGAAGCGTCCCGCCGACATCGAGACCGCCACCACCACCGGCGCGATCCGCGCGCCGCCGCCGCTGGGCGCGGGCCATTCCTCGATTCCGGCGAAGTTGCCGGCGACCGGCGTCGGCGCCAGGCAACGGCTTTCGTGCGGATGGTCGGGCAGATAGTCCACCGCGCCGGAACTGTGGCGCAGCACCGGATGCACGGCCCAGGTCGAGGCGACGAAGGGATCGCCGCCGTTGGAGAAGAACACCGGGAACATACGTTGCGGAATCGCGTCGGCCTGATCGTTGAACTGCTTGATGCCGTCGGCGCCCGGCTCCAGCACGGTGTCGTGGCGGTCGACGGTGGCCATCGGAATGCTGGCCCAATCGCGCATCGAGCGGATCCGCGGCAGGTTGGCGCCCATGCCCGCGCCGATGGTGTCGTGATCGCCGGTGGCGAACATGCCGCCGCCGTCGCGCATGAACTGGGCGATGCGCTGCTGCTCGGCCGCCTGCAAGGCGGTGGTGCTGAAGGCGAACAGCCAGATCTGGTCGTAGTTGGCGACGGTCACCGCGGTGGCGGCCGTCGCGAAGTTGTAGCTACCGGAAATGCTGAGGCCCGGGCCCGCGCCTGAGCGATGCGCGGTGGTCACGGTGTGGCCCGCGTTACGCACGATCTGCACGAACTCGGACAGCCCGAAACCGGCGGTGCCGAAGTCGAGCGAACTGTCGGCCACCATCAGGATGCGTTGCGGGCAGGGAAACTTGTAGAGGATCTCGATGTACGGATTGCCGTTGATGAAAATATCGCCGGGCATGAACTTCTCCTTGTCGTGTCGACGGTAGGCACGCTATGCGCGTCGCCGGTGCAACGGCCTTCTGGCCGCATAACTCCCTGTGCGAAGGTGAACGCAACGCGCGTTCCGAATCGGCCAAGCCGGCCCCACCACGCCGCCCTCACCCGCTGACCTCTCGGTCCTACGCATCGCGTTTGACGCCCGCCCGGCCGCGCTTGCGGCCGGGCCGCAAATAGGTGTATATACACGCCAATTACATGCATATGCACCCAATGCCATCCTCCGCGCCCTCGAAACACCGCAGCAGCGCCGGCGACGATCGTCCGCGCGGAAGCGATCCCGCGACCTCGCCGTGCACCTGCTTCCGGGTACGCAAACTGACCCGGCTGATGAGCCAGCGCTACGACCAGGCGCTGGCGCCGGCGCAGCTCAATCTCAACCAGTATTCGATCCTGCGCCGCGCCAGCGCCGCGCCGCGCAGCATCGGCGAGTTCGCGCGCGAGCTGGGCATGGACCGCAGCACCCTCAGCCGCGATCTCAAGCCGTTGGTCGCCGCCGGCTGGGTCGCGACCGCGGCCGGCGAGGACGCGCGCCAGCGCCGGATCCAGGTCACCCCCGCCGGCAAGCGCGCGATCGCGCGCGCGATCCCGCTGTGGCAGGCCGCGCAGGACGCCATCGAACGCGAACTCGGCCGCGACGGCCTGCTCGCGCTGCACGCACAACTCGATCTTGCGATCGCCCAACTGCAAGGACCCCGCGCATGAGCGCCGACGCCTCCGCCGTTCCGTCCGCCGCCGCGCCGACGATCCGTTACTGGCCGCTGGTGCTGGCCGCCACCGCGATGCTGATGATCACCATGGGCGTGCGCCAGTCGCTGGGCCTGTTCGTGAAGCCGATCGGCGCCAGCACCGGCCTGGGCATCGCCCAGATCAGTTTCGCGCTGGCGATCGGCCAGTTGGTGTGGGGTGCGGTGCAGCCGGTGTTCGGCGCGTTCGCCGACCAGCGCGGTCCCGGCCGGGTGCTGGTGTTCGGCAGCCTGTTGCTGGTCGCGGGCATGGCGCTGACACCGATGTTTCCGTCCGAGTGGGGCCTGCTGCTGACCCTGGGCGTGCTGGCCGCGGCCGGCGCGGGCGCCGGCAGTTTCTCGATCCTGATCGGCGCGACCGCGGCGCGCGTGCCGGCGCAGAACCGCTCCATGGCCGCAGGCGTGATCAACGCCGGCGGCTCGTTCGGGCAGTTCCTGTTCGCGCCGTTCGCGCAGGCGGTGATCAGCGCCGCCGGTTGGGCCGCGGGCATGTGGGCGCTGGCGGTGGCGGCCTTGGCGACGCTGCCCCTGGCCTGGCCGCTGCGACGGCGCCAGGCGCCCGTCGGCGCGACCGCGGCCGCGACGCCGGCGCCGGGCATCGGCCTGCGCGAGCAGGTGGGCATCGCGCTGCGCGATCGCAGCTACTGGTGCCTGCACATCGGCTTCTTCACCTGCGGCTTCCACATCGCCTTCCTAGTTACCCACCTGCCCGGCGAGATCGCGCTGTGCGGCCTGCCCGACAGCGTGTCGGCGATTTCGCTGGCGGTGATCGGTCTGTTCAACGTCGCCGGCAGCCTGGTCGCGGGCGCACTGGGTCAGCGCTATCGCATGAAGTACCTGCTGGCGGCGATGTACGCGAGCCGCGCGGCGATGATCGGCCTCTACCTGGTGTCGCCGCCGACGCCGACCACGTTCTTCATCTTCGCCGCCGGCCTGGGCCTGACCTGGCTGGCCACGGTGCCGCCGACCGCGGGCCTGGTCGGCAAACTGTTCGGGCCGCGTTACCTGGGCACCTTGTTCGGCCTGACCCTGCTGTCGCACCAGATCGGCGGTTTCTTCGGCGCCTGGTTCGGCGGTTTGGCGATGGCGAAGTTCGGCGACTACACCTGGATGTGGTACGCCGACATCGTGCTGGCCCTGCTGGCCGCCGTCGCCAACCTGCCGATCCGCGAGGCGCGCGTGCAGCGCGCGCTGGCGACGGCGTAAGTCCGGGCCTAGGGCTTTGGGGTAGGAGCGGCGTAAGCCGCGACCGCGCCACGACGCTTACGACGCTTACGACGCTTACGACGCTTACGACGCTTACGACGCTTACGACGCGAGCATCGAACAGCGTATGGATGCGCAAGTGACAAGCTTGCGCGGATGTTCGCGTTTTCGTGGTCGCGGCTTACGCCGCTCCTACCCCACAGCGCTGCCGCTCAAGCCGCCTGCTTGGCCACGCAGTCCGCGCACATGCCGTGCACTTCCAGGGTCTGCGCCTGCGGCGCGAAGCCCAGGGCGCGCGCGCGCGATTCCAGCAGGTCGACGATGCGCTCGTCTTCCAGCTCGGTCGCCGATTGGCAGCTGTCGCAGATCAGGAACGGCACCGCATGCTGGGCGCCGCCCGGATGGTGGCAGCCGACGAAGGCGTTGATCGAGGCCAGCTTGTGGATGAAGCCGTGCTCGAGCAGGAAATCCAGGGCGCGGTACACCGTCGGCGGCGCGGCCGCGTCGTGGGTGGCCTTCATGCGATCGAGCAGGTCGTAGGCCTTCATCGGCTTGCCGGCGTCGGCGATCAGACGCAGGGCGTGGGCGCGGATCGGCGTGAGCCGCAGCCCGCGCTGCTCGCAGGCCCGCTCGACCTCGTGCACGAAGGCGTCGCCGTCGTGGACGTGGTGCTTGGGGTCGGTGCAGGCGGTGTGGCTGCTCATGGCGGGCTCCGATGGACGCGCGCGACGCGTCCTAGGCAGGGATCTTAATAAGGGCGGCGTCGATGCGCTGCAAGGCCTGGGCCTGGCCGGCCAGGTAGACCGTATGCGAGATGTCCGGGCTGACCTGGGTGCCGGTGATGGCCACGCGCAGCGGCTGGGCGACCTTGCCCATGCCGATGCCCAGGGCTTCGGCGGCCGCGTGCAGGGCCGCGGCCACGGCCTCGGCGGTCCAGGCCTCGAGCGCGGCCAGGCGCGTGCGCGCCTCGGCCAGCGGCGCCTGTGCCGCGGCGTTCAGGTGCTTGGCGACCGCGGCTTCGTCGTATGCCTGCAGCGGGCGGTACCAGACCGCCGCGCGCTCGGCCATGTCCTTGAGGGTCTGCACGCGGTCGCGCAGCGCGATCACCACGTCGGCCGGCGCCGGGCCGGCAGCGAGGTCGTAACCGTTGTTCAGCAGGTGCCACTCCAGATGCTTGCCGACTTCGACCGGATCGTCGTTCTTCAGGTATTGCTGGTTCAGCCAGCCCAACTTGGCCGAATCCAGGCGCGAGGCCTTGGAGTTCACGTCCTCCAGCTTGAACAGCCGGGTCATCTCCTCGATCGAGAAGATTTCCTGATCGCCGTGCGACCAGCCCAGGCGCACCAGGTAGTTCAGCAGCGCGTGCGGCAGATAGCCCTCGTCGCGGTACTGCATGACGTCGGCCGCGCCGGTGCGCTTGGACAGCTTGTTGCCGTCCTCGTCGAGGATCATCGGCAGGTGGGCGAAATGCGGCACCGGCGCGCCCAGCGCGCGGTAGATGTTGATCTGGCGCGGGGTGTTGTTGACGTGGTCGTCGCCGCGCACCACGTCGGTGATGCCCATGTCCAGATCGTCGACCACGACCGCGAAGTTGTAGGTCGGGTAGCCGTCGGCGCGGAAGATCACCAGATCGTCGAGCTCGCTGTTGGCGATCTCGATGGTGCCCTTGACCTTGTCGTCGAACGCCACCGTGCCCGCCAGCGGATTCTTGAAGCGGATCACCCGGTTCGGGTCGTCGCGGTAGGGCTCGTTGCGGTCGCGGTAGGCGCCGTTGTAGCGCGGCTTCTCCTTGGCCGCCATCGCCGCGTCGCGCGCGGCCGCGAGCTCCTCGCGGGTCTCGTAGGCGTAGTAGGCGGTGCCGGCGGCGACCATCTGCTCGGCGACTTCGCGATAACGCGCCAGGCGCTGGGTCTGATAGATCGGGCCCTCGTCGTAGCCCAGGCCCAGCCAGTCCATCGCCTCCAGGATCGCGTCGATCGCGGCCTGGGTGCTGCGCTCCTGGTCGGTGTCCTCGATGCGCAGGATGAACTGGCCGCCCGCGCGGCGCGCTTCCAGCCAGCAGTACAGCGCGGTGCGCGCGCCGCCGATGTGCAGGTAGCCGGTGGGACTGGGAGCGAAGCGGGTGCGGCAGGTCATGCGGGGCTCGGATGGATCGGGGAATCGGCCATTTTAACGGAGTGGCCGCGGCGCTGCCGGCCGCGCCCGCGATGCCCGGTTCCGGCGTCGCGGGCCGTCCCGACCGCCGCAAATCCGGCCGCGCCGCGCCGGGCCTGTCGCCCGGCGCCGGTGCCCTAAACTAGGCCGATGACGACCCTCTTCATTTCCGATCTGCATCTGGACGCCGAACGCCCGCAGACCACCGCCCTGTTCGGCCAGTTCCTGCGCTCCGAGGCCCGCGGCGCCGACGCGCTGTACATCCTGGGCGACCTGTTCGAAGCCTGGGTCGGCGACGACGACCCCTCCGAGACCGGCGCCTACGTGTCCGCCGAGCTGCGCGCGCTGGCCGACAGCGGCGTGCCGGTGTCGTTCATCCGCGGCAATCGCGATTTCCTGCTCGGCGAGGACTACGCGCGCCGCGCCGGCATGCGCATCCTGCCCGACCCGGCGGTGGTGGTGCTGTACGGCCAGCCGACCCTGATCCAGCACGGCGACCTGCTGTGCACCGACGATGTCGCCTATCAGCAGTTCCGCGCCCAGACCCGCGACCCGGCCTGGCAGGCGCAGTTCCTGGCCCAGCCGCTGGCCGCGCGATTGGCGTTCGCGCAGCAGGCGCGCGCGGCCAGCAAGGCCCACCAGTCCGGCCTGCGCGACGCCGGCACCATGGAAACCATCACCGACGTCTCGCCGGCCACCGTCGACAGCGTGTTCGCGCGCTACGGCCTGGCCCGCATGATCCACGGCCACACCCACCGCCCCGCCGTGCACGAGCTGGACGTGGCGGGCAGCGCGCGCCAGCGCGTGGTGCTGGGCGACTGGTACGACCAGGGCTCGGTGCTGCGGGTGAACCGCGATGGTCTGCAACTGCAGGCGCTGAGCTGAACTTCGCGGCGTCGCTCCGGGCGACGTAGGGTGCGGTGGCAACCGCACCATCGCGGGCGCCCGATCGGCGCGAAGGTGCGGTTCGCCTTTGGCTCACCGCACCCTACTGTTTCGTCGCTGTAGCAGGTCGAAGCAAGCATCTCCCCGAGAGGAGATGCCGCCTGGATCAGAACTTCACTTCCGCGGTCAGGAACATCTGCCGCGGCGCGCCGGACTGCAGCGTGTAGTTCAGACCGTTCGGGTCCGAGGTCACGAAGCCGTTGGTACCGATGCTGCCGAAATACTCTTCGTCGAACAGATTGGTGACGTTGAACTGCAGCTTGAACGCGTCCGCCCAGCTCAACTCGGTCCACTCGTAGGACACGGCGGCATCGGCGACCCAGAACGATCCGACCTTGGAGTCGTTGAGATAGGTCAGGTAACGCTTGTCGGTGTACTTGGCGCCGATCTGGGCCGAGAAGCCGTCGCGGTTCCAGCGCAGCTCGGTCGCGTACAGGCGCTTGGGCGCGTCGACCACGTCCTTGCCCTTGGCCGGGATCAGGGTGGTGCCGTCGAGATAGTCCGAGGCGTATTCCGACTTGTTCCAGGCCAGCGAGTTGTACCAGCTCAGGCCTTCGATCGGCGTCCACAGCACGGTCAGTTCGGCGCCGCGGGTCTCGACGTCGCCGACGTTGGCGAAGCTGGACGCGCAGCCGACGATGCCGGCGCAGCGCGCGATCGCGAGCAGGCGGTTCTCGAAGTCGACGCGGTACAGCGCCACCGACGCTTCCAGGCCGTCGCGGCTGGTGCGCAGGCCGGCCTCGATGGTGCGCGAGGTTTCCGGCTCCAGCGTCGCGACCGCGGCATCGAACGCCAGCTGCGAGGTCGAGTGCGGGCCGTTCACGCCGGTGCGGAACGCGGCCATGTTCTCGCTGTAGGAGCCGAAGATCTCCTCGTGCTCGCTGAACTGCCAGCGCGCGCCGACCTGCGGCAGGAAGTTGTCCTCCGCCTCGAGCTTGCCGCCGGCACGGCTGCCGATCAGGTTCTTGCCGTCGGTCTCCACGCGCGTGCCCTTGAAGCCGGCGTCGACCGCGACGCGGCCGTCGGCGAACTCCATGTGGTCGGTGATGTAGAACTGGCGCGTGTCGGTGTCGAAGCGCTGGCGGAACACGCGCGCGTCGGGATCGCGCAGAAAGTAGATGCCGTCGGGCGGGGTGTCGCGGCGCAGGTTGTAGAAGTTGCGCTGGACGCCGTGCGCGTTGCGCTCCAGCCACAGACCGGCCTGCAGTCGATGGTTGCCGATCTGCCAGGTCAGGCTGGGGGTGATGCCGGTGCGCTCGATGTCGTACTCGGTGGTGCGCATCGCGATCGGCACGGTCGGCGAGGCCGCGTAGGGCGTGGCCCAATGGCCCTGGCCTTCGTTGCGGTGGTAGTAGGCGGTGGCGGCGAAGCTCAGGTCTTCGCTGGCCGACCAGTCGGCCGAGACGTACAGCAGGTCGTCGTCGCGCAGGCCGCGGGCGATGTAATAGGCATCGTCGAGACTGTTCACGCCGCCGCGGAAGATGCCGCCGGCGGCGTCGATCGCGCGCTGCCAGTCGCCGGCGTAGTTGTCCCAGTCCATGCCCAGGCGGCGCGCCGAATCCAGCGACAGGTCGGCGTAGTCGGTCTCGCGCCGGCGCGACGTCGCGGCATAGCCGGTGAGCTTGAGGTTCTCGGTGGCATAGACCAGCTTGGCGTTGAATTGGGCGTTGCGCTGCGGGCCCTCGCCCTTCCACTTATCGGTGGTGTGGAAGGCGCCGCTGAGGTAGGCGCTGAACCCGTTGTGGTCGCCGGTGTCGACGCGCGCGTAGCTGCGGCGGGTGGCGTCGCTGCCGAAGGTCTGAGCCAGGCGCACGCCGTAGTCGGCGGACGGGTCGCTGCTGAAGAAGCGCAAGGTGCCGCCAAGGTTGCCGCTGGACGCGGTGTCGATCGCACCGCTGCCCTGCGACAGCTCGGCGCCGGACAGGTTCTCGCTGATGATCGCGCGGCTGATGTGCAGGCCGTTGTGGTTGCCGTAGCTCATGTCGCCCAGCGGCACGCCGTCGAGGGTGAAGCCCAGCTGCTGCTGCGAGAAGCCGCGGATGCTGAGCTTGCTCGACCATTCGTAGTTGCCCCAGGGATCGGAGCTCTGGAAATGCACGCCCGGCAGCTTGGCCATGACCTTGAGCGGGCTGGTGCCGGCGGCTTCGCGCTGCAGGTCGGCGCGGCCCAGCGACTGGACCTGACGGGTCTGGCCGGTACCCACCACCGAGACCGCGTCCAGCGTGGTGGCGTCGTCCATGGCCGCGGCGGACGCGGCGTCGGCATCGGGCTGCGCGGCAGGCGTCTCGGCGCGTGCGGCGGCGGTGTACAGGCACAGCAGAATCGAGGCGGCGAGGATCGTCGTCTTCGTCGTCATGTCGGGATTTCCATCAGGGAGGCCGCCGTGCGTTGCAGATATCACTCCGGGCGGCATGCAGAGCGAAGCCGCGGAAGTCTGTCGATATCGTGTGTACGCGAGGTTGCAGTCAGAAGGCAGTTCGCCCGACAACGCTGCGCAGCGCACGCTCCCCAGCCCGATTCGCGCGCGCCAGCACCATGAATCGTCCACTCGCTTTCTGTGGGAGCGGCGTAAGCCGCGATGGAACCCGCTTGCGACGCGAGCCGGAAGCACGCCGGCAGCCGATCGCGGCTTACGCCGCTCCCACAGACAGCGGGGGCACGCGCGGCGGGGCGATGCGCCTGCGCCCTACCTGATTTCGGCGATTGCCGCGCCCGATCGCGCGCGGAACCATCGCGGCATCCGACACCCGTCCCGGAGTCCGCCATGCCCAACGCCTCGCGCGCCGTCGTCACCGATTGGATGCGGTACGTCGACGACAGCCGCTACCTGTCCGAACTCAGCATTCCCGGCACCCACGACAGCGTGACCGCGCTGTACCGCAGCGACATCGGCATGAAAGAGGGCTGGACCCGCTGCCAGGACCTGGATATCGAGGTCCAGCTGCAGCACGGCATCCGCTTTCTCGACATACGCTTGCGCTACGACAACGCGGTGTCGCCGCCGGTGCTGCGGCTGTGCCACGGCTCGTCGGACATGGAGCGCACGTTCGACTATGTACTGGGCGCCTGCGAGCGCTTCCTGGCCGCGCACAACTTCGAATGCATCGTGATGTCGGTGAAGAACGAGCAACCGGGCAGTCACGACCAGGCCTTCGCCGACCTGTTCGCGGCCAGCATCGCCCATTCCGGCAGCCGCGAGTTCTGGCATACCGGCAAGACGGTGCCCAAGCTGGGCGAGGTCAGGCGCAAGATCGTGCTGCTGCGCCGCTACCAACCCGGCTCGATCGGCATCGACGCCACCTACTGGCCGGACAACTGCCCGTTCCGATATCTCAACGCCGACGGCGTCCTCTTCGACGTGCAGGACGAATACAAGGTCTACTCGCACTTCAACCGCGCCAGCAAGTTCGACGTCTACGTCGAGCGGGCCCTGTCGGACGCGGTGCGCGACCCAGACAAACGCAAGCTGTTCATCAACTTCGCCAGCGGTACCGGGACGGTCTGGCCGATCACCCTGGCCGAAACCACCAACCCCAAGCTCTACCGGTTCTTTCGCGCCGCCGCGCCGGGACGCTATGGCATCGTGCCCATGGACTATCCGGAGCAGTTCACCGGCGGCATGTACCACGACTTGATCGCCGCCATCGTCAGCGCCAATCCCAGCGAAAGCCTGCGCGACGATGCCATCTACGAACTGCGGCCGCGACTGGCCCTGAACAGCCGCCTGACCGTGCTGGTCGGCGGGCGCGATGTCGGCATCTCCCAAGCCCTGACCGACCTGCCCCCGCTCTGGCCCGGCATGCCCACCCTGCCCGGCATGGCGCCGATGCCGACCGAAAGCGGGCAGCGCTGGCGCGTGCACAACGTCGGCGGCGGCTACTACCGCCTGCACGCGCTGAGCGCCCCGGACAAGGCGCTGACGGTGGTTGGCGGCGGCACCGCCGACGGCAGCGCGATCGCGATCGAAGCCGTGAACGGCCGCAACGATCAGCTATGGAAGTTCGAGCGCATGGGCGAGGACCCGGACCACCGGCGCCTGGACGCCGGCCTGCTCCGGATCAGCCCCAAGCACGCGCCACACTCGGTGCTGGACGTGTTCGGCGCTCGCCAGGAGAACGGCAGCCCGGTCAAGCTCTACCACTACTACGACAGCCTCTCGATCAACAACGCCTACGCGCAACGCTGGGTGCTGGTGCGCGTGGGCTGAGGCGCGCCCGGGCGGCCTCCACCATGACAGGCGGTCCCCGCGCGCGCCCCTGTTGCAGCAGCGAGCCACTGGATGGCCTGCGACGCGGATCAGGGCATGCTCAACGTTGGACGAAGGCCTCGAGCATGCGCAGTTCTTCGTCGTCGAAACCGGCCGCGCTGCGCGCTTCGAAGTTGAACGGGCCGTAGAGCACGGAGCGCGCGTATTCGGCCAGCAATTCGCGGAAGCGCGGTCCGGGTTCGATGCCGTCGCGTTCGCAATACCAGCGGAACCAGTGCGAGCCGGCGGCGACGTGCGCGACTTCCTCGCGCAGGATCGTTTCCAGGATCGCGACGGTGGCGGTGTCGCCCAGCGAACGCAGCTTGACGATCATGCCCGGCGTCACGTCCAGGCCGCGCGCCTCCAGCACGCGCGGCACCAGGGCCATGCGCGCGAGGCCGTCGTGGGCGGTCTTCTCGGCCATTTCCCACAGCCCGTTATGGGCGTCGAAATCGCCGTAGTCGTAGCCCAGCTCGCGCAGGCGCGCGCGCAGCAGGCTGAAGTGGCGCGCCTCGTCGTTGGCCACGCTCACCCAGTCGGCGTAGAACCGCGCCGGCAAGCCGCGGAAACGGTAGACCGCATCCCAGGCCAGGTCGATGGCGTTGAATTCGATGTGCGCGATCGCGTGCACGAACGCCGCGCGCCCCTCCTGGGTGCCGAAGCCGCGCTTGGGCAGGTCGCGCGGATGCACCAGCCAGGGCCGTTCGGGGCGGCCGGGCATGCGGACCGGCTCCGGCGCCGGCGCGTCGTCCGGCGCGCTCAGCTCGCCGCGCGCATGGGCGGCGGCGGCGGCGAAGGTCGCGGCGACCTTGTCCTCGGGCGTGGCGGCGTCCAGGCAGGCGCGCGCGGCGTCGAACAGGCTGGGCATGGCTCAGCCGGTCGGAGCAGCAGCGGAAGCGACAGCAAATCTCCCCTGCCCCCCTTTTGCAAAGGGGGGAAAGGCTGGAGCGAAAGCCAGGGGATTCACGAGACCCGGCGGGTCTTCTTGGCGTCGTCGGAGCGCAGCTGCTGCAGGCGCTCGAAGTAGCCCGTCTCGATCCCGGTCACGTACTCGCCGTTGAAGCAGGACGAATCGAAATGTTCGATGCGGTGCTTCGGGCCCGACACCGCCTGTTCCAGCGCGTCCAGATCCTGATAGATCAGCCAGTCGCAGCCGAGCAGGGTCTGCACTTCGTCGTCGCTGCGGCCGTGCGCGACCAGTTCGTCGGCCGAGGGCATGTCGATGCCGTAGATGTTGGGGTAGCGCACCGCGGGCGCAGCCGAGGCCAGATAAACCTTGCGCGCGCCGGCGTCGCGCGCCATCTGCACGATCTGCTTGGAGGTGGTGCCGCGCACGATCGAATCGTCGACCAGCAGCACCACCCGGTTGCGGAACTCCAGCGGGATCGGATTGAGCTTGCGGCGCACCGACTTCGCGCGCTCGCCCTGGCCCGGCATGATGAAGGTGCGGCCGACGTAGCGGTTCTTGATGAAGCCCTCGCGGTACTTCACGCCCAGCACGTTGGAGATTTCCAGGGCGGCGTCGCGCGAGGTATCGGGGATCGGGATCACCACGTCGATGTCGTGGTCCGGACGCAGGCGCAGGATCTTCTCGCCCAGGGTCTGGCCCATGCGCATGCGCGCCTTGTGCACCGAGACGTCGTCCATCATCGAATCCGGACGCGCGAAATAGACGAACTCGAAGATGCACGGCGCGTGCTGGCGCGGCTCGGCGCACATCTGGGTGAACAGCTCGCCGCGCGGCGTGACCACGATGCCCTCGCCCGGGCGCACGTCGCGCACGCGCTCGAAGCCCAGCAGGTCCAGCGCCACCGACTCCGACGCGATCGCGTACTCGTCCTGGCCGCCGCTGTGGCGCTTGCCCAGCACCAGCGGGCGGATGCCGTTGGGATCGCGGAACGCGACCAGGCCCAGGCCGAGCACGATCGCGACCACCGCGTAACCGCCGACGCAGCGCCGGTGCACGCCCTCGATGGCCTTGAACGCGGCTTCCGGGGTCAGCGCGCGCTGCATGTCCAGTTCGTGCGCGAACACGTTGAGCAGCACTTCCGAATCGGATTCGGTGTTGACGTTGCGGCGGTCCTGCTCGAACACGTCGCGGCGCAGCGCGTCGGTGTTGATCAGGTTGCCGTTGTGGGCCAGGGCGATGCCGAACGGCGAATTCACGTAGAACGGCTGGGCCTCGTCGGAGCCCTCGCTGCCGGCGGTGGGATAACGGCAATGGCCGATGCCGACCCGGCCATCGAGCAGGCGCATCGCCTTCTCGTCGAACACGTCGCTGACCAGGCCGTTGCCCTTGTGCACGCGCAGCTTGGCGCCGTCGGCGGTGGCGATGCCCGCCGCGTCCTGGCCGCGATGCTGGAGTACGGTAAGGCCGTCGTAAAGCTGGGCCGCGACGTCGTTGTGGCCGACGATGCCAAGTATGCCGCACATGATTCTGAGTCCTAAGGCTGTTGCGTGGAGTTACATCACGAAGGCTTCGTCCTGCTCGACCGGCATCGGCAGGGCTTCGTCGCGCTTCGGGCGAGGCGCGACTTCGAGCGGATCGCCCTGCGGCGCATCCTGCGAGGGCGTGCCTCCTGGCAGCGGGTCCTTCAGGCCCGCGCCCTTGAGCAAGGGCAGCACGCCGGCGTTGAGGATGGGCAGCACGTCCTGGCCGTAAGGCTGGCCGTTGCCACTACCCAGGCCCGGCAGGCCCTGCATGTTCAAGTCCATCTTGGGCAGCGACGGCATCCAGGCCGGCGCGCCGCCGCTGAAATCCATGGCCCGTCCGGCCCAGTCGGGCATCCAGCTGCGCACCATGCGCGCGCCGGGCACGAACAGCGGCACCAGCGTCGCCGAGCGCCACTCGCGCCTGTGCGCGAGCGGAGTGAAACCGACCAGCATCACCAGCATGCTCGCGATCAGGGCGCCGCGCGCGACGCCGACCACGAAGCCCATGGCGCGATCGACCCCGGACAGGCCGGACTCGTGGACCATGCGCTTGGCCACGTAGCCGACGACCCAGACGGTGACCAGCACGCCCAGGAAACACAGCGCGTAGCCGCCGAACATCTCGCCCAATCCGGGCGCGCCGTTGTCCGACAGCATCAAGGCGGCGCTGCCGCCGAAACCGAACGCGGCCCAGCCGGCCAGGACCCAGGCGGCCAGCGAGGCGACCACGCCAATGAAACCGCGCATCAGCCCCAACAGCGCCGATATCGCGACCACCGCCAGCAGAATCAAGTCGGCGGCGCCCATCGCGACCTCGCTCAGGGATGCGGACGGACGAGGCCGTCGACGCCGATCTTGGCCGCGGCCTGGCTTTTCAGCTTGTCGGCGTCGGCACGGTTGGCGACCGGACCCAGACGCACGCGGCTGAGCGTGCCCTTGTCGGTCCGGACCTGTTCCACGAAAGCGCTGAACCCGGCCGCGCGCGCGCGGTCGCGCAGCTTGTTGGCCTCCTCGGCGCTGCCGAACGCGCCCAGCTGCACCGCGAAACCGGTGTTGCTGGCGGCGGGCTTGCTCGGCGCCGGCGGCGCGACCGCGGGCTTGGCCGTTTCGGCCGCGGGCTTGGCGGCGGCGACCGGCGGCTTGGCCGGCGCGGCGACCGGCTTGGCCGGCTCGGGCTTGCTCGCGGCGGGCTTGGCCGGCTCCGGCGGCAGCGCGGCCGGCTTGGCGGCGCTGCGGCTGTCGCCCAGCGGTACCGCGGCCGACACGGTCGGGGCGGCGGCCGCGACCGGCTGCGAGGCCGAGGCGTTGGCGGGCGGCGTGGCGTCGGCGTCCAGGGTCACCACCTTGGCGCTGATGTCGTTGCGCACCTTGGTCGAAGCCAGGCGCGCGGTTTCGGCGTCCGCGCGCGAGCCGTAGGGCCCGATGCGTACGCGATAGAGGGTGCGGCCGTTGCCCGGCACGGCTTCCTGATACCCCGGCAGTTGCGCGCCGTGCAGGGCCGCGACCACCCGGTCGGCGTCGCCGCTGCTGGCATAGCTGCCGAAACTCACGGCGAAATCGCCGCCCGCGGTGGCGGCCGGCATGGCGCCGCTGGCCGCGGTCTTGGCGGCTTCGGCGGCGGTGTCCACGGTCGGCAGGGCCTCGCCCTGGGCGCCAGAGGCGGCCGGCGACAGGCCCAGGGCACCGCCGTTGGGCGCATCGCCCGGCGTCACCAGCGGCAGTTCGCGGGTTTCGAACTGGCCTTCGGGCTGTTCGGGCAGATTGAGCGGGACATCGGAGGCGCTGCTTTCCGGCGCCGGCCCCTTGATCAGCATGGGCAGGAAAATCACCGCCAGCGCGACCAACACCGCCGCGCCGATCAGTCGCTGTTTCAGGGCAGGTTCCATCGCTACTCGATCGCTCGCTGAGTCGGGTGCCGACGCGAATTATAGCGCCGCTTGGCAGTCGAGCCGGCGTTTACGGCACGCATGGCATTCAGGTAGCGCCCCGCTCGGCCCGCGCGACCGGCCCGATTGCGTCGCCAAGCCCGTCGCAACGGGCTATGCGCATGCGCGGACCGGTCGGCCCGCGCATGCCCGGGCGTGGGCTCAGCCGACCACGCCGCCGTCGCCGCCCTTCTTGTCGCGACGGAAGAAGCTCAGGATCTTGCCGAAGAAGGCGCCGATCACCAGCACCAGCGGGATCAACAGCTTCTTCAGGCCCAGCAGCAGCGCACCGATCTTGCCGAACAGACCGGCCTTGGCGGCGATGCCGCCGCCGACCAGCGCCGCCAGCCCGTAGGCCGCGGTCTTGTCGGTGCTGGAGTCGTAATCGGCGTAACGCGCGCCCTGGTCGAACTCGACCGCCGGCAGCAACTGCTGCATGCCGGTGCGGACCTGGCCGAGCTCGCCCATGCCGGCCACCGCGTTGAGGCTCAGGTAGCCACGACGGCCGAGCACGCGGATGTCGTAGTTGAGGGTGTGGTTCTCGCTGCCCTCGAAGGCGAGCTCCTTGGCCCAGTACAGCTTCTTGGCGCCGGCATCGTAGTGCGGCGGTTCGGCCCAGCCGACCAGTTCGATGCCGCCGTAGCCGGCTTCGCGTCGCTCCTTGCTGCCTTCTTTGGCCTCGTCCTTCATGTCCTGCAGCATTTGCGCATAGTCGATCTTGGCCGCGTCCTCGTCGGACACGTAACCCTCGTCGGCATAGGTCACCACCACCGCCCAGCCCTGGTCGCCCAGCAGGTCGCCGTCGCGCGGCACCACCATGCCCAGCACGTCGGCGTCGGGCGGATTGCCCCACAACTGCTCCAGCACCTTGCGCGCGTCGGCCGAGTCCAGGTAGCGGAACTCCTTGCCCAGGTTCAGATGCGCCTGCGCCTTGGCCACGGCGATCTGGCCGTCGTGATACTTCAGCGACTGCACGACCTGCGCGGTCTGCTGCTCGGCCGCCTTACGCTCGGCGTCCGTCGTTTCCTGGGCATGCGCGCCCGCCGCGACGGCCATCAGGCCGACCAGCATCCACTTCCACATTCGAATTCCCCATGAGCGGGCGTCCCCACGCCCTCGGCGCTAGTGTCGCCGCTGCGCGCGCGTAACAACAAGCCGGAACCCACCGGTTCGGCGCATGACCGACGCAAGTCAGCCGGGCGCGCTCACTGCGCGCCGAGGAACGCCAGCGCGGCGGCGGCGGTGTGGAAGGAGCCGAACACCAGGATGCGGTCGCCGCTTTCGGCGCGCGCGAGTGCGGCGCTCAATGCGGCGGCGACGTCCGGATGACGCTCGCCCTCGCCCGCCGCGCTGCCTTGCAGACGTTGGGCGAACGCGTCCACGTTGAGGCCGCGCGGGCCGCTGTCGGCCAGCCCGGCCAGATGCCATTCGTCCACGCCTTCGGCCAGCGCCGCGACCACGCCGGTGGCGTCCTTGTCGGCGAGCGCGGCGAACACCGCGCGCACGCGTCCCGCGCTCGGCGCGGCCGCCAGCCAGGCCGCGAGCTCGCGCGCGGCCTGCGGGTTGTGGCCGACATCCACCAGCACGTCCACGCCGTCGCGCTCGAACCGTTGCAGGCGGCCCGGCACGTGCGCACGCGCCACGCCCTCGGCGATCTGGGCCTTGCTCGGCGCGCCGCCCAGCGCGCGCAACGCCGCGATCGCGACCGCGGCGTTGCGCAACTGCGCCGGCGCCGACAGCCGCGGCATCGGCAGCTCGGCGCGGTAGCCGACTTCGCGCCAGCGCCATTGCAGCTCGGCGTCGATCTGCGCCGGCAGTGGCTCGAAGAAGAAATCGCAATTCGCGCGCACCGCCGAGGCGCCGATCGCGTAGGCGTGACGCAGCACGCTGGACGGTGGGTCGTCGTCGCCCAGCACCAGCGGCTTCCAGCCGCGTGCGATACCGGCCTTCTCGTAGCCGATGCTTTCGCGGTCGTCGCCGAGATAGTCCTGGTGGTCCAGGTCGACCGTGGTGATCACCGCCACGTCGGGATCGACCAGGTTGGTCGCGTCCAGGCGCCCGCCCAGGCCGACCTCGAGGATGGCCAGGTCGAGCTTGGCGCGCTCGAACAGCCACAACGCGGCCAGGGTGCCGTACTCGAAATAGGTCAGCGCGATCTCGTCGCCGTCCAGGCGCGCGGCTTCGATCGCCTCGAAGGCCGCGACCAGAGCCGCATCCTCGGCATCGCGGCTGTCGATGCGCACGCGCTCGTTGTAGGCCAGCAGATGCGGCGAGGTGTAGGCGCCGACGCGCTTGCCGGCGGCGCGCGCGATCGCCTCGATGAAGGCCACCGTGGAGCCCTTGCCGTTGGTGCCGCCGACCGTGATCACCTTGCGCGCCGGGCGTTTCAGACCCAGGCGCGCGGCCACGGCGCGGATGCGTTCCAGCCCCATGTCGATGGACTTGGGGTGGATGCGTTCGATATGGGACAGCCAGTCGGCGAGCGTGCGTTGCATGGCGCTATTGTCGCCCAGAACCCGCCCCGGGGGGATCGCGGCAGCGTCCGCGACCCGCCGCGACGCACGCGCCGGCGCCGCCCTCGAACGCTCAGGACTCCGGCGGCAGCGGCGGCGGCGGCCGGGTTTCCTGACGCGGCATGCTGCGCATGAAGTCCTCGAAGCGCGCGCATTCGCCCGCGCGCTGGGCTTCGCACAGGCCGCGGCTGAGCATGAAGGCGTTGCCGCCATCGCTGACCAGGCGCTGCCGGATCAAGGCCGGCACGAACGCCCAGCCTTCGTCGAACAGCGTCCACTGGGTGATGTCCAGCCCGTCGGCGCGCACGTACACCCGCGTGCCCGGCGGCGAATCGGGCTGCAGCTTGGCTTCGCGCTCCAGCATCGCCACGCTGGCGGCGATGGTGTCGTGCGCCAGCGGCTGCGGATCGGGGATGAACCCCTCGACCGTGCGATCGGCGCGCGCGGCCACGCGCGCAACCTGCATCGCCTGGTACTGCGCACGCAACTTGTCGAGCGACGGCTCGGCACCGCCGGGCACGGTCGACTCCTGCCTGGGCAAAAACTCGACCGGCACCCGCACCCGGCTCGGCCCTTCGGGGGACGGATTGAATCGCCAACTCCTGGCGGCCTCGCTGGCCGCCTCGTCCAGGGCGGCGATGCCCGAACCTTGCTCGACCACGATCTCGCCGGCCTGGCCGCAACGGTCCAGAGCGATCACCAGCACCACGGTCTTGGGCTCTTTGATATCGGGGCGGGGCTGAGCCGGCGGCCGCGGCCGTTGCGATGGCGGCGGGCAGTCCGTCGGTATCGCGGGCGCGCCCTCATCGGCCAAAACCGAACCCGGCGCGAGCGCCGAACCTGCAATGCACAGCGCCGCGAACAAAGCCCGCATGAATCCCCCTGGACGAAGTCTGGCCGCACGCTCGCGGCGAGTCCCAATTGAACCATGCGGCCTCGGGCATGCCTACGCGACACGATGCACCGCCTGGTCGCACTACAGGGCGTGGATCGTCGAGCCGAACCATGCGATATGCGGCAACCCGCCGACAAATCCGCGTTGCCTGGCACCGTAGCCGGACCGGCCCGACGCAGCCCGCCGGGAATCGCAGCGTCCCGCGACTAGGGCACGTCTTCCAGCAGTTCGAAGCGCACCGGCCGCCGCACCCGGCTGGTCACGGCCTCGCCGTCGCGATAGGCGGGCGTCATCCGCCAGCGCATCGCCGCCTCCAGCGCGGCCTGGTCGAATTCCGGATACCCCGAACCGCGTTCCATGCGCGCTTCCGCGATCCGGCCGCAGCGATCGATCGTCAGCACCAGCATCACCACCCCGGACAGGCCCTGCTCGGCCATCACCGGCGGATAAGTCGGCGGCTGCCGCGACGGCGCCGACGCCGGATCGTAGGCCGGGCAGTCGTCCGGCATCGTCCCGCTCTCGCCTGGCGATTGCGAGACCGATGGCGCGGTCGGCGATTGCGCCGCGGCCGTCGTGGCGAACGGCAGCAAGGCGACCAACAGCGGTCCTGATCTCATGACGCTCCCCAAGTCGGCCCGGATGCGGAACGATGCCGCGCCCGAGCGGACGCGGCATCGGGCCCGAGCTTACAACGCGCGGTGCACCGCTTCGCCGAACAACAAAGTGTGGTGACTGCAATCGTTGAGCCGGACCACGTCCAGATGGTCGACGTCGCTGCCTTCGAGCAGGTTGAGCGTGGTAGGCGCCTGGCGGAAGGTCCACAGTTTGGCCAAGGGAATGCCGAGCACCTTGCACAGCAGCACGCGGTTGACCGCATCGTGGGCGACCACCAGCAGGGTGTCGTGCTCCCCCAGGCCCTCGGTCGCGCGCGCGAACGCGGGCCAGGCGCGATCGAGCACGTGCTGGATCGATTCGCCGCCGGGCATCAGCACCTCGTGCGGCGCATCGCGCCAGGCCTGCAGGCGTTCGCCGTCGCGCTCGCGGATTTCGCTGGCGAGCAGGCCTTCCCAAGTGCCGTGGGCGATCTCCATCAGGCCGGGATCGAGCTGCAGGGTGGCCGCGCGCGCCTCGCCCAGCGCAAGCTCGGCGGTGCGGCGCGCGCGCACCAGCGGCGAGGCCACCGCGCGCGCGATCTCGACCTCGCGCAGGCGTTCGCCCAGCGCGGTCGCCTGGGCGATGCCGATCGGCGACAGCGGTATGTCCTCCTGGCCCTGATAGCGGCCTTCGGCGTTCCAGGGCGTTTCTCCGTGACGTGCGAGCAGGATGCGCATGTCAGACCTGCGCCAGCGAGAGGATGCCGGGGGTCGCGCGCAGGGTCGCGAGCTGTTCCTCGGTGACCGGCTTGTCGACCGTGATCGCGGCGCGCGCCTGGCCGTCGCCGGCCGCGCCCAGCGCGAAGTTCACGATGTTGACGCCGGCCGCGCCGAGCTGGCTGCCGACCAGGCCGATCATGCCGGGGCGGTCCTCGTTGCGCAGCAGCAGCACGTGCGCCTGCGGATCGAACTCGATCTCGACGCCGTCCAGGCGTACCACGCGCGGGCCGCGGTGCAGCGTCGCCTCGATCTCGCGGGTGCGGTTTTCGCCGACCACGCGCAGCTTGAGCAAGCGGTCGAAGCCGTCGCCGTCGCCGCCCAGGGTTTCGGCCACCGTCAGACCGCGCGCGGCGGCTTCCTGCAGGGCGTTGACCGGGGTGACGCGGCCGGAGGCGGTGCCGAGCAAGGCCGCCACCAGCAGGCGCGACAGCGGCCGCGTGTCGAGCGCGTCGGTGCGGCCGGCGTAGGTGATCTCCAGACGCGTCGGCGCCGGCACCAGGCGCGCGGCGAGGCGGCCCAGCGAGGACATCAGCGGCATCCACGGCCCGACCTCGCGCGCGGCCTCGGCGGTCAGCGGCGGCAGGTTGACGCAGCCGGCGACCGCGCCGGTGGCGACGAAGTCGATGATCTGGCGGGCCAGGATCGTGCTCACCGCCTGCTGCGCTTCGCTGGTGGACGCGCCCAGGTGCGGGGTCAGGATCAGCTTGGCGTTCGCGCGCAGCGGCGAGTCGGCCTGCAGCGGCTCGGTGGCGAAGGTATCGAGCGCGGCGCCGGCGATATGGCCCTCGTCCAGCAGGGTCAGCAGCGCGGCCTCGTCGACCAGCCCGCCGCGCGCGGCGTTGATCAGGTAGGCGCCCTTCTTCATCGCGCGCATGCGCGCTTCCGACAGCAGGTTGGTGGTTTCCTTGGTGCGCGGGATATGCAGGGTGACCACGTCGGCCCAGGCCAGCAGCTCGTCCAGGGTCTTGAGCGGCACGCTGCCCTTGCCGGCGGCGGACGCGGGCAGGAAGGGATCGTAGGCGGCCACTTCCATGCCGATGCCCTGGGCCTTGCGCGCGACCGTGCCGCCGATCCGGCCGAGACCGATCACGCCCAACTTCTTGCCTTCCAGCTCGAAGCCGGTCAGGCCGGCCTTGGGCCACTCGCCGGCCTTCATGCCGGCGTCGGCGCGCGGAATGTGGCGGGCCAACGCGAACAGCAGCGAGATCGCGTGTTCGGCCGCGGCCAGGGTGTTGCCGTCGGGCGCGTTCATCACCGCGATACCGCGCGCGGTGGCGGCGTCGACGTCGATGGTGTCCACGCCGGCGCCGGCGCGGCCGATCACGCGCAGCTGCTTGGCCTCGCGCAGGGCCTGGGCCGGCACCGCGGTGGCCGAACGCACCAGCACGGCGTCGACATCGGCCAGCGCCAGGGCCAGCACGTCGGGATCTTTGATCGGGGCGGGGGCGACGACGACGTCCCAGCCCGCCTCGCGGAACAGGGCCAAACCGTCTTCGTGGATGCCATCGCAGGCCAGTACTTTCATCGCAAGCTCCATTCGTGGGATGGGAGCGCGGAAAGCCTATGAGCCGGCACTGCGGGAACAGGATGCGGCTACCGGCGGGTCCTGGGAGGCACGGACCTTGGGCGACGCGGCCGCGATAAAGCGGCATCTGACACGGGTCGGGAGACGGGGCCGGCTGGCATGGGAATCCGCGACTGAAGGCGCAGAGTAGCAAAGCCCGGCGCGGTTGCAAGCGCCGCACGGGCGTCACCCTGCCGATGTGCCTGCCTAATCAATTCGCGACATCCAGGCGGACCGCGGTCACAAAGCCACGAAATCTTAGTTTCGGCCTCACCGCGCGCAAACAAATTTCTGCCTACGGTCGCAGCGCCGGCAACGACGCCGGCGCATTCGACGACAGGGAGTGGAAGATGCGAAAGAAGACCGCCTGGACCCTCGGCTTGCTGGCCGCGGCGACCATGGGCGCGGCGATCGCCGCGGTCGGGCCTACCGGCCCCGGCCAGTTCTATTACTACTACGACGCCAATGGCGCGGTGGTCGGCTACCAGGCCATCAACTGCGATGGCAGCCATGCGTCCTGGGGCAAGTTCACCAAGAACTACGCCGACGGCTACTTCATCTGCGACCCGGATCCGCGCTGAGCCGATCCGCCGACCCGCACCAGCGCACGCGCCACGACGCGCCTGCGCCCAGCCCACCACCACCCCGGCGCCCCGTCGCACAACCGCGTCGCACGCGCCGCATTCAAGGAGCCACACCCATGCGTAAGCGCCTCGTCATCGGCCTGGGCCTCGCCCTGGCCGTCTATGCCACCGCCGCACTCGCCCGCCCGCCCATCGCCGACGAGATCGGCGAGTTCTACGTCTATTTCGACGCCAACGGCCACGTGGTCGGCGAGTCCTCGATGGACTGCGACGGCACCTACTACCAGTCCGGCGTGCTGACTTCGCGGTACAGCTCGGGGCATGCGTTCTGCCCGGGGGATTGAGGCCCAACCGTTTAGCGATGAAAGGAGGCCGGGCGATGCCCGGCCTTTCGTTTTCGCGCCCGAGTCCGCGGCGGGCCCATTCGCGATTCCGCAATCCGACGCGCGATCGGTCGCTGTCAATGTGGGTACGGCACGATCGACAAGCCGCCGTCATCGTTGCACAGCAGCAGATAGCGTTTTCCGGCTTCGAAGCGATGTTCGATGTACGAGATCTGGTGACTGATCACCACGCCTTCCGGCAAGTTCGGGCATTGGCGACGGATGAGATGGTTCCCAGGCAGCAGCCGGATCGCCTCGCGTCCCAAGCCTATGCCGTCGACATCGACGAGCTCGCCGGCGAATGGAGCGATCGGCTTGCCGTCCGCGCCGGCCACATACAGCCGCGCCGATGCCGCCTCGAAATCGATGTTGCCCGACGGCATATTCGCGCATCCGATCATCGCCGTGGCCAGGAACGCCGCCGATAGCGCTCGATTCATCGTTCACCTGTTTCGCGAAGGACAATAAAAAAGGCCGGGCAATGCCCGGCCCCTGGTGCGAATCAATTGCAGCCGATTACTTCGGCGCGACGTTGAGTTCCTTCAGCAACTGCGGCGCTGGGTAGACTTCCTGCATGATCCAGCGCATGTAGCGCTGATCGACCGCGATCATGCGGGTCATGGTCGGGTCGAACACCCAGTTCGAGCTCACCGATTCCCAGTTGCCGTCGAAGGCCAGGCCGACCAGCTTGCCGCTGCCGTCCAGCACCGGCGAGCCGGAGTTGCCGCCGGTGATGTCCAGGTTGGACAGGAAGTTCACCGGCACCGTGCCCAGGCGCTTGTCGGTCAGGCCGCCGTAGCGCTTGGCCGCGATCGCCTCGAGCAAACTCTTGGGCGCGTCGAAGGGGTCGGTGCCGGTGGCCTTGGCCGCAACCTCCTCCAGCTTGGTGAACGGCACCTGCTTGCTGCCGTCGGTCTTGGTGTAGCCCATCACGTTGCCGAAGGTGATGCGCAGCGAGGAGTTCGCGTCCGGGTACACGAACTGGCCTTTGCTCTTCTTGTAGTCCGCGACCGCCTGCAGGTAGATCGGACGCGCGACCAGGGTGTCGCCGGCGCGGGTCTTGCCCTCTTCCTCCAGCTTGAGCACGGTCGGCATGATCGCCACCGCCAGTTGGATCGCCGGGTCCTTGCTCTTGTCGAACGCGGCGCGGTCGGCCTGCATCAGGCTCATGCGCTGCTCGGTGCTGCCCAGCTTGGTCTTGGCCAGCTTGTCGAGGGCGCGCTTGACCGCCTTGTCGTCGTTGCCGCCCAGCCACTTGTCGAGCGCCGGGATGCGCTGCCCGGCCGGCAGCTTGAGGTACTCGGCCAGCCAATAGGCCTGCAGCTGGCGGTCCATCTTGGGATCGTAACGACGCTCCATCTGCTTCATCGCGCCTTCGAACGAAGGCAGATCGCGCTGCTGATAGCCCTGCTCGCGCTCGGGATCGGGCTTGGCGCGTTCGATCGACAAACGATAGAGCTGCAGCGCGGCGCCGATCGCGCCGGTGTTGCGGAACTGGCTGAACACCAGGTCGCGTTCGCGATTGGCGCGCGCCTGATCGCCGATCTGGACCAGGGTTTCGTGCGCGGCCAGCGCCGGCTCGCCCTTGGCGCCCTGCTTGCGCAGCCAGTCCAGCACCGCGGCGTCCTCGGCGTGCTTCTTCTCGCTGGCGCCGATGCGCTGGAAGCCGTCGAGCTGGCCGTCGTAGTTTTTCATCGCGTTCTGCCAGCCGCGCACGGTGCTGGCGTACTTGACCGCGATGTCCGGGTTCTTGGCGCCTTCGGCCTGGACCAGCGCGACCAGCTTCTTGTAGTGGCCGCCGACGGTGGGATAGGTCCACTGCGCGGTGTTGTCGAAGTCCTCGGCCAGGGCGTAGCGGCTGGTCGAGCCCGGGTAGCCGGCGACCATCACGAAGTCGCCCGCGCCCAGCGGCTGGGTCGCGATCTTCAGCCAGTGCTTAGGCTGGTAGGGCACGTTGTCGGCGGAATACGCGGCGGGTTTGCCGTCCTTGCCGACGTAGGCGCGGTAGAACGAGAAGTCGCCGGTGTGGCGCGGCCACATCCAGTTGTCGACTTCGCCGCCGTAGTTGCCGACGCTGCCGGGCGGCGCGTAGACCAGGCGCACGTCCTTGATCTCGAGATTGCGGAACAGGCGATAGACGTTGCCGCCGGAGAAGCTGTAGAGGCGGCAGCGATAGCCGGCGTCGGCCTCGCAGGCGGCGACCAGGCTTTTCTCCACGCTTTCCAGCGCGCGGGTGCGGCCGATCGCGTCCGGCGCGGCGGCGATCGCGTCCTTGACCTGCTTGGTCACGTCCTGGATCGAGTCCAGCGCGTAGATGCGCGCGTTCGGGCCGGCGGAGACTTCCTGGCCCGGCGTGGCGGCGTTGAAGCCGTCGCGCATCAGGTTCTTCTCTGGCGTGGAGTTGAGCTGGATCGCGCCGTAAGCGCAGTGGTGGTTGGTCACCACCAGGCCCTGCGGCGACACGAAGCTGGCGGTGCAGCCGCCCAGCGAGACCACCGCGCCCATCGGGTCGCCGGTGAGGTCGGCCAGCTGCTTGGCGTTCAACTTCAGCCCGGCCTTCTTCAGCGGGCCGGCGATCTCCGGCAGCTGCTGCGGCACCCACATGCCCTCGCCCGCGTGCGCGAGGCCAGCCCCGACCGCGAACGTTCCCGTCATCGCCATGGCCGCAGCCAACGCCGTATATCGCATGCAACACTCCTTGCGCTAATCGACCGGCGAGTCTAGCCCGCCGGGGGTGGGCCCGGGCATGACGAAAGTCCTGCCCGGGCTGTTCATGTTTTGCCGGGCCGGCTTATTCGGCCGGCAACTGCATTTCCTTGAGCAGGTGCGGGGCCGGATAGACCTTGGCCAGCAGCCAGCGCAGGTAGCGCATGTCGACGTGGATGGCGCGCTTGTAGCGCGGATCGAACATCCAGCTGGCGCTCACCGCTTCCCAGTTGCTGTCGAAATTCAAGCCGATCAGCTTGCCGTGCGCGTCCAGCACCGGCGAGCCGGAATTGCCGCCGGTGGTGTCCAGGTTGGTCAGGAAATCGACGGTCTGGGTCTTGAGCTCGGGATCGACGGTGCTGCCGAAATCGCCCTTGGCGATCGCTCCGCGCAAAGTCGCCGGCGCGTCGAACGGATCCGCGCCGGTGTGCTTCTCGACGATGCCCTGCACCGTGGTCAACGGGCGGTAGCGCACGCCGTCGCGCGGGTCCATCGCGCTGACCTTGCCGTAGCTCACGCGCAAGGTGGAATTGGCATCCGGATAGACCGCGCGGCCCTGCGATCGGCGGAAGCCGATCAAGGCGCGCATGTAGGCCGGGCGCAGGCGCAGCAGCTCGCCCTCGCGGGTCTTGCTGTCCTGTTCCAGGCGCAGCAGCGCCGGCATCAGCGCGGCGGCGGCCCTGAGCAGGCTGTCGTCGGAGGCCTGCAATTCGGCGGCCGGTGCGTTCATCAGGCGCAGGCGTTCGGCTTCGTCGCCGAGTTTGGTGCCGGCGTACAAGGTGTCGAGCGCGGCTTGCAGTCCGTCCGCATCGCCGCCCGCGAACACCGCGTCGAACTCGGCGACGCGCTGGTCCTTGGGCAGGCCCTGGTACTGGATCAGCAGGTCGCGCAGCAGCTGCTTCTCGACGTTCGGCGCGTAACGGCGCTGGACCTGCTTGAGCTGGCCGGCGATCAGGGTTTCGTCGCGCTGCTGATAGCCGGACTCGCGCTGCGCGTCAGGCTTGGCGCGCTCGGCCGCCAGTCGCTGCAAGGTGATCGCGGCGCGCAGCAGTTGGCTCTGGCTGCGGATCGCGGTCAGCAGCTGGTCGCGCTCGGCGGTCTTGGCGGCCGCGTCCAGCACCTTCTGCGCGGCGTCGATGTCGGCGCGGATCGTCTTGGCGTCGCGCTGCTGGCCCAGCCAGGCCAGCATCGCGGCTTCGTCCTGCGCGCGCACGCGCACCGCGTCGCTGCGGCGCAAGCCGTCGAGCTCGCCCTGGGCGCGCTTGAGGGTGTTCTTGGCGCTGGCGACCTGGGCCGCGTACAGCACCTTGGTGGCGGGATCGCTGGCGGTGGCGCGCTCGATCACGCCAATCGTGCGATCGAACAGCGCCACCCGCGAGGGCAGCTGCCATTCGATCTGCTGCTTGAATTCCGAGGCCATGCGATGACGGAAGGTCACGCCCGGATAGCCGGCCAGCATCGCGTAATCGCCTTCGCGCACCGGATCGGTGGACACCTGCAGATGACCCGGCGGCTGGTAGGGCACGTTGTCGGGCGAGTAGTCGGCGGGCTTGCCGTCGCGGCCGACGTAGGCGCGCAACAAGGTGAAGTCGCCGCTGTGGCGCGGCCACACGAAGTTGTCGATCTCGTCGCCGTAATTGCCGATGCTGTTGGGCGGCGCATAGACCAGGCGGATGTCGCGCAGTTCGAGCTGGCGGATCAAATAGAAGTCGGTGCCGTAGTACATGTTGGCGACGCTGCAGCGCACGCCCGGCTCGCGCTCGCAGTCGGCCACCGCGGCCTTGGTCGCCGCGTCGACCGCGTCGTAATAGGCGCGGCCGCGCTTGCCGCGCGCGTCGGCGAGGATGCGGTCGGTGATCTTGTCGAAGCCGGTGGTGACCAGCACGCGGTAGTCGGGATTGGCTGGCAGCTCGGCGGCGCGGTCGGCGGCGATATAGCCCTGGCCGATCAGGTCGCGCTCGGGCTTGGAGTTGTACTGGATCACCCCGAAGGCGACGTGGTGGTTGGTCAGCACCAGGCCGTCGGCGGACACGAAGGCGCCGGTGGCGCCGCCGACCTTGACCACGGCGTTCATCGGCGGCTTGGCCAGTTCGGCCAGGTCGCCCGGCTGGCCCTGGAACCCGGCCGCGCGCAGCTGTCCGGCGATCTCCGGCAATTGCGAGGGCATCCACATGCCTTCGTCGGAGTGGGCGGGCGCGGCGCACAGGGCCAGGGACAGGGCTAACAGACGGGGGCGCATGGTCGATCCGGAGCGGAGGGAAGCGGCGACGATAGGCGATGCGGACCGGACCGGGCAAACCCGGACCGGCCCCGGCGCGGGTCGGGGGCGTATAATTTCGGCCTCTTTCCGCGCCTCCGCGCGGCACTCGAAGGCAAGCACCCCATGACGCAAACGATGAAGGCATTGGTCAAGCGCGAAGCCGGCAAGGGCATCTGGATGGAACAGGTGCCGGTGCCCGCGCCGGGCCCGAACGAGGTCCTGATCAAGCTCGAGAAGACCGCGATCTGCGGCACCGACCTGCACATCTATCTGTGGGACGAGTGGAGCCAGCGCACCATCAAGCCCGGCCTGGTGATCGGCCACGAGTTCGTCGGCCGCGTGGTCGAGCTCGGCGCCGGCGTGTCCGGCTACACGATCGGCCAGCGCGTCTCCGCCGAAGGCCACATCGTCTGCGGGCATTGCCGCAACTGCCGCGCCGGCCGCCAGCACCTGTGCCCGAACACCACCGGCATCGGCGTGAACCGCAACGGCGCGTTCGCCGAGTACATCGTGATGCCGGCCAGCAACTTGTGGCCGATTCCCGACCAGATCCCCAGCGAGCTGGCCGCGTTCTTCGATCCCTACGGCAACGCCGCGCACTGCGCGCTGGAATTCGACGTGGTCGGCGAGGACGTGCTGATCACCGGCGCGGGCCCGATCGGCATCATCGCCGCCGGCATCTGCAAGCACATCGGCGCGCGCAACGTGGTGGTCACCGACGTCAACGACTTCCGCCTCAAGCTGGCCGCCGACATGGGCGCCACCCGCGTGGTCAACGTCGCCAACCAGTCGCTGAAGGACGTGATGGCCGACCTGCACATGGAAGGCTTCGACGTGGGCCTGGAGATGAGCGGCAATCCGCGCGCCTTCAACGACATGCTCGACTGCATGTACCACGGCGGCAAGATCGCCATGCTCGGCATCATGCCCAAGGGCGCCGGCGTGGACTGGGACAAGATCATCTTCAAGGGCCTGACCCTGCACGGCATGTACGGCCGCAAGATGTACGAGACCTGGTACAAGATGACCCAACTGGTGCTGTCGGGCTTCCCGCTCGGCAAGGTGCTCACCCATCAGCTGCCGATCGACGACTTCCAGAAGGGCTTCGACCTGATGGAAACCGGCAAGGCCGGCAAGGTCGTGTTGAGCTGGAATTAGTGAAGCAGGAGTGAGCGTGGAGAAGTGAGGAGCGAGTAACAGCCTCCTCGCCAGCTCTCGCTCACTTCTCACTCCTCCACGCTCACTCCTCGTTCCTAGCTCCACCCCCTATCCAATCGCGGCCATCCCCACCATGTCCCTGACCCAGCGTTACGCCGACACCCTCGACGAAATCCGCGCCGCCGGACTGTTCAAGTCCGAGCGCGTGATCACCAGTCCGCAGTCGGCCGAGATCACCCTCGCCGACGGCCGCACGGTGCTGAACTTCTGCGCCAACAACTATCTGGGCCTGGCCGACCATCCGGAGGTGATCCAGGCGGCCAAGGACGCGCTGGACACTCACGGTTTCGGCATGGCCTCGGTGCGCTTCATCTGCGGCACCCAGGACCTGCACAAGCAGCTTGAGAAGACCATCGCGGACTTCTTCGGCACCGAAGACACCATCCTGTATGCGGCCTGCTTCGACGCCAACGGCGGCCTGTTCGAGCCGCTGCTGGACGAGAACGACGCGATCATCTCCGACGCGCTCAACCACGCCTCGATCATCGACGGCGTGCGCCTGTGCAAGGCCAAGCGGTTCCGCTACGCCAACTGCGACATGGCCGATCTGGAGCGGCAGCTGCAGGCCGCCGACGCGGCCGGCTGCAAGACCAAGCTGATCACCAGCGACGGCGTGTTCTCGATGGACGGCTTCATCGCGCCACTGGACGAGATCGTCGCCCTGGCGCGCAAGTACAACGCCCTGGTGCATATCGACGAATGCCACGCCACCGGCTTCCTCGGCGCCAGCGGCCGCGGCTCGGCCGAGGTCAAGGGCGCGATGGACGGCATCGACATCTATACCGGCACCCTGGGCAAGGCCATGGGCGGCGCGCTCGGCGGCTTCACCACCGCCAGGAAGGAAGTGATCGAACTGCTGCGCCAGCGTTCGCGCCCCTACCTGTTCTCCAACTCGCTGCCGCCGCACGTGGTCGCGGCCGGCATCAAGGCCTTCGAAATGCTGTCGGCCGCCGGCGAGCTGCGCGAGCGTCTGGCCGAGAACACCGCTTACTTCCGCGAGCGGATGACCCAGGCCGGCTTCGACATCAAGCCCGGCGTGCACCCGATCGCCCCGGTGATGCTGTACGACGCGCCGCTGGCGCAGAAGTTCGCCGCGCGCCTGCTCGAAGAGGGCATCTACGCGATCGGCTTCTTCTTCCCCGTCGTGCCGCAGGGCCAGGCGCGCATCCGCACCCAGATGTCGGCCGCGCACACCCGCGAGCACCTGGACCGCGCGATCGCGGCGTTCGTGAAGATCGGCCGCGAACTGGGCGTGATCGCGGCCTGAGCCGCGTCGCGGCGCCGCAAGGGCGCCGCTTGCGACCGGGCCGCCGCACTGCGGCGACCCGGCGCACGACAGAACCGCCGCGACTTACTGCGCGGCCGCCATTTCCAGCGCGCACTGCTGCAGGCTCTGGGTGAGCTGCTGGATCGAGATCTGGGCCTGGATCCGGCTCTGATACGAGGTCGGCTGCTGCGCCAGCACCGACAACTGCACCGACAGCTGCAGCGATTCCAGGCTGGCGAGCTCGCTGTAGGCCACGGCGCGCTCTTGCGGCGCGCGATGCACGAACTGGCCGTTGTTGAGCGTGGCGGTGTTCTCCATCTTGAGCTGCATCACGCTCATGTTGAGCAGCTGCGCATTGACCTGGGCGGCGCTGAAGGCTTGGCGCGCCTGAGTCACGTGGCCGGCGTTGAGGTGGGCCTCGGCCACTTGGAACTGCAGCTTCACCTGCATGAAGTTGAGCTGCGCCATCTGCATATGCTGGTTGGCGGCGGTGGGATCGGCCAGGGCCAGCGGGCTGGCGATCAGCAGCAGGGACAGCAGCAGGGCCTGGATCGCGGAATAGGTGTTACGAAGCATGGTTCTCTCCTTGAGATTCGGGGGAAGCGCGCGTGCGCGCGCGGCGACGCCGCGCCGAGCAGGGTCGGTGCGGATCGCATCGGTTGAGTCGATGCCGGCATCCTCGACGGATCGCGGGATCCGGGCCGGCTGGCCACCTCCTTGTGTCGATAGCCGGGTCCTTCATGGACCCGGTGGGCGCTGCGACGCGGTGTGCGTCGGCTCGGCGCCGCGAGGCCCGAGACTAGCCCAGGGATGCGAGACGCGGCCAGTGCCCGTGGGCTCGCGCCCGATTAGGCAAAGATGCGATGGCGCATGAAACTTGCGTCGCGCGTGCGGCTCAATCGCGGCTTACGCCGCTCCTACAGAAGGCGTTGCGTCGCGCTGGCGGTCCCCGTTTGAGAAGGGGGATGGACGGGAGGTTGGCGCTTGGATCCGCGTCTGCGGTTCGGTCGCGGCTTTTAACCGAAGGAGCCCCGGCGGGACGCCGCTCCTATCCCACAGCGGTGCTGCGCTATGGGATTCATGCTTTTGATTCCTGTGGGAGCGGCGTAGGCCGCGATGGCGCGCCGTGAAACTTGCGTCGCGCGCGTGGCCCAATCGCGGCTTACGCCGCTCCCACAGAAGGCGTTGCGTCGCGCTGGCCGTCCCCGTTTGAGGAGGGGCATGGACGGGAGGTTGGCGCTTGGATCCGCGTCTGCGGTTCGGTCGCGGCTAATGACCGACGAAGTCCCTGTGGGACGCCGCTCCTACCCAAAGCGGTGCTGCGCTGTGGGACTCATGCTTTTGATTTCTGTGGGAGCGGCGTAAGCCGCGATGGCACACCGGTGAAACTTGCGTCGCGCGTGTGGCCCAATCGCGGCTTACGCCGCTCCCACAGAAGGCGTTGCGTTGCGCTCGTCCCCTCCACCCTTCAAAAAAAGGGGGATCGAGGGGATTTGCGCTTCCGCGAACGCGAATGCGTGCGAGGCGTCAGCGCTCGCGCGCGATGCGGCGGCGCTTGTCTTCCTTGCGCACCGGCGTCGGCGCGCCTTTGGCCACGCGCACGCCCTTGGCCTTCATCCAGGCGTCGAACTCGTCGGCGGTCATGCGCTTGCCGTTCTGCTCCATGTTGAAGCGCCAGGGCGTGTTGTCGTAACGGGTCTTGGGCTTGTAGGCCGCGGGTGCGGCGGTGTCGGCTTTGGCCTCGCCGCCGCGCTTGCGCTTGTCGCGGCGCGCGGTCAGTTGCGTGCATGCGCCCAGCGGCGACGGCGCCAGCGAAGGCGACAAGGCTTCGGCTTGGCCGAAGGCCTGCGCGAGCGCCCCGCCCGTCCCTGCGCTCGCGCGCCGCGCCAGCCTGGGCGAGGCGGCCGCCGGCTCCAGCAACAGCGCAACTTCGGCCTGCACCGCCGCAACGTCGCCGGCGCCGCAAGGCCGTTCCTGCGCAGCCAAGCCGTTCGCGCACAGCAGCAGGAATACCGCCATCGTGATCTTGCGCATCTCGCACACTCCCCAAGTCCGGCCATCGGTCCCGGAGGAGTCTAGGTGCGCACTTCGCAACTCAAAGGTGGTAAACGGTGCGCTCCGGCACAGTCCCGCGCAAACGCATCGGCCGATGTCGCGATCGCGGCGCGCGCGCACGTCGCGATGCCGCAGCGGCGCACGTTTTTTTCGGGCAGGCGACGCGTCGGTTCAGCGTTCGCGGCGATGCGGTCGACGCGAATGCGCGTCAGCGCGAGAGTTGCGCAAGCTCGGACTCGCTGAGCATCCGCCACTGGCCCTTGCCGAGCTCGCCCAGGGCGAGTTCGCCGATCGCGACCCGCAGCAGACGCAGCACGCCGATGTCGAACGCGGCCAGCAGGCGGCGGATCTGGCGGTTGCGGCCTTCGTCCAGCACGATCTCCAGCCAGGCGTTCTTCTCGCCGCTACGCAGCAGGCGCGCGGACTTGGCGCGCAGCGCCACGCCGTCCTCGACCACGCCGGCGACCAGCGCCGCGAGCGCGGCCTCGTCGGGAATCGTGTCGATCTGGACGTGATAGGTCTTGTCCGGCCCGTGCTCGGGATCGGTGATGCGCGCAGCCCATTCGGGATCGTTGCAGAACAGCAGCAGGCCTTCGCTGGCCTGATCCAGACGCCCCACCGGCGCCAACCAGGGCAAGGGCGCGCCCTGCCACCGGGCGCCGTCGAGGCAACGGTAGACGGTGTCGCGGCCGCGCTCGTCGCGGGCGGTGGTGACCAGGCCGCGCGGCTTGTTGAGCATCAGGTACAGGCGCGGCGCCTGATCGATGTCGCGGCCGTCGACGGCGATGCGCGGGCGCGCGCGCGGGCCGCTGGAAATAGGGAATTCGGGATCGCGCACCACCCGTCCGTCGACCGCGACGCGGCCGGCGGCGATCCAGCGCGCGGCTTCGGTGCGCGAGCACAGGCCCTGCTTGGACAGCACGCGGGCGAGGCCGTGGCGGGGCGTGGTGGTCATGGCGGCGGCCGCGCGCGCAGCGCGGCCTCGATGGCGAAGGAGAACGAACCGCGCGCGGACGCGGCGCTTACTTCTTCTTGCCCTTCTTCTCGTCCTTGGGCGCTTCGACCACCGGCGCCGGCGCCGGCGCGGGGGCCGGTGCGGCGGCGCCCGGGGCGCCCTTGGCCACGCGCACGCCCTTGGCCTTCATCCAGGCGCTGAACTCGTCGGCGGTCATGCGCTTGCCGCCCTGGCTCATGTCGAAGCGCCAGGGCGTGTTGTCGAACTGGGTCTTGGGCTTGTACGCGGCCGGATCGTTGGAGGTCGGCATGCCGCCCGCGGCCGGCTTGGCGTTGGCCAGGTTGCAGCCTTCGATGCGCATGCGCAGCAGCACGCGGTCCACCGACAGGGATTCGTCCAGGGCCTGCGAGAGCACGCCGGTGGCCGAGCCGAGCTGATAGTTGGGGGTGACCAGTTCCGGAGCGATCGGGGCGATCACGGTCGGCTGCACCGGCAGCGCGGGCGCGGTGATCGAGCCGCAGTTGCCGACTTCGGCTTGGGCGATCGTAGCGATGAACAGCAGCGGCGCTGCAGCTAGGACACGATGCATGGCGAACTTCCTCCGGTCTGGCCGTCGCGATGTCCCGACGGGGTCCGGACACGACCCAGGCAGTGTAGGCGCGGGGGCCGGATCGGACAACCGCGCATGCGCGCGTTCACCGCGGTTTCGCCGTTGCGATCACATTCCCGGCCGCGGCGCGCAAAAAGACGAAGCCCGGCACGGGGCCGGGCTTCGTGTGTTGCGGCAGGTTCCGTAGAACCGGCTGGCGTCCCTTAGTTCTGGGAGTTCAGCTCGGTACGGCGGTTGACCTCGCTCTTGCAGCCCGGGAACGCCTGGCCCTTGTCTTCCAGCGGACGGCTCTCGCCGTAGCCGTTCGGACCCGACAGACGCGCGGCGTCGACGCCGTTGCTGGTCAGGTAGTCGTACACGGTCTGAGCGCGACGCTCGGACAGCTTCTGGTTGTAGGCGTCCTTACCGCACTGGTCGGTGTGACCGGCGACTTCGAC
>NZ_FOSS01000002.1:934344-990915 GCF_900114355.1 Lysobacter sp. cf310
TTCCAGTTGCGGCCTTCGGTGATGAAGTGGCGACGGAAGTCCAGCGAGACGCCGTACTGGCTCCACGACAGGTCCTGGTCGGCGTCGAACTTCGGGTGCTGATAGTTCAGCTCGCCGTCGATCGACCAGTTCGGGCTGATGAACTTGCCCACGCCCAGGCCCACGAACGGCGCGTTACGCGTGCCGCGATCGTTGTCCTGGATGTTCATGCCCGCCGAACCGGTGATGTACCAGCGGTCGTCGAAATCCTGCGCGCTGGCTGCCTGGGCCAGACTCAGGCCACCCAGCAGGGCGGCGCAGAGGAGTTTCTTATTCATTTGTTATAGCTCCTTGGTTCAGAAAAATTGGAAACCGCGTCTGCGAGGTTCCTACCAATTCAGGACAGCCGCCTTCCGACGCCATCCCGCGCAGGTTAGGTTTGCCTATGTGAAAGCCATGTTAACAGGCATCTAACATTCCCGGCGGCATCCGTGTTAAACGCCGGCGCCGTCGCGAACGTGAATCAGGGCTGAAACAAGCCCAGGAAGCCGGTGATGGGCTGCGCGTCCAACCGCGCCGGGTCCCGGGCCAGCGCGCACAGTGTATCGGCCTGCGCGGACGGCAGGCGGGCGCGGATCGCAGTCTCGAACTTGTCCATCAGCAGGGGCAGGCCTTCGGCGCGGCGCCGGCGATGGCCGACCGGGTAATCCACCCGCACCGCCTCGGTGGCGCTGCCGTCGTCGAAGAACACCTGCACGGCATTGCCGATGTAGCGCCTGTCGGGGTCGAGATAGTCGCGGGTGAACTCCGGATCCTCGGCGACGCTCATCTTCGCGCGCAGCGCGTCGATGCGCGGATCGGCGGCGACCGCATCGCCGTAGTCCTCGGCCTGCAGCCGACCGAAGATCAGCGGCACCGCGACCATGTACTGCAGGCAGTGATCGCGATCGGCGTAGTTGGCCAGCGGCCCGGTCTTGTCGATGATGCGGCGTCCGGCTTCCTGGGTGCGCAGTTCGATGCGGGCCACGCGATCGAGGCGCCCGCGCACCTGCGGATGCAGGCGCAGCGCGCATTCCACCGCGGTCTGGGCGTGGAACTCGGCCGGGTAGCTGATCTTGAACAGCACGTTCTCCATCACATAGCTGCCGAAAGGGCGCTCGAACTCGAACGCGCGACCGCGCATGGCGACGTCGTAGTAGCCCCAGGTCGGCGCGCTCAAGGCGCTGGGATAGCCGACTTCGCCCTTGACCGCGTTCAGCGCATGCACCACCGCGCGGCGGCAGGCGTCGCCGGCGGCCCAACTCTTGCGCGGGCCGGTGTTGGGCGCATGCCGATAGGTGCGCAGCGCGCCGTTGTCGATCCAGGCGTGCGAGATCGCGGCGAGGATCGCCTCGCGATCGCCGCCCAGCATGCGCGTGGCCAGCGCGGTCGAGGCCAGGCGCACCAGGATCACGTGATCCTGGCCGACCCGGTTGAAGGCGTTGCGCAAGGCATAGCAGCCCTGGATTTCGTGGGCCTTGATCGCATGCCCAAGCAGCTCGCGCACGCTCGCGCCACGGCCGCCCGCGGCTTCGGCGCGCCGGCCCAGATAGTCGGCCAGCGCGAGCAGCGTGCCCAGGTTGTCGGAGGGATGCCCCCACTCGGCGGCCAGCCAGGTGTCGTTGAAGTCCAGCCAACGGATCTGGCTGCCGATGTTGTAGGCGGCCTGGGCCGGATCGAGTTCGTAAGCGGTGTACGGCACGCGCGCGCCGCCGCGCAGCTCCGCGCCCGGCACCAGCGGGCCCAGGTGGGCGACGCAGGCGGGGTGCGCCATCGCCAGGGCCGCGCAGGCCAGCGAATCCAGCAGCATGGTGCGCGCGGTGGCGTAGGCCTCCTCGGACTCGATGCGGTAATCGAGCACGTAGTCGGCGATCTCGCGCATCGGCGAGTCGTAGTCGGGACGTAGGGCGGAACGCGGATCGGCGTGGCTCATGGCGGGCGGCGGGCCGTGGACGGAAGCCGCAGTCTGCGACGCCGCGCGTGCGGCCGGCGCGAACGCGGCGCCCGGCTTTGACGCCAAGGACGGAACGCAGCGAGCGGCGTAGCGCGCTGGTGTTTGCGCCCGGCCGGGATCACCCTTTCGGCATGGACATCCCGACCCGCCTGCCCACCCTGTTCCTGTCCCACGGTTCGCCGATGCTGGCGATCGAGGATTCCGCCGCCGGCCGCTTCCTGGACGGGCTGGGCGCGCAGCTGCCGTGGCCGAAGGCGATCGTGGTCGCCTCGGCGCATTTCATGACCGACCGGCCGATGCTGGGCGGGCACGCGCAGCCGCATACCGTGCACGACTTCGGCGGCTTCCCGGCGCCGCTGTATCAGATCCAATACCCCGCCCCCGGCGATCCGGACCTGGCCAAGGCGATCCGCGCGCGCCTGGACGAAGCCGGCCTGAATCCCAAGGTGCGCGAATCGCACGGCTTGGACCATGGCATCTGGGTGCCGCTGCGGCGCATGTACCCGCAGGCCGGGATTCCGGTGGTGCCGTTGTCGGTGATGCCGCACGGCGACGCCGCCGGGCACTACGCGCTAGGTCGCGCGCTGGCGCCGCTGCGCGAGGAAGGCGTGCTGGTGATCGGTTCGGGCGGCTTCGTGCACAACCTCGGCGATCTCGACTGGCAACACCGCGACGCGCCGCTGGCGCCGTGGGCGCGCGAGTTCGGCGAATGGATGCACGCGCGCCTGGACGCGCACGACCACGCCGCCCTGCTGGACTGGCAGGCGCAGGCGCCGCACGCGCGGCATGCGCACCCCACCGTCGAGCATCTGATGCCCTTGTTCGTGGCGCTGGGCGCGGCCGGCGCGCAGGCCTCGGTGCGCACGATCCACCGTTCGCACGAGATGGGCTCGCTGGCCTTGGATGCGTTTGCGTTCGATTGAGGCGCTAACAGCAAATCCCCCTTTTTTTTTCAAAGGGGGAAGAGCGGCGCGACGCGGCGCCTTCTGTGGGAGCGGCGTAAGCCGCGATCTCCCCCCATTTTCAACGGGGAAGACCGGCGCGACGCAACGCCTTCTGTGGGAGCGGCGTAAGCCGCGATCTCCCCCCCATTTTCAAAGGGGGGAAGACCGGCGCGATGCAGCGCTTTCTGTGGGAGCGGCGTAAGCCGCGATCTCCCCCCATTTTCAAAGGGGAAGACCGGCGCGATGCAGCGCTTTCTGTGGGAGCGGCGTAAGCCGCGATTGAGCCACACGCGCGATGCAAGCTTGGCCGACACGCCATCGCCGCTTACGCCGCTCCCACAGACATCGAAGGCGCGAGCCGGCGGCATCGCTGCGAACTCGACACCGCGCTCAAGGCACCGACAGCTCGTAGTGCTCCCACGGCGGATGCTCGCCGAAGCGTTCGGCCAGGAAATCGGTGAACGCGCGGACCCGTGGCGGGATCAGGCGACGCTGCGGCATCACCGCGTAGATGCCGGATTCGGCGACGCCGTAGTCGGGCATCACCGGCACCAGCCGCTTCGCGCGCAGGTCCTCGTTGACGTGCCAGGTCGAATGCACGGCGATGCCCAGGCCGGCGACCGCGGCGTCGCGCAACAGCTCGCCCAGGTTGCTTTCGAAACGCCCCGACACCCGCACCGCGACTTCGCGGCCGGCGCGGTCGTGCAGGCGCCACAGATCCTGGCGGCCCTGGCTGCCGACCAGCATCAGGCACTCGTGGCGCGCGAGCTCCTCTGGCGAATTGGGCATGCCGTGGCGGCGCACGTAGTCGGGCGAGGCGCAGATCACGCGCCGGTTCGGCGCCAGCTTGCGCGCGACCAGGCTGGAGTCCTCGAGCGCGCCGATCCGGATCGCCAGATCGAAACCGGAACTCACCAGGTCCAGCAACTGATCGTTGAGATTGACGCTGACCTTGACCCGCGGATGCAGGGCCAGAAATTCGGGCAGCAGCGGCGACAGATACTGACGCCCGAACGAGGCCGAGGCGGTCAGGCGCAGGGTGCCGGCGACGTCGGTCGCGGCCTGGCGCAGGCCGCCGGTCAGCGCCTCCAGGTCCTCGACCAGGGCACGGCCCTGTTCGGCCAAGGCCGCGCCCTCGGGGGTGGCGTGCAGCTGGCGCGTGGTCCGATGCAGCAGGCGCACGCCCAGGTCGCGCTCCAGCCGCTTCAGGCGCTGGCTGGCCACCGCCACCGATAGGTCCAGGCTGCGCGCGGCGGCGCTGATCGAGCCCAAGTCGAGCACGCGCAGGAACAAGGCAAGGTCGCCGACTCGGTCCATGGCCTATTCTCAATTATTCATTGAAACTGATTAGTCATTTTGGTGGTTTTAGCTAAAGATGCAAGCTTCCAGACTGCGCGCCTCCCCAGTGGATGCCCGACATGGAATCCCCCGCCCTTCCCCGCTCCGAAACCGGCGCCTCCAAGCCAGGCGCGCCCAAGCAGCGCATGCCGTTGGCCCTGTACGCCCTCACCGCCGGCGCCTTCGGCATCGGCACCACCGAATTCGTGATCATGGGTCTGCTGATGCAGGTCGCCGCCGACCTCCAGGTCACCATCGCCGCGGCCGGCCTGCTGATCTCCGGCTACGCCCTGGGCGTGTTCGTCGGCGCGCCGCTGCTGACCACCGCCACCCGGCGCCTGCCGCGCAAGACCGTGCTGGTCGCGCTGATGCTGATCTTCACCCTGGGCAACATCGCCTGTGCGATCGCGCCCAACTACACCACCCTGATGATCGCGCGCGTGATCACCTCGCTCGCGCACGGCACCTTCTTCGGCGTGGGCGCGGTGGTCGCGACCGGCCTGGTCTCGGAAGACCGCAAGGCCTCGGCGATCTCGATCATGTTCGTCGGCCTGACCGTGGCCACCCTGCTCGGCGTGCCCGCCGGCGCCTGGCTGGGCCTGCACCTGGGCTGGCGCGCCACCTTCTGGGCGGTGGCCGCGATCGGCGTGATCGCCACGATCGTGATCGCGGCGCTGGTGCCCAAGGACAACGGCCAGCAGGAGAACGCCGCGCTGCGCGACGAGATCAAGGCGGTGACCCATCCGCAGGTGCTGCTGGGCCTGGCCATGACCGTGCTCGGCTTCGCCGGCGTGTTCACCGTGTTCACCTACATCCAGCCGATCCTGACCCAGGTCACCGGCTTCGCCGAAAGCGCCGTGTCGCCGATCCTGCTGGTGTTCGGCGTCGGCCTGATCGCCGGCAACCTGCTCGGCGGCCGCCTCGCCGACCGTCGCCTGGCGCCGGCCCTGGTCGGCACCCTGGTCGCACTGGCGGTGGTGCTGGGCCTGATGACCTTCGCCCTGCACAGCAAGATCGCGGCGGTGATCTTCGTCGCCCTGCTCGGCATCGCCGCGTTCGCCACGGTGTCGCCGATCCAGCTGTGGGTGCTGCAGAAGACCGACAGCGCCGGCCGCAACCTCGCCTCCAGCCTCAACATCGGCGCCTTCAACCTCGGCAACGCGCTCGGCGCCTGGCTGGGCGGCGCGGTGATCAACCTAGGCCTGGGCTTGGGCGCGGTGACCTGGGTGGCCGCGTTGGTGACGGTGTCGGGCATCGTGCTGGCGGTGTGGGCGGCGCGCCTGGATGCGCCGCGCAAGCCGGCGCTGCAAGCCGCCGCGGCCTGTCCGGCCGCCTGATTTCTTCCTCCCCATTCCTAGGCGCGGCGTTGGACGCGCGCCCTCACTCTCAAAGGAACTCCCTCATGGACACCCGCTTTCTCGGCAACTCCGGCTTCAAAGTGCCGGTTCTGGGCTTCGGCGCCGGCACCTTCGGCGGCAAGGGCCCGTTGTTCAGCGCCTGGGGCAACACCGACGTCGCCGAGGCCCGGCGCCTGATCGAGATCTGCCTGGAGGCCGGCGTGAATCTGTTCGACACCGCCGACGTGTATTCCGACGGCGCCTCCGAATCGATACTCGGCGCCGCCATCCAGGGCCGCCGCGATGAAGTCATCCTGTCGACCAAGATCAGCTTGCGCGCCGGCGAAGGCGCCAACGACGTCGGCGCCTCGCGCCACCATTTGATCCGCGCCGTCGACCGCGCCCTGCAGCGCCTGGGCACCGACTACATCGACCTGCTGCAACTGCACCACTTCGACGCGCAGACGCCGGTGGAACAGGTCATGTCCACGCTCGACGACCTGGTCCGCGCCGGCAAGCTGCGCTACCTGGGCGTGTCCAACTATTCCGGCTGGCAGCTGATGAAGTCGCAGGCGGTCGCCGACCGCTACGGCTATTCGCGCTTCGTCGCCAACCAGACCTACTACTCGCTGGTCGGCCGCGACTACGAATGGGAGCTGATGCCGCTGGCGCAGGACCAGGGCGTGGGCGCGGTGGTGTGGAGCCCGCTGGGCTGGGGCCGCCTGACCGGCAAGATCCGCCGCGGCCAGCCGCTGCCCGAGGGCAGCCGGTTGCACGACACCGCCGGCTTCGCGCCGCCGGTGGAAGAGGAGCGCCTGTATCGCATCGTCGACGCGCTGGACGAAGTCGCCGCCGAAACCGGCAAGAGCGTGCCGCAGATCGCCCTGAACTGGCTGCTGCAGCGCCCGACGGTGTCCAGCGTGCTGATCGGCGCGCGCAACGAGGAACAGCTGCGCCAGAACCTGGGCGCGGTCGGCTGGACCCTCAGCGCCGAGCAGGTCGCCAGGCTCGACCAGGCCAGCCGCGTCACGCCGCCTTATCCCTACTACCCGTATTGGAACGGCATGTTCTCCGAGCGCACCCCCGCGCCGGTCTGAACCGTCCGATCCCCGAACACTGACCCCTTCATCGAGAACACCGATATGAGCGCCCCCCTTTCCGGTTCCACCGCCGTCGTCACCGGTTCCACCGCGGGCATCGGCTACGCCATCGCCGAGGAACTTGCGCGCGCCGGCGCCGCCGTGGTCGTCAACGGTCGCAGCCAGGCCCGCGTCGATGCCGCGCTGGCTTCGCTGCGCGCCGCCGTGCCGGGCGCGCAGCTCAGCGGCGTCGCCGCCGATCTCGCCACCGCGCAAGGCGCGGCCGAGTTCATCGCCGCGGTGCCGCAGACCGACATCCTGATCAACAACCTCGGCATCTTCGTGCCCACCGATTTCGCCGACATCGAAGACGGGGAATGGCAGCGCCTGTGGGATGCCAACGTGATGAGCGGCGTGCGCCTGTCGCGCCATTACTTCAGCGGCATGCTCGCGCGCGATCGCGGCCGGGTGGTGTTCCTGTCCAGCGAATCGGGATTGCAGATCCCGGCCGAGATGATCCATTACGGCGTGACCAAGGCCGCGCAGATCGCGCTCGCGCGCGGCATGGCCCAGCTCACCGCCGGCACCCAGGTCACCGTCAACTCGGTGCTGGCCGGCCCCACCCGTTCCGAGGGCGTGGGCGTGTTCGTCGAACAGCTCGCCGAGCAACAGGGCGTGAGCGCGGCCGAGTTCGAAAAGCAGTTCTTCCAGACCGTGCGCCCGACCTCCCTGCTGCGCCGCTTCGCCGAACCGTCCGAGATCGCGCGCGTGGTCGCCTTCGTCGCCAGCCCGGCGGCCTCGGTGGTCAACGGCTCGGCGATCCGCGCCGAAGGCGGCCTGGTGCTGTCCGCGTTCTGATCCCTTCTTTCGTATTCAACGACCGAACCGTTTTGGAGTCCCCATGAAAGCCGTCGCCCTCACCCGCTATCTGCCCATCGACGATCCCGAATCCCTGCTCGACGTCGAACTGCCCGACCCCGCCGCGCCGCAGGGCCACGACCTGTTGATCCAGGTCGAGGCGATCTCGGTCAATCCGGTCGACACCAAGGTGCGCGCGCCCAAGCCGACCGTGGAAGCGCAGCCGCGCGTGCTCGGCTACGACGCTGCCGGCACCGTGGTCGCGGTCGGCGACGCGGTCACCCGCTTCAAGGTCGGCGACCGCGTCTACTACGCGGGCGACATCACCCGCCCCGGCAGCAACGCGCAATTGCAGCTGGTCGACGAACGCGTGACGGGCCATGCGCCGCAGTCGCTGGACGCGGCCCAGGCCGCGGCCCTGCCGCTGACCGCGATCACCGCCTGGGAGCTGCTGTTCCAGCGCATGCCCTACGACGCCGACAAGGGCGGCGTAGGCAAGACCGTGCTGGTGATCGCCGGCGCCGGCGGCGTCGGTTCGATCGCGATCCAGCTCGCGCGCCGCGCCGGCTTCAACGTGATCGCGACCGCCTCGCGCCCGGAAACCATCGCCTGGTGCCGCGCGATGGGCGCGCACGAAGTGATCGACCACCGCCAGCCGCTGCTGCCGCAGTTGCAGGCGCTGGGCCATGCCCAGGTCGAGGCGGTGCTGAACCTGGCCGACACCGACCGCTACTGGGACGCGATCGGCGAGCTGCTGACCCCGCAGGGCCATGTCGGCCTGATCGTGGAGCCCGCCGGCGCCCTGCGCATCGGCGATCCCTACAAGGCCAAGTGCATCGGCATCCACTGGGAAATGATGTTCGCGCGGCCGCGCTTCCAGACCGCCGACATGGTCGAACAGGCGCGCATCCTGGACCGCGTCGCCAAGCTGATCGACGCCGGCGAACTGCGCGGCACCCACAGCGCGACCCTGGGCAAGATCGACGCGGCCACCCTGCGCGAAGCGCATCGCCGCCTCGAATCGGGCAGCACCGTCGGCAAGCTGACCCTGGCCGGCTGGTGATCGCGACGGGGCCGCGCGCATGAGCGCTACGTCCTGGCTGCTGTTCTGCAGCCTCGCGCTGCTGACCGCGTTCAGCCCCGGGCCGGCGGTGTTGCTGGCGGTGTCCAACACCGCCGCGCACGGCGCGCGCCGCGCCCTGCTGGGCTCGGTCGGCAACGCCCTGGGCGTGTTCCTGGTCTCGGCGACCGCGATGCTGGGCTTGGGCGCCCTGCTCCAGACCTCGGCCTGGTTGTTCGGCGCGCTCAAGCTGGCAGGCGCGGCCTATCTGATCTGGCTGGGCCTGCGCCAATGGCGCGCTCGCGACGACCTGTTCGCGCGCGCGCCCTCGCCCGCCCAGGCCGGCGCGCCGCGGCGCATGTTCCTGCAAGGTCTGCTGGTGGCGACCACCAATCCCAAGAGCATCCTGTTCTTCACCGCCCTGCTGCCGCAGTTCATGCGCGCCGACGCCGCGCTGCTGCCGCAGTTCTTCGCCCTGACCCTGACCTTCGCCGCCTGCACCGTGCTGTCGCACCTGTGTTACGTGGTGCTGGCCGGCGCCCTGCGCGGCTGGTTCGCGCAGCCGCGCCGCGCGCGCTGGTTCAACCGTGCGCTGGGCACCGGCTACGCGGCGATGGGATTGAGTCTGCTGCGTCTGCGGCCGGCGGCGGCTTGACGCGAAAAAAGAAAAAAGGGGCCGGCAATGCCGGCCCCCTCTCTTTCGAACAAGCTTACGCATTCAGACGTTGCGCGCGGCCTCGTAGCCGTTGAAGACCAGCGAGGCCGAGGCCCGTCCCTGGGTCAGCGAGCGCAGCGCGGTGGTGTACCCCGACAGCTGCGCCAGCGGCGCGCGCGCGGAGACGTCGGCGCGCGTGCCGCGGTCGTCGATCGCCAGCACGCGGCCGGAGCGACGTTGCAGATCGCCGACCACGTCGCCGACGTTGCCGGCGGGCGTGTCCACGACCAGCGTCATCACCGGCTCCAGCACCGTCGTGCCGCTGAGCGCCAGCGCCGCCTTCAGGGCCTCGCCCGCCGCGCGTTGGAACGCGAGTTCGGACGAATCCACCGCATGCGTCTCGCCGTCGATCAAGGTCACGGTGAGCCCGACCACCGGATAGCCGCGCGGCCCTTCCATGAGCGCGCTGCGCAGTCCCTTTTCCGTCGCAGTGACGAAGTTGCGCGGGACCACGCCGCCGCTGGTGCGGTCGACGAACTCGAAGCGACCGTCCGTGCGCGGCTCGACGTCGATGACCACACGCGCGAACTGGCCGATGCCGCCGTTCTGCTTGGACAGCTTGCCTTCGACGCCCGCGACCGCGCGGCTCGGGGTTTCCTGATACGCCACGCGTGGCGAACCGGTGCGCACCTCGACCTTCCACTCCTGACGCAGGCGCTCCACCATCACTTCCAGGTGCAGTTCGCCCATGCCCCAGATCAGGGTCTCGCCGGTGTCCTCGTCGCTGCCGACGTGGAACGACGGATCCTCCTGGGCCAGGCTGGCCAAGCCCTGGCCGAGACGGATCAGATCGTTCGCGTTGGCCGCGCTCAGTCGCCAGGACAGCACCGCCGGCTGGGCCTGGATCGCGTCCAGCACCAGCTTGCGTTCGCCCGCGCTCAGGGTTTCGCCGCTGACCGCGTCCTTCCAGCCCTGCACCGCGACGATCTCGCCCGCATACGCGGCCTCGACGTCGCGGCCGCGATCGGCCTGCACCACGACCAGGCGGCCGACCCGCAGCGCGCGTTCGCGCCGCGAGGCCCACACGGTGTCGCCGACCCGCAGCGTGCCCGAGTACAGGCGCACGAACGACAGCGCGCCGTGCTCCTTGTGCACGATCTTGAAGACCAGGCCGGCCAGGGGACCGGACGCGTCCGGCGCCAGCGCCAGCTCGCCCTGTTCGCTCTCGGCGCGCACCCACGGCCGATCCAGCGGCGACGGCAGGTAGTCGACGATCGCGTCCAGCAGCGGTTCCACGCCCTTGTTCTTGAACGCGGAACCGGCCAGCACCGGCGTGCCCGCGCCCGCCAGCGTGCCGCGACGCAGCGCGGCCTTGAGCAGGCCGGGGTCGATCGCGCGCGCTTCCAGGTAGGCCTGGGCGAGTTCGTCGTCGTGATCGGCGACGGCCTCGATCAGGCGCTGGCGCAGCGGCTCGTAGGCGCGGCTTTCGTCGCCGTCCCAGGGCCGGCGCGCGATGGCGTCGTCGAGGCCCCACAGCACGATCTCGCGCGCCACGTAGTCGACCCAGCCGCGCAGCTCGCCCTCGGCGCCGATCGCCTGGCCCAGCGGCCACGGCTGCGCATCGAGCTTGTCGCGCATTTGCGCCAGCACGAAGTCCAGCGAGGCGCCGACCCGGTCCATCTTGTTGACGAACGCGATCATCGGCACGCCGTGCCGGCGCGCCTGGCGCCACACGGTTTCCGATTGCGGCTGCACGCCGTCGACCGCGCTGAACACGGCGACGGCGCCGTCGAGCACGCGCAGCGAACGCTCGACCTCGATCGCGAAGTCGATGTGGCCGGGCGTGTCGATGATGGTCAGGCGATGCTCGGCCTGACCTTGCGGCGCCCAATGCGTCTGCACGGCCGCGGCGCCGATGGTGATGCCGCGGTCCTTCTCGATCGGACTGAAGTCGGTGGTGGCGGCGCCGTCGTGGACTTCGCCGGTGCGATGGATCGCGCCGGTTTTCCACAACAGGCGTTCGGTGAGCGTGGTTTTGCCCGCATCGACGTGGGCGATGATGCCGAGATTGCGCCAGCGGGAGACAGTGGTGGTGTTCATGAGATTTTTCGCTATTCGTTGCCAACTCGGGAGGCCGCGCGACCCGGTTGGCGACGGGGCGCGCGGCTAGGTTTCGGTCTCGGCCGCGGTATTCACGACACGTTCTCCTTGGGATGCACGGGACTGCGGTGGATGGAAAACCGGCGCCGGAGCGCAGCGCCGGGCCGAACGACGGGCAAAAAAAAACACCCTTGCGGGTGCTCGGTATCGTGTGGCGGCGGCGCGGTCGGATCAGCTCGACACGCACTCGCAGATCACAGGAGGCAGGCGCACCCGGCCCGCGCTCTCGCGCTGGGCATGCAGCGATATCAGTAGCGGGAACGACTTCATGGGCGGCAGGGCCGGGTTCTGGGTGCCCATAAGAGTAGGGGCGGCCGCGCCGGAGTCAATCGTCCGCGCGATGCGGCGCCTGGGATGCAGCGTTGCGGCGGCGCGTGCTCGTCCAGGCGTCGTCCAGGAGGCCACGCGGACGCCCGGCGCACGTCCTGGTTGAATCGCGGCCGTTTTACCGGCATCGTGCGCGCTCCATACGCCAGCGTATTCGAGCATGACGGCCGCCAGCTCCCTGCCTGCAAGCCCCGCCGCCCCGCACCCGGCCTACCCCAAGCTGTTCGAGCCGCTGGACCTGGGTTTCTGCACCCTGCCCAACCGCGTGCTGATGGGCTCGATGCATACGGGTCTGGAGGACAAGGCCGCCGACTTCCCCAAGCTCGCGGCCTACTTCGGCGAACGCGCGGCCGGCGGCGTCGGCCTGATCGTGACCGGCGGCTTCGCGCCCAACATCGTCGGCTGGCTCAAGCCCTTCGGCGGCAAGCTGAGCTGGCGCTGGGAAGTCGGCAAGCACCGCCAGGTGACCCAGGCCGTGCACAGCCACGGCGGCCGCATCTGCCTGCAGATCCTGCATGCCGGCCGCTACGGCTATCACCCGCTGCAGGTCGCGCCGTCCAAGCTCAAGGCGCCGATCAATCCGTTCACGCCGCGCGCGCTGTCGGGCTACGGCGTGCGCGCGCAGATCCGTGCCTTCGTCAACAGCGCCAGGCTCGCGCGCGAGGCCGGCTACGACGGCGTCGAGGTGATGGGCTCGGAAGGTTATCTGCTCAACCAGTTCACCGTGCCGCGCACCAACAAACGCGAGGACGAATGGGGCGGCGACGCCGCGCGCCGGATCGCGTTCGTGACCCGGATCGTGCGCGGCATCCGCGAGGCCTGCGGGCCGGATTTCATCATCATCTACCGGCTTTCGATGATCGACCTGGTCGACGGCGGTTCGACCTGGGAGGACGTGATCGCCCAGGCCCAGGCGATCGAAGCCGCGGGCGCGACCCTGATCAACACCGGCATCGGTTGGCACGAGGCGCGCATCCCCACCATCGCCACCTCGGTGCCGCGCGCGGCCTTCACCGGCATCACCGCGCGCCTGAAGCCGCACGTGGGCCTGCCGCTGATCACCACCAACCGCATCAACATGCCGGACGTGGCCGAACGCATCCTGCGCGAGGGCGAGGCCGATATGGTGTCGATGGCGCGGCCGCTGCTGGCCGACCCGGCCTGGGTCGCCAAGGCCCGCGACCGGCGCAGCGACGAGATCAACACCTGCATCGCCTGCAACCAGGCCTGCCTGGACCACGTGTTCGAGAACAAGCACGCCAGTTGCCTGGTCAATCCGCGCGCCTGCGCCGAGACCGAGCTCAACTACCGCCCGACCGCGGCGCCCAAGCGCGTGGCGGTGGTCGGCGCGGGCCCGGCCGGTCTGGCCTGCGCGACGGTGGCGGCCGAACGCGGCCACCGCGTCACCCTGTTCGATGCCGCCCACGAGATCGGCGGCCAGTTCAACCTGGCCAAGCGGATCCCGGGCAAGGAAGAGTTCCACGAGACCCTGCGCTACTTCGCGCGCAAAATCGAAACCAGCGGCGTCGAGCTGCGTCTGAACACGCGCGCCGACACGGCCGCGCTGGCCGGCTACGACGAGATCGTGCTGGCCACCGGCATCGCCCCGCGCGCGGTCGATTTCCCCGGCGCCGAGCATCCCAAGGTGCTCAGCTACCTGGACGTGCTGCGCGGCGGCGTGGTGCCCGGCGCCAAGGTCGCGATCGTCGGCGCCGGCGGCATCGGCTTCGACGTGGCCGAATACCTGGTGCACCCGGCCGGCCACGACAGCTCCAGTCTGGATCCGGCACGCTGGCGCGCCGAATGGGGCGTGGACCTGGGCTACGGCGACAACCGCGGCGGCCTGGCCGAAGCGCGGCCGGAGCCGCCCGCGCGCCAGGTCTGGCTGCTGCAGCGCAGCGCCGGCAAACCCGGCGCGCGCCTGGGCAAGACCACCGGCTGGATCCACCGCGCCACCCTCAAGGCCAAGCAGGTGCGCATGCTCGGCGGCGTCGAGTACCTGGGCGTGGACGACGAAGGCTTCCGCGTCCGCGTCGACGGCAGCGAACAGCTGCTGGCGGTCGATCACGTGGTGATCTGCGCGGGCCAGGAACCGTTCAAGCCGCTGGCCGCGCAGTTGGCCGGCGACGGCCGCCCGGTGCACGTGATCGGCGGCGCCGACGTCGCCGCCGAACTGGACGCCAAGCGCGCGATCGCCCAGGGCAGCCGGGTCGCAGCGGCGCTGTAAAGCGTTTTCAGGGGAGCTGAACAGTGGTGGGCGTCACGCTCCCCGGGGCGTCTCGCGCCTCGGAGATACCCTTCCCTGGCAAGGCCTTAGCGCCTATTCAGAGTAAAAACTTGAGTTTTTTCGCGCACTTAGGTTTTTAGATTCAGCGGGCGTTTAGTTAGTCGCGGCTACCTTGCGCCAACTTTCACGCCGCCGCTTCAGGTGGCAACCCTCGCCGCCCGCGTCGTCCACGCGGTCCACGGCACGGGGCAAAAGCGCGCCGCAGAGCCGCTGCCCTCCCCAGTACGCCATGCCGGTCCACGCCGTGTCGTCCGTCCCCGCTAGGAGGGAACGGAAGCCCCAGTGCGGTCCGGCGCAACGGAGCAAGGAGTCAATATGAAACTCGCCTGGATCCTGTGGCTGGCCTCTGTGCTTCCGCCGCAACCCGCCGATTCGCTGTGTCTGAGCACCACCGTGTACCTGGAAGCCCGCGACCAGTCCATCCGCGGCCAGAAGGCCGTGGCCGAGGTCGCCCTGCGTCGCCGCGACAGCGGCCTGTGGGGCGATTCGGTCTGCGAGGTGGTCACCGCCCGCAAGCAGTTCGCGCCGACCCTGGTATCGCCGGGCACGCGCCTGAGCAACACCGAGGCCTGGGCCGAGTCGGTGCAGATCGCCCTGGAAGCCGAGCGGAACTGGGCCCTGCCGGCCGGCCAGCGCAAGGAGATCGTGCCGGGCGCCAGCCACTTCGCCGCCCACGCGATCGCCAGCCCGAGCTGGCGCAACGCCTACCAGGTCGCGACCATCGGCGATCACACCTTCTATCAGGTGCAGAAGCTCAAGCCGCGCAAGACCTGAGCAAGCGGGTAACGCGTAATAAGAAAGAGGAACGAGTGGATGCGCTCGTTCCTTTTGCTTTTTTGGGACATGCGCGGCGACGGCGAAGCAACGGCAAGAGGAAGTAGCGCTTTTCACTCGCTCCTCTTTACTCTGGACGCTTTCCTCATCCCAAGGAGTCCGCTGATGAAGCTCTACACCAAGCCCGGCGCGTGTTCGACCGCCGACCACATCGCCTTGCAGTGGACCGGCCAGCCGTTCGACCTGCAGGTGATGACGCGCGACGCGATGAAAGCGCCCGCGTTCCTCGCGATCAATCCGGCCGGCGCCGTGCCTGCGATCGAGGACGGCGATTTCGTGCTCACCCAGAACGCCGCGATCATGGGCTACATCGCCGACAGTTATCCCGACGCACAGCTCGCCGGCGACGGCAGCATCCAACAGCGCGCGACTGCGGCGCGTTGGCTCGCGTTCGTGAACTCCGACCTGCACCCGGCCTTCCTGCCGCTGTTCGCGCCCACCCGCTTCTCCGAAGACGCGAGCGACCAGCCCGCGCTCAAGGACGCCGCGCACAAACGCCTGCGCGCGCTGTACGAAGCCGCCGACCGTCAGCTCGAAGGCAAGCAATGGCTGGCCGGTTTCCGCAGCTACGCCGATCCGTATCTGTACATCACCCTGCGCTGGGCCGACGGGCAGAAGATCGACCTCAGCGACCTGAACCATCTGGCTGCGTTCAAGCAGCGCATGGAAGCCGACGCAGGCGTGCGCGCGGCCTTGCAGGCGGAAGGCCTGACCTAAGACGCGAGCGGCGATGCGCGCGGCTTGCGCTGCGTGCATTGCGACGAAGATTCGTGTGCGGCGGCAACCGCGCTATCGCGGGCCCCCGAAGCCGCGCGACGATGCGGTTCGCCTTCGGCTCACCGCATCCTACGAATGCCGCCCTACACGGCAATGCTGTTGCTGTTGCTAAAGCGATTGCTGTAGCGGTTGCCATTGCCGTTGCCATTGCCATTGCCGTTGCATTGAAGTCCAAAAGCACCGCACTCACACAGACAACCGTAGACCCGAAGGGCGGCGCGCAGGACGCGCGCCGTTTTTTGATAGGACAGGGATGTCCTATCGAAAAATCCCCGCGCCCGCACCGAACTCGCAAGGGAGGGTTGGTCACGCTAGCCCTTCTCTTTGGTTACTTTCTCTTGGGCTAGCAAGAGAAAGTGACCCGCATGCGCAGCAGGCGGAAGCCGTTGACCTTCGATCAGAAGAAGCGACAGCAAAGCAAAAGCAAATCCTCCCCAACCCTCCTTTTTCAAAGGAGGGAGCTAAGGGCTAAAGGCTAAGAGCTAGGAGCAAGCGGCCGGCATTCAGCCGTGCACGAACCCGCAGCTCGTAAGCCGGACGGCTTCACCCTGAGGGAGCTAAAGAAGCGAAGACGCAGAGCCCGGAGCTGCGCGACGATGCGACCCGTCTATGCCCGCCACATCCCACGACTCGCTTGTGGCGCGTAGCGATAACGGCCACCGAGCTACCGCGTCGCTAGAGCTGCGCCGCCGCGCGCAGGCGCCGGTCCAACTCGTCCGCCCAAGCCGCATCGCGCACCTTCGCCACCGCCGCACGCAGATCCGGCAGCAACTGCGCCAACTCCGCCAGATCGGCCGAGCGCTCGATCTTGAGCTGCAGAAAATACCCACGCAGACCCAACTGCTCCCGCACCGCATCCGACATCAGCGCGTACAGCACCCCATAGCGACTGGACGTATCCCCCGCCGCCAACGCAGGAGCCGCGGCCGCGGGCGCGGCCTGAGCACCATTGACAGCGCTGAGCGCCGCCGTCACGCGCGCCGCCGCGGACGGCTGCCCGCCGACGCCGATCAGGCCCAGCGCCACCAATTGCTCCAGCGCATCCGCCGGCCCGTGCAGGCCGGCGGCGACCGTACGCAGCTGCGCCACGTCGCGCTGCCCGTCCACCACCAGCAGCAGCGAGCGCAGCACGGTCGGCAGTTTGCGGGTGCGATGCTCGATCTCCTCGCGCCCCGCCTCGGTCTTGCTCAGGATGTCCTGGTCGCGCATGGCCCCCTCCGGCACGCATCGGCATGGCCGGCATAGCGGCCGGCCGCAGGGCCGACGCTACGCCTATCGGCGCGCTCGCGATGCGATGCCGTTCGCGCTTTGCGAGCGCACCGGCCGACTATGCCATGCGCCGACCGCGCCGCCGGCGGCGTTAGACCAAAGAACGAGGCACAAAAAAACAGGCCGCGCATCCGCGCGGCCTGTCCGGTACTGCGGGCGCGGCGCGAACGCCGGCGCGGTTCAGCGCTGCTCGATCGGCACGTAGGCGCGGTCTTCCGGGCCCGTGTAGTTGGCGCTGGGGCGGATGATCTTGCCGTCCTCGCGCTGCTCGATCACGTGCGCGGCCCAGCCGGTGGTGCGCGCGATCACGAACAGCGGCGTGAACATCGGGGTCGGGATGCCCATCATGTGATAGGCCGACGCCGAGTACCAATCCAGGTTCGGGAACATCTTCTTCAGGTCCCACATCAGGGTTTCGATGCGCTCGCTGACGTCGAACAGGGTCTGATTGCCGCCGTCCTTGCACAGCGCGCGCGACAGCTCCTTGATGATGGGATTGCGCGGGTCGCCGATGGTGTAGACCGGGTGGCCGAAGCCGATGACGATCTCCTTACGCTCCACGCGCGCGCGGATGTCGGCCTCGGCCTCGTCGGCGCTGTTGTAGCGCGAGATGATGTCCATCGCCACTTCGTTGGCGCCGCCGTGCTTGGGGCCGCGCAGCGCGCCGATCGCGCCGGTGATGCACGAATGCAGGTCCGAACCGGTGCCGGCGATCACGCGCGCCGTGAAGGTCGAAGCGTTGAACTCGTGCTCGGCGTACAGGATCAGCGACTTGTCCAGCGAGTCGGCGTGCAGCGCGCTGGGCTCCTCGCCGTGCAGCAGGTGCAGGAAGTGCGCCGCCACGCTGTCGTCGTCGGTCTCGCAGTCGATGCGGCGGCCGTTGCGGGTGAAGTGCCACCAGTACAGCAGCATCGAACCGAAGCTGGCGATCAGGCGGTCGGCGATGTCGCGCGCCTCGCTGGCCGGATGGCCTTCGCGCTCGGGCAGCACCGTGCCCAGCACCGAGCAACCAGTGCGCATCACGTCCATCGGGTGGGCGTTGGCGGGCACCAGTTCCAGCGCTTCGGTCACGATCGCGGGCAGGCCGCGCAGGCGCTTGAGCTTGAGCTTGTAGGCCTTGAGCTGGGAAGCGGTGGGCAGCACGCCGTGGACCAGCAGGTGGGCGACTTCCTCGAAGGTCGACTGGGTCGCCAGGTCGTGGATGTCGTAGCCGCGGTAATGCAGATCGTTGCCGCTGCGGCCGACCGTGCACAGGGCGGTGTTGCCGGCCGCGGTGCCGCTGAGGGCGACCGACTTCTTGGCCTTGGGCAGTACTTGGGTGGCGTTGTCGCTCATCGGAATTCCTTGTTATTTGTCTTGCGCGAAGAGCTGGTCGAGCTTGTCTTCGTAAGCGTGATAGTTGAGGAAGTCGTACAGCTGCGCGCGCGTCTGCAGGGTGTCGACGATGTTCTTCTGGGTGCCCTCGCGGCGCACGGTCTCGTAGAAGTGCAGCGCGGCCTTGTTCATGGCGCGATAGGCGCCGCAGCAGTACAGGGCGATGTCGACGCCGGCGTCGCGCAGCTCGTCGGTGGTGAAGAACGGGGTCGAGCCGAACTCGGTCAGGTTGGCCAGGATCGGCACCTTCACCGCGGCCTTGAAGCGGCGGTAGTCATCGAGGGTGTTCATGGCCTCGGGGAAGATCATGTCGGCGCCGGCCTCGACGTAGGCCACCGCGCGCTCGATCGCCGAATCGATGCCCTCGACCGCGGCGGCGTCGGTGCGCGCCATGATCACGAACTGCTCGTCGGTGCGCGCGTCGACCGCGGACTTCACCCGGTCGACCATCTCCTGCTTGCTCACCACTTCCTTGCCCGGACGGTGGCCGCAGCGCTTCTGGCCGACCTGGTCTTCCATGTGCACGGCGGCGACGCCGACGTTGATGAAGGAGCGGATGGTACGGCCGATGTTGAAGGCGCCGCCCCAGCCGGTGTCGATGTCGACCAGCAGCGGCAGGCCGGTGGCGTCGACGATGCGGCGCGCATCGGTGAGCACGTCTTCCATGGTGCTGATGCCCAGGTCGGGCACGCCCAGCGAATTGGCGGCGACGCCGCCGCCGGACAGGTACAGCGCCTTGTAACCGGTGCGCTTGGCCATCAGGCCGGCATAGGCGGTGATCGCGCCCATCACCTGCAAGGGCGATTCGGCGGCTAGAGCGGCGCGGAACTGCGCGCCGGCGGAAGGATGGCTCATGCTGGCTCCGTTGTGATCGGCCCCGGGACTCAGGGGCGATCCGGCCATTTTACCCCAGCCGTCCGAGCCGACCGGCCCCGCCGCCCCGTCCGACCGCGCCGAGTCGGGCGGTTGGGGGCCGCGCGCGGCCGCTTCAGCCTATGGTCTGGACCACCCGGCCCTCGGCGTCCTTGATCTGGGTCTTGCGCACCACGAAGGACAGCAGATCGTAGCCGCGCACGGGGTACTGGCCCTCGCGCGCCTGCAGGGTCGCGATCAGCTCGCGCAGGGTGTCGGCGGTCAGGGTCAGGCGCAGGTCGGCGCCGTCGGCCTCGGCGGCGTTGCGCCGGCCCTGCGCGAACTCGATCCGGCACTCCGCGCCGATCAGCGCGAACGGCTTGTCGAACGGCAGCCGCAGCGGCAGCAGGGCCAGCAACTCGCCGACCTGGCGCGCGCCCAGCACCACCGTGGTCGACGGCTTGCGCCAGCGCCGCGCCTGTTGCTGCCAGGACAAGCCGTCGACGAACACGAAGCCGGTATCGGAACCCTCGTTGGCGGTGCCGGCGGCGATCTCGGCGGCGATCTCCGACTCCTGCATCAGCGAATCCCGTTCCAGGTCGGTGATCCACAGCGGCATGTGCGGCTCGAACGCGTGCAGCACCTTGCGCGTGGACCAGCGCTTGAGGGCCAGTTCCTCTTCGTTGGTCAGGCCGACCACCTGCAGGAACTCGACCTTGCCGTGCGGGCTGTCGATCTCGCCCAGCTCGGGATCGCGCACGAACGCCACCGAGCGGATGCGGGTGTCCACCGCGATCGGACCGTTGGCGTTGAGATAGTGGCCGTCGGCGAAGGCGTTGCCGCTGCTAAACACATAACGCGCGAGGTTCTGCAGGAAGTTCAGCGCCCACATCGGCGGCTCGCTGGCGTCGCTGTCGTCGCGCAGGCGGAAGGTCAATTCGAAGCCCCAGCCGCTGTGCTCGGCATCCTCGGACTCCTTGGCGTACAACTCGGACAGGCCGTAGGTGACGAAGTGCCAGTGCGGCACCGGCTGCTCGCGCTTGTAGGCGCTGATGCCGTCGAGCGGATCCGGGCCGCCCAGCGCGTGCTTGATCAGGGTGCCGTAGTGGCGCGGCTCCTGCTCGCCGTACAACGGCGCCAGCGCGCGATCGATCGCGTCCCAGCCGGCCTGGTCCGCACCGCGATCGTCGTTACCGTCCTCGTCCTGTTCCATCGTGTCGGCCGGGTTCCGTGGCAATGAGGGGAGCATGGTAGCGGAGCGCGCCGCAAGGCGGCGTCAAACGCGGCCGCGGCGGACGCGACCCGCCCGTTTTGCGCAAATGCGATGCCGCGAAGCGATTCAAGCGTCCGCGCCGCGCGCCAAGGCACGTTGTACCTCGTCCAGGGCGGCCGGATCGTCCAGGGTCGACAGATCGCCGGGATCGCGGCTTTCGGCCAGGGCCTGGATCGAGCGGCGCAGCAGTTTGCCCGAGCGCGTCTTGGGCAGGGCCGCGACCACGTACACCCGCGCCGGCCGCGCCACCGCGCCCAGCTGATCGACCACGCACTGGCGCATGCCGGCGGCGACGCGCGCGGCGTCCTGGTCGCCGGCCTGCTTGAGGGTGGCGAACACCACCGGCACCTGGCCCTTGAGTTCGTCGTGCACGCCGATCACCGCCGCCTCGGCCACGGCCGGATGCGAGGCCACCGACTCCTCGATCTCGCGCGTGCCCAGGCGGTGCCCGGCGACGTTGATCACGTCGTCGGTACGGCCGAGGATGAAGGTGTAGCCGTCGTCGTCGCGGATCGCCCAATCCAGCGAGCTGTACAGCAGCTCCTTGAAGTGGCCGAAATAGCTGGACAGGAAGCGCGCGTCGTCGTTCCAGACCGTGCTCATGCAGCCCGGCGGCAGCGGCGGCACGATCACCAGCACGCCCTTCTCGTTGGCGCCGACATCGCGGCCGGTGGCCTCGTCGATCACGCGCAGGCGATAGCCGGGCGTGGGCAGGCCGGGCGAGCCGAACTTGATCGGCCGCATGTCCAGGCCCGGCATCAGCGCCAGCACCGGCCAGCCGGTCTCGGTCTGCCAGTAGTTGTCGATGATGGGCTTGTCGATGCCGTCGGTGATCCAGTGCGCGGTGGGCTCGTCCAGCGGTTCGCCGGCCAGGAACAGCCACTGCAGGCGCGACAGGTCGTGCGCCTTCAGCCAGGCCGCGTCCTGTTTCTTGAGCACGCGGATGCCGGTCGGCGAGGAGAACATGGTGCGCACGCCGTACTGCTCGCAGATGCGCCACCAGATGCCGGGGTCGGGGTGGGTCGGCAAGCCTTCGTACAGCACCGAGGTCGCGCCCGCGATCAGCGGCCCGTAGACGTTGTAGGAATGCCCCACCGCCCAGCCCACGTCCGAGGTCGAGAACATGACCTGGCCGGCGCGCACGTCGTAGATCGACCACATCGACAGGGCCAGCGCGACCGCATAGCCGCCGACGTCGCGCTGCACGCCCTTGGGCTTGCCGGTGGTGCCCGAGGTGTAGAGCAGATAGCTGGGTTCGTTGGATTCCAGCCATTCGACCTCGACCGTCGCCTCGGCGTGTTGCGCACGCAAGCCGGCGTAGTCGAGGTCGCGTCCGGCGATCAGCCGCAGCGCGGGATCCAGGCCGCGATTCACCACCAGCACCCGCGGCGGCGGCGACGCGGCTTCGGCGCAGGCGGCGTCGACCAGCGGCTTGTAGGGGATCACTTTGCCGCCGCGCATGCCGGCGTCGGCGCAGATCAGCAGCTTGGGCCTGGCGTCGTCGATGCGCAGGGCCAGGTTGTGCGCGGCGAAACCGCCGAACACCACCGAATGCACGGCGCCGATGCGCGCGCAGGCCAGCATCGCGAACACCGCCTCGGCCATGTTGGGCATGTAGATCACGACCCGGTCGCCGCGGACTACGTCCAGGGATTTCAGCACCGCGGCGAACGCGTTCACTTCGCGGTGCAGCTCGCGGTAGCTGAGTTCGCGGGTCTGCCCGGTTTCGCTGGAAATCGCGACCAGTGCGAGTTGATCGCCTCGCGCCTCCAGGTGGCGGTCCAGGGAGTTGTAGCAAAGGTTGGTTTCGCCGCCGACGAACCAGCGCCGGAACGGCGGCCGGTCGTAGTCGAGGATGCGTTCGGGCGGCTTGTGCCAATGGATCGCGCGCGCCTGCTCGGCCCAGAACGCCTCGGGCTGCTCGATCGAACGGCGGTAGAACTCCTCGTAGCTCATGCGGCGCCTGTACGGTCCGGGTCTCACGGCAGGCTAGACCAGGGCGTGCAAGGGCGCGTTACGACCTTGGTCTAGACGGCGGCCCGCCCGTAGGGTGCGGTGACAACCGCACCGTCGCGGGGGCTGGGAATGGCGCTGTGGTGCGGTTCGCGTTCGCTCACCGCCCCTACGGCCATCGGGGGCGGTTGGGCTCGGCGCTCCGGGATCACACACGCGAGCCCCGCGCCCCCTAAGCCTTTCCGGCTAGCCTTAAGGTGCTATTGGCCGCCCGCCCCCCCCGCGTCCACCATCGTCCCCGGCGTCGCGATGGGTCCGTCCGTCCCGCCGCCGCAACCGCAGGAGCCGTCCTTGAGCGCCAACAGCCCCGCCTCCGCCCTCCCCCAGGCCGCGCCGATCGGAGCCGGGCAGCGTTTGAAGTCGATCTTCAGCGGTTCGATCGGCAACTTGGTCGAGTACTACGACTGGTACGTCTACACCGCCTTCTCCTTGTACTTCGCCAAGACCTTCTTCCCAGCGGGCGACAGCTTGTCGCAGGCCCTGAATACCGCGGCGATCTTCGCGGTGGGCTTCCTGATGCGGCCGCTGGGCGGCTGGGTGTTCGGTCGCTACGCCGACCGCCACGGACGCAAGGCGGCGCTGATGCTGTCGGTGCTGCTGATGTGCGGCGGCTCGCTGATCATCACCTTCACCCCGGGCTACGAGACCATCGGCGTGCTCGCGCCGATCCTGCTGGTGTTCGCGCGTCTGCTGCAGGGCCTGAGCGTGGGCGGCGAGTACGGCAGCTCGGCGACCTATCTGAGCGAGATGGCCACGCGCGAGAACCGCGGTTTCTGGTCCAGCTTCCTGTACGTGACCCTGATCATGGGCCAGCTGCTGGCCCTGCTGGTGCTGATCGTGCTGCAGCAGTTCGTGCTCGACGAAGCCCAGCTCAAGGCCTGGGGTTGGCGCATCCCGTTCGCGATCGGCGCGCTGGCCGCGATCATCGCGCTGTACCTGCGCCGCAACATGATGGAGACCGAGTCCTTCACCAAGCTGCAGAGCAACGAAGCCGCCAAGCCGCGCGAAGGCTCGCTGCGCACCCTGATGCGCCACCCGCGCGCGGTACTGACCGTGATCGGCCTGACCATGGGCGGCACGCTGGCGTTCTATACCTACACCAACTACATGCTGAAGTACCTCACCCTCAGCGCCGGCTTCGACAAGGAGACCGCGTCGCTGATCAACGCCGGCAGCCTGTTCGTCTACATGCTGATGCAGCCGCTGGTCGGCGCGCTCTCGGACCGGATCGGCCGGCGCCCGCTGTTGATCGCGTTCGGCGTGCTCGGCACGGTGCTGACGGTGCCGGTGATGCATCTGATCCAGGATGCGCGGACGCCGATGGAAGCGTTCTGGCTGATCATGATCCTGCTCAGCGCGGTCAGCGGCTACACCGCGATCAACGCGGTGGTGAAGGCCGAGCTGTTCCCGGTGGAGATCCGCGCGCTCGGCGTGGGCCTGCCCTACGCGCTCACCGTGGCCCTGTTCGGCGGCACCGCCGAACCGATCGCGATCAAGTTCAAGCAACTGGGCATGGAAAGCGGCTTCTTCTGGTACGTCAGCGCCTGCATCTTCTGCTCGCTGCTGGTCTACGCGCTGATGCCCGACACCCGCAAGACCTCGCACATCGACCGCGACTGAACCCCCTCACGCCTCGGAACTGACCCCATGAAATCTCCCGGCTCGCGTTTCTATCTCTGGGTGCTCGGCGCGATCGTGCTGGGTGGCGCCGTCGGCCATTTCTTCCCCGACTTCGGCGTCAAGCTCAAGCCGTTGGGCGACGGTTTCATCGGCCTGATCAAGATGCTGATCGCGCCCATCATCTTTCTGACCGTGGTGCTGGGCATCGCCGGCGTGGCCGACGTCAAGAAGGTCGGCCGGGTCGGCGCCAAGGCGATTCTCTATTTCGAGGTGGTATCGACCATCGCGCTGGTGATCGGCCTGGTGGTGGTCAACACGCTCAAGCCCGGCGCCGGCTTCAACGTCAACGTCGCCGACCTCGATCCCAAGAAGGTCGCCGAGGCGATCGGCTACGCGCACAAGGCCGAGGAACAGAGCACGGTCGATTTCCTGCTCCACATCATCCCCAAGACCTTCACCGACGCCTTCACCGGCGAAGGCAGCCTGTTGCAGGTGCTGCTGCTGGCGGTGCTGTTCGGCTTCGCCCTGCTGCACATGGGCAAGGCCGGCGAGAAGGTCATGGACCTGTTCGAGAGCCTGTCGAAAGCCTTCTTCGGCATCATGAGCATGATCATGAAGCTGGCCCCGATCGGCGCCGGCGCGGCGATGGCCTTCACCATCGGCAAGTTCGGCATCGAGTCGCTGGGGCCGCTGCTCAAGCTGATGGGCAGCTTCTACCTGACCTGCGCGCTGTTCGTGCTGGTGGTGCTGGGCCTGATCGCGCGCCTCACCGGCTTCAGCGTCCTGCGCTTCATCCGCTACATCCGCGACGAACTGCTGCTGGTGCTGGGCACGTCCTCCTCGGAGTCGGCGCTGGTGCCGCTGATGCGCAAGCTCGAACGCCTGGGCTGCTCCAAGCCGGTGGTCGGCCTGGTCGTGCCCAGCGGTTACTCGTTCAATCTCGACGGCACCAACATCTACCTGACCATGGCGGCGATCTTCGTCGCCCAGGCGCTCAACGTCGAACTCACCCTGACCCAGGAACTGACCCTGCTGGCGGTCGCGATGCTGACCTCCAAGGGCGCCTCGGGCGTGACCGGGGCCGGCTTCATCACCCTGGCCGCGACCCTGACCGTGGTGCCCTCGGTGCCGGTGGCCGGCTTGGCGCTGATCCTGGGCATCGACCGCTTCATGAGCGAGGCGCGCGCGCTGACCAACATCATCGGCAACGGCGTGGCCACCATCGTGGTCGCGCGTTGGGAAAACGAGCTCGATCGCGACCGCCTGCAGCACGAACTGCTGAATCCGCCCAGCGTCGCCGACCTCGACGCCGACCTGGCCCTGGAACGCGCGCCGCGCGTGCCCGAAACCGGCGGCTGATCCGCCCTCGCTGATCCCCTGCGCGCGGGATCGCCCCGCGCGCCGCATCCCCACCCGCAAGCCCCGGGCGTCGCCACGCCCGTCGGCGGCGCGCGCCTGCGCGTCGCCCATCGGAGAGACCGACCATGCCTCCTCTGCCCCGTCGCGCCTGTCTGTTCGCCTTCGCCCTGTCTGCCGCTACCGTCGCGCACGCCGGCGACGACTGGCCGACCAAGTTCGCCCTTGCCGACGGCACCGAGATCTCCGGCACCCTCAACTACGCCTGGGACCTCAACGATTTCTCCGGCGACGACGGCTACGGCACCGCCGCCACCACGCTGGAGGACGCGCACACGAACCGGCGCAAGGAGTTCGGCATCGTGGTCAAGAAGAAGGACGTGTACGACTTCACCGCGGTCATGGATTTCCAGTCCAAGCTCTGGCTGGACGTGGCCTTGCGCGTCGAAACGCGCGCCCTGTTCGACCGCGACTACGGCAAGATCCGCATCGGCTACTTCAAGACCCCGGTCAGCATGGAAAGCACGGCGGCCTCGCGCGCGGGCAGCATGCTGGAAGCCTCGGCGGCCTCGCAGGCGATCTACGAAGGGCGTCGCACGGGCGTGGAATGGTCGCTGGACCGCCCGCGCTACGGCCTGAGCGCGGCCTACTTCTTCGGCACCGACCTGCAGGGCGACAACCCCGGCATCACCGCCGCGGGGCGCGCGATCTGGACGCCGGTCAAGGACAAGGACCAGGTCGTGCATCTGGCCCTGTCGGGCTCGGTCGAGAACCCGCACGGCTACCGCGACGGGCGCGGCACCTGGTTCGGTCCCTCGGCGCGTTTCCGCGCGCGCCCCGAGGCCGGACTGACTGCGGTGCGCCTGGTCGACAGCGGCAGCCTGCGCGGGGTCGACCGCATCGTGCGCAACGGCCTGGAGGCCCTGTGGATCGAAGGCCCGCTGTCGCTGCAGGCCGAGGTTCTGCGCGCCACCGCGCAACGCGAGGACGGCCTGGAGGACTACACCGCGAATGGCTATTACGTCACCGGCAGCTGGGTGCTGACCGGCGAGACCCGGCCCTACGCGGCCGGCAACGTCGGCAACGTCAAACCCGCGCACGGCTACGGCGCGGTCGAGGCGCTGCTGCGCTACGGCGAGCTGGACCTGGATCACGCCGGCATCGCCGGCGGCCATCAGCGCGACCTCACCCTGGGCCTGAACTGGTACCTCAGCACGCATTTCAAGTTCCAGGCCAACTATGTGCGGGTGGCCGCCGAGCGCGGCGCGCTGGCCGCGGATCCGCGCGTGCTGGAACTGCGCGCGCAGGTGAATTTCTGAGCGCCGGCCTGGGCGCGCCGCGCGCAGAGTCGCTAGTCTTGGCCTAGGCCCGCCACCCACCGACCCCGACCGTGATCCCGCGTCGCCGCCAGTTGCATACCGTGCTGTGGATCGCCCTGATCCTGGCCGGCATGCTGCTGTCGATGCTGATCGCCGGCCGCATCGCCTATGCGCGCGCGCTGCGGGCCCAGGCCGGCGAAGCGCGCGCCGTGCTGGTGCCGCGCGCGCAGGCGCTGGAACAGCACATCGACCGCTACCGCATCATGCCGGCAGTGCTGTCGCTGGATCCGCAGCTCAAGGCCACCCTGCTGGACCCGCAGGACCAGGTTCAGCGCCAGCGCGCCAACGAGCGCCTGGTCCAGCTCAACTTCGCCAACCGCACCAGCACCCTGACCCTGATCGATCGCGACGGCATCGGCATCGCGGCCAGCAACTGGACCCTGCCCAGCAGCAACGTCGGCCACTCCTACGCGTTCCGGCCGTATTTCCAGCAGGCGATGCAGCGCGGCAGCGGCGAGTTCTACGCGATCGGCGTGACCACCCAGCGCCCGGGTCACTTCATCGCGCGCGCGGTGCGCGACCCGCAGGGCCGCGCGATCGGCGCGGTCGCGGTGAAAGTGGTGCTGGACGACATCCAGTCCGATTGGAGCGAGCGCGGCGACCTGATCCTGCTCAGCGACGCCAACGGCATCGTGTTCCTGACCGGCCGGCCGGAGTGGCGCTACCGCATGCTCGCGCCGCTGCTGCCCGCGCAACGCGAACAGCTGCAACGCACCCAGCAGTACCGCGGCCAGTCGTTGCGACCGGTGTCGATCGCGCAGCAGCGCGCGCTCGACGACGATGCGCGCGTGGTGCGCGTGCGCGAGTTCGGCGGCCGTCGCGATCTGGTCTGGCAATCGCTGAGCCTGGCGCGCGAAGGCTGGACGCTGCACCTGCTGCGCGACACCGGCCCCAGCGTGCGCGCGGCCTGGGTAGCGCGCGCGATGGCCGCCGGCGCCTGGCTGCTGCTGGTGTCGCTGGCGCTGCTGCTGTGGCAGCGCCACCGCATCGCGCGCCTGCGCCTGCGCAGCCGCCTGGAACTGGAGCAGATGGTCGAGCAGCACGCGCAGGCGCTGCGCACCGCCCAGGACGGCGTGGTCCAGGCCGCGCACCGCGCCAGCACCGGCGAAGGCCAGAGCCTGGAGCATCTGCCGCAGGGCGTGAGCGTGGTCGACGCGCAACTGCGCCTGGTGGCCTGGAACCAGCGCTACGCCGAGCTGTTCCGCTATCCGCCGGAGCTGCTGCAGGTCGGTCGCCCGATCGAGGACCTGATCCGCTACAACGCGCGCCGCGGCCTGCTTGGCGACGATCCGGAGGAAGCGATCAAGCGCCGCCTGGATCATCTGCAGCGCGCCCAGCCCTATCTGCACGAACGCGAGCGCGGCGACGGCACCGTGATCGAGATCCGCGGCAATCCCATGCCCGACGGCGGCTTCGTCACCAGCTACGCCGACATCACCGCCTACAAGCAGGCCGCGCGCGATCTGCGCACCCTCGCCGACAGCCTGGAGCGGCGCATCGAGGAACGCACCGGCGATCTGCGCGAGGCCAAGGGCGAGGCCGAGCGCGCCAACCGTTCCAAGACCCGCTTCGTCGCCGCCGCCGTGCACGATCTGCTGCAACCCTTGAACGCCGCGCGCATGTATCTGTCCACGCTGCGTCGGCGCGTCGACGGCGAAGGCGTGGATCTGGTCGAACACATCGACGCCGCGCTGTCGGCGCAGGACGACATCCTGGCCAGCCTGCTGGATATCGCGCGCCTGGAGTCGGGCGCGCTGCAGGTGCGCCGCGGCCCGTTTCCGCTGGCGCGTTTGTTCGCGGCCATCGAGGGGCCGTTCCGGATCCTGGCGCAGGCGCGCGGCTTGCGTCTGCACGTGATCGCCAGCCGCGCCATCGTCGACAGCGACGAAGCGCTGCTGCGCCGGATCGTGCAGAACTTCGTGTCCAACGCACTGCAGTTCACGCCGCGTGGCGGCCGCGTCGTGCTCGGCGCGCGCCGCACGTCCACCGGCGTGCGCGTGGAAGTCTGGGACAGCGGCACCGGCATTCCCGAGCACAAGCTCGAGGCCATCTTCGAGGAGTTCCAGCGCCTGGACAGCGGCATCGACGCGCCCGCGCGCGGCGCCGGCCTGGGCCTGGCGATCGTGCGCCGGATCGCGCTGCTGCTGGAGCATCAGGTGCGGGTGCGCTCCTGGCCCGGACGCGGCAGCGTGTTCTCGGTGGAGTTGCCGTACGGCGACGCGTCCGCGTCGATCGCCGCGAAAGTCGATGCGGCGTCCACGGACGAGGCGCCCTTGAGCGGGCGCCGGGTCTGGGTGATCGACGACGATGCGGCTTCGCGCGACGCCGCCACGCGCCTGCTCGCCGACTGGGGCTGCGCGACGACCGCCGCCGGCTCGGCCGCCGACGCGGAGATGCAGGCGCGGATAGCGTCGATGCCGGACCTGCTGCTGCTCGACTATCGCCTGGGCGAAGACACCGGCCTGGCGCTGGCGCCGCGCCTGCAACGCGCCTGGCAGGGCCTGCCGCCGGTGATCCTGATGTCGGCCGACATCGATGCCGCGTTGCGACAGCGCGCGGAGGAACTGGGCTGGAGTTTCCTGCCCAAGCCGCTGCGGCCGGCGGCCTTGCGCGCGCTGATGATGCGCGCGTTGGGGTGAGGGAACAGCAAGAGCAAATCCCCCTCAATCCCCCTTTGCTGAAGGAGGAAGACCAGCAGCGTTGGTGGCTGGGTATAGAACCTCCCCCTTTGCAAAAGGGGGAATGAGGGGGATTTGCTTCTAGGCGTCCAGATCAGCCGCCAGCCTCGTCCTCGCCCGCATCTTCGCCGTCCAGCGCCAGCGCCTTCACCAGCACCGCCGCCTGCGTGCGCGAATGGCAGCCGAGTTTGCGCAGCACCGCGGTGACGTGGATCTTGACCGTGTTCTCGGCCAGCGAGAGTTCGTGCGCGATCTGCTTGTTGAGCAGGCCGTCGGCCATGCGCATCAACACCCGCAGCTGCTGCGGCGTGAGCTGGGCCAGGCGCTGCGCGAGTTGCGCGTCGGCCTCGTTGCGCTCGGCCTGCTGCGGCGGAAACCACAAGCCGCCGGCGAGTACCGCGCTCACCGCCTCGCCCAAGGCCTCGGCCGGCGCCGACTTGGGCACGAAGCCGGCGGCGCCGAACTGCTGGGCGCGCCGGATCGTGCGCGGATGGTCGTCGGAGGAGACGATCAGCACCGGCAGTTCGGGACGTTCGCCGCGCAGATAGACCAGCGAGGAAAACCCCATCGCGCCGGGCATGGTCAGGTCCAGCATCGCCAGGTCGTAGGGCGTGCCGTCGGCGACCGCCGCTTCCAGCGCGCTGCGGCTGGCGACTTCGCCGATCTGCGCGCCGGGCGCGATCGCGCCCAGGGCATGGCGCAACGCCGCCCGGAACATCGGGTGGTCGTCGGCGATCAACAGGCGCAGGCCCTGGTCCATCGTGGCGTCGTTCGGCGCGCCCGCTCGGCGCAGCCCGATCCTACACGGCGTGCGCGCGGCCGGACTTTGCGGCGCACAAAAAAACAGGGCGGCCGTGGCCGCCCTGTTGGTTCCCTTGCGATGAGGCGGCGGCTCAGCCCAGCAGGTGGGCGACGCCGGCGCGCTCTTCCTCGAGCTCGGCCAGGGTCTTGTCCATCGCGGCGCGGCTGAACGCGTCGACTTCCAGGCCCTCGACGCGGGTGTACTCGCCGTTGGCGGTGATCACCGGCACGCCGTACATCACCGTCTCCGGGATGCCGTAGCTGCCGTCCGACGGCACGCCCATGGTGACCCACTTGCCGTTGCTGCCCAGCACCCAGTCGCGGATGTGGTCGATCGCGGCATTGGCGGCCGAAGCGGCCGAGGACAGGCCGCGCGCCTCGATGATCGCGGCGCCGCGCTTGCCGACCTGCGGAATGAAGGTGTTGGCGTTCCAGTCGGCGTCGTTGATCTTGTCCTTCAGCGACTGGCCGTTGACGGTGGCGAAACGGTAGTCCGGGTACATGGTCGGGCTGTGGTTGCCCCACACGATCAGGTTCTCGATGTCGCCCACGGCGACGCCGGCCTTGGCGGCGAGCTGGCTCAGCGCGCGGTTGTGATCCAGGCGCAGCATGGCGGTGAAGTTCTTGGCCGGCAGGTCCGGCGCCGACTTCATGGCGATGTAGGCGTTGGTGTTGGCCGGGTTGCCGACCACCAGCACCTTGACGTTGCGCGAAGCGACCTTGTTCAGCGCGGCGCCCTGGGCGGTGAAGATCTTGGCGTTCTCCAGCAGCAGGTCCTTGCGCTCCATGCCCGGGCCGCGCGGACGCGCGCCGACCAGCAGGGCGATGTCGGCGTCCTTGAACGCGACCTCGGCGTCGTCGGTGCCGACCATGCCGGCCAGCAGCGGGAACGCGCAGTCTTCCAGCTCCATCATCACGCCCTTGAGCGCGGCCTGGGCCTTGTCCAGCGGCAGCTCCAGCAACTGCAAGATCACGGGCTGGTCCTTGCCCAGCATTTCGCCGGAGGCGATGCGGAACAGCAGCGAGTAGCCGATCTGGCCGGCAGCACCGGTGACGGCAACGCGGACGGGATTCTTCATGGGGTGGTTCCTTACGCTGGAGTGAGATGCGGGCGGGCCCGCTTCAGTAGATGGAGTAACCCAGAGGGGTCAGTTTTTCCTTGAGCGCGTCGGTCTGGTAGCCGTGGATCACGTTCTGTCCGATCACGGTCACCGGCACGCCGCGCGAGCCGAGCGCGCGCGCCGCGCGCTCGCCTTCCGGGGTGTCGACATCGAGCACGCGGTAGCGCACGTTCGCCTGCTCGAAATCTTGCTGCTGCTTGCGGCAATAGCCGCACCATTCCGCCGCCAGCATCACGATCTTGGTCTCGCCGGTGAGCTGGCGCGGGTCGTCCGGATGCAATTGCTCCGGACCCATGCCGAGCATCGCGCCGACGTCGCCGCCCAGCGTCTTGTAACCGACCACGCCGAGCGCGAGCGCTCCGGCGATCCACAGGACGGTGACCACGCGCATGTCGAGATTCCTTCTCCGATCGTCGCTGACGGGTCCGCGCCGGACTCAGACGAGTTCGGCGAAGAACTCCTGGAAGCGCTGCAGGCCCGGCGCCAGCTGCGGCGTCGGACAGGTGTAGCTGATGCGCAACGCGCGCGGCTCGCCGAACGCCGAGCCCGGCACGCAGGCCACGCCCTTGGTTTCCAGCAGCACGTTGCAGAAGTCCATGTCGTTGCCGATCTTCTGGCCGCTGGGCGCATGGGTCTTGCCGTAGGCGACGCTGATGTCCGGGAACACGTAGAACGCGCCCTGCGGACGCGGGCAGACCACGCCCGGAATCGCGTCCATCACCGCCATGACCTGGTCGCGCTTGGCCTGGAACTCGGCGCACTTCTGGGTCGGGATATCCTGCGGACCGTTCAGCGCGGCGACCGCGGCCGCGGTGACCATCTCGGGGATGTTGGTGATGTGGTTGGAGTTCATCGTGGCCAGGGCCTGCGCCACCGATTCCGGACCGGCCATGAAGCCCACGCGCCAACCCGGCATGCCGTAGGTCTTGGACAGCGAGTCCAGGAAGATCACCCGGTCGCGCAGCTCGGGGCGCGCGTGCACGAAGTTGTGATAGCCCAGGCCGTCGAACACCATGCGGTTGTAGATGTCGTCGGTGATGATCCAGGTGTCCGGATACTTCACCAGCACATCGGCCAGCGCATCGATCTCGTCCTTGCCGTAGACCATGCCGGTCGGGTTGGACGGATTGTTGAACAGGAACACCTTAGGCTTGCGCGCCAGCGCGGCGTCGAGCTGGGCGGGCGTGAGCTTGTAGTCCTGCTCGGCCGGGCACGGCAGCAGATCGATCTTGGCGTTGACGATCTCGGCGATGTCGAGATAGCTGGTCCAGTACGGGGTCGGGAAGACGATGGTGTCGCCTTCGTCCAACAGCGCCTCGGCGATGTTGTAGATCACGTGCTTGGCGCCGATACCGGTGGCCACGTTGACGCGGCCGTAGCCGGTCAGGCCGATCTTGCCGATGTGCTCGAGAAAGGCGTCCAGCAGCGCGTCGGCGCCGCGGTTGCTGCCGTACTGGCCGCTGTCTTTGCTCAGCGCCTCGCGCACCGCGGCGTAGACGTGCTCGCCGGGCAGGAAGTTGGGGACGCCGATGGAGAAGCTGATGATGTCGCGGCCTTCGGACTTGAGCCGCTTGGCCTTTTCGGCGACTTGCATGATCGCGCTGGGCTTGGCGCGACCGATGCGCCGGGCAAGCTGGGGCATCGTGAAACCTCGTGGGGTGGTGTACGACGGATGCGGGGAGGTGTGCGAGCGAACGCGCTGCGTACGGTGTCCGAATGCGTCCGGAACCACCGGAATCGAGCCGCAAAATGGTAGCACAGCGGCGTCCTGGCGCCGGCCGGCGCGAACCGCGAAACCCGCGTCCGCGACGTCGGCGCGGGCACGGGCCGGATACGCACGCGCACGGCGCCGGATCGGCAAAGGCGCCCCGTCGGACCACGCGGGACAGGCACCCGACAAAAACGCTGCGGGAGCGGCGTAAGCCGCGATTCGCAGCCACCGGGGCGGTCGAATCGCGGCCTACGCCGCTCCCACAGGAAGCCGGCCGCCGCAGGGGCGCCCGGCGGGACCGCCGCGGCGGATCGACCGCGGGGCCCGGTATTTCAAGGTCCGGTCAGGGCGACAGGATCTTGTTCCACTCGGCGACGCGGTCGGCCTTGGCGGCCAGCGCGGCGGCGGCGTCGCCGTCGATCTTCACCGACTTGATCTTGTCGCCCTGCTTGATCGCGTCGACCACGTCCAGGCCCTCGACGACCTTGCCGAACACGGTGTGCTTGCCGTCCAGCCAGGCGCAGGGGATGTGGGTGATGAAGAACTGGCTGCCGTTGGTGCCCGGGCCGGCATTGGCCATGGACAGCACGCCGCGCTCGTGCGGCAGGCCGTTGCGGGTCTCGTCCTCGAAGCGGTAGCCGGGGCCGCCGGTGCCGGTGCCCAGCGGGCAGCCGCCCTGGACCATGAAATCGGCGATCACGCGGTGGAAGTTCAGGCCGTCGTAGAAGCCGCGCTGGGCCAGGTTCACGAAATTGGCGACGGTGAGCGGGGCCTTGTCGGCGGCGAGCTCGATGCGGATCGGGCCGCGGTCGGTGTCGAAAGTGGCGGTCAGGCTCATAGCCGTCTCCTGGGAGTGGATGGAGGGGGTGTTCGGGTCCGGAAACCTGCCGCCGACATGGCGACGGCCGGGCCAATCCTCAAGGATACCCCACCCCGTTCAGCTGAACGGGCAGGTGTGGCAATTGACAGGTATAATGATCGGCTTCTCTCCAGGCCTCCACGCTCTTCACCAAGGGCGCTCTCCGCATGTCCATCCAAAACCTCCGCAATATCGCCATCGTCGCCCACGTCGACCATGGCAAGACCACCCTCGTCGACTGCCTGTTGAAGCAATCGGGCACCCTGTCGGAACGTACGGTGCTGGCCGAACGCGCGATGGACAGCAACGACCAGGAAAAGGAACGTGGCATCACGATCCTGGCCAAGAACACCGCGATCACCTGGCAGGGCAACCGCATCAACATCGTCGACACCCCGGGACACGCCGACTTCGGCGGCGAGGTCGAGCGCGTGCTGTCGATGGTGGACTCGGTGCTGATCCTGGTCGACGCGATGGACGGCCCGATGCCGCAGACCCGCTTCGTGACCCAGAAGGCCTTCGCGATGGGCTTCAAGCCGATCGTGGTGGTCAACAAGATCGACCGTCCGGGCGCGCGTCCGGACTGGGTGATCGACCAGGTGTTCGACCTGTTCGACAAGCTCGGCGCCACCAACGAGCAGCTCGATTTCCCGATCGTGTACGCCTCGGCGCTGCACGGCTACGCCAGCCTGGACGACGCCGCGCGCGACGGCGACATGACCCCGCTGTACGAAGCGATCATGAAGCACGTGCCGCCGCCGGACGTGGATCCGGAAGGCGCGTTCCAGATGCGCATCAGCCAGCTGGACTACAGCAACTTCGTCGGCCTGATCGGCATCGGCCGCATCCAGCGCGGCAAGGTCCGCCGCAACATGCCGGTCAGCGTGGTCGACCGCGAAGGCAAGAAGCGCCAGGGCAAGGTCCTGCAGGTGCTGGGCTTCCTGGGCCTGGAGCGCATCGAAACCGAAGAGGCCGTGGCCGGCGACATCGTCGCGATCTCCGGCGTGGCCGACCTGTCGATCTCCGACACGGTGTGCGCGCTCGACGCGCCCGAAGCGCTGCCGGCGCTGACCGTGGACGAGCCGACGATCAGCATGACCTTCCAGGTGAACAATTCGCCGTTCGCCGGTCATAAGGAACTCAGCGGCGGCAAGTTCCTCACCAGCCGCCAGCTGCGCGAGCGCCTGGAGCGCGAGACCCTGCACAACGTGGCGCTGAAGGTCGAGGAAGGCTCCGATCCGGACAAGTTCCTGGTCTCCGGCCGCGGCGAGCTGCACCTGTCGGTGCTGATCGAGAACATGCGCCGCGAAGGCTTCGAGCTGGCGGTGTCGCGCCCGGAAGTGATCATTAAGGAGATCGACGGCCAGCTGATGGAACCCGTCGAGCAGCTCGTGGTGGATATCGAAGAGCAGCACCAGGGCGGCGTGATGGAGAAGCTGGGCACCCGCAAGGGCCAGCTCAAGAACATGGAATCCGACGGCAAGGGTCGCGTGCGTCTGGACTACATGATCCCGGCGCGCGGCCTGATCGGCTTCCAGAACGAGTTCCGCACCCTGACCCAGGGCTCGGGCCTGCTGTTCCACGTGTTCGACCATTACGGTCCGAAGGAAACCGGCGCGATCGCCAAGCGCATCAACGGCGTGATGATCGCCAATGCCGCCGGCGTGACGCCCGCCTACTCGCTGGGCCCGCTGGAAGAGCGCGGCCGTCTGTTCGCCGCCGAAGGCGACCAGGTGTACGAAGGCCAGCTGGTCGGCATCCACTCCAAGGACAACGACCTGACCGTCAACGCCATCAAGCCCAAGCCGCTGACCAACATGCGCGCCTCGGGCAAGGACGACGCGATCAAGCTGACCCCGGCGATCAAGTACACGCTGGAGCAGGCCCTGGATTTCATCGAGGACGACGAGCTGGTCGAAGTCACCCCGAAGGAAATCCGCCTGCGCAAGAAGTTCCTCACCGAAAGCGATCGCAAGCGCGCCTCGCGCGCGGCCTGATCGCGATCCGCGCCGGCGCACGCAAGCGCATCGCGTGAGCGACGAGGCTCACTACGATCCACGACCGCAGGCCCACCCGGGCCTGCACGTGATCGCGCTGGTCGAAGCGGCCAAGGGCCTGCTGGGCCTGCTCGCCGCGAGCGGGCTGGAACTGCTGGGTCCGGCGCCGCTGCAGCGCTGGATCCACGAACTGATCACGCGCTTCCACCTCAATCCCGAGCACGGCGGACTGGCCAAGTTCGCCGACGCGATCAGCCCGCACTCGGTGCACCTGGCCGCGCTCGCGGTGCTGGCCTACGGCGTGCTGCACGTGATCGAAGCCTGGGGCCTGTGGCGCGCCAAGGCCTGGGCCTCGTGGCTGGGCTGCATCGGCGCCGCCGCCTATCTGCCCTTCGATCTCTATGCCTTGTTCAAGCACCCGGGCTGGGTCGCGGTGGCGGTGCTGGTGATCAATCTGATCGTGGTCTGGGTGCTCGGCCGCGACCTGTTCAAACGCCGCCGCTGAGGCGGCAGGCGCGCCGCCACCCGCGGACCCGCGCTGGGGCATACTCCGCCCACACCAGGGCCAGGGGATGCCGATGCCGTTCACGCCTAGACTCGCCGCGCCCGTGGTGGCGCTGGCACTGAGCGCTTGCGCGATGGCGCCGCAGGCGCGAAGCCCCGCCCCCGCCCCCGCCCCCGCCCCCGCCACCGGTCCGGCTACCGCCGCCGCGCCGGCCGTCGGCGTCGCCGACCCGCACGGCATCGCCGAAGCCGATCTCGAACGGCTCGCCGGCCTGCTGGGCGACGGCCGGCTCAGCAGCGTGCAGCTGACCCAGGCCTACCTGGACCGCATCGCCGCGCTCGACGACGCCGGCCCCACCCTCAATGCGGTGATCGAGCTCAATCCCGACGCCCTGCTCGAAGCCGAACGCCTCGACGGCGAGCGCAAGGCCGGTACGCTGCGCGGGCCGCTGCACGGCATCCCGGTGCTGATCAAGGACAACATCGACGCCACGCCCATGGTCAACTCGGCCGGCTCGCTGGCCCTGGCCGCGCACCGGCCCAAGACCGACGCGCCGCTGGTGGCGGCCCTGCGCGCGGCGGGCGCGGTGATTCTGGGCAAGACCAACCTCAGCGAATGGGCCAACTTCCGTTCCACCCATTCGATTTCGGGGTGGAGCGCGCGCGGCCGCCTGACCCGCAATCCCTACGCGCTGGACCGCAGCGCCTGCGGCTCCAGCAGCGGCACCGGCGCGGCGATCGCCGCCAGTCTGGCCGCGGTCGGCGTGGGCACCGAAACCGATGGCAGCATCCTCTGCCCCGCGGCCATGAACGGCCTGGTCGGCCTGAAACCCAGCGTCGGCCTGATCAGCCGCGCCGGCATCATCCCGATCTCGGCCAGCCAGGACACGCCCGGCCCCATGACCCGCAGCGTCGCCGATGCCGCGCGCCTGCTCGGCGTGCTGGCCGCGGCCGATGCCGGCGGCGACCCGGCCGCGCAGGCGGCGGCCCAGCATCGCCTGGCCGACTACACCCGCGCCCTGGATCCGAACGCGCTCAAAGGCGCGCGCATCGGTTTCCTGCACGAGTCCGGCGTGGGCTATCAGCGCGAACTCAACGCCTCGTTGGAACGCGCGATCGCGACCCTGCGCGAAGCCGGCGCGACCGTGATCGAAGTCGAGATCGCCACCGCCGGGCAATGGGACGAGGCCGAGTACGAGGTGCTGCTGTACGAATTCAAGGATGGCCTGCAGCGCTATTTGCGCGACAGCGGCGCGCCGCTGCGCGACCTGGACGAGGTGATCGCCTTCAACCGCGCGCACGCGGACGAGGAGCTCGGCTACTTCGGCCAGGAGCATTTCGAACGCGCGGCCCAGCGCGGTCCGCTGACCGATGCGCGCTATCGCCAGGCCGCCGCCAAGGCACGCCGGCTGGCCGGCCCGGAGGGCATCGACGCCACGCTCAAGCGCCATAAGCTGGACGCGCTGGTCGCGCCCACCACCGGCCCCAGTTTCATCGTCGACCCGATCAACGGCGACCACTTCAAGGGCGCCGGCTACGGCGCGGCCGCGGTCGCCGGCTATCCCAGCCTGACCGTGCCCATGGGCAACGCCCAGGGCCTGCCGCTGGGCCTGGCCTTCCTGGGACCGAAGTGGAGCGAAGCCAAGCTGCTCGGCTATGGCTACGCCTTCGAGCAGCTCACGCGCGCGCGCATCGCGCCGCGCTACCTGCCCAGCGTATCGATGGAACCGGTTCGGGCGCCGTAGGGCGCGGCGACAAGCGCACCGGCGTTGGCGATGCCATACGGTGCGGTGATAACGCACCATCGCCGTCTCGTCTCACACGCGTGGCCACGCGACGATGCGGTTCGCTGCGCTCACCACATCCTACGGTCGGCCTCTCGGACTCGTAGGGTGCGGTGATAACCGCACCATCGCCACCTCGCTACGAGCGGGCGGCTGCGCGAACGATGCGGTTCGCTGCGCTCACCACACCCACAGACGGCCTCTCGGACTCGTAGGGTGCGGTGATAACCGCACCATCGCCATCTCACTACGAGCGGGCGGCTGCGCGAACGATGTGGTTCACCGCACTCTGCGACTGGCCGACAGGTGCGCCCAGACCTGGCGCAGGCCGATCAGATGCAACGCGGCCAGGACGAAGCAGATCGCCGAACTCCAGTACCAGAACGCCGGGCTGCGCTCCGGCAGTTGCGCGACGAACGGCAACGCGACGACACCGCGCAGCAGGTAGACCGCGGTGATCGCGCACAAAGCACTGCGCAACAAGGGCAGACGCCGGATCGCACCCGCGCCGGACAGCGCATACAAGGCCCAGATAGCGAGTACGCCGGCGATCAACAGGGTCACGACCGTCGGATACGGACTGCCCGCGATCGCCAGCTGCGCCATCCGCTCGCCGGCGCCGAAGAACCGGTACCAGGGCGCGCCGAACGCGATGCAGCCCAGATGCAGTAGCGCCGCCAACGCGCTGCCGAGGCCGGCCGCGATCAGCCAGCGGTTGGCGCGCTCGTGCCTCATTCGAGGTCCCGTGTCGGCAAGCGTCGGGCCAAACAAGACCAGAACCGGCGGCGTATCGCAGCCGGTGCTGGTCTAGCCGCCGGACTCAGGCCGGCGCGGCGATCTGCGCCTGCTTGCGCACGATCAGCATCGCCACTTCCAGCGCCTGCTCGTAGTTCAAGCGCGGATCGACCGTGGAGTGGTAAGCGCGTTCCAGATCGCTCTCGGTGAGCTCGCGCGCGCCGCCCAGGCATTCGGTCACGTCCTCGCCGGTCAGTTCCAGGTGCACGCCGCCCAGGCGGGTGCCGGCCGCGGCGTGCAGTTCGAAGGCCTGCTCGATCTCGCTGCGGATGTTGCGGAAGCGACGGGTCTTGTAGCCGTTGCTGGTGCTCTCGGTGTTGCCGTGCATGGGATCGCAGACCCACAGCACACGGCGACCGTCGCGGCGCACCGCGTCCAGCAGCGGCGGCAGCTTGTCGGCGATCGCGCCCGCGCCCATGCGATGGATGAAGCTCAGGCGGCCCGGCTCGTCCTCGGGATTGAGCAGGTCGATCGTGCGCAACAGCTGGTCCGGCGTGACCGAGGGACCGACCTTGAGCGCGATCGGATTGCGGATGCCGCGGAAGTATTCGGCGTGGGCGCCGTCGGCGGCGGCGGTGCGCATGCCGATCCACGGGTAATGGGTGCTGAGGTTGAAGTAGCCCCAGTGACGCGGCACCTGCCGGGTCAGCGACTCCTCGTACGGCAGCAGCAGGGCTTCGTGCGAGGTGTAGAAGTCGACCCGGTTGAGGTTATGCACTTCCGAACCCGACAGCGTCTCCATGAAGCGCACCGCATCGCCGATCGCGTTGACCATGCGCCGGTACTCGTCGGCCAACGGCGAATGCCCCACCCAGTTCAAGTTCCAGTACTCGGGATGGTGCAGGTCGGCGAAACCGCCGTCGATCAGGGCGCGCACGAAGTTCATCGTCATCGCCGAGCGCGCGTGCGCCTTGATCATGCGGCGCGGATCGGGACGGCGCGCGGCCTCGGTGAAGGCCGGCGCGTTGACCATGTCGCCGCGGTAGCTGGGCAGGGTCACGTCGCCGATAGTCTCGGTGTCGGCCGAACGCGGCTTGGCGTACTGGCCGGCGAAACGCCCGACCCGCACCACCGGCTTGCGCATGCCGTGCACCAGCACCAGGCTCATCTGCAGCAGCACCTTGAGCCGGTTGGAGATCACGTCCGAGGAGCACTGGTCGAAGCTCTCGGCGCAGTCGCCGCCCTGGAGCAGGAAGCGCTTGCCCTCCTGGGCCTCGGCCAACTGCTGCTTGAGCGCGAGGATCTCCCAAGACGTCACCAGCGGCGGCAGGTTGCGCAGCTCCTGCAGGGCGTCGGCCAGCTCGGCCGCGTCCGGATAGGTCGGCAACTGCAGCGCGGTGCGCTCGCGCCAGGACGTGGGCGTCCAGTTGGCTGGCAGGTTGACGGCTCGGAGGTTGCGGTCGGTGGCGCTCATTTCCTTGGATCCAGTGGTTGCGGAACGAATTGCGAAGGACGCGCGCAGGGCGCGTCGGCGATCAAACGGTAACGCGCTTGCGGAACGCGGCGTAGGCGGCCCAGGCGGCCAGCACCAGGAAGCAGATCAGGCTCCAGGCCGGCATGGCTAGGCCCAGGAAGGTCCAATCGACCGCGGCGCATTCGCCGGAACCGGTCATGACCTTGCGGATCACGCCGGCGATCGGCATCGCCTCGAGCATGTAATCCAAGCCCGGGCCGCAGGCCGGAACCTGGTCCGGCGGCAGGTGTTGCAGGCGTACGTGGTTGCCGGCGACCAGGATGCCGCCCAGCGCGGCCAGCAGCGCGAACACGCCATAGGTCTTGCGGCCACGCGCACCCTTGGGGCCGTGGATCGCGCCGATCAGGAACACCAGGCCGAGCGCGAAGAAGGCCACGCGCTGGAAGATGCACAGCGGGCACGGCTCCAGGCTGTCGTGCAATTGCAGATAGAAGGCATAGCCCAGCAGGCCCACGCAGGCCAGGAAGCCGAGCAGGTATTGGACGCGGAACGAGGCGGAAAATGGGCTGGCGGTCATGTGGTCACCTTACGTCGTGGGCAGCGCCGTGCCTAGCGGGCAGCGGCGCCGGTTCGGTTATGTCGTCAGAAGACTCCGACAGGCGGCGAAAGTTGCCTTTCGTTGCCCGCGAAACCGTTGCCGTCGTAACCGTCGCCAGAACGCAAAAGCCCCGGCCTGGGCCGGGGCTCTCGCTCGCATCGCCGCTGGCGCGGCGTTGCGGGGTATCGCTGCGGATCGATCTCCGCGCCGTCGATTACTCGGCGGCTTCGGGACGGTCGACCAGCTCGACGTAGGCCATCGGCGCATTGTCGCCAGCGCGGAAACCGCACTTGAGGATGCGCAGATAACCGCCCGGGCGCGACTGGTAGCGCGGGCCCAGGGTCGTGAACAGCGTGCCCACGGCTTCCTTGTCGCGCAGGCGCGAGAAGGCAAGGCGGCGGTTGGCGACGCCATCGATCTTCGCCAAGGTGATCAGCGGCTCTGCGACGCGGCGCAGTTCCTTGGCCTTGGGCAGGGTGGTGCGGATGAGGCCGTGCTTGATGAGGGACGCAGCCATGTTGGTGAACATCGCATCGCGGTGCGCACTGGTGCGGCTGAACTTACGTCCGGATTTCTGGTGGCGCATGGTCGTATTTCCTAATGAATGGTGTCGCTATTGAGGTTCGCTGTCGCCTTCATGGCGTTGTTGCATGGACTGCGGATGGTCCGAGCCCGGTCGTCCTGATCGGGCATCGTCGCGGGCCTGGGGCCCGTCGACGTCTGTGTTGCGTGTTGCGGTGTTGCGTAACTGTCGATGGATCAAGAGTCCACGCTTCGGCTAGCTTCGGCGTGGACCCTTGTCGCTCCCCTGCCCGACGCAGCGCGTCGGGCGTTCGCCCCGGCCGCGCGGCAATGCCGCGCAAGCGAGGCTGGGGCTCAGCCCATCATGCCGTGCTGAGCGATCCCGGCCGGCGGCCAGTTTTCCAGCTTCATGCCGAGGGACAGGCCGCGCTGAGCCAGCACTTCCTTGATCTCGGTGAGCGACTTCTTGCCCAGGTTCGGGGTCTTGAGCAGCTCGACTTCGGTCTTCTGGATCAGATCGCCGACGTAGTAGATGCTCTCGGCCTTGAGGCAGTTGGCCGAACGAACGGTGAGCTCGAGATCGTCGATCGGACGCAGCAGGATCGGATCGATGCCGCTGGTGGCCGGCTTCGCCGCACCGCGGTCGCGGTGGGTGAAATCGCCGAACACCGACAGCTGATCGGTGAGGATGTCGGCGGCGGTGCGCACGGCTTCCTCGGCGTCGATCGTGCCGTTGGTTTCGATGTCCAGCACCAGCTTGTCGAGGTCGGTACGCTGTTCGACGCGCGCGGCTTCGACGGCATAGGCGACGCGACGGACCGGCGAGAAGCTGGCATCCAGCATCAGGCGGCCGATGGTGCGGGTTTCTTCGTCCGGACGACGACGCGTGGCGGCCGGCTGGTAGCCGAAACCACGCTCGATCTTCAGACGCATGTTGATCGCCGTGTCCTTGGTCAGGTGGCAGATCACGTGCTCGGTGTTCAGGATCTCGACGTTGTGGTCGGTCTTGATGTCACCGGCGGTGACGATGCCAGGACCCTGCTTGGCCAGCGACAGGGTGGAAGCGTCGCCGGTGTGCATGCGGATGGCGACGTCCTTGAGGTTCAACAGGACTTCGAGCACGTCCTCTTCGAGACCTTCAACGGTGGTGTACTCGTGGAGCACGCCATCGATTTCGACTTCGGTGATGGCGAAACCCGGGATCGAAGACAGCAGCACACGGCGCAGCGCATTGCCGAGGGTGTGGCCGTAGCCGCGTTCCAGCGGCTCGATCACGACCTTGGCGCGATTGCCGGCAAGGCGTTCGATCTGGGGACCGCGCGGACGCAGTACCTGGTTGGCGGTAACCGTCATGTTTCGGTGTCTCCTGCGAGGCCCCGGCGAACCGGGGCTTCAAAAGATAATTACTTCGAGTACAGCTCGACGATCAGCGCTTCGTTGATATCGGCCGGCAGATCGGCACGATCCGGCACAGCCTTGAACACACCGCTGAACTTCTTGCTGTCGACCTCGACCCAGGACGGCGAGAGGTCCATCTGCGAAGCGACGGTCAGGGATTCCTGCACGCGCAGCTGCTTCTGGGCCCGCTCGGACAACGCGATCGCGTCGCCGGCCTTGACCTGGTAGGACGGCAGGTTGACGGACTTGCCGTTAACCGTAACGCCGCGGTGCGAGACCAGCTGACGGGCGGCCGGACGGGTAACCGCGAAGCCCATGCGGTAGATCACGTTGTCGAGACGCGTCTCCAGGAGCTGCAGCAGGTTTTCGCCGGTGTTGCCCTTCTTGGTCGAAGCCTTCTTGTAGTAGTTGCGGAACTGACGTTCCAGCAGACCGTAGATACGCTTGACCTTCTGCTTCTCGCGAAGCTGGGTGGCGTAGTCGGACAGCTTGCCCTTGCGGGCGGTGGGGCCGTGTTGGCCGGGCTTCTGCTCGAGCTTGCACTTCGAATCGAGTGCGCGAGCGGACGACTTCAAGCCGAGGTCGGCGCCTTCGCGACGAGCGAGCTTACAGGTGGGACCGATATAACGAGCCATTTTTCTTCAGCTCCTCAGACGCGACGCTTCTTCGGCGGACGGCACCCGTTGTGCGGGATAGGCGTCACGTCGATGATGTTCATGATCTTGTAACCGACGTTGTTCAAAGAACGAACGGCGGACTCACGGCCCGGACCCGGACCCTTGATGCGCACTTCCAGCGACTTCACGCCGTAGTCGAGCGCAGCACGGCCTGCCTTTTCGGCGGCGACCTGAGCGGCGAACGGGGTCGACTTACGCGAGCCGCGGAAACCCGCGCCGCCCGAAGTCGCCCACGAGAGCGCGTTGCCCTGGCGGTCGGTGATCGTGATGATCGTGTTGTTGAAAGAAGCGTGGACGTGGGCGATGCCGTCGGTGACGACGCGCTTGATCTTCTTCTTGGTTTTTGCAGCTGCCGGCTTAGCCATGGTCTACCCCTTACTTCCTGATGGCCTTGCGCGGACCCTTACGGGTACGTGCATTGGTACGCGTGCGCTGACCGCGCAGCGGCAAGCCGCGGCGGTGACGCAGGCCGCGGTAGCAGCCCAGGTCCATCAGACGCTTGATAGCGATACCGACCTCGCGACGCAGGTCGCCTTCGACCACGTACTTGCCGACTTCGGCGCGCAGGCGCTCGACTTCCGGCTCGGACAGGTCACGGATCTTGGTCGAAGAATTCACGCCTGCGGCATCGCAGACCTTCTTCGAACGGGTACGGCCGATGCCGAAAATGCTTTGCAAACCGACCCAGACATGCTTCTGGGCAGGCAAATTGACGCCCGCAATACGCGCCATAACGCGATCTCCAACTGAGTTTGGCGGCCGAGACGGATTAATCCCGGCGGAGTGAACTGGAAATTTTAACAAGGTCTCGGGTTAATAGGAAGCCCCGCGGCACCCAGGGGTGCCACGGAACCACGGCATGGGGAGTGTGCCCATGCTCCGGCGACGAACCAGGACTGGCTGAACAGGGCGATCCCGCCCTGCTCGCCCCGCGCGCTACTCTGGCGCGCGGAATGGCCCTGGCTCACCCGCGCGCGAGACCGCCGCGCGAGCCGCCCTTCAAGTTCGCCTTCTTCAACAGGCTCTCGTACTGATGCGACATCAGATGAGCCTGGACTTGAGCGATGAAATCCATCACCACCACCACCACGATCAGCAACGAGGTGCCGCCGAAGTAGAACGAGGTGCCCAGTTGGGTGCGCATGATCTCCGGGAGGAGACAGACGATCACCAGATAAGCCGCGCCGGCCGCCGTGAGGCGGGTCAGCACGCCGTCGACATAGTCGGCCGTCGCCTTGCCCGGGCGGATACCCGGAATCAGCGCGCCCGACTTCTTCAGATTGTCGGCCGTTTCCTGCGAGTTGAACACCAGCGCCGTATAGAAGAAGGCGAAACCGATGATCAGGGCCGCATACAGGATCATATGCAGCGGCTCGCCCGGGTTCAGCCACTGGCTGACCCGCTGCAGCCAGGTGGCCGAGCTGCTCTGGCTGAACCAGGTGGCCGCCGTCGCCGGGAACATCACGATGCTCGAGGCGAAGATGGCCGGGATCACGCCGGACATGTTGAGCTTCAACGGCAGGAACGACGACTGGTTCATGTAGGCGTTACGGCCGCCCTGACGACGGGCGTAATTGACCGTGATCCGCCGCTGGCCGCGCTCGACGAACACCACCAGATAGGTGAACACCACCACGATGGCCACCACCGCGATCGCGGTCATGGGGTTCATGGTGCCGTCGTTGATCTGGGTGAACATCGTGATCACCGCGGCGGGCAGGCCCGCGACGATGCCGGCGAAGATGATCAACGACACGCCGTTGCCGATGCCGCGCTCGGTCACCTGCTCGCCGATCCACATCAGGAACATGGTGCCCGCGGTCAACGCGATCACCGCGGTCAGGATGAAGCCCGGACCCGGGTTGTAGACCACCGGAATGCCCTGGCTCGCGCCGCCGGCCTGCAAGGCCGTCGCGATACCCCAGGCCTGGAACACGGCCAGGGGGATCGCACCCATGCGCGACCACTGGTTGATCTTGCGCCGGCCCGACTCGCCTTCCTTCTGGATGGCCTTCAGGCTGGGCACGATCTGCACCAGCAGCTGCACGATGATCGACGCCGAGATGTACGGCATCACGTTCAGCGCGAACAGGCTGAAACGGTGAAGGGCGCCGCCCGAGAACATGTTGAACATGTCCACGATCGTGCCCTTCTGCGACTCCATGAGCTTGAGCATCGCCTCGGGATTGACGCCCGGCACCGGGATGTAGCAACCGATGCGGTAGACGATCAATGCGCCGACTACGAACAGCAGACGTTGGCGGAGCTCGGTGAACTTACCGAGACCGCCGCCGAGACCGGCCATCGCGTTGCTGCTCCGCGCCATGTATCGCTTACTCCTCGACCTTGCCGCCGGCCGCTTCGATAGCGGCCTTAGCACCGGCCGTGGCCAGCACGCCCTTGAGCACGAACGCCTTGTTCAGCTCGCCCTTCTTCACGATCTTCGCCTGCTTGGCCGTGGTCGGGACCAGCTTGGCCGCCAGCAGCTTGGCGAAATCGATCTCGCCGGCTTCCAGCTTGTCCAGCTGGTAGGACAGCACTTCGGCGGTGTCCTTGGCGGTCTTGGAGCGGAAGCCGATCTTCGGCAGACGACGCTGCATCGGGGTCTGACCGCCTTCGAAGCCGGCCTTGATCTTGCCCTTGCCCGAACGAGCGAACGAACCCTTGTGGCCGCGGCCGGCGGTCTTGCCGAGGCCGGAACCGATACCGCGACCGACGCGCTTGCGGTCTTCGCGGGCGCCGTCAGCCGGCTTGAGTGTATTGAGACGCATGATGTTCTCCTTAGCCCTCGACCTGAACCAGGTAGTGGACCGTGTTGATCAGGCCACGAACCTGCGGGCTGTCCTTCAGCGTCCGCACGTCGTTGAGCTTGTTCAGGCCCAGCGCCTTCACCGACAGACGGTGACGCGACTGGCAGCCACGCAGACCCTTGACGAGGCGCACCGTGACGGTGCCGCCTTCGACCGGCTTGTTAGCAGCCTTAGCCATGGTTGAGATCCTCCACCTTCTTGCCGCGCTTGGCCGCGATCTTGGCCGGCGAATGCATGCCGGTGAGACCCTTCAGCGTGGCGCGAACCAGGTTGATCGGGTTGCGCGAACCGGTGGCCTTGGCCAGCACGTTCTTGACGCCGACCGCTTCCAGCACGGCGCGCATCGCGCCGCCGGCGATCACGCCGGTACCTTCCGACGCCGGCTGCATGAACACATGCGCCGCGCCGTGGCCCGACTTCACGGCGTGCCACAAGGTGCCGTTGTTCAGATCGACGTTGTTCATCGCCTTGCGGGCGTATTCCATCGACTTCTGGATCGCGACCGGCACTTCGCGCGCCTTGCCGTAGCCGAAGCCGACCTTGCCGTTGCCGTCGCCCACCACCGTCAGCGCGGTGAAGGTGAACTGGCGACCGCCCTTGACGGTCTTGCTGACGCGGTTGACCGCGATCAGCTTCTCGATCATGCCGTCGTCGATCTCTTCGCGGTTACGGTCGCGATCACGACCCCGCGGTGCACGCTGTTCTTCAGCCATTTCGATATCTCGTAGGTTTATGGGATTTGCGGCGTCGCCGCTTATGGTTGTGATATGCATCGGGTGCCGCGACCAGGACGGGAACCCGTCCTGACGCCCGGCGCAGACCGCGCCGGCAGTTGTCTGGTTCAGGCGTGGGGACGAATCCCCTCGCCTTCAAGCCTTAGAACTTCAGGCCGCCTTCGCGAGCCGCATCGGCCAGAGCCTTGATGCGACCGTGGTAGCGGTAACCCGAACGGTCGAACGCGACCTTCTCGATGCCGGCGGCCTTGGCCTTGGCGGCGATCGCGTGGCCGACCTTGACGGCGGCCTCGGCGTTCTTGCCGTTCTTCAGACCTTCCTTGACGTCGGCCTGCACGGTCGAGGCGGCAGCCAGGACCTTGGAGCCGTCGGCGGTGAAGACCTGGGCGTACAGGTGCTGACCGGTGCGCAGCACCGACAGACGCGGCACGCCGAGTTCGCGGATGTGCGCGCGGGTGGACTTGGCGCGACGCAGGCGGGAAATGTTCTTGTTCATGTTCTGATCTCCGAAAGCTGAAGGGGGGTCGGCACGGCCCTGCGAGGGCGATGCGTTCCTTAGGCCTTCTTGGCTTCCTTGCGGATGATGACTTCGCCGGCGTACTTCACGCCCTTGCCCTTGTAGGGCTCCGGCGGACGGAAACCGCGAATCTTGGCGGCGACTTCACCGACGCGCTGCTTGTCCGCGCCCTGGACCACGATCTCGGTCTGGGTGGGGGTAGCGATGGTGATGCCTTCCGGAGCCTTGAACAGCACCGGGTGCGAGAAACCCAGCGAGAGGTTCAGGTCCTGGCCCTGCATCGAGGCGCGGTAGCCGACGCCGACCAGCTCGAGCTTGCGCTCGAAGCCTTCGGAGACGCCCTTGACCATGTTCGCGAGGATCGCGCGCAGGGTGCCCGTGAGCGGGATCAGCGCGGCGTCTTCGGTGGTGAACACGGCTTCGCCGTTTTCGATCTGCAGGTTGATGGCCGCCGGCTTCGCGATCGACAGGGTGCCCTTCGGGCCCTTGGCGCTGACGTTGTCGGCCTGCACGTTCAGTTCGACGCCCTTCGGGAGAGCGATCGGCTTCTTGGCAACTCGGGACATTTTCGTTCCTCCCTTAGGCCACGAAGCACAGGACTTCACCGCCGACGCCCTGCTGGCGCGCCTGCGCATCGGTCATGATGCCCTTCGAGGTGGAGATGATGGCGATACCCAGGCCGCCGAGGACCTTGGGCAGCGCTTCCTTGCCGCGGTACTGACGCAGGCCCGAGCGGGAGTAGCGCTGGAGGCGCTCGATCACCGGCTTGCCTTCGTAGTACTTCAGCGAGATTTCGAGTTCGGCCTTGCCCGGCGTGGTCTGGACCACGCGCGAGTCCAGGATGTAGCCCTCGTCCTTCAGCACGGCGGCGATGGCCACCTTCACCTTGGACGACGGCATCTTCACCGTCTGCTTCCGAACAGCCGCCGCATTCTTGATGCGGACCAGCATGTCGGCGATGGGATCAGTCATGCTCATTGAATATCACCTATGAGTAGCACCGATATCCGCGGGATTGCGAATTTCAGTAATAAATACAACGGGTTACGACACTTTCAACAGCGCCGCCGCGACCCGAGGGCCGCGGCGGTACAGCTGGGACAGCCGACTATCTTACCAGCTTGCCTTGCGAAGACCAGGCACGTCGCCGCGCATGGTGGCTTCACGCAGCTTGTTGCGGCCCAGGCCGAACTTCTGGTAGACGCCGCGCGAACGGCCGGTCAGGGCGCAGCGGTTGCGCTGGCGGCTCGGCGAGGAGTCGCGCGGCAGCTTCTGCAGCTTGACGGCGGCTTCCAGCTTCTCCTCGTAGGAGGAGCTGTCGCTGGAGATGATCTTCTTCAGCGCATCACGCTTGCCGGCGAACTTCTTCACCAGCTTGGTCCGCTTGATGTCGCGGTTGATCATGGAGGTCTTAGCCATAGTTCAATCCTAGACTCAGTTGCGGAACGGGAAGCGGAAGGCTTCGAGCAGGGCCTTGGCCTCGGCATCGGTCTTCGCGGTCGTGGTGATCGCGATGTCCATGCCGCGCAGCGCATCGACCTGGTCGAAATCGATTTCCGGGAAGATGATCTGTTCCTTGACGCCCATGTTGTAGTTGCCACGGCCGTCGAACGAACGACCCGAGACACCGCGGAAGTCGCGCACGCGCGGCAGCGAGATGTTGATCAGGCGGTCCATGAACTCGTACATCTTGGCGCGGCGCAGGGTGACCTTGGCGCCGATCGGCCAGCCGTCGCGGATCTTGAACGAAGCCACCGACACGCGGGTCTTCGTCACGATCGGCTTCTGGCCGGAGATCTTGGCCATGTCGGCGACGGCATTTTCCAGGATCTTCTTGTTGGTCGCAGCCTCGCCCACGCCCATGTTCAGCGTGATCTTGCTCAGGCGCGGCACTTCCATCGGGTTCTTGTAACCGAACTTCTCGGTCAGCGCAGGAACCACTTCATTCTTGTAGAACTCTTCGAGCCGGGTGGTCATTTCAGCATTCCTCAGGCGTCAACCGCCTCACCGCTGGAGCGGAACACACGCAGTTTGCGTCCATCCTCCAGCACCTTGAAACCGATGCGTTCGCCCTTGCCGGTGGCCGGGTTGAACAGCATGACGTTGGAAATGTGGATCGGCGCTTCGCGCTCGATCACGCCGCCCGGCTGGTTGGCCTGCGGATTCGGCTTGGTGTGGCGCTTGACGATGTTGATGTTCGCCACGACGACCTTGTCGCCGAGAACGCGCACGACGTCGCCCTTCTTGCCCTTGTCCTTGCCGGCGGTGACGATCACCTGATCGCCCTTCTTGATACGGTTCATGGTCTAGTTCCTCCGCTCAGAGCACTTCAGGCGCGAGCGAGACGATCTTCATGAACTTCTCCGAGCGCAGCTCGCGAGTCACGGGCCCGAAGATACGGGTGCCGATCGGCTCATGCTTGTTGTTGAGCAACACCGCAGCGTTGCCATCGAAGCGGATCAGCGAACCGTCGGGGCGACGAACGCCCTTGCGGGTACGGACCACGACGGCGTCGTAGACGTCGCCCTTCTTGACCTTGCCGCGCGGGATCGCGTCCTTGACGGTGACCTTGATGATGTCGCCAATGTGCGCGTAACGGCGCTTGGAGCCGCCGAGCACCTTGATGCACATCACTTCTTTAGCACCGGAGTTGTCGGCCACGGCGAGGTAGCTTTGCATCTGGATCATGGTTCAGCCTCCTCTTATTCGGCCACGCGGCTGACGATCTCAACCACGCTCCAGTTCTTGGTCTTCGACATCGGCGCAATTTCCTTCACTCGCACGATATCGCCTTCTTTGCAGGCGTTCTCGGCGTCGTGGGCGTGGAGCTTGGTCGAGCGACGGATGTACTTGCCGTACAGCGCGTGCTTGACCTGACGCTCGACGAGCACGGTGACGGTCTTGTCCATCTTGTTGCTGACGACCCGGCCTTCAACCGTGCGCAGCGCCTTCTCTGTGTTGTTGTCGGTCATGGCGTGGGTCCTTACTTCTTCTGACCCAGCAGCATGTTCACGCGAGCGATCTCGCGGCGAACACGGCGGGCCTCATGAGTCTTAGCGAGCTGACCGGTGGCCTTCTGCATGCGGAGGGCGAAGCTCTCCTTGTGCAGGTCGACCAGATGAGCCTTGAGCTCGTCAGCCGACTTCTCGCGCAGTTGCTTGAGTTCCATTAGCGCACCGTCCGGGTAACGAAAGTGGTGGTCACCGAGAGCTTGGCGGCCGCCAGACGGAACGCTTCACGCGCGACGTCCTCAGCGACACCTTCGATCTCGTAAATCATGCGACCGGGCTGGATCTGAGCGACCCAGTACTCGACGTTGCCCTTACCGGAGCCCATTCGGACCTCGATCGGCTTCTTGGTGATCGGCTTGTCCGGGAACACGCGGATCCACATCTTGCCGCCGCGCTTGACGTAGCGGCTGATCGAGCGGCGAGCCGCTTCGATCTGACGCGCGGTCAGCTGGCCGTGTGCGGTCGCCTTGAGGCCGTATTCGCCGAAGCTGACGGCATTGCCGTTCCAGCTCAGGCCCTCATTGCGGCCCTTGTGTACCTTGCGGTACTTGGTTCGCTTGGGTTGCAACATGGCGGATTACCTCTGTTCGCGGGCAGGACGGCCCGGGCGGTCGTTACGGTCGCCGCGGTCGCCGCGGTCACCACGATCGCTGCGCGGCGAATCGTCCTGCTTTTCCTGGCCGACCTGCGAGAAATCGAAGATTTCGCCGCGGTAAACCCAGACTTTGATGCCGATGATGCCGTACGTCGTCTTGGCTTCAGCGAAGCCGTAGTCGATGTCGGCGCGCAGGGTGTGCAGAGGCACGCGGCCTTCGCGGTACCACTCCGAACGCGCGATCTCGGCGCCGTTGAGACGGCCGGCCACGTTGACCTTGATGCCCAGGGCACCCAGGCGCATCGCGTTGCCCACGGCGCGCTTCATCGCGCGACGGAACATGATGCGGCGCTCGAGCTGCTGAGCGATCGACTCGGCGACCAGCTGCGCGTCGAGTTCCGGCTTGCGGACCTCGGTCACGTTGATGTGCGCCGGAACGCCCATCAGCGCGCTGACTTCCTTACGCAGCTTCTCGATGTCCTCGCCGCGCTTGCCGATCACCACGCCCGGACGGGCGGTGTGGATCGTGACGCGGGCGTTGTTGGCCGGACGCTCGATGAAGATCTTCGAGATGCCGGCCTGCGCGAGCTTCTTGCGAAGCATCTCGCGGACCTTGAGGTCGGCAGCCAGGTACTCGGCGTACTGCTTCTTGCCGGCGAACCACTTGGAGTTCCAGTCCTTGGAGATACCAAGGCGGATACCGGTCGGATGAACTTTATGACCCATTGTCTGACTCCGCCTTACTTGCCCGCGCCCACAACCACAGTAATGTGGCTGGTGCGCTTGAGGATGCGGGTGCCGCGGCCCTTCGCACGCGCCATGAAGCGCTTAAGTGCGGGACCCTCGTCCACCATGATGGTCTTGACCTTGAGCTCGTCGACGTCGGCGCCCTGGTTGTTCTCGGCGTTGGCGATGGCGGACTCCACGACCTTGCGGATCAGTGCAGCTGCCTTCTTATCCGAGAACTTCAGCAGGTTGACGGCGCGTTCGGCGGACAGACCGCGCACCTGGTCGGCGACCAGGCGGGCCTTCTGCGGGGAGATGCGCGCGGTGCGCAGGATGGCTTTCGCTTCCATGGTCATCTCCTTACTTGCCCGACTTCTTGTCGCCGCCGTGACCCTTAAACGTACGGGTCAGGGCGAATTCGCCAAGCTTGTGGCCAACCATATTTTCGTTGACCAACACCGGGATGTGGTTCTTGCCGTTGTGCACCGCGATGGTGAAACCCACCATCTCCGGCAGCACCATCGAGCGACGCGACCAGGTCTTGATCGGCTTCTTGTTGTTGCCCGCGACTTCCACCTTCTTCATCAGATGGTGGTCGACGAACGGACCTTTCTTGAGTGAACGTGCCATGGCCGATTAGCTCCTGCGATCGCGAACGATGAACTGCTGCGTACGCTTGTTCTTACGCGTCTTGTAACCCTTGGTCGGCACACCCCACGGGGTGACCGGATGCGGGTTGCCCTGGCCAGCCTTGGCCTCACCACCGCCGTGCGGATGGTCGACCGGGTTCATGGCCGCACCGCGGACGGTCGGCTTGATACCGCGCCAGCGCTTGGCGCCGGCCTTGCCGAGCTTCTCGAGGCTGTGTTCGTCGTTGCCGACTTCGCCGATCGTGGCGCCGCACTCGACGGGCACCTTGCGCATTTCGCCGGAGCGAAGACGCAGCGTGGCGTAGCCCTGCTCGCGAGCCACCAGGTAGGCGCTGGCGCCGGCCGCACGGGCCAGCTGGGCGCCCTTGCCCGGCTTCATCTCGACGCAGCACACGGTGGTGCCGACCGGGATGTTGCTCAGCGGCAGCGTGTTGCCGACGCGGATCGGGGCGTCGCGGCCCGCGATCACCTGGTCGCCGTCCTTCAGGCCCTTGGGGGCGATGATGTAACGGCGCTCGCCATCGACGTAGCACAGCAGCGCGATGTGCGCGGTGCGGTTCGGATCGTATTCGATCCGCTCGACGCGGGCGGGGATGCCGACCTTGTCGCGCTTGAAGTCGATGATGCGGTAATGCTGCTTGTGGCCACCGCCGATGTGACGGGTGGTGATGCGACCGTGGTGGTTACGGCCGCCGCTCTTGCTCTGCTTCTCGACCAACGCCGCGTGCGGCGCGCCCTTATGCAGGCCCGGCGTCACCACGCGGACCGCGCTGCGGCGGCCGGGGGAAGTGGGCTTGAAAGTCATCAATGCCATGGGTCTTTCCTCAGGGCTTGGCAATCACGTCGATCGACTGGCCAGCGGCCAGCTTCACGTACGCCTTACGCCAGTCGGCGCGACGGCCCATGCGGAACTTGAAGGCCTTGTTCTTGCCCTTCACGTTGACCACATTCACCGCCTCGACCTTCACGTCGAACAGCTTTTCCACGGCGACCTTGATGTCGGCCTTGGTAGCGTCCGTCGCGACTTCGAAGACGTATTGGTTGGAAACTTCCTGCAGACGCGCGGTCTTTTCGGACACGCGCGGCGCACGGATGATGCTGTAGAGCTTGGCGTCGTTCATGCCAGCCACTCCTCGATCTTCTTGACCGCATCGGTCGTGAACACGATCGAATCGGCGCCGACGAGGGCGACCGGATCGAGTCCCTGCACGTCGCGGACTTCAACGTAGGGCAGGTTGCGCGCCGAGAGGTACAGATTCTCGGAGGCTTCCTCGGTGACGAGCAGCGGACGACGGCCCATTTCGAGCGACTTCAGCTTGGCGACCATGCCCGAGGTCTTCGGCGAGTCGATGTCCAGCGTCTCGACGACGGTGATGCGGCCCTGACGGTTCAACTCCGACAGGATCGCAGCCATCGCTGCGCGGTACATCTTGCGGTTGACCTTCTGCGCGAAGCTGCGCGGCTTGGCCGCGAAGGTCACGCCGCCGCCGACGAAGATCGGAGCCGTCAGCGCGCCGTGACGCGCACCGCCGCCCTTCTGCTTCTTCGACTTCTTGGTGGTGCCGTTGACTTCCGAACGCGTCTTCTGCGCCTTGGTGCCGGCGCGGCCCGCGTTGCGGTAGGCCACAACGACCTGGTGGACCAGGTCTTCGCTGAATTCGCGATCGAAGATGGCGTCGGAAACCGACAGCTTCTTGTCGCTACCGTTGATGGCAAGTTCCATCGTTATGCTCCCTTGCTCGTCGGACGGACGATCACGTCGCCGCCCGGCGCGCCCGGCACGGCGCCCTTGATGGCGATCAGGCCGCGCTCGGCGTCGACCTTGACCACTTCCAGGCCCTGCGTGCTCTGCTGGACGGCGCCCATGTGACCGGACATCTTCTTGCCCGGGAAAACGCGACCCGGCGTCTGGCGCTGGCCGATCGAACCCGGCGAGCGGTGCGACAGCGAGTTACCGTGCGTCGCGTCGCCCATGCGGAAATTCCAGCGCTTGATCGTGCCCTGGAAGCCCTTGCCCTTGGTGATGCCCTGGACGTCGACGATCTGGCCTTCGGAGAAGATGTCGGCCTTGATCTCGCCGCCCACTTCGAAAGCGCCGATCTGGTCGGCTTCCACGCGCAGCTCCCACAGGCCGCGACCGGCTTCGACCTTCGCCTTGGCGAGGTGACCGGCTTCCGGCTTGTTGACGAGCGCAGCGCGGCGCACGCCGACCGTCACCTGCACGGCGCTGTAGCCGTCGGTGTCGGTGGTCTTGATCTGGGTGATACGGTTCGGAGTGGCTTCGATCAGCGTCACCGGCACCGACTTACCGTCGGCGAGGAAGACGCGGCTCATGCCGGCCTTACGGCCGACGATGCCCAACGAATATTTCTTCGCGGTCATGGTGGCTTGCCTCAGGTCAGCTTGATCTGCACGTCGACGCCAGCCGCGAGTTCGAGCTTCATCAGCGCGTCCACGGTCTTGTCGTTGGGGTCGACGATGTCGAGCACGCGCTTGTGCGTGCGGGTCTCGTACTGGTCACGCGCGTCCTTATCGACGTGCGGGGAAACCAGAACGGTGTAACGCTCGATCTTGGTCGGCAGCGGGATCGGGCCGCGCACTTGCGCGCCGGTCCGCTTAGCCGTCTCGACGATCTCGCTGGCCGAGCGGTCGATCAAACGATGATCGTACGCCTTCAGCCGAATCCGGATCTTTTGGTCCGCCATGACGGAATTCCTTGGTTGAAAGAGCGACGGGCCGGCTTCTGGGTGTGCCGAACCCCACGAAAACGCAAACACTCCAGAGCAGCACCCTCGCCCCGGAGCTTCCTTGCCTGGAAAAAAACTAAGGCAGACCGGTTTCCCGATCCGCCCAGACTGAGCAGAACGCACGAAGGGCCCCGTGTGCGTTCCTTGGAAGCCTCAAGGGCCCGGAACGTACGGAGCGCTGCCGTGCGACATATCCCTGTCTGGCGAATACGAGGTGCGTCCTGCTCCTCATTTCGCTGGTCGTGCCGGGCCTGAATTCACAGACCTGGCGCGGTGGTCGAGCATTCTAACCGTATTGCCGGGAAGGACGCAAGCGCCCCGCCCGATCGGCGGCGGATGCCCGGGTCGGCGCCCCGAAAGGGCCGGCCCGGAGGACCCGGAACCCGGGCGCGAACCCTGGCTCCTGTGTTGCATGAAGCGGTGAGACTGGATCTTGAGGCCCCATCGCCGCTCGCTGCATGCGCAAGCGGTGTCGCCTCGTCCCCGCCTACGCGGGAAGGACCTTCGACCAAGCCGGGCGCCAGGGGCGCCCGGCCCGAAAGATCACTTGATGATCTTCGCCACCACGCCGGCGCCGACCGTACGACCGCCTTCGCGGATCGCGAAGCGCAGGCCGTCGTCCATCGCCACCGGGTTGATCAGCGACACGACCATCTTGATGTTGTCGCCCGGCATGACCATCTCGACGCCGTCCGGCAGCGTCACCGCGCCGGTGATGTCGGTCGTGCGGAAGTAGAACTGCGGACGGTAACCCTTGAAGAACGGGGTGTGACGGCCGCCTTCGTCCTTCGACAGCACGTAGACTTCGGCTTCGAACTCGGTGTGCGGGGTGATCGAACCCGGCTTGGCCAGCACCTGGCCGCGCTCGACGTCGTCACGCTTGGTGCCGCGCAGCAGCAGACCGGCGTTGTCGCCCGCCTGACCCTGGTCCAGCAGCTTGCGGAACATCTCGACGCCCGTGACCGTGGTCTTCTGCGTCGGACGGATACCGACGATTTCGATTTCGTCGCCCACCTTGATGATGCCGCGCTCGATACGGCCGGTCACCACGGTGCCGCGGCCCGAAATCGAGAACACGTCTTCCACCGGCATCAGGAACGGCTTGTCGATCGCGCGCTCCGGCTGCGGAATGAACGTGTCCAGCGCGTCCACCAGCTT
>NZ_FOSS01000003.1:0-25988 GCF_900114355.1 Lysobacter sp. cf310
TGGACGATGTTGACCGAGATCGAGGCGTTGGTCGGAGCGTTGCCGGTGCGGCCGGAGACCACGATCGAGCTGCTCACGCCGGTGGCGTTGTTGTCGGGAATGTTGACGTCGGTGCCGTTGGTGTAAGTCTGCACGCCGCTGGTGCCGACCGTGACCGTGGCGGTCTTGGTGTTGGTGGCGCCGTCGTCGTCGGTGACGGTCAGGGTGACGGTGTAGGTGCCGGCGGCCGCGTAGGTCTTGCTGGGGTTGGTGGCGGTGGAGGTGGTGCTGTCGCCGAAGTTCCAGCTGCGCGAGGCGATGCTGCCGTCGCTGTCGGTGGAGGTGTCGGTGAACGCCACCGTCAGGCCGCTGGCCGAGGAACTGAAGTTGGCCGTCGGCGCGACGTTGGCGCCCGGGTCGGCGCGGAACGCCGCCATCGCCGCCTTGGTCTGCACCAGCACGCGCTGGTTGTGGCTGAGGTTGGTATTGCCCATCGCCACGCCGTTATAGGTGACGTCGGGGTTGGACCAGTAGTTCAGGCGCGTGCAGGCGGTGCCGCTGCACTGGTAGGCCATGATGGTGCGCCAGCGCGCGCCGCTGGCCGGTGCGTACTGGTAGCCGTGGCCGTAGGCGTAAGGCGTGCTGCTGGGGTCGTTGGCGGGGTCGTGGCGCGCCGACAGCAGGTGGCCGATCTCGTGGGCGAAGCTGTAGTAGCCGGTCGCGCAATCCCAGTACACGGTCGCGAACGCGCTGGCGGCGTTGGAGCCGATCGAACTGGCGCGGCCGCAGTTGCTGTCGTCGTCGATGACCAGCACGTTGACGTCGGCGGCGTTGGCGTCGCGGCTGGCGTGGACGTCGTCCATGTAGCCGTCGGTGGTGCCGGCGAAGCGCTGCACGTCGGTGGCATGGCCGTCGCCGACCGAGGTGTATTGCACCGTGCGGTAGTTGGCCAGGACCATGTTAATGCCGACGTTGGAGTTGGCGTAGCCCTGGTTGCTCTCGGCCACGGCCAGTTCGATCAAGGCCTCCATGTCGCCGCCGTAAGCGGTGACGGCCTGATTGGTCGCGACCACCTGGACGCGGATGGTGGCGGTGGCGCCCGGGTCGATCGCGGCAGCGCCGACCAGGCCGCCGCCGCTCACGGCGCGCGCCGCGGCGGCGCGCATGTCGATCTGCGGCATGCCGGCTTCGTTGTAGTCGGCCGCGTGGTCCGGCGGCAGGCGGCTTTCGTCGACCTCGATCACCGCGTTGCTGCCGTCGGGCAGGGACTGGATGCGGTACAGGGTGCCGTCCACGCGCACATTGCCGGTGATGCGGTTGCCGTGGCGGACCAGGGCCACCGAATTGCGTTCGTCGACGCGCACTTCGCGCGTGCCGCGCAGGGCCGAGGCGCCGCGCGAATCGCGCAGGCGGCCGAGCCAGACGGTGTTGCCGCGTGCGGTCTGATGGGCATCGTCGAGCGTGGCGGTGACCAGGCGCGAACCCAGGCGCAGTTCGATTTCGCGGTTCTGCGCGCTCACCACCGAAGCGTCGGCGCGTTCGATGCGCAGGCTGCGGGTGGGCGCGGCTTGCGACAGCTGCTGCGCCGTGGCGAGCGCGGCGCGTTGCGGCGCGGGCGCTTCGCCGACGAACAACGGCTTGGCCGCGAACGCCGGGGCGCTGGCGATGCTCAGGAGCAGCGCGGCCTGGGCCAGGCGCGCTGCGGGTTTACGAGTGGTCATCGGGTTCTCTCTCTCCCTGTACGGCCGGGTTCGGCCGCGTCGATGGCGATCCCTGGCGCGGCGTCCGTGTCGGCCGATGCGCAGGGCGGTGGCGGACGGATCGTCGATCCGTCCCTTTTTCAACCTAGCCAAGCCACTGCCTGGATGGGACAGGGGAAACCACCCGCAGCTGCGCCCGCAGTGTGATTGGGGTCATGCATTGGCACTCGGATTGCATGGACCGGATCGGCGCGACTTTGCTTTGAAACAATGTTTCAGGGTCGGGCCGGCGGCATCGTCGGCGGCCGATCCGGCCGCCGTCGGCAATCGGCAACGCCAGCAAAACGGTGCTTCGGACTGGTCTTCAAATCGTCCTCATGGCGATGCCTGGCGCGCTCTATACTCGTCGCAACCCTAGGGGAGACGACATGGATAGCGTGGTGGGTGTTGCTGCATTTTCGTTCCGGCGCATGGCGCGCACGGCCGCGGCCTTGGCCTTGGCGCTGCTGCTGATCGGCGGGCCCGCGGCCTGCAAACGCGACACCACCGGGCAGCTGCCCGAGGTCAGCGGCGAGGCGATCAAGGCCAAGCGCGAGACGGTCACGGGTTTCGGTTTGGTCGCGGCCTATCCCGATCAGAAAGCCGACGAACAGCTCGCGATCGCCCTGGAATTCAGTCAGCCGCTGGTCGGCAGCCAGGCCTTCGACGACCTGATCGCGGTCGCCGACAAGAACGGTGCCGTGGTCAAGGGCAGTTGGGTGCTGGACGACGGCGGCAAGATCCTGCGCTTCCCCCACGTCGAAGCCAGCAAGGACTACGTGGTCACCATCAAGGGCGGGCTCACCGCCGCCGACGGCGACCGCATCGGCAAGACCGTCACCCGCAACGTCTACACCGGTCCGCTGGACCCGGTGGTCGGCTTCGCCTCGCAAGGCAGCGTGCTGCCGGCGCGCGAGAGCCGCGGCCTGCCGGTGGTGTCGATCAACGTCGCCGAAGTCGACGTCGAGTTCATGCGCATCAAGGACAAGGAACTGCCCAAGTTCTTCGCCGAATACCAGCGCGGCGGCCGTCGCGGCAGCTGGGAGCTGGAGCGCGATTGGGACGACAAGACCCCATTGTCCAAGCTGGCCGAGCCGGTCTACGTCAATCGCTTCGTGCTCGGCGGCAAGCCCAACGAGCGCGTGCTCACCTATCTGCCGCTGCAGGACATCGAGGAGCTGCAGAAGCCCGGCCTGTACTTCGCGGTGATGAAGCGCACCGGCCAGTTCAAGGACGAGTTCGAGACCGCGTTCTTCACCGTCAGCGATCTCGGCCTGCACGCGCGCGCCTACAAGGACAAGCTGTTCGTGCACACCGCCTCGCTGGAGAACGGCGACGCGGTCGGCGGCGTCGAGCTCAAGGTGCTGGACGCCAATGGCGAGCCGGTGCTGAAGGGCGAGACCGATCGCAACGGCAACGTGATGCTGGCCTACAAACTCGACGCCACCCAGGTGCTGGTGGCGCAGCGCGGCAGCGACGTGTCGATGCTGCCGTTCAACCAGCCGGCGCTGGACCTGTCCGAGTTCGCGGTCTCCGGCCGCGAGCAGGCCTGGTTCGACGTGTTCGCCTGGTCGGGGCGCGATCTCTACCGCCCGGGCGAGACCGTGCGCCTGTCGGCGCTGCTGCGCGATCAGGACGGCAAGCCGGTCGCGCTCAAGGGCAAGGCCTTGCAGCCGGTGTTCCTGCGCTACGTGCAGCCCGACGGCAAGACCTTCCTGGAAACGCGCCTGCAGCCCGACAGCCAGGGCTATGTGCGCCACGCCCAGGTGATTCCGGCCGATGCCGCGACCGGCCGTTGGCGGGTCGAGTTCCGCACCGATCCGGCCAGCAAGGAAGCGGTGCAGGGCATGACCCTGCGCATCGAGGAGTTCCTGCCCGAACGTCTCAAGCTCGACCTCAATGCCCAGGCCACGCTCAAGCCGGGCGAGCCGATCAAGCTCGCCGTCGACGGCGCCTACCTGTATGGCGCGCCCGCCGCCGGCAACCGCTTCACCGCCAAGCTCGCGGTGATGGTGGAGCAGCATCCGCTGGAGCAACTGCCCGGTTACTTCTTCGGCGACCCGACCCTGAGCCTGCCCAAGGAAGCCAAGGACGTGGTCGACACCACGCTCGACGCCCAGGGCAAGCTGCAACAGAACGTCGCCTTGCCCACCGAGGCCAAGCCGGTCAGCCCGATCGCCGCCATTCTCACCGGCAGCGTCTACGAAAGCGGCGGCCGCAGCGTCAACCGCAGCCTCAAGCGCGTGTTGTGGCCGGCCGATGCCCTGGTCGGCGTGCGCCCGCTGTTCGACGACAAGGAAGGCACCGATTCCAACGGCAACGCCGGCTTCGAGCTGACCCGCGTCGGCGCCGACGGCAAGCCGCGGCCGGCGCGCGGCCTGCGCGTGACCCTGATCCGCGAACACCGCGACTACCACTGGAACTACGACGCCGACGGCGGCTGGGACTACGACTTCAACCGCCGTTACGAAGACGTGCAGACCCGCAACGTCGACCTTGGCGCCTCGCCGCTGCGCCTGGACTTCCCGGTCGAGTGGGGCGAGTACCGCATCGACGTCTACGACCCGGCGACCCAGCTGACCTCGCGCTATCCGTTCAAGGCGGGCTGGAGCTGGGACGACCAGAACCGCGGCCTCGACGCGCGTCCCGACAAGGTCAAGATCGCGCTCGACAAGACCGCTTACAAGGCCGGCGATACGCTCAAGGTCACCCTGACCCCGCCGCATGCGGGCAAGGGCCTGCTGATGGTCGAAAGCGATCGCATGCTGTACGTGCAGGCGATCGACGTGAAGGCCGGCAGCAGCTTCGAGATTCCGGTCACCAACGACTGGGACCGCCACGACGTCTATGTCACCGCGCTGGTGTTCCGCGGCGGCAGCGCGCCCAGCAAGATCACGCCCGCGCGTGCGGTCGGCATCGCCCACGTGCCGATGGACCGGCGCGAGCGCACGGTCGCGGTCGGCCTCAACGTACCCAAGCTGATGCGACCCGAGCAGGATCTGCCGGTCACCGTGAGCGCGCCGCAGTTGGCCGGGCAGGAGGCCTACGTGACCGTGTCCGCGGTCGACGTCGGCATCCTCAACATCACCCGCTTCCCGGTGCCGGACGCGGCCGCGCACTTCTTCGCCCAGCGCCGCTTGGGCGTGGACGCCTACGACGTCTACGGGCGCGTGATCGAGAGCTTCGAGGGCGGGACCGCCAAGATCCGCTTCGGCGGCGACGCCGCGCTGGAGGCGCTGCCGCAGGCGCGGCGCCCGACCGCCAAGGTGCAGACGGTGGATCTGTTCGCCGGCCCCGTGCGCCTGGACGCCAAGGGCAATGCCCTGGTCAAGCTGGCGGTGCCGGACTTCAACGGTACCTTGCGCGTCTCGGCGCTGGTGTACTCCGGCGGCAAGTACGGTAAACGCGACCGCGAGACCATCGTGCGCGCACCGGTGCTGGCCGAAGCCAGCACGCCGCGCGTGCTGGCACCGGGCGACCGCAGCAACGTGACCCTGGACGTGCAGAACTTCACCGGCAAACCCGGCGAGTTCGAGGTCAAGGTCGAAGGCATCGGCCCGCTGGCGCTGAGCGACGGCAACCGCAAGGCCACGCTGGGTGTCGAGGCCAAGACCACCTACACCTTCCCGATCGTTGCCCGCGAGGGCTACACGGTGGCGCAGGTGCGCGTGCGCGTGGAGGGCAACGGCTACAAGGTCGACCGGCGCTACGACGTGCCGGTGCGGCCGGCCTGGCCGCAGGTCTTGCGTGCGCGTACCCAGGTGCTGGAGGACAACGCCTCGGTGCGTCTGGGCGCGGACTTCGCCGAAGGCCTGATGCCGGGCTCGGTGAACGCGCGCATGACGGTCAGCGCCTTGCCGCCGATTCCGTTCGCCAGCGCGCTGCAGGGTGCGCTGGAGTATCCGTACGGCTGCGCCGAGCAGACCACCAGCAAGGGCTATGCCGCACTGGAGCTGGACGAGGCCACCGCCAAGATGCTCGGGGTCAAGGGTCTGGACGCCAAGCAGCGGCGCGCGCGCATGGAAGGCGCGTTCGGCCGCCTGGCGGCGATGCAGATCGGTTCCGGCCACTATTCGATGTGGGGCGACGGCGACTACGTCAATCAGGCGATCACGCCCTACGTGGTTGAGTTCCTGCTGGACGCGCGCGACGCCGGCTTCGCGGTGCCCGAGACCATGCTGCAGAAGTCCCTGAAGGTGCTCAACGAGGACCTGCTGTCGGGCGGCGCCCAGTTCTTCGGCTACGACCGCCGCGAACACCTCAAGTTCGCCTACCAGGCGCATGCCGGCTATGTGCTGGCGCGCGTCAACCGCGCTCCGCTGGGTACCTTGCGCGCGCTCTACGACAACGAGCGCAAGAACAGCGTGACCGGTCTGCCGCTGGTGCACCTGGGCCTGGCGCTGTCGATGCAGGGCGACAAGGCGCGCGGCAAGAAGGCGATCGCCGAAGGTTTCGCCAAGGACTCCAAGGACCGTCCGGAGTACCTGGGCGATTACGGCAGCCGCGTGCGCGACGACGCCTTGATGATCGCGCTGGTGCACGAGCGCGGCTACGCCACGCCGGCCTACGACGGCCGCGCGGTGCCGCTGGGCCTGGAGCTGGACGCGCGCCGCAACCGCGGTTGGCTGTGGCTGAGCACGCAGGAGCAGGTCGCCCTGGCGCGCCTGGGCAAGGCGCTGATGGCCGACCAGGCCAAGACCGTGTCCGGCCAGTGGAAGGTCGGCGACGTCGCCAGCGATGCCGGCGCGGCCAAGATCGTCGGCCGCCTGTTCGACTACGACGCGCTGGCCGCGGGCGTGAGCTTCGCGCCGGTCGGCCAGCCGCCGCTGTACGCGAGCATGGAAGTGGCCGGCGTGCCGCGCCGCGCGCCGGATCCGGACAGCTCGGTGATCGAGGTCAAGCGCAAGTACTACACGACCAAGGGCGAGGAATGGGAAGGCGGCAGCCTGGAGGAGGGCGAGGCCTTGATCGTGCAGGTCAGCATCAAGGCCAGCCGCACCATGCCCGATGCCCTGCTCACCGATCTGCTGCCGGCGGGCCTGGAGATCGAGAACTTCAACCTCGGCGACGCCAAGCAGTGGGCCGGCGTGGTGGTGGACGGGATCGAGATCTCCGACCGCGACGACGCCGCCGAAGTGCGTCACGAGGAGTTCCGCGACGATCGCTACGTGGCCGCGCTCAAGCTCGATGTCGGCGACACCGCGCGGGTGTTCTACCTGGTGCGCGCGGTCACCCCGGGCACCTACACCGTGCCGCCGTCGCTGGTCGAGGACATGTACCGTCCCGACCTGCGCGGCGTCGGCAAGGCGGTGCCGGCGATGCTGACGGTGAGGCAGCCGGGCAAGTGAGGCAGCGCCGCGGGTTCGGATGTCGAACCCGCGGCGGCCCTCAACCCGCACCCCAGCCCGACCGCATCGCGGTCGGGCATCCGGTGCAGCGCGAGCCCATGGCTCGCACACGCTGGCCCTCGCCCCGCTTGCGGGAAAGGGGCTGAGAACCGAGTTCCAGTGAACGAAAGCCGGTGCATCCAGTGAGCAGTACGGAACCTCCGGCGCCGGAGCGGCCCTTACCCCCAGCCTCTTCCGCAGGCGGGAGAGGCTGGAGCGCATGCCGGCGCTGGTGGCGTCGCCTGCGTGGAGCGAAGTCCGATCCGGCAACGACCACGGCAACGACCACGCTGCCGACGCGGCGGCGCTTCGGAATGAAGCTGCTGCTCGCCGCGCTGCTGTTAGTGACCTCGGCGATGCTGCTGGATCTGGCTTTTCCGCTGCCGCTGCCGCGCGAGAGCCAGGCCGGCGCGGTGGTGGTCGCCATGGATGGCACGCCACTGCGCGCGTTCGCCGATCGCGGCGGCATCTGGCGTTACCCGGTGCGCATCGAGCAGGTCTCGCCGCTGTACCTGCAGGCCCTGTTGAACTACGAAGACCGCTGGTTCTGGAAGCATCCCGGCGTGAATCCCTACGCCTTGCTGCGCGCGGGCGGGCAGTGGCTGGGCAGCGGCCGGGTGGTCTCCGGCGGGTCGACCCTGACCATGCAGGTCGCGCGCATCCTGGACCCGCATACGCGCACGCCCTGGGGCAAGCTCAAGCAGTTGCTGCGCGCGCTGCAGTTGGAAATGCATCTGTCCAAGCGCGAGATCCTGAGCTTGTATCTCAACCGAGCGCCGTTCGGCGGCACGGTGGAAGGTGTGGAAGCGGCGAGCTGGGCGTATCTGGGCAAGCCTTCCTCGCGTCTGTCGCACGCCGAGGCCGCGCTGCTGGCGGTGCTGCCGCAGTCGCCGAGCCGCCTGCGTCCGGACCGCGAGCCCGAGCGTGCGCGGGTGGCGCGCGACAAGGTGTTGGCGCGCATGGCTGCGCTGGGCGTGTGGTCGCGCGCCCTGGTCGCCGACGCGCGCATCGAGCCGGTGGTCGCGCGTTCGTTGCAGCCGCCGCAGCACGCGCCTCTGCTCGCGCAGCGCCTGCGCTTCGAGCAGCCCAAGGCGACGCGGTTGGTGTCGACCATCGACATCGAGCTGCAGCGCACGCTCGAGGATCGCGTCGCCGCCTACTTCTCCAATCTGCCCGAGCGCACCTCGGCGGCCTTGCTGGTGATCGACAACGCCAGCCTGGAGGCGCGCGCCTACGTCGGCTCGGCGACCTTCGGCGATAGCGCGCGCCTGGGCCATGTGGACATGGTCAAGGCCTGGCGTTCGCCGGGCTCGACGCTCAAACCTTTCCTGTACGGCCTGGCCCTGGACGACGGCCTGATCCATTCCGAAAGCTTGTTGGTCGACGCGCCGCAGTCGTTCGGCGACTACCGGCCCGGCAACTTCGACGCCAATTTCAACGGGCCGGTGGGCGCGGCCGAAGCGCTGCGCCTTTCGTTGAACGTGCCCGCGGTGGATCTGCTGGATCGGCTGGGGCCCAGCCGCTTCTCGGCGCGGCTCGCGCATGCGGGCATCGAGCTGCATTGGCCGCGCGGCGCGACGCCGAACCTGTCGATGATCCTGGGCGGCACCGGCGCGCGCCTGGAGGACCTGGTCGGTGCCTACGCGGCGCTGAATCGCGAAGGCCTGGCCGGGCGCGTGCGCTATACGCCGGATGCGGCGCTGATGGAGCGCCGTTTGTTGTCGCCGGGTGCGGCCTGGATCGTGCGCGAAGTGCTTGAGGCCAATCCGCGGCCGGGCGCCGTCGCCGATACCTTCGACACCTCGGGCCGTCCGCGCGTGGCCTGGAAGACCGGCACCAGCTATGGCTTCCGCGATGCCTGGGCCTTGGGCAGCACGCGCCGCTACACGGTGGGGGTCTGGGTCGGACGGCCGGATGGCACGCCGCTGCCCGGGCAGTACGGCGCGGTCACCGCCTTGCCGCTGTTGTTCGAAGTGGTCGACAGCCTGCCGCGCCAGCGCGGCGACGGTGCGCTGAAGCCGCCGCCGGCGAACGTGGCGCAGATCGAGGTGTGCTGGCCGCTGGGCCTGCCGCCGGATCCGCAGGCGCCGCAGCTGTGTCAGAAGAGATTGCAGGCCTGGACCCTGGACGGCTCGGTGCCGCCTACCTTCGCCGAACGCGATGCGCGCTTGTGGAACGCGGGCGTGGAGCGTTTCGACGTCGATACGCGCAGCGGCCTGCGCCTGTCCGCCGACTGCAGCGCGCCGCATGCGCGCCGCGAAGCCAGCATCGCGCGTTGGCCGGCGCTGGCATCGCCCTGGTTGCCCGCGGAAACCCGGCGCGCCTCGCGCCTGCCGCCGCTGGCGCCCGATTGCGCCGCCGACGGCCGCGACGCCAGCGAGGAGCTGCGCATCGAAGGCCTGGCCGATCAGGCCACGATCGCGCGCGCGCCCGGCAGCGTGCACGCGCTGCGGCTGTCCCTGCGCGCGATAGGCAGCGCGGCGCGCATTCGCTGGCTGCTGGACGGTCGCCTGATCGGCGAAACCGAAGGCGACACCGCCTTCGCGCACGATTTCGGCGAGCCCGGCGAACATCAGCTCACTGCGCTGGCCGACAGCGGCGCCTGGTCGCGAGTGCGGTTTCGGGTATTGCGTTAAGGCGCCGAGAGCCGCGCTTCAGTCGTCGTTACGCGCGTTGCGCTGGCGATGTTCGTCCAGCGACACCACCTTGCCGCGCTCGCCCCGTGCGCGCGGCTTGGGTTTGGCCGGCTTGGGCCCTTGCGCACGCGCGCGCCAGCGCTGGCGCAGCCAGGGCAGCACGCGCCAGGCGCGCGCGCCGTCCAGCGGCGCCATCGGCAACAGGTTGAACGCCACGATCAGCAGGTTGACCGGGCCCCAGACGACCACCAACGCGGTCTGCAGGGAGCTCAGGGTGCCGGGCGAGGAAGGCAGCAGGCCGATCAGCATCGCCAGCACGAACAGCAGCGCCTGCGCGGCGACGCCGCCCCAGGCGATCGCGATGTCCTGGGCCGGCGTGCGCGCCATCTCGTGCACGCACTGCCCGTGCATGGGATAGATGCGCAGGCTGTCCACGTACAGCCGATGGCGGCGCGCAACCCAGGCGTGTCCGGCTTCGTGGGCGACGATCAGCAGCAGATAGGCCAGCATACCGACCAGGGCCGCGAGCGGATTCCCGTTCAAGGACGAGGCCAGGATCAGTGCCGCCACCAAGGGCACGCTCCAGTGGAATACCACCGGCGCGCCGAGCAGGCGGAACGGGACGAATTCGCGCGGCAAAGGGCGCATGCGTTGAGGTTTCACTCGCGCGCCCGCATCGCGGCGACCACGTCGCCGATGGAGTCCGCGCCCGGCGCGTAGCGCGTTCCGGCATAACCGAGCACGGCCAGGGTCAGGGCCACGCCCAGCACCGGCCAGATCGTGCGTCGCAGCGCGGTGCGTAGCCAATGCTGGGTCTGGATGCGGCGCAGTCGGCGATAGAGACTGCCGGCGAGGGCGACGTCCAGGATCAGTTCGGCCATCAGGGTCGGCGCGATCCAGACCACCCAGCCGACGGTGAACAACAGCGCGCTGAGCGCCACCGCCGCGACCAGCAGCAGGAGCACGAGCACGCAACCGCCTTCGTCGGCGCCGCCCAGGGCATCGGGCAATTCGAGCTCGGGCAAACTCACATCGACGTCGGGCGCCGCGATCGAGGGCATGGGCACGTTGCCCTCGACCTCGAACGACGCCGAAGCGCCGCCCCCGCCGCTGTGTCCGCCGCCGCCCGAAGCGCCTCCAGTGGAGCCACCGCCGCCGAAACCGCCGCCATCGGGCACCAGATCGAGCCAGTCGTAGGCCTTGCGCTCGAAGAACCGGGCCCACAGCCACAACAACGACAGAAACACGGCGTAGGCGATGGCGACCGCGAGCGGGTAGCGCTGCCACATCGCGTCCAAGCCGCCACGCAGCAGGGCATAGGAGGCGATGAAGCCGACACCGCCGGTGATGGCGACGATGGTCGCCATCTGCAGGCGCGGCCAATGCGCGCGCTCCAGACGGGCGCGCATGCGGGCGATATGGACCAGGCGGCTCATGCGGCGAGTCTAGCAGCGGCCCTCGCCGCCGCCCGATCCGGGCGCGCCGCCTAGGCGCTTACTTGCCGGTCCAGCCGTCTAGCAGGTCGGCCAGCTCGTCGGCGTGTTCCTCTTCCTGGGCGAGGATGGATTCCATCATGCGCTTGGTGGTGGTGTCGCGGTCGCCGAGGTAGTCGATGATCTCGCGATAGCTGTCGATGGCGATGCGCTCGGCGACCAGATCCTCTTTGACCATGTCGCGCAGGTCGCTGCCTTCCACGTACTCGGCATGCGAGCGCTTGGACAGCACGTCGGGATTCAGATCGGGTTCGCCGCCGAGCTGCACGATGCGTTCGGCGATGCGGTCGGCATGCGCCTGTTCCTCGTTGGCGTGCTCGAGGAACTCGGCCTTGACCGCGTCGGCCATCAGGCCGCTGGCCATGAAGTAGTGGCGCTTGTAGCGCAGCACGCAGACGATCTCGGTCGCCAGCGCTTCGTTGAGCAGTTTGATCACGGTGCCGCGGTCGGCGTTGTAGCTGCTGGTGATCGCGCCGTCCTGGATGTGCTGGCGGGCGCGGGCGCGGATGGCCTTGACGTCGGTGATCATCGCCGCTTCGGGCTTGCGGCTGGCCGTGGCGGCCACCGCGTGCGCGGACTTGCGTGCGGGTTTGGCACTCATATCGACCTCCTGGCGGTCGCTGGGGGCGAGGTGCCCCCAACGATGCCCGGCGGCCGGTGACGGCGATGTAGGCGCCGCCGCCCGCGTTCATGTCTAGGCGATCAGACCAGCGTCAACATGTGTTCGGCCGAGGACACGCGGTATTCGCCCGGCGCTTCGACTTTCAACTGGGTGACCACGCCGTTCTCGGCGTACAGCGCGAAGCGCTTGGCGCGCGTGCCCATGCCGTAGGCGCTGGCGTCCAGCTCCAGGCCCAGCGCGCGGGTGAAATCGCCGTTGCCGTCGGCGAGCATCATCAGGCCGTCGGGCACGTGCTGGCTCTGGCCCCAGGCCTGCATCACGAAGGGGTCGTTGACCGCCATGCAGGCGACTTCGATGCCCTTGGCGCGAAAATCGTGGAAATGCGAGACGAAGCCGGGCAGGTGCTTCTCCGAGCAGGTCGGAGTGAAGGCGCCGGGCACCGCGAACAGCACGATCTTGCGGCCGTCGAACAGGGCGTTGGTGTCGACGGTCTCGACGCCTTCGCGGATGCGTTGCAGATTGACTTCGGGCAGGCGGTCGCCGACCTGGATGCTCATGGGGATACTCTCCGGTGGGGATGGCAGTCTGGTCGGCGCGCGCGTAACGGCGCGTCAAGACCCGGGTACAGCGCGCATTGTGCGCGCAAGCATTGAAAAACGCAGGCGCGGCGGCCATTTCGGCCCGGTCTTCCCGTGCGATCGCGCGCCGCCTACTCTGTGGGCCGGTGTCGACCGCTCACCAGCGAGCTAGAGGGAGCCGCGATGCAGTTCAAGGATTACTACGAAACCCTGGGCGTGGAACCCAGCGCCGGCGAAGCCGAGATCAAGACCGCGTACCGGCGGCTGGCGCGCAAATACCATCCGGACGTCAGCAAGGAGGCCGGCGCCGAGGACAAGTTCAAGGCCGTCAACGAGGCCTACGAAGCGCTGCGCGATCCGCAGAAGCGCGGCGCCTACGACCAGTTGCGCGCGCGCGGCTATCGGCCCGGCGACGAGGTCCAGCCGCCGCCGGGCGGCTTCGGCGGCGGTTATGGCGGCGCCGATTTCGACGAGATCTTCGCCGGCGGCGGCGCGGGCGGCGGTTTCAGCGACTTCTTCGAAAGCCTGTTCGGGCGCGGGCGCGGCCCGGCCGGCTTCGGCGGCCAGGCCGGTCGGCCGCCGCCGCGCGGCGACACCCGCGCCAAGCTGGCGGTGGCGCTGGAGACGATCTACGAGGGCGGATCGGTACGGATCTCGGTCAACGGGCGCACCCTGGAAGTGCGCATTCCCAAGGGCATCCAGCCGGGGCAGATGATACGGCTGGCCGGGCAGGGCAGCCACGGCGATCTGCTGCTGGAAATCGAGTACGCCGCGCATCCGCATTTCGAAGTCGACGGCCGCAACGTGATCCACGTGCTGCCGCTGGCGCCGTGGGAAGCGGCGCTGGGCGCGACCATCAGCGTGCCGACCCTGGGCGGCGCGGTGGAACTGAAGATCCCGCCGAACTCGGAAGCCGGACGCAAGCTGCGCCTGCGCGGCCGCGGCCTGCCGGGCACGCCGCCGGGCGACCAGATCGTCGAGCTGGAGGTGCTGGCGCCGCGCGCGAACACCGAAGCCCAGCACGAGGCCTATGCGCGCATGCGCGACGCCTTCGGCGACGATTGGCGGCGCGGCTGAGCGGATGCCGTCGGGTGCGGTGAGCGCAGCGAACCGCACCGGCGCGATATCGCACTGGCGACGGGCGATGCGGTTCGCCTGCGGCTCACCACGTCCTACGCATCAGGTCTACGCGAGGCCGAACTGCGCGGCACGCCGACGCTCCACGATCGCGACTCGCGTCGCTCCCACGGAAAGCGTTAGGGCTTTACGGTAAAGCGGCGGGCCTGCGACGGCCCGCTGGCGGCGATCAGCCCGGCAGCAGCTGGGCGATGATCTCGGACAGGTCGCTTTCGCTGAAGGGCTTGGTGATGTAGGCCTTGGCGCCCTGGCGCATGCCCCAGACCCGGTCGGTGTCCAGGTCCTTGGTGGTCACCAGCACGATCGGGATGTGCTTGGTGGTGGCCTCGCGACAGATCGAGCGCGTGGCCTGGAAGCCGTTGAGGTTCGGCATCACCACGTCCATCAGGATCAGGTCGGGGATTTCGCGCTTGGCGGCTTCCACGCCCGCCGCGCCGTCTTCGGCGGTCAAGGCCTCATGCCCCAGCTTCTCGACGATGCGGCGGATGCCCATCAGCTGAGACGGTGAGTCGTCGACGATCAGAATACGCGCCATGTGTTTCCCCCGGAATTGTCTCGATTGTAGCGATGCGCGCTGACGCCGCAATGCCAACTAGATCACGACCAGCGTCCGGCCCAGGGAACCCCCGGCCAGCATGCCCGGGAATACCTGAGGCAGCTCCGCCAGCCCCACTTCACGGGTGCATATGCGGTCCAGGTGCGCGGGTTTCCAGTCGCTGCCCAGATGCCGCCAGACTTCGTCACGGATCTGGCGCGCGGTGCCGGCCGAGGCCACCCCCAGCAGGGACACGCCGCGGATGATGAACGGCATCACCGTGGCGTCCAGCGCAGGGCTGGCGGCCAGGCCCGCGCTGGCGACGTTGCCGTAGGGCGCGGTCTGGGCCAGCAGGCTGGTCAGCATCGGCCCGCCGACGTTGTCCAGGCCGCCGCCGAAGCGCGCCGACTCCATCGGCCGGGCGGTGGCCAGGGCGTCGCGGCCCAGCACCTGGCTGGCTCCGATCGAGGTCAGATACTCGGCCTGCTCGGCCTTGCCGCTGATCGCGTGCACTTCGTAGCCGGCGCGGCTGAAGATGTCGATCGCCAGCGAGCCCACGCCGCCGCTGGCGCCGGTCACCGCCAGCGGGCCCAGTTCGGGCGTCTGGCGGTTGTCCTGCATGCGGTGCAGGGCGAGCGCGGCGGTGAAGCCGGCGGTGCCCAGGATCATGCTCTCGCGCAGGCTCAGGCCGCCGGGCAGGGGAATCGCCCACTGCGCTTCCAGGCGCGCGTACTCGGCGTAGCCGCCATCGCGGGTTTCGCTGAGGCCGCAGCCGGTCACCAGCACCGCATCGCCCTCGCGGAACTTGTCGTCGCTGGAGGCGACCACGTGGCCGGCCACGTCGATGCCGCCGACCAGGGGGAAGCGGCGCAGGATCTTGCCTTCGCCGGTGCCGGCCAGCGCGTCCTTGAAGTTGATCGAGGAATACGCGGTCTTGATCACGATCTCGCCGGGCGAGAGGGCATCGATCGACACGCGTTCGATGCCGCTGCGGTAGCCGGCGCCGTCGTTGTGGATGCGGAAGGCGTTGAAGTCGCTAGGCACGGTCATGGCGCGTTCTCTGCAGACAGAACGCGATGATAACCGAGCGCGATTGCGCGCCCGCTCATGGCCGGTGCGGCCGCTTCAACCGATCGGGCTGGAGGTCGGCGCGGCTTCGTGCTTGCGCTCGATGCCGTCGCTCCACTGCTTGAGCTTGCGGTAGTCGGGCTCGTCCGGGCCCAACAGCCGGATGCGGCCGCGCTCGACCTTCCACAATTGCTCGTTCTGGGTGGTGAACACCACGATCGGCGTGCGGTACTGCAGGCTCATGAACACATGGAACATGGTCGGCGCGGCCGAGGTCAGGTGCGAGACGAACAGCGAATCGGGCTTGCGCGCCTGATCCAGGGTCGTGTTCACGCAGCTGCGGGTCTGTTCGTAACGGTCGATCAGGCGTTCGCCCTGGGCGTCGATGCGGTACATGGCGTAACCGCCCAACGGCGCGGACTCGTCCAGCCATGGGGTCATCACGAACACCAGGATCTGGTCCTGGCCGTCCTCTTCGTATTCGAAGGCGACGGTATTGGGCGGACGTTGGCTGCAATAGACCTGGTCCTGCTGACGGGCCAGATGCAGCGCCGCCATCAGCCGTTGTTCGCGCGGCTGCGCGGGCTGCGGCGGTTGCAGGCGGGTGGCGTCGCGCACGCCGAGGGGCGTCAAGCCCAGGGTCGCCGATGCGAACGCGACCAACTGGCCGTCGACCTTGCTGAAGTAGCGCACGTCGATGTCGTCGTCGCGCTCGAGGGTGAGCCAACCCGAGGGCTGGCCGGGCGCGTCCGGCAGGGCTTTGATCTTGACCAACTGGTCGGTGGTCAGCCAGGCCGCCAGGTCGTGGCGGCGGATCGCGTTGCCGATGTACTCGGCGATGGCGACGTCGCGGCGGTACTTGTCGGGAATGGTGCAGGCCAGGCGGCGATCGTTCTCGCTGGCGTCGGCGGGCAGCTCGGCGACCTCGGCGCAGTCGTAGGCCGATTTGGCCGCTTTGTCTTTGGCGCCGGCGGCGAGCGGCCAGACCAGCAAGGCCGCGAGCGCGGCGGTCGCGAACGGAGTGCGCATCGGATGTTCCGGATCTGTATTCCCCGACGCGATCCTAACGCAGCCCGGGCGGATCCGGACCGGCGTCGCGCGTCGTCGTCAGTGGGGATGGTCCGCCGGGCGGCACTGCCACGGTGGCGACAAACGCGGATCGGTGGGGTCGCCGGGCGCCTCGAGTTCGGCGCTCCAATAGGTGGCGCAGCTGGCGCTATCGATCAGCTCGACGGCTTCGCAGAACACGTCCGGCACCCAGCGCGCCGGCTTGCCGGCCGCAGCGATCGCCGGCAGTGCGCCCGGCTGCTTGCGGTCGCGCAGGCAGGCGGCGACGTTGCGAGAAACCGAACGGCTGCCGTGGCGATCGGTGATGGTGATCGTCGTGGTCTGGCCGTCGGTGACGCCGGCGGTGTAGACCGGTTCGAGTTCGGCGAAGGCCTGCGAAAAGATCAGATCGAACATGGCGCGGCGATGCGGGTAGGCCAGCGCATAGACTCTGACCACGTCGCCCTCTTCATTTCGCTCGGGATGTCGGCCGGTTCGATCGCGGCCGACGAACCCCACGTTGCCGCCGGGACCGATGTGGACCTCGTAGGGCACGCACGAACCGAGGCAGCCGCTGCGCTTGAGCACGACATGGGTGTCGTCGCGGAACTCGGGCTCGACTTCTTCGGCGGGCTGGCACGCGCACAAGCCGAGCAGCAACGGCACCACCATCGCGCGCATCGTCCGATCTCCTTCTGGATCGGTGCAGCTTAGCGCAGCGCGTTGCGACGCTTCTCGTCCATCCACTTGCTGGCTTCGGCCGGGCGATAGGCCCGCATCCAGGTCAGCATCGCGTCCAGGTCGTCGCCGTGCCACAGGTCGCGGCGCTGGTCGGCATGCAGGAAACGTTCGGCGACCATGCGGTCCAGCATCGCCATCAGCGGCGAGTAGAAGCCTTCGACGTCGAGGAAGGCGCAGGGCTTGTCGCCGATGCCGAGCTGGCGCCAGGTCAGCATCTCGAACATTTCGTCGAGAGTGCCGAAGCCGCCGGGCAGGGCGACGAAGGCGTCGGCGAGATCGAACATGCGCGCCTTGCGCTCGTGCATGGAGCCGACCACTTCGAGTTTGGTCAGCCCGCGGTGCGCGACTTCCCAGTTGACCAGTTGCTCGGGGATCACGCCGATGGCCTCGCCGCCGGCTTCCAGCACCGCGTCGGCGACCACGCCCATCAGGCCGACGTTGCCGCCGCCGTAGACCAGGGCGATGCCGTCGCGGGCCATGCGCTGGCCCAGGGCCATCGCGCGTTCGGTGTAGATCGGTTGCGAGCCGGAATTGGAGCCGCAGTAGACGCAGAGCGATTTCATGCTGGTATCCGATGCCGACCGGCGAAGCTTCGCGTTGCGGCGTAGTGGGGCTGAAATGCAGAACGGCGCACCAGGGTGCGCCGTTCCGGTCTTGCAGGCCGATCAGTTGGCCTTGTGGATCGCGCGCTTGTCGACCGCCATCGCCGCGTCGTGGATCGCTTCCGACAGGGTCGGGTGGGCGTGGCAGATGCGGGCGAGGTCGTCGGCCGAGCCGTTGAATTCCATGGTCAGCACGCCCTCGTGCACGAGTTCCGACACGCCGACGCCGACCAGGTGCAGGCCCAGCACGCGGTCGCTCTCGGCGTGCGCGATGACCTTGACGAAGCCGGCCGGCTCGCCCATGGCCACGGCGCGGCCGATCGCCGCGAACGGGAAGCTGCCGGTCTTGTAGGGCACGCCCTCGGCCTTGAGCTGCTGCTCGGTCTTGCCGACCCAGGCGATTTCCGGTTCGGTGTAGATCACCCACGGCACGGTGTCGAGATTGACGTGGCCCGGCAGGCCGGCGATCAGCTCGGCGACCGCGATGCCTTCCTCGAAGCCCTTGTGCGCCAGCATCGGGCCGCGCACGCAGTCGCCGACCGCCCACACGCCGTCGACGCCGGTGTGGCAGTGCTCGTCGACCTCGATCTGGCCGCGCTCGTTGAGTTTGACGCCGGTGCCTTCGGCCAGCAGGCCCTTGGACGCGGCGCGACGGCCGACGGCCACCAGCAGCTTGTCCACGACCAGTTCCTGATCGGCCTTGCCGTCGTTGTAGGTCAGGTGCACGCCGTCCTTCTTGATCTCGGCCTTGCTGACCTTGGCGCCCAGCTTGATGTCCAGGCCCTGCTTCTTGAATTCCTTGGCCGCGGTCTTGGCGACCTCGGCATCGGCGGCGGCGAGGAAGTCGGGCAGGGCTTCGAGGATGGTGACCTCCGAGCCCAGACGCTTCCACACGCTGCCCAGCTCCAGGCCGATCACGCCGGCGCCGATCACGCCCAAGCGCTTGGGCACCTCGGTGAAGTCCAGCGCGCCGACGTTGTCGACGATCTTGTCGCCGTCGAACTTGGCGAACGGCAGTTCGATCGAATCCGAACCGGCGGCGATGATGACGTTGGTGCCCTTGAGTTCGACTTCCGAACCGTCGTGCTGCTTGACCTTGACCACGTTGCCCGGGTGCAGGGTGCCGAAGCCGTAGTACGGGGTGATCTTGTTGGCCTTGAACAGCATCGCGATGCCGCCGGTGAACTGCTTCACGATCTTGTCCTTGCGGCCGATCATGGTGGCGACGTCGATCTTGGCGTTGTCGGTGGTGATGCCGTGTTCGCCGAACAGGTGCTGCAGGTTCCAGAACTGGCGCGAGCTGTCGAGCAGGGCCTTGGACGGGATGCAGCCCACGCGCAGGCAGGTGCCGCCGAGGGCGGGCTTGCCGTCCTTGCCGAGCGCGGCGTCGATGCAGGCGGTCTTGAGACCGAGCTGGGCGGCGCGGATGGCGGCGTGGTAGCCGGCCGGGCCGGCGCCGATGACGACTACGTCGAATTGCTCAGACATTGCGGAGTTCCTTTGCCTTTCCCTTCTCCCGCGTGCGGGAGAAGGTGCCCGGAGGGCGGATGAGGGGAGGCGTGGGGCAGGGGGCTGGCGTAATCGCGGCGGGCCCTCACCCCAACCCCTCTCCCGCAAGCGGGAGAGGGGTTCGGAGGCATCACATGCCCAGCAGCATGCGGTGCGGATTCTCGAGCTGGTTCTTGATGTCGACCAGGAACAGCACCGCGTCCTTGCCGTCGATGATGCGGTGGTCGTAGGACAGGGCGATGTACATCATCGGCGCGGCGATCACGGCGCCGTTCTCGACGATCGCGCGTTCCTTGATCGCGTGCATGCCCAGGATCGCCGACTGCGGCGGGTTCACGATCGGCGTCGACATCAGCGAGCCGAAGGTGCCGCCGTTGGTGATGGTGAAGGTGCCGCCCTGCAGATCTTCCAGCGCCAGCTTGCCGTCGCGCGCCTTCTTGGCGTAATCGCCGATGGCCTTCTCGACGTCGGCGAAGCCCATGCGCTCGACGTTGCGCAGCACCGGCGTGACCAGGCCCTTGTCGGTGGACACGGCGATCGAGATGTCGGCGTAGCCGTGATAGACGATGTCGTTGCCGTCGACCGAGGCGTTGACCACCGGGTGGCGCTGCAGCGCGTTGGCGGCGGCCTTGGCGAAGAAGCTCATGAAGCCCAGCTTGACGCCGTTGGCCTTCTCGAAGGACTCGCCCAGCTCCTTGCGCATGGCCATGACCTTGCCGAGGTTGACTTCGTTGAACGAGGTCAGCATCGCGATCGAGTTCTTCGACTGCATCAGGCGCTCGGCGATGCGCGCGCGGATGCGGGTCATCGGCACGCGCTCTTCGGCGCGCGCGCCCGCGGCATTGCCGACGCCGCCGGACTTGGCGTAGTTGAGGATGTCTTCCTTGGTCACGGCGCCCTTGCGGCCGGTGCCTTCGACCTGGGAGGCGTCGATGCCTTCCTTGTTCGCGGTGAAGCGCGCGCCCGGGGGCAGTTGATCGTTGCCGGCCGGCGCCTTGGCGGCCTCGGCCTTCGGGGTGATCGGCTGCGCGCCGGCGGCCGGCAGCTCGGCGGCCTTGGCGGCGGCCGGAGCGGCTTCCGCGGCCGGCTTGGCGTCGGCGACGGCGCCGGCCTCCACGATCGCGATCAGCTGCGAGCTGGTCACGGTGGCGCCTTCCTCGAACTTGATTTCCTTGAGCACGCCGTCGACCGGCGAGGGGACTTCGAGCACGACCTTGTCGGTTTCGAGGTCGACCAGATTCTCGTCGCGCTTGACCGCATCGCCCGGCTTCTTGTGCCACGTGGCGATAGTGGCGTCGGAGACGGACTCGGGCAGGACGGGGACTTTGATCTCGGTGCTCATGGGGTGGGCATCCTGGCTTGCTTGATTGATATGGGGCGTAGGTAAGGGGGACTCGCGGGACCGGCGCCGATTACTCGGCGCTGTCCTCGCCGTGCAGCGAATTGACCAGGGCGTCGGCGACCAGCTTGGTCTGTTCGGCGACGTGGTCGGCCAGATGGCCCGCCGCCGGCGAAGGCGAACGCGCGCGACCGGCGTAGTGCAGGGACTGCTTCGGCGCCAGGCAGGCGGCGAGGTGGTGGCGGATCTGGTACCACGCGCCCTGGTTCTGCGGTTCTTCCTGGCACCACACCACGTCCTTGGCCGCGGCGTAGCGCTTGAGCTCTTCGCTCAGGGCCTGGCGCGGGAACGGGTACAGCTGCTCGACGCGCAGTAGAGCGACGTCGTCCAGGCCTTGCTTCTGCGATTCTTCCAGCAGGTCGTAGTAGACCTTGCCCGAGCACACCACGACCCGCTTGACCTTCTTCGGGTTGGCGGCCGCGTCCGGGATCAGGTGCTGGAACTCGCCCTGGGCCAGTTCGTCCAGGCTGGACACCGCCAGCTTGTGGCGCAGCAGCGACTTGGGCGTCATCACCACCAGCGGCTTGCGCGTGCTCATGCGCATCTGCCGGCGGATCATGTGGTACGCCTGCGCCGGCGTGGTCGGCGCGCACACCAGCATGTTCTCCAGCGCGCACAGCTGCAGGAAGCGCTCCAGGCGCGCCGAGCTGTGCTCCGGGCCCTGGCCTTCGTAGCCGTGCGGCAGGAACAGCGCCAGGCCGCACAGGCGGCCCCACTTGGCTTCGCCCGAGGACAGGAACTGGTCGATCACGACCTGGGCGCCGTTGGCGAAGTCGCCGAACTGGGCCTCCCAGATGTCCAGGGTCATGGGATCGGCGGTCGAGTAGCCGTACTCGAACGCCATCACCGCTTCCTCGCTGAGCAGCGAGTCGATGATGGTCACGTCCGACGGCGTCTTGACCAGCTCGCGCAGCGGCAGCACGTAATCGTCGCTGGTCTGCTCGTGCAGGATCGCGTGGCGGTGGAAGAAGGTGCCGCGGCCGCAGTCCTGGCCGACCAGGCGCAGCTTGTAGCCTTCGGTCAGCAGGGTGGCGTAGGCCAGGTTCTCGGCGAAGCCCCAGTCGCCGGCGAGCTCGCCGGCGGCCATCTTGCGGCGGTCCTCGTAGATCTTGGCCACGCGCGGATGCAGCTTGACGTTGTCGGCGACGGTGTTGATCTGCACGGCCAGGCCGTCGAGCTTGGCGCGGTCGAAGGTGGTGTCGACCGGGTCGGTGACCTTGCCCGACAGGTACTTGGACCAGTCGATGGTGAACTCGTCGGGCTTGACCTCGACCAGCTCGGTGGTGACCGCGCCGGCGTCGAGCTTGTCGCGGTAGCCGTCGACCAGGGCCTGCGCATCGGCGGCCTGCAGCGTGCCTTCGGCGATCAGGCGCTCGGCGTACAGCTCGCGCGGGGTCTTGTGCTTGCGGATCACCTGGTACATCAGCGGCTGCGTCGCCGCCGGCTCGTCGGCCTCGTTATGGCCGTGGCGGCGGTAGCAGACCAGGTCGATGACCACGTCGCGGCCGAAGCGGTTGCGGAAGTCCAGCGCCAGTTCGGCGCAGAACACCACAGCTTCCGGATCGTCGCCGTTCACGTGCAGGATCGGCGCGCCGACCATCTTGGCCACGTCGGTGCAGTACAGGGTCGAGCGCGCGTCTTCGCGGGCGCTGGTGGTGAAGCCGACCTGGTTGTTGATCACGATGTGGAGCGTGCCGCCGACCGCGAAACCGCGCGCCTGCGACATCTGGAACAGTTCCATGCCCACGCCCTGGCCGGCGAACGCGGCGTCGCCGTGCAGCAGGATCGGCAGCACCTGGGCGCGGCCCTGGTCGCCGCGGCGGGTCTGGCGCGAACGCACGCTGCCGGCCACGACCGGGTTGACGATTTCCAGGTGCGAGGGATTGAACGCCAGCGCCAGGTGGACCGGGCCGCCGGGGGTGGCGACGTCGGCGCTGAAGCCCATGTGGTACTTGACGTCGCCGGTGTGGGCGAGGTCGCCTTCGATGTGCTCGAACTTGCCTTCGAACTCGTCGAACAGCTTGCGCGGCGGCTTGCCGAGCGTGTTGACCAGCACGTTGAGGCGGCCGCGGTGGGCCATGCCGATCACCACGTCCTGGGCGCCGTGCTCGCCGGCGCGGCGGATGGTGGTGTCCATCAACGGGATCAGGGCGTCGCCGCCTTCCAGCGAGAAGCGCTTCTGGCCGACGTACTTGGTGCCCAGGTAGCGTTCCAGGCCGTCGGCCGCGGTCAGGCGCTCGAGGATGCGCTTCTTGTCTTCGGCGCTGCGGCCGTACTTGCCGGCCGCGGTTTCCAGACGCTCGTACATCCAGCGGCGCTGTTCGGCGTCGGCGATATGCATGAACTCGGCGCCGATCGGGCCGGTGTAGGTGGCCTTGAGCAGGGCGACCAGGTCGCCCAGCTTCATGCGTTCCTTGCCGCCCACGCCGCCGGTGCTGAACTCGCCGGACAGGTCGCTTTCGGACAGGCGGTGGAAGCCCAGCGCCAGGTCCGGCGCTTCCGGCTTCTCGAGCAGGCCCAGCGGGTCGATGTTGGCCGCCAGGTGGCCGCGCGAGCGGTAGGCGGTGATCAGTTTGCCGACCCCGCGCTCGCGTTCGTCGCTGGGGCCGGCGCCCGGCGCGGCGCCGTTGAGCGCGCCGCGGGCGGCGGCCCGGCTGGCCTGGGCGATGGAGTCGATGGCGGCCGAATGCGGCACATCGCCGGCTTCGCGGCCCTTGAAGCCGTCGAAGTAAGCCTTCCATTTGGCCCCGACGCTGTCGGGATCGACCAGGTACTGCTCGTACAGGTCTTCGATGAAGGCGGCGTTGGCGCCGAGTTGCGAGGACTGGGAGAACTGCTTCAGGAGGCTGTCCACGATGATTATCGGGAAACTCTAGGGGGCGGATGTGGAGTCGCGCGCGCGCCGAAGGCGCTGCGCGCGGACATAGGATCGGAATTATAGCGGTAGTGTTAAGCCCAGCGGCATAACTACTTAGGTCTAAGCGACAGATTTTCTTCGATTTCCGGCAGCCGACCGGGCCGGACCGTCGAAACGGCCGCTGCGGCAAGCCCGGAAAATCTTGGGCTGTTACGCGTGCTTTCAAGCCGCGCCGGAAGGCCGCCGCAGCGGGGCGGCGATTTAGCCGGGACTCAGGCCCCGGCGTCGAATCCGTGCCGGGCCGGCTCAGATCCCCAGCGCGCGGTATTCGCTGCAGGGGCGGGCGCGCTCCCAGACCGGGTCGAAATGCGCGCGCAGCTGGCGCGCCCGGGCGCCGTCGTCGATGCGCGTCTCGCCCTCGAAGCGGTGCCCGAGGGTGCGGAAGTACCAGCCGTCGCGGTCGTTGACGGCGTAGGCGGAGGGGTAGTTCTGATCGACCGGTTCCTCGATCGCGCGGAACTCGAACGCGGTCGGCAGGCGCTGGGCCAGGCCGATCAGCGGCGCCAGCGCGCGCTGCGGCGCGGCCGGGTCCTGCAGCAGCACGCGCACGCCGCCGCCGGCGGTGGCGTGGCGGCGCAGCGCGGCGACCGCGTCGGCGCGGTCGAGCAGGCCGGGGTCGAGCTCGCGGCTGTAGATGGCCAAGCTGCGCCGCGCGCCCGCGATCACGCCCAGCAGGGCGGCCAGGGCGGCCTCGCGGTTGTCGACCGGGTTGGCCGCGCCGAGCAGGCGGCGCATGCCCAGGTGTTCGATCCCGGCTTCCAGGAAGCGTTCGCCCAGCGGCAGGAAGCCGTGGCGGGCGTAGAAGCCGACCGCGCCGGCCTGGCTGTGCAACGAGACTTCGCGCCAGCCCAGCTCGGCGGCGCGTTGCAGCAGCGCGGCGAGCAAGGCGTCGCCGACGCCGCGGCCGCGCCAGGGCGCGAGCACGGCCATGCGGCCGATGCGCCGGTCCGGGGTGAGCCGACCGGTGCCGATCGGGACGCCGGCCGCGTCCAGGGCCAGCACGTGCTCGCACAGCGGATCGCGTTCGGCGTCCAGCTCCAGCGCCTCGGGCACCTGCTGCTCGCGCACGAATACCGCCTCGCGTACCGCCCGCAGCGCCGGCTTGGCGGCCGCGTAGTCGGCCACGGCGACCACGCTGAAGCCCTGGCCCGACGCCGCGCTCACGCGTCCTCTCCTTCGTCCTCGCCTTGGTCTTCGTCCAAGCCCAGGCGGTAGTGGCCGCCGGCGATCAGTTCGTGCACGCAGGCGCGCCCGGCTTCGGTCAGCGCGGCGTACACGGCCCGATCGATCTCGACCGCATTGGCCAGGGCCTGCGCGTCCTTGGCCGGCAGCGCGTATTCCTGGCCACTCACGTACAGGCGCGCGGCCTGGCCCTTGGCGTGGGCGCGGCGCCAGGCCAGGCGCGACCAGGGGTGGCGCCACAGGGTCGCGCCCTGTTCCAGGTCCCATTCGATTTCGATGCGCGAACGCGCCGGTTCGGCGCCCGCCGAGACCACGCCGGCGGCGCGGTAGACGGTGATGAAGCGGCCGAACCAGTCGCCGAGGCGGTCGGGGTCGTTCATGCGCAGGGTGTTGAGGGCCTCGACCACGCGCGTCATCGCGGCGGCGTCGATCTCGGCGGGGTCGGCCGGCGGGCTCAGGTCGGGATCGCGGTAGCGCAGCGCTTCGTCGGCCTCGGCGGCCAGGGTGTCGATGTAGTCGCCCATCAGCTCGGCCGAGGAGGGCGCGCGCATGCCCACCGAGAAGGTCAGGCAGGCGTCCTCGGCGACGCCGTGGTGGGGCACGCCAGGCGGCAGATAGAGCATGTCGCCGGGGCCCAGCACCCAGTCGTGGCTGGGCGCGAACTCGCGCAGCAGCTTGAGTTCGGCGTCGGCGCGGAATTCCTGCGGCGGGTTGGGGCCGGCATCGATCTGCCAGCGCCGATGGCCCTGGGCCTGAAGCAGGAACACGTCGTATTGGTCGACGTGCGCGCCGACCGAGCCGCCGGGCGCGGCGAAGGACACCATGATGTCGTCGACGCGCCAGCGCGGCAGGAAGTCGAACGCGGGCAGCAGCGCGGCCACGTCGGCATCCCACTTGTCCACGTCCTGCACCAGCAGGGTCCAGTCCTGATGCGGCAGCGCCGGGAACTCGGCCTCCTCGAAGGGGCCGTGGCGCAGCGAGTAGCGGTCGCTGGCGCGGTCGTGCTGGATCAGCCGCGACAGCGCGGCCTCCTCGCAGGCCAGGCCGGCCAGGTCCTCGGGCTGGATCGGCGAGACCAGGCCCGGGAAGGCATTGCGGATCAGCAGCGGGCGCTTCTGCCAGTAGTCGCGCAGGAATTGCGCGGCGGGCATGCCCAGCGGCGGCGCGCGGCTGGCGTCGACCTCGATCGGGACGGCGGCGGGCTTGGAACGGCCGGCGGGTGCGTTGGGGGATTTCTTGGCCATGGGGCGGGCTGGCTCGGTGCGGTGGCGCGGCGATCCGCGCGGATCGCCTCATTGTCGCTCATGCGGCGATGAAGATAGGGGGAGAGTTCCCCCCTTTGAAAAAGGGGGCTAGGGGGGGATTTGCTTTTGCTTGCGCACAGCCAAAGCAAATCCCCCGGCGCCGCGAGTGAAGA
>NZ_FOSS01000003.1:26308-140024 GCF_900114355.1 Lysobacter sp. cf310
GGGGCGCCCGCCCCCTTTTGCAAAGGGGGCGATGGAGTGAGAGCGGCTGGGGCTCACCACCGAATGCCTGCTGGGCTGCGACAGCCACAGTCATCGTAGCGCCGAGTAGCGCCCGCCCATCCGTTCCCCCCTTTGAAAAAGGGGGGCTAGGGGGGATTTGCTTTTGCTTGCGCACAGCCAAAGCAAATCCCCTGCCGCGAGTGAAGAATCCACATCGATTCGCAAGGGGCGCCCGCCCCCTTTTGCAAAGGGGGCGACGGAGAGGGATCGATGGAGAGGGGGCGATGGAGAGGGGGCGATGGAGAGGGATCGATGGAGAAGCCGGCGACAAGGCGTCGTCAGCTTGCGATCTCGTCGTAGCCGCGTCCCAGGAATTGCAGCAGGCACCAACCGTGCCCGAACGGGTCGGCCAGTTGCACGATGCGGCCCCAGTTGGCCTCGCGCACCGCGCCTTCCTGGATCGCGCCGGCGGCGAGCGCGCGCGTCAGGGCCGCGTCCAGGTCCTCGACCACGACATCCACGTGCGCGGGCGTCCAGTGGCGCGCATAGTCGCGCACCGAGCCGCCGGCGACGACGCTACCCGCGGGCTTTTGCAGCAGATAGATCGGCACCTGCGCGCCGTCCAGTTCGAGCACGCTGTCGCCGAGCCGGCGCGCGGGGCGAAGGCCGAAGGCGGCGATGTAGAAGGTTTCCGCCGCCCCCAGATCGGGGACGTCGAGATTGAGCAGCAAACGCATCGTCGTTGTCATGGCGTGGCCTCACTCGGCGTGAGCGGCCGGCTACGAGGCGAGCCCGCTTCAGCGCAGCCCTATCGCGGCCGCGAAGGAACGATAGAACTCGCCATCCGGATCGCTCTCGCGATCGATCTCGATCGGGTAGGGCGTGGCTTCCTGCGGCATCGCATTGAGCACGCCGATGAAGGCTTCGACGTCGCGGGTGTGGAACACGTACTCGCGGTGATCGGGCTCGGTGAACACGATCGCCAGCAGGCTGTGGCCGGCCGCTTCGATGCGCTCGCATACGCGGTCCTCGAAGCGCTGCATGGCTTCGAGTTCGTCCGGCGAGGCGGTATCGACGCTGCGGTCGTCCTGGTAGGCCCAGATCAGGTTCAGGCGTTCCGGGTAGGCGCGGAAATCGAAACCGCGCTCGAAACGCTTGAGCCGCATCAGCGACAGGCCGTCGTCGGCGCGGTGTTCGGCCAGGGTCCAGCCGCGATTGTCTTCCATGGCGCGTGCCCTCGCTGTCAGATCTCGCGCGCCAGGCGCTCGGCCAGGCCGCTGTAGCTGCCCGGCGTCATCGCCAGCAGGCGCTGCTTGTCGGCCGGCGGCAGTTCCAGACCGGCGATGAACTCGCGCATCGAGGCCTCGTTGATGCCGTGGCCGCGGGTCAGCGCCTTGAGTTGTTCGTAGGGATTGGGCAGGCCGTGGCGGCGCATCACCGTCTGCACGGCTTCGGCCAGCACTTCCCAGGCCGCATCCAGATCGGCGGCCAGGCGCTCGGGGTTCACGCTGAGCTTGCCCAGGCCGCGCAGCAGAGCGTCGTAGCCGATCAGGGCGTGGCCGAAGGCGGTGCCCAGGGCGCGCAGCACGGTGGAGTCGGTGAGGTCGCGCTGCCAGCGGCTGATCGGCAGCTTGGCGGCGAAATGCTCGAACAGCGCGTTGGCGATGCCGAAGTTGCCCTCGGCGTTCTCGAAGTCGATCGGGTTGACCTTGTGCGGCATGGTCGAGCTGCCGACTTCGCCGGCCTTGACCGCCTGCTTGAAGTAACCCAGCGAGATATAGCCCCAGATGTCCCGGCACAGGTCCACGCAGATGGTGTCGATGCGGCGCTGGGCGTCGCAGATCTCGGCGATGCCGTCGTGCGGTTCGATCTGGGTGGTGTAGGGCTGCCAGTCCAGGCCCAGCGAGCTGACGAAGCGCTGCGAGAACGCCGGCCAGTCGATGTCCGGGTAGGCGGCGACGTGGGCGTTGTAGTTGCCGACCGCGCCGTTGATCTTGCCCGGCATCGGCGCCGCGGCCAGGGTCTCGCCCTGGCGCAGCAGGCGCGCGACCACGTTGGCGATTTCCTTGCCGACCGTGGTCGGCGAGGCGGTCTGGCCGTGGGTGCGCGACAGCATCGGCAGCGCGGCGTGCTCGTGGGCCATCGCGCGCAGGACCTGGATCAGCTGGTCCAGTCGCGGCAGCAGCACGTGCTGGCGCGCTTCGTTGAGCATCAGCGCGTAGCTGAGGTTGTTGATGTCCTCGCTGGTGCAGGCGAAGTGCACGAACTCCAGCGCGGGGCCCAGCTCGGCGTCGTCCTTGAGGCGTTCCTTGATCAGGTACTCGACCGCCTTGACGTCGTGGTTGGTGGTGCGCTCGATCTCCTTGACCCGGGCCGCGTCGGCCACCGACAGCCCGTCGGCGAGCGCGCGCAGGCGCGCGGCGGCGGCGGGCGAGAACGGCGCCAGTTCGGCGATGCCGGGCTCCTCGGCCAGCGCCAGCAGCCATTCCACCTCGACCTTGACCCGGGCCTTGATCAGGCCGAATTCGGAGAAGATCGGGCGCAGCGCGTCGACCTTGGCGGCGTAGCGGCCGTCGAGCGGGGAAAGGGCGAGCAGCTGGGCGTTGGGGTCGGCGGACATGGGCAGAGGCGGCGGGAAACAGTCGAACATTCTAACAGCCCGCCGGTTTTTCCCGTCCGGACCCCGCGGTACGGCGCCGGCCGCGGCGGCCCGCACTCGACGCCCCGCGCCGCGGCGGCCATCATGACGGTCGCCAGCGCTGTCCGATGCCAGCCTGCCGCGCCGCCCTTGCAAGCGGGCGCGGCGCCCCCGACCTCATCGACGTGGCCCGCACGCGCGCCCGCCCGGCGCGCGCGCCGCCACGCTCTCAAACCCCACGACGCAATGGAGTTGGCAATGGCGACCCGACGCAAGACCCCGGCCCAGGCCGCGAACAGCAAGCCTGCGAAGTACGTGCCCGGCCAGGGCCGGACCCCGGCCGCGGCGTTCCGCCTCGAACACGACAGCATGGGCGAACTGCGGGTGCCTGCGGCCGCGCTGTGGGGCGCGCAGACCCAGCGGGCGGTGCAGAACTTCCCGATTTCCGGCCGGCCCATGCCGCGCGAATTCATCCGCGCCCTGGCCTACGTGAAGGCCGCGGCGGCCGAGGTCAACGGCGATCTGGAATTGCTGGACGAGGGCCAGTGGTTGGCGATCCGCGACGCCGCGCTGGCGGTGGCCGATGGCCGCCACGATGACCAGTTCCCGATCGACGTGTTCCAGACCGGCTCGGGCACCTCCAGCAACATGAACGCCAACGAGGTCATCGCGACCCTGGCCACTCGCGCTAGCAAGCTCGCCATCCATCCCAACGATCACGTCAACCTGGGCCAGAGCTCCAACGACGTGATCCCGACCGCGATCCGGGTCTCGGCCAAGCTGGCCGCGACCGAATCGCTGCTGCCCGCACTCAAGCACCTGCGCAAGACCATCGAGCGCCGCGCCAAGTCGCTGGCCAAGGTCACCAAGACCGGCCGCACTCATCTGATGGACGCCATGCCGCTGACCTTCGGCCAGGAGTTCGGGGCCTGGGCCTCGCAGCTGGGCTCGGCGCAGGAACGTATCGAGGACAGTCTCAAGCGCGTGCGCCGCCTGCCGATCGGCGGCACCGCGATCGGCACCGGCATCAACGCCGATCCGCGCTTCGGCAAGGCCATGGCGCGCGCCCTGTCGACGCTGGCCGGAACCAAATTCGAATCGGCCACCGACAAGTTCGAAGGCCTGGCCGCGCAGGACGACGCGGTCGAGCTGTCGGGCCAGTTGCTGACCCTGGCGGTGGCGCTGAGCAAGATCGCCAACGACCTGCGTTGGATGAATTCCGGCCCGCTCGCCGGCCTGGGCGAGATCGAACTGCCGGCGCTGCAGCCGGGCAGCTCGATCATGCCGGGCAAGGTCAATCCGGTGATCCCCGAGGCCGTGGCCATGGTCTGCGCCCAGGTCATCGGCCACCACGGCGCGATCACCGTGGCCGGCCAGAGCGGCAATTTCCAGCTCAATGTGATGCTGCCGCTGATCGCCTACGACCTGCTGGATTCGATCCGCTTGCTCGCCAACGTCATGCGCCTGCTCGCCGACAGCGCGATCGCCGGGCTCAAGGTGCGCGAGGACCGCGTGCGCGAAGCGCTGGACCGCAACCCGATCCTGGTCACCGCGCTCAATCCCATCATCGGCTACGAAAAGGCCGCGGCGATCGCCAAGCGCGCCTACAAGGAAGGCCGGCCGGTATTGGAGATCGCGATCGCCGAAACCGGCATGGCCGAGAAAGAGCTGCGCCGGTTGCTGGATCCGACTGCGCTGACCCGCGGCGGCATCCATGCCGGCGGCGGTGGCGGCGGCTGATTCCGCGCGCGGCTAGGGCCGCGGCAAGGGCGCGCAGGCCGGATGCGGCTGCGCGCGCGCGGCCGGTTCGCGCCACTCCGGGTGGTCGTAGGGGATGTAGCCGTTCCAGAACCAGGGCAGGCAGGTCGGCCCCAGGGTGGCGTCGGCGAGGTATTTGAACAGGCCTTCGGCGTTGGAGCTGTTGCTCAGGATCACCATGCAGCGGCGGCCGTCGGCCACGCACAGGGCGAGGTTGTTGGTGCCGTCGTCGTGGCCGCCCTTGGCCCAGGCCTGGCCCTGCGGCTCGCGATAGGTGAGCCAGCCCAGGGCGGCGGACAACGCGATGCCGCGGTTGTCCTGGGTCGCATCCGTCAACAAGGTCGGGAACTGCTGCACCGAATCGATCGCGATCTGCGGGCGCAGCAGTTCGGCCTTGCTGGCCGCGCTCAGCCCCTCGCCACGGGCCAGCCCGGCCAGGAAGGCGGCCTGGTCGGCGATGCTGGTGTCCATCGATCCGGCTGCGCGCACGGCGCCGCGTTTCTTATGGCCCAGCGGTTTGTTCTGCGGGTCGTAGCCGATCGCCAGATTGGCTGCGAAATCCTCGCGCCACACCAGGCTGGTGCGTGTCATGCCGAAGCGGTCGTAGACCTGGCGCTGCATCAGTTCGGCGACGTCGATGCCCAGGCCGACCTCGATCACGAACTGCATCAGGTTGATGCCTTCGCCGGAGTAGGCGTAGCGCGTGCCCGGTTCGAAGTGGAACCGCAGCTTGCCGTTGGGGTCGTAACCGCCTTCCGGGGTGAAGAAGCGGAAATTCGCGAAGCCCGGGGTATGCGACAGCAGCATGCGCGGGGTCAGCTTGCGCCAACGCTCGTCGCCGGCCAGGTCGGCGTACTTCTCGTATTCGGGCAGCGGCTTGGGCAGGTACTGCGCGATCGGGCGGTCCAGATCGAGCCGGCCCGACTCGACCAGCGACATCACCGCGTAGGCGAACTGGCCTTTGGTGATCGAGGCGCCGTACATGACGGTGTCGGTGGTCAGCGGCAGCCGCTGCTCGAGATCGCGCGCACCGTAGGCCTTCAGATGCACGACGCGGCCGTCTTCGATCACCGCCAGCGCCAGGCCGGGCACATGCGCGGCCTGCATCAGGCGTTCGACTTCGCGGTCCAGCGCCGCGCCGCGCAGGGGCGCGGGCTCGCGCACGGCCTGACCGGCGCAGCCGGCGAGCAGCAGGATCGCGAAACAAGCGGGCAGCAAGCGGGCGAACGGGCGACGTGCGGGCATGACGAGTCCTCCGATGGAGATTCGGACGGCGACCCGCGTGGCGGGCGTCAGGTGGGGTTTACATCAGGTCGAGCAGGTGCCCGTCGCAGCACCGGAGAAGCGACGGGCACCGCACTCGGTTAAGCGTTGCAGTCGGTCACGCTGCCCTGGTCGAGGGTGGCGAAGGGCTTGAACGCGGGCAGGCTTTCGACCAGCGCGTCCTGGGCGGCGCGCATTTCGACCACGCGCTTGCACAGGCGCTGCGCCTGCTGGGCGATGTTGTTGGCTTCGGCGTCCATCTTGTCGCCGACCGCGCCGGGGTCGCCCTTGACCATGCCCTCGATGGTTTCGCTGACGGCCTTGCCGGCGATCGCGGCGCCGGCCTTGCCGATCGCGATGCCGTCGTCGCGCACGCCCACCGCGTTGGTGTACAGGCGCTGGGCCTGGCTGCGCTGGGCCGGATTCAAGGCCACGGCCTTGCCGTCGATGCTCAGATCGCCTTGCTTGGTGATGACCGCGACTTCGCGTCCGCCGTGCAGGCTGATGCGGTCGTCGCCGAGTTCGATGTGCTTGAGGACGCTGTTGCCGACCGTCACCCGGTCGTGGCTGCCGCAGCCGACCAGGGCGACGGCGAGCAGGGTGCTGGCGAAAGCGGCGGTGGCGAGTTTCATGGCGGAGTCCTGAGGACGTAAGAGGTGGGGGACGCGATCATTCGTCGTCGCGCGGCACGGCGACCGTGCCGGCGACGTCGCGGTGGTCGACCGAGCCGCTGCCGACCGAGCGCACGTGCAGGTTGCCGCGCACGCCGATGACGTCGATATCGCCGGAGCCGATCTCGTCGACGTCGACGTTGCCGCCGACCTCGCGCAACTCGACGTCGCCCGAACCGATATCGCCGACTTTGACGTTCTGGGCGATACGGCGCGCCGTGAGGTCGCCGGAACCGACCGAGACCACGTGCAGCGAGCCGATGTTGTCCAGCTCGATGTCGCCGGAGCCGACATCGGCGGTGACCTGGCCGCGCACGTTCTGGGCGCGCACGTCGCCGGAACCGACATCGGCGCTGAGCGCGGCCACGCCGTTGGCGCGCACGTCGCCGGAACCGACGTTGAGCTGGACCATCAGGTCGGCTGGCACCGTCGCCTCCAGGCGCAGATAGGCGTACTGGTTGCCGAGGCTGAGCCAGTTGCGTTGGTCGCGGCGGGCCACCACCACCAGCTTGTCGCCGACGCGGTGCTGGCTGAGGGTGAGTTCGGGGAGGTACTTGGCGTCGGAGGCGCAGGCGCGGCCGTGGACGGCGTGGTCGGTACCGGTGACCACGTTCAGATCGTGCTGGCCGATATCGAAGACCACCGCCTTGGCGCCGGCCAGGTCCAGCTTCAGATCGCGGGCCTGGGAATGCTGGCAGTGCGGCTCCTGCGCCATCGCCGCCAGCGGCAGCAGGGTTAGGGCGGCGAGCATGGACTTGCGCATCACGTACTCCTGTCGGGTCTGACCCGCCGCAGCGGCGGGCGTCGCGTACTCGGATGCAGTGGGGGCGATCAGGGTTGCAATCGGGTGTCGCCGAGGTGTCGCTTGGGGTGCGCCGGGCGGTGCCGCTGTGCGGTCCGCCCGGCGCCGTGGATCAACCCTCGTCGCGCCAGCGGCGCAGACGGACCGAGGCGAAGATCATGGCTGCGCCGGCCGCCGCACCGATCCACAGCTGGGCGCTGCCCAGGACCGAGTACATGGTGCGCAGGTTGATCACTTCGTGGATCACCGAGGGGCCGTCGCCGTGGATTTCGCCGATGTTGGCCGCGTCGATCCAGCCGCCGGGGAACACGCTGACCAGCGAGCGGGCCACCACGTTCTTCCAGAACCAGCCGCTTTCCAGGTTGAACAGCTGCATCAGGTCGAACCAGGAGACGAAGATGCCGGCGAACAGCGGGATCATGATCGCCCACAGGAAGGGCTTGCTACGGGCCCAGGACGAGCAGAGCATCAGCCAGCCGACGGTCGGCAGCGCCCACAGTGCGTAGATCGGGATGCCCGCCAGCATGTTCAGCGCGACCTTGAGCGGGCTGCCCGGACCCCACAGCAGGGTGATCGGATTGCCGCCGTGGATCAGCACCACCACGCTCAGGATCACCAGGAAGCCGAGCATGGTCGCCAGCGAGGCGGCCACCGCCAGGATCGGCGCGGTCAGGGTGGCGCTGGCGACCTTGGACAGCACGGTCTGACCGTCGGACACCGGCAGCGATTTCCAGAACAGCACGCTGCGGTCCTTGCGCTCGTCGTACAGGCTGCCCAGGCAGTAGAAGAACACCACGAAGGCCAACACGATCAGGGGCCAACTGCCGGCCATGAACAGCAGGCCGTCGACCGCGCCGCCGAGTTCGCGCACGTCTTCGCTGCTCAACTTCTCGGTCAGCTTGGACAGGTCCAGGCCGTTGAGCCGGAAGTTGCCGCCATCGGTGCTGATCATGGCGTTGTTGTTGGAGTCCATGACCCGGCGTGCGGCCAGTTCGCCGACGCCGATGCCCATGGTCGCCAGCAGCAGGAAGATCGCGCCGGCCAGCAGCGGGGCCCACAGGAAACCGCCGCGGTGTTCCCAGAACTCGCGCCGCAGCAACAGCCGGAAGGTGTGGGTGGGATGGACCGCGGCAACGGCGCGCGGGGCGGGGCGGTCGGCGTTGAGGTCGAGCGCGTTCATGCGTAGGTCCCCTTCATGGTGGCGACGAACAGATCGGCCAGGCCCGGCGTGCGGGTTTCGCCGAGCTCCGCCAGGCGTTCGTGCGGCGCGCCGTCGAACAGCATCACGGTCTTGCCGAACGGCAGTGCGCGTTCGTCCAGCGGCTTCAGGCTGCGCGCCTGTTCGAGCTTGTCGGCGTTGACCAGCACTTCGACGAAACGCTCGCCCAGTACTTCCATATCGCTGTTGAGCACGACCTTGCCGTCGCGGATGAACATCACGTCGGTGAGGATGTGTTCGATCTCCTCGACCTGGTGGGTGGTGACGATGATGGTCTTGTCCTCGTCGAAGTAGTCCTCCAGCAGGCGCTGGTAGAACTGCTTGCGGTAGAGGATGTCCAGGCCCAGGGTGGGCTCGTCCAGCACCAGCAGGCGGGCGTCGATCGCCATCACCAGGGCCAGGTGCAGCTGCACGATCATGCCCTTGGACAGTTCGCGCACGCGCAGGTTGGGCTTGAGCTGGGTGCCGGCCAGGAAGCGTTCGCACTTGGCGCGGTCGAAGCGCGGGTGCACGCCGGCGACGAACTCGATCGCCTCCTTGACCCGGATCCAGCGCGGCAGCACCGCCACGTCGGCGATGAAGCACACGTCGCGCATCAGCTCGTCGCGTTGGGTGCGCGGGTCGCGGCCCAGCACCTTGAGCTCGCCTTCGAACGGGATCAGGCCGAGGATGGCCTTGAGCGCGGTGGTCTTGCCGGCGCCGTTGGGGCCGATCAGGCCGACGATGCGTCCGGCCGGGATCTCGAAAGCGGTGTTGTCCAGCGCGACCTTGTTCTTATAGGCCTTGCGCAGACTGCGCGCGCTTACGACGTTGGCGACGCTGGCGAGGGAGTCGGCGTTCATTGAGCACCTGCCTTGTTGCCCGCGGACAGCAGCTCTTCCGTGCTCAGGCCCAACCGCAGGATGCGCTCCAGCACCAGCGGCCACTCCTCGCGCAGGAACCGCTCGCGCTCGTTCAGCAGCAGTTTTTTGGCGGCCTCTTCGGTGACGTACATGCCCAGTCCTCGGCGTTTTTCGACTAGTGCCTCGTCCGCCAGTTCTTGGTAGGCGCGCGAGACGGTGATGGGGTTGAGCTGATACTCGGCCGCCACCTGCCGCACGGAGGGCAGGGCGTCGCCGGGCTTGAGCACGCCGTCGAGCATCATGGCGACGACGCGTTCCTTCAGCTGGCGATAGATGGGAGCGCCGTCGCTCCATTGGATAGCGGTCATGGTTCAGCCCCGCGGTGCGAATGAGAAGTAAGGCATGACTAAGGCCTGGCGATTGCGCCGCGTGGCCTTCCGGGCCTTGCGGTGCGGTACTGCGTCGTCGGCCGGCTCCGCGGCAGAGGCGTTTTCGAGCGCGTTCGCCAGAGCGACCGCGGTGGCGACCTCGGCGGTCAGGGCGGCGACGTCGGCCAGGTTCTCGACCTGCTGGGCGCGGGCCTCGATGCGCTGGGCCTGGGCCTCGGCGCGACGCACGATGGCGGCGGCGTCCAAGGGCAGGGGGGCGACGACGGCCGCGACCCGGGGCGGGGCGACGGAGGAGGCATCCGGCAGGGCCGGATTCGCCGCAACCAGGGCCAGCACCAAAGTGGCGCCGCTGACCAGGAGGGCTGAAATCGAATTATGGAGCTTGCTGTTCATGGCGAACGTCCTGCTCGTTGGTAGACCGGTGTTGTATGCAACTATAACACCAAAACACGCCCGGTCAAGTCCGGCGTACCCAACTGAAGTCATACTTGGCTCACCGGCCCTCCGGCCCCCCGTTCAGAGCCTCGCCATGCCTGCCACCGCCTCCCGCCTCCGCCGTACGGCCGCCACGGCCGCCGTTTCCCTGCTCCTGGTCGCCGGCCTGGCCTCGGCCGCCGGCGGCCTGCTGGACCGCAGCTTCCGCCCGCTGGCGGGCAAGCAGGCGGTCAACCTGCGCAGCCAGTACGGCGGCGAGGTGCTGCTGGTGGTCAATACCGCGAGCAAATGCGGCTTCACCCCGCAATTCGAGGCTCTGGAAGGCCTGCACACCAAGTACAAGGGCAAGGGTTTCGCCGTGCTCGGCTTCCCCTCGGGCGACTTCAAGGCCCAGGAATTCGAGGACGAGAAGCAGATCCAGGAGTTCTGCACGCTCACCTACGGGGTCAAGTTCCCGATGTTCGAGAAGGTGCACGTGGTCGGCGAGCAGGCCACGCCGCTGTACCAGGACCTGGCGCGCAGCGCCGGCGAGGCGCCGAAATGGAACTTCCACAAGTACCTGATCGGCCGCGACGGCAAGCTGATCGCCAGCTACGGCAGCAAGATCAAGCCCGACGATCCGACCGTGGTGGCCGCGATCGAGGCCGCCTTGAAGGCGCCGCGCCCCAAGAAGGCCGGTTGAGTCCTGGCGACGCCCGCCGGCGCGCGGACCGCGCCGGCGCAATTTTCGTGAATTTCGGCGCGATTGCCGATAGCCGCGCAGCCCGCGACAATGTCGGGCTTGCGCCAGCATCCGCAGCGTCAATCATTCCCAATACCAAGGAGTAGGGACCCGATGAAGGCTTTCGTGCGCGGCGCCGCCGCGCTGATCACCACTGCGGTCGCGCTGAGCAGCGCGGCGGCCATTGCCCAGGACAAGACCGTGCTGACTACCGAACGCGAAAAGATCAGTTATGCGATCGGCCTGGACGTAGGCAAGTCGATCAAGCCGGTGGGTCCGGATCTGGATATGGCCGCGTTCGAGAAGGCGGTGCGCAACAGTTTCGACGGCGGCAAGCCGCTGATCACCGAAGACGAAGCGCGCGCCACCGATCAGGCCCTGCGCGCGCGCGTGGCCGCACGCGACGGCAAGCCGGCGCCGGGCAGCGCGCCGGGCACGCCGCCGCCGGCGCCGCCGGCCGTGGCCAAGGAAAAGGTCAGCCAACTGGTCGGCGGCTACATGGTCGGCCCCTCGCTGGCGCCGATCAAAGCCGAAATCGAAGTGCCGCTGCTGATGCAGGCCGTGCGCACCGTGCTGGGCGACGCCAAGCCGCTGCTGGACGAGACCGAGGAGAAGGCCGTGCTGACCGCTTTCAGCGATCGCATGCGCAAGAAGATGGAAGCCGACGCGGCCGCCGCGGGCGAGAAGAACCGCGTCGCCGGCGCCGATTTCCTGGCCAAGAACAAGGCGGTCAAGGGCGTGTTCACCACCGCGTCGGGCCTGCAGTACATGGTGCTGCGCGCCGGTTCCGGCGCGCGTCCCAAGCCCAGCGACCGCGTGCGCGTGAACTACAAGGGCTCGCTGCTGGACGGCACCGTGTTCGACAGCTCCTACGACCGCGGCCAGCCGGCCGACTTCGGTTTGAACCAAGTCATCCAGGGCTGGTCCGAAGGCGTGGCGATGATGAACGTGGGCGCGAAGTTCCGCTTCTGGATCCCGGCCGAACTGGCCTACGGCCCCAAGGGCGCGCCGCCGAGCATCGGGCCGAACGCGACCCTGACCTTCGACGTCGAGCTGGTCGAGATCCTGTAAGGACTAGGTGTCCGGCGTCACGGCGTCGGACACGCGTGGCATGCGATAAGCGATACGTTCAGCTGGCCGCTGGCACTTTGGCGGCTCCCCCGATGCTAGACGGCATGACCGAGCAGGCATGCCCACCCACCAGGAGTTCCGTTTGATGAAGCCCTTCCTGCGCCACACCGCCCTCGCGCTCGCCGTGGGCTCGTTGGTTCTGTTCGCCGCCGGCTGCGACAAGAAGCCCGGCGAAAAAGCCGACGCGACCAAATCCGAAACCGCTAAGGACGAGGGCAAGGGCGACGTCAAGAACATCCCCGGCCTGGCCACCGAGAAGGAGCAGGTCAGCTACATGATCGGCATGGACATCGCCAAGTCGCTGGAGATGGCCAAGGACGAAGTCGACCTGGACACCATCAACAAGGCCATGAAGACCGTGCTGGCCGGCGAAAAGCCGCTGATGGACGAAAAGCAGGCCGCCGAGGTGCGCGACAGCTTCGCCCAGAAGATCCAGGCCAAGCAGATCGCCAAGATGATGGCCGACGCCAAGAAGAACCTCGCCGACGGCGAGGCCTTCCTGGCCGGCAACGGCAAGAAGCCGGGCGTGGTCACCACCGCGTCGGGCCTGCAGTACCAGGTGCTGACCGAAGGCAAGGGCGCCAAGCCCAAGCCCACCGACATGGTGCGCGTGCACTACAAGGGCACCTTGCTGGACGGCAAGCAGTTCGACAGCTCCTACGAGCGCAACCAGCCGGTCGAGTTCCCGCTGCAGCAGGTGGTGCCGGGCTGGCAGGAAGGCATCGCGCTGATGCCGGTCGGCAGCAAGTACAAGCTGTGGATCCCGAGCAAGCTCGGCTACGGCGAGAAGGGCACCCCGGGCGGCCCGATTCCGCCGAACTCGGTGCTGGTGTTCGAGGTCGAGCTGCTCGACGTGCTCGGCGCCGGCGGTCCCAAGCCCGGCAAGTAAGCCGCCGCGCCTCGCGCGCACGCGTGCCCGGCGGCGGAGTTCGCCGGGCACGAACGCAACAGAACCAGAGAGCCCGACATGCGCGTTACGATTTTCGGCACCGGTTACGTGGGCTTGGTCACCGGTACCTGTCTGGCCGACGTCGGCCATGACGTGGTCTGCGTCGACATCGACGCGGCCAAGGTCGAAGGCCTGAACCAGGGCGTGATTCCGATCTACGAGCCCGGACTGGAGCCGATGGTCAAGGCCAATCACGCCGCCGGCCGCCTGCATTTCACCACCGACGCCGCCGCCGCGATCGCGCACGGCGACATGATCTTCATCGCGGTAGGCACGCCGCCGGACGAGGACGGCAGCGCCGACCTGCAGTACGTGCTGGCGGTGGCCGGCACCATCGGCCGGCATATCGAGCGCGCGGTGGTGGTGGTCAACAAGTCGACCGTGCCGGTGGGCACCGCCGACAAGGTCCAGGCCGCGATCGCCGCCGAGCTCGCCCGGCGCGGGGTCGACGTGGCTTTCGACGTCGCCTCCAATCCCGAATTCCTGAAAGAGGGCGATGCGGTCAACGACTGCATGCGTCCGGATCGCATCGTGGTGGGTTCGTCCAATCCGGCCGCGGTGGAGAAACTCAAGCGCCTGTACGCGCCGTTCAATCGCAATCACGAGCGCATCGTGACGATGGACGTGCGCTCGGCCGAGCTGACCAAGTACGCCGCCAACGCGATGCTGGCGACCAAGATCAGCTTCATGAACGAGATCGCCAACATCGCCGAGAAGGTCGGCGCCGATATCGAGATGGTGCGCCAGGGCATCGGTTCGGACCCGCGCATCGGCTGGCACTTCATCTACCCCGGCGCCGGCTACGGCGGCTCCTGCTTCCCCAAGGACGTGCAGGCGCTGGCGCGCACCGCGCAGCACAGCGGTTACAGCGCGCGCCTGCTGGACGCGGTGGAGGCGGTCAACGACAGCCAGAAGGGCCATCTGTTCGAGCTGATCCAGCGCCACTACGGCGGCGACATCGCCGGCAAGACCTTCGCGGTTTGGGGCCTGGCCTTCAAGCCCAACACCGACGACATGCGCGAAGCCTCGAGCCGGCGTCTGCTGGCGCAGCTGTGGGAAGCCGGCGCGAAAGTGCGCGCCTACGATCCGGAGGCCACCGAGGAAGCGCAGCGCATCTTCGGCGACCGCGACGACCTGGTCCTGTGCGATTCCTCGCGCGCGGCCCTGGCCGACGCCGACGCCCTGGTCGTGGTCACCGAATGGAAGCAGTTCCGCAGCCCCGATTTCGCGCGCGTGCGCAACGCGCTCACCGACGCGGTGATCTTCGACGGGCGCAACCTCTACCATCCCGATGAAGTCGAGTCGGCGGGCCTGGCCTATTACGGCATCGGCCGCGGCCGCTCGATCCGGCTGGACACGCCGTGAGCGCCGACACCGGCAATGCCGAGGTCGAGCGGCGGCTGATCGACCTGGAAACGCGGCTCGCGTTCCAGGAACACGCCCTGCTCGAACTCAGCGACGCGCTCGCCGCTTCGCGCGACGAGGAAACGCGCACCACGCTGCTGCTGCACCGCGCCCTGGAGGAACTGCGCCAGCTGCGCATGGCCATGTCCAGCGGCGGTCCGGTCGGCAACGACGCCGCCAGCGAACCGCCGCCGCCGCACTACTGATCGCGGCGGCGCGTTCACCGCGCGCGCCCGCACTCGTTAGACCTCTTATCCACGCAAGCCCCCAGCCGAAGATCCAAGCCGATGAGCGACACTCTCCGCGACCAACTGTTAGGCCTGGGCTTCAAGCCCGCGCCCAAGCCCGAGCGGCCCGAACGCGGCAACGATCCCAAGCGCGGCGGCGGTCGCCGCGACGGCAAGCCCGCGCAGGGCGCGCGCGCCGATGCGCGCGGCCCGGGCGGCAAGCCCGCGCAGCCGGGCCAGCCGCGCAACGAACCGCGCCGCGGTGCCGGCGCCAAGCCGGGCGGAAGGCCGGCCGGAAAGCCCGGTCAGCCGGGGCAGGGCAAGCCGCGCTCGCGCGAGGACATCGACCTGGCCAAGGCCTACGCCATCCGCGCCCAGCGCGAGAAGGACGAACGCATCGCCGCCGAGCAGGCCAAGCAGGAAGAAGCGCGGCTGCGCCGCGAGGCGCGTGCGCGCCTGGCCGAACTGGTCAAGGATCAGGCCCTCAACGTGCCCGACGCCGAGATCGCGCGCCATTTCCCTTATGGCGGCAAGATCAAGCGCATCTACGTCACCGCCGATCAGCTCAAGGCGCTCAACGCCGGCGAGCTGGGCGTGCTGCAGATGGACGGCCGCTACGTGCTGGTGAGCGCGCAGATGCTGGCCCAGGCCGAGGCGGTGTTCCCGCCCGCGGTCGCGCTCAAGGTCGATCCGAACGCGCCCGCGCAGGACGACCCCTACGCCGATCCGCAATACCAGGTGCCCGACGACCTGGTCTGGTAAGGTCGCGCCGTTCCGATCACCCCGCGCCGCGCCACGGCGCCCGCGGCTCGTCCGCGAATGGATACCGATGCGCGTAGACGAGCGTCAGTCAGACTATTTTCCGTATATCGACGGCCTGCGCGCCGTCGCCGTGCTCGCGGTGGTGGCCTACCACCTCAACGCGGCGTGGCTGCCGGGCGGTTTCACCGGCGTCGACATCTTCTTCGTCATCTCCGGCTTCGTGGTCAGCGCCTCGGTCGCGCGCTTCCCGCGCGCCGGCTTCTTCGAATCGCTGCTGCGTTTCTATGCGCGCCGCCTGCGCCGGATCGCGCCGGCGCTGATCGTCTGCCTGCTCGCGACCGTGGTCGCCAGCGCCTTGTTCATCCCCGAAGCCTGGCTCAGCGAGACCAGTCGCAACACCGGGCGCATGGCCTTCTTCGGGCTCAGCAACTTCGTGCTGGCCGCGACCGGCAACGACTACTTCTCGCCCAAGGTCGAGTTCAACCCCTACACCCACACCTGGTCGCTGGGCGTGGAGGAACAGTTCTATGTGGTGTTCCCGCTGCTGTTCCTGGCCTGGAGCTATGGCGCGCGCAAGCGCTGGATCTCGCTGGGGCTGTTCGCGGTGGGCGCGTTGGTGTCGCTGTGGTACGCGCGTTTGCTGGCAGGGGCCGGCGATCGCGCGGTCGAAGCCTTCTATCTCAGCACCAGCCGCTTCTGGCAGCTGGGCGCGGGCGTGTTGCTGTATCAGGCGCTGAGCCTGGCCGGCGTGTCGGGACGCACGGACGGGGGCGGCGCGCGCGCCGCGGCCTGGCTGCGCTCGGCCGGACTGGCGCTGGCGCTGCTGCTGATCGCGGCCGGCTTCGTGTACGCGCGGCCCGGCCATTCGCCCTGGCCCGACGGCGTGTGGCCGGTGCTGGGCACGCTGTTGCTGCTGGGGCTGCTGTACGCCGGCGGCGCGGGCGGCTGGGTCGGACGCGTGCTGTCGACCGCGCCGGCGGTCGGCATCGGACGCATCTCGTATTCGCTGTACCTGTGGCATTGGCCGGTGTTCGTGCTGTTCCGCTGGACCCTGGGCTTGGAGTCGGCCGGCGCGCGCGCGCTCGCGCTGGGCCTGACGTTCGCGCTCGCGACGGCGTCCTATCTGTGGGTCGAGCGCCCGCTGCGGCATGCCGCGCCGCTGGTGCGCATGCGCAATTGGGGCTTCGTGACCGCGGCGGTGCTGGTGGTGTTCTCCTCCAGCGCGATCTACCGGCATGTCGCGCGGCATGCGCAGGACTATTCGCTGAGCGTGGTCAGCCGCAACGCCGGCGACTGGTATCCGTACGGGCCGGAAACCGATCCGGCCTATCCGGGCTGCAAGCTGGTGTCGCGCACCGAGCAGATCGAGGGCGGCGCGGCCTGGGTCTACGAGCGCAGCGGCTGCGCGTCGGCGCCGGTGGATGCGCGGCGCGTGTTCGTGGCCGGCGATTCGCATGCCGGCGCCTATTCGGAACTGCTGCAACGCTCGGTGCTGGCCAGCGGCCGCACGGTGCGGCTCTACTTCGCCGGCGGCTGCGGCGTGGCCGGCCTGGTCGATCGCCGCGAGTTCGACAATCCGCAATGCCGCGGCTACGTCGATGCCGTGCTCGCCGACGTGACGCGCCAGGCGCGCAGCGGCGACGTGCTGTTCCTGCCGGCGCTGCGCCTGCCGCGGCTGTCCGAGCAATGGATGCTGTTCGACGAGCAGGCCGCGGTGACCGCGATGTTCAGCGCCGAGGCCGACGCTTCGCGGCGCCAGGGCGTGGCCGGCGCGATCGAACGCCTGCGTCCGCTCGCGCAACGCGGCGTACGCATCGTGTTCGAGGCGCCCAAGCCCCTGCTGCGCGCGCCGCCGTACCGCTGCTCGGACTGGTTCAACCACGACAATCCGATCTGCGCGCGCGGGCTGAGCGTCGAGCGCGATTTCCTGCAGCGCTACCGCGCCCCGGCGGTGACGGCCTTGCAGCAGATCGTCGCGCAAGTCCCCGGCGCCAGCGTCTGGGATCCGTTTCCGCTGCTGTGCCCGGGCGCCAGTTGCACGGCGCAGCGCGACGGCCGTCCGCTGTATTTCGACGGCGACCACCTCAGCGGCCACGGCAATCGCGTGCTGTTGCCGGGCTTCGCCGCGCACCTGGACGGTTTGAAGGCGGGCGCGCCGGCGCCGGCGGTGGCCGCGCACGCGCAGTGAGTCGACGCGCCTGGCTCAGGCGGCTCGCATCGCCTGGCTGGCGGCGTCGTGGCTGTCGGCCGGGCGCATGCGCGCGATCATCGCCGCGATCGCCTGCGCGGTCTCCAGCGGCCGTTCCATCGGGAACAGATGGCTGCCTTCGATCCAGGTCCAGCGCCCGTCGACCAGCCTGCGCGTGGCCGCGCTGCCGGCATGGCGCAGTTCGCGCGAGCGTGCGCCGGCCAGGAAGGCCACCGGCACGCGCAACTGGGCGGCCAGATCGCTGAGGGCGGTGGTCGGCAGGCTGCGGTAGATCGCGTATTCGGTCTCGCGCACGAACGCGAGCTCGCGGCCGCCGTCGTCGGCGAGGCGGGTGCCGTGTTCGACATAGTCCTGCAGCACGCGCGGATGCCAGCGCGCGAACGCGGGCTTGGCCTGGAAGTGGGCGAGCACCGCTTCGCGGTCGGGCCAGTGCTTGCGCCGTTGCAGGGTCGCGCGGATCGGCATCAACAGATTGTCCAGGCCGGTGCGCCGGCCGATCGCGACCAGGTGCGCGCGCCAGCCCGCGATCAGCGGCGAGTCCAGCATCACCACGCCGGCCACGCGCGCGCCCAATACGCTGTCAGTCAGGCGATGCGCGGCGAGCAGGCTGAGATAGCCGCCCAGCGAATGCCCGACCAGCCAGATGCGGCGCGCGTCGCCGGCGGCGGCGTGCACGCGCGCGATCAGTTCCTCGACCAGGTGCGGCCAGTCCGGCGTGACCGGATAGCGCGGGTCGTGGCCGATGCGCTCCGGCCGCACGATCCGGTAGTCGGCCGCCAGCGCATCCAGCATCAGCCCGTAGACCGGCGCCGGAAAGCCGTTGGCGTGCGAGAACAGCAGCAGATCGGACATGGCGGGGCGGGGCGGGACGAACGGAAGGCTAACCATACCATTGAGTACGGTCACAGGGCATCCGCTGAGGACGCGGCGTTGCGGGACGGAACTCTTGCCGACCTCCGACCACGCACCGCGTTCGCAGTGACGGGACGATCGAGCGTCGCGCGATGGCGCGACGCCGCGAACGGACTATCGCAAGACGCGCACGCCTGGGCGCAGCCGCGGCCGCAAGTCGCGGGCTATGCGACAGCGGACGCCTAGGATGATCCAGGGTCGACGAGCGGCCCCGCGCCGACCGGCGCGACATCGATCGAGAGGGATTTCATGCGCGTCGTACCGATTCTCGGCCTGGCTTTGTCCGGCCTGTTGTGTTCCACCTCCGTGCTGGCCTGCGACACCGTGCTGGCCGCCGATGTTTACGTCATCGACGCGCCCGGCAAGTACTGCCTCAACGCCAATCGCGATCACCCGCTGACCATCGACGCCTCCGATGTGGAGCTCGACTGCAAGACCCGCACGATTTCGCGCGGCGATCAGCAAAGTAGACACATCGGCATCGAAGTACGGCGCCACGACAACGTGACCGTGCGCAATTGCCGCGTCGACGGCTATCCGGTGGGCATCGAAATGCTGATCCAGCGCAACGGCCAGCTCATCAACAACACCGTGAGCAACGCCGGGCAGCCGATTTTTGTCTCCGGCAGCCGCGATCCGCAGGGCTCGCGCCTGACCGGCAACCGGGTCGTGGGCTACGAGCGCCAAGGCCACGAGGTTCCGGCCTGGACGCCCGCGATCGAAGTGTGGGATCTGCCCAAGTCGCAGCTGATCAACAACGTGGTCGTGGGCTACCGCGGTAACCGCGGCATCCTGATGATGCGTTCGCCCGAGTCGCAGCTCACCGGCAACCAGATGCTGGATTTCCTGGCCGAGACCGACGGTGTGATCTCGATGCAGGAATCGCCGCGTACCCGCCTGGTGCACAACACCATCGCCCTGCAGACCGTGCGCGGGCGTTCGGCGGTCAGCAGCGACACCAACGACCACACCTGCGTGGAGAACATCGTGGTCAACGCCATGGGCGGCGGTTTCGAGATCTGCGGGGTGTCGCGCTTCAACGTGGTGCAGCCCTGGATCGAGCCGCACTGAGGCAGGGTCGGGTCGCGGATCGCGCGCGTAGCGGCGATCCGCGGCCGGCTTGCACGGCCAGGCCGTGCTTGCCGCGAAGGCGGGGATCCAGTGACTGCAAAGTCATGCCTGGCGAGGCCCCTGGATCCCCGCCTTCGCGGGAGTCACGGCAGGCCGCCTGCGGCGGTCGGGGCAGCGGCGAGGCGGCGGCAGGGCCGATACAAAACCACGGTGTTCGGGCGACGGCGCTCAACTGAAGCGCGACAAGGCCTCGTGGCTCAGCTCGCGCACCGTCGACACGCCCAGGTCGCGCAGGATGCGGTGGGTGCGGTGCGGCAGCGGCGATTCGTCGATGTCGTGCGGGGCGATGTTCTTGCCGGGCACGCCGGGCAGGAACTCGATGCCGGCGGCGGCATAGCAGTGCTGGACCAGCGCCGAGCAATACAGCGCGCCCTCCTTGGCCAGCAGGTTGCTGCGTCGGCGCAGGCGCCGGCTGTGCATGGCCATCAGGGTGCCGACCAGCTCGCTGATCGAATAGCTGGACAGGCCCGACAGCAGGTCCAGGCCGGCGATCTGGATCTGGCGGATCTGCGCCTCGTCCAGGCCGAAGTCGAGGATGGCGATGTTCGGGAAGGCCTCGGCGTCGTAATAGCGCTCGACCCGGTTCTCCTGCACGCCCAGGCGGATCTGGCGGTAGCGCAGGTCCAGATCGGACTCGATCACCCACCATTGGCCGTCGACGCGGCGTTCGCTGAAGACGAAGGCGTGCGACCACAGGCTGCGGTGGCCGTCGTGGGTCAGCGGCGCCTGCGCCTTGCGGATCAGCTTGTTGATGAAGTCGCGGCCGCCGCACAGGCCGATCCGGCCGGGGCCGGCGTACTTCTCGATGAAGGCGGCGTTGCCGAGGTTTTCATCGTCGGCGTCATGGTCGGACGGCTGGGTTTCGCTCATCGGTCGTGCTCGGCAAGGGCGGCGGGTGGGGCGGTCGACGAGCGCCCCGCACCGTGTCACTCCGGATCGTAATCCAGATTCGAGGCCAGCCAACGCTCGGCCTGGATCACGCTCACGCCCTTGCGGCGCGCGTAGTCCTCGACCTGTTCCTTGTTGACCCGCCCGACCACGAAGTACTGGCTGCCCGGATGACTGAAGTAGTAGCCCGAGACCGCCGCGGCCGGGTACATGGCGTAGCTCTCGGTGAGCTGCAGGCCGGCCTTGTTCTCGGCGTCGAGCAAGCGGAACAGGGTGACCTTCTCGCTGTGCTCGGGGCAGGCAGGGTAGCCCGGGGCCGGACGGATGCCGCGGTAGCCTTCGTCGATCAGGGCGTCGTTGCTCAGGGTCTCGTCGTCGGCGTAACCCCAGAACTCCTTGCGCACGCGCTCGTGCAGGCGCTCGGCCAGGGCCTCGGCGAAGCGGTCGGCCAGGGCCTTGAGCATGATCGCGTTGTAGTCGTCGTGGTCGGCCTCGAAGCGCGCCACGTGCGGCTCGATCCCCAGGCCGGCGGTCACGGCGAAGCCGCCGATCCAGTCCTGGCGCCCGGAGTCCTTGGGCGCGATGAAATCGGCCAGGCAGAAGTCGGGGCGGTCGACCGGCTTGTCGGCCTGCTGGCGCAGGAAGTGCAGCACCGTGCCGGCCTCGTCGCCCAGCACCACGTCGTCGCCGACGCTGTTGGCCGGCCACAGGCCGAACACGGCCTTGGCGCTGATCCACTTCTCTTCGACGATGCGCTTGAGCATCGCGCGCGCGTCGCGGTAGAGCTCGCTGGCCTGGGCGCCGACGACCTCGTCGGTGAGGATGGCGGGGTAACGTCCGGCCAGTTCCCAGGTGTTGAAGAACGGCGTCCAGTCGATGTAGTCGACCAGTTCGGCCAGCGGATAGTCGTCGAACACGTGCAGCCCGGGCTGGCGCGGCGCCGGCGGCGCGTAGTCGGCCCAGCCGCCGTCGTAGCGCTGGCCGCGCGCCTTCTCCAGCGGCACCAGGCGCTTGCCGTCGCCGCGGTTCTTGTGACGCTCGCGGATCTCGGCGTAGTCGGAGGCGTTGGCGGCTACGAAGGGTTCGCGCAGCTCGATCGAGATCAGCGACTGGGCCACGCCGACCGCGCGCGAGGCGTCCTTGACCCAGATCGTCGGCGACTTGTAGTGCGGATCGATCTTGAGCGCGGTGTGCGCGCGCGAGGTGGTGGCGCCGCCGATCAGCAGCGGCATGGTGAAGCCCTGGCGCTGCATCTCGCGCGCGACGTGGCTCATCTCCTCCAGCGAGGGCGTGATCAGGCCGGACAGGCCGATCAGGTCCGCGTTCTCCGCCTTGGCGCGATCCAGGATGGTCTGCGCCGGCACCATCACGCCCAGGTCGACCACGTCGAAGTTGTTGCAGGCCAGGACCACGCCGACGATGTTCTTGCCGATGTCGTGCACGTCGCCCTTGACGGTGGCCATCACGATCTTGCCGTTGGACTTGCCGACATCGCCGGTGCGCAGCTTCTCGGCCTCGATGTAGGGCAGCAGATAGGCCACCGCCTTCTTCATCACCCGCGCCGACTTGACCACCTGCGGCAGGAACATCTTGCCGGCGCCGAACAGGTCGCCGACCACGTTCATGCCGGCCATCAGCGGGCCTTCGATCACGTCCAGCGGGCGCGTGGATTCGGCGCGCGCGGCTTCGGTGTCCTCCTCGATCCACTGGTCGATGCCATGCACCAGCGAGTGGCTGAGGCGGTCGCGCACCGGGCGCTCGCGCCAGGCCAGGTCCTCGACCCGCTTCTCGCCCTTCTTGCCCTTGTAGCGGTCGGCGATCTCGAGCAGGCGCTCGGTGCCGTCGGCGCGACGGTTCAGGACCACGTCCTCGACCCGCTCGCGCAGGTCGGCGTCGAGATCGTCGTACAGCGGCAGGGCGCCGGCGTTGACGATGCCCATGTCCATGCCGGCGCGGATCGCGTGGTACAGGAACACCACGTGGATGGCCTGGCGCACCACCTCGTTGCCGCGGAACGAGAACGAGACGTTGGAGACGCCGCCGGAGATGTGGCTGTAGGGGAAGCGGCGCTTGAGTTCGCGCGTGGCTTCGATGAAGTCGACCGCGTAGTTGTTGTGCTCCTCGATGCCGGTGGCGATCGCGAACACGTTGGGGTCGAAGATGATGTCCTCGGGCGGGAACCCGATTTCCTCGGTCAGCAGCTTGTAGGCGCGCGAGCAGATGTCGACCTTGCGATCGATGGTGTCGGCCTGGCCGACCTCGTCGAAGGCCATCACCACCACCGCCGCGCCGTAGCGGCGCACCAGGCGGGCCTGGCGCAGGAATTCGGCCTCGCCTTCCTTCATCGAGATCGAGTTGACGATGCCCTTGCCCTGCAGGCACTTCAGTCCGGCTTCGATCACGCTCCACTTGGAGCTGTCCACCATCACCGGCACGCGCGCGATGTCCGGCTCGGCCGCGATCAGGTTGAGGTAGTCGACCATCGCCTTTTCGGAGTCCAGCAGGCCCTCGTCCATGTTGACGTCGATGACCTGGGCGCCGTTCTCGACCTGCTGGCGCGCGACCACGACCGCCTCGTCCAGGCGGCCTTCCATGATCAGCTTCTTGAACTGCGCGCTGCCGGTGACGTTGGTGCGTTCGCCGACGTTGATGAAGTTGCTTTCGGGCGTGATCTGCAGCGGCTCGAGGCCGCTGAGACGGGTCTGGCGGGGGAGGGCGGTGGTCATCGGGTGTGCGATTCGAAAATGCTCTTGAGGCTTGAAGCTGAGGAGTGGTAGCGAGAATCGAGTAACCGCTAACGAGCTGGGTGCTTCCGCTCGTTGCCGGTTTGTCTCTCTACTCGTTACCGACTGATTACTCGTTACCGACTCATGCCGCTGCGCTGACCAGCGTCGGCAGTCGCCGCGGCTCCATGTCCTTGATCGCCGCGGCGATCGCGGCGATATGCGCCGGGGTGCTGCCGCAGCAGCCGCCGACCAGGTTCAGCAGGCCGGCTTCGGCGAACTCGGACAGCACCGCCGCCATGTCCTCGGGGGTCTCGTCGTAGCCGCCGAAGGCGTTGGGCAGGCCGGCGTTGGGGTGGGCGCTGACGTAGGCGTCGGCGACCTGGGCCAGCACGTCGACGTGGGCGCGCAGGTCCTTGGCGCCGAGCGCGCAATTCAGGCCGATCGCCATCGGCTGGACGTGGCGCAGCGAGTACCAGAACGCTTCCGCGGTCTGGCCCGACAGGGTGCGGCCGGAGGCGTCGGTGATGGTGCCGGAGATCATCAGCGGCAGGCGCGCGCCGCGCGCGTCGAAGGCTTCCTCGACCGCGAACACCGCCGCCTTGGCGTTGAGGGTGTCGAAGATGGTCTCGACCATGATCACGTCGGCGCCGCCGTCGATCAGGCCGTCGGTGGCCTCGCGGTAGGCGATGCGCAGCTCGTCGAAGGTCACCGCGCGATAGCCGGGGCGGTTCACGTCCGGGCTCAGCGAGGCGGTGCGGCTGGTCGGGCCGAGCACGCCGATCACGAAGCGCGGGCGCGACGGGTCCAGCGCCTCGGCGGCGTCGCAGGCCGCGCGCGCCAGGCGCGCGCCGGTGGCGTTGAGCTCGTAGGCCAGATGCTCCAGGCCGTAGTCGGCCAGCGAGATCGTGGTCGAGTTGAAGGTGTTGGTCTCGATCAGGTCGGCACCGGCGGCCAGGTACTCGGCGTGGATGCCGGAGATCACTTCGGGCCGGGTCAGGCTGAGCAGGTCGTTGTTGCCGCGCTGGTCGCGCGCGCAGCCGCAGCCTTCGCCGTGGGCGTGGCCGGCCTCGGCCTCGGGCGCGCGCAGGCCGTCGTAGCCCAGGGCGAAGCGTTCGCCGCGATAGGCGGCCTCGTCCAGCTCGTGGCGCTGGATCATGGTGCCCATCGCGCCGTCCATCAGCAGGATGCGTGCGGCGAGCGCGTCTTGCAGGGCGTGCGCGCGGGTCGGGTTGAGCCAGGGCAGAGTCTTCATGTTCAGGCCTTCTTGGACGGCTTGCGCGCCGACGTTTCGGCGGGGGGTTTGCGCGCGATCAGGGCGATGACTTCGAAATGCGGCGGCCGGCGCTCGCGGGTCACGGTTTCGCAGCTGACGATCTCGAAGCCGGCCTTGGTCGAGAACTTCTGCAGGTCCTTCTCCGAGAACCCCAGGTTGACGTGGCCGTAGGCCGCCACCACGCCGCGATGTTCGTGCCGGGCCAGGCTGGTCAACAGCAGGCGGCCGCCCGGGCGCAGCACGCGCTCGGCCTCGGCCACCGCCTGCGCCGGGTGCTCGGCATAGGTGAGGGCGTGCATCAGCACCACCAGGTCGAAGCTGGCGTCGGGGAAGGGCAGCGCGTGCATGTCGCCTTCGCGCACTTCGACGTTGCTGAGACGGCGCAGGCGGTCGGAGGCCGCGGCCACGACCTTGGTGCTCGCGTCCAGGCACAGATAGCGGTTGGAGTGCGGCGCCAGCAGTTCGGCCAGCACGCCGTCGCCGGAGGCGATGTCGAGCACGTCGCCGGGCTGCAGCAGAGGCACCGCCGAGCGCGCCAGCGCCTCCCAGGTGCGGCCCGGGGAGTAGTGGCGTTCCATGTCGCCGGCGACCGAGTCGGCCCAGTTCTGATCGGCCGCGCGCATCGACAGCACCCCGGCCACGCGCTCGGCGTCCTGGCGCAGCAGCGGGTCGTCGCTGCCGGTGCTCAGGGTCTGCCAGAGCGCGCGTTGGGCCTGGTCCAGCGCGGCTTCGTCGAAACGGTAGTAGGACGACACGCCGGCGCGGCGGTCGCGCACCAGGCCGGCCTCCTTGAGCTTGGACAGGTGGGTGGAGACGCGCGGCTGGGCCAGGCGGGTGATCGCCGACAGCTCGGCCACGGTCAGCTCCTCGCCTTCCAGCAGGGTCAGCAGGCGCACGCGGGTGGCGTCTGCGAACACCTTGAGTCGGGACGACCAGCCTTCGAGATCCATGGTTCAAGCCTTAGGTATGCGGGATTCGGGACTAGGGATGGCGGCAAAGGGCGCTCGGGCGCCGCCGCGGGACGGTGCCGATCCGGGTTCGCCGGCGCCCAGCTTCCATCAACCTATCGCGATACAGAGATAAGTGTCCTCCGCGCGCCCGAAAGGGTCAAGTCTTGCGCCGCGCGCGATGCAGCTGGCGTTGTGGCGGGAGGTGGGGTTATTCGGCGGGCGCGGCTACAATTCGCATAGCGGCCGCGGAACGAAGGCCGCGGCTCGATCCGCGCGCGGGTTTGCGCGGCGCGGATCCCTGTCCCGGGAGCGGTTTCAGGCCGCTGCCACTCCAGAACCAGCAGAGGTGCCGACGTGGATTTTGGCTTTACCGAAGAGCAGTTGATGATCCAGGACGTGGCGCGCCGTATCGCCCAGGAAAAGATTGCTCCCAGCGCCGAGCACCACGACAGTACCGGCGAATTTCCGCTCGAGAACATCCGCACCCTGGGCGAGAACGGCCTGATGGGCATCGAAGTGCCGGCCGAGTACGGCGGCGCCGGCATGGACCCGATCAGCTACGTACTGGCCATGGTCGAGATCGCGGCCGGCGACGCCGCCCACTCGACCATCGTGTCGGTGAACAATTCGCTGTTCTGCAACGGCATTCTCAAGTTCGGCACCGAGGAGCAGAAGCAGCTCTACGTGCGCGCGATCGCCGAGGGCCGCGAGATCGGCGCCTTCGCCCTGACCGAACCGCAGTCGGGCTCCGACGCCACCGCGATGCGCTGCAAGGCGGTCAAGCAGGCCGACGGCAGCTTCGTGATCAACGGCAAGAAAAGCTGGATCACCTCCGGCCCGGTCGCCAAGTACATCGTCTTGTTCGCCATGACCGATCCGGACAAGGGCGCGCGCGGCATCACCGCCTTCATGGTCGACACCGCACGCCCGGGCTTCCACCGCGGCAAGACCGAGCCCAAGCTCGGCATCCGCGCCTCGGCCACCTGCGAGATCGAGTTCGAGGACTACGTCGCCCGTCCCGAGGACGTGCTCGGCGACGAGGGCCACGGCTTCAAGATCGCCATGGGCGTGCTCGACGCCGGCCGCATCGGCATCGCCAGCCAGGCCATCGGCATCGCCCGCGCCGCCTACGAGGCCACCTTGACCTACGTGCGCGAGCGCAAGGCCTTCGGCCAGCCGATCGGCGCCTTCCAGATGACCCAGGCCAAGATCGCCGACATGAAGTGCAAGCTGGACGCGGCGCTGCTGCTGACCTTGCGCGCGGCCTGGCAGAAGGGCCAGACCGAGCAGCACGGCGGCCGTTTCAGCAACGAAGCCGCGATCGCCAAGCTGACCGCCTCCGAGGCGGCGATGTGGATCGCCCACCAGGCCGTACAGATCCACGGCGGCATGGGCTATTCCAAGGAAATGCCGCTGGAGCGCTACTTCCGCGACGCCAAGATCACCGAGATCTACGAAGGCACCAGCGAGATCCAGCGCCTGGTGATCGCCCGCAACGAAACCGGTTTGCGCTGATCGCCACGGCATGAAACGCATCGGCTCGTATCGAGTCACCGCCTCACCCGGGGATCGCGGCCGCGGTCTCCGGGTATCAAAGACCGTCAAACGCGACGTGGGCCGACCGGCCCGCGGACGCGTCGCCCTGCATCCCATCGTCACGCCAGCGATCTGAATCTCTTCACGGCCCATGCGCGAGCGTGGGCCTCATTCCATCGGACCTCCAAGTTCCCATGAGCAGCAAACCCAAAGCCGCGAAACCGACCGTCGCCTCGAAATCGGCATCCGCCAAGGCCGCGCCCTCCAAGGCCGCAGCCGCCAAGCCGGTCGCCAAGCGAGCCGTCAGCCAGCCCGCCGCGCCCAAGAGCGACGCCGTGTCCCTCGAGCCCATCATCGCCGCGATGCGCAAGCGCCTGCCCAAGGCGCGCCACGCCGAGGCCGAGGCCTTCGCCCAGGCCTTCTACCGCCGCATGAGCGGCGACGAGCTGCCGCAGCACAGCGCCGACGGCTGGGCCGCGCTGGCCAGCGACTTCCTCGAATTCGCGCGCGCGCGCAAGACCGGCAAGGCGCTGGTGCGCCTGTTCAACCCGACCATCAAGACCCACGGTTGGGAATCGGCGCACACCGTGCTGCAGATCGCCAACGACGACATGCCCTTCCTGGTCGACTCGGTCACCATGACCCTGGCCGAGCAGGGCATCGGCGTGCACGTGCTGGGCCACCCGGTGGTGACCTTCCGCCGCGACAAGAGCGGCAAGATCGTCGCCGTCGGCGAGGGCGTGGCCGAGTCGCTGATGCACCTGGAAATCGACCGCCAGTCGGTCGAGGCCATGCCGCGCGTGCAGAAGGCGCTGGAAGCCGTGCTCGAGGACGTGCGCGCGATTGTGCGCGACTGGGCGCAGATGCGCGACAAGATGGGCGAAGTCGCCGACGCCCTGGGCGGTCGCAAGCTGCCGGTCAGCGACGACGGCCGCCGCGAGGCGCAGGAGTTCCTGCGCTGGGCCGCCGACAACCATTTCACCTTCCTGGGCTATCGCGAATACGAAGTCACCAGGAAGGGCGGCCAGGAAGTGCTGTGCGCGGTGCCGGACAGCGGCCTGGGCCTGCTGCGCGGCCAGGACGCGGGCAAGCCGCGTCCGCTGACCTCGCTGGCCGCGCATTACATGCCGCAGTCGGGCTCGGTCGACGCTCTCATCCTGACCAAGACCAACGCGCGTTCGTCGGTGCACCGTCCGGGCTACATGGACTACATCGGCGTGCTCAGCTTCGACGCCGACGGCAAGCCGGTGCGCGAGGAGCGCTTCATCGGCCTGTACACCTCCAGCGCCTACAACCGCCGCCCCTGGGACATCCCGCTGGTGCGTCAGCGCCACGCCTATGTGATGGAGAAGTCCGGCCTGTCCTCCGACAGTCACAGCGGCAAGGCCCTGCGCCACATCCTCGAGACCCTGCCGCGCGACGAGCTGTTCCAGTCCGGCGAAGAGGAGCTGCTGCGCACCTCCACCGGCATCCTCGGCCTGCAGGAGCGCGTGCGCAGCAAGCTGTTCCTGCGCCGCGACCGTTACGGCCGCTTCTTCTCCGGCCTGGTCTACATCCCGCGCGACCGCTTCAACACCGACGTGCGCCTGCGCATCGAGGCCATGCTCAAGCGCATGCTGCACGGCGAGCAGGTCGACACCACGGTGCTGATCGGCGAATCGCCGCTGGCCCAGCTGCACCTGATCGTGCGTCCGAAGTCGGGCGAGGCGATCCAGATCGACAACGCCGCGATCGAGGCCGAGCTGGCCCAGATCGTGCGCGACCGTCGCGACGAGCTGCGCGAGGCCCTGGTCGCCCGCCACGGCGAGGAACGCGGCCTGGCCCTGATCAACCAGTACGGTCGCGCGCTGCCGACCGGTTACGTCGATGAAGTCTCCGCGGCGGTCGCTGCCAACGACATCGAGCACCTGGACGCGCTCAGCGGCCCGGACGACCTGCGCCTCAACCTGCGCCGCATCGGCAGCGGCGAGGGTGGTCTGCGCTTCAAGTTTTACCGACAGCACGACGACATCCCGCTGTCGGACGCGCTGCCGATGATGGAGAACATGGGCCTGCGGGTGATCTCCGAGCATCCCTACCGCCTGGTCGCCGGCGACACCCCGCTGTACATCCAGGACTTCGAGGTCGAAACCGTCGGCGCCGACGTCGACGTATCGCGCCTGGACGAGACCTTCGAAGACGCCTTCGGCCAGATCTGGCGCGGCAACGCCGAGAACGACGGCTTCAACCGCCTGATCCTGGCCGCCAACCTGTCCTGGCGCCAGGTCGCGATGCTGCGCGCCTACTGCAAGTACCTGCTGCAGGTCGGCGTGCCGTTCTCGCAGAGCTACGTCGAGGAAACCTTCTTCCGCTATCCGCTGCTGGCGCGTCTGCTGGTCGAGCTGTTCGAGGCCCGCTTCGATCCCTGCACCGGCAAGGAAAGCAAGGCCGAGATCAAGGCCGGCATCGAGCGCCTGAGCCAGCAGCTGCAAGTGCTGGCCGGCGGCGACGCGGCCGTGCTGGCGGCGTTGCAGCCGGTGATCGAAGCCCGCAACGGCAAGCGCGAGCAGCAGGTCGACGTGACCCGCGCGACCCTCAAGGGCCTGCTCGACCGCGTCGCCAGCCTCGACGAGGACCGCATCCTGCGCAGCTTCATCGGCGTGATCGATGCCACCCTGCGCACCAGCTACTACCAGCGCCCGGCCAACGGCGGCGAGCGCGGCTACGTCAGCTACAAGTTCGATTCGGCGCAGGTGCCGGACCTGCCCAAGCCGCGTCCGTACCGCGAGATCTTCGTCTACGGGCCGCGCGTGGAAGGCGTGCACCTGCGCTTCGGCCCGGTCGCGCGCGGCGGCCTGCGCTGGTCGGACCGTCGCGAGGACTTCCGCACCGAAGTGCTGGGCCTGGTCAAGGCGCAGATGGTCAAGAACACCGTGATCGTGCCGGTCGGCTCCAAGGGCGGCTTCTTCGCCAAGCGTCCGCCGGTCGGCGGCGACCGCGACGCCGTGCTCGCCGAAGGCATCGCCTGCTACAAGATGTTCATCAACGGCCTGCTCGACATCACCGACAACATCGTCGACGGCAAGATCGTGCCGCCGCGCGATGTGGTCCGCCACGACAACGACGATCCCTACTTGGTGGTGGCCGCCGACAAGGGCACCGCGACCTTCTCCGACATCGCCAACGGCATCGCCGCCGAGCACGGCTTCTGGCTCGACGACGCCTTCGCCTCGGGCGGCTCGGTGGGTTACGACCACAAGGGCATGGGCATCACCGCCAAGGGCGCCTGGGAGTCGGTCAAGCGCCACTTCCGCAGCCTCGGCCGCGACAGCCAGACCCAGGACTTCACCACGGTCGGCATCGGCGACATGTCCGGCGACGTGTTCGGCAACGGCATGCTGCTGAGCCAGCACATCCGCCTGCTGGCGGCGTTCGACCACCGCCACATCTTCCTCGACCCGAACCCGGACGCGGCCAGGACGTTCAAGGAACGCGAGCGCATGTTCAAGCTGCCGCGTTCGAGCTGGGACGATTACGACAAGAAGCTGATCAGCAAGGGCGGCGGCGTGTACCCGCGTTCGGCCAAGTCGATCCCGCTGTCGCCGGAGATCAAGGCCGCGCTGGGCATCGACGCCGGCGTCGCCGCGCTGAGCCCGACCGAGCTGATGAGCGCGATCCTGAAGGCGCCGGTGGACCTGCTGTGGAACGGCGGTATCGGCACCTACGTCAAGTCCAGCAGCGAATCCAACCTGGATGTCGGCGACCGCGCCAACAACGGCCTGCGCGTCAACGGCAACGAGCTGCGCTGCAAGATGGTGGGCGAGGGCGGCAACCTGGGCCTGACCCAGCTCGGCCGCATCGAGGCCGCGCTGCACGGCGTGCTGCTCAACACCGACTTCATCGACAACTCGGCCGGTGTGGACACCTCGGACCACGAGGTCAACATCAAGATCCTGCTCAACGGCCAGGTCCAGACCAAGAAACTGACCCTGCCCGAGCGCAACAAGCTGCTGGCCTCGATGACCGACGAGGTCGCCGAGCTGGTGCTCAACGACAACTACCGCCAGAACCAGGCGATCAGCCTGATGGAGCGGATGAGCCTGTCGCGCCTGGGCTCCAAGCAGCACTTCATCCGTACCCTGGAATCGCAGGGGCTGCTCGATCGCCAGATCGAGTTCCTGCCGTCCGACGCCGAGATCGCCGAGCGCAAGGCGCGCGGCCTGGGCCTGACCCGTCCGGAACTGTCGGTGCTGCTGTCCTACTCCAAGCTGGTCGCGTTCCAGCAGCTGCTGGATTCGGACGTGCCGGAGGATCCGTACCTGTCCAAGGAACTGGTGCGCTACTTCCCCGAGCCGTTGCAGAAGAAGTACGCCAAGGCGATGGAGAACCACCGCCTGAAGCGCGAGATCATCGCCACCGCGGTCACCAACTCGACCATCAACCGCATGGGCGCGACCTTCCTGCTGCGCATGCAGGAAGACAGCGGCCGCACCCCGGGCGAAGTCGCCAAAGCCTTCACCATCACCCGCGAAACGCTGGACGCGCGCGAGCTGTGGGCGCAGATCGACGCGCTCGACGGCAAGGTCGCCGAGTCCACCCAGATCGACGCCCTGCAGGTGATCTGGAACCTGCAGCGTTCGTTCACGCGCTGGTTGCTGTCGCGTCCGGGCGCGATTCCCGACATCGCCACCGCGGTCGCGCGCTACCACGACGGCTTCAAGGACATCCGCGCCGGCAAGGGCATCCTCGGCGACGGTCAGCGGCCGGCCTACGAGGCCAGCTTCGCCGACTGGAAGGCCAAGGGCGTGCCGGTGGCATTGGCCGATCAGCTCGCGGCGCTGCCTTACCTGGAGCCCAGCTGCGACGTGATCGAAGTCGCGCGCGAGCGCAAGCTCAAGCCGGTCGACGTGGCCAAGGTCCACTTCCGTCTCGGCGAGGCGCTGCGCCTGCCGTGGCTGCTGGAGCAGATCGACGCGCTCACCGTCGACGGCCGCTGGCACGCGGTCGCACGCGGCGTGCTGCGTGAAGAGCTGGGCACCCAGCAGCGCATCCTGGTCGGCCAGGTCCTGGCCATGCCGGGCGCCAGCGCCGAAGCCAAGGTCAAGCAGTGGCTGGAACGCGACGACGTCTCGCTGCGTTTCACCCTGGCCATGCTCAACGAGCTGGCCGCGCAGAAGACCCTGGACTACCCGACCGCCTCGGTCGCGGTGCAGCGTCTGTCGCAGCTGGCCTCGCGCGGCTGATCCACGCGCCCCTCTCCCGATGGGGGAGGGGCGCGGTTTTCCCGCCGATGCCTTGACTGCCTCCGCCTGCCTGCGGAATCCGCCGTCATCGGCATTTCCGCTGGCGCGGGTTATGCTGCGGTCGCCATCCGTTCGGAGCCGCCGATGACCGCGACGCCTCGCATCGCCTTCCTCGCCAGTCCTATCGACGAAGCGCAACGCGCGCTCGCCGAGCTGATCGCATCGCACGGACAGCACGAGCCGGCCGATGCCGACATCCTGGTCGCGCTGGGCGGCGACGGCTTCATGCTGCAAACCCTGCATCGCTACGGCAGCCTCGGCAAGCCGGTGTACGGCATGAAACTGGGCACGGTCGGTTTTCTGATGAACCAGCACGGCGAAGGCCTGCTCGAACGCCTGGCCGCGGCCGAGCCCGCGGTGCTGCGCCCGCTGGAGATGGTCGCGCTGACCGAATCCGGCGCCACCGTCGGTTCGCTGGCCTACAACGAGGTCTCGCTGCTGCGCCAGACCCGCCAGGCCGCGCACCTGCGCATCGACCTCAACGGCCAGACCCGGCTGGACGAGCTGATCTGCGACGGCGTGCTGGTGGCGACGCCGGCCGGCAGCACCGCCTACAACTTCTCCGCCCACGGCCCGATCCTGCCGCTGGGCTCCAGCGTGATCGCGCTGACCCCGATCGCCGCGTTCCGCCCGCGCCGCTGGCGCGGCGCGCTGCTCAAGGCCGACACCGAAGTGCGCTTCCGCGTACTCGATCCCTACAAGCGTCCGGTCAGCGCCACCGCCGATTCGCACGAGGTGCGCGACGTGGTCGAGGTGATGATCCGCGAGTCGATGGATCGCACCGTGACCCTGCTGTTCGACCCCGAACACAACCTCGAAGAGCGCATGCTGATCGAGCAGTTCACCAGCGGTTGAGGTGGCGCCGCTGGCTTCCTGTGGGAGCGGCGTGAGCCGCGTTCGTCTCTTCATGGAGCTGTGCGATCGCGGCTCACGCCGCTCCCACAGAGGGAGGTGGCTGCGTCGGCACGCGGAGGGCCGACTCGGATCGCGGCTCAGGCCGCTGCTCGGTCGTGCAGTCGCCCCCGTCGCAAGCGTTGAGACGCCGCAGGAGGCACAATAGCCGCATGCCCGACCGCGACGCCGACCCCCTGATCGTAGCGATCTCCTCGCGAACCCTGTTCGACATGGAGGAGAGCCACTTGCTGTTCGAACGCGAAGGCCTCGACGCCTACGCCAGCTTCCAGCGCGAGCACGAGGACGACCTGCTCGCGCCCGGCATCGCCTTCCCGTTGGTGCGCAAGCTGCTGGCGCTCAACGAGGGCGCGCCGCCGGAGGCGCCGCGGGTGGAGGTGATCCTGATCTCGCGCAACTCCGCCGACAGCGGCCTGCGCATCTTCAATTCGATCGCCCACCACGGCCTGTCGATCAAGCGCGCCGCCTTCAGCAACGGCGCGCCGCCGTTTCCCTACATCAAGCCCTTCGGCGCCGACCTGTTCCTGTCGGCCAACGCCGAGGACGTGCGCAACGCGCTCAGCGCCGGGGTCGCCGCCGCCACCTTGCTGCCGGCCAAGGCGCCGCAGCAGCGCCACGATCAGCTGCGCATCGCCTTCGACGGCGACGCGGTGATCTTCGACGACGAAGGCGAGCGCGTGTCGCGCGAGGGCGGCCTGGCCGCGTTCGCCAAGCACGAGCGCGAACACGCCGGCGAACCGTTGTCGGGCGGGCCGTTCCGCGGCTTCCTGGATGCCCTGCATCGCCTGCAGGCGGCGTTCCCGATCGGCCCGGACGCGCCGATCCGCACCGCCCTGGTCACCGCGCGCTCGGTGCCGGCGCACGAGCGCGTGATCCGCACCCTGCGCGAATGGGGCATCCGCCTGGACGAGGCGCTGTTCCTCGGCGGCCGCGCCAAGGGACCGTTCCTGGAAGCCTTCGGCGCCGATATCTTCTTCGACGATTCCGAGCACAACATCGTCTCGGCGCGCGACCACGTCGCCGCCGGCCACGTACCGCACGGCGTGGCCAACCGCTGAGGCGTGCGCCGCCTCAGCGCGGCTTCGGTGGGGCGTCGCCGAAGGGCAGGCGGATGTCGCTGAGTTTCCAGCTCAGGCCGGAACGGGTCAGCACGAACACCACCGGTTCGCCGTCGGCGTTGGCGACCGTGGCGGTGAAGCGCGACGGCGACTCGAATCCGTACTTGGCGTCCTTGAGCGGATCGGCAGGCACGTTCGGCGCATAGCTGTCCTGGCCGCGCCCGCCGCCGCCCAGGCGGTTGAACAGGTTGCGACCTTCCAGCACCGCGCCGATGCCGACCGGCGTGGCCAGCGCATCGACCGCGCCGCCGGCGACGCCGCTGGCGATGCGCACCGCGATCGCGCCGAAGGGGTTGGCCTGCACATCCTCGCCGGCCTCGCGCACCAGATAGTCCTCGAGCTGGGCCTTCAGGCTCAGGCGCAGCGCCGGGAAATCGATGTGCTTGGACAGCGCGGCGGTGTCCTGCTCCTGCACCGCCTTGCGGATCGCGTTGACGGTCAGATACGGGCCGGCGGCGACGTAGCCGACCAGCAACAGCAGCACCAGGACGACGAGGGCGATCCACTTCTTCATACGGGCCTACCGGGCGCGGGAAGGGCCCAGCTTAGCGCCGTGGCGGCCGCGCGTGCTGAATGCCGGCCGTGCGCGGTCTTGCGTCGAAGCGGGTGCGCGCTGCGCCAGGGCGTGCGCGCGATCGCCGCGCGAGCGGCTAAGGTCCCATCGTCGGCAATGAGGCCGACGCACGGAAAGGAGCGAACGATGCGTAACAAGAAACCGATGTGGGCGCTGGGATTGGTGCTGCTCGCAGTAGCGACCGCGGCCTGGGCGATTCCGCCCGTGTACGTGGGCGAGGTGCACGAGTACTACCAGGACGGTCAGCACGTGGGCTGGGCGCAACGCGACTGCAAGGGACGTTTGACCAGCGGCGGCATCGCCACCGAAGACGTGCAGATCAGCTACCTGGTCTGTCCTTTCTCGTAAACGCGGCAAGGCCGGCGTCAGCGGTGGCGGCCAGGCCCGCCGCTGTCGCCTGCGGGCCGCGCCCAGGGCCCGTTCTCAGAACTCCAGATCCAGCGCCGCGCACAGGTAGTCGGTGAACGGCGCCAGCCCGCTCAAGTCGGTTTCCAGTGTCTTGAGCAGGCGCGGGCCGGTCATCACCTCGTCGTCGATCGCGCGCAGGGCCACGAAATTCTTGCGGCGCAGGTCGTGGGCGAACTCGAAGTCGTCGGGAAAACCGCGCGGCATGCGCACCAGCATCTCGTCCTCGTCCAGGTCGAAACGGCGGCGGAACCTGGGCTCGTGCGCCGCGGCCTTCCAACTGCCCGGATTGTCGAGGATGAAATGGCGGATCCGGCGCAGCGAGTCCGGCTCCGGGTGCCACAGACCGGCGGCGATGAAGCAGTTGCCGGGCTGCAGGTGCAGGTAGAACGAGGGCGCCTCGACCTGACGGCCGCGCTCGTGGAACAGGCGCGCACCCTGCCAGGTCTTGTACGGGGTCTTGTCGTTGGCGAAGCGGGTGTCGCGCTGGATCCGGAACAGCGAGCCGCCGACGGTCTTGGGTTCGGCGCGGTAGTGCTCGCTGACCCCGGCCAGCACCGGCTGCAGGTCGGTGAGCAGGCGCTGGAACGGCGCGCGCACCTGCTCGTCGTACTCGGCCTTGTGGGCCTGGAACCATTCACGTTCGTTGTGGCGCGCCAGGCCGCGCAGGAACTTGAAGCTGGCGTCGGAAAAATAGCGGCTCATGAGCGAGGAGTGAGCGGGGAGAAGTGAGAAGTAAGCCCGAGATTACCCCGCTTTGGCTCGCCGCTCACCCCTATGCGCTTCAAGACAAGAAATGAGCCGCGAGCAACGAGCTGCTGACCGCTTTCGCTCACTCCTCACTTCTCCCCGCTCACTCCTGGCTTTCACGCCAAGCCGGCGTCGATGTCGCGGCCCCAGGCCTCGAGTCGGTCGAGCAGGGCCAGGCGCGTGCCGTCCTCGGCATGGGTGTGGCGCAGCGCGGCCAGTTCGGCGTGGAAGCGCTCGAAGTTGTATTCGGCCAGGCCGGCATCCTGGTACAGGCGCCGACGCCGGTAGTCGTTCCAGCGCTCGTGCTCGGCCGGCGACAGGGTGTCGGGCCAGTTGCGCGCACGGTAGCGGAACAGCAGTTCGGGCAGGCGCGCGTCGCGGAAGCCGAAGTTGGCGGCGCCCAAATCGGCCGGCGCGGTGGTGCGCACCTGCGCGAACAAACGCTTGTCGCCGTCGCCGATGAAGCCGTCGTAGAGCGAGGCGTCGGCGTCGGCGGCCGTGCGTTCGCGTTCGGCGCCGTAGACCCGGCGCACCTTGTCGGCCAGGGCCGGGCCGACCGCGCGCAGCACTGCGGCGCGGCGCTCGATCACCGCCGGATCGATCTTCAGGCGCTCGAAGTCGGGCTCGCGCAGATGGTCCCAGGCGATCAGCGCCGGACAGCGGTTGGTCTGCACTTCCTTCAGCGCGACCCGGGTTTCGCCCTCGGGCAGATCGGCCAGGGGCGTGTACAAACGATCGGCGATCGCGTCGGCGTCCAGGCCGAGCAGGGCATCGGGTTCCTGATCCAGGTCGAACACGATCACCCGGCTGTCGATGCGCGGATGGCGCGCGATCGGCAGCACCGCCGCCGCGCACAGGCGGCTGGCCGGGAAACGCTGCGAGACGTGCAGCACCGGTTTCATGCCGACCACGTCGAGCAGACTGGCGGCGTAGCGCTTGTCGCGCAGGCGCAGGGCGTAGTCCCACAAACGCGGCTGCGCGGCCTTGAACTTGCGGGCCAGGCCGATCAGGGCGCGCACGTCCGACAGCGCCTCGTGGGCGTCGCCGATGCGCACGTCGTTGGCCAGGGCGAGGTGTTCCAGCTTGAACGAGGTCAGGCCGTCCTCACGCCGCGGCCAGATCAGGCCGTCGGGGCGCAGGGCGTGGGCCAGTCGCAGCACATCGAGCAGGTCCCAGCGCGAATTGCCGCCGCGCCACTCGCGCTCGTAGGGGTCGTAGAAGTTGCGGAACAGGCTGTAGCGCACGAACTCATCGTCGAAGCGCAGCGAGTTGTAGCCCAGGCTGCAGGTCTCCGGGCGCGCCATCTCGTCGTAGATGAGGGCGCAGGCTTCGGCCTCGCTCATGCCCTCGCGCAGGGCATCCTGCGGCGCGATGCCGGTGATCAGGGTGGCGGTGGGCGAGGGCAGCAGATCGTCGGCGGGTTTGACGAAGACGCTGATCGGATCCTCGATCTCGTTGAGATCGGCATCGGTGCGCATCGCCGCGAACTGGGCGATGCGGGTCGTGCGCGGATCGGCGCCGTAGGTCTCCAGGTCGTAGAACAGGAAGCTCGCGGGCATGCGTTCAGTCGTCCACGGGCAGGGGCGAGAGCCGCGCGCGTACCGCGGCGTCGACGTGGTCCCAGTCCAGGGTGTCCAGGCTGTCGTGGCCGCGGGTCAGCTCCACCAGCAGCTCGCGCTGCAGGTTGCCGCGCTCGAACGCGACCGCGTAGGGCATGCGGTGGAAGGTGACCATGGCGTAGCGCGGCATAAAGCGGTCGGGATGGCGCTCGGCCAGGCGCCGCTCCAGGGCGCGCTGCAGCAGATAGTCGTCGTCGTCGACGCGGTCGCGCATCTCCAGGTAATTCTCCAGCGCCATGGCCTGGATCGCGCGCGCGTTCGGCAGGCGCTGGGCCTGGAAGGCGGCGAACGCGGCGGCGCGGTCGGCGCCGTCCTCCAGTTGCTGGGCCAGGGCCACGCAGTCCTCGAAGGCGCAGTTCATGCCCTGGCCGTGGAACGGCACCATCGCGTGCGCGGCATCGCCCAGCAGCACCGCACGCTCGTCCAGGTGCCAGCGCTCCAGGTAGAGGGTGGCGAGCAGGCCGGCCGGGTTGCGTTCGAAATCCTGCTTCAGATTCGGGATCAGCGGCAGGGCATCGGCGAAGTCGCGTTCGAACAAGGCGCGCGCCTGGGCGCCGTCGCGGATGCTGGCGAAGCTGGGCTCGCCCTCGTTGGGCAGGAACAGGGTGACGGTGAAGGTGCGCTCGTCGTTGGGCAGGGCGATGCACATGTAGCGACCGCGCGGCCAGATGTGCAGCGCATTGGGTTCGATGCTGAAGCCGCCGTCGGGCGCGGGCGGAATCTCCAGTTCCTTGTAGGAGTGGCCGAGGAATTCGGTGCGTTCGCCCAGGTCGGTGGCGCGGTTCATCGCCGCGCGCAGCGCCGAGCCGGCGCCGTCGGCGCCGACCAGGCTGCCGAAGCCGGTCTCGTGCAGGCTGCCGTCGCGTTCGTCGAGGAAGCGCGCGATCCGCGCATCGAAGTCCACCGACTGCAGGCCGCGATGGAAATGCAGGCGCGCGCCGGCGTCCTGGGCGATCTGCAGCAGGATCAGATTGAGTTCGCCGCGGTGCACCGACCAGATCACCTCGCTGTCGTCGCGGCCGTAGCGCTGCAGGTCGGTGCGCCCGTCGAGGAAATGCACCATGCGCCCGCGCATCATCACCGCCTGCGCCATCACCGCCGCATCGGCGCCGGCCAGGCGCAGCGCGTGCAGGCCGCGCTCGGCCAGGGCCAGATTGATCGAGCGGCCGCCCTGGTATCCCTTCAGGCGCGGATCGCCGCGCTTCTCGTACACATCCACGTCCCAGCCGCGCCGCGCCAGCAGGGTGGCCAGCAGCGCGCCGGCCAGGCCGGCGCCGATGATGGTGAGGTGCTTGTCGGTTGCGGGTGTGTTCAAGGAAGAGTCCCTTGGTTGCGATTCATCGGTCAGCGGAATAGTTGAGAAACCGATTCGTCCTTCCCGCGTTCGCGGGGACGACGAATCGAAGTTACGCGCTCCTCCAGGCTTCCACCGCCCGCACGAATCGCAGCACATCCGCATGCGTGTTGTACAACGGCGCCGGGGAGATCCGGATCACGTCGGGTTCGCGCCAGTCGCCGAGCACGCCGTTCGCGGCCAGGTGGTCGAACAGTGCGCGGCCGGCGTCTCGGCCGCTGAGACCGCGGCCGCCGATCACGCGCAGCGACAATTGGCAGCCGCGCTGGGCCGGATCGGCCGGCGTGGCGATCTGCAACGTCTCGGACAGTCGGTCGCGGATCAGCGCTTCCAGGTAGCCGGTCAGGCGCAGCGATTTCGCGCGCAAGGCCGGCATGCCGACGCGGTCGAACAGGTCCAGCGAGGCGCGCAGCGGGGCCAGGCCCAGGATCGGCGGATTGCTGAGCTGCCAGCCCTCGGCGCCGGGCGTGGGCACGAACTGCGGGCCCATGCGGAAACGCGTGGCCGCTTCGTGGCCCCACCAGCCGGCGAAGCGCGGGCGCTCGCTGAGGGCGTGACGCTCGTGCACGAAGCAGCCGGCGACCGCGCCCGGACCTGCGTTCAAATATTTGTAATGGCACCACACCGCGAAATCGACGCCGCTGTCGTGCAGGGCGAGTTCGAGGTTGCCGACGGCGTGGGCGAGATCGAAGCCGCAGACCGCGCCCTGCGCGCGCGCCAGTCGCGCGATCGCGGCCAGATCGAAGGCCTGCCCCGTGCGGTACTGGACGCCGGGCCACAGCACCAGGGCCAGGCGCTGCCCGTGCTCGACGATCGCGCGTTCGATCGCGGCCATCGAATAGGTGCCGCCGGGCTGATCGGGTTCCAGTTCGATCAGGTCGACCGCCGAGTCGTAGCCGTGGAAGCCGATCTGCGAGGCGACCGCATGCCGGTCGGACGGAAACGCGCCGGCTTCGATCAGGATCGCCGGGCGCTCGCGCGTGGGCCGGTAGAAGCTGACCATCATCAGGTGCAGGTTGGCGGTGAGCGAGTTCATCGCCACCACTTCCGAGGGCTTGGCGCCGACCAGGCGCGCCAGCGGCTCGCGCACCAGCTCGTGGTAGGGCATCCACTGGGCCTGACCGGTGAAGTGGCCTTCGACCGCTTCGTGCGCCCACTTGTCCAGCACTTCCTCCACGTGCGCGCGCGCACCGCGCGGCTGCAGGCCCAGCGAGTTGCCGCAGAAGTAGGCCTGCTCGGATCCGCCGTGGCGCGGCAGCAGGAACTGTTCGCGCAGGGTCGGCAAGGGGTCGGCGGCATCCAGCGCCAGCGCGTGCGATTCGGAATACAGGTCGGTCATGGACTCAGGGCAGGTTCGCGTCTAGGACGGTCTTGGCGTAGGCGGGCGCGTACAGCTCGTCGACTTCGACGCACAGCTGCACGGACGGATGATGCGGCGGCAGGCCGCGGCGCAGGGCGTCGAGCACGATCGCCGACAGGTCGCCGCGCACGGCCTCGCTGCGGCCGGGCAGGATCTTGAGTTGCGCGTGCACGAAGGCGCGGCCGCGGTCGGCGGTGCCGATACGGTAGTGGTCGAGCACCCAGGCGCGGCTCTTGATCGCGAGCTCGTCGAAATGGCCGCAGGCGGCGAGCGCGCGGTTGAGCGCGGCCAGGGCCGCGTCGGCGTCGTAGCCGTCGAGATTGGCGGTGTACTGCACGGTCAGGTGCGGCATCGCCGGGGCTCAGGCGAAGCGCGCCAGGGGCAGGCCCAGCCATTCCAGGGCGGTGCCGTGGTACAGGCGCGCCTGATCCGCGTCCGGCAGCGCCAGCGAGGCGATGCCGGCGCCGGGCTCCTGTTCGCCCAGCGGGAACGGATAGTCGGTGCCCAGCATCACCCGCGACACGCCGCAGGTGTCGAGCAAGTATTGCAGGGCGCGCGGATCGGCGACCCAGGAATCGAAATACATGCGGCCCAGGTACTCGCGCGGGTTGCGCGGGTTGTCGGTGGCGACCAGGTCGGGGCGCATGTTGAAGCCGTGTTCGATGCGGCCGATGGTGTAGGGGAAGCTGCCGCCGCCGTGGGCCATGCAGATCTTCAGCTTGGGCAGGCGTTCGAGCACGCCGCCGAACACCAGGCAGCAGGCCGCGCGCGACTGTTCCGCCGGCATGCCGACCAGCCAGGGCAGCCAGTACTTGGGCATGCTGGCCGCGCCCATCATGTCCCAGGGGTGCACCAGCACCGCCGCGCCCAGGTCGCTGGCGGCCTGGAAGAACTCGAACAGCTCCGGCGCGTCCAGGTTCCAGTCGTTGACGTGGCTGCCGATCTGCACGCCCTGCAGGCCGAGCTGGTCCATGCAGCGCTCCAGCTCCTGCACCGCCAGCCGCGGCGATTGCAGCGGCACCGTGCCGATGCCTGCGTAGTGGCGCGGATGCGCGCGGCAGGTCTCGGCCATGTGGTCGTTGAGCGCCTGGTGCAGCTCCAGCGCGTGGTGCGGCTTGGCCCAATAGCTGAACATCACCGGCACGGTGCTGATCACCTGCACCTGCACGCCGAAACGCGCGTAGTCGTCGATGCGTTCCTGCGGGTCCCAGGTCTTGGACCAGATCTCGCGGAAGAACTTGCCGTCCTTGTAGATGCGGTGGCGGCCGTCGTCGGTGTGGTGGATCACCGGGAAACGGTCGTCGCCGAACTTGCGCGCCAGGTCGGGCCAGTCGCGCGGCAGGTAATGGGCGTGGGTGTCGATCTTGAGCATGCGGCCTCAGGTATCCGGCATGACGTACTTGGCGGGCGCCGGGTTCAGATGTCCGCACTGCTTGCAGGTGCGGTGCTCGCGCGAGGCGTAGAAACGCTCGAACACCGGCGGGAAATCGGTCTCGATGTTGCGCAGGTGGAAGTACTCTTCGTACAGCATGTGGTTGCAGCGTTCGCAGAACCACATCAGGCCGTCGTCCTCGTCGGGGCGGCGGCGGCGTTCGATCACCAGGCCGATCGAATCGGGCATGCGCTGCGGCGAGTGCGGCACGCGCGGCGGCAGCAGGAAGGTCTCGCCGGCGCGGATCGGGATGTCGCGCACCGCGCCGTCCTCCTGGATGCGCAGCACCATCTCGCCCTCGAGCTGGTAGAACCACTCCGCGCCCTCGTCCCAGTGGTAGTCGGTGCGCTGGTTGGGGCCGCCGACGATCATGACGATGAAATCGTCGACGTAGATGGTCTTGTTGCCGACCGGCGGCTTGAGCAGGTGGCGGTGTTCCTCGATCCAGGCCTGCAGGTTGAGCGGTCCAGGCAGCATGGCTTACTCCGCGGCGCGCGTCAGGCGCGCGATGCATTTGAGTTCGATCGCGATCGGGGTCGGCAGCGCGGTGATGCCCAGGGTGGTGCGGCAGGGCGCGCGGTCGATGTCGGGAAAGGCTTCGGCCCAGGCCGCGTTGTAGGCGGCGAAATCGCGGGCCATGTCGGTGAGGTAGACGGTGACGTCGACTAGGTCGTCCCAGCCCGCGCCGCTGGCCTCCAGCACCGCGCGCACATTGGCGAATACCGCGCGGCACTGCAGGCCGATGTCGTAGGCGATCAGGCGGCCGTCGGCGTCGTGGACGTTGCCGGGTATGCCGTTGCCGGCCGGGTCGCGCGGGCCGATGCCGGACAGGAACAGCAGTTCGCCGACCCGGCGCGCATGCGGATACAGGCCCACCGGGCGCGGCGCGGCGTCGGTGCGGATGCTGTCGCCGGCCGCGCTCATCGCGGCGAACCGCCGTGGGTGGAATGCACGCGCGCGATCGCCGAGGCGTAGGCCGATTGCAGTTCCTCGTGCGATTCGATGTCCATGCCCAGGTCGTTGACGCGGCCGTTGCGCAGGCTGTAGACCCAGCCGTGCACGGTCAGCGGCTGGCCGCGCGACCAGGCGTCGCGCACGATCGTGGTCAGGCACACGTTCTGCACCTGTTCGATCACGTTGAGCTCGCACAGGCGGTCGTGGCGCTCGTCCTGATGGGCGTGGCTGATGCAGGACACGTGCTTGTCGGCGACGTCGGTGACGTGGCGCAGCCAGTTGTCGACCAGGCCGTAGCGGTGGCCGTGCAGGGCGGCGTGCACGCCGCCGCAGCCGTAGTGGCCGACCACCAGGATGTGCTTGACCTTGAGCACGTCGACCGCGAACTGGATCACCGACAGGCAGTTCAGGTCGGTGTGCACGACCACGTTGGCGATGTTGCGGTGGACGAAGACTTCGCCGGGGGCGAGATCGATGATCTGGTTGGCCGGCACGCGCGAATCGGAGCAGCCGATCCACAGGTACTCCGGCGCCTGCTGGCGCGACAGCTTGGCGAAGAACTCGGGGTCCTCGGCGCTGATCCGTTGGGACCATTCGCGGTTTTTCTGCAGCAGGTCGTCGAGTTGCGTCATCGCTTATCCCAGGTGAAGACCGACGTTCTTGGCGTCGGTGAAGAAACGCATGGCCTCGACGCCGCCTTCGCGGCCGAGGCCGGACGCGCCGACGCCGCCGAACGGCGTGCGCAGGTCGCGTTGCAGCCAGGTGTTGATCCAGACCATGCCCACGCGCAGCTGCGCGGCCAGGCGGTGGGCGCGGTTGAGGTCGCGGGTCCAGATCGAGGCCGACAAGCCGTAGTCGCCGGCGTTGGCCAGGGCCAGGGCGTGACTGTCGTCGTCGAAGGGTTGCAGGGTGACCACGGGACCGAAGATCTCCTCGCGGTTGCTGATGCTGTCCGGGCCCAGGCCTTCGATCACGGTCGGGGCCACGTACCAGCCCGCGCGCTCCAGGGCCTGGCCGCCGCACAAGACCTGGCCGCCTTCCTCGCGCGCGCGCTCCAGCGCGCGCAGGACCTTGTCGTAGTGCGCCTGCGACACCAGCGGCCCCAGCGTGGTGGTCTCGTCCGCCGGCGCGCCCGCGCGCAGCGCCTGCGCGCGCTCGACCATGGCCTCGCGCACGTCGGCGTAGATCGAACGCTCCACCAGCAGGCGCGAGCCGCACAGGCAGATCTGGCCCGAGTTCTGGAACGCCGAGCGCGCCAGGGTGTCGAGCTGGGCGCGCCAGTCGCTGTCGGCGAACACCAGGGTCGGGTTCTTGCCGCCCAGTTCCAGCGAGACCTTCTTCAGGCGCGGCGCGGCCAGCGCGGCGATGCGCTGGCCGACCGCGGTGCTGCCGGTGAACGAGACCGCGCGCACCGCGTCGTGATTCACCAGCGGCTCGCCGACCTCCGGCCCCAGGCCGTGGACGATGTTGAGCACGCCGGCCGGAAATCCGATCTCGATCGCGAGTTCGCCCAGCAGGGTCGCCGTGGCCGGGGTGACCTCGGAGGGCTTGGCCACCACCGCGTTGCCGGCGGCCAGGGCCGGGGCGATCTTCCAGGTGAACAGGTACAGCGGCAGGTTCCAGGGCGAGATCGTCGCGACCACGCCCAGCGGCGCCCGCAGGGTGTAATTGAGTCCGGCCTGACCGTGGTGGGATTCGCTGGCGAACTGGGTCGCGGCGTGGGCGAAGAAGCGCAGGTTGGCGACCGCGCGCGGAATCTCGGCCTCGCGCGCCAGCCGGATCGGCTTGCCGGCGTCTTCGGATTCGGCCTGCGCGAACGCTTCCAGGCGCGCTTCCAGCGCATCGGCCAGCTTCTCCAGCCAGCGTGCGCGCTCGCTATGGGGCAGGGCGGCCCAGGCCGGTTGCGCCCGCACGGCGGCTGCGATCGCGGCCTCGACATCGGCGGCGTCGCCGGCGGCGACTTTTGCATACGCCTGCGCATTGGCGGGATCGTAGACATCGATCCAGCGGCCGCTGGCAGGGTCGCGGGACTGTCCGTCGATGCAGTGCCGGAAATATCGCATCCGGCTAGCTTAGCGCGTGGGCCGTCGCGCGCCCATCGGCAACGCGCGAGCCCGGGGTAAGGCGGCGCGCTCGATGTCCATGGCGCTACGGCCAAGTTACGCAAAGCCCGTGCGTATGCGTGTCCCAGCTTGGCGCCGCGCATGCATGACCCGGGCCTCTCGGCACTTGACGCGCCGGTTAGCGGCTCTGCACATTCGGACGGACCCTTCTCATCCACGCCCGATGGCGGACGGCGACGTCGACATGCGGGCCTCAACGGCGGAAGAATCAACGTGGACAGACGAGATTTCCTGACGATGTCGGGCCTGGGATTGGCCGGGCTGATGGTTCCCTACGGCAACCTCATCGCCGCCGAGGCGCTGCTTTCGCCGATGGACGTGGCCAAGAAGAAAGCGCTGGCCGACGCCGCGCTGGGCGCGGCCACCCAGGCCGGCGCCTCCTACTGCGACGTGCGCATCGGGCGCTACCTGCGCCAGTTCGTGATCACGCGCGAGGACAAGGTCCAGAACGTGGTCAACACCGAGTCCACCGGCATCGGCGTGCGCGTGCTGGTCAACGGCGCCTGGGGCTTCGCCGCCACCAACCGCCTCACCAACGAGGGCGTGGTCAAGGCCGCGCAGCAGGCCGCCGCGATCGCGCGCGCCAACGCCAAGAGCCAGACCGCGCCGGTGCAGCTGGCCAAGGCGCCGGGCGTGGGCGAGGTGTCGTGGAAGACGCCGATCAAGAAGAACTCGATGGAAGTTCCGCTCAAGGACAAGGTCGACCTGCTGCTGGGCGTGAACGCCGCGGCGGTCAAGGCCGGCGCCGACTTCGTCAACTCGATGCTGTTCCTGGTCAACGAGCAGAAATACTTCGCGTCCACCGACGGCTCCTACATCGATCAGGACGTGCACCGGATCTGGGCGCCGATGACGGTGACCGCGATCGACAAGGCCAGCGGCAAGTTCCGCACCCGCGACGGCCTGTCCTCGCCGATGGGCATGGGCTTCGAGTACCTCGACGGCGCCGCCTCGGGCAAGGTGGTCTCGCCCAACGGCGTGGTCAACTACAGCGACTCCTACGACATGCTCGAGGACGCCGTGGCCTCGGCCAAGCAGGCGCGCGAGAAGCTGACCGCGCCCTCGGTGAAGCCGGGCAAGTACGACCTGGTGCTGGACCCCTCGCACACCTGGCTGACCATCCACGAGTCGGTCGGCCACCCGCTGGAACTGGACCGCGTGCTCGGCTACGAAGCCAACTACGCCGGCACCAGCTTCGCCACCCTGGACAAGCTCAAGGACAAGTTCCGCTACGGCAGCGACAACGTCACCCTGTTCGCCGACAAGACCCAGGTCGGCAGCCTCGGCGCGGTCGGCTACGACGACGAGGGCGTCAAGACCAAGCGTTGGAACCTGGTCAAGGACGGCACCCTGGTCGACTACCAGACCATCCGCGACCAGGCCCATATCGTCGGCAAGACCGAGTCCGACGGCTGCTGCTATGCCGACAGCTGGTCCAGCGTGCAGTTCCAGCGCATGGCCAACGTCTCGCTGGCGCCGGGCAAGAACAAGCTCAGCGTCGCCGACATGATCAAGGACGTCGAGAACGGCATCTACATCATCGGCGACGGTTCGTTCTCGATCGACCAGCAGCGCTACAACGCCCAGTTCGGCGGCCAGCTGTTCTACGAGATCAAGAACGGCAAGATCACCGGCATGCTCGAGGACGTGGCCTACCAGATCCGCACGCCGGAGTTCTGGAACGCCTGCACCGCCGTCTGCGACGACAGCGACTACCGCCTCGGCGGCTCGTTCTTCGACGGCAAGGGCCAGCCGGGCCAGGTGTCGGCGGTCTCGCACGGTTCGAGCACGGCGCGCTTCAACGGCATCAACGTCATCAACACCGCCCGCAAGCTCGGCTAAGCGACGCCAGGAGAATCCACGATGAGTATCTTTACCGAAGCCGAAGCCCGGACCCTGCTGGAGAAGGTCGTCAAGCTGTCCAAGGCCGACGAATGCACGGCCACGCTGAGCGGCTCGATCAACGGCAACATCCGTTTCGCGCTCAATAACGTCTCCACCAGCGGCATCGTCGACGACGCCGATCTGGCGGTCCAGGTCGCATTCGGCAACCGCGTCGGCGTGGCCACGATCAACGAGTTCGACGACGCCGCGCTCGAGCGCGTGGTGCGCCGCGCCGAGGATCTGGCGCGCCTGGCCCCGGAGAACCCCGAGTTCATGCCGGCGATCGAGAAACAAACCTACAAGCCCAGCAACACCTTCAGCGAAGCCACCGCCGCGATCACGCCCGAGTACCGCGCCAAGGTCGCCTCCGATTCGATCGCGCCCTGCCGCGCCGACAAGCTGACCGCCGCCGGTTTCCTCGAGGACGGTCAGAGCTTCGTCGCCTTCGCCAACAGCAAGGGCAATTTCGGCTATCAGCGCGCCACCAACTTCGACTACACCTGCACCGTGCGCACCGACGACGGCCGCGGCTCGGGCTGGGTCGGCCGCAACCTCAAGAGCGCCGACGACTTCAAGGTCGACAGCGACGTGCGCACCGCGATGCGCAAGGCCACCGAATCGGCCGAGGCCAAGGCGCTGGAGCCGGGCAAGTACACGGTGATCCTGGAACCGGCCGCGGCCGCCGGCCTGATCTCGTTCATGATGAATTTCTTCGACGCCCGCCAGGCCGACGAAGGCCGCAGCTTCCTGTCCAAGAAGGGCGGCGGCAACAAGCTCGGCGAACAGGTCTACGACCCGCGCGTGAACATCGTCGCCGACCCTTGGGACGATCGCGCCGCGGTCATGCCCTGGGACGGCGAGGGCCTGCCGCGCGAGAAGATGGCAGTGGTCGAGAACGGCAAGATCGCGGCGCTGCGCTACTCGCGCTACTGGGCCAAGAAGCAGGGCAAGCGCGCGGTCGGCACGCCCGGCAACCTGCTGATGGCCGGCGGCGACAAGTCCACCGCGGACCTGATCAAGGGCACCCAGAAGGGCATCCTGGTCACCCGCACCTGGTACATCCGCCTGGTCGATCCGCAGACCGTGCTGCTGACCGGCCTGACCCGCGACGGCACCTTCTACATCGAGAACGGCGTGATCAAGCACCCGGTGAAGAATTTCCGCTTCAACGAATCGCCGGTGATCATGCTCAACAACATCGAAGAACTCGGCAAGCCGGTGCGCGTGGCCGGCGACGAGTCCTCGTTCGTGATGATGATTCCGCCGATGAAGCTGCGCGATTTCACCTTCACTTCGTTGTCGGACGCGGTCTGACGCCACTGGGCGCGGGCGGCGCCGCCGGTTTCCGGCGCGCCGCCCGTCGCCGACGCGCCAGCCGCGCGTTCCCCGCTACAGCCGAGCCTGCGACCCGTGCAACGACGCGACTTTCTGAGTTTCACCGGCCTCGGTCTGGCCGGTCTCATGCTTCCCTACGGCCGCAGCATCGCCGCCGAGGCCCTGCTGGAACCGACCGACACCGCGCGCCGCCGCGCCCTGGCCGATACCGCCTTGAACGCCGCGCGCGAGGGCGGGGCTTCCTACTGCGACGTGCGCATCGGACGTTACCTGCGCCAGTCGGTGATCACCCGCGAGGCCCAGGTCCGCAACGTCGTCAACGGCGAATCCGCCGGCGTCGGCATCCGCGTGCTCTGCGACGGCGCCTGGGGCTTCGCGGCCACCGGCCGCTCCACGCCCGAGGCGATGGCCGCCGCGGCGCGTCAGGCCCTGGCGATCGCGCGCGCCAACGCCAAGGCCCAGACCCGCAAGGTCGAACTGGCGCCGGTGCGTGGCGTGGGCGAGGTGCGCTGGGCCACGCCGGTGCGCAAGAACGCGATGGCGGTGCCGATCAAGGACAAGGTCGAGCTGTTGCTGGGCGTCAACGCCGCGGCGATGAAGGCCGGCGCCGATTTCGTCAATTCGACCCTGTTCGTGATCAATGAGCAGAAGTACTTCGCTTCCACCGACGGCAGCTACATCGATCAGGACGTGCACCGCATCTGGCTGCCGCTGACCGCGACCGCGGTGGACAAGGCCAGCGGCAAATTCCGCACCCGCGACGGTCTGTCGGCGCCGATGGGCATGGGCTACGAGTATCTGGACGCCGATCCGGCCGGCAAGCACGCGTTGCCTGGCGGCATGACCGGCTACGGCAGTTCCTACGACGTGATGGAGGACGCGGTCGCGGCGGCCAAACACGCGCGCGCCAAGCTCAAGGCGCCTTCGGTCAAGCCCGGCAAGTACGACCTGGTGCTGGACCCGTCCAATATGTTCCTGACCATCCACGAAAACGTCGGCCACCCGCTGGAACTGGACCGCGTGCTCGGTTACGAGGCCAACTACGCCGGCACCAGCTTCGCCACCCTCGACAAGCGCGAGCAGGGCTATCGCTACGGCAGCGAGTTGGTCAACTTCGTCGCCGACAAGACCCGCCCCGGCAGCCTGGGCGCGGTCGGCTACGACGACGAGGGCGTGAAGACGCGCGAGTGGGACCTGGTCCGCGACGGCATCCTGGTCGACTACCAGGCCACCCGCGACGAGGCGCATATCCTCGGCCACAAGGAGTCGCACGGCTGCAGCTACGCCGACAGCTGGTCCAGCGTGCAGTTCCAGCGCATGGCCAACGTTTCGCTGAAGCCGGGCAAGAAGCCCCTGAGCGTGGCGGAGATGGTCAAGGGCGTGGAGCGCGGTCTGTACGTGCACGGGCGTGGTTCCTATTCGATCGACCAGCAGCGCTACAACGCCCAGTTCGGCGGCCAGCTGTTCTTCGAGATCAAGAACGGCCAGGTCGTCGGCCTGGTCGAGGACGCGGCCTACCAGATCCGCACACCGGAGTTCTGGAACGCCTGCGTGGCGGTCTGCGACCAGCGCGATTTCCGTCTCGGCGGTTCGTTCTTCGACGGCAAGGGCCAGCCCAGCCAGGTCTCGGCGGTGTCGCACGGATCGAGCACGGCGCGCTTCAATGGCGTCAACATCATCAACACCGCGCGTTCGCTGTAGGCGCCGATGCCCAGTGTCGTCGCCCGCAGCCCTCAGGCGCTTCCGAGCGCGGGCGCGTACGCATGAACCGCGCGCAGTTCCTGCGCCTGATGCTGGGCGGCCTGGCCGGCGCGGCCTTGGCCCGGCCTTGGCAGGCGGCCCTGGCCGCGGCCGAGTACGACTTCTGGTTCACCCGTTTGAAGTACGACTCCGGCGACTGGGACGTGGACCAGCGCATGCCGGCCAACCTGATCACCTCGCTGATCGACTACACCAACCTGCGCGTGGATCCCAAGGAGCACGTGCTGGCGCTGGCCGATCCCAAGATGCTGACCGCGCCGTTCTGCTACCTGGCCGGGCACAAGCTGGTCGAGTTCAATCCCGACGAGCGCCGCAACTTCGAGCGCTACGTGCGCAACGGCGGCTTCGTCTTCGTCGACGACTGCAATCACGACATCGACGGCCTGTTCGCGCGCTCGTTCGAGTCGCAGATGGCGTCGATCTTCGGCCGCAAGGCGATGAAGAAGCTGCCCAAGAACCATCCCCTCTACCGCAGCTTCTTCGTCTTCGACGGCCCGCCCGCGACCGGTTTCGAACTCAACGGCTGGGGCGACGACCTGGTCCACGAGTACCTGCAGGGCATCGAGATCGACGGCCGTCTGGGCGTGCTCTACAGCAACAAGGACTACGGCTGCGAGTGGGATTACGACTGGCGCAACAAGCGCTTCCTGGCCGAGGACAACACCAAGTTCGCGGTCAACATCGTCATGTACGCGCTGACCGCGTGAACGAACCAGCAAGGGCACACCCATGAGCCAGACCCCCAGCGAATCCGACATCCAGGCCGAACTGGCCCAGCTGAGCACGCTGCGCAGCGCGATCGCCCAGGCCATCGTCGGCCAGGACGACGTGGTCGAACAGCTGCTGATCGGCCTGCTGGCCGGCGGCCACTGCCTGCTCGAAGGCGTGCCCGGCCTGGGCAAGACCCTGCTGGTGCGTTCGCTGGGGCAGGCGCTGGAACTGCAGTTCCGGCGCGTGCAGTTCACCCCCGACCTGATGCCCAGCGACATCCTCGGCACCGAGCTGCTGGAGGAGGACCACGGCACCGGCCATCGTCACTTCCGGTTCCAGCCCGGTCCGATCTTCACCAACCTGCTGCTGGCCGACGAGCTCAACCGCACCCCGCCCAAGACCCAGGCCGCGCTGCTGGAGGCGATGCAGGAACGCACGGTCAGCTACGCCGGCGTCACCCACACGCTGCCGTCGCCGTTCTTCGTGCTCGCCACCCAGAACCCGCTGGAACAGGCCGGCACCTATCCCTTGCCGGAAGCGCAGCTGGACCGTTTCCTGCTGCATATCCGCGTCGACTATCCCAGCGAGCGCGAGGAGCACGACATCCTGCAGCAGACCACCGGCGCGCACAGCGCGCAGGTGCCGCGAGTGATGCACGGCGAGCAGGTGCTGGCCCTGCAGGCGCGCGTGCGCGAGGTGCATCTGGGCGACGATCTGCTGCTGTGGATCACCCGCCTGGTGCGTGCGAGCCGGCCACGCGACAGTGCCCTGGCCGAGGTGCGGCAGTGGGTGAAGTGGGGCGCCGGCCCTCGCGCGGGCCAGTCACTGGTGCTCGCGGCCAAGGCGCGCGCGCTGCTGCATGGGCGCCTGGCGGCGACCCGCGACGACGTGCTGGCGCTGGCGGCGCCGGTGATGCGCCACCGCCTGCTGCTGTCGTTCGCGGCCGAGGCCGAACAGAAGAGCGCCGACGACGTGATCGCGGCGCTGCTGCGCGGCGTGCCGTACGCCGGCGCCTGAGCATCGGGGCAGGGCGGATAGCGCGATGAGCGGCGATCTGATTCCGGCGGCGGTGCGGGCGCGCTTGCGCACTCTGCGCCTGACCTCGCGGCGCGCGGTCGGCGCGCACGGGCTGGGCCTGCACCGCAGCCGCAGCCGCGGCGCCGGCCTGGAGTTCGCCCAGTACCGCGCCTACGAGCCCGGCGACGAACTGCGCCAGATCGACTGGAAACTGTATGCGCGCTCGGACCGCTTCTTCGTGCGCGAAGCCGAGCGCGAAAGCCCGCTCGCGGTGTGGCTGCTGGTCGACGCCAGCGCCTCGATGAATCAGACCGACGCCGCGCGTCCGAACTGGAGCCGACTGGATGCGGCCAAGGGCCTGGCCGCCTGCGTGGCCGAACTGGCCTTGCGCCAGGGCGACCGCTTCGGATTGATCGGCCTGCGCGGCGACGGCCTGCGCCTGCTCGCGCCCGCCAGCGGCCCGCGCCAGCGCGACCGCCTGCTGCTGGAGCTGCAGGCGCTGTCGGCGCAAGGCGCCTGGCCCGGCAGCGAGCAACTGCGCCCGCTGTGGGAACGCATCGGCGCCGACGACCTGGTGCTGATGCTCGGCGACGGCTTCGACGAAAGCGGCATCGCGGTGGCCGAGCGCCTCGCATCGGCGCGGCGCGAGGTCTTGAGCGTGCGCATCCTGACCGCCGAGGAGCGCGATTTCCCGTATCAGGGCGGGCACCGCTTCCGCGACCCCGAGACCGGCGAGGAACTGCTGGGCGACGGCGTCGCGTTGCGCAACGAGTTCCTGGCGCGTTTCGGCGCGGCCCGCGCGGAGGTCGATGCGCGGCTGGACGCCTGCGGCATTCGCCACGCCGAGTACGTGCTCGATCAGGAGCTCGACCTGCCGCTGCGCCGTTTGTTCGGCGCGCGCGACGCCGCGGAGTACGCGTGAACTTCGCGCTGTTGCTGCCCGCCGCCCTGGCCGCGCTCGCGGCCCTGCTGCTGCCGCTGCTGATCCATCTGGCCCGGCGCAGCGAGCAGCGTCCCACCGATTTCGCGGCGCTGCGTTGGTTGCGCCACAAGCCGCGGCCGCGCCATCGCATTCGCTTCGACGAGCGCTGGCTGCTGCTGCTGCGTCTGTTGTTGCTGGCCTTGCTGGCGCTGTGGCTGGCGCGCCCGGTGATGTACGGGGCGGCGACCGCGCGGCCCTGGGTCGCGGTCGCGCCGGGGCTGGATCCGCGCACGCTGCGGCTCCCGCCCGACGCGCGCGCGCATTGGCTGGCGCCCGGCTTCCCGAAGATCGACACGCCATCGCCGACGCAGCCGGTCGCGCTGGCCAGCCTGCTGCGCGAGCTGGATGCGACCTTGCCGACGGATGTGCCGCTGCGCGTGCTGGTGCCGGCGCAACTGACCGGCGCCGATGGCGAGCGCCCGCTGCTGTCGCGCAAGATCGAATGGCAGGTGGTGGCCGCTGCGGCGCCGGTCACGCCGGTCGCGCGCGCGCCCGCGGTGCCGAAGCTCGCGATCCGCTATGCGACCGAGCGCGCGCCCTCGCTGCCTTACCTGCGAGCGGCGGTGTCGTCGTGGTCGCCGCAAGGCGCCGCGCTCGACGTCGCGGCCACAACGTCGGTCGCGCCCGGCGATCCCGGTACGCGCAGCCTGCTATGGCTGGCGCCGGGCGCCTTGCCTGCACCCTTGCTGGAGTGGGTGGGGGCGGGCGGTAGCGTTCTGCTCGATGCGGGCGCGCCGCTGCCGGCGGGCGCCTCGCCCGCGCCGCTGTGGCGCGACGCCGACGGCGCGGTGCTGGTCGAAGGCGGTCGCTACCGGGACGGGCGCGTGCTGCGCTTCACTCGCGCGCTTACGCCGCAGGCGATGCCGGTGCTGTTGGAGCCCGAGTTTCCGCGCCGTCTGCGCGAGCTGCTGAGCGCGCCGACGCCCGCGCCCACGCTCGCGCTGGCCAGCGACTACGCGCCGCGCAGCGGCGGCCCGGCCTATCCCGCGCCCGCCCGCGATCTGCAACCCTGGCTGGCCTTGCTGATCGGCCTGCTGTTCGCGCTGGAACGCTGGCTGGCCTGCCGGCCCGGCCGCGGGACGACGCCATGAGCGCAACCGGCGAACTGCAGCGCCTATTGCGCGCGGCGCGCTGGCGGCGCGGGCTCGATGCCGTTCGGGTGGCCGCGCCCTGGGCGATCGTCGCGGCGGTCGCCGCCTGGCGATGGGGCGGGGAATGGGTCGCGGCCGCGGCCGCGCTGCTGGCGATCGTCGCCGTCGCGCTGCTGGCCTGGCGCCTAGCGCTGCGCCTGGACACGGCCTGGCTCACGCGCCAGCTCAATGCACGCCGCCGCGACATGGACGACAGCGCCGATCTGCTGTTCGCCGATGCGGCGACGCTGGGCACCCTGCAGCGGCTGCAGCGCACGCGCCTGCAAGGGCGCCTCGAGAGCGCGGCGACGCCCGCGCTGGGACCGGTCGGATCGTCGCGTCGCGCCTGGCTGTCGGCGGTGCTGGCCGGGCTCGCCTTGCTCGGGCTCCTGCTGTGGCCGCGCCCGAACGATGCGCCCTTGAGCGAGCGCCTGGCCGATGCGGTCGGCCTGGCGCCGTCGCCCACGCATACACGGCTGAGCGAGACCTCGTTGGCGATCGCGCCGCCCGCCTACACGCGTCTGCCGGCGCGCGAGGAAGCGCAACTGGAGGCCAAGAGCGTGCAAGGCGCGCGTTTGCGCTGGCGCCTGCGCTTCCAGCCGCAGCCGGGCTCGGCCGAGCTGGTGTTCCACGACGGCCGCCGCCTGGCCTTGCAGCGCCAGGGCGAGGACTGGTCGGCGAGCGCGGTGCTGGAGAAGTCGACGCTGTACCGCATCGTGCTGGATGCGCAGGCGCTGCCCTTGCAGCAGCGGCGCCTTTATCGTCTCGATCTCACCCCCGACCGTGCGCCGCAGCTGCGCGTGATCGAACCCGACCGCGGCCTGAGCCTGCTCACGCCGGGGCAGCGCGTGTGGCCGCTGGTGTTCGACGCCAGCGACGACTACGGCCTGGCCGCGACCGCGAGCCTGCGCATCACCCTGGCCCAGGGCTCCGGCGAGAGCATTACCTTCCGCGAGCAGCGCATCGGCCTGCGCGGCAGCGGCGGCGCCACCGCCAAGCGTTATGCGCATCGTCTGGACCTGGCCGCGCTGGGTTTCGCGGTCGGCGACGATCTGATCGTGCAACTCAGCGTCGACGACAACCGCGCGCCGCAGCCGCAGAGCGCGCGCAGCCCCAGCCTGATCCTGCGCTGGCCGGCGGACCTGGGCCAGGAGGCGACCGGCATCGAAGGCCTGGTCAAGACCACCTTGCCGGCGTACTTCCGCAGCCAGCGCCAGATCATCATCGACGCCGAAGCCTTGTACGCGCAGCGGCGCAAGCTCGCGGCCGCGCAGTACGAACAGCGCTCGGACGCGATCGGCGTGGACCAACGCATCCTGCGCATGCGCTATGGCCAGTTCCTGGGCGAGGAAGCCGAGGGCGAGCCCAAGCCGCCGCCGACCAACGATGCCGAAGACCAGACGCATGCGGACGGCGAGCACGACGCGCAAGCCAAGTCCGAGGCCCACGACGATCACGACCACGCGCCGGCGCAGACGCCCTCGCGTTTCGGCGATGCAGGCTCGGTACTGGAGGAGTACGGCCACACCCACGACCACGCCGAGGCCGCGACCTTGCTGGATCCCGAGACCCGCAAGCTGCTCAAGGCCGCGCTGGACGAGATGTGGCAGTCGGAGCTGCATTTGCGCCAGGCGCATCCGGAGACCGCCTTGCCCTACGCCTATCGCGCCCTGCGCTACATCAAGCAGGTGCAGCAGGCCAGTCGCATCTATCTGGCGCGGGTCGGCCCGGAGCTGCCGCCGATCGACGAGAGCCGGCGCATGAGCGGCGAGCGCGCAGGCTTGGCGCGGCGCGGCGATGCGCTGAGCGCGGCCAGCACGCCCGATGCCAGCCTCGAAAGTCTGTGGCGCAGCCTGGAAACCGCACCGAGCGCGGCGAACGCGACCGTCGACACTGCGGCGCTGGAGCGCTGGCTGGGCGAGCACGAGGCGCGCGTGGCCGATCCGCTCGCGTTCGTGGCCGCGATCGATGCCCTACGCGAGCGTCCCGACTGCCTGGCGTGCCGCGCGCGTCTGCGCGGTTTGCTCTGGCCGCTGTTGAGTCGCCCGCCGGCGGCGCTGCCGCGGCGCGAGGACGGCGGCGAAGAAGGGCGGCGCTATCTCGACGCCCTGCGCAAGGAGTCGGCGCCGTGAATCCCGCCTATGTCACGCCGGAATTCGCCTTGGCCGCACTGCTCGCGCTGGCGGTGTTGGCGGCCTGGACCGGACTGATCCTGCGCCAGGCGCGTGCGCCCGCGGGCGCACGCGCGCGAGGTTGGCGACTGGGCTTGCTGCTGATCGCGCAACCGCTGGGCGCGATCCTGCTCTATCTGGCGCTGTTGCCGCCGCGCTTGCCGGGCGAAGCCGGCACGATGGTGGTCGCGACCCAAGGCGTCGCGGATTTCGCCGAGGGCATCGCCGGCGACGTGCGCGTGGTTCTGCCGGAAGCGCCCACCACGCTGGAAGGCGAGCGCGTACCCGACCTGGCCACCGCCTTGCGCCGGCATCCCGGCACGCGGCGCTTGCGCGTGATCGGCGCCGGCCTGGAGGCGCGCGATCTGGATGCCGCACGCGGCCTGGCGATCGAATTCCGGCCGACGCCTTTGCCGCGCGGCCTCACCGGACTGTGGCTGCCGCGTCGGATCGCCGCCGGCGACGATTTCGTCGTGCATGCGCGCGCCCATGGCCTGGCCGGCGGCAGCGCCGAGCTGCTGGATCCGGCCGGGCAGCGCGTCGATCGCATGGCTGTGGACGCGAACGGCGCCCTGGCCCTGAGCGGCAGTGCGCGCGGCCCCGGCCTCGCCCCGTTCCGCCTGCGTCTGCTCGATGCCCAACGCAAAGCCGTGCAGGACGTCGAGCTGCCGTTGAGCGTCGCCGCCCAGACCGCGCCGCGCATCCTGATCCTGGCCGGCGCGCCCAGTCCCGAACTCAAGTACCTGCGGCGTTGGGCGCTGGACAGCGGCGCCGATCTGCACACCCAGATCAGCGTCGGCGGCGGCCTGCAGTTGGGCGATGCGCCGATCGCGCTGAACGCCGCCAGCCTCGCCGACTTCGATCTGGCCGTGCTGGACGATCGCAGTTGGGAGGGCCTGGGCGCGGCCCAGCGCGCCGCCCTGATCGAGGCCATGCGCAACGGCCTGGGCGTGGCCCTACGCGCGACCGGGCCCTTGTCCGACGGCACGCGCGCGCAATGGCGCGCGCTGGGCTTCAGCGTCGACGCCGGCCGCGATGCCGCCAACGCCAAGCTCGCGCTGGACGGCGGCGCCGACGAAGACGCGATCCGCGCACGCCTCGGCCCCGGCAGCGCCGACGCGCCGCGCGCGCGCGACGAGGCCGTGCCGGAGACGCCAGTGCTGAGCCGGCGCGTGCTGCGACTGGAATCGCCGCAGACCCAGACCCTGCTGCGCGATGCCGGCGGCGTCGCCTTGGCGGTGTGGCGCGAGCAAGGGCGCGGCCGCGTCGCCCTGTGGACGCTGACCGACAGCTTCCGCCTGGCCCTGGCCGGCCGTGGCGATCTGCATGCGCGTTTGTGGAACGACTTGCTGGCCACGGTGGCGCGTGCGCAGAGCGGCGGCGCGCCGGACATCGATACCGAAGCGCGACCGCACCGGCGCATGCGCCTGTGCGGTCTGAGCGCGGGCGCGCGCGTGTCCGCGCCGGACGGCAGCGAGCTGGTGTTGCCGATCGATCCGGCCAGCGGCGCGGCGCGCTGCGCCGCTTACTGGCCGCGCCTGCCGGGCTGGCACACGTTGCGCCAGGGCGAGCGCGCCTGGCCGTTCGCGGTGCGCGCCGCCGACGAAGCGCCGGGCCTGCGCGCGAGCGCCTTGCAGGCCGATACGCTGGCGCTCGCCGCGCAGCCGTCTTCGCGCTCCGACGCCGCGGATGCGTCCGCGAACGCGCATCGCGGTCCGTCCTGGCCCTGGTTCCTGGCCTGGCTGCTGTTCAGCGCGGTGTTGTGGTGGTTCGAGCGTTCGCGCTTTGGACGCATGCAGGCGGCGGTCTAAGCGGGGTCGAGTATTTCGACGCCGTTGGATGCCGATAAACGAAAGGACTGCCAGCCACCGGGCGGATCCCACTCACCGCACCCGACGATCTCGGTAGCGGTCACGCTTTCCACGACGACGCCGTCGATGCCGAGCATCGCGCTGCGCCATTCCAGCACGCCGTCGCGATCGAAGCTGAAGAGGCGCTGCGCGGATGCGACGAGCAGGCGCGCCTCGCCGGCGCTCAAGTTGCCGAAGTAGCTGTCGAGCTCAAACTCGCTCGTGCTGCGATCGCGTAGATCGATGAAATGGACCCGGTGGCCGCTGCCGATTACGAGGTAGTGCGACCAGATCGCGTGAGCTTCGAAGCCGTAGTAGTCGTCCCGATGCTGATACAGATCGACGCGCGCGAACGGACGATCCTCCGCACAGACCACGAAGACTTTGTCGGCCTCATTCGCGGTTGTGCTCGTGCGACCGACGCGGATCGGCTCCATCGCCTGCCAGGGCGTATCGAGATGACGGCCGAGCGCAACGGAGTACATGTCGGGTCGCGGCTCAGATCGATTGCATGCGTCCGCCGTCCACCGCCAGGCTCACGCCGTTGACGTAGGCGGCGGCGGGCGAGGCCAGGAAGGCGATGCTGGCAGCGATCTCCGCGGGCTGGGCGAAGCGGCCGGCCGGCACGGTCTTGCGCATGGTTTCGATGATCGCCTCTTCGGATTGCCCCGAGCTGCGAGCTCGGTCGCCGATGATCTGGGTGATGCGGCCGGTCTCGGTGTAGCCGGGCAACACGTTGTTGACGGTGATGCCGAACGGCGCGAGTTCGCGCGACAGGGTCTTGGCCCAGCTCGCGACCGCGCCGCGGATCGTGTTGGACACGCCCAGGCCGACGATGGGTTCCTTCACCGAGGTCGAGATCACGTTGACGATGCGACCCCAGCGCGCCGACTGCATGCCGGCCAGTACCGCCGCGACCAGGGTCTGGTTGGCGAGCAGGTGGCGGTTGAAGGCATCCAGGTAGGCGTCGAGCTGGGCGCTGTGGGCGGGTCCGCCGGGCGGGCCGCCGCTGTTGTTGATCAGGATGTGCACCGGCCGACCGGCGGCGAGGGCTTCGACCTGCGCGCGCAGGCCCGCGGTGTCGGAGACGTCGGCGGCGATCCAGCCGTGCTGCTGCGCCGCGCGCGTGGGCAGTGCCGCGACCACCGCCTGCAGCGCATCGGGCCGGCGCGCAAGCACGGTGACGTCGGCGCCGAGCAGGGCCAGCTCGTGCGCGGCGGCGCGACCGATGCCGTCGGAGCCGCCGCATACCAGGGCGTGTTTGCCGGTGAGATCGAGGTCCATGGCGGTGCTCCGGTTGCGATACGGCGTGGGAGAGGGATCAGGCGTCGGGCAGGCCGGCGCGCATCAGCGCGGCGACCTCGGCCGCGTTCTCGCTGCCCAGCGCGTCCAGGCGCTCGGCCACCGCGACCCGGTTGGCGAGCGGGTGGTTCTGGCTGAGCTTGAACTTGAGCGTGGCGCGTTCGACCTCGAAACGGAAACCGACGATGCCGCGCAGTTGCCGGCGCAGCGCCTCGCGCTCGACCTCGAAGCGCCAGTCGCTGCCGACCTCGGCTTCGTGACGGACGCTGAGATCGTCGACCAGGCGCGCGAGCTCGGCTTCGTCGTCAAAGGTGTCCAGACGCCCCTGCAGATGCGCGACCGCGTAGTTCCAGGTCGGCACGCGCGCGGCTTCCTCTTTGTCGGTGTACCAGCCCGGCGAGATGTAGGCATGCGGCCCATGCACCACGGCCAATGCGGGCCCGGCGTGCTGGGATTGCGGATTCGGCTTGGCCCAATGGCCGCGCAACTGGATGCGCTGGCCGTCGCGGCGATAGAGCACCGGCAAATGCGACACCGTGGGCTCGCCGTCGCGCACGCTGATCAGGCTGACGAAGTTGTCGCGCGCGAACAGCGCGTCCAACGCGGCCAGGTCGGTCTCGGCGAAGGCGCGCGGCAGGTACATGCGCGGCTCAGTGCCGCTGCGGCAGCTTGCGCACCATCAACTCGCGCAGCGTCTCGTCGTCGTCGGCGCGCGGCGGGGTCAGCTCGTCCACCGCGAAACCGCGCTCGGCCGCATCTTCGTCGTCCAGACCGTCCAGCGACACGAACTCGGCGTCCATCAGGGCCGCGCGGGCCGTGTCCTCGCTGTCGTAGGCCAGGGTGTTGCCGTCGCTGTCGAAGACCTCGGCGGTGCCGGCCTCGCGCACGCGCAGGCGCGCCCAGATCACGGTGCGGCCCAGGGTGGCCAGCCACCACTCTTCGCGCAAGGTTTCGTTCATGGGATTCTCGTCGTTCATGGCAGCACCGTGGACAGCGCCCACAGCAGGCCGGCGCAGACCAGGCCGGCGATGATGGTCAGCAGCGACAGCCGGGCCGGATTGGCCAGGCCGTCGAGGTTGCGGTCGTTGGCGCTGCGATAGCCGCGACCCAACAGCCAGCGCCAGGCCGAGGGATTGGCGAACGCGCCCGCGCCGAGCTCGCGCTGCAGGTCCGGATGGCGGTCGCGGATGTGCACCAGCGACAGCGGCCAGAAAATCACGAAGGCGCAGAAGCCGGCGATGGCGACGGCGACGAACAGCAGGGCAAGAAACAGGATCACGGGCTACTCAGGATTGCGGTGCGCGGTATTCGCCGATGACTTCGATCGGCCCGACGATGTGGTCGTTGAGCTGCTCCAGCTCCTCGGCCGGTACCCACCATTCGGTGTGGTGCGCGCCGCCGACCTTCTGGATTTCGTAGCGCGCCATGAAATCCGCATCGACTTCGAAACGGGTCACGTAGCCGACGCCGCTGTCCTTGATGTTCCACTGGGTGGCGATGTCGATCGCGTACTGCTCGTTGGTCACCGGATAGAAGATCGGCTGCTCGGGCAGGCGCGGCGGCCAGCGCCGGAAGCCGCTGGCCTCGACCAGAGCCAGTTCCTTCGGGCCGGTCGGGCGATACAGGGTCACCGTGGTCATGGCGCGCGGTGGCTCAGAACTCTGCGCTGCCCGGCGCGCGCGGGTAGGGGATCGCGTCGCGGATATTGCTCAGGCCGCAGACGTAGACCACCAGGCGCTCGAAGCCGAGGCCGAAGCCGGCGTGCGGCACCGTGCCGTAGCGGCGGAAATCGCGGTACCAGCCGTAGTGGGCCGGGTCCAGGCCGAACTGGGCCATGCGCGCGTCGAGTACGTCCAGGCGTTCTTCGCGCTGGCTGCCGCCGATGATTTCGCCGATGCCCGGCGCCAGCACGTCCATCGCGGCGACGGTCTTGCCGTCGTCGTTGAGGCGCATGTAGAAGGCCTTGATGTGCTCGGGGTAGTTGGTCACCACCACCGGGCGGCCGACGTGCTGCTCGGTCAGCCAGCGCTCGTGCTCGGTCTGCAGGTCCAGGCCCCATTCGACCGGGAAGTCGAACTTCTGCCCCGACTTCTGCAGCAGGCCGATCGCATCGGTGTAGTCGATGCGCTCGAACGGCGCGTTGACGAAGGCTTCCAGGCGGGTGATCGCATCGGGCTGGACGCGCTCGGCGATGAAGGCCAGGTCGTCGCCGCGCTCGTTGAGCGCCGCGCGGAACATGTACTTGAGGAAATCCTCGGCCAGGCGCGCGTTCGCGGCCAGGTCGTTGAAGGCGACCTCCGGCTCGATCATCCAGAACTCGGCCAGATGGCGGGTGGTGTTGCTGTTCTCGGCGCGGAAGGTCGGACCGAAGGTGTAGACCTTGCTCAGCGCCAGCGCGTAGGCCTCGGCGTTGAGCTGGCCGGACACGGTCAGGAAGGTTTCCTTGCCGAAGAAATCGCGCGAGAAATCGACCTCGCCGTCCTTGCCGCGCGGCAGGTTGGCCAGATCCAGCGTCGAGACGCGGAACATCTGGCCCGCGCCCTCGGCGTCGGACGTGGTTATGATCGGGGTGCTGATCCAGTTGAAGCCGTTCTCGTGGAAGAACCGGTGCGCGGCCTGGGCCAGGCTGTTGCGGATGCGGGTGACCGCGCCGAACAGGTTGGTGCGTGGGCGCAGGTGGGCGAACTCGCGCAGGTATTCCAGCGTGTGCTGCTTGGGCTGCATGGGGTAGGTCAGCGGCTCTTCGACCCAGCCCACCACCTCCAGCGCGCTGGCCTGGATCTCGTAGCTCTGGCCCTGGCCTTGCGAGGCCACCAGGGTGCCGGTGGCGATCACCGAGCAGCCCGTGGTCAGGTGCTTGACCTCGCTGTCGTAGTTGGCCAGCGTCGCCGGCGCCACCACCTGGATCGGCGCGAAGCAGGAACCGTCGCTGACATTGACGAAGCTGAGCCCGGCCTTGGAATCGCGACGGGTCCGCACCCAGCCGCGCACCGTGACTTCACCGCCCGCCGGGACCTTGCCTGCGAGTGCCTGTTCGACGCTGACCACCGTCATGGGATTCCTGCCTCGGAACGCTGTTCGATAAGAACCGGGGATGATAGCGGATCGGCGCGGCCCGAAGCGCCGGCGGCGCCGCTACACTCGGCCCAGAATCGGGCCCGGATCGGGCAGGGGAGCGGGACATGGGACGTGGCTGGATGGGGGCGCTGCTGTGGCTGTGCGCCGCGAGCGCGTGGGCGCAGGCGCCGGTGGCGCTGGACGAGACCCGCGCCGCGCGCTTCGCCAAACTGGCGCTGGACTGCGTGCAGCGCGAGTATCCGAACAAGCTCTCGCACCAGTTGCGCAGCGACGCCGACGCGTTGCCGCCGCGCACGCTCTATCCGGCCTTCTACGGCTGCTACGACTGGCACTCCTCGGTGCACGGGCATTGGCTGCTGGCGCGGCTGCTGCAGCGCTATCCGCAGGCCGAGTTCGCCGCGCCCGCGCGGCGCGCCCTGGCCGCCAACCTGACCGCGGCCAACATCGCCGGCGAACTGGCCTATCTGCGCGCCGGCAGCGACGAATCCTTCGAGCGTCCCTACGGCCTGGCGTGGCTGTTGCAACTGGGCACGCAGCTGCGCGGCTGGGACGATCCGCAGGCGCGGCAGTGGGCCGCGGCGCTGGAGCCGCTGGAGCGCGAGGCCGCCGGGCGCCTGCTGCGCTGGCTGCCCAAGCTGACCATGCCGATCCGGGTCGGCGAGCATTCGCAGACCGCGTTCGCGTTCGGCCTGGCCCTGGACTGGACCCAGGCCAGCGGCGATGCGCGGCTGCGCGAGGCGCTGCTGGCGCGCGTGCGCCAGTTCCATCTGAACGATCGCGACTGTCCGATCGCCTACGAGCCCTCCGGCCAGGACTTTCTCTCGCCCTGTCTGGCCGAGGCCGATCTGATGCGACGTGTGCTGCCGCCAGCCGAATACGCGCGTTGGCTGAAGGCTTTCCTGCCCGGCATCCCGCGCAAGGCCGACGCCGGCTGGCTGACCCCGGGCGTGGTCCTGGACCCCACCGACGGCAAGCTCGCGCACCTGGACGGGCTGAACCTGAGCCGGGCCTGGATGCTGGAAGGCATGGCGCGCGGCCTGCCGCCGGGCGACCGCCGCATACCGGCGCTGCGCGCGGCCGCCGCGCGCCATCGCGACAGCGGCCTGGTCGCGGTCAGCGGCGCGCATTACGCCGGCGCGCACTGGCTGGGCAGTTTCGCGACTTATCTGCTGGCTCCGCCCGAAACTTGAAACGCTGCGTCCCGGGGCCATATCGGTAGGGCCCAGGCCGTCGCCACGGCCTGCCTGTTACCATGACCGCCTAGCAACGAGAGTCCCCCGATGTCCGTCAGCCTCGCCCCCGCCGCCCTCGAACGCGTCCGCCATTTCCTGGCCGAGGCGCCCGATGCCCTGGGCCTGCGTTTCGGCGTGACCCGCACCGGTTGCTCGGGCTGGCAGCACATCGCCGACCTGGCCCGCGACCAGCGCCCGGGCGACACCGTGTTCGAACAGGACGGCGTGCGCATCTACGTCGATCCGATCAGCCTGCCGCTGGTCGACGGCACCCGCATCGAGTTCATGAAGCAGGGCCTGGGCGAGCAGTTCGTGTTCCAGAACCCGAACGTGAGCGCCGAGTGCGGCTGCGGCGAGAGCTTCACCACGGCCGCCGACGCGGCCTGAGCCTGCGCGGCCCGGCCGGGTCGCGACCTCCCCCTGACGGTTCCGATCCCGCGCCGTGCGCGGCGGGTCGCGTCGTCTCGACCGCGACTGAAACCTCGCCCGCCCGCGCGGAGACCCGGCCTGTCCGAATCGGTCCGATAGTGCCGACATTGACTTTCGGCCTAGCGCCGATGCGCAAGTCGCGGGCTAGACTCGGGATCCGCTTCCAGGGGATCGTCATGTTCCGCAAGCTCGTGTTCGCCGCGCTCGCCGCGGCCGTGTTCGTGGTCGCGCCGGCGCGCGCGCAGACCGCCGACGCCCGCCTCAAGGCCTATTTCGAGGCCGAATGGGAGCGCGGCCTGGTCGAGAGCCCCGAAGGCGCCAGTTACAACGGCGACAACCGTTTCAACGACCGCTGGACCGATCGCAGCCTGGCCGCGATCGCCCAACGCGAAGCCGCCGATCGCGAGGCCTTGACCCGCCTCAAGGCGATCGACCGCGCCGCCCTGTCGGCCGACAGCCAGCTCGATTACGACACCTACGCCTGGAACCTGGAGCGCAACATCGAGCGCCAGAAGTTCCGCGAGTACCTGCAGCCGGTCGGCCACCAGGGCGGCGTGCAGACCGCCGACGGCATCGCCGAGGTGCTGCCCTTCGCCAGCGTCAAGGACTATCGCGACTGGCTGGCGCGCTTGAACGCGCTGCCGGGCGTGATCGATCAGACCAGCGTGCTGATGCGCGAAGGTCTGAAGCAGGGCAGCACGCCGCCGCGCGTGCTGATGCAGCGCGTGCCCGCGCAGATCGCCTCGCAGATCGTCGACGATCCCGCCAAGAGCGCGTTCTACCGCCCGTTCCTGCGTTTCCCGGCCACGGTGCCCGAGTCCGAACGCGCCGCGTTGCAGGCCCAGGCCAAGCAGGCGATCGCCGAGCGCATCGTGCCCGCGTACCGCAAGTTCGCCGCCTTCTTCAACGACGAGTATCTGCCCAAGACCCGCACCGGCATCGCCGTGGCCGAGCAGCCCGACGGCAAGGCCTATTACGATTTTCTGGCGCGCTACTACACCACCACCGACCTGAGCGCCGAGCAGATCCATCAGACCGGTCTGCAGGAAGTCGCGCGCATCCGCGCGCAGATGGAGCAGGTCAAGGCCGAGGTCGGCTTCAAGGGCACGTTGCCCGAGTTCTTCGCCTATCTGCGCAGCGATCCCAAGTTCTTCTACAAGACGCCGCAGGATCTGTTGACCGCGTATCGCGCGCTCTCCAAGCGCATCGATCCGGAGCTGGTGAAGGTATTCCACACCATCCCGCGCCAGCCCTACGGCGTGCGCCCGATTCCGGACAATATCGCGCCGGATACGACCACCGCCTACTACCAGCCCGGCGCCGTCGACGGCAGCCGCGCCGGCTTTTACTACGTCAATCTGTACAAGCCGGAGGTGCGCCCGAGCTGGGAAATGATGGCGCTGTCGCTGCACGAGGCCGTGCCCGGGCATCACTTCCAGTTCGCACGCGGCCTGGAACTGCCGGAGCGGCCGATGTTCCGCCGCACCGCGTACTTCGTCGCCTACGGCGAAGGCTGGGGCCTGTACGCCGAGCAGCTCGGTTACGACATGGGCCTGTACGACGACCCCTACGATCGCTTCGGCCAGCTCACCTACGAGATGTGGCGCGCGGTGCGCCTGGTGGTCGACACCGGCATGCACGCCAAGGGCTGGAGCCGCGAGCGCGCGATCGCCTACTTCAAGGACAACGCCGCCAAGACCGACCAGGACATCGTCAACGAGGTCGATCGCTACATCGGCACGCCGGGCCAGGCGCTGGCTTACAAGATCGGCCAGCTCAAGATCTCGGCGCTGCGCGCCAAGGCCAAGGCCGCGCTGGGCGAGCGTTTCGACCTGCGCGCGTTCAACGACGAAGTGCTGGCGACGGGCTCGGTGCCGCTGCAGGCGCTGGAGGCGCATATCGACGCGTGGATCGCGGCGGAGCAGGGCAGGCGCTGAGCTCGCTGGCTACTGGGGAAGAGCAAATCCCCCTCTATCCCCCTTTTTCAAAGGGGGAAGGCGAACCGGTGCGATACGGGGCGCTCCGAAGTTGATGGTTCCCCCCTTTGAAAAAGGGGGCTAGGGGGATTTGCTCCACCCGCTCTCAACCGATCAACCGATGAGCTTGCCCAACATCCGCAACCCGCCCGTCCACACGCCGATCGCGGTGCCCAGGCTGGTCAGGAAGAAGTTCAGCAGCACGCGCGCGACCCGATTGCGCCACCAGCCGCGCCAGGTCTGGACGTCGTCGCGCAGGGCCATGAAGTCGGCGTAGGTCGGCTTGCGTACCCAGGCCTCGGTGAGCGCGCTGAGCGTGCCCGAGGCCAGGGCCGGATGCAGCGGGGTGATCGGCGAGGCCACGAACGCGACCAGGATGCTGAGCGGATGGCCGCCGGCGACCGCGCAACCGATCGCGCCGAGCACGCCGGTGGCCAGCACCCACTGCAGCAGCAGGTCGGAGCCGACGTCGATGCCGCCGCGCCAGAAGCCCCAGGCGAAGCCGCCGAGCACGAACGCGGACAGGAAGATGGTGAACCAGGGCACGCTGCTCTTCTGCGGCAGCGACTCGAGTTCCTCGCGCACCGTCGCCGGCGCGCGGGTTTCCTCGCGCAGATGCTGGGCCAGGCCCTGCAGGTGGCCGGCGCCGACCACGGCCAGCACTTCGCGCGCGTCGCCGTGCGATTCGCGCAGACGCGCGGCCATGTAGCGGTCGCGCTCGGCGATCACGCTTTCGTACAGCTGCGGGCTTTCGCTGGCGAATTCGCCGAAGCTGGATTCGAGCATGTCGCCCTGCTTGAGCTTCTCGATCTCCTCCTCGCCGACTTCCTCATCGACGAACAGCGCCGCCAGCAGGCCGCCGCCGAGCTTGGCCCGGCCCCACCAGCCCAGCTTGCTGGAGGCCCGCTTGAAGGTCAGACCGACCTCGCGGTCGATCAGGTGCACCGGCAGCTCGCGCTGGCGCGCTTCCAGCACCGCGCGCTTGAGCTCGGCGCCGGGCTCGATGCCGAGCTGCTCGGCGAGCCGGCGCTGGTAGGCGGCCAGGGCCAGGTTGGCGGCGAACAGCGCGGTCTTGCCGGTGCGCAGGACCTGGATCAGGTCCAGGCGCGCGAGCGCGTCGGGGTCGGTGAGCGCCTGCAGGCGCTGCGGGTCCAGCTCCACCGCGACCGCGTCGTAGGCGCCGCTGCCGATCGCGTCGCGCACCGCGTCCACGCTGGCCTGCGATACGTGCGCGGTCCCGAGCAGGGTGTAGCGGACGCCGTCGCGTTCGACGATGGCATGGGGTTGGCCGTGCAGGCCGTCGCTGATCGGTGCATTCATTCGGTGATTGGGCGCCGTACGGGGGCTGGCACAGGAAGGCCGGCAGGATAGAGGCTGGGGGGAATAGCGGCAAACTGCGTAGGTCCGACCGCGGCCGGGCCGGGAAGTGCCCGGCCCGGCGCGATCATTGCTCGCGCGCGGCGAACGGCGCCCGGTACCAGAACACCAGGCCCAGCGCGAGCAGGGCCGCGCCGATCCAGCGCAGCCAGCGCGGCCAGGCCGGCGCCGGCCGCAGCAGGTCGAGCTGGTCCACGAACAGGGTCTCGCAGGCGCCGTTGCCGGTGTCGTCGCGCGACAGCGAGGTGCCGCGCACGAAGTTCATCCCGGCCTGGTGCTTGTACACCGCGAGCTGGCCGCGCAGGCGCACCTGATCGCCCACGCGCAGCGCGCGGATGCGCTCGGCGATGTCGCTGCGTTCGGTCAGCAGATGATTGTTGGACAAGGCGCGGGTGTGCGCGGGCCCGATCGCGGCGTCGCCGCTGTAGCGGAAATTGCAGGTCCACTGGCCGTTCCAGAACGCCATGCGCTCGTAGGCGCCGTCGCTGGCGTTGGCGCCCCACACCAGGCACAGGTCGGCGACGTTGAGATGGTCGTTGGCGCGGGCGTGGAAGCTGTCCCAGAACGTGTCCGAATCGTGCCGGCTCACCACCAGGCCGGTGATGTCGTAGTCGGCGACCGGTTCGATGCGGTAGTCGACGTCGCCGGCGCGCACCGAGAACGGCGCCTCCTCGACCGCGCGTTGCCGCGGTTCGGTCAGGACCTCGGGCAGCAGCAGGCCGTGCTCGGGCACGGTGTCGCGCTTGAGGTAGCCGAACGCGAGCAGGCCGGCGCCCAGGATCAGCATCAGGCGGACCGGGGAGATCACGGGCGCGCGCTCCTGCGTGCGTCCGAGCGCGCGCGCCGGGCGTGGGTGTGCGTAGCCGAATTCACCGCGTCTTCCCCTGGTTTCGCCGCGGCCTGCGGCCGCCAGCGCGCAGAGTAGAAGCAAGCGCGGCGCCGGAACAAGAGCGGCGCCGCGACCGGCCCGCGGCGAGGCGCTCAGGCCCAGCCGTAAGGCAGATTGGGGCTGGACACCATGCGATCGCCGACGCATTCGCCGTGCAGGAAGCGCAGGCCGGCCTCGATCACGCTGCGGTCTTCGAGCACGCGCTTGTGGCCCAGGCCGCTGGTGCTGAGCAGGCGCGAGTCGGGCCAGTAGCGTGCGTAGCGCTCGCCCTCCGACCAGGGCACTTCGCGGTCGCCCAGGTCGTGCACGATCAGGGCCGGGCTGGCGATCGCCGGCGCGTTGAGATGGGCCTGCTGTTCCTCGAAGCCGATGCCGATGCGCGCTTCGAAGTAGGCGAACATGCGCCGGCACAGGTGCTCGCCGATCCAGACCAGATCGGCGAAACGGTAGGCGGCCGCGACCGGATCGGCGGCGGGCGCGATCAGCACCGCGCGTTCGGCGCGCAGGCCGCGCGCCATCGCCAGCAGGGTCGCCGCCCCGCCCAGCGAATGGCCGATCACCGCCGCCGCCGGGCCGTAGTGGCGGCCGACCGCGAGCAGGTGGTGGGTGAAGTCGGGCAGGGTGCTCTGGCGGCCGGGGCTTTTGCCGTGCGCGGGCTGGTCGAACGCGACCACCGCGTAGCCGTCGCCGCGCAGGCGCTCCAGCCAGGGCGCGATGCGGGTGCCGTGGCTGGACCAGCCGTGCGCGAACAGCACATAGGGCTGACGCTGCGGGTCGCCCCAGACGTAGGTGACGATGCGGTGGCCGTCGACCTCCAGCTCGCCTTCCTGGGCGCCATTGCTGGGCGCGGCCAGCGCACGGCTGCGCGAGGACGCGAACGGGGTGCTGAACAAGCGGGCGGCGCGCTGCACGGCCGCCTCGGGCGCGAACCGGCTGCCGATCAGGAAGCCCAGGCGTACGCCGTAGAGCTTAATAAAACTACGAACGGTCGTGCTAATTTTAGAGATGAGCGGGTACATGGCGGAGCCTCTCTGCGCGAGCTCAGGCGGTGGGGGAGGAGTAGGAACGGATCAGGCGTTCGAACGCGCGATGGCCGCGCTCGACGCTGGCTTCGAAGCCGAACAGGCCGGCGTCGTGGTGCACGACCAGGGCCAGCCCGTAGATCTCGAACGCCAGCTGGTGGGCGTCGGTGCCGGCTTGCAGTTCGCCGGCGTCGACCGCCATCTGCACTGCGCGCGCGATGTCGTTGCGCCAGCGGGTTTCGTGTTGCAGCACGCGATCGCGCAGCACGCCGGGGCGGTCGTCGTACTCGTTGACCGCCGACAGCAGCACGCAACCGCCGGAGGTGTGGCGGGCCCAGTCGAACCAGGCGGCGATGATCGCGCGCAGGCGCGGCAGGCCGCGCTTGGCCTTCAGCGCCGGCAGCAGCACGTACTCGAGGAAGCGCTGGCCGGCGGCGTCCAGCACCGCCAACTGCAGGTCCTCGCGCGAGCCGAAGTGGGCGAACACGCCGCTCTTGGACATGCCCACGGCCTGCGCCAGCGGACCGATCGACAGGCTCTCCAGGCCACCGCCAATGGCGATGCTGTAGGCCCGGTCGATGATCGCGTCGCGGGTGGCGGCGCCTTTGCCGGTGGCGGTCAGATTGGACATGGCCTAGAAAATAGCACGTTCGTTCGTTTTATGCCTACCGCTCGTCGGCAAGCTTAGGCCCAAACGGCACGTTCAGAGTGTGCCGATCGGCGGGGTTCGAACCGCGCGGCTCGGCTCGGCCGGCCCGGATCAGGCCGATTCCGGCGGCGCGGCGCCATCGCCCGGCCCCAGCGGCCGCAGCATCTGCACCGTGTCCAGCCAGCGCCCGTGCTTGCGGCCCAGGCCCTGGAACACGCCGACGGTGCGAAAACCCAGGCGCTCGTGCAGCGCCACCGAGGCGGCGTTGGAGCCGTCGCCGATCACCGCGACCATCTGGCGGTAGCCGCGCGACTCGCAGTCGGCGATCAGCGCCTGCAGCAGGGCGCGGCCGACGCCGCGGCCCTGGCAACCGGGCTGCACGTAGACCGTGTCCTCGACCGTCCACCGGTAACCCTCGCGGCTGCGGTAGCTGCTGGCGTAGGCGTAGCCGGCGAAGGCGCCGTCGAGTTCGGCGACCAGATAGGGATAGCCCTGGGCCAGCAAGGCCTGCCAGCGCCGCGTCATCTCGGCCAGGTCGGGCACGGCGTATTCGTAGGTGGCCACGCCTTCGCGCACTTCCAGCGCGTAGAGGGCGGCGATCGCCGGCAGATCGCCGGCGACGGTGGCGCGGATCAGCGGCGCGGCGGCCACCGCGCTCAATCGCGGTAACGCTTGAGCAGGTCGCCGTAGGCGTCGATGCGGCGGTCGCGCAGGAACGGCCAGATCCGGCGCACGTGTTCGCTGCGCTGCATGTCGACCTCGGCCATCAGGATCTCGGGCTCGGCCTGGACCGACTGGGCCAGGAACTCGCCCTGCGGGCCGAGCACGTGGCTGGTGCCCCAGAAGTCGATGCCGGCCGCGTCCATCGGCGAGCGCTCGTGGCCGACCCGGTTGCAGCTCAACACCGGCAGGCCGTTGGCGACCGCGTGGCCGCGGTGGCTGAGCACCCAGGCGTCGCGCTGGCGGTCCTTCTCGGCCTGCTCGTCGCTGGGGTCCCAGCCGATCGCGGTCGGATACAGCAGCAGCTCGGCGCCGGCCAGGGCCATCAGACGCGCGCCTTCCGGGTACCACTGATCCCAGCACACCAGCACGCCGAGGCGGCCGACCGAGGTCTGGATCGGCTCGAAGCCGATGTCGCCCGGGGTGAAGTAGAACTTCTCGTAGAAGCCCGGATCGTCCGGGATGTGCATCTTGCGGTACTTGCCGGCGGTGGAGCCGTCGGCGTCGAAGACCACCGCGGTGTTGTGGTACAGGCCGGCCGCGCGGCGCTCGAACAGCGAGCTCACCAGGACCACGCCGTGCTGCTTGGCCAGCGCGCCCAGGCGTTCGGTACTGGGGCCGGGGATGGTCTCGGCCAGGTCGAACTCGGCCACCGACTCGTGCTGGCAGAAGTAGGGACCGTTGTGCAGTTCCTGCAGCAGCACCAGCTTGGCGCCGCGCTTGGCGGCTTCGCCGACGCGGTCCTCGATGTTGGCGAGGTTGGCCTCGCGCGAGCCGTGGTCGCGGTCCTGGATCAGGGCGACGGGGAGGGTGGTCTTCTTCATGGGCGGATTCGTATGGGCGGGCCCGGCAAGCCCGAGCGGCGGCGTAGCCTGGCATTGTAAGGCTTGCGGGTCTGCGACAGCCCGAGTAGCGGTCGCTATTGCTGGGCCGCCTCGGGCGGCCAGAGGGCCGGACGCCCCGCACGCAGGAAATCCAGCAACTCGTCTTGCGATACGCCCTGATTGACCCAGCGTAAAGGCTGGGCCCGCAGCACGGAGTGCGCATAGGCCAAGGCCTGCGCCGGCTCGTCCGCGACCATCGTCGGCTCAGGCTGTGCCTCGTAAAGGTCGTGCAGATCGCACAGCGCGTAGAGGTCCAGAGATGTTTCGCTGAGCGATCCGCCGACATCGGCGGCGTGATACTCGCGGACTTCGATCCCGGCCTTTGTCGGGCACAACTCGATCCAGCGCACCGATCGTTCGCCGAGTGGGCCGACGCTGCCGCCCATGAACTGTTCCAGCGTCGCACCCCGTCTCAGGGTCGACTCCAGGAAGGCCGGCGCGAGGTGACGCATTCCGCGGCGCCGGCTGCCGGAATCGCTTAGACCAGCCCGGCCGGCAGCTGCATGGTGATGCAGTGCAGGCTGCCGTTCTGCCAGATCAGCGGGCGGCAGGGCACCGCCACGATCTCGCGGTCGGGGAAGGCCTGGGCCAGCACCGCCTGGGCGTCGGCGTCGGCGGCATCGCCGTAGGCCGGCATCAGCACGGCTCCGTTGACGATGAGGAAGTTGGCGTAACTGGCCGCCAGCCTTCGGTTTTCGTCGATGATCGGCTGCGCCCACGGCAGCGCGAACAGGCGATAGGGCTCACCGTCGCGGGTGCGCAGCGCGGCCAGCTCGGCGGCCATGGCCTGCAGTTCGGCGTAGTGCGAGTCGCTCCGGTCGTCGCAGCCCTGGTAGACGATCGCGTCCGGGCCGGCGAAGCGGGCCAGGGTGTCGATATGGGCGTCGGTGTCATCGCCCTCGAGGTAGCCGTGGTCCAGCCACAGCACGCGGTCCTGGCGCAGCCAGTCGGCCAGCTTGGCGGTGATCTCTTCGCGGCTGGCGTCCGGATGACGCTCGTGCAGGCACTGCCAGGTGCTCAGCAGGCTGCCCGCGCCGTCGGTTTCGATGGCGCCGCCTTCCAAAGCAAAATCAATGCTTTGGCGATCACTCTTCGAGAATATTCCCAAGTCGTGCAGGCGCTCGACCAGCAGATCGTCCTGGCTGGCGTCGAACTTGCCGCCCCAGCCGGTGAAGCGGAAATCGAGCAGGCGGAAGCCGTCGCCGGCGCGCAGGCTGATCGGGCCGGAGTCGCGCAGCCAGGTGTCGTCGTAAGGCGCTTCGACGAAGCGCACCCGGTCCATGTCGATACGGGCCGAGGACAGGCGCGCGCGCGCATAGGCCTGCACGTCGTCGTCGGCGACACAGACGATCGCCGGCTGGAAGCGGGTGATCGCCGCGACCAGGGCGATGTAGGTCTCTTCAACCTCGCCCAGGCGATCGGCCCAGTCGGTGTCGGCGTTCGGCCAGGCGATCAGGACCGCGGACTGGGGTTCCCACTCCGCGGGGAAGCGCAATGCTTGCTCGGTCAAAACACGGTCTCGTTCGGCGGCTCAGCGCACGGGCGGCTTGGGCCCGATCTCTTGCGCGTCGGCCTTGTTGGCGACCACGTCGACCACCTTGTTCTTCTCGAAGTACACGGTGAACGCCGGGTAGACCCAACGGTTGATGGTGGGCCACTGGCGCTTCTGGCCGCCGCGCGGGTCCAGGCGTTCGGCCGGGGCGCCGTAGCGGGCCTCGACCTGGGCCATGGTCTGGCCGCGGACGGGCATGGCCGCCTTGTTCTCTTCGGACACGCGCTCGATCAGCAGGGTGTCGGCGGAGGCGGCGGTGGACAGGAGCAGCAGGGCGGCAAGCGCGAGTACGGCAGGAGCGGTGCGGGACGTCATGGGTGCAACCTCGCTGGAGGACGCGAGATTGTACGCACAAGCCCCGATGCCACGGCAGCACGCGGCCGTCACGTTTTCGCGATTCGGCCGGGCCGGCGAGGGCGCCGGCGCGCAACGCAGAAAGGCCGCCTCGCGGCGGCCTTCCAGTCGAGCGGTTCGAGGCGCGAACGCCGCGAACGGGCTTCTTAGCGCTGACGCGCCTTGAAACGCGGGTTCGACTTGCAGATCACGAAGACCTTGCCACGGCGGCGAACGACTTTGCAGTCGCGGTGACGGGCCTTCGCCGACTTCAGGGAGGACAGGACCTTCATGACAGACCTCGGCAACAGGATTGGAATAGACAGCCCGCGATCATAGCGGGTAAATCCCACTACGATCAAGTGTTTGCGCGAAATAAATTGCAGCCGGGCCGAATCGGGCCCTGGCGCGCGCCCGGATCGGGGCGGTTTCCGCCGCCGCGATGAACAGGGAAGGGGCGGCGTCCTTGCATAATAGCCGGCATGACGACCCCTCACGACAGCAGTATCCCCGTCCTCACCATCGACGGTCCCTCCGGTTCCGGCAAAGGCACCATCAGCCGCCTGGTCGCCCAGGCCCTGGGCTGGCATTACCTGGATTCCGGCGCCCTCTACCGCGCGGTCGGCGTGGCCGCCGGCTGGGCCGACCTCGACCTGGCCGACCCGGCCGCCCTGGTCCGCTGCGCCTTCGACACCCGGATCGGCTTCCGCGACGACGAGCGCGGCGAGCTGCGGGTGCTGGTCAACGACCAGGACGCCACCGACGAACTGCGCACCGAGACCGCCGGCGCGGCCGCCTCGGCCATCGCCGCCATCCCCGAGGTCCGGGCCGCCCTCAAGGACCGCCAGCGCGCCTTCCGCCAGCCGCCGGGCCTGGTCGCCGACGGCCGCGACATGGGCACGGTGATCTTCCCGGACGCCCCCTACAAGGTGTTCCTGACCGCCAGCGCCGACGAAAGGGCGGAAAGGCGCTATAAGCAGTTGAAAGACAAAGGGGTTTCCGTTACTTTAGACGGTCTGCTGCGGGAGATTCTCGCCCGCGACGCCCGCGATGCACAGCGAGCGGTGGCACCGCTGCGCCCGGCCGACGACGCCGTGCGCATCGACACCACCGGCCTGGGCATCGCGCAGGTGGTCGAACGCGTGCTGGCCTTGTTGCCGGCGCGCTGACGTTTCCGCAAACGCGGATCGAACGCGGCAGTACGCAACAAAAACCAGCCCCGTCGCATCCGCGACGGGATCCACAACGACACATGGTGCAGACCATCGCGCCACATAACGGGTGGGTCGACCACGTGCTGCTTGCGTCGCTACGACAGCGACGATGCCAGCCGGTGCGGCCCGTGTGTTCAACCGAGTAAATCAACCAATGACCGAATCATTTGCCGAGCTGTTCGAATCTAGCCAGCAATACCTGGCCAAGCTGAAGCCGGGCGCTATCGTCGTCGGCGTAGTCGTGGAAGTCCGCGGCGACGTCGTGGTGATCAACGCCGGCCTGAAGTCCGAAGGCATCGTGCCGATCGAACAGTTCCGTAACGACGCCGGCGAGATCGACGTTGCCGTTGGCGACGAAGTCAAGGTCGCCCTCGACTCGATCGAGAACGGCTTCGGCGAAACCGTGCTGTCCCGCGAGAAGGCCAAGCGCGCGATGGTGTGGGACGAGCTCGAAGAGGCGCTCGAAAAGAACGAAACCATCACCGGCCGCATCAGCGGCAAGGTCAAGGGTGGTTTCACCGTCGACATCAAGGATGTCCGCGGCTTCCTGCCGGGTTCGCTGGTGGACGTGCGCCCCGTGCGCGACTCCGCCTACCTGGAAGGCAAGGAACTCGAGTTCAAGCTCATCAAGCTCGATCGCAAGCGCAATAACATCGTCGTCTCCCGCCGTGCGGTGGTCGAGAGCGAGTACAGCGTCGAGCGCGAGCAGCTGATGGAGAAGCTGCAGGAAGGCGCGATCCTGAAGGGCGTCGTCAAGAACCTCACCGATTACGGTGCGTTCGTCGACCTCGGCGGCATCGATGGCCTGCTGCACATCACCGACATGGCGTGGAAGCGCGTGCGTCACCCGTCGGAAGTCGTGGAAGTCGGCCAGGAGCTGGACGTCCGCGTGCTCAAGTACGACCGCGAGCGCAACCGCGTCAGCCTCGGCCTCAAGCAGCTGGGCGAGGATCCGTGGGACAACATCGCGCGCCGCTACCCGGCCGACACCCGCGTGTTCGGCAAGGTCAGCAACGTCACCGATTACGGCGCGTTCGTCGAGATCGAGCCGGGCGTCGAAGGCCTGGTCCACGTCTCCGAAATGGATTGGACCAACAAGAACGTCAACCCGTCCAAGATCGTGCAGGTCGGCGACGAAGTTCAGGTCATGGTGCTGGACGTCGATGAAGAGCGTCGTCGTATCTCGCTGGGCATGAAGCAGGTCACCTCGAACCCGTGGGAGACCTTCGCGGCCATCCACAAGAAGGGCGACAAGGTCGAAGGCCAGATCAAGTCGATCACCGACTTCGGCATCTTCATCGGCCTGGACGGCGGCATCGACGGCCTGGTCCACCTGTCCGACATCAGCTGGAACACCACCGGCGAAGACGTGGTCCGCAACTACAAGAAGGGCGACACGCTCGAAGCCGTCGTCCTGGCCGTGGATCCGGAGCGCGAGCGCATCAGCCTGGGCGTCAAGCAGCTGGAGCAGGACCCGATGGGTCAGTACGTCGCTTCCAACGCCAAGGGCTCGATCGTCAAGGGCGTGGTGAAGGAAGTCGACGCCAAGGGCGCCACGATCGAACTCGCCGACGGCATCGAAGGCTACGTCGCCGCGCGCGACATCGCCAAGGAGCGCGTCGAGGACGCCAGCCAGTACCTCAAGGTCGGTCAGGAAGTCGAAGCCAAGATCGTCGGCACGGACCGCAAGGGCCGTTCCATGCAGCTGTCGATCAAGGCCAAGGACGAAGCCGAGCAGCAGGAGGCCCTGGCCGACTACAACCGTTCGGCTTCGGATGCCTCCAGCGGCACCACCAAGCTGGGCGCGCTGCTGCGCGAGCAGCTGAGCGGCAACAAGTCCGAGTAATACCAGCGTCGAGGCGCGCCGTTCCGGGCAACCGGATCGGCGTCGCCGCAGTACCGCGGAGGCGGCCCGGCCGAGCCGGGTCGCCTTCGATTTGTGGCACCGTCGCGGCGCCGTCGTCTCGGCACCGTCCCGACATCCCAGTACAGAGCTTGCGCAGCGCCCATGACCAAGTCCGAACTCATCGAGATCCTTTCGCAGCGTCAGGCCCACCTGAAGGGCGACGACGTGGATCTGGCGGTGAAGGCCTTGCTCGAAATGATGGGCGGCGCGCTGTCGGTGGGCGAACGCATCGAGATCCGCGGCTTCGGCAGCTTCTCCTTGCACTTCCGTCCGCCGCGCCTGGGCCGCAACCCCAAGACCGGCGAGTCGGTGGCATTGCCCGGCAAGCATGTCCCGCATTTCAAGCCCGGCAAGGAACTGCGCGAACGCGTCAGCGGCGTGGCGCCGCTGGACGACGACGCCTAAGAGCGAGAAACGAGCTTGGAGGAGTGAGTAGAGAGAGTAGGGCGACCGCGCCCGCTCGCCGCTCGCCTGTTGATTTCGTTTGGCTGGCCCCGGTGCCCGCTGCCGCTCTGTCTCGCCACTTACTCCTCTCCGCTCACTTCTGGCCTTAAGCTAGAGCGACATCGCGGACGTTGGACCCATCCCCCATGCGCCTGATCCGTTTCCTCATCGCCTTCGTCTGCCTTGCGGCCGGCGCCACCGTCGGCGCGCTCAATCGCCAGATCGTGCCCATCGACCTGGGCTTCGGCACCTTTCCGACCACCTTGGGCGTGGCCCTGATCGTGTCGCTGCTGATCGGCGTGCTCGCCGGCGGCCTGGCGATCACCGCCAGCCTGGTGCTGCCACTGCGCCGCCGTCTGGCGCGCGCCGAGCGCGCCGTCGCCACCCCGCGCGAGACCTGACGCATGGAATTCATCAGCGAGTGGTTCTGGTTTTTCCTGCTGCTGCCGATCGCCGCCGTCAGCGGCTGGGTGATCGGCCGTCGCGGCGGCGAACGTCACAGCGACAACCAGGTCAGCCATCTGTCGACCACCTATTTCCGCGGCCTGAACTACCTGCTCAACGAGCAGCCCGACAAGGCCATCGAGATCTTCCTGCACATCGCCGAGCTCGATAAGGACACCTTCGAGACCCAGGTCGCGCTGGGCCACCTGTTCCGGCGCCGCGGCGAAGTCGACCGCGCGATCCGCCTGCACCAGGCGCTGGTGCAGCGCCCCGGCCTGAGCGACCAGCAGAAGGTCCAGGCGTTGCTGGCGCTGGGCGAGGACTACATGCGCTCGGGCCTGCTCGACCGCGCCGAGACCGTCTTCAGCGACCTGGTCGCGCTGGACATGGCGCCGCTGGCGCTGCGCCACCTGATCGGCATCTACCAGTCCGAACGCGATTGGGACAAGGCGATCGAGAACGCGAGCCGCTACGAGGCCGCCACCGGCGAGCCCATGGGCAAGCTGATCGCGCAGTTCGAATGCGAACTGGCCGACCGCCACCGCGCCGCCGGCGACGTCGAAGCCGCGCGCGGCGCGGTCAAGCGCGCCTACGAGGCCGACGCAAACTCCGTGCGCGCCGGCATGCTCGAAGGCCGCATCGAAGTCGAGGCCGGCAACGACGCCGCTGCGATCCGCGCCTTCGAGCGCGTCGCCCGCGCCGATCCCGACTATCTGCCCGAAGTGCTGCCCGCGCTGCTGAGCTGCTACGAACGCGACGGCGATCCGACCGGCGCGCGCGCCTTCCTGGCCGAGATGTGCGAGCACTACCGCGGCATCGCGCCGGTGCTGGCCCTGACCCGTATGGTCGAGGCCGAGGACGGCGTGCCGGCCGCGCGCAGCTACCTCGCGCGCCAGCTCAAGGACCGGCCCTCGGTGCGCGGCGAAGCCGCCCTGATCGACCTGACCCTGGCCGAGGGCGCCGATCCGCTGGCGACCCTGCACGACCTCAAGCACATCACCGACCAGTTGCTGGTGCGCAACCCCAGCTACCGCTGCAACCGCTGCGGCTTCGGCGCGCGCAGCCACCATTGGCAATGCCCCAGCTGCAAGGAGTGGGGAACGGTCAAGCCGCTGCTGAACTACGCGGTGGTCTGATCCCATGGCGAGTTGGCTGCTCATCCACCTGCTGATCGGAGCGGTCGGCACCTGGCTGGCGCGCCGCTACGCGCTGCGCAACGAACTGATCGACCAGCCCGGCGAACGTCGCAGCCACGTCGTGGCGACCCCGCGCGGCGGCGGCATCGCCCTGGTGATCGCCTTGCTGGTCGCCACCCTGGCCCTGGCCGTGCGCCTGCCCGGGCAGGCCCCCTTGCTGGCCGCGTTCGGCCTGGGCCTGGCCCTGGTCGCCGGGGTCGGGCTGATCGACGACCACCGCCCGCTGTCGGCCTCGCTGCGGCTGGCGGTGCACGCGGTGGCCGCGGCAGTGCTGGCCTACGCGGTCTGGCACGTGCTGGACGCGCCCTGGCTGGCCCTGGGCGCGTTCGTGGCCGCGCTGGCGCTGACCAACGTTTGCAACTTCATGGACGGCATCAACGGCCTGGCCGCCAGCCAGGCTGCCCTGATCGCCGTCGCCCTGGGCTGGCTCGCAGGCGCGCCGGGACTGTGGCTGGGCTTGGCCCTGGCCGCCGCCTGCCTCGGTTTCCTGCCCTTCAACTTCCCCAAGGCCCGGATTTTCATGGGCGACGTGGGCAGCGGGGCGCTGGGTTATGCCCTGGCCGGGCTGATGGTACTGGCCGCGACCGTGCTGGGCAGCCGATCAGCGGTCGTCCTGATGCCGCTGTCGGCGTTCCTTATCGACGCGGGCTTGACACTGTTGCGCCGCATGCTGCGTAGAGAAGCGTGGTGGACGGCACATTCTCAGCACGCATATCAAGTCTGGGCCAGGAGGATAGGGCACACCAAAGTCACCATCGCCTACGCCATGCACACCCTCGCAGCTGTGCTGGCGCTCCCAGTCCTGCTGCAAACGAGAATGGCTTTCATGTTGTGTACGGTTGCGGCGTGGTATATGTCCGGCGCTTTTTTATGGTGGTGGTTACAGCGCGCCGGCTCCGAGCCGGCGTTGAATTCTCCCGGCTAAGGTATAGGGGCATGGAATGAGCTCATGGCGCGATCGTCTTAAAGGTGCACTGCCGCGTATGGCGGTAGTCGCGCACGATCTCGCGATGGTGTGGTTGGTCTGGCAGGCCCTGTACCGTTTGCGTTTCGGCATCATCCCCGCACCCGTTCCGCTGCCGCTGTGGTCGACCGAGATCGCGTTGGTGATGGTCGCCCAGGGCCTGGTGTTCTGGCAGGTCGGTCTGTATCGCGGCCTGTGGCGCTTCGCCGGCGTCCCCGATCTTTGGAACATCTTCAAGGCCTGCATGCTCGGCCTGTTCGCGATCGTGCTGGTGCTGTTCCTCTACAACCGCCTCGACACCACCATGCCGCGCACGGTGCTGGTGCTGTACCCGGTGGTGCTGGTGGGCATGCTGGGCGCGCCGCGTCTGTTGTACCGCGCGTGGAAGGACAGCCGCGTCGAGCGCGCCAACACCGCTTCGGTGCGCATCCTCATTCTCGGCGCCGGCCGCGCCGGCGAAGCGCTGGTGCGCGATCTGCGCCGCTTCGGCACCTACGAACCCGTCGGTTTCCTCGACGACGCCGCGCGCCTGCGCGGCAGCAAGGTGCAGGGCGTGCCGGTGCTGGGACGCGTGCCCGAAGTGGCCGAGATCGCGCGCGAAACCGCGGCCAAGCTGCTGGTGATCGCGATGCCGTCGGCCGACGCCAACGCGCTGCAGCGCGTGGTGATCGCCTGCGAACGCACCGGCCTGCCGTTCCGGATGGTGCCGCGCCTGCAGGACGTGCTGGAAGGCCGTTCGCTGCCGGGCGAATTGAAAGAGGTCGCGATCGAGGATCTGCTCGGGCGCAAGCCGGTGCTGCCGGATTGGAAGGCGATCCGCGGCTGGTTGGGCGCGCGTTCGGTATTGGTGACCGGCGCCGGCGGCTCGATCGGCTCGGAGCTGTGCCGCCAGTGCGCGCGCCACGGCGCACGCCGCATCGCCCTGATCGAAATCGACGAGCTTGCGCTGACCCAGACCGAGGCCGCGCTGCGCCGCGACTTCCCCGATCTGGAATACATCCCGATCCTGGGCGACTGCGGCGATCCGGCGGTGATCGCGTTCGCGCTCGGCCAGTCCGAACCCGATGCGGTCTTCCACGCCGCCGCCTACAAGCAGGTGCCGCTGCTGGAAGCGCAGCTGCGCGAGGCGGTGCGCAATAACGTGCTGGCCACCGCGACCGTGGCCAAGGCCTGCCGCGAAGCCGGTGTCGGCACCTTCGTGCTGATCTCCACCGACAAGGCGGTCGATCCGGTCAACGTGCTCGGCGCGACCAAGCGCCTGGCCGAGATGACCTGCCAGTCGCTGGCCGACCAGCGCTCGACCCGTTTCGTGACCGTGCGCTTCGGCAACGTGCTCGACTCGGCCGGCAGCGTGGTGCCGCTGTTCCGCGAACAGATCCGCAGCGGCGGCCCGGTCACGGTCACCGATCCGGAGGTCACGCGCTTCTTCATGACCATCCCCGAAGCCTGTCAGCTGATCCTGCAGGCCTCGGCGATCGGTACGCACGAGGCGATCTACACCCTCGACATGGGCGAGCCGGTGCCGATCCGCCTGCTCGCCGAACAGATGATCCGTCTGGCCGGCAAGCAGCCGGGCCGCGACATCGCGATCATCTACACCGGCCTGCGTCCGGGCGAGAAGCTGCACGAGACCCTGTTCCACGCCGACGAGCGCTATCGCCCGACCCAGCATCCCAAGATCCTGCAGGCCGAGCCGCGCGACGTCTCCGCCCACGCGATCGAGTCGGCGATCGCGCAGCTGCGCGAAGCCTCGGCGCGCTACGACCGCGAACTGCTCAACCAGCTGCTGCGCATGGCCGTGCCCGAGTTCGCGCCGGTCGGCGAGCATCCGGACTATGTCGAATCCGCCACCGTGGTGGCGTTCCCCGCACGCAACGCCAGGAAGGTTTGATGGCCGCTCGTATCCGCAAAGCCGTGTTCCCGGTCGCAGGGCTGGGGACCCGGTTCCTGCCCGCGACCAAGACCGTCCCCAAGGAAATGCTGCCGATCGTCGATCGGCCCCTGATCCAGTACGCCGTCGACGAAGCCATCGAGGCCGGCTGCGACACCCTGATCTTCGTCACCAACCGCTACAAGCACGCGGTCGCCGACTACTTCGACAAAGCCTACGAGCTGGAGCAGAAGCTCGAGCGCAGCGGCAAGCTGGAGCTGTTGGAGCTGGTGCGCAACGTGCTGCCCGAGGGCGTGCGTGCGGTGTTCGTGACCCAGGCCGAGGCCCTGGGCCTGGGCCATGCGGTGCTGTGCGCCAAGCCCGTGGTCGGCGACGAGCCGTTCGCGGTGGTGCTGCCGGACGATCTGATCTGGAACCGTGGGCCGGGCGCGCTGCGCCAGATGGCCGACGCCGCCGAAACCTCCGGTGCCAGCGTGATCGCGGTGCAGGACGTGCCTCGCGAGCAGACCGGCAGCTACGGCATCGTCGCCACCGACAGCTTCGCCGCGCGCCAGGGCCGCATCCGCGCCATCGTCGAGAAGCCTTCGCCCGAGGTCGCGCCCAGCAACCTGGCCGTGGTCGGCCGCTACGTGCTCAACCCGCGCATCTTCTCCCTGCTGGAGAACACCACGCCCGGCGCCGGCGGCGAAATCCAGCTCACCGACGCGATCGCGGCGCTGCTGGAAGAGGAAACCGTCAACGCCTACCGCTTCCAGGGCACGCGCTTCGACTGCGGCACCCACCTGGGCCTGATCGAAGCGACGATCCGCTTCGCCCTGGACCACGAAGTGCTCAGCGATTCGGCGCGCCAGCTGATGCAGAACGCCTTGGCCGAGCTGGGCGTGGCGGATCTGGAGTGAGGCGGTAACCAGTGTGAAGTAACTGGTGACGAGTGGAGGCCGGCGGCCGTTTCACTCGTTGCTACCTACACGTTCCTGCTGCTCACTCGCGGTACCAGAACGTCCTGTCGCCATCGCCGCGCGCAACGCAGCCAGCGCAGTCGCCTGTGCGGCCATGCTGCCGACCCGGCGTATCCAGGGCCGCGGCTCAATCGGGCGTGCCGCGATGCGCCCGATAGGCCAGCACCGCGCACAGCGCGGCGAACCCGATCCAGAGCGCTACGATCACAGCGGCCGCAATGCGGCCTGCCAGGCCGCCCTCCGGACCGGCGGCCTGCGCGGCACGCGCGCGGCATTCGATCAAGACGGCCGCCGGAATCAGGCGGATCGCCCAGGCGATGCCTAGCGGAAGCAGAAGCAGATCGTCCAGATAGCCCAGGATCGGGATGAAGTCCGGAATCAGGTCGATGGGGCTGAGCGCATAGGCCACGATCGCCACGACCAGCAGCTGGGCGTACCACGGAGTGAGCGGGTGCCGCGCCGCGAGGTAGAGCGCATGGATCTCGCGCTTGAGTTCGCTTGCGCGTTGCCGCAGTGCATCGATCCATCGCATGGTCACGACCTCGGCGGCGCCCGGTGCATCACGATGTACGCCAAGTCGGGGCAGGGCAATAGCGCCCGCCCCGCATCGGCGTCGCCGAAGGGCTCGCACGGCTCGGTGCTGGCTCCCGGTTTAGCGGTAGTACCAGAACGTCGCCATCGCCAGGGCCGCGCACAGCACGGCCAGCGCGCTCGCCGCCGCGGCCATACGGCCGACCCGGCGGGTCCAGCGCAGCGCCACCGGCCCGCGCAACACGCGTACGTCGCGCAGGGTGCGCCAGGCGCGCGGCGGAAAGCGCTGTTCGACGCGCGCGGCCGCGGCCAGCCGCCGCAGGCTGCGCCCCAACAGCCACAAGGGCACGCTAGGCAGCAGCGCCAGCGCCACCAGCAGGCCACGCAGCCAGCGTCGCGTGCGCTCGCTGTCGCCGGCCTGGGCCAGTTGCCGCAACAGCTCGCTCAGCCAGGCATCGAGCTGCCACAGCGCCACCACGCACACCAGCGCGATCGCGACGATGATGCGCAGGCTGCGCCTGCGATAGGCTAGGTCGGCTGGGTGGATTTCCGTGTCGCGCACCGTGCGTCGCTCTCGCTGGCGTCCTCTGGCTCCGTCGCATTTCAGCAAACCCCGTCGCCGTATTCCAGATCCGCCCGCCGCCCATGACCGTCGCCAGCTACTACCGCGCCACCTTGCCGCCCATCGCCGAGCGCGCGGCCGTGCAGGGCCGCGTTGAAGCCGAGGTCTGCGTGATCGGCGGCGGCTACGCCGGGCTCAACACCGCGCTGGGTCTGGCCGAACGCGGCGTCGCCGGCGTCGCCCTGATCGAGGCCCAGACCCTGGGCCATGGCGCCTCGGGCCGCAACGGCGGTTTCGTGTTCGGCGGCTATTCGCGCGGCGAGGACGCGCTGCTGCGCGAGCTCGGCCCCGAACGCGCGCGCGCCCTCTACGCCGGCACCACCGACGCGGTCGAGCTGATTCGTTCGCGCATCCATCGCCACGGCTTGGAGTGCGACGCGGTCGAGGCCGGGGTGATCTGGGCCAACTGGTTCCGCGACCCCGAAGTGCTGCGCTCGCGCCAGCGCCTGCTGGCCGAGCGCTACGGCGCCGACTGGCGCTGGCTGGCGCAGGAGGATCTGCGCGCTCTGGTGCGCAGCCAGCGTTACCACGACGGCCTGTTCGAACCGCAAGCCTTCCATTTCCATCCGCTCAAATACGCGCACGGGCTGGCCTCGCTGGCCGAGCGCGCCGGCGTCGCCGTGCACGAGCGCACCCCGGCGACCGCGCTGCGCCGCGAGGGCGCGCTTTGGCGGGTGACCACGCCGCAAGGCGAGATCGCCGCGCGTCAGGTCGTGCTGGCCTGCGGCGGCTACCTGGCTGGCCTGAGCGCGCGCGTGGACGCGGGCGTGATGCCGATCGCGACCTACGTCATGGTCACCGAGCCTCTGGGCGCGCGCCTGGACGAAGCCCTGCGCACGCGTGCGGCGGTCTACGACACCCGTTTCGCGTTCGACTACTACCGGCCGCTGCCGGACACGCGCCTGCTGTGGGGCGGGCGCATCTCGGTGCTGGACCGTTCGCCGGCGGCGGTGGAACGCCTGCTGCGGCGCGACCTGCTCAAGGTGTTTCCGCAACTGGAGGGCGTGCGCGTCGAGCAGGCCTGGTCCGGCCTGATGAGCTATGCGCGCCATCAGATGCCGCAGATCGGTCAGGTCGAGGACGGCCTGTGGCTGGCCCAGGCGTTCGGCGGCCACGGTGTGGCGCCCACCACCCATGCGGGCGAGGTGCTGGCCGCGGCGATCGCGCACGGCGATCCGCGCTGGCGCGAGTTCGCGCCTTACGGCCTGGTTTCGGCGTTGAAGCCGGCCGGTCTGCTGGGCGCGCAGCTGAGTTACAGCTGGGCGCAGTTCAAAGACCTTTGGAAGGATTGGAGCGAGGGGAAGCGCGCGTGAGCGAAAACGACACCATGATCGCCGACGGCGATCTGAGCTGGAGCGAGTTCGAGCGGGTGATGCTGTGCGCGGGCACGGTGCTGCGGGTCGAGGAATTCCCGGAGGCGCGCAAGCCGGCCTGGAAACTGTGGGTGGACTTCGGCCCGCACGGCGTGCGCAAGACCAGCGCGCAGGTCAAGCAGCTGTACACAGCCGAGGAATTGGTCGGCCGCCAGATCGTCGGCGTGATCAACTTCCCGCCCAAGCAGGTCGGCCCGTTCCGCTCCGAGTTCCTGCTCACCGGGTTTCCGACCGACGAAGGCGTGGTGGTCACCGCGATCGAACGGCGCGTGCCGAACGGAACGCGCCTGGCCTGAGCTACCCGCACTGCTTTGGGGTAGGAGCGGCGTAAGCGCGACCCGCCATCGCAGCAGCGACGCCAGCGTGTGGCGCGGTCGTGGCTTACGCCGCTCCTACACAAGAGCTGCCGGATTAAAAATGTTTAATCCCACGCCCAGCCGGCCGTAGTCTCGCCGCGCCTAGCCTGCGAACGCGATCGCACCGATCGCGTCTTCGGGAGAGGCCGCCATGTTCCGCACATCTTTGCTACCGATCGTCGCCGCCTTGCTGTCGCTGAGCCTGGCCGCCGGCGCCGCGCAACCGGCGACGGCCGCGCATGCGACGCCCGCCGCCAAGCCCGCGCCCGCGCGTGCCGCCGTCCAACCGATGGCGGCCGCGGCCAAACCGGCGTCGGCCAAAGCGACCGCGGCGAACCACTGCCGCGATCCCCAGGGCAAGTTCGTGTCCTGCGACAAGCAGGCCGCCAGCAAGCGTTGCCGCGACGCCCAGGGCAAGTTCACCGCCTGCCCGAAGTAGTGCGCGCACGACGCCGGCTACCGTGGGCCGGGCGTCGCGCGCCCATCGTGGTGCGAGGCGAGGGCAGCTCCGGCTGCCCTCGCTTTTTTTGTGGACCGCAAACGCATCGGGGCGGCCGTAGCCGCCCCGACGATTCGATGCGAAGGCCGCGGCCTTCGCTCGATGGCCGAACTCAGAGCGCCTCGAACACGCCCGCCGCGCCCATGCCGGTGCCGATGCACATGGTCACTAGGCCGTACTTCTGCTGACGACGGCGCAGGCCGTGCACGATGGTCGCGGTGCGGATCGCACCGGTCGCGCCCAGCGGATGGCCCAGCGCGATCGCGCCGCCCAGCGGGTTGACCTTGGACGGGTCCAGGCCGCTGTCGCGGATCACCGCCAGCGCCTGCGCGGCAAAGGCTTCGTTGAGCTCGATCCAGTCGATCTGGTCCTGGCTCAGACCGGCCTGCTTGAGCGCCTTCGGGATCGCCGCGATCGGGCCGATGCCCATCACTTCCGGCCGCACGCCGGCGACCGAGAAGCTGACGAAACGCGCGAGCGGGGTCAGGCCGTAGTCCTTGACCGCCTGGCCGGAGGCCAGCAGCACTGCGGCCGCGCCGTCGCTCATCTGCGAAGCGGTGCCGGCGGTGACCGTGCCGCCGAACTGGCCGTTGCGGAACACCGGCTTGAGCTTGGCCAGCGCTTCCAGCGAAGCGTCGGCGCGCGGGCCTTCGTCCAGCTCGATCAGGCTCTTGCGCAGCTTGATCGTGTTGCCGCTCAGGTCGGGCTGGTGCGACAGCACCTCGTAGGGGCTGATCTCGGCGGTGAACTCGCCGGCCTGCTGCGCGGCGATCGCCTTGCGGTGCGAGGCCAGCGCGAACGCGTCCTGGTCCTCGCGCGAGATCTTCCATTCCTCGGCGACCTTCTCGGCGGTGATGCCCATGCCGTAAGCGATGGCGACGTGGTCGTCCTTGAACACGCTGGGGCTCAGCGCGACCTTGTTGCCCATCATCGGCACCATCGACATCGACTCGGTGCCGCCGGCCAGGACCAGGTCGGAGTTGCCCAGGCGGATCTCGTTGGCGGCCAGGGCCACGGCCTGCAGGCCGGAGGAGCAGAAACGGTTGATGGTCTGCGCGGCGATGGTGTTGGGCAGGCCGGCCAGCAGCACGCCGATGCGCGCCACGTTCATGCCTTGCTCGCCCTCGGGCATGGCGCAGCCGATGATGGCGTCGTCGATGCGGTTGAGGTCGATGCCCGGGGCCTGCGCCACCACCGACTTGAGCACGTGGGCGAGCATGTCGTCGGGACGGGTGTTGCGGAATACGCCGCGCGGGGCCTTGCCGACCGGGGTACGGGTGGCGGCGACGATGTAGGCGTCTTGAACTTGCTTGGTCATGTCTGTGAGTCCTATGTCGTCGGCGCTTAGTTACGGAGCGGCTTGCCGGTCTTGAGCATGTGCGCGATGCGCTCCTGCGTCTTGGGCATCTGCGCCAGGGCGACGAAGTGTTCGCGCTCCAGCTTGAGCAGCCATTCCTCGTCGACCAGCGCGCCGCGGTCGACTTCGCCGCCGCAGATCACGGTGGCGATGCGGGTGGCGATCTCGTAGTCGTGCGGCGAGATGAAGCGGCCTTCCAGCATGTTGACCAGCATCATCTTGAAGGTCGCGATGCCGACGTCGCCGGCGACCTGGACGCGGCGGCCGGGCAGGGGCGGACGGTAGCCGCTCTCGGCCAGGGCGCGGGCCTGGGCCTTGGCCACGTGCAGCAGTTCGAAGGCGTTGAACACCACCGCGTCGCCGTCGCGCGCCAGCTTGAGCTCGCGCGCCTCGAAGGCCGAGCTCGAGACCTTGGCCATGGCCACGGATTCGAACGCGGGCTTGAGCTGGGCGAACACGTCGCCGCCCGGGCCGGCCGCTTCGGAGGCGCGCACCGCGAACTCCTTCAGACCGCCGCCGGCCGGCAGCAGGCCGACGCCGGCCTCGACCAGGCCGATATAGCTTTCCAGCGCGAACACGCTCTTGGCCGCGTGCATCTGGAACTCGCAGCCGCCACCCAGGGCCAGGCCGCGCACCGCCGCGACCACCGGCACCAGCGAATACTTGATGCGCTGGCTGGTGGCCTGGAAGTTGGCGACCATGGCCTCGAAGCCCTTGAGGTCGCCGGCCTGCAGCAGGCCGAGCGCGCCGGACAGGTCGGCGCCGGCCGAGAACGGCTCCTTGGGCTGCCAGATCACCACGCCCTTGAACTTCTTTTCGGCGATGCCGATCGCTTCCTGGATGCCGTTGAGCACGTGGTCGTTGACCGTGTGCATCTTGGTCTTGAAGCTGATCACCGCGATGTCGTCGCCGTCGTCCGCCCACAGGCGGATGCCGTCGTTCTCGAACACGGTCTGGCCTTGCGAGAACTTCTCGCCGAGCAGGGCGTCGGGGAAGCGCTGGCGCGCATAGACCGGGTTGGACGAGCGCGCGACCTTGGCGTTGCGGCCCGGGCTGTAGCTGCCGTCGGCGCCGTGCACGCCGTCGCGGCCGTCGAACACCCAGTTCGGCAGCGGCGCGGGCGCCATCGCCTTGCCGGCCACGATGTCCTCGGCGATCCAGTCGGCGACCTGCTTCCAACCCGCGGCCTGCCAGGTCTCGAACGGGCCCAGCGACCAGCCGTAGCCCCAGCGCATCGCGAAGTCGACGTCGCGCGCGGTGTCGGCGATCGATTCCAGGTGGAAGGCGCTGTAGTGGAAGCTGTCGCGGAACACCGCCCACAGGAACTGCGCCTGCGGATGGCTGCTGGCGCGCAGGGCGGCGAACTTCTTGGCCGGATCGCGCTCCTTGAGCAGGGCGGCGACTTCGGCATCGGGCTCGCCGGCCGAAACGCGGTAGTCCTGGGCCTTCAGGTCCAGCACCAGGATGTCCTTGCCGCGCTTGGTGTAGACGCCGGCGCCGGTCTTCTGGCCCAGCGCGCCCTTTTCGATCAGCGCGGCCAGCCACTTGGGCGCCTTGAAGTACTGATGCCACGGGTCGTCGGGCAGGGTGTCGGCCATGGTCTTGATGACGTGGGCCATGGTGTCCAGGCCGACCACGTCGGCGGTGCGATAGGTCGCCGACTTCGGGCGCCCGATCGCCGGACCGGTCAGGGCGTCGACGGTGTCGAAGCCCAGGCCGAACTGCTCGGTGTGGTGCATGGCGGCCAGCATCGAGAACACGCCGATGCGGTTGCCGATGAAGTTCGGGGTGTCCTTGGCGATCACCACGCCCTTGCCCAGGGTGGTGGTGAGGAAGGTTTCCAGGCCCTCGAGCACGCTGGCGTCGGTGCCGCGCGCCGGGATCAGCTCGGCCAGGTGCATGTAGCGCGGCGGATTGAAGAAGTGCACGCCCAGGAAGCGGTGGCGCAGTTCCTCGGGCAGCACCTCGGCCAGCTTGTTGATGCCCAGGCCGGAGGTGTTGGAGGCCAGCACGGTGTGCGCGGCCACGTAGGGCGCGATCTTCTTGTACAGGTCCTGCTTCCAGTCCATGCGCTCGGCGATGGCCTCGATGATCAGGTCGCAGTCGCGCAGCTGTTCCAGGCCGGTTTCGTAGTTGGCCGCGCCGATGCGCTCGGCCAGGCCCTTGCTGGCGAGCGGGGCGGGGCTGAGCTTGCCCAGGTTCGCGATCGCCTTGGCGACGATGCCGTTGGGGTCGCCCTCCTTGGCCGGCAGGTCGAACAGCACCGTGTCGACGCCCGCGTTGGTCAGGTGCGCCGCGATCTGCGCGCCCATGACGCCGGCGCCCAGGACCGCGGCACGGCGGACAAGCAATTTATTAGACATCGTCTGCAACTCCTTGGATTGATTGCATTTTTATTGCCGCGCCAAGGCGGAAACGGAGGCGGAGCCGCCGATGGGGTCGCCCGGACGCGCTAGGAAATAAAGACGTGGCGCCGCGCTCAGCTCTTGAAGCCGGCGGCGGCGAAACGAATCAGTTCGCGGCCCGCGCGCTCGCGATGCGCCGCCTCGCTGACGCCGGCGGGGCGCTTGATCAGGCCGAAGTCGGCCATGGCATAGGTCAGGGCGCCGGCCAGGAAGTCCAGGCGCCAGTACAGCTCTTCCTTGCTCAGGCCCGGCACCGCGGCCGCGATCGCCTTGGCGAACTCGCGCAGCACGTGGCCGTAGTGGTCGGACAGGAACTTGCGCAGGCTGTCGTTCTTCTCGGCGTAGGCGCGGGCGACCACGCGCACGAAGGCGGCGCCGCCGTGGCGGTCCTGGGCCAGGGCCAGGGCCGGCTCCACGAACGCGGCCAGGATCGGCTCCAGTTCGCCCGGATGCTGTTGCACAGCCTCCTGCAGGGCGCTCAGGCGCTGCCGGCTCATGTCGTCCATGCGTCGGCGGAACACCTCGTTGACCAGGTTTTCCTTGCTGCCGAAGTGGTAGTTGACCGCCGCGATGTTGACGTCGGCGCGGCTGGTCACCTGGCGCAGCGAGGTGCCGGTGAAGCCGAATTGGGCGAACAGCTCCTCGGCGGCGCCGAGAATGCGGTCCTTGGTGGAGAAATGCGCGGTGGCGGCCATGGGGCTCCGGGGCTGGGCTGAATCAAACGCTTGTTTGATCCTAGTCCCGCCCCGGCCGGATCGTCAACGGATTTTCAGCACAACCGTGCAAATCGCCTGACCGATCCGGTAGAATTACCGTAGCCATATTGGCTAAACCCGCGTCCTGTCGCGGGTTTTTCTGTTATTCTCGGGCCCTCGCAAGGAAGCAGCAGCGGCCCGCCTACCCGGAGAATTTCCATGGCGCTGGAGCGCACCCTGTCCATCATCAAGCCCGACGCCGTCGCCAAGAACGTCATCGGTGAGATCTACACGCGCTTCGAGAAGGCGGGCCTGAAGGTCGTCGCCTCCAAGATGAAGCACCTCTCCAAGCAGGAAGCCGAAGGTTTCTACGCCGTGCACCGCGAGCGTCCGTTCTTCGCCGCCCTGGTCGAATTCATGATCAGCGGCCCGGTGGTGATCCAGGCGCTGCAGGGCGAGAACGCCGTGCTCAAGCACCGCGACCTGATGGGCGCCACCAATCCGAAGGACGCCGCGCCGGGCACCATCCGCGCCGACTTCGCCGACAGCATCGACGCCAATGCCGTGCACGGCTCGGACAGCCTGGAGAACGCCGCGATCGAGATCGCGTACTTCTTCCCGGCCACCGACGTCTACGCGCGCTAAATCGCCGTGACCGAGCTGCGCGCCACCACGAACGATCTTCCGCACGCCGGCGATGCGCCGGCGTCGGCTACGCCCGTGAGCGCGCAAGCCCTCGCCAACGACGTCGCGATCGCGGCGACGCAGCCGGCCACGCCCGGCTACGTCGCCGTCGATCCGAGCAAGACCAATCTGTTCGATCTCGACCGCGTCTCGCTGGAAGACTTCTTCGAGCAGACCCTGGGCGAGAAGCGCTTCCGCGCGCACCAGGTGATGAAGTGGATCCACCACCGCTACGTCACCGACTTCAACGACATGACCGACCTGGGCAAGGCGCTGCGCGCCAAGCTCGAGCAGCACGCGCAGGTGCGCGTGCCGCAGGTGGTGTTCGACAAGGCCTCCGCCGACGGCACCCACAAGTGGCTGCTGGGCATGGACCCGAAGAACGCGATCGAAACGGTGTTCATTCCCGACAAGGGCCGCGGCACCCTGTGCGTGTCCTCGCAGGTCGGTTGCGCCTTGAACTGCCAGTTCTGTTCCACCGCCACCCAGGGCTTCAACCGCAACCTGTCGACCGCCGAAATCATCGGCCAGGTCTGGGTGGCGGCGCGCCATCTGGGCAACGTCCCGCATCAGCAGCGCAAGCTCACCAACGTGGTGATGATGGGCATGGGCGAGCCGCTGGCGAATTTCGACAACGTCGTGCGCGCCATGAGCATCATGCGCGACGACCTGGGCTACGGCCTGGCCAACAAGCGCGTGACGCTGTCTACCGCCGGCATGGTGCCGATGATCGACAAGCTCGGCGAGGTCAGCGACGTCTCGCTGGCGGTCTCGCTGCACGCGGCCAACGACGAGTTGCGCAGCGAGCTGGTCCCGCTCAACAAGAAGTACCCGATCGCGCAGCTGATGGAAGCCTGCGTGCGTTACGCGCTGCGCAAGCGCGGCACCTCGGTGACCTTCGAGTACACCCTGATGAAGGGCGTCAACGATCAGCCTCAGCACGCGCGTCAGCTGCTGCGTCTGCTGCGTCAGTTCGATAACGCGGTGCAGATGAAGGACGCGGCCAAGGTCAACCTGATCCCGTTCAATCCGTTCCCGGGCACGCGCTACGAGCGCCCGGACGACGCCGCGATCCGCAGCTTCCAGAAGCTGCTCAACGACGCCGGCATGATCGCGCCGGTGCGCCGCACCCGTGGCGACGACATCGACGCGGCCTGCGGCCAGCTCAAGGGCCAGGTCATGGACCGGACCCGGCGCCAGGCCGAATTCCGCAAGAAACTCGAATCTCAAGGGCTGGGCGATGCGGCTTGAAGGACGCGCGATGTGGGCCAGGTGGCCGTTGTGGGCGGTGCTGTTGGCGCTGGCCGCGACCGGCTTGTCCGGCTGCAAGCGCCTGACCTTCGTGCGGCCGAACTTCGACAAGACCAATTACGAGCACACCGGCCCCGATTACGCGGTGCGCGACGATAAGCGCACCAAGGACGCCTCGGTCGCGCGTACCCGGGTCCAGCTGGCTCAGGCCGCGCTGCGCAACGGCGACCTCGACGGTGCCGAGCGCGACGCTCGCACCGCGCTCAAGGCCGACCCGCGTTCGGTCGAGGCCGTGACCATCCTGGGCGCGGTCGCCGAACGCCGCGGCGACATGGCCGGGGCAGGGCAGCACTACAAGAAGGCGGTCGAGCTAGCGCCCGAGCGCGGCGCCTTCCTCAACAACTACGGCGCCTGGCTGTGCGCCAGCGGCCACGCCGCCGAATCGCTGAGCTGGTTCGACCGCGCCCTGGCCGACAGCGCCTATGCCACCCCGACCGCGGCGCTGGCCAATGCCGGCAGTTGCGCCGCCACCGCCGGCCAGACCCAGCGCGCCGAGCGCGACCTGCGCACCGCGCTGGCCCTGGACGCCAACAACGCCCTGGCCCTGGGCGGCCTGGCGCGGATCGAGCTGCAGAAGGGCAATGCCTTCGAGGCCCGGGCTTTTTCTGAACGCAGGCTGGCTGCCGCCCCGGCGGATCCGGACGCGCTGGTGCTTGCGTCACAAATCGAACAAAAACTCGGCGACACGGCTGCCGCCGCAAGATACGTTCAGCGTCTACGGGCGGAGTTCCCTGACGCGCAGGGCTCCGGGACAGGGGATGACGGTAAGCGATGATGCTTTCTAACGAAGTCGCGCCTGACGGCGGGGGTAGCTGTGGCGCGCGCCTGAAACTTGCCCGCGAACGGGCCGGTCTGTCGCACGCGGACGTGTCCGCGCGCCTCAAGATGCCGACCCGCGTGGTGCAGGCGCTGGAAGAAGACGATCTGCAGCGCATCGGCGCGCCGGTGTTCGTGCGCGGCCAGCTGCGCAGCTATGCGCGCCTGCTCGGGGTCGATCTGGAACCCGAACTCGACCGCGTCGCCGTCGCCCAATTGGCGCCGTCGCAGCTGGTCAGCCACACCCACACGCCGCGCTACCGCCGCGTGTTCGAACAAGCCACCCGTCGCGCGATCTACATCGTGCTGACCGCCGCGATCGCGGTGCCGGTGTGGCTGGCCACGCGTCCGCACCTGGACAGCAACTTGGCCGTGCAGTCGCTGGACGTGCCGGCCAGCGCGCTGAGCGCCGGCGCCACGCCCTCCACCGAACCCGCCGCCGCGGCGCAGCGCACCCCGCTGATCGCCTCGATGGCGCCGCTGCCGGCCGCGCCGGCGGCGCAAGCGCAGACCGCCTTGTCGCTGAACTTCACCGGCGACAGCTGGGTGCAGGTCTACGCGACCGACGGCAGCACCCTGGAGCAGGGCTTGCTCGGCGCCGGCGAACGCCGCAACTACGCCGCCGGCGAAGTCGCGCGCGTGGTGCTGGGCAACTCGTCCGCGGTCGAAGTGCAGCAGGCGGGTCAACCCGTCGATCTGGCGCCGTTCAGCCGCGCGAACGTCGCGCGCTTTACGCTATCCTCTGACGGTTCCCTCGCGCCGGTCTCCGACTGACCCGCGACGCGGGTCTGCGCATGCCCCGGTAATCCGGCATGTCCCTCACTGGCCCGCACCGCGGGCCGGTCATATTCCTTTGGGCTCCAGCCGGTCGGCGGAGCGAGATGAACGATGGCGATCGACGATCTGGCTGACGAACACGAACAAAGCGAACGCGTACTGGAGTGGCTGCGCCGCAACGGCGCCGGACTGATCGGCGGCATCGCCCTGGGTCTGGCCGCGATCGGCGGCTGGAAGTGGTGGGAGAACCATCAGGTCCAGCAGCAGGCGCAAATCGCCAACCAGTATCAGGCCGCGCTCGACGCGATCGAGGCCAAGGACAAGGGCGCCGAAGCCAAGGTCAAGGCGCTGGGCCAGAACACCTATCACACGCTCGCCGCGCTGCGCCTGGCGCAGTCGCAGGTGGTCGCCAACCAGCGCGACGCGGCGATCGCGACCCTGCGCTCGATCCAGTCCGAGGATCCGGCCATCGCCGAGATCGTCAATCTGCGCCTGGCGCGTCTGCTGATCGACGCCAAGCAGGCCGACGCCGCGCTCAAGCTGCTCGCCAACGCGACCACGCCCACCGCCATCGCGGTGCGCGGCGACGCCCAGCTGGCCCTGGGCCAGCGCGCCAAGGCGCAGGAAGCGTATACGCAGGCGATGACCAAGCTGGACGTGGCCTCGCCGCAGCGCCGCCTGCTCGAACTCAAGCTCACCGAAGCCGGCGGTTCCCCGGTCAAGCCCGAGGCCAAGTCTTGATGAAGGTTGCAGCCATGACCCCCAGCCGCACCGCAGTCCGCGTTTCCGCCGTCCTGATGTGCGCCTTCGCGCTGGCCGGCTGCTCCACCGTCAAGGGCTGGTTCGGCGGCAGCAAGAAGGACGACGGCAAGCCCAACGAGCCGGTCGAACTGACCGACATCACCCCGACCGCCAACGTCGCCAAACTGTGGTCGACGCACGCCGGCAAGGGCGAGGACCGCATGGGCGTGCGCCAGGGCCCGACCATCGCCGACGGCCGCGTCTACGCCGCCGCGATCGAAGGCGGCGTGCACGCCTTCGATCTGCAGACCGGCAAGTCGATCTGGGACTACCTGCCGATGCGTCAGGGCGAGGACGCCAAGAAGAAGGACAAGGACATCCGCCTCTCCGGCGGCCCCGGCGTGGGCGAAGGCCTGGTCGTGGTCGGCAGCCTGGAAGGCGACGTGATCGCGCTGGATGCCGCCAGCGGCGCCGAGAAGTGGCGCGCCAAGGTCGGCAACGAAGTCATCGCCGCGCCTGCGGTGGGCATGGGCCTGGTGTTCGTGCGTTCCAACGACGGCCGCCTGAGCGCGTTCGACGCCGCCAGCGGCGAGCGCCGCTGGTTCTGGACCCGCGACGTGCCGATGCTGTCGCTGCGCGGCAACGACGCGCCGGTGCTGGGCCCGGGCTTCGTCTTCGTCGGCAACGACGACGGCACCGTGGTCGCGCTGTCGGCCACCGACGGCCGCCCGATGTGGGAACAGGCCGTGTCGCAGCCGGAAGGCCGCACCGAGCTGGACCGCATGGCCGACATCGACGGCACCCCGGTGCTGGAAGGCAGCACGCTGTACGCGAGCAGCTTCAAGAAGCAGACCGTGGCGATCGACGGTCCCAGCGGCCGCCCGATGTGGAACAGCGAGCACGGCGGCGCCGGCCGCATCGGCGTCAGCGCCGACCGCCTGGTGGTCACCGATCCCACCGGCACCGTGTTCGGCCTGGACAAGGCCGGCGGCAGCGCGATGTGGCAGCAGGCCGGCCTGGCCCGCCGCAACGTCACCGGCGCCGCGATCCAGGGCGATTACGCCGTGGTCGGCGACTTCGACGGCTACGTGCATTGGCTGAAGCTCGACAACGGCGAGTTCGCCGCGCGTCAGCGCGTCGGCGGCAAGGCCCTGCGCGCTGCGCCGGTGGTCTCCGACGGCGTGCTGGTGGTGCAGAACGTCGAAGGCGAGCTGACCGCGTTCAAGCTGCAGTAAAGGCAAGGCGGGTCCGGACGGCGTAGACGCCGCCGGATCGCCCGACCGCAGGTACCCGCGGCCCGGGTCGGCTGATCGCCGAGCCGGGCCGTTCGTTTGATCTTTCGGGGCTGGCCCAGGCCGCCCTGGACGGCGCCGCCACGCGGCGCCCGCAGTCGCGTCCCGGCCGCCGAAGGCGCCATCGCGGCCGCTCTGGCACTATGTCGGCCTGTCGCAGCCCTGCATTCGCGCGGGCGCCGGCCACCGAACCCGTATCGCGGCGGTCTTCCGCCCGGTCCCATCCCGTTCCTCTTTCCGGCTTCACATCATGCTTCCGTTAGTTGCCCTCGTTGGCCGCCCCAACGTCGGAAAATCCACCTTGTTCAACGCGCTCACGCGCAGCCGCGACGCCCTGGTCCACGACCAGCCCGGCGTTACGCGCGACCGTCACTACGGCGTCTGCCGTCCCGAGGGCCTGCGCCCATTCGCGGTGGTCGACACCGGCGGCATCGCCGGCGAGGACGAAGGGCTGGCCGGCGCGACCGCGCGCCAGGCCCGCGCCGCCGCCGAGGAAGCCGACCTGGTGCTGTTCATCGTCGACGGCCGCGAAGGCGCCTCGGCCCTGGACGACGACATCCTCAAGTGGCTGCGCAAGGCCGCGCGTCCGACCTTGCTGGTGGTCAACAAGACCGACGGCATCGACGTCCAGGCCGCGCTCAACGATTTCGCGCGCTACGGCTTCAGCGACCGCGTCGCGGTGTCCTCGGCGCATCGCCAGGGCATCGACCGCCTGCTCGAGGAAGTGCTGGCCAAGCTGCCGGAAGAGGGCACCCAGGCCGAGCTCGACAGCGATCCCTCGCGCATCCGCGTGGCCTTCATCGGCCGCCCCAACGTGGGCAAGTCGACCCTGGTCAATCGCCTGCTCGGCGAAGAACGCATGATCGCGTCCGAAGTGCCGGGCACCACCCGCGATTCGGTCGCCATCGACATGGAACGCGACGGCCGCCTCTATCGCCTGATCGACACCGCCGGCCTGCGCCGCAAGTCGCGCGTCGAGGAAGCGGTGGAGAAGTTCTCCATCATCAAGACCCTGCAGGCGATCGAGCAGTGCCAGGTCGCGGTGGTGATGCTGGACGCGGGCGAGGGCGTGACCGACCAGGACGCCAGCGTGCTCGGCTATGCGCTGGACGCCGGCCGCGCGCTCGTGGTCGCCGTCAACAAGTGGGACGGTCAGACCGACTACCAGCGCCAGCAGACCGAAAACCTGCTGGTGCGCAAGCTCGCGTTCGTCGATTGGGCCGAAGCGGTGCGCATCAGCGCCAAGCACGGCTCCGGCTTGCGCGAGCTGTTCAACGCCGTGCATCGCGCGCACGACTCGGCGACCCGCGAGTTCGCCACCGCCGAAGTCACCAAGGCCCTGGAAATCGCCTACGAGACCAACCCGCCGCCGGTGGTGCGCGGTCACGTCGCCAAGCTGCGCTACGCCCACCCGGCGGCCAGCAACCCGCCCACCTTCGTCGTCCACGGCACCCGCCTGCGGACCCTGGCCGACAGCTACAAGCGCTACCTGGAAAACTTCTTCCGCAAGCGCTTCAAGCTGGTCGGCACGCCGGTGCGTTTCATCTTCAAGGAAGGCACCAACCCTTACGAGGGCAAGAAGAACGTGCTGACCGAGAAGCAGGTGGCGAAGAAGCGGCGCTTGATCCGGCATGTGAAGCGCGGGAAGTGAGATTGGGCGCGGGTGCGTTGCGCTCGCGTTGTATGCCTACGTTGGCGGGAATGACGAGCAGAAGCTCATGCAAGCGCATCCTCCCGCCAGCCACATACCCCCCGCCGACCTAAGCCTGGGCCTCCTGGCCGGCGGCCGCGCCACCCGCCTGGGCGGCCTCGACAAGGCCTGGCTCGAACGCGACGGCCTTGCCCAGGTCCTGCACCTGAGCCGGCGCTACGCGGCGCAGACCGGCGCGATCCTGATCAGCGCCAATCGCGAGCTCGAGCGCTACGCCAGCCAAGGCCTGCGCGCCGTCCCCGATCTGCACCAGGACCGGGGCCCGCTCGGCGGTCTGGAGGCGCTGGCGACGGCCGTCTCGACGCCCTGGCTGCTGACCCTGCCGGTCGACGCCTTGCACCCGCCCGCGGATTTGCCCGCGCGCCTGGCTGCCGCCGGCGCCCACGGCGCTTGCGCGATCGACGAAGACGGCCTGCAGCCGCTGTTCGCGCTATGGCGCGTGGATGCGCTGCGCCCGGCCCTGCGTGCGGCGCTCGCACAGGGCCGCCTCGCGGTGCAGCAGTTGCAGACCGAACTGGGCATGGCGCGCGTGCGCTGCGATGGCCTACGCTTCGGCAACCTCAACACGCACGACGATCTGGCCGCGGCCGGGATCGTCGCGCCCGCACGCGATTGATCGAAGCCATGCATGAGTTCCCGACCGGCCTGAGCTACGACGAAGCCATCGCCATCGTCGCCGAGGTCGCGGCCGCGCATCGCCTCGATACCGAGAACCTGGCCCTGCCGCGCTGCCACGGCCGCGTGCTGGCCCAGGACGTGGACGCGCCGCTGGCGCTGCCGCCGTTCGACAACAGCGCGATGGACGGCTACGCCTTCCGTCATGCCGATCTGGCCGGGCAGGGCGCCGGCCTGCGCCTGGCCGGCGAGCAGTTCGCGGGCGCCGCGCTCGCGCCCGCGCTCGCGGCGGGCCAGTGCCTGCGCATCACCACCGGCGCCCCCCTGCCGGCCGGCGCCGACACCGTCGCGATCAAGGAAAACGTGCAGCTCGACGGCGAGCGCGTGCGCATCCCCGCCGACACCGCCCGCGGCGCGAACGTGCGCTACGCCGGCGAAGACGTGCGCGTGGGCGAGCGAGTGCTGCACGCGGGTCAGGCGCTGACGCCGGCGCGGGTGTCGCTGGCCGCATCGCTGGGGCTGCCCTCGCTGAGCGTGGCGCGGCGCCCGACCGTGGCGGTGTTCACCACCGGCGACGAACTGGTCGAACCCGGCTTGCCGCTGGGCCCGGGCCAGATCCACGACAGCAATCGCGACCTGCTGATGGGGCTGCTGCGCGCCGACGGCCTGGAGCCCACCGCCTGGCCGCGCCTGCCCGACGATCCGCGCCAGGTCGAGATCGCGCTGCGCGACGCCGCCTGCGCCTTCGACCTGATCCTGACCTGCGGCGCGGTCTCGGCCGGCGAGAAGGATCACGTGCCGGCAGTGCTGGCCGCGTTCGGGCGCACGCATTTCTGGAAGGTGCGCATGAAGCCGGGCATGCCCTTGCTGTTCGGTAGCCTGGACCAGGCCCGCTTCCTCGGCCTGCCGGGCAATCCGGTCTCGGTGATGGCGACCTATCTGACCTTCGGACGCGCCCTGATCGACGGTCTGCAGGGCCGCGGCGAAGCGCGGCCGCGCTGGCGCGCGCGCCTCACCGATGCGATCGACAAGACCCACCCGCGTCGCGAGTTCATTCGTGCGCGTCTGTCCGCGGGCGAGGACGGCAGCCTGTACGCCGATCCCAATCCGGCCACCGGCTCGCACCGTCTGCGCGCGGCCGCCGATTCCAATGCCCTGATCGTGATCGGCGAAGGCCCGCAGACCCTGCCCGCCGGCGCGGTGGTCGAGGTGCTGGCGTACTGATGCGCGCAACGCTGCGTCGCCGCCGGCGCCGCACAGCGCCACCGCGAAGGCGGATAATCGCGACATGAGCATCGAACGCATCACCCCGGCCGAAGCCCTGCGCCGGCAACGCGCGGGCGCGGTATTGATCGACGTGCGCGAAGCCCACGAACGCGCCGCCGGCCGCGCCGAGCGCGCGCTGGGCGTGGCCCGCACCGAATTGGAAACCGACCCCGCCAGCGTCGCCGACCGCGACGCCGAGGTCCTGCTGATTTGCCAGTCCGGCGCGCGTTCGCTGCTGGCCGCGCAAGCGCTGCTCGAGGCCGGCTACGCGCGCGTGGCTTCGGTCGACGGCGGCACCGCGCGTTGGATCGCCGAAGGCCTGCCGCTGGCGCCGCCGGATGCGCAGGCCGATTTCTACGACCGCTATTCGCGCCATCTGCGTCTGCCGGAAGTGGGCGAGGACGGGCAGCGCCGGCTGCAGGCCGCGCGCGTGGCCATGGTCGGCGCGGGCGGGTTGGGTTCGCCGGCCGCGTACTACCTGGCGGCGGCCGGCATCGGCACGCTGGTGCTGGCCGACGACGACCGCGTCGATCGCAGCAACCTGCAGCGCCAGATCCTGCACACCGAAGCGCGCATCGGCACCCCCAAGGTCGAGTCCGCGCGGATCGCGCTGACCGCCTTGAATCCGCACATCGAGGTGATCGCGTTTCCCGAGCGCATCGATTCGGGCAACGTCGAGCGCCTGATCGCCGACGCCGATGTGGTCATCGACGGCGCCGACAATTTCCCGGTGCGCTATCTGCTCAACGACGCCTGCGTGAAGCTGGGCAAGCCGCTGATCTACGGCGCCGTGCATCGCTTCGAAGGCCAGACCAGCGTGTTCGATGCCGGCCGCCAACGCGGCCAGGCGCCGTGCTACCGCTGCCTGTTCCCGGAGCCGCCGCCGCCGGAAGCCGCGCCCAACTGCGCCGAGGCCGGCGTGCTCGGCGTGCTGCCGGGGGTGATCGGCCTGTTGCAGGCGACCGAGGCGATCAAGCTGATCCTGGGCGTGGGCGAACCGCTGCGCGGACGCTTGCTGCATTTCGACGCGCTGGGCATGCGCTTTCGCGAAACCCGCCTGCGTCCCGATCCGGGCTGCGCGGTGTGCGCGCCGGGCCTGGCCTTCCCTGGTTACATCGACTACGCCGCGTTTTGCGCCGCGCATTGAGCGCGACGATGTGAAAACGGCCGACACACGGACTGTGCGACGTTCGCTCCATCGGGGATAGCCGATGGAGCGGAGCATGCGGGCAGGGTGGGCGACGATAGCGCTGTGGCTGGCCATGGCCCTGCTACCCGCACACGCCAGCGGCGTCTGCGTTCCCGCCGCCGGGCCCGACAGCTACGCCAACCGCATCGCCGCGATCGCCTGCCAGGAGAACGCGCTGTGGTTCGGCGCCTTCATCGACGGCGACGGCCGCCTGGCCAGCACCACCGTCGCCGAAGCCGAGACCTCGCGCCTGCGCGATGCCAGCACCCCGGCCTGGCGCCGCGTCGCCGACTACTGGAAGGGCAGCGGCCTGCTGTGGCAGATGAGCGGTTTCGCCGGCGCCAGCGAATGCGGCTATTCGCCGGCCGCCGATCCCGACCAGATGCGCGTCGCCAACGCCTCCTGTCGCGCCTTCCTGATCGACAACCCCTGGTCGGCGGTATTCGTGTCCTACGTGATGAACCGCGCCGGCGTGCCCAACTTCCGCGCCTCGGCCAGCCATATCGATTACGTGCGCGACGCCTACCTGCATCCCGACAGCAGCCCGTACACCTTCGCCGATCCCGACACCACCGCGCCCGCGCCGGGCGACCTGCTGTGCTTCGTGCGCGCCTCGGCCACGAGCTACGGCCACGCGGGCCTCAAGGCCTTCCTGGATCGCGACCAGGGCGCCTTGAACATGCATTGCGACATCGCCGCCAGTATCGACCGCGGCAAGCTCTATCTGATCGGCGGCAACGTGCTGCAGAGCGTGACCCTGCGCGAACTCAACCTCAATGCCAGCGGTCTGCTATGGGGGCTGCCGCGCCGCGGCGGTGCGTCCGCGGACTGCCGCCCCGGCCACGAGGCGGGCTGCAGCTTCAATCGTCAGGACTGGGCCGCGCTGCTCAAGCTCAAGACCATGGTGCCGACCACGCCCGCGCCGACCCTGACCCCGGTACGCAACTGCTGCGAGGTCTGTCCGCTGCCGATCCCCGCAGGCATGCAGCGCTGCCCGGCCGCGTCGCCGCTGCCGCAGGCGCCCGCGCCGGCGAACTAACGCGCCGCGTCGGCGACCGCGAAGAACTCGCGCAAGGCCTGCTCGAACGCGGGCTGCGCGCCGATGCTGCTGTGGTCGGCCTGCGACAGCGCCACCACTGTCGGCGGCGTCGCCAGCGCGGCGATCAGGCGATCCGTATTGCCGGCCGGGATCACCTGGTCCAGGCCCGCGCGCACCACCAGGGTCGGTCCGCGATAGCCCGCCAACCAACGCGCCGATTCGAAACGATCGCGCACCAGCCAGCCCACCGGCAGCAGCGGATAGTGCGACTGCGCGACCGAAGCCAGGCTGTCGAACGGCGTCACCAGGGCCAGCCGCGCCACCGGCCGTTGCGAGGCGACATGGCTGGCCACGCCGCTGCCCAGGCTGCAGCCGATCACGTCGATGGGCTGGCCCGGATGGGCGGCGCGCACGCGGTCGTAGAAGCTCAGCGCGTCGCCGAACAGGGCCGCCTCGCTGGGCTGGCCGTCGCTGGCGCCGAAGCCGCGGTAGGCGAGCAGGTAGACGCTGCGATCGGGGAACAAACGCGCAAGCTGGTCGCGACGCGCCTCGATGCGCTCGGCGTTGCCGCCGAAATAGAGCAGCGGGCGCGGCGCGTCCGGATTCACCGCCCAGCCGCGCAACTGCAGGCCCTCGCGTTCCAGCACGAAATCGGTGCTGGCCGGATCGACGCGCGTGTGTTGGCCGTAATAGATCAGGTCGCGCTGCTTGGCGTACATCAGGCCGCAGATGCCGGCGTAGACCACGGCCGGCAGCCCCAACATCGCCATCAAGGCATGCCTCGAGACTTTGAGCGCCATCGTCTCCCCCTGGCCGATACCGCGGTTGCGAACGGTTACGACTATGACCAACGTCGAACGCGTCTGGCAACGGGCGTCCGACCGCTGCCAGTCTCGGAAAGCCGGCGCGAAGGCCGCGTCTAGGCCGCCGCGACCACCGCGTCGATCTGCTCGGGCGTGGTCGCGTAGCTGGTCACCAGGCGCAGGAAACGCTGCTCGGCGGCGATCGCGAAACCCTCGGGCAGGCCGCGGCTGGACCAGCCCGCGCAGACGATGCCGGCCTCGCGCCAACGCGCGTCCAGCGCCGCCGGCACCACCGCGAACACCTCGTTGGCCTGGGTCGGCCAGGGCTGGCGCACGCCGGGCAGGGCGGCCAGCGCCGCAGCCAGGCGCGCCGCCATCGCATTGGCGTGCAGGGCGTTGTCGCGCCAATGCCCGTCCTGCAGATAGGCGGCCATCTGCGCGCCGAGCAGGCGGCTCTTGGACAGGGTGTGACCGGCGCGCTTGCGCTGGAACGGCAGCGACGCGGCCAGCTCCGGCTCGAACATCAGCACCGCCTCGCAGGCCAGCGCGCCGTTCTTGGTCGCGCCGAAGGTGATCGCGTCGAAGCCGGCCTGCCAGCTCATCGCGGCGGCACTGCAGTCCAGCGCCACCAGGGCGTTGGCGTAGCGCGAGCCGTCGAGGTGGCAGCGCAGGCCGTGCTGGCGCGCCAGCGCGGTCAACGCCTGCAGCTCGTCCAGGCTATAGAGCGTGCCTGCCTCGGTGACCTGCGACAGCGACAGCACCGCCGGCTGCACGCTGCGCGCGACGCCGGGGCTGAGGCGGGCGAGGGCGTCGGTCAGGCCCTGCGGGGTGATCTTGCCGGCCACGCCGGGAATGCCGATCAGCTTGGCGCCGCCGCTGTAGAACTCCGGCGCGCCGCATTCGTCCTCGAGGATATGGCTCTCGGCATGGCACAGCACCGCGCCCCAGGGCGGGCACAGCGCGGCCAGGGCCAACGCGTTGGCGGCGGTGCCGGTGGCGGTCAGGCAGACCTGCAGCGGTCGCTCGAACAGTTCGGCCAACGCGGCCTCGGCCTGGGCGCAGTAGCGGTCGGCGCCGTAGGAGGGCTCGGCGTCGGCGTTGGCGCGCACGATCGCGTCCAGCACCCGGGTGCTGGCGCCGACCACGTTGTCGCTGGCCAGGTTGATGCGCACGGCGGGCCCGCTCATCGCGGATGCGCGCGCTGCGCGGCCTCGAACGCGGCCAGCTGCTCGGGCGTGGCCTCGGCCTGATGCTGGGCCTTCCATTGCGCGAAGGGCTGGCCGTAGACCGCCTCGCGCGCTTCGTCGCGGGTCATGCCGATGCCGCGCGACTCGGCGGCCTCGCGGTACCAGTCGGCCAGGCAGTTGCGGCAGAAGCCGGCCAGGATCATCAGGTCGATGTTCTGCACGTCCGGGCGGTCCTGCATCAGGTGCTGGCGCAGGCGCCGGAACGCGGCGGCCTCGATGGCGATGGTGTCGTGATCGATTTCGTTCATGGCGGTTCGGCCGGTACGTCGTGAATGGGGGATAATGCGCGGCCCAGAACCCGACGCCAATCCCGCCTCATGACGTCCGCTCCGACCCCGGCCCGCATCCTCGACGGCAAGCGCATCGCCGAAGACCTGCTCGACAATCTCAAGGCCCGGGTCGACGCGCGCGTGGCGGCCGGCCTGTCGCGGCCCGGCCTGGCCGTGGTCCTGGTCGGCAACGACCCGGCCTCCAGCGTCTACGTCAAGAACAAGCGCCGCGCCGCGCAGAAGGTCGGCATCCGCGCGATCGACTACGACCTGCCGGCCAGCACCAGCGACGCCGAGCTGCTGGCCCTGGTCGACCGCCTCAACGCCGATCCCGAGGTCCACGGCATCCTGGTCCAACTGCCGCTGCCGGACCGCCGCGACGGCACCGCCCTGATCCACCGCATCGATCCGCGCAAGGACGTCGACGGCTTCCACCCCGAAAACGTCGGCCACCTCGCGCTGCGCCAGTTCGGCCTGCGCCCGTGCACCCCGCGCGGCATCACCACGCTGCTGGGCTATACCGACCGTCCCGTGCGCGGGCAGAGCGCCACCATCGTCGGCGTCAGCAACCACGTCGGCCGGCCGATGGCGCTGGAGCTGCTGATCGCCGGTTGCACCGTCACCAGCTGCCACAAGTTCACCCCGCCCGAAGTGCTGGAAGCCTCGGTGCGCGGCGCCGACATCCTGGTGGTGGCCGCCGGCCGCCCGGGCCTGATTCCGGGCGAATGGGTCAAGCCCGGCGCGGTGGTCATCGACGTCGGCATCAACCGCCTCGACGACGGCCGCCTGGTCGGCGATATCGGCTTCGAGGCCGCCGCCCAGCGCGCCAGCTGGATCACCCCGGTCCCCGGCGGCGTCGGCCCGATGACGGTCGCCACACTGATGCAGAACACCCTGGAAGCGGCCGAAGCGTCCGGCGGCTGAGCTCCGCGGCTTCGGGGTAGGAGCGGCGTCAGCCGCGACCGCGAAGCCACGGCAAACCTGCGCGAGTCTCGGCTCAGGCCGCTGCTCCCCCAAGGCGGGGCACCCAACCCGCATCTGGTAGCCCGGATCGGGACCGCACCCAGCCCTAGTGGCGCATCCGCCCGCGGAACGCCGAATTCCACCCGTCGCCCCAGCGTCGCGGCTCCGGTTCGGGTTACAATGACGCGCTTCATCCTCCCGGGCCCGCCCATGCTGCGCATCCAGGCTGAAGCGCTTACCTACGACGATGTGTCTCTCGTCCCCGCGCATTCGAATGTCCTGCCTAAGGACGTAAACCTCTCCACGCGCCTGACCCGCGACCTGTCGATTCGCCTGCCGATCCTGTCGGCGGCCATGGACACCGTCAGCGAGGCCCGTCTCGCGATCGCGCTGGCCCAGCTCGGCGGCATCAGCATCCTGCACAAGAACATGAGCCTGGAAGCCCAGGCCGCGCAGGTCGCCAAGGTCAAGAAGTTCGAGGCCGGGGTGATCCGCGAACCGTTCACGGTGGGCCCGGCGACCACGATCGGCGAAGTGCTCAAGCTGACCCGCGCGCGCAACATCTCCGGCGTGCCGGTGGTCGACGGCGGTCAGCTGGTCGGCATCGTCACCAGCCGCGACATGCGCTTCGAGACCAAGCTCGACGATCCGGTCCGCCACATCATGACCAAGCAAGATCGCCTGGTCACCGTGCACGAAGGCGCCAGCGACGAGGAAGTGCTGCAGCTGCTGCACAAGCACCGCATCGAGAAGATCCTGGTGGTCAACGACGGCTTCGAGCTGCGCGGTCTGATCACGGTCAAGGACATCCAGAAGAAGTCTGACAACCCCAACGCCGCCAAGGACAGCGCCGAGCGCTTGCTGGTCGGCGCCGCGGTCGGCGTCGGCGGCGACACCGAGGCGCGCGTGGAGGCTCTGGCCACGGCCGGCGTGGACGTGATCGTGGTCGATACCGCGCACGGCCATTCGCAGGGCGTGCTGGACCGGGTCCGCTGGGTCAAGAAGAATTTCCCGCAACTGCAGGTGATCGGCGGCAACATCGTCACCGGCGACGCCGCGTTGGCGCTGATGGATCACGGCGCGGACGCGGTCAAGGTCGGCGTTGGCCCCGGCTCGATCTGCACCACGCGCGTGGTCGCCGGCGTCGGCGTCCCGCAGGTCACCGCGGTGGCGATGGTGGCCGAGGCGCTGCAGGACCGCATCCCGCTGATCGCCGACGGCGGCATCCGCTATTCCGGCGACATCGGCAAGGCGCTGGTCGCCGGCGCGTCCACGGTCATGGTCGGCGGCTTGTTCGCGGGCACCGAGGAGGCGCCGGGCGAAATCGAGCTGTTCCAGGGCCGTAGCTACAAGAGCTATCGCGGCATGGGCAGCCTGGGCGCGATGGAGCAGGGCTCCAAAGACCGCTACTTCCAGGACGCCTCCGACGCCGACAAGCTCGTGCCCGAAGGCATCGAAGGCCGGGTGCCGTACCGCGGCTCGCTGGGCGGCGTGGTCCACCAGCTCGCCGGCGGCCTGCGCGCCACTATGGGCTACGTGGGCTGCGCGACGATCGAGGACATGCGCAAGAAGCCCAGCTTCGTGCGCATCACCAACGCCGGCGCCCGCGAAAGCCATGTGCACGACGTCCAGATCACCAAGGAACCGCCGAATTACCGGACGAGCTGATAGATGAGCGGCTATGAGATCGCGACGTTTTCGATCATCGCGGTTTCATGCTTCGTTGCGTTCGTTTTCACGCCAACGTGGCTGCTCTGGACGACAACGGCATCGATGACCGAGCGTAGATTTCTACGCTTGGCCATAACGACGGGATTGCCGGCTTTGATCGTCGCCGGCTTCGGATGGTGGCTGTCCAGCATGTCTTCCGATGAGATCTCGCCGCCGACCTGGTGGGATTCGATGCTTTTCTCGCTCCCGTTAGTCATCGCATCGGCGACGACGACACTGGGTATCTGCCTCGCGCTCGAATGGCTCCATAAGAAGCAACCATGACCGACATCCACAGCGACAAGATCCTGATCCTCGACTTCGGCGCGCAGTACACGCAGCTGATCGCCCGCCGCATCCGCGAGATCGGCGTGTATTGCGAGATCTGGGCCTGGGACCACGACCCGGCCGAGATCGCCGCGTTCGGCGCCAAGGGCATCATCCTGTCCGGCGGCCCCGAATCGACCACCGAAGCGGGCGCGCCCAGCGCGCCGCAGCAGGTGTTCGACGCCGGCCTGCCGATCCTGGGCATCTGCTACGGCATGCAGACCATGGCCAAGCAGCTCGGCGGCGACACCGAAGCGGCCGACCAGCGCGAGTTCGGCCACGCCGAAGTGCAGCTGGTCGCGCACGACCGTCTGTTCGACGGCCTCAAGGACCATCCGGGTTCGCCGCCGCGCCTGGATGTGTGGATGAGCCACGGCGACCACGTCTCCAAGGCCCCGGACGGCTTCGTCGTCACCGCCAAGACCGACCGCATCCCGGTCGCCGCCTTCGCCGACGACGCGCGCCGCTGGTACGGCGTGCAGTTCCACCCCGAAGTCACCCACACCAAGCAGGGCCAGACCCTGCTGCGCCGCTTCGTGGTCGATATCTGCGGCTGCCAGACCTTGTGGGACGCGGCCCACATCATCGAGGACCAGATCGAGCGCGTGCGCGCCCAGGTCGGCAGCGACGAGGTCATCCTCGGCTTGTCCGGCGGCGTCGATTCCTCGGTGGTGGCGGCGCTGCTGCACAAGGCCATCGGCGACCAGCTCACCTGCGTGTTCGTCGACACCGGCCTGCTGCGTTACAACGAAGGCGACCAGGTGATGGCGATGTTCGCCGAGCACATGGGCGTCAAGGTGGTGCGGGTGAATGCCGCCGACCGCTATTTCGAGCGCCTGGCCGGCGTCAGCGACCCGGAAGCCAAGCGCAAGATCATCGGCAACCTGTTCGTCGAGATCTTCGACGAAGAATCGCACAAGCTCGCCAACGCCAAGTGGCTGGCGCAGGGCACGATCTATCCCGACGTGATCGAGTCGGCCGGCAGCAAGACCGGCAAGGCCCACGTCATCAAGAGCCACCACAACGTCGGCGGCCTGCCTGAAGACATGAAGCTGGGCCTGGTCGAGCCGCTGCGCGAATTGTTCAAGGACGAAGTGCGGCGCCTGGGCGTCGAACTCGGCCTGCCGCGCGAGATGGTCTACCGCCATCCGTTCCCGGGCCCCGGCCTGGGCGTGCGCATCCTCGGCGAAGTGAAGCGCGAGTACGCCGACCTGCTGGCCAAGGCCGACCACATCTACATCGACGAACTGCGCAAGGCCGGCCTGTACGACAAGACCAGCCAGGCCTTCGCGGTGTTCCTACCGGTGAAGTCGGTGGGCGTGGTCGGCGACGCGCGCGCCTACGAATGGGTGATCGCGCTGCGCGCGGTCGAGACCATCGACTTTATGACCGCGCACTGGGCGCACCTGCCTTACGACTTCTTGGGCACGGTTTCTAACCGTATTATCAATGAGTTGCGTGGTGTTTCTCGCGTCGTTTATGACATCAGCGGCAAGCCACCGGCGACGATCGAGTGGGAGTAGTCGACCTGCGAGCCACTGGCTCGCAGGTCGACTACTGACCGGCCATGGATGGCCGGGCCGGACCAGCCGAAGCCGAAATGTCGCGCCATGGACGGCAGCCGCGTCTTCGCGAGCCACTGGCTCGCAGGTCGACTACTGACCGGCCATGGATGGCCGGGCCGGACCAGCCGAAGCTGAAGTGTCGCGCCATGGACGGCAGTCCCATGGCTGCCGGGCGCTAGCGCCTCCCTGCTAGCCGCACAGCCGGCTAGGCGGTCGCCAGTTCGCTGCGTTTCGCCAGCCCGAACACCAGCAAGCTCAGCGCTGCGAGCACGCAGACGCCCAGGCCGCCGAACAGCATCACCCACCCGAAGCCGTGCACCAGCGCGGCATGCCCGACGGCTTCGATCGCCGCGGGCGACAGCTCGCCGGCCGCGCCCGGCAGCGAGGCCGGATGGCCGGCCGCGATCCGCTGCGCCATCGCCTGCAACTGAGTCGCGTCCACGGAGGCGGGCAGGGCGCGCTTGAGATAGGACGCGATGCCCGCCAGCAGCAGGAAGCCCATCAGCGCGATGTTGATCGCCAGGGTGATCAGGCGCGCGCTCATGTCGATGCCCGAGGCCATGCCGGCGCGATCGCTGGACACCGCGCCGGTCGCAGTGTTGGTCACCGGTGTGTTGGTCAGTCCCAGCCCGATGCCCGCGATCAGGGCGCCGGGCAGCATGCTCAACCAGCTCGGCTGTTCGACGGCGCTGCCGTAGCGCATCGCCACGAAGCCGATGCCGATCGCGAACAGTCCGCTGGGGATGACCAGGCCCGGGCGATAGCGCAGGGCCAGTCGCTCGGCGATCGGCGGCACCACCAGGGTCGGCAGGGTGTAGGCCAGCAAGGCCAGTCCGGTGGCGACCGCGTCGTAGCCCAACGCGCCCTGGAAGTAGATCGGCAGGTAGATCATGAACGGCCAAAAGCTGAAATTCATGCCGACCGAGCCGACCAGCGCACCGGAAAACTCGCGCGACTTGAACACCGAGAAGTCGAACATCGGGTGCGGCGTGACGCGTTCGACTACCCAGAACGCGACCAGGGCCGCGAACGTCGCCACGACGATGCCGATGCCGGCGGGGCTGGCGTAGCCGAGTTCCGGCCCCTGGGTGATGTAGTAGGTCAGGCCCAGCACCGACAGGGACAGGGTGAGGATGCCGAGCACGTCGAGTCGCTGCGCCTGCGAATCGCGCGACTCCACGATGCCGGCCAGCGCCAGCAGCACGGTCAGCAGGCTCAACGGCGCGTGCACCAGGAACACCCATTGCCAGTTCGACAGCGCCACGATCGCGCCGCCGATGATCGGGCCGAAGCCCAAGCCGATGCCGAACACGATGCCCCAGACCGCGAAGGCCTTGCTGCGCTCGGGGCCCGGCTGGAACTGATGCGAGAGCACGGCGGTCTGGCAGATCAGCATCGCGCCCCCGCTCATGCCCTGCAGGAAGCGCGCGACGATCAGGACCTGCACGTCCTGCGCCAGGCCGCAGATCAGCGAGGTCAGGCCGAACAGGAGCAGGCTGATCAGCAGGATGCGCCTGCGGCCGTAGCGATCGGCGAGGGTGCCGGCGGCCATCAGCACCGTGGTGCAGGCGATGGTGTAGGCATTCATGATCCACTGCATGTCGTTGAAGTCGCCTTGCAGCAATTTCTCCAGCGTCGGCAGGATCACCGGCACGCTGGAAATCTCCAGGCCGAACATCAGGGCGGATAGGGATACGGCGGCCAGCGCGATCGTGTTCTTGCCGGTAGCGGGTGAGTTCATGCGGGGTACTCGGTAATCGAAGCGCGCACGCGTCCGCGCCGCGGGCGACGCGGTGGGGCATCCGGGGCAGAGGAAGGAAACGACCGCCCGGGCGTGCGGAGTCCAGGGCGGCTTGCATGGCCGGTGCCTTGTGCGGCCCAGCCGGTTGCGAGGTCGCTGGCACGTTGGCCGTCGTGCCGAGCGATGCAGGCCATTCTCGGGTCAGTAGTTTCATGATGGAAATGATTTAATTTTGTAGAATTAATTAATTCACATCATGGGTGCTGGCGGCCGTGGACTTCGATCCGACCCTGTTGCGCGCTTTCGTCGCTGTCAAACACTGCGGCGGCTTCACCCGCGCGGCGCAGCGCCTGCACCTGACCCAGTCCGCGGTCAGCCATCAGATACGCCGGCTCGAAGAACAAGTCGGCCGCCCGCTGCTGCATCGCACGACGCGCAGCCTGACCCTGACCGAGGACGGCGAAGACTTCCTGCGCTACGCCGAGCAGATCCTGGAATCGCTGGATGCGTTGAGCCGGCGTTTTCTGCCGTCGCCGGTGTCGGGCATCGTGCGCTTCGGCGTGCCGGAGAACTTCATGGGCGAACGCCTGCCGACCCTGCTGTGCCAGTTCGCACGCGGCTATCCGGCGGTGCGAATGGACGTGAGCGTGGGCATGAACTTCGATCTGCACAGCATGATCGATGCCGACGATCTCGACCTGGCCGTGGTGATTTCCGTGCCCAAGCACGAGCGCGGCACCGTGCTGCGGCGCACACGCCTGGTCTGGATCGCCGCGGACGGCTTCGACCCCGCGCCCGGCGCTTCTTTGCCGCTCGCGTTCTATCCGCCGCCCTGCGTGTACCGGCGCGAAAGCCTGGCCGCACTGGGCCGCACCGACATCGAATGGCATGTGATCTTCACCTCGCCCAGCCATCAGGGCCTGCGCGCGGCCGTGCTGGCCGGGCTGGCGGTGACCGTGCTGACCGTGGACGACCTGGAGCCGGGCATGAAGATCGTCGACGGCCTGTACGGTCTGCCGTCGTTGCCGAAGGCGGATTTCGCCCTGATCTGCGGCGCCGGCGGCAAGACTCCGGCCGCGCTGGAGTTCGGCCGCTTGATCCTGGACATGCCCGAGCCGTCGACGGCCGCGAAACGCGCGAAGGCGAAAGCCTGAATCGCCGTGCGCAGGCGACGCGGCTCGGGGATAATCGCGGTTTACGCGTACGGGTCAGCGGTGTGAGCGAACAGGACGACATCGACGAACGCTGGATGCGCTACGCCCTGGCACTGGCCGAGCGCGCCGAACGCGAGCACGACGAGATCCCGGTCGGCGCGGTGCTGGTCTCGGCCGCGGGCGAGGTCCTGGGCGAGGGCGGCAACCGCAACATCGGCGACCGCGATCCCAGCGCCCACGCCGAGATCGTGGCGATGCGCGAGGCCGGCCGCCGTCTCGACAACCACCGTCTGATCGGCACCACCCTGTACGTGACCCTGGAGCCCTGCGCGATGTGCGCGATGGCGATGGTGCATGCGCGCGTCGCCCGGGTGGTCTACGGCGCCAGCGACCCCAAGACCGGCGCCGCCGGCAGCGTGTTCGACCTGCTCGCCGACCCGCGCCACAACCACCGCGTCGAAGTCCGCGGCGGCGTGCTGGGCGAGGAAGCCGGCAGCCGCCTGACCGCGTACTTCCGACGCAAGCGCGGCAAGACCGACTGAAGCCGCGGTCGCTTTGGGGTAGGCGCGGCGTGAGCCGCGACCGCGTCAATTGAATTGCGGCGCAGGCCGGACACGCACGCGATTGCGCGGCGACGGAATCGCACTACCACCGTGGGCGGGGCATGGCGGTCGCGGCTCACGCCGCTCCTACCCCAAGGCAGGGCGCCGCCTCACTCCACCGGCAGCTTGCGCCCGTCGCGGTCGAACTCGCGCTTGAGCTCGGCGTCCAGCATGGTCACGCTCATGCGCGCCTCGCGGCCCAGGTTGATCGAAGCCGCCAGCACCAGCAGCACGCCCAGCATGGCCAGCCCGGTCGGCACCCCGCGCAGGCGGTAGTCGCTGAACTGGTCGATGCCGATCGACAGGCTGGTGGCCACGAACGCGCTCATCGCCGCGTACAGCAACTGCAGGCAGGTCAGGATCAGCCGGACCCGGCGCCGGTGCTGGATGATGCGCGCCTCCAGATAGGCGCGCGCATCGTCGTTGGTGGTGTCCTCCAACTGCTTGAGCTGCTGGCGCATGCGGTCGACCACGCGCGCCAGGCGGTTGTTCGAGGACACCAGCAAGGACGCGGTCGCGGTCAGGAAGAACGCCGGCGTGATCATCGCCGAGACCACGGCGTAGTGGCCGGCGCTCAGGTTCAGCACATCGCTCATGGGCGCGCTTCCAGGCGGCTAGGTCCCGGTCGGGACGACCCGCCTATGATGCCGCCAGACGCGGCGTTCGTCAGTCGCCGCCGCGCGGGCGCCGGACCTTGGCGCGGCGGTGGCCGTGGTCCATTTCCTCGTTCACCGCTTCCACCGCCAACGACGACTCCAGTGCCAGCAGCACGCTGGCGGCGAACATCGCCAGCACGCCGAACACCGCCAGGATGGTCGGCAGCGAGGCCAGGCGATAGCCCAGGTAGGCGTCGCCGGCGACGGTGAGGCTGGTACCGACGAAGAAGCTGATCGCGGTGTACAGCAGCTGGCTGCCGCGCAGGATGATCTTGCTGCGGCGCTTCTGGCGCGCGATGTGGCGCTCCAGCATTTCGCGCTCCTCCTCGTCCTCGCTCTCGGCCAGTTCCTTCAGCAGCACGCGCGCACGGTCGATCACGCGCGCCAGGCGGTTGTTGGCCGACAGCAGCAGCGAGGCGGTCGCGGTCAGGAAGAACGCGGGCGCCAGCATCGCGGTCAGGATCGCGTAGTGGGCGTAAGCGGCGGTCTGCGACATCGTCCGGGGGAGCGGGGAGGGGAGTGGGCTATGATGCCCCGAACGGACGCATCACGGCGAGGACACGACAGGGGCCCATGACAGCGAAGAACGGCAACGACCACCGACTGATCTGGATCGACCTGGAGATGACCGGGCTCGACACCGACAACGACGCCATCCTGGAGATCGCGACCGTCGTCACCGACGCCCAGTTGCAGGTGCTGGCCGAAGGGCCGGAACTGGCGATCCGCCAGCCGCTGGAACGGCTGATGGCCATGGACGAGTGGAACCGCAACCAGCACAGCAAGTCCGGCCTGTGGCAGCGCTCGCTGGACCAGGGCGTGAGCCTGGAAGAGGCCGAGGAGCGCACCCTGGCCTTCCTGGCGCAATGGGTGGCGCAGAACGCCTCGCCGATGTGCGGCAACTCGATCTGCCAGGACCGCCGCTTTCTGCACCGCCAGATGCCGCGCCTGGAGAAGTACTTCCACTACCGCAACCTCGACGTCAGCACGGTCAAGGAACTCGCGCGCCGCTGGGCCCCCGACGTGCTGGCCGGCGTCGGCAAGGACGCCAAGCACACCGCCCTGAGCGACGTGCACGACTCCATCGCCGAACTGCGCCACTACCGCGCCTCAATGGGCAAGCTGGGCGGCTTGGGCTGAGAAGCCCTGACCCAAGCACGACACGTCGCGCGAACAGCCCGCAGCCCCCTGTAGGAGCGGCGCAAGCCGCGACCACGCCCCCACGAGCACCCGCGCAAGTCGCGGCTTGCGCCGCTCCTACCCCAAGCAGCGCACAGGCACCGCCATCGGCAGCAGACCCGCCCGCTTTCTGTGGGAGCGACGTACGTCGCGATAACGAATCTTCGGCAACCCGCGCAGGTCGCGGCTCACGCCGCTCC
>NZ_FOSS01000003.1:140249-181699 GCF_900114355.1 Lysobacter sp. cf310
GCGCACAGGCACCGTCATCGGCAGCAGACCCGCCCGCTTTCTGTGGGAGCGACGTAAGTCGCGATAACGAATCTCGAACCACCCACGCAGCTCGCGACACGCGCCGCCCAGCCACCTCCAGGCGCAGCCCGCGATCAGGCCTTCGGCTTGCCCGGCCTCGCCACATCGCCATCATCGGCGACCGCCTTCACCAGCACGTCCGACAAAGGCCTGCCGTCGGCATCGTGGTGGTACACATGCAGATCGCGCTGCGGATACGGAATGCTCAGCCCGCGCCCGATGATGTCGTTGCGCACCGCCTCATTGAGATCGCTGCGCGTGCGCAGCACATCACCGGTCTTGGCCCAGACCCGCAGCTCCAGATTGACGCTGCTTTCGCCCAGCGCCACCACCAGCACCTCGGGCGCGGGCTCCTTCAACACCTTCGGGTGCGCGGCCGCGGCGCCCAGCAGGGTCTCGCGCGCCTGCTGCAGGTCGTCGTCGTACCCCACGCCCACCGCGATGTCGATGCGGCGGCGCGGATTGGCGGTGAAATTCACGATGGGCGCGGTGGTGATGAGGCTGTTGGGCAGCACCACGGTGCGGTTGTCGATGGTGCGCAGACGGGTCTGGAACACCCGAATCTGGTCCACCGTGCCCTCGACGCCCGCGGCCTGCACGTAGTCGCCCACGCGGAACGGGCGCTGCATGATCAGCATCACGCCGGAAGCGATATTGGACAGCGAATCCTTCAGCGCCAGGCCGATCGCCAGGCCCGCCGCACCCAGCACCGCCAGCACCGAGGCCGGCGACACGCCCAGGGTGAACAGCGCCGAGGTCGTGACCACGACCACCATGCCGGCGTAGGCGATGTTGCGCAGGAAGCCGCGCAGGGTGGCTTCCATGTGACCGCGCGTCATGGCGCGGTCCAGGGCGTTGGACAGGCGCTTGGCCAGCCAGATCCCGATCAGCAGGACCAGCAGCGCGCCGACCAGCTTGAGCCCGGCGGCCTGCGCCATGCCCAGCCAGTCGATGCCCTTGAGGTCCGCCAGCGTCGTGGGGACCTCGACCGGCACCGGCGGGGCTTTCGCCGTCACCGGCTCAGCCCGCCTTGGCCTTGGCCAGGCGCAGCCAGGTGTCGACCACGGTATCGGGGTTCAGCGACACCGATTCGATGCCCTGTTCCATCAGCCACACCGCCAGATCGGGGTGGTCGCTGGGGCCCTGGCCGCAGATGCCGACGTACTTGCCCTTGGCGCGCGCGGCCGAGATCGCCATCGCCAGCAGCTTCTTCACCGCCGGGTCGCGCTCGTCGAACAGCTTGGCCACGATCGCCGAGTCGCGGTCCAGACCCAGGGTGAGCTGGGTCAGGTCGTTGGAGCCGATCGAGAAGCCGTCGAAGATGTCCAGGAATTCGTCGGCGAGCAGGGCGTTGGACGGCACCTCGCACATCATGATGATCTTGAGGCCGTTCTCGCCTTGCTTGAGGCCGTTCTTCTCCAGCACCTCGACCACGCGCCGGCCTTCGTCCAGGGTGCGCACGAACGGGATCATGACCCAGCAATTGGTCAGCCCCATCTGCTCGCGCACCTTCAGCACGGCCTGGCACTCCAGCGCGAACGCGTCGGCGAAGGACGCATCGACGTAGCGGCTGGCGCCGCGGAAGCCGATCATCGGGTTCTCTTCGTGCGGCTCGTAGCGCGAGCCGCCGATCAGGTTGGCGTATTCGTTGGACTTGAAGTCCGACAGGCGCACGATCACCGGGTGCGGCGCGAACGAGGCGGTGATGGTGGCGATGCCCTCGGCCAGGCGATCGACGTAGAACTGCACCGGATCGTCGCCGTAACCGGCGATCTTCTCGTCGATCTTCTTCTTGGTCGCCGCATCCTGTTGCGCGTACTCCAGCAGCGCCTTGGGATGGATGCCGATGTGGCTGGCGATGATCATTTCCAGGCGCGCCAGGCCGACGCCGGCGTTGGGCAGCATCGCGAAATCGAACGCGCGCTCCGGGTTGGCGACGTTCATCATCACCTTCAGCGGCGCCGGCGGCATCTTGTCCAGGTCGGCGACGTGGCGCTCGAAGGGCAGGGCGCCGTCGTAGATGAAGCCGGTGTCGCCCTCGGCGCAGCTGACCGTGATGGTCTCGCCGTCCTTGATCGTCTCCAGCGCGTTGCCGGTGCCGACCACGGCCGGCACGCCCAGCTCGCGGGCGATGATCGCGGCGTGGCAGGTGCGGCCGCCGCGGTTGGTCACGATCGCGGCCGAACGCTTCATCACCGGCTCCCAATCGGGGTCGGTCATGTCGGCGACCAGCACGTCGCCGGGCTGCACGCGCGCCATGTCGTCCAGGCTGCGCACCACGCGCGCCACGCCGCTGCCGATCTTCTGGCCGATGGCGCGGCCTTCGGCGACCACCGGGCCGCGCGCGCCGAGCTGGTAGCGCTCGATCTGGGTGGCCTTGGCGCGCGACTTCACCGTTTCCGGGCGCGCCTGGACGATGAACAGCTTGCCGCTGACGCCGTCCTTGGCCCACTCGATGTCCATCGGGCGGCCGTAATGCTTTTCGATCACCAGCGCCTGCTTGGCCAGCTCGTGCACGTCGGCGTCGTCGATCGAGAAGCGGTTGCGCAGCTCGGCCGGGGTGTCCTCGGTGCGCACGCGCTCGCCGGGCTGGTCGGAATAGACCATGCGCAGCTGCTTGGCGCCGATCGAGCGGCGCAGGATCGCCGGCTTGCCCTGGCTCAGGGTGGGCTTGTAGACGTAGAACTCGTCCGGATTGACCGCGCCCTGGACCACCATCTCGCCCAGGCCGTAGCTGGAGGTGATGAAGACCACGTCGCGGAAGCCGGATTCGGTGTCCAGGGTGAACAGCACGCCGGAGGAACCGACGTTGGAGCGCACCATCAGCTGCACGCCGGCGGACAGGAACACGTCCTCGTGCTTGAAGCCGTGGTGGACGCGGTAGGCGATGGCGCGGTCGTTGTAGAGGCTGGCGAAGACTTCCTTGACCTTGCGGACCACGTCGTCCTCACCGGTCACGTTCAGGAAAGTCTCCTGCTGGCCGGCGAAAGAGGCGTCGGGCAGGTCCTCGGCGGTGGCCGAGGAGCGCACCGCGACCGCCACGTCGCCGCCGCCGTTCTCGGCGCAGAGCTGGCGATAGGCGGTGCGGATGTCCTGGTCCAGGGCCGGCTGCAGCGGCGCCTCGATCACCCAGCCGCGGATTTCGCCGCCGGCCGCGGTCAGGGCCGGCACGTCCTCCACGTCCAGCGTCGCCAGGCGGTCGAAAATGCGCTGGTGCAGGTCGTTATGGGCGATGAAGTCCTTGAACGCCTCGGCCGTGGTGGCGTAGCCGCCCGGGACCGAGACCCCCAGATTGGCGAGGTTGCCGATCATCTCGCCGAGGGAGGAATTCTTGCCGCCGACGCGGGCCAGATCGTTGAGGCGCAGCGCGTGCAGCCAGAGGATGTTCTCGTTCAAGGCACACTGTCTCCGAGGGGGGCGCGCGTGGGGGCGCGGCCAAGCGGATATGATCGCCGCTGCGTCGGGCGCATACAAGCTTGATCCGACGGGCTTTTTCGTATTGGAACGCGGTTTTGGAGGGGTGGGCGATGGCAGGAACACGGCCGGTTTTCTACGTTTCGGACGGCACCGGCATCACCGCCGAGACCATAGGGCACAGCCTGCTGACCCAATTCACCGAGACCCGCTTCGTCACCGACCGCATCCCGTTCGTGGACAGCGTCGAGCGCGCGCGCGAGGTCGGGGCCAAGATCCGCGAGGCCGCCCAGACCCACGGGGTGCGCCCGATCGTGATCAATTCCTGCATGGACGGCGAGGTCGGCGCAGCCCTGGCCGAGAGCGGGGCGCTGATGCTGGACGTGTTCGCGCCCTTCATCGAGCCCCTGGAGCGCGAGCTGGAAGAGACCCGCGAGCGCCGCATCGGCAAGGCCCACGGCATCGCCGATTTCGAGACCTACCATCGCCGCATCAATGCGATGAATTTCGCCCTGACCCACGACGACGGCCAGAGCATCGACTACGACGAGGCCGATCTGATCCTGGTGGCGGTGTCGCGCGCGGGCAAAACGCCCACCTGCGTTTACCTGGCGTTGCACTACGGGGTGCGCGCGGCGAACTATCCGCTGACCGAAGAAGACCTCGAGCACGACCGCCTGCCGCCGCGCCTGCGCCCGTACCGCGACAAGCTGTTCGGCCTGACCATCGATCCGGTGCGGCTGCAGCAGATCCGCCAGGAACGCCGCCCCAACTCGCGCTACGCGCAGTTCGACACCTGCAAGCGCGAGGTCGCCGCGGCCGAGATGATGTTCCGCGCCGAGCGCATCGCGACCCTGAGCACGACCCATACCTCGATCGAGGAGATCGCGAGCAAGGTGCTGACGACGCTGGGGATCCACCGCGTGATGTTCTGATCGCGGGCTCTCTCGGAGCCCGGTGGCGCGTTGCGGATAACGTTTCCGCCGGCGCCAACCATGATGCGGTAGGAACCCTTAACTTAGGCCTCTCCGGCGGGTCCGTCAACGCTGCCGCGAAGCGGTTTGCGCGTGTAGCATCGCTCGCATGAACTCGCTCGCCGCCCGCTCCGCACGCATCCCGCGACTGACCCGTTTCGGTTGGCTGATGGGCCTGTACGCGGAGAACCACCGCCGCCTCACGCGCCTGTTCGCGCCGGCCGACCTGGCTGTCGGCACCTACCGGTCCTCGATCGGGGACGGGCTGGATCTGCAGCTGGACGTGATCGAGCAGCACCGCTACACCACCGAGCTGCGCATGACCTATGCGTTGCTGGATCCGCTCACCGGCGAGCCCGATCCCTCCGCCTGGCTGCGCCTGTACAACGACGCCCACCAGCTGGAAGCTACCAATTGCTACGTCGGGCGCCGCTGGCAGGACGTGATCGGCATGTATCCGCCGCCGGCGGAGCTGATCGGCCACCGCATGCGCATGAACACTTTTTTAGGAAAGTGGCTCGAGTATCTAGCCGAACGTGGTCATGGCATGGCAACATTGCGCCCGGTCGAGATTCACCCGCCCGGAACACCCCTCAACGAGGGTCCCGGCGGGGCGGCAAAAAAATTAGCGATGAATGCTTGACGACATCGCTGAACGCCCGCTAGAATTTTCGTCTTTCCAGCACGTGGGGCCATAGCTCAGCTGGGAGAGCGCTACAATGGCATTGTAGAGGTCGCCGGTTCGATCCCGGCTGGCTCCACCACTCTTCGAACACTGTGAAAGGGTTTCGACGAGTTAGCTGCAAGAACAATCAGTTTTGTCCCCATCGTCTAGAGGCCTAGGACATTACCCTTTCACGGTAGCGACCGGGGTTCGAATCCCCGTGGGGACGCCAAGTAAAAAACACTTAGGGCTCGGGAAACCGGGCCCTAAGTGTTTTTGCGGAATCGATACGCATAGTCGTAGCGGTCGTCGCCGCCATCGATCGAGTCGGCATCATGAGCAAGACTCGGCTACCTGTCGTACGCGGTACGTGTTGCGTCCCGCATTCTTGGCCTCGTACAGCGCCGAATCCGCCGCGGACAGCAGGGCCGTAAAGTCTGCTGGTGCGCTCGAGTAAGCGATGCCGATGCTCGTCGTGACATCCAGACACCCGTTGTCGACGGTTATCGAGCCGTGCATCGCGTCGATCAGCTTCCGCGCCACGACCTCCGCCGCTTCCGGTACGGCGGCATCCTCGATGATGACCGCGAACTCGTCGCCGCCGAGGCGCGCGACCAGATCGGTGCTGCGCACGCTGTCCAGCAGTCGGCGCGCGAAGATGCGCAACACCTGATCGCCGGCGGCGTGGCCATGACCGTCGTTTATGCGCTTGAAGTGGTCGATGTCGAGGTACATCAAGGCGACCGGAAATCCCTGGCGGCGCATCCGCATCAAGGTGTTCGACAGGCGCTCGTCGAACTGACGTCGGTTCGCCACCTCGGTGAGCGTATCGATGCGCGCCAGACGCTCCAGTTCCAGGCGGCTTTCCTCCAGCGCCTGCTCGGCGACGACGCGCCGGGTAACATCGCGGCCGGCATAGATGATGTCCTGCTCGCCGATCCTGTCGGCGCTGGGTATGGGCCGCGTGACTGCCTCGACCCAGACGTAATGGCCGCCCTTGTGGCGCACGCGATAGACCGCGGTACTGGGTTGGCCGGATGAAATGACTTGCGCCATCATGCGCATCTGGTAATCGCGATCGTCCGGATGGACGAGATCCCAGCGGGAACCGACCATCTCCTCGGGCGACCAGCCCAACATGTCCTTGGCCGAGGGGGATACGTAGAGCCGCTCGCCGTCGACGCGCATGCGTACGATCACATCGTGCGAATAGTCGGCCAGCATTCGATAACGGTGCTCGCTCTCGCGCACGCGAGCGGTCAGTCGCTTGCGTTCGGCCATCGCCAACGCGACCGGAATGGTCATCAGGCAGCCCCCGGCGATATAGATCTGCAGCAGCGCGATGCGCCCGGTGGTGCCGATATCCTGCACCAGCCAAAGCGGCCCCCGGCCCATGGCGGTGCCGATACTGCCTATGACCGCGAGCAGGATCACCCCGACCGCCACGCCGGCGAAGCGGTGCCGGAACGCCCCGAGTAGTAGCGGGGGATAGGCCATGAACAGCACCGGATAGCGGGAGCTGAAAACGGCGATACTGACCGCGGCGACCAGCAGCATGCTGGTCAGAAAGGCCCAGCGCCGTCCGGGCGCGGCCACGAAATCCAGGCCTTCGCGTAGAACCACCAAGGTGGAGGTCGCGATGATGACCATGCCTACGACATGCGCCGCGAACCAGCTGATGAAGTTGGTGACCAGCGAACTGCCGTACAGGGCAGAGGTGATCGACGCGCCCAGCAGGCCGGACGCCGCGCAGGCCACCAGCGTGCTGCCGGTAGCGATGCCGCCCAAGCTGATCCAGCGCTTCGGATCGCCCACGTCGGGCACCAGACGCCTGACGACGCCGGCGACGATGAGCACTTCCAGCAGGTTGCTGCCGCTGATCGAAGTGGCATGCAGCGCCGAATAGCCAGCGGCTAGGTGGGCGACGATGTCGGCGGCCAATCCGAGCAGCAGGTAAGGCGGCCAGGTCGAGGTGGGCCTGGACAACAGCCAGCCGGTGAAGATGCCGTTGCCTATCCAGATCGCGGCCAGCTCGCCGGGGCCGCGCGCCAACGTCAGAGACAACCAAGCCGTTACGCCGATCATTAGCGTCATCGCTGATCGGTCGAGCCAGATCCGTGGCGGCGACGTCGAGAAACTGTTCACGTCGATCTCTCATCCGGAGAGCTGGCCCCATCCTAGCCCCGGGAGGTGTGAAGACGGGTGAAGCCGACCGCGTCTGCAGCGCTTCAAGCTGTGCGGGCAGAGGTATTGCGGACTTCACCGACCGACGTTGCGTGGACTGCAAACGGCAGCCCGGGTATGCGCCGCTCGCTCCGAACCGGCGTGCGGCTGGCTTGGACGCACTGCGCAGGCGCTAGCCGGCGTGTAGCGCGACGCCCACCGGCAGACAGGAACCATCTGCCGGCTTTCGGTCGGCAACTAGGCGGCGACGCCCCGGGGCGACGCAAGGCCGTAGCGCGCGGCCGGGACCGCCAGAGACAGCCCCGGCGCCAGCGCCTTGCGCGACTGCTCGTAGGCGTTCCAATCGGCCAGGTCGGGCAGGGCGGGGATGGTCACGACTTCGCCTTGCGCCAGGCCTGCGAGCGCGGCGTCGACCATGTCCTGCGCCGACATCACGATGCCTTGCGGCAACTGGTCCATCGACACACCGGCCACGCCCCAGAACTCGGTGGCGGTGGCGCCCGGCAGCACCGCCTGCACGCGCACGCCCTTGTCGGCCAGCTCGTGCTGCAGCGATTGCGAGAACGCCAGTACGTAGGCCTTGCTGCCGCCGTAGACGCCGTTGAGCAGTTCCGGCGCCAGCGCGACGATCGAGGCGATGTTGACGATGGTGCCGGCGCCGCGGGCGACGAAGGCCGGCGCGACCGCATAGGCCAGGCGCGTCAGCACGTTCACGTTGAGGGTGATCATGCGGTCCATGTCGCCGACCTCGGCCTGCAGCAGCGGCGCGGCCGCGCCGACGCCGGCGTTGTTGACGAGCAAAGTGATGCTGGCGTCGGTGCGCAACACCTGCTCCACCTGCGCCAGCGCGGCCGGTTGGGTCAGATCGGCGACGAGGGTTTCGACCGAGCGGCCGGTGCGGTCGGTGAGGTCCTTGGCCAACGCGCGCAGCTTGTCGGCGCGGCGGGCGACCAGGATCAGGTCGTAGCCGGCGCGGCCAGGCGGTCTGCGTAGATGGCGCCGATGCCGGAGGAGGCGCCGGTGATCAGGGCGGTGCCCTGGTGGACGAGGGTGTTCATGCTGACTCCGTAGGGACGGCGGTTGCCGGGTAGACGGCAAGCTAGGCTCGCTTGACCTTGGCGTAAATGTCGTATAAACCTCGTTTTAGGTCATACGGGTTCCGGCCATGCTCGGCATCGGTTTCGTGCTGCCTTCGGGCTTTCAGATCATGGGCCTGGCGGCTGCGTCGGCTTTCGAGCTGGCCAATGCCTGCGCCAAGCAGCGCCTGTACGACATCCGCCTGTACTCGGAGCGGGGCGGGGCGGTCGCCAATTCGCTGGGCATGAGCGTCGACACGCGCGCCTTGTCGCGGCAGAAGTTCGACACCCTGATCGTGTGCGGCCTGCTGAACCCGGAGCCGACCAGCCCGGAGCTGATCAAAGCCTTGCGTCGCGCCGCGGGCAACGCGCGACGCACCGCGTCGGTGTGCACCGGCACCTTCCTCCTCGGCGAAGCCGGGCTGCTGGAGGGCAAGCGCGTGACCACGCACTGGTTCCACGCGCGCGAGCTGCAGCGACGATTCCCGGACGTGCACCTGGAGGAAGACCGCATCTTCATCATCGACGGGGCGATCTGGACCTCGGCGGGCATGAGCGCGGGCATCGACCTGGCGCTGGGCATGATCGAGAAGGACTTCGGCGCCGAACTCACGCGCCAGGTCGCGCAGAAACTGGTGGTCTACCACCGTCGCGCGGGTGGCCAATCCCAACATTCGGCGTTGCTGGAGATGGACGCCAAGTCCGACCGCATCCAGACCGCGCTGGCCTACGCACGCCGCAATCTGCGTGCGCCGCTGTCGGTGGAGGAACTGGCCGAGGCCGCGCATCTGAGCCCGCGCCAGTTCAGCCGCGCCTTCCGCGCCGAGACCGGGCAGTCGCCGGCCAAGGCGGTGGAAAACCTGCGCGTGGAGGCGGCGCGGGTGATGATCGAACAGAGCCGGCACAGCATCGACGAGGTCGCCGTGGAAACCGGCTTCGTCGATCCCGAGCGCATGCGCCGGGCGTTCCTGCGCGCCTTCGGCCAGCCGCCGCAGGCATTGCGCCGCAACGCGCGCCTGGCCGCCGCCTGAGCCGCGCGATCGCGCTATTCAGAACCGCGTAGCCGCCGCGTTCGCAGGCGCGGCGTAGGATGCGGTGAGCCGGGCGAACCGCATCGGCGCGAGGACGCCGCCGATAGCGAAGCGGGTCGCCGACGCGGCGACGATGAACAGGGAAGGCCTGCGGGTGTCCGAGTACGCCGGCGCAAGCCAGGACAATCGTATGTCCTAAAACGAGGTTAGTTAGACATTTACGCCATGGAGTGCGGAGCCTAAGTTTTGCCCCGTACCGGCATCCCGCCGGACGCGTCCAAACCCCAGGAGTCCGTCATGAGCACCGTCAAAGCCGCCGCCGTCCAGATCAGTCCCGTGCTGTACAGCCGCGCCGGCACCGTCGAAAAAGTCGTCAACAAGATCCGCGAGCTCGGCGCCAAAGGCGTGCAGTTCGCGACCTTCCCCGAAACCCTGATCCCGTACTACCCCTACTTCTCCTTCGTGCAGGCGCCCTACCAGATGGGCAAGGAGCATCAGCGCCTGCTCAACGAAGCCGTGACCGTGCCGTCGGCGGAAACCGACGCGATCGGCGCGGCCGCACGCGAAGCCAACATGGTGGTCTCGATCGGCGTCAACGAACGCGATGGGCATTCGCTCTACAACACCCAACTGCTGTTCGACGCCGACGGCAGGCTGATCCAGCGCCGCCGCAAGCTCACCCCGACCTATCACGAGCGCATGGTCTGGGGGCAGGGCGATGCCTCGGGCCTGCGCGCCGTCGACAGCGCGGTCGGTCGCATCGGCCAGCTCGCGTGCTGGGAGCACTATCTGCCGCTGGCGCGCTACGCCCTGATCGCCGACGGCGAGCAGATCCATTCGGCCATGTACCCCGGCTCCTTCGCCGGCCCGCTGTTCGCCGAGCAGACCGAGATCAACGTGCGCCAGCACGCGCTGGAGTCGGCTTGTTTCGTCGTCGTGGCCACCGCCTGGCTGGATCCGGAGCAGCAGGCCCGGATCGCCGCCGACACCGGCGGCCCGATCGGTCCGATTTCCGGCGGTTGCTTCACCGCGATCATCGACCCCGACGGCCGCATTGTCGGCGAACCGCTGCGCAGCGGCGAGGGCGAGGTCATCGCCGATCTCGATCTCTCGCTGATCGAAGCGCGCAAGCGCCTGATGGATGCGCGCGGCCACTACAGCCGTCCCGAATTGCTGAGCCTGCGCATCGATCGCAGCCAGACCGCGTATGTCCACGACGTCGGTGCGCCCGGCGAAGGCCGCGCCGCCGAGTCCGCGAACGGCCCCACCCAGGTCTGAGTTCGATCCTCGGCCTCGTTGCCGCGTCTTGCCAGGGCAGGGCGCGCAACGGGCAGGCCGCCGCTGCACGACCGGCCCTGATGCCGCGCAAGGGCGGCCGATCCCTCTGGCTGACGCCCTCCAGCCGCGCCGAATGCGACGAACTGGCGACTGGCCCCGAGCTGCCGCCGACGCGGACAAGCGCCCCCGACCGAATCCATCACCTGCCGCCTGAGGGCCGGGCAATGACGGCGCGCCGTCGCGTCCCCGGGCCGCCGTTCCCGCCTTTGTATCGAACTGTATCCGCGGCCGGAAACCGGAGGTTTCCCTACAAAAAGCCGGGGCTGCCGACACGCCACGGATACCGGCGCAGCCCGAAATAGCGTCACCGAAACGCACAGGCCCTCGCCATGAATCGCTCGCTCCTTACCTCCTCGCAGCCGCCCCTGATGACCCGCGTCGGCGGCGTCGGCCAATGGCTGGGTCCGCTGGGTCTGCGCGTCCTGCTGGCTTGGGAATTCTTCGAGGCCGGCCGCGAAAAACTGCAGGGCCAGAACTGGTTCGCCGAATTGGGCGACAAGTTTCCGCAGCCGTTCGCGCTGCTCGGCCCGCAGCTCAACTGGACCATGGCCACCTGGGTGGAACTGCTGGGCGCGATCGCGCTGCTGCTGGGCCTGGGCACGCGCTATGTCGCCGCCGCCCTGTGGGTACTGACCGTGGTGGCGATCTACGCGGTGCACTGGCCGGCGGAGTGGTCGAGCCTGGCCGAGCTGTGGAGGGGCTATGCGATCAGCAACGAGGGCTACGGCAACTACAAGCTGCCGCTGCTGTACCTGGCGATGCTGCTGCCGCTGACCCTCAACGGCGCGGGTCGTTTGAGCCTGGACCATTGGATCGCGACGCGACGCTCGACGGTAGCCGCCGCGCCGTCCGGCCAGACCGCCTGGGGCGTGGTGCTGCTGGCGATCGGTCTGCCGACCTCGCTGCTGCTGCCCTGGGTGGGCGGCGCCCTGGCGCTGGCCGGCCTGGCGCTGGCGATCAAGCCGCAAGCGCGCACGGCCTGGGCCGACGTCGCCACCGCCTGAAGCGCTAGCTCCCTATCCGAATTCGCGCCGCATCCGCGACGCATTCCCCCGCGGCGCTGCCGCACAACCTTTGGAGTAATCGCTATGTCCCACAACACCCCGCGTAACACCGGCGTCGGCATGCTCGGCATCGCGCTGGCCGGCCTGGTCCTCAGCGGCTCGGCCTTCGCCATGCAGCCGCTCGCCCAGGGCTACATGCTCGCCGCCGGCCATGCCGCCGCGGAAGGCAAGTGCGGCGAAGGCAAGTGCGGCGCCAACGAAAGCAAGCCGGCCAAGGCCAAGAGCGGCGCGGCCAAGAAGACCGCCGAGGGCAAGTGCGGCGAAGGCCAGTGCGGCGACGCCCGCTTCGCCGCCACCGATACCGACGACGACGCACGGGTCTCGCGCGCCGAGTTCCTGGCGGTAGTCCCGAAGGGCGAAGCCGCCTTCAAGAGCAAGGACAGCAACGGCGACGGCTACATCTCCGAGCACGAGGCGTACTACAGCGTGAAAGCCGCGTTCAACGCCAACGGCAAGGAAATCCCGCGCGGCCTGTTCTCCGGCATCACCGAGTAAACCTGCACCGTCCGCGCCCCCACGAGCCTTCGTGGGGGCGCCTCTCCCGAGACCCCGCCATGCGCACGACACACTCCGCTACATCCGCCGGCCTGGGCCTGCGTCGCGGCCTGCTGCAAGACCTGTTGAGCATGCCCGACGGCGCCGTGGACTTCCTGGAGGTCGCACCCGACAACTGGATCGGCGTGGGCGGCCAGTTCGGCGCGGCGCTGGAGCGGCTGTCGGCGCGCTTCCCGATCAGCGCCCACGGCCTGTCGCTGTCGCTGGGCGGCACCGAGCCGCTGGACATGGAGCTGCTGCGCCGCACCCGCGAATTCAACGATCGCCATCAGGTGATGCTCTACAGCGAACACCTGAGCTACACCTCCGACGACGGTCAGCTCTACGACCTCATGCCGATTCCGTTCACCGACGAGGCCATCCGCCACGTCGCCGGGCGCATTCGCCAGGTGCAGGACGTGCTGGGCCGGCGCATCGCGGTGGAGAACGTGTCCTACTACGCCGCGCCGTATCAGGCGCTGGCCGAGATCGACTTCATCAACGCTGTCCTGGGGGAGGCCGACACCGACCTGCTGCTGGACGTCAACAACCTCTACGTCAATTCGATCAATCACGGCTACGACGCCGAGGCCTTCCTCGCGCGTCTGCCCGGCGAGCGTATCGCCTCCTGCCACATCGCCGGCCACTACGACGAGGACATCGACCTGAAAGTCGATACCCACGGCGCGCCGGTCAAGGCCGATGTGTGGTCGCTGCTGGCCAGCGCCTATCGCCGTTTCGGCGTGCGTCCGACCCTGCTGGAACGCGACTTCAACTTCCCACCGCTGCCCGAGCTGTTGGCCGAGACCGAGCGCATCCGCTCGATGCAGCTGGCCTACGCCGACCGTCAGCGCTTGCTGGAGCAGGTCCATGCCTGATCGCCTGCGCGAGCAACAGTTCACCCTGGCGCGCCACCTGCGCGACCCGTCCACCCATGCGCCGCCGCCCGGCCTGGAGGACCGCCGCCTGCGCGTCTATCGCGAGCTGTTCTTCAACAACCTCGAGGGCCTGCTGGCCAACGGTTTCCCTGTGATCGCCGAAACCCTGGGCGCGACGCGCTGGACCGCGCTGGTGCGCGCCTTCTACGCCGAGCACCGCGCGCAGACCCCGCTGTTCGCGCGCATCGCCGCCGAGTTCGTCGCCTACCTCGAACAACGCGCCGACGCTACCGAACGGCCGCCCTGGCTGCCCGAACTGGCGCACTACGAATGGGTGGAGCAGGCGCTGTTCGTCAGCGACGCGCAGGCGCCCGCGCACGATGCCGACGGCGATCTGCTCGATGGCGTGCCGCTGCTGTCGCCGCTGGCGCTGCCCTTGGCCTATCGCTGGCCGGTGACCGAGCTCGGCCCGTCGTTCCAGCCCGAGCGGCCGCCCGCGGAAGCGACGACCTTGCTGGTGCATCGCGATGCCGACCATCGCGTCCATTTCGCCCGGATCGCGCCGCTCGCGTATCGCCTGCTGAGCGCGCTGCAAGGCCAGCCGCGAACCGGCCGCGCGCACCTGGCCGCGCTGGCGGCGGAGGCGGGCGGCGACGCCGCCGGGTTCGTGGCGCAAGGCTTGGCGCTGTTGCAACAACTGCATGCGCAGGGCGTGGTCCTGGGCACTCTCAACTCGATGGAGCAAGACGATGAGCACTAAGACCTCGCATCTCGGCGGATGGAAGCTGTTCTGGCTGATCGCGGCCGCGGTGCTGGCGATGTCGGCGTTGATCCTGGCCCTGAATCCGGACCCGGCCGAGGCCATGCGTTCGGTGATCCGGGCGACTGCGCGCAGCTCGTTCGTCTTGTTCCTGGCCGCGTTCGTCGCCTCCTCGCTGGCGACCCTGGTGCCCAACGACTTCACCCGTGGCCTGGTGCGCGAACGCCGCTACATCGGCCTGTCGTTCGCGTTCTCGCACCTGGTCCACCTGGGCGCGATCTTCAGCTACGGCGTGTTGAACCCGCAGTTCTGGCCCAGCCGCAGCGCGCTGACCAATCTGCCGGGCACGGTGGGCTATGTGTTCATCGCCTTGCTCGCGGTCACGTCTTTCCACGCCATCTCCAAGCGCTTGAGCGCGACGTCATGGAAGCGCCTGCACACCGTCGGCATGTGGACGATCGCGCTGATCTTCGGCCTGTCCTTCTTCAAGCGCATTCCCACCATGGGCGTGGTCTACGCGATTCCCTTCGCCATCCTCTGCGCCGCCGTCGCCGTCCGTCTGGTCGGCAAGTGGGCGCAGGCGAACAAGCGCCAGCTGGCGCGCACCCGCAGCAACCCGCAACACACCTCCCCCCAAGCACTGGAGTCACCGTAATGAGCAGCACCCTCGAAACCGTTATCTACACCGCGCACACCCACGTCACCGGCGGCCGCATCGGCAGCGGCACGTCCAGCGATGGCGCGATCGATGTCCAGCTGAGCTCGCCCGGCTCGGGCCGCCCCGGCACCAACCCGGAGCAGCTGTTCGGCATCGGCTACTCGGCCTGCTTCATCGGCGCCCTGCAGTTCGCCGCGGCCGCGCGCAAGATCAAGCTGCCGGCAGACGCCTCGGTCGATGCCGATGTGGCCTTGGGCCAGATCGCCAGCGGCGAGTATCAGTTGGCGGTGACTTTGAACGTCAACCTGCCCGGGCTGGACGAGGACCTGAAGCGCGAACTGGTCGCCGCCGCCCACCAGACCTGCCCGTATTCGCGCATGACGCGCGGCAACGTGAACGTCGAACTCGCGATCGGCTGAGCCCGATCGCCCCCGCAGCGCCAGCCAGGAGTCAGCCTCATGTGGAAGGCCATCATCGTAGCTCTCAGTCTGAGCCTCGCCGGCGCGGCGTGTTCGCCCGGCGCCAACGCCAGCCAGGCGCCGCCGGTGCAGGCCCCGGAATTCGCCGGCATCGAACGCTGGTTCAACAGCCCGCCGCTGAGCATGAGCGGGCTGAAGGGCAGGGTGGTGCTGGTGGAGTTCTGGACCTACACCTGCATCAACTGCATCCACGTGCTGCCGCACGTGCAGCAGTGGCACCAGCGCTATCGCGACCAGGGATTGGTGGTGGTCGGCGTGCACACCCCCGAGTACGAGGAGGAGCATGCCGCCGCCGGCGTGCAGGCCGCGATCCAGCGCCACGGCATCGGCTACCCGGTGGCGCAGGACAACCGCTACGATACCTGGAACGCCTACGGCAACCGCTTCTGGCCGGCGCTGTACCTGATCGACCGCGATGGCAGGGTCGTGTATCGCCACTACGGCGAAGGCGGCTACGAGACCACCGAGGCGCAGATCCGGCAGCTGCTGGCGCAGCGCTGAGGAGCCGGCGCAGGGCCGCGCCGGCCCGGCGCCACCATCGCCGGCGGTGCGAGCCGCCGGCGATCCACCGCCAGGAAACGCATGGAACACGTAGATCACATCCTGGTCGTCGACGACGACCGCGAGATCCGCCAGATGGTCGCCGACTATCTGCAGAAGAACGGCCTGCGCGCGACCGCCGTCGCCGACGGCCGCGAAATGCGCGCGGTGCTGGACACGCATGCCGTGGACCTGGTGGTGCTGGATCTGATGATGCCGGGCGAGGACGGCCTGACCCTGGCGCGCAACCTGCGCGCAGGCAAGCACCGCGCAGTGCCGATCGTGATGCTGACCGCCCGCGACGACCAGACCGACCGCATCGTCGGCCTGGAGATGGGCGCCGACGACTACGTGACCAAGCCGTTCGCCGCGCGCGAGCTGCTGGCGCGGATCAAGGCCGTGATCCGGCGCACGCGCATGCTGCCTCCCAACCTGCAGGTCAGTCAGGCCAGTCATGTGCTGGCGTTCGGGCGCTGGCGCCTGGACACCACCGCGCGCCACCTGCTCGATCCGGACGGCACCGTGGTGGCCCTGAGCGGCGCCGAATTCCGTCTGCTGCGCGTGTTTCTCGACCACGCCAACCGCGTGCTCAGCCGCGACCAGCTGCTCAGCCTCACCCAAGGCCGCGATGCCGAACCGTTCGACCGCTCCATCGACCTGATGGTCAGTCGCCTGCGTCAGCGTTTGCAGGACGACGCGCGCGAGCAGAGCTATATCAAGACCGTGCGCAGCGAAGGCTACGTGTTCAGCATGGCCGTGACCTTGGTCGGTGACGAGGCATGACGCCGTCGCGCACGTCGCGCTGGTTGCCCAGGACCATCGCCTCGCGCTTGTATCTGATCCTGTTCACGGGGCTGCTGATCGCGCATGGTTTGTCTTTCGGCCTGCTGTTCTACGAGCGCTACGAAGCCGCGTCCTCGATGCTGATGAGCAATCTGGAGCAGGACGCGGTGGTGGCGGTCAAATTGCTGGACCGTTTGCCCGCGCAGGAACGCGCGCATTGGTTGCCGCAACTGCGGCGACGCACCTTCCATTACCAACTCGGCCCCGGCCAGGCCGGCGGCCCGCTGATCGGCGACACCGCGCAGGAGATGAGCCGACGCGTCGGCACAGTGCTGGGCCCGCGTTACCCGATCGTCGCCAACAGCGTGTCCGCCGAGCCCGAGCGCTTCCAGATCCACCTGCGCCTCAGCGACGGCTCGCCCATGTACATCGAAGTGCAGCCGTCGATGATGCCGTTGGCCAAGTGGCTGCCGTACGTGCTGTTCGCGCAGCTGGGCCTGTTGCTGCTATGCACCTGGGCCGCGGTGCGCCTGGCGACGCGACCACTGGAGCGCCTGGCCAATGCTGCCCAGACTCTGAGTCCGGGCGGCGACGGCGAGCGCCTGCGGGAAGGCGGCCCCACCGAGGTCGCCAAGGCGGTTGCGGCCTTCAACGCCATGCAGGACCGCATCGCCGAGTACACCCAGGAGCGCCTGCAGATACTCGCCTCGATCTCGCACGACCTGCAGACCCCTATCACGCGCATGCACCTGCGCGCCGAGGCCATGGACGAGTCGCCCGAGCGCGAGAAGATGATCGAGGACCTGCGCCAGATGCAGCATCTGGTACGCGAGGGCATCGCCTATGCGCGCAGCGCGCACGGCGGCGCGGAAGCGTCGGTGCGCATCGACCTCAACGCCTTCCTCGACAGCCTGGTGTACGACTATCAGGACATCGGCAAGTCGGTCGCCTACACCGGCCGCGTCGATGCGCCGCTGACCACGCGCCCGCAAGCGCTGCGCCGCGTGCTGGCCAACCTGCTCGACAACGCCCTCAATTACGCCGGCGCGGCGGAGCTGGACGTCGGCCGCGAAACCGACGGCGCGGTGCGGATCAGCGTACGCGACCGCGGCCCCGGCATCCCCGAAGCCGAACTGGACAAGGTGCTGCAACCGTTCTATCGCCTGGAAGGTTCGCGCAACCGCGACACCGGCGGCACCGGACTGGGCCTGGCGATAGCGCAGCAGCTGGCCCGATCGATCGGCGCCGCATTGAGCTTGCGCAATCGCGAAGGCGGTGGATTGGAAGCGGTGGTGCTGCTGCGCGGCGAAAACTAACTAACGATCAAGACGACCGGCGACACGACGCCGATCGTCGGCTCAATGCACCGCTTCGTTACCGCCGCTGGGCCCCTCCAGCGACGGGCGCTGGCTGTCGGCGAGTTCCTTTTCGAATTCGGCTTCGAACTGCTCGAAACTCAGGCCGCGGTCGGCGGCTTCCTGGGCGGCCGCGGCGCTGAGCGCCGGCGAGAACTTGAGCTGCACGGATTCGCCTTCGCGCTCGTGCAGGGCGGCGGCGCGCTTGAGCATGATCAGGACCTTGGCGGCGCTGTCGGAGCCGCCGACGATGCGCCCGCCCAGGCCCAGGGTCCATTCGCCGTCGCGCCGCACGATGCCGCCCAGCAACTGGCCGTTGCGGTCGCGCATCTCGGCGTGGGGCTCGATCGCGGGTGCGGCGGGGGCGCGGGCGGCCTTGGCGGCTTTGCGCTTCTTGGCGTCGCGGCGGGCTTTGGAATGGATCGACATGGGGCTTCCTCTGGCCGCTACCGGACCGTCTACGCGCAGATCATAGCCCGAGCCGGAAGGCGCCGCGTCCCGTCGCCGGGCGCGCGGCGCTGCCTGCCGTTCAGCCGATCCGGGTCGAGTTCAGGCGCAGGGCGTTGGTCACCACCGACACCGAACTCAGGCTCATCGCCAGCGCGGCGATCATCGGGCTCAACAGACTGCCGGTGAACGGGTACAGCAGGCCCGCGGCAATCGGCACGCCCAGCGCGTTGTAGAGAAAGGCGAAGGCGAGGTTCTGCTTCATGTTGGCCACCGCCGCCGCCGAGATCGCACGCGCGCGCACGATGCCGTTCAGATCGCCCTTGATCAGGGTGACCTGGGCGCTGGCCATGGCCACGTCGGTGCCGGTGCCCATGGCGATGCCGACGTCGGCGCCGGCCAGCGCGGGGGCGTCGTTGATGCCGTCGCCGGCCATGGCCACACGCCGCCCCTGCGCGCGCAGGCGTTCGACCAGCGCCGCCTTGTCCTGCGGCCGCATCTCGCCGTGCACGCCGTCCAGGCCCAGTCTGCGGCCGACCGCATGCGCGGTGGTCGCGGCGTCGCCGCTGGCCATGACCACGGTGAGGCCGGCGTCCTGCAGCGCACGGATCGCGGCGGCGGTGCTGGCCTTGATCGGGTCGGCCACCGCGAGCACGCCGGCGGCGCGGCCGTCCATAGCCAGGAACATCGCGCTGGCGCCGTCCTGGCGCAGGCGTTCGGCCTGGGCCGCGAGCTCGCCGAGTTCGACGCCGTCCTGCGCCATCAGCGCTGCATTGCCGAGCGCCAGGCGCTGTTCGCCGACGCGCCCGCGCACGCCCAGACCCGTCGCCGAATCGAAATCCTGCACGGCTTGCAAGCGCAGTCCGCGTTCGCGTGCCGCCGCGACCAAGGCCGCCGCCAGCGGATGTTCGCTGCCCTGGTCCAGGCTCGCGGCCAGGCGCAACACCTCGTCGGGCGTGCGGCCCTCGGTCGCGATCGCCTCGCGGAACGCCGGCCGGCCTTCGGTGAGCGTACCGGTCTTGTCCACGATCAAGGTATCGATCTCGCGCAAGCGCTCGATCGCTTCGGCATCGCGGAACAGCACGCCGGCCTCGGCGGCGCGGCCGCTGGCGACCATGATCGACATCGGCGTGGCCAGGCCCAGCGCACAGGGACAGGCGATGATCAGCACCGCGACTGCGTTGAGCACGCCGTAGGTCCACGACGGCTCCGGACCGAACAGGCCCCAGCCGAGCAGGGTGGCCACGGCGATGGCGAGCACGCCCAGCACGAACCAGAACGCGACCCGGTCGGCCATGCGCTGCATGGGCGCGCGCGAGCGCTGCGCCTGCGCCACCAGTTGCACGATCTGCGCCAGCACGGTGTCGGCGCCGACGCGCGATGCGCGCATCACCAGACTGCCGGTGCCGTTGAGGGTGGCGCCGATCAGGCTGTCGCCGGCCTGTTTGGCGACCGGCATCGGTTCGCCGGTCAGCATCGACTCGTCGATGCTGGAACGGCCGTCCAGCACTTCGCCGTCCACCGGCACTTTTTCGCCCGGGCGCACGCGCAGACGGTCGCCGACCTGCACCTGCGTCAGCGGTACGTCTTCCTCCTCGCCGTCGTCGCGCAAGCGGCGTGCGTGGTCCGGTGCCAGGCCGAGCAGGCGCTTGATCGCGGCCGAGGTCTTGGAGCGCGCGCGCAGTTCCAGCAACTGCCCCAGCAGGGTCAGCGACACGATCACCGCGGCCGCTTCGAAGTAGACGCCGACACGACCGTGCTCGCGGAACGAGGCCGGAAAGAGACCCGGCGCCAGCGTCGCCACCACGCTGTAGCCGAAAGCCGCGGCCACGCCGATGCCGATCAAGGTCCACATGTTCGGGCTGCGATTGCGGATCGAGGCCAGACAGCGCTCGAAGAACGGCCAGCCCGCCCAGAGTACGACCGGCGCGCTCAATGCGAGCTCCAGCCAGGTGCGGGTGTCGGCGGACAGCGCCGACCAGCGGTGGCCGAACATCGCCAGCAGCAGCGTCGCCAGGCTCAACGGCAGCGTCCAGACGAAACGGCGGCCGAAATCGCGCAGTTCGGGATTCTCTTCCTCGTCCAGGCTGGGCATGTCCGGTTCCAGCGCCATGCCGCAGATCGGGCAGGTGCCGGGACCGACCTGACGCACGTCCGGATGCATGGGGCAGGTGTAGATCGTGCCCGCGGGCGCGACGACCGGCTCGGCAGGCGTGGGCGCGAGGTACTTGAGCGGATCGGCGACGAACTTGCTGCGGCAACCGGCCGAGCAGAAGGCATGATCGTGGCCTTCGTGCAGGGCGTGATGCGGGCTCAGGGTCGGATCCACGCGCATGCCGCAGACCGGATCGATCACGGTCGCGGCGCCGGCGTCGACGACCTTGTTCGCGCAACAGGCGTGCGCGGCGGCCGGCGCGGGCTTCGAATGCGGGCTGTGGTCGCGATGGTTCATGCGTCCTCCTGCGCCAGCGCGGCCAGGATCGGGCAACGCTGCAGCGCGCCGTGGCCGGGGCAGGCCTCGACCAGCACGCGCAGACCGTCGCGGATGCGGCTGAGTTCGGCCAGCTTGCGTTCGACATCGGCGAGCTTCTCGCTCGCGGCGGTCTTGAGACTGCCCATATCGTCGTCGCGGCGCGAGGACAGTTCGAGCAGGTCGCGGATCTCGACCAGGGTGAAGCCCAGCGCCTTGGCACGGCGCAGGAAGCGCAGGCGTTCGACGTCGCGCTCGTCGTAGGCGCGATAGCCCGAGGCCTGGCGCTCGGGCGGCGGCAGGATGCCGTTGCGTTCGTAGTAGCGCACGGTGTCGATGGGGACGCCGGCGCGTTTGGCCAGTAGACCGATCTGCATGGCTGCAGTCTCTGAGGTGGTGAAGGTGGCGCCAGTCTCCGGTCTGGACCATGGTCCAGAGTCAAGCCTGCGCGAGCGGCGGGGTGCGCCGCCGCCCGCGCTGCGTGTTCAGTGCCGGGCGTAGGCCGTGGTCGTACCGTCGCCGGCCACGAGTTCGACGGTGTAGGCCTGCTTGCGGCCGTCGGGCATCTCCATGCCCGGCGAACCCGCCGGCATGCCGGGCACCGTCAGGCCGCGCGCCTGCGGACGTTCCGCGAGCAGACGCTGGATATCCGCAGCCGGCACGTGCCCTTCGACGAAGTAACCGCCGACCTCGGCGGTGTGGCAAGAGCCTTTGGCGTAGGGCACGCCCAGGGCTTGCTTGATCGCCGACAGGTCCTCGCGGTCGCGCACTTCGACCTCGAAGCCGGCCGCGCGCACGTGATCGACCCAAACGCTGCAGCAACCGCAGGTCGCGCTTTTGTGCACCACCATCTTCGGCCGCGATGCGGAGACGGGCGCGGGCTTGGCGGCGTCGCCGTGATCGACGTGCAGGTCGTGATCGGCGTGTTCCTTGTGATCGGCGTGTTGGTCCGGCGTCTGCCTGACGTCCGCCGCGACTTTGCTCGGCGCCGTCGTCGCGGCGTTCGGCTCCGGCGCGGCACCGCCACCGCAGGCGCTGACCGCCAATGCCAGGCTCAGCGTGGTGGCGAATCGGCTCATCCAAGTGTTCATGCGGGATCCTCGGTCAATGCGCATGTTCGTGCGCCTCGTGTTCGTTGGCAGGCGCATCGATGACCGCTGCGGGCTTGGGCGCGACCGTCTTCGCCGGTGTCGGCGGTGCTGTCGGTGTCGGCGGGTGCGCGTGCGGCTTGCCGTCGGCATGCACGTGAGCGGGTCTGCGCTCGGAGCCAGGCTCATCGGTCTCCGAGCCGCTCGCCGCCGCCTGCGACGGGTGCCCGGTCCCTTCCAGCTCAGCGGCCGCGCCGTGGTCGCCGTCGTCGCCATGGGGATGGTCGCGGTCGGCGGTTTCCCCGCCGCCATGCGAATGACCGCCGCTTTCGGCGACCAGGGCGCGGTACTGATCCGCATCCATGCCCGGCAGCGCCTGCAGCAAGGCCGCCATGTTCCAAATGTAGTCGTCGCCCATGCTCGCACCCCAGGCCGGCATGCCCGAGGCCTTGATGCCGTGCTTGATGGTCCAGAACGCGTGGCGCGGATCGACCGGCGTCTTGCTGAGATCGGGCGGGGCAGGGTAGAGGCCGCGGCTGAGCTCGGTGCTCCGCATGCCCGGGGCCAGATGGCAGCCGGAGCACATGGCCTCGTAGTTGCCCGCGCCTTGGCGGAGGCGCACCGGGCTGCTCAGGTCCGGCGGCGCCTGCAACTCGTCCGCACGCACGGCGATCGAACGCTTGCGCACCGTTTCCAGCAGCGCGTACACCGGTCGCGTATGCGGCGCGTCGGCGCCGACGTCGTAGACGCCGGCCCAGACCAGGCCGCCCGCCGCCACGGCCGTCGCCGTGGCGGCGATGGCGAGCGCCAGCGCCGTCTTTCGGGTTGTGAGTGCCATGGTCGCGCCCTCAGAACCAGATCCGCACGCCGGCGACGACGCGGGTGTCCTCGCGGGCCTCGCCTTCGTCGCGGCGCAGATCGGCGGTGTTGCCGAAGCTGCGTTCGTGGACCACACCCACATAGGGCGCAAAGCGGCGGATGAACTCGTAACGCAGGCGCAACCCGGCTTCCAGCGTACTCACTCCGGAGCCGATGCCGCGGCGCGTGTCCTGGCTACCGTTGAAGTCGAGCTCGACCAGCGGCTGCAGGATCAAACGATTGGTGAGCAGCACGTCGTACTCGGCCTCGACATTGGCCGCGACGCGCCCCGAGGCGCCGACATAGGCGGTGGCTTGAACCTCGAACTTGTACGGCGACATGCCCTGCACGCCGACGGCCAGCCAATCCTGCGAGCGACCGGGCTTGAAGTCGTGCTTCACACCGACCACCACGTCCCACCAGGGCGTGACGCTGCGGCCGTACAGCACCTCCAGATCGGCCGCGGCGGTGGCGCCGCCTTCGCGCTCGCCTTCGCTGCGCAGCCATACGCGATTGAGATCGCTGCCGAACCAGGCCGTAGCCTCCCAGGCCTCGCTGCGGCCGTGGTCGGTATGGCCGACTTCCAGGCGATCGAACAGCACGTAGCTGTTGAACTCGCGCGCGTGCTGCATGTGGTAACGCAAGTCGGGGAACGCGGCGGCGCGATCGGCGTCGGTCAGCGGTGGAATGGGTTCGCGCGGGGTCTGGCTCGCGGCGGGCGCAGCCTCATGACCCATGGCGGCGTGGTCCATCTTCGAGTGGTCCATGCCGCCGTCACTGGCTTCGGTCTTCTTGGGCGTGCCATGCCCCATCGCGGCGTGATCCACGACCGGCTCGGTCGCGGCCGGCGTGGGTTCGGGCGGCGTCGGCGCGGCGTGCGTACTGTGGTGCTGGGCCTGCGCGGCGCCGACGAATGCGAGCGCCAGCGCGGCCGCGAGCGCGGCGTGGTGCGGAGAGTGGAGGGCGCTCATTCTTCGACCCTCACTTCGCGCATCATGCCCGCTTCCATGTGGTAAAGCAGGTGGCAGTGGTAGGCCCAGCGGCCCAACGCGTCGGCGCGCACGCGATAGCTGCGACGCGTTCCGGGCGGCATGTCGATGGTGTGCTTGCGCACCATGAACTCGCCGCGCTCGTCCTCCAGGTCGCTCCACAGGCCGTGCAGATGGATCGGGTGGGTCATCATGGTGTCGTTGACCAGGGTGATGCGCATGCGCTCGCCGTAGTTCAAGCGCAGCGGCTGCGCATCCATGAACTTCAGGCCGTCGAACGACCAGGCGAACTTCTCCATATGCCCGGTCAGGTGCAGCTCGACCGTGCGGCTGGGATCGCGGCCGTCCGGGTCCTCGAACAGGCTCTTGAGATCGGCGTAGCGCAGCACGCGACGTCCGTTGTCGCGCAGCCCGATGCCCGGATCGTCCAGGCGCGGCGTGCTGGTCATCGCCTGCATGTCGATCAGCGGATTGCCGTCCTCGCTGGCCGGGTGCGCGCCGCCGCCATGGTCCATGCCCGCCATGTCCTGGCCTGCGTGGTCCATGCCGGCCATGCCCATGCTGGCGCCACAGCTGCCCTCGGGCATGGCCTTCTGCTTGGGCGCACCGTGGCTGCCGTGGTCCATGCCGCCGTGGCCCATGTCGTCCATGGTCAGGATGACGCGCGGATCCGACGCCGGCACCGGCGCCGACAAACCCTCGCGTACCGCCAGGGTGCCGCGCGCATGGCCGGTGCGGCCCATGTCCTGGGCGAAGATGGTGTATGCGTCCTGGCCCGAGGGTTCGACGATCACGTCGAAGGTCTCGGCCACCGCGATGCGGAACTCGTCGACGCTGACCGGGTGGATGTACTGGCCGTCGGCCGCGACCACGGTCATCTTCAGGCCGGGGATGCGCACATCGAAGTAGGTCATCGCCGAGGCGTTGATGAAGCGCAGCAGCACCTTCTCGCCGGAGCGGAACAGGCCGGTCCAGTTGGCGGCAGGCGCGGTGCCGTTGAGCAGGTAGGTATAGGTGTGCGCATTGATGTCCGACAGATCGGTCGGTGTCATGCGCATGCGTCCCCACTGGCCGCGGTCGCGCAGCGCCGCCGCCAAGCCCTGCGCGTGCGCGTCGCGGGCGAAGTCGCCGACGGTGCGCTTGTAGGTGTTGTCGTAGTCCGACATCTTCTTCATGCGCCGGAACAACGCAGCCGGATCCAGGTCGGTCCAGTCCGACAGCAGCATCACGTGCTCGCGGTCGTAGTGGAACGGCGGCGGCTGCAGCGGGTCGACCACGATCGCGCCGTACAGCCCGGCCTGTTCCTGGAACATGGAATGGCTGTGGTACCAGTAGCTGCCCGATTGGCGTAGCTGGAAGCGATAGGCGTAGGTCTCGCCCGGCGGAATGCCGTCGAAACTCAGGCCCGGCACGCCGTCCATGTTGGCCGGCAGCAGGATGCCGTGCCAATGGATGGAACTGGTGTCGCGCAGGCGGTTGGCGACGCGCAAGGTGACCGTGTCGCCCTCGCGCCAGCGCAGGATCGGACCCGGCAGCGAACCGTTGACCGTGATCGCCGGGCGCACCCGGCCGGTGAAGTTGACCGGCGCCGCATCGATGGCGAGATCGAAATCGAGGCCGCGCAATTCGCGCGCGGTGGTGGCCAGCGCCGTGCCCGCGAACGCGGGCGAGCGCCACAGGCCCAGGCCGGCGGCGACGCCGCCCGCGGCCAGACCGGTGACGAAACGCCGGCGCGAAGGCTCGGCCAGAGCATCCGGCCGTCGGCCGGAGAAATCGGAAGACATCGTCGAACTCCAAAGGATCGATAACGCCGGCGCACGACGCGACCGGCGACACCAGGTCCATGCGCGAACGTCGCGCACAGCCTGCCTGAGCGCGCCGCGATGGCGGCGCGTGGAGCGCTTAAGCGATGGGAGGTCGGATGGGGTAGGGCAGGGCCGGCGCGTCGTGGTCGACCGACATCGGCCGCGCGATCAGGCTGTGACCGATATGCGCGCCACCGAAGGCGAACGCGATCGCCGTGGCCGGTGCGGGCTGCAGACAGGAGCAAGTACAGGTCGGCGATTTGCAGCAGTCCGGCTGGGCCGCGTCGGGCGCCTGGCCCTGACCGTGATGGCGGTGATCGGCGGACGCCGACATCGACTCGTGATCCATGCCGGCCATCGACATGCCGGCCATCGACAGGCCGTCATGCGTCATGCCGTTGGCAGCCATGCCGTCTTGGGGCATGCCGTCGTGACAGGAGGTCTGGGCCAAGGCCGCCGCTTCGATCGCGGCGGTCATGTGCGTCAACTGCATTTGGGTGGACGCGACCGCATACGCCGACCCGTTGAGGATCAGGCCTACGCACAGCAGCAGTCGCAGCAGGACGGACATCACCCGACTACTTTAGCGCCAGCGCGTGGGCTTGTCGTCAAATCCGCCGAAAAACGCCGCTGCAAGCCTGAACCATGGTTCAGACCCTGGACCTCCCGAGCGGCGTCGCGGGGCGTTTTCACCGCGTTGACGGACCGCTGCGTATGTGTGGCGCATGGCTAAACCCGCTAAGGCCGTACCCACGCCCGCCCCCGTGCCCGATGCCGCGTCCGTACGCGTGGCCGCGCAGGCCGGCTTGCGCTACGTCAGCGACGCCGATCCCGGCATCGCGCGCCTGCGCTCGGGGCGCGGCTTCCGCTACCGCGACGCTCAGGGGCGGCCCATACGCGATCCGGCGACCCTGGACCGAATTCGCGCCCTGGCGGTGCCCCCTGCCTATCGCGAGGTATGGATCTGCGCCCAGCCCAGCGGCCACCTGCAGGCCACCGGCCGCGACGCGCGCGGCCGCAAGCAGTACCGCTACCACCCGGATTGGCGGCATGCGCGCGACCACGGCAAGTTCGACCGCATCGTGGAATTCGGCGCGGCGCTGCCGCGCCTGCGCCGGCGCTTGCGCAGCGATCTGAAGCTGGCGGGCTTTCCGCGCGCCAAGGTGCTGGCGATCGTGGTCGCGCTGATGGCCGATACCTTGCTGCGGGTCGGCAACGACGCCTACCTGCGCAGCAACGGCACCTATGGCCTGAGCACCTTGCGCAATCGCCACATCGACTTCCTGCGCGACGGGCGCGCGCGACTGCATTTCCGCGGCAAAGGCGGACAGATGCACGACGTCGCGATCGACGACGCCAAGCTGGTCCGGCAGATCCGACGTTGCCAGCAACTGCCCGGACAGTCGTTGTTCCAGTACCGCGACGACGACGGCACGGTGCAGCCGGTGGATTCGGACGCCATCAACGGCTACCTGCGCGAGGCCACGGGCGGCGAGTTCAGCGCCAAGGATTTCCGCACCTGGGGCGCGACCCTGGCCGCGTTCCGGCGCCTGGCTCAGCTGCCGCTGCCCGAAGGCAAGCGACGGGCCGCGCCCAGCGAGCGTGCGCTGGCGCAGGTGGAAAAGGCGGTGGTGGGCGAAGTCGCGCAGGCCCTGCGCAACACGCCCGTGGTCTGCCGCAAGTCCTACATCGACCCCACCGTGTTCGCCGGTTGGCGCGAGGATGCCCTGGCGCCGTACGCGGCGCGGGCGCGTGGCGACCGGCAATGGGAGCAGGCGCTGCTGAGCTTCCTCAAGCGTCGCCGCCGTCGGCGCCAGTCGTGAACCTTGGCACTGGTGCGGCCTTTCCGCCGCACCAGTGCCGGTTTCTGCGTTGCGCCGTCAGGCTGCCGGCGGCTGCTGGGCCGGATGCGAGGAGCGATGACGGAAGCGCCGCGTCATCCATTCGCCCAGATCGTCGACCACGGTGAACGCCGCCGGGATCACGATCAGGCTCAGCAGGGTCGAGGTGATCAGGCCGCCGATGACCGCGATCGCCATCGGCGCGCGGAAGCTGGAATCGCCGGAGAAGCCCAGCGCGATCGGCATCATGCCCGCGCCCATGGCCAGGGTGGTCATGATGATGGGCTGGGCGCGCTTGCGGCAGGCGTCGATCAGGGCGTCGTGCTGGCTCAGGCCGTGCTCGTCCTCGGCGATCACCGCGTAGTCGACCAGCAGGATCGAGTTCTTGGTGGCGATGCCGATCAGCATCAGCAGACCGATCAAGGCCGGCAACGACAGCATGTTCTGGGTCAGCAGCAGCGCGCCGAACGCGCCGCCCGCGCACAGCGGCACCGCCGTCAGGATGGTCAGCGGCATCAGCGCGTGGTTGAACAGCAGCAACAGCACCATGTAGATGCAGACCAGGCCTGCCGCCATCGCCAGCATGAAGCCGATGAACAGTTCGACGAAGACCTCGGCGTCGCCGGTATTGAGGAAGCTCACGCCGGGCGGCAGTTGCTTCACGCTGGGCAGCTTCTGCACCGTCTCCATGACATCGCCCAGCGGCCGGCCGTTGAGCTCGGCGGTCAGGGTGACGTTGCGCTGACGCTGGTAACGCGAGATCAGCGACGGGCCGCTGCCCATCTTGATGTCGGCGACCGCCGCCAGGGGCACCGGCCCGTAGCGGCCAGGCACGCGCAACTGCCCGATCAGGGCCGGGTTCGCCAGCGTCGATTCGGCGAAGCCCACGCGGATCGGGATCTGGCGGTCGGGCAGATTGAGCTTGGCCAGGCGCTGTTCGTAGTCGCCGGCGGTCGCGATGCGCGCGGCCTCGGCGATGTCGGCGGTGGCCACGCCCAGGTCGGCGGCCCGCGCCGGATCCGGCAGGATCTGGATCTCCGGCCGCAGCAACGAGGCCGACGACGTCACGCTGCCGAGGCCCGGGATGCGGCGCAGGTCGCGTTCCAAGGCGATCGCCGCGTCGTGCAGGTGCTGCGGATCGTCGCCGGACAGCACCAGTTGCAGCTGATTGCCGGGCTCGGAGCTCACATAGCTCACACGCACGCCCGCCAACTGGGCCAGTCGCGACCGCGCCTCGCGTTCGAGCACGCGCTGATCGCGTTCGCGCTCGTCGGCCACGCCCCAATCCAGCACCAGCGTGGCCTTGCGCGCCTCGCCGATGCCGGTGGTCGAAGGATCGCCCAGGTCCAGCACGCTGCCGATCGCGGTGTAGACCTGCTTGAGCTCCGGCATGTCCTTGAGCAGCACTCGCGCGCGCTCGGCCACCGCCTTGGTTTCCTCCAGGCGCGTGCCCGGCGGCAGTTCCAGGCTCAGGTTGCTGCGCCCCAGATCGGACTGCGGAATGAAAGTGGCGGGGATCAGCGGCACCAGCGCCAGCGAGGCGACGAACAGACCGGTGGCGATCCACAGCGTGCGTGCGCGATGGCGCAGGGCCGCGTCCACCCAGCCCAGGTACCAGCGCATCAGCTTGCTATCGCCTTTCTCCTCGCCATGCGGCTTGAGCAGATAGGCCGCCATCATCGGCGTCAACAGGCGTGCGACCAGCAGCGAGAACAAGACCGCGGTCGCCGCGGTCCAGCCGAATTCGCGGAAGAATTTGCCGGCGATGCCGGGCATGAACGCGACCGGCACGAACACCGCCGCCAGGGTCAGCGAGGTCGCGATCACCGCGTTGCCGATCTCGCTGGCCGCCTCGCGGGCGGCCTCCAGCGGCGGTTTGCCCATGCGCAAGTGGCGCACGATGTTCTCGATCTCGACGATGGCGTCGTCGACCAGGATGCCCACCACCACCGACAGCGCCAGCAGGGTGATCAGGTTCAAGGTGAAGCCGAACCAGTACATCACCGCGAAGGTCGGAATGATCGACAAGGGTAGGGCCAGCGCCGACACCCAGGTCGCGCGCCAGTCGCGCAGGAACAGCCACACCACCAGCAAGGCCAGCAGCGCGCCTTCCCACAGCATGGTCATCGACGAATCGTAGGAACGGTGGGTCTCGTCGATGACGGTGGTGACCAGGCGGAAGTCGATGCCCGCATGGTCGGCCTTGAGGGCATCCAGCGCCTTGTGCACGCCTTCCTCGACCTTGACCTCGCTGGAGCCGCGCGTGCGCGACATCGAGAACGCGACCACGTCGCGTCCGTCCAGCAGGGCCGCCTCGGTGGGATCGGCGGCGGCGTCGGTGACCTTGGCCAGCGCCGACAAACGCACCGAACGGCCATCCGGCAGGCTGATCGTGTAATCGCGCAAGGCCTGGGCGTTGCCGACCGTGCCCAGGGTCCGGATGGTTTGCTGGGCGCCGTCGAGCTCGGCCTTGCCGCCGGCGCGCTCGACCTGGATCTGCGCGAGCTGGCGCGAGACGTCGCCGGCGGTGACGCCGAAGGCCTGCAACGCGTTCGCGTCCAGGTCCACGCGTACCTGCCGCTGCACGCCGCCCACGCGCGTGACCCGGGCCACGCCGGGCACGCCGTACATGGCGCGCGAAACCTCGCGGTCGACGAACCAACTGGCTTCGTCCGGCGTCATCTGCGACGCGACCAGGGCATAGGTCATCAGCGAACCGCCGATATCGACCTTGGAGATCACCGGCTCCTGGATGTCCTGCGGCAGGTCGGTGCGGATACGGGTGACCGCGTCGCGGGTATCGTCCAGCGCGGTGGCCAGATCGGCTTCCAGCTGGAACTCGATGGTGGTGGTGCTGACGCCTTCGCTGACCGTCGAGATCACCCGCTTGACGTTGGTCACCGTGGCGACCGAGTCCTCGACCTTGCGCGTGACCTCGGCCTCGAGCTGGCTGGGCGAGGCGCCGGGCTGAGTGATCGTGACCGTGGTCATCGGGAAGGCGATATCGGGGAAGCGCGCCACCGGCAGCTTGTGGAAGCCCCACAACCCGGCCACGCACAACACGAAGAACACCATCAGGGCCGGCAACGGCCGCTTGATCGCCCATGCGGAGAAATTCATCGTACGGCCTTCCCGGCAGCGGCGGCCGGCACCACCCGCACGCGATCGCCGTCGCCTAGGAAGCCCGCGCCTTCGGCGACCACCTGATCGCCGTCCTTCAAGCCTTGCACGATCTCGACCTGGCCGTTGCCGGTCTGGCCGGTGCGCACGCGCACGCGCTGGACGATCTGCTGGTCCTTCATCGTGAACACATAGCTGTGACCGTCGCGCTGCACCACAGCGGCGGTGGGCACCATCAGCGCACGGCCGGCGCCGGTGACGATGCGGCCTTCCACATAGACGCCGGGCTTGAGCGGGCCCGGCTCGGGTAGGTCGACGTACACCGTGCCGGTGCGGGTCTGCGCATCGACGCCGGGCGTGACCGCGCGGATGCGACCGGCGATGGTGCCGCCGGCATAGGGCAGTTCGACCGTGTTGCCGACGGCGACCCCGGCGAGCTGGTCTTCCGGCAACTCGGCGCGCCATTCCAGGCGGCCGTCGCGGATCAGGCGCAGCAGTTCGTTGCCGGCGGCGACGACCTGGCCTGGCTGCACCAGTCGCTTGGAGATGACGCCATCGGCCGGCGCCCGCAGCTCGGCGAAATCGCGCCGGAGCTTGGCCGCGTCGCGACCGGCACGGGCGGTGGCGACCTGGGCCTCGGCCTGCACGCGGGTGGCGCGCAGCTCGTCCAGATTGCCGGCGCTGATCAGTTGTTCGGCCGCAAGCTTGGCGCCGCGGTCGTAGCTGACCTGCGCCAGCGACAGCGATGCCTGCGCCTGCCGCAGCGAAGCCTCGGCCTGGGCCAGTTCGCTGTCGAGGGTGCGATGGTCCAGCTCCAGCAGCACCTGGCCCTTGCGCACCGACTGGCCGACGTCCACCAGCAGCGAGGTCACCCGTTGCCCACTGAGCTCGACGCCCAGTTGCATCTCCTCGAAGGCCGACACCGGGCCGGACACCAGCACGCTGCGAGCCAAGGGTTGCGGACGCGCTTGGGCCAGCGACACCGCCAGCGCCGAAGCGTCGCTGGCCTGGGTTTCCTCCTTGTCGCCTCCGCATGCCGCCAACAACGAACAAACCAGGAATACGAGTAGCCAACGCGGGGGGCGTGCACGCATGGGAGGTTCCGTAGCAGAAGTGAGTAGGGGGTGGCGCATCGAGGCTCGCGGTCGCAGCGGGTGGGCTGCGTCGGCGGCGAACGGATCCAGCCTCGACGGGCAGATTGCGTCCAGCTTATGAGGACGAGTTTAAGAAGGATTAATAAGTCCACACCGCGTGGCGTCGTGCGCAGGTCCGAAGCCGGAGCGGTTGCGGGGAGTAGCAAGAAGCTGCGATTCGAACCCAGATGCTTTCACAAGCGGGTATCCGCTGCCGAGATCGAAACGAAGAAAGCCGGTCGAGCGACTGCAAAGATATTGATTATCATTCGCATTAATGTTAGATAGCATCGGGCAACGCGTCAAGCCGGCTGCGCCTGGGGCCTCAAGGACCCGTTCCGGCCTCGAACGGTCGCGGGACATCGACATCGACATCGACATCGTTGCCGGCCGTCGCAGCGCAGGGTCGCGTCATGGAAGCGACGAACGTGCGGATCGCGCCCTCGCCGCGATGCGCGCGCGGCGGTCCGCGCCGATGCGGTTTCCGGGCAAAATGGCGGGTCAGTGTTCATTGCGCCGGAAGCCCATGCGGATCGGAATCGATTTTGGTACCAGCTATTCGGCCGCGGGCGCGGTAATCGACGGCCGCTTGCAGCTGATCCGCTTCGGCGACGACCATCAGTTCCGCACGACGGTGTTCTTTCCGCTGCGAATGCCCGATGTCGCTCAGTTCGAGTTGACCGAGGCGCTGAGCGAGCAGGTGAGGGTGCTGGTCGCCGGCGCCAAGCGCGATCAGACCCAGGAGCAGGCGCGCGTCCAGCGCCTGCGCGAGGAGGCGATGAGGCAACCGGCGCATGCGCGCGCTCAGGCGCTGGCGCTGGTGCCGACGGCGCGCAAACAGTCGGACTTCGAAATACAGCGCGCCGCCGTCGTCGCGGTGCGCCGGCAGTGGGCCGCCGACCAGATTCGCCAGGCGATGACCGCCGGCGCGGACGTGGACAATGCGCTGTACGGCGACGAGGCGGTGGAGGCCTATATGGCCAGCGGAACCGGCCATCTGGTGGTCTCGCCCAAGTCCATGCTGGGCTACAAACTCGAGGGCAATGCGCGCGAGACCCTGCTGCGGATCGCCACGCAGCTGCTGAGCCACATCCGCACGAAGGCGTCCGCGCAGTTGGGCACGCAGGTGCGTGCGGCGGTGATGGGCCGGCCGGTGCGCTTTCGCAGCAGCATGAAGGAAGCCGGAAGCGCGCAAGCACTGGAGATCCTCACCGATGCCGCTTACGCCGCCGGGTTCGACGCCATCGATTTCCTCGAGGAGCCCGCAGCCGCCGCCTACGGGTATCACCGCGAACTGGCCGCTCCGAGTCGCACGCTGATCCTGGACATCGGCGGCGGCACCACGGACATCGCACTGGCCGATGTCGGCGGGCCGAGCGCGGCGCCCGTCATACATGGGTCCTGGGGCGATCCTGTCGGCGGCACCGACGTCGATATCGAGCTCAGCATGCGCGGGGTCATGGCCTTGTTCGGCAAGGGCATCACGCCCACGGCGGTGCATCGCTACTACGAGGCATCGACGGTGCACGACCTGGAGCGGCAGAACAACTTTCGCCAGGCCTCGTTCAAGCACGTGGACGCGCCCTATGGCCCGCGTCTGGAGCGGCTGAAACTCCCCGGGCACACCGTGCGCCTGAATCGCGCCGTCGAACGGGCCAAGATCGGCCTGAGCGAGCAAGACCAGGTCGGCGTCGAGCTGGACTACATCGAGCCGGGACTGCGAGCGCAGCTCGACCAGACGCGCCTGCAGGATGCCGCCAGCCCGTTCCTGCGCCATCTGGGCGAACTCATGCGGCGCGCCAAAGCGGATCTCTCCGTGGAGCCGGACAGCGTCTACCTCACGGGCGGCATGTCGCGCTCGCCTTACGTGCCGGCGGCTGCCAGGGAGATATTCCCCGGCGCGAAGATCGTCACCGGCGATGCCTCGCTGGGCGTGGTGGCGGGCCTGGCGCACGCGGCCGGCGCATAAGCCGCCGATAGCCGTATCGGCGGTTGGCGGGCCTGGGCTGGCTCATCCCAGGCCGGAGAGCGCAGGGCGCGGCAGACCCAGACCCCGCGAAACTTAAGCGTTCAGGACGCGATTCAGTAGGTCTTCGAGCCGGTCCGCGTTGAAGTCGGCCGGCGCCGGAGCCGGCGTTTCCTGCATGAGTCGCCGACGATAGTCATCGAGCTGATGCTCGGTGACGAAGACGTCGCCCTCGCGAAGGTCTTCGTCTCGCCCTTCCTTGTCGACCAAGAGCGGCAGGATCGCCAACAAGTGCTTCGCCAGCCGCACTCTATCGCCTTGCCCGGCCTCCTGCAGGAATGCGCCGACCGAGTCCACGCCGACGTACTTGTAGAGCAGCTTCACATCATCGAATTTTCCGGTATCGAAGACCCCGGAGGCGCGGTAGCTTCTGTCGAAGCCGCTCGACATGACCTCGCGCCAGTCTTGCCAGGTACAGGCGACCCACAGTTCCGGCGCGTTCAGAAAAAGATGGGTATTGAACCGCGTGCTCATGTTTTCGAAGAGGATCGGCCAAAACTCGCGTGCCGGGTAGGCAAGAAGCCTCGGGATGTTGCGTTCGAGGCGCGCACGGTCGTGGACCGCATCCTCCGCATCCATACGATCGAGCATGGGCAACAGCTCGGCGAGCGTGTTCTCGTTCATAGCCGGCATGTCTTGGCCACCTTCATGCTGATGACGTTCCCGTCGCCGTCCAGAGTAAATGAATACATGTTCAGCACAGTACCATCGACATTCAAGCCGACGCCCCTCAACAGGTCGCCGAATCTCGCCGCCTCCTCCACGCTCGGACGATAGTGGCCGGAGAGATTGTCGACAGCGGCCACACGCCCCTTACCGTTCAACTTCATCTGACCGGCCGCAAGCACGTCGGACCGGTCGCCGAGCAGATGATGTTTGTCGCCCAGGATCAGTCGATTGTCCGCCGTGATCACGAAATCGAAATTCTTGCGTCCGTCCTTTCGCTGGATATAGCCATCCTCTCCGATCGAATGGGGCACGATCTTGCCGTTGGCAGGCAGTTCTTCATCGGGGAACTTGTTCGTGATCAGTTCCGACAGCCCGCATGGATCGGTCCATCGGAGCGTGTTAGGCGCAAAATTGTAGGGATTGGAGCCTCCCACCAGGCCGATGGGGTCCTGACTTACGAAGGCGCCGATGGCCGAGTCGAAGTATCGATGCCGGTTGTAGCTGAGGTCGGTTTCCGGGTCGAAGTACTGACCTTGCAAGCGCAGGGGATTGTCGATCGAATTCGCATGCAACTGCCTGACCGCTCCCCATGCCGCGAAGCTTGCCGACCAGACGACCTTTCCGTCCATCGCGGTCAGCCTGACCGGACAGCCGTTCGGGTCGACGTGATAGTGGTAGGTGGCTTTCTTCTCAACGGGGGAGGCGCGATCGGCGGCCGACGTCGGCGCCGGCGCTTCGCGCTCCGAGCATGATCCAGCCGACGGCGCTGGTGCGGCTGGCTGGTCGATCAAGGCCAGTGGGACGAAGGATCTGGGGTAATAGACATACTCGCGTACGTCTGGATGCAGCCCCTTGAAGGCGCGCTGGCGGCGACGCGCTTCAAACAGGTCGACCACGACACCGTCGCTGGGGGAGGGAGGCACTTCGACCTGATCGTTCTCGTGGGTGACCTCGCCCAGCAATGCATCGCCATCCCAGTAGAACCAAGTGGTGCGCTTGGCGTTGCGCTTGAACACGCGTCGCCCCAGTGGGTCATAGCCGTAGCGCGTGGTCTGGCCGTCCCTGCTGCTTTCGACGAGACGCTGGCTTGCATCCCAACGCAAGTGCAAGGCGCGCGTTTCATCGCCCGCGCGGCCACGCCGCGTCAGATTGCCGGCACGATCGAAGACATAGCTCGACCCAGCGTAATCACCTTCGCGCGTCCATTCGTCTGGCTGCGGTTCGCCGCCGACCGCCAGCTTCCGCTGTTTGGCGTGCACGCGGGTGCGCAGGCGATCTCCGGCAGGATCGTTCAGGAAAGTCGCCAGCATCCCGCCTGGATCCGTGTGCGCCAGGATTCGACCCATCGGGTCATAGGTGTAAGCATCCACTCCTTGCTGGCTGTCGTGGCGCCGGATGAGATTTCCCGATTTGTCGTAGGTGTAGGTCGTCTCGAATAGCGGCGCTTCGTCCTTCAGTACCGCCTGGGCGGTGAGCAGGCCGCGTTCGTCGTAGCGCAACTGACGCTGCATCTGCGGGCTCAGACGCTCGGTCATGGCACGACCCAACGCGTCGCGCTCGATGGTTATCGGCGCCTCGTCGTTTATGGCGATGCTGTGCAATTGGCCACGCAGGTCGAAGCTGCTGACGACGCGATTGTCCGCGCTGGTGGTGCGGACGATGCGACGACCGAGCGCATCATAGGTGCTGGCGATGACGAAGCCGTCCTGATCTTCCTCGATCAGACGCCGCTCCGGATCGAAACGACGCTTGATCTGACGGTGGGCGTTGCGCAGCTCGATCAGCTGACCGCACGCGTCGTAGCGGAAGACTTCCTTGGTTTGCAGGCCGGGACTATCCGCTTCGTGCAAGGTCTTGGCGGTGATGCGTCCCAGCGGATCGGTGGCATAAGCAAGCCTATGACCCAGCGGATCGATCGCGCTCCTCAGGTGGCCGACGGCATTGTAGCGGTACCGGCGGCTCTGCCCCCAGTAGTCGACTTCTTCGACGATGCGGCCCAGCGCGTCGTGTTTGAGTTCGTAGCGTTCGCCCCGCTGGTTGATCAACGCCGTCAGCTGTTCTTCGCTGTCGTACTCGTACTGGATCATCTGGCCGTCCGGCTGCAGCCGGCGAGCGATCCGACCGATGCCGACATAGGCCAGCTGGGTCACCGCGCCGGCCTCGTCGGTGTAACGGATCAGTTGGTCCTCGGCGTCGTAGACCGCGCGCACGCGGCTGCCGTCGGGCTGCAACACGCTCAGCAACCGCCCCTTGGCGTCGTAGTCGTGACAGGTGCGCTGCTCGGCGGCGTCGCTCTGCTCCAGCAGCCGGCCCAGCGCATCGTGGCGGAACGCGCTGCGCGCCCCGAGCGGATCGACCAGGGCCTGCAACTGGCCGTGGCGGTCGTAGTGCAGGGCGGTCACCGCGCCCAGTGCGTTGGTATGCGCCGTCAGCTGACCGTGCGCGTCGTAGACATAGCGCGAATGCGCGCCCAAGGGACTGGTCTGCTCGACCAGCAGGCCACGCTCGTCCCAGTGCTGCTGCCAGCTCGCTTGCAACGGGTCGATCACGGCGGTTGGCCGGTCGTCCTCGTCGTACTCGGTCTGCAATGTGCTGCCGTCCGGCCGCGTCAGCTGCAGCAGATTGCCGCGCTCGTCGTAGGCGAACTGGGTGCGCAAGCCTTCCGGGGCGACCACCGCGGTGGTGCGACCGACCTCGTCGTACTCGAACACCGTCACGCCGCCCAGCGGGTCGATCTCGCACAGGGGCAGGCGGTATTCGTCGAACTTCACCAGCGAGGTATGCCCCAGCGAGTCGGTGACCTCCACATCGCCCAGCAGGTCGTCGTAGCCGAAACGGTAGTCGTACAGGCCGCCGTCGCCCCAACTGTGGACCACGCGCCACTGCGCGTCGTAGGCGTAGTGGAACGACAGACCCAAGCGGTCGGTGTGGCGCACCATGCGGTGCTGGCGGTAGTCGAAGGTCCGCGGCGCATCCAGCGGGTCGAACGCCGCGCAAAGATCGCCGGCCTCGTTGTATTCGTAGCGCACCAGCGGATGGTTGCGGCCGGTCGCCGGGTCGTGCAGCTCCAGCGCCTCGATCCGGCCCCGGCGCGAGGTTACCTGCAGGAAGCGGCCCTGCAGCGGCTGGCCGCTATCGGGATCGACGGTGCCGCTCTCTACGATCCGCACCAGATCCGCGCCACGGCGCTCGAAACGCCAGGCGTTGCCGCAGGCGTCCTCGATCCGCTGGATCGGCAGGCGCTGCGCCGTCAACGCGACCAGGTTCGCGGCCGGACGCGCGAACACGTAACGCAGGCCGTCCTTGGTGCGCACCTGCCACTCGTCGTCCTGTGCGTACAGACGCGCCCCATCGACGAACTCGCGCACGGCATGGTCCAGGCCCGGCGCGCTCGGCGCCTGCGGAAACACCGCCACCCCTTCGCCGCCGTGGAACAGCACGCTGCCCTCGGCGTCCAGCTCCAGCCGGATGTCGGCCGGCGTCTCCCAGCCGTGGCCGCAGGCGCCGACATGGTCATTGTTGGAGCCGTACTCGCGCGTCCAGGTCAGCGGCAGGCGGCCCGGCACGGCGAAGTCCTCGTGCGTCACCGACACGCTGCCGGTGCGGATGTCCACCGGCTCGGCGCGCAGCACCTTGCACTTGAGGAAGCCCGGCTTCATGTTGCCGAACACCTTCTGACGCAGCTTCTTGAAGGCTTTGCCGCCGCGTTTGAACACCGGCCCCAGCAGCTTGAACAGCCCCTTCATCGCCATCGCCATCAGCGAGATCGTCGGCGGCCCGCCGACGTTGACGTTGGTCGGAATGGCCAGGTTCACCGCCGTGGGCAGGGTCAGTGACATCTTGGGCTTCTTCGGCTTGCGGATGCGGAACGGCGGCACCATGCCGACCACGTTGCAGTCCAGCACCGGCATGGCCAGCTTGGAGAAGGGGTCGCCGTCCGCCGATACGGTCAGGCTGCCCATGAACAGTTCGTCGTCGGTCTGCGGCCCCGTCGGCAGCTTGGGCAGAAAGGCCGGGTGGTAGGCGCCCATCGGGATGTGCAGGTTCAGGCCGCCGGTGCCGGCGGTGGCGCGCTTGATCCCGTTGACGTGGACGGTGCCGCCCAGGAAGGGCAGGTAGTCGAAGGGGTCCAGCACGATGCCGATGTGCGGCGTCGGCAGCGGCACCGGCAAGGGCACCGGCGGAAACACGTACATGTGGATGTCGATACCCAACTGCGGGTCGAAGTGCTTCGCGGCGGTGGTCATAACAGTGTCGACATCCTTATCTTGACGCTTACCCTTGGCCGGGTGACGCGGCTATGGGGCGCCTGGTGAAGACGCCTCTCGCAGGCGGCTTGAAGCCTAGTCGCCAGCCGTACGCTGACCCGGCCGGGCACGATCGGGCCTCGGCATTCGCAGACCGGGGGACAGCAGGCTAGGCCCTGTCCGGGCTACTTGCTGTACGTAAATGCACCCACAAACACCAGCCTGTCGGCGTCGCTGCGCAGCTCGGTCGCATCGACGTCGTAGATCGCATAGATCGAGTTCGCGCCTGCAACGCGGCTCATGGCCTCGACCGCCTTTGGCGGGAACGTATCTCCGTAGGACAGCTCGCGGATCGCCGATTCGACGCCGCCGTCGGTGAAATAGTTGCCCTCGGCGAAGTCCTCATCGTAGAAGCCGATCCCGGAGTCGCGGATGAATCCGCTGGTCGCTCCGCTGTCGGGATAGGTCTTCTCGACATAGGAAAAGAAGTCGTCCTCCGAGGCGAACCGACCACCCCAAAGCGACACGACGCCCATTCTTTCCACAGCGCTCATCAACACCTCATTCTCAGTCCGCTGGGAAGATCGTTGATCCCATTGGACAGTCTAAAGTTGGCCCAGTTGTTCAACCTTCGTTTGAAGTCGTCGAACGTCAAACTGGAATCGATGATTCCCAGTATCTCATTATGCGCCGAGGTGGATCCGGTCCGCCCATGGCGCCAGTTGGGGTTGATGCCGCCGGTGGTGCTGGTGGGCGTTCTCCATTCCCAGATTTGCTCGGCGGTGACGCCCCAGCGCTTGAAGACATCGGCCCGGCTCACCAGCAGCCACTCGTGCATTCCTCCCGGATGTCGCAACCGGTCCTTGATCGTCGAAGCATGGTCCTTCCAGACGGCATCGAACTCATCGGGCGTCAGATTATTGAACCAGTTCGCGAATTCGCCGTTGGCGACGCCCGGAATAGGCGACGGACTCAAGCCCAGCGGGTCCGACCACTCCAATGCATTGGGCGCGAACCGATACAGATGCTCGCCCGCCAACATGCGCAGCGGGTCGGCGCCGATGAATTCGCCGGTCTTGGGCTCGTAATACCGATGCAGGTTGTAGTGCAGCCCGGTCTCGGCGTCGAAGTACTGGCCCTGGAAGCGCAAGGGGTTGTCGATTTCGTCGGCGTATTGACGGGTGACTTCACCCCAGGCCGTGTAGCTGACCGCCCAGGCCACGTGGCCTTGCGGGTCGGTCGCACGCGTGGGGCAACCGTTCGGGTCGACGTGGTAATGGAACACCCGGGCGTGTGGCGCCGCTGCCGGCCCCGTCGCGTCCTGCGAGGGGCGCGCATCGGAGTCGGCTTCGGCCGCCTCGATAGGCGTCTTGTCGATCAGCGCCAGTGGCACGAAGCTGTCCGGGTAATAGACGTATTCGCGAGCCAATGCATGCAACCCGGCGAAGGCGCGTTTGCGCCGCCGGGCCTCGAACAGGTCGACGACCAGACCGTCGCCGATGGGTCCCGGCACTTCGGCATCGCCATTTTCCTGAGCGACCTCCGCCAGCAGGGCGTTGCCGTCCCAGAAGAACCAGGTGGTGTGGCTGGGATTGCGCTTGAACACGCGCCGGCCCAGCGGGTCGTAGCCGTAGCGCGTGACTTGCCCGTCCTTGACGCTTTCGACCAGGCGCTGGCTGACGTCCCAGCGCAGGTGCAGGGCGCGTGTGTCGTCGCCGGCGCCGGTTTCGCCGCGCCGTACCAGGTTGCCGGCGCGGTCGTAGACGTAGCTCAGTCCCGCATGCTCGCCTTCGCGACTCCACTCGTCGGCTTGCGGTTCGCCGCCTACGACCTGCTGCGCTTGCTTGGCATGCACGCGGGTATGCAGCCGATCGCCGGCCGGGTCGTACAGGAAAGTGGCCAGCGCACCGCGTGGATCCGTATGCGCCAATATCCGCCCCATCGGGTCGTAGCTGTAGGCATCGGTACCGTGCCGACTGTCGCGGCGCTGGGTCTGGTTGCCCGCCTCGTCGTAGGCGTACTGGGTATCGAACAGCGGCGTTTCGTCTTTCAACACCGCTTGGGCCGTGAGCAGGCCACGATCGTCGTAGCGTAGCTGGCGCTGCAGTTGCGGACTCAGGTGTTCGGCGAGCACACGCCCCAGCGCGTCGCGCTCGGTCACGATGGCGGGATCGTCGTTGATGGCCAGGCTGTGCAACTGACCACGCAGGTCGAAAGCGCAGGCGACGCGATTGCCGGCACTGGTCGCGCGACCGATACGCCGACCGAGCGCATCGTAGGTGTTGGCTATGCTGAAGCCGTCCTGGTCCTCTTCCAGCAAGCGTCCTTCCAGGTCGAAGCGGCGCTTGACCTGGCGGTGGGCATTGCGCAGCTCGATCAGCTGACCGTTGGCGTCGTAACGGAAGGTGTCCTTGGTCTGCAGGCCCGGGCGATCGGGATCGGGCGCAGTCCTGGCGGTGATGCGGCCGAGGGGATCGGTGGTGTAGGCGATCTGTTGCCCCAGCGCATCGGTGGTGACGGTCAGGCGACTGGCGGCGTCGTAGCGGTACCGGCGGCTCTGGCCCCAGTAGTCGATCTCTTCGACGATGCGGCCCAGGGCGTCGCGCTGGAGTTGGTAGCGTTCGCCGCGCTGGTTGAGCACCGCGGTCAGTCGCTCCTCGCGGTCGTATTCGTACTGAACCAGCTGACCGTCGGGCTGCAGGCGGCGAGCGATCCGACCGATACCGACATAGGCCAGTTGGGTCACCGCGCCGGCCTCGTCGGTGTAACGGATCAGCTGGTCCTCGGCGTCGTAGACCGCGCGCACGCGGCTGCCGTCGGGTTGCACCACGCTCAGCAACCGCCCCTTGGCGTCGTAGTCGTGACGGGTGCGCTGCTCGGCGGCGTCGCTCTGCTCCAGCAGGCGGCCCAGCGCATCGTGGCGGAACGCGCTGCGCGCCCCGAGCGGATCGACCAGGGCCTGCAA
>NZ_FOSS01000003.1:183214-663124 GCF_900114355.1 Lysobacter sp. cf310
GTCGGCAGCTTGGGCAGAAAGGCCGGGTGGTAGGCGCCCATCGGGATGTGCAGGTTCAAGCCGCCGGTGCCGGCGGTGGCGCGCTTGATCCCGTTGACGTGGACGGTGCCGCCCAGGAAGGGCAGGTAGTCGAACGGGTCCAGCACGATGCCGATATGCGGCGTCGGCAGCGGCACCGGCAAGGGCACCGGTGGGAACACGTACATGTGGATGTCGATACCCAACTGCGGGTCGAAGTGCTTCGCGGCGGTGGTCATGACGGTCGCTCCTTCAACCTTCTGCGTCGTGCCTACAACGCGCTTTTCAATGCACGCAGAAACGCGCGCGCTTCGTTGCTGCTTTCGGGGCCCAGCCAATACACCAAGGCCATCGCCACCACGATGGCGACGAGCAGGATGGCGATGTTGCGCCGGCTCATGCCGCGCTCTCCGCCGGGACCGGCGGCGTAGCCGGATCGCGCGACGCGCCGGCATCGATGAGGTCGCCGGCATCGGGCAACACACCGAACGGCGGCGGCGAGCTCCATTCGGCCATGTCCTTGTCCAGCGGATGCTTCACATCCGGCAATCCGTTCCAGCCCGGATGGAGGAAATCGCGGCCCACGGCCACGACCTTGCGGAAGAACACGTCGCCGCGAGCGATCAGTGCCTCGCGCTCTTCGCACAGTTTCGCGAAGACCGATTCGAGCTTGGCCTCCAGCAGCAGATCGAGCCGGCTCAGTTCGCTCGACGATGGCGTCGGGCCCAAGCGGTCGGCCCGGGTTTCCATGTCCTTGTGCGTGTCGGCGACGGAGGCCTGATAGCGCGCGGCGGCACGTTCGAGCTTGTCCGCGAGCGAGGCGTCCTGCAGGCGCAGCAGATCCTGCAGCAACAGCGGGAACGTCGTCGTCGCGCGCTCGTCCGGCGACAGCGGTTTGGCCTCGCCGATCGCCTGCAAGCCGTGATCCAGCGCCATCTGACGCTTGCCGTCCTTGCCATGGCAGTACGCCGCCATGCGCAGCCCCTCGATCACGAACAGCACGTTGGGGATGCGCCGGGCCACCTCCGAGCCCAGCCTGTACGCCTGCGCGGCCTGACCGTTCTGCCCCGCGGCCAGCCATGCGCCGGCCTCGCCGAACCAGGTCTGCAGCAGCAGCGTGTCGCCGGCCGGATGCCCGGCGGCCTGCGCGCGCGCAGCGCATTCGCGCGCGAGGCGATAGCGTTTGATCGCCTCGCCGTGCTGCTTCTCCTTCAGATGCGCGCCGGCGGTCGCCATGTGCAGGACGACCTGTTGGTCGTGCCATTGCTGCGTCTCGCACCGTTTCATCGCCTTGTCGGCGCGCTGCGCGGTCTGCGCGGCGCTGCCTTTTTCCAGCGAGGTCATGACATCGGTCAGCGCCAGCCTATGCGCGACCTGGGGACCGCTCCCGCCCGACTGGGCGGCGGTCGCCCGGGCGATGTCGAACATGTCGACGGCCGCGTCGATCACCTGCGAGCGGCCCCTGTGGCGATCCACCAGGGCCTGCCAGCCGGGATGCTCCTGGGTATCGGCCATCGCGATGCGGACCCGCGCTTGCGGTTCGCGCGCCTCGGGCGCGGCAAGGGTGGCGTCCAGCCAGGCCTCGAACGCTTCCAGTGAGGTGACACGCTGCGGTTCCAACACCACGACCACATGCCGCCAATGGGCACGGTAGTGCTCGGCGAAGGAGCTCAGCAGGGCCATGAAGCCCGCGGCGGTGTCCGGGTACTCGCGCGCAGTCGGCGACCAGTCCGGCTCGATGCCCTGGTCCTTCAGCGCGTCGCGGTTTTCCTCGAACCCGGCCGCCAGGGTCTGCTTCAGGCCGCGGCTGTAGCCCCAACTGGTCTCGAACGGCACGTCCAGGCGCAGAAACGCGTCCGGTGTATTCCATTCGCCCGGGTGCTGCTGGGCTTCGAAAAACGCCGACAGCATGCGCTTGGCGTTGTCCGGCACGCGCCATACCGCCAGACGCAGCGCGGGATCCTCGCTGGCGTCCAGCCACAGATCGCGCAGCTGCTCCAGCCGCTTTTCGACGGGACTCTTGCTCATCAAGGGCTACTCGCGCTCAGTTCAGGTCGATCTTGGCGCCGTTCACCGTCACGCCGCCGGCGCTTATCTTCACCACCGAACCGTTGCTGGTGATGGTGATTTCGCCATTGTTGATCTCGATGCCCGAAGCGCCCACGCCCAGCTTCAGCACCGCGCCGGAGCCGATGCTCATTTCGCCGGTGGAGAAGGCCGAATGCGTGCCGGTGACGCCGTGTTCGAGATTGCCGTCCACGGTCACGGAGCGGGCGCCCTTGTTGAAGTCGTCGATGCTGCCATCGACCGAGCGGGCATAGGCGCCGACGACGTTGATGTTGCGGCCGCCCTGGATGTTCTCGGTGTGGCCCGCGGTGACGCTGCGGGTGGACACGCCGGTCACGCTCTCGCTCCAGGCACCGGTGCGGATGCTGGTGTAGGCGCCGGTCAGCGTGGTGGCGAACGGGCCGGTGATCGTCTCGGTGTAGCCCACCGCCGGAATGGTCAGCGTCTGGCCGTTCTCGAAGGTTTCGGTGACCGCGCCGGTGATCGTGGCCGTCTGCGTGCCCTTGACCGTACTGCTGCGATTGCCGGTGACCGCGTTGCTCTCGTTGCCCTTGACGGTCTTGCTGCGATCGGCGCCGACGCTTACCGATTGGTTGTTTGCGACATCGGTGGTCTGGTTGTTCTTGATGTTGTTGGCTTGGTCGTTCAACACCATCGTGCTCATGTTCTTCTGAGCATGCAGGTCCATGCTCTGCGAACCGGCGGTGTCGGTCATGGTGAGCGCGTTGTAGCCTTCGCCCTTGACCGTCTTGGATTTGATGCCGCTGACCTCGCCACCGTGCGGGCGCGGGTTGTCTTCGTTATAGACGCGTCCGACGATCAGCGGCCGGTCCGGATCGCCATCCAGGAAATCCACCACGACCTCCTGGCCGATGCGCGGCGCCGATACGCCGCCCATGCCTTCGCCGGCCCAGGGATTGGACACGCGCACCCAGCACGAGCTCTTGTCGTCGAACCCGCCCTGGCGATCCCAGTGGAACTGCACCTTCACCCGGCCGTACTTGTCCTCGTAGATTTCCTCGCCGGCCGGGCCGACCACGGTCGCGGTCTGCGGACCGGGCATCGGCTTTTGCAGGGTGATGCGCTGCGGACGGAACGGAATCTTGCGCCGCAGGCTGATCACGCGGCTGCGGTAGTTGACGCCCTTGGCGTCGCTGAGATCGTCGGGAAAGTCGTTCTCGGCCTCGTGATCCACGCCGACCACGAAGAAGCTGCGGTCGCCGGCGTCGGACTCGGTATGCTCGAAATGGCCGTCCAGCACGAAGTAGCAGCCCGCGGTCAGGTTGCGGTGGTCGCCGGCGCCCTGGAATACCTTGGTCGGCCAGGCCAGCTCCTGCGCGCGGATTTCCGCCAGGTCGTCGCCGGCGGTGGTCGAGTCGAAGCGCGCCGAGCCGCTGTAGGTGTAGCGCTCGAAGGTCGGCAACAGGCCGCGCGGAACCTCCAGCGGACGCTGCCCGGACAGCGCCTTGCTACCGGCCTTGGGGCTGTTCTTGAAATCGAAGGTCTTGTTCGATTCCACCGCCGCGGTGACGGTACGGCGCGCCTCCCACAGGTCCAGGCAACGCTCGTTGAGCAGGCCCTCGTCGCTGTGGAAGCGCACCGGCGCGCGGCACTCGATCTCGTTGCAGCGCGTGGAGTCGTCCAGCAGCATCATGCGATGCCCGTCCTGGGCATGCGTGAAGTGGTACCAGATGCCGGCGTCCTCGAGCAGCCGCGACACGAAGGCGAAATCGGATTCGTTGTACTGCACGCAATAGGCGAGCTTGCGGTACTTGCCGTCTTCCACCACGAATTTGTAGGCGGCGAAGTCCGCGTAGGCGCCGAAGACCTCCTCGACGATCTCCACGACGGTCTTGTCCTGGAAAATCCGGCAATTGCTGGTGTAGTCGAGGAAGGAGAACCAGGGAGACACCGTGGCCGAGTAATTGGTGAGGCCGTCGTCGGTGCCCAGGCGCGCGAACTCCTTCACGTAGCCGTGGAAGTGGCGATCGCCGTAGTCGGTCTTCAGGCTCAGCAGCAGCGGATGCCCGACCACTTCCTTCAGCTCGATGCGGGCGTCGGTGGAGATCAGCTCCACCTTGAGCTCGTACGGGTTGGAAACGGTCTCGGTCCCCTTCAACCTGCGCACGGCGAAGGGTTCCGGCTCTATCCCGCTCTTGACCCGCAGCAAGCGCGTGTCCTGATTGAGTTCGACCACCTTGCCAAACATTTCGCTGTATCCGTACACAGGTTCGTCCTCGTGGCTCTGGCGGCCCGATCCAGGCCGCCGTGTGTTACCGCATTGACTTCAAATGGGGGACTGCGTTGCCGGCCTAGCAAGTCGGACCGATGGTACCGGCGCGACCCGGTCATCTTCGTGAAGCGGCTTCCGCGCAGGGTCGGTCCAGTGCTCATGCGTGGGCGAGGGGCGGGGCGGCGGTCTCATAGCACGCGAAACTCGATCCGACGGTTGCGTGCGCGGCCCTCGACGGTGGCGTTGTCGGCGATGGGTTGATCCGGGCCCGCGCCCTGCGCGGTGACGGTGCTGGCATTGATACCGCGCGAGACCAGATAGGCCTTTACCGCGCTGGCGCGTGCGTAGCTCAGGGCGACGTTCTTCTCATGCCCGCCGGCGCTGTCGGTGTGGCCGACGACCTGCACCGGGCGATTGCCGACCTGGGACCAGGCGGCGACCAGTTCGTCGAGGATCGCGGCGCCGGCCGAGGTCAGGGTGGCGCTGCCGCTCTCGAACTCGACGATGCGGTTGGCCAGGGTGGCCTGAAGCACGTTGACCTTGGCCGCACGCAGGCGGTTGGTCACCTGGTAGGTGGAATTGAGCGAGGTCGACAGGTCGCTGGCCACCTGCTGCCGCACGGCTTCGTTGCCGACTTGCCCGCTGATGGTGACGGCGTTGCCGGCGATGCGCAGCTCGCCTTGCGAGACCTGCTGCAGGCTGGGACTGAGTACGTTGCCGACGTGCTCGCGCCAGTTGGGCGGGGCGATCAGCGAACCGTCGACTTCGATGCGATCGACCACGGCCGCCGCGCCGTACAGCGCCCGCAGCTTGTTCAGCACGACCTGCTTGGTGGCTTCGTCCGGAACCGCGCCGCTGGCGACGACGGGCTTGCTGGCCGCCGCCGGCGCAGGCGTGGCGACCACCGGCGAGGGCGTTTGCGCGAGCGCGCAGGCGCAGGCGAGCGCCAGGCCGGCGAACATCGCCGACATCGCGCCTGCGCGCACGCGGCGGTGGCCTTCGCCGCCACGCGGGCGCACGGCACCCGGCGACGGGGTCAAGGCAGAAGCCTGCTGCGATGGGAGTGGCATGCGCATATCATTTTCCCAGAAAGGTTTCGCCGAAACTTGTGCGCGCCGTGCGCATCGACAATTCGTCGCGCTCGAGGTAACTGACCAGGCGGGCGAGGGCGGCGTCCTCCTCGATGTAACTCTCGACCCATTCGGCATCGTCGACGCGGATGATGCGGTCGGCGGCGATCTGGGGATCGAGCGCGGCCTGCAAGGTGCGGCCGTCGGCGCCGTGAAACCCGACCACCAGGCGCGGACCCTCGGGCGCATGAGCGCCCTCTCGGCTGGCCTCTTTGATCAGGATGGCCAGTTCGACATCGGCATTGGTCAGGAAGCCGGCGATCAGGTCCAACCAGAACGCCGCCACCAGCGGGCGATACAGCGGGTCGCGCGGCAACGGCAGCGACAGCCCCTTGTCCACTTGCTCCAGGCCGCCCGACAGCAAGGGCTGCAAGAGCAGGCCCAACGCGGGCAGCGTCCACTTCAACGACAAGTGGGGATGCCCGGACTCGCGCAGCAGGGCCTGCAACGAAGCCACGTCCTGCAGATCGAGAAAATCGTGAAACGGCGCATCGTAGACGGCATGGTCGGCGACCATGCCGATGCGGCTTTCCGCCAGTTCGCGCAGCGGCTCGGCGGCATCGGCCGCGGCCAGCGCCTGCCGACTGAGGCGGGCGAGGGTGGACCACAGCCGCGACAGCGCCAGCGGGCTGCGCCCGATGAAGCCCAGCGGCTGGCTCAGCTCCAGCCGTGTGGCGGTGAGAAACGGGAAGCGGCGATCGGTGGCATCGCGGCTGGGCAGGAAGTGCCCGCCGATGCCGAGCCGGTTGCGCGAACCGATGAAGGCGAAGTGCATCGGCTGGGCCTCGTCGTAGAGCTGCTTCCAACCCGGATCCTGAGTCAGCAGTTCCACGCCCTGACCGGCCCAGCGATCGAGCAGCCCCATCAAGGGATGGCTTTCGGAGGTACGCACGAAATCGCCGCGAGTGGGCAACTTGCCGAAGTAGCTCACCGGCAGTGGGGTTTCCGCGACCATCGCCATGTCAGCGCGCCTCCCTGGCCACCGCGGGCGCGGTGGTCGCGCCGGCCGCGGTCGTGCCGGCCGGTATCGCCACGGGCGCGGACGGCGCGGGCACGGCGGTGGCGCCGGCGCCGGCCACCGTGGACGGCAATTGCAGCCCTTTGAATCCCACCGTCGTCGGCGCGGCCGCGCGGGTGGTGCTGATCACGCGCAATTCGAAAGCGACGCTGGCTTCGCTGTTGCCCAGCGTCAGACGGTAATGGTCCTTGCCCAGCGAGACCGGCTGGGCCGCGTCGAACAAACGCTTCATGCCGTTCTGGCCCGGCGAATTGAAGACCTCGACCGTGCGGCCGTCCATCGTGACCGCGCTGACCGTAACGCCCGGCGCGCCCGGCCCCGGCGTTTGGAAGGTCTTCCACGTGGGCGGCGTATTGCGGTAGCGCAGGCTGTCGCCGTCGACGATGACCGTGTACTCGCGACCGCTGGCGGGCAAGGGCATGACCTCGAAGATCGCGGTCGGGCCCGCGGCGGCGGCGCTGCCTTCTCCTGCCACCCAGCTGGCGAGGTTGCTGGTGAACTCCGGCCGCAGGGCGATGCCCATCTGCGCCCACTGCCGGGGCGAGATCGCGTTGCCGCGGCGCACGACCAGCGGACCCAGCGCGTCCTTGCTGAAGTTGGCGATCGCGCCGCTGGCGCCGAACACGGTGTTGATGTCGGCCTGGGCGGCCTCCACCGATGCTCCGGTGTTGAACGGGTACTTGCTGGCCAGAGTGGATTGGAACGGCGTATAGACCTGCTCGGTCCAGGCGCGGTTGATCTCGCCTTCGGCCGGGCGCACCAGCGCGGCGAACGCGGAGATCAAGGGCCGCATCAGCAAGGGACGCAGCGCCTCGCGCTGGGTTTCGCTGAGGCCCGAAACGATTTGCTCGTCCACCAGGGACGCGACCTCCGCCAGCTCGGAGTTCTGGTTCTCCAGCGTGTCCTGCATCAATTTGCGCGCACCCGGGCCGGGATCGCCTTCGGTCTTGATCGCGTTCAGGCGCGTATGCAGTTTGCCCAGCGCCGCGAAATACTCGTCGATCAGCGGCGGATTGTTGTCGCGAGGCGTCATCAGGCGGGCGAGCCCGCGGAACTCGGCGCCGATCGGCCCGGTGGGCACCGGCTCCTGCTTGCCGGTCGCCGGGTTGATCTGCATCGGAATGCCGGTGGTGTTGCGACGCATGATCACGCGGTTGAACCACTCGATCAGGCCCTTCTTGGCCAAGCCCTTGGCCGCCGCTTCGGCGCCGGGGTTGTCCCAGACGGTCTCGCGGTTCACCGCTTCCAGCAGCTTGCGCAAAGGCGAGTGGGCCGGATCGGCCAGCGAGCCGGTGCGGGTCGCGGCCTGGTCGAAGGTGCCGAACTCCGGCACGCTCACGCCGCGCATGAACTTGCGCCACTCCAGCGCGTACTGCGCCTTGTACATCGCCGCCAGTTCCTTGGCGATGTGCTCCGGGCTTCCGGCCAGGCTCAGATCGCTGGTCACCGTCTGCTCCAGCACCCAGTCGGTGCTGGACAGTTGCGAACTCGACGCTTCCTCGACCGCGTCCTCCACATACTGTTCCCAGGCGGTGCGCGAGAATGCGCCGGGTATGGCGTAACTGCCGGCGATGCCGCTGTTCTTCGCATCCTCGCCCAACAGGCTGTCGACCGTGATCGGCGGGAAACGCACTTGCGCGCGTTGCTTGATCTGCGCGAACACGCGCTCCACCGCCGGCGCGCCTTTCATCACCGGCCCCAGGGCGGCGCGGGCCTGTTCGACCAGGTTGAACTTGGGCTCCACCAGCGGCCAGTTCGGCTCGGCGCTCTCGGCGACGTAGAACGACATCAGCTTGGAGGCGACCTGGCTCATGCTCTCTCGCGGCACGTTGCCGCGGTTGGCCTCCAGCCAGCCGCGCCAGTAACGCGTCAGCTGATCGTTCAGATGCGCGGCCTCGATATGGCTGCGGCCGCTATCGCTGATCATCAGGTAGGTCTTGAGCGCGTTGTAGGCGTCGTCGAGATTGGCCGCCGACGGCTCCTGATAGAGACTCTCGCTGGCGATCACCGTGACCGCCTTGTCCTCGCCGACGCCGCCGACCGGGATGGGCTTGAGATCGCCGCGATGGGCGTGCACATCGGCCAGGAACCCCTCCAGCCGGGTCGCCACCGGCTGCAGCATGAGCTGGCGCATGCCGTTGAAGTACTCCTGGCGCAGCTTGGCCTCGATGCGCTCGCCCTGGTACAGGCCCAGGCCCAGCTGCAAGGGATGGTCCTCGCGGTAGGCCTTGAGCTGGGTCAGGCGATCCTGCAGGACCAACAAGGCGTCGATACGCGACTTCAGATCGGTCTTGCCCTTCTGCAGCGCAACCGCCTTGTCGAGGTCGGCCGCCACGTTGCTGACCAATTGCTTGTTGGCCGTATACGACACCGTCCAGCCGGTGAGCGCGATAGCCAGCAGCGCCACCGACGCGAAGAACGCCACGTAACGCAGCTTGACGGAGGTCGGGCTGGCATAGCGTCGCACCAACTGCCGATCGGCGAAGATCACCTTGCGGAACAGCCCGAGCACGAAGTGGCTCTTGTCGCCATGCGGATTCGGCTCGCCCGCGCCGACCCGCGGCCCCAGCGAGAACTGCTGCGCGATGCGCTCGGACGTGGGCTGCACCGCGACGCCGTCCTGCAGCGCGCTGGTGAAGTAGAAGCCGCGAAACACCGGCTTGAACTGGTAGGGGTTGTCTTCGAACAGCGTGGCGATGAAGGTGCGCAGCGCCGGCTTGATGCCGGCGAACTCCAGCGGCATCGTCAGCAACCCGGGCGGCAGTTCGCGGCCGCGGCGCAGGGCCATCTGGGCGACGCTCATTTCCTTCAGGCCTTCGCTGAGCTCGTCGAAGCGCGCATCGAAAGCGGTCAGCGCCTCGGCCTCGCCCTTGGGATCGTAGGGCAGGGTCGCGCCCCACACGCCTTCGCGCTCGCTGGGGTCCAGCCCCTGGAAGAATTCGGCGAAGCCGGAGATCAGGTCCGCTTTGGTGAACACCACGTACACCGGCGCGAACACCTCCAGACGCTCGGTCAGCTCCTGTACGCGCTGGCGCAGGTTCTTGGCGAGTTCGATGGCGAACTCGGGTTTGCTGGCGGACAGCTCGGCGATCGAGGCGGCGATGATGATGCCGTTGATCGGCGCACGCGGCCGATTCTTCTTGAGCAGGCCGAGGAAGGAGAACCATTCCTGGCGGTCTTCGGCGTTGACGGTGTAGCGGCCGGCCGTGTCCAGGACGATGCCTTCGGTGGTGAAGTACCAGTCGCAGTTGCGCGTGCCGCCCAGGCCGTGGATGACATTGCTGCGGTTGTCCTCGAACGGGAACCGCAGGCCGGAATTGAGGATGGCGGTGCTCTTGCCGGCGGCGGGATTGCCGATGATCACGTACCACGGCAGTTCGTAGAGCGCGGCTTCGCCCTTCATCACCCCGAGTTTGGAAGACTTGATGGCCTTGACGGCCTCGTTCATGCGCTCGCGCAGCACTTCGGTCTCGGCGCGGGCGGCGGGCTTGGCGGCGGCCACGGCCTGGTTCGCCTGGGTCGCGACGATGCGTTCCAAGCGCTGCTCGGCGCGATGGGCGCGGAAGCTCTTGACCGTCCACCACAGCAGCCACAGGAACAACAGGACGATGGCGCCGATCGCGAGCCAGCCGCCCCAGGATACGAGCCGTTCGTAGCCGAAAGCGGCAAGCGCCACGCCCAGTACCGCGACCAGGGCGATACGGATGCGGTAGTCCATCAACCAATAGCGGAGCTTGCTCATCATCAGGTTCGTCGTACTTCTGGCTCAGGTTGGATCGGGTGGGTTGGGTTCATTCGCGGGCGACGCGACGGTCGACGAGTACTGGGCCTACGACGCCTGCCTGGACCACGACGCGCGAAGGATCGTTCAATGCTTCATCGCACAGGCCGCGTTCTTTCCGCCGTAGTCGCGGCAGGCTTTGATACGGCAATCGATGCCCGCGGTGGTGTTGGCTTTGGGGCAACGGCGCAGATCGCGCTGCAGCTTTTCGGCGCTGGCCAGGGGCTCGCTTACGCCGATCGGCTCGATGCGCGCAGGCGAGTTTCCGGCGGGGCCGGCGGAAGGCCCGGACGCGCCGGCCGCGTCGACCTGCTCGATCAAGGCATCCAGGACCTCATGATCGGCGCCGGTTTGCGGGCGTATCACTTTCGACTCCGGCCGCGCGGTGGGTACGGCCGGCGCGGTGAGGACAGCGGGAGCGCCGGGCGAGCTGATCGGCGTCGCCTCCGCCGTCACGATGTTGCTCAGCAAAGAATTTCCCAACGCCGTTTCGTCGCCTTCGCTCCTGGCCTTGACGGCCAAGGGCGCGGCGGCCTTGGCGGGAGCGTGCGTGCGCGCGACGGCGATCGCGCTCGAACCTGTCGCGGGTGTCGCGCGCTTGGCCGTGGCCGCGCTGCGCTTGTCCGGCGCGTTCGCGTCGTTGAAGGGGTTGGCGCGTTTGGCCGGTCGCTGCGGGTTCGCGCTTTCGCCGAACGGATTGGGGCCGGGCGTCGCGGGAACCGATTTGCCGCCGAACGGATTGTCGGCATCGACGATGGCCGCGGTATCGGCGACCGCGGCGGCGGGAGCGGACGCCAGCGGATCGACGGCGGCGTCGGCCGAAGGAGACGATTGCGCGGACGGCGCAGGTGTCGACGACGCGATATCCGGACTGGCCGCGTCATCGAAAGCGTTCCAGGCGAACACGCCGCACAGCGCCAACACCGCGACAGCGAGCATCGCCAGCACCGGTCGTCGACGAAGATCGCGCGCGCTCGTCGTATGCGGCCGCCCCTGCTCAACGTCTGCTAGGATGCGGCCCGCAGCGGGCGCCTTGTCTGCTGCGCTCGCATCGCTGTTCGCCAATAGGCTGGGGCGATTCGGCTTGACCTTTTGCCGATCCAAGGCGGACTCCTTTCCTTATGACCTTGCACGGACATGTATGTCCGCTTGCATTCTAACGGCAGCGGTCCGGTCGCAGTCAACGCGAAACGGCAAGTCGCGATGCCTATTCATCAAGCTGAGGAAACTGTGATCGCAATCGCTATGGCGATGTTTCTGATCTTGGCGGCGATGGCTGCGTGGCTGCTGCTGTTTCCATCGGCGCGTGACGATGCGCACGAATGGTTGCGCAGCGTGATTCGCAAGTTGCGCACATCGATCGGTCGCGCCAGCGCGAAGGCGGCCACGCAGGCCGGCGATTCTTCTCGCGCCACTCGCGTGGCGAGCCAACGTACGGTTGGCATGTTGTGGCGCTATCGGTGGTCGCTGCTGGCCGCGGCGATGCTGCTCGGCCTGCCGCCGCTGATCGTTCTGTTGGTCCGTCACGACAGCGTGCACCTGGCGTCCTTCGAGACCGGTTACACCGATCCCGTCGGCAACCCGCAGATCCTCGAGCTGTTGAATGGCGAGCGCCTGGTGCCGCCGCCGGCGCTGCCGCCGGAAGTGTTCGTGATCGCCGAGGCTGAACGGCAACAGCTGGATCGGGTCGCGGCGGAACTGGTGCCGGACAAGATCGTCAGCGCCGATCGCCGTTGGGACGCGATCGATCCGGCTTTCCAGCAACGCGTGCTGGTCATCTACGCCCTGATGAAGCAGCGCGGTTACGACATGGCCCTGGTTGAGGGCTATCGCAGCCCGGCGCGCCAGGCCGAGCTGGCCGCCGCCGGCAAGGCCACCCGCGCCAAGGCGGGGCAGAGCTGCCATCAATACGGATTGGCCGTCGACAGCGCGATCCTGAAGGACGGCAAGCTGCAGTGGAACATGAACGACGATTGGGTGCGCGAAGGCTACTTTCTCTATGGCGAACTCGCCGAGCAGGCCGGTCTGAGCTGGGGCGGCAACTGGCGTTCGATCAAGGATTACGTTCACGTCGAAGCCAAGACCGCATGCCGCGATGCGCGCCGCAGGGCAGGGCACGGCTGAGGGCGCGGCTCTCGCGTCGCAACGCACGGGGATACGCCGGCGCCGCGCCATGATTCAGTCCTCGCCGTTGCCGGCCTCGGCGTCCAAGGTTTCCAGCATGTGCTCCAGCGTGGAGTGGTCCTTGACCACGCGCTTGAGCCAAACGTGCAGCGGCATCTCGCCCCAGCGTGCGGCCTTCTCGGCCAAATAGGCGACCGGACTATGCGGTTCGGTCTGGCGGAAGAATTCGGCCACCCGACGCAGTTGCGCAATGGCCTCTCGGCGGTTGTTGATCGCAGCGTTCACGTCGCCGGACAAGGGGGCCGTATCGGCCACGCGCTGGGCGGGGGCGACCGTCGTCTCCGTGTACGTGGAGACGGTGGAACCACCGGCGTCGCCGTCGAACAACACGCCCGCCTCGCGGGAAAAACGCATCGCCGCTTCCCGCACCAACTGCATCTGCTCGCGCAGGCTGGCGAAGCTCGGGCTTTCCTGACCCAGGCGCGCGTCCACGACCTGCTCCAATGCGGCCAGCGCTTCCTGGCAATCGGGCACGGTCGCGGCCAAGCGCACATAGAACGCATGCGGCGTGTCGCGCCTGGCGGCATCGAAGCGTTCCATCGACAGCCCGGTACCGGCATCGCTCTCGCTGCGACGGTTGCGCGCGGCTTCGAAATCGGCCAGGCCGTAACGGCCCTGCGCCGACTGCACCAGCGGCAATCTGCGCACCCACAGCTCGGCGTTGGTCAGCAACCAGGCGACGTTGCCGACGCGTTGTTCCAGATCGCCGTCCTCCACCTGTGGGTGCACCTCTTCCCAGTACCGCTCCAGCAGGCCGGTCATCACCCTGAGCCCGTCGGCCAGGCCGGCGAAGGACTGGGTCTGCATCTGCGCCTCGGCCAGCCACGACGCCAGCCGCAGATCCTTGCTGCGTTCGCGCAGCAGCTTGGCGCAGCGATGGGCCACGCCGTGCCAGTCGGCGGACTTGAGATCGGTGACCCATTCGCCTTGTTCCAGGGTCGGATCGTCGGCGCGACGCGCTTCGACCACCGCGTCGAAATCGGCGGAGAAGGACAAATCCTCGCCAGCCGGTGAGACATCGGAAATAGGAGCGAGCAGTTCTTCCAGTGAGGTCATGGGCGGCTTCCTGCGTGGTGCAAGCGTCGGTCGATCTGCGCGGGTCGGGCGCGTCGGGCGGACGCCACGCTACGGCCAGCGACGGCGAGATGCCGGCGCGGGTCAGGGCAAGGTAATGGTCAGGTGCGCGGTGCGCGCCGGCATCTGCACGACGTTGTCGTACGCGGCCAGCCGTTGTTCCGTACTGCGCCCCAGCATGGCGTTCATCATCATGAAAGCGAACAATCCCGCCGCCGCCAGCAGCACGGCCGGCGCCCACATCGGCACCACCCGGCGCAGCGCGTGCGCGATCTTGTCCGGCGGCAAGGCGTGCGGCGCGAAGCCCGCGCGCCTGCCCTTCAGGGACGCGATTTCATCGCCGAGACGGGCGGTGAGATAGCCGAGCTTTTCCGTGCCCTCCAGCCGATACTTGCCCTCGAAACCCAGCAGCAGGCAGTAGTGGTACACCTCCAGCGACGGCAGGCGCGCCGCACCCTGCAGGCGCAGCTGCTCCAGGCGATCGAAGAAATGCTCGCCGGCCAGGTGTTCCCCGAACAGGCGCAACTGCAGCGGGTGCAGTTCCCAGGTGTCGCGCAGCGCCGAGGGTTGCGACAGGATGACCTCGTCCACCGCCGCGCAGAACGCGTACTTGGACGCATACACGTCCTCGGCCGGAATGTTCAGCTTGGCCGCGCCGCGCTCGGCGCTCTCGAGGAAGCGTTGCACGGCCTGCACGAAGGTCTCCTCGCTGGCGGGCAACTGCCCGCGCTTGAGCAGCATCAGCAGATAGAAGCCTTCGGACATCAGGTCGAGGAGGCTGCGCGCCGGCGCGGATGCGGGTGCGGCGGCCGCCATCGCCGGAGTCAGCGAGGGCATGGGTTGCGGCGCGGACGATGGGTTGTAGTTCATGACTTCCTTGACTTTTCTGCGTCTGGACCGTGGTTCGTACGCGGGCGAGCGTGTACGACGCGCCCGCGGCAGACGGGCTTCAGGGCGCCAGCACGATCAGTTCCATCTTCAAATCGCGCACACCCGCCGGCACGTAGATCATCGCCGACTGCGCCTTCAACATGCGCTCGTACAGCGGGCCGCGCGGCTCAAGCGCGAAATACTGACTGCCTGGACGCACCGGAATGGCGGCGGGCACCTGCGGGACATGGGCCAGCTTCACGCCCGGCAAGGCCGACAGCACGCACTTCTCGACATCGTCCGGCGCGCCGATCTTGAATCGCACCGGCACCGTCTGCACCAACTCCGGCGCCGGCAGATCCGCGGACACGCAGACATAGAACTGCGACTTGTCGTCGATCTTCTGCGAATCCAGCCGCCCCAGATGGAACGAGGGCTTGACCTCGTTCAGCGCGATCTGGAAGTAGCGCGCCGAGATCACGGTATCGATCAGCTCGCGGATCATGCCGAACAATCGGTCGAAGCCGCCCTGCGGATCGGCATGGTCGTAAGCGGGCAGGTCGGCGAGCGCGTAGCCCTTGGAGAAGGTGAGCAGCGCGCCGGCCAGCCGCAGCAATTCGGCGAACAGCCGCTCCGGATGCAGGCCCGGGTGCCGGAACAGATGCCCCAAGGCGGCGAAACCGGAGTTGGCGGTGTGCAGCAACCAGAACGAGGCGATGTCGCCGGAACGGAACTCGATCACATGCTGCGAGGGTTCGCGATGATGCCCGTACAGGGCGTCCACCTTGGCCTGCAACACATCCAGCAGGCGGCGCAGTTCCAGCTGCAGCACCGGCGAGGCGGCGATGGAGAGGCTGGGCGCGATGAAACCGTCGTCCAGCTCGAAGCCGCCGGTCGAGGTACGCCGCACGCGCGCGATCGGCAAGGTGCTGAACGGATCGCGCGGTTCTTCGCTGGTGAGCAGGCGCACGCTCTTGCGCAGGAACGCCAGCTCGGCTTCGGCGGCGTCGGTATACAAATCGCTGGTCGCGTGGCTGGCCTGCACGAAACGCGACGCCGACGACTCGCCGGCGATCGCGCAGTTGCCGCCGTGGTCCTTCAGCAAGGGCAGGGCCAAGTGAATGGTGGTGTGCTGAACGCCCGCCGGCAGCCCGGTCAGCGCCAACGGTTCGGGGAGTTCGTCGTCCGTGGGGGCGTGATAAATCTCACCGTCGGGGAAGATCGCCGACAGCTGCAGGGCGCGCACGGTGCCGCTGGCCAGGCTTTGTTCGTCGAAACGGGCCGAACGCAGGCCCCAGCCATAGGGATGCAGCGCCGCGGCCACGTTCTGCAATCGCGCCTCGTGGTACGCGTCCTGGCGCTGGAAATGCTGCGGACGCAGGAACAAACCTTCGCCCCAGAAAACTTTCGACATCCTGCTCACGATGACCGCTCTTCCTTGTTCATCCATGTGAATCCATCGACCTTGGCACCTGCTCTTCAGCCAGTCTCGACCCTATCGGATACGGCACCACGATCGTCCATCAAAGCCGGCGGCGCCGTCTATGCGCCGATCGGCTTCTTAGCCGCGCGGACAGCTCGCGCCCGAGAGGCTGTGCGCCTCGCTCGCCAGTTTCGTGGTCAGCGCCTCGCCGCTGGTGGTGGTCATCGCGCAGGCGTGCAGCCCAAGACGGATGCCGCTCTTGGCCGCTTTCTTGGTATCGAAGGTGAACCGCCAGCGCACCGCCGCGGGTGTGCGGAACAGCGCGACGATGCCGACCTGACCGGCGTCGGGAGCGACGCGCTCGATCAATTCATGATCCTGACCAGGCATCACCAGGATCTCGGTCACCTTCACCAGGTCCGCTCCCAGCGCCGATTTCTCGCTGTTTTCATCGAGGAAGGCGGAGTAGGGCGCCTGCTCGAAGGCCGTGGTGCTCTTGAGCTGGTAGACCTTGACCACCAACGCCAATCCTTTCGTGCCATTACCCGCATTCAAGTTTTGCGCCGCGAGCAGTTCCAACGGAACCACCTTCTCTTTCGGCTGGGGTGTCTTCAGTCCGGCGATCTCCATGGCCTTGCCGCAGCCAGACAGCGCCAGCACCAGAACGCTACAAAACATTGCAAGCGCAATGTTCCGGAAAGAATGCAAGTCCATTTGACGACTCTTGGCGGGGGATGACGTATCCGTGACGACTAATCACGTTGACGATGCGGAGAAGACTACTATACCGTTGGCTGGAAAGCGCATGATCTGACTATCCTGCACGCGTGATAGATGTCACGTTAAACGTCAGATGAAACATCGCGTTAAACGCATGTCGATTTGCCGCTAACATTTCGCTAACGCTCAGCGCACAGGATTGAGCGAGTACACAAGGAGGTGAGGCCATGAAGCCGTTTCCGTTGATCCGACGCAACGTCGCCATGATCGTGATGGCCGCGTTGCTGGCGGCTGCCGGCGGCGATGCGTTGGCGGCCAAGAAGCCGCGCACGCGCGACTACGAGCCGCACATGAAGAAGGCCGAAGCCTACGCCCGGGTCGGAAAGGTCGAGGACGCACTGATCGGTTTCGACAATGCCGCCCAGGCCGACCCCACCCGCAAAGAGCCGTGGGTACGCACAGCGCAGTTGCAATTCGATGCCGGCCACTACGGCCGCGCCATCGTGTCCGCGGAGGAAGTGCTGCGACGCGATCCCAACGACAAGATCGCCGACAGCATCCTGACCGTGGGCGGCCTGCGCGTGGCGGCGCAATCGCTGCAGCGTCTGCAAGCCAACGGCGGCCTCAATTCGCCCACCGCGCGCAAGGAAGCCGAGGTGCTGGCGCGGACGATGCGCGCCACGATGGGCTCGGCGGTGTTCGTCAACGCCTACGAAGGCGGCCCAGGCCCGGTCAAGTCCAAACGCCCCAAGCCGCGCCCCAAGGCCGCGGCGCCCAAGCCCGCCGTCAACGCCAATCCGTTCGACGATCCTAACGGCGGCTGACCATTCGCAACACGACAGGGACACGCAGGAGATTGCAATGTCGAAGAAGGAAAGCATCCAGAAGAAGCTGCAGAAGGTGCGGCCTCCGCGCGTCCAGCTGACCTACGACGTGGAGAAGGGCGACGCCATCGAGCAGAAGGAAATCCCCTTCGTGGTGGGCGTGCTCGGCGACTTCAGCGGCAAGCCCGAGCAGGCTTTGCCGAAGATCAAGGACCGCAAGTTCGTCAATGTCGACATGGACAACTTCGACCAGGTGCTCGAGGCCACGTCGCCGCGAGCGGCTTTCCGGGTGCCCAACAAAATCAGCGAGGACGGCGGCGAGTTCGCCGTCGAAATGAAGTTCAAGACGCTCGACGACTTCCGCCCCGAAGCGGTGGTGGAGCAGGTCGAGCCCTTGCGCAAGCTGCTGGAGGCCCGCACCAAGCTGGCCGACTTGCGCAACAAGATGGCCGGCAACGAAAAGCTTGAGGATCTGCTCAGCGATGTGCTGAGCAACACCGAGCAGCTCAAGAAGCTCAGCAAAGAAGGCCAGGAGTAAACTCCATGACTCCCCACGCAACCACCGCCTCGCAGGGCACCGCGGACCTCGCCGAATTCAGCTTGCTCGACCAGATCGTCGAGCAGAGCAAGGTGGCGAAGTCGACCAGCGAGCACCAACGCGCCAAGGACCTGATTTCCGAACTGGCCAAGGAAGTGCTGGAAGGCACGGTCGTGGTGTCGGACAACCTCGGCGCCACCCTGGACGCGCGCATCGCGGAGCTGGACGGCATCATCTCCGAGCAGGTCAGCGCGATCATGCATCACTCGGAGTTCCAGCAGCTCGAGAGCAGCTGGCGCGGCCTGCATTACCTGTGCTCGCAAACGTCTACCGGCACCACCCTGAAGATCAAGATGTTCAACTCGCCGAAGAAGGACATGGTCAAGGACTTCAAGTCCGCGATCGACTTCGACCAGAGCGCGTTGTTCAAGAAGGTCTACGAAGAGGAGTTCGGCACCTTCGGCGGCTCTCCGTTCGGCACCCTGATCGGCGACTACCAGCTGGGCCGTTCGCCCGAGGACATGTACTTCATCGAGCAGATGTCGCACGTGGCCGCGGCGGCGCACGCGCCGTTCATCAGTGCCGCCTCGGAGGAACTGTTCGGCCTGGAAAGCTTCACCGACCTGGGCAAGCCGCGCGACCTGGCCAAGATCTTCGACACGGTCGAGTACGCCAAGTGGAAGTCCTTCCGCGACGGCGAGGACAGCCGCTACGTCGGCCTGACCCTGCCGCGGTTCCTGGGCCGTCTGCCTTACAACCCGAAGGACGGCACCACGGTCGAAGGCTTCAATTTCGTCGAGGACGTCGACGGCGCCGACCACAGCAAGTACCTGTGGTGCAATACGGCCTACGCCTTCGCCACCCGTCTGACCCAGGCGTTCGAGAATCATGGCTGGTGCGCGGCGATCCGCGGCGTCGAGGGCGGCGGCCTGGTCGAGGACCTGCCGACCCACACCTTCCGCACCGACGACGGCGAAGTCGCGCTCAAGTGCCCGACCGAAATCGCCATCACCGACCGCCGCGAAAAGGAGCTGAGCGACCTGGGCTTCATCCCGCTGGTCCACTGCAAGAACACCGACTACGCCGCGTTCTTCGGCGCGCAGTCGGCGCAGAAGGCGCGCAAGTACAACACCGATGCGGCCAACGCCAATTCCGCGCTGTCGGCGCAGTTGCAGTACATCTTCTCGATTTCGCGGATCGCCCATTACCTCAAGGCGATGATGCGCGAGAAGATCGGCAGCTTCGCCTCGGCCGGGAATGTCGAGGAGTTCCTGAACCGCTGGATCGCGCAATACGTGTTGCTCGACGACAACGGCAGTCAGGAGGCCAAGGCCCAGCATCCGCTGCGCGAGGCTTCGATCCAGGTGTCGGAGATCCCCGGTCGTCCGGGCGTCTACCGCGCCGTAGCGTTCTTGCGTCCGCACTTCCAACTCGACGAACTGTCGGTTTCGCTGCGCCTGGTGGCGGAGCTTCCGGCCGGCGCGAGCAAGAGCTGATCGATCGGGACGCCGTCCGTCGCTTGCCCGCTCGATGCGGGCAAGCGGCACCCGACGTGAGGTAGTGCGAATGCAGGAGCATGAGCCCTGAGCAGGCTCCCGCGAGTTTTGGATAGCTCGCGGAACATGGCGCGGCCGTAAGCCGCGCCAAGAGGCGGGATGGCTTTCATCCCGAAAGGTCTGCGAGCACGGAGTGCTCGGCCGGACCTGCCCTCAACTGGGGTCAGTGGCCCCCGAATTGGCTGTATTTGCAATAGCTTCGACATATTGGCGGTTCTTAGAATCATCCACTCATCTCTCATGTCACATGGACGAAAAGGAAGCATTCATGGCTATCAACGAGAAGTACGAAGCACACAAGCAACCCATCAGCGCGTTCCTCAACATCGACAACAAGGCCATCAAGGGCGAGTCGCACGTCGAGAAGTACAAGGACGAAATCGAGCTGTCCTCGGTGCGCTGGAACATCAAGCAACCCAAGTCGGCCACCGTGTCCTCCTCCGGCGGGCAGAGTTCGGCGCGTTCGGTGTTCGAGGGCATCGAGTTCGTCAAGAGCGCCGATCTGGCCTCCACCGGACTGTTCCAGGCGGCTGCCAACGGCACCGTGTGGGCCAAGATCCGCTTGGCGCTGACCCGCCAGGACGGCAAGGAAGGCCAGCACATCGAGTACTGCGTGATCGAGGCGCTCAACGTCGTGGTCAGCGAAGTTGAGGTGCGTAACGGCGCGGACGGCGTGCTGGAAGAGCATGTCCGCCTGAATGTGGGCGCGATCAAGCAGACCTACACCCAGATGCTGCCCAAGGGCGGTGCGGGTGGCAACGCGGTGGCGCAGTACAGCTTCGCCTTGGCGAAGCCGACCTACAGCGTCTGAGAAAGCCGGCGGATGGCGGCTCGTTCCGTCATCCTCCTGCGGCAACGGGCGCGAAGGCCGCGCCCGTTGCATTCCAAGCATCGGTTTGTCGTAAACCGATCACCCGGACGGGGCGAGTCCCGGGATTCCGTCCCGATCGCCCCCCAAGTAGCGCGGGATCGTTCCCGCCGGCTCCACTCCTCATAACAGGATCATGAAAGGACTCGAACCCAGCCTGCTCGAACGCCTGTTCGACGACGAGCCACGCAGTCCGGGAACGAACGGCATGTTCAAGACGCTGTCGCTGGACCAGTACAAGGAGTCCGTGGCCCGCGACCTGGAAAGCCTGCTCAACAGTCGCGCGGCGTTCTCCGAAGAGCTGCTGAAGGCCTTTCCCCAGTGCCAGCAATCGCTGATGACCTACGGACTCGTCGATTTCTCCTCGATGAGCCTGGCCAATGCCTTCGAGCGCGTGGCCATCTGCAGATCCCTGGAGCAAGCCATCGCGCGCCACGAGCCGCGCCTGCACAACGTGCGCGTCGCCCTGGAGCGCAACGGCCGTGGGGCAGGGGGGCTGCATTTCGCCATCCACGGCCTGCTGGACGTGCAACCGGCGCGCGAACCGGTGAGTTTCGACGCGATGCTGCAACCGACCACGCTGCAATATTCGGTGAGCCGCCTGCGCCGGCCGGCGGTCGCATGAGGTCGCCATCGCGCATCGTCCGTCTCGACGGCGACGGCTTGCCAGGCGCGTCGTCCGCGCCGCGTCCTCGGTTTCGATCCGCGCCAGCCCGGGGAATCGGCTGATGGAAGACCTGCTCCCGTACTACGAGCGCGAACTGGCGTTCCTGCGTCGCCACGGCAAGGAATTCGCCGAGCGCTATCCCAAGATCGCCGGCCGCCTGCTGATCTCCGGCGACGGCAGCCAGGATCCGCACGTCGAGCGCCTGGTCGAGTCCTTCGCGCTGCTGACGGCGCGAGTGTCGAAGAAGATCGAGGACGACTATCCCGAATTCACCGACGCCTTGCTGGAAGTGCTGTATCCGCATTACCTGCGGCCGTTCCCGTCCTGTTCGATCGTGCGCTTCGACCTCGACAGCCAGTTGGGCAAGCTGAGCCAGGCCGTCAAGGTGGCGCGCGGCACCCTGTTGAATTCCCAGCCGGTGCGCGGCGTCAGCTGCAAGTTCCGCACCAGCTACGACGTGACGCTGGCGCCGATCCGGGTCAAGGCAGCCCGATTCAACCCCATTGCCGCCGCGCCCATGGCCACGACCCTGCCGCCCGGCAGCGGCGCGCAGATATCGCTCACCTTCGAGCTGCTGGGCACCGATGCCCCCAAGGCGATGCAGGGCATCGACCGGCTGCGCCTATTCACCGATGGCGAGCCCTCATTCGTCGCCACCCTGCGCGACGCACTGGCGTTGAACGTGCGCGCGGCCTATCTGGAACAGGAAGACAGCGGCCGCTGGCACAAACTGGCCGCCGTGCCCCTGCAACAGGCCGGGTTCGCCGACGACGAGGCGCTCATCGATTACCCGGACCGTTCGCATCCGGCCTATCGCTTGCTCACCGAAGTGTTCGCTTATCCGGAGAAGTTCGGCTTCTTCGACCTGGATCTGCGTGCGCTGCGCCAGGCCGGCGCCGGCAATCTGTTCACCGTGCACCTCATCCTCAAGGCCGAGGCCGCCGACTCGCCGGTCTCGCGGGCGCTGGAGGCCTTGGGACCGGACAGCGTGCTGACCGGTTGCACGCCGGTCACCAACCTGTTCGCGCAGCAGGGCGAGCCGATCCGCGTCACCCATCGCACGGCCACCTATCCTGTGGTCGCCGATTCGCGCCGGGCCTTCGCCTATGAGGTGCATTCGATCGACTCGGTGGCGCGCGTGCGGCAGACGCCCCAGGGCGAGCACATCACGGAGTTCCGGCCGTTCTATTCGCTGCATCACGGCGAAACGCCCAGCCAGACCGGGCAGTACTGGCTGGCGCATCGCGACGAGCATGTCGCCCGCAGCAGTCCCGGTTACGAAACCGAGATGTCCTTCGTCGATCTCGATTTCAATCCGACCTTGCCGCAAACCGATGTGGTCAGCCTCAAGCTTACCTGCAGCAACCGCGAGCTGCCGACGCAGCTGCCGCACGGCCCCCAAAGCGCGCCGCTGATCCAGGACGGCGGCGGCATGGCCCGCGCCATCACCTTGCTGCGCAAGCCCAGCCGTCCGCTACGGTTCGAGCGCGGCCGCGCCGCCCACTGGCGCCTGATCTCGCACCTTTCGCTCAATCACCTTTCGCTGACCGGCAGCGGCCTGCCCGCGTTCAAGGAAATGCTGCGCCTGTACGACATGGCGCGCTCGGCGGTGTCCAATCGTCAGATCGACGGCATCGTCGGCATCCGTCACGAACCCGCCACCGCCTGGCTGCCCGGCAAGCACTTCACCAGCGTGGTGCGCGGCCTGCACATCAAGATCACCATCGACGAACACAGCTTCGTCGGCGCCGGCATATCCGCGTTCGCCGCCGTGCTCGACCGATTCTTCGGCCTGTACGTGCATGCGAACAGCTTCACCCAACTCACGCTGCTGTCCGCCCATAGCGGCGAGGTCATCGTCCAATGCCCCCCACGAAGCGGCGAATCGATCCTGGTGTAGCGCAACAGCTGCTCGCGGCGCCGCAACGCTTCGGATTCTTCCAGGCGTTGCGCATCCTGGAGTCGCTGTTCGCCAGGCAGGGCATCAAGCGCGGCGAAATGGTCGCGCGCAAGGTGCGCTTCAAGAACACGCTCGCGCTGGGATTCCCGGCCAGCGAGATCGAAGGCGCGGTGGCCTACGGCAACGACGGCGAAGTGCTCGATCACGAGACGTCCATCGAGAACGCGGTCAGCACGCAGCAACTGGCCGAGGTGCATATCACCCCGGCGTTCAGCGGCCTGCTAGGCGGGCAGGGCGCACTGCCGCTGCATTACACCGAACGGCTCGCCGAGCGCGAGACCGTGCATCGCGATCGCGCCGCGCGTGCGTTCCTGGACCTGTTCACCAATCGCGCGCTCGCGCTGCACTACGACGCCTGGAAGAAGTACCGCGTCCCCCTGCAGCACGAACTGGAACGCGACGAACGCTTCCTGCCCATGGTGCTGTCCTTGGTCGGCCTCGGCCAGCCGGCGCTGCGCGATCGCATGGCCGACGGCGGCGCCGGCGAAGTGTTCGACCAGGCCATCGCTCACTATGCAGGCGCCGTCGGCCAGCACCCCACCTCCGCGGCCGCCCTGCAGCGCATCCTGCGCGACTATTTCCAGGTCCCGCTGCGCATCGAGCAGTTCGTCGGCGCCTGGTATTCGGTACCGGAAACGCAGCGGACCCGATTGGGCGCCAGCAACGCCACCTTGGGTTCCACCGCGCTGGCCGGCGACCGGGTCTGGCAGCGCGATCTGCGTATGCGGGTGTGGATCGGTCCGCTGGATCGCGACCGCTTCGACGATTTTCTGCCCGGCGGCAAGGCGGCGCTAGGCCTGGCCAAGTGGCTCAGCCTGCTGACCGGTGCCTGCTTCGAGTACGAGGTCCGTCTGATCCTGAAGGCCGAACACATCACCGGCGTGCGCATGAGCCCCGAGGCCGGCGCGCGCCTGGGCTGGGACAGCTACGTCTGTTCCAAGGCGGCGCAGGCGCCGCGCTCCGACACCAGCTACGACATTCGTACCTTGCAGTAGCCGTACCCTGCAGTAGCCGCACCCCGCAGTAGCCGCTCCATTCCAGCCCCACCGACTCAACGCACGGAACGCCCAGCATGAGCATCAATCTCAAGACCCTGATCGGGAAGCTCAACGACACCAGTCGCCTCGCCGTCGAACGCGCGGCGAATCTCTGCGTGCAGCGCGGCCACTACGAGGTGGACCTGGAGCACCTGTTTCTGGCCTTGCTGGAACAGCCTCGCAGCGATTTCGCGTTGATCGCCCAGCGCAGCGACATCGGCCTGGACTCGCTGCAACGCGACCTGGACCGGGAGATCGGCCGCTTCAAGAACGGCAACACGCGTACGCCGGTGTTTTCCCCGCACCTGCCCACGCTGTTCGAGCACGCATGGCTGCTGGCCTCGCTGGACGCGCAGACCACGCGCATCCGCAGCGGCCATCTGCTGCTGGCCTTGCTGACCGAACCGGGGCTGTCGCAGTTGGCCTACCGCGGCTCGTCGCAGTTCGTGAAGCTCAAGAAGGACGAACTCAAGCACGACTTCGCCACGCTGACCAAGGGTTCGCAGGAAGCCGGGGAGGCGGTCGGCTTCGCGGACGCCGGCGCAGGGCAGGGCAGTAGCGACGCCGAGACGGCCGACCAGGTCGCGCGTGGCGGCTTGGGCAAGACCCCGGCCCTGGACCAGTTCACCACCAACCTGACCGCGCGTGCGCGCGACGGCAAGATCGACCCCGTGGTGGGGCGCGATCCCGAAATCCGCCAGGTCATCGACATTCTGATGCGGCGGCGCCAGAACAACCCCATCCTCACCGGCGAGGCCGGCGTCGGCAAAACCGCGGTCGTGGAGGGCTTGGCGCTGCGCATCGCCGCCAACGACGTGCCGCGCGTGCTGCAGGGCGTGGAACTGCACACGCTGGACATGGGCTTGCTGCAAGCCGGCGCCAGCGTCAAGGGCGAGTTCGAGAATCGCCTGAAGAACGTCATCGACGAGGTGAAGAAGAGCGCGCACCCCATCATCCTGTTCATCGACGAGGCCCACACTATGATCGGCGCCGGCGGACAGGCCGGCCAGAACGACGCGGCCAACCTGTTGAAGCCCGCGCTGGCGCGCGGCGAATTGCGCACCGTCGCCGCCACCACCTGGAGCGAGTACAAGAAGTACTTCGAGAAGGACGCCGCACTGGCGCGCCGCTTCCAGGTCGTCAAGGTGGAAGAACCCAGCGAGGCCCTGTGCGCGGCGATGCTGCGCGGCATGGTCCCGTTGATGGAGCGGCACTTCGGCATCCGCGTGCTCGATGAAGCCATCACCGAAGCCGTGCGCCTGTCGCATCGCTACATCAGCGGCCGTCAGCTGCCGGACAAGGCGATCAGCGTGCTGGACACCGCCTGCGCGAAAGTCGCGCTGGGACAAAGCGCGACGCCGGCGATCATCGAAGAGACCCGCAAGCACCTGGATCGCATCCAGGCCGAACTGGCCACGCTCAAGCGCGAAACCGCCAGCGGCTGGCAGCACGGCGAGCGCACGGCGGAACTGCTGGCGCAACAGGCGCAGGCGCAAGCGAGCCTGGCCGACAACGAAACGCGGCTGGTCAAGGAGCTCGAACTGGCCGAACGCATCCAGGCCCTGCGCACCGAACTGGAAGCGGCCGCCGGCGACGACACGCCTCACGCGGCGGTCGAGCCTCCGTCGGTAGTGGACGAAGACGACGCCATCGGCGATGGCGATGTCGCCGTGGCCGCGCCCACCAAAAAGAAGGCCGCCAAGGGCAAGAAAGCCGAACCCGCGCGCCAGGCCGCGTCGCCCGAGCCCAGGCACGCGCGTCTGCAAGCGCTCATCGGCGAACTGCGCGCCTTGCAGGGCGAAGCCCCGATGGTGCCGCTGCAAGTGGACGGCCACGTCGTGGCCGACATCGTCAGCGCCTGGACCGGCGTGCCGCTGGGGCGCATGGTCAAGAACGAAGTGGCGACCGTACGCAACCTGTACGCGCTGCTGGGCGAACGCGTCATCGGCCAGGATCACGCCCTCGACGCCGTCGCCCAACGCGTGCGAACCGCCACGGCCAAACTCGAAGACCCGAACAAGCCGCGCGGCGTCTTCATGTTCGTCGGCCCCTCCGGCGTGGGCAAGACCGAAACCGCGCTGGCCTTGGCGGACATCCTCTACGGCGGCGAGCGCAAGCTGATCACCATCAACATGAGCGAGTACCAGGAAGCGCACAGCGTGTCCGGCCTGAAGGGCTCGCCCCCGGGGTACGTGGGCTACGGCGAGGGCGGGGTGCTGACCGAAGCGGTGCGTCGCCAGCCCTATAGCGTGGTGCTGCTGGACGAGGTCGAGAAGGCGCATCCGGATGTACTGGAAATGTTCTTCCAGGTGTTCGACAAGGGCAGGATGGACGACGCCGAAGGGCGAGAGATCGACTTCCGCAACACCCTGATCATCCTGACCTCCAACGTGGGCTCGCCGCAGATCATGCAGGCGTGCTTGAACAAGCCGCAGGAAGAAGTGCCCCAGGCCGACGCCCTGGCCGACGCCTTGCGCCCGATCCTGATGAAGTCGTTCAAGCCGGCCTTCCTCGGCCGTTTGAAGGTGGTGCCTTACTATCCGATCAGCGATGAAGTCCTGGTCCAGATCATCGACCTGAAACTGCAACGCATCCGCGACCGCGTCGCCAGCAACCACAAGGCCACGTTCCAGTGGGACGAATCGCTGGTCGATGCCGTGCTGCAGCGCTGCACCGAGGTCGACTCCGGCGCACGCAATGTCGATCACATCCTCAACGGCACCTTGCTACCGGAAATCGCCGAGAGCGTGCTGTCGCGCATGGTCGACGGCGGCAAGATCGAGGCGATCACGGTCGGGGCGGACGAGGCTGGTGGGTTTGTGTATACGATCCGGTAGCTGTCGTAGATCCCACGAGTCTGAAAATCACTTGCAACGCCAACGTCATGCGCGAAAATCGTGGATCTGATGAAGCACCAAGCGGTTAGGGATGCTTATCGGGGGTAGGGAAGAGCAGTTCCCAACCCAAGCAGCTATTCGTAATCTTCTTCACGCATCAAGGATGTTGCGTCATCCCTGCTTGAAGAGGGTTCGTTGGCCTATCGAGCTATCCTTGCGTGCGGTTGGTCTTGCCAGGCCGGGAATCAGGAAGTCAGCGACGCTCCGACCATACTTCGTCTTCTGGACTAGCCACAGCGGCATCCGCCCACGGCCCGACCAGGTGTTGCGCTTGTTCTCGGGGTCGCGGTACTTGGCAGCAACCTTGCTCGCCTTTCGCCGCAATGCACGCTTCTTACCAACAATCTCAGCCGCTGGCTGATCCCCAAAGAGTTCCTCGATCGTATAACCGTACTCAGCGGCGAGTGCGATGATCTTTCGACGCACCAAGGCAATGGGGCGACGACTGGATATCAACTGCCTGCGTTGCTCCGCGGCGATCAGTAGGGACTTCAGCTCCGACAGGCTGAGCTTATCGACATCAATGTTCATGGCGGTTAGCGTCTAGGCATACCTATCCACCTGTCAAGCAACATAGCGATGTCCTGTGGTGAGAACGCGCTTCCGGCAGGAAGTTGCAGCCAGTCGGGGTGGAGGTGGGGTGAGGGTGGGCACGCGCTACGAGCGGCCGGTCGGAGAATGCCGTGCGATCGCGCGCTACGGCGCGGTGTACAACCCATACAAGGAAAGGGGTAGGGCACGGGACGACCGGGGTGCAGGGGCGCTCCTGCTGCTATGGGCGCGCAGGCGCCCGCTCCATTATCGAGCGCGGCCACGGTGGCGGGTAGTTAGGTCAGCGGCTACGGTGATATCGGTGTGCCATTGAAGCCTGGCCCCGCCGCCTGAAAGCGTTTTACCGCACATAATGAAGGCCCGCGGCATTGGTGGGTTTTCTTTTTTATGTGCCCGAGTCTGTTAGGATTTTCCTGTCAACCGGGGGTGGCTTATGCGAATTGGACTCGCACTACTTCTTTTTGCTGTTATTGGACTGGCCTCTGCAGAGGCTGTATACAAATGCGTAGGTAAAGGTGGGGCGGTCAACTACCAAAGCCATCCATGCCCAGCCACGCATCAGGTAGCTAAGTCTTGGGATGCGACTCCCGAACCCCCGCCTAGCGACGCCGAACTTTGGCGGCGTTATCATCAGCGGAAAAAAGCTGATGCAGATTCCAGATACTTCTCACAGCTAGCCGGAACCGCGCGTCGGGGAGGCTCGGCTAGTGTTGTTTACAAGAATACGCCCCATCAGCGCAGCGCGTGCGAAGTGGCTCGCGAAACCCGTGAGTCATTTCTCCTCAACTCGAACACCGATGTAAGCCACGACGTACGCAGGCGTCTCAATGACGCTGTATTCGACGCCTGCGAGTGATCTCTTGAAATGGGGGTTGGCATGACAACTACTCCTGACGATCTGCTCGAACAAATAGACCGTCATTTCGAACACGGGAATCAGGCTTGGCTTCTTGGCGCTGGAATCAGCGTTGATGCCGGCCTTCCGTTAATGTGGCCTCTCACTGCGCGAGTGTGTGATATGGCCAAGGACAAGCCTCACGAAGCGCTTATGAAAGCGCTGCTCGGAGAGCTTCCGGAGACTGCGCACATCGAGCATGTTCTAAGCCAGCTCGGGGACTACGCCGCTATCGCCAAGCGAATGAAAGACAGCAAAGTCAATGTCTCAGGATCATCGTACACCCTCGATGACTTGCAAGCCGCTCATGCTGGAATCGCTCAAGACGTAGCTTCAACCATCCGGTGGGGGTACATCCCCGGCAATGACAAAGAAGGGGTTGCAGCGACCATAGGCGCCCCTGACAACCCATTGGCAACTGTTGATGGCCACGCTGACTTCGTCCGTGTTCTCTTTGAAAAGCGTCAAGCTGGACTCTGGGAGCGACGGAAGCCTGTTTACTTTTTCACTACTAACTACGACACACTTCTTGAGGATGCCCTGGCGCTCGGAAGGTACTCATCCTGGGATGGATTTTCTGGTGGTGCGATAGCCTTTAGAGATCATGTGTATGGAAAAGCAGCTCGAGTAGAAGGAATGCGAGCTGTAGTAGTAAAGCTGCATGGATCTATTGATTGGGTTCTCGGAAAAGATGGCGAAGTATGGCGCGTGAGGGAGACTGACAAGTACCCACCTCGCTACGGGCGCGTTCTCATACACCCCCAATCCACAAAATATGTATCGACTCAAAAGGATCCTTTCGCCGCTCAGTTCGACCTATTTCGAAGAATACTCAACAGCAGCGACGAGCTCGTATTTGCAATTGTCGGCTATAGCTTTGGCGATGACCATGTCAATGAAGAAATCGAAAGAGCTTTATCCAGCAAAGACAATAAGACGACGTTAATTGCATTCTGCCGAGAGAACAATTCTTTGCCGCCAGCCCTGGACGGCTGGCGAAATTCCTCATGGGGTGATCGCGTCTTTGTACTTACGGAGAAATCCATCTACTGGGGCAGTCAAGGCCCGTTCCATCAAAGGAAAGAAGGCGAGCACAACTGGTGGTCCTTTAAGGGAATGACTGGATTCATCGAGAATAGGGGTGAGTGATATGGCTAATTTCGACGTTGTTAAAGAGCTGCGTGTCGGCCATATCGTAGAGGTCTCAGGAACATCGATTCGTGTTGAGCTTGATGGTGACGTAACCGAGCTATCAAGGACTCACGCTGGCCGCGTCTATCCTATCGGCCAGATGGGAAGCATTGTCAAAGTCCACTTTGGACGCAACATCGTGTTCGGCTTTGTCACGCTGCTTCGAATGCGATCAGAAGAGCTGATTGAGCAAGGCAAGATCATTCCGCCCGAAGCCGATCAGCGCATAATGGAAATCGAGCTTTTTTCCGAGGGAGTATGGCGAGTTGGCGAAGAGCTCTTGGAGTTCAAGCGCGGAGTCACCACGTATCCTCTTCCACGGCAGAGCGTCTATCTGCTAACCAGGGGCGAGGCTGACTCACTCTTTACGGCCGCAGAAGGTCTGCGGAGAGATGGAGACTACGATGCGCTTGTGCCCTTTGGTACCTATGTTGGCGCAGACTCTGCATTGTGCAGAACGAATATCGACAAGATGTTTAGCATGCACTGCGCGATTCTTGGCTCGACAGGCTCGGGGAAGTCAGGCGCTGTCGCTGCTCTACTTCACAGTATTCTTGACCACAAGCCGCGCGAGAACGCGGAGTGTCATCCAAGGATCATAATTATCGATCCACACGCTGAGTACGGCGCCGCATTCAAAGAGCGAGCCGTGGTCTATCGCGCGTACGATCCAGTTGGCCACGAGGCTGCGAACGGACAAACGATAAACCTCCCTTACTGGCTAATGTCTGCTGATGAATTTCGTCTTCTTGTGATTGGAAAGACCGAGTTCGAAGCAACCACTCAGCACAACGTGATCTACAAGGCGCTCACTCACGCAAGAATGGTTGCTGCTGGCCTCGTAGACCCAGCACCTCGTGCGTACGGTGGAGATGCACCCGCTGACGGACAGGAAGCGGACGTTCCTAGACCCAAAGCCGGTGTTCAACAGGAGGCGCTTGATTCGTTCGACATGGACAAGCCGCGCCCGTTCTCTCTCGATGAGCTGCTCAGTCACATTTTGTACCTTCAAGCTGCGAGGCTCGACGGTGCAAAGCTGAAGGCAGTTACAGCAACGGATTTCACAAAGAACTTTAAGTCTGTTCTAGACAAGATTGGCGTGCTGCGTCGCGACCCTCGTATTCGCTTCATGATGAAGGAGTGGGAGGAGGGCAGTCCTGACCTGGCGACTATTCTTGGACAGTTCGTTGGAGAAGCAGAGCCTAAGAATAGTGATCTGCGGATTCTCGATATCTCGGGCTTGCCAAACGAAGTCGCCGGCCCTTTGACAGCGGCGTTGGCGCGCCTTCTTTTTCGTTACAAGGTGTACCAAACTGCGGAAGAAAGGCTGCGCGATCCTGTTCTGCTAGTTTGCGAGGAGGCGCATCGGTATGTTCCTGATCGCGGTGAAGCCGAATATGCTGCAGCTCAAGGAGCAATCCGCCGGATCGCTCGTGAGGGAAGGAAGTATGGAATAGGACTGATGCTGGTCAGTCAGCGGCCGGCGGATGTCGAAAGTACAGTCATCGCCCAATGCGGAACTTGGCTGGTTCTTCGTCTCACGAATCAAGCTGATCAACAGCATGTGTCGCGTTTTCTTCCGGATGGTCTATCCGGCATGACGCGTTCGCTGCCAAACTTAGGACAACAAGAAGCGATTTTTGTTGGCGAGGGTGCTGCATTGCCCTCTCGCGTTCGGATTCGCGACTTGCAGAATTCTCAGCTTCCACAGTCGCATAACGCTCGCTTCGCTGAAGGGTGGGCCGGTCCACGACTAACGATTGAAGAGCTCGGAGCGATTACGCGGCGAATGACTGCTTAGCTACTAGCTACCCATTGAGGCTCACACCGGCCAGTTTCAGCAGAGGCGACCAGCACGTCGCACGAAGTAGAGCGATGCTCACGCGCCCTTTGAGTGCTTCTTAACACCTTCGATGAATGAGACGTCCATGGCTGCAAAGCTGGGTGGAGAATCGCTTGGCAGTCGCCAGGGGGCGATGTGCTTCCCATCCTGGGAAACAAGATGGCGGCCTCTCAGCCGCCATCCGGTCCATTCACCAAGCAGGTCTTGATCAGACATTGACCGCTCCGCGCTGTGGGGTCTTTGCTCAGATCGCTTGAGCCAGGCGGAAGGAGGGGGCGCCAAGTCTGGCGGACCTGGCGTCGCAGCCACGCTCGTATATTTAACATAATATGCATTATGCGAAGTATTGCGCAAGGTTCACGCGTGGCTTCGCGCGGCGTTTAGGAAGGCTCTGGCGCGATGGACCGCCGCATGGAGGCTTCAAGATGCGCCCGCCCTGTTGGCCTGAAGGCAAACCCTGTCCGAACACGTGCGCCGGTAATCTTCACCGGCGCTCGGATCGCCAGCCGACGACCGACGCACGAGCCCATCATCCTAGCGACGACGCCATTTCAGCCATAAGATCGCTAAGAAGGAACGCTACTGCTCAGGGGGCGCATGAACATCAAGGGTGGGAGTGATCCGTACCGTTTCGTCACCTTCGTTGGAGTGCGGAACGATTCTCATATGGAATATGGGAAACGAGACAGCGTGGCTTTTAGCCGCGATTTGCGTCGCCTTGCCTATGAACTCGGCGCAATGGGCATCGTAGAGGAAGCGCCACCCGACTTTGTCGCCTTCGTGAAGCCCGCCAAGACGTCGCCTGAGCTTGTCGCACAGGAACTAGCCCTAAGGTATCTCCAGGTGGAGCTGACTGAGGCGGAACGAAATGAACTAGGCATCGTTATTGGCTTCCAGCAGGGCCAGACCGAAGAGTGGGTCACCGAACAGAAGACCAAGAGCTTGCACGTTCGCGAGGCTGGATGGCTGGAGCGCCTCCTCGAAGCGGATGTTTTTCCTGCTATTTTGATCTGCGATGCAAGCCACATTGAGACGTTTTCCGACAAGCTCGTGGCAAGCGGTGTCGAGGTCACGGTCTCCCACACGGACTGGTCTCCGAGCCCATAGGAGAAACAGCAACGGGTTCCTGGGGCTTCAAAGCCAAACAGGCCCTAGCTCGGGACCACCGCCGTACCGATCCCGCACTCAGATCCTGGCCAGGGTCTGCGGCACTGCGTGGCGTCATCGATGGCGACCATCAGGTGTGCCACACCTCGATCCTCAGCGACAGCTTCCGCGCGGTCGGCTCCGCTGGTCCGACGGTCGCTTTTAACAGGCCGTTGAGTTCCCGATTCAAGAACTGCGTGACCGCGGCTGGCACCTCGGGCGCGACGGCCGCCGAGGTGCTGGGTAGATAGGCGTAGTCCAGTGCCAGATCGTAGCTCGACAATATTTTCCATATCGGATCGGGCAACCAGGACCCATTCGGATGCTGCAAATCCGGAGGGACGTACTGGCCCATTGGCTGCGGCCGCTGCAAGCGCAGGCGCAGGCTGATCGGGTCGCCGAGGTTGAGGATGCGGATGGCGAGGATGTTGTCCCGCCGGGTGTTCGCGGCGAGCGCGCTGTTGGGGCCGACGGCTTGTTCCAGGCTGATGGGTGCACTGCCCTCCCCTAATTCGCCGTCCAGCCGCAGCACGGATTGGGTGACGTGCGTGGAATGGGCACGCCTGCGCATCCGGGCCTCGGCTTGGACCAGGTAGCTGCCCAGCGTGTCCAGCGAAATCCAGATGCCGTCGTCGAAGGACTCCTGTACGTCCGCGCCCGGCGCGCTTTGCGTTTGCGTGCTCGCCGGTTCCAGGATGTAGCGATTGCGAAGGTCTAGTCTCTCGGCGTCGAATCCTTCGATGGTCATGCCCAGGATTTCCGACTGTCCGAACTCGATCGCGTGCAGCGCGACACGCAGCTGGCCGAAGATCTCCGAGTACAGCATCAGCGAGTCGCGCAAGCGGCGATTGAGGCCCAGGCCGGAGTTGGCCTCGAACTGCACCACCTTGCGGCGCCACTTCTCGTCGCGTATCGCATTGCGATTCTTCGCCAAGTCGTGGTCGTAGACGGCGATCTTCTTGGCGGCCGAGATCTGGGCGATCTGGCTGTCGATCGCGGACTTCTCGTTCTGCAGACGCAGGGTTTCGTTGCGCTGGTTGGCGGTCTCGAACTTGACGCTGCGCTTGGCATCGGACGACATCGCCGCCCAGACGATGTCGAAGACGGAGCCGGAGAACAGGGCGCTGTAGGGCGCATTCGACACCTTGACCAATTCCGGCGCGCCATTGCCGGGCGTCGAGGTGGAATGGATCAGCGGCCAATAGGACTGAATCAGCGCCCGGTCGACGCGATGCTCGGACGTGTGCCCGGGCGCGTCCGCGCCATGGCTGGTCACGGCCTCGGTCCAGTTCGCGATCACCGTCGCGAAGGCGGTTTGCTCCTTGCGCTTGGCGGCCAGCAAGCCTTCTTGCAGCTGCACTTCGTCGGCAAGGCGGGCCAGCTCGGCGTCCCGCAGCTTCTTGGTCTCCTCGAACTCGTAGGATTCCTGCGCGTAGTTGAACAGGTCGAGCTGCAGCGCCTCGATGCGCCGGCGCAGCTCCAGGCAATCCGACAGCAGCGAGCGGGCGACGCCGATGTTCTCGAGCACGAGAAACGGATTCAGGCCCGGCTCAAGCAAGCTATCCAGCACGGTGATCCGGATCTTGCCGCCTTGCTGCACGATCCCCGACAAGGGAATGTCCTTGGCCTTGTCCCGGATCAGCAACCGCAGCTGAAGGTCCTTGTCGCGCTTCAGGAAGTCCAGCAGTTCGTCGGAATCGGTCGGAATAGGATCCGGGTCGAACCGCAATCGCTGGATCAGCTCGTCGGGCGATTGCACCTTGGAAAACAGCGAATCCGAAGACGACGACATACGCGCACCCCCTGTGCGTTTCAACGTTGACTGCCGCCGTTCGCTCCGGGTATCGGCAGCTCCAGCGCACGAATGATCGCGCGACCGATCTCGTCGGCCATGACGTCGAACCCGCGGCCACGCGAAACGCCGACATCCGCCTTGTAGGTGACGTTGCCTGCCTTGAGCTTCGCGCCGGCGTCGAAACAAGGGCCGGAATCCGGGCAAACCGTATAGGCGTAGACCTGCGCGCCACCCAAGGACGCCCTGCCGAGCTTGGGTCCCAGCCCCAACTCCAGGCCGATGGTCTGCGATCCGTCCATGCCGACGCCGAAGTTCAAGGACGTACCGGCCAAGGGCAGCGGTATCGGCGTCTCGAAGGAGCTGCCCTCCTTCAGGGACTTGGCGTCCAGGAGCATGCTCGGGGATGGAACGTAGTCGATGCTAAGGCTGGGGCCGACCTCGAAGGCCCCCTTCACCGTCAACTCGAAAAACGGCAGCCCCTGATACTCCAGCAGCGTTATCCCCAGGGTCGAGGATTTGCCCTCCGCGTTCCCCAGGGAGTGCAAGCTGATGGCATCGGAGGGGATTCGGATCTGCGAGTCCGGCGATTCGCTGGCGTCGCCTTGCGCGGGATCTTCGGAGTCCCCGCGAGCATCTCGTCCTCTGCGATCCGGATCGGCATCGTCGCGCTCGGCCCGCTGCGGCGGTGGCGAGACATCCATCTCCGGTTGGGCGACCTGACCACGAGGGTACATGGGCATCCTTGCCTTGCCGTACGGTGCGGACTCGGATCATCGCAGCACCGCCACCGGACAAAGTCAAGCGCGCGCCAGGCGCGAGTCGACCGGGTGCCGAAGGCCGGGGGCGTCGCGACGCCGCCCGCGATGCCGCCGCATCGTTCGAATCGGATTCGGACCGGATGCGCCTGCCCTGCCCTGGCCGAACGCAGGCTCAAAGCAACAAGTCCTCGTAGAAGGCGCCACAGCCGACGATGTAGCCGATCTCTCGGTCGTGAGCCGAGCCCTGCCCCGCCGCGGCACGCGTGGATGGGTCCGCACGACCTCCCGGTTCGGCGACATCGTCGAGGCGATCTGAAAAAATATTCGCGAGCGTGTCGATTCGGCGGCCCTGCGTTCGACGCAGCTAATGAACGCCCATTCCGGGCCACACTGGAGCACAGCATGAAGATCACCATCGAAACCGTGGTACGCGCCGACCTGGACCAGGTCTGGAGGGCCTGGAACACCCCGGAGGACATCAAGCAGTGGAACGCTGCCAGCGACGATTGGCACACCACCCACAGCACGGTCGATCTGCGCGAGGGCGGCAAGTTCCTGTCGCGCATGGAGGCCAAGGACGGCAGCTTCGGCTTCGACTTCGAGGGCACCTACACCCGCGTGGTCCCGCAGCAGGCGATCGAGTACCGGATGAGCGACGGCCGCGAAGTCCAGTCCGAGTTCATCGATCAGGCCGACGGCGTCCTGGTCAAGTCCACCTTCGACGCCGAGTCGGAAAACTCGCCGGAAATGCAACGCGCGGGCTGGCAGGCGATCCTCGACAACTTCGCCCGCCATGTCGAAGCGAAGGCCTGACATCCGACGCGAATCGCGGCGCCGTACCGGCGGCGCCGCGGTCTGCTCCGGGCCGCAGGCGCCAGGCCGTTGGACTGCAGGCGTCAGGCGGCACGCCGTGTCGGCCGAGTCGCAGCGATAGGCGCCCAGTCGAGAACGGAAAGTTCGTGCCCGCAATGTTGGCGCAACCTTCCTCCCTAAGATCGGGTTCTCGCCTATCGATCGGGAGTTCGAATGAGTCCAGCATCGCTGCCCCAAACCCCGTCCAAATCCGTGCCGCTGGCGTCTTCCGCAACCGCTTACTCCAGGCTGCGCGACCTCTGGGCGTTTCTGCATACCTGGCTACGCTCGCCTGCGCGTGTCGGCGCGATAGCTCCGTCCAGCGCCGCACTGGCCCGCCTGATGACCAGCGAGGTATGCGCAGCCCCCGGACGGGTGTTGGAGTTGGGCCCCGGCACCGGCGTGTTCACTCGCGCGTTGCTCGAGCGCGGGGTTGCCGAGGAGAACTTGATCTTGGTGGAGGCGGCGCCGGAATTCGCCGCGCTACTGGAACGGCGCTTTCCGGCCGCGCAAGTCCTGCGCGCCGACGCCCGCCAGCTTCCGCGTCGGCTCGCGCGGGTCGACAGCGGGGTCTCCGCCGTGGTCAGCGGCCTGCCGTTACGCAACTTGTCGCGTCGGCACCGGCTCGCCGTACTGCTGGGCGCATTCGGTCATCTCTCTGCCGACGGCGCGTTCTACCAGTTCACCTATGGCGCACGCTTCCCGCTGCCGCGCTCCTGGACGGACCGCCATGGATTCAAGGTGCAAAGGCTGGGTCGTGTCTACGGCAACCTGCCCCCGGCGACGGTGTATCGCGTGACACGGCGGGCGGCCTCGCGCTGGATCGGTGCATGAGTGCGCGATGGCGGTGGCAGAATGCAGCCAACACGACAGGACCGGATCCATGCGCATCCTGCTGATCGAAGACGAGCTTGAGTTCGCGGCGGCCCTGGCGCTGGCCCTGAAACGCTACGACATGGTCGCCGACCACGTCCCTACCTTGGGCGAAGGTCAGGCGGCCGCCATGGGCGATGTCCACGATGCGATCGTGCTCGACAGGAGCCTGCCCGACGGCGATGGCGTCGCGTTGATACCGCGCTTGCGCGCGATGGGACTGCGCACGCCGGTCATCGTGCTGACCGCACGCGGAGATCTGACGGATCGCGTGGTCGGCCTGGACGCCGGCGCCGACGACTACCTGGTCAAACCCTTCGCGATCGAGGAATTGCTCGCGCGGCTACGTGCCGTGTTGCGCCGACCGGCGCGGATGGCATCCGACACGATACGCGTCGGCCTTCTTGCATTCGACCTGGTCGAACGACTGGCGGCGGTCGAAGGAAGACCGTTGGAACTTCCGCGCCGCGAGCTGCTGCTGCTCGAAGCCCTGCTGAGGCGTCGCGGCCGCACCGTGGTGCGTAGCGTGATCGAGGAGGCCGTCTACGGATTTGACGACGATATACAGTCGAACACGCTCGATTCCCACGTTTCTCGCTTACGCCGCAAGTTGGCCGAGGCCGGTGCCGGCGTGGAGATCCACGGCATCCGCGGAATCGGCTACCTGTTGCGGGAAGCCGAATGACCCGAGGGCGCCCGCATTCCTTGAAGCGGCGTCTGCTGTGGAGACTGCTGGCACTGCAGGGCGCCCTCCTCGCCGTCTTCGGACTGCTGATCGTATTGGCGCTGTACGGCTCCAATGTCGCTAAGGACGCCGACAACGCGGTTGAAATTCTCCAGCAGGCGTTGACGCTGGACGACCGCGGTCGAATGACCTTGCGCGAAACGCCGGACCTGGCGGAGTTACGCAGGGAAATTCCGACCCTGTGGTACGTCATCCGCGACCGACAGGGCCGCGAACTTCGTCACGGCCCGATACCGCCCGAGTTCGCCTCCATCGGTGGCGCGCTGGACCGAGTCAGCCAGGCCCGATTGGGCTACCTGATAGACGACGACAAGGCGACCGGCGCCCGCCTCAAACGCATCGAAACCGCGTACGGCAGTATCCAGATACTGACGACGGAAGAAGGCCGGGTAATGGCGCCCGGACGGGCGAGCTGGTTGATTGTTTCGGTATCGGCCACCGTTCTGCTGCCGTTGCTGGTCCTGATGACCTTGGTCACCCTGATCGCGACCCCCAAGGTCGTGCGTTGGTCCTTGAAGAGCCTGGAGCCCGTCGTCGAAACTGCGCGCAAGCTCGATGTCGAAAGGCGCGGAGCGCGCTTGCCCGAAGCCGACGTTCCCGAGGAAGTGCTCCCCTTGGTGTCGGCCGTCAACGACGCCCTGGGCCGTTACGACGAGGGCCATGAGCGACGTCGGCGCTTTCTGGTGGACGCCGCGCATGAACTGCGTACTCCCGTCGCGATTCTCAGCGCCCGCCTCGAATCGATGCCGCCCTCTCCGGAGCGCGCGCGGCTCCTGCAGGACGTCGCGCGCTTGTCCGTGCTGGCGGAGCATCTGCTGAATCTGCAGCGTCTGGACCGGACCAACCCGAACTTCCAGCCGATCGACCTGGTCGAGCTTGGACGTCAAACCGCCGCGAACCTGGCGCCGCTGGCGATTTCCGCGGGCTACGAGCTGGGGTTCGAGACGGTTGTCGAGACGGCCGGCGTCGCGGGCGATGCCTTGGCCTTGGAGCGTGTCCTGGTGAATCTGGTTCAGAACGCGATCGAGCATGGCGGCAATCGCGGCGCGATCACGATCTTCGTTGCCTGCGATGGCGGCCACGGCATCGTCGAAGTGTCCGACCAAGGGCCCGGCATACGCCCCGAATATCGCGAGAAAGTGTTCGACCGCTACTATCGCGTCCGCGAGAACAGACGTGGCAGCGGGCTCGGCTTGAATCTGGTCCGCGACATCGTACGACTGCATCGGGGGTCCATCGACATCGTGGACGCGCCGCAAGAAGGCGCCTGCTTCAGATTGGCCCTACCCTTGTCGCGCCCGCAGCATCGGGACAAGAACACGGACGCCGTCGGCGCCCCGAACACGACGGATGACGGGCGTTGACGAACCGTCGAGCCCGCCGCGCGGATTCCAGGTTTGTGTAGTCGTAAAGCGCAGAGAGACAGCGCCCCGCCCGATCAAGCCCCGGCTAAGGCCAAGGCTTTGGCCAAGGCTTGATCGGCCGGAACCTCGATATCGGGAACGATGCCGGTGCCTTCCCAGTCCTTGCCGGTATCGGGATCGTAGGTGCGTCCGACCGGAATGAACGCAGCCAGGCCCGCGCCGATGGGCTCGATGCCGCCGAAGTGATTGGCGCCGGCGGTGCGTTCGCCGATCAAGACGCCCCGGTGGGTGCGCTGCAACGCCAGCGCGAAGTGCTCGCCCGCCGAGCGGGTGCGCTTGGAGGTCAGGTAGAACACTTTGGCCTGGTTTAGACGGCGTTCGGCCGGATCGGGAATGGCCAGGTGCTGGCGTACCAGCAGATGGGCGGGACCCGCTACGGTGCGCAGCGTCGGCCCCGCGAACGGCGACGGGCCGCGCGCCGCGCCGTCGTTCTTCGCCACCGACATTTCCACCAGCACGGTTTCTTGCGCGAACAAATACGGAAACAACGCGTCCATTTCCGCCAGGCCGCCGCCGCGCGCCAAGCCGCGCGTGTCGATGATGATCGCCTTGGCGTTCGCGTGGTCTTGCACGAAGGCCCGGATCGCCGCCACCGACGCGGGTTCGCCGGCGAACTGGTTGAAGCGCAGGTAGGCCACGCCGTCCGCGATCCACTTGGTCTCGGCGACGCTGGGTAGATCGATCGGAGCCAGCGCGGAGGCCTGCCGTGGGGCGCCGCTCGCGGCAGGGCCGACCACCCGGCGTGGGCCGGCGGCAGCAGGTCCGGCCCGATCGCCGACCTTCGGCGCCAGATCGACGCGCAGATGGCCGTCGGCTGCGACCGCTTGCAGGTCCTGGGTCAGGCGACGCGCCAAGACTTTGGCGTCGTCGATGCCCGCGTATTCGCCGGCGCTCAGCTTGCTGCGCAGCATGTCCGCGTAGCGTCGGCCCGCCGCGGGATCGACGAAGCGCGTCGCCAGTTTGTCCGCCAGGGTTTCGATCGCCGGCGCATATTGGGCCGCCGTGTCCGCGCCGAAGGCCGGCGACACGATCGCAAGCAATGCCCACAGTCCGGCGGCCAGACGTTTCCGGCGCATGCCGAACGCGGTGTCGTGTTTGCGCATGGTCGATCCTCGCGGGCTAACCCAGGTCCCAGTACGGATGCCGGTCGCGGCCGATTCGTCGCAAACGGCCGGCGCCCTGCCCTCGCCTGCCCCTGCTGCGTCTCCGAACGCTAAGGCTCGACCGTGCGCGGGCGGCCCTTCACCCCGCCCAGATCAGACGAAACGCCAGCCAAGCGGGAACGCCGAGGTAGAACGCCAGGCGGCCCAGCCACTCCAGCCCGTCGCGCAGCGCGGCCACATGCGCGGACCGCAGCGCCATCGCCAGCGCCACCGTCGTTTCGATCGCGATCCGCAGCACGGCGGCGAACAGCATCAGGCCGATCGACCACGACGCCCACCAGATCAGCAAGCCGCTCAGATAGGCCGCCAGCCCGTAGCTGTAGTACTCGCCGAAGCTGCCGCCGAAGGCGATGACCTGGTGCAGACGGAACGCCACCAGCGCCAGCAGCAAGGGGAACAGCGCGAACTTCAGCAGCGCGTGGTCGAGCCGCGGCCGGCGCGCGTCGGCCCGCGTCTGCGCCAGATCGGCCAAGCCGTTGGCGAGGCGACCTTCCAGCCCCACCGCCGTGCCGCTCGCGGCCAGCATGCGCCGCAAGGCCTGCGGTCGCGTCAGGGCCAGGCCGCGCGTCCAGTACGGTCCCGCCGCCAGGCGCAGGTCGACGCCACTGCGCGGCAGCGGCAGGCGCCAGGGCCGCAGGGCGGCGATCGACGCCACCGGCATCTCGATCCGTTGCCGGCGTTGGTCCAGCACCAGCAAGGAACCCTCGACGCGCGCCTGCGCGAGGAACGCGCGCTCGATCGCCCAGGCGGCCAGCGCCGGCGCCACTACGGCCGCGGCGAATACTTTCAGCTGCGACAAGGACTGAATCTGCAGGCCGATGCGCGACAGCATGTCGTAGGCCAGCCACAGCAAGCCGGTGCCGGCGCACAGGCGCAGGGCGCCGGCGAGCGCGCGCCACAACGGCGTGAGCGCGACGACCGCTATCGTCGATTCGTCCTTGGCCACGGCGCCGGCCCGACGGCGCGAGGCGCGCCAGGCGCTCACGGCCAGCAACGCGAGCAGGAAGGCCGCGCCCGCACGCCCCACCCAATCGCCCCAGCGCACCATCAAGGTCGGCGCCGGGTCGCGCGCGCTGACGAACGCGGTGAGCACGGCCTGATCGCCCATCGACGTGCTCGCCAGCACCTCGCCGGTATCGTCGATGATGGCGCTGAGCCCGTTGGTGGTGACGCGCACTTGCGGCAGGCGCGTCTCGATGCTGCGGAAGGCCGCGACCGCCAGGTGCAAGCGCGCGCCGACTGGATAGGCGGTGAACCAGGAATCGTTGGACATGCCGATGATGGCTTGCGCGCCCAGGCGCGCGCCGTCGATGGCCAGGTCGGTATGCACGTCGTCCAGGCAGATCAGCGGCACCACGTTGACCTCGCGCCCGTCGGCGCTGCGCAAGGGCAGCACGCGCGCGCCTTCCCCCGGGCGCCAACCGCCGGTCCAGGGCAGCACGCCGCGCAGCCAGGGGCCGTCCAGCCATTGCGGCACGTACTCGGTCAACGGAAACGGATACGTCTTGCGATAGGCGCCGAGCAGGCCCTTGCCGGGCTCGAGGAAAGCCGCCGCGTTGTACTCGCCCCGCTCATCGCGATCGTAGGTGCCGAACACCAGCGGCACGCCGGCGGCATCGACGAAACCCTGGATCTCGCGGTCCAGGGCCGCGCCGTCCTCGCTGCGCGGGCTGCCGAAGCTGGTGGGGTACACGGTCTCCGACCACAGCAGCACGTCCGCCTGGTGGTCGCGAATCGCCGACCAGGACAAGGCGTAGTGGGTATCGAGCACATGACGGACCACGGCGTAGGCGCCCATTTCTTCGCGCAGCCGTTCGTAGTCGGTGATGCTGGCCTGGACCATGGCCACGCGCAGCGTCGCCGCGTCGTCGGCCGGAGCTACCTGCAAGGCCGCGCGTCGCCACAAGCCGTAACCGGCCATGCAGGACACGATCAGCGCGGCCAACACCAGCGGCCGCAATACGATGCGCAGGCCGCGTGCGCGCTGCTGGTAGGCGTAGGCGATCGCCTCGTTCACCAGCAGCAGCAACAAGGTGATGCCGGCGGCGCCACCGAGGTCGGCGACCTGGCGCAGGACCGACGACGGAAACAGGCCGTGTCCCAAGGTGTCGCCCAACAGCTTGGGCACCCACCATTCGCAGGCCACCCAGGCCGAGGCCGCGGCCGCGGCGCGCAGCAATGGCCCGTAACGGCGCCCGGCCCAGCGGCGGACCAGCACGTAGACGATGAACTGCGGCTGCAACAACGGCGCCAAGACCAGCAACGCCACCGTCGCCGTCGGCGCGCCCACGCCGGTGTAGGCGCCGATCGCCGCACCGAACCAGTGGAACGCCGCGGCCACGAAGGCCACGCTCGTCAACGCGCCGATCGCGAGCGCGCGCAGCCAGCTGCGATCGGTGTCGAGCACCAGCAACCACGGCACCAAGGCGACGAAACCCAATCCCCAGGCGATACCGCCGCGAGCGTAAAGGCCGAGCAACAAGGCGGTGGCGAGGATGCCGGCGAGGCTGCGCCAGCGGGACGGAGACAACCGTTCCTTGGTCAAGTCGAAGAACTCCGTGTTGCGTCTAGCGCGGAGGAATGCGGATCTGCCGCAAGGGCATGCCCGGTGGCGCGAGCGCGGGCGGCACCACGCGATCGGCCGGCATCGGTATCGGCCGGCCCTGCGGGTCGTAGAGGGTGAAATCGGGCGCGAACATCAGGATGGGTTCGATCGCGACGCCTTCGTCGGTGACCTGGTGATGGCGCACATACCCCTCGGGCAGCACATAGCCCTCCGGCACGGCCAGACCCAGCAGCGGCGGACTGGTGCCGGGCGGATTGAACGCGCCCAGACCGGTGCGCACGCCAGCCTGTTGCAAGGCCTCGATCACCTGCGCTCCGGTGGGTTCCGGATCGCCGGGTTGGAAGTACGCGGCCAGATCATCGGGGTCCTGGCTGGACATGGCCTCAGGCTCCTGCAGCGATGCGGCCTGCAATTTGGGACGCGGGTACCGCGGTCGGCCCTCGCTCGGGCCGACCGCCATGCCGCTTTCCACATCGCCCCGCGCGGCCGGCGCGTTCGAGCGGGGCTCGGATTCGGGTTGGAGCATCCACCAGGCCGAGGCCGCGACCAGCGCGACGACGACGCAGACTGCCCACGGCAGCAGTCTGCCGCGGGCGGCAGGCGTCTTCGCGATCACACGCATGCCCTCGCCGTCCGCTCGGGACGGCGGGGCTTGCGGCGGGCGGCGTTCGGCCATGAGGCGATGCTCCTACCGGAACCTCAGGGCGTGGCCGGCTGATACACCGACAGCGCCCAGCCCATGCGCTCGTGCCCGTACTGGTTCCAGATCGGGCTACGGCCGTTGCTGAAGCTGGTGTAGCGCGGCGCGCCGCTGCCCGTGCTGCCGCCCCAGAGACCGGCCGACACCGTACCGCCGGTATAGGTCGGATGGGTGTCGTCGGACTGGATGTAGTCGAACGAGCTGGAGGACGAGACGAACTTGGTGTTGGCGTCGCGCAAGGTCGCCCGCAGGGTCACCGCGGTGCGGTTGATGTAGCTGGCCTCGCTTTCGCCCGACACGTAGCGCAGCGCGTCGGCATCGATCTGGCCGTCGCCGTTGCTGTCGTAGTCCGCGCCCATGTACTGGGCGAAGCTGTCCGCGCACTGGAAGCCCTTCTGACGCGCGTACTCGCACATCCAGTAGTTCATCTTGGCGATCGCGGGCAGGAAGCGATCGCGCAGGTTCACCGTCTGGCCGGTGCTGGCGTCGCGGCAGGAGCTCTGCACGTTGTCGGCGTTGTAGCCTGGGTAGTACAGGTTGGAGATCACCTTCAGACGCGTGTTGGCGTGCGCGTTGGTGTTGATGTAGTCCATCGCCGCCGACACGTAGGTCTTGCAGGAATTGACCGCCGCGTCGAGGCCGCTGTAATCGCAGGTTCCGGTCTGCGACTTGAAGGCCGAGCGCGCCTGCAGGCCGTCGTTGCCGCACATCTCGAAGCTCACCACGCGGGTGGTCGCGGCCTGCATGTAGGAACGCTCGGCCACGATCTTGTTCTCGTAGACGTCGCGCGCCACGGCGCCGGACTTGGCGCGGCGGATGCTTTCGATATCGGCGTTCCAACGCGCCGACAGGTACTCGGCGTCCACCGTCGGCGCCGAGTAGCGCGCCGCATTGCTGATCGAGCCGTTGTAGCCGGCGAAGATCGAATCGCCGTATGCGACGACGCGGTATTTGCTGCTGGTCCCGGCCCGGTCGATGGTCCACGACACGTTCTGGTTGAGCGTGCTGGCCGCGGCCGGGGCCGCGAGCGCAAGCAGCGCCACAGCCGAGAGCCACCGCCCCGCCCTAGTGCGGAACAGAGTCTTCATCCTTAATTCCCCTTCGAGATGATGTGCGCCACGGACACCGGCTGGTGTCCGATGAGAAAACGCGGAACTCGATCACGATGAGGACGCCCGCAGCTTCGGGGCATCCCTCCCCCTACCATCGCCCCCAGACGCTAGCGTACGGTCCGGGGTGGCGCAATGTGCGCTGCAACAGCCACGACGGGCTGCATCACGTTTTCGCATACGACCCGGCGCGCCGGGCCACGCCATGCGCTTCAGGTCATGGCGACGGCAGGTGCGGCTGCAGGCGCGCGTCGGCGACCGCCTCTGCGGGCGCCGAGCCTTTCCATTTCCACAGCACCAGGATCAGGGCCGCGTCCACGACCACCGCGAAGATGCTGGCTTCCGGGCCGAAGCTGCCACCGGTCACCCACTGCGGCCGGTCCAGCAACTGCGGATGGAACCAGCCCGCGTGCGCGAAGCCGCTGACGTCGAAGCCCAGCAGATAGCCCTGCGCCCAGTTCCAACCCAGGTGGATACCGACCGGCATGGCCAGGCTGCGCGTGCGCAGGTAGGCCAGGCCCAACAGGATCGCCCCCAGGAACAGCTCGATCGTCGCCCAGACCAGGGTGCTGCCCTGCATGTCCGGATTGCCCCAATGGCTGCTCGCGAACGCCAAGCCCAAGACCAGTTGCGCCCCCCATACGCCGACGCCGGCGATCAGTCGTTGAAAGACGAAACCTCGGAACAAGGTCTCCTCGAACAAGGCCACGAACAGGAAGATGTAGGCGCCGTAGGCCAACAGACCGAGGCTGCGCGCCGGGTCCAGTTGCAGCCGCACGCCGCCGACCGCCCAGATCATCGCGACCGCGAGCACGGCCGTCGCCAGGCCCAGGAAAGAACCCACGCCCAGTTCCCGGGCCCAGCGCCCGTTCAAGACGAAACCGATGCTGGACAAGGGCTCCCTGCGCAGGCGCACACAGATCCAGGTGACCAGCAACAGGAAGGCGAAGCGCAGCGGTTCCAGGGACTCCTGCGACACACCCCAGCCCTGCAGCGTCCGGCTCACCGGGGTGTAGACGAAGCGGCTGCCGAACATCAGCGCGGCGAAGATCAGGATCCACCAGCCATTGCGCACGCGTCCGTTCGAGTCGAGAAATAGGCGTTTCAAGGGAGCCTCGGGGCGATGTGGGGTGATGCCAGGCACGCGCTCGCGATGATCGGGATCGTGTCGGCGAATATATCTTCATATGAAGATACTCGATGTAAACACTATTCCACGAGGCCCGCAACTGACCCTGGTCATGACCGGGAACGAGGCCACGCATGCGTCGGCGGGCCGCCGGGCGACGTGCCCACGCGGCAGCCGTTCCGAGCCAGCGGGCGTGCATCCGGCGACGGGCGTGGCCAGGCGGGGCTGCGCCGCGATCGAGAGACCGCTTCGGTGCGCGGTCTACACCTTTAACGGCGCAGGGCCGCCTCGCACAGGCGCGCGATCACGCGGGCGCCCTCCTGCGCGTCCTGCTCGTTGGCCGGCGAAAACTCGGTCAGGGTCAGGCCGACCAGATCGCCGGCATCGGCGATGCGGCGCACCAGGGCGACTGCGTCGTCGATGCGCAGGTCGCCATCGGTATAGGCCAGATAGGGGAACTCGGCCGGTTCGAGCACGTCGAGATCGAAGTGGATGTGCACCGGGCCGTTGGGGAGCCGCGCCGGATCCAGGGTCTGCAGGTCCAATTCGCGCCGCAGGGCCCAGTCGCCGTCGTCGCCGACGTGGATGCCGAAGTAGCGAAAGCGGGCGGGATCGATCGGCGCGCTCAACAGCGCCCGCATCGGCGCGGGCGCGCGACCGAGGATGGCCGCGACGGGCATGCCGTGAAAGCTGCCGCTGGGCGAGGTTTCGGGCGTGTTCGCATCGAGATGGGCGTCGATCCAGATCACGCTCAGACCCGGATGGACGCGATGCAGATAGTCGATCACCGCGATGTCGACCGCGCAGTCGCCGCCGGCGGTCAATACGCGCCTGGCGCCCGAGCGCGCCAGCAGTTCCTGGGCGTCGCGGAACTGCTCGAGGATCGCGTTCCAACGGCGTACGCCGTGGCCATCGCCCTCGGCTGTGCTCACCGGCACCTGCTGCGCCAAGGGCGCGAACCGTGCGCAGACCGCGGCGGCCGCGACAGCGCCGCGCGCCAGATGCTGATGGCGTCCGGAACCTTGCCACTGCGGGTAGGCCAGGGCCAGGTCGAAGGCATTGGAATTGGGCTGCACAGGTTTCACTCCCACCAGGATCGATTGCGCGCCACGGCCGGATCGCAGCGCAGCCGCTTGCGGAGCCGACTACTTGCAGGCGTCGTACACACTGTCGTTCAAGGCCCTGCGCGCGTCGTAGCCTACGTCGTCGTTGTGCTGACGCAGAATGGCCTCGCGTCGGGCCTTGGCCGCCGCGCAGGCGTCGGTTGCGGCCGGCGACGGTGCGTAGGCGGCGCTGGCCCGCGAACCGTCGGTGCCGGCCAGGCGCGATAAGTACCGCGAATCCGCCTCGCCTTGTTTACGCCGATAGTGGCGCCGCCACAACTCGTCGTTGCTGGGCGGCGGCGCCGGGGTCGCGTCCCAGGACTTCACCGCCTTCTGCGCAGGCGCGCAGGGCTCGCTTTGATAACTGACCGCCCCGCCCTTGCCCACGCACTTGTGCACGCTTTGGCCCTGGGCCGTGCCGGCGAACGCCAGCAACAGGCATGCGAGTCCGATTCGCATACATCACCCCCTGGTGGATGCCTGCAGGCTAGCAGACCCCGGCCCGCGCCCCAGGCAGGCACCACCGCGGCCCAGGGCCTGAATGTTCCGCCATCGGCCGTGGCGGCCCATGCCCGACCGCCCCGGAGCGACGCGATACTAGGGGCCGACGACCCATCCGGAGTTCCGCATGCGCAATGTGTTGCTGGCCGCCCTGTTGCTGCCGTGGTGCGCGTCCGCCGCCGAGGCCACGCCGGAGCAAGCCGTGTCGGCCTTGTGGCGCGCCTCGTCCAATGACGCGGGAGGCAGCGCGGACCTGGCCACGCTGGAACGGTTGTTCCATGCGGACGCGGTGGTGTTCGGCGGCCGCTACAAGGACGACGGCCCGGTGGTCCGGCGTTGGTCCGCGGCGGACTTCCTGAAGACTTTTCAAGGCATCCGCGCGCAGGGCTTTCACGAATGCGAGGTCTCGCGCACCCTGCACACCTACGACCGGTTCGCGGTCGCTTACAGCGTGGTCGAATCCCGCGCCGATCCGAACGCGCCGCGCGCCGACTTCGTCGGCGTCAACAGCGTCCAGCTCTACAAGGTGGGCACGCAGTGGCAGGTGCTGTCCTTGTACTACCACGTCGAGAAGCCGGGGCTGCCGATTCCGATCGGAACCGGGCGCTCGGGACGGTGCATCGACTAGAGCCCTGGCCAACGAGGTGGCCCACGGCCCGGTGCGGTCCTCAATCCGGCAACAGGCGCCAGTCCGAGTCTTGCAGATGGAAGCGCATCGGCTTGGAGCCCTTGCCGGAGCCCGGGCTATGCAACTGCGCATCGCACTCGACCGCGCCGCTGTCGCGGTCCAGGTCGCAGGACTCCAGTGCGGTGACCTCGAGCGCGAGCGCTAACTCGCGGTACTCGGCGGCGCGCCGCGCATCCGCTGCGCGAGAGCCCAGCTCGTCCAGGTGCGCGCGCACCAGCGCCTGCGCCTGCGCCAGAGTCGGTTGCGGCGCCTCGATGTCGGACTGCTTGATCAGCCGCCAGCCCGAACCGTCCAGGCTGAAGGCGAAGACCTGATAGCTGTCGCGCATCGGCGCTTCGATCTTGACGATGCAGGCGGTCTGCGCCGCGTCCCGCGACTGACAGGCTTGCACGGCCGAGAATCTCAGCGATTCCAGCAAAGCCTGGCCTAGCGGCGACGCCGGCGCGCCGTTTTCGGCCCGTTCCGCGTCCAGCGACGCGCGCAGAGCCGCATTCGCCTGATCCAGGGTCGGCGCGGCATCCAGGGCCAAGGCCTGACCCGAGGCGAGCGAGACAGCGAGCAAAGCGCAGCGGCCTGCGAGCGCGGTGAGCGACATTCGGGGGCGATTCCGTGAGGCGGACCTGGGCCGCGGGCTTCGTAGTCTAAGGGCAAGGCGCAATAACCCCAGGACCAGACGGTTACATCGCCCGCGTAACCGATGCGACTGTCAAGCCTCTTGAGTTCACCGCCGTCCGACCTAGTCGCGCCGTGATCGCCGCAAGGTCGCGGCGCTACCATGCAGGCGCACTAGCCGCGGTTCCGATCCGCTAACGACGAATGGAAGGCCCATGCGCGCCACACTCCTGCTCCTGACGACTACCTCCCTGCTGTTGCTCACCGCCGCCGCACCGGTCCGGCACGGCCCTGAAATACGCGTCGGCGACGTCGAGCGGTTCTACGAGATCTACGACAAAGCCGGCGGCAAACCGAGCGCGGAAGTGCTGCAGCGCGACTATCTGGACCAAGGCAGTCCCGGCCTGCTCGAGTTCGCACGCATGCGCAGGATCACCGGCGAACGCATCGCGACCATGATCGCCGAGCGCCCCGCCCTGTACACCGAGGCCAAGCGCTGCGTGGATGTGCTGCCTTCGGTGGAGGCCCGGCTGGGCACGGCGCTGGCCAAGCTCAGCGAGTACTACCCGCCCACGCGCTTCCCGCCGGTGACCCTGGCGATCGGTCGCGGCAAACCGGTCGGCACCGCGAACGCCAGCGGCGTGATGATCGGGCTGGAGTCCCTATGCGCGGTGGACTTCCTCAACCCCAACCTGGAAGACCGCTTCGTCTATGTGATCGCGCACGAGTATGCGCACGCGCTGCAGCCGGCGGCGCAGGTCGAGGATGCCAACACCACGGTGCTCAAGGCCGCGCTGATCGAAGGCGGCGCCGAGTTCGTGGGCGAGCTGATCTCCGGCTCGGTCGGCTACAGCCATCTGCGCGGCGCGACGCGCGGCAAGGAGCTGGCGCTGGAAACCGCGTTTGTGGCCGACCAGGACCAGAAGGCCGAGGGCTCGGCCTGGCTCTACAACGGCGTGGGCACCCCCGAGCGTCCGGGCGACCTGGGCTACTGGGTCGGCTACCGCATCGCCAAGGCTTACTACCGCCAAGCCAAGGACAAGCGCGCCGCGGTACGCGAGATCATCGAGCTCGACGACGCCAAGGCCTTCCTGGCCAAGAGCGGCTGGACGCCGGGCATGCAGCTGGATTGACGCATCGGCCCGAGGTCGGCGCGCGGGCAGCGCGCCGATCGCCAACGGCGAATCAGGCATTGGCGTCCTCGGCGAAGCCCTTGACCAGCAGCCAGCACAGCAGCGTGAAATAGGCCAAGGCCAGCGGCAGCAACAAGGGATAGACCACCGGCAGCCCGAACAAGGGGCGGCTGACGCTGTACATCTGGATCGCCGCGGCGGCGATGCCGACCGCCGCGAGCGCGCGCGGCACCAGCCGGGCGCGAAACAGGAACGCGAACAGGACCAACACGCTCGTGCCGCCGACCAGCACGTCCATGAAGTGGATGCTGTTGCGCAGACCGGTCAAGAGCTTCCTGGCCGGCAGGAACAGCTCGCTCGCCTGCGGGCCGGCCGCGGTGTAGGCCTCGCTCAAGCTGCGGAACGCGACCAGGGTGGAACATTCGATCAACGAGATCGCCAGCGCGGCCACTACCAGCCCGAAGTAGTAGCGAGTGATCGCCGGATGCCGGTGACGGAAGTGGGTGGACACCAGGGTGGCCGCCCACAGCGTCAGCAGGCTGGTGCTCAGCCCGATCAGGGCGATCAGGCCGATCCGGTACGGATGCTGGGCCGCGTTCACCAGCAGACCCTCGCCGGCGAACAGATCGGTCTGCAGTTTGAAGTTCGAATACAGGCCGATGGCGAAACTGAGCAGCATGCTCGCGCCGATCCAGCGTCCTACGTTGGTGATGTTGTTCATCGCGTCCCCTCGTTCCCCGCCATGCCGGCGCTGCCCACTGTCGGCGCAGGTCGCGGCGGCGTACAAGCGCGACAGCGACGGGCGACGGCGAGGACGGGACGGGCGACGCCGGGACGCGATGGACGGCGCGTATCGCTGGCTCAGCGTCGGAAGAACGAAGCCTGCAGGAAGCGCATGCCGGCCAGGATCTGGGCGACGCGCTCGTCCGACAGACTGCCGATGCGCTCGCCCAGACGCGTCTTGTAGACGGTCGACACCTGCGAGACCACCACCACGCTGCGCTTGCTCAAGCCACCCTCGTCCGGCTCCAGCAGCACGTTGCCCGGCTCGCTGGCACGGTTCAAGTTGGAGCTCAGGGCGCAGACCACCACCGTACCGATGCGCGAGTGATTGAAGACATCGTCCTGCACGACCACGTGCGGATGCGGCACGCCGGGGATCGAGCCTTTCGAAGGATCCGACGGCAGCCAGAACAGCTCGCCGCGGTTGATGACGCGGGCGTCGAACCCGTTCGGGGCCTCTGGCTCTCGATCCATGTGCTGCGCTACCGGTGATGAGGCTGCGATGAGGAGGTGCTGGCCCCCGATGCGGGAGCATCGCGAGAGAGAATACTAGGCCGGCCACCGGAGCGCGGCGGCAAGGCTTCCGGCGCCGGCCTTGGCCGGCGTCTCGGTCGTCGGCCCCAATCTGTCGCACGCCTGGATCGGATCGGCCTCGCAGGCTGGGCGTCCATCGTCTCTACCCGGCCGGCATTCCGAAGTGGCGGCAATCCCGAAGCATTGCCGGCCACCAACTTCCGCTAGGCTTTCGGCAAATCCGGGAACACGCACGATGCGATCGATCGACGCAACTTACGGCTCCAACGAGGACGGGCTGATCTGGGGCTACCGGTTCGCGCCGGGTCAGGCCGCGCAGGCCATCGGCACCGATGCGGTGGCGGCGTTCCTGACCGCGCAGAGCCAGGCGCCCACCGGCGAGTTCCTGTGGCTGCATTTCTCGCTCTCCAACCAGGGCGCGGAACGCTATCTGCGGCGCGTGCTGGACCTGCCCGAGGCTTTCTTCGAATCGCTGGGCAGCCAGGTCGGTTCGACCCGTCTGGAACAGGACGACGACGCGCTGATCGCGGTGATCCACGATGTCCTGTTCGAATCCAGCTTCGACGCCTCCGAGGTCGGCACCACCAGCCTGTGCATCAATCCGCGCCTGATCGTGAGCGCGCGCCTGCGCCCCCTGCGCTCGGTCGACCGCTTGCGCGCGGCCGTGCGCGCGGGCCAGCCGTTCCGCTCGCCGGTGGAACTGCTCGCGCATCTGTTGCGCGACCAGGCCAATGTGCTCAGCGACATCCTGCGCAAGTCGACCGTGCGCGTGGACGGCATCGAGGACCGCCTGCTGGCCAATCGCATCGCCAGCGACCGCACCGAGCTGGGTTCGCTGCGGCGTTCGCTGGTACGCCTGCAGCGCCTGATGGCGCCGGAGCCGACCGCGCTGTTCCGGCTGCTGAACCGTCCGCCCGCCTGGGTCGGCCGCGACGACGTGCAGGACCTGCAACAGGCGGCCGAGGAGTTCTCCACCGCCATCGGCGACTCGGCCGCGCTGGTCGAACGCGTGAAGTTGATCCAGGAAGAACTGGCGGCGCTGGTCAACGAGCAGACCGGCCGCAGCCTGTTCGTGCTGACCGTGGTCACGGTGCTGGCCTTGCCGGTCAATCTGGTCGCGGGCCTGTTCGGCATGAACGTGGGCGGCGTTCCGCTGTCGGCGCACGGCCATGGCTTCGCGATCGTGGTCACCGCCCTGGTGGTGCTGACCGCGGTGCTGGCCTATCTGGCGTTCGGCCGCAAGCGGGATTGAGGGCAGCCCGCACTCAGCGGATCGGGAAGTCGTAGGCGGTGTCGGGCGTGGGCTCGGGCTTGTAGGTGTAGTGCCACCATTCCAGCGGATAGTTGACGAAACCCTCGCGCGCCATCGCGGCCAGCAGGCGCTGGCGGTGCTCGCGTTGGGCGGTGCTGGCCCCGGGCCACTCGGTATGGGCGGAGACATCGAAGTAGTCGAACGGCGTGCCCATGTCCAAGGGCGTGCAGCTGTCCGCGTCGTCCGCCGAGGCGCAACGCATCAGGGTGAGGTCCAGCGTGGCGCCGCGGCTGTGGCCGGAGGTCGGCGAGATGTAGTCGCCGAGCAGGGCGCGCTTGTCCAACCGGGGGTAATACGCGGCCTTGGTGGACTGGTCTCGCAGGTCGCCCGCCCAGGCCACGAAGTCGCCGACCGCACGCGCCGGACGATAGCAGTCGAAGACTTTCAGTCGCAGGCCTTCGCCGCGCAGGCTGCGCTCCACGCGCTGCAAGGCTTGCGCGACCGAGCGCAACAGGTAGCAACGCGCCGCGCCATAGCCTTGGACCGGGCGGCCGACGAAATTGTCGGCGGAGGCATAGCGGATGTCCTGGGCCAGATCCGGCACCAGTGCGCGCACATCGACCATGCCGGCCGCATCCGCATCGGCTGCGGGCGAGAGTCGCGGTGCGACCGCGGCCTCAGGCGTCGACGTCGATACGCAGCCGGACAGGGCCAGCGTCAGCAGGAGCAAGGTGGCGATGCGCATGGGCGAGTAGATAAAGGATCCGGCCCGCGACCGCGGCAGCGGTCGTGGGCGCGGGCCCGCTTAGCCTCAGTACACCGCGAAATCGGCGCGGCAGCCGTTTTCGACCCAGATCGTGTTGCGCTCCACGCCCCAGTTCTGGCCGTACTGGCAATAGGTCTTGCTGAGCTGGCGCTGCACCTCGACGTGGCCGCGACCGTAGAACGGGCAGCGCACGTAGTTGTTGTCGTTGGACTCGCAGCGCACGGTGTTGCTGGGCTGGTAGTAGTTGCCGCCGTTGTAGCGGTCGTCGTCGTAGTAGCGGTCGCGATCGCGGTCCTTCTTGTTCTTGTTGGCCAGGATCGCGGCGCCGATCAGGCCCACCACCACCGCGCCGGCGACGGCATTGGAATTGTCGTGGCCCGAGGACTGGTAGTCGCCGACGTTGAACTCGGCGCGGCAGCCGTTGGTCACCCAGACCCGGTTACGGTCGTAACCCCAGGTGTCGTTCTGCCAGCAGCCCGAGGAGCTGAGCTGGCGCGACAGGGTGACGCCACCGCGGGTGTCGACCGGGCAACTCTTGTACTGGCCGTTGCTGGACTCGCAACGCACGGTTTGCCCCGCGTAGGCGCTCTGCCCCAGGGAGGGAACGACCAGGGCGAGGACGAGGACGCTGCTGACGAATCGTTTCATGGTCGTCTCCTTCACTTCGCGGCCCGGCGGGCCTGGGCCAGGGCTTCGAGTTCGGCGCCGGCCAGGTGGCCGTCGCGATCGGTATCGAAGCTGTCGAAGACCGGTCGCAGCGCGTCGCCGTAGGCGTCCATGGTGATCTCGTGCTGCGGGTTCTCGGCGCGGGCGGTGGGCACCAGATGCGCGGGAATCTCGGCGCCGCGCAGCACGCCATCGCGGTCGGCATCGGCCTGGGCGAAGCGGCGGATCATGGCGTTGCGGTATTCCTCGAACGAGAGCTTGCCATCGCCGTCGCGGTCCATGCGCTTGAGCAGGCCCTCCGGGGTGACGGCCACGGGCTCGCCCTTCTGCGCCAGCGCCAACGGACTCAGACACAGCAGCGCGACGGCTACAGCGGCCAACGATATGCATCGTTTCATGCGGTTCTCCTGAGGATGGGAAACGGACGAAGCGCCGCCGGCCGAGAGGGGCCGCACGGTGGACGACGGAATGACGATGACGGGGTGGATTTCCTTCTCCTCGTGAACGAACGGCGTCCTGGCGGTTCGGTGGCCATGCCCTTAGCGTTTAGCGGGAATCGCAGCATCGGGCGGATGCGCGCAGGGCGCCGCCGGGGCGGCCAGCAGCCTGCGTTCCATCGCCTGCAGGACTGGCTCGGTCCGAGCCAGCACGCCGACGGCGTCCCCTGCCCTGGCGAGGCGGGTACGACGGCGTTGCGATGCTGGCGTACGGAACATGGCCCACCCCATGCCGCTGCGACCCTCGAACTAATAGTGCATCAATCGTTAGCAAAACATGTATTCGCGGCTGGCAACGGCCGGCGGCCGCCTCACAGCCCGCTGGAGGCGTGCGCGCGGTCACGCCCGGGTGACGCCGGCGCCTATTTGCAGGCCTCGAAGACCGCGTCGTTGAGCGCGCTGACCAGCGCGTAGTCGCGGTCCATGCCGACGGCGGCGAGTTTGCGTTCGCGGCGTTCGCGCGCGATGTCGCAGTCGCGGCCGTCGCCGAGCCGGATCGCATAGGCGCGCGCGCCGCCGGGACGGTCGGTGCCGGCCAGGCGCGAGAGATAGCGCGAGTCGGCCTGGCCGCGCTGCTCGGCCTGCTGGCGACGGCCCAGCTCGGCCGCATCGGGCGGCGGCTGCGGCGTGGCCTCCCAGACGCGGGCGGTGGCGGCCGCCGCGCAGGCTTCGGATTGGTAGCTGACGGCGCCGGAGCGGGCGACGCATTTGTAGAGGCTGGCGGCGTCGGCCACGGGCGGCAGCAGGAATAGCAACGAGTAGACGGCGTGCAGGGGCATGGCGATCGTCCTTGACCGGGGCGGCGAGCGGCCGCGTTGGGGGAGCGGTCAGATTGATCGTGAGCGCAGGCTATCGTCAGCGGCGGACTGCGCGAATCGGCGTCGGGCTGAGGCGGATCGGGGCGTAGGAAAGGTCCTATCCGGATCCGCAGGGGACTGCCCCGCCCCGCGCGAACACGGCATAAGCGTCGGAGCGGTCATTCCGCCGCAGCGGTCAGCGTGTCGGACCTTGCAGGGCGGGTACGCCGAGCAAAGCGCGAGTCCCCCTCGATCCCGCTCTGCAAAGGGGGAGGCGCAGCGGTTGCATGCTAGTCGGGCCTTGCGCGGCGCGCGCGCCCCTGCCCCAGCTCAGGGTTTCGCCGCGGGCGCCGCCGGCAATCGCGAGGCGTGGCTGGCCACCATCACCCAGCCCTGCGGGCCGCGCACATAGGTGTCGGTGAACTGGAAGTCGGCCGCGAACGGTTTGCCTTCGGAGACGCCCTTGACGCTGGTGATGCCCAGCGCGATCGCGGTGTCGTTGCCGTAGTAACGCAGGCGGGTGCCGTGATTGCGGAACACCTCGTAGGTGGTCACGCCCTTGGCCAGTTCGGCGACCTCGTCGTCGCGCGTGGTGATCTTGCCGTTGGAGGCCGTCAGGGTGAAGTCCGGGTCCAGGTGCTGGCCGATCCAGGCGGCGTCCTCGGCTTCATAGGCCGCGCAGATGTCGCGCTCGAGCTGCAGGATGGCGCGCTCGTCGGCGCTACGGTCGGCGGCGATGGCGGCGGGCGCGCACAGGCCCAGGGCGATGGACAACGGCAGCAGCGAGTACAGGCGCATTGCGGGTTCCTTGCGGGATCGATGGCGAGGGACGCGGACGGCGTCCGTCGCGCAGCATGCCCGCGCGCGCCCGCGCTGGCTGCGCCCATCTTGCGAATTCGCGCGGTTCCGAAGGCCGGCCGCTGCGATGCCATGCCGGCCGCGAGCTGCGCGATCGGGCGGTCAACGGGATGAGGGAAACGGCCGACGCCATTGGGCTCGGTCGCGCCGGTGGCGATGTCGGTCGCGAGCGGCGCGATCGCGCCGTCGGCAAGGAGGGTCAGCGGCCGATGCCGTGCGGCTCGATGACGCCCGTGGCGATACCCGCCGCGACCAGCGCGATCAGGGCCACCGACAAGACGATGCGACGGGTGAGCGCGTTGACGGTGCGCCGGCTCTGCCCGTGATCGACCAGCATGTAGTACAGGCCGGCGCCCAGATTCCAGACGATCAGGCTCAGGAAGGCGACGATGAACAGCGTTTTCATGCGGGTTCCATGCCGGCGCGGCCGGCGACGTAACGGGCCCGCGGAACGCCGCGGGCGGCGGCGGGTTCAGGCGTCCGCGGAGGCGACGGCCTTGCGCCAGCGCGGCAACAGGCGCAGGCGCAGCAACAAGGCGGCGGTCATGATCAGCAGGAACAGGCCGTAGGCGACCGAGGTCGCGAGCACCTGCTTCCAGATCGCGCCGGCATTGGGATCGGCGTTGTGCATCGACCAGTGCATGCCCCACCCCGCCAGCAATGTGGCCAGCAGCAGCGCGCCGCCGTCGAACCAGGTGCGCGCGGCCAGACGCGGCTGTTTGGGGTAGGCCCAGTACAGCCAGGCCAGGATCGAGAACCAGGGCACGAACAGGATCAGCGCGAGGTTGAGTTCGACCTGCGGATTCATGGCGGCGGCGAGCATCGACGGCGACTCTGTGGGGTTGCCGCCATACTGCGCCGACCATATCAGTTTCGCCAGAATCAGAAATGAGATAAAAAACCATATCAGATGAGCCAGAGCGGCCGTCCCGCCGCGCTCCGGAGCCGCCGTGAAGCGTTACCAAGCCCTAGCCGACGACATCGCGGCCTCGATCCGCGACGGCCTGCTGCGCCCGGGCCAGCGCCTGCCCTCGGTGCGCCAGGCCAGCGCGGCGCGCGGGATCAGCCCGGCGACGGTGTTCCAGGCCTACTACCTGCTGGAGGCGCGTGGACTGGTGCGTTCGCGCGCGCGTTCGGGCTACTACGTGACCCGCCCGTCCGCGCCGCTGCCGCCGGAGCCGGATGCGGCTTCGCAGCCCGACGGTGAGTCGCGCGCGGTCGACGTGTCCGAGCTGGTGTTCGAAGTGCTGGGATCGGCGATGGCGCACGCCGTGGTGCCGCTGGGCTCCGCCTTCCCCAGCCCGCTGCTGTACCCGCTGCAGAAGCTGGGGCGGGCCATGGCGTCGGCGGCGGTGCATCTGGATCCGTGGAGCACGGTCGACGATCTGACCCCGGGCAATGCGGCGCTGCGGCGCCAGATCGCACTGCGCTACCGGATCGACGGCCTGCAGATCGGCGCCGACGAGATCGTGGTCACCAACGGCGCGCTGGAAGCACTGAACCTGTGCGTGGCCGCGGTGACTCGGCCAGGCGACGCGGTGCTGGTGGAATCGCCCTGCTTCTATGCCGCGCTGCAATCGCTGGAGCGCCACGGCCTGCACGCGATCGAAGTGCCCACGCATCCGCGCGACGGCATCGACCTGGACGCGCTGGCGGCGGCGATCGAACGTCATCGTCCGCGTGCCTGCTGGTTGATGACCAACTTCCAGAACCCCTTGGGCAGCGCCATGCCCGACGAGAAGAAGCGCGCCCTGGTCGAGCTGCTGACCCGTCATGGCGTGCCGTTGATCGAGGACGACGTCTACGGCGAGCTCTACTTCGGCGAGCGTCGGCCGACCCCGGCCAAGGCCTACGATCGCGAGGGGCTGGTGATGCATTGCGGCTCGTTCTCCAAGAGCCTGGCGCCGGGCTACCGGATCGGCTGGGTCGCGCCCGGGCGTTATGCGCGCGAGATCGCGCGGCGCAAGCTCACCGCGACCTTGAGCACCTGCGTTCCGGCGCAATTGGCGATCGCGCACTATCTGGAGAAGGGCGGCTACGACCGTCACCTGCGGCGCCTGCGCGCGACGCTGTCGACGCAGCAGGCGCAGTACCTGGCCGCGGTGGCGCGGCATTTCCCGGAGGGCACGCGCGTGACCCGCCCGGCCGGCGGCTATTTCCTGTGGATCGAACTGCCCGAGGGCGGCGATGCGCTGCGCGTCTATCAGCAAGCGTCCGCGCTGGACATCAGCATCGCGCCGGGGCCGATGTTCTCGGTGCGGCGCGGTTTCGGCCACTGCCTGCGGCTGAATTGCGGGCACCCGCTGGACGCGCGCGTGGATGCGGCGCTGGCGACCTTGGGGCGGTTGGCGGGCGGCGGCTAGCGCCGATTGTGGCGAGCCAGTCGGGCCGTGCGGGTGCGCTGCGCGCGATTAGCAAATTTCCTTTTTCGCTAGCGAGGAGGCAGAGCCGTTCGTGGCGAGCATGCCGGGCCGTGCGCATCGGGTTCGCCGCGCGTGGAAAGCAAATCCCCTCACGCCGCGTTTGCAGAAGGGAGGCGGAGCGATTTTCGTCTCGCGTGCATCCCGTGGAATGCGCGCATGCGGCGGCGCACGGCGCTGCCGCATGCGCCGCGAGCAAATCAGTCGCTGACCGCATCGCTCGCCGAAGCCAGCTGTCGATGCCCGCGAGACATCGGCGATACGCGGCGGAACGGCTGTCGCGGTTCCGTCGCGTTCGTCGACGGCTTCGTGCTTCTCGGCCGCAGGATCAGGCCTCGGCGACTTGCACCACCAGCTTGCCGAAGTTGCGGCCTTCGAGCAGGCCGGCGAAGGCCGCCGGCGCCTGCTCCAGTCCTTCGATCCGATCCTCGCGCAGCTTGACCCGGCCTTCGGCGAACCATTGGTCCATGTCGCGGCGGAAGGCCTGATAGCGGTCGGCGTAGTGGTCCAGGATCACGAAGCCCTGCATGCGGATGCGCTTTTGCACCAGCATCGTGGTCAGCTGCGGCAGACGGTTCGGGCCCGGCGGCAGCGACTCTTCGTTGTAGTGCGCGATCACGCCGCACACCGGCACGCGCGCGCCGATGTTGAGCAGCGGCAACACGGCGTCGAACACCTCGCCGCCGACGTTCTCGAAATAGACGTCGATGCCGTCCGGGCAAGCCGCGGACAAGCGTTGGGCGAGATCGGGCTCGCGGCGGTCCAGGCAGGCATCGAAGCCGAGTTCTTCCACCGCGTAACGGCATTTGTCCGCGCCGCCGGCGATGCCGACCACGCGCGCGCCTTTGAGTTTGGCGATCTGCCCGACCATCGCGCCGACCGCGCCGGTCGCGGCGGCCACGACCACGGTCTCGCCGGGCTTGGGCTGGCCGATATCGAGCAAGCCGACATAGGCGGTGAAGGCCGGCATGCCCAGGCCGCCCAGCGCCAGCGACGGCTGCGGCATGTCGCCCAGGGCGACCAGGTCGCTGCCGTCCGACAGCGCGTAGTCCTGCCAGCCGGCGTTGCCCAGCACCAGGTCGCCGGCGCGGAATTGCGGGTGCCGCGACGCGACCACGCGATTGACGGTGCCGCCGACCATCGGTTGGCCCAGCGCCACCGAGGGCGCGTAGGTCGGCCCGATCTCGTTCATGAGTTGACGCATGTAGGGATCCAGCGAGAGGTACAAGGTGCGCAACAGCAACTGGCCGTCCGCGGGTGTCGGCACATCGGTCCGATCCAGGCGGAAATCCTGTGGCGTCGGAACGCCGCGCGGACGCGCGGCCAGGACGATGCGGCGATTGACGGTGGCGCTGGAGGACATGGGCTACTCCGTGGTGTGGGGTGAGTGGGTGGCGTGCGGGGATGGGCTCGGGCTGCGGCCCAGGCACCGCCGGCAGCGGGCTCGACTAGACCGGTCGTCTAGAAGTCGGGTGCAAAAAAACGGAAACGCATGCGCAGCTCCCGTCTCAGGAATACAGACTCAGGCCCAGCAACTGGCGCGTGCCGATCAGGGCCGTGTCCAGGGGCGCGCGGTCGCGGGTGATCTTGGCCAACAGGCTGGCACCCAGCCAGTTCTGATAGAGCGCGGCCGCGGCGGCCTGCGCATCCGCGGGCGCCGACGCCAGCGAGCCGTCCGCCCTGCCCGCTTCGATGCAGGCGGCCAGGCGCGCGATGATGCGGCGCGTGCCCTGGGCGAGCGCGGCGCGCATGCGCTCGGACAGATCGCAGACCTCGGCGCCCAGCTTGACCACCAGGCAGCGGCTCTGCGCCTGCTCGCCGGTCTGCGAGTCCAGCCAGTCGTAGAAGTAAGCCAGCAGCCGCTGTGCGGCCGGACCCGGAGCGCTCAACAGGGCCTCGGTACGCGCCAGATACTCGTTGAAATAGTTCTCCAGCAGGGCCTCACCGAAGGCCTCCTTGGAACCGAAGTAGTGATAGAACGAGCCCTTGGGCACGCGTGCGGCGGCCAGCACCTCGGTCAGTCCCACCGCGGTGAAGCCCTTGCTCAGCAGCAAGGGATGGGCGACGTCGAGGATGTGCTGGCGGACGTCGGCGACGGCGGCAGAGGCGTTCATGGGCGGACTCTAAACCCGATTAGACCGGTCGTCTAGTGCCCGAGAGCATCGATCCTACGGCGATGGGCGCCGAGGGCATACGGATCGCCCGCTCCACCCCGAGCTAGCGCAAGCGCGCGCATTCATGCCCCGCCTGCCGCCCATTCCACGCCACTTTGCGCCCGGCCGTGCGGCGCTCAGCGCAGGCCGCGCAGCCGGGCCAGGATGCGGCGCTCGAAACGCTCCAGCCGGCCGCGCTCCACCCGCTCGGCCCGATACAGCGACAACAGATGCAAACGGCAGCGCGGCGCGCAGGTGCCGAGCAAGGCGCGCGCGAGCACGCGCCGCACCGGCCTGCGCAGCAGCAACCAATCCACCCACCAGGGCGAGCCCAGCGTGGTGATCGCGATCGTGCGCCGCAGCCCGTGCAAAGCCGGCTTGATCGCGCTCAGATCCGAGGCATGGTGATACGCGTGCCCCGGCGCCCAAACCCGGTCGAACCAGCCTTTGAGCATCGCCGGAAAACCGAACCACCAGGTCGGAAACACCAGTACCAAGGCCTCCGCCGCGCTCAAGCGCGCCAGTTGCGCACGCACCGCGCTGTCGTCGTAGGCGCCGACGTCGTAATAGGAACCGCGTTCGCGCGCGCTCAGCGCCGGCTGAAAACCCTCCGCGTACAGCGACTCGGTTTCGACCTCATGGCCGTCGGCGATCAAGGCGTCGATCACCAGCCGCGACAAGGAGGCGCACAAACTGTCGTGCAACGGATGCGCGACGACGACCAGACATTTCACGGCTGCATTCCTTGCGTTGCGCGATTCGTACAGTGTCCAGGCTAACCAAGAGCAGGCGATCTGCCGATCCGTCTATGGTCGTAGATTGCACACACGTAATGCGTACAAAGCACGTACTTTAAGTGCGGTCATTCTGAGCACAGATGTGAAAAGTGCGTCGAGAAGCTGAACGCTTTGTCAAAACCCTTCACACCGGCAACGCGACGTTGCGCACGGTTAACCCGGCCGATCCTAGATTCGCCCGGCACAAGAAGGGGGGATTGCGGGTGTTCAAAGTGTCGTTGAGGGAGCACGCACTGATGAGCGTGCTGGTGGGACTGCAGCGCGGCGTGCAGCCGGAAACCAGTCATCTGAAACATTGCCTGGTCGAAGAAGGCCTGGCCCTGAATCGCGAGGGCCGCCTGTGCCTGTCCGATGCCGGCAGCACCCTGCTGCAGGGTCTGCAGCACATGCTGTGGGCGGAGGTCGAAGCCCTGCAGCAAGTGCTGGCCAACCGCAGCGCGGCGATGGCGCAGGGCCAGCCGCGGGTGCTGTCGCCGGACTGAGCGGTGCGGATCCGCAGGCGCGGACTTGGCAGCGAAGCCGGAATGCGCCGACGGCCGCGGGCCGCCGGCGCACGCTCGATCACGCCGTGGCGCGCTCCTTGCGACCCAGCCACCAGGCCATCGCGGCGCCGGCCAGCAGCCAGCCGATCAGCTGTTCGGCCAATGCGGCGAGCGTGAAGTCGATCGGGAACAGATACCAGTTCCAGTACGGCACGCTCAGCGCGAACCAGGCGAACACCGCCATCGCGCCGGCGATCAGCACGCGGCGCCCGAAACTGCGCGCGGCCAGCGCCATCACCCAGGCGGCCAGCAGTGCGCCGAACAGGCAGCTCACGAACTGCTTGGCCAGGTTGGGCCCCATGCTCGACAGCGCCGGATTGCCGCCGGGCTGATAGATCACGAAGGCGTAGGCCTTGCCCTGGTTCTCGGCGATGAAGCTTTTCATCGCGGCTTCGTCGCCCCACTTCTCCGGCGCCATGCTCGGGTACATGTACACGCCCTCGCCCGCCGCGGACTGGCTGAGCGCGCTCAGCACCGCGTCCTGTTGCGCCGGCAGCTTCATGCCGGCCTCGCCTATCGGCAGCGCCATGTGCGCGACCGCGCCCCAGATGAACATCACGATCGCGCCGATCAGGCCGGTAATCGCTATCCGCATAACCGTTCTCCCCGCAACGTAAGTGGGTTCCCCCGAACCCGCGAGGGCGAGCTTGCGCTCAGTCGCAGCGACTCACAACTCCCCGCCGTCGTGTTGCGGCGCAACGTCAGAGCCGGCGGCCGCGCCGCCGGTCATGCGTTCAGAACGAGATCGGCACGCGTGCGGTCAGGCTCACGTCGGGGGTATCGCGGGTCACGCCGACGCCCAGTGCCACGTTCAAGGACACCTTGTCGTTGAAGCGATAGGAGCCGCCCAGCAGCAGCGTGCCCAGCACCACCCGCACCGAGCCGGGCGCGTCCTTGCCGTTCTGGCGGGTACGGTCGACGATGCTCTGGTCGTAGCCCAGGCTGATCGCGGCCTTCTCGTTCAAGGCCAGGCCCAGGCCGACGTTGAAGCCGAGGATGTCGCCGGCCTCGATCGCGCCCAGCGACTCGCGCTGGCCGCCCAAGACCGTACGCGACACGTTCTTGCGCTTGAAATTGTGCAGGTAGCTGAAGCTGCCGAAGAACACGATCGGGTCGGAGGGATACAACCAGGTGATGCCGGGCTGGATCGCTTCGAAGCCGGTGCCCGTCGGCAATTCCAGCGGCAGGCCGGTGCCGGTGGTATTGGCCACGCATCTGGTCACGCAATCGGTGACCATTTCGAACAGGTCCTTGCCGGTGCGGCTCTTGTAGCGCAGCCATCCGATATAGAAAGGCTTATCCGGCCCACCGCGATTGAGCTGGTAGCGCGCGGTGACTTCGACGTCGCCCAAACCGCTGCCGTGCGCATTGAACACATTGTCGACCGCGGTGCCGGTGAAGATCTCGCGGCTGACGGTGTCGCCGTTGACGTACACGTACGGCAGCTTAGCTTCCAGCTCGAAGCGATCGCTCAGGCCGTAGCGGCCGGTCAGGGTCGCGGTGGCGGTGGTGGTCTTGACCTGACGCACGTCGATCAGGCCGATCAGCAGGGCCGGGATGATGGTGTAGCCGACCAGGGCAACGCGGTCGTTCGAGGAATAGCCGAACTGCAGCGAGGGTTCGAGGATGAACTGACCGTGCGGGGTGAGCACGCCGGGCTGGTCGAAGATCTGCGCGACTTCGGGCGGGCGCGAATCCGATGCCGGCGCCTGCCCCACCGGCTGCTCCAGCGGCGGCTGGGCCAGCGGCGCCTGCGCCATCGCCAGCTGCGACAGCGCGGTCGACCCGTCCGGCGGCTGCGCGGGCAAGGGCTGCGACAGCGGCACCTGCGCGCCCTGCGCCAGCGCCGGCAAGGCCAGATTGGCCGGCGGCGTCGCGCCGCGCGCACGCGCGGACTCCAGGCGCTCCTCGTTCAGCACTTGCCGCAGCAAGGCGATATTGCGCTCCTGCTCGCGCAGCGCGACGTCCATCTCCTCGATGCGATCGTTCTGCGCCGCGACCTGTTGCCGCAGCATCTCCAGGGTGACGTCGCCGTCGGCCGGCGCACCGTTCTGCGCGCGCGCCACGCCCATCAGCGCCAGCGACAAGGCCGGCACCAGCGCGAGACGGAGGGGGTGAGCGTTGGGCGTGGTCATGGCCGATCCTTCTTTTGCTGAGGCGTCACGGCGCGCCGGTGGCGCCGATCAGGGCGTTGTGCAGCGCGGCCTGGCCGTTGAGGTCCTGGAACACCCCCAAGGTGTTGACGCCGACGTTGAGCGTGGTCAGCGAACGGATGTCCTGGCCGTCCAGCGTGTTCTGTATCGCCACGCCGTTGAAGCCGGCCGGATCGAAGCGGTTGCCGGGGCCGATCTGGACCACGATCGCGTCGCCGATCGCGCCCAGTGCCTGCGCCTGCTCGACGCTCATGCGCGCGACATCTGGGATGTTCACGCGCGTGGTCGCGACCAGTTCGCCGTTGACGTAGACCGCGCGCTCGATCCCGAACGACAGCAACAAGCCCGACGGCACCTCGTAGCCGCCGCGCATGGCGTCCAGACGCTGCGGCGGCAAGGCGATCCATTCCGATCCCAGCGCATCGGCGGCCTCGCCGCCGTGCACGCGCGCCGGCCAGGCGAGCGCGAGCAAGGCCAGCAAGGCGCCCGCCAACAGCACGCGTGCGGGCAGATGCGGGATCGTGCGATCGAAGGAAGGGGCAGCGTTCATGACTAGATGTCTCCCGGTCCGCGCCGCGGCATCACGGTGTTCTGCAGGCCGTCGCGCGATATGCCCAGCTCCAGCGGCGCCGGCGGCGCGGTGCGCCAGTCGCGAGGCAGGTTGAACAAGGCGACCTCGCGTCGGTTGTGGACCACGAACAGGACGCGGTTGTCCCAGAGCTTTTCGAAGCTGACGCGCGACATCGCGCGCGTGCCGCGCGCGGGGTCGCCGATCAGCACCCGTCCGTTGCGCAGCCCCTTGACCACCACGAAGTGGCGATAGCCGCGGTCGTTGAGCAGCACGATCGCCGGCAGCCCTTCCTCGAACAGTTTGTCCAGGGGCAATTCGAAGCCGTCGGCCTGATAGCCCAAGCCCTGCAGATAGCGGCGGATATCCAGCAGCGAAAAGCCTTGGCGCCGGATCTTGGCCTGGTCGCCGTCCTGGTACATGCGCAGGAAGACTTCGCCCTCGCTGACCGGATGGCCGTACTGGAAGGTCAGCAGGGTCGCCGCGGCCGCCGAGCCGCAACTGAAGTCGTACTGCTGCGGCACGGTGGTGCGGAAACGCGCTTCCTTGAGACTGGTCAGGCGGACCCCGTAGCTGCCGCCGTAAGGCGTACGCAGTTCCACCTGCGCCGCCATGGCGGCAGGCACGCCGGTCAGCGCGCACAACAGCGCGCACGCCGCCGCGCGCAGACTGTTGCGGGAGGCGGAGGGGCTCATCGCCCTCGCCTCACGGGCTGGGATCGGTGAACTGCACGTTCACGATCATCGCGTTCTGGATCAGCACGTTGGAGCCGGTGTTCTGGATCACCGTGTTGATGCCGGTGGCGTTGCCGAACGCGCCGCCGCCGACCGCATTGGCGCCGCTGACGACCTTCTCGGCGACGTTGTCGGTGACGCGGCCGTCGACCAGGATGCGGTTGTCGACGATGTTCTCGCCGCCGCGCAGGCCGGACAGCCGGTCCACGTCCACGGTCGCGCCGATACCGTCGATGCCGAGCGGTACCGCGTCGCGATCGGCGACGGAGGCGTGGACGAGCTCCACGGGCGCACTGCGCGCCGTGACGGGTCGCAGATCGACGTCGATCGCCAGATCGGACGCCGCTGCGAAGGGAGTCAGCACCAGCCACGTCATCGCGGCCAGAGCGGTGTTGCGCATTGCGGGGCAGTACGGGCGCATGGTCAATCTCCTTCGCCATGCGTTCCGCCAGGTGCGGGTCCGGGCCGCCGTCGTCGTAGTGGCGACGACCCGGACTCGCGTGATGCGCCGGGCTACGGGGGGAGGACGGTGCGTGGACGTCCGCGGCGCATCGTGGAGGAGCGCTTAGGGACCCACGGTGAGGTTGGCTTGCACGGTGATGCCTTGCTGAATCAGCGATGCGAAACCGCTGTTCTGGGCCGCCACCATGATCCCGGCTGCCGACTGGCCGACGTTGGTCATGTTGTTGGACATGTTGAACGCGCCGGCGTCGTTGGTGAGCGTGCCGCCCGCGGCACCGGCACCGCCCGCGCCGCCCGTCGCCGAGCCGCCCGTGCCGCTGCCACCGCTGGCGCTGCCGCCGGCGCCACCGTTGGAGGCGATCGAACCGGCGTTGCCCGCGGTCGAACTGCTGGAACCGCTGGTCGAGGTCGCCGCACCCGAACTGCCGGCGCCGCCGGTGCCGTCGCCGTTGCCCGCGGTGGCCGTGCCGCCGGTACCGCCGGTGGCGCTGCCTTCGCCCCGGTCGCGCGCGTTGCCGCCGTTGGCGTTGGCATTGCCGCCGTCGCCACCGCCGTCGCCGCCGGCCGATGCACTCAGCGATCCGGCAGCGCCGCTGTCGCTGCCGGCATCGCCACCACGGCCGTTGTTGCCGTCGGCCCAGCCGCCTTCGCCGCCGGTGGCGTCGCCGCCGGATCCGTCGGCGCCCGAGGCACTGCCGGCGCTGCCGCCATCGCCGCCATTGGCGTTGCCCCAGTTCTGGGCGACGTTGCCGATGTCGCGCACGCGGATATCGGTAACGTAGCCATCGAGCGTGGTCGTGGCGATGGCGTGGTTGGTGTTGAACGAGTTCGACAAGGTCGCCGTGGCGGTGCCGCCATTGTTGGCCGCAGCGGTGCCGTAGCCGCTGGCGCGCGCACGCCCGTTGTTGTCGCGGTTGTCGCCGGCACTGTTGTCGGAGTTGTCGGTCGCGCTCAGGCTGTCGTCGCCGTCGCCGCTTTCGTTGTTGGTCTGCTGGGCCCAGGTCTGGCCCGCGAAACCGAGACCGAGTAGCACCGCGGTTGCCATCAAGCTGTTACGAATGCGCATAGTTGTTCTCCTTTCACGCCGACGGACGCCAGGGGGAGGCATCGGCTCACGACGCATCCCACTACACGCAACAGCGGTGCCAGGATCGATTCAGGCGGCCAGATCGCCCGCTGGGCGGGCCTCTTGGAAAGGCGCATTGCGTGCACGGAAATTGCACAGCGATCTTGCGCAGGCAGGCGAGCGCGAAAGGTTGCGCGACTGCAACGTCGCCGCAGGTCCGCGGTCCCCACTCAGGCCCGCCGAGACGGCCCAGGTGTCTGATAGGCAAGGGTTTGGTGGCGCGCGCGGTGATTCAGCTTGAGGTTTCAGAATCGAAACATCGCAATTTCATGACCTGAACACTGGACATTTATTTGTTATTGTTCATATATTTACAGAAATTATATAAAGCACTTTCAAAGTAACGTTCGTATCAGGCGACGGCCTAAGCCGTCCCCGCCCAAGCACGCACGCTGGCCATCCCCAACGCCGTCATCGCCAGCGAGCCCAACAGGTGCAGCGCGGCCGTCGCCAGGGCCCAGCCGTATTGCTGGCGCAGCAACTGCTGGGTGACCTCGGCCGAGAAAGTCGAGAACGTGGTCAGCCCGCCCAGCAATCCGGTGATCGCGAACAAACGCCACTCCGGCGCGATCGAGGCATGCGCGTCGAACCAGGCCACCGCCAGCCCTACCCCATAGCCGCCGATCAGATTGGCTGCGAGCGTGCCCAGCGGCAGGCTCGCCGACAGCGGATTGAGCCAGACCGACAGACCCCAGCGCGCCCAGGCGCCGAGCGCGGCGCCCAGACCGATGGCGAGGAAGGCGTAAGGCATCGCGTGGCTCTCCGTGTGGCGCGGGCTCAGTCGTCGCCGCGCGCCTTGGCGCGCGCCGAGCGCAGGCGGTCGAGTTTGTCCTTGAGCTTGATCTCCAGCCCGCGTTCGACCGGCTGGTAATAGACGCGTTCGCCCATCTCGTCGGGAAATCCGGTCTGATCCAGCGCGATCCCGCCTTCGGCGTCGTGATCGTACTGATAGCCCTGGGCGTAGCCGAGCTGCTTCATCAGCTTGGTCGGCGCGTTGCGCAGATGCAGGGGCACGGCCTGGGTGCCGTACTGCGCGACGTCGCTGCGGGCCGCGTTGTAGGCCGCGTAAGCCGCATTGGATTTAGCGGTGCTGGCCAGATAGATCGCCAGCTGCGCGAACGCCAGTTCGCCCTCGGGGCTGCCGAGGCGGTCGTAGGTGTCCCAGGCTTCCAGCGCCATCTGCAGGGCGCGCGGATCGGCCAGGCCGACATCCTCGACCGCCATCCGGGTCAGGCGGCGCGCCAGGTAGGCCGGATCGCAGCCGCCGTCTAGCATGCGCGCCAGCCAGTACAGCGCGGCGTCGGGGTTGGAGCTGCGCACGGATTTGTGCAGCGCCGAGATCTGGTCGTAGAACTGCTCGCCGCCCTTGTCGAAGCGGCGGGTGCGGTCGGCCAGCACCTGAGCCAGGCTGGCCTCGGTGATGCGGCCGCCCTCGTCGGCCGCCAGCTCGGCGGCGATCTCCAGCAGGGTCAGGCCGCGACGCACGTCGCCGTCGGCGGCGCCGGCGATCTGCAGCAGCAACTCGTCGTCGACCTCGATGCCCTGCGCGCCCAGGCCGCGTTCCTCGTCGGCGAGCGCGTGCCGCAGCGCCAGCGCGATGTCGTCGGCCGACACCGCCTCCATCACATGCACGCGGCAGCGCGAGAGCAGCGCCGAGTTGAGTTCGAACGAAGGATTCTCGGTGGTCGCGCCGACGAACAGGATGGTGCCGCGCTCGATATGCGGCAGGAACGCATCCTGCTGGGCCTTGTTGAAGCGGTGGACCTCGTCGACGAACAGCACCGTGCGCCGCCCCTCGGCGAAACGGTGCGCGGCTTCGGCCAGCACCTGGCGCACCTCGGGCAGGCCGGACAGCACCGCCGAGATCGCGCGGAATTCGGCGTCGGAGTAACGCGCCAGCAGCAGCGCCAGGGTGGTCTTGCCGCAGCCGGGCGGGCCCCACAGGATCATCGAGTGCACATGCCCGGATTCGACCGCGCGCCGTAGCGCGGTGCCGGGCGCGACCAGTCGGCGCTGGCCGACCATGTCGTCCAGGCTGCGCGGGCGCATGCGTTCGGCCAGCGGGCGCAGGCCCTCGCGGTCGACGCTGAGCAGGTCGGGTTCGTCCTCGGAACGGCGGGAAGTTCGGCGGGCCACGTGGGGGTCGGTCGCTTACGGCGGTGTCGACCGACACGATAGCAAGTTCGTGCCCACGCAGCGCCGCGACCGACGCCAAGGCCTTGATCCGCAAGGCCTTGACCGGCATCGCTCACAGACGCGGCCTGCGCGCGTTGGCATTACCGGGCCGGCAACCGCGCCGCCCGGCGCGTCCTCGCGCCCACTCGGACCGGACTGCGTTCAATGGCCAATTTCGATCTGTACTTCCCGCAACTGCTGATCTTCGAAGGCGGCTACGTCGACGACCCGCACGACCCCGGCGGCGCGACCAACAAGGGCATCACCCTGCGTACCTTTCAAAGCCACGCCCAGCCGCTGTTGCAGGTCGCCCCTACCCTGGCGAATCTGCAGGCCCTGACCGACCAGCAGGCCGGCACGCTCTATCGCGCCCTGTACTGGGACGCGTTGCAGTGCGACCAGATTCCGCTGCAGTGCCTGGCCGAGGATCTGTTCGACTTCTACGTCAATGCCGGCGTGCATGCGATCTTCCTGATCCAGCGCCTGCTCGGCGCGCCGGTGGCGGTGGACGGCGTGTTCGGCCACGACACCCTGGCCGCGCTGCAAGCCGCGGATCAGCGCAGCTTGTACGCGCGCTACCGCCAGGGCCGCATCGACTACTACCGGCTGCTGGCGACGCAGCACCCGGTGCTGGCACGCTTCCTCGCGGGCTGGCTGCGCCGCGCGCAGTGGTTCCCGGTCAACGCGCCCTGAGCGTTGCGGTGAGCCGGTCCGGACCGATCCTGTTCGCGCGCAGCCGCGCAGCCGAAGCGGCCGCGCGCGACAATACGCACGACGCGGCCCCGGCATCGCGGACGGATCATCGGATGAGCACTGCTACCCTGCGCGCCTGGCGGCCGGACGACCGCGAGGCCGTGCTGGCCCTGCTGGAGGAAACCTTCCAGCACACCTGGCAACCACAGCTCCATGCGGCCGCGATCGAAGCCTACCGTCGCGACCGGGTCGCCGAACGTTACGTCGATGCGCAAGGCGCGCATTTCCTGATCGCCGAATGCGAGGGCCGCGTCGCCGGCTTCGTGCATCACGAGGCGGGATTCGTGCAGGCCCTGCACGTGACGCGACGTCAGCGCCGGCGCGGCATCGCTCGCCGCCTGATGGCCGCCGCCGAAGCCGCGATGCGTGCGCAGGGCCTCGCACTGGCGAGCCTGGAGACCGACACCTTCAACGCCGAGAGCCAGGCGCTGTATCGGGCCCTGGGCTACCGCGAGGTCGCACGCTATCCCGATCTGGAATGGAACAGCGGGCTCACCACGATTCGCTATGAGAAGGCGCTGGCGCAGTCCTCGTAACGACGCGGCCAGCATGCCTGCGGCGGCGCGAACGCCACCCTGAATCTCGCCGGGCTCAGCGCTCGCCGATCACGTCGGTGCCGGCCGGCGGCACGAACTTGAACTTGCCGGCGGCGAAGCCGGGGTTGCGCTTCCAGCCGCTGAACACGACCTCGGTGCGCTGGCCCAGGCTGTCGACCACCTGCATGCGGGCCAGGCCGTTGCCGTCGAAGCCGAGCTTGGCGGTGCGGAAATTGGCCTCGGCGTTGCCCTTGGGCGCCAGCGACAGCCAGTTCAAGCCATCGGCCTTGCCGGCATCCTTGACCACGAACTGGGCGTCGAGCTTGGCCGGATCGATCAGCGCCGACAGCGGGCTGTTCTGCTCTTCGGCGCCCTGCGGACGCACGGTGACCTGCTGCAGATCCGGGTCGTGCACCCAGACCTTCTTGCCGTCGGCCACGATCAGCTGCGGATACGGCTTGACGTACTCCCAGCGGAACAGGCGCGGCGCGGACAGCGCGAGGTTCCCGCTGGAGGCGTCCTTGCGCTTGCCGTTGGCATCGAACACCTGCTGGGTGAACTGCCCTTCCAGGCCCTTGAGACCGCGGGTGAAATTGTTGAGATCGTCGCGCGCGGCAGCGACGGCGCTGCCGGCGAACAGCGCGGCGGCGATCAGAACCAGGCGCGCGGCATGGCGGGCGGTGGGAAGGGCGGACAGGCTCATGCGATCGATCGCTCCGGTAAAGGACGTGCTGCGGCGAGTCTGCCGCGAGCAAACTGAATAGGTGCTGCGCAATGCGCCAGTATCGCGCGAAAGCGCAGGCGACGTTCAGGCGCGCGACGGCGGCGTGAGCGCCGTGGCGCGGGCGGCGGCCGATCAGAAGCCGCGCAGCGCGCTGCGCTTGATCTCCGATTCGATCTGGCGATTGGGCGCCCGCTCGACGCCGGGCGCGGCTTGCAGGCCGACGCTGGGGAGTTCGTTCTCCAGGTGTTCGCAGCGTCCGGATTCGTCGCAGGAATAGACCTGCGGCGCCGCCGCGACCACGCTGGCGTCGCTGTCGCTGCCGACGGTCACGTAGGCGCCGCTGGCGCGCGGCGCACGCGCCACGGCGGCTACCGCTAACGCTGGCGCTGCGTTCGGAGCCGCGTTCCGCGAAGGTGCTTGACCGGCGACGGTCGCGGCATCGACCGACCCGTCCGCGCCCAAGGGCGCGATCTCGAGTTCGGCGCTATCGGCGGCGGCCGGCCAGGTGATCGCGGGTGCGCCGCGCGTTGGTGCCGCGGCGGTCGCCATCGTGGCCGCGGGCGAGGCAGCGCTCGCGGCCGCCATGACGGGCGCTCGCGCGGTCGGGGCGAGCTCGGCGGTAGCCCGCGCGGTCGGGGCGGCAACCGCGCCGGCGGCGGCGGTTTGCGGGGCGGCCGGCATCGGAGGCTGGGCCGCCAAGGCAGGCGGCGGTATCGGCGCCGGCGCGACCACCGCCACCGCTTCGACGCGCGGCACGGGCTTGGCGGCCGCGCTGGTTTCGGCGCTGGGAACCACGCCGCGCGCAGCTACGCGCGCCTGTGGGGCCTGCGCTTGCGGCGCCGGCGGCAGGCGCTTGGCCGGATCCTGATCCAACAACGAAGGCGTCCCGCGCCAACGCACCCATTCCTGGGCCGGCGCCGATGGCGAAACGCAGACGATCACCCAGAACGCCGCGATCGCGACGCCCGTCCTGCTCGAATTCCAGGCCATGGCGGCCATCCCCCGAGTCCGAACCGCGTATCCCCCCCTGCGGTCCAGCTTAGGGCGTCGTTGTGACAGCCGCCAGTCCGGCGCCCGCCGCCCGTCGGCGCCCCGCCCGGTTCCGGCGGCGGCGCCCTACTTCGGTGGCGGCGGCGCCAGCACGCTGCGGTCGCCGTTGTGCTCGGGGGCGGTGACGATGCCGGCCGCCTCCATCGCCTCGATCAGGCGCGCGGCGCGGTTGTAGCCGATCTTGAGCCGGCGCTGCACGCCCGAGATCGAGGCACGGCGGGTTTCGGTGACGATGCGCACGGCCTCGTCGTAGAGCGGATCGGACTCGTCGCCGCCGCCACCGCTCTCCGGCAGGCCGGTCGCGCCGACCACGATGCCGTCGCCCAGGGTCTGGACCTCGTCCAGCACGCCTTCGATGTAGTCCGGGCCGCCGCCGACCTGCTTGAGGTGCTCGACCACGCGGTGCACTTCCTCATCGGAGACGAAGGCGCCGTGCACGCGCTCGGGCATGGCCGTGCCCGGCGGCAGATAGAGCATGTCGCCGTGGCCCAGCAGGGTCTCGGCGCCGGACTGGTCCAGGATGGTGCGCGAGTCGATCTTGCTGGACACCTGAAAGGCGATGCGGGTCGGGATATTGGCCTTGATCAGGCCGGTGATCACGTCCACCGACGGGCGCTGGGTGGCCAGGATCAGGTGGATGCCGGCCGCGCGCGCCTTCTGCGCCAGACGCGCGATCAACTCTTCGACCTTCTTGCCGACGATCATCATCATGTCGGCGAATTCGTCGATGAAGATCACGATGAAGGGCAGCGTCTCCAAGGGACGCGGCGCCTCGCCGAGCTCGGCATTGGGTTTGAACAGCGGGTCCATCATCGGCTGGCCCGCTTCCTCGGCGTCGCGGACCTTCTTGTTGAAGCCGGCCAGGTTGCGCACGCCGACCATCGACATCAGCTTGTAGCGGCGCTCCATCTCGGCCACGCACCAGCGCAGGCCGTTGGCGGCCTCCTTCATGTCGGTCACCACCGGCGCCAGCAGGTGCGGAATGCCCTGGTAGACCGACAACTCCAGCATCTTGGGGTCGATCATCAGCATCCGCAGTTCCTTCGCGGAGGCCTTGTACAACAGGCTCAGCACCATCGCGTTGACCGCGACCGACTTGCCCGAGCCGGTGGTGCCGGCGACCAGCAGATGCGGCATGCGCGCCAGGTCGGCCACGGTCGGGCGGCCGGCGATGTCCTTGCCCAGCGCCAGGGTCAGCGGGCTGCCGGACTTGTCGTATTCCTTGGAGCGCAGCAGCTCGGACAGGAAGATCATCTCGCGGGTGGTGTTCGGCGTTTCCAGGCCGATCACCGACTTGCCGGGGATCACGTCGACCACACGCACCGACTTCACCGACAGACCGCGCGCGATGTCCTTGTCCAGCGAGCTGATCTGGCTGACCTTGATGCCGGCCGCGGGCTGCACTTCGAAACGGGTGATGACCGGGCCGGGATAGGCGCCGACCACCTGGGCGTCGATGCGGAAGTCCTTGAGCTTGAACTCGATCTGCCGCGACAGGGTTTCCAGGGTCTCTTCGCTGTAGCCCTTGGGCTGCGGCTTGGGATCGTCGAGCAAGGCCAGCGGCGGAATGCCGGTGCCGTCGCCGACGTGGAACAGCGGAATCTGCTGCTCGCGTTTGGCGCGCTCGCTCTTCTCCACCACCGGCGCCGGCGGCGGCTCGATGCGGACCTTCTCGCGCTTGGCGCGCAGTTCGGTGTCGACCTTGCGCGCTTCCTCGCGCTCTTCGCGGAAGGCGCGGGTCTGCTGCCATTCGGTGGCCTGCTGGCTGCCGCGCCGGAACAGCTTGCTCAGCACCGGCCCCAGCGCCATCGCCCAGCCGCCGATCCTGTCCATCACCGCCAGCCAGGAAATCCCGGTGGCCAGGGTCAGCGAGACCAGCAGCAATGCGAGCAGGAATAGGTTGCCGCCGACCGGGCCGAAGCCGGAGTACAGCGAGCGCCCGACCAACTGGCCGAGGATGCCGCCGCTGCCGGCCGAGAAATCGGCGGCCGGGCCGAAGCGCAACTGCAGCAGGCCGGTGGCCGAGACCAGGAAGCCGACGATGCCGACCAGGCGCAGCGCCGGACCGAGGTCGGCGTCGCCATCGCCATCGCTGTCCATGCCGAACAGGGCGATCCAGGCGATCGCGCCCAGCATCAACGGCAGCAGGAAGGCGACGTAGCCGCACAGGTACAACAGCACGTCGGCGGTCCAGGCGCCGACGCGGCCGCCCAGGTTGTGCAGCGGCGCGGTGATCGAGCCCGAATGCGACCAGCCCGGGTCCTGCGGCGAAAACGACAGCAGACTGGCCAGCAGATACAGCAGCAGCGGCGCGATCAGGATCAGCGCGATATCGCGCACCAGCCGCTGCCGGCGCGGCGAAGGCGGCGCTTTTTCCTTGGCCGGAGCGGCCTTCTTGCGGCTTGCGGAGGGAGCTTGCGCCACCGTGATGTTCTGCCTGAGCTAGATTCCGTTAGTTATTGAATATACGGCGGAACAAACTGAATTAACAGCCAATTCACAGCAAAATCCCCGCCGTGGCGGGGATCCGCGGGCGCCCCGGGGCGCCTCGCCGCGGTCCCGGCAGGCCGGCGACCGGAGGGGTCCGCGTCGCCGCGGGCCCGGATGCCACGTTACAGCTTCAGGCCCCGTCGCGCAGGATGCTCGCCCCGGCCTGCCGCCGGCCTGGCGTACGGACTGGAGCAGATCGCCGCGCGGATTCCGCCGGGGCATCGGTCGCGCAAGCTTAGGGCATGCCCTCCTGCGCTGGATCGATGCCGCCGCCGCGCGCACCGGCGAAGACCGAAGCGCCCCCTGGTTCAGCGACGGGCCGGCCACCACCGTGGCGACCGCGCGCACCACCGACGATCCGCGGCGAACCGGAGCGCGTCGCGGGCCATGCAACATTGCGTCCGCGGCGCGCGCCTTGTGTTGCCGGGACGCCGCCGCCAAGCTATGTGGCCACCGCATCTTCGGCACGTCGGCATCGGCTCGCGTGACGGAGACACATCGCGCCCATGCGCGTCCTCACAGCCCGCGATCCCTAAATGACCCCTTCGAAGCACTCCCGCGTCGTCATCCTCGGTTCCGGCCCCGCCGGCTGGACCGCCGCCGTCTACGCCGCCCGCGCCAACCTCAAGCCGCTGGTCATCACCGGCCTGCAGCAGGGCGGTCAGCTGATGACCACGACCGAGGTCGACAACTGGCCGGGCGACGCCCACGGCCTGATGGGACCGGACCTGATGACGCGCATGCAGGCGCATGCCGAACGCTTCGATACCGAGGTGGTGTTCGACCATATCCACAGCGCCGACCTGTCCAAGCGCCCGTTCCGCCTCACCGGCGACAGCGGCGAGTACACCGCCGATGCCCTGATCATCGCCACCGGCGCCACCGCCAAGTACCTGGGCCTGCCCTCGGAAGAGGAATACAAGGGCCGCGGCGTGTCCGCCTGCGCCACCTGCGACGGCTTCTTCTACAAGGACCAGGACGTGGCGGTGATCGGCGGCGGCAACACCGCGGTCGAGGAAGCGCTGTACCTGTCCAACATCGCGCGCAAGGTCTACCTGGTCCACCGCCGCGACACCCTGCGCGCCGAGAAGATCATGCAGGACAAGCTGCACGCCAAGATCCAGGCCGGCAAGATCGAGCCGGTGTGGCACCACGTGGTCGAGGAAGTGCTGGGCAACGACGCCGGCGTGACCGGCCTGCGGGTGAAGTCGGTGCAGGACGACTCGGTGCGCGAGCTGGCCATCCACGGCTTCTTCGTCGCCATCGGCCACACCCCGAACACCACCCTGTTCGAAGGCCAGCTGGACATGAAGAACGGCTACCTGACCATCAAGACCGGCCTGGACGGCAACGCCACCCAGACCTCGGTCGAGGGCGTGTTCGCCGCCGGCGACGTCGCCGATCAGGTCTACCGCCAGGCCATCACCTCCGCCGGCTTCGGCTGCATGGCCGCCCTGGACGCCGAGAAGTTCCTCGACAAGGACGCTTGAGGGTGCGCGGCGCGCTTGCGGCGGCATCGCTGATGTGGGCGCTGGCGATCGCGCCCGCGGCGGCCGCGCGCGAGCCGGGCATGTTCTGCCTGGACCGAACCGAGCTGGCCGCCGAACGCAAGAACGCCAGCGGCCCGGCGCAGAAATACCTCTTCAGCGAGACCGGCAGCATGGGCTCGATGATCGCCGGCTACGAGCGCACGCTCGCGGCCGCCGAGCGCGGCGACAAGGACGCGCAGCGCAAGATCGGCGGCTTCTGGGCCGCCTGCGTGCTCGCCGGCGACGGCATGGGCGCGCAGAAGCTGACCACCGCCGCGGCCTACCTGGACGCCGCCGCCAAGCGCGGCGACAACCAGGCCATGCGCTACATGGCGCTGTTTTACGCGCTGGGCAGCGGTGTGCCGGCCGACTACGCCGAGGCCTATCGCCAGCTGGCGGCGTCGGGTTATCCCCAGGACGCCGTCGCTCAGACCGCCGCCCAGCTGCAGCTCACCCAGGCCTCGCCGGCCGAACAACAGGCGATCGTGGTGTTCGGCGAAGCGCTGCGTTCCTTGCTGCAGGCGCGCCTGCCCTCCATCGCGGACGAGATCGTGCGCGACGAGGCCAAGGGCCGCCCGCTGTCGGTGCGCACCATCGTCACCACCTGTCCCAATCAGGCGCGGATCCAGCAAGCCAGCGACGGCATCGATCGCGACGCCTTGCAGGCGCAATTGCAGGCCCTGATGCAGCTCCTGCCCTCGGCCGGCCTGCCCTGCAAGAGCGACGACGGCCAGCCCGCCGGTATGGCCATTCCGTTCACGATCAAGCGCTGATGACCGCACCCGCCTCTCCGCTGCAGATCCGCGACGACCGCGACGGCCCCTGCTCGGAGCAGGACTTCGCGCGCATCCACGAGTTCATCGGCCAGTCCTACTGGGCCGCCGGCATTCCCGCCGACACCCTGCGCCGCGCGCTCGATCATTCGCTGTGCTATCGCGGCTATGTCGACGGCGAACTGGTCGCGTTCGCGCGCGCGGTCACCGACCAAGCCACCTTCGCCTACCTGGCCGACGTGTTCGTGCTGCCCGCGCATCGCGGTCGCGGCCACGCCCGCGCGCTGGTGGGCGCGCTGATGGACGACGCGCGCGTGCAGGGCCTGCGCCGTTGGCACCTGGTCACCCGCGACATGCAGCGCCTGTACGCCGGCCTGGGCTTCGAGGCGCTGAGCCAGCCCGAGCGCCACATGCAGCGCCACGACCCCGATGTCTACCGACGCGGCGGCTGAGCCGGTCCGCGCGCGCCTGCTGGAGGGCCTGTCCGAGCTGGCGCCCGCGCAGTGGGACGCACTCCACGACGGCCGCAATCCCTTTGTCGCGCATGCCTTCCTGTCCGGTCTGGAGCGGCACGGCTGCTTGCGCGAAGAATGGGGCTGGCGGCCCCAGCACCTCACGCTGTGGCGCGGCGAGCAACTGATCGCGGCGGCGCCCGCCTATCTCAAGGAAAACTCGCACGGCGAGTTCGTGTTCGACCACGCCTGGGCCCACGCCTACGCGCAACACGGGCTGGACTACTACCCGAAGTGGCTGTGCGCGGTGCCCTACTCGCCGGTGACCGGCCCGCGCCTGCTCGCGCACGACCCTGCTGATCGTCGCCTGCTGGTCGAGGCCATGAGCGCGCTGGCCGAACGTCTGGGGCTGTCTTCGGCGCATGTGAATTTCCACGGCGAGGACGAGGACGCGTGCTTCGACCCGGACTGGCTCGCGCGCAGCGACGTCCAGTACCACTGGCGCAATCCCGCCGGCGCCGACGGCCCGGCCTGGCGCGATTTCGACGGCTTCCTCGCCGCGTTCGACCACAAGCATCGCAAGAACATCCGCCAGGAACGCGCCAAGGTCGCGCGCGCCGGGGTGAGCTTCCGCACCGTCGCAGGCGCCGACGCCAGCGACGCCGACCTGGCGCTGATGCACGGCTTCTATCTGCGCACCTTCGCCGACTACGGCAATCATCCGGCCCTGACCCTGGACTTCCTGCGCCATCTCGCACGCGAGCTGCCACGCGCGCTGGTGATCTTCCTGGCCGAACTGGACGGCCGCGCGATCGCCGGCGCGCTGTGCCTGCGCGGCGGCGACACCTTGTACGGGCGTTATTGGGGCGCCGAGACCGCCCTGCCCGGCCTGCATTTCGAAACCTGCTACTACCAGGGCATCGACTACTGCCTGCGCGAAGGCCTGAGCCGCTTCGAACCCGGCGCCCAGGGCGAGCACAAACTCGCGCGCGGCTTCCTGCCCACCTTCGTGCGCAGCCGCCACTGGATCGCCCACGAGGGCTTTCGCGCCGCGCTGGCGCCCTGGTGCCGCGACGAGCGCGCATCGATCCGCGACTACGCGCGCACCCTGGCCGCGCACAGCCCGTTCAAGCCAACGGATTGATCGGCCTCGTCGGTTCGTACCGGCGCGTACGCGGGCGTGGCTGCGCGCGGGCGCGAACTCGGCGATCATCGTGGCGATGAGTCCCCGCCCCACGCTGCTGTCCGCCGATCCCGAGTCGCCGTTCCCGCCCGCCGAGCGCGCACTGCGCCGACCGGACGGCCTGCTCGCGGTGGGCGGCGATCTGTCGCCGACGCGGCTGCTCAACGCCTATCGGCACGGCATCTTCCCCTGGTACTCCGAAGGCCAACCGCTGCTGTGGTGGTGCCCAGACCCGCGCACGGTGTTCCGCAGCGACGGCGTACGCCTGTCCTCCAAGTTCCGCCGCCAACTGCGCCGCAGCGCCTGGCGCCTGCGCGCGGACACCGCCTTCGCCGAGGTCGTCGACGCCTGCGCGCGCATACCGCGGCCGGGCCAGGACGGTACCTGGATCACCGACGAGATGCGCGCGGCCTATCTGCAACTGCACCGGCTGGGCCACGCGCATTCGGTCGAGGTCTACGATGGTGAGCGCCTGGCCGGCGGTATCTACGGCGTCGCGATCGGGCGCATGTTCTACGGCGAATCCATGGTCTCGCTGCAGTCGGGCGGCTCCAAGGTGGCCCTGGCGGGGCTGGCCCGGCGCCTGCACGCTTGGGGCTGGCCGCTGCTGGACGCCCAGGTCGAGAACGAGCACTTGCTGAGCCTGGGTGCCGAACTCTGGCCGCGCGCGCGTTTCCTGGCGGCGGTCGCCGAACTCAGCGCCGCCGACGCGACGCCAGGCCCCTGGACCGCGGCCTTCGGCGATCGCCCGGCCCGCGAGCTGGCCGACGCGGCCGGGCAGCCGGACGCCGATTAACGGTATTTTTGCGTCGATGCGCCCGGCATGGCACAATGCCGGGCTTCGCGGGCGCGAAACGCCCGTTCTTCCTCATCCAGGAAACACATGGCAAAAGACGACGTGATCGAATTCGAGGGCACGGTGGCGGAAACCCTTCCGAACACCATGTTCCGCGTGCGCCTCGAAAACGGGCACGAGATCATCGCCCACATTTCGGGTCGGATGCGCAAGAACTACATCCGCATCCTTACCGGCGACAAGGTCAAGGTCGAAATGACGCCCTATGACCTGACCAAGGGACGCATCACCTACCGCATGAAGTAATTGCGGTAACCGATTGAAAAAAGCGGCCGATGGCCGCTTTTTTCGTTCTGCCCCGCCCCCAGGCGGCGGATCGCCGCCGGCCCGCCTCGCGATGTGGCCCGACCGCGCCGCCCTCGCCCCAGGGGAACACCTCCGGACTCGAATCCTGAGCCGGCGCCTGCCAGCCAGGCGGCGATGCCCAGGGCCAGGACTCCACCGACAGGCCGGGACCAGCGGCCACAGGGGCGTCATCGCGTCGAGCGCCCCGCCTGCCAGCCGCGGGCCAACAGGCCCGTCGTACTCGCCGCCAAGCTCGCGACGAACCCGGGCACGCGCCGAAACGGCGCGAACGGCACGGCCACGTGCGCGGCGTTTCCGATGCAATGCGCACGACGCGCCGCTGCCAACGCGACGCCCCGTCTCGATGCGCGCTTGAGCCGAGCGCCGTCATGCATCGGCTGCAACCCAATCGCGCGTCCGTGCATCCATACCCGCATGCCGCATGCCGCATTCGAGCGATACGCGGCGAGTAGCGATCGTCCCTCAGGACGATCGTCGCGGTCGCTTGCGCCCTGCGCATCCAGCGCGGCGATACGCCGCGGGCCGGATGGTTCGTCGCCGCCCGCGGCGATTCGCACCAGCCGCGGCCCGAATCGTCGTAAACGCCTTGCGCCGCAAAGGACGGCACGCAGCATAGGCACCGTCATACGCGTTTCGTCAGGAGTCGGACATAGGCCGATGTTCACGGTGCCGGAGGTCACGGCGACTTCCTCCAGATTCGGCACGAACCGCACCTCACTACTTTAGTCACGCCCCGTTCCCAAACCAGGAGAGATGCCATGCGCCACACCCACCGAATCACCCTGTTGCTCGCGCTCGGCCTGTGCGCCGCCAGCGCGCAAGCCTTCGCCGGCGAAGCCCTTCAGGAATGCGTGGAGCTCAGCGGCTCGCAGCAGGTGTCGCGCTTCGGCACCCAGTACGTGCTGGTCGCCGACGGCGACGCCCATTACCGCCTCAGCGTCTCCAGTTCCTGCGACGGCTTGCAGATGGCGACCCGCTTCGACATCTCCGCCGACGGCCAAGCCGGCCGCATCTGCCCCAGCGGCACCCGCGTCAAGCTCAACAAGGACGACTGCAAGGTCAGCTCGGTCGAACGCATCGACGAAACCGCGTACGCACGCTACAACAAGCGCCGCTGAGCGCCGCGGAACGAAGCGCGAGTCGTGTTGCGCCGTAGGGCGCGGTGAGCGAACGCGAATCGCGCCAGACCGATCCCCGGCGACGGCGCGGTTGTCATCTCACCCTACGAGCCGCGGGGCCTGGGCAATGCGCAACGCCGTAGGGTGTGGTGAGCGAACGCGAACCGCACCATCGCGCCAAGCCTATCCCTCGCGACGGTGCGGTTACCACCGCACCCTACGAGCCCGCGGGGCTTGGGTAATGCGCGACGCCGTAGGGTGTGGTGAGCGAACGCGAACCGCACCATCGCGCCAAGCCTATCCCCCGCGACGGTGCGGTTACCACCGCACCCTACGAGCCCCTCACACACGTCGGCGGGCATCCGTCTTTGCCCCTCCTTCGAAAAAGGAGGGTTGGGGAGGATTCGCTCCTCCTCGCTACGCGACAATCCGCCCGCGGGACGACCGGCTCGCGGCGCAGGAGGCTGGAGTAGCGCCGCGATCCGCCGCCATAACGCAATGAAAGACCAGAACGAAAACAGGCGGCCCATTGGCCGCCTGTTTCGTATCGACTGACGCCGCACGAACAGCGCGGCGCCCTCGCATCACACCGTAACCGGCAACAGCTTCTCCGGCTCGGCCTGGGCCTCGACCACCAGTTCGTCGTCCTTGACGTCGATGCTGACGCGGCCGCCGCCGACCAACTTGCCGAACAGCAGCTCGTCCGCGAGCGGGCGCTTGATCTTGTCCTGGATCACGCGCGCCATCGGGCGAGCGCCCATCAGCGGATCGAAGCCGTGCTGGGCCAGCCAGTCGCGCGCGGTCGGGGTCGCGCTGAGGGTGACGTTCTTCTCGTGCAGCTGCGCCTCCAGCTCGATCAGGAACTTGTCGACCACGCGCAGGATGTGGTCGAAGCCCAGTGCCTGGAACTGCACCACCGCGTCGAGGCGGTTGCGGAATTCCGGGGTGAAGCTGCGACGGATCACCTCCATGGCGTCGGTCGAGTGGTCCTGCTGGGTGAAACCGATCGTGCGCCGCGCCGCCTGCGCCGCGCCGGCGTTGGTGGTCATCACCAGGATCACGTTCTTGAAATTGGCCTCGCGACCGTTGGTGTCGGTCAGGGTGCCGCGGTCCATGACTTGCAACAGGATGTTGAAGATGTCCGGATGCGCCTTCTCGACCTCGTCCAGCAGCAGCACGCAGTGCGGGGTCTTGACGATCTTCTCGGTCAGCAGGCCGCCCTGGTCGAAGCCGACGTAGCCCGGAGGCGCACCGATCAGGCGGCTGACCGAATGCGGTTCCATGTACTCGGACATGTCGAAGCGCACCAGCTCGATGCCCAACTGCAGCGCGAGCTGCTTGGTGACCTCGGTCTTGCCCACGCCGGTCGGGCCGGCGAACAGGAAGTTGCCGATCGGCTTGTCCGGATTGCCCAGCCCCGAACGCGCGAGCTTGATCGCCGCGGTCAGGGTGTCGATGGCCGGATCCTGGCCGAAAATCACCATCTTGAGGTTGCGCTCGAGGTTGCGCAGCACGTCCTTGTCGCTGGCCGAAACCTGCTTGGTCGGGATCCGCGCCATCTTGGCCACGATGGTCTCGATCTCTTCGATGTCGATCAGGCTCTTGCGCACGTTCTCGGGCAGCAGGCGCTGACGCGCACCGGCCTCGTCGATCACGTCGATGGCTTTGTCCGGCAGCAGGCGGTCGCCGATGTGCTTGACCGACAGATCCACCGCCGCCTGCAGCGCCTCATCGGCGTAGGTCACGCCGTGATGCGCCTCGTACTTGGGCTTGAGGCCCTGCAGGATCTCGAAGGTCTCGCCCACGGTCGGCTCGACGATGTCGATCTTCTGGAAGCGCCGCGCCAGCGCGCGGTCCTTCTCGAAGATGCCGCGGTATTCCTGGAACGTGGTCGAGCCGATGCAGCGCAGCTCGCCCGAGGACAGCGCCGGCTTGATCAGGTTGCTGGCGTCCATGGTGCCGCCGCTGGCGGACCCGGCGCCGATGATGGTGTGGATCTCGTCGATGAACAGCACCGCGTCGGGCAGCTTCTTGAGCTGCGCCAGCACCGCCTTGAGGCGCTTCTCGAAGTCGCCGCGGTACTTGGTGCCGGCCACCAGCGCGCCCAGGTCCAGGGCGTAGATGGTCGCGTTCTCCAGCACCATCGGCACGTCGCCGTCGACGATGCGCTTGGCCAGGCCTTCGGCGATCGCGGTCTTGCCCACGCCGGCCTCGCCGACGTAGAGCGGGTTGTTCTTGCGCCGGCGGCACAGCACCTGGATGGTGCGCTCGACCTCGTCGGCGCGCCCGACCAGGGGGTCGATGCGGCCGTCGCGGGCGAGCTGGTTGAGGTTGACCGCAAACTCGGCCAGAGCGTCGGACTTGCCCTCGCCCTCGCCGCCCTCGGCCGGCTTGGCTTCGCCGTCCTCGTGCTGGCCGCCCGCGTCCTCGGCGCCGTGCTTGGCGATGCCGTGCGACAGGTAATTGACCACGTCCAGGCGGGCCACGTCCTGCTGGTTGAGGAAGTAGACCGCGTGCGAGTCCTTCTCGCCGAAGATCGCCACCAGCACGTTGGCGCCGGTGACCTCCTTCTTGCCCGAGGACTGGACGTGGTAGACCGCGCGTTGCAGCACGCGCTGGAAGCCCAGGGTGGGCTGGGTGTCGCGATCGACGTCCTCGGGCAGCACCGAGACCGAGGTCGCGATGGCCTGTTCGAGGTCGCTGCGCAGTCGCGCGAAGTCGGCGCCGCAGGCCTTGAGCACGCCCTCGGCGGAGGGGTTGTCCAATAGCGCCAGCAGCAGGTGTTCGACCGTCATGTACTCGTGGCGCGCCTCGCGGGCGCGCTTATAGCACTGGCCGATGCTGTATTCGAGATCCTTGCTGAACATGGGAGGGGGCCTCCAGTACGTATGCACCCTTGATTGGGGCCGGCCGGCGGTTTTTCCATCCCCGTCGTCGCGGAGCTACAGCAGAGTTCTAAGCCTTTTCCATCGTGCACAGCAAGGGGTGCTGGTGCAGCCTTGAAAATTCGTTCACTTGCGCCACCTTGGATTCGGCGACTTCGCGCGTGAAAACGCCGCAGACGCCGCGTCCGCGGGTGTGCACGTGGAGCATGATCTGGGTCGCTTTCTCGGCGTTCATCGGGAAAAAGCGCATCAGCACCTCCACCACGAAGTCCATCGGTGTGTAGTCGTCGTTCAGCAACAGCACGGAATACAGCGGCGGCCGGGCGACTTCCGGCTTCCCCGTCTCCACCATGACGCCGTGGCTGTGTTCGTGATCGGTTTGTTTGGGCATACGGAAATTATACGGCCGGCAGGCCGCGAGCCGTGGACGCCCGCGTGCGTGGCAAGCAAAATGGCGGCGTCTTACCCAATCCCAACCTCCAAGTGAAAGGAATCCCGATGCGCCTCACCGCCCTGGCCCTCCCCGCCGCGCTGGCCGCCGCCCTGCTGCTGCCCGCCGCCGCCCAGGCCGCCAGCAACAAGGCCCAGGCCGACGAGGCCAAGCACTCGACCGCCGCCGACCCGCGCATCGCCAAGCAGCTGGACGGCTTGGGGTACAAGTACGAAGTGGACGAGGATGGCGACTACAAGTTGACCTTCGAGATGGACGACGACCGCAGCCAGCTGGGCTTCGTGATCTCGCGCACCGAGAGCTACGGCAAGCACAAGGTCCGCGAAGTCTGGGCCCCGGCCTACCGCTCCGAGGGCGACGCCTTCCCGGCCGAGCTGGCCAACAAGCTGCTCGAGGACAGCCAGTCCAGCAAGATGGGCGGCTGGGTCAAGCAGGGCAACATGGCCGTGTTCGTGGTCAAGCTGCGCGCCGATGCGCCGGCCGAGGAGCTCGACGACGCCCTCGACTACGCCCTGCGCGCGGCCGACCTGATGGAATCCGAGCTGACCCCGGGCAAGGACGAGTTCTGATGAGCTACCGCGAGGGCCGCTTCTGGCAGCCGGACGTCACCGTGGCCACGGTGGTGGTCGACGGCGGGCGGCTGCTCGTGGTCGAGGAGACGGTCGGCGGGCGCCTGGTGATCAACCAGCCCGCCGGCCATCTCGAGCCCGACGAGAGCCTGGTCGACGCCGCCCTGCGCGAGACCCGCGAGGAAACCGGCTGGGACGTGCGCCTGACCGGCTTCGTCGGTGCCTACCAGTGGAAAGCACCGTTGCAGCCCGATGGCAGCGGCGGCCGCCATTACCTGCGCTTCGCCTTCGCCGCGGTACCGGTGGTGCACGACCCGAACCGGCGCCTGGACGAAGGCATCGTGCGCGCCGTCTGGCTGACCCCGGACGAGCTGCAGGCCGAGTCCGCGCGCCACCGCAGCCCGCTGGTCTGGCGCACCGCCAGCGACTTCCTGGCCGGGCGCCGCCACCCGCTGGACCTGATGCAGCACCTGGATTGAACGCAGTGGCTTCGGTACGCACCGTGGTGGGTATGTCCGGCGGCGTCGACTCGTCGGTGGCCGCGCTGCGCCTGCGCGATGCCGGCGAGCCGATCGCGGGCTTGTTCATGCAGAACTGGGCCGAGGACGATGCGCAGGACAGCGCGAGTGCCGCTGAAGGCAGGAAGCCGAAAGCGGCCGGCAAGAGCGACTGCCGGGCCGAGGACGACCGCCGCGACGCGGTCGCGGTCTGCGGCCGGCTCGGCCTCCCCATCCACTTCCGCGATTTCTCCAGCCAGTACTGGGACGGCGTGTTCGCCCACTTCCTGGCCGAATACGCGGCCGGCCGCACGCCCAACCCGGACGTGCTGTGCAACCGCGAAATCAAGTTCAAGCACTTCCTGGACGCCGCCCATGAGCTGGGCGCCGAATTCATCGCCACCGGTCACTACGCGCGGGTCGAGCGCGTCGGCGGCCGCCAGCGCCTGCTGCGCGCAGCCGACCGCGGCAAGGACCAGAGCTATTTCCTGCACCAGCTCGGCCAGGCCCAGCTGGCCTCCACCCAGTTCCCGCTGGGCGACCTGATCAAGCGCGACGTGCGCCAGATGGCCCTGGACGCCGGTCTGCCGACCGCGGCCAAGAAGGACTCGACCGGCATCTGCTTCATCGGCGAGCGCGACTTCCGCGAGTTCCTGTCGCGCTACCTGCCCGCGCGCGAAGGCGAGATCCGCGCCGTCGACGGCGATCGCGCGGACGGCCGCGCGATCGGCCGCCACGCCGGCGTGTTCTATTTCACCCTCGGCCAGCGCGAAGGCCTCAATATCGGCGGCGTGCGCGGCTACGAGGCGGCGCCCTGGTACGTGGTCGGCAAGGACGTCGCACGCAACGTGCTGTACGTGGACCAGGGCAGCGACAGCCGCTGGCTGCGTTCGCAGGCGCTGTGGTCGGAAACCGCGCACTGGATCGACGGCGCGCCGCCCGCGCGGCGCTTCGCCTGCAGCGCGCAAACCCGCTACCGCCAGCCCGACGAGGCCTGCGAGGTCGAAGTGCTGGACGACGGCCGCCTGCAGGTGCGCTTCGCGCGCCCGCAACGCGCGGTCACCCCCGGTCAATCGCTGGTGCTGTACGACGGCGAGGTCTGCCTGGGCGGCGCCGTGATCGCCGCCACCGACGCGCCGCTGGAACAACATTTGAAGGTCAATGCCGCATGAGCTCCACCGCCTCCCCCGCTGCCTCGGCGATTTCCGAACGCGTGCTCGCCCTGGCCGGCCTGGTCCAGGCCCTGGCCCAGGTCCGCCGCATCGCCGACACCGGCCAGGCCAACGCCGCCGTGCTGGGCACCGCGCTGGATTCGGTGTTTCGCATCGACGCCGGCTCGCCCGCCCAGGTCTACGGTGGCACCGAGGCCCTGCGCCCCGGCCTGGTGCTGCTGCGCGATTACTTCGTCAACGACACCAAGGACGAGCAACTGCCGCGCCTGGCGATGGCGGTGATGCAGCTGGAGCGCCGTTTCGTGCGCGACTCGGCCATGGCCGAACGCGTGCAGGCCGGCATCCGCGCCCAGTCCGGCGCCGCCGAACGCCTGGGCAGCGCCCATCCGGACGTGCTGGCCGCGCTGGGCGGGCTGTACGCCGAAACCCTGAGCCACCTGCGCCCGCGCGTGCTGGTGCAGGGCAATCCGCATTACCTGGGCCAGGCCAACGTGGTCGCGGAAGTGCGCGCGGTGCTGCTGGCGGCGGTGCGCTCGGCCGTGCTGTGGCGCCAGCTGGGCGGCAGCTTGTGGGACTTCCTGCTGCGCCGGCGCGACATGATCGCGGCGCTCAACGCCTATCTCGACTGAATCGGAACCGCGGCCAGCCTGGCGGCGGTTATTCGCAATCCGGGGACAACCGCCACCGGCAAGCGCGTGTCTGGCCTTAGAGGCCGGAGGCGCCGCCTTGGGCCCAGGCCCAGGCCACCGCGGCGATCAGGGTCAGGCCCAGGGCCCAACGCAAGGCGCGATCGAGCCGGTCGGCTCGGACGGATTTGACGGTCTTCATGGCATTCCCCCTGTGCGTGCAAATCACACACCAGCACGCGTTTTGCATCTGCGAATGCCGTCACGTCGCCGTGCGGCGCAGCGCCGCGGAATGCGACCTGCTTCGCGTCTTCGCATCGCGGTCCTGCGGCGATGTGTCCTGCTTATGAAGAATACGCCGCGCACTTGAAACGCCGGCCAAATCCGGCGGGCTACCGGTTCGCGAAGATGGCGATGCATTCATCGCGATGCATTCATCGCGATACATGCAAGGCAACCCAGCCGGCCGCAAAACTAGCCAGCCGTAGGACGTGGTGAGCACAGCGAACCGCATCGCCACGCCCCCGACTGCGGCCCAGCCCGGCTCGCTCCGGCCACGGAAACAGCCATGTGAGCGCAGGAATGGGCCAGCCCGACGCGGGAACGGACTTGCGACGCGATGCGCTTCGCTGCCGCTCACCGCAGCCCACCGGTCACGGGACGTGCAGCGCCTCCACCACCCCGCCGAGGTCCGAGATCGTGTCGGCCGCCTCATCGCCCGGCCTCGCCCCCTCGCGCCGCAGCAGCAGGCTACGCATGCCGAACCGGCGCGGGCCGTGCAGATCGGCTTCGGGCGTATCGCCCACCATCAGCACCTGCGCGGGCTCACAGCCGAGCTCGCGGCAGACGTGGGCATAGATCGCCGGTTCGGGCTTGATCGCGCCGACCTCGAAGCTCCAGGCGTAGGCGTCCAAGGGCGGCAGCAGGGCCAGCACCGGCGCCGCATAGGGCGCGGCCAGGTTGGAGCACAGGCCGAGCGTGAGGCCCCGCCCGGCCAGAGCCTGCAGCACGCCCAGGGTGTCGGGGAACAGGCGCACCGATGCCAGTTCGGCCTGCAGGTCGCCCTCCAGCGCGGCCAGCTCCGATGCGGACAGATCGGCCCCGAGCAACCCCGCGGCGCCAGCCAGGTCGAGCCGCCGGCTCATGATCGTCGCGGCGTCGCCGGCCTGTCGCGCCCGCCCCGCCGCCTCCATCCGCGCCAGCAACGCCCGGAACGGCGCACGCCGTTCGCCTATGCGCACCAGGGTGCCGTACACGTCGAACACCACCGCCCGTATCGTCATCGCAAATGCGCCTGGAACCGGAACGCCAGCCTAGCGCGTCGCGCGCCGAGGGCCGAGCGCAATGGCCACGACAGTGCCCGATCACGACGCGATCCATCTATGGACAACCGCGGTCCAGCATCGCCTAGGTCAGTCATGTCCCCTGCAACTCACGAAGCGAACAGGGCGAAGGGCGCGGGCCACCAATAGCCGGCGCCTCCCAATGGAACAGGTGTCCAAAACAGGAGAACCACCGCCGTCCTGATCGATACCTTGAGCCAGTGTTTGGACATGCGCCTGGTCAACAGCCAAGTGACAGCAAAGACGATGGCAAAGACAACAGCGAGAGCCGCATAGAGGAATACCGCCAACTCAGTGGGGTCCGAAGCATGCGCGAGGGTTGGACTTACGATCAGCGCAAAGCAAGCAAACGAGCGATTTGGGAGCGAATTAAAGCCTGTCGACCATCTCCGATGGCTGGCAACAGGCCTAACACCCGAATCGGGCCGAGCCGCGATGCCGCATCGGTCGAACCGATTGCTACGCATCCAGCTCGCTGGATATAGATGCAGCCAACTCGCCGGTGTTCTTGACAAACTCCGCCTCCAAGTCAATGCCGCACTTATTCGCAAGCACAATAATGGACCATAAACAGTCCGACAATTCATGCCCGAGTTTTGCTTTGCAATCGTCGATATGTCTGATGCCCGCGTTCGCCTGGATCAGCTTTGCCAGATCGCCCACGTCGCCTACGAAGCCGAGCGCAAGCTCTTCTGTGCTCCAGATACGCCCATACCTCTTGATCTCGAGCTGCTCGTAAAGCTCGTTTAGCTGTAGCGCTAATGTCTCGATGTCGCTGAACTTCATGTCGCTCGCATGGCACCTGTTGAGCCGAGCCGAGGAGTACCCTCGCCTCGGATGAATAACCGGGCTCCGACCTGGGCAGGCCGGCCCTCATTTGCGCAACAACTCCGGTGATTCCACGGGATCGAAGCGGGTCTTCCTGTCTTTGTCCATAGACGAAGCGAGTTCGGCCTGAATGACTGCCGGGCCGCATCTTAGACGTCCAAAAGCATGATACGAGACTCGCCAGCCAGGATGACCCGTAGATCCGCATTGAGTTTTTCGACCGCCACGGTTGTGTCGATTTTTCTAATGAATAGTTAGAGTTCAGCCGGAATGACGTGTCCAATGCGCCAAAGCACACCTGTCGGATCGATGAGTGTGAAGTCTCTGATCCCCCAGGGCCTATCATCTGGCGGACTGAGGCGAATCGCGAACTTTGCGACAACATCCGACGCCTCGACGTTCCGATACCAATCGTCTGCACTTGAGACAAGCATGTGCATTACGAAATTGTTCGCATGCTCCGGATTGTAGAACTGCGAAAGCAGGAATGAAGTCTTGCCAAAACGAAGATAAGCGAGCTCATCCGACTCCATCGTCGCTTCGAAGCCGAGCGCCTCGTAGAAAGCTATCGACTCTGCAAGCTCACGGGCCGGAACAAACGCTTTGATCTCAATCGTCTCCAGATTCATGCGCCCTCCCCTATAAAGCCAAACGCCGACATTGAGCCGACCCACAAAGCCGGCTTCGAATCGCATGATTGTTCAGGCACGACGGGCGATGCAAGCCACTCCTTGAGCTTCACCCTATTCCCCAGAACGCATCTTTGAATGCCGGCCAGAGTTGCCTGAGGGTCTTGTTGTCGCCGCCACGCAGCGCAACCCGAATGAGTTGCACGAAAGTAGCCACTCCAAGGGCCAAGAAGACAACAAGACCGAGACCGTCGCGAAACGCGTACGCAGCTCCAAGCCAGAAGATCGCCAGGCCTACCAGAGCCAGAGCCTGCTTCCTTTCACCGTTTCCTATATCCATTCCATAGCGCTAGCGCCTGAATTAAGCCGCCCCGCGAAGCGACACGCCAGGCCCCACTCTATTGAAAACGAATCCGAAAACATAGCCAGCAGCAACACAGGTTGGCAGCAAAACAAGGAGCTCCAGCTGGGGCATCCAATTGGGAAACGCACCGTAGTTGTCCCACACTCTGTACAAGCGCCACGACAGGATGGGACAGACCACGGCAACCGATATCACCGTCGCAGCGCGGGGCGAAAGCGCGTATCTGAGGCTGACAAGCCATGTTACGAATAGTGGCAAAGCAGCGCCATCGAGCGCACCAGACAGTGCGAGGTGCGACAGACCAAATAAAGTGGGCACTTGAAGATGGTGGGGAAACACGGCAACCGAGCAGCAGAGGGACGCCACCATGGCGGCAGTCCAGCCAGCAGAAAAACCGACACTCGCCTTGAGCAGATTTTTCATATGGGCCGAAACTCCGAGTTAAGCCGTGTCGCGAAGCAGGTTCGGCTTGAATGAATTGTCAGGCATCGTCGTCGACCCAGGCAAGCGAGGATATGCGCCACCCATCGCTTAGATCTACAAGCTGGAAGCACTTGGTGCCTGACCCCGAGTAGTCGCTATCGTTGAGTATCCCGAGCTTGCTGTAGCGTGACGTACGAGTCGCTATGCCGCCAAAAATCGACGTGCTTGAGTCGGTCTCGTATTCATGAAAGTCTCGCAGCGCGCCCCCTGCAAGTAGATCAATACGCGGCAACGCAAACTCGAGTGGAGTGTAGATAGCCGTCGCGGCTTTAGAATGGCGAACAATAACCGCCTTATCACTGAAGCAGTCGACGACACGCTTCAGCTCCGGCAGAACGCCACCGCGATTGTCGAAGGCCGAAAAGAAGGCACCGATGAGTGCATCAATCCTATCTCGCTCGTGCTGATCGCTCATGCGAATCCTAACGCCTGAGTTGAGTTGAGCCGAGCCGCGAAGCGGGTTCGGCTTTAATGAATTGTTAGCGCCCATAGAATGCCAGCAACTCTTAGCGCAATGACGATAGCTGTAGGCTGCGCTGTAACGCCGACAGGTTGTACTGCCAATTCCGGGCTCCAGTCTGCGGGGAGAAGCGCAGAGGAATGCTCGTAGCAGAAGCAGGATTGGCACCACTCTCAAAGATCACGACCACCGCCATGCCAACGGCACAATGCCTGCTGACCACAGACGGGGCAAGGAGAGTGGACGCGGATCTTTGCAGGCCTTTCAGAAAAGGCGTGATGCCATTGCGAAACAAACTTTAATGGGACACCTTTCCAAACGTTTGCCGGGATGTCGGGCATGAGCGCTAACGCCTGAATTAAGCCGAGCCGCGAGGCGGGTTCGGCTTGAATGAATTGTTAGGGCGCACTTGCGCTACCCGCCCGTGATTTCTTTAGCTGAACTATCAACCACACGACAGAGACCAGAAACGTAACCTGGAATAGAATGGAAAAGATTGCCGTCGCGGTTAAGGAACCGCTCTCGTTGTCCGTGTGCCGCGCGATATCAAACCACGAGGCATAGAGCAGCACGGACGAAAGAAGCTGGAGGACGAACTGCGCTACGGATTTTCGACGGAGGCCGAATGTAGCGAATAGCAAGGAAAGGATTCCCAGCCAGCCCATTACCTTCCCGGCGATCAACCAAGAGTCAACACCGCCAACGAAGAGGACTGCGACCAGCGGAAGTGCGCCATGCCCGGCCACTATCAGGCAAATCGAATAAGAGACTATTAGAGCAATCGCGATTGGCATGCTGTGCGCCCTAGCGCCTGAATTAAGCCAAGCCGCAAAGCGGCTTCCGCCTGAAATTGTCAGGTCTCCTGCCCGGAGTCTCGCTGCCCGTACCAAGGCGCTTGCAGTGTGGGAATGTATGGTAGCTGGTCGGCCCAGAGCGACTCTCTTGATTCCTCCACGGCCTCTGGGCTGAGGAACATCCCGCCCAGATCATTGCCGCTTGAGTAGGCATAAAAGCGGATGCCCGAGGTGGCAAGCTGATCATTGACGATTTTGAAGAGTACGTAGGCTGCCGTGGCCCAGCTATTTGAATCCTCGGGGGTATCGGGTGAATAGATGACGAACTCTTGGCCCAAGGCCCGAATAGCGTAGCGAGGAATCTCATCATCAATAAATTCCTCGATGGGAGCTGGCGTTGGAACATAGTGCGCAAGCTCTGGCATAAGCAGGCGATAAGCCTCACCGATGCCACCCTCGGCCAGGTCCTCGGCATCTAGATAAATCATACTGTCGAAATCGATGGGCATGAGAAGTGTCTGATCAAGGCCTGATGTCTGAGTCAAGCCGACCCGCGAAGCGGCTTTGGCTTGAATGAACTACTAGGCAGCATAGCCGTGATAGCTTTCGATGCAAAACATATGAGTGTCCGATCCCACTTGCCGAATGCGCACCAGCTTTTGGTACTCCGGGTCAGCGTAGAAGGCTTTGCCATGTTGCAGACTCGGGAACTCAATGACCACCGTGCGGTTGATTTGTGGTTGCCCCTCAAGAATCTCTGAAGCGCCGCCTCGAACAATGTACTTGCCACCGAAACGAGCAACGATTGCCGGAGCTCCAGCGACATACGCCTTGAAGCAATCCGGATCTTTGACGGTGATGTTGGCTATGAGGCATGCGGTCACGAACCGTCTAATGCCGCCTAACACCTGAGTTAAGCCGCGCGGCTAAACGGCTTCGGCTTGAATGGATTGCTGGAGCCAGGCATCACGCTGAATCCTCGCCGCTCGGGTTGATTGACCAAAGAGTACGCGGTTGCATGATCTTCTCCTGGACCTGACGCCTAAGCTAAGCGGCCGCGCGGATCGCAGCGCATGATTGCATCGAAAATCCATCCCGCACGGCTTGATTGAGCGTCTAGTCAGAAGACCGGCTCAGAACGTGGGCCGCGCTTCGCTTTTTGCGCGGCCTGCCGCGAATTGTAGAGCATACGAATTAGCGTGTAGATGAAGCCCGCAGGAAAGATGAAGATGCAGGCGAGAACATAGAGCACGCCATTGCTGCCTGTGAGCGCAGAAAGCTTGCCTACAAACACCAAGAATGCGATGTAAGTTGTGGCAGCAGCCCAGAATGTCCAGTTGAGCTCGTCGTCCGGTGTGCCATTCATCAATTTATAGACGGTGTAACCGACCAGACCTACAAAAATAGAAAATGACACCACCATCCCGACCGTGTTTGTCTTCAAAGCGGAACCGGACATGCTGCCTCCTAAGGAAAGAACTCGTTAGATCCTGTCATTGGACCTTGCCACCAGAGTTTAGCCGAGCCGCGAAGCGGCTTCGCCAAAAGATTTCCAGATAGCGATCAATCTGCCTTGCCTGTCTTTAGAATTCTCTCGACATCTTCTCGGACAAGGAAGTACATGCTAAATCTAATCGCGAACTGGTCCTTAGCGCCAGAACTATCCGTCGTTATGAGCATGACTGGAGTAGATTTTTTGGGGTCGGCACCGAAGTAGAGACCCTTTGTGCGACGCGGACCGCTCTCCTCTTGTGGGGGGAGCGGAATTGGAACTAAAGGCTTGAAATAGAAACTTGAGGCCTTGTCGAAATTGCTCCATGCGACATCCCGATCGGCTTCCCTCGCATAAACTCTGCAGGTACGGTCGTCTGCAATTGAAACGACGTACATAGATGTTTCGCTAGCTCTAACAAGCCACGCCTTGCCTGGCGTATGCTCAAGAAAGCTTGGTGCCACTTGCTCAGACAGCATCCTCCGCCCCTCCCTTGGCATTCTCTGATCAAGCTCTTGTCCCGTTGAGATAAAGTGAGGAATGCAGTAGTTCAGGAAGATTTCCGTCGGCTCGTCGTAGGTCGGCGGAGTCGCTCCGGCAGTGAGCGAGCACATGGCAAGAACGGCTATTGTTGCTCTTACAAAAATTTGCATGCATCCCTCGTGCGCGGTCTGACGCCTGAATTTTGCCGAGCCGCAAAGCGGCTTCGGCCCGAAATGGGATGTTAGCGCCCGCCCTAGCTGGGGAGAACGGCAGCGACGAATCGGTGCCAACGGCGATCGATGACATGATGCCGTACATGACTGAGCAGCAACTCCGTCTGGCGAAGGGCAACTCCGTCCCCCGCTGGCCCAAGCCAGAAGCCATCGTTCATGTGATGGATCTCGTATCGTCCGGCTTGGAACAGGAACTCACAGGCGGGCGGCGCTGAGAAGAAGCTCGCTTTCCTGGATTGGCTCGGAAATAAGAGACCAGGCATCTTTTGCAACTCTCGGCACAGAGCCCAGAGATTGGTAAAAGAGTCAGGCACTTCAAATGCTCGGAGAGCTCCAGTGCTGTCTCTGAGTTCGAGAATATCCGGCATGGACACCAACACCCCAAATTAGTCGCGCCGCGAAGCGATGTCGGCTTGAATTAATTGTTAAGCCTTCCAGTCGCTTAGGACTGGTAAAGAAGATCTCTGGCAAGCCCTTCTTGCGTAGATTGTATATCTGAGGTCTTTGGCATGAATGGCTATCACACGAACGTGGTGCCAGCGATGTACTGGATTCATGAGGCCTAACGCCTGAGTTAAGCCGGACCGATTTGCGGCCGCGGCGATGGCTCAATCTTAATGCGATTTCCGCGGCCGCGAAGCGGGCTCGGCTTGAACGAATTGTTAGATGGCAGGCCCGTACGCACCTTTCACATGCCATGGATCACTGCCGTACTGCTCAATGAGCGATATGGTGTTGAACGGGACCACCAGGTCAGCCAACTCACGTGAGATGTCTGCCAGATCGGGAATAGCGCCGCTTGCGTTGCGGGGATGCAGCAATGTGAGGTGCGCACCGTATGCACGGGCCGACTTTCCCAGGAGGAGCTGCCGTAGCGCATGAAACGCCTCGGCGCCCAGGGATGGACGGAGGAGCACGCATCCATCTGGCAATTCCTGTGGCGCTCCAAATTTCATGGTGATGGAGAAAGGCTCCAAGCGCTCAAGTCGTCGGACGAGTTGCTGCAACTCAGGTAGTTCCTCGTGACGGCAAAGCGTTACGTGCGCAGGAATCAGAGCGTGTTGTATCGGGTCAAGCCTTTGTCGGATTGGCTCGACAAACGATCGCTGAGGCTCGGGGAGAAAGAGGCTGAGCTGTCGCCTTGTCGGCCGCGATAGTGTTTGCTCTGCCATATAACGCCTGAATTAAGCCGAGCCGCTAAGCGGCTTCGGCTTGAATGAATTGTTAGGCCTCACTGGCGCTCCCTTGGGCCTGCTCTAGATATTTCGTGACTAGCTTCTTCAAAGCACTGGCATGGCTGGAGTAATCGATCACGCCGTTGTTGGATATCTCATACCACTCACCCTTCAAAGTCTTACCGAATTCAATGATCCCCGTGCGCCAAGGCTCTGGAACCTTCAGCAGGAACTCTGGGTCACCAGACGCGACAAGGCCAAGAGCAAACTCCCGTTCCATTACGACGTCTGGTAGCCCGACAATACGATGGTCACCCAACAATTGGCGAATGTCGTCGTCGGTCATGAGGCCTAACGCCTGAATTAAGCCGAGCCGCGAAGCGGCTTCGGCTTGAATGAATTGTTAGGCGCGCTGCCGACGGCCCAACAGAACGAAGTCACTGCTAATAGCCCACGCCCGCTCACCTGAGTCTAGGGAGATGGTAAAGCCACGCAGCCCTAGGCGTGAAGCCATAGCGGCTGCCTCAGTGGGGGATCCAGGAAGTCTGCCCGGCCAAAGTCCCGACTGATCTGCGACCAGCATTTGATCCCAGTCGCCAGTAAGTTCATCGAGTGGTGAAACAGAGACCGAAGTGATGATGCCAAAGTGCGATTTGTTGAAGCGATAGGCGGCGACATCGGTGAAGGAAACCTTGAACTCGGGGGTGCCATCGGCGGGCTGGAGAATGAGCGAGAAGCGCCGATGCTTCGACGTGTACTCGGTCCCGGTGATCAGGCAGCCTGCGGAGTCGTTGAACATGCGCGCCTAACGCCTGAATTAAGCCGACCCGCGAAGCGGGTTCGGCTTGAATGAATTGTTAGGCCGCTCCGGTGATCAAGGGGCGGCCGCCGTTGGAAAGAATGGCCTTTTTGTACTCCATGCTGCGCATGCTGGGGCAATGCATAACAGCCTCCTGGAATCGGGAGGGCGGCAAATACCAATGCGCCGCAATGTAGTGAACGATTCCCACCGGCGCCACAAAGATTCTTCCCTCGAAAGGAATGAAAATATTGGCAGAAAATTTCGGTGCATCGAACTGACACAGCTCGCAAGAATGGAGGCCAGCGGTAACGAATGGCTGCCAGGGGTTCACGCAAAGCTCTTTGAGCTTTTGGACGAACTCATCTGGCGCCGCTCCCGTGGGGAACTCGGAGCTCCGTCCAAGCCAGCCGACCGCCAGTAGTGTCTCGCATTCGAAGCAAGGATCTAGGTCTCTAAGTGATGTCATCTCGCGGCCTAACGCCTGGATTAAGCCGACCCGCGAAGCGGGTTCGGCTTGAATGAATTGTTAGGGCGAAACCCGGCCCCATGGGCAGAGAGTACCCAATTAGCATACCGCTGCACATGGGGGAGCCGGCTGTTTGCGACTTCTTGGGCGGCTGTCAGTAGTGCGTCCCGATCAAGATGTAACGCGAGCCTGAGCTGATCGGCAAACTGTTCAAAAAAGTAGCCGCGTTGCAGGCGGGCAAGAACGCAGTCGACTAATGCTTTGGATTGGTTAGGCTGAAGCTGGCAGTGCTTTAGCCTGCGCGAGAACTTGGCCCTGGCGCGGTTGTGCCAGTTGCCCCGACTCTCTTGCACTAGAAATGCGACTGCGCGATCAATCGCTGCCGCGTCGCAACCTCTGAGCCCCTTGGAAACTGCAAGCAGCTCAGATTTCGATGGACCGGGTGGCGGAAATACTTCCATTGCGCCCTAACGCCTGAATTAAGCCGACCCGCGAAGCGGGTTCGGCTTGAATGAATTGTTAGGCACCAGCGCGATCTCCACCAGTGCTGGCGAGATAGACCTTGCTGCCGAGAGGAATCTGGGTCTTGGACACCGAGGACGGCAAGCCAATGGGCACAGAAGGATTCTCCGGAAGCGGCCTACGGCCATAGTTGATCATTTCGACGCCAGCTATTTGCGTATCGATGCGGTCGCCGTTGGGCGTGACAATGAAAATTGGAGCACCTATCCGAATCGATGGAAGGCCAGTCTTGTTAGGAATTCCGGGAACAAGGACCAGTCCCGGACGCCCCGAAAGCTTAGAGGTCTCTTCGACTGTGAAGAGCAGGATCTCTGACATGGTGCCTAACGCCATGAGTTAAGCCGCGCCGAAGGCGTCGGCGTGAATGACTAGTTAGGCCACGCCCGGATCGACGGAGCTGTGGCTACGGAGAAAGTCCATGGCCTTGCAGCCAGACTCAATCAAGTCCTCGGCTGGGCCGCCCCAGCCAGTTTGAACGACGGTCCAACACCCAGAAAACCCAAGTTGAACGCAGAAGTTGCGGAAGCTCTTCTGGGCCTCAGTCTCGTCGTCATAGATGAGATTCGCCTGAAAGTCAGCCCAAAAGGCTTGTTCAAGTTCTTGCTGAGAGTGATCTGAGCCAGTGCGATCATGCTCATGCGTTGTCCAAACCCAGGCCTTTGCCATGCCCGCCTCATTTACCTGCAACGCTGCAGCAACGAGTGCGCTGGTCGGAAGGAAAATGAAATACAAAGGGAGTCTCACGGCGATTCCTCGCGGGGCCGAACGCCTGAATTAAGCCGACCCGCGAAGCGGGTTCGGCTTGAATGAATTGTTAGGTTGCGCCCTTTGAAGCGTAACCAAGGACATGAACTCCAAGATAGTGCATGACATCATCTGCTGCATCCTCTGCGTGGCCACGGACATACTCATGGTCATCGAGGAGCGCAGCTGCAATAACCGGCACAACGGCCGCCAGATTGAGCCGACCGCAAGTACGAGCCAAGTGGCCGAAACCGAGAACTGCATTGCCCCGAACATTGAAGTGCGGATGTTGGGAGAGTGATAGGCAAATGGCCTCCGACCAATCGCAGTCGGGTGGATCCATGGTTATGACGATTGGCACGTATAAAAGCTCGTCAGGAATGCCACGAGCTATCACAGCCTCAACGTCTTGCTCTGTCCATCCGTCTTGAAAAGGGCCCATTGTGCAACCTAACGCCTGAATTAAGCCGAGCCGCGAAGCGGGTTCGGCTTGAATGAATTGTTAGGTGACAGCCCTAACAACGACCCACCCCACGACCACAAGCACCAGCAACGGAACCGGAAGCATAGTGACCCCAAGCTCAAGTTTGCGAAGGAGCGGCCGGGGAGCGGGGAGTGCCATGTAGGAAGCCTGCCCAAGATGCCCTGCGGTGCCGCTAAGAACCAAAGAAACAAAAAGGCTGAAGAGCATTAGGAGCAGCCACATCATCGCACCATCACGGAAGTCAGGCCCCGGGCTGAGGGCGCAGTACACGTAGAAGGGAAGAGCGATTGCAATGATTGCTGCTGCAAGTGCTGAAAGCCTTCTCATGGCATCTAACTCCTGAATTAAGCCGAGCCGCGAAGCGGCTTCGGCTTGAATGAATTGTTTGGCCGCGCCCGATGGTTCAGGAGAGCCATCCGCTGACCAGTAACGCCAAATGCCAGTCTCAGCGCCATTTGCATAGGACCCCTCCGCGGCAAGCTGCCCATTGGTGTGGTAGTCCCGCCATTGCCCATGCTCTTGGCCGTGCTCGTAGTTGCCCTCGGACGCTAGCGAGCCGTCCTTGTGATACGCACAGAACAAACCGTGCCGCACCCAAGCGGAGCCATCCGCAGATAGGTAGCGAGAGTAACGGAATCGAACCGCGCCCGACGGGTAGGGAATCTCGGCTATTTGGAGATCTGTCATAGCGGCCTAACGCCTGAATTAAGCCGCGCCGCGAAGCGGCGTCGGCTTGAACGAATTGTTAGACAGCAGGCTAGTCAGGCTTGCTGATCTCATTGCGGAAGGATAGAGCAAGCTCTTTAGGCAGCCAAAGAACACTAAGTTTGGCCGAAAATCTGTCGCCGCTTTTGTTGCTATCAGTCGTTAGTGTGACTATGGGAATTGGGTCTCGCTGAGTCAGGTACAGCACAGATTGGTAGGTCTGTTCGCCGCTCTGCTTTTTGGGGTCTACAAGCTTCTCTACACGCGTAAAAATCCGAGAGGTAAATTTGTCAAATTGTTTCCACTCTTGTTCTGTATCCGCAGTACGAGAATAGAGCGTGCAAAGGCTGTTGCTAGCGAGTGCAACGGCGTATTGACTGTGTTGAGTGCGAAACACCCATACATCGCCTTTGTTGTCATCGAGAAACCTTCTGGCTTGCTCATCTGGGAGATGGAGGTATTCCGGATTATTGTTAAATTTTTGAGGTATTTTTTGGCCTGAGGTGTAATGGAGTAAGCAAGTGTTTGCGAACAGAGTCTGCGCTTCAGTGCCTTCCGGCGAGCTGGGCTTCTGGTCAGAAGCTGCGACCGCGTGAGCGGCGACAAGTAGTGCTCCTAGAGCTACGGATTTCATGACTGCCTCCACTGCTGTCTAACGCCTGAAGCCGAGCCGCGAAGCAGGTTCGGCTTGAATGAATTGTTAGGCCGCATGCTGGGGCTCGGCACGCCGATATGCAACATGCGCCAAAGGTGACAACCCTGGTGAGGCCGGGGCGGAAACATGCTGCTCATCCACGTCCCAAAGGCTCGGAAAGTCCGCAATTACCTCAGTAGCGGCGCATGAGCAACTCTCTCTAGCGGCATCAGATGGAGTGCCGTCGTACTCAAAGCGGAGCCGGATGATCTGCCCGACACCGTCGGCCTCAATCGAGGCTTGGCGCAACTGAGGGTGGACTTCCCCGAGAAGGGCGCGCTGGAGTGAGAGCAGCAGAGCTTGAGGTTCAGCGAGATCGCTCATGCGGCCTAACGCCTGAGTTAAGCCGACCCGCGAAGTGGATTCGGCTTGAATGATTGTTAGACCTTGGACTGAGTAACTCGGTACGCATCGCTAGTGGCTTGGTCAATGTAGTTGCCGCCAGACATGCTGCCGTGGTCGCGAACCAGGACAAGACCGTTGTAGTAGCAGGTGCCATAGCTTGCCGTGAACTCAGCCTCGCCGGTTGAGTGCGAGATCCAAGGATAGGCGTACTTGCCGCCAGCAGTCAGCTGGGCAACATGAACTTTGTGTTTGCGTTTCTGCGGCATACAAGGCCTAACGCCGACCCGCAAAGCGGCTTCGGCTTGAATGAACTGCTAAGCGCCAGCGTGCTCAACCGTGCCGCCCGAACAAGAGATTATGAATTCAGCAGCCCTCTGGCAGAGAGGCTGCTGCGGGGAGCGTACCGCCAGAACCAGAGGATCTAAGGAAACTGGATCGATATCTAGATGCTCAGCATCCAGGTTTTCCCCGGACGGGCCACGTAACGACAATGACAGTTCTGTCCAGTTACGGTCGCCGGGATCCTGGCTATCGCCATCCGAGTCGAAGTCGCAGTCGTCGCCCCACAAGTGCTCTGCGACCCGATAGAACTCAGGTCGCGGTCCAATGGCTCTGATTAGAACAACGTGATGGCTGGACATGGCGCCTAACGCCTGAATTAAGCCGAGCCGCGAAGCGGGTTCGGCTTGAATGAATTGTTAGACCGCAGGCCAGTTGATAGTGAGAGGTGTAGCGACCTTATCTGGATTGACATCAGCGCACTCTGTGGAACTGCCAAAAAATAGAAAACGATTGCCCCCAGTCAATTCAAAAAGGCTTTGACCTGTTTCGGCGTACTGAGCTGGCGGCTGGATAAGCGCAACTTGGTCAGAGCTGAGATTGACTGAACGCATCAGCTTGGCAGCATCCTCAGCTGAGACCAACTGAGGATCGCTCGGAGTGCCATAAGACCAACCGCAGTAACCGTTGTGGACAAAGTATTGCGACATGCTTCACCTGCGGCCCAGCGCCTGAATTAAGCCAAGTCGCGAAGCGGGTTCGGCTTGAATGAATAGTTAAGCCTCACTTGCCGTGGCTAACACGTAAGATTTGGCCGTCCGACCTGGAAATGACGGCTATCGCAGTGCCGCCTACCCAGCCTTTGGGCAGTGAGCCTGTCACAGTCCATTTCCCATCAGCAAGTGTTGCCCGATAGGGTCGCTCCGACTCGATCTGCTTCTCGCCGTAGATTGGCACCCAGACAGCCACCGCAATGGAAATTGCGGTTCTAGCGTCTGGAACCAATCCTTGCGGCGGACGAACGTTGTGCTGTTGAGCGGGCAGTGGCAGAACTAGAAACACAAGCCCAAAGGCAATCAGAGTTCGAGCGAATGGCATAAACACCTCGTGAGGCGCCCGAGTTGAGCCGAACGGCTAAGCGGGTCAGCTTGAATGAATTGTTAGAGCCTGTGCTCCAAGAGCTGATTCGCTGCGCCCGCCGCTATGGCCGCTGCAGCATGAACGCGAAGTAGCTCAGGCTCGAATGAATTGTCAGGCGGCGCTACGACGTGCCAGCCAACCATGATGCGAACCACCAACAGAGCGCAAGGACGACCAAGCCTATACCTAGAGCCATCAGCACACGCTTGATGGAAAACGGACGACGCAAGACGGCGGCGCCCGGCTTGGGCGGGAACAACCAGCCGGAGAGCCACTCAGCAAGTATTGAAACAATTACATAGAGCGGCGGCCCAATAACAACAAACAAAACCCAACCGAGTAAGGAGTTCGGAACAAGTGGCCAGAACTGCAGCGCCAGTAAAGCCGCGATAGCGAGCCAAAACGCTGCGACAACCAATAATCCACGCCGCATGATTCCTCCAAGTCGCCGTTGCCCCTGCTGCTCGGCCTAGCGCCTGAATTCGGCCGCACCGCGAAGCGGCGTCGGCTTTAGTGAATTGGCATGCAGCAACTTGCGACGCTAGAAGATGTCGCGACCGTAAGCAATCGGAATCATTCCGCCAAGGCCCGATTTGTTCAGCGCGGACTGATAATTTCCATAGTCGCTCCACATAATTACGTCTAAACAGACACAAAAAACCCGGCCGAAGCCGGGTTTTCCGCGAGCGCCTAGCGCCCGAAACTTACGATCCGATCAAGCCGCGACAGTATCCGCCACGGTCTTGTAATCCTCGATCTGATCGAAGTTCATGTAGCGGTAGATCTGGTCGCCGCTGGCCTTGAGCACGCCGACGTCCGCCATGTACTCCTCGCGGGTCGGGATGCGGCCCAGGCGCGAGCAGATCGCGGCCAGTTCGGCCGAGCCCAGGTAGACGTTGGTGTTGCGGCCCAGACGGTTGGGGAAGTTACGGGTGCTGGTCGAGAACACCGTCGCGCCCTCGCGGGCCTGGGCCTGGTTGCCCATGCACAGCGAGCAGCCCGGCATTTCCATGCGCGCGCCGGCGGTGCCGAAGGTGCCGTAGTGGCCTTCCTTGGTCAGCTCGGAGGCGTCCATCTTGGTCGGCGGCGCGACCCACAGACGGGTCGGGATGTCGCGCTTGCCTTCCAGCAGCTTGGCGGCGGCGCGGAAGTGGCCGATGTTGGTCATGCACGAGCCGATGAAGACCTCGTCGATGGCCGCGCCGGCGACGTCGGACAGGGTCTTCACGTCGTCCGGGTCGTTCGGGCAGGCCACGATGGGTTCGACGATCTGGTTGAGGTCGATGTCGATCACCGCGGCGTACTCGGCGTCGGCGTCGCCTTCCAGCAGTTGCGGGTTGGCCAGCCAGCCTTCCATCGCCTTGATCCGGCGCTGCAGCGAGCGCGGGTCGGCATAGCCTTCGGCGATCATCCACTTGAGCAGGGTGATGTTGCTGGTCAGGTACTCGATGATCGGTTCGGCATCCAGCTTCACCGTGCAACCGGCAGCGGAGCGCTCGGCCGAGGCGTCGGACAGTTCGAAGGCCTGTTCGACCTTGAGCTGCGGCAGGCCTTCGATCTCGAGGATGCGGCCGGAGAAGATGTTCTTCTTGCCCTGCTTGGCCACGGTCAGCAGGCCCTGCTGGATCGCGGCCAGCGGGATCGCGTTGACCAGGTCGCGCAGGGTCACGCCGGGCTGCATCTCGCCCTTGAAGCGCACCAGCACCGACTCGGGCATATCCAGCGGCATCACGCCGGTGGCCGCGGCGAACGCGACCAGGCCGGAGCCGGCCGGGAACGAGATGCCGACCGGGAACCGGGTGTGGGAGTCGCCGCCGGTGCCGACGGTGTCGGGCATCAGCATGCGGTTGAGCCAGGAGTGGATCACGCCGTCGCCCGGGCGCAGGGCGATGCCGCCGCGGTTGCTGATGAAGGCCGGCAGGTCGTGGTGGGTCTTGACGTCGACCGGCTTGGGGTACGCGGCGGTGTGGCAGAACGACTGCATCACCAGATCGGCCGAGAAGCCCAGGCAGGCCAGGTCCTTGAGCTCGTCGCGGGTCATCGGGCCGGTGGTGTCCTGCGAGCCCACCGAGGTCATCTTGGGTTCGCAGTAGGTGCCCGGACGGATGCCCGGCTGCACGCCGTCGACTTCCGGCAGGCCGCAGGCGCGACCGACCATCTTCTGCGCCAGCGAATAGCCCTTGCCGGTGTCGGCCGGGTTCTGCGGCAGGCGGAACAGGGTCGAGGTGGGCAGGCCCAGGGCCTCGCGCGCCTTGGCGGTGAGGCCGCGGCCGACGATCAGCGGGATGCGGCCGCCGGCGCGGACTTCGTCCAGCAGCACGTCGGACTTGAGCGCGAACTCGGCGATCACCACGCCGTCCTTGATCGCCTTGCCGTCGTAGGGGCGCAGCTCGACCACGTCGCCCATGTTCATCTGCGACACGTCGAGTTCGATCGGCAGCGCGCCGGCGTCTTCCATGGTGTTGTAGAAGATCGGCGCGATCTTCGAACCCAGGCACACGCCGCCGAAGCGCTTGTTCGGGATGTAGGGGATGTCTTCGCCGGTGAACCACAGCACCGAGTTGGTCGCCGACTTGCGGCTGGAGCCGGTGCCGACCACGTCGCCGACGTAGGCGACCAGGTGGCCCTGATCCTTGAGCGACTCGATGAAGGCGATCGGGCCGCGCTTGCCGTCTTCCTCGGGCTCGATGCCGTCGCGCTTGTTCTTCAGCATCGCCAGCGCGTGCAGCGGGATGTCCGGGCGCGTGGTCGCGTCGGGCGCCGGCGAGAGGTCGTCGGTATTGGTTTCGCCGGTCACCTTGAACACGGTGATGGTCAGGCTTTCCGGCACTTCCGGCTTGCTGGTGAACCATTCGGCGTCGGCCCAGCTCTGCAGTACGGCGCGGGCATTGGCGTTGCCCTGCTCGGCCTTTTCCTGGACGTCGTGGAAGGCGTCGAACATCAGCAGGGTGTGCTTGAGCGCGTTCGCGGCCACGCCGCCGACCTGGGCGTCGTCGAGCAGCTCGATCAGCGGATGGATGTTGTAGCCGCCCAGCATGGTGCCCAGCAGCTCGGTGGCGCGCTCGCGGCTGATCAGCGGGTTGGTTTCGGTGCCGAACGCGACCGCGGCCAGATAGGAGGCCTTGACCTTGGCGGCGTCGTCGACGCCGGCGGGGACGCGGTGGGTGATCAGGTCGAGCAGGAACTCGCCCTCGCCCGCCGGCGGGTTCTTCAGCAGTTCGATGACCTCGGCGGTCTGCTGAGCGGTCAGCGGCAGCGGCGGAATGCCCAGCGCGGCGCGCTCGGCAACGTGTTGGCGGTAGCTGGAGAGCATGGAGAGTCCCGTAGATGGAGCTGGTGTGCACCGCGCCGGCGCCGCATCGGCCACCGGAATGGGATGCGTCGCGGGCTGGCGGGGTTCGGAGCTTGCCCTTTCGGAGCGGGTCTGAAGCGGGCGGCCCCTCGACCGCGTATTTTGCCTGGAAAGGCGTTTCGCGGCAACGCGCCCGGGGCCTGACAGCCATATCCGGCAAGGCTTTGCGTGGTTTTTACGGAACGCTGTGGCGCGCTTGCGACCATTGTCTGCACGCTACCTGAATCCGATAAGGTGATAATCGCGACGAACGCACGCCACCTTGCCCGCACACGCGGGCACGCCAGCCGCACATCAGGAGCATCACCCCCATGCCCGACTCCTATTCGACCCGCCGCCAGCTTTCCGTCAACGGCCGCGACTACACCTATTTCAGCCTGCCGGCCCTGGGTGAGCGCTACGACATCGCCCGCCTGCCCTACTCCATGAAGATCCTGCTGGAGAACCTGCTGCGCCACGAGGACGGCGGCATGACCGTGGGCCCGGAGCACATCGAGGCGGTCGCGCAATGGGACGCGACCCGCGAGCCGGATACCGAGATCGCCTTCATGCCCGCGCGCGTGGTCCTGCAGGACTTCACCGGCGTGCCCTGCGTGGTCGATCTGGCCGCGATGCGCGACGCGGTCGGGCGCCTGGGCGGCAAGCCCTCGCAGATCAACCCGCTGATCCCGTCCGAACTGGTCATCGACCACTCGGTCCAGGTCGACGTCTACGGCAGCCCGGAAGCGCTGGACCTCAACGGCAAGATCGAATTCCAGCGCAATCAGGAGCGCTACAGCTTCCTGCGCTGGGGCCAGAAATCCTTCGAGAACTTCAAGGTGGTGCCGCCCAACACCGGCATCGTCCACCAGGTCAACCTGGAGAACCTGGCCCGCGTGGTCATGGGCCGCGAGGTCAACGGCGAGCTGCAGGCCTTCCCGGACACGGTGTTCGGTACCGACAGCCACACCACCATGATCAACGGCATCGGTGTGCTGGGCTGGGGCGTGGGCGGCATCGAGGCCGAGGCGGCGATGCTGGGCCAGCCTTCGTCGATGCTGATTCCGCAGGTGGTCGGCTTCAAGTTGAGCGGCAAGCTGCCCGAGGGCGCCACCGCCACCGACTTGGTGCTGACCGTGACCCAGATGCTGCGCAAGCACGGGGTGGTCGGCAAGTTCGTCGAGTTCTACGGCGATGGCCTGCAGCACCTGCCGCTGGCCGACCGCGCCACCATCGCCAACATGGCGCCCGAGTACGGCGCGACCTGCGGCATCTTCCCGATCGACGCCGAGGCCCTGACCTACCTGCGCCTGTCCGGCCGCTCGGAGGAACAGATCGCCCTGGTCGAGGCCTATGCCAAGGTCCAGGGCCTGTGGCACGAGCCCGGCCAGGCCCACGCGACCTATTCGGCCACGCTGGAACTGGACCTGGGCGACGTCAAACCCTCGTTGGCCGGCCCCAAGCGCCCGCAGGACCGGGTGTTGCTGGAAAACGTGCACAGCAACTTCCAGGACAACCTCGGCCCGCTGGTCGCCAACCGCAAGCCCAAGGTCGGTTGTGCGATCGACGAGCTCAAGGCCGAGGGCGGCGCGCAGCCGCAGGCCGAGCACCTGGCGGCCAAGCCCGTATCCAGGATCCGGATCAAGGACCAGGATGCCGAGCTCTGCGATGGCTCGGTGGTGATCGCCGCGATCACTTCCTGCACCAACACTTCCAACCCGGCGGTGATGCTGGGCGCCGGCCTGCTCGCGCGCAACGCCGCGCGCCTGGGCCTGAAGTCCAAGCCCTGGGTGAAGACCTCGTTGGGGCCGGGCTCGCTGGTGGTCACCGATTACCTGAAGAAGGCCGGCGTGCTGGACGATCTGGAGAAGCTGGGCTTCTACGTGGTCGGATATGGCTGCACCACCTGCATCGGCAACTCCGGCCCGCTGCCGGACGAAGTCTCCAAGGGCATCGCCGAGAACGAGCTGGTGGTGGCCTCGGTGCTGTCGGGCAACCGCAACTTCGAAGGCCGCGTGCATCCGGAAGTGAAGGCCAACTACCTGGCCTCGCCGCCGCTGGTGGTGGCCTACGCGATCGCCGGCACGGTGAACATCGACCTCACCCAGGAACCGATCGGCAAGGGCAGCGACGGCCAGGACGTCTACCTGCGCGACATCTGGCCCAGCAACAAGGAAATCGGCGACACCATCGCCGCCACCGTCGGCCCGGAGCTGTTCGCGCAGAACTACGCCGACGTGTTCAAGGGCGACTCGCGCTGGAACCAGATCGCCTCGCCCGACGGCGAGTCCTTCCAGTGGGACGAGGCTTCCACCTACATCAAGAACCCGCCCTACTTCGACGGCATGACTATGCAGGTCGGCCATATCGCCGACGTGACCGGCGCGCGCGTGATGGGCCTGTTCGGCGACTCGATCACCACCGACCACATCTCGCCGGCCGGCAACATCAAGAAGGATTCGCCCGCCGGCCGCTTCCTGCAGGAACGCGGCGTGCAGCCGGTCGACTTCAACAGCTACGGCTCGCGCCGCGGCAACGACGACGTGATGGTGCGCGGCACCTTCGCCAACATCCGCATCAAGAACCTGATGTTCGGCGGCGAGGAAGGCGGCAACACCCTGTACTTCGGCAAGGACGGCGGCGCCGGCGAGAAGCTGGCGATCTACGACGCGGCCATGAAGTACAAGGCCGACGGCGTGCCGCTGGTGGTGTTCGCCGGCAAGGAATACGGCACCGGCTCCTCGCGCGACTGGGCCGCCAAGGGCACCAACCTGCTGGGCGTCAAGGCGGTGATCGCCGAGAGCTTCGAGCGCATCCACCGCTCCAACCTGGTCGGCATGGGCGTGCTGCCGCTGCAGTTCAAGGACGGCGAGAACGCCCAGACCCACGGCCTGGACGGCTCGGAAGTGATCGACGTGACCGGCCTGCAGGACGGCGCCGCCAAGACCGCCACCCTGACCGCGACCAAGGCCGACGGCAGTCGCGTCCAGTTCGAGGTCAAGGTGCTGCTGCTGACGCCTAAGGAAGTCGAGTACTTCCGGCACGGCGGCATCCTGCATTACGTGCTGCGGCAGTTGGCGGCGCGCAAGGCGGCGTAAGCGGTCTTAAGCCCTGCCCGGCTCGTAGCCCCTCTCCCGCCTGCGGGAGAGGGGTTGGGGTGAGGGCTGCCGCAGGCGCGAAACTCCAACCTCATCCGTTGCCCTCATCCGCCCTTCGGGCACCTTCTCCCGCAGGCGGGAGAAGGGAAACGAACCTCGTATATCCACGCGCATTAGCCCCTCTCCCGCTCGCGGGGTGAACTGCGGCGTTTGCGAGCCATGGCTCGCGCTGCACCGAACGCCCGGCCGCTGTGCCGTCGGGCCGGGGTGCGGGTTGGGGTGAGGGCTGCCGCAGGCGCGAAACTCCAACCTCATCCGTTGCCCTCATCCGCCCTTCGGGCCCCTTCTCCCGCAGGCGGGAGAAGGGAAACGAACCTCGTATATCCACGCGCATTAGCCCCTCTCCCGCTCGCGGGGTGAAGGGCGGCGTTTGCGAGCCATGGCTCGCACTGCACCGAACGCCCGGCCGCTGTGCCGTCGGGCCGGGGGGCGGGTTGGGGTGAGGGGCGCCGCAGGCGCGAAACTCCAACCTCATTCGTTGCCCTCATCCGCCCTTCGGGCACCTTCTCCCGCAGGCGGGAGAAGGGAAAGCGGTCATCCGCCCTCCTCTCTCGACCCTACAGCTTCGGCTTCCACTCCGCGCTGCTAATCCGCCATTCGCCGTCGCTTTCGCGCCAACCGGTCTGTACCTCGTAGACCTGCGCCGCCTCCGGCAGCACCTGGCCGGCGCCGCCGCTGAGCGCCGCGCTGAAGCGCACCGTGGCGCGGTCGCCCTGGATCTCGATCTGCGCCGGCCCCAGCACCACGCCGACGTCGCGGTAGCGGCGGAAACTCAGCATCGCCAGCGCGCGGGCGCCGTTGCGGTCCATGCCGTCCGGGCCGACGAAATCCTCGGCCAGGCTTGCGTGCAGGGCCTCCAGGTCGCGCTGTTCCAGCGCGGTCTGCAGCTCGCCCAGGGTTTCGCGCAAACGCTGCTCGGGCGGCGTGCGCGCGCAGGCGGCCAGCAAGGCCAGCAGCGCCAGTGCGCACAGACCATGGGCGATACGACGCCAAGGCGGCGTCCCGAAACTCGTCGCAGAGGGGCTCATAGACCTGACCGTCCGTTCGTTTTTTCGGTCGCCATCCTGACACGTCGCGACGGTGTTTCGCTCCCCCTGCCTGGCTCTCCTTGCCAGCCAATAGAGCCTATGCTCCAATCCAGAGAGGACCGTACGGCGGCGCATTCGCTGCGCTGCCAATGAACGGAAACACCGGCGATAGAGAGGGGATCGCGATGAGTTTTGAACGTCCGTGGCTTGCCCAGTACCCGGCGGAAGTGCCGCCGCAAATCGACGTGGACGAGTTCCCGTCCATCGTATCGGTGCTGGAAACCGCGATTGAGAAGTATCGCGACCGCCCGGCCTTCTCCAACCTCGGCAAGGTCCTGACCTACGGCGAGATCGACCGCCTCAGCGCCCAGTTCGCGGCCTACCTGCTCGGCGAGCTCAAGCTGAAGAAGGGCGATCGCGTCGCGATCATGATGCCCAACTGCCTGCAGTATCCGATCGCGACCTTCGGCGTGCTGCGCGCCGGCCTGACCGTGGTCAACACCAACCCGATGTACACGCCGCGCGAGCTCAAGCACCAGCTCGACGACTCCGGCGCCAGCGTCATCTTCGTGCTCGACAACTTCGGCGACACCGTGCAGAACGTGATCGCCGGCAGCTCGATCAAGGTCATCACCACCGGCCTGGGCGACATGCTCGGCTTCCCCAAGGGCGCGATCGTCAACTTCATGCTCAAGCACGTGAAGAAGATGATCCCGGACTACAACATCCCGGGCGCCACCCGCTTCCGCGACGCGCTCACCCTGGGCCAGATGCATAAGCTGCCCGAGATCGAGATCACGCCCGACGATATCGCCTTCCTGCAGTACACCGGCGGCACCACCGGCGTGGCCAAGGGCGCGATGCTCACCCACCGCAACCTGGTCGCCAACATGCAGCAGGCCGCGGCCTGGGTCGGCACCAACGTCAAGCTGGGCGAGGAAATCATCATCACCGCGCTGCCGCTGTACCACATCTTCGCGTTGACGGCGAACGGTCTGGTCTTCATGAAGTTCGGCGGCCTCAACCACATGATCACCAACCCGCGCGACATGCCCGGGTTCGTGAAAGAGCTGAAGAAAACCCCGTTCACCGCCATCACCGGCGTCAATACCCTGTTCAACGGCCTGCTCAACACGCCCGGTTTCGACGAGGTCGACTTCTCGCGGCTGCACCTGACCCTGGGCGGCGGCATGGCGGTGCAGCGCGCCGTGGCCGAGCGCTGGAAGCAGGTCACCGGCGTGACCCTGCTGGAAGCCTACGGCCTCACCGAAACCTCGCCCGCGGCCTGCATCAATCCGATGAATCTGGCCGACTACAACGGCGCGATCGGCCTGCCGATCTCCTCCACCGACGCCTGCGTCAAGGACGAGAACGGCAACATGCTGCCGATGGGCGAAGTCGGCGAGCTGTGCATCAAGGGCCCGCAGGTGATGAAGGGCTACTGGAAGCGTCCGGAGGAAACCGCCAACGTCATCGACAACGAAGGCTGGCTGCACACCGGCGACATGGCGCGCATGGACGAACAAGGCTACTTCTATATCGTCGATCGCAAGAAGGACATGATCCTGGTGTCGGGCTTCAACGTGTACCCGAACGAGGTCGAGGACGTGATCGCGATGATGCCCGGCGTGCTGGAAGTCGCCGCGGTCGGCGTGCCCGACGAGAAGTCCGGCGAGGCGGTCAAGGTGGTGATCGTCAAGAAGGACCAGGCGCTGACCGCCGAGCAGGTCAAGGCGCACGCGCGCGAGAACCTGACCGGCTACAAGCATCCCAAGTACGTCGAGTTCCGCACCGAGCTGCCCAAGACCAACGTCGGCAAGATCCTGCGCCGCGAGCTGCGAGACGCGCCGGCGGCCTGAACGCCGCCGATCCGGCAGCTAACGGCACCGTCCGTCCGATAAGCCGCTTAAACGCGCCCGCAAGGCCCCGAGCCTTGCGGGCGCTTCGTTTTGGGCGCTTAGAATCGCCCCTGCCGGGTACCGGTTTGCCGAGCGGGTCACGCCCGCTGAGGCATGCTGAATCGGCCACACGCCCGTTCTGGCCGCGGGGTCGGCCAATTTCTGGAGCTTCGAGTCTGAACGGCAGGTGTAGCATGAATTTGCCGGGCTAAGGCCCGCCATTCCCTACTACGACTAGGAGCCTCGCCATGTCTGCTGTCCCCGCACGTTTGCACCTCGAAGATTCCTCGCTGTTCCGCCGCGTCACCGATGCCGCCGGCACCGCCGATTGGTGCTACATGCACGCCAATCCGTCCCAGGTCTACCACCCCTGCTTCTCCGAGCGCCTGCTGTGGGATATGAAGCGCACTCAGGAATGCATCCGTCGCGAGCTTGCCGCGTCCGACGATGCGCGCGCCGGTATCCATCATCTCGTGCTGGCCTCCGACGACGCCCAGGCCTTCAACCTCGGCGGCGATCTGGCCCTGTTCTCGCAGCTGATCCGCAACGGCAACCGCGGCCGCCTGCTCGAGTACGCCAAGCTCTGCATCGAGGTCGCGTTCAATCTCTACCAGCTCTACGAAGATCGCGTGCACAGCATCGCCGTGATCCAGGGCGACGCGCTCGGCGGCGGTTTCGAAGCCGCGCTGTGCTGCCACACCATCATCGCCGAGGAAGGCACCGGCATGGGCTTCCCGGAAGTGCTGTTCGACCTGTTCCCGGGCATGGGCGCCTATACCTTCCTCACCCGTCGCGTCACTCCGGTCCAGGCCGAGCGCATGATGCTGGACGCGCGCGTCTACCCGGTCGAGGAACTGCAGCGCATGGGCGTGGTCGACCTGGTCGTGCCGCGCGGCGAAGGCCTGCGGGCGGCCGCCGACATGGTCAAGCGCAACCAGCGCATCGGCAACGCGCTGCGCGCGATGAACACGGTCCGCCAGGCCTGCAATCCGGTCACCCTGGACGAACTGCTGTCGGTCACCACCGAATGGGTCGATGCGGCGATGCGCCTGAACGACCGCGGGCTGAAGACCATGGAACGCCTGGTGCGCGCTCAGCAGCGCCGCGCGGAATCGAACGCTCCGGCGCTTGCATTCGCATGAGGACTTCGCAGGGGGAGCCTGCCACGCGTCTTGCGTGGCAGGACGAAGGGCTCAGGAGACGTCCGGAACGTCCTTGCCGCGCCCGTTGCGGCTGAGGCGGGCGACTTCATGACGGCTGGCGTCGGTCACCGCCGTTAGCTGCGCGGCCAGGTCCGAGACCAGTTTGGACTGCTCGCGCGCCAGGACTTCGTCGCTCGCGCGCATGATCTGCGAGCAGCGCTCGGCGATCGAGTGCGCGCCCAGGTTCTCGGCCACGCCCTTGTAGGCGTGCGCGACCTCGCGGAACTCCTCCCAGTTGCGCGCCGCACCGACCTTGGCCAGCTCCTGCTGGCAGCCGCCGGCGTCCTTCAGGCACTGCTCGACGAAATCGCGCAGGAACTGCTCGCCCAGGCCCATTTCCGCTAGTTCCGCCAACACCGCCGGATTGGTCAGCGGACGGCTCACATCGCTGATCGCGCGCACCGCCGGCAGCTTCTGCGAATCGACCACGTCGGCGATGGTCTCGAGCAGGCGCCCGACCACGATCGGCTTGGTCAGGAACGCCATCGCGCCGGCCTCGTTGGCCGCTTCCGAGGCCTGCAACGTGGCGTCGGCGCTGAGAATGATGGTCGGGGTATTGCGGCCGGTGCCGGCCTGCATGAAACGCAACTGGCGGATCACGTCCAGGCCGCTGAGGCCGGGCATGTGCATGTCCAGCACGGCCAGTTCGAACTGCGCGACCTCGAGCTGGTCCAGGGCCTGCTCGCCGTCGTTGACCGCGGTCACGCGGTGGCCGGCGCGCTCGAGGATGCGCGTGAGCACGGTGCGGTTGGCCTGCTGATCGTCGGCGATCAGCACGCGCAGATTGCGCACCCGGGTCTTGTGGCGGATGAAGGGATCCTCGAACGAGATCACCTTGCCGCCGTCGCTGCTGGCGGTGTCGTGCTGCTGGGTCGGCTGGGTTTCCTCCAGCAGCATCGGCAGCTCGATCCAGAAATGGCTGCCGCCGCCGGGGTTCTCTTCCAGGCCGATCTCGCCGCCCAGCAACTGGGTCAGGGTGCGCGCGATGGTGGTGCCCAGGCCGGTGCCGCCGAAACGCCGGGTCGGCCCGGTGTCGACCTGCTCGAAGGCCTGGAAGATGCGCTCGGCGTCCTGGCTGGGCACGCCGATGCCGGTGTCGCGCACCGAGAAGCGCAGCCACACGCGGCGCTCGGAATCCGCGCTGTCGGCGCGGTCGCCGGCCAGGCGCGCGACCAGCGACACCCCGCCCTTCTCGGTGAACTTGACCGCGTTGTGCATCAGGTTCAACAGCACCTGGGTCAGCAGCGCGCTGTCGCCGTTGAGGCGCACCGGCACGTCGTCCTCGATGTCGACCTTGAAGGTCAGGCCCTTGGCCGAGGCCAGCGGCTGCAGCATCTTCTGCAGGCGCTTGAGCACTTCCTGCAGGTTGAAATCGACGTCGCGGCGCTGCAGCTTGCCGGCCTCGATCGCCGAGATGTCGAGCACGTCGTTGACCAGCAACAGCAGCGACTGCGCCGAGGTGTGGATGACCTCGGCGTACTCGCGCTGCTCCGGCGCCAGACGGGTGCCGTGCATGAGCTCGGCCATGCCGATGATGCCGTTCAAGGGCGTGCGCAGCTCGTGGCTCATGTTGGCCAGGAAACGGCTCTTGGCCTCGTTGGCGCGGCGCGCGTCCTCGGTGGCCTTCTGCAGACTACGCAGCAGCGAGGACAGGTAGGCGGGGATCGCGACCAGGCCCATCCACAGGCCCGCGGACAGATAGGGCTGCACGCGCCAATAGGGATTGCCCAGGATCACCGCCATGAACGAGACCGCGGCCAGGCCGGCGGCGGTGTACAGGTAGGTGGTGCCGTAACGCAGACCGTTGCCGATGGTCACCCACAGCACGATCACGTACAGCGGCGCCAGCGAGGGCGCGTCCAGCGACATCAGCATCGCCAGGGTCGAATAGTCGGCGATCATGCCGATCCAGCGCCGGCTGTGCGATACGCCCGGCGAGGCCACGATCCCGGCCAGCAAGGCCAGGCCGATCACCGACTCGCCCAGCATCACCCACAGCATGACCATGGTGGCCTGGCTGTCGTGCTCGAACGCCTGCAGGCCCAGCAGATAGGCCACGATCAGGCAGGCGATCACCAGCCGCACCAACGCCTGCCCGTGCTCGCTGTCCGGGCGATTCGAAAGGCGCTCCTTCAACAAGCGCAGGACGGAAGCCATCGGCTACTCCATGCCGGGACGGGGGACACTCGTCGAATATCGGCTGCAAATCTCTTCGAGGCGGGCGCGGCTGCGGATCAGGGCGTCCACGCAGCGCGGGTCGAACAGCCGACCGCGCTGCGCGTACAGATAGCCCAGGGCCGCGTCCACGTCCCAGGCCTTCTTGTAGGGACGCGGCGAAATCAGGGCGTCGAACACGTCGGCGACCGCGACGATCCGCGCTTCCAGCGGAATCTCCTCGCCGACCAGGCCGTCCGGATAACCGCTGCCGTCGTAGCGTTCGTGGTGGCGCAGCGCGATCATCGCGCCGGCCTGGATGAAACGGTTCTGGCTGCCGCTGAGCAGCTCGTAGCCGATCTTGGGATGACGGCGCATCACCGCCGTCTCTTCCTCGGTCAAGGGGCCCGGCTTCATCAGCACCGCGTCGGGGATCGCGATCTTGCCCACGTCGTGCAGCGGCGCGGCCATCTCGATCACCCGCACTTCGTCCTCGAACATGCCCAGCGCCTCGGCGATCAGCCCGGCGATATGGGCCATGCGCTCCAGGTAGGCGCTGGTGCCGGCGTCGCGGTACTCGATCGCGCGCGCCAGCCGCGACAGCGTTTCGCGTTCGCGCTCTTCGACCTCGTGCATGCTCGACAGCAGGCGCTGCTCCAGCGACAGCGCGCGTTGCTTCACGTTCTCGGACTGCTGGCGCAGCTGCAGCAGGTTGCGGCAACGCGCGCGCAGTTCGCGCGGGCGCACCGGCTTGACCAGGAAGTCGATCACCCCGGCCTCGAGCGCGGCCTGGCGCACGGGTTCGTCGCCGACCACGGTGACCAGGATGATCGGGATGTCGCGATGCAACGGCAGACGGCGGAAACGGCGCGCGAATTCCAGGCCGTCGATGCCGGGCATGCGGTAGTCCAGCAGCAACAGATCCGGCTGGCTCGACTCGCACCAGGCCAGCGCCGCTTCCGGCTCGCCGAAGTCGTGCACGGCCAGCTCGGACGCAATGTCCTCGATGATGTGGCGCAGCATCGTGCGCGCAGACGTTTGGTCATCGACGATAACGACGTTCACACCGGCATCCGTGAGGGGCCACCCCCTGTGGTGGCCGACAAGGCGAGGATACCCCGCCCAGCGGCCGTTGGCAGCCGCCCCGTTCATTTTGCTTGCCGGCGTACATCCATAACGCAGGAAGGCCGCCGCGGCGGCCTTCCATGTTTGCGCCAGGACGGTGCGGCGGGCTTCACGAATGCCGCCCAGCCGCGTCCCGCCACGCCCCGCCGCTGGGGGCGATCAGCCGGCTTCGGGCCGCATATAGGGAAACAGCAGGACGTCGCGGATCGAGGACGAACCGGTCAGCAGCATCACCAGCCGATCGATGCCCACGCCCAGGCCGCCGGTGGGCGGCAGGCCCACCTCCAGCGCGCGGATGTAGTCGGCGTCGTAATGCATGGCCTCGTCGTCGCCGCCGGCCTTCTGGTCGACCTGGGCGCGGAAGCGCGCGGCCTGGTCCTCGGGGTCGTTGAGCTCGGAGAAGCCGTTGGCCAGCTCCTTGCCGCCGATGAACAGTTCGAAGCGGTCGGTGAGCTCCGGGTCCAGGTCGTTGGCGCGCGCCAGCGGGCTGACCTCGACCGGGTGGTCGGTGATGAAGGTCGGCTGGATCAGGGTGTGCTCGACGGTGGCCTCGAAGATCTCCAGCAGCAGCTTGCCCCAGCCATAGGAGGCCTTGACCGGCAGCTTCAGGCGCGCGCAATGGGCACGCATGGCGGCCAGGTCGCGCAGCTCCTCGCGCTTGATCTCGGGGTTGTGTTCCAGCACCGCGTCGATCATCGACCAGCGCCGGAACGCCGGGCCCAGGTCGATGGTGTTGCCGTCCCATTCGGACACCACCGCGTCCACCTGCTGCGCGCAGTGGCGGATCACCGCCTCGGTCAGGTCCATGATCTCGGTGTAGGTGGCGTAGGCCTCGTACAGCTCGAGCATGGTGAACTCGGGGTTGTGCCGGGTCGACACGCCCTCGTTGCGGAAGTTGCGGTTGATCTCGTAGACGCGTTCCAGGCCGCCGACCACCAGGCGCTTGAGGTAGAGCTCCGGCGCCACGCGCAGGTACAGCTCCAGATCGAGGGCGTTGTGGTGGGTGGTGAAGGGCTTGGCCGCGGCGCCGCCGGGGATGTAATGCATCATCGGCGTTTCCACTTCCAGGAAACGGCGCGCGTCCAGCCAGGCGCGGATCGCGCGGATGATCAGCGAGCGCTTGACGAACACATCGCGCGCGTCGGGCGACACGATCAGGTCGACGTAGCGCTGGCGGTAGCGCTGCTCGACGTCGGCCATGCCGTGGAACTTGTCCGGCAGCGGACGCAGCGCCTTGGTCAGCAGGCGCAGGCTCTCGGCCTTCAGCGACAGCTCGCCGGTGCGGGTGCGGGTGAGCTCGCCCTCGGCCGAGACGATGTCGCCCAGGTCGAGTTCCTTGAACACCTCGTAGGCCTCGCCCAGTACGTCCTTCTTCAGCCACAGCTGCAGGCGCCCGGACTCGTCCTGGATCTGGCAGAAGCCGGCCTTGCCCATGTCGCGCTTGAGCAGCACGCGGCCGGCCACGGCGACGCGGTGGTGCTGGCCTTCCAGCGCCTCGGCGCCCCACTGCTCGGCGTCGGCGTACTGCGCCTGCAGATCGCCGACGTAGTCGCCGCGGCGGAAGTCGTTGGGGAAGGCGATGCCCTGCCCGCGCAGCGCCGTGAGTTTGGCGCGACGCTCGGCGATCAGGTGGTTCTCGTCGTGCGGCGTGGTCTCGGGCGTCTGGTCGGTCATGGTCTTCGCGTTTGAGGGGGTTGCGGTGGGACGGCGTCGGTAACGTACGGCTTAGGAGCGCAGAGTACTGGCAGCGGCGGCGGTTTGCTCGCCCGGGGCGGCGGCCGGCCGCTCCCGAAAGACCGGGTGACCTTGCGCACATACGCATGCGCCCGGCCGGGTCTAGATTCGCTCGTGCGCCCCAAGGCGGCGCGCCCACGGGACGGATCGAGCATGTTCAAGAAATTTCTGATCGGACTGGCGATGGTGGCGGTGGTCTGCGCCCTCGCCCGTGCCGGCTACGAGTTCGGCCAGCACCTGGCGCAGCGCGATCAGGCCAAGGTCGCCGCGGCCGCCGCCCAACCCTAGAGGGGCGGCCCCGCGGTCCGCGGGCGGCGGGCGACGACCGTGGTCGCGCCCGTCGCCGGCGGAGTTCAGACCGCGTCGCTGCGTTTGGAGCCGACTTCCAGGCCCGATTTCAGGCTGGCCTCGACGAACTCGTCGAGGTCGCCGTCGAGCACCTTCTGGGTGTCGCTGCGCTCGATGCCGGTGCGCAGGTCCTTGATCCGGCTCTGGTCGAGCACGTAGTTGCGGATCTGGCTGCCCCAGCCGATGTCGGATTTGGTCGCCTCGACCGCGTCGCGTTCGGCGTTGCGCTTCTGGATCTCCAGCTCGTACAGCTTGGCGGCGAGCATCTTCATCGCGTTGTCGCGGTTCTGGTGCTGGCTGCGGCCGGTCTGGCAGGCCACCACGATCCCGCTGGGGATGTGGGTGATGCGCACCGCCGACTCGGTCTTGTTGACGTGCTGGCCGCCGGCGCCCGAGGAGCGGTAGACGTCGGTGCGCAGGTCGGCCGGATTGATCTCGATGTCGATGTTGTCGTCGACTTCCGGCGACACGAACACCGAAGTGAAGCTGGTGTGGCGACGGTTGTCGGAGTCGAACGGCGACTTGCGCACCAGCCGGTGCACGCCGGTTTCGGTCTTGAGCCAGCCGTAGGCGAAATCGCCCTCGACCCGCAGCGTGGCCGACTTGATGCCGGCGACGTCGCCGCCGCTGGCTTCCATCAGTTCGGTCTTCCAGCCGCGCGACTCGCACCAGCGCAGGTACATGCGCAGCAGGATTTCGGCCCAGTCCTGGGCTTCGGTGCCGCCGGCGCCGGCCTGGATGTCGACGAAGGCGTTGGACGCGTCCATCTTGCCGGAGAACATGCGCCGGAACTCGAGCTTCTCGACCTCCTTGGCGTAGCCCTCGACGTCGGCGACCACGGCCTGGGCGGTGGACTCGTCGTCCTCCATCTCGGCCAGCTCCAGCAGCTCGCCGGCGCCGACCAGGCCGTCGGTGAGGTTGCGGATGCCGTCGACGACCTTTTCCAGCGAGGCGCGCTCGCGACCCAGGCCCTGGGCGCGCTCGGCGTCGTTCCAGATGTCCGGGTTTTCGAGTTCGCGGTTGACTTCTTCTAGACGTTCGACCTTGCTGTCGTAGTCAAAGATACCCCCTGAGCGAATCCAGCCGTCCGGTGAGGTCGGCGATGCGCTGGCGGACGGGATTGAGTTCGATCATGTCCGGTGGTTTTGATGCGGATGAACCGGCGATTCTAGCAGGCCCGGGGGCCCCTAGCTCTGGACCGGTCCCGCGCTCGACCGACTCGCGCCGCGACCGCGCCAATCCACGGCAGCGGCTAACAACCCAAGGAAATCCCGGCGGGACGCCGCTCCTACCCCCGGGCAGGAGCGGCGCCGCGCGCTACCGGACCTCGAACTCGCCGACCAGCACGGTTTCCGACTGCTGCTTCAGGCGCAGGGTCACGCGCTGGTCCTGCTGGCGCGAGGTGCCGAAGCCGGTGCTCAGCCACAGCTGCAGGGTGGTGGCGCCGGTGACCAGCTGCTGACGATCGCCGTAGAAGTTGGCCTCGACCTTGTACTTGCCGGGCTTGGCGTCGCGCAGCATGAATTCCTCGGGGCCGTAGCCGCCGGTGAAGTCGTTGGAGATGCGCCCGCCCTGGTAGGTCAGGGTGTGCTGGTAGAAACAGCGCTCGCCGTTGGGGTCGGTCACCCACAGGTCCATGTCGGAGTTGTCGCTGTCCCAGCTCAGCACCGCGCGCAGGTCCAAGGGCAGATTGCGCAGCAGGCGCTTGTCCATCGCCGAGGTGTCCAGCGGGCGGCCCGAGGTCGCCACGATCGCGTTGAGCTCGTTGAGCGCGATCAAGGCCACGCCGTCGAAGCGGCTGTCCCAGCTCCGGCTCACCACTTGATAGAGGTTGTCGATGGCCGGCTGGTAGTCGCGCGCGGCCGCATAGGCCAGGCCGAGATCGCGGAAGCTTTGCGGTTCCTCCTCGGCCAGGCGCACCACGCGCTCGAACAGCGGCACCGCCAGCGTCGGCTCGTCGGCCTGCAGCAGGCGATAACCGAGCACGCGCAGGATGTGGCGGTTCTCCAGGTCCAGCTCGGCCAGGTTGGACAGCACCCGCAGCGCCAGTGCGCGCTGCCGCTTCTCCAGCAGCACGTCGGCCACGTCCAGATAGAACGCGGTGCTGGCGGCATAACCGTCGCGCTCGTCCAGGTAGATCGCGTAGGCCTGCTCCGGCGTGGCCTTGCGCAGGCGCGCGGCGTAGGGCGAGTCGGGCTTCCAGGCCTGCAGGGCGATGGTCGCGCCGCGGCCTTCGCCGCCGTCGCCGGCGCCGGCCTCGCCCTTGGGCGCGGCCTCGGCCGCAAGATCCTCGGCCCTGAGGCGCGAGCCGGTGACCTCGACCCGGTCCAGGCTCTGCGACGCCGCGTCCGCGGCCGCCACTTCGCGCACCGCGCTGGGCGCAGGTGCGGCCATCGGCATCGGCGGCGCGTAAGCGTAGCTGTCGCTTTCCGTCGTGGGCGCGGCGATCGTCGGCTTGGGCTGCGGCGGCCGGCCCTTCGGCCAGGTCTTCTGCCACCACTGCACGGTGTCCTCGAACTGCGCGGCGATCGCGTCCAGATGCGAGCGCCGCGCCTCGTCGCGCTGCCCGCGCTGCGCGGACTTCAAGCGATCGAACTCGGCGCGCAGCTCGGCCGGCGGCAGGATGTCGTACTGCAGATAGTCGGCGACCGCTTCCAGCACCAGCAGCGAGGTCTCGGGCGTGACCAGGCCGAACTGCTGGCTCAGGCGCGCGATGGCGGCGCGATTGAGCTCCGGTTCGGCGCCCAGCGCACGCACCCGGTAGCCGGCCCACAGCCGCGCCGCATAGGCGCTGTCCGGCGCGTCCGCGCCGATCTTCAGTTGCAGCGGCGCCTGGCCGTCGAAGCGCAGCGTCAATGTCGCGCCAGGCGCGGTCAGGCGCCCGGCCACGCGCAGCACGCCGCCCTGCGGATAGGCCGACTCGGCGACCAGGTCGGTCGCGCCCAAGGCCTCCAGATCGCGCAGGCGCGCATCGGCCGCCAACAACTCGCGTGCGCCGTCCTCGATCGCGCCCGGCGTCTGCCAGGCGATCAGACGACCGCCGTGGCCCTCGGCCAGCGCGCTCAGGCGCGCGCCGTCGGCGGCGTTGCCGGCGGAATTGATCGCGTACAGACGCTGGCCGCGGCCCAGTTCGGGGAAGCGGCGCTGGCCGTAATTGAACAGGCCGTCGCTGACCAGCAGGTATTCCTCGACCTCGGCCTGCGGCGTCCAGCCGCCGGGGTCGGTGGCGCCGTCGTAGACCGTGGCTTTCAAGGCCTCGCGCAAGGCGCGCCAATCGCCGCCCTGGACGCGGAACTCGCCGGCGTCCTCGGCGCGGTCGCGCAAGCGGATCAGGCGCACCTGAGCGTCGCCCAGCGCGGCGAAGTAGCGGTCCAGCAAGGCCAGCTCGCCGGCCTGATCGCGCTTGCGGCCCGACGCCGAGCTGTCCCACAGCAGGCCCACCCGCTTGGGCAGCGCGCGCCGGGCGGCGGCCGCGGCCAGCGGCACTTCCGCCAGGAAGTAGTGCTGGCCGTCGACGCTTTGGGTATAGACCTGCGGCGACTCGGCGCGGGCGAAGCGCAGGCTCAGGCCGCCGCCCGCTTGCGCGCGCTCGATCCGCGCGCGGTAGCCGCCTTGGCCGTCGCGCTTGAAATCGATCCGGCCGAAACCGCCGTCGACGCGCGGCGCCGAGGCGCCGCGCGCAAGCACGCGCAGCTCGACGGCATCGGCGCCGCGCGCGTAATCCAGCGGCAATGGCAGGCGCCGGCCATCTCCGTCCGGGCGCAGAGCTTCGACATAGCTCAGGCGCACCCGGCGGGTGCCCTGCGCCGGAATCGGATACACGCGCAGGCGGAAATGGTTGCCCTCGGTCTTTTCCAGCAAGGCCGGGTCGATCCCGCGCCGCTCGATCGCCTCGAACACGGCCTGCCCCTGCGCCTTGGGCACCGGCACCGCCGCGCGCATGCGGCCGTCGATATCCAGGGCGAACGCGCTGATCTGCTGGCCCTCGTGCAGCGGGAACTGCAGCTCGCCTTCCAGCGCGCGCGCATTGGGATTGCGGAAGCTCAGTTCGACCGTGGTCTGGGCCAGCCCGCCGTTGAGCTCGACCTCGACCGCGGCCGTCTCCAGCACGATCGGCCGCTCGGCGCCGTTGGCGCGCATCAGCGGCGGCGCGGTGACCGAGCCCCGGTCCGGCGGGGCCATGACCTGGGCGGCAACCGCGCCGCTCAGCCCCAACAGCAGGCACACATGCAAGACATAGGAACGCACCGGTCACCTCTCCTGGATTGGTCGTCGATCAGCCTGCAGGTAGTCAACGCATGCGCACGCTGAACGGGGTTGAGCCGCGGCTCGCCACGTCCAGGTTCGGATAATCGCGACCGCCCCGCTGCCACCTTGCCATGGCGCAGGCGTACATTCCCGCGAGTGCGGCCTCTGGAACCGCGATGCCCGGACCTCGCGGCGACCGCCGCGTTGTTGCAGCTGCCCGATACCGTACTGGTAGCCTGCACCCAACGACGCCGGCCCTACTTCGGCGAGTAAGTTCGACGCTCGATAGGAGCGGCGTGAGCCGCGATCAAAGCGCCGGTTCGCCCGTGGGCGCAGCAGGCTCCTCGATGCCCTGCGCCAGCAGATACCGGCCCAGGATGTGGGTCACGAAGCCCGAGAGGTTTTGGAAACCCAGCGACTGCGCGTAGGCCTCGGGGTCGGGCAGCATCGGGCCGTAGTGCTGTTCGTACCAGCGCTGCAGGTCGGCGTAGCCGATGTTGAAGTCTTCGGCGGACAGTTGCTTAAGCCAGGCGTCGCCGTAGCGCTCGCGGATCGCGGCCACGTCGGCGACCGCGTCGGCGTAGCGGCCGCTGGCTTTCAGCGCGGCGAGCAGGTAGGCGTCCACGCCGGCCAGGGCCTGCAAGGACAGCTGCTGCACGCGCGCGTCCATTTCCAGCAGGGACAGCCAGTCCGCATCACTCAGCCCCTGCCCGTCCCGCCAAGCCCGTAGATCGGCGGTGCTGCGCAGGCCGTTTCTGGCCGCGATCCGGAACACGGCTGCCTTCATGTCCTGGGGGCCCGGCGGCGACGCCGAGCGGCTCTCCCTGGCGATCTTCATCAGCAGCGCCTCGCGCAGCAAGGCATCGCGCGCCGGCGACGCCGCCCGCGCATGCTCGACCGCCTCGGCGTCGATCGCAGCGCTGGACCAGCCCGCCTTCAGCGACTCGCCAGCGACCCGCGCCTCCTGCGATTGGGCCAGGTCGCGCCACAGGCCGGTCTGCTCCAGCACGAACTCCGGCGCCGGCGGCTCGTCGGCAGCGTCGCCCAGCGTCGCCAAATGCCGCAGCAGCGCTGCGGCGTCCTGCGCCTTCGCGTCGGGTTCGCCGGCCAGCTCGCGCAGCGCGGCCAGCACCTGCTCGTCCAGGCCGATGCCCAGCGCGTAGGCGTAGGTGTCCGCCCAGCTGCGCACGTTGTAGTGCTGGGCCTTGGCGTAGGCGCACAGCAGCCCGTGTTGCTCGGCCGTAATCTGGCCGGCCTGGCGCATCCGATCCAGTCCGAAGCGGATGCTGACCATGGCGGTGGACAGAGAGCGGTAGCCGTCTTCCTGGGTGGCGTGCGCCACCGCGACTTCGTCGTCGTCCTCGATGGCCCCGTCGCGGTAGGCCTCGAACACTTGGCCCAGGCCACGCATGCCGAAGCCGTGCAGCTCTGCGGCGCGCAGCGCGCCCATGCTGGAGGCGCCGTAGACCGCAATCCCGCTCTCGATCGCGTACAGAATTTCCTTGTGCCAGACCGCGGGCACCTGCTCGAAGAAACCGTCGACGATCGCCACCCGGTCGCCGCGCCGTGCGCGGGTGCGTACCAGCGTATAGAGGTCGCCCATGGCGATGGGGTCCAGATAGACCGCGGGCAGGATCGCTTCGGCCTCGCCGCGCGGCAAGGACGGCCCCAGATAGACGAAGGTGGCCATCAGCGCGGCGCTCCAGCGGGCCGGGCGAGCCGATCGCGCTCCGGTACGCGGATCGCGCGCCCGTGCGACAGCGCGCCGGCAAGGCCCGGCACGACCATGCGCACCACCGAAACGCCGATGTCCGGCTTGCGCAGGTCCACCGCCACCGCATTCTCGATGCCGGCCGCGCGCAAGCGGTCGAGCAGATAGCGGATGTCGCCGTTGAAGCTCGTGGTCGCCAGGTTCTTGCGCTCACGGAAATCCAAGCTAGCCGGCGACCGCGCCCAGGCCTCGCGGAAGCTCTTGAGCGCGTTGGGATTGCCGCCCGAGCGGTACTGTCCGGGCGCGATGTCGTCGCGCGAGCCGCTGATATAGGTCAGGCGGCTCTGCACCGCTTCGGTCAGTGCGCGCAGCAGGGCGATGCCGGGATTGAGGTGACAGCCGTAGCCATTGAAGTGCGGCAGCGTGCGCCAGCGCAAGGCGTCGTCGGCATCGACGATGGAACAGCCGTAAACGGGTATGTCCAGGTCGGAGCTCAGATCGAAGGCGGCGACCGAGACGCCGGCCGCATCGAGCTTATCCAGCACCGCTCGGCAGTCGGGGGCATCGATGGTTTCGATGCTCACGCGGCGCGCGCTGTCGAAGCTGCGCATCGCATCGCCCGCGTGATGGATCGCGTCGCGCTCGATCAGCTCCTTGAGCGCGTGGGTGATCGCCTCCAGCACTTCGTTGCCGCCGGCCAGGCCGTTGCTGGACTGCATGAAGGTCGTGGCCGAGCCGCGCCGGCCGCTGCCGACGTAGTTGGTGCTCACGCTCTCCAGCGGCACCCAGACCGGGCCGTCCTGCAGCAGGTCGTAACCTTCGACCCAGGCGATGGGCTGGTCCGCGCGCGGCGCGCTGTCCTCGTAATGGCTCAGCCGTTCGTACTGCACGATGGGCGCCCTGCGACGCAAGGACCAGGGCGAGTCCACGTACACCGGCCGTTCGATGGTTTCCGCGTGCCAGCACTCCACCGACTCCATCAGCGCCGAGGCCTTGGCCGCGGCATGGGTCAGGCCCTTGCCCTGCGCGGTGGCCAGGCCACGCGAATTCGGCCGGATCGCCACCCAGACCGGCACCCCGATCACGTCCAGCCCGGTGACGTTCGCCAACCGGGTCAGGCCGATACGCGGCGCCAGCGCCTGCAGCCGCCGCACCGTGTCCTCGGGATCGCAGGCGCGTTGGGTACCGTCCCAGAACGACTTCATCAGCCGCAGCTCCTCGCCGAACACGCGGATCGGCGCGACCGCCGACTCGCCTGCGCCACGAGCTTCAGGATCGGTTGCGGTCGCCGGCAGTGCGGTCTGGTCCATACGCTGTTCCATGCGGACGGGAACCCTCAAGCCGCGGCCAAGGCCATATCGACGAAGCGCCCCTTGTCCAGCTGCATGCCCAGCGTGGCATAGCCGGCCGCACGCTGATCGTGGGTGACCATGACCACGGTCTTGCCGAGTTCGCGGTTGAGGTCGCGCAGCAAGTCCAGCACTTCGCTGGCCACCGCGCGGTCCAGGTTGCCGGTGGGCTCGTCGCACAGCAGCACCGGTGCGTCGCCAACGATCGCCCGCGCGATGGCCACGCGTTGCTGCTCACCGCCCGACAGCTGGCTGGGCATGTGCCGGGCGCGATGCGACAGGCCGACCAGATCCAGCGCCGACGCGACCCGGCGCTTGCGCTCGGCCGAGGTCATGCGCATCAGCGACAGCGGCAGGGACACGTTTTGCTCGGCGCTGAGCATGGGCAGCAGGTTGTAGGACTGGAACACGAAGCCGACGTTGCGGGCGCGCCAACGCGCCATGCTGGCTTGCGGCATATCGTCGATGCGCTTCCCGTCGAACAGGACCTGACCGGATGACGGCCTGTCCACGCCCGCGAGCAGATTGAGCAAGGTGGTCTTTCCCGAACCGGAGGGCCCCATCAGCGCCAAGAACAATCCGGCCGGGATGTCCATGTTCAGATCGTCGAATATGGTCGTCGAATCGGCCCCGCGCTGGTAGATCTTCGATACGGACACGAGTTTGAATCCATTGTTGTTGCCCATGATCTGCTCCATCAAATCCGTTTACATGAAATCCACGTTCGCGCGCATGCCCGGCAACGCCCCCGGATTCCGTCCGATAATGGCGACCTGCACCTGCAGCGTTCCCTTCGCCCGATCCGCGCTGGGCACGATCCGCTGCACGCGCCCCTTCATTTGGGTTCGTTCGTCCGAGTACAGCCGGAAGTTCACCGACTGTCCGACCTTCACATGCTGGATCTGCTGCTCGCCGACATCGACCACCAGGATCAGCGAATTCATATCGACGATGGTGCAGATACCGGTTCGGGTGAAGCTGCCGCCAGCGCTCATCGGAGCGACCAGTTCGCCCACCTGCGAGTTCCTCTCGACCACGATTCCGGAGAACGGCGCCCGGATGGTGTAATTGCCCAGCAAGCTGCGCTGTTGCCGGACCCGGACCTCGCCCACATCGAGTTCGGCCATCGTGCTGGCCACCGCGGTGCGCGCAACGATGCTCGCAGCGCTTTTCTCGTCGACGCGCGCGCGCGACGTGTAATTGCTTTTCTCCAGGAGCAACTCGCGCTGATACTCGCTTTCCGCCTGAGCCTGCCTGGCGCGATCGCGCGCCACCTGCGAGCGCAGCGACGACAACTCCTTCTCGGCGAGCTGCAGGTCCTGCTCGGCCAGATCCGAATTGAGCACGCCGACGATCTGGCCACGCTCTACATAGTCGCCGACGTCCACCGGCACCTCGGTGACGATGCCGGCCACCCGCGTGGACACGGTGGCCTGGCGCATAGCGACCACGAAGCCCTGCGCCTGCAACTGCACGCCGCCATCGCCCGCCGCGACCACCGGCGCTGCGCCCGCCGATTTGGCTGCCGCGCCGGAAGCCGTCGCGCCGGCAGCAGCCGGCGCCGCGGTTTCCGGCTTCGCGCCGGCACCGAAGATCATGAAGTAGGCGAATAGCAGTGTCTGCGCCACCAGTACGCACAACAACACGAATACGATTCGCGACGGTCGCCCGCTCCGCGCCGGCGCGGACTCCTCGCGAACCAGAGAAAGGCCGCGAATCTTCTCGATCCTGGCCTTCGCAGCGCCATCCATCTTTTCCATGTCGGATTCAGCTGTATTCATGAGATTCAGGCCGATTTGATCTTACGGTAACTGGGAATTGCCAGACTGGAGAGCGCGCCGCCGACCAGGCCCACCGCTATGGCCAGCCCCATTGCATTGAGCAGCACGGTCCAATCGACCTGCAAGGTGTAATCGATGGTGGTGTAGTACTTGCCGACGATGGAGGCCGCGCGTCCGTCCAAGAACAGATACATCAGCAGCGTCCCCAGCAAGGCCCCCGTCATGGTCAGCAGCAAGGTTTCAAGCAGCACGGTCATTCGGATCGCGGCGGGCGAAAAACCCAGCATCAGCAGCACGCTCAGATTGCGTCGCCGGCCCTCGATAACCATCAGCATGGTATTAAGCACGCCGGCGAAGGTGCCGATTGACAATACGAATGCCAAGGGCCAGCCCAGATAACGGATGATCTTGCTGGTGTCCTCGACCTGATCCCGATACAGGTCGCGCTGAGTGAGCACATCGACCTGGAATCGCGGGTCCGCTTCTACGAAGGCGCGCAGGTCTTCCACTGAGTCGCCCGGCTTGAGCCAGGCGTAGATCGACTGGAACTGATTCTGACGGTCGAAGGCCGCTTGCACGGATTGAACGTCCGCGTAGTACTCGTTCTCCAACAGACTGTTGGACATCTTGAACACGCCCACGACCGTCCAGGTCTTCCCGCTCAACGCGATCTGGTGCCCCACCTCCAGCCCGATCACTCTCTGAGCGAGCTGGCGGCCCACGATAATCTCGTACATGCCGGAACGGAACGGGCGACCCTCGACCAGCTCGAACCCTTGATGCTCCCGCAGCCGCAGCCCCTCAGGGCGCATTCCGCGCAAGGTCGAGTTGATTCGTTTGGTGAGATCCTTGGCTCTACGGCTGACCGAAACAACCACTTCGGGCGACACCTTGGAGGTTTCGCTAAGCCGCGACAGTCCCGGCGCGCCCTCCAGCAGCACCGCCTCGGCCGGGTCGATGTCGCTTTCGACTTCGATGGGCGCCTGCCGCCCAAGCATGACGGCCATCCGATCAGAGCCGGCGCTCTCGCCAGCCGCGTAGAACCCGCGCGCCATGGCCAGAAACGTACTGAGAACGGCCACGGCCAGCACCACGCAGGCGATCGTCGTCGCGCTGGCCCAGCGCGCCCGGAACGCGTTGCCGATCGCGACCGGTATCAATGTGATGAACTGCGAGATCGTGCCGGCATGCTCGGCGCCCGCGCGCGCTGCGCCCGTGGACGGATGGATGTCGCTCATATCGCCTCCTCCGCCATCGCCTCAACAGGCTTGGTGCGCAACGCGATGAACGCGGGAATGGCCGCGGCGGCCAAACTAAGGAGCACGCCGATTGCCAGCGCTTGCATCATCACCGGGATCGGCAGAGACATATGCGGAAGAATTTCGGGATACCTTGAGGTAATCGCCCAGTTGAATACGAAAGCGATGAGCATCCCCAGCGCGGCTCCGACCAGAACCACCATCATCGTCTGACCTACTACGATGCGCAGGATCTTGGCGTTCGAATAGCCTATAACGCGCAGGATGCCCAGATCCCGTCTGCGTTGGCGTATGCCCAAAGCCATGCCGCTGCTGACTATGAGCATCAGGGTCCCGAACGTGACGGCGACCACCAGCTCTATCATGGACACGACATCGCCGAACTGAGCGAAGAATTCGTTATGAAACACCTGGTCCGAGCTGGTGTATGAAGGCCAAGCGCTGGTCTCCAGAGCCGCGTCGATGCGTTGCGACGCATCGTCGGCAGTCACTTTCGCGTCCAAGGTCACCACGAAGCTTCCGACGGTGTCCTTCCAGAAATTACGGTTCTCGTTGAGATAGTCGTAGTGAGTGACGGCATAATTCCGGCTGCCCGCGCCCTTTTCCGAACGAAACACGCCGGCGACGATGTAGTTCCAGGCGGACTCCCCTTGCGGCGGCTTGAACAAGAGACTATGCAAGGGCACCGAATCGCCCTTCTTCCACCCGAACTTATCGGCTATATCGGTGCTGACCAGTATCGCGCGGCGGTCTTTGAGAAACGCCTGCTTGGTCGACTCGTCCATCGCCATATCCGGATGCGTGTCGATCCAGGTCTTCGGGTCGACCGCGAAGCTCATGAACATGTTCGACTGTTCACGGTAGTACAGTCCGATCCAGGTGGCATAACTGACCGTCCGCAGCCCCTCGACCTTGCTGATCGCGTCCATCGAGGACAAGGGCAACACCTGCATCGCACCGGCAGCGCTGGTCACCATCAAGCGACGCGACGCGATGGATTGGTCGCCGCCGTTCATCGAGTACCTCAAGGCACCTAGGATACCGAAGGTACAAAACGCCAGGGCGACCGCCCCGGTGAGCAATAGGGAGCGCAACCGGAAAAACCGGTGGTACCGCCAAATCAGATTCATATCGTTCATGCCATGGCCCCCTGTCGCTTCAAAGCATTCGCGGCGCCTGCCAGGATCCGGGCCAGAAGGAATTCGCCCGCGGGAGGGATGCCCAATCGGTTGTTCAGCATGTGGATCTGCGACCCGACGATCGCCAGCACCGCGTTCTTGCACATGTCGTCGCCAACAGTCCTACCCCCTTCGTAAGGTGCGCTCAACCGCCCCTGCTGGTGCAACGACCTCAGGCGTTGGGCCAACTGCCGGACGCCGGCGGCCCAAACGGCATGGGCGCTGCGCTCGTTCCAGCCAGCCAGCGCCTCCTGCTCCAGCCGGAGCAGCAGCTTGAGCTGGTCTTCGCTCGGCTGCGGAAGCTCCGTACCCAGGGCCTCGTGACCGGTCATCGAGGCCCATAGCGAACCGTATCGCCTGAAGTAGTTGGCAAGGCCGGGCAGGTCCTCGTCGCAGGCGAGAATCGCCGCTGCCATCAGCGCGAATGCCGACGACAGACGACCGCTTCCGTTTCCCTGCGTCGCTTTGCACAGACTCAGCGCCAACCGCGACGACAGCTCGAACAGTTGCTCGTTGAACTCTATGGCGTCCTCTCCGCCGTAACGCAGGATCTCCGGCTCGTAGCCGATCTTGGCCACGGTGCCCTCTGTGTACCAGGGCAAATCCTCGACCACGACCGGAGCGCCATCGAAGGCATGCGAGCGGTAATACTCCTCCCGTGTTGGCGGCTTGTCCGAGCGGAATTCCGCGATGCGCTCGGACAACACCTGTATCGCCCGTTCTTCGTCCTGGACGATACGGCCGCACAGGCGGATGCGTAGGTGCGGCCCACCCTCCCAGTAGCGAATGAAGAACCAGCGGTCCAAGTCCCCGTTCGCGCGCCATTTCTGGATCGCCGAATCCAAAGATTCGCGCACGTAGCGCTCGACCCGCTCCGGATCGGAGAGGAATACGTGTATCGAAAGCCAATCATGGCGCGGGTGACTCATCAACACAGCTCCATGGTCGGATTGGCCGATCGCGCGAAACCGCAGAGCACGAGATAAACAACCTGGCCGCGCAGGGACAGCTCGGACTCCAAGCGGGCCTCGCGCATCATCTTCGCGGGGCGAGCGAACATGTCGTGCGCCGTCGCCGCGATCGAGAAGTCCTGCGCCGCCGCGCCTGCTGCGATGTAGATCTCGCGAAGCGCCGCGTCGCCCAGAGCTTCGATAGCCGATTGCAGATCGGCCTGAATGATGAGCACGGCCGTCAGCGCCGAGAGGTTGTACTTGGTATTCGCATACGGAAGCATCTTTGCGATCGCATCGTGCAGATCGCCCCGCCACGAACGCGCGACCAGGGACTCACCGTCGATGTCGTGGATGTTCGGCGCCTTGCCCGCCTCGTGCGCCAGCCAGACCAAAGACAGTCCCAGAGCACTTCCCGCGGCATTGGCAGGACGGCTTTTCCGGATAGCGCCCCAGGTCGCTACGATGGAAGCGAAGCTGCCTGCTGGAAGCTCCGACAACACCGAGGACGCCAGCCCGCGATCGTTTCCGGACGTGCGCCGGCGCATGAGATCCAGCACTCCGCGGCCTCCGACGTCGCGCCGGCGGGCAAACCCGTCCGCGCACGATGCTGTGGGCGCAACGGCGCGCGCGGGCGAGCTGCCTGCATCAAAGCAACGCTGAAACAGATCCAGCTTCGGAAAGCGCAGCTCCATCTCCGGAAAAGGCCGAGGCGTGGCGAGCTTGGCTGCACTCGACGGCAAACCGGCCGCGTCGAAGCGCGGCCGCAAACCGACGCAATGAAGCGGGATCTCCAGCGGCAATGCGCAGAACGATCGACCCAGCTCCCGGTCGGGATCGGCGACGTCGTCGATCTCCAGCAACCTGGCCAGATGATGGGCCTGCGATTGCGCGTGCCCGGATTCGAGTACGCAGGGCACATGCGCGAACTCACCGTACTCTTCGGCGTAGCGCCAGGCCCTGCCTATGCACACAAGGGCCGCCGCTCCGTCCTGCAATGCCGGCGACACCAGTTCCGGCAGCTCCTGCAAGCCATGGAATTCCGGAATGTAGGCGTACACACGCGACTCGCCTCCGATCGACTGGACGAAGAAGTATCTGAGCGGGTATCTGCCGCGCGAGGATGGAACGGCCTTGTGTATCGCCGACTCGCTGTACGGCTCATAGCGGACTGGACACGCGAGATACCTGAAGAACAGCGACAGCCTGACGCTGGGATCCAGCGTCGACGGGGCCTCCGGCGCGCCGGACAGCCATGCATCCAGATCGCAAAGTTCGCGCGGAAGCCCTACCAGCGGCAACCTCCGTACCGTCGCCGGCTCGACCTCGGACGGCTGGCGCCTGTACTCCTTCTTTCCGGCGCCGAACGCAGGAACGATCAGACGCTCCAGGCGTTGGTGGCCCGCGAGCACCCATGCTTCCAAACGATCAGCGCTCGCGGCGTCGGTCAGCGTCATGGGAAGTTATGCGGGTAAGGGTTCACGTTCGCGGGCGTGAACTTAGCGTCCGGCAGGCCCCTGAAGCGGGCAAACCGATCCAGTCGGTCCATGTCGATACGCCTGTACTGGTGCCCGAACGTCACTGGCATCATGCCCGGCACTAGGACCTTGGCCGCGCCCAACCCCAGCTCCCGCAGTTCGGAGAAGGTCTGATCCACCACGATGATGTCGACCGCGACTTCAAGCACCTTGGCGCAATCGGCTTGCAACTCCTGCGTGAGGTCGACCTGCAAGGCGTCGGGCACTCGCTCCCGGCACTCCTGCAAGGTTCGCATGTCGCCATCCAGCAGGAAACGCAGACGTTCGAAGGACTCGTTGAGGCTGTAGAGCAGAACATGATCGAACATGTCCTTGACCAACGCATGATCCTCCAACATCGCACGTGCGCGGTCGAAATCCAGGGTCTCGTTCTTTCGATACACCCCCATCGAGGTCGTAACTTCCGCCAGTGCCGAGAAGATCGCCCCACCCCAACGCCCTTCGCAAGCGGACGCGCAGTAAGACTTGATCCTGGCATCCGCGGACGGGTCCACGATCATCGCCCCGACCACGGGGATCCGCGCTTCGCTCGTCATGTCGAACAGATGGACTTCGAAGCCTGCGGCTTCGGATCGGGCGATCAGCGCGGCGCTACGCCGATCGTCGATGCTCTGCTTATCGATCCGGACCGGCGCGATCCGCGAGTACCAAGTCGAGAAATAGGCGTCGCGCTCGACGACCTCATGCAAGCCGCCCAGCACCGCTTCCTCGAGGCTGCCGCCGAGCGAACCACCGTTGGACGAATCGTAGATGAAGCGGTTCGTCGGCGCGCCCGGACGACTCTTGATGTTGTAGTAAGCCAACTGCTCCGGAACCAGAATCGGCTCGGCGCGCCGGATCGAATGCCCCCAAATCCAGCCGCACTCGAGATCCTCGGTATAGGCTTCGAACCTGAACAGTGGATCGGCTTGCTGTTCTGGCGTATGCATGATGAATGCGGCCGGATCGACCACCCGATCCCCGAACCTCGAGACCATTTGCGAGCGGCTTCCACGCAAGGCGATCAAGCCGTCGCGCGGTTCGTTGCCGGCATAGCGCTCTACCCCTTCCAGGATCGCGATCAGCTCGGAGGTCTGGTAATTGAACGCACGACCGTGGTTGTAGTCGGTGCTCCCACCTCCCGCGAAAGCGCGCTCCGAGGTGAATAAGGGCATGAGGTCGGACTGCATGTTTTGGAACACATGCTTGATCAATCCGCAATGCCTATCCACGAACATGCGCCTTGCGCCAAGCAAGGACAGCTTTTCGTTCGGCGGACGCTTATCCCAAGGGCTACGTTTGATCCTGGGCTCGAACCGCAAGGGTTCGGGGCTGGTGGGCGTCGGCGCGACATCGCAAGAAGGACAGTGAGTCACCTGTATGAAGCGGTGACGGACGATCTCCAAGCTGTCTATCCGTACCGTGTAGTAACTGCCTACGGGAAGCGCGCTCCATTCCCGGCCCAGAGCGCCCTCGAGCAAGGTCGACATCAATCCGACGATGGCGGTGCGAGAAGCCGGAGACAATGGCTTGTACGGCAACGGACGGGATCGCACGACATCCTCGACGTACGCCTTCCCGATCGGATGATTGGATTGGATCCGCTGCCCCAAACAATCGAGGCATCGACCTTCGCCTGGCATGACCACCGGCCCGATCCGAACCGTTCCGGGTTCGACGCCAACGAAGACAACCGTGGCGCCAGCGTTGACCAGAGTCTTCTGGACCTCCAGCGCACGTTGCATGTCCAAGCGCAGATCGAACAGCACCAGGCATTCGTCTCCCCCGCCGATCTGATACCGCTCGACGTGTGCGAGATCCGCGAAGGCACTAGGCTTCGCGCGCGAGATCGCGGCGACTACGCCTACTCCCCCCAGAAAGTCCAGGCTGGACGGATGGGCGAAGACGTAGCGACGGATATGATGATCGGTCATCACGAAGCGCTCGCCATCGCTTTCAAGCTGGCATAGCCGCAGTACACCGAAGGGGGTAGTCCGGGCGCCGTCAGCAAGTGGTACTCGACTTCCCGGCTTGTGGCCGCTTGCGCGGCGATCAAGGCTTGGTGCCAATCCTCGGCCTGTGCCGCGTCATCCGGCTCAGGCAGAGCCAGACCCGTGTCGAACCGAATCCCGTTCAGCTCCTGAAGTTGGAACATGCTGCAAGCTCTACCCAAGCCCTCGGTCAACGCCTCGACAGGATCCGAGGCGACGACGCTGCAGAGCGTGGCCCCCGCACGCGACACGCGCACTATGAAGGCATCACCGGCGTCGCCCCATTGGATCTGGGCGCGAATGCCGTCAGGCGAGTGGAATCGCAATAGCGCGTGCAGGACGCGAGCCGGACCCGGCGGCAATCGATCTAGGTCGACCCATGCCCAATGGTGGCGCTGCCTCATTTCGTTCGAGCCCGCCACGGCATAGGCGAGCGCCCGCCGTTTCCAGACCTCTTCGTCGAACGCGCATACGACAGCGGCGTCATCCTTGCGGAAACTGCGCGCCAGAATCCCGATCGCCTGTGACAGGCCGTCGACTACAGCCTCAGCGTGCTCCAATCCCCAGCCGACGACGATCTCTTCCTTTCCGGCTTCGGACGCCGATCTGATCCCTACTGGATACTGCAACAAAGGCACCTGCTCGATCTGATCGTCCGCGACGATGCTGAAAGGCCCCAGCAGCGGATCGAACCACGGCTCCAACGCGTACTTGATCCGTTCGAACGGCAGCAGGACCCGCCCTTCCGGCATCTGGTACTTGGAAGGGTGCACGAACGGCACCGGCGCGCCCTCGCCTCTGGCCGAGGCGACCAGCATGCGGTACTCGACTTCCAGTTCCGGCGAAACCACCGCCACCTGACCTCCCGACGTTGCCGCTTCCACGCCGAAGAATCTGCAAATTGCGGCTTGCGCCGCGACGCAACCCAGCAGCGCCATCGCTATCGGCCCGAGCGAGGCAGCGTCGGCGCCCCGCCCGGGCAGCCAATGCAGCAGGTCCGCGACGGCTGGATGCCCAGGCCTCGAGGCCGGCAGGACGCAGGCGTAGCCTTCGAGGACGGCACCGATCGAACCCGCGATGGCGTGCTCCCGCATGGCCTTCTCGACCCGAACGATCGATGCCAAGTCCGCGCTATCGCTCGCGTAGACCAGCATTCCCGCCGTGTCGATGGGCACCTCATCGCCCAATCCCCGCCGAAGGGCGAATCGCACCGCATGTTCGGCCTCCACTTCAGTCCGAAGTTCATTCAACCCTTCGGTTTCGGCGCCATCGAGTATCACCGTAAGCTTCGCGCATCCGCTGTCGGTCAATGCCCTCAACGCCGACAACAGCGACTGCCCGGACCCGATCACGATGACTTGTGCGTCGTGCCAACGGCGCAGTTCCGCCTCGACGGACCTACCATCGAGCCTGTCCTCAAGGAACTTGCGCAACTCGTTGGCGCCGGTATGCGCAACCAAGCCCTGCGCCGGCGGCGCATCCGCGTCCACCGCCAACAGCATGCCGTGCTCGGTTAGCGATGCGATAACCTTGCGGAAGAACTCGGCGAGCTTATCCGGGGCACGCTCAAGAATGCTTTCCACCGGGTTTCCGGCATCGATCAACGCGATCAGCTTCTGAACTATCGGGTACGCCGATTTGTCCTTCAGCACGAAGGAAGTGTCCCCGGCGTCGAACAATATGCCGTCAGAAACGACACCGAAGTAGACGTGATTCTTGAGCTTGACACGGCTTCCGGCAATCGTCGCGTTCATTGCCCGGACTCCTCCATGGCACGGATGCGCGCGACTTTCTCTCGCGAGTCCTGCCCGTACACTCGTTCCACCGAGTTCGACAATAGATGGCAAAGCAGGAACTTCTGGATGGGAGCAATCTCCAGCAACGGAAGCAATGCATAGAAGAAATTGACATTGATCCGATACGCCAGGAATCCCGGCCTCCGCAGCACTTCGCCCCCCGACTTCGTATTGATGAAAGCCGCGCCGATCTCGGATATCTGACGCTTTTCGGCCCTTTCGAAGAACTCGTCGGGCACGTCCTGACGCATCTGCGTCGCCATTTCGATGAACTGGTCGCCCTGACCGACCACCTCGTCGTACCGCAGCTCGACGATGCGCTTGCTCCGAATATCCACATCGGCCAGCACCTTCGTCCACCGCTCTAGAATCTCGACGAAAGGCCCCGGCAGACCGGTGTCGGCGTATCTGCCGTCCACCACGGCGCGAGTGGCTTTATCGAGCTTCTCCTTGTTCTTTTCATCGACTTTGTCGAACCTGTCGCGCAGGGCATTGTCGGAGTCGTAAGCGGCGAAGAAGTAGTCGGCATGCGAACGCATCGACATGTACCCTTCCTGGAGCCCCGATTTCTGCGTGTGCGCAGTTGCCGCCAGCATCGCGTGAAGGGTGATGAAGAAAGATTCGCGATCCACATCGTTGAGGCGATTAAGCTCAAGAATAAGATCGCAGCAATCGCTCAGCATGAGCTCCTTACTTTCGGCAACCTCCGGAATCAGCAAGGTCTTGGGCCTCAGGTACGGGACCGGAGCGACCGAGTTGTCCTTGAGCAGCGGCAGGTAGGGACCGCTATCTATTTCGGATGTGCCTATCCATTGCGAGGTCTTCTCGTACTCCAATGGATCCAATTGCGCACGACTCGGATTCTCAGCGATCCACTTCTCTATGATCGCCTGCACCGCAGGCAAGACGCGCAGCGCATAGGACTCGGAATCGCATTGCAACAACAGATCGATATGCGGGCCGAATTTCCAGTGCGGGAGGAAGAACGCTCGCTCGACTCCGAAGTCGCGCTTCGCCGTTTCGATCGCCTCCGCAATGGGACCGAGAATCAGTTGGCGGCGATCGTCGAAGTACGCGACCCGGAGCGCATACCACCGCAGATCCGCCGACTGAAGCCGGTCAGACTTACTGGTGAGCTCGAAGTGCAGCTCGGATACGTGAGTCTCGTCGTCGACGGACGACGCATGATCTTCGAAATCGGGAAGCAATTCGGAGATCTGCAGCGCAAGATCGTGCCGCTTTAGCATGTTCTGCAGCAGCCGGACAAACCTGGGATTGCGCAGGTCAACGTAAAACGGCTTGAGATCCTTGAAATTGAGTCCTTTCATCGCGGAAAAACGCGAAATACGCGTCTTCTCCCCCGACCCGCCAAGAATCGCGCGAACAAAGAAGCGCTCCGGCAACCCGTGCGCCTTCTGCCAGTCTCTTATGGCCAAATAGAACTGCGCCGGAGGCAGCGACGCGTCCGGGCAGGTTGAGTGCGCCACGGTCCAGGAGCGTCGCGAAACGACGATATTTCCGAGCGTGAGCCGCGGCGTGTACTGCACATCGCTTCCGCCCGAATCCGCCACTCGGGCCATAGCGTTCGCCACAAGAAAGCACGGCCCCTCGCTGAAGGCCAATGCGATCGTGCGCTGCACCGCTGGCAACATCACAGGGGTAAGCAACCCGTGATACCAAATGTCGACGATCTTGCCGTCGCCACCGCGAAACACGAGACGGTGTTCGTTCGGAACGTATACCAAACTCAGCTCCGCCAGAGAAACCTTGCGCGTCTGATCGTAAGACGGCCCGAAAGGCGGTACGACGACTTCCACGTCTGACATGGACGGGTGCCGATTCGCATTGAATCCGAAAACGCCGCCCAACTCAGCATTGTGGCCGGCCTCGGAGCCCTTCTGCAGGTATGCACGTACCTGCGCCATGCCGTCCTGGTCGAGAACTTCGCAAAACCTGGAGAGAATCCCCGAGCGACCGCCGTAGATCTGGTTCAACACCAGACCCTCGGCGTCGTCGCTCTTGAACGGCTGGACGAGGTAGCTGTAGGAGAGGCTTCGGCTCCGCATGCCCTGCGGCAGCATCGCGACGATTCCGCGTAAGGCTTCCGGATCCAACTGGATGTCGCGTCCTTGGCCGAGCTGCTGCTTTAGGTAATCCTCGAACGCGCGTTTGGCGCGGAGCAGCGCGAGAGTGCGCGGAGAATTCTCGGCAACGCCCTCCGCGTCGGCCTTTCCTTCCGAAACCAGCGGAGCGTAGGCGAGATCGAACTCCTCGATGAGCGTGGCGATATCGGTACAAACGCCATCCTCGCCAAATCTGGAAACGAAGTAATCGCACAGACTGGTATGGACCAGCCGATTGGCGTCGATGATGCCGTTGACCTGCTGAATAAGGTCGAACTCTTCTCGATGCGCGTCGATCAAACCCAGCGAGAGATCTTGATCGTCGCCGGTGTAGTAGCAGTTTTCGTAGTATGGCGTGCGATAAAGGTAACCACCGATTCTCGCACCGGCTGCCGCAGCCATATCGAAGATCGTCGAATCCAGATTCGAACTCGCCACGATTCTTTGATCTACGTCGTTACCTCTCATCACCTCAAGACCAGCTCGCATACGCGAAACGGCCGCGCGGAAATCGCCGTCGATCTCGTCACCGAGTTCGGCCCCGATATCGGCCATCCACTCCAGCGTGTCGGTTTGCTCGACGTATCCCGTCTGCGCCAACAAGTAGCCGATCTCGTACAGCTTCTTTACATAGGCTTCGACGGCCACTTGGGGCAACTTGGGCGCCAGTGCGCATATCCGATCGACCAAACTCTCGATCGGCAGCGACGCATCGGGCGCGTCTTCCAGGGCGCGCCGGACACAGGCGAACATCGGGCTCGCATCGACACTAGAAACATCGACGCCGGTCCCCCAGATGCGCCCGATGAAGTCGCGTCCTGCGGACACCACCTGCAATTTCAGCTTGCCATCGGCCTCCAGAACCGTCGGATTCAGCTTGAGCGGAAAAACCCTGCTCACCGTTTCGTAGTTGCGCATCCAACCGTCAAGAATATGTCGCATCAACGCGGCTTTGGCCTCGACGCGTCTTTCCACCCGGTTCGTGAGCCGGCTGACCCTTGCGCCATCGTCGTCTTGCCAATGCCCGACGCGCATCAGCGTAAACGACGACAAAGGACTGGTCTTGGTAGACGCCCGGCCGAAGAACTGCAGCAGAGAATCCTCCAGATTCCGCACGGTTTTGCTGTCTGACGACGGAGCGGCCTGGCCGTAATGACTCTTCAGCTGCGCCAGCAGCCGATGATTGTTGTAGCTCAAGGCCAACTGCAGATTCTTCGAATCCAGCAATGCATGAATGGACCGAGCCCCTTCGGCCATCTCGTGACCGAAGACGTCCGGGAACTCCCTCAGTGCGGCCGCATAGGCCACGTGGACTTGATCCAATTCGAGGATGCGCCCGGTTAGCGCCGCATCCGCACAGGTTCGAAGCGCTTCGAGTTCCGCGGCCTTCGCCGGGCGTCCGTTATGCAACGCGCGCCTAAGGTCCAGTAGGCGCCGGCGGCCGGCGACATCAAGGACCTGGGGCACCCTTTGAGCCAGCTCATCGCACAACTGCGTGGATAAGGACGAGGAGAGCTCGCGCAATTCGACTAGACGTCGCCACATCTCATCGGATTTGCCGGTCCATATAGCCGACAGCTTCGATGCGGGCTCGCCGGCCACCCGCAGCACATAGTGCGGGTGCACCAACATCGAGGCCGCGTCCGCGGTCGGTCCGCCGATTGAAACCAATACTCTTTCGTCCATATCGATCGTCAGCGATAGCTATTGCGGAAGATCACGGCGGACGCGAAAGCGCAAGCCGCTCCGAAGACCAGCAGTACCGCCGTCGGAAAAACTGCTGCCCGCGTAAAATACGCGTTGTCCCATGCAAGATGGGATATCTGCACCGCGTAGGTAGTAGGCACGAAGTCGGAGATCGCTTGAGCCCATTCGGGGAAACTTTCGCGCGGCATGCCGCCCCCTGAAAGAATCAGCATGGGCTGCATGAAGAACATCCCGGCGGAGAATGCCCTCTGCGGCACGGGAAACAAAACCCCTATCAGTATCCCTGCCGGCAGCATCGCGAAACCGGTCACGAGCATCGGAAGAATCAGTTGGATCGGATTGGCGGCAGGCAGGTAGCCGAAGAGCATGAAGCCGGCCACGAGCATTACGGCATAGCCGACAGCGAACAGCACCATGGCGCGCAGGCAGAAGCTGACCCAAAGCTCATAGACTTTGACCGGAGTCACCATCAGGCGATTCAAGAAGCCCATGTGCTTCGCCATCGCGACCGTAGGCGCGACGTTCAGGAATGAGATCATCAGGATGAGCACCGCCGTGAAATTCGGAGTGTGCGTGTTGTAGTACTTCAACGATGCCGCTTCCGACGCCGTCGCGCCGGCGAAGGATGCGAAGAAGATGTAGAAGCCGACCGGAAACACCAGCAGGAAGAATATCGCGGTCTTGTCCCGCGACGTGTTCTTGAAGTCGAGCGCCGTCAGCGCATACACGTTCGCGGCCTTCATGCGCCACCTCCAACGGACTTGCTCACAATGATGTTGTAGGCGTCGTCCAGATTCCTCGCGTCGCCGCCCGCCATGGACACCAACTGCGCGACGCCGCCTTGCGCAACGATACGACCGCCCGAAAGCATGACCACTCGCGACGCTAGCGCTTCCGCCTCCTCCATGTGGTGCGTACTGAACAACAGCGTTTTACGCCCATTGGCGTGAGCCTTACGGATGATGTTCCAGAACTCGCGCCGCATGATCGGGTCCAGCCCAACGGTCGGTTCGTCGAGAATGACGAACTCCGGGTCGTTGATCATCGCCAAGGCGAGCGCGATTCTTTGCCGCTCACCGCCGGAGATCTTGCTCAGAGGCCTGTCTACGAACTTCTTAAGTTCGAACTCCTCCAGCATCACATCGATGCTTAGGCAATTCGGATAGACGCGCTCAAAAAAACGGATGTAGTCGCGACCGGTCAAGCTTCCGAAGAACTTGGTTTGTTGAATCTGGACGCCTATGCGCGAAACGTAGCTACGATCGAACGCCGGGTCGCAGTTCAGCACCGAGACCGAACCCTCGTCGGCCCGACGCAAGCCCATCATGATTTCGAGCATGGTGGTCTTTCCGGCCCCATTAGGACCGACCAGCGCGACGATCTCGCCGACCGGTATCTCGAACGAGACCCGATCCAACGCTTTCCGGTGCGCATACATCTTCGTTACGCCGCCGAACGCGACGATCGCACCACGGCTCGGAGAACCGTCCGCCATTTCGGTCGTTGCGGCACCGATATCAGCCGCAATTGAATACTCGGTTTGCATTGATGGCTCCAGAATTCCGGACGACTCGAGATCGGACACACCGGCGCAGAACGCCGATGTGTCCAATCGTCTGATCGATGCCGCGCTGCACCCCGATTCGCGAACTAGCCGGACTATCAGCGACGACATCTATCCGACTTTTACTCCGCGATATTGTCGTTAGCGCACGACGAAGAACCGCAGCTCGAACACGAGTTGCTGGAGCTGACGACGCTGGACGCGCCGGTTTCCGGCAGAGCCATCGCTTCCTTGAGCGTCACGACTTCCATGCCTTCGATGTTCAGGCTGGCCAGATCCAACGAGTCGAAATCGAAATCGCTATTCATGACTACATCTCCTTGCGAAATATCCACTACCTTGTGGACCAACATTGGGTGGAGTGGAGGCACCCAATTCCTTGACATGGCTCCTTGCGTTGTCGGCGCTTTCTATCTGTTTGAAGCCGTCTGCCTGCGGGCGCGCGTGGCGCGGCGGCGTCGCATGCCGGCGGCTTCTTAGATCGAGTAGCGTATTCGGACGCGAATCCGGGTCGCGCCGTTCACCTTGATGCGAGATGCGTCGAACTGGGGTGCAGTCTTCGCCAGGTTGGCGTTGTTGCTGAAGCCGACGCCTTCCGTGCCCAACTCGAGCTGGGAGTTGCCGTTCTCGTCGTGATAGAGCGCCACCGCGTAGTCGCCTTGCGCCAGGCCCTTGAAGTCCAAAGACACCACGCCGTCAGCCGCCTTCGCGCGCGCCCGGCGCGTGCAGCCGGAAGGGAACGCTTCACCTTCCTTGCACAAGGTACCGATGATGTATCCGTGATCGCCGCGCACGCCGCTGACGTCGACGCGCAGCGCGCCGCTCTGCCCCGGCTGCGCCGCGACCGACGCCGGCTTTCCGGGGTCGCGCGCGTTCCGCATGCCGTCGCCGGCCCCGCCCTTCGATATTTGCCACGCCCCCCAGAGCAACGCGACTGCGATCACCGAGCCGATCGCGACCCGCGCGACCTGCGACCTCACATACGATCTTCCAGTTTCCAAGACACTTCCCTATCTGACAAGACACTTCCCTATCTGACCGGACGGGCTTCAGCTCGTCGCATTCCCGTTCGACTAGCGCTTACCCACTACAAAACCGAGCACCACGATCTCCCTGGCGCCGTCCGCCCCCACGTATGCCGCAACCTCTTCATCGCAGAATCCGCCCCACACGCAGCCGGGCAGGCCGCGCGCCAACGAGGTCAGATGCAGGTTCTGGGTCAGCGCCCCGGCTTCATTCATCACGAAGCGATAGCCGCGATCCAGGTACTTCGCCATCGAACGCAGCAGCACCGCCGTCACGACGAACACGACGCTGGCTTGCGCTTTGAATTCGGGTTGCAGATCGAAACCGGGCATCGCCGTGCGCGCGTCTTCGCGGCGCAGGCACGACAGCGCGTGCCCGATCGCATCGTAGTGATAGACGCCCGGCGCTAGGCCGGCCACGTCCATCACCACCGGATAGATTTCCAACGGGTACAGCGCACCCGCGGAGGGACAAGCGCGCAGCCGCTGCGTGGGCCCGGCGGCGCCGAGACGGCGTTCGCCCAGCACGCCGTACGAATACTTGAGGATCGCAGCCAGATCGCCGAGGCCGATCGCGCGCTCGCGCGCCGCGGCGTCGCTGGCCAGCGAACGTCGGCGCAACAGCGCCTGTTCCAGCGTCAGCTCGCCCAGGCCGGCATCCGGTAAGGCGATCGATTCGGCATCGCGATGCTCGTTGCGGCTCCTGGATACGATCTCGCGCAGCGCGGGCTCGCTGAGGAAGGCGCGGATGCGCACCGACAAGCGGCGCTCCAACGTCCGTCCCCAGACCGTCCGGGCATGGAAGGCATCCACGGCCGAGGTGTCGTCGCCGGCGAACAGCAGTTCGGTTTTGACGCGGTCGTGCGCGGCCGTCGCGCGGGTCTCGCCCACGTGGCCGTCCGCCGGCGCCACCGAGCTGGCCTCAGTAGAGCGCATCGGCATGCTCGATATCGCGGGTCCAGGCTTCGATACCGCCGTCCAGGCTGGCGACGTCACGGAAGCCGCGTTCGGCCAGGAAGGCAGCGGCCCGAAGCGAGCGCACGCCCGACTTGCAGTAGCACACCACCGGCAGATCCCGGTCCAAGGTGTGGAAATACTCTTCGATCTCGTCCACCGGCATCAGCAGCGAGCCTTCTATGCGCACGATCTGGTGCTCGTTGAGCGTGCGCACATCCACCAGTTGCAAGGCCGCCTGCTGCCCCAGACGCCGCTGCAGCCATTGCGGGCTGACCCGCTCGATCGGCGCGGCATCCGCATCGCCGCTGGCTTCGCCCAGGCCGGTGCCGCACAACACGGCATAGTCGGCCAACTCGGTCTGGCTGGGGTGGTCGCCGCATATGCAACACGCCGGATCGCGCTGCAGTTCGAGCTCGCGGAAGCTCATCTCGGTCGCATCGAACCGCAGCAACCTGCCCGCCATGGGCCGGCCGATCCCAGTGATCAGCTTGATCGTCTCCACCGCCTGCAACAGGCCCATGGTGCCGGGCAGCACCCCGAACACGCCGCCCTCGGCGCACGAAGGCGCGAAGCCCGGCGGCGGAGGCTCCGGATACAGGCAGCGGTAACAGGGCCCGTCGCCCAGGTTGAACACCGACAGCATGCCTTCGAAGCGGAACACCGAAGCGTAGACGTTGGGCTTGCCGCTCAGCACGCAGGCGTCGTTGATCAGATAGCGGGTAGCGAAGTTGTCGGTGCCGTCGACGACGATGTCGTAATCGACCAGCAGGGCCATGGCGTTGTCCGCTACGATGCGGCAGCGGTGCTCGACGATCTTGATGTGGGGATTCATCGCCGCCAGACGCGCGGCCGCGGCTTCGAGCTTGGGCCGGCCCACATCCTGCATCGTGTACAGCACCTGGCGCTGCAGGTTGCTCACGTCGACCGTGTCGTCCTCGACGATGCCGATCGTGCCCACGCCCGATGCCGCCAGGTACTGCGCGGTCGGAGAACCCAGGCCGCCGGCACCCACCAGCAACACGCGCGCGGCTTTCAGCCTGCGCTGACCTTCGCTGCCGATCTCCGGAATGATGATGTGCCGGCTGTAGTGGCGAATCTCTTCGCGCGACAGCTCGGGTCCTGGCGTAATTTCGGGAGTCCGTTCCCTGTTCATCGTCAGCCCCCGGCGATCGCGGGAAGGATGGTGATCACGTCCTGTGAGCGCAGCGGCGTGTGCTCCTGTTGCAGGAAGCGAATGTCCTTGGAATTGAGGAAGACGTTGATGAAGCGCCGCAGTTGCTGATCGCCGGCGAACATTTGCGTGCGTAGCAGCGGGTACTTGTCCGAGATCAGCCGAAGCGCCTGTCCAACCGTTTCCGCTTGCACATCCACCGAGCCGGCCTGGCCGGTGAAGCGTCGTAATCCCGAAGGGATCAGTACGACCACATCCACGATCGCAGGCGCGCTAGTGGCCGCGCCATCATCCATGCGATTCATCCCTATTCATCCTTGATGTGCATCCCCTTTTTTCACGATTGCATACCCCAAAAGGAATAGCAATAGCCCAAAATCAGTCATACGAACGGACAAGATATGACGAACGTTTCAGCGCAAAGTCGTGTATCGATTTCGCCGTGACGGCCCAAGCCCGTCGGTGCGCTCGCAGCCTGCGAATAGCGGAAAATCCGCATATTTCTGCTGCGGTACGCGCCGTTGGGCGATGAGCGCCAACCGCTTCGGCGCACACTCAGTACACTTGTTGGCACTCTCTATACGCCGCAGTACATGGCCGCGCATCCACCAACGCGTTCACGAATGAGAGGCACTCGATCGCCGCCGCTGCTGCGCCCTCGCGACTTGTATTTTACTGCTGCACTGCAACAGTGCGAACGATCGGAATCTCGACTCCAGGAAGGACCATGACACTGTCTATCGCCTCTACGCACCAGCTCGAGATGCGCCACGCCTATTACGAAGGCGCACCCGGCGCGTTGGTATCCGGTTTGGTTTGGTTGGCGGCGGCAGCGGCCTGCTATCGGCTCGGCATCGACAAGGCGGCGTGGACCTTGCTGGTGGGCGGCGCCTTGATCCATCCGCTGAGCACGATCGTCGCCAAGCTGATCGGACGGCCGGCGAAAACCGGCAAGGACAACGCGCTGAACGCCTTGGCCATGGCATCGACGATCTGGCTGATCGTGTGTTGCGCGATGGCGTACGGCTTGTTCCTGCTGAAACCCGCGCTGTTTTTTCCCGCAATGATGGCGGTGATAGGCAGCCGCTACCTGGTGTTCGCGAGCGTGTATGGCCGGGCGATGTTCTGGGGCCTGGGGATCGCGTTGATCGTGGCGGCGAATGCGTCGCTATGGGTGAGCGTGTCGCCTGCCGTCGTGGCAGGCGTCGGCGGCGTTATCGAAATCGTGTTCGCTTGCTTGTTGTTTTCCAAGGCTGCGAAAACCGCAGCTTGATTTGGTAGCGGGAGCGGTTGTTGCGAAGCCGCATGTGGGCCGTAAATCCGCCTCCTGCTTTCCCTATAGGCAAATGCGGGATCGCGAGCGATCGCACGCGCGCTTGATCGATATCGACTGCCGGCTTAGCGGCCGCCGGAGAACTGCGCGGCGAGCGCGATCCGCAAAGGATTACCCGGGTCCGCCAGCAGCTTCACCGTCAACGCCAGACAGATCACCACCGGCACCGGCCGCAGCGCGCGCGCGCCGAAGCGCATGGCCGCGTGCGCGCCGACCTGGCCGCCCGCGACGCTGGCCACGGCCATCGCCAAGCCGACCATCCACAGCACCTGCCCGCCGGCGATCATCACCGCCAGCGCCGCCAGATTGCTGGCCAGGTTGAAGAACTTGGTCTGCGCGGTCGCGCGCACCACGCCAGCCCGCCCAACGCGACCAACACGGTCGCCATGAACGAACCGGTGCCGGGCCCGAAGAAACCGTCGTACGCGCCGATCAACGCGATCAGCACCGCGAGCGCGTGGGGCCCGATGCGCTGGTGGCTGTCCTCGTCGCTCATGCGCATCGGCACACCCGCCCCCGGCTGTGGATTTCGGGCGTCGCGGATGCCTGCGCTTAAATTGGGATTTGAATCACATTTAATGAGTATTTACCCCTGCGCCCAGCCCCCTGGCGCGCGTCGAGGCTCCGCCATGATCCCTGCAGCCCCGCCACCGCGAGGGCCGGACGATCACTTCAATCAGCACACTTGGAGCCAGACGCAATGACACGTAAAGGCATGCTTCGCTACGCGCTGTTGGCCGCTATTTCCGCCACGACCGCCACGGCCTCGGCGGCGGAAATGAGCGCCGCGCCGGTCACCGCCAAGCCCATGGCCAGCGCCTTGGGTGGCGCCGATTTCGCCACCGGCCTGAAGGTCCGATCGCAGCGCGCAGTCGACCTGGGCCTGCCCGATGCGGCTAGCCTGAAGGCCTTGCGTACCCGCCGCGCCGATCAGTACAAGCACGGCCAGCCGCTGGAAATCGGCTACGCCCGCAACGTCGGCCGCAGCCGCGTCGATCTGACCAGCCTGGACTGGGAAGCCCTGCCCGACGGTTCCCACGGCGCCCGCTTCACCCTGACCTCGACCCAAGCCGTCGCCCTGCGCGCTGGCCTGCTGCTGCGCCCCACGCGCAAGAACGGCGGCGATCCCGCCGCGGTGACCCTGCGCTTCGCCGGCAGCGACGGCCGCGTGTTCACCGACAACGGCCGCAACTATAGCGGCGACGAAGCCGGCTGGTCGCCGACCGTGGCCGGCGACACGCTGACCGTCGAAATCGTGCTCGCCCCGGGCCAGCGCCCGGACGGCTTCGACCTGAACGTGCCGCAGTTGTCGCACCTGGACGTGGACCCGGCGTCGAACACGCGCGATTTGTCCAAGGCCAGCGGCGTCGGCGCCAGCGGCGCCTGCGAAAAAGACATCGTCTGCCGGGTCAACCCGACCCCGGGCTTCCTGGCGGCCAGCAAGTCGGTGGCGCGCATGGTCTACACCGCCAAAGGCAAGTCCTACCTGTGCACGGGCACCCTGCTCAACAACAACAACTCGCCCAAGCGCCAGCTGTTCTGGACCGCGGCCCACTGCATCAGCACCCAGAAGGTCGCCGACACGCTGCAGACCTATTGGTTCTTCGACGCCACCGCCTGCAACAACGATACCGCCAACCCCGGCGCGGTGACCCTGACCGGCGGCGCCTACCTGCGTCACGCCAACACCACCCGCGATACCTCCCTGCTCGAGCTGAAGACCGCGCCGCCCACCGGCGCCTACTACGCCGCCTGGAACAGCAGCGCCATCACCGTCAACGGCACTGCGATCGAAGGCATCCACCACCCGGCCGGCGATCTGAAGAAGTACTCGCTGGGTTCGGTGACCAGCCTGTCGTACACGCTGGACGGCAAGTCGCCGCTGACCCGCGTCGCCTGGAACACCGGCGTCACCGAAGGCGGCTCCTCGGGCTCGGCGCTGTTCACCGTCGCCGCCTCCGGCGACTACCAGTTGCGCGGCGGCCTGTACGGCGGCACCTCGTTCTGCTCGGCGCCCAACGACCCGGACGGCTACTCCCAGCTCAGCGGCGTGTGGTCCAGCATCTCGACCTACTTCGGCCCCTGATCGCAACACGCACCGACGGCCCGCCTCTCCCGCCCTGCGCGGGAGAGGCGGCGCCGCCGCTTCGCGGCGCTCAGATCTTGAAATCGTCGAACGCGATGCGTTCCTCCGCCACGCCCAACTTGCGCAACAGCTGCCGCGTCGCGGCCAGCATCGCCGGCGGGCCGCACAGGTAGAACTCGCACGCGGCCAGGTCCGGATGCGCGCTCAGCAGATGCGCGTGAGTGGCCTCGTGGACCAGTCCGCGCACCAGGCCATCGCCCTGCTCGGCCTCTTCGGACAGCACCAGGTGCCAGCTGAAATTGGCGTGGCGCCGCGCGAGTTCGGCCATCTCCTGCACGTAGGGCGCTTCGCGCAGGCGTCGCGCGCCGTACCAGTAGTGGATGCGCTCGCGTCCGCCCTGCCCCAGCCGCGCGCGGATCATCGCCCGCAGCGGCGCCATGCCCGCGCCGCCGCCGATGAAGATCTTTTCGCGCTCGCCGGGTTGCAAGGCGAAATCGCCGAACGCACCGCTGAAATCGACCGCGTCGCCGGGCTTGAGCGCGTACAGATAGGTCGAGCCCTTGCCGAACAGCGTGCGTTTCTTGTGCTGGCCGCCGGGACTGAACCGCGCCAGCAGGGTCAGGCGCCCGTCGGCCTGGTCCACCGGCAAGGCCAGCGAGTACGAACGGCGCACCGCTTCCTTGTTGTGCAGGCTGGCCGGCAGTTCCAGCGCCTCCCAATCCTCGCGGTGGTGCTCGGGATAAACGATGTCCTCGCGTCCCAAGCGGTAGTCGGGCACGTGCAGTTGCAGATAGGCGCCGGGCTGGAATTCCGGCCCCGGCGGCGCCTGTGGCCGCAGCACGATCTCGCGCAGGAACGGCGTGACCGCGTGCACCGACTCGACCGTGGCCTGGCGTTGCGTCCACAGCGCCGCCCCGCCCGCGACTTCGATCTGCAGGTCGCCGTCCAGGGCCAGGTTGCAGGCCAGGCGATGCCCGAGGCGCAGCTTGCTGTCGGCCAGATGGGCGCGGTCGGCGCTGCTGGGCGGCGGCGCGGCGCCGCGCACGCGCACCTCGCACAGCCCGCAGCTCTGGCCGCCACCGCAGTTCGACGGTAGTTGCAGGCCGCTGCGGCCCATCGCCAGATAGACCGTGTCGCCGCGATGCGATTGCAGCGAGCGCAGCTTGTCGCCGGCCTGATCGAACACCGTCAGCGCGCGCCGCGGCCGCCAGCGCGCGGGCACGAACTCGCCCAGGCGGAAGCTCGCCACCAGCAGCCACGCGCCCGACAGCGCGATCCACAAACCGCCGGCCGCGGCCATGATCACCAGCGGATTGTTGAAATCCTGGCGGCCGGTGTAATCCATGATGTGCAGCATCCAGAACAGGTCGAACAGGCGCCAGGTGTCGTTGCGCCGTTCCAGGATGCGGCCGTCCTGCGCCGACAGATACAGGCTGGTGCCGTCGGCATCGCCGAAGTCCACGCGCCAGATCGGCCCGGCATGACCGCGCGCCTCCAGGGTCGCGCGCTCCATCCGCTGCGGCGTGCCGGCGCGTCCCTCGCCCACGTAATCCGCCGTGGCCAGACGCGCGGCCAGCGCGGCGTCGATCTTCAGCGCCGTGCCGTCGCGCGCATCGACCAGCCAGACCGCGGCCTTGTGGCTGAGGCGATACACCGGCCGATCCAGCAACCAGGCCGCATCGATGCTCTGCACCGGCTGGCCGGCCTGCGCCAGCAGTTGCGCCGGCGCCAGCGTGTTCGCGGGCCAGGCCCGATGCAGGGTCTCGGCGTGGGCGCGATGGCGATGGCCCTGGACGGTGTCGTGGTCGAGCACGCTCATCAGCAGGCCGCTCGCGGTCCACAGCACGAATTGCAGGGCGACGATCAGGCCCACCCACTTGTGCAGCTTGCGCATCCAGGGCGTCATGCGGGCCGCCTCCTGCTGAAGCTGTACAGCAGCAGCCAGACGCCGCTGAGCGCGAAGATCAGACCCAGCCCGGATGCGATCCGCAGCAGGTTGTTGTTGACGTCGCTGCGCTCCTGGTAATCCATGATGTGGAACATCCACAGGAAGTCGAACCAGCGCCACAGGTCGTGGCGCTTGGCCAACAGTTCGCCGGTCTGCGGCGACAGATACAGCGCGGTTTCGTTGTCGTCGGCGAACGCGACCCGCCACAGCGGCACCGGCCGGGTTTTGACCTCGCTGGGCGCCTCATGCAACAGCTCGACCGAGGCGATCGGCGCCTTGCCCTGATACAGCGACACCGCCAGCGCGCTGGCGGTGGCCTCGTCCAAGGGGCTGATCGGATCGCCGCTGATCGCATCGACCAGGCTCAGGCGTTCGCCCTGGCGCAGTTCGTAAACCTCGCGCTGCATGAAGCGCTTGAGCCGGAATTCGCTCAGCTGCGGGTAGCGCGCACGCAGTTGGTCGGGGCTCAGAAACGCGCTGGCCGCCGACAGCGGCTTGGCCCGGGTATGCGCCAGGTGATCGCCGTGGATGATGTCGATCGAGATCGAGGTCATGTAGAGGCCGCTGATCATCCACAGCAGGGCCTGGACGCCCACCACCAGGGCGATCCACTTATGGGCGCGACGCGCCCAGAATGCAGGTTTCATAGCGTCACCTATCGGAGTTCATGTAGTCGGCGAGTCCGCGTTCCTGCCGGCGCGCGGCCGGCAGGAACGATCGGGTCTCACCAGCGGTAGGTGGCTTTGAGGTTCCAGCGCCGGCCCAACAGGTCGTAGGTCATGGTGTCGGTGTTGGCGTCGGTCCAGCTCTGAATGAACGGCGGCGACTTGTCGAACAGATTGTCGACGCCGACCGAAAGATCCAGCGACTCGCTGAAGGCGTACTTCACCTGGGCGTTGTGGTAACTCACGCTGGGCGCGCGATCGCCGATGTCGCCGCGTTCGGCGTTGATGTCGTCGGCCGAACCGATGTACTGCACGCTGTAGGAGCCCGACCAGGGACCGCGCGCCAGGGTCAGCGAGCCGAACGAACGCCACTGCGTGTAGCTGCCGCGGCCGCCGGTGATCTTGCCGGCATAGCGGATCTCGTCGGCGCCCAGGAACGGCCGCACGTCGTAGTTCTTCAGATAGGACAGGTCCCAGTTCACGGTCGCGTCCCAACCGGCCAGCTCGAACTGGTACAGCAGGCCCAGATCGATGCCCGACACCCGCTCGCTGGCCGCGTTGACCGGCTGCGCCGACAGGAAGTCGATCTCGCCGGTGAGCGGATTGCGGGTGAAATTGGCGTTGCTGCAGAACGGGTGGCTCAGGCCCGGCGTGTTGTAGCAGACCGAGAGTTTGGTCGAGCCGTCGATGCGCTGGATCGCGTTGTCGATCTTGATGTTGTAGTAATCCAGGGTCAGGGTCAGGTCCGGCGCGAACGTCGGCGTCCAGACCGCGCCGACGGTCAGCGTCTTGGCGTCCTCCGGTTTGAGGTCCGCGTTGCCGCCCACCGTGGTCAGCACGGTGTTGCCCAATTGGGTGTAGCCCACCGGCACGCCCGAGGCCTGGCAGTTCTGGTAGATCGTCGACGACGCCGGCTGGCCGCTCCAGCCGCTGCAGGGATCGGTGGTGGTGAGGTTGCCCTCGGACACGCCGCCGAACAGCTCGGGCACGTTGGGGATGCGGAACGCGGTCGCGTAGTTCGCGCGCAGCTTCAGCGACGGCACCACCTGCCAATCCAGCCCGACCTTGTAGTTGGTGTCGGCGCCGAACAGGTCGTAGTCGGAATAGCGCACTGCGGCGTTGAGGGTCAGCGATTCGGCCAGGGCCTTGCCCTGCAGCAAGGGCACCGCGACTTCGGCGAACACTTCCTTGGCGGTGTACTCGCCGGCGATGCGCTGCTGCTGGTTGGTGTTGGCGATGCCCAGCACGGTCAGCGGATCGGGATCGCGCCAGCCGCGCTCCTTGCGCACTTCCACGCCGGTCGCCAAGCCGACCCAGCCGGCCGGCAGCTCGAACAGCTGGCCGCTGATATTGGCGGTGAAGCTCTTCTGTTCGTTGCCGCCGCTATCGCGGGTGGTGAACATGATGTAGTCCAGCACCTGCTGGGTGACGTCGCCGTAGCCCAGATAATCGGCGCAGGGAATCGCCGCGCCCGGCGCGTTGCTGCACAAGGCGGTGTTCAAGGTCTGATCGACGCGGTCCAGGTTGGCGACGTTGTTGGAGCCGTCGATGCCGGTGTTGCGCCCCCAGTTCAGCGCCGCCGACCAGTCCCAGCCCACGCCGAGCTTGCCGTCCAGGCCCAGCACCACGCGGAAGGTGTCGGTCTCCTGATAGAACTCGCGCACGCCGGCCTCCTGCAAACGACGGCGCTGCAGCAGCAGGTTCTGTCCGGTCGGATTGGTCGGATGGTTGGCGGCGATGTTGATCGGCCGGTACTGCCCGATCGCGCCCGGCGTCGCCAACTGGTTGGAGCGCCGGTTGGTGTACATCAGCTCGGTGAACAGGCGCAGGTCGTCGTTGAGGTTGAGATTACCGAAGCTGCTGAAGCTCAGGCGCTTGATCGGGTTGACCGCGTTGAGATACGGATTGCTGTTGTAGTTGTGCTTGGCCGGCGAATAGGTCTCGTAGAAATCGCCGTCGCCGTTGGGGTCCTGGTTGAAGTTCACCCGGCGCCCGTCGGCGAGCACGGCGCGGCCGCCGATGGTGGTCGAACTGCCCACGCAGACCAGCTGGCCGTTGGATTCGCCCAGGCCGCAGGGCGCGCGATCGGCCATGTTGACCGAGCCGCCTTCGGTGTAATTGACCGCGGCCATGATCGAACCGCTGTCGCCGCTCATGCCCCAGGTCAGATCGACCGCGGTCTCGTCGCCGTCGCCCTGGAAGGTCTGGCCGTAGCGCACCGAGGCTTCGACGCCGTCGAACTTCTTCTTGGTGATGATGTTGACCACGCCGGCCACCGCGTCGGCGCCGTAGATGGCCGAGGCGCCGTCCTTGAGCACTTCCACGCGTTCGATCAGGGCGATCGGGATCACGTTGAGATCGACCGAGCTGTTGGCGCCGGTGCCGCCGTTGACGATGCGGCGGCCGTTCAACAGCACCAGGGTGCGGTTGATGCCCAGGCCGCGCAGATTGACCTGGGTGGTGCCGTAGCCGTTGTCGGCCCAGTAGGCGTTGGTCTGGTTGCCGGCGAAACCCGCGGCGGCGGGCAGGCGCTGCAACAAGGTGTCGACCGAGATCGCGCCAGAGCGCTGGATCGCTTCGCGGTCGATCACGGTGACCGGGCCGACGCCGGAAATCTGGGCGCGTTTGATATGGCTGCCGGTGACGGTGACCGTATCGATGGTGGTCGCTTCCTGCGCCGTGCTGTCGTCCGTGGGGGTGATCGGTGCGGCGGTTTGAGCGTTGACGGCCTGGCATAGACCCGCGGACAGCATCAGGCCTATCGCGGCGGCGAGGTGGTTGCGCTTGCAGTACATGGCATTCCCCGAACGGTTCTTGATCTGGGTAGCGAACGCCCACGGCGATGCCTGCGCGGATGCGCGCACGCGAAGCTGGAGGCGACGGAGACCACCACGCAGGTGGTCGGACCGGATCAGGCGATCGGAGGTCGGAATACGCCGGTGGCGGCAGCGGGCGCGGCGGATACCGGCGCCAGGGCCGCGGGCTGATCGGCCAGGCGATGCTGGGCCGCGAACGGCACGCTGTGGATCACGGCCAGCACCGGGAAGGCGCAGGCGCAGCAACCCGCGCCCGTACCGCAGTCGCAATCGCGGTGCGGCGCGCCGCCTTCGCGATGCGGGGCCTGCTCTTCGCAGTCTTCGTCCGCCAGCACGGCGGCGGCAGCTTCGCTGGACACCGCGGCGACGACGCCCTCGGTGGCCATGGCGCTGGAACTCCACAGCGACAGCGTGCCTTCGAGGCAGAACGCCACGATGAGCAGGCAACGCAGCAGTGTGCCGTAGGAGAGCATAGGTTCGCAGCGACGAGGATCCCGCCATCAAATAACATGTGGAAAAAGCGTGTGTCAACCGCGTGTCACGCGCGCTGCTCGCGCACGATTTGCCGAGCTGGGCGACTCGTCTCGGCGCCTGCGTCGCAACGACGGATCGACCTCGCAGGATCGATGCGCGCGCCGCCTGTTCAGCCGCCGCTTGCGCCGGAAAAATGCGCTGCCCATGCCAGACGCAAGGGATTGCTGGGATCCGACAACAGTTTCACCGTGAGCGCCAGACAGATCACCACCAGCACCGGCCGCACCGCGCGTGCGCCGAAACGCATCGCCGCGTGCGCGCCGATCTGACCGCCGGCGACGCTGGCCAGCGCCATCGCCAATCCGAGCATCCACAGCACGTGCCCGCCGGCGATCATCACCACCAGCGCGGCCAGGTTGCTGGCCAGGTTGAAGAACTTGGTCTGCGCGGTCGCGCGCACCACGCCCAGCCCGCCCAGCGCGACCAGCACGGTCGCCATGAACGAACCGGTACCCGGCCCGAAGAAGCCGTCGTAGGCGCCGATCAAGGCGATCAGCGCGGCCAGCGCATAGGGGCCGATGCGCTGATGGCTGTCCTGATCGCTCATGCGCGGCGCGAGCAGGAAGTAGGCCGCCATCGCGATCAGCAACAAGGGAATCACGCCACTGAGAAACGACGGATCCATGCGCTGCAACAGCCAAGCGCCGCCGGCCGAGCCCACGAACGCGCCCAGCGCGGGCAAGGCGTAACGGCGGAAATCGATATGGCCCTTGCGCGCGAACGCGAACACCGCGCTGGAGGTGCCGATCGCGCTTTGCAGCTTGTTGGTGGCGATGGCCGCCACCGGCGGAATGCCCACCGCCATCAGCGCCGGAATCGTCAGCAGCCCGCCGCCGCCGGCCAGCGCGTCGATGGCGCCCGCGACGAAGGCCACGGCCATGAGGAAGGCGATGACCTCGAGCGAGAACTCCATCGGTGGCGCACCTGGATCAGGGAGCGCGCATTGTCTCCGCTGCGGCTCGTGCTGGAAAGCGCGCCGCGGCGCGGCTGCCGTCGGTCAGGCGGGCTCGCGATGCACGACCACCAACTGGATCGCATCGCCGCCGCGGTAGTCGTCCGGTTCCAGCCGATAGGCGATGCGCACGCGCGCCGACGGCGGATCGCCGTGCCAGCCGCCGAACTCGATCGCGTTCAAGCGCCGGCCCTGATGGCCCAGCTCGAGCTTGAGATGGCGCTCGCCGACCACGCGACAGCCCAGCACCGGAAACTCGCCGTCGAACTGCGGCTCGGGAAAGACGGACACCCTTGGCCCCAAGGCCCGCCAAAAGGGGCCAGATCGCAAAAAATGCCGACCGGTGTGTAAACGGGCGCCTGAGATGCTCGGCGCGGGCGATTGGTTTGCTCACATCGGCAAACGGGGGTTGACGACTGCAACCGACTTCCGTCACGTCAGCGATCGAACAGCGTCACTTGCAGGAGGAGTCCATACATGAATTGTTAGGTGCCGCCCATCTCACCCGGGGTAAGGTCCCGAACAAGCAAGGTGGCCCCGCGCGAATTTACCCACACATGACAGCGCTCAAGAAGGTCCTTGACGACGCTGGAGGATTCCGGGTGGAGAAGTACAGTAATAGTCGTATTTTGAGGAGTAGGAGGGGCGCCCGAATCACGCGCAAACTCCTCCGACTGAATGTGTCCGAGATAGCCCTGAATCTTGTCTAGAAGTCGGGTCTGTGATCGCTCGTCCGACGCAAGAGGCGATGCCACCACAATTGTGAGGTTTGCGCCTCCATCCTTCCGGTAGCCGGATACGTCGATGACGTTCAAGTGGGGGATTGGATGATCCGGATCGCTTCTAAGATCATCTGGAATATCGTGATTAGTAACAGTTGCCATGCGGCACCTAACGCCTGAATTAAGCCGAGCCGCGAAGCGGCTTCGGCTTGAATGAATTGTTAGGCCGCAACGCCGCGTAAGGCAAACCACGCGATGTAGAAGCCCGCCAAAACTGCAATTGTTGATGCAATCCGAGTCGCCTTTGCCTTGTTGCCGAGAATAGCGACAACGGCCTCAAAGTAGATCTCTAGCAACAGCCAGAGGGGGGCAACCGCAAGGCCTGCCCAAGAGAATTTGTCCGAAGGCGCAATCCAAGCCATAAGGGCCCCGGAGCCGAAGCCGAGCACAGTTGCCACTACGGTCACGCCAATGGCATGGGCTAGCGATAGATTGTTTGGCGAGCTGGTTTGTTGCATCTGCGGCCTAACTACCTAATAGACGGACCCCGGGGTCCGGTTATACATCCGTGGCAGCGCAACAACCGACCCGCGCAACCTCTTGATCCGGCGGCAGATTAGCGGCGCGGCATCCGGCTAACAAGCCGACGTATAACCGGACCGAGCGCGTCGGCACGAACGGCAGGCCGGATCGCCCTTGGAATGAAAGCACCACCCACGAACACGAATGAGCCCCCGGACCTCCGGGGCTTTTTTAGGGCGTTTGGCCCGTTGCCATCAAGGCGTTATACCTCTCGGGGTCGTATGCCTCGCGGTAGACGATGTTGAGCTGGATCGCGTCCCCGCCCCGGTAGTCGTCCGGCTCTAGCTTGAACACCACCAAGATGCGCCCGACGGGGGGCTCCCCATCCCAGCCGTTGAAATGGATGGCATTCAGGGGCTCCGCCCTCCCCTCCACCCGCAGCACTAGCTTCAGGTGCTTCCCGCCCAGCACGCGAAAGCTCAGAACGTCGGCAATCACATTCCAATTCGGGCAGGGGAAGCCCTGCCCCCACGGCCCGCCGTCGCGCAACGATTCGGCGCTGGCGCGATCGAACTCGCCCGCGCCTAGCTCGCCGTCGCTAAGCACGTCGGCCTGCAGCAGTTCCGGTGTGAGCGACGCGCCCGCGCAGCGTTCGAATGCGGCGCGGAACGCGTCCAGGGCGTCGCGGCGCAGCGACAGCCCCGCGGCCATGGCGTGGCCGCCGAAGCGTTCGATCAGCTCGGGGTGCTGAGCGGCCACGTCGGCCAGCGCGTCGCGGATATGGAAGCCGGGGATGGAGCGCGCCGAACCGCGCAGCGCGTCGCTGCCGGGCTCGGCCGGAGCGAACGCGATCACCGGCCGGTGCAGGCGCTCTTTCATCTTGGACGCGACCAGGCCGACCACGCCCGGGTGCCAGTCTTCGTCGAACAGGCAGACCGCCAGGGGCGCGCGCGTCGCATCCAGCGCGACCTTGGCGAACGCGGCCGCGGCCTCGTCGGTCATCTGCTGCTGCACCGCGCGGCGTTCGGCGTTGATCTCGTTGAGGCTGTAGGCGATCTCGCGCGCCTGCGCCTCGTTCTCGGTGAGCAGGCACTCGATGCCCAGCGCCATATCCTCCAGGCGTCCGGCCGCGTTGAGGCGCGGCGCCAGCGCATAGCCGATGTCGGCCGCGGTGAGGCGGCGCGCATCGCGCTGCGACACCTCGATGAGGGCGCGCAAGCCCGCCCCGCCCTGCCCGGCGCGCAGCCGGCGCAGGCCGGCCGCGACCAGGGCGCGATTGTTGGCGTCCAGCGGCACCAGGTCGGCGACGGTGCCGACCGCGACCATATCCAGCAGCACCTGCAGATCGGGCCCGTTGCCTTCGCAGCGGCCCTGCGCGCGCAGTACGCGGCGCAGCGCCAGCAGCACGTAGAACATCACCCCGACGCCGGCCAGGGCCTTGCTGGGGAACGCGTCGCCGGGCAGGTTGGGATCGACGATCGCATCGGCGGGCGGCAGGCGGTCGCCGGGCAGATGGTGGTCGGTGACCAGCACCTGCCAGCCGCGCGCCTTGGCCGCGGCGATGCCGGCATGACAGGCGATGCCGTGATCGACGGTGACCAGCAGATCGGGCTGCAGCGCGGCCAGTTCCTCGACCAGCGCCGGCGACAGGCCGTAGCCGTGCACCATGCGGTTGGGCACCGCGTGCGAGACCCGGCGCGCACCGAGCATGCGCAGCCCGCGCACGCCGACCGCGCAGGCGGTGGCGCCGTCGCAGTCGAAGTCGCCGACCACGACGATGTGGCGATCCTGGGCGATCGCATCGGCGAGCAAGGCGGTGGCCGCGTCCAGGCCGCCGAGTCCGTCGGGCGGCAGCAGTTGGGCCAGGCGCGGCTGCGCCTGGTCGATCGCGATCGCGCCGCGCGCCGCGTACACGCGCTGCAGCAAGGGCGACACGCTGTCGGGCCAGGCGCCGGGGTCGGCGATCTGGCGTCGGCGCAGGCGGGCGGGTTCGGTCATGCGCGCGCGGTCATGGTTGCAGCGACCGCAGCGGTTTGCGCCAGAAGCGCCAGCGCTGCGAGCGCGCGAGTTCGTAGGCTTCGTTGTCGCCGAATTCCAGGGCGATCCGGCTCACCCGCCCGGCGTCGAGCTCGGCGCTCAACGGCGTCAGCCAGTCGCGCTCCAGCGCCTGCAGGTCGCGCGCGCGGCGCAGATCGACCGCGAGGTCGCCCTCGCCCGCGCTCCAACGCGGCGGCAGCGCCGTGGCCTGGACGCCGGCCAGCGCGCCCAGCGCGGTCAGGGCCTCGTCGTCGCTGCAGATGCGCGCATAGGCGCTGCGCACGTGATCGGGCAGCACGCCCGCGCCCCAGAACCACAGCGAGTTCACCGGCGCCTGGCCGGCGGCGATGCGCTGGGCGTTGCGCGGATGGTTGTGCAAGGTCACCTGGGCTTCGCTCAGCAGCGAGCGCCAACGCCGGCCTTCGGGGCTCTGGTCGGCCGCGTCCGGCAGATGTTCGAACAGATCGGCGCCGAGCACGGTCTCCGGGCTGGCGAAGCTCGGCAGCCTGGCGCCCTGCGGCAGGCGCAGGTACCAGCGCGACGGGCGCGGCGCGTCGATCGGAAAGCCTGCGTCGCCGAACAGCGGCTTGAGCGTGCGCAGGAAGTCGGCGGCCTCGGCCTCGTCCAGGCCCAGGGCCTGGCCGTAGGCGAGCAGGCGCGCGCCGTTGAGGTCGGGCCGCACGTAGGCCGGATCGGCGCGCATCCAGGCCGCATGGGCGGCGTCGCGGGCGTCGCGCTGGCGGGTGGCCGCCGCCACCGGCCAACCGCGCGGCAGCACGTCGAGCACGCGCGCGAGCGGATCGCCGCTGCGCTCGCGGCGATCGGCGCGCGCGAGCCGGCGGCCCAGGTCCTCGGACAGGCGCTGCCCGCCGAAGCGCTCGCGCTCGGGCAGCAGCAGGGTCGCGGTGGTCGGAGTCATGCGCGGCCTCGCGGTCGCGGCCTGCTCAGCCGGCGTAGCTGACGCCGACGATTTCGTACTCGTGGGTGCCGCCCGGCGCCTCGATGACGACGCTGTCGCCCTCGTGCTTGCCGATCAGGGCGCGCGCGACCGGCGAGGAAATCGCGATCAGGCCCTGCTTGATGTCGGCTTCCAGGTCGCCCACGATCTGATAGGTGCGCTCTTCGTCGGTGTCGACGTCGGCCAGCTCCACGGTGGCGCCGAACACGATCTTGGAACCGGCGTTGAGGATGGATACGTCGATCAGCTGGGCGTGCGAGAGCTCGGACTCGAGCTGCTTGATGCGGCCCTCGATGAAGCTCTGCTGTTCGCGCGCGGCGTGGTACTCGGCGTTCTCCTTGAGGTCGCCGTGCGCGCGCGCTTCCGCGATCGCGTTGATCACGGCCGGTCGCTTGACCGACTTCAACTCTTCCAGTTCCGCGCGCAGGCGCTGGGCGCCCTTCACCGTGATCGGTGCTCTCATCTCGTCGTTCCTCGTGCCGGCCGGGGGCCGGTGGCTTCCGTTTGCAAAGTTCGATTGTGCCGCGAACGCGGCCGCTTGGCACCCCATCGGGCGCCAGCGGGAAAATCCCTGAAAATCAGGCGCAAAACCCGCGCGGGCGCGCGGGTCGGCGGGACGCGGAGCGGTTCCGCGTCCCGTGCCGGCTCAGGCCGCGCCCTGGATCTGCGCGTGCAGCTCCTGCAGCGACCACACCGGGCCCTGGCCGCGGTAGTCCAGCGAGTTCACCAGCGCGCGCGCGCCGGACACCGTGGTCGAGTACGTGATGCGCGCCTGCAGCGCCTCGCGGCGGATCGAGAACGAGTCCGAGATGGCCTGGCGGCCCTCGGTGGTGTTGATGATGTAGACGATCTCGCCGTTCTTGATCAGGTCGACCACATGCGGGCGGCCCTCGGTGACCTTGTTGACCACTTCGCAGGCCACGCCGTGGCCGCTGAGGAAGGCCTGGGTGCCGCTGGTGGCGACCAGGGTGTAGCCGCGGCGCACCAGCTCCTGCGCCACCGTCAGCACGCGCTGCTTGTCCGGATCGCGCACCGAGACGAACACCTTGCCCACCGGCGGCGCCTTGATGCCGCCGGCTTCCTGGGCGCGCGCCATGGCCGCGCCGAAGTTCTTGCCCACGCCCATGACCTCGCCGGTGGAGCGCATCTCCGGCCCGAGGATCGGGTCCACGCCCTGGAACTTGGCGAACGGGAAGATCGCTTCCTTGACCGAGTAGTAGTCCGGCACGATCTCTTCCAGCGCGCCCTGCGAGGCCAGGGTCTGGCCGACCATGCAGCGCGCGGCGATCTTGGCCAGGGCCATGCCGGTGGCCTTGGACACGAACGGCACCGTGCGCGAGGCGCGCGGGTTCACTTCGATCAGGAAGATGGTGTCGCGGCCTTCGGCGTCGGTCTGGATCGCGAACTGGGTGTTCATCAGGCCCACGACCTTGAGCGACTTGGCCAGCGCCACGACCTGCTTGCGCAGCTCGTTCTGGGTCGCCGGCGACAGCGAATACGGCGGCAGCGAGCACGAGGAGTCGCCGGAATGCACGCCGGCCTCCTCGATGTGCTCCATCACGCCGCCGATCAGCACGTGGCCTTCGCGGTCGGCGATGATGTCGACGTCGACCTCGACGGCGTTGTCGAGGAAGCGGTCCAGCAGCACCGGCGAGTCGTTGGAAACCTTGACCGCGTCGCGGATGTAGCGCGTGAGGTCGGCGTCGGAATAGACGATTTCCATCGCGCGGCCGCCCAGCACGTAGCTCGGGCGCACCACCATCGGATAGCCGATCTGGCCGGCCAGCACCAGCGCCTCGTCGGGATTGCGCGCGGTGCGGTTGATCGGCTGGGCCAGGCCCAGCTCCTGCACCAGCTGCTGGAAGCGCTCGCGGTCCTCGGCCAGGTCGATGCTGTCCGGGCTGGTGCCGATGATCGGCACGCCGTTGGCCTCCAGCGCGCGCGCCAGCTTCAGCGGGGTCTGGCCGCCGTACTGCACGATCACGCCCTTGGGCTTCTCGAGGTCGGCGATCTCCAGCACGTCTTCCAGCGTCAGCGGCTCGAAGTACAGGCGGTCGGAGGTGTCGTAGTCGGTCGAGACCGTTTCCGGGTTGCAGTTGACCATGATGGTTTCATAGCCGTCCTCGCGCAGGGCGAGCGCGGCATGCACGCAGCAGTAGTCGAACTCGATGCCCTGGCCGATGCGGTTGGGGCCGCCGCCGAGCACGATGATCTTGTCGCGATTGCTCGGGTTGGCTTCGCACTCGTCCTCGTAGGTCGAGTACATGTAGGCGGTGGTGGTGGCGAACTCGGCCGCGCAGGAGTCCACGCGCTTGTACACCGGACGCACGCCGAAGGCGCGGCGCAGGGTGCGCACGGCGGTCTCGTCGGTGCCGGTGAGCTGGGCGATGCGCGCGTCGGAGAAACCCATGCGCTTGAGCGCGCGCATGCGGGTCTTGTCCAGCGAGGCCAGGCCGGCCTCGGCGAGCTTGCGCTCGGCGGCGATCAGCTCTTCGATCTGGTCCAGGAACCAGGGATCGACGAAGGACAGCGCGTGCACGTCCTCCACGCTCATGCCGGCGCGGAAGGCGTCGCCGATGTGGAACATGCGCTCCGGGCCCGGCTCCTTGAGCTCGCGGCGCAGCTTGGCCATGTCGGCGTCGCTGGACAGGTCCAGGCCGGTCGGGTCGAGGCCGACCTTGCCGGTCTCCAGGCCGCGCAGGGCCTTGTGCAGCGATTCCTGGAAGGTCCGGCCCATCGCCATGACTTCGCCGACCGACTTCATCTGCGTGGTCAGGCGCGCGTCGGCCTGCGGGAACTTCTCGAAGGCGAAGCGCGGAATCTTGGTGACCACGTAGTCGATGGTCGGCTCGAACGAGGCCGGGGTGGCGCCGCCGGTGATCTCGTTGCGCAGCTCGTCCAGGGTGTAGCCGATCGCCAGCTTGGCGGCGATCTTGGCGATCGGGAAGCCGGTGGCCTTGGAGGCCAGCGCCGAGGAACGCGACACGCGCGGGTTCATCTCGATCACGACCACGCGGCCGTCCTGGGCGTTGATGCCGAACTGCACGTTGGAGCCGCCGGTATCGACGCCGATCTTGCGCAGCACCGCGATCGAGGCGTCGCGCAGGCGCTGGTATTCCTTGTCGGTCAGGGTCTGCGCCGGCGCGACCGTGATCGAGTCGCCGGTGTGCACGCCCATGGCGTCGAAGTTCTCGATCGAGCACACGATGATGCAGTTGTCCGCGGTGTCGCGGACCACTTCCATCTCGAACTCCTTCCAGCCCAGCACCGACTCCTCGACCAGAATCTCGTGCACCGGCGACAGCTCGAGGCCGCGCTTGGCGATCTCCTCGAACTCTTCCTTGTTGTAGGCGATGCCGCCGCCGCTGCCGCCCAGGGTGAAGCTGGGGCGGATGATGGTCGGATAGCCGACCCGGGTCTGGATGTCGACGGCCTGTTCGAACGTGCGCGCGACCTCGGCCTTCGGGCATTCCAGGCCGATCTCGGCCATCGCCACGCGGAACAGCTCGCGGTCCTCGGCCATGCGGATGGCTTCGCGCTTGGCGCCGATCAGTTCGACGTTGTACTTCTCCAGCACGCCGTTGTCGGCCAGGTCCAGCGCGCAGTTCAGCGCGGTCTGGCCGCCCATGGTCGGCAGCAGCGCGTCGGGCTTTTCCTTGGCGATGATCTTCTCGACCGTCTGCCAGTTGATCGGCTCGATGTACACGGCGTCGGCCATGTTCGGGTCGGTCATGATCGTGGCCGGATTGCTGTTCACCAGCACCACGCGATAACCCTCGTCGCGCAGCGCCTTGCAGGCCTGCGCGCCCGAATAGTCGAATTCGCAGGCCTGACCGATCACGATCGGCCCGGCGCCGATGATCAGGACGGTTTTGATGTCAGTGCGCTTGGGCATTGGGTCACTCGAGGATCGTGGAAGGCGGTACGTCGCAAGTCGTCATCGCGCCGAGCATCAGCTTCAGCACCAGACGGGTGCCGACGCCTTTGCCGGCATCGCTGTTCTGCTGCGGCGTCTTGGTGGGATCGAAGGCTTCGCCGATGCCGACCAGCTCGCGCAGCGGCGCGTGCTTGGGCTCGGTGATGAAATCGATGAAGGACAGCATCTGCTCGGCCTTCATCTGCTTCATCACCTCGGTCGTCTCGACCTTCTTGCCGGTCTGGGCTTCGTTGACCCCGGCGTTGATGAAATCGGAGAACACGCTGGCGGCGCCGCCGTTGAGCAGGGCCAGGTCGGCGTCGACGCGGTCCGGGTGGGCCTTGACGTATTCCAGGGCCTGGGCGCGCTTGCTGCGGCGATAGCCGTCGGTGGACAGCTCGCTGCGCAGGCAGCTCAACTTGGCCGGCTCGACCTTGTCGGCCTTGCCTTGCAACGGCCACTCGGGGTTGGCGGCGGCGGCATCGTCCAGGATCTTGCCGAACGGCAGCATCCGCATCATCACCTCGGCCAGCTTGTCGGCCTGGACCTGCGCGTTCTGGGCGCTGGCGACGAGCGGAAGCAGCGCCAGCAAGGCGGCGGCGACAGCGGCATTGCAGCGAGCTTGCAGGGTCATTCCTTGTCTCCGTCGGGTGCGCGTCGCGCGGTGGATGGCATGTCGCATGTCAGTACAAACGGTCCCGCCAGTCGGCGGGCGGCAACCAGGTGACCTGCTGCGCGCCCTGGGCGTCGATCGCGCCGGTACGCACGGCCTCGCGCACCGTCCGGTTCATCGCCTGCCAGCTGTCGGCGTCGCGGCCGATGCGCGCGCCGATGCGGTTGTTGTGCGCGTCCATGGCGCGGCTGCGGTTGCCCTGCCCGTCGTGCTCCATGACCCGGGTGACCCAGTCCACGATGCGCGGCGAGGCGGTGTAGGCGACCACGGCGCTGGCCAGCGTGTGCCGGTAGGCGTCGGCGGGGCCGTTGCGTCCGCCCGGCAGGCCGGCGGCGAAGAACTGCGCATACACCGCGATCAGGACGAAGGCCGGATACGCCGCGAGCGCGGCGCCCGCGATCAGCCAGCGACGCCAGCGGCGCGCGGGCTTGCGCGCGGCGGTCGCGGCCTGGATCGTGGCGGCGCTCATCAGGCCTTGGGCATCTCGATGCCGCAGCGCTGGGACACGCGCTCGCTGAGCTTCTGCAGCTGTTCCGGGCTGACGTCGGTGTCGGGGAATTCGCGCTCCAGCACCTTGGCGGCCGGGCTTTGCATGAATTCCATCACTTCCATCAGCTCGTCGGCCTGCATGCCCTTGAAGAACTCGACCGCCTCGGCCTTGGGCGCGCCGTCGACGGCGTTGTCGATGTTGCCCTTGACCTGCTCGCGCATGCCGGCGACGAACTTGGCGCCGCCCTTGGTCTGGCCGAAGCGGGTCCAGGCGGCGATGGTCTCGCCGTCGCCGAACAGCTGACGGAAGGCGTCGACCATGCTGCTGCGGAACTCCGGCAGCAGCTCGCCCTTGATGCAGCCGCGCTGGCTGGCGTTGAACACCTTGAACTCTTCGGCGTTGTCGATCTTGCCGGCGATCACCCGCTCGATCGCGATGTCGAAGCCCAACAGCTGCTGGATCTGCGCGACCTCGGCATCGGTGGGCACGGCCGCCGCGGCCGGGGCCGACCAGGCCAGGCCCGCGGCCAGGACGGCGGCGAAAGCGAGGGATTTCATCGTGCCGACTCCATGCTGGCGACGAAACGGTCGAACAGCGGGGCGACGTCGTGCGGGCCCGGGCTGGCTTCCGGATGGCCCTGGAAACTGAAGGCCGGCGCGTCGCTGAGCTCGATGCCCTGGTTGCTGCCGTCGAACAGCGAGCGGTGGATCACCCGCACGTTGGCCGGCAAGCTGGCCTCGTCGACCGCGAAACCGTGGTTCTGCGAGGTGATCATCACGCGCCTGCTGTCCAGGTCCTGGACCGGGTGGTTGGCGCCGTGGTGGCCGAACTTCATTTTCAGGGTCTTGGCGCCCGCCGCCAGGCCCAGCAGCTGGTGGCCCAGGCAGATGCCGAAGGTGGGCAGCTTGCGCGCCAGGAATTCGCGGATCGCGGCGATCGCGTAGTCGCAGGGCTCCGGATCGCCGGGGCCGTTGGACAGGAACACGCCGTCCGGATTCAGCGCCAGCACGTCGGCGGCCGAGGTCTGCGCCGGCACCACCGTCACGCGGCAGCCGCGCTCGGCCAGCATGCGCAGGATGTTGCGCTTGACGCCGAAGTCGTAGGCGACCACGTGGAAACGCGGTTCGGCCTGGACGAAGGCGTTGGCGTCCAGATCGAGCTGACCGTCGCGCCATTCGTAACGCTCGCGCGTGCTGACTTCCTTGGCCAGGTCCATGCCCTTCAGGCCCGGGAACTTGCGCGCGGCCTCGATGGCCTTGGCCGCGTCGATGCCCTCGCCCGCCATCAGCGCGCCGTTCTGGGCGCCGCGATCGCGCAGCAGACGGGTCAGCTTGCGGGTGTCGATGTCGGCGATCGCGACCACGCCGCGTTCGGCCAGCCACTGCGGCAGCGCGATCTGGCTGCGCCAGTTGCTGGGGCGGCGCGGCACGTCGCGCACGATCAGGCCCGAGGCCCAGACCTGGCCGGCTTCGTCGTCCTGGTCGGTGCAACCGGTGTTGCCCACGTGCGGATAGGTCAGCGTGACCAGTTGGCGCGCGTAGGACGGGTCGGTGAGGATTTCCTGGTAACCGGTGATGGCGGTATTGAAGACGACTTCGCCGACGCTGAGGCCGGGCGCGCCTACGGAAACGCCCTCGAATACGGTGCCGTCTTCGAGAGCGAGGATTGCGGGTTGGGTCACGGGGGTCGCCTTGGCTGCCGAGGATACTGACCCCGTCCAGCGCGCACCGGCAAAACCGGCTTGCAGCAAAACACGGACGCGGTGCGGGACCGGTCCGGCGGGCGGGGTTCAGGCGAGCGGGAATTGTACCGACGCGGGCCGGCGAACGCCAGCCGCGCGAGCCCATTCCAGCGCCGCCCGCGCGTCCGGAAACCGGCTGTTCACCTTCGCGCCAGCGGTGTGGCGGTTACGGCCCGGATCGGCAAACCGGCGCGGTGCCCGCTCCGCGGCGCCTGCCTCGCCCTGTCGGGCCGGCGAACCAAGGGGCGCGCTGCCGGCAGGGGCCCGAGCCCGCCACGACGCGCCCTACAGATTCGGGAACATCAGCTCGGCCAGGCCGTAGCGGCCCGGGGCCTGGCGCACCACTTTCAGCGCCGCCTCCAGCGCGCCGCGCGCGAAGATGTCGCGGTTGGTCGCACGGTGGATCAGCTCCAGGCGCTCGCCGGCGCTGGCGAACTGCACCGTGTGCTCGCCGACGATGTCGCCCGCGCGCAGGCTGGCGTAGTGCGGGTCGCGGCCGCTGCCGATCGCGACCGCCTGGCCCAGGTGCAGGGCCGTGCCCGAAGGCGCGTCCAGTTTGCGGGTGTGGTGGGCCTCGACGATGTCGCAGTCCCAGCTGGGCAAGGCGGCCGAGGCGCGCCGCACCAGTTCGGTCAGCACCGCCACGCCCAGGCTGTAATTGGCGGCCCACACGATCGCGATGCGCGCCGAGGCGGCCTCGATCGCGCGGTTCTGTTCCGACGACAGGCCGGTGGTGCCCGACACCAGGGCGCGGCCGCGTTCGGCGCACAGCGCCAGCACCGGGTCGAAACCCTCCGGCAGGCTGAAATCGATGGCGACGTCGAACTCGGGCACACCGCTCAATTCGCTGGCGGCGAACTGCGGCACGCCGTCGATCACGCGCTGCGCCGGCGATTTGCGCGAGACCGCGGCCACCACGCTGAGATCGTCGCGGGCCGCGGCCAGGCGCAGCAGCGCCAGGCCCATGCGCCCGGAGGCGCCGTGGATCAGGAGTCGGGGGATGTCGTTCATGCCGGCAGGCTAACGGCTGGGCCGGAGGTTCGACAAGCGGCGGCGGCGCGCCGCCCTATTGGCCGTGGTACGCGGCCAGGGCTTGCGACAGCGAACGGCCGTCGGGACCGATCAGGTCGGCCGCGCGCCAACAACGACCGGCGCCGCTGAAGCGCAGACGCAGCTCGCGCGTCTGCGCCGGCGCGCGCTCGTCCAGCACGAAGCGGTAGCGCAGCCGCACCGAATCCCTGCCCTCGCTGAAGAACTCCGGATCGCGCGCCTCGCCGTCCTGCGCATCCAGCCAGGGATCGGCGTCGATCGCGCACACCCCTTCGACGGTGCAGGCCTGTTCGCGCTCCAGCAGCCGCAGCAAGGGCGGCGCGAAGGCGTCGCGCAGGGCCGCCGGCGGCTCGTTCCAGAACGTGTAGTGCTGCCGAAACCAGGCCTGCGCGGCGGCCAGCGGCGTCTCACCCAGGCAGGCCGAGTGCGCGGGCGCGGCGAGCGCGCAGGCGGCGATGAGCGCCAGTGTCCGTTTCATAAGCGTCCTGGTTGGGGTAACGAGGGCCACGCGGACACGCGGCCTGGCCTGGATGCCCGCGGCGCGAACGACCGCGCACGCTCATTCATACCAGCGCCACGCATGCAGCAGCGCATCGGCTTGGGCGGGCCCCTGCCCCAGGAACTCGGCCAGCGCGTCGCGCACGCTCGCGCGCGCCTGCGGCCGCAACTCGTAATCCTCGTCCAGCGCCGACTCGCCCAGCGCGGCGTAGGTGTTGGCCACGGTCGCCAGCGCGCCGAACGCGGTGGCCAGATCGTCGGCGATCGGGCGCGGGTTCCAGTCGCCGCCGGCCAGGTCGAACGACACCGCACCGCTGATCAGGTCGTAGATGAAGGGATGGCTGCCCTCCATCGCCACCACCAGCCATTCGTCCTTCCAGCCGCGCAGGCGCTCGCCGCTGAGCCCATGCCAGCGATAGCCGGCCTGGCGCGCCCATAGGTTCTGCAGCGGCGGGATCGACACCGGATTGCCGCCGCAGGCCAGATCCAGACCGAGCGGGCCGACCGACGCGTGGCGGACGCCGCCCCAGGGGCCGACCTCGCGATAGAAGTCCAGCAAGGCCGGCGGCAGCGCGAACTCGCCCTGCCAGTCCGATGCCGGCTGCGCGCGCAACTCGCCCCAGGGCGCCAGCAAGGGCCGGATCGCGGCATAGCTAGGCGGCATGCGGCCTCCCGGCGACGCGATGGGCGCGCAGCGTGGGCAAGCCAATCCACCTCATGCGTCGGCGACCTCGGCCGAACTCCAGCCCTGCTGGGCCGCGTACTCGCGCAGGCGCTCCAGCATCGCCGCAGCCGCGGCGGCCCGGCTGAGTTCGACGTGGAAGCGGGTCTGCGGCAGTTGCGGATCCCACTCGCTGCCGCGCACCCGGCAGACCACGCCGTCGCGCTGGCCTTCCCAGTAGAAGTCGTAGGACTGGTTGGGCCCGTGGCGCTCGACCAGGCGCTGCCGGCCGATCCCCAGCGCGTTGAAGATCCGGCTCGCGCCCGCCTGCAGGCTGCAGGCGTGGCGGCCGAGCGCGAACACGACTTCGAGCGGACGCGCCTGCATGCCCATCCCGCTTACTGGTACACCACCTGCGCCTTCAGGTTCGGCAGCACCTTCTTGGCGAAGGCCTGGAAGGCGCGGTTGTATTCGGGCGTGCACAAGGGGCCCGGCGTGCCGTCCTCGAACACGCGACTGGCCTCGAGCACGTTGCCCTTGAGTTGGTAGCTGGCGTGGTAACGCAGGCCGTCGGATTCGACCGTCAGATTGCTGGGCACCGCGATCACTTTCATGCTGGCCGGGAACTCGATGCGGTAGATCTCCTCGGAGCGACCGCCGGTGCACGCGGTTTCGCCTTCCGCGCTGAGGTCTTCGTTGGCGCTGGAGACGAAGGCGGCGACCGGCTGCGGATTCATGAACATCGGCCGCAGCGGGATCGCACCCGGCACCGGCAGCATCTGCGCGACCTCGAACTGAGCGTCGTAGGTCTGATGATCGAGCAAAGGCTTGGGATCGTCCTGGCGGAACGTGCCTTGCGCGACCAGGCCGCTGGCCTGGAAGTAGTTCTTGACCAGGTCCTTGGATTGTTCCTCGGTCATCTCGCGTAGCGCGCCGCGCAAGGAGACCGCCGGGAAACCCGACACCTCCACCGCGACCTTGCCCTTGACCGAGCCGTCCTCGCCCACGGTCAGATGGGTGGTCATGCGCTGGCGGTTGCGCTCGGAACGATAGGCCGGCGTGTGCGCCTTCAATTCGGGCTGGTCGACGCGCAGCACCGGCTTGCCGGCCACGTTCGGCGGCAGGTCGCCGAACGGGATGCCCTTGGCGGTGGCGTCCAGGTACAAGTCCAGTCCGGGCAGGTAATTGATCACGTGGTTGACGCTGGAGGCGACCGGAATCTCCGGCAGGCGGTAGACGTTGCCGGCGTTGACCAGGGCCTGGCTGGCCTCGATGCCCTTGGCCGCCAGCAGCGCCTGCAACAGGGTGGCGTGGTCCTTGCAGTCGCCCAGGCGGTTGTCGAGCACGAAGTCCTGGTCGCGCGGCACCACCGCGCCCAGGCCGATGCAGTTGCCGCCGTAATGGATATTGGTCGACACCCATTCGTACAGCGCGCGCGCAACCTCGCGCGGCTCGCGCTTGCCGGCCGCGATCTCGTCGGCCAGCTTGCGCACGCGCGCGGTCGGCACCGCCTTGGGCAGCGCGCGCTCGCCGTAGACGCGGGCGATGTCGCCGTAGCTGCGAAAGGTCGAGTAGGCGAAGCCGGGCGCGTCCTCGACCTGGTAGACCGAGTAGTTCTGGCGCTTGCTCTTGTTCGGCGTGCGGTTCTGGTAGCTCCATTCGACGATGCGGCGGTCGCCGACGGTGTCGTCTCGCACCTGCTTGAGCGCGCCCCAGGCCTTGTGCTGGGCCCACATCGCCGCGGGCGCGTCGATCTTGATGCGCACGTCGCCCGCGTACCGGTGGCTGCTGAAGCTGTCGAGTTCGGAGAACTGGCGGTCGAACATCGGCTGCTTGCCGATCAGGCGATAGGACAGCACCACGGTGTCGCCGGCGGCGACGTCGGGGAAGATCAGGCTGGTGGTGGCGATGTCGGAGAACGCCGGACCGCCGCCTTCGCGGCCGTCGTTGGTCTCGACCTGATAGTTGGACTTGGGCACCTCGATGCGGCGGCCGTCGGCCTTGCGCGTGTAGGCCTCGATCACCTCGATCGTCTGGATGCTGGCGCTGTAGCTGATCGATTCGCGCTTGGCGTATTCGATCGCGCGCTCGTCCAGCACCTTGAGCTCGGTCTCGCGCTGCTGAATGTAACTGCCGTCGGGCCGCACGGTGTAGCTCAGGTACGCGCGTTCGCTGCGCACCGGATCCTCGGATGCGGCCGGCGCGGCCGCGGGCGTCGCATTCTGAGCGGCGACGGTCGTAACCGTCAGCGCAAGGCCGATCGCGGCGCACAGCCGCAGTGTTGCGATACGCATCCCTTCCCCCTGTCGCTACGTTGGCGACGAACTCCGCGGGCGTGGCCGCGAGGCGTCGTCCTGAACCGGTCGCACGCCGGATGCGAGACGTTCTATCACATCGAACGCGCGCCGCTAAGACCGTTCCGGCGCAAGTCCGGCGCGGCACGTTTCGGGCACGAAAAAGGGGGCCGCAGCCCCCTTCGGATTTCGCTAAGCGCAGGCCTCAGGACGTCATCCGGTCCCAGAAGCCCTTGACCCCGTCCAGGAAGGTCGAGGAGCGCGGCGAGTGCTTGCGCGCGCCGTCGCCGATGAAGGTCGCTTCGAACTTCTCCAACAGCTCACGCTGTTCGACGGTCAGGTTGACCGGCGTTTCCACCACCACCCGGCAATACAGGTCGCCGGGCTTGCGGCTGCGCACCGACTTCACGCCCTTGTCGCGCAGACGGAACAGCTTGCCGCTCTGGGTTTCGAACGGAATCCGCAGCTCGACCTCGCCGCCCAGCGTGGGCACGCGGATCGTATCGCCGAGCGCGGCCTGCGAAATGCGGATCGGCACTTCGCAATGCAGGTCGTCGCCGTCGCGCTGGAAGATCTCGTGCTCGCGCACGCGCACTTCCACGTACAGATCGCCCGGCGGCGAACCGGCCGGGCCGGCCTCGCCTTCGCCGGTCAGGCGGATGCGGTCGCCGTTGTCGACGCCGGCCGGAATCTTGACCTGCAGGGTCTTGGTGCGTTCCACCCGGCCCTGGCCGTGGCAGTCCTTGCAAGGGTCGGCGATGGTCTGGCCGCGGCCGCCGCAATGCGGGCAGGCCTGCTGCATCGAGAAGATGCCGCGCTGGAAGCGGACCTGGCCGCGACCGCTGCAGGTGGTGCAGGTTTCGAGCTTGCCGTCGGCCGAACCCGAGCCGTTGCAGGTGTCGCATTCGTCCAGGGTCGGGATTTCGATCTGCTTGTCGAGGCCGCCGACCGCCTCTTCCAGCGACAGCTCCATCACGTAGCCGATGTCTGCGCCGCGGCGCGGTCCGCGCTGGCCGCCACCGCCGCCGAAGATGTTGCCGAAGATGTCGCCGAAGATATCGCCCATGTCGGCGTAGCCGGCTCCACCGCCGCCGCCACCGCCCATGCCGTGCTCGAACGCGGCGTGGCCATGCTGGTCGTAGGCGCGCCGACGGTTGGCGTCGGACAGCACCTCGTAGGCCTCCTTGCACTCCTTGAACGCGGCCTCGGCGGCGTTGTCGCCGGGATTGCGGTCGGGGTGGTGCTTCATCGCGCAGCGCCGATAGGCCTTCTTCAGGTCTTCGTCGCTGGCGTTGCGGGCCACGCCCAGCACTTCGTAGTAGTCGCGTTTGCTCATGGGCCGGGATTCGTGATTCGGGATTCGTGATTCGCTACAGCGCAAAACTCAGGGACGGAACCGGAGGGAGAATAGCGAAAGGAGCGGGAAAACCCGCTCCTTCGTTTCGCTCATTCCCGATCCCGAATCACGGCTTCTGGTCGTCCTTGACTTCGGTGAACTCGGCGTCGACCACGTCGTCGGACTTGGCGCCGGCGTTGCCGCCCGCGTCCGCGCCCGGCTGCTGGGCCTGGACCGCCGCGAACAGCGCCTGCGCCGCCTCTTCCAGGGCCTTGGACTTGGCCTCGATCTGGCCCTTGTCGTCGCCCTTCATCGCGGTCTCGAGCTCGGCGATCGCGCCCTCGGTGCGGCCGATCGCGTCGCCCGGCAGCTTCTCACCGTGCTCCTTGATCGTGCTGCGCGCCATGTGGATCAGGCCGTCAGCCTGGTTGCGGGCCTGGACCAGGTCGTGGAACTTCTGGTCTTCCTCGCGGTTGGCTTCCGCGTCGGCGACCATCTTGGCGATCTCGTCCTCGGACAGGCCCGAACCGGCCTTGATCTCGACCTTCTGTTCCTTGCCGGTCTTCTTGTCCTTGGCCGACACGTGCAGGATGCCGTTGGCGTCGATGTCGAAGGACACCTCGACCTGCGGCATGCCGCGCGGCGAAGGCTCGATGCCGGACAGGTCGAAGCGCGCCAGCGACTTGTTGTAGCGGGCCTGCTCGCGCTCGCCCTGCAGCACGTGCACGGTCACGGCCGACTGGTTGTCCTCGGCGGTGGAGAAGGTCTGCGAGGCCTTGGTCGGGATGGTGGTGTTCTTCTCGATGATCTTGGTGAACACGCCGCCCAGGGTCTCGATGCCCAGGCTCAGCGGGGTCACGTCCAGCAGCAGCACGTCCTTGACGTCGCCGGCCAGCACGCCGCCCTGGATCGCCGCGCCGATGGCGACGGCTTCGTCCGGGTTGACGTCCTTGCGCGGCTCCTTGCCGAAGAACTCGGCCACGGCCTGACCGACCTTGGGCATGCGGGTCTGACCGCCGACCAGGATCACTTCGCTGATGTCGCCCGCGCGCAGGCCGGCGTCGTTGAGCGCGATGCGGCAGGGCTCGATGGTCTTCTTGACCAGGTCCTCGACCAGCGACTCCAGCTTGGCGCGGGTCAGCTTGATGTTGAGGTGCTTCGGACCCGAGGCGTCGGCGGTCACGTACGGCAGATTCACTTCGGTCTGCTGGGCGCTGGACAGCTCGATCTTGGCGCGCTCGGCCGCGTCCTTCAGGCGCTGCAGGGCCAGCGGATCCTTGCGCAGGTCGATGCCCTGATCCTTCTGGAACTCTTCCACCAAGTAGTCGATGACGCGCTTGTCGAAGTCTTCGCCGCCCAGGAAGGTGTCGCCGTTGGTGGCCAACACCTCGACCTGCATTTCGCCGTCGACCGAGGCGATCTCGATGATCGACACGTCGAAGGTGCCGCCGCCGAGGTCGTAGACCGCGACCTTGCGATCGCCGCCCTTCTTGTCCATGCCGTAGGCCAAGGCCGCCGCGGTCGGCTCGTTGATGATGCGCTTGACCTCCAGGCCGGCGATCTTGCCCGCGTCCTTGGTGGCCTGGCGCTGGCTGTCGTTGAAGTAGGCCGGCACGGTGATGACCGCCTCGGTGACGGTCTCGCCCAGGTAGGCCTCGGCGGTCTTCTTCATCTTGGCCAGCACTTCGGCCGAGATCTGCTGCGGCGCCATCTTCTTGCCGTCGGCCGTCGACACCCAGGCGTCGCCGTTGTCGTGCTGGGCGATGCCGTAGGGCACCAGGTCCAGGTCCTTCTGCACTTCGGCGTCGGTGAACTTGCGGCCGATCAGGCGCTTCACCGCGTAAAAGGTGTTCTTGGGATTGGTGACGGCCTGGCGCTTGGCCGAGGCGCCGACCAGGACTTCGCCGTCCTTGGTGAAGGCGACGATGGACGGCGTGGTGCGATCGCCTTCCGCGTTCTCGATGACCTTGACGTTGCCGCCTTCCATGATCGCCACGCACGAGTTGGTCGTGCCGAGGTCGATGCCGATGATCTTGCCCATGGTGTTGCTCCCTCTCGAATGCTTTAGATGTTGCGGCTGCCGTTGAGGCGCCGATGTGCGTTATTTGGGGTCCGGTCGCGGGCGGTTCAAGCGCCCCCGCCTTCGCCCGTGCGCGCCGGCGCGCTCGCGCCGGCCACGGTTCAGGCGTCCTGGGCGACCACGACCAGGGCCGGGCGCAGCAGCCGCTCATTCAGCAGCCAGCCCTTCTGGTAGACCTGGACCACGTGGTTGGGGGCGACGCCCGGCGCCGGGACCATGCTCATGGCCTGGTGCTGCTCGGGATTGAACGGCTGGCCGGTCGGGTCGACCGCGACCAGGCCGTTGTCGCCGGCGACCTTGAGCAGCTGGCGCAGGGTCAGTTCCATGCCCTCGCGCAGCGCGCCGGCGTCGCCGCTGGCGGCGGCCAGGCCGGCTTCCAGGCTGTCGATCACCGGCAGCAGCTCGCCGAGCAGGCGCTCGTTGGCGAACTTGCGCGCCATGTCGATGTCGCGCGCCAGGCGCTTGCGTTGGTTGTCGAGTTCGGCGCGCTCGCGCAGCGCGTCCTCGCGGACCTGGGCCAGTTCGGCGCGCAGGGTCTCGACCTCGTTCGGCGCGGCGGCGGAAGCCGGGTCCTGCGCGTCGGGGTGGAGTTCGGTATTCGGATCGTGGTGGCTCATGCTGGGCTGGGTCCTGGCGGTACATCCGCGACAGGGGCAGCTATTGGGGCCAAGCCCGGACCGTTCAAGTGCGCAGCCCGCAGAAGTGCCGCGATCTGCGGCGATCGTGCGGCAACGGCGGCGAGCGCGGCGGTTCGACGCCGTTTTTAGGACGATGGCCATAACCGCAGGGCTATCGCGCCGCCATCGGCACCATTGAGCCGGAGCGCCGCAAGCCGCGACCGCACCTCCCCAACAACAACGACACCCCACCCACCCCCTGTAGGAGCGGCGCAAGCCGCGACCGCACCTCCCCAGCAACGACGACCCCCCACCCGCCCCCTATAGGAGCGGCGCAAGCCGCGACCGCACCTCCCCAACAACGACGACACCCCGCCCGCCCTTTGTAGGAGCGGCGCAAGCCGCGACCACGCCTCCCCAGCAACGACGACACCCCGCCCACCCCCTGTAGGAGCGGCGCAAGCCGCGACCACGGGAGTCGGCGACCGGCGCGCGCCCGGCTTCGACCGAAACCTCGGTGATCGGCGCCCTTCGGCTTCGGGCATCGCGGCTCACGCCGCTCCTACCCCAAAGCGACTGATCGGCGGCGGCGACAGCCTTGAGGCAGGAGCGACGCGAGTCGCGACCATAGCCACCGCTGGCGACGCCCACCCCGCCTCGCCCGCTTCCTGTGGGAGCGGCGTGAGCCGCGATGCCGAAGCGGCAGCGCACCGCGGGCGATAGACAACCCCGAAGCCAATACCCGCAGCACGACGGTGTTCGCGATCGCGGCTCACGCCGCTCCCACACAAGGCCAAGGCCCGCAGACAGAAGGCCAAGCCCCTAGACGCACGCCCGCTCAAGCCTCGGGCTTGAACGCATCCCCCAAGGCATCCGCCGCCGCCTGCACCACCGGGATCACCCGGTCGTAGGCCATGCGGGTCGGCCCGATCACGCCCAGCACGCCCAGCACCTGGCCGCCGGCGGTGTACGGCGCGGTCACCAGCGACACGCCTTCCAGCGGCGCCAGGCCGGTTTCCTCGCCGATGAAGATGCGCACGCCAGGAGCGTGGATGGTGCGCTCCAGCAGTTGCAGGATCTCGCGCTTGCGCGCGAAGGCCTCGAACAGTTCGCGCAGGCGATCGACGTCGGACAACTCCTGCACGCCCATCAGCCGGGTCTGCCCGGCCAGCACCATGTCGTCGTCGCGATCCGGCGCCAACGCCTGCTCGGCCAGCTCCACCGACTGCGCCAACAGCGCGGCCATTTCCGACTGCGCGCTGCGCAGCTCGTGCAGCAGGGTGGCGCGGATGTCGGCGACCGGGCGCCCGGCGAAATGGCTGTTGAGGTAGTTGGCGACCCGCTCCAGCTCGCCGCCGTCGTAGGGCCGCTTGGTTTGGATGATGCGGTTCTGCACGTCGTGATCGGCGAACACCAGGATCGCGAGCACGCGCTGCGCGTCCAGCGGAACGAAATCGATGCGCCGGAACGCGAACTGCTCGCGCTTGGGCACGCTGACCACGCCGACGAAATGGGTCATCGCCGACAGCAGCTCCGAGGCGCTGCCGAGCAGGGCCTGGGTGCCCGAGCCGGTCGGCAGTTCGCTGCGCAGGCGCGCCAGGTCGCCCTCGGGCAGCGGCCGCACCTGCAGCAGCGAATCCACGAACAGGCGGTAGCCCTGCGCGGTCGGTATGCGCCCGGCCGAGGTATGCGGCGCGCTGAGCAGGCCGGCGTCCTCCAGGTCGGACAGTATGTTGCGGATGGTCGCCGCGCTCACGTCCAGGCCGGCATGGCGCGCCAGCGTCTGCGAGCCGACCGGCTCGCCGCTGTGGATGTAGCGCCCGATCAGCGTGCGCAACAACTGGCGCGCGCGCGGGTCCAGGCTGAGGTCGGAAGAACGGCGATTCATCGCTGTCGATATAAGCGCGCCGGGCGGCGGGCGCAAGCGCGGCGATGCGGGCGCGCCGTTCCTGCGGCGGGAAGGCCGCGTCAGAGGGGGCTGGCCTTGCGGCGCCTGGCAGCCAGGTAATCGCGGCTTATACCGCTCCTACAGTAAGCATTCCTGCACGCGCGCCATTCGACCCGCCCGCTTTGGGGCAGGCGCGACGTAGGTCGCGACCGCGCCACCTAGCAAAGACGCCAACTAACCAGTCCGGCACCTCAATGCCTACGCACCCTGAGGGGCGACGCCCCACAGGGATGTCCGTCGGCCACAAGCCGCGATTGCGCCCCGACCTTCGCGCCCCGCACAACCACCCGCCCCTCAACGCCCGAAACCCGCCCCTTTCACCCCAATCTCAACCCCGGAGACAAATCCGACACAGATTGGCGGCATTCCCTGCTAGCCCGGTCACCCCCGACCCGGCACAATCGCCGCTCCACAACGCCGCCAGCGCATGCTCACCCACCTTTCCCTCAAGCATTTCGTCGTGGTCAGCGCGGCCGAACTCTCGTTCGGCCCGGGTTTGACCGTGATCTCCGGCGAGACCGGCGCCGGCAAGTCGCTGCTGGTCGACGCCCTGGGTCTGATCAGCGGCCTGCGCGCCGACAGCGGCGTGGTCCGCCACGGCGCCGACCGCGCCGAGCTGGTCGCCGACTTCTCGCTGGAAGACGCCGCGCCGGCGGCGGCCTGGCTGCGCGACAACGAACTCGACGAGGACGACAGCTGCCAGGTCCGGCGCGTGATCCGCGCCGACGGCGGTTCGCGCGCCTGGATCAACGGCCGCCCGGCCACCCTGGGCCAGCTCGCCGATCTGTCCTCGCGCCTGGTCGAGATCCACGGCCAGCACGAACACCAGGCCCTGCTGTCCAAGGCCAGCCAACTCGCCCTGCTCGACGCCTACGCGCGCAACGACGCCGCGCGCGCCGCGGTCGAAACCGCCGCGCGCGACTGGAGCGCCCTGCTGCGCGAACGCGACGCCCTGATCGCCAAGGGCGACGTGTCCGAACGCATCGGCTGGCTGGAACATCAGCACGCCGAACTCGAACGCGAAACCCTGGAACCCGAGGCGATCGCGCGCCTGAACGCCGATCACAAGCGCCACGCCCACGCCGCCGGCCTGATCGCCGCCTGCGACGACGCCTTCGCCCGTCTCGGCGGCGAGGACGGCCCCTCGCTGTCGCGCAATCTGCAGCAGGTGCGCGCAGAACTGCAGCGCGTGGTCGAGCACGAGGCGCGCCTGAGCGACGTCGACGCCATGCTCGACGCCGCCGCGATCCAGGTCGACGAAGCCCTGGCCCTGCTCGGCCGCGTGCGCGACGACCTCGACCTGGACCCGTCCGCGTTCGACACCCTGGAACAACGCCTGGGTCGTCTGCACGAACTCGCGCGCAAGCACCGCGTCGCCCCCGAACAGCTGGCCGCGCACCGCGACGGCATGGGCGCCGAACTCGAAGTCCTGCGCGGCGCCGGCGAACGCCTGGCGCGCCTGGACGGCGAAATCGCCGGCGCGCGCAAGGCCTGGCGCGGCAGCGCCGACGCCCTGACCGCCTCGCGCCGCAGCGCCGCCCACACCCTGTCGGCCGCCACCACCGGCCTGATCGGCGAGCTCGGCATGGGCGGCGGCCGTTTCGAGATCGCCCTGGAGCCCCTGGACGAAGACCGCCCCGACCCGCAGGGCGGCGAGCGCGTCGAGTTCCTGGTCGCGGCCAACCCCGGCCAGCCCGCGCGCGCCCTGCGCAAGGTCGCTTCCGGCGGCGAGCTCTCGCGCGTGTCGCTGGCGATCGAAGTCGCCGCGCTGGGCCTGGACACGGTCCCCAGCATGGTCTTCGACGAGGTCGATTCCGGCATCGGCGGCGCGGTGGCCGAGATCGTCGGCCAGAAGCTGCGCGCGCTGGGCGCCAGCCGCCAGGTCCTGTGCGTGACCCACCTGCCCCAGGTCGCGGCCCAGGGCCACGCCCATTACCGGGTCAGCAAGTCGGCCAGCGAAGGCGTCACCCAGAGCGCGGTTCAGCGCCTGGACGCCAAGCAGCGCGAGGAGGAACTGGCGCGCATGCTCGGCGGCGTCGAGCTGACCAAGGAAGTGCGCGCGGCGGCCAAGCGGTTGCTCGCGGATGTGGTTTGATCGATCCGTGTAGCGCTGCGACCGGTGTGTCGTTCAAGCACTCGTGGCGCAGCTCACTCCGTGGCAGCTGCCGAGTTCAATTTTTTAGTACTTGCTCGACGCGCGCCAGGCTCTGTGCGCGCGTCTCCGGCGTATGAATTCCAGAGTTTTCGATCGCAACTCGTGCGGATCCGAGGACTTCCCTCAGATACGCCACATCGTCGGAACTCAGTTCGACCTTCATATCAGCCTCAGCGCTTCTTGCGCACGTACAGCACCAGCGAGTGCTCTTCGATCTCGTAGCCGTGCTTGGCCGCGATCTTGCGCTGCAGCTCTTCGATCTCGGCGCTTTCGAACTCGATGATCTTGCCGGTCTCGATGTCGACCATGTGGTCGTGATGATGGCCGCGGTCGAGCTCGTACACCGACTGCCCGGCCTCGAAGTTGTGCTTGAGCACCAGGCCCGCGGATTCGAACTGGGTCAGCACGCGGTAGACCGTGGCCAGGCCGATGTCCTCGCCCTTTTCCAGCAGCAGCCGGTAGATGTCCTCGGCGGTCATGTGGCGCGGCTTGGACTGCTCCAACAGCTCCAGGATCCGCATGCGCGGATGGGTGACCTTGAGTCCGGCGTTGCGCAGGTCCTGCGATTCCATCTGATCGTCCCTCTTTAATCGTGCTGACCGGCGGCCCGGGCCGGCGTTCGCGCGCCGGCGGCGCGGCGGCCGCGGCCGGAACGGCGGATGAACGCGTCTCGGCGCGCCCCGGTCCAGCCCTTGTGGATGCGGCCTTCAGTGTATCATCGGCGCGTTACCCGCCCGTCGCAGACATAGGTCCCAGCACACGATGCGCAAGCTCCTGCTCGTCCTTTCGATCGCCTTGATCACCTCCGGTTGCGGCATTCTCTATAAGCAGCCGATCTACCAGGGCAACCTGCTCGAGAAGACCGCGGTCGACCAGCTGCAGACCGGCATGACCAAGCAGCAGGTGCAATTGCTGCTGGGCAGCCCCTCGATCGAAGACCCGTTCCACCACGATCGCTGGGACTACACCGCGACCCAGCGCACCGGCCGCCTGGCGCGGACCGAGAAGAAGAACCTGGTCCTGTACTTCGAGAACGACGCCCTGGCCCGCTGGGACGGCGATTACTTCCCGGAGCAGGACGAGCAGATCGCCAAGGCCGCGCCGAAGCAGTTCGGCCGCAACCTGGCCAAGGAAAAGGACAAGAAGCGCCGCCGCTGAGGCCGCGCTTCCCCGATTCCCGGCGTTTCCGGCACCGCCGCGGCGGTGCCACCCCCTACTTGGACGACCCGCCCTTGAGCGGTCCGCGCGCCTGCGCGCGGCGCCGGCGTGCGTCCTTGGGATCGGCCAGCAAGGGCCGCAGCAGCTCGACCCGGTCGCCGTCGCGCAGGACCGCATCGGGCTCGGCGCGCACCCCGTACACCGCGTAGGCCACCGCCTCCTCGTCCTGCGCCCAGCCCGCCGCGGCCAGCGCATCGCGCAGGCGCGCGCCCTCGGGCAGGTCCAGCGAGCAGGCCTCGAACCGGCGCGGCCAGGCCCGGACCATCTCGATCTTCACGCCTCGTCCCCGCGATCGGCGACCCGTACGAAGTCGTCGACCATGCGGTCGGCCAGGCTCTGGAAGCCGATCGCCATCGCCGGGCCCAGCAGCTTCACCGCCGGCTCGAACTCCAGGGTCAGGGTGACCTTGCAGGCCGACTCGTCCAGGGCGTGGAACTCCCAGCGCCCGCCTAGCTGGCGGAACGGGCCGTCGACCAGCTTGAGCTCGATATGGTGCGGCGGCGCCAGGGTATTGCGGGTGGTGAACCAGGTCCGCAGCGCCCCCAGGCCCAGGTCCAGCCGCGCCACCATGTGGCTGTCGCTGGCCTCCAGCACCTGCGCGTTCTCGCACCAGTCGAAGCGGCGCGGATAGGCCGCGACGTCGTTGACCAGCGCGTACATGCGCGCGGCGGAATGTTCGACTAGAGCGGATCGACGGATGGTCGGCATGGAATATTCGCTAGCGGCCGCGCAATCGGGGACAATGGCGCGATGGCTAAAAATGCAAACAACAAGGCCGGCAAGGATAAAGGAAAGGGCGGCGCCGGCGGCACCATTGCCCTGAACAAGCGCTCGCGCCACGACTACCACCTCGAGGAACGCTTCGAGGCGGGTCTGGCCCTGCAGGGCTGGGAGCTCAAGTCGATCCGTGCCGGGCGCGCCAACATCACCGACGCCTACGCGGTCATCCGCGAGGGCGAGATGTTCCTGTACGGCTCCCAGATCAACCCGCTGATCTCGGCCTCGACCCACGTCGTGGCCGAGGAACGCCGCACCCGCAAACTGCTGCTGCACCGGCGCGAAATCGACAACCTGATCGGCCGGGTCCAGCGCGACGGCTACACCGTGGTGCTCACCGCGCTGTACTGGAAGGGCAACAAGGTCAAGGCCGAGATCGCCCTGGCCAAGGGCAAGCAGAGCCACGACAAGCGCGAAGTCAGCAAGGAACGCGACTGGGCGCGCGAGAAGCAGCGCGTGATGCGGCGCCATAACCGCGACGCTTGAGGGCGGGATTCGGGATTCGAGCAGAGCTTGGACCGCTAAGTCACTCCCGCTCCGTCATGCCCACGAAAGCGGGGATCCAGTGACTTCAGCGCCATGCCGCGATGCAGGCCCGTACTCATCAAAGCGACGCAAGCCGGCCGCCGACACTTCGACTGGCTCACCGAGACCTACTCGGAGAGCATTGTCGCGATAGCGCTTCCTCCCCCTTTGAAAAAGGGGGATTGAGGGGGATTTGCTTTTGGAACGACGCAAACCCGCGCAGGGTCCCACGAGCTCACCTGGAACGATTCCGCACACATTAGCGACGCGGCAAACCGCAAACGATGCGCAGCATCGCTAAACGTTCAAGCCCCTACTCCCCCGGCAAGGTAAACGTAAACGTCGCGCCCTTCCCTTCCACGCCTTCGGCGCGGATGCTGCCGCCGTGGCGCTCGACGATGCGCTTGACCGAGGCCAGGCCGATGCCGTGGCCGGGGAAGTCGCTGTCGGTGTGCAGGCGCTGGAACGGCCGGAACAGCTTGCCCACGTACTCCTGGGCGAAGCCCGCGCCGTTGTCGCGCACGTGGAACTCCGCCAGCCCCTGGGCATTGGTGACGGCGCCGAACTCGATGCGCGCCTGGGCCTGGCCGCGGGTGAACTTCCAGGCGTTGCCGAGCAGGTTCGCCAGCAGGTTGCGCAGCAGCGCCGCGTCGCCGACCACCTGCAGACCGGGTTCGATCTCGACCTCGACGCTGCGCTGCGGGTCGGCGGTGCGCAGCTCTTCGACGATCTCGGCCGCCATCCTGCTCAGATCGATGCGGTCCAGCTTGAGCTCGCTGCGCGACAGCCGCGACATGTGCAGCAGCGCGTCGATCAGCTCGCCCATGCGCCCGGCCGCCTTGCGCACCCTGCCGAGGTAATCCCGGCCGGCATCGTCCAGTTGCGCGGCATGCTTCTCGATCAGGATGCGGCTGAAGCCCTCGATCGCGCGCAGCGGCGCGCGCAGATCGTGCGAGACGCTGTAGGCGAACGCTTCCAGCTCCTGGTTGGCCATGCTCAGCTCGCGGGTGCGCAGGGCCACGCGCGCCTCCAGGGTGCGGTTGAGCGCGTGCACGCGCGCCTCCGCGCGCAGGCGCTCGGTCACGTCCTCGACCTGGACCAGGCCGGCGATGTCCTGGCCGACGTTGCCGGGCACCGGCGAATAGGTCAGCTGGACCTGGCGCACCAGCCCGTCCTCGCGATGCAGGCGCCGCGTCGCGCGGTGCACGCCGTCGGTGTCGGTGCGGCCGGTGGCCTTGCCGATCAGTTCATGATCCTCGTTCTCGAACAGGCCGTCGAAACGCGTGCCCAACAAGGCCGCTACATTGTTGCCGACGATCGCGATCAGGGCCGGATTGGCTTCGACGATGCGGCCCTCGCTGTCCAGCAGCGCCTTGCCGATCGCCGAGTAGCGCATCGCGCTGCGAAAACGGGTCTCGCTGCGGCGATAGTCCTCGGTCATGCGCAAGGCGATCTTGCGCGCGCGCGCCTCGGTGCGGGCCAGGGTCAGCGCCACCGCATACAGCAGCAACGAGGCGAACAAGCCCAGCGCCAGCATGTTCTGCAAGCTGGCCAGGCGCGGCGCCGACTGCGCCTGCGGTGTGGATTCGAATTCCAGCCGCCAACGTCGGCCGTACACGTCCAGCGTGGTCGAGTGGCGGAACGCCGGCTCCACTTCGTCGCGCTCGCGCGGACTGGCGTAAAGCAAGGTACTGCTGGCGCCTTCGACATCGTAGACGCGGAAGCGCGCATCCTTGAACGCACTGCCCATCGAGTTTTCGGCGAAGCGTTGCATGCGGAACGGCACGTAGACCCAGCCTTGCATCGAGCTGCGGCGCGCGTCCAGGCTCTGCGGGCGGTCGCCGCCGCGATACACCGGCAGGTACAGGACCAGCCCGACGTTCTTCTCGGCGCCGTCCTGGATCAGGTGCAAGGGTCCGGTCAGCTGCGGCTGGCCGGACTCCAGCGCGGCCAGCATCGCGGTCGCGCGGGTCGGTTCGGAGTACATGTCGTAGCCGACCGCCGCCACGTTGGCCGCCGTCTTCGGCTCCAGGTACAGGATCGGGCCGTAGTCGCGGCGCACGCCGCGCGGGCGCACCTCGAGCATGCCGTAACCCGACTCGCGCCACTCGGTCTGCAGATCCGGCAGGCGTGAACTGCGCACGTAGCCGCCGAAGCCCAGCCCCAGCATCGCCGGAAACCGCTGGCTCAGGTTCATGCCCTCGACATAGGCGCGCCACTGCTGCGGGGTCGGCCGCGCCACCGAGGCGAACAGCGACACGCCGCCGCCGGCCACCAATTCGTAATAGATCAGACGCTGCCGCATCAGGTCGGTGATGACCTCGGTCTGCGCCTGAAACTCCGACTCGGCCGTGCGCAACTCGCGGTCGCGCGCCACCGTCCAGGTCGTGAACACCAGCACCAGCGCGCCGATCAGCACCAGCAATGCGAGCAGGTAGCTGCGACGCGGCACCAGGCCGGACAGCTGTGCGACGGCGGAATCGTCCAGATCGGTTGAGCTCATGCCGCGAGCATACAAGCCGAGCCAGCGCGCAGGCACGTTTCTGGCACGCCCGTCGGCTAGGGCCCCGCCGGCTCGCGCCGGGACGGCGATGGCGCCTCGCGGCGCAGCTCCTCCAGCATCAGGGCGTTCACGCATTCCAGGTGTTCGCCGGCGATACGCCGGCACAGGCGCGCCCAGCGCCGCTGCTCGCCGGCGTTGCGCCCGGCTCGCTCCAACTGCGCGACCTGCAGCTCGATCTCGCGCGCCAGCCACAGCAGGCTGTCGCCGTTGCGGCTTTCGCGTTCGGCCAGTTCCGGCAACGAGGGTGGACGCCGCATCGACACCGCCAGCACGCAGGCCGCGGCCGCGACCAGCAGCGCCAGCGCCGCGGCCAGACCGGCCGCCACGTCCGCGGCATCCGCCCATTCCCCGCGCAGCGGCGACGCCGGTTCGGCGGCCGCGATCGCGACCCGGGCAGTGGTGTCGGATTCGCGCAGCGGCGCGGCGACGACGAGATCAGGTGCGCGCATCGGCATCAGCCCCGCCCGCTCCGGCGCGGCAGCGCCATCAGCTCGATCGCGCTGACCCGCCCGGCGCAGGCCTCGGCCATGCGCAAAGCACGGTTGCGCGTAGAAACGAAGCCTCTAATGCGCATTTGACGCAGCATTTCTGTGGACACACCGGCGGCCTTGGCCGCCGACCCGACTGTCGCGAAGCAGGCGACATAACGCTGGATCGGATTTTCGCGGGAATTTCCGCTCTCCGCGCGGGCGGCTACTGCTGCACGAGCTATATCGGCCACGACATCCCTATCGTCGTCTATGCGATTCCAACATACAACTTGAAGTAGCGAAATACAACACCTAAAAAGTGTGATTCGTTTCCACAAGATGCGCAAGAATGAGTTGCGCTCTCCCGCGCAAGAACGAGTGGACACCCGGTGACGGACAACCGATCGAGCCTGGCAGGACGCACAGGCGGTACCGCATGAGCACTACACCTCACGACGAATTCGCCCGCCGCCTGCATCAGGCGCTGGATTTTTCCGGCTTCGCCAAAGGCCGCGCCCGCACCGGCGCACTCGCGTCGTACTACGGCGTGAGCCGCGAGACCGCGCGCAAATGGCTGATCGGCCTGGCCCTGCCCGAGCTGGAGCGCATGCTCTCGATCGCGGTCCAGCAGCACGTTAGCTTCGAATGGCTGGCCACCGGCCGCGGCACCATCGAAGGCAAGTCGCTGTCGGTGCGCGATCAGACCACCAAGTACAGCGACCCCGACGAGCTGCGCCTGATGGGCCTGATGCGCAAGCTGTCGCGCAAGAAGCGGCGCGCCCTGATCGAGTTGCTGGACGGTCACTGAGCCGGCGCGGGCACTGCCCGCCGCGGATCGCAGTTCCTCCTCGTTCGGCACGACGGCCGTCGCGTCGAGCCTGCGCCGTGGGCGTCGCATCGGGCGAGATCGTGCGGACGTGTCGCGCGCGCCGGGCCCGGGGCGATGGACGCTCGCATCGCCGTCGCGTCGAGCCGGACCCGACGCGACGGGAACAGGCGCGGCTGTTTGCGTGTTGCGCCCCTGCCGTCGGACCCGCCCCGCGCGCCGCGCCGCCGCGATCCCGGCGTCAACCATCCGTAGTGCCCGGCCTCCACCTGAGGCCACATTTCGCCCGGATTTAACGCGCCCGGATCGACGCTGTGCGAGCTCGCACCGCTCGACCGCCATCGCAACGGCCATCGCACGGATCCGCTCCCCGCCGCCCCGGCTCGACCGATGTCCGCCCGTCCAGGCCGCGCCGACCGGCCTTGCCGGCCCGCCGTCGGCGCATCCCCACAGGAGAGCGGTCATGAGCGACAAATCCACGGTAGTGCTGGTGCACGGTTTCTGGGGCGGCGCGGCCCATTGGAGCAAGGTCATCCTCGAGCTCAAGCGCAAGGGCTACCCCTCGATCCGCGCGGTCGAACTGCCGCTGACGTCCTTGGCCGACGATGCCGAGCGCACCCGCAAGATGGTCGCCCAGGTCGACGGGCCGGTGGTGCTGGTCGGCCATTCCTACGGCGGCGCGGTGATCAGCCAGGCGGGCAATCTGCCCAATGTGGCGGCCCTGGTCTATATCGCCGCGTTCGCGCCCGACGCCGGCGAAAGCCCGGGCGGCATCACTCAAGAGCACCCGCCGATCGCGGCCGCGAACCTGGCGCCCGACAGCGACGGCTACCTGTGGGTGCAGGCCGACAAGTTCCACGAAAGCTTCTGCCAGGACCTCACGCCCGACGAGGGCTACATCATGGGCATCACCCAGAAGGCGCCGCTGGCCAGCACCTTCGGCGATGCGGTGAGTGCGCCGGCCTGGAAGCACAAGCCGTCCTGGTATCAGATTTCCAGCGAGGACCGCATGATCGCGCCGGAGAACCAACAGCGCATGTCGGCGCGACTGGGCGCGCGCAAGGTCATCGAACTGGCGGCCAGCCACGCCTCGCTGGCGTCCAGGCCGGCCGAAGTCGCCGCACTGATCGACGAAGCGGCGCGGGCGACCGCCTGAGCTGCGCGCACGCCGCGCGATCTCGCGATCGCGCGGCGTCCCGGGCTCGCGTTCGGCTTAGAGCTTGCCTTCCGAACCGGTGTAGCTGACGTTCCAGACCTTGCCCTTGTCGTCGACCATGCAGGCCCAGGGCGCGTCCGCGCCCGGTACCTTCACCTTGACCCCGGTGCCGGCCTGGCTCCACTCGGCGCTGATCACCGACAACGTGTTCGCCTGGACGCTGGTGGTCTTGGCGACCGCGGCCAGACAGGCCTTCTCGGCGGCCGGATGCGATTCGCGCGCGCCGGTCTTGGGCGCGGCTGCGGGCTTCGCGGCGGCAGCGGCGGCGCCGAGCTGGCACACACCGTTCGCGCGGTTCTTGCCGGTGTAGGACAGGCTGGGCGAGCCGTCGGGATTGATGGTGATCGACAAGGTCACGCCGGTCGCGGCGTCCTTGGCTTCGTAGTAGTTGTCGTTGAAGCGCTTGAGCTTGGTTTCCTTACCGTTGACGTACACCGGACCGCCTTCGTCGGCGTGCACCGACAGATTGCCCGGACAGGTGCCGTTGAGCTGCGGGATGCCCGCGTAGGCGTTGCAGGCGAACAGGGACGCGGCGGCCGCGGTGGAGACGAGGATCCATTTCATGGCAAGAACTCCGTAGTTGGGGGAAACGCGCTGCGGTGGTGAGGCGCGGGGCCTGATGTTGCCTGTGCGCCCGTCAATGAAACCCGAACGACGGTGACGTCGCCGGCGATGCACGTATTTTCGTCACTTTGCGTACCTCGATCTTGTGCAGGCCCCGTCGGCGCAGCCTTACCCAGCGCCCGCGCTTGCTCCCATCAGCCCGATGCCGAACAGCGACCAGTCGTTGATCACGTGCGCGCCGAACGACACCCACGTATTTTTAGTCTTGAGATAGGCCAAGCTCAGCACCAGGCGCGCGCTGCCGATCACGACCAGGCACTGCAGCAGGTTCCAGCCGTAGGTGGGCAGATGCATCGCGCCGAACATGAGGGCGGTCGCCACCCACGCCAGCAGCAAGGCGCGCGAGCGCGACCAGCCCAGCCTGGTGTGCAGGTACCAGGTCAGCGCCAGCAAGGGCAGCAAGGTCAGCACTTCCTCGCCCAGCAGCTGCGGCAGGGTCTTGAGAAAGAACAGCGAGCGCTCGCCCATGCCTTGCTGGGCCAGAATCGCGAAGGCCGGATTGCTGGCCGCGCCGGTCCCTTTCATGACCAGCAGACCGACCGCCAGGCTGACCAGCAGATTGAGCGCGGCGAAGGCCAGCATCCACAGCAACTCGCGCCAGCCGACGCGACGGAACAGCGCCGTCCAGTGATGCGGCGCGACGATGGCCAGGCCCAGCAAGGGAATGGCGAAGAACGCGACCGCGGGGATGAACTGGCCCCAGCCTTCGCGGAACAGCGGGACGGGCGCGACCAGCGCCGCGAAGCCGAGCGCGACCGTAAGCAACACGAACGCCCACTGCGCGCCCGAAATGGCGACCGGCTTTCCGTTGTAGTAGGGAAAGTCGTCGCTGGCATGGCCGCTGCGGTCGGGCGGCGTCGGCGTCGGCGTCGGCGTCATGAGCGGACTCCGGAATGCAACCATGTCGAACCGATGGCACCTATCGCCGCGCACGCACGCGCGTGCGGCTCGGGCGCAGGATCGGCCTGGGCAACCCGCGGACGCGGTGCGACATGCGCATGCCCGCAAGCGGGCTCCGCGGATGACGGCCGCCCTGCTCCCACCTTCGCGCCTTCATGGTCGAATCGACTGCGGGTCATGCGGACGTCTCCGTGAGCTGGTGCGGTGGACTCCGTCTGCGGCGACACATCGGCGGGCCGGCTCCGGCCGCCCCCCCCCCGGACGGCTTTCGCGCGCCCGACCATCGTCCAACGCAAGGCGCGATCGGAAACGGACAACGAACGCCTACGACCCTAGCGACGGGCAGCAGGCAAGTCCAAGGCCATCTTGGTTCATGGGCGGGCACGATCCGTGACCCGGGTCCGGATTCGGCGTTGGCGCCGCGCGCACGCGAGTGCCATCGCCGCAGCCCTGCTAGGGCAGCGTGAACTTGCGCATCACGCGCAGCGGCCAGATCGAGGTGAAGCTGGCGCCGCCGACCAGGCGAAACGCGGCCGATACACCCTGCACCACGCCCAGCTTCTCCAGCACGCTGCGCGCGCGCCGGAAGGAATGGCGCGGATCGGCCGTGGTCATGAATACATTGATTTCTTTCGGGCTGACGTCGTAGCCCTCCAGCTCCACGGTGTCGCCCAAGGCCGCCTTCAGCTCGCTTTCCAGCGTGGTCAGAAAGGTCTCGTCTGTCAGCGACTTGCGCCACAGCTTGATGATGAGCTGGTAATCCATGCGCGCATTATAAGCCTTACCCGCGCGGCGGCCCGCGACTCGCCGCGGTGCCGGGTGGCGGACTCGCCGATCTGCGAACACGCAACTGCACGCGCCTTGCCGCAAGCGCTGCGGCGCTCGATTTCACCTCCCTGTACTGCCTTGGATGCCAGGATCGCGTTCTCGGCGACTGCTCGCCCCTGTTTAGGTCTCCGATGCCTCAGTTATGGAGGATGTTCAGCCGTTGGTTGCGCCTGCGCAGGCGTTTGTGGCGCTGGCGGCGTTCAGCCACGCAGAGCACGCTGCAAGTCGAAGGGCCGTTGCGTTCGCAGTTGTTCAATGCCGAACAGATGGAATTGCACGGCAAGGCGCTGGCGCGCCAGCACCACGTGCGCGCGCGCGCGGGACCGGAGCGGTTGCTGGACCGTCTGCAGGAGAACGAAGGCCTGCTGGACGACGCCTATACGCTGCTCACGCGCATGGTCCAGGACGACATGCGCATCACCCCGGCCGGCGAGTGGTTGCTGGACAACTACTACCTGATCGAAGAACAGATCCACACCGCGCGGCGGCACCTGCCCAAGGGCTACAGCCGCCAACTGCCCTCCCTGAGCCAGGGCGCTTCCAGCGGCTTGCCGCGCGTATACGACCTGTCGCTGGAAGCTATCGCCCACGGCGACGGCCGCATCGACGCCGAAACCATCGGCCGCTTCGTCGCCGCCTACCAGACCATCACGCCGCTGAAACTCGGCGAGCTGTGGGCGATTCCGATCATGCTGCGGCTGGCGCTGATCGACAATCTGCGGCGCATGGCGGTGCGGGTGATGCGCGACGGCGCGGACCATCGTCTTGCCAGCGAGTGGGCGGACCTGCTCAACGAAACCGCCGCCGAAAGCCCCAAGGACGTGGTGCTGGTGGTCGCCGACATGGCGCGCTCGCAGCCGCCGCTGTCGGGCGCGTTCGTGTCCGAGCTGACACGCGGCCTGCAGGGCCGCGGCACCGTGTTCTCGATGCCGATCACCTGGCTGGAGCAATGGGTGGTCGACGGCGGCCACAGCATCGAGGAGCTGGTGCATCTGGAAAGCCAGCAGCAGGCCGCCGACCAGGTGTCGATCAGCAACAGCATCGGCAGCCTACGCTTCCTGGCCAACATGGATTGGCGCGAATTCGTCGAGAGCATGAGCGCGGTCGAGCGCCGCTTGCGCGAAGACCCCGCCGGCACCTACGCGCTGATGGACTTCAGCACCCGCGACAGCTACCGCCACGTAGTGGAGAAGATGGCGCGGCTCAGCGGCGCCAGCGAGCCGGACGTGGCCGACCTCGTGCTGGAGCTGGCCCGCGCTGGCGCCTACGCCACGAATGCCGATGGCGGCCGCGCCCACGTCGGCTACTACCTGGTCGACGACGGCGTGGCGCAGACCCGGGCGCGGGTGACCGCATCCGCGCCAGGCTTGCGACCGATACGCCTGCGTCCCGCGCGCATCCCGCTATGGGCCTACCTGACCCCGATCGCCGCGATCGCCGGATCGTTCGCCTGGGCGCTACTGTCGGTGCCTTCGAACATGCCGCAAGACGGCGCGCCGTTTTGGCTGCTGCTGGCGCTGGCGGTGGTGGCCTTCAGCGAGTTGGGCATCGCCCTGGTCAACTGGGCCGCCACCTTGCTGGTCGCGCCGCGGCCCTTGCCGCGGATGGATTTCTCCAAGGGCATTCCGCCCGAAGCGCGTACCCTGGTGGTGGTGCCCAGCATGCTGGGCAGCCTGGAGGGCGTCGACAGCCTGGTGGAGGGCCTGGAGGTGCGTTTCCTGGCCAACCGCGACCGCCATCTGCACTTCGCCCTGTTGACCGATTTCCTGGATGCCGATAGCCAGACCCTGCCCGCCGACGCCGCGCTGCTGGCGCGCGCGGCCCAACAGATCGGCCTGCTCAATACCCGCTATGCGCCGGAGAGCGGCGACCTGTTCTTCCTGTTCCATCGCGCGCGACTGTGGAACCCGCGCGAAGGCTGCTGGATGGGCCACGAGCGCAAGCGCGGCAAGCTGGCGGCGCTGAACCGCCTGCTGCGCGGTCGTTCGCAGGACGAGTTCCTGCAGGTGACCGGCGAGACCGAGGTGCTGGCGCAGGTGCGCTACGTGATCACCCTGGACAGCGACACGCGCCTGCCGCGCGACGCCGCGCGCGAGTTCGTCGGCACCCTCGCCCACCCCTTGAATCGCGCCCGCTACGATCGGCGCCTGGGCCGGGTGGTACGCGGCTACGGCATCCTCCAGCCCAGCGTGGGCACCAGCCAGAGCGGACGCCGCAGCACCCGCTATGCGCGCATGTTCGGCAGCGAGCCTGGTATCGATCCCTACACCCGCACGGTCTCGGACGTGTATCAGGACCTGTTCGGCGAAGGCTCCTTCGTCGGCAAGGGCATCTACGACGTGGACGCGTTCGAAGCCGCGCTGGCCGATCGCTTCCCCGACAATCGCATCCTCAGCCACGACCTGCTGGAAGGCTGCTATGCGCGCGCCGGCCTGGTCAGCGACGTGCGCCTGTTCGAGGACTACCCCTCGCGCTACGCCGCCGACGTGAAGCGGCGCTACCGCTGGATACGCGGCGACTGGCAGCTGCTGCCCTGGCTGCTGCCCTGGGTGCCGCGCGCCCACGGCGGCTACGAGCGCAATCCGCTGTCGTGGCTGTCGCGCGGCAAACTGCTCGACAACCTGCGCCGCAGCCTGGTGCCGGCGGCCGCCACCGCGTTGTTGATGCTGGGCTGGTTGTACGCCGCGCATCCCCTGGCCTGGACGGCCTGGCTGCTGTGCCTGTGGCTGCTGCCGGTGCTGGTACCGGCGGCGCTGGACGCGTTCGCGGTTCCGGTGGACATGCCGCTGGAAGCGCATCTGCTACGGGTCGGCAAATCCACCCTGCGGCAATTGCTGCGCAGCGCGGTCACCCTGGCCTGCCTGCCTTACGAAGCCCTGCTGAACCTGGGCGCGATCGCCCGCACGCTGTGGCGGCTGGCGATCAGCCGCCGCCACCTGTTGCAGTGGAACCCGTCCAGCGAAGTCGAACGCAGCCTGGGCAGCGGCATGAGCGCGGAGTTGCGCGGCATGGGCGCGGCGCCGCTGTTCGCCGTGGCCGCGGCGACGCTGCTGGCGATCGTGCAGCCGCTGTCGCTGTGGGTGGCCTTGCCTTGGCTGGCGCTGTGGTTGCTGTCGCCTGCGCTGATGGCCTGGCTGGGGCATCCGCCCGCGCAACGCGATGCGGATCTGTCGGCTGGCCAGTTGGCATTCCTGGGGCGCCTGGCGCGCCGCACCTGGGGTTTCTTCGAGACCTATGTACGTGCGCAAGACCATTGGCTGCCGCCGGACAACGTGCAGGAGCACCCTGCCCTGGTGGTCGCGCGCCGCACCTCGCCGACCAACATCGGCCTGTCGCTGCTGGCCAATCTGTCGGCCTACGACTTCGGCTACCTGCAGGCGGGCGGCGTGCTGGAACGCACGCGCCGGGTGTTCGACACGCTGGAAACGTTGCCGCGCCATCGCGGCCATTTCTACAACTGGTACGACACCGAAACCTTGCAGCCGCTGCCGCCGCGCTACATCTCCACGGTCGACAGCGGCAATCTCGCCGGCCATCTGCTGACCTTGCGCCAGGGCCTGCTGGCCTTGATCGAGGCGCCGGTGCTGGCGCCCAGCACCTACGCCGGCCTCGCCGATACCCTGGGCGTGCTGGAGGAGACCCATCGCGCGGCCGCACACGATGACGAGGCCTTGGCACGAGTCCTGGCCGAGTTGCGCGCCGCGCTCGATCCCCTGCTCGAGCAGGCGCCGGTCGGCGTGGGCGATGCCGAACGCGCCTTGAGCAACCTCCTCGCCCAGGCCGACCGGATGCTGGCGCTGTGGCCCGCGAGCGAAGACCCGACCGCGGATCACTGGGCGCTCGCCCTGGTCGCCGCCTGCCGCTGCGCGCTGACCGAGCTGGAGCATTTCGGCCTGCTGCCGCTGGCGGCCGACCTCGGCGACGACGGCAACCGCATCCCCAGCCTGCGCGAGCTGCAGACGCGGTCGACGCATCCCGTCGCACAGGCGCGCGCACGCGAGCGCATCCACGAGCTCGAACGCCTGGCGCATATCGCCGGGCAGTTCTCGCTGATGGAATACGAATTCCTCTACGACCGCGCCCGCCATCTGCTGGCGATCGGCTACAACCTCGACGAGCACCGCCTGGACGCCGGCTACTACGACCTGCTGGCGTCGGAAGCGCGCTTGTGCAGTTTCGTCGCCATCGCCCAGGGCCAGCTGCCGCAGGAAAGCTGGTTCGCGCTGGGGCGCCTGCTTACCGAGGTCAACGGCGACGCGACGCTGCTGTCGTGGAGCGGTTCGATGTTCGAGTACCTGATGCCGCAGCTGGTGATGCCCAGCTATCCGGACACCCTGCTCGATCAGACCTCGCAGCATGCGGTGGAAGCGCAAATCGCGCACGGCATGGAGCGCTCGGTGCCTTGGGGCGTGTCCGAGTCCGGCTACAACACCGTCGATGCGCGCATGAACTATCAGTACAGGGCGTTCGGCGTGCCCGGCCTGGGCCTCAAGCGTGGCCTGGGCCAGGACCTGGTGATCGCCCCCTACGCCAGCATGATGGCGCTGATGGTGGCGCCGGAAGCCGCCTGCCAGAATCTGCAGCGGTTGAGCGCGCTGGGCTTCGGCGGCGACTTCGGCCTCTACGAGGCCATCGACTACACGCCGGCGCGCGTGCCGCACGGACAGGACTGCGTGGTGGTGCGCTCGTTCATGGCCCATCACCAGGGCATGGGTCTGCTGTCGCTGGACCACCTGCTGCGCCACCAGCCCATGCAGCGGCGTTTCGTCGCCGACGCCGAATTCCAGGCCACCTTGCTGCTGTTGCAGGAACGCATCCCGCATACCGGCGTGTTCCATCCGCACGAGGCCGAGACCCTGGGCGCGCGCGCCACCAGCACCGAGACCGAAACCCAGCTGCGCATTTTCCGCAATCCCGGCACCAACCGGCCGGCGGTGCAACTGCTGTCCAACGGCCGCTATCACGGCTTGCTGACCAGCGCCGGCGGCGGTTACAGCCGCCAGCAGGACATGGCGGTCACGCGCTGGCGCGAGGACGGCACCCGCGACCATTGGGGCAGCTTCTGCTATCTGCGCGACGTCGACAGCGGCGAGTTCTGGTCGGCCGCGCTGCAGCCCACCGGCGTGCCGGTGGAACAATACGAGGCGATTTTCTCCGACGCCAAGGCCGAGTTCCGCGGGCGCAAGCGCGGCTACGACAGCCACCTGGAGATCGCGATTTCGGCCGAGGACGACATCGAGTTGCGCCGGCTGCGCCTGAGCAATCGCAGCCGGCATACGCGCACCATCGAAATCACCACCTATGCCGAGGTCGTGCTGGCCCCCGCCATCGCCGACGAGCTGCATCCGGCCTTCAGCAATCTGTTCGTGCAGTCGCAGATCCTCCGGCAGAAGCAGGCCCTGCTGTGCACGCGGCGGCCGCGTTCGCACGACGAGGTGCCGCCGTGGATGTTCCACCTGGTCGCGGTGCACGATGCCGATATCGGAGCGATCTCCTACGAGACCGATCGCGCGCGCTTCCTCGGCCGCGGCAACACCCCGCGCACGCCGCGCGCGCTGTCGGTCGACGAGGCCTTGTCGGACACCGAGGGCTCGGTACTGGACCCGATCGTGGCGATCCGCTGCCGGATCGAGCTGGCGCCCGGCCAGACCGCGATGATCGACATGGTCACCGGCGTCGGTGCCGATCGCGAGGCCTGCGTTGAACTGGTCGACAAGTACCGCGACCGCCGCCTGGCCGACCGCGTGTTCGATCTGGCCTGGACCCACAGCCAGGTGGTGCGCCGCCAGATCAACGCCTCGCAGGCCGACGCCCAATTGTACGAACGCCTGGCCGGCTTGATCGTGTACGCGCATCCGCTGCTGCGCGCCGACCCGGTCGTGCTGCTGCAGAACCAGCGCGGCCAGTCGGGCCTGTGGGGCCATGCGATCTCCGGCGACCTGCCCATCGTGCTGCTGCGCATCGCCGACGCCGACAACATCGAACTGGTGCGGCAGATGGTGCAGGCCCACGCCTATTGGCGCCTCAAAGGCCTGCGCGCCGACCTGGTGATCTGGAACGAGAGCCAGGCCGGCTATCGCCAGCAGTTGCAGGATCTGATCCTGGGCATGGTCTCCGCCGATCCCGAGGCCAACATCCTCGACCGCCCCGGCGGCATCTTCGTGCGCCCGGCCCAGCAGATCTCGCAGGAGGACCGCATCCTGCTGCAATCGGTGGCGCGCGTGATCGTGGACGACCAGAAGGGCACCCTCGCCGCCCAGATCGGCCGCCACGTGCCGCCGGAGCGGGCGATTCCCGCCCTGCTGCCGGAAGGCGCGGCGGACCTGAGCCCGTTCGCGGACACGGACGCAGCCAACGGCCTGCCGCCCAGGCACGAGGACGAGGCCGACGACGCCTGGCCGTTCGACGCGGTGGCCCAGGAGTTCGTGTTCGACAACGGCGTCGGCGCGTTCTCCGCCGACGGCCGTGAGTACGTGATCGTCTCGCGCGAAGGCGCGCCGACGCCGGCGCCCTGGTGCAACGTGATGGCCAACGCCCGCTTCGGCACCGTGGTCAGCGAGAGCGCGCCGGGCTACACCTGGTTCGAAAACGCGCACGAGTTCCGCCTCACCCCCTGGCACAACGACCCGGTCGCCGACAGCGCCGGCGAGGCCTTCTACCTGCGCGACGAGGACAGCGGACAGGTGTGGTCGCCGATGCCGCTGCCCTGCCGCGGGCGCGGCGACTACCGCACCCGTCACGGCTTCGGCTACAGCGTCTACGAGCACCTGGAGGACGGCATCGCCAGCGAGCTGTGGGTGTACGTGGGCGTCGAGGACGCGGTGAAGTACTCGGTGCTGAAGCTGCGCAACCTGTCCGGCCGCGCGCGCCGGCTGTCCGCCACCGGCTATGTGGAATGGGTGCTGGGCGATCTGCGCGGCAAATCGCAGATGCACGTGGTCAGCGAACTGAACGCCGACAACGGCGTGCTGACCGCGCGCAATCCCTACAACACCGAGTTCGCCGGCCGCGTCGCCTTCTTCGACACCGACGCCAACGGCTGCAGCTACACCGCCGACCGCACCGAGTTCCTCGGCCGCAACGGCAGCCTGGGCGAACCCGCGGCGCTGCGGCGCGAACGCCTGTCCGGCCGCCTCGGCGTCGGCCTGGACCCCTGCGCCGCGATCCAGGTGCCGATCGCCCTGGCCGCCGGCGAGCAGTCCGAGACGGTGTTCCGCTTGGGCATGGGCCAGGACCACGGCGAGGCCTTGCGGCTGGCGGCCAAGGTGCGCGGCGTCGGCTGGGCCCACGACGTGCTCGACGGCGTGCGCATCTATTGGCGCAAGCTGTTGTCGACCGTGCAGGTGCAGACCCCGGACCCCAGCGTGGACGCGCTGGCCAACGGCTGGCTGCTGTACCAGACCCTGGCCTGTCGCTACGTCGCGCGCAGCGGCTACTACCAGTCCGGCGGCGCGTTCGGCTTCCGCGACCAGCTGCAGGACGTGATGGCCAGCGTGCACGCCAAGCCGGCGCTGACCCGCGAGCATCTGCTGCTGTGCGCCGCCCACCAGTTCCCGCACGGCGACGTGCTGCACTGGTGGCATCCGCCGCAGGGCCGCGGCGTGCGCACGCGCTGTTCGGACGATTATCTGTGGCTGCCGCTGGCGGCCTGCCGTTATCTGACCGTCACCGGCGACAGCAGCGTGCTGGACGAGAACGTGCGCTTCATCGAGGGGCGCCCGGTCAACCCGGACGAAGAGTCCTACTACGACCTGCCGGTGCCGTCCTACCTGCAGCAGTCGTTCTACGAGCATTGCGCGGTCGCCCTGCAGCGTGGCTGCACCCTGCTGGGCGAGCGCGGCCTGCCCCTGATCGGCACCGGCGACTGGAACGACGGCATGAATAGGGTCGGCGAAGCCGGCCGCGGCGAAAGCGTCTGGCTGGGCTTCTTCCTGTTCGAAACCCTGCAGGCCTTCGAACAGGTCGCGCAGGCGCGCGAGGACCACAGCTTCGCCGATTATTGCCGCGAGCATGCGCAACGCCTGCGCGAGAACCTCGAAGCCCATGCCTGGGACGGGCAGTGGTACCGCCGCGCCTGGTTCGACGACGGCACCCCGCTGGGCTCCACCGCCAGCGACGAATGCACGATCGACTCGATCTCGCAAAGCTGGTCGGTGCTGTCGGACGCGGCCGATCCCGAGCGCGCGCGCCAGGCCATGGACGCGCTGGACGCGCACCTGGTCCGTCGCGATGCCGGCCTGATCCAGCTGCTGGATCCTCCGTTCGACAAGACCGCTAAGGACCCCGGCTACATCCGCGGCTACGTGCCCGGCGTGCGCGAGAACGGCGGCCAATACACCCACGCCGCGGTATGGGCGGCGATGGCCTTCGCACACCGCGGCGATGCCGCGCGGGCCTGGGAGCTGGCGCGCATGATCAACCCGATTCACCACGCGCTCAGCGCGCAGGATGTGGCGCGCTACAAGGTCGAGCCCTACGTGCTGGCCGCGGACGTGTATGGCGTGGCGCCGCACGTGGGCCGCGGCGGCTGGACCTGGTACACCGGTTCGGCCGGCTGGATGTATCGCCTGCTGACCGAATCCCTGCTGGGTCTGCACCGCCAGGGCGAGCGCCTGACCTTGCGCCCCTGCCTGCCCGCCGACTGGCCGGAGTACCGCCTGCAGTACCGTCACGGCAGCAGCGCCTACTCGATCCGGGTACGGCAATGCGACGACGGGCCGGCGACCCTGCGACTGGACGACGTGGAGCAGGCCGATCTCGGCTTCGCGCTGATCGACGACGGCGCCGCGCATCAGGTCGAAGTGCGGTGGCCGCGCCCCCCGGCATGAGCGCGCGGGCGCAGTTGGATGCGCAACTGGATCATCTGGCGCAGATGCTCCCGCCCTGGCTGGAGCGGCTGCGTCACCCCGCGCAGTTCTGGCCGCAGTTCGACGCGCTGGCCGCGGCGATACTGGCGCGCGCCGGCTGGGAAGACAGGCCGCACGTACTGGGGCGTCTCGACGCGATGCTGGCCGCGCATGGCGTGAGCAGGCACGCCGACGCGAATGAGCGAACCGGATCCCCGTCTTGAAGCGCTCGACGGCCGAGCCTACTCACGATCTCAAGCGCCGCGAGCCCGGAACGATTTCCACCCCAGCAAAGGAAACGGGACCGCATGGCGGTCCCGCAACTCCACTAATTGGCCGTCGCCAACGGCTTAGCGGCCGTCTCGGTCCGCGTCGCCCGGCATCGCGCGTTCGATGTAATGCCAGCCGTCGCGCACCGCATGCCTGGCCTCGTCCCAAGGCAGACGCGAGGCGTGGCGGGTCTCGTCCCACTTGCGCTGCAGGTCGCTTTCGACCGCATCGTAGGCCTGCCCGCGATACTCGCCGTAGGTGTCGTAGCCGTACTTGTAAGCCGGCTCATAATCGCTCCATTCGCGGCCGGCGACATAGGACGGCAGCTTCTGGTACTCGCCCTGGAAATAGGCGGTGTATTCGGTCGGGTTGACCGCTTCGGCGATGGAATCGCCGGCTTTGGCGCCTACCACGCCGCCGACGACCGCGCCGACTGCGCTGCCGATGGGGCCGCCGGCGGAACCGACCGCCGCACCCGCGATGGCGCCCGCTACCGCACCCGTGCCCGCGCCGACGCTATGATCTTTTTTTACATCGCTCATTTTGCTTACTCCTGTGGGGCCGACGCCCATCGGCACCGGTAAGTCCACAGTAGGCGTGCGCGCAGGTACGAAGGCGTGAATTGCGCCGAACGTTATATGAAGGGTTAAGACTCGAATCGCACCAGCCGCAGCGACCACCGCGACGCCGGCCGCGACCGCGAAAAACACAGGCGTGCGCATTGCGCTAGAACAGGCGCTTCTTCTTTTTCTTTCTGATCCGGCTCAACCAATCCGCATCGGGGACGGTCTCCGAGCCTGCGTCCGGCGAGGGTGCGAGCGATCCGATCTTGTCGTGCTCGGCCAGCAAGGCGTCCAAGCGCCGCTGCGCGTGCTCCAGCGCCTGCTCGCTCACCGCGCCCGCATCCTGCACGATGGGGGCGGAGACGCGCACGTAGGCCGCCCAGAAGTCGCCTTCATCGGGATGATCGGCCACCAATTGCGGCATCCGTTCGGCTAGATCGTCCAGACGCCGGGCGATGGATTTAGGAGTGTGTTTGCACATCGTTGCGCATCGTAGCAATCGGCGGCCGCATCCGCGCGCGCTCGAAGGCGATCATGCCGCGCGCGAAGGCCGGTGCCGAAGGCTCTCAATCGTCCTCCTCGGCGTCCAGTAGCGCCAGCAATTGCAGCACCCGATACGGCTTGGGCAGGAACTGCACGCCTTCGGGCATGGGTGGCAGCTGCGACTTGGCGTAGCCTGAGGCGAGTATGAAACGCAGATGCGGTTTGCGCGCGCGCAGGGCGTGCGCCAGGTCGATGCCCGACACGCCCAGCGGCATGCTGACGTCGCTGAAGATCACATCGATCTCCTCGTGAGCGTCGATCATGTCCAGGGCCTGCGGGCCGTTGCTGGCCGACAATACGGTGTAGCGCGTCTCCGCCAACGCCTCCACCACCACTTCGCGCAACAGCTCGTCGTCTTCCACGATCAGAATGCAGGACGAAGCCATGGCTCAGTCCTCCAGGGCCGGAAAGTACATGGTCACGCGCGTGCCTTGGTCCGGTTCGCTGTCGATGTGCAGATAGCCGCCCGACTGCGCCGCGAAACCATGGGCCTGACTCAGGCCCAGGCCGCTGCCGCGCCCCACCTCCTTGGTGGTGAAGAACGGCTGCACCGCCTGCTGCACCACGTCCTCGCTCATGCCGGGGCCGTTGTCCACCACACAGACGCAGACGAAATCCTCGACCGAAGATTCGATCTCCGGCGGGCGGCGATCGGCCAGGCCGGTGGCGACGGTGATGCGGCCCTTGTCGGCGAAGGAATCGCGGCTGTTGATCACCAGATTGAGCAGCGCGGCTTCCAGCTGGGTCCGGTCGACGCGCACGGACGGCAGATCCGTCGCCAAGGACAGATCGATCTCGATGCCGACGCCGCAGGCGCGCAGCAGCACGTCCTTCATGCCCAGGACCAGCTCGTTGATGTCGAGCACCTCCGGGGCCAGCGCCTGGCCGCGGGCGAAGCTCAGCAGCTGCCGGGTCAACAGCGTGCCGCGGTCGGCGGCGCGCAAGGCGCCTTCCACCAAACGGGTTACGCGCTTCTCATCGTCGCGATGGGCGCTGATCAGATCCAGGCTGTTGACGATCACCCCCAGCAAGTTGTTGAAATCGTGGGACAGGCCCAGGGTGAGCTTGCCGATCGCCTCGATCTTCTTGGCCTGCAACAGCGCATGCTGCGCCTCCGCCAGCCGCAGCGTGGACTCGTGGCGCTCGGTGACGTCGCGGGTGACCTTGGCATAGCCGATCAACTGACCGTCGATCACGATGGGGTCGATCACCACGCTGGCCCAGAAGCGCGAACCGTCCTTGCGCAGGCGCCAGCCTTCCTTCTCGTAGCGTCCGTTCTCGCGCGCCATGCGCAGCCCGTATTGGGGCTCCCCGGCGTCGCGATCGGCAGGCACGTAGAAGCGCGAGAAATGCTGGCCGATGATTTCCTCGTCGTCGTAGCCCTTGATCCGGCGCCCGCCCTCGTTCCAGTTGCAGATGTAGCCGTCGGGATCGAGCATGTAGATGGCGTAGTCGACCACGCTCTGGACCAGCAGCCGGAACTGCTGTCCGTCCTCGAAGGCGTGTATGGCGGGGGTGCGTTTGTCGTGCATAGCCCCTACTCGTTCGTTGGCGGCGGTCCACGCCAGCCGTGCATCGATTGACGATCGCTTGCGCGTGCACGTGGAGCGAGACCGAGCGACGATTACGCCGGTCGGCCGTGCATGCCCGAGTCGCCGAATCGGAACCCGGCTCGGCGACCACGGGCCCTTAGTTCTTTTTCAACATCTGCTCGCGCGCCTGTTCGGCGCGCGAGGCGCCGATCGCCGTCTCGACCTGCTTGATCTCTTCCGGCGGCGGCAGCACGGCCGGGAAGCCCAGCGACTGGATCCACAGTTCGCGAGTCCAGCCCTGAGTGTGATAGAGGTGGTGATCCTCGTCCTGCTCGACGGCATCGAACGCGGCCTGCAGGATGTCCACCTCGGGCCCTTTGCCATGCTTGGCGACGTGGCCGATCAGCTCCCAGTTCATATGATCCTTGGTTTCGGCCAGCACCACGCATTCGCCGGCGACCAACTCGGCCGCGCGCGCATCGCCGGCCGCCAGCGCCATTTCCATGGCCTTGACCAGAGAGCTGCCGATGTGGGCGACCACGGCGCGCCCGGGGGTCGCGGTATCCGGATCCAGACCCAGCGATTCGAACACGTGCATCAGCACTTTGCGATGGGTGCGCGTCTGTCCCAGGTACTCGCTCCACTCCGCACGCAGGTCGTCGTTCACCGCGCATCGAATGGCCGTCTCGTAGATCTGAATGCCGCCCAGTTCGGTTTCGAGCGCCTGATACAGCAGCTCTTCGACTTGAACGGAATCCTGTGCTGTCTTGGCCATCGGGGTCTCCTTAAAGAGCGTCGGACGACGCAGACCCAGGCCCGACCATAGGAGCGGCACGATGTGGGGCATGTGAATTGCGGGGTTTGTTTCGTGAACAGTTCAGCGGCGCGACGCCCATTCGCATTCGTGCCGGCAGTCGCCGTCACTGCGATTGCACATGCGCGTGGCAGACTCGCCCGCCTACGAGCGACCGCTCGCAAATCAGGCCCAAGCGATGTCGCGCTCATCGACCAGAACCGCCCGGCAACTGTCCGCCATCGCCCAGGGTTCGCCTATGGTGGCGGCGCAACGCCTGCTGGATTTTTCGCTGGCCGCGCAACCGCTGTCCGGACGCGACCTGCGCGAGTGGAACCGGATGATCGCCGAAAAGGGCGCGGCCGCGATGGAGGGCTGGTGGGCGATGTACAACGCCGTGTGGCTGGCGCCGCTGTCGGCGGGCGCCTGGTCGTTGTGGTCGCCCTGGTCCAGTCCGTGGCAGCGCTGGTCCGGGCTCGGCACGGCCGGCGATCGGATCGTGGCCGCGGGTCTGAAACCGGTCGCACGCACCGTCAGCGCCAATCGGGCCAGGCTCGCCAGGCGCCGGCCATCGGCTTGAAGGCGCTCGCTAGCGAATCCAAAGACGACCGAACGCTCCGATAGACACTCAGACGCGTTCCGCTCTCATGCGCGGCGCACTAGGCAGTTGATGATGCAGATGGGTCGCGGCGATCGCGGCCTGCCCCACCGCCACCGAGATCTGATTGAGGCCGCTGACCATGTCGCCGATGGCGTACAAGCCGGCCACGCGCGTCATCTGATTCGCATCCACCACGGTCTCGCCCGGCAGGTCCGGCCAGGCGCCGGCGGACACCACCAGCGGATGGGCCTCCTGGGTGCCGAGGAAGGGATAGACCGTGTCCAGCACCGTCTCGGCCCCGTCCGGCGTCCGATAGCGGCAGCGTGCTCCATCGAAGTCCAGCTCGCCGCCGGGAGCAAGGACCCGTACCGTCGACTCCTTGTAAGGCGCCGGGAATTCGTCGTCGAACGGCCGGTCGATCGGCATCAACACCAGACGCTGCGTATAGCCGCGCAGGAAGCGGGCGTGGGACGCGACGGCCGCGCGCGGGCCGTACACGCCGATGCGCAGGTCGGTGGCCTCGAACGCGTCGCAGATCGCGCACAGCCGGATCGCGCCGCAGGCGATCGCGTCCTCCGCCCAGTCCACCTCCGGCAGCACATCGCGCACGCCCGTGGCCAGCACCACCGCGCGCGCACGCCAGCTGCGCTCGCCGGCGACCGCGCGAAAGCCGTCGCCCTCGCGTAGCAGCGCATCGACCATGACTGGCTCGATGCGCACCCCCGCGTCCAAGGCCTGGGTGCGCATGCGCCGCAGCAGATCGGGCCCGGACACGCCATCGGGAAAACCCGGACAATTGTGACTCTGCGGAATGCGCCTGGCACGGCTGTCGCCGCCGTCCAATACCACGCAGCGACGATGAAAGCGGCGCAGGTAGGTGGCAGCCGTCAGACCCGCCGGACCGCCGCCCACCACCACCACGTCGATGATTTCCATGAGGCGGTCCTTCTATGAGCGGCGGCGATGCCGGGCTGGACGCATGAAGCGCGCGAACGCGGCCGCGATGCGTCGGTGGTGCGGCGTGTCGGCTTGGGCTCGATGCCCGGTTCTTCGAGCCCGTACTGCCCGAATCTCAATCCCGGACTATCGCCCGGATACCGCAAAAAGATCTGAGGAGCGCGAGCGCGCGACTTTCCGACCCGCGCAGCCGATCCGTATCGGCTTGCGCCGTTCGATGACGGCTAACTCAGCCGCACCTCGCCGACCTTGTCCTGGTACTCCTGTTTCGGATCCATGCCCAGCAGCATCTTCACTCCGGCCAGCAGACTGTTCTCGTTGAGCCATACCTCGGCCTCGGCGGCATCGAAGCGCAACAGCGCCAGCTTCGGATCGTCCTTCCCGCCCTCGAACCAGGCGGCGATGAAGGGATTCCACAGACGATCGATGACGGCCCTATCCTGATCGCGCCGCAAAGTCCCGCTGATGCTGGCGAACAGATCGTGGCCCTTGGAAGAAAACGCCGCGATGGCGGCATGGCTGGAATCCAACTTCTGCACCAGGGCGTTGTCGGTCGAGGTGAAGAACCAGATAGGGCTGCGGTCGTCCTCGGTGATCGCGGTCATCGGGCGCGTATGCCCCGCTTCCACGCCGTCCAGGCCCAGCATCAAGGTGCGGTCGGAAGACAATGCCTTCCACAGCTTTTCTTTCAGATCTACCGTGTCGCGCATAGCCAACTCGTGTTCGGCGCCAACCTCGTGTGGCCGCGCCAAGATAGGTCCGCGTACGTCGCCAGCATGTGATGCGAGCGACCGCAGCTCGCCGCATCGAAAGCCGATCCGTCGACGTCGATGAACGGTTCAGAAAATTTGCGCGCGCGATGGACGGCCCGTTCACGCGGATCCCATAGGCTTGCGCCAAAGCAACGGATTCGGAGCGATCGGCATGGAAACCCTATTCACTGAGCAGGGCTTGGGCAGCGACTGGAGCGTGGAGGTGCGCTTTCAGGGCGAATTCGTCGGTACTATCCTGCCCAGCTCGGACAGCAAGCACTACCGCTACTTCCAAGGCCACAGCAAAGAGATCTACGTGATGGAAGATCACGACCTGGGCGCGCTGAAAGACAGAATCGCGCGCAAGCTGCAGCGCCACGGCATGCTCGAGCAAGGCAGGGCCGCCCATCGCTAGGCGCGCTGGACCGAGGTCGCGGCGGTTTCGGCGCATCGCGGCGGCGGCATTCACGCCGCGCTGAGGCCGCGCGCGCACATTAGCGCGATAGTTCCGGACTGGAGGCGGCATGCCTGCACGTTGGTCCCGTCGTAGCGTGATCCGGGCCGTCCTGGCGGCCTGCGTGCTCAGTGCGTTGACCAGTCTGATCGCGCTCAATCTCGCCGGACCGGAGAAGCAGCTCGTGCACGCGCTGCCGCACCGCTATCCGGTGGCCTCGCCGCAGTTCCGGCGCGAAATGGGCACCCTGCTCGGCCCCTCGCTATTGGCGGGCAACCGCGTGAGCGGCTTGCAGAACGGCGACGAGATCTTTCCCTCGATGTTGCAGGCGATCCGCTCCGCACGCCGCACGATCGCGTTCGAAACCTACATCTACTGGTCCGGCGACATCGGCCGCGAATTCAGCCGCGCCTTGTCCGAGCGCGCGCGCAACGGCGTCCAGGTCTATCTGACCGTGGACTGGCTGGGCAGCAGCAAGATGGACGACGCCCAGATCGATGAAATGAAGCGCGCGGGCGTGCAGATACGCCAGTATCGGCCGCTGGCCTGGTACAACCTGGACAGGGTCAACAACCGCACCCATCGCAAACTGCTGATCGTCGACGGCACGGTCGGATTCACCGGCGGCGTCGGGATCGCCGATCAATGGGAGGGCCATGCCCAGGACCCCGAGCATTGGCGCGATTCGCATTTCCGGGTCGAGGGCCCGGTGGTCGCGCAGATGCAGGCCGGCTTCAACGACAACTGGGTCAAATCCACCGGCGTGGTCCTGCAGGGGCAAGCGTTCTACCCGCCCCTGGCCCGCGCCGGCGACATGGACGCGCAGCTGTTCATCAGCTCGCCCGCTGGCGGCAGCGACAGCATGCATCTGATGGTGCTGATGGCGATCGCCGCGTCGGAGCGCGGCATCGATCTCGCCGCCGCCTACTTCGTGCCCGACGATCTGGTGCTGAAAGCGCTGCTAGACGCCCGTCGCCGCGGCGTGCGCATACGCATCCTCGTGCCGGGCGAGCATACAGACTCCGACGCCGTGCGCCTGGCTTCGAAGGCGCAGTGGGAGCCGCTGCTGCAGGCGGGCATCGAGTTCTACGAATACCGGCCGACCATGATGCACAGCAAGATGCTGATCGTGGACGGCGAACTGGTCTCGGTGGGATCGACCAATTTCGACATCCGCTCGTTCCGGCTCAACGACGAAGCCAGCTTGAACGTCTACGACCGCGGCTTCGCCGCGGACATGACGGCGGTGTTCGAAGCGGACCTGCGCTTATCGCGGCGCTACACCCTGCAACACTGGCGCGATCGACCCTGGAAAGAGCGACTGTTCGAGAAGTTCGTGCTTCCGCTCAAGTCTCAGCTGTAGCCGCGCCTGGATGAACGCGCAAGCCCGCATGCACGACGCTATGTTCACCGCCGCGGTCGCATGATCAGGAAACCGGCGTCGATCGCCGTCCGCTCACCCGCTCAGGAGTTTCGCCATGGCCACCAAGAAAGCCGCTAAGTCCCGCAACGGCGGCGCGACCCGCGACGGGCGCGGCCACGGCGACGAGCTGCATCAGAGCGCTGGCGGCAAGCACCCGCCACTGACCACCAATCAGGGCCTGCCGGTATCCGACAATCAGAACTCCCTGCGCGCGACCGAACGCGGCCCGGGTCTGCTCGAAGACTTCATCCTGCGCGAGAAGATCACCCACTTCGATCACGAACGCATCCCGGAGCGCATCGTGCACGCGCGTGGCTCCGGCGCGCACGGCTACTTCGAGCTGAGCAAATCGCTCAGCCGCTACACCACGGCCGACATCCTCACCCAAGTGGGCCAGCGCACCCCGCTGTTCTGCCGTTTCTCCACCGTGGCCGGCGGCGCCGGCTCGATCGACACCCCGCGCGACGTGCGCGGCTTCGCGGTCAAGTTCTACACCCAGCAGGGCAACTGGGACCTGGTCGGCAACAACATCCCGGTGTTCTTCATCCAGGACGCGATGAAGTTCCCGGACGTGGTGCACTCGGTGAAGATGGAGCCCGACCGCGGCTATCCGCAGGCCGGCAGCGCCCACGACACCTTCTGGGACTTCATCTCGCTGACGCCCGAAGCCATGCACATGATCATGTGGGCGATGTCCGACCGCACGATTCCGCGCTCGCTGCGCATGATCGAAGGCTTCGGCGTGCACAGCTTCCGCTTGATCAACGCCAAGGGCGCTTCGACCTTCGTCAAGTTCCATTGGCGGCCCAAGCTGGGCCTGCAATCGACGCTGTGGGACGAGGCCTGCAAGCTGGCCGGCGCCGACCCCGACTTCCACCGCCGCGACCTGTTCGAGGCGATAGAAAACGGCGACTACCCCGAGTGGGAGCTGGCGGTGCAGCTGTTCACCCAGGAACAGGCCGACGGATTTCCGTTCGACCATCTCGACGCCACCAAGCTGATCCCCGAGGAACTGGTGCCGCTGACGGTGATCGGCCGCATGGTCCTGGATCGCTGGCCGGACAACTTCTTCGCCGAGACCGAGCAGGTCGCCTTCTGCCCCTCGCACGTGGTGCCGGGCATCGACTTCTCCAACGATCCGCTGCTGCAGGGGCGCTTGTTCTCCTACCTGGATACGCAGCTGTCGCGCCTGGGCTCGCCCAACTTCCACCAGTTGCCGATCAACGCGCCCAAATGCCCGTTCGCCAATCTGCAGCGCGATGGCCACATGCAGATGCGGGTGCCGCGCGGGCGGGTGAACTACGAACCCAGTTCGCTGGATCCGCAATCGCCGCGCGAGACGCCGGCCGGCTTCCGCAGCGCCGGCGTGCCCAGCGACGACGGCATCAAGGGCCGCGTGCGTCCGGAGAGCTTCGCCGATCACTACAGTCAGGCGCGCCAGTTCTACCGCAGCCAGACCGAATACGAGCAGGCGCACATGGCCTCGGCCTTGGTGTTCGAGTTGTCCAAGGTCGGCACCGCGCACGTGCGTGAGGCCGTCGTGGGCCACCTGCGCCACATCGACACCGCGCTGGCGCGCCGGGTGGCCGACGGCCTGGGTCTGGCCGCGCTGCCCCCAGCGCCGCCGGCCGCGGTCGCGGCCCAGGACCTGCCCGCGTCACCGCCGCTGCAGATCATCGGCAAGATGAAACCGACCCTGCAGGGGCGGTGCGTCGGCGTGTTGATCGACGACGGCTCCGACGCCGCCACGGTGCGCGCCTTGCGCAAGGCGGCCGAAGCCGCCGGCGCGCGCGTCAAGATCGTGGCGCCGCGCATCGGCGGCGCCAAGCTCAGCGACGGCAAGACCCTGCCCGCCGACGGCCAGCTCGCCGGCACGCCGTCGCTGGTGTTCGACGCGGTCGCCCTGGTGTTGAGCGACAAGGCCGGCAAGCGCCTGGCCAAGGAAGCCGCCGCGGTCGACTTCGTGCGCGACGCTTATGGCCACCTCAAGGCGATCGCGGCCGATGCCGGCGCGCAAGCGCTATTGAATGCAGGCGGCGTGGAGCGCGACGCCGGCGTGGTCGACGCGGGCGATACGCGCTCGTTCATCGCTCAGGCCATGAAGCGTCAGTGGGCGCGCGAGGCCAAGCTGCGTACGCTGGCGTGATTCGCACAGGCGCAGCGTAGGCCGAAAATCGACTTGAATACAAGAATTGACGGAAGCGTGTTAGCTGACAAAACCTTCTGACCAGCCTTCCGTGAAACGCTTCGCCGGCTACTCGTCAATTTTGAAGTGATTGTCCATCACGAGACTTCGCGGCGTTGGAACGCCAAGCTCGCTGCTCGAAGAAATACCGCTGTGTCTCCTTGCCTGGCCGGCTCACAGAGTCAGCCGACCTCTTGCGAACAAACGTACTCAGTGAAGTAGCAAAGTCGAGTCGCACACGATGCCACGTGCCGCAGGTAACCGGAGGAACACTTAGTGTCCCCCGGACCGCTGCTAAAAGAAGATGGATTTAACAGCCCCGAGCACTGCCATTATGGCAATGGGAGTGAGAACCACCTTCTGCTGCTTTCTGTCTCGAAGGTAATATAGCGATATACCGACTGAGGTCAGCGCCAACACCAGAAAGAGCAGCAGGAAGGTTACTGTCGTTGACATGGCGGCTTAATTCCCCCAACGGCCCGGCCCCCGGTATGTGGACCTTCTGCAGTTGTCACGAGCGTTACTAGAAAACGCTCTTATAACTTGCACGGCCGAGCCGGCGCAACCGACCGCTCCAACCCCAGTCTCCACGAAGGGGCATGAAACGGCGGCTCCAGCTATTCCGGTTATCGCGTTAACCGCGTCATCTGTCGCGTCGTCGCACTCTCCTTCGCGCCAAATCTCGAAGTAGCGCTTGTCATTGCTAATCTCTGTAGGCGTGTACAGATAGTTGTACCACTGGTCGTCGTTTGGGTCGTAGCCCCGTATACCTAGTCGCTTGGAAAACTCGCCCGGAGGCAGGTGTCCCTCGTATCTGCCCGGGCCGCAGGGAGAGAGATCGCAAGCCCCGCCGGTGCTGCGGGGAGGCGCGAAGGTAATCGTAGGAGCCAGGAAGGTCTCGTAACTGCCACCCCAATTGTTGTAAGTGCGAATTTGGTTCGCTACCTCGGTGGCCAACTGAAGGTTTCCACCTGCGTAGCTCAGTGCCGCTTCGGCAAGTGGATAGTCGCCAGTCCCATTCGAGTTGCTGATGTAAAGGCGGTCCGTGGACCGGTCGTACAAGACCGTCTGTGATTCGTCTCCGTTTCCCACATAGACGAACGTTTGGCCGGTTACTCCGTTGTGCTCTGCGAAGAAGCGATCCGGTGCGGCGACATCTTCGAGAGGAGTCTCATGGTCCAAGTAGTCGCCCCCACCGTCACCTGCTAGGGCCTGCCCTGATAAAACAAGTAGGGCCGCGACAAGCAGCCCTCGATAGCCAATCTGCTTCATATCCTTATGACCTTAGCTTGAGCCGCGACTTGCGGCTCAATGAGTCCATCACAGAGGTAGCACCTCATCAAGCGCCAGAAAATGTGTAGTTTTAGCTCCTCAGACGTGCGAGCTATACGCGCTCGTTCATCGCTCAGGCCATGAAGCGCCAATGGGCGCGCGAAGCCAAGCTGCGAACGCTGGCGTGATTCGCACAGGCGCAGCGCATTCCGGCCGAACGCCGGCTCGAGACACAAAAAAGGCCGGAAGCCTGGTGGCTATCCGACCTTTCTTGTTCCGTCTTGCGACGGCGGTATTGGTGGAGGTGGGCGGAATCGAACCGCCGTCCGAAGGCACTCCATCCCCGGCACTACATGCTTAGCGCTCCGTTAGATCTCGCCCCCGAACAGCACGGCGCGCAAAGCGCATCCGGGAACCAGCCTGTTTTGGGTTAACCGGGGTTTGACAGGCAACCGACCCCAGCGATTCCGTGATGATGACCCTACGCTGCGAGCACGGACACAAGCAGTTTCGGGGCTTACGCCTTAAGCGGCGAGAGCGTAGTTGTCGTCGTTGGCAACTAAAAGTTTGCAGCTGGATTTACGAGGAAAGCTACCCCCTCGGCATGCACCAGGCGATTTCGCAACCCCCGTCGAAGCCAGTGCACCCCCGGGGACAGCTCACGCTGACCCGGTCAGTATAGGGGCGGCGGGCGCATTCACAAGCGCGGCGATGGGGGGCGGTTCATGTGGGTGCCCTGCCAGGCTGGACGCCGGGAGGATCGATCGTCCAGGGGCCGCGGACACGCGCGTTCCAGCGCACGACTGTCTTGTGAGCGGGCGCCGAACAGACTTAATCTGAAGCCCGCTCCGCAGCGATCGCATCCTGTGAACCGGCTCAAAACGATTATCGCCGCGCTACTGTATCTGGGCAGCCTCGCCACCCTCCTGATCACGGCGGTGAGTATTTCGCGGGTACTGGCCGCCTATGGACTCGACCATCCGGCCACGCTCGGCCGCTTGGCCCCCGCCTTCACACAGTCCTCGCTGGGTATGTTGAGCAACAGCGCCTGGCTGTGCGGCGGAACCGCGGCGATCTCGACACTGCTGTTGCTGATCGCCCTGCGCAAGGCGGCTATGCGAGAGTCCAAGTTGTACTGGACCGCCATCCTGGCCGCCGTCAATTACCACATAGCGGCGGCGCTCTATGCCGCCTTGGTCGTCGGATACTTCTTGCTGCCCAAGCTGAGCAATATCGCCTGAGTCGCGTTCGCGGGCAGCCGGGATGGGCGACAGGGTCTGCGGCAAGGATGTCGCCCTTACCCCCAAGCGCTGCCCCAGGTCCGAGGACGCGACGGCCTCCGACACGACGCAGCGATATTCGCGGCCCACGCCGCATTGGATGGACGGCCCATGTCACACGCCCTGCTCGGTACCGAGTTCCCGCTGATCCAGGCCCCCATGGCCGGCTCCCAGGGCAGCGCCCTCGCCGTCGCGGTCTGCGCGGCCGGCGGCCTGGGCTCGCTGCCGGCGGCGATGCTGAGCGCGCAAAGCCTGAGCGAGGAACTCGCGGCGATCGCGGCGCAAACCGACCGGCCCTACAACGTCAATTTCTTCTGTCATGCCCCGCCCGCGGCCGATGCCGGTGTCGAGGCGGCTTGGCGCGAGTCGTTGGCGCCCTATTACCGCGAGTTCGGGATCGACCCCGCCACGGTGAGCGCCGGGGCTGGTCGGCGTCCCTTCGATGCCGAAACGGCCGAGCTGCTGGCCCAGTTTCGCCCGCGCGTGGTCAGTTTCCACTTCGGCCTGCCCTCGCCCGCCTTGCTGGAACGGGTGCGTTCCTGGGGCGCGAAGGTGCTGTCCTCAGCGACCACGCTGGAGGAAGGACGCTGGCTGCAGGCGCAGGGCGTCGATGCGGTGATCGCGCAGGGCCTGGAGGCCGGCGGCCATCGCGGGCATTTCCTGGACATGGACCTGAGCCGGCAATCGGGCACGTTCGCGCTGCTGCCGCAGTTGGTGCGCGCGCTGCAGGTCCCGGTGATCGCGGCCGGCGGCATCGCCGATGCGCAGGGCGTGGCGGCGGCGATGCGTTTGGGCGCGGCGGGCGTGCAGATCGGCACCGCTTACCTGCTCTGCCCGGAGGCCAGCACCGGTGCGGCACATCGCGCGGCGTTGAAGGGCGCCGACACCGAGCACACCGCGCTCACCAATCTGTTCAGCGGGCGACCTGCGCGCGGCATCGTCAATCGCTATATGCGCGAGCGCGGCCCGATGAGCGCGCTGGCGCCGCCGTTTCCGCTCGCGGGTGGCGCATTGGCGCCGATCCGCGCGCGCGCCGAGGCGCTGGGCAGCGGCGATTTTTCGCCGTTGTGGTCGGGGCAGAATCCCAGTGGGTGTCGCGAGGTGCCCGCTGGGGAGCTTACGCGGGAGTTGGCGAAGGGGTTTGAGGGGCGGTACTGAAACGGGGCGCGGTGGCGGCGCTGGGGGCGCTAAAAGCAAATCCCCCTCAATCCCTCCTTTTCAAAGCGGGAAGACCGGGGTTTTCGCTTGGCATCGTGTACCGTGCGGCCGTGAACGCTGGCGCCTATACCGGCGCTAGGCGCGCGTAGAGATCGGCCTCGGGCTCCGCGGTACCTCGCCGACGCACCAAGGCCTGACGTGCGCGCTCGGCGTCGGCCGGCGCCAGGCCGGCTTCGATCAGCTCGACCTTGCCCGCGCTCAGGCAGGCGATCGGCACGCCGTCGCGGAACAGCACGCGCGCGCCGGGCAGGCGCGCCACGCGTTCGCCGGCGAGCACGGTGCCGGCCAGATTGAGCGGATCCATCGCCGAGACGCAGACCAGTTCGCCGCTGTCGGGGCGCTGGCGCAGTTTGCGCAGCGCGCCGATCGCGTCGGGCAGCGCGAACTGTTCGCCGGACATGCCGCTGACGAAGCGCCCGCCGCGGATTTCGCCGCGCGCCTCCCATCGACGGTACACGCGCAACAAGTCGCGCCAGGGCGGCAACCAGTGGGCTTCGCGCTCGATCAGGCGCCAGAACACCACGCCGTAGCGATCCAGCAGGCTGCGCGCGGCGTGCTCGACGGTCTCGGCGTCGATCGCCGGCGCAGGCGCGTCCTCGGCCGGACGCGGCGTCAGCGACCAGCGGCCGGCGTCCTGGATGCCGAACATCGGCGTGCGCCGGCTGCGGCCGCCGCGCGAGCCTTCGCGCTTGGACGGCGGCACCAGCAGCGCGCGCAGGCCGGCGTAGCTGTCGCAGGTCACGCGCCCGCGCGCGACCAGTTCGCCCAGGGCCTCTTCCAGTTCGGTCTTGAGCAGGTGGGCGCCGCGTTCGAGCTCGTCGAAGAAGGACGCGCCGCGCACGCGCAGGCAGTCGACCACGCGGCTCGCGCGCGAGGACAAAGGCGCGTCGTCGCTGCGGCCTGCGGTCAGCGTGGACCACGCCGCCAGGTCGCGGCGCGGCAGCAGCACGATCGGCGTCTGCCGCACCGAGGGCGCGGCCGCGGTGCCGGCCTCGACGCGGGTCGGACGCAGGCGCGCCCAGGTCACGCGCCCGGCGCTGCACAGGTCGTCCAACCAGGCCGGGCTGTAGTCGGCGATGCGCGCGCTCAACAGCTCGCTCTCCCACACCGCCGCCGACGCTTCGTAGCCCTGCAACTGGCTCAGCACCGCTTCGACCGCGTCGCGGCCGCTCATGCGGGTGGCCGCGGACACGCGCTGCCAGTCGAACAGGAAGCGCACGAAATCGCGCGGCGCGACCGGTTCGATCTCGCGCCGCAGGCGCCCCACGGTGTAACGGTGGATACGCGCGAGCAGGTGGCGCTCGCACCATTCCTCGGCGCCGCCTTCGCTGCTCTCGCGGCTGAAGCGGCCGCGCATCACATAACCCTCGCCCTCCAGGCGCGCCAAGGCGATGTCCACCGCCACCGGCGTTTGTCGCAACGAAGCGGCGAGCGCGGTCACGGTCGCCGGGCCCAGGCCGGTCAGGCGCGAGCGCAGCCATTCGGCCAGCACGCCGTCGGCGTCCCAGACGGCCTGCGCGTATTCGGGCGGCACCGCGACCTCGGGCGCCCAGCTTGCGTCCGCAAACAGCGCGCGCGCCTGCGGCAGGGTTTCGGTGGCGATCCACAGCACCGCGTCGTCGCCGAGTCCGGCAGCGGGCCGCAGCAGCGTCGCGCGCCCGGCCTCGGCCAGGGTGCGCAAGGCGTCCAGCCAGCCGTGCGCGCGCGCCTCCTCCGCCTCGACGTAGGCCAGTCCGATCAGCGCCTCGTGCATCTCGTCGGCGTTGCGCACCTCCGGCCAGGCCTCGGCGCGCACCGCGGCGATCGCCTCGGGATCCAGGCGCCCCAGATCGTCGGCGCTGTCCGGATCGGCGTAGCGGCGGCTCATCACCGCCTGGGTGCGGCGCTCTTCCAGCGGCGCGTCGTCGAGGAAGGCATAGGGCCGCGCATTGATCGCCTCGGCCGCGATCGGCGACGGACCGGTCACGTCGCGCGCGATCACCTGCACTTCGCCGCGTTCCAGCCGACCCAGCAACCGCAGCCAGCCCTGCGCGTCCATGGCCTCGTACAGACAGTCATGCAGGGTCTGGGCGACCAGCGGGTGGTCCGGCACCTCGCGTTCGCCGACCAGGTTCTCGGCGCAGGCGACCTGGTCCGGGAACACCGTGGCCAGCAGGTCCTCGCTCTTCATGCGCTGCAGCTGCGGGGCGACCTTGCGCCCGCCCACGTAGCGCGGCAGGGCCAGCGAGGTGGTCGCGTTCCAGCGCCAGCGCACGCCGAACAGCGGCGCGTCCAGCAAGGCCTGGATCAATACGTCCAGCGCGCTGGCGCTGTGCAGGTAACGCGCGACTTCGATCAGCGCGAAGCTGTGGCTGGTCGACAGCGACAGCACGATCGCGTCCTCGGTCGCGGCCGCCTGCAGCTCGAAGTTGAACTTGCGGCAGAAGCGCTTGCGCAGGGCCAGGCCCCAGGCGCGGTTGACCCGGCTGCCGTAGGGCGTGTGGATCACCAGCTGGGTGCCGCCGGACTCGTCGAAGAAGCGCTCCAGCACCACGGTGTCCTGGGTCGGCACCGCGCCCAGGGCGTAGCGCGTGCGCGCCAGATAGTCGACCAGCTGGGCCGCGGCGTCCTCGCCCAGGCCCAGTTCGCGCGCGACCGCGGCTGCGACCTGCGCGTGCACCTGCGCCAGCGTCGCCGGGTCGGGCTCGCCGAATGCGGCCAGCTGCGCGTCGACCAGACCGCGCAGGCGCGACACGCCCAGCGAGAGTTCGTCGGTGCGGCCGGGCGCCTCGCCCAGCCAGAACGGAATATTCGGCGGCGCGCCCTGGGCGTCCTCGACCCGCACCCGCCCCGGCTCGACGCGCAGGATGCGGTAGCTGGCGTTGCCGAGCTGGAACACATCGCCGGCCAGGCTTTCGATCGCGAAATCTTCGTTGACGTTGCCGATCGTGGTCGCCTGCGGCTCCAGCACCACGGCGTAGTCGCCGGTATCGGGGATGGTGCCGCCGGAGGTCACCGCGGTCAGCGCACCGCCGCGGCGCGCGCGCAGACGCCGGTGCACGGCGTCGCGATGGACATAGCCGGCGCGCGCGCCGCGGCGGGTGGTGAAGCCCTCGGCGAGCATGCGCACCACCGCGTCGAAGTCCGCGCGCGCCAACCGCGCATACGGCCAGGCCTGGGTCAGGCGCGCGTACAGCGCGTCCTCGTCCCATTCGCGCGAGGCCACCTCGGCCACGATCTGCTGCGCCAGCACGTCCAGCGGCGCGACCGGAATCTCCAGCGCATCCAGCTCGCCGCGGCGCACGCAATCCAGCAGCGCCGCGCACTCGACCAGATCGTCGCGCGACTGCGGGAACAGCCGGCCCTTGGGCACGCCGCCGACGTGGTGGCCGGCGCGGCCGACGCGTTGCATGAAGGCCGCGATCGCGCGCGGCGAGCCTAGCTGGCAGACCAGGTCGACATCGCCGATGTCGATGCCCAGTTCCAGCGACGCGGTCGCGACCAGCACGCGCAGCTCGCCGCGTTTGAGGCGCTGTTCGGCGTCCAGGCGCAGCTCGCGCGACAGGCTGCCGTGGTGGGCGGCCACCGCGTCCTTGCCCAGGCGCTCGCCCAGATGACGCGCGGCGCGCTCGGCCATGCGCCGGGTGTTGACGAAGACCAGGGTGGTGCGGTGCTCGGCGACCAGCTCGGCCAGGCGCAGATAGACCTGGTCCCATTGTTCGTGCGACATCACCGCGCTCAGCGGCGACGGCGGCAGTTCCAGGGCCAGATCGCGCTGCTTGGCGTAGCCGATATCGACGATCTCGCAGTCCGGGCGGCCGTCGGCATCGACCGCCTCCTGGCCGACCAGGAAGCGCGCCACCTCCTCGATCGGCTTCTGCGTCGCCGACAGGCCGATGCGCGCGATCGGGTGCTCGCACAGCGCTTGCAGGCGCTCCAGCGTCAACGCCAGATGGCTGCCGCGCTTGCTCGCGGCGACGGCGTGGATTTCGTCGACGATCACCGTGCGCACGGTCGCAAGCATCGCGCGGCCGGATTCCGAGCCCATCAGCACGTATAGCGATTCGGGCGTGGTCACCAGCAGGTGCGGCGGTTGCTTGCGCATGCGCGTGCGCTCGCTGGCGGTGGTATCGCCGGTGCGCACCGCGCTGCGGATGCCGGGGTCGGGACGGCCCATGCGCGCGAGCTGTTCGCGGATGCCGGCCAGCGGCGCGTCCAGGTTCAAATGGATGTCGTTGGACAGCGCCTTCAAGGGCGAGACGTAGACCACCGTGGTCTGGTCGGGCAGCTCGCCCTGCTCCTCGGCCTGGCGGACCAGGGCGTCGATCGCGGCCAGGAACGCGGTCAGGGTTTTGCCCGAGCCGGTCGGCGCCGCGACCAGGGTATGCCGCCCGGCACGGATCGACGGCCAGGCCAGGACCTGGGCCTGGGTCGGCGCCGGGAAGGTCGCCGCGAACCAGGCGGCGACGGCAGGATGGAAGGCGGACAGTGGCATGGCGCGCGGGCGCGATCGCTGCGGCGGGGATCCGTTGGGGGCCGCTTCCGGTATGGGGGCGGACCGAGGCTTAGGGAATGGTAGCGCCGCCGCGACGGCCCGGTGCGGGTCCGACCGCTGGCACGCCGTTCAGCCCTTCGCGCCTTCGCGACCGCGCAAGCCAGTCTGCCCCGGCGGCGTCTCAATCGCTGCGACGCCAGCCGCCTAGCCCGGCGGCGCGGAGACCTCGCGCACCACCTCGGCGATGGCCCGGCTCTTGCCGGCCAGGGCGATGTCGGCCAGCGACACGATGCCGGCCAGGCGCCCGTCGGCGTCGACCACCGGCACGCGCCGGATGCGGGCACGCTCCATCAATTCCACGCAGTCGCGCAGGTCGGCATCCAGGCCGACGCACTGCGCCGGCATGGTCATCGCATCGCCGGCGGTGGCGCTGCCGTCGCGGCCGGCCGCGACCACGCGCACCGCGATATCGCGATCGGTGATCACGCCCAGCGGCGCGCCGCGCGCGTCGAGCACGGGAATCTCGCCGCAGTCGTGATCGGCCATCATGCGCGCGACCTCACGCAGCGGTGTGGTCACGTCGCAGGCAGCCGGATTGGGGGTCATGAAAGCGCTCACATTGGCCATGGCCATCTCCTGGGACATCGGTTGTGGTCGGGCGGGCGGTCGCGTGATCGCGGCGTGAAACGCAAGTCGGCGCCGACAGCGGCCACGCTATTGCATGCGCGAACTGCACCACGCCGCAGCCGCGCCGGCCGTTGTATCCTCGTCCCGGTATGCGTCCTTGACGCGATACGCCCCGCGATGCGACATCAACGGAGAGAACGCCATGACGACCAAGTTGGACAAGCCGCTGCGACGCGAACTGGAAATCGGCGACAAGCTCTACACGCTCACGATCGACGGCCACGGTTTGAAGCTCACCGAGAAAGGACATCGCAAAGGTGTCGAGCTGAGTTGGAACGAAGTGATCGGCGGCGACGACGCGGCCACGCCGCCCGGCGCCTGACCGCGAAGGCCGCGACGGCGCACGCGCCGTCGCGGCCCGATCCATCGCCCGGCATCAACGCCGGCATGGACCTTTCATCAATGACCGCTGTGCTTGGCCGCCATCAGGCCTTTGGCGTCGACGCTGCGCACGCCCTGCACGGACTTGGCCACGGCCGTCGCCTTGTCGACCTGGGCCTGACTGTCGACCTTGCCCGACAACGAAACCACGCCATTGACGGTATCGACGTCGATCTTCAGACCCGACACGTCCTTGGCCGCCAGCAGTTCGGTCTTGACCTTGGTGGTGATCCAGGTGTCGCTGACCGGCTGATTGGAGTCGCCGGTCTGCGGCGGCGGCGCCTGCTCCTGGGCGAAGGCGACCGCCGGCGAGCCTACCAGCAAGGCGACGGCGAGCGCGGAGGCGATGCGATGGGAAACGAAGTTCATATGCGTACTCCTGAGTTGTAACGACGATGCGGCGACGCCGTCGCCATGCGCGACGTGGCCTGGGGCGCGCGATTGCGCGCGATGGACGGTGGGGAGGCGCGCGCAACGGTCGCGCGTGCACGGCGGTTCGTGCGGCGGCCGGTCTTGAGGCTCAGTGGTGGCGCGCGCGTCCCGAGCCGGATTTCTTGCCGCCGCCGTCCTGCTTGTTGACGGTGGCCCAGGCGCGCTGCTCGGCGGTCTTCTCGGACAAACCTTCCTGCCGGTAAGCCTGCTCGATATGGCGGGCCTGACGCTTCTGCTTGTCGGTGTAGGCGGATTTATCTCCACGAGGCATGGATGCATCTCCGGTCGGAACCGTTCCGACACGCAGCCGAGGCTAGGCCGCGCGAAGTAAACGCGACGGCAGTATTTCGTTAGCGCAGGGTCGAGGGACGGCCTGCGCTCATGTAGGTGAATCGCGCGCAGCGCTCGCCGCGCTCACTTCGCGACGACGGCCGATGGAGTGTGCTGTGCCCGTCTCCTCCACCACGAGCCCACGCATGCCCAGGTGCCGCGCATGGATCTGAAGAGCGGTTACCCCTACTGGGCCGTGCGCAACGGCTTGATGCATGCCTTCCCGGCCCTGGACGGCGATGCGCGCTGCGACGTGGCGGTGATCGGCGGCGGCATCAGCGGCGCCCTGATCGCCGACGAGCTCAGTCGCCACGGCCACGACGTGATCGTGATCGAGCAGCGCGACATCGGCTGGGGCAGCACCGCCGCCAGCACCGCGCTGCTGCAGTACGAGATCGACACCCACATGATCGATCTGGCCGAGCGTTACGGCGAGGATGCGGCCGCCCTCGCCTACCTGGCCTGCGGCGAGGCCGTGAACGCCTTGCGCGAACGCGTGCGCGGCCTGGGCGGCGTCGACTTCGCGCGCACCGACAGCGTCTATTGCGCCAGCAAGCAGCGCCATGTGTATGCGCTCAAGCACGAGTTGGTGCTGCGGCGGCGGTACGGCTTCGACGTGCGTTGGCTCAACGCCGCCGATCTGCACGAACGCTACGGCCTGCATGCGCCGGGCGCGATCCTGAGCGGCCTGAGTGCGCGCGTGGATCCGTATCGGCTGACCTATCGCCTGCTGATGCGGCTGGCGCGCCAGGGCGTGCGCGTGCACGACCGCAGCGAGATCGCGAGCATCGAACCGGGTGCGCGCTCGGTGCTGCTGCGCACCTCGCAGGGCCATACGATCCGCGCCGCACAGGTGGTGCTGGCGCTGGGTTACGCCGGACAGCGCTGGTTGCGCCAGCGAGTGGCGCGCAACCGCAGCAGCTATGCCTTCGTCACCGACCCGATGGCCGCAGCCGAAAGCCGCGGCCTGGACCGCAGCCTGGTCTGGGAATCCGCGCGGCCCTATCTCTACCTGCGCGGCACCGGCGATGGCCGGGTCATGGTCGGCGGCGAGGACGATGCGGTCGATATCCCGGCCCGACGCGACGCGCGTCTGGAGAAGAAAACCCGACGCCTGGTGCGGGCCGTGACACAACGGTTTCCGGGCCTGGAACTCGCGCCCGCGTTCGCCTGGGCCGGCACCTTCGCCGAAACCGACGACGGCCTGCCCTACTTCGGTCCGCACGCGCAATACGGGCCGCGCGTGCATTTCGCGATGGCTTACGGCGGCAACGGCATCACCTATGCGCAGATCGGCGCGGAGCTGCTGCGGGCGCTGATCGAACGCAAGCGCCATCCGCTGGCGCGGCTGTTTTCGTTCCAGCGCACCCAGTGAGCGGTGCTTGCGTTGCAAAGCGGCGATACGCGTTTCGGGGAAGCAGCGGTGCAAGCCGCGATCGCGAAACCGGGCACGCTGCGCAAAGGCGACCCGGTCGCTTGATCTAAACGACCGCGTTTGCCTTGCATGGGTGTTGCAGGGTTCGTCATGCCTGCAGGGGCGCGGTCGCGGCTTGCGCCGCTCCTACAGCCGGCGTGGCACTGCGGCGGGCTCGGCGAAATGCGAACGGGCCGCTCGCGCGGCCCGTTCGGTGGGACGTTCGGGGATGCGGACTCGGCGCGCGCGACGCCGAGCTCCGCCCCTCGAATCGATACGGCTCAGGAGCGCAGCGGCACCAGGGTGATTTCGACGCGGCGGTTCTGGGCGCGGCCTTCCTCGGTATCGTTGCTGGCGATCGGACGGGTCTTGCCGGCGCCGGTGAGGATGAAGCGGTCGCGGACCAGGCCGCGCGACATCAGGTAGTTGCCGACCGAAGCCGCACGCTGCTCGGACAGGCGCTGGTTGACCGCATCGGTGCCGATGCTGTCGGTGTGGCCGGCCACCTCGACGATGGTCTGGTTGTACTCCTGCAGGGTCGAGGCGACGTTGTCCAGCACCGGATAGAACTGCGATTCCAGCTGCGAGCTGTTGAAGGCGAAGGTGATGTTGCTGGGCATGTTCAGGGTGATGTTGTCGCCCTGACGCACCACATCGACGCCGGTGCCGGCCATGCGTTCGCGCAGCGCGCGCTCCTGGCGGTCCTGGTAGTTGCCGATCGCGCCGCCGGCCAGACCGCCGACGCCGGCGCCGATCAACGCGCGCTGACGGCGCTCGGTGGCGTCGTCGCCGCTGAGCAGGCCTGCGGCCACGCCCGCCAGCGCGCCGATCAGGGCGCCCTTCTGGGTGCGGCTCATGCCCTGGCGCTCCTGCGGATACTGACCCTGGGGGTACTGGCCCTGCGGCTGACCGCCGTAGTAACCGCCGCCGCCCGTGGCGCAGCCGGCGAGCAAAGCGGTCATCGCGGCGGCGGCCATCGCGATCTTGATCTGGGTTTTCATGGGGCGTCCTCGGCTGAATTCGGCGGAGCCAAAGCTAATCACGCCAGCGTCACGGGTGGGTGACGAGGGCTTGCCGCAGTTCAGCTGTCGGCAGGGGTGCGTGAGGGGCGTCGTGCGCTCGAGGCAGCGCTCGCTTGGCGTTGTTGCGCGATGGTTGGAGTTCGATCGCGGCTCACGCCGCTCCCACAGAATGCGGGGAGCGGCGAGTTGCGGCGGCGAGTGAGTGGCGTGGTCGCGGCTTGCGCCGCTCCTATCCGGAGCTTTGGAGATGGTTGGGTTCGATCATGGCTCACGCCGCTCCCCCAGAATGCGGGGAGCCGCGAGTTGCGAAAGGCGTGTGAGGTGGCGTGGTCGCGGCTTGCGCCGCTCCTACCCGGAGCTTTGGAGATGGTTGGGTTCGATCATGGCTCACACCGCTCCCACAGAATGCGGGGAGCCCCGAGTTGCGGCGGGGAGTGAGGTGGCGTGGTCGCGGCTTGCGCCGCTCCTACCTGGAGCTTGGGCGATGGTTGGGGTTCGATCGCGGCTCACGCCGCTCCCACAGAGTGCGGGGAACGGCGAGCTGCGGCGGCGAGTGAGTGGCGTGGTCGCGGCTTGCGCCGCTCCTACCCAGAGCTTGGGCGATGGTTGGGGTTCGATCGCGGCTCACGCCGCTCCCACAGAATGCGGGGAGCGGCGAGTTGCGGCGGCGAGTGAGTGGCGTGGTCGCGGCTTGCGCCGCTCCTACCTGGAGCTTGGGCGATGGTTGGGGTTCGATCGCGGCTCACTCCGCTCCCACAGAATGCGGGGAGCGGCGAGTTGCGGCGGCGTGTGAGGTGGCGTGGTCGCGGCTTGCGCCGCTCCTACCCGGAGCTTGGGCGATGACGCGGCGCGGCGCGGTGCGATTCGAATCGCACCGCGCGCGGCCGCGCTCAGTCGCCGGCGGCGACCAGGGCGTCGGCGCCGGCGGCGTCGAGGGTGTGGTCCCAGTTGCCCATCAGCGCCAGGTACAGCAGCTTGTCGAACTCGGCGCCGAAGCGGCTGATCACCGCGTCCGGATCGGGGATCAGTTTGGCGTCGGCGATCAGGCCGAAATGGACGCGGCCGTTGTAGCTGAGGATGGAAATGCCGACGCCGATCGAGCCGGTCTGGGGCACCCAGAACATCATCTCGCGCAGGGTGCAGCCGGCCAGGTACAGCGGCTGCTGCGGGCCGGGCACGTTGGTGGCGACCGCGGTGGCCTTGCGGCTGAAGAGCTCCAGCGCCAGCCCCTGCACCTGCGACGGCGCCATGCCTAGCGCGGCTAGAAGCCCAAATGCAACAATGGCTTGCCGAGAATTCTTAAGGTTATTCATGCACTCGGCGACGCGCTCGACCCGGCGGATCGGGTTGTGCTCGCCGACCGGCAGTTCCAGGAACACCAGGCCGAAATGGTTGCCGAGTTTCTTGGCGTGTTCGAGCGGGCGCAGGTTGACCGGCACGGTCGCGCGCAGGGTCACGCCGTCGACGTTGTCGCCGCGCTCGATCATGTAGTTGCGCAGCGCGCCGGCGGCGGTGGCCATCAGCACGTCGTTGACGGTGCAGTCGCAGGCGCGACCGACCGCCTTCACTTCTTCCAGGTCCAAGGGCTCGGCCCAGGCCACGCGCTTGCTCACGCCGAGCTTGCCGCGCAGCAGCGAGGGCGGATCGTCCGACAGGGCCAGGGCGTTGAGCAGCTCGCGCGCGATCTCGCCGCCCTCCTTGGCCAGCATGCCGGCCAGGGTCGGGTCGCGGTACATCTCCATGCCCTTTTCCAGCGCACGCGAGCCCAGCTTCATGTAGCGGTCGACCGCGCCGACCCGGCGCGCGACCTCGACGCCGTCGGTCTTGAGCCAGGCGTGCGGCAGATCGCTGCCCTTGGCCGGCTCGCGGGTGGTGTCGGTCAGCGACAGCAGCACCTGGACCAGGGCGATGCCGTCAGCGTAGCTGTGGTGGATGCGCGCGATCAGGGCCGAGCCGCCGTCGTAGCGCTCGACCAGATGGAATTGCCACAACGGCCGACTGTGATCGAGCGGGCTGGACGCGAGCTGGCTCACGAAGCGTTCCAGGCCGCGCTTGCCGCCGCGGCCCGGCAGCGCGGTCAGCTGCACATGCCAGTCCAGATCGAAGTCCTCGTCGGTCTGCCAGGACGCGCCGGCCGGCGTGTCCACCGCCTTCTGGCGGAACCGCGTATAGGCCAGGAAGCGCTGCTTGACCACGCGCCGCAAGGTATCGATCGACATCGGTTCGGCGAACATCAGCACGCCGGTGATCATCATCGGATTGGTCGGTCGCTCCATGCGCAACCAGGCCGTATCCACTCGCGACATCGGTTCGCGACGCGCGCGCTTGCGCGGTTCTGCTGTGGCCATGCGCCCTCCAAAGCGTATCCGTCGAGTGAATCACGCGGTCGCGAGCGGCGTCAACGCGGCCAGGCGGGGAATCGGCAATCGGCGGAAACTCACGACCAGCCCGTGCGGCCTCGATTCGTCATCGCCGCGACAACGCGGGTCCAGCGACTTCAGCGCGAACGGGGCGCACAACGACGCCGGCAGATGGAACCGCGTGCTCCGCAGCGTCCGCCGTGCCAGACCTTCTCCCGGCCGGCGAAGGCGGAGCTCCAGCGAAAGGGACGAGCTGGCGTGAGCGATAGGGCGCCAAAGAAGGACGTCCCCCTCCTAGGTCGGGACCGGCTCCGGGATTGTGCCGACGCGCCCTAAGCCCCCGGCTCGCGCTGTTTGCGATACGCCGCCAAGGCCGCATCGCGACCCGCGGCCAGGTCCACCAGCGGCTGCGGCGGATAGTCCGGTGCGAGCCGACGCAGGGTGGCCGGGTCGCGCCAGGGCGCGAAGCGCAGCGGCACCGGCAGCGCGGCCAGCTCCGGCACCCAGCGCGCGATGTAGCGCCCGTCGGGGTCGAACTTCTCGGCCTGGGTGACCGGATTGAACACGCGGAAGTAAGGCGCGGCGTCGGCGCCGGTGCCGGCCACCCACTGCCAGCCCAGCGTGTTGTTGGCCAGGTCGGCGTCGACCAGGGTGTCCCAGAACCAGCGCGCGCCGTGGCGCCAGTGGTAGCGCAGGTGTTTGGTCAGATAGCTGGCCACGATCATGCGCACGCGGTTGTGCATCCAACCGGTGTGCCAAAGCTCGCGCATGCCGGCATCGACGATGGGCACGCCGGTGCGGCCGTGCTGCCAATCCTGCAGGCGCGGCTGAACCAGGCGTGCCCAGTCGAAGTCGTCGAAGCGCGGATTGAAATTGCGCTCCGGGGTGTGCGGAAAGTGGTGCAGCAGGTGATGGGCGAATTCGCGCCAGCCCAGTTCGCGGATCGCCGCGTCGATGTCGCCGGCACGCGCGGCGGTGCGTTGCGCTTCCAGCGCCGCGACCACGCGCCAGGGCGCGATCTCGCCGAAATGCAGGTGCGGCGACAGCCGCGAGGTGCCGACGCGATCGGGGCGGTCGCGCTGCTGGGCGTAGCCGTCGAGCGCGCCTTCCAGGAAGGTCTCCAGCGCTTCGCGCGCGCCGGCCTCGCCGGGCGTCCAGTGTTCCCAGAAGCCGCCGTCCCAGCCCCGCGAGGGCAGCAGCTTCAGCGCGTCCAGGGCCACGCCTTCCGGCCCCTGCGCGCTGCCGGGCAGGTGCGCCGGCGGATCCCAGGTCGGCTGCAGGCGCCACGCGGCCAGGGCCGCGCGCCAGAACGGAGTGAACACGCGATAGGGTTCGCCCTGCTTGGTCGCCAGCTGCCAGGGTTCGAACAGCAGCGCGCCGTTGTGGCTTTCCGCGCGCGCGCCCTGCCGGCGCAAGGTCTGCTTGATGCGGGTGTCGCGCTTCTCGATCGCCGGTTCGTAGCGGCGGTTCCAGTACACCGCCTCGGCGTCGGTGGCCAGCAGCAGCGATTGCAGGGTCGGCAGGCTGGGGCCGACGAAGCGGCGCAGGTGCGAACCGCGCGCGCGCAAGTCGCGATCCAGCGCGGCCAGGGAATGATGACGCCACGCGTCGGAGGCGGCGCCGGGACGCCAGTCGCCCTGCTCGTCGGGTGCGTGGATGTAGATCGGAATCGGCGTATAGCCGTCGTCCAGCGCGGCGCGCAGGGCCGGATTGTCGGCCAGGCGCAGGTCGTCGCGGAACCAGACCAGCGCGGTGGCGGCGGCAACGTCGGGCATCGCGGGACCGGGGCAGTCTGGGGAGCGCCAGTATGCCGTTCCGCCGGGCCAGAAAGACGGGGCCCGCGTGGGGCCCCGTCCGGGTGTTGCGAGACTTACTGCGACTGCAGTTCGGCGATCGCGGCCGGGGTCTGGACCAGGCCCCAACCGGTGTTGTTGTCGTAACCGGCGGCGTCGATGTCCTGCGCCGTGGTCAGCAGCGCATCGCGCACCTGCGCTGCGGTCGCGGTCGGCTTGGAGCTCCACACCACTGCGGCCACGCCGGACACGTGAGGCGTGGCCATCGAGGTACCGCTCATGGTCTGGTAAGCGGTGTTGGACACCGACGGGGTGGCGTCGACGGTCGCGGTCTGCCCGGCCAGGTTGGCCACGATGGTCTGGCCGTCGGCCTGGCTGATGCCCACCGCCGGCAGCGTGGTGGTGACCGGGTTGCCGTTGGCGTCGTACATGCCGATGCGCAGGTCGCCGGCGACGTTGTTGTAGATCACCACGCCCAGGGCGCGGCCGGACTTGGCCTTGGTGATCTTGTCGACGAAGGTGTTGGTGCCGCGCTGGCAGACCACGATCTTGTTGCGCCAGGTGCTGGACGAGGTCTGGCACAGGCCGCCGTTGACCCAGCCCGCGCTGGCGGTGGTCTGCTTGGAACCGGCGACCGGGATCGCGGCGAAGCTGGAGCTGCCGACCAGCAGCGGATCGTTCTTCATCGGATAGGTGCTGAGCGTGTCCACGCCCGGCGCGGCGATGTCGACGGCGCTGTTGAACTGCGAGAAGTCGGCCTTGACGTTGGCCGAGTCCACCGCCGCCACCGACACCACCGAGCTGTAGGACGCCGGGTAGCTCAGGCTGGAGTCGCCGTCGTTGCCGGCCGCGGCGATGCTGAGCACGCCGTTGTTGGCCAGGGTCTGGAAGGCGTTCTGCTCGGTGGTCGAGCTGGTCGGACCGCCCAGGCTCATGCTGATGATCTTGGCGCCGGCGGTGTTGCAGCGATTGGCGGCGTCGACCAGGGTCGACGAGTAGGTCCAGTTGCACTGGCCGTGGCCGCTGCCGTTGGTGCCGTTGGTGCCGAAGATCTTGATGATGTGCAGCGAGACCTTGCCCGGGCTCACGCCGACCACGCCGGTGCTGTTGTTGGCCGCGGCGATGGTGCCGGCGACATGGGTGCCGTGGCCGCAGGTGTCGGTGTCCCAACCGGTGGGATAGCCGGTGATGGTCATGCCGGCGAAATCTTCGTGGGTCTTGTTGATGCCCGAATCGATCACGCAGACCTTGATACCCGCGCCGGTGGCGGCACCGGCGTCGAGCACGCCGTCCTGGTTGGCGTCCCACACGTTGCGGGCCTGCACCTGGTCGATGCCGTAGGGCACGCTCTGCGCCTGCAGATAGCGCGGCTGGTCGATCTCGACCGATTCCACGTCCGGGTTGCTGCGCAGGGCCTTGATGGCCTCGGGCGAGGACAGGGTCATCACCGCGCTGTTGAGGCGGTCGAACTGATAGTTGACCACGGCGTCGCCGCTGCGCGCGGCACTGAGCTTGCCGCGCAGGGTCTGGATGCGCTGACCCAGGCTCAGGGTCGAGGCACCGGCGCTCTTGCCGGCGGCGGCGCCGGCGGTGCCGGCCTTGAACTTGACCCATACGCGGTTCGGATTGGGCTGCTCCTGCGCCGCAGCGGTGCTGGCAGCGATCATCGTGGCCAGGCCCAGGCCCAGCGCGTACATCAACTTGCTCTGCTTCATCGATCCCCCAATGGAATGTCGGTCGCGCTCCGGACGGAGCGGCTAGTCGCTCGGGCGTGCCGTAAGCGCCCGATCGACCGACACTATCCAAACGGGCTCATACCGGCCCCACCCTACCCGCTAGGGAAAATCACCAGCTTGTGTGACAGATTTCTCAAATTGGAGAAACGCAAGTTGAGCATGGCACTTTGCGCGTGTCTGGAATGCACGAAAGCGCTCGCGTGCCCGCCGCGAGGTCGTATCGGATAAGCCGCGGCCTCGCCTGCGGGCGAAGCGACCGGGGCGGCGCCCGGTGGCGGTGGGCCTCAGGTTTCGACGAAACGCACCCGGCGCGTGATCGAGCAGGTCAGCTCGTAGCCGATCGTGGCCGAGACTTCGGCGATGCGTTCCACCGGCAACTCCGGGCCCCACAGAATGACCGGATCGCCGACGCGGGCGTCGGGGATGCCGCGCAGGTCGATGGTCATCAGGTCCATCGAGACCCGACCGATCACTTGGGTGGCCTGGCCACCGACCAGCACCGGCGTGCCCGAGGGCGCGGCGCGCGGGTAGCCGTCGCCGTAACCGATCGCGGCGACGCCGACGTTCATGTCTTCCGGGCATTCCCAGGTCGCGGCGTAGCCGATGCGTTCGCCGCGGCGCACGCGGTTGACCGCGATCAGACGCGTGGACAGGGTCATGGCCGGGCGCAAGCCGAAATCGGCGCCGGTGGTGCCCTCCACCACCGAGATGCCGTACAGCGCGCCGCCCGGGCGGATCCAGTCGGCGTGGGCATCCGGCCAGCCGAGCACGGCGGCGGAGTTGGCCAGCGAGCGCGCACCGTCAAGGCCGGCGGTGGCGTCGGCGAACGCACGCAGCTGCGCGGGTGTCTGCGGATTGGCGAATTCGTCGGAGCTGGCGAAGTGGTTCATCAGCACGATGCCGTCGGCCACGCCCGCCAGAGCGGACAGGCGCGCGTAAGCCTCGCGCACCTGCTCGGGCGCGAAGCCGAGCCGGTGCATGCCGGTGTCGACCTTGAGCCAGCAGCGGATCGGCTCGCCGTCGGCGGCCTGCTCCAGCATTTCGATCTGGCTGAGGTGGTGGACCACGGTTTCCACGCCCAGACGACGCAGCTGCGGCAGGTCGTCGGCCTCGTCGAAGCCCGACAACAGCACGATCGGCTGCGACAGGCCGGCCGCGCGCAGGCGGTCGGCATCGGATAGCGCGGCCACGCCGAAGGCGTCGGCGCCTTCCAGGGCGCGGGCGACGCGCTCCAGGCCGTGGCCGTAGCCGTCGGCCTTGACCACCGCCATGACGCGGCTGTGCGGCGCGCGCGCGCGCGCCTGGGCGAGGTTATGACGCAGGGCGTCGGTGTGGATGCTTGCGGAAGTCGGACGTGCCATCGCGCTAGTTTATCGGCTGGCGGGCGTGCGCAGGCTGTCGGGTTGGGGTATCGCTGCTCCCGCTTACCGCAGGCGAAGGGTGCAAAGCGGGGAAGGTGCTTGGAGGGCGTTGAAGTTGGCGTTGCAGGGCTCGGCGGCCCTCACCCCAACCCCTCTCCCGCGAGTGGGAGAGGGGCTAAAGCGCGCAGTGGCGAAAGGCGAAGCGCAGGCTCAGTCGACGAACTCCAACACCGTATTCGGCGCCGGCCGCTCGCGTTCGCGCGTGAGCCGTTCGGACGCCTGCGGCGGCGTCCAGGGCGCCTTGCCGAGCTGGGACAGATCCGGATAGCGGCCCAGCACGCGGAACCCGTGCAGTTCGAAGGCGACGCCTTCCGCGCCCAGCGGCGAGTTGCGGTCGGAGACGTGGAAATGCAGGTGCGGGCCGGTGGAGTCGCCGGTGAAGCCCAGCGCGGCCAGGGTCTCGCCGCGGCGCACGCGCTGGCCGGGTTTCACCCGCGCGCTGCCGGTCTTGAGGTGTTCGTAGAACGCGTAGCGACCGTCGCCCAGGTCCAGGGCGACGTAGTTGCCGGTGGCCTCGCCCAGGGTCTGCTTGCCGTGTTCGGAGATGAGAGCGGTCTCGACCACGTCGTCGCGCACCGCCACCACGGTGGCGTCGGCCACCGCCAGCACGTCGGCGCCGTAGCCGTAGGTGTTGGCGACCAGGTCCTTGTCGCCCTGGCTGGTGCGGCCCTGGGCATCGAGCTTGACCCAGTCGATCGCGTGGCGCCCCGGGATACGCGCCTTGCCGTCGACGGTGTACAGCACGCGACGATGGCCGCGCGGCCAGTCCGGATGGTGGATCGCGATCCAGGGGCCGCCACGCACCGGCGCGCCCAGGATCAAGCGCGGCGCCACGGCCACCGCGACTTCGCCGCCGTCGACCGTCTGCGGCGCGTCCCTGCCTATGACCAGATAGCGCAGCCGATGATCGAGCCGCTGCGGCGGTGGCGCGTTCGCCGGCAAGCTCAGTTCCACGTAGAGCACGCCGCGCTGGCCCGGCGCCAGGGTCAGCGCATCGCTGCCCTGCACCGCCGCCAGGCGATCGAAGCGGCGCGCGAGCGCCTCGCCTTCGTAGCTGGCCAGCGCCTGCCCGCGTCCGGCGTCGCGCACGTCCGCACCCGTCAGGCGCAGCGGCTCGTTGCTGAAGTTGGTCGCATGCAGTTCGTAGACCAGCACCGACGCGCCGTCCATGCGCACCGGTGCGGGCGCGATCGGCACCTGCAGATCGAAGGACTGCCGTAGGGGCGCGACCGGGTCGGCCGCGTGCAGGAAACCGGAGAAGGAAAGCAAAGCGGCGAACGCGATGGCCCGCATGCGGGAGGATGGCCTGGGAACGAAAGGAAGTCGCCCGACGCCAGGCGCCGGGGCCGATGAATCACATCGCCGTGCGCAGCTCGTCGATCGCCGCGTCCGACAACCACAGCAAGGTATTGAGGTAGTCGTCGATGCAGCCGACGACGTCCGCGCGCGGGCCCTCGCGCCAGACCGCCGACGCATAGAACGCGTCCTGCTGCGCGACCAGATCGGCCTGGTCGCGGTAGGCGCGGATCAGGTACCAGCTTTCGTGCTCGTGCTGGCTGCGTCCGAACGCGACCACGTCCATGCCGCATTCGCGCAGCAACGGCAGCGCGCGCCGGGTCATGACCTGTTCGAACCGGGTGCCCGATTCGGGCTGGAGCCGGTAGGTACGCACTTCGATCAATCGCTGCATGCAGGCGCTCGAGGGGACCGGTAGCGGATGCTGTTCGAGCGGGCCGGCCGGCGCAAGTTACGTTTGTCATGCCCCGGCGCGCGGCGGCGCAAAAAAAACGGGCCGGCTAGGCCGGCCCGTCCTTCGAGACAGCGATCGCGCGATCAGTCGCAGCGACGCTCGATCACGGTCTCGGTCTTGTTCTGCTGGTTTTCCTGGATCTTGCGGCCGACCACCGCGCCGCCGACCGCGCCGGCCGCCGTGGCGATCTTCTTGCCGCTGCCGCCGCCGACCTGGTTGCCGAGCAGGCCGCCCGCGACCGCGCCCAGGGCGGTGCCGGTGATCTTGTGCTTGTCCTTCACTTCCTTGGGCCGCTGCACTTCGACGTCGTAGCAATGCGGCTGCTTCGGCTTCGGCTTGGACTTGGTTTGCGCATCGGCGGCGCCAGCGGCCAGCAGGCTGGACAGCGCCGCGGCGACGAGGATGGAGGAGAGCTTGGCGTTCATGGGGTCACCGGAAAGGTTGGGGAGCGTGGCGACGATGCGCCTGCGCGCGTGGGGAGCGCGTCAAGCCGCAGGGCCGTGGACGCACCCTAGCGCCGCCTGGCTGAATGCGCGCCGTTGTTTCGCGGTCGCGATGGCGGGAATGGGCATGCGATCAAGAAATCGCCGTAGATCTCCTCCATCGAAAAAACACGAAGGGCCTGACAGCCGTCGTTTCCGACTTGGCGTTTAGGCCCGGCAAACCAGCTGCCCTTTTGCGTAGCCCCTCGATCGCTCGAAAGAACAGGCCGCGGCGATGGGACTGCGACACTTGCAACTCCTTCAAACGATGCGCGCACCGCCGCGAAGCTTGCGCACCGGGCCACATGCGCGGCTACACGCGTGTCCACTGCGCCACCGGGCGGCCGTCGCGCCCCCACCACGAGCCTGGCTCGTCCTTGTTCGGCCAACCGGCAGGCGAATCCTCCCAGTTTTCCTGACGGCCATAGACCGTCAGGTCCAGCAACTGCAGCGTGGGCAGCATGGCCTCGATCCCGCGCCGCTGGGTCTCATAGGTTTGGAACACCTGGTCGCCGTCGCGCAGATAGCAACGCACGTCGCCTCCGTTGCGAGTAGCCAGTACCTGCGCCGAATCCGTCGTGGAATACCACGGCGCCGGCCAGCCCATGAAGTCGCGATAGGCGGCAAGCTCGGCCCAGGGGCCGCGGCTGAATACCGCATAGCCCACGTCGCGCTCGGCCAGATACGCCAGCACGGCTGCATTCATCGCCGATTGGCTGTGCGTGCAACCGTCGCATTGCCGCTCGTGGGGCGCGCCGGCATGCCACATGAAGTGATACACGATCAGCATGCGCCGACCTTCGAATACCTCGTGCAGCGGGATCGGCCCGTTCGCGCCAACGACCACGACCGGATCCATCCGCACCATGGGAAGACGCCTGCGGGCGGCGGCCAGCGCATCGCTGGCGCGCGTATGCGCTTTCTCGCGCACCAGCAGGTCGGCGCGCTCGCGCTCCCATTCGCTGCGATCGACGATGCGGGGAGTGGCCGGCTCGTTCATGCGGTGTCCTCCTGGAAGCCGTCAGGGCTCGTGGTCGATAGGCGCATCGTGCGCAAGATGCCCGCATCCGCAGCGGCCGCCTATAGGCGACACGCGCGCATCGATGCCGTTGTTGCGGCCCTGAGTAGCACACGGAACCTTCGCCCGGCGTCAACGAGGGCGTTGCAGGCCGCATAGGCGGGCGTGGCCACGGCCAGCGAGCCGGGTCGCCGCCATGCCAGGGCGGCGGCCGAGGGCCGCGCCCGGTTTACTCGAACGAACCCACCGAGTCGTGGGCCAGGTTGTCGAAGCGGGTGTATTCGCCGAAGAACTTGAGCTTGAGCGAGCCGGTCGGGCCGGAACGCTGCTTGCCGATGATGACCTCGGCCAGACCTTTGTCCGGCGAGGTTTCCTTGTTGTAGTAATCGTCCCGGTAGATGAACACGATCACGTCGGCGTCCTGCTCGATGGCGCCGGATTCGCGCAGGTCGGCCATCACCGGGCGCTTGTCGGCGCGCTGTTCCAGCGAGCGGTTGAGCTGCGACAGCGCGATCACCGGCAGGTTGAGTTCCTTGGCCAGATGCTTGAGCGAGCGCGAGATCTCGGAGATCTCGGTGGCGCGGTTCTCGCTGTTGCCGGGCACCGACATCAGCTGCAGGTAGTCGATCACGATCAGGCCCAGGTCGTGCTCGCGCTTGAGGCGGCGCGACTTGGCGCGCAGCACGTCCGGCGACAGGCCCGGGGTATCGTCGATGAAGATCTTGGCCTCGCGCAGCTGGCGGATCGCACTGGTCACGCGGCTCCAGTCCTCGTCCTCGAGCTGGCCCGAGCGCAGGCGCTGGGCGTTGACGCGGCCGACCGAGGAGATCAGGCGCAACGCCAGCTGGCTGGCCGACATTTCCATCGAGAACACCGCCACCGCCTTCTTGCTGCGGAAGGCGGCGTACTCGGCCATATTCAGGGCCAGGGTGGTCTTACCCATGGCCGGACGCGCGGCGATGATCAGCAGGTCGGTGTTCTGCAGGCCCGCGGTCATCTCGTCGAATTCGGTGTAGCCGGTCGGCAGGCCGGTCACGCTGCCGCCGTTGGCGTAGCGCGTCTGCAGCACGTCGAAGGCTTCCGACAGCGCCTTGTTGACCGGGGTGAAATCGGTGCGGCCGCGCGCGCCGGCTTCGGCGATCGCGAACACCTCCTGCTCGGCCTTGGCCAGGATCTCGCTGCTGTCGCGGCCGTCGGGCTGGAAGCCGTCGTTGACGATGCCGGTGCCGACCTCGATCAGCTGGCGCAGCACCGCCTTGTCGCGCACGATTTCGGCGTAGGCGGCGATGTTGGCGGCCGAGGGCGTGGTGCTGGCCAGTTCGATCAGATAGGCGCCGCCGGCGACCTGCTCGGACAGGCCCATCGAATCGAACCATTCGCCCAGGGTCACGGCGTCGAAGGGGCGGTTCTTTTCGGCCAGCTCGCGGATCGCGCGGTAGATCAGCTGATGGTCGCGACGGTAGAAGTCGTCCTCGACCAGCTGGTCGGCGACGCGGTCGTAGGCGTCGGGCGCCAGCATCAGGCCGCCGAGCACGGCCTGCTCGGCCTCGACGGACTGCGGCGGTACGCGCAACTGGTCGATGCGCTGCTCGGCGCGGGTCTCGAACCGCTTTTCGCCGCGGAATCCGCTTCGTGCGCTCATTGGTGTCGCGGTCCTCGCTGAGCGGCCGTCTTGTGCGGCCGTTGATATCGGGGTGATTCGTCGGCCCGCATAGGCCCCGGCCGGTCGGACATCCTAGAGGCGAATGCCCCGCCGGCGTTGCATACAAGGCTGTGACGAAGCTGTGGATAAGAGGTGGGCAACTTTCCCTCTATCGCACGCTTGGATCTCATCGGCTGCGACGGTAGCCGTCGCAGCGATGCCAGGGCCTGGCGTGGGCCGGCCCGCAAAAACGAAGGGCGCCTCGCGGGCGCCCTACGTTCTTACCCAACGTCGCGTCGGATCAGGCGGCTTCGCCTTCAATCACGACCTTGACGGTGACTTCGACGTCCGCGTGCAGGTGCAGCAGGATGTCGTATTCGCCGGTGCGACGCAGCGGGCCTTCGCCCATGATCACTTCCGACTTCTCGACCGGGTGGCCGTGCTTGGTCAGGGCCTCGGCGATGTCGCGCGGGGTGACCGAACCGTATAGCTTGCCTTCGGTGGAGGCGTTGGCGTGGATCGTCACCGAGACGTCCTCAAGCTTGGCCTTGCGGCCTTCGGCGCCGTCGAGCAGCGACTTGGCCTTGGCTTCGTAGTCGGCGCGCTTGGCTTCGAACTCGGCCAGGTTGGCGGCGGTGGCCGGCACGGCCTTGCCCTGCGGGACCAGGAAGTTGCGGCCGTAGCCCGGCTTCACGTTGACCTTGTCGCCGAGGTTGCCGAGGTTGGTGACTTTCTGCAGGAGGATCAGTTGCATGGTGGTGCTCCGTATTCGTTAGCGGGCCTGTAGGTCCGCAGCAGAGGACGCTGTCCGAAAAGGCTTTGTGCGGGTTCGGGCGCTGTCGCGGCCCTCACCCCTACCCTCTCCCGCTAGCGGGAGAGGGGGACAAAGGGTTCGCCCGCAAGCGGGCGAACGTCTTTACTTATGCGTTGTGGTTGTCGGTGTACGGGATCAGCGCGAGGAAACGGGCGCGCTTGACGGCCGTCGACAGCTGGCGCTGGTACTTCGACTTGGTACCGGTCACGCGGCTCGGCACGATCTTGCCGGTCTCGGTGAGGTACTGACGCAGGGTGTTGAGATCCTTGTAGTCGATCTCTTTCACGCCTTCGGCGGTGAACTTGCAGAACTTGCGGCGGCGGAAGAACTTGGACATGAGTGCGATCCCTTAGGCGGCTTCGGCGTTGTCTTCGGCGCTGTCGGCGGTGCCGACTGCGTTGTCGCTGTCGTCGTCACGACGACGGCGCTCGCCGCGCTCGGGCTTGTCGCCCTTCTCGTCCTTGAACTTCATGATCAGGGACTGTTCGGTGTCGGCCTCGTCGCGCTTCATGACCAGGTGACGCAGCACCGCGTCGTTGAAACGGAAGCCGTCGACCAGCTCGTTGAGCACGGTCTGGGTGACTTCGATGTTGAGCAGGACGTAGTGGGCCTTGACCAGGTTCTCGATCGGGTAGGCCAGCTGACGGCGGCCCCAATCCTCGAGACGGTGGATCTTGCCTTCGCCGGCTTCGATCAGCGACTTGTAGCGCTCGATCATGGCCGGGACCTGCTCGCTCTGGTCCGGGTGGACCAGGAACACGACTTCGTAATGACGCATCGTTGTTTCCTTGTGGGTGTCGGCCCGTCTGCCGGGCCGGTTCAGCCCCCCGCCACCGGGCGTAGCGACGCCGGGCGCGGTAGGGCAAGGGTCCTGCGACGGCACGGGGCCTCGCGGGAGCCGGAAATTATGGCAGGGTCAAGGGCTTAGGTGCAAATCGGGGGTTGGGGAGGCGCCGGCTGGGGCCGAATGGGGCTGGGGACGCGGGTTTGGGGCCCGATCGGCTCTGGTGGGGACCTGCGCGCGCCCTCGCGGGGGCGCGGTCGCGGCTTGCGCCGCTCCTACAGGGGGCGGATGGGGCTTGCGCGGCATGTCGGGGGCGCGCGGTCGCGGCTTGCGCCGCTCCTACAGGGGGTCGGACGGGGCTTGCGCGGCATGTCGGGGGGGCGCGGTCGCGGCTTGCGCCGCTCCTACCCCGGAGCATCGGGCCCGCCCTGCCCCGGGCCCGCCGTTGGGCGGACCCGGGACCGGGGCTCACTCGGCGTGCAGGGCCGCGACTGACGCGGCCGGCAGCGCCGGGTCGCCCGATTTGCCGCGCGCGCGGCGGACCGCGCGGGCGCTGCCGTTACGCAGGTCGTCGAGGATGGCGTAGATGGTCGGCAGGAACAGCAGGCTGACCAGGGTCGAGAATGCCAGGCCGCCGGCGATCGCGCGCGCCATCGGGTAATACGCCGGCATGTCGTTGCTGCCGCTGGTCGACAGCGCGATCGGCACCATCGCCAGGATCGCCGTGCCCATGGTCATCAGAATCGGCCGCAGACGTTCGCGGCTGCCCTCGACCAGGGCCTCGGTGCGCGACAGGCCGCGTCGGCGCAGGTTGTTGATGTGCTCGATCATGACGATGCCGTTGTTCACCACCACGCCCATCAGCACCAGGATGCCGATGAAGGACATGATGCCGAAGGTGGTACCGGTGATCCAGAACAGCCAGAACACGCCGAACACCGAGAACAGCACGCCGCTCATGATCGCTGCCGGAAACAGCAGCGACTCGAACACCGCCGCCATCACCACGTAGATCATGATCAGGGCCAGGACCAGGTTGAACACCATCTGCCCCATCGCGTCGTCCTCGTCCTCGAACGCGCCGCCCTCGAACGAGTAGCTGTAGCCGGCCGGGAACGACACCGCCTTGAGGGTGTCCTCCATCGCCTTGCGCGCATCCGGCACGGTGGCCTTGTCGGCCAGGTTGGCCTGGATGGTCAGGGTGGTCTGACGGTTGGCGCGCCGGATCTCGGTCGCGGCAGGACGCACGCTCACGTCGACCATGCTCAGCAGCGGCACGGTGCGGCCGTCGGGCGCGCGCACGGTGAACGAGGCGATGTCCTCGACGCCGTAGTTCTCGGCGCCGGCGAAACGCACCCACACCGGCACTTCGGTCTCGCCGCGACGGAACTCGCGCAGCGGCGCGCCGCGCAGGGCCAGGCCGACGAAGCGCGAGACTTCCTGGGCGCTGAAGCCGAACGAGGCCGCGCGCTCGCGATCCACGCGCACCGCCAGCTCGCTGTTCTGATCGCCGGCATCGACGCGTACGTCGCGCAGTTCCTTGCGCTTGGCCAGGATCGGCACGATGTCCTTGGCCACTTCGGCCAGGGTCTGGGTCGAATCGCCGACCAGTTGCACCTGCACGTTCTTGCCGGGCTGGCCGCCACCGCCACCGGGACCGCCCTGGTCGCCGATGCCGATGTCGGCGCGCGCCGACTTCGGCAGCGCCTTGCTGATCGCGTCCACCAGCGGCTTGGTCGCGCTGGCCTCCTTGGTGTCGAAGGTGATGCGGGTGCCCGCGCCGCCGACTTCGCTGTAGTAGGAGTAGACCTGGGTGATGTGGTAACGCTTGCGGTTGGCGTCGAGGAATTTCTCCACCCGCAGCACTTCCTCCGACATCTGTTCCTTGGTGTAGCTGCCCTTCCATTGGTAGAAGACGTTGACTTCGCCGCCCTCGTCGCCGCCGAACATGTCGAACTTGGTCATCTTCATCGGGATCACGCTGACCGCGACGATCAGCACGATGCCCAGCACGCTCCAGCCGCGATGGGCCAGGGTCCAGCGCAGGAAGCGCGCGTAGCGGGTCTGCAGGCGCGGGATCAGGCCGGTCGTGTTGTTGACCGTGGGCGGGGTCTTCAGGCGCGCCGAGATCATCGGGATCAGGCTGACCGCGACCAGCCACGAAGCCAGCAGCGACACCGAGATCGTGATCGCGATCTGGGCCATGTAGATGCTGAGGAAGTTGCGCTCGCCGAACAGGTTGGGCAGGAACACGATGCAGTGGCACAGCGTGCCCGCCGACAGCGCGATGGCGACGTGGCGGGTGCCCAGGATCGAGGCCAGTCGCGGTTGCCCGGGCATCTTCTCGCGTTCCTGGTAGATGCTCTCCACCACCACCACGGCGTTGTCGACCAGCATGCCGACCGCCAGCAGCAGGCCCATCATCGACAGGATGTTGAGGGTGACGCCGGCGAAGTACATGAAGCCCAGGGTCATCACGAAGCAGATCGGGATGGCCAGGGTCACCATCAGCGTCGACGGCCAGTGGCGCAGGAAGAAGAACAGCACCGCGATCGACAGCAGCAGGCCGATGCCGCCGGCCTCGGCCAGGTCCAGCAGCGAGGTGGTGACGTTCTCGCCCTGGTTCTCGATGATCTTGATCTGCACGCCGCGCAGCGAGGGTTCCTTGCGGATGTCCTCGACTTCCTGCAGGGCCAGCCGCGAGACCTCCACCAGGTTGGCGTTGCGCTCCTTGAAGATGTCCAGGCCCACCGCCGGACGGCCGTCGAGACGACGGCCGTAGTCCATGCGTGCCGGCTTCATGCGCACGTCGGCGATATCGCCCAGACGCGTGCCGTTGCCGCCGATCACCAGATCGCGCAATTGCTGCAGGTCGGTGACCTCGCCCACCGGCTGCACGCGCAGGCGCTGGCCGCCGTCGTCGATCTGCCCGGCCGAGACCGAGAAGTTCACCGCCTGCAGGCGCGTGGTCAGATCGTTGAGGCTGAGGTTGTGCGCGGTCAGGCGATCAGGCTGGATCGCGATCTCGACTTCGTTCGGCGGCGCGCCCGAGACCTCGACCCGGGCCACGCCGGGCAAGCGCTCGATGCGGCGCTTGAACTCGCGGTCGATCAGGTCGTAGGCGCCAGTGAGGTCGGTGTCGCCGGCCAGACGCACGCGCAGCACCGGCTGGTCGGTGGTGGAGAACTTGAGCACGAAATAGCGCTGCAAGTCGTCCGGCAGATCGGAGCGGATCGCGTCGATGCGCTCGCGCGCCTCGGACGCGGCGATCGCCACATCGCGGTCCCAGTTGGAGAACTGGATGAAGATGTTGGCGCCGTCCGCGCGCGCGCTGGCGTCCATGCGCTTGATGCCGGTCATGGTCGACAGCGATTCCTCGACCGGACGCAGCACCGTGCGCTCGACCTCTTCCGGGGTCGAGCCGCTGTACGGCATCTGCACGAAGATGAAGGGCGGCGAGACCTCGGGGAAGGCTTCCAGCGGCAGCCTGATCGCGGCGATCAGGCCGACCACGAACAGCGATACGAACAGCATCACCGTGGTGACGGGACGCTTGATGCTGAGCTCGGCGATGCTCATCGGGCGCTCCTCAAGCCTGGCCCGGGCCGGTCGGATCGACCAGCGGCGTTTGATCGTCCTCGATCAGCTCGGCCGCGGCGCGCTCCTCGCGACGGGCGCGACGCGCGCGTTCGCGATAGTGCTCGTCGGAGCGGCGGTCGAGCAGGTCGTACACCACCGGGATCACCACCAGGGTCAGCAGGGTCGACACCAGCAGGCCGCCGATCACCGTGATCGCCATCGGCGAGCGCACTTCCGCGCCCTGCCCCGTGGCGATCGCCAGCGGCAGGAAGCCGAACAGCGTGCACAGCGTGGTCATGATGATGGGCCGCAGGCGCGAACGCGCGCCCTCGACCAGGGCATCGCGCTTGGCCACGCCCTGCTCGCGCAGCTGGTTGACCTTGTCGATCAGGATGATCGCGTTCTTCACCACCAGGCCGACCAGCAGGATCAGGCCGATGAACACCACCACCGACACCGCCGAGTTGCTCAGCAGCAGCGCCAGCACCGCGCCGACCAGGGCCAGCGGGATGGTGAACAGGATCACGAACGGGTGCAGCAGCGATTCGAACTGCGAGGCCATCACCAGGTAGACCAGGAAGATCGCCAGGCCGAACGCGAACAGCAGCGAGTTGATCGATTGCTGCAGTTCCTCACCCTGACCGCCGATGTGCATGCGCACGTCCGGCAGCGGGTTGTCGGCGACCATCTTCTGGACCTCGGCCACGGCGCCGCCGAGGTCGATGCCGCGCAGGTTGGCCGAGACGATCGCCACCCGCACCTGGTCGGCGCGGTGGATCTCGCTGGGGCCGGTGGTGGAGATCACGTCGGCGACCGAATCCAGGGTCACCGGGCGGTTGCTGCCCGGATTGACGATCAGGCGGCGGATGCTCTCGACCGAGGCGCGGTCGGCTTCGCGCGCCCGCACCAGCACGTCGATCTTGCGATCGCGGAAGCTGTAGCGGGTGGCGACGTCGCCGCGCACCTTCTTGACCACCACGTCGGCGATCTGGCGCGTGGTCAGGCCCAGCGCACCGGCGCGCTCCTGGTCGAAACGGATCTGGATCTCGGGGAAGCCCTGCTCCACCGTCGATTTGACGTCGGCGTAGTGCGGGTTGTCGCGCAGCATCGCGGCCACGCGCTGGCCGGCGCGCTGGATGGTCTCCACGTCCTGGCCGCGCAACTCGATTTCCAGCGGCGTGGAGAACGAGAACAGCGCGGGGCGGCTGAAGTTGACCTGGGCGCTGGGATGGGCGCGCATGGTCTGACGCAGACGCTCGGTCTCGGCGGCTTCGATCTGCTTGCTGCCGCCATCGGTCATCACGATGCTGAGCTTGCCGATGTTCTCGCCGCTCTCGGTCGGATTGGCGTCCAGACGCGTGCCGGCGCCGCTGACGCCGAATACGGTGGCGATGCCCGGATCCTTGGCGTGCTTCTGCTGGAGTTCGCTGACCAGCGCATCGGTCTCGCGCAGCGGCGTGCCCGGCGGCAGCTTGACCGTCATTTCGAAACGGTCCTGGGCCAGCTGCGGGATCAGGTCGGCGCCCAGCATCGGCACCGCCAGCAGGGTCAGCGCGAACGCGGCGGCGGCCGCGCCCAGCACCAGCCAGGGCCGGCGCATGGCGTTGGGCAGCAGGCGCATGTAGCCGGCTTCGGCGCGGCTGTACGGCCACATCGCGATGTCGCTGGCCTTGCGCATGATCGGACCGACCATGGCGACGATGCCGCGCCAGAGCCGCACGAAGAACCAGGCGATGCCGAAGAACACGCCACGCCCCGCCACGCCCAAGCCATGCCCGGCGACGGCCAGCGGCTTCTGCAGCTTGGAATCGGGCTGCCAGCGCGGATGCGGCGCTTCCTCCGGGAACGCCATCGGCGTGCGGTCCTTGAGCGCGCTCAGCATCGGGATCAGGGTCATCGACACGATCAGCGAGATGCCGATCGCCAGCGCCACGGTCAGGGCCTGATCGCGGAACAGCTGGCCGGCGATGCCTTCGACGAACACCAGCGGCAGGAACACCGCGATCGTGGTCAGGGTCGAGGCGACCACGGCCATGCTGACTTCGCGGGTGCCGGTGACGGCGGCGTCGAAGATGCCCAGCCCGCGTTCTCGGGCTTTGGCGATGCTTTCCAGCACCACGATCGAGTCGTCCACCACCAGGCCGGTGGCCAGCGCCAGGCCGCCCAGCGACATCACGTTGAGGCTCAGCCCCAGGCGGTCCATGAAGAAGAAGGTGGTGACGATCGAGACCGGCAGCGACAGGCCGACCACGAAGGTGCTCCAGCCGTCGCGCAGGAACAGGAAGATGATCAGGATCGCCAGCGCCGCGCCGATGATGCCGTCCTTCTTGACCTCGTAAATCGATTCGCGAATGAACTTGGACTGGTCGTCGATGGTGGTCAGCTCGACGTCCGGCGGGATCTGCGCCTTGAGCTGCTCCAGGCGGGCCTGGATCGCGTCGGCGGTGGCGACGGTGTTGGCGTCGCCCTCCTTATAGATGGCCAGCTCGACCGCTTCCTTGCCGCCCATGCGGATGATCGCCTCGCGCTCCTTATAGCCCTGGCGCACCTCGGCGATGTCCTTCAGGCGCACCGGCATGCCGCCGGCGACCGAGGCGCTGGAACCGGAGTTGGCGCTCTGCACGGAGGCCGCTGCGGCCATCGCTGCCGCATCGCCGCTGGAGGCCGCGATCGCCGCCATCTGCGCGGCCGCGTCGGCGGCCGCGTTGCCGCCGCCGCTCTGGGTGGTGACCAGCATCTCGCGCATTTCCGGCACGCTGGCGAACTGGTTGACGGTGCGCACCAGATAACGCTGCGAACCTTCTTCCAGGCGGCCGCCGGAGATGTTGATGTTCTCCTGCTGCAGGCGCTGGATCACGGTGTCGATCGGCAGGTTCAGCTGGGCCAGCTTCTGCTGGTCGATGTCGACCTGGATCTCGTCCTCCAGACCACCGCCGACCTTGACCGCGGCGACGCCGTCGACCGGTTCCAGCTTCTTCTTCAGATCGTCGTCGGCGTAGCGGCGCAGCGCGGTGAGCTGGCGCACCGAATCGCCGTCGGTCTTGGCCGACAGCGCCAGGCGCAGTATCGGCTCGGTCGAGGGATTGAAGCGCAGCAGCACCGGGGCCTTGGCCTCCAGAGGCAGCTGCAGCACTTCCATCTTGTCGCGCACCTCCAGGCTGGCCTGGTCCATGTCGGTGCCCCAGGCGAACTCGAGCACGACGTCGCTCTGGCCGGTACGCGAGACCGACTTGAGCTTGCGCAGGCCCTTGACCACGCCCACGGCCTCTTCGACCGGCTCGGAGATCAGGGTTTCGATTTCCGACGGCGCCGCACCGGTGTACTCGGTGCGCACGGTCAGGGTCGGATAGCTCAGATCGGGCAGCAGGTTGACCTTGAGGGCGCGCAGCGCGATGAAGCCGAACAGGAGGAAGGTGATCGTCACCATCGCCACCGTGACCCGGCGGCGTGTGGAGAATTCGACCAAATTGAAGGAGCCGCCCTCGTGGGCGTGATTCTTGGAAGCCGGGGTCACGGTGCGTCTCCGCCCTTACTGCTTCGGCTTATCGGATTTCTCGGCGGACGCGACCTGCTTGGGCGCGTTCTTGCCGATCAGCTGCACCAGCGTGCCGTCGCGCAGCGCGGTCTTGCCCGCCACCACGACCTGATCGCCTTGCTTGATGCCGGCGCGCACTTCGGCCCATTCGCCGTCGAGGTAGCCCAGCTTGACCGGCACCCGCGCGGCCTTGGCGTTGCGGATCACGAACACCGCCGAATCGCCCTCGTCCTCCAGCAACGCGATGCGCGGCACCACGAGGGCGTCGGCGCGGTTGTCGTAGTCGATGCGGATGCGGCCGAACATGCCGGGCTGCAGGGTGCCGCCGCCTTCGAAGCTGCAGACCACGCGGAAGGTGCCGCTGCCCGAATCGACCACCGGGGCGACGCGGTCGACCGTGCCCTGGAATACCTTGCCCGGCAGCGCGTCCACCGCAAGCTGCACCGGCAGGCCGGCCTTGAGCGTGGCCAGCTCGCGCTCGGGGACGTTGAGCGTGGCCTCCAGGCGCGAGGTGTCGACGATGCGGAAGATCGGGGTGTTGATCTGGACGAAGTTGCCGGTCTTGATCGAACGCGAGGCGATCACGCCGGAGATCGGCGCCTGCACGTTGGCGTAGGACAGCTCCAGATTGGCCAGACGGTTGGCGGCGCGCGCGTTTTCCAGGTCGTAGCGCAGCTGGTCGTTGTCGTTGGCGCTGAGCAGGCGCTGCTCGGCCAGTTGCTTGGAACGGGCGAAGTTGGCCTCGAGCTTGCGCATCTGCGCCGAGGTCTGGGCGGCCTGCAGCTCCGAGCGCGCCGAATCCAGGCGCACCAGGGTCTGGCCGGCGTGCACGATCTGGCCTTCCTCGGCCATCACGTTCAGGGCCACGCCCGAGGTCTTGGCGACCACCTGGGACTCGGCGCGGGCCTCCAGAGGGGCGGTGCCGGTATAGCTGGCGGCGATCGCCCGGCGCGAGGCCAGGGCGACTTCGACCGGGACGGCGTCGGGCGCCTTCTGTTCCTTGGCCTGGGCCTCGCCGGCCCCGCCACCGCCCTTGCAGGCCGTCAGGGCCAGGGCGCAGGACAGCGCAAGGAGTGCGACGCGGGCGGCCCCGGCCTGACGGAATGTGGTGTTTTGACGCATTTCAGACGACCCCGATGGCTGAACTTGCTAGCTGGAACCGGCGCTTGTGCCGGTGTTGTATATAGGTATATCACCCGCCTCCGAAATCGCATCCGCCGAAGGTCATGGTGACTGCCGCCATGCCCCTGGCACGCCGACCGGCAAACAGGACAACGTGCGACGCGCGCCTCATCGGCACACCCTGTGTATGCGATGCGGTCAGGGACGACTTCGTTGCATCCGCATCGCGGGCTATACTTGCGGACTTATGCGCGGTCGTGACCGTGCACAGCCAGCTACAACTCTTTCGCTAGCCATTCGAGATTGCGGATTACGACATGATGCGACCGCTGACGATCGCCGCCTGCTTTGCCCTGACCATCGCCGCCGCACTGGCCGCGAATGCCGAGGACAAGGCTCCGGCCGCCACTCCCGCCGCTCCGGCCGCGGCCACCGCCGCCCCGGCTCCCGCCGCCAAGGCGCCGGCCATCAAGGGCAACGCCGACACGGGTCGCCAGCTCACCTACACCTGCCAGGGCTGCCACGGCGTCACCGGCTACAAGAACGCCTATCCGAACTATCACGTGCCGAAGATCGTCGGCCAGTCGGAGGTCTACCTGGCCAATGCGCTGACCGAATACAAGAAGGGCACCCGCAAGCATCCGACGATGCAGGCGCAGGCGCAGAGCTTCTCGGATCAGGACATCGCCGATATCGCCGCCTTCCTTTCGACCGCGAAGCAGTGAGCAGCCGCCCCATGACGACCAAGCACCTCGCCATCGCCCTGTTCGCCGCGCTCGCCGTGTCCGCCTGCTCGCAGGGCGACACCCCGGCCGAGCATTCCTCCGCCGACCGCGCCGAAGGCCACACCTCCTCCTCGTCCGGCCTGCCGGCCGGCCACATCGCCGCCGGCGAGAAGTTGGCCAGCACCAAGGGCGCGGCCACCGGCCAGTCCTGCGTGGACTGCCACGGCGCCGAAGGCAATGCCCCGATCGACGCCACCTACCCCAAGCTCGGCGGCCAGTACCACGACTACATCGCGCACTCGCTGCAGATGTACCGCGACGGCGACCGCGAGAATTCGACGATGGCGAGCCAGGCCAAGCCCCTGACCGACCAGCAGATCGCCGACCTCGCCGCCTACTTCGGTTCGCGCGAAAGCAAGCTGCACGATCTGCATAACGTGCATTGATTCAGGCGCACCCGATAGCAAAAAGGCCCGCTTCGGCGGGCCTTTTTTTTGGGAGTGAGGAGTGCGGAGCGAGCGACCGGCGCTCCTCGTTACTCACTGCTCACTGCTCACTACTCACTTCTCGCTCCTAGCCCCCAGGCTTCACGCTGCCATTGTCCTCCTGCAGGCCGGGCTTGAACGGAATGTCCGGCGGCGGGCGCGCGATCGCGGGCTGCTCGTTGAGGTTGGGGTCGTTGATGCTGCAGGCGCCGCCCAGGGCCAGCAGCGAGACGCCGCAGACGATGCTCTTGGTGGTGCCCGGAATCGGGATAGCGACTTCCTTGAAGCCCTTGCGCACCCACTCCTGCAGCAGGGTCTCGTTGGGCCGCCAGTACTTGTCGAACGCGGTCGGCTCGTAATCGTTGGGCTTGCGCCGCAGCCAGGTGCCGGCGCGGTCGATGTTTTTGATTTCCTGGGTGATCGTGCCCGGCGGGAAGCCCGGCGAGGCCGAGCCCGGCTGCGGCGCCAGGCGCACGCTGCCGTCGCTGTTGAACAGGCCCGGCTTTTCGCCGCGCTGGCCGCCCGGGACGTTGCGTGTGGACTGCCCCCAATCGTCGCCGCGCCGCGGCGTGGCGATGCTGCCCGGCGCCGGCGTCGGCTTGGGACCGGCACCGCCGGCGCTCGCGGCCGGACGCGTGCCGCTGGGGCTGGGCGTACCGGCGGTGCTGGGCGCGGTGGCCGGGGCGGAACTGGTGGCGGGCGTGGTGGCGGGCGCGCTGGACGAGGCGGCGGGCACGGTGGCCGCGGCCGTGCTCGCGGCCGCCGCCGCGGGTGCCGGGATGTCGCGGGTGCGCACGTTCGGGGTGGCCGCGCTCAGCTGCGGCGCGGCGGTGGTCGGGGTCGGCAGCGCGCGCACCGGCGCGCGCTGCAACGGTGCCGGCACTTCACGCGCAGCGACCTCGGGCAAACGCGCGCTCAAAGACGGCGCGGCGAGTTCGCGCTGCGGCAGTTCACGCCGGATCGGCTGCACCGGCTCGGACACGTCGGCCTGGCGCACCTGCTGGGTCGGCGCGGACAACTCCGGCACCACGATCGCGGTCTCGGTGCGGCGCTTGGTCGGCGGCAGGGTGAACACCGTGGTATCCGGCGGGCTGGGCACCGGCTCGCTTACCGCCACCGGCTGCTCCACCGTCGGCGGCGGCAGCTGCGGCTCGGGTACGTCGCGCTGCGGGATGTCGGGCGCGGCCGCTTCCAGGGTCGGCGTCGGCAGCGCCGGCGAGGCGATGCTGGCGCTCGCCGACGCGGCCGCCTCGGCCGGCGCAGGCGCGGCCTGGGCCGCGGATTCCTGCGGTTGCTCGCTGGGCTGGTCGGGACCGCCACCGGGCTCCTCCGGCGTGCCCACGCCGATGTACTCGACCTGGACCACGGTCTCGCCTTCGGGCGGCGGCGCCGGCGTGCCCAGGAACTGCAGGTACATCAGCCACAGCAGCAGGCCGCCGAAGAACAAATGCCACAACAGGGTGACCACGACCGCGAACCAGTGCACGCCGCGGGTCTCGCGCTCCGGCGGCTGCCATTGCTGGCGCCACAGGGTCGCGAAGGCCTGCCAGCGGTTGAGGTCGCCGACCCGGCGCGGCGGCTGCGCGAGCGGCCGCTGCAGCAGTTGCTCGACGATGGAATCGGCAGGCGCGCCGGTCACCCGGCCGATGCGTTCGCCCATCGCGGCGAACCAGCTCGCCCAACCGGGCGGGAATTCGCCGGGCTTGAGCGAATCGCGGCGCACATTCAGGCGTAGCCTGCGTTGCAGGGCTTCGATGAGTGCGGCGGCGGAATACATCTACGGCGCCGCGCCAGGCTCAGGCCGCGGTGTCGCGCGGGATGTAGGGCGCCGCGCCGGTGTCGTGGTCGGTGGCGTCGCGCACCGCGGTCACGCCGGGCACCTTGCTCATCAGGGTCTTTTCGATGCCCTGCTTGAGGGTGACATCGGCCATGCCGCAGCCGTGGCAGCCGCCGCCGAAGCGCAGCAGCACCACGCCGTCGGCGGTCACTTCCTGCACCGACACGTGGCCGCGATGTTCGGCCAGCTGCGGATTGATCTCGTGCTCGACCAGCCAATGCACGCGCTCGACCAGCGAGGCCGACTCGGTCGGCGCCTCGCCCTTGATCTTGGGCGCGCGGATCTGCAGCTGGCCGCCGGTGGCCATGGTTTCGTAGTCGATCTCGGCGCCGTCCAGGTAACGCACGCTGACCGCTTCCAGCCACAGGGTGAACCCGTCGCAGTCGATCGCCCATTCGTCGCCGGCCAGGTCGCCGGGCTCGGCGAACTCCAGGCGCACGTCGGCGCGCGGCGTGCCCGCGTGCACCGCCGACAGCTTCACGCCCAGGCCGGGCAGCGCCTCGCGCTCGATCAGCTTGCGGAAATGGGTCTGCGCGGATTCGGAAATGTTGATCATGGGGCTATTCTAGCGGGGTCCGTGTCACGTGAAGACACACCCCGACGGCCGCGGCGGCCGCTGTTGCGAGTTCCATTCAGGCAAGCCCGAACGGCCCCGCAGCCCAGCCCCGCAAGGAGCGCAAGTCCGATGAACGATCTGATCCCCCTCGCCCAGGCGCATTGCCTGGCCCGCCGCGGCAGCGAACACCGCCTCAGCGAGGCGCGCGTGCGCGAACTGCTGCCGGAAGTGCCGGGCTGGGAGCTGGCCGAAGACGGCCACGCGCTGGTGCGCACCTTCCGCTTCGACGACTATTACCGCACCATGGCCTTCGTGAACGCGCTGGCCTTCATGGCCCATCGCGAGGACCACCACCCCGACCTGGGCGTGCATTACGACCGTTGCGTGGTGCGTTATTCCACCCACGACGTCGGCGGGCTCAGCGAGAACGACTTCATCTGCGCCGCCAAAGCCGACGCCCTCACCGGTTGACCGCCGCCATGACCAGCCCCGTTTCGTTCCCTTCCCTGCGCATCGTGGCCGCGACCGTGGCCCTGTGCGCGTCGCTCGCGGCCTGCAAGAAGCCGGCCGAGGAACCCATCATCCGCTCCACCGAGCCGCTCGCGGTGAGCACGCCGCCGCCCGCGTATCCGATGGAATTGGGCTGCGAGGACATCGGCGGCACGACCGTGCTCAAGGTCGTCATCGGGGTCGAGGGCAAACCCACCGACATCCGCATCGTCCAAACCAGCAAGACCAAGCAGCTCGACGACGCCGCGGTCGCGGCGGTACGCGGCTGGACCTTCCGCGCCGCCACCCGCGCCGGCAAGCCCACGCCGGTCTCGATCCAGGTGCCGGTGACCTTCGCCCCGCCGGCCGTGCGGCCGGAATCGTGCTTCGTGTACGACGAGGAAAAGAAGAACAAGCTCTGAGTGCAGGCCGCAGGCGAGTCGCAAGGCTGTGCGGCGGATGGCGCACGGCCCTGCCCTTGCGCACCGATACTTGTTCGCCTCACGCCGCCACACGCTCCCGGGAGCCGCGCCGCCATGTCCCTTCGTTCGAATCGCCGCGCCGCGTGGGCGCTTGCGCTCGCCCTGCCGGCCGCTGGCGCGTTCGCGCAAACGCCCCTGCCCGGCCCGGCCGCGCCGGTCGCGATCGACCCCGGCAAGCCGCAGCGCCCGCTCACCGCGCTGTCGGCCGTGCAGCCGGTCTATCCGCGCGATCAGGCTTGTTTGCGCATCCAAGGCACGACCCGCCTGATCGTCACCGTCGGCGCCGACAACGGCGTGGCGGAGGTCGAGATCGAACGCAGCTCGGGCAGCGCCGAGCTCGATCGCGCGGCGGCCCAGGCCGTGCGTCGCGCACGCTGGCAGGCCGAAATCGTGAATGGCGAGCCGGTCGCCGCCAGCCTGCCGCTGGCGATCGAGTTCGTGTCGGACGACGAGCCGCGCGAGTACTGCCGCCGCGTCGAGATCACCCTGTTCGGGGACGACGGCGAGGACGTCATTCCCGTATCTGCGGAGCCGATCGAGATGCGGGTGGAATTGTTCGTGCCGGCCGCACTGGAAGCGCGGTGGCAATTGCGCCGCCTGGGCGTGCCGTCGCAGGGCGAATCCCTGCTCCACGAAGAGCGCCGCACGCTGCAGCGACCGGACAACGAGCGTCGCAGCTCGTTCGACGCGACCGTGCCGCGACCGCCTGGCCCGGGCCGCTACGCGCTGGACGTGTTGATCGACGGCGAGCAGCGCGCGCACCACGAGTTCGAAGTGCGCTGAGGCGTTTCGCGCGCCCGCCGGCGGCGCTACCGCAAGCCGCGCACGGCCTGCCGCAAGGCATCGGACGAGCGCGCAGCGAGGAAGTGCAAATCGGCGATGATGGCGTCCGCGTCCGTCATGGCGGCGGCAGCGCATCCCACCGAGACCTGGGGAGGCCTCGCTTTACATGACCCGTACCCTCGCGCGCCGCGCCGCGCCCCTGTTCGCGCTGGCCCTGTTGTCGTCGTATGCCGCGGTTCACGCGCAAGCGCTGCCCCCGCCGCCGCCCCCGCCGCCGGGCGGCTGGGACACACCGCCACGCGTGGTCGATCCGCGCCTGCGCCAGCGCGACGCCAAGATGAAGACACCGATGCGGGTGCGCTACCCCGAGGCCGAAGCCTGCATGCGCATCTCCGGCACCACCACTGTGATCGTGGCGATCGGAGCCAAAGGCGACGTGCTCGATGTCCAGATCGAACGCAGCTCGCGCAACCGCAACCTCGACCGCGCCGCGGTGGCGGGCGCGCGCGAGACGCGCTGGACCCCGGAGATCTTCAACGGCCAGGCCACGCCGTCGCGGGGGCGCATCCCGGTCGATTTCGTGCTGCCCGAGGTCTCGTCCGAAAACTGCCGGCGCGTGAGCGTGGCCCTGGTCGACGCGCAAGGCGCCGCGCAGCTCACCCCGCCCCCGGCCGGCCAGCCGCTGCGCGCGAAGATCGGCCTGTACGTGCCCGCCAAGCTCGAACTCAGGCTGGCGCTGCGCCGCGCCGACCCCAAGGCCAGCGACAACCCCGACCTGTATCCGGTGGTGCACGAAGAAAGCCGCAGCCTGGAACCCCCGGCGCGCGTTGAATTCAGCAGCCTCGACTACGCCACGCCACAGCCGCTGAGCGCGGGGCCGTACCTGTTCGAAGTCCGCGTCGACGGCGTACTGCGCAGCAGCACGGCGATCGAGGTGCGTTAAGCAAACACCGAGAGACGACGATGGGCAGCGATCTCGAACCCTTGATGCTCAACTGCGGCGAACACGGCCAGCGCATCGCCACCGTCATCTGCCGCCACTTGCTCGGCGGCAGCGACCTCCCCAGGGCGGGGTTCATCGAGAACAGCGACGACCCGAACGACCTTCAGGCCTGGTGCCATGCCTGCGAAGCCAAGTTCGAAGCGGAAGGCGACATGACCGAGGCCTTCCGGGCGTTCAACGACTTCGCGGTGGTGTGCGTGGACTGCTATCTGGCCGCCAAGGCGCACCACTCCTTGGCGGGCCACTGACTCGCTGGATCAAGCCAACCGATCCAGCACCTCGATCAACTCCGGCGCCAGCGGCGCGTTCAATAGATAAGGTTCGCGCCCGCCGTCCAGCGCGAACTCCAGGGTCGAGGCGTGCAGGAACAGCCGGCGCAGCCCGGCCTGGTCGCGCAGGCGCTTGTTGGCCTCCGGATCGCCGTACTTGTCGTCGCCGGCCACCGCGTGGCCGATGTGCTGGGCGTGCACGCGGATCTGGTGGGTGCGGCCGGTTTCGATCCGGACCTCGCAATAGGACTGCCCGCCGCGCCGCTCCAGCACCTTGAAATGGCTGAGCGAGGCCTTGCCATCGCGGTGGACCTGGACGTGGCGCTCGCCGCCCTGGCGCAGGCCGATGTGCAGCGGCGCGTCCACGCTCATCACCCCGTCCGGCAGGCGCCCGGTCAGCAGGGCCAGGTAGCGTTTTGCGATACCGCCGTCCTCGCGCATCAAGGCCTGCATCTCGGTCAGGGCCGAACGCTTCTTGGCCACGATCAGCAGCCCGGAGGTGTCGCGGTCCAGGCGGTGGACCAGCTCCAGAGTCTGGCCGGGGCGCAGCGCGCGCAGGGTCTCGATGGCGCCGAAACTGATGCCGCTGCCGCCGTGGCTGGCTACCCCGGAGGGCTTGTTCAGGGCCAGCAGGCGCGCGTCCTCGAACACGATCGCGGCGTCCAGGGCGTCCATGAAGCCCTTGGGCGGGGCGGCCTTTTCTCCGACCTCGCTGAGACGGACCGGCGGAATGCGCACCTCGTCGCCGGCCTCGAGCTTGCGCTCGGCCTTGGCGCGGCCGCCGTTGACCCGGACCTGGCCCGAGCGGACCAGCTTATAAATTAATGAACGCGGCGCGCCCTTGAGCTGGCCGAGCAGGAAGTTGTCGAGCCGCTGACCTTCACGGTCGTCCGGCACACGAATAGTGCGGGCCCCGGGGCCCGTGGCGGTGTTGGCTGGAGAGGTCATCCGGAAAGCGTTATCTGTTACACTCGCGACGCGAGATAAGGTTTTGATTTCGCTGGGAGTTGTCCTGCAGGTCGCGCCAGATGGGCATGACCGCAGGATTGGGCCGAAAGCCCCTCTTCGCGATTCCGGTCCGCGTCTAACCACTGCCCACGGGGTAGCCATGTTAGCAGCGACGGTCCGGCGGAACCCGCCCTCGCCCGGTGGTTCTCCCGCAGGGGCGACACCATCGCGATGAACACGACCCGTGCGGCGCCCCGGTTTGAACCGAAGGCTGCCGCCGGGCCCCCGCCCCGAGCGACGTTCGCGTCGCCGGTCCGAAAGTCACGCAACAAAGAAACAAGCGCTCCCGCGGCGTGCCGTGGTGTAGAAGCGCTGGTAGTGGAAGTTTCGCCGGCGCGCGCCGGGCGCAGAGCGGTTCACCGCCCTGCAGCGTACAGGCCGCGACGGCGGGGCTTCGGTTCCCAGATAGCGAAACGCCATGGCGTTCCGCGCGGTAGAGCGCGCGAGGAACGCAACAATGAAGCGCATGCTGATCAATGCGACGCAGGCGGAAGAACTGCGCGTCGCGATCGTCGACGGCCAGAACCTGTACGACATCGACATCGAACAACCGGCCAAGGAACAGAAGAAGTCCAACATCTACAAGGGTCGCATCACCCGCCTCGAGCCCTCGCTCGAAGCGGCGTTCGTGGAATACGGCGCCGAGCGCCACGGCTTTCTGCCGCTGAAGGAAATCTCCCGCGACTATTTCCAGGCCGGCGTCGACCACAACAAGGCCGGCCTGCGCGAGCTCCTGCGCGAAGGCCAGGAAGTGGTGGTGCAGGTCGATAAGGAAGAGCGCGGCAACAAGGGCGCCGCCCTGACCACGTTCATCTCCCTGGCCGGCCGCTACATGGTGCTGATGCCGAACTCGCCCACCGCCGGCGGCGTCTCGCGCCGCATCGAGGGCGACGACCGCGCCGCCCTCAAGGAGGCGATGGACAAGCTGGCGATCCCCGACGACATGGGCGTGATCATCCGCACCGCCGGCGTCGGCCGCGATGCCGAAGAACTGCAGTGGGACCTGGACTACCTGCTGCAGGTCTGGAAGTCGATCGCCGAGGGCGCCCTGAGCAAGCCCTCGCCGTTCCTGATCTACCAGGAATCGCGCCTGATCATCCGCGCCCTGCGCGACTACATGCGCCCGGACATCGGCGAGATCCTGGTCGACACCGACGAGATGTACGCCGAGGCGCGCGACTTCGTCGAACAGGTCATGCCGCACAACCTGCGCAAGCTGAAGAAGTACAGCGACGATACCCCGCTGTTCAACCGCTTCCAGATCGAATCGCAGATCGAGAACGCCTACGAGCGCACCGTGCGCCTGCCCTCCGGCGGCGCCCTGGTGATCGACCAGACCGAGGCCCTGACCGCGGTCGACGTGAACTCGGCGCGCGCCACCAAGGGCGGCGACATCGAGGAAACCGCGTTCAACACCAATCTGGAAGCGGCCGAGGAAGTCGCCCGCCAGATGCGCCTGCGCGACCTCGGCGGCCTGGTGGTGATCGACTTCATCGACATGTCGTCCAACCGCCACCAGCGCGAGGTCGAAAACCGCCTGCAGAACGCGCTCAAGCAGGACCGCGCGCGCGTCCAGATCGGCCGCATCTCGCGCTTCGGCCTGCTCGAACTCAGCCGCCAGCGCCTGCGCCCGTCGCTGGGCGAGTCCAGCCAGCTGGTCTGCCCGCGTTGCGACGGCCACGGCCGCATGCGCAGCGTCGAATCGCTGTCGCTGTCGATCCTGCGCGTGGCCGAAGAGCACGCGATGAAGGAGAACACCGGCCAGGTGCTGGTGCAGGCCCCGACCGAGATCGCCAATTACCTGCTCAACGAGAAGCGCCGCGCGCTCAGCGAGATCGAGCAGCGCCACGATTCGCCGATCGTGATCGTCGCCGACGAGCAGCTGGAGACCCCGCACTACGAGGTCACCCGCATCCGCGAGAACGAGCTGGGCGAAGAGTCCAACAAGCCCAGCTACCAGCGCGGCACCCCGCGCAAGCTGCCGACCCACGCCCTGACCAAGGCCCATCTGAACATCCCGGATGCGCCGATGGTGACCAACGTCAAGCCGGCCCAGCCCGCGCCGATGCGCGAGCCGCGCGAAGAACCGGCCGTGGCGGCCGTCGCCGCACCGGCACCGGTCGTCGTGGCCGCGCCGCAGGTCGGCGTGTTCGGCCGCATCCTGAACTTCTTCCGTGGCGAACCCACCGCGCCTGCCGCACCGGCGCCGGCCGCGCGCACTCAGGACGGCCGTGGCCGTAACGAGCGCAACGACCGCAACGGCGGCCAGCGCCGCGACGGCCGCAACGAAGGCCGCAACGGCAAGGGCGGCCGCGATGGCGGTCGCCGCGACGAGCAGCGCCGCGACAAGCCGCAGGCCCAGCAGCAGGCCCAGGGCGGCAAGCAGGAACCGCAGCCCAACCGCGGCAAGCAGGAGCAGCCGGCCAAGCAGCAACAGCCGCAGCAGCCCAAGCAGCCGCAACAACAGCAGCAGCCGAAGCAGCCCAAGCCGCAGCAGAACGAGGAGCGTGCAGCCAACCCGCAGCAGCAGGCGCAGGCCAACAACGCCCCGCGTCCGCCGCGCGAGCCCAAGCCGGCCGCGCCGCAGGCGCCCAAGCCCGACGCCGAGGCCCTGAACGCACCCGCGATCGCCGCGGCCGCCGCCCTGCCCGCTGTCGCCGCCGCGACCGGCGAAACCGTGGCCGCCGAGGAAGCGATCAAGCGCGAAGCCGCCGTCAACACCAGCAACGAGAACGGCGCCGCGGCCGATGACGCCGCCGGCGAAGGCAGCGGACGCCGCCGCCGTGGCCGTCGCGGCGGTCGCCGCCGTCGTCGCGGTGCGGGCGAAGCTGGCGCCGCCGGCGAGTCGCAGCTGCACGACGATGTGTTGAACGACGACGACGACGAAGTCGGCGACGAGCCGGGTGCGCCCGCGGTCGCGGCCGCGAACCGCTCGCAGCCCGAGTTCGACTTCGACGACGACACCTCGGCACCGGCCAAGCAGGCGCCGGCACCCGCTCCGGCCGCGCCCAGCGCGGTCGCCGCCGCGGCACCGGTCGCCGCCGCCGTGGCCGCCGCGCCGTCCCTGGACCTCCAGCCGGTCTTCGAACCGCACGAGCCCACGCGCAGCTACAGCGCCGCCGAACACGTCGCACCGGCAGCGCCGGCCGCCACGGTCGCCGTCGAACAAGCGCCCGTGCAGCCCGTCGCCGAGGCCGCGCCGGTGGCCGCCACGCCGGTCGTGGAGCCGACGCCGGCCGCCGCGCCATCCTTCGACAACCAGCCCGTGTTCGAACCGCACGAGCCCACGCGCAGCTACAGCGCCGCCGAGCACGTCGCAGCGGCAGCGCCCGCCGCCGCGGTCGCGGTCGAACAGGCCCCGGTGAAGGCCGCCATCCAGGCGGTCGAAGCCGCGGTCGTGACCGCGCCGCAGTACGCCCAGCCCGCCGCGCCCAAGGCCGACGCGCCTGCGGCCGCGACGCCTGCGGCGGTCGTGGTCGAGCCCGAAGTGGTCGCCCCGGTCGTGGTCGAAGCCGAACTGGTACCGGCGCCGGTCGCGATCGAAGAGACCGTGGTCGAAACGCCGGCCGTGATCGCGCCGGTCGAGCCCAAGGCCGAGGCCTCGACCGCGGTCGGCATCGACGCCGGCCCGCGCAACGAGACCGCGCCGTCGGTGCCGCACACCGCCAGCCTGTTCGATCCGGTGCCGCAGCCGCCGCGTCCCGCGACGCCGGCGCCCGCCGATGCCGCGGTCGAAGGCAAGGCCGATGCGGAAGGCGAGCACAAGGAAGGCGATCGTCACGCCTGATCGGCTGAGGTCGTAAGGCGATAGGAAACGGGCCGCGAACTGCGGCCCGTTTCTGTTTGGGGGCGAGGAACGCATGAGGCGCTCGTGGTAGTGCTGTCGAGCTATGAGCGCCGAGCGTGCGCGAGCAAAAGTAAGGCACGGTTCGCGAGCTTCGCTTTAGTAACCTCCCCTCTGCAAGAGAGTGAAGGCGCGCGTTTACGGACCGCAGGTTCGTGCGCGGTTGAACGCCAGCGGGCTGCGCCCGCCAGTCGCGCGGATTGAGGAGTATTTGCCCTTGCTGCGGCGCGCCAGTCGAAGCGTGAGCACCGATCCAAGCAGCCTCAGTCGCGCTGCGCCTACAACGCGTGCGCCGGATCCGCCAAGCCGTACTGCCCGGCCAGACGCGCCAGCGCGATCGTGTCGACCACGCCCAGCTTCGCGAACAGGCGCGTCTTGTGGGTGTTGACCGTCTTGGCGCTGAGGCTGAGGCGCTTGGCGATTTCTTCCTGGCGCAGGCCCTGCACCAGCAGCAGCGCGATTTCGATCTCGCGCGGCGACAACTCGTCGAACGGCGATGCGCCGCCGTCGACCTTGGCCAGGGCCATGTTCTGCGCGATCGCGGTCGCCAGATAGCGCTTGCCGCGCGCGACGTCGCGCACCGCGCGCAACAGCTCGGCGGCGTCGCCGCCCTTGTTGACGTAGCCCGAGGCGCCGGCAGCGAGCAGGCGCTGCGGCATCGGCCCGTCCTCCAGCACCGACACGATGATCACGCGCGTGCCGTGATCGCCCTTGATCACGCGCTCGGTCACTTCCAACCCGCTGTAGCCGGGCAGATGCAGATCGCACAGCACCACGTCGGGACGCAGCTTGCGGATTTCCGGCAAGGCGATCTCGCCGCTCTCGGCGTCGCCGATCACTTCGATGTCGGTTTCCGCCGACAAGATCATGCGCATGCCGGTTCGCACCAGCGCGTGATCGTCGACAAGGTAAACGCGTATCGTCATGCTGTCCCCGGCCGCTGCGGCCTGCCGCGAACGAGGCTACGCGGCACCCGCGGAGCACGCAAGCAGCCGCGAACCTTTGGCACATTCGATCAGTTGTCGCGCTGTGCAAACTCCAGTTAATTCGCTTGGCAAAGGAACCCTAATGCCGCACAAAACCCGCCTCGTCGCCCTCGCCCTCAGCCTCGCGATCGCCGCCTGCGCGCAGACCGCGCCGGTCGCGGCGCCGGTCGCACCGCCGCCCAGCGTGGACGCCGCCAGCCAACCCGCCGCCGCCGGCTGGCTGGCCGACGTGGTCGCGATGTCCGAAAGCCAGGCCGCCGGCGGCCGCCGCTCGGTGATCCAACGCCGCCTGGACGGTCTGGGCATCCCATGGCGCGGCGTGCCGTTCAGCACCGGCGAACACAGCGGCGAGAACCTGCTGGCCGAGGTGTCCGGCGAGGCCGCCGCGCCGCTGCTGTTGCTGGGCGCGCATTCGGACAAGGTCGACGTCGGCCACGGCGCCACCGACAACGCCTCCGGCAGCGCGGTGGTGCTGGCCCTGGCCGAACGCTTCAAGCGCGAACCGCTGCAGCATCATCGCGTCGCGGTCGCGTTCTGGGATCTGGAAGAACTCGGCCTGCTCGGTGCCAAGGCCTACGTCGCCGACGGCAAGGTCAAGCCCGCGCTGTACGTCAATTTCGATGTGTTCGGCTGGGGCGACACGCTGTGGATGATGACGCCCGACGCCAACCAGCCGCTGGTCGCCGCATCGCGTGCCGCCACCGACGAAACCGGCCTCGGCCTGTCCGCCGGCGACAAGTACCCGCCGTCCGATCACCTCGCCTTCCTCAAGGCCGGCTGGCCGGCGGTGTCGTACTCGCTGCTCGGTGCCGACGAAATTCCGCTGACCCTGCAAGTCTTCGCCGGCAAGAAGCCCAAGCCGGTGCCGAAGGTGATGCAGGTGATCCACAGCGAAGCCGACACCGTGAGCCAGATCGACGCGGCCGCGGCCGCGCGCGGCGTGGATGCGGTCGAACGCGCGCTGCGCCGTTGGGACGCGCAGTCGACGCCCTGAGAGGGCGACCGTGTTCAAGCCCAGTCCGCTCCCCGTTTAGGAGCGCCGGCGCCGCCATCCACGGCGGGTCATGAGCTTACTGACCCGCCTCCGATAGCAGCGATTCGATATCTCGAAGGCGGTACAACCTAGCCAACTCGAGAGGAGTTTGGTCGACGCCGCCGGCGCGCGGACTGGCGCCGGCGGCCAGCAGCGACGCGAGGGCCATGAGGAGCTCGTCGCGCCGTGCGGGCGAGGCAGCTTCTCCGAGTTCGTGCAGCACATAGGACATCGGTGTGCCCCCCATCACTTCGGGAGCGTCTGGTGAGCGCGCGAACGCGAGCAGCACCTTGAGCAACTGGGGGTTATGGAGGACCGCGGCATGCAACGCGCTCCAGCCCGCCGCCTGGTCGATGACGTCGGGCGGAACTCCCCGAACGAGAAGCAGCTCAACCTGCTCAGCGTCGCCCTGCGTGACCGCCGACACCAGATCTCGCAGCAGTGATGCGGCCAAGAGCTCCATCGCTGTCGCCTTCCTCAATCTTGCACGCCTTAATTCAGTCGAACCGCGAATACGCCGCGCCGCCGGACGCGTACGAAACGAATTCGCAAGCAACGCACACGCCGACCACAACTCGTGGGCTATCGTTGGCGCGTCAGCGATGGCCCACCTGGCATCCGAATCATCGCCCCGCTCGCTACGGCACCGGCCGAATCCGGCGAGTCGAAATCGCGCCTAACTGGCAGCATAACCGCATCCCCTGTCCCGGAGCCCCGCATGACCGACCACGCCACCACCTTCCGCCGTCTGCACCAGGAAGGCCTGCTCCTGCTCGCCAACGCCTGGGACGCCGGCAGCGCGCGCCTCATCGAAAGCGTCGGCGCCAAGGCCATCGCCACCACCAGCGCCGGCCTGGCCTGGTCGAACGGCTACGCCGACGGCGACACCCTGCCCGTCGAGCGCCTGTACGCCGCCGTGGAAAGCATCGCGCGCGCGATCCGCGTGCCGCTGACCGTTGACGCCGAAAGCGGCTATTCCGACGATCCGGCCGCGGTCGGCGCCACCATCGCGCGCCTGGGCGCGCTGGGCGCGGTCGGCATCAACCTCGAAGACGGCGACGGCACGCCCGAGGCGCTGTGCGCCAAGCTCGACGCGATCAAGCGCGCCTGCGCCCAAGCCGGCGTCGACCTCTTCGTCAACGTGCGCACCGACATCTACCTGCGCGGCCTGGCGCCCGAAGGCGAACGCGTCGGCGCCACCCTGGCGCGCGCGCGGCTGTACCGCGACGCCGGCGCCGACGGCCTGTTCGTGCCCGGCATCACCCAGCGCACGGACATCGCCGACGTCGTCGCCGGCACGTCGCTGCCGGTGAACGTGCTCGCCTACCCCGGCCTGCCCGCCGCGGCGGAACTGGCGCAGTTGGGCGTGCGTCGCCTCAGCGCGGGTTCCGGCCTGTCGCAGACCCTGTTCGCGCGTGCCGCCGAACTCGCGCGCGGCTTCTTCCGCGACGGCGACTCCGCGCCGCTGTCGGCCGGCGCCATGCCCTACCCCGAGATCAACGCCCTGTTCGCGCAGCGCTGACGCGGCGGTGCGACGCACCGGTGTACATTGCCTGCAACGCGCACGCGCCGGCCCACCGGCGCGGCGCTAGCGCCGAGGCAGACGCATGTTCCATTGGCTGACAGGCACCTTCGCGCACCTGGCGGCCGCCGCGCTGGCGGTGCTGATCTACGTCCTGACCACGCGCGTCGCCCAGGAGCGGCGCGCGCCCGCGGCCGCGATCGCCTGGGTGATCGCGCTGGCCCTGCTGCCCTATCTCGCACTGCCGCTATACCTCGCGTTCGGGCGCCGCAAGCTCACGCGCGAGCGCGTGCACCTGCGCGCGCAGGCGCAACCGCAGGCGCATTGGGCCGCGGAACTGCTGGTCTCGCTGGGCCTGCCGGCGCCGGCCAAGGCGAACACGCGTTTCGACGCCGACGGCGCGGCCGCGCTGGCCTCGGTGCTGGCGCTGATCGACGGCGCTCGACAACGGCTGGACATCTGCAGCTTCATCCTCGGCAGCGACGAAGTCGGCGCACGCGTGCTGCAGGCCCTGGGCGCGGCCCAGCAACGCGGCGTGCGCGTGCGGCTGCTGCTGGACGGCGTCGGCTCGCTGCGCACCGACCGCGCCGCCTTGCGCGCCCTGCGCCGCGGCGGCGCCGAAGTCGCGTTCTTTCGCGGCTTGCTCGGGCGCCCCGACGGCGCGCCGCGCAATCTGCGCAACCACCGCAAGCTCGCGATCGCCGACGGCCAGCGCCTGTGGAGCGGCGGCCGCAATCTCGCCATCGAATACTTCCTCGACCATCCCGACCGCCCGGCCTGGCTGGACCTGTCGTTCACCGTCGACGGCGCCGTCGCCGCGGACGCCGGCGACCGTTTCGAGCGCGACTGGTGCAAGGCCCGGCACAGGCCGCAGCCCCCGCCTGCCGCGCCCGCGCCCGAGCCGGCGCAGCCGCGGGTCTCCGCCGCGCAGTTCCTGCCCAGCGGCCCGGAACTGCCCGAGGACAGCGCCCAGGCCTTGCTGGTCGCCGGCGGCTACCGCGTGCGTCGCCGCCTGCTCGCGGTCACGCCTTACTTCGTGCCCGACGACGGCCTGCAGCAGACCCTGAAACTGGCGGCGCTGCGCGGCATCGAAGTCGATCTGGTCGTACCGGCGCACTCCAACCACCGCCTCGCCGATCTCGCCCGCCGCCGCTCCATGCGCGAGTTGGCCGCGGCCGGCGCGCGCTTCTGGCTGCACCCGCGCATGCTGCACGCCAAGGCGGTGGTGTTCGACGACGACTTGGCGATGTGCGGCTCGATCAACCTCGACCTGCGCAGCCTGTTCCTCAACCACGAGGCCTCGGTGCTGTTCTACGGCCGCCCCGAGATCGACTGGCTTGCGCAATGGATCGAAACCCGGCGCGGCGAATCCCGGGCCTACCAGCCCCACCCGGCCGGCATGGGCGCCGACCTGCTGGAAGGCGCCGTGCGCGCGATCGCCTTCCAGCTCTAGCGCTGCCCGCTGGCGCCATCGGCCACGCTGATTGGGGATTCAGATCACACCTTTTACGCCTACTCGAAGCCCGTCGGCCGATTCCGTGCTTCCATGCCGCCAAAGACCGCGCGGCTGGCACGCTCACGCCTTATCCTGTGCCCGGACACGACACTGTCAGCCACGCCAGGCATCACACGGGGCCGCACCACCATGCCGGACAAGGAACGCCGACGCACCGCCGAACCGACCGACGCGCAACTGCGCGCCGGCCTGACCCCCGAACAGCTGTCCGCCCTGGAGACGCTGGAGCATTTCCGCTGGACCCTGCGCTTCGTGCGCCGCCCGCTGTTCCGCGAACCGATCCCCGTGGTCTTCCACGCCGACGGCCGGTACGCCGTACTGGAACCGGACGGCTCGATCAACGAAAACCCCGGCTTCGACATCCGCAAATAGCCGCGCCCGCAACGTCGCCGCTAAAGCCATCCAGGAGCAGGAGCGGCGCAAGCCGCGACCGCGCCACCGGACCCACGTCGCCAACCCAGCTCCCACGCCGCCCCTGCATCCTGTGGGAGCGGCGTAAGCCGCGATCGCCACTGCATCGGCGTCGCCAACCATCCTCTCCTCATCGCTCCAACCGCCCCCTGTAGGAGCGGCGCAAGCCGCGACCGCGCCACCGGAACCACGTCGCCAACCCAGCTCCCACGCCGCCCCTGCCTCCTGTGGGAGCGGCGTAAGCCGCGATCGCCACTGCATCGGCGTCGCCAACCATCCTCTCCTCATCGCTCCAACCTCCCCCTGTAGGAGCGGCGCAAGCCGCGACCACGCACTCCGGTTACGACGCCTCCAAACTTCAAGAAAAACTTGAAACCCAGCAAAAAACATTCGTTTCCCCACACCGAAGCAAGCGCAGATAGTTGCCCCATCGAACCGCTGCACTACCGCCCCGCTGGCATTGCAGCGCGCCCATTCCTTGGAGTGCCCTGCCATGCCCACCGCCTCACCCGCCTTCGTCACCCAACGCAACGGCCAAGACGCCAGCGCCGACACCCTCGCCCCACTCGCCTTCGCCGGCCACGCCCACTTCACCGCCATGCAGGTCCGCGACCGCAAGATCCGCGGCCTCGACCTGCACCTGGACCGCCTGCGTTCCGCCTCGATGCAGATGTACGGCCGCGCCCTGCCCGACGAACGCATCCGCGCCTACCTGCGCAGCGCCATCGCCGCCGGCCCGGCCGACCTCTCGCTGACCGCCACGGTCTACTCGCCGGCCGGCGAATTCGTCGTCGCCGCCCCCGGCATCGAACCCGAAGTCCTGATCCGCACCAGCCCCGCCGCCACCGGCCCTACAGGCCCGGTATCCCTGGCCACGTTCGACTACGAACGCCCACTCGCCCACGTGAAGCACGTAGGCGAAGTCGCCAAAACCCACTACCTGCGCGCAGCCGTCGCACAAGGTTTCGACGACGCCGCCTTTGTCGACCGCCACGGTCGTCTTAGCGAAGCCTCGATCTGGAACTTGGTGTTTTGGGACGGCGAAGCTGTCGTGTGGCCGATCGCCGACATGCTGATCGGCACGACGATGGGGATCGTGCGGCGGCAGCTGGAGCGGCTAGGCGTGGCGCAGCGCGATCAAGAAATACGACTGACCGACCTGTCCGGCCTGGCGGGTGCTGCGGTCATGAATTCGTGGACGCCGGGAATCGCTGTGAGCGGCATCGGACCGACCGCATTGCCGCAGGCGGCGATTTTCATGCAGGCGCTACATAGTGCTTACAAGGCCGAGCGGCAGCACACGCCATAACGACGACCAGCGAACAAACGATGCTGTCGCGATGTTCCACAGATGTTGGCGGAGAGAGTGGGATTCGAACCCACGGAAGGTTTAACCCTTCGGCGGTTTTCAAGACCGCTGCCTTAAACCACTCGGCCATCTCTCCGTAGCGGGGTCGCGGCGCCGGGCGTGGCCGGCGGCGCCGCGGGATTCTCTCATGCCGCGGTCTTGCTGCGCGCCTTGGCGTCGTTCTTGGCGACGCCGTCGGGGCACGGGGCGCCCTTGATGTCGCTGCACTGCAGACGCGCGGATTCGACCAGGGACGGGGCCTTTTCGGCCAGGAAGTCGATGAACACGCGCACCGCCGGCAGCAGGCCGCGGCGGGAGGCGAACACGGCGTGGAAGATGCCTTGCGGCAGGCGCCAGTTCGGCAGCACCACTTCCAGTTCGCCGCGGCGCACGGCTTCGGCGCAGACGGTTTCCGGCAGCAGGGTGATGCCCACGCCCTGTTCGGCCAGCGCCATCAGCATCGGGAAGTCGAAGCCCATCACGCGCGGCTTGAGTTCGACGCGGCGCACTTCGCCGTCGGGGCCGTGCAGCTCCCAGCGCTGGCGGGCGTCGTCCTCGCTGATGCTGAGGGTGACGTGGTCGGCCAGTTCGTCGGGGTTCTTGGGGCGGCCCATGCGGGTGAGGTACTTCGGGCTGGCGACCAACAGTTCCTGGATCTGGCCGAAGCTGCGCATCACCAGGCTGCCGTCGTCGTCGAGCTTGGAACGCACGCGCAAGGCGACGTCGATGCCTTCATTGATGATGTCGACGCGGCGGTTGCTGACATGCAACTGCACACGCACCTGCGGGTATTTGGCGAGGAACTCGGGCAGCAGCTTAGGCAACTGCTGCTGCGCCAGGCCGACCGGCACGCTGACGCGGATCACGCCGCGCGGTTCGGCGCTGAGGCGGTCCACCACTTCGCGCGCGGCCTGCGCTTCGGCCAGCATCGACTGGGCGTGGCGATAGACGCTGTTGCCGACGTCGGTGACGGCGAAGCGGCGCGTGGAACGCTGCAACAGGCGCACGCCCAGGTCGGTCTCGAGCTGGCTGATGCGCCGGCTCAGACGCGACTTCGGTATGCCCAGCGCGCGCTCGGCGGCGGCGAAACCGGCGTGGTCTACGACCATCGCGAAGTAGTAGAGGTCGTTGAGATCGTGCATGGCGATAGTTCCGAATTCAGAACAGTAAGTGATATTAAACCAGCTTTATCCTATTTCTGCAACGACCTACAGTTCGCCTCAACGCGGCACCGCCGCAACCGCCCACCGAGGCAAACCATGAAACTCCTGCACATCGATTCCAGCGCCCTGGGCGCCAATTCCGTGACCCGCGAGCTTAGCGCGGCCGTGGTGGCACGCTGGCAGGACGCTCTGCCGGCCCTCCAGGTCGAGTACCGCGACCTGGACGCCGAGCCGATCCCGCATCTTACCGGTCGCACCCTGGCCAAGGCCGATCCGGCCGAAGCCGACGAGGGCGAGCGCGTGATCCAGCAGTTCCTGGACGCCGACGTGATCGTGATCGGCTCGCCCATGTACAACTTCGGCATCAGCTCGACCCTGAAGGCCTGGATCGACCGCGTCGCCGTCGCCGGCCGCACCTTCCGCTACACCGAGGCCGGTCCGGAAGGCCTGGCCAAGGGCAAGCGCGTGATCGTCGCCACCGGCCGCGGCGGCTTCCACACCGGTGCGCCCAGCGACTTCCAGGAGCCCTACCTGCGCCAGGTGCTCGGCTTCCTGGGCATCGACAAGGTCGAGTTCGTGCGCGCCGAGGGCGTGGCTTATTCGCCGCAACACCGCAGCGACGCCCTCGCCCAGGCGCATGCGTCGATTCCGACCCCGCTGCGTCTGGCCGCCTGAGTTCTCTCCCCGAGCCGGCGCCCTCCCCTCGCCGGCACCGCGCCGGGCCTGCATGCAGGCCCGGCGTTTTTGTTTGGTGGCGGTGCTATGCGAAGGGCGCCCGCGGCTTTGGGGTAGGAGCGACGTGAGTCGCGACACGCGCAACGGGCCGCAGGGTCGCGGTCGCGACTCACGTCGCTCCTACCCCAAGGCGACGGCATCGTTGCGATCGCCTTGAGGGCTCCGGCCAGCGCATGGCCCAACCCCGAAAAACATCTGCCGACTGTAGGAGCGACGCGAGTCGCGACCGCGCAAACTTCGGCCACCTGCGCAGCCTGCCTTCTGTGGGAGCGACGTGAGTCGCGATTACGCAACTTCGACAACCTGCGCGGGTCGCGACTCGCGCCGCTCCTACAGGGGCGGTAACGCGAGCTCGGGTGGCGGCATCGCCTCCGCCTACTGCGCCAACTCGACCGTCACCTTCGCCGGCACGCGCTCGATACGCAGCTCGCCGTTGCGCCATTGCGCGGGCCGGCCGTCGATGCGGGTCGCGCCCGGCGCCTGCGGATACGGCCAGCTCAACACCACGCCGCCTGCGGGCGGCGTCAGCCCGGGTTCGACGCTCAACTGCAACTGCTGGCGCTCGCGCCGCAGGCGATAGCTCAGCGCGCCGTAGGGCGTGCGCAACGCGGTCACCGAAACGCCCTCGCCGTCCAGCCAATCCGCCGGCAGACCGGCGCCGATCACCAGCGCCTCGTCCAGGTCGCGGGTGTAGGCGAACAGGTCCAGCGCCGAGCGCACATAGTCGGACTCGACCCAGGCGTGCGGCAGGTCGCCTACGAAGAACGGCTTGCGCGGCGTGCGCGAGACCACCTCGGCCCATTGGTTCCACGCGCGCGGCTGCTGATCCTTGAAGAAGAAGTCCAGGGCCTCGTGCGCGCGCTCGCGCCAGCCCAGGCGCACGAAGCTGCCGATGGTGCGCAGTTCGTAGGGCGTGTAGTCCTTCCATTCGCGGCGGCCGTCGCGACGGTCGACGAACTCCTTCCAATAGCGCTCGAAGGTGTTGCGCAGCAGCGTCTCGGGCAGGCGGCCCTGCTCACCGCCGGGCGCCAGCGCGATCGTGGTCGAGGTGGCGTCGAAGTCGCCCAACTCAGCGGCGCCCGGGATGAAATCGATGCCGCGATCACGGGCGGCGGCGGCGATGGAGGCATAGAGGTCGTCGCGGAACTGATCGCGCGAGGCCGCGAAACGCCGGGCCTCGTCGTCCTCGCCCAGCCATTGCGCGATCTCGACCGCGTCCTTGTAGCCGCGCAGTGCCCAGAAGTTGTCCCAGTACGAGTGCATCGGCTTGGCCGAGTAGCCCTCGTGGCTGATCGAGGCCGGCATCATGCCGTAGAAGGCCGGGTTCTTCGTGCGATTGGCCTCGGTGCGCTCGCTCAGGCGCAGCTCATCCATGTACTTCACCGCGCCCACGACATGCGGCCACATCGCTTCCAGCAGCGCGCGGTCGCGGCGGTAGCGGTAGACCTCGGCGACGGTGAAGATCAGCTCGCCGTGGCTGTCGTTCTCCGGGACCGGGTCGCTGCCGCGGTCGTCCACGCAGCACGGCACCTTGCCGTTGTCGAACTGGTAGGGCGCATACCAGCGCAGGAACTCCTCGGCCACGTCCTCGCGCCCCATGCGCAGCAGGCCCTCGCCTATCATCGCGCCATCGCGGATCCAGGCACGCGAATAGGATCGCGTGCCCGGCTGCAAACGCGGGCCGACGCGGCTGATCAGCATGTGAGCCAGGCCGGTGCGCAGCGTGTCGACCACGTGCTGGCCCTGCTTCGGAACCGAGATGCGCACGCGGTCGAGTTTGTCGCGCCATTGCTGGGCGACCTGGTCCTGAATCTGTTGCGGCTGCAGCGGCGGAGGCGACACGGTGGGATCGGCGCCGCTCAGGCGCGTATCCCAACTGAAGTCCTGGCTGGCGCCTGGCGCCAGCTCGACGACGTAGAGCAAGGCACCGGAGGCCAGGCCACTGGCGTCGCTGACTTGAGCGGCGCTTCGGCCGACCAGATCGAACGGCTGCTGGTTGTCGGCGCAGGGCCGCTTGCAGAAGTTCAACCAGTCCGCATTCGCAAGCCGTTCGACCACGTCGCCTTGATCGTAGGCGCTGGCGAAAGCCGCCGCGGATTGGTCCGCGTGCACGCGGGCGCGCCCGGCAATTTTGAAGTTGCCTTCGCTCACCGAGATCTCATAGATCGGGCTGACGCCGCCAACGGTACTGAGGAACTGGGTGGGCGGGTTGACCTGCAAGGGCCGCGCGGCCAGCACGAACACATAACGGCGCGGCGAAGTGCCGGTATTGCTCAGGCGGTAACGCGCATGCAGCGTTGAGTCGTCACGTGTGCCCTGCGCGAACGCCGTGATATCGAGCGCGAACTCCGGATGCGCCCATTTCACCGACGGGATCGGCAGATAGCCGTCCTGCAACGATTGCGATGTCTGCACATCCGCCCAGGTCACCAGCCGATCGCCGCTGACCACGAAGGGCTCGACGCTGAAACCGCCCTTGCCCACCTCGATCGCGCCGTCTTCGCCGATCAGGCCCTGGTCCTCACCGCCGTCGACGCCGACGATGGTCCAATACGGCTGTTCGCCGCTGAAACCACGCGGATAACGTCCGCGCGGCGCGTCCTTGGCCATCACGGCGACGAAGTCGTTGGGAGTCGCAGCAAAAGCCAACGGCTGCACGCTGAACTCGACCAATCCGAAACCGAGCCCGGCGCCGTTCTCGGGGAGCAGCCGCAAATAGCGTGCCTCGGATTCGGGCAGCGGAAGATAGTCGACACCGCCGTTGCCGCCCCGCACGCCGCTACCGGCGCGCCAGTGCTTACCGTCATCGGACAGTTGCAGGCGGTAGTCGGACGCGTACTCCTCCGCCGACCAACGCAGCACCACGCCACCGAACTCACGTTTGCGGCCCAGATCCAGGGTCAGCGCCGGATCGGGATCGGTCGCGAAGCCGGCGTGCCAGGCGGTCTTGGGGTTGTCGTCGACGGCGAACTCGGCGCGACTGCCCTGGGCGCTGGTGGTCGCGACGACGCGGCCGGTCAGCGGCGCACCGTCGTCCTTGGGCAGCGGCTCGAACGTGAGCTGATCGAAGCAGACCGAACCCTTGCCGCCGCTGCTGTTGTAGATGGTGAATTCGAGCTTGGCGCTACGACGCAGCACCGGGTCCGGCGCCGGGCCCCAGGCGCGGCTGATGTGGCGCTGCTTGTAGACCACCGGCGTCCACTGCTTCGGGAACGCGTACTTGGGCCGGTTCACCCACCACACGTTGTCGCCGCTGGCGTCGACCAGCTTGAACTGCAGGTCGTTGACCGGCGAGTCGCCACGCAACTGGAACGAGAACGCGTAGTTGTCCGGGTAGTCCATCGGCAAGGCGCGCTGCAGGCCGACGTAGCCGGAGACGTCGTTGAAGTCGTAGTCCAGGCAGATCGCTTTGCCTTGCGCGCCGTCGGCGAGGCGCAGCTGGCCGCTGACCTGGTTGGAGGTGACGACGGTCCAGGGGGCGGTGGATTCGAAAGCGTCTAGCGTGCGGGGTTTGGCGTTGGTTGGCGGAGCGGCCAATAGCAGCAGCGCAAAGCAAATCCCCCCTAGCCCCCCTTTTGCAAAGGGGGGGATAGCCGCGAAGGAGGAGAAGTTACTCGCTCGCGTCGGAGCAACGCTGGTCTTCCCCCTTTGCAAAAGGGGGATTGAGGGGGATTTGCCCTTAAAAAAACGCACCGCACTCGCCAACATGCCGCTCCTCATCCGATCCGCCGCTCAGCCCTTGACGCTGCCCACCAGCAGGCCCTGCAGGTAATAGCGCTGCAGCACCAGGAACAGCAGCAGCACCGGCAGCACGGTGACCACCGAGCCGGCCATCATCAGTTCGTTGTCCTGCACGTGTTCGCGCGACAGCGAGGCCAGCGCCACCGGCAGGGTCTGCAGGCCGCTGTCGCTGAGCACGATCAGGGGCCACATGAAATCGTTCCAGGCGCCCAGGAAACTGAAGATCGCCAGGGTCACCAGGATCGGTTTCAGCGCCGGCAGCACGATCTGGAAGAAGATGCGGAACTCGCCGGCGCCGTCGATGCGCGCGGCCTCCAGCAGTTCGTCCGGAATCGAGCGCGCGTACTGGCGCACCAGGAAGATGCCGAAGATGCCGGCCATGCCCGGCACCACCGCGCCGGCATAGGTGTTGATCAGCCCGATCTGCTTGAGCATCAGGAACAGCGGCATCATCGTGACCTGGGCCGGGATCACCAGCGCGGCCAGCAAGACGCGGAACACGCGATCGCGGCCGGCGAAGCGCAGCTTGGCGAAGGCGTAGCCGGCCATGGTGTTCAACAGCAAGGCGATCAGCGTGGTGAACGCCGCGACCAGGAAGCTGTTGAACAGGTAACGGCCCATGCCGATGCGTTCGAACAGCTCGTGGTAATTGCCCAGCGTGGGATGCGCGGGCAGCAGCGGCGGTGGGAAGCTCGCGGCCTCGCCGGGCTGCATCAGCGACACCGACAGCATCCACAGCAGCGGCGCCAGGCTCAGCACCGCCAGGCCCAACAGCAGGCCGTTGATGATGGCGCGCGCCAGACGCGGGTTCATCACTCCACCCCCTTGCGGCGCGCGAACCAGAGCAGGCCGCTGGTGACCGCGGTCATCAGCACGAACAGCAGGAACGCGACCGCCGAGGCGTTGCCCAGGTTCCACCACTTGAAGCCCTCTTCGTACATCAGATACAGCACGCTGACCGTGCTTTGCAGCGGGCCGCCCTGAGTGATCACGTAGGGCTCGGCGAACAACTGGAAGTAGCCGGCCAGGGTCAGGATGCCGACCAGCACCAGCACCGGCCCCAGCATCGGCAAGGTCACGTGACGGAACTGCCGCCATGGCGAGGCGCCGTCGATGCGCGCGGCTTCGTACAGGTCTTCCGGGATCGCCTGCAGCCCCGCCAGGAAGATGATCATGTTGTAGCCGAAGTTCTTCCACACCGCGAACAGGATGATGGTCGGCATCGCCCAGGTCGGGTCGCCCAGCCAGTCGATCGGATCGATGCCCAGCCCCGACAGCGCCCAGTTCACCAGACCGTAGCGGGTGTGGAACAGGTAGCGCCAGATCACCGCCACCGCCACCACCGTGGTCACCACCGGCGCGAAGTAGGCGGTGCGGAAGAACGGCTTGAAGTAGCCCAGTTTGGAATGCAGCAGCAGCGCGGCGCCCAGCGACACCGCGATCGACAGCGGCACGCCGACGACCACGAAGTACATCGTGTTGCCCAGCGCGCGCCAGAACAGCGGGTTCTGCAGCAGATTGAGGTAGTTGTCGAAGCCGACGAAGCGCAGATTGCCGATATCGGCCAGTGCGTAGATGTCGAAATCGGTCAGGCTGAGCGCGAGCGCGGCCAGCACCGGCAGGCCGAAGAACACGCCGATCACGGTCAGCGCGGGCCCGGCGAACACCCAGCCGGCGGTGGAGGCCTTCATCGCCCTGCCCCCGCCTGTGCCCCGGCGGCGTGGTCCAACATCCAGCGGCGCTTCTGCAGAATCTTGTCGGTGCGGCGGTCGAGCTCGGCCGCGGCCTCGTCCACGCTGAGACGGCGATTGGCCAGTTGCTCGCCGACCAGCTTGATCTCCATCGCGATGCGCTCCCACTCCGGCACCTTCGGCGTGGGCCGCGCGCGTTCGAGCTGGTCGCGATAGGCGCGCGCATACGGGTCGGCCGTCAGAGCCGGCGCGTTCCAGGCGCTGCGACGCGGCGGCAGGTTACCGGTCAGCCCGTGGAAACGAATCTGGGTATCGGCGCGCGACAGGTATTCGACCAGCTTCCAGGCCGCGTCCTGGCGCTTGGAGCCGCGGAACACCACGAAGCTGGCACCGCCGGCCACCGAAGCGCCGGGGCCGTGCTCGCCGGGCAGCGGCATGGTCATCCAGTCGCCCTGCACCTGCGCCGGCAGACGCTTGCGGAACTCGGCGATGTTCCAGGGGCCGTTGACGTAGTAGCTGAAGTAACCGCGCCCGAACTCGTTCCAGACGTTGGCGACCTGGGTGTTGGTGAGCAGCGGCGCCCAGCGCTGGTCGAACATTTCGCGATAGAAACCCAGCGCGCGCTTGAAGCCCGGGCTGCGGAAATTGCCGTAGCGCCCGCCGTCGCGCAGCAGCGGGTCGGGCGACTGGATGCCCAGGTTGAGCAGCGGCTCGGGTTCGTTCAACGGCAGCAGGATCGCGTAACGATCGGGCCCGACCTCGCGCTTGATCGCCGCCATCGCCTGACGCCACTCGTCCCAGGTCTGCGGCGGCGTCTTGATGCCCGCGCGCTGCGCGATGTCGCGACGGTAGAACGGCAGCCGCGTCTCCACGTACCACGGCACCGCGTACACCTGGCCGCCGATCACGCCGCTGTCCCAGGCGCCGGGAAAATAGTCCTGCGCCGCCAGCGACGGCGTCGCCGCGATGCGCGCATCCAGCGGCGTCAAGGCGTTCAACAGCGCGAACTCGGGGATCCAGGTATTGCCGATCGCGCACACGTCCGGCAGCGAATCGCCGGCGAACGCGGTCAGCAGCTTCTCGTGCGCGGAGGTGATGGGCAGTTGCTGGAGCTCGACCCGGAGGCCCGGATTAAGGCGCTCGAATTCCGGGATCAGCTGGGCGACGATCTCGCCCTCGTAGCCCATGGCCCAGAGGCGCACCACCTGGCGGCGGTCGTCCTGACGCGTGCAGGCGGCGGCAAGCAGGCAGACCAGCAACACCAACCAAGCCACGGCACCGGCGCGCGCACGCGACGCGCTGGCACTGCGCGGGCGATCGGGGGAGGCGGACGCGATAGGCATAAGCCGCAGCTTAGTCCGGCTGCTGCTTGGGCGCCTGGGCCTCGTTGGCGCGGCCCGCGCGCGACTCCGCCTCGCCCAGTGCGCGCGCGGTCGCGGCGTCCTTCTCGGCCTTGGTCTGCGGCTTGGGCGTGGTCTCGGGCAGCGCCTCCTTGCCGTCGGCCTGGACCTTCGGCGGTTCCAGCCAGCCGCCCTTGAAGCCAGCGCGTTCCAGGCCGGAGCGGATGTAGGGATTGCGCTTCATCACGTTCCAGACGAAGTCGTTGCGGTAGTTGGCGATCATGGCCAGGATCGGGCCCTGATCGATGCCGATGTAGTCGCTGGCCACCCAGCCCTGGTTCGGCACCACGCGCCCGGTCTTGAGCGGGATGTCGTACTTGAAGCTGGGATTGAACGAATCCAGGAAACCGTAGCTGGAGTACAGGAACTCGCCATAGCGCTCGTGCATGGCCACGGTGCTGGGAATCACGATCTCCGGCGCGAACGGCAGCGAGGCGATCGCCGCGGTCGGGGCGATGGTGCCGTCGTCGAAGTTCTCGCGCAGGCCGGCGCCGCGCGCCGAGTAGTGGCGGAACTGGCGCTGCTCGCCGCGGTATTCCTGCAGGGTCTGCTGCGGACCGTCGCTGGCGGTCAGGCCCCAGACTTCCGGGCCGTAGTCCTCCCACTTCATCGGGTTGGCGATGGCGTAGGCGCGCTGAGCGTAGGCGGCGCGGCGGCTGTTCTCGAAATAATCGATGCCGCGCTCGCGCATGTAGTCGTCCTGGATGCCGCGGAAATCGATCCAGACGTGGCTGTACTGGTGCCCGAACAAGGGACCGAACGCGAGGAACTCCTCGCCCTGGTACACGCCCCAGACGTCGTTGTAGGTGCGCGTCCAGACCGTCCACGCGTCCGGGCTGACCGGATGGCTGGGCGAACCCAATGCCAGCACATACAGCAGCATGGCCTCGTTGTAGCCGGTCCAGTCGTGCTTGATGAAGCCGCTCTCCGGGAACCAGCCCATCGACACCAGCGGCTTGTTCTTCTGCAGCCAAGTCCAGTCGACGCGGCGGTACAGCGTGTCGGCGATGTCGCGGATCTCCTTCTCGCGCGCGTCGTCGCGGTCGTAGTAGGACTGCGAGAACAGCACGCCCATCATCAGCAGCGCGGTGTCCACGCTCGACAGCTCGACCCAGCTGTCGTAGCGCTGGCCCTTCTGCATGTCGAGGAAGTGATAGTAGAAGCCGTTGTAACTGCCCTTACCGGTCTTCTGCGGGCCCGAGGGCAAGTCGCGGAAGAACTTCAGCGTCAGCAAGGTGCGGTCCACCGCCTGGCTGCGGCTGACCCAGCCGTTCTCGACCCCGATCGGGTACGCGGTCAGCGCATAGCCCACCGAGGCGATGCTGGCGAAAGGACGCGAGGGGAAGCGGTCGGGCGTGAGCCCGTTCTGCTCGTTGGTGGTGTCCCAGAAGAACTGGAAAGTGCGCTTTTCGATGTCGCGAAACAGCGGCGGCAGCTCCATCTTGGTCGCCTTGAGCGGCTCGACCTCGACGGGGCCCGCGGGCGCGATCGGATACGTCTGGGTTTCCTGACGCTGGCAACCCGCAAAGAAGGTCAGCGATGCCACCAGCAGCATCGTGATCAGGGAGCGCGGGACGGAAGCGGCTGACGGCATGAAACGGTGGCCTGTGATGACGGGGGCGACCGAAAGGCGGCCGCGAATGGGGGTGTGGGGGTGTAGCGTCGCACCGCCTGCCGCCCGGTTAGGGGCGGCAGGCGGACGGGGGTTACCAGCTGAAGCCTAGCGAGAGCTTGAAAGTACGGGTTGGGTTGGTGATGTTGTCGTTGCTGCGTTCGCCGAAGTTATTGCTTTCCACGCCGTTAACGCCACGGAAGGTATTGAAATCGGTCCAGTTGCGAGCGTTGGTCACGTTCAGGACATCAGCGCGGACCCGCAGCTTCACGTCAGTACCGGTATCCCACTCCTTCTGCACGGCCAGATCCCACTGGAAGAAATCGGCATCGTCGAAGTAGCCCGCTTCGAAAGTGCCGTGGGCGCAGCCGTCCTGTCCCGGGTTGGTCGGTGCAAGGCAATTCAGCACGTCCTTGGCGATAGGGCTTGCGACGGTGACCTTGGTCGAGAAGGTCAGTCCCCAGCGACTGAAGATGCCTGTGCCGACAAAGCGATGCTTGGACACGCCGATCGACCGCACCCACGGCGCATCACCCAGATTCGGATAGTCGAACACGTAGTGCTCGTCGTTGTTGGCAGCATTGCTGCGGTTTTCCTCGCCGTCGGTGTAGGTATACGCGAGGGTAACGCCCCAGGGCGACTCTTGTGTGTACGGTTTCTCTGCCGACAAGAGCAGCTGATTCATCCGAGTCTCAACGCCATTGCTGGCGATAATCAAAGAACCGAACCCGGGAATACGCTCACCGAACGGAGCGCCGCCGAAGGTACGGCCCGGACCATAGAAGCTGCCGTCCGGGTACCGGTTTCCGAGGCTGAAGATGATGCCGTCGTGGCTGCGCACATGCGCCACCGCCACCGAGGTGTTCCAGTCCTGGTTGAACACGGCGATGGTATTGCGCATGCCCAGACTGAACTGATCGGAATACGGCACCTTGATGTCGTTTTTGATCAGGTTGACCTCGGAGCCCAGGTTGGGATTGGCAGCCACCAAGGCATACAACTCTTGCGGGTTGTAGTACTTCGGATCCCAATTGAAGCAGGTCGTATTGTTGACCGTGCACGGATCACCGGCGACGTTGAACTGGAGGTTGTATGACGGGAACGTGCTCTTGGATTGCTCCAGCGCGATGTAGTCGAACAGGTTGCGGTCGTAAGCGCGCCCGGCGCCACCGAAGATCACGTGACGCTGATCCGCGAACAAGTCATAGGAGAAGCCCAGACGCGGTTGCCAAGCGTCTTTGAACGCCTTGCGATTGTTGCCGGTGCTGATGTAATCCTCGATGTTGTAGCCAGGATTTCCGGTATGGATGTTCGACCAGGAACGCAGCGCCGTGACCAGATTGGCCGGGGTTACGTAGTCCTCATAACCGGGCGAAACTTCGTAGTCGTAGCGCAGACCCAAGTTGAGGGTCAGCTTGTCGTTGACCTGCCAGTCGTCCTGGAAATAGATACCGTACTGTTTGTTGGTCGACTGGATATCACGATCGCCAACACCTGAGAGCGGCGCGCCGAAGCGAACCTGGAACGGCTGGAAGGTGGATAGCGATGTTCGGCCCGCGTCGATGTTCGCCGGGAGATTGACGCCGAACTGAGGGTTGTAAGGCTGCTGTTCAAAGGCGTTGACTTCGATCGACTTGTACTTAAAGCCCATCTTCATCGTGTGACCTTCGAGGCCGCTGAAGGTCAAATCGTTTTGGAAGCCCCACCCCTTCTGGCCTTTGTCCTGGTAGTCCTGACCGCCGCCGACATTGAGAATGGTGGCGCGGTTTCGACTCAGGATATTGATGCCGTTCGCCAGCGTGATCGCACGCGGATTGAACGTGTCATCCTCATAGGTCAAGTGGGCATCGTTCAACCAGTTAATGCCGCTCCACTGATAACGCAAGTCGATACGCGTGCTGTCGTTGTTGTTGGTCTTGCCGTAGCTCTGCGTGTTGCGGTCGCCGATATCTTTGATCTCGGACTCCTCACGCACCTTGCCGGACAGCTCGACCAGATGCGCGTCACCGGGTTGCCAGGTCAGCTTGCCGAACCACAAATCCTCCTTGAAGGGGATGGATGTCGGCCCAGTCAGGGCCAGGAGATCGGGCGTCAGGCTGTAACCGGGCTCGAGATTCGTTGCCGAAATCGTCCTGGGCTTCTCGAACTCCTTCGCTTCGTAAGTGAGGAAGAAGAACAAGCGATCTTGAATGATCGGCCCGCCAAACGCCGCACCGTACTGCGTCTCGCCCGAAGGGCTCTTTCTACCGGCCTTCTCTTCGGCAGGGGTCGGCGCGCGCCAGCTGGGCGTGGCGTACCGATCCCAGAAGAAATCGCCGTGGAACTCGTTGGTGCCCGACTTGGTCACCGCGGTCACCGCCGCGCTGCTGATCTGGTCGTACTCGGCTTTGTAGTTAGAGGTAATCACTTTGTATTCGCCGATCGCCAACTGCGGGAACGGATTGCCTTGGCTGCCCTGTTGACCTCCCAGTCCACCGCCCAACACGTAGCCCTTCTGACCGACACCATCAATGAAGACGTTGACGCCGTTCGAGGCCTGCGCGCCGCTACGCAACGAAGTTGATCCATCCGACTTGGTGTCGAACAGCATGCCCGGCACGATATCCGCGAACGCCAGGAAGTTACGCGACGTCTGCGGCAGCGCCTCGATCTGGCGCTGGGTGATGTAGGTGGCCACTTCCGAGGTCTTGGTCTCGAACACCGGCGCGGCGGTCACGGTCACCGCGTCGATGTTGGTCGCCTCGCCTGCGGGCGCGGTCTCGGCCACGCCTCCGGTCGACAGGTTCACGGTGGCTGTCTGACCGACCTGGACGGTGATGGTCTTGGAATTGGTCTGCCCGCCCGCGCTTACGTCGATTCGGTAGGTACCCGGCGGCAGGCCGGCTACGGCATAACCGCCGTTGGCGGTGGACTGCACGCTACGGGTCAAACCGGTAGCGACATTGGTGGCGGTGACCTTCGCGTCGGTCGCCGGCGCCGAATCCACGGTCACTTGACCTCGGATGGTGGCGGCGGTGGACTGAGCGAAGGCGGCGGGGGCGGCCATCGCCAGGCAGCTGGCCAGGGCGCAGGCTAACAATCTCGGCGTGGGCCGACGGGTCGAGCGGTGATACGGCTTCATATGCTTTCCCTCTCTCCAAGAAGCATTCGAGCTGAGTTGTAAACGGTTACATCGCAACGCAAAAAAAGGTCGATCAGGCGCTTAGCTGCGCTTGCTCTCCACGGATGCACTGGAGGCGCGCACGATCAGTTCCGGGCGCAAGGCCGCGCGGCCTTCGTCCGGCAAGGCTTCGCCGGCGATCTGGATCAACAGCAGCCGCGCGGCGCGCGCGCCGAGTTCGGCGATGTTGACCCGCATGGTGGTCAAGGTCGGGTGCACGTAGCGCGCCAACGGGATGTCGTCGAAGCCGGCCAGCGCGATCTCGCCCGGCACGTCCACCCCGCCCTGCGCGAACACGAACAGGCAGCCCAGCGCCATCATGTCGTTGGCCGCGAACACCGCGTCCGGACGCTGTTTGGAGCCCAGAATTTCCAGGCCGGCCTGATGGCCCGAGGCCTCGTCGAAGTCGCCCGGCAGCACCCACTCCTCGGCGTCCGGCAGCAGGCGATGCAGCGCGTCGCGATAGCCGCGCAGGCGTTCGTGAGCGTCGAAGTTGTCGCTGGGGCCAGCGATGAAGGCGATGCGGCGGTGGCCGGAGGCGACCAGGTGCTCGACCATCGCCACGGCGCCGCCGTAGTTGTCCACGCCCAGCGAGATCACGCCCGCGGTCGCGTGTTGGGTATTGATCAGCACCGTCGGCAGGGTCGGCGCGAGTTCTTCGGCCAGCGGACCGGGCGCCGCCACGAAGGGCGACATCACCAGCAGGCCATCGACGCGACCGCGCATGGCGCGCAACGCGGCGCCCTGCTCTTCCGGATGGCCGTGGTAGCTGGAGACCAGCAGGTGCAGACGGTGCTCGCGCGCGACCTGGTCGATGCCGCGCACCAGTTCGGAGAAGAACTCGCCGTGCAGGTCCGGCAGCACCACGCCCAGGGTCTGGGTGCGGCGGCTGCTGAGGCTGCGCGCGGCGGCGTGCGGGGTGTAACGCAGTTCGTTGGCGGCAGCCAGCACGCGGCGACGCACTTCCTCGGCCACGTTGCCGTGTCCGTTCAGTGCCCGCGATACGGTGGCCACGGAGACTTGGGCCACTCTCGCTACGTCTTTGATGGTTACGCTGGTCACGCCCTGAACCGCCCCTCCGCGGCTGGGATGCGGGGCCGACTGTAAACGTTTTCAAACACGAGTGTAAAGTTCGTGTTATCCAAACCGGTCCCGGCGGCAAATCCTTGCAGGAACAAGAGACTTGGCCGGCCGCGCATGCTGCACTGCGGCATCATGCGGCGCTCAAACCTCCCCCGGCGCCCGCGCCTTGATCGCCAGCGCATGAATATCGGTGGTCATCATCTCGCCCAGCGCCGCGTACACCGCCCGATGCCGGGCGATCGGGTTGAGGCCGGCGAAGACCGCGCTGACGATCTCGACGTTGTAATGCCCTCGCCCGTCCTGGGCGCCGGCGTGGCCGGCGTGGCGGTGGCTGTCGTCGACCACGGACAGCGATTCGGGCGACAGCGCGGCTTCGAGGGCAGCGCGGATCGCGTCCACGCGTTGCTCGCGCGGCAGCGGGCCGGCGCTCACGGCAGTACCCGTTTGAACGGGCGCACGTCGACGCGGGTGTAGACGCCGGCGGCGACGTAGGGGTCGGCGTCGGCCCAGGCGCGCGCGTCTTCCAATGAATCGAACTCGGCCACGATCAGGCTGCCGCTGAAACCGGCCGGGCCGGGATCTTCGGCATCGATCGCCGGGCACGGGCCGGCCAGCATCAGACGGCCTTCGTCGCGCAAGGCGATCAGGCGAGCGAGGTGTTGCGGACGCGCCGCAAGACGTTGCGGCAGCACGTCGCTGCCGTCATACCCTTCGATGAGATACCACATGTGATTCCGATCAACCTCCAAGCGTGATGCGGGGTTCTGGGTTCAGCAAATTGGGGGAAATCCCGATTGCATGAACACAGGGCGAGCGCGTCCTAATCGCTGCGTCCCGCACAGGGGAACGTGACAACCGGGACATCTTCATTCGGGCGGCGGCGCCGCCATCTACTCAGGAGGAGTGACATGAAGTCGAATTCCGTGAAGGCCACGGCCGCGATCGTGAGCATGATACTCGCAGGTTCCGCGGTTGCCGCCGGCAAGCCGCTGGTGAGCAGCACCGCCACGCTGGCCAAGGCCGGCAACGACGTCGCACTGGAAAGTCTGCTATCCAGCGCCTCGACCGCCAACGTGCGCCTGGTCAAGGTCGACGCGAGCGCGGTGGACGGGTCGCAGATCGAAATCGAGCTCGACGGGCGCGTGCTCACCGCCAACCGCAACAAGGTCGAACGCACCGAGACCGGCGACACCGTGTGGTACGGCAACTTCGGCCCGCGCGTGAGCGCCAAGACCCTGTCGGGCGTGGATCCGCTGAACTCAGCGATCCTGGTGCGCAGCGGCGACACCGTCACCGGCACCCTGCGCAGCCACGGCAAGCTCTACCGCGTACGTCCGCTGCCGGGCGGCGAACACGCGATCGTCGAGGTCGACGAGAGCCGGCTGCCGGCCGAACATCCGCACGACTACAACCGCCTGCCGACCATCCGCATGGCCGCGCCCGCGGACGACGGCCGGGTCGGCGCGCTCGGCATTCCGCCGGGACCGACGGCGACGATCCGGGTGATGGTGGTGGCGACCAACCAGGCGGTCGCGGCCTACGGCGGCAACATGCAGTCGCTGATCCAACTGGCGGTGGCCGAGTCCAACCAGGGCTACGTCAACAGCAACGTCGGCATCAACCTGGTGCTGGCCAGCTACACCACCACCAGCTACACCGAGTCGGGCAACTTCAGCACCGACCTGGCCCGCTTCCGCGGCACCAGCGACGGCTACATGGACAACATCCACACCACCCGCAACAGCAGCGCGGCCGACGTGGGCGTGATCGTGCTCAACAACAGCTCGTACTGCGGGCTGGCCTCGGGCATCGGCTCGACCGCGGCCACCGCGTTCGCGTCGGTGTACTGGGACTGCGCGACCGGCTACTACAGCTTCGCCCACGAGATCGGGCACCTGCAGAGCGCACGCCACGACCCGGCCACCGATCCGTCCACCAGCCCCTACGCCTACGGTCACGGCTATCGCTATCAGCCGGCCACCGGCACCCGCTGGCGCACGATCATGGCCTACAACTGCAGCCCCAGCTGCACGCGCCTGAACTACTGGTCCAACCCCAGCATCAGCTATGGCGGTGTGCCCATGGGCACCGCGACCCAGAGCGACAACCAGCGGGTGCTGGTCAACACCAAGGCCACGGTCGCCGGCTTCCGCTGACCTGAACGACCGCTCAGGGCGTTCATCGGCGCAGGCGCGCCAGCGCCCACCGGGGCCGGACCCGCGAGTCTCCGGCCCCGGCCGTCCAGCCCGCCCCGCTGAACGCCGGAGTACCCGGCGCGCCCGTCCAGCGCCGGCCCCCCGGCCGGCGCTGGACACTGCGGGCGTCAGCGCTTACCCTAAGTCTCAACGCCCGAGGCCGGACGCAGCGGCCCGTCGCGACAGGTTCCCCACACCGTCGCCACGACTCAGCACCGCTGCAACCCACCGGCCCGCGCCCGCAACCCTCTCGAACTTCGTCGCCACGCGGTCAGCGCGGCACGGGCCGAGCCGTTCGGGCCCTGCTCCGACTTTATTGAGTTACGCCTCGCCTTCGTCCAGGCCGGACCGCGCCCGTTGCCGGTTGGCCACAGGCACCGCCCGGTGCCGGGTCGTCGTGCGCGGATGTGGTTGCCGAGGTCTGTCTTCACCCGGCGCCGCCGAGCCGCGAACCCTCGCGCTCGTCGCGTCGCCATCAGCAGTACCCACGGCCCGGAGGGGCCGGCCCAGCATGACCAACGAAAACGTGTCCGACGAAGCGCAGCCCGACGAGAGCGCGCCCGACGCCTCCGCAGCGGAGCCTTCCGCCGCCGGCGCCGAGCCCGCGTCGCCCGCGCCCGACGACACCGCCCCCGCGGCCGATGGCGCGGCGGCGAGCGCCGCCAGCCGTCCGCAGCAGCAGGAAATGCCGCTGGCGATGATCCACGGCCAACCGGTGCTGCAGATCCCGCAGGACCTGTACATCCCGCCGGACGCGCTGGAAGTGATCCTGGAGGCGTTCGAAGGCCCGCTGGATCTGCTGCTGTACCTGATCCGGCGCCAGAACCTGGACATCCTGGACATCCCGGTGGCGGACATCACCCGCCAGTACGTCCAGTACATCCAGGCCATGCACGAGATGCGCTTCGAGCTGGCCGCCGACTACCTGGTCATGGCCGCGATGCTGGCCGAGATCAAATCGCGCATGCTGCTGCCGCGCGCGCCCAACGAGGAAGGCATCGAGGAAGACCCGCGCGCCGACCTGGTGCGCCGCCTGCAGGAGTACGAGCGCTTCAAGAAGGCGGCCGAGGACATCGACGCCCTGCCCCGCCAGGACCGCGACACGGTGCCGGTGCAGGCCTTCGTGCCCGACCGCGCCTCGATCCGCCTGCCGCCGCCGGTGGACCTGAAGGAAATGCTGCTGGCGCTGCACGACGTGTTCAAGCGCGCCGAGCTGTACACCCAGCACGCGATCAAGCGCGACGCGCTGAGCGTGCGCCAGCGCATGGGCGAGTTGCTCACGCGCATGGCCGACGGCGTGTTCCACCGCTTCGAGTCGCTGTTCACGGTCGAGGAAGGCCGGCTCGGCGTGGTGGTGACCTTCCTGGGCCTGCTCACGCTGGCCAAGGAGCAACTGATCGAGATCGTCCAGGAAGGCCCGCTGGAGCCGATCTACGTCAAGTCGCTGGCGCTGATGAAGGACCCCGACGAGATCGAGCTCAGCAGCGAGTTCGACCACGCCGCCAACGACGATCCCAACGCATGAGCCTGACCCTGCGCGCTTCCGCCGGCTACGACCGCGCCCCGAATGCCGCAGCGCCGCCGCAAGGCACCTAACGGTAAGAACACGCACGCCCCATGGATCAACATTTCATCACCCGCATCGTCGAGGCCGCCCTGCTCGCGGCCAACCAGCCGCTGACCCTGGCGCAGCTGCACTCGCTGTTCCCGGAAGACCAGCCGGCGCCCGCCGACAGCGTCGAACAGGCGCTGGAAGCCCTGCGCGAAGGCTGCGCCGAGCGTGGCGTGGAACTGGTCGAGCTGGCCTCGGGCTTCCGCTACCAGGTCCAGGCCGACGTGCACCCCTGGGTCGCGCGCCTGTGGACCGAGCGCCAGACCCGCTACACCCGCGCCACCCTGGAAACCCTGGCCCTGATCGCCTACCGCCAGCCGATCACGCGCGGCGAGATCGAGCAGGTCCGCGGCGTCGCGGTCAACAGCAACATCATCAAGGCGCTGGAAGAGCGCGAGTGGATCCGCGTGGTCGGCCACCGCGACGTGCCCGGCAAGCCGGCCCTGTTCGGCACCACCAAGACCTTCCTGGACTACTTCGGCCTCAAGCGCCTGGACGAGCTGCCGCCGCTGTCGGAGCTCAAGGACATCGGCGAGCTGGAACCGCAGCTGCAGTTCGACGGTCCGCCCGCGCCCAGCCAGATCGAGGCCGGCGGTATCGGCAACGCGGGTGATGAGGACGGCGCGGCCGGCAACGATGAAGCCGAGGGCGAAGACGCCGGCAACGACGAGACCGCCGGCGACGACCGCGACGCCGCAACGAATGCCAACGACAACGAGGCCGTGGGCCTCGACGATGGCGACGCCGAGCCCGAAGCCGGCGACCAAACCCAAGACAACGAAGACGCCGCCGGCGAACCCGCCGACGACGATCGGCAAGACCCCGAATCCGTCCCCATGGACGACCCCGATGCCGCGCCGGGCGAGCGCGCGGCAGACGCGAACGATCACGAGCAAGACCCTCACGCCGTCGAGACGACGACCGTTCCGAACACAGAGGCCGAGTCCGAAGACGACCGGCCGGAGCAACAGAAATGAGCGAACACAAACCCCGCAAGCTTTCCCTGAAGCGCAGCGGTGACGCCGCCTCCACCGAGGCGCCGCGTCTGGAAGAGCGTCTGCACAAAGTGCTGGCGCAGGCCGGACTGGGCTCGCGCCGCGCGCTGGAACAGCGCATCGCCGACGGCCTGGTCAAGGTCAACGGCGAGACCGCGCAAATCGGCATGAGCATCAAGGGCGGCGACAAGATCGAGCTCGACGGACGCAGCTTCGTCGCCAGCGCGCTGACCGAGCCGGCCCGCGTGCTGATGTACAACAAGCCCGAAGGCGAAGTCACCACCCGCGAAGATCCCGAAGGCCGTCCGACCATCTTCGAATCCCTGCCCGCGCTCAAGGGCGCGCGCTGGATCGCGATCGGCCGCCTCGACATCAACACCACCGGCCTGCTCCTGCTGACCACCGACGGCGAGCTCGCCAATGCGCTGATGCACCCGTCGTTCGAGGTCGAACGCGAGTACGTCTGCCGCGTGCGCGCGCCGGAAGGCCAGGACAAGGTCGCCGACAACATCGTCGACCGCCTCGCCCGCGGCGTCTCGCTGGAGGACGGCCCGGCCAAGTTCGACGAGATCGAGCGCGTCGGCGGCAGCGATTCGCACGACTGGTTCCGCGTCGTCGTGAAGGAAGGCCGCAACCGCGAAGTGCGCCGCCTGTGGGAATCGCAGGGCTGCCAGGTCAGCCGCCTCAAGCGCATCCGCTACGGCAGCGTCTCGCTGCCGCGCGAACTGCTGCGCGGCCAGTCGCAGGAACTCGCCTCCGACAAGGTCGAAGCGCTGCGCGGCGAACTGGGCCTGGAAGACGGCACCCCGTCGGCCCTGACCCTGCAGCCGGTGATCGGTCAGCGCAAGGCGGCCAAGGCCACCGTGCACCTGTCCGGCGGCGAGCGTTCGCCCGGCTACGTGGGCGGCCACAACACCGCCGACGAAGGCCGCGAACTGCGCCGCTTCGATCACGTGCGCGAAGACCGGGGCGGCCGCGGCCGCGGCGGTCCGCGCAAGCACGGCGGCCTCACGGTCAGCGGCGAAGCCGCGGCCAACCAATCGCAGAAGCCGTTCAAGCAGCGCAAGGACAAGGGTCCCAAGCCGTTGCCGGACGGCAATCCGGCTGCGTTCCGCACCTGGTACGTGCCCGACGGTGTCGACACCGGCCCCAGCGGTCATCGCAATCCCGATAGCCGCGGTCCCAAGAAGCCTTACGGCGGCAAGCCCGGCGGCGGCGGCGGTCGTGCCGGCGCGGGTGCTGGTGGCGGCGCGCGCAGCGGCGGCGGTTACGGCGGTGGCGGCCAGGGTCGCTCCGAGCGCGGCCCGGGCGGCGGCGGTTTCGGCGGCGAGCGCGGCAACAGCCCCTACGGCGAGCGTCGTGGCGGCGGTGGCGGTCAGGGACAAGGCCAAGGTCAGGGCCAGCGTTCGCGCCCCTACGGCCACCCCGGCAATGCGCCCAGCTTCCCCTCCGATCACGCCAATCCGGGCGGCTTCAATCCCTACGGCGATCGTCCGCGCAGCCCGCGTCCGGCCGGCGGCCCGGGTGGCCCGGGCGGCAAGCCCGGCGGTCGTCCCGGTGGCGCCCCGCGCCCCGGTGGCGCGCGTCCGAACGCCAACGGCCCGCGTCCCGGCGGCCCGCGCGGCGGCGGCCGTCCCGGTGGCGGTCGCGGCCCACGCGGCTAAGCGCTAGCGACAGGTCTTGAAGAAAAGGCGCCTCGGCGCCTTTTCTTTTGCGCGCGCTCGCGCAGCCTGCATACTCTGCGCGGGGATTCGGTCGCAGGGGGACCGGGATGTACACGCACGCCGATTTCGTCGAGCGCTTCCGCGCGCTCGAAGACTACGAATTGCTCGATCGCCTGGCGACGTCGCAACTTACCGACGAGGCGCGCGCCGCCTTGCAAACCGTGCTGCGCGAACGCGGCGTATCGGCGCACGAATTGCCGGCCCTGGTGCTACAGGCGAAGAAGGACCGCTACCGCCGCACCGGCGTCACCAACGATTGCGACCGCTGCGGCAAATCCTGCGGCGTGGCCACCGTGCACGACGGCGGGCAGACCTTCTGCGGCCCCGCATGTCGCGAGCACATGCGGATCATGGAAGCCGCTGCGGACTACGACGACGACGCCGTCCATCGCCATGCGCAAACGCTGCAACACGGCCCCTGCCCGCATTGCCAACGCCAGGGCTCGCCGATCGAGGTGCGTCGGTCCTATCACGTCTGGTCGGCGCTGTTCATCACCCGCTGGGGCACGACCAGCAAGGTCCGCTGCCGCGCCTGCGGTATCCGCGCCAACCTGCTGGACGCGGGCTACTCGGCGACCCTGGGCTGGTGGGGCTTTCCGTTCGGCCTGCTGATGACGCCGGTGCAGATCCTGCGCAACCTCGGCGAAATGGTGATGCGCGATCGCGCGCGACCGCCTTCGCCGGAGCTGCTGGAATTCGCGCGCGCCGATCTGGGCCTACAGGCTTTGCGTCGGCAGCGGCTCGCAAGCGGCGCCGAAGCGCCTTAGCGACGCGTCTCCGCGCCCGACTTCACATTCGCCCCATCCAGGCTTCATCGCCTGGCGCGACAGTGGCTGCGCCCTTCGATACGGACGCATGCCATGGCCCTGCACGACTCCTCCTACGATTGCGATGTGCTGGTGGTCGGCGCCAGCTTCGCCGGCGCGGCCTGCGCGCTGGCGGCCGCACGCGCAGGCCTGCGCGTCACCGTGCTGGAACGCAAGACCGATCCCGGCGAGCGCCTGCGCACCACCGGCATCGTGGTCAAGGAAGCCGCCGAACAGACCTGGCTGAGCCGCGCGCCCAGCGACTGCCTGCACCGCGTCGAACGCGTGCGCCTGTACTCGCCGCGCCTGCAAAGCCTGGCCCTGAACGCGCCCGGCTACTACTTCCTCACCACCGACACGCCGCGACTGATGCGCTGGCTGGCCGACGAACTGCGCCGCAACGGCGTCGATCTGCGCCTGGGCGCTTCGTTCACCCAGGCGCAGCGCGACGGCGACGGTTGGCGCGTCGAAGGCAGGTCGCAGGGTCTGCTGCCGATCCAATGCCGCACGCGCAGCCTGGTCGGCGCCGACGGCGCCAAGTCGCGCGTGGCCGAGCGCACCGGCCTGGGGCGGGTGCGCGAATTCCTGTACGGCATCGAGTACGAATTCGCCGGCGCGCAACTGCCCGAGCCCGACGCCCTGCACTGCTTCGTCAGCAAGCGCTACGCGCCGGGCTACATCGGCTGGGTCGCGCAGAACCCCACCGGCGTGCAGGCCGGCCTGGCCCTGCGCCACGATCCCGAGCGCGCGCGCGTGCCGGACATCGACGGTTTCCTGGCCCGCGTCGGCGCGCTGGTCGGCCTGCCCAGCGAGCGCCCCGATTCGACGCGCGCCGGGCTGATTCCGTGCAGCGGCCCGGTGTTCCCGCTCGCGCGCGACGGCGCCCTGCTGACCGGCGATGCGGCCGGCATCGTGTCGCCGGTGACCGCCGGCGGCATCCACTCGGCCTGGGCGCACGGCTGGACCCTGGGCCAGGCCCTGGCCGCGCAGGTGCGCAGCGGCGGCCCCGCGCCGGAACGGGTCGCGATCGACAGCGCGCCGCGCTTCCGCACCAAGCGCGCCCTGCGCTGGGCCTTCGACCGCTTCCAGTTCGACTGGCCTTTCGATCTGCTGCTGCACTCCGCGCCGCTGCGCTGGGCCGCCGAGCAGGTCTATTTCCACAAGCGCGGCGACAGCCAGGCGCAGGTGCTGCGGCGGGTGGATTGAGGCGGGCCTCGCTGCGACTCGATTGGGCGCTCCCCGCCCTCGCGTCCGCCCCGTTTGAGGGGTTGCTTCGCGGCATTTACGCAAGGCGATCGATAGTCACCACAAACGCAGGGGGCGGTTAGCGAACGCGGACCGCAGCATCGCGCCCTCCCGCTCTCGCGACGGCGCGGTCAACACCGTCCCCTGCGACGTGCTACTGCGCGGCGCTCAGCGCGTCGAACCAGGCCAAGGCCGGCGCGTAGGTCAACGCGGCGCTGTTCCAATGATCGACCGCGCCCAAGGCGTGCAACGACACGTTGCCGCCATGCGCCTTCGCGTACGCATAAAAGGCCTGCGCCGACTGCGGCAGCACATCGCTGTCGTCGTCGCCGTAGTAGATGCGGAACGGTGCGACCGGCGCCCAGTTATCCGTGCGGTTCTGTTCCAGCGCGCGCGTGAGCCAGTTGTCCTGGTCGGCTTGCAGCGCCCGCAGGAATTCGGGCCGGAACAGACTGCGGGCATCGGCGGGCAGCACCGGCGCGAGCTGCTCCGGGGTCTTGCTGCCGTCGAACAGCGCGGGCACGGCGGCCGCGTACTCGGGCGTCAGGGTTTCGTCCAGCGCATGTCCGTAGTAGCCCGAATAGGCGTTGGCGATGAAGGCGAAGTAGCCCGCGTTGTTGGGCGCGTCGGCGTGGGCGGGCGCCAGCTTGTTCACGACCAGCGCACGCAGATCATAGGGGCCGGCGATGCCGATCGAACCGCGCAACCGATAGCCCGCCAGCGGCTCGCGCTCCAGGGCGCGATGCACGGCCGCCGCGCTCTGCCCGCCCTGCGAGAACCCCATCAGGAACAAGGACGGCGCGGCGCGGCGTCCCAAGCCGATCGACGCCGAGCGCGCGGCGCGCAGCAGATCGAGGGTGGCGTCGGCCTGGGCCGCAGCGATCAGATAGGCCTGCGGTTCGGTGGACACGCCCAGGCCGATGTAGTCCGGCAGGACCACCTCGTAGCCATTGCCGGCGAACACCGCGGTCTCCTCGTTGCCGTCGACGCGCGCCGGCTGCGAAGGCGACGAAGCACGCGTGATCTGGGTGCCGTGCAGGTAAACCACGGTCCCTTTCGAGGCCTCGCGGCGTTCGGGCACGGCGTACAAGCCCGACGCCCGGATCGGGGCGCCACGGTGTCGAGTCCAGTAGACGATGCGGTAAAGCTCGGCGCCGCCGGCGACCGGGATCTGGCCGGGGAACTCGGACGCGATCCGCTGCAGGTGGGCGCGATCGAGCGGTCCCAGCGCTTCCAACTGGATCAGCTCGCCGCGGCGATGCGCGCGATCGCGGCCGTCGGTCTGGTGCGCGGTCGAGGATCGCAGCGCGCCGCAACCGCTCAGCGCGATCGCGGCGGCGGCGATGAAGCCGAGCATGAGCTTGTCGAGCGGCATGGCGCGATCCCCGCTCCCGACGGACGCCGCGGGATGGCGGGCTACGTTTGGGCATAGCCCGCCCGCGCGCACAGTGCCATCGGTCACGCGGGCGCATCGGCGTCTGTCGCGTTGCGCTGCGCGCAGGGGTCGCCCCGATGCCGTCGCTCAAGCCCGGTCGCGGATGGCTCCAGCGCCCGATGCGCTGCCAGGCCGCGATGCGCCTTCAATGACGCGTGAGCACGGCCACACGCGGGTGCACCAGGTGCTCGAAGTCCGACCAGGCTATGCGCATCAGCTCGCGGTGGGTGCCGGCGTTGAACGCGATGCGCCCCTCGCCCGCCAGGCTGTCGGCGGCATAGACCTCCAGGCCGTAGAGGTTACCGAACGGCGGCATTGCGCCGACCTCGCATTCGGGGAAACGCTCCTTGAACTCGGCTTCGCTGGCCAGGGTCACGTACTGGGCGCCGCTGGCCTCGCGCAGACGGGTGAGGCGCAGCCATTCGTCGGCGGGCACCACAGCCATCGCCAGGCGACCGTCGAGCTTGACCATCACCGTCTTGGCCATCTCGTGATCGTCGATATCGGCGCTGACCGCTGCGGCGTGCGCGGTCATCGCGTAGGGATGTGCGAGGGTGTCGTAGGCCACCTGATGCGAATGCAGGTAGTCGTGCAGGCGTTGCGATGCCATGGCGGGCTCCTCCGGTGTGGGAGCCGGCGCCGCGGTCCGGGCCGGCCGGACGCTGGGCGCCGGCATCCGTGGGTGCGGTCGCCGCGCGGAGCGCGGCCCGGCCAGTTTAGTCCCGGCATCGGCGCTGGGTGTGGGCGCGATGTGAGGTGGCGATGAATGGGCGCACGGGATAGTCGGGCGCTCGGAGCGCGTCGCCGCACCGATCGCGGCTCACGCCGCTCCCACAGAAAGCCGCGACCTTCGCTTTGGGGTAGGAGCGGCGTAAGCCGCGACCGGGATCGGCCCGTTCGCGACATGAATCGGGCAGCCGTAATCGCGCCCGCAACGAAACCCGCGCAGGCCTCCGACGTTGCGGGTCGCGGTTTGCGCCGCTCCTACAGGGAGGTATGCGGGATGCCTTATGTAGGAGCGGCGCGAGCCGCGACCGTGATCCGTCCGATCGGGAGGTAAATCGTGACCACCGTGGCTACGGCAGCAGCGGCTCTTGCGCGGGCGCTGGGCGTTGCGAAATCGCGGCTTGCGCCGCTCCTACAGGGAGGTGGCGTGGCCGCTTCTGAATCGGAGCGGGCGTTATCGCTTGGGGCGAGGCGGCCGCCCTGCCCTCACTTCAGCTCGAACGCGTCACCGTCCAGCATCGCCGGGAAGCGCGCGCGGTGCGCGGCCAGTTCTTCGGCCTGCAGGGTCGTGGTCGACACCACTTCTTCGTCGGTGCATTCGCTGACCGGGTGGCCGAGGAAATCGATCACCGCGCTGTCGCCGGAATAATGCAGGCCGTTGCCGTCGTCGCCGACGCGGTTGAGGCCGGCGACGTAGCACAGGTTCTCGATCGCGCGCGCGCGCAGCAGGGTCTTCCAGGGATAGGCGCGCGCCGACGGCCAGTTGGCCACGTACAGCAGCAGGTCGTAGTCGAGCGCGCCGGGGCGCTCGACGTCGTAGCGGTTGCGCGAGTACACCGGGAAACGCAGGTCGTAGCAGACCTGCGGGCAGATCCGCCAGCCCTTCCACTCCACCGTGAGGCGGTCGCGGCCGGCGGCATAACGCTCGTGCTCGTTGGCGTAGCGGAACAGGTGGCGCTTGTCGTAGGTCTGCAGGGCGCCGTCGGGCGTGGCGAACAGCAGGCGGTTGAACACGCCCTCCTCGGTGCGCAGCTGGACGCTGCCCGTGACCGCCGCGCCCAGCTTGGCCGCCTGTTCGCGGATCCAGGCCACGGTCGGCCCGTCCATGGTCTCGGCGTTGCCGATGGCCTCGTTGCTGAAGCCGCTGGTGAAGGTTTCCGGCAGCAGCACCAGGTCGGTGGTGCCGCGCAGTCCGGCGATCAGATGGCCGTAATAGTCGCGGTTGCCGGCCGGATCGTGCCAACGGGTGGCGCCTTGGACCAGGGAGATGCGCAGATTCTGCATGGGGGAAGCTTCGGTCGCTGGGGGCCGCGGGGGCGGCCGATAACGCACATCGTATCGCCGCGGCCGCGATCGTGCAGCCGCCGCGCCGCTGCGCGGCGACGGCGGCGTGCCGGTGCGATCAGACCCGGATGGTCAGGGTCGGCACTTCCACCTTGGGCAGCAGGCGCGAGGTGAAGTGCTTGTCCTGGTAGTACTTGATCTTGTCGCACTTCACCGGGTGCGGGATGCCTTCGTACAGGAACACCTCGGTGTCGAAGCCCATGGCCTTGAGCTCCTGCGGCAGCATCAGCGCGCGCCGCTCTTCCGATTCGCTGCGCGAGAACTCGCGGCCGCGGGTCACGTTCTGCTTGCGCACCGTGGTGTAGCCCAGCATGTCGGAGTAGTCGTTGGCGTCCTGCTGCTCGCGCGGCGCATAGATGATCTGCAGCGCGTGGTTGGTGATGATGGTGCGCGAAATGTCCTTGCCGTAGGTCGCGTCCAGCTGCGACATGCTCTGGATGATGGGCAGCAGGCGGATGTTGTAGCCGGCCATGTACGACACCGCCGAGGCGATGATGTCGACCTTGCCGATCGAGGTGAACTCGTCCATCAGCAACAGGCACTGATGCTTGAGCGCCTTGTTGTTCTGCGGGAGTTCGCGGGTGTTGAGGTTGATGATCTGGCTGAAGAACAGATTCACGATCAGGCGGCTTTCGGCCAGCTTGTTGGGCTGGATGCCGACGTAGATGGTCATCCGCTTCTTGCGCAGGTCGGTGAGCAGGAAATCGTCGGCGCTGGTGGCCGCGTCCAGCACCGGGTTGATCCAGGGGTTCAGCGGTTCCTTGAACGTGCCCAGGATGGAGGCGAAGGTCTCGTCGGCCTGCGACAACATGTTGGCGAACGCCGAGCGCGCGTTGTCGCTCAGGAACGGGCGCTGCGACAGGCCCTGCAGATAGGGCTTGAGCTCGCTCTTGCCGTCACCCGAGGACAGCCGGTAGATCGCGCCGATGGTGGGCGGGCTGGCGAACGGGAAGCCGATCTTGTTCTCTTCCTCGAAGGCCTCGAACAGATACAGCGAAAACGCCATGAAGGCGTTGCGGGCCTGGCTGACCCAGAACTTCTGGTCGTCGGAGCCGTCCGGGTACAGCATCGCCGCGATGCTCATCAGGTCCGAGACCCGGAACGCCGGGTCGTTGGAGACATAGGTGAGCGGGTTCCAGCGGTGGGTGCGACGGTCTTCGGCGAAGGGATTGAACAGGAAGATCTCCTGGCCCTGCTGGGCGCGCCAGCCGCTGGTCAGGTCGAAGTTCTCCTGCTTGATGTCCAGCACCACCATCGATTCCTGGTACTCGAGCAGGTTCGGGATGACGATGCCCACGCCCTTGCCCGAGCGCGTCGGCGCGGCCAGGATCACGAACTGCTGACCGCCCAGGCGCACCAGCTTGCCGTTGTACTTGCCGACCACGATGCCGTTGGGCGAGGCCTTGAACATGCCCTTGGCCTGCAGGTCCATGCCGTTGGCGAAGCGCGCGTCGCCGTGCATGGAGCGCGCCTTGGGCTTGAGGATCAGCACCGTCATGGCCAGGTAAGCCAGCCCCGGCAGGCCGAAACCGATGTAGCCCGAGGCCTTGATCTTGCCCCCGTAGCGCGCGTACTGCGGCAGATCGAGCACCCGCACGTAATCGATGTAGGTGTTCCACTTGAGCAGGCCGGTGTCCAGTTTCAGCCACAGCAGCGTCAAATAGCCCGACAGGTACAGGCCGGCGGCCAAGGCGACGAGGCCCAGGCCGAGGGCGAAGATCAGCTTCCCTTTCACGTGTTATTCCCTAATGAAGTTCCCCAAGACCCGCCCTGCCATCATCGCCGCTTCCGGCCGGGCCGGGTCAACGTGGATCGCGTGCGGGTCGCTTCTACCGGATCGCGTTCGCGCCTGGGCTCGGGGCTGCTGGGGCTGCCCCGGTCCTGCTCGATCCTATCGTCTATCCAGTTCCTGGCGTCGCTGAGCGTGAGCTCCTGGCGCAGTTTGACCCCGGAAGACGACATCACCGCGTAAGCATAGATCTCGTCGTTCTCGAATTCCTCGTCGCGGGTCAGCGCGACGATGTGATAGTGGCCGCGCGTCAGTACGTGATGTTGGTATTCGCTCACAATCTGGCCTCCAATGCCTGTGCAACCTCGCGGACCGGCCGCGTCTGCGCCGCCCTCACAGGGAACGCGGGCCCAGCCCCAGCAGCGGTGCTTCGCGCTGCGGCTCGGCCTGTTTCTCCTGCTGCTGACGGCGGTCGCGCTGTTCCTGCTCGCGCGACAGCTGCGCCAACTGCTCGCCGCTGCGCTCGATCGGTTGCGCGGCGGCCTGGGCGGTTTCGACGTAGGTGACCCGGCGCCCCGGCGAGTTGAGGTCGCCCTCGACCGCGAATGCGCGCTCGCCGTCCTTGCTCAGGACGACGTGGTTGACGCGCATTTCGTTGCGCCGGGCCTCGACCGCGAGTGCGGCCGCGAGGTTGTCGTTCTGTTCGGGGGAACGCGAGGTCAAGGTGTCCTGGCGATCCAGGCACACCCGCACCTGCTTGAACAGGTCGTGGTTGGGATGGCTGGGACTGCTCAGCAGCGCGCGTTGTTCGGCCTGTCGCAGGTCGTCCAAGGTCTTCACCGACGCGTCGCTGTCGACCTTGCGTTCCTGTCCCTGGGGGAGTCCGTTCATGGCGCCTCCGCTGCTGCAGCCTGGCCCGTATGCTCGCGCAATCGCGAGGGTGCTTCAAGGCTAGGCGGATGCGGAACCGCAGAACGGTCCCGCATCCGACTCGCCGCCACAACCGTGTCCCGGGGGGGCTGCACGGCTGAGGTCCGGTCGCGGACGCGCCACACGCGCGCCCGCAGGTAGGTGCAGGGCCGCGCGCCGCCGAGACGGTGCGCGCCCGCTGCGATCACATGCGCGCCTGCTGGCGCTCCTGCTGGGGCTGCGGCAGTGCCTGCACCGGCGTCTGCGGCACGTCCTGCTGCAGGCGCTGGCTGGTCTGCTCCACGCTCTGCCCCACCGCCTGGCCGCGATCGGCGAAGGCGCGGTGGTGGGCGGGGTCGTTGAGGCCGCCCTGGACCGCGAACAGGCCGGTGCCGGTGGTATTGGGCACGACGTGGTCGATGCGGTTCAGTCCGCTGACCCGCGCTTCGTAGGTCAGGGTGGCGGCGGCGCGCTCCATGTCCTCGCGGCTGCGGAAGCCGCCGTTCGGGCCCAGGCGCTCCAGCCCGGCGACGGCCTGGCGATAGACCGCGTTGTCGCGATTGGCCGGATCCAGCAGCGAGCCGGTACGCGCCGGGTCGGCGCTGATCGGCGGGGCCGGCTGATCGCGGCCGCGCTCGTTCGCCGGCAGTTGGGTCTGCGCATTGCGCAGCGCGTTCAAGGTATCGCGGCCGGCGATGCCGTCGTCGGTCAGGCCCTGATCGCGCTGGAACGCTTTCAGCGCTTCCTGGCTGCGGCGGCCGAAATGGCCGTCGGGGTTGAGTTCGTTGCCCTGGGCGTCGCGATAGCCCAGGCGCTTGAGCGCTTCCTGCATGTCCTCGACCGCCTGGCCGCGCTCGTTGAGCTTGAGCACGCCATCGGCCATCGGATCGCGGCCGCCGCGACCCTGCGCGGGCAGCAGCACTTCGCCGCGCGCCAGGCCCTGCATCACTTCCGGGGTCAGCATGCGCTCCCACTCGGCCACCGCCGCGCGGCGCTCCGGCAGGTGGTTGGAGCCGCCGTTGATGTCGCGGGTGGCGGCGCGCACGTCGAACTGATGGCCGTGCGGCACGACGCGGCTCTGCCAGTAGTGCACGGCGATGCTGGCGGCGTTGCCGCGGTCGGCGGCCAGGTCCGGATGATTGGCCAGATCCAGGCCGATCTCGCGGCCGGCGCGTTCGTAGTTGTCGCGGCCGGTCAGCTGCACGTAGCCGCGGCCGTGGAAACGCCAGCCGTCGCCCGGCTCGGTGTTGCCCAGGTTGTCGCGGCCCCAGCGGCCGCCGTAGATGGTCTCGGCGATCTGCTCGCGCCCGCCGCGCACGACATCGCGCGCCTCGGCCAGGGTGTTCATGCCGTTGCGGTCGGGGAACACCTCGTGCAGGCGCTCGGCGCTGTAGCCCAGGTTCTCGTGCATGCTGGCGAAGGACCGGGATTCGACCTGCATCTGGCCCATGAAGGCGGCCAGTTCGCGCGGGTTGTGGATGCCGGCCTCGTAGGCGCGCTGCAGCAGGTAGTCGCGGTTGCTCGGTGTAGACATGAAAGTGGCTCCTTGTTGCGATCGCTATTCGTGGTGGTGGCTACGGCCGTGCGGGTCAGGGCTTGGCCGGAAGTCCGCCGCGATCGATCGCAGCGTCGCGGTCCCAACCGCGGGTGAACTTGAACAAGCGGTCGTCGATGTCGTCGACGACGCTGCCGGGCTCGCAGGCGGCCAGGCTCTCGGCCTTGGCGGCGTCGCCGTTGGCGATCAACAGGCCGCGTTCCTCCAGGCCGCTCTCGCCGGAGATCGCGTAGAAGATGCGCTTGCGGCCGCCGTCCTCGAACGAGTAGGCGTAACCGCCGGTGTTGCCGGCGTATCCGAGCTGGGTGCGCTTGAAGCGCTTGCCGTGCACGCCCTTGTCGGCCGGGAACACGTAGTCGGGATGGCCCGCCGCGCCCTGGGCGAAGTAGACGTAGCCGGCCTGATCGCTCACGCCCTTGGACGCGCACAGCGAGGCCAACTGGCCGCCGGCCAGCTTGCACGACAGCACGATGTCCTCGTCGGCCGCGCACAGCGCGCGTGCGTCGCCGTTGGCGGCCGCGCCGGGCACGGCGGCGGGCGCGACTTCGGCGGGCACCGCGGGCTCAGCCGCGGCCATCGGCGCCGGCGGTGCCGCTTCGGTGGCGACCGCGCCGGCATCGGCCGGCGCGGTCGCCGCGTTGCAGCCCGCCAAGGCGGTCAGCAACGCGACGCACAACAGATTTGCAGATTTCATGAGAGGTCCTGATTCGAAAGTGTCCGATTCGACCGACTCGATCCGGTGCGCCCTGCTACGGGACGCACCGGATCGGGCCGACGGCCGCGTCGCCCCCTAGCGGACGCAGCCGTACCTGCGCCGCGCCGTAGCGCGGCGGCGGGGTCGCTCACCCCATCGCGCGCGTCGGCGGCGGCTGGGTCTGGTTCGGATTGGCCTGGGCTTCGAGCTTCTGGCGCTGCTGGGTGTCCTGCTGCAGTTGGAACGTGGACTGTTCCAGCGGCTGCTCGCCGGCCTGCTGCTTGTTGACGTGCGCGCGGTGGTGGCCGGGGTCGTTGAGGTTGCCCTGCACCGCGAACAGACCGGTGCCGTTGGTGCTCAGCGCGACGTGGTCGATGCGCTCCAGGCCGCCGACCTTGGCTTCGAAGGTCAGCGTGGCCGCGGCGCGTTCGAGTTCGGCGTGGTTCTTGAAGCCGGCCTGCGGGCCCAGCTTCTCCAGCCCGCCCACGGCCTGCTTGAACATGGCGTGGTCCGGGTGCGCCGGGTTGGACAGCAGCGGGGTCTGCTCGGCCTTCTTCAGCGCGTCCAGGGTCTTGGGACCGGCGACACCGTCGTCCTTGAGACCGTGCGCGCGCTGGAACGCCTGCAGGGCTTCCTTGGTGCTGGCGCCGAAATGGCCGTCGGGATTGAGCGCGCGGTCCTTGCCGTCGGTGTAGCCCAGCGCATGCAGGGATTTTTGCAGGGTCTCGATCGCGGGACCCTTTTCGCCCGACTTCAGCACGCCGTCGGCGGCCGCATTCGGTGCGGGGCGCGCGGGCGCGGTGGCCGGCGCGTTGGGTTCGACCACGCGGCCGATGCGGCCGGCGGCGAGCTGTTCCATCAGCTCCGGGGTCAGGGTCTGCAGCCAGCGCTCGTTGCGCGCTTCGCGATCGGCCAGGCCGTTGGTGCCGCCGTTGACCGCGCGGGTCGCCTTGGTCACGTCCTCGCGCGCGTTCTGCGGCACGTTGTGCTGCCAGTACCAGGTCGCGATGCGCGCCGCGTTCTCGGGCTTGGCCGCCAGGTCCGGATGGTGGACCAGGTCCAGGCCCAGCGCGTCGCCGGCGGAGCGGTAGTTGTCCTTGCCGGTCAGCTGCATGTAGCCGCGACCGCGGTATTTGTAGCCGTCGCCGGGCTCGTCGTTGCCCATGCGGCCGCCGTACATCAGTTCGGCCAGCGCTTCCGGACGGCCGCGCAGGGCCTCCAGGCGCGCCGATTCCAGCGCCTGCGCGCCTTCGCGCATCGCCGATTTCACCGGGATCTGAGAGATGCCCTTGGTGTAGCGGAAGCCCTCTTCGAGCTTGGTCAGGCCGTGCGATTCGTGGCCGACCTGGGCCATGAAATTCGCCAGTTCGCGACGCGAGGAAATCCCCGATGCCGTCGCGGCCTGCAGCAGTTGCGTTTCCCTATCCGTCGTCATGTGTAGCTCCTGGTTGACTTAGCCATATCGCTCAAACCCAAGCCCTGCGCGAACCGTCCTGGTCCGTGCCGGCGCCGATGCTGCGTACTCAGGTCCCTTCCACGGACGGCAGCTTGTCCCGGTCGAATTCCTCGAGCCGGATCGCGCCGAAATCCTTGCGCTGCAGATCCAAACGCTTGTCCTCGCCGGTGTCGGTGTCGACCACGCTGCGCACCGCTTTCTCCAACAGCCAATCCTGCTGCTCGGCCGAATAGGCGAAGCCGAACTCGTCCGACCAGCGTTCGCGCGAACCGCCCTCGATCAGCACCGTGAATCCGCCCGCATAGGCGCGCACGTAGCCGAACGGATCGCCGGCGATACCGCCGCACTTGGCGCACGGCACCAGCCGCTCGCTGCGCTTGACCGCCTGCAGCTTGCCGGCGGCGTCGCGGATCAGCACCACCACGGTGCGCGGCGCGCCCTCGCCCAACTTGGCGTCGGGCTGGGCCGGCGGATCGATCACCAGCACCGCGTCCTCGCGGCCGTCGCCGTCGAGGTCGGCGCGTTGCACCGCCAGTTGCTTGCTGCCGGCGGGGATGAATCGGCTCAGGTCGTCTTGCTGCGGCGTCACGGACAGATTGTTCACGGGCACTTCCTGTTGCGGGTTTGGCTGCGTCTGCGCGGCCGGCGCGGACGCAGTCGCCTGCGGTTCCGCGTCGCCGGGCGACGCCGCCCGGCATGCCGCCAGCGACGTCATCAGCACTAACAAGGTCAACGACTTGCGCATGTTCTCGCTTGACACTCCATTCGGCTTTGCCGGCTGCGGCGATAACCCGATCCGCGACCGGCCGAGCGCCGACCGACGCTCCGCGTCGATCGGCGTTTGCATCCTCAGGCCATGACCCGCGCTTCGCGCTGCTGCTGCGCGACCGCGGGCGCCTGCTCCAGCTTCTGGCGCTGTTGCGCGTCCTGCTGCATCTGGAACGTCGACTGCTCCAGCGGCTGCGCGCCGGCCTGCGCCTTGTCCACGTGCGCGCGATGGTGACCCGGATCGGTCAGCCCGCCCTGCACCGCGAACAAGCCGGTGCCGTTGGTGCTCAGCGCGACGTGGTCGATGCGGTTGAGGCCGCCGACCTTGGCTTCGAAGGTCAGCGTGGCCGCGGCGCGTTCGAGTTCGGCGTGGCTCTTGAAGCCGGCCTGCGGGCCCAGCTTCTCCAGGCCGCCCACCGCCTGCTTGAACATCGCGTGGTCGGGATGCGCGGGATTGGACAGCAGCGGGGTCTGCTCGGCCTTCTTCAGGGCGCCCAGGGTCTTGGGACCGGCGATGCCGTCGTCGGTCAGGCCGTGCGCGCGCTGGAACGCCTGCAGCGCCTGCTTGGTGCTGGCGCCGAAGTCGGCGTCGGGCTTCAAGGCGTGGCCCTTGCCGTCGTGGTAGCCCAGCTTGTTCAAGGATTCCTGCAGCGCGCGGATCTCGGCGCCCTGCTCGCCCGAACGCAGCACGCCGTCGGCCGACGCGCGCGGCGGCGCATGCTTGACCGGCTCGGCGGCGGGACGTTCGTGCGAGGTCACCGGCGCGGTAACCGGCGCCGGCGTGACCTGGCCCTTGGCCGGATAGCGATCGGCGGTGATGACGCCGCTGTCGATATCGCGGATGTACTGCTTGAGCTTGTCGAGATGATTGGCGTTGAAGTCGATATGGGTGTGGGTCGGATAGGCGTCGAGCTTGCCGCCGCCCATGCCCGACTGGATGCCCATCGGCTGACCGTACTTGATGTGGTCGCCGTCCTTCAGGCCGGAGCCGCGCAGGTCCATGTGGCGGACCTGGGCGATCATCTCGCCGTCGGGCAGCTTGTCGTAGATCTTCACCAGACCGCTGTTCTTCTCGATCTTGATGTAGCCCTCGGCCGGAGCCGGCGTGCGCAGGCCTTCCTTGCTGCCCTTGTCGTTGAGCAGGATGAAGTCCTTGGACACGAACACGTGCCCTTCCTTGGAATGGGTGACCTTGCCGCCCGAGGACAGCACTTCCTGATTGTGGCCGTCCACCACCTGATAGTGACGCCCCGGCTCCTTGCCCTTCTTGCTGGGGTGATGGATTTCCAGGTCTTCGTACGAATGCACAGCTTCACGGCCCTTCGGGCCGCTCTCAACGATCGTGTACTTACCGCCCACGAGACACCTCCGTATTTTCTCGGAACAAAGAAGAAAACCCGCGCTGGATCAGCGCAGGTCCTGCGTCAGGTACCAGCACTTGTCGCGCAACTCGAAGACATAGGCGCCACGGTCGCCGACCGTTCGCACCAGGTTGTCGTCGGCATCGAATTCGGCCTTCACGTACTCGACCTGCGCGGTCTTGTCCTTGGGCTTGATGTCGATATCGAGTCGCGGATAGTCGCCCGGCTCCTTGATGGCCGGGTCCAGGTACACCCACTGGTAATCGACGGCGCCGATCCTGAAGTCGCGGTAGCCGGCCTTGGCGACGCTGCGGGCGTCTTGCTGGGGCGCGGCATACCGTCCGATCCGCACGTCGGCCCAGGTATAGGCGTTGCGCACGGAAGCGGAGTCGACGTAAGCCTCGAAGAACTCGCGGAAGCCTTCGGGCTTGCAGGCCGATTCGGGCAGCGAGGGATCGGGCAGGACCGTAGCGGCCGGTGCGGCGCTGTCGGTAACGGGCGGGGTTGGGGCAGGCGGAGCGACCGTGTCGGAGGCGCCAGGCGCAGCGGCGGTGGCTGCGCTAACGGGGTCGCCCTTGGGTGCGGCCGGCGCGTGTGACGCCGAATCGCAGGCGCTGAGCATGCATAGCAGCAGCGCATAGGGAACGAGTTGTAGCTTCATGCAAACCTCTACGCCACGTCGAAAATTCCGACGCAGCGTCTCCTGGTGCCCTGAGCCGCGCGAGGCCTGGGGGCACGTTGTCCGTCGGCGGATGCCGACGGTGTAACTCCTCGGAGCATCGATTGCAGGATCGCTGCGACATCCTAGTCACAGCTGTGCGATCGCGCCCCTTGATCTAGCGCTGCGGGCGATGGGGACCGAGGTCCGCCAAGGCGCCGCCTACGACTACTTTACCGCATCCGGCCGCGAATCCGTCGCCGCCGGGGTTGACGCTATGCTTGCTTCAATACCGCAAAACCGCAAGAGCCGCTCAGTACTGCACCGGGTAGCTGCAACCCGAGTAGTAGATCTGGCAGTCGCCGGTGTTCTGGCCGCAGACCTGCAGCGCCTCGCTGGCCGCCGCGTCCACCGAAGCGCCGCTGCGCATGGCCGCGAAGCTGGCGCCCCAGGCGACCACGCCGCAACCGTTGCCCCAGGAGAGCAGATTCTTCTTACAACTGCTGTCGTCGCCGCCGTTGGCGCGGCACTGCGCGATCGCGGCCTTCTCCGCCTTGCGGGTGTTGGCCATGTTCGCGGCGGTGCCGAGCTTGCCGCGGGTGTAATCGATCGACATCGCGCCGAAGCGCGACTGCCATTGCGGACCGCGCGGCTGCGGTTGCGACGGCTGGCTCGAGCTAGGAGCGCCCAGGCCGTAACCCGGCTGCGGCACGCAGATGGGTCCCGGCGCCTGGCCGATGGGGGCCAGACCGGCGGGACAACCCTGTTCCGCGCGCACCGCTCCGGAACTCGCGAGCCCGATCAGCAGCACATAACACCAAGCTTTCATCCTTAACCACCTCCCTATGAATTAGCGCGTGCCTGGGGTGACGTTCGGAGTAGGTTTAATGGTGTCGGTATGAGTAGGAGATGAACCCGGTCGCCCGGTCGCCGCGCCCTGTTGCAGCGACGGGTTCGGCGCGCTGCCGCTCTGCCCGCCTTGCGCGCCGGGCGGCACGTAGCCCGGCTGACCGCCGCCACCGCCGCCGTAGGTCGGCGTGGTCGGACGGTAGCCCGAGCTGCCGGCGTAGCCCGGCGGCATGCCGGCGCCCGGTGCGGCCGAACCGGCGCCGCCCATGCTGTTGTAGGCGCTGGGCGTGCCGAGCAGACCCTGGAAGAACATCGCGGCCATCGGCGGCGCGCTGACGATCAGGATGGTGAGGATCAGGCCCATGCCGCCCTGCTGCATGGCCTGGCTGGTCATACCGTCGCTGAAGTCGGTGCCCATCAACTTGCCCGCCAAGGCGGTTGTCCAGAACGCCGCCGAGACACGTGTAACCATTTCCAAGGCGATCGACACCATCGCGCTTAAGACCGCCATCGAGAATAGCGTTCCTATGCCGTAGTAAAGCCATTTGGTGAATAGCTGTTTGGTCTGATCGAATAGCAAACACAATATGAATATCGGCCCGAAGCCTACGAACATCGCCATCGCGATCTCGTACAACAGCAACATGGTGCCGCTGACGATCGCGGGCCCGCCCGTGCCCATGCCGACGAACCACATGGCGCGGTTCTTGTCGTCGTCCAGGGTCGGATCCCGGACCACGTCGATCATGTCGATACTCGTCAAGGCCACCTGCATCCAGGCCAGGCTCTTGTCGATCTGGTCCTCGATCTTGGTGTCCTTGCCGGTGACGATCCAGTGGATTTCCTTGTTCAGGTCCTCCGTGAAGAACGTATGCATGTTGGTGCCGAACGCGGCCATCGACGTCGCCACGCCGATGATGAAGGCGGCGCGCAACGAGTTGCTCACCAAGGCCATCATCGGTTCGCGCGAGATGCCGGTGACGATGCGGTAGCCCTGCACCAGGATCCACAACGTCATCGCGGTGAGGGCGATGGCGCCCACCCACGTCATGGCGTTGGTCATCATGCCCACGCCGAACTTCTGGATCTCCTCGCGCAGATAGGCAAGGATCAGGCGGAAGAACACGAAATCCCCCACCGACTGTACCTGCGGATTGAGCCAATCCAGCCAGTTGCCGATGCTGCCCTTCAGCCAATCACCCACGATTTCGATTCCCCTGCTCATCTGCGCGCCTATCTGCCTGTCGGGTCATTGCAGCCGCCCTGCCCCTGTTCACCCACCGCACCGAACCCATCGGCGCAGACTCAGTACCGACTGACGAAGCAGCGGGCCGCCAGGGGCCCGGCCGCTCCAGCCGTTCCCCTAACTCAGTTGCCGACCTTCAGCGCCGTCGCCAGCGCGCCGGTCTTGACCAGCGAGCCCAGGATGGTCTGCTGACCCTTCATCGCCTTGTAGGCCAGCGTGCGCTGGTTCTCTTCCATGGTCGCGATGTAGACGTCGTAGGTCTGCATCTGGCCCTGCCAGATCTGGAACTTCAGCGCCAGGTCGTTCGAGATTTCGTTGGACGAGCTGTCCACCGCGGCCACGTTGCCCTGGGTGTTGCTGGAGTTGCGCCGGCTGTTGACCGACTTGAGCATGTTCTGCATCTGCGGCGCCACGGTCTGCACGAAGTCGACCGTGTAGTTGTACTTCTCGTTGCGCGCGCGACGGATGTTGACGCAGATTTCCTTCTGCTTGGCCACCCAGTCGCCGGCCGGATCCAGGCCGATCATGCTCAGCAGGCCGCTGACGCTGAAGCCGCCGCCGCCGCGGTCGCAGGACTCCTGGACCAGGTAGGTATTGGCGTTGACCTTGGTCCAGGTCGTGCCGTTGGGCATCGCGACGGTGCTCAGCATGCTCTGGATGTTGATGAGCTGCTGCTTCATGTGGTTGAGCTGATCGAGCCAGCTCTTGGCGTCGTTCGCGTAGGCCGCGGTGTCGGCGAAGCGCTGCGAGTAGGTGTTGATCTGATTCAGGATGCTCTGGATCAGGTTGGGACCGACCTCGACCACCGGCCCCATGGCGCTGCCGTTGCCGGCGGCCAGCGAGCAGGCAAGGAGGACGCTGGCGAGCGCCAGCTTCTTGGACTTGCGGCCGTTGGCCTGGTTGTTGCGCTTGATGATCATGGTGAAGTTCCTCTTCGATGGCAGGTAGCGGTACGTCGTCGTTCGCGTGCTGCGTGAATCCGTGTGGGGGATGTCAGGCCGTGGCCTGTTGCGGTCGGTCGGTGCTGGTCGCCTTGCCTTTGCCCGAGCCCTTGCGATTGGCGTAGAACGAGGCGAGCCATTGCTCCGGACGCAGTTCGTCGACCGTGATTCCGGCGCGACCAGCTTCGGTCTGAAGCACGTTGTGCATGATTTCGATGTTGTCGGTGGAGGCCGAGATCACCGCCAGCGAGTCGTCCAGGCCGCGCAGGTTGAGCTGGCAGACCGTGGCCGCATGGCCCTGCTTGACCAGGAAGCAGCGCGAACGCTCGTCCAGGCTCTTGACCACCTGGTATTCCGAGTCGGTCAGCTTGAGGCCTTCCATGTAGTCCTCGCGGCTGGCGTTCGGGTTCGGCAGCAGGATCAGGGTGGCGGTCTGCTCGATCAGCGAGGCCGAGATGTCGCTGGCCAGCGCGTCTTCCGGGCTCTGGGTGGCGAAGATGCCCAGGCCGTTCTGCTTACGGATGGTCTTCTGCTTGTTCTTGGCGAATTCCTTGAGGCCGCCGGAGCCGTCCAGGATCTTCCAGAACTCGTCCATCACGTAGATCAGCGGACGGCCGTCGATCAGCTCCTCCAGGCGGTGCAGCAGGTAATTGATCACCGGCACGCGCACTTCGGGGTTGTCGATCACATCGGTGTAGTCGAAACCGATGATGTTGGCCTTCTCGAGGTTGATCGTATCGACCGGGTTGTCGAACACCCAGCCCAGCGAGTTGCCCGCGGTCCACTTGCGCATGCGCGCGAACAGGCCGTCGTCGCCCATGTTGGGCAGGCTCTTCTGCAGGTTGGTCATGCTGCGCAGGTGCTTGGGCGTGTCGAGCATGTTCTCGACCGCGCGGAAGATGTCCTCGTCCTCGCGCGCCGAGTACTGGCTCTTGCCGCACAGCACCTTGATCAGATCGGCCAGGAACTGGGTATTGGCCTCGTTACGCTCGCACTGCAGCGGGTTGAAGCCGGTCGGCTGACCGTTCTCCAACGCCAGATAGTTGCCGCCGCAGGCGCGCACGAAGATCTCGGCGCCGCGGTCCTTGTCGAAGAAGAAGATCGTCGGCGTCGGTTTGAGCTTCTGCACCTGACTCAACAGGAAGTTGATCAGCGCGGTCTTACCGGTACCGGACTTGCCGATCACCATGGTGTTGGCGATCGCCTTCTCGCCCAGCGAATTCTCGGCCGGGTGAGTGGCGTGGAAATTGAAGTAGTACGGCTGGCCGTTGGTGGTCTGCAGCGTGGTGACGCACTCGCCCCAGGGGTTGTTCTCCTTCTTGCCGGTCGCGAAGTTGTGCAGCGGCGACAGGCCGAGGAAGTTCAGCGAGCTGACGTTGGCCAGACGCGTGCGGTACTGCCAGTTGCCCGGGAACTGGGCGTAGAACGACGCGGTCACGGCCAGGTCTTCCTTGGCCGACACGAAGCCGGCGTTGGACAGCTCGGCGCGCGCCATCGCGATGTTGTTGGCCAGCTTTTCCTGGCTTTCGGCGTACAGGCAGATGGTGAAGTGGTACTCGCCGAGCACGAAGTTGCCCGACGCCAGCTGGTCCATCGCCATGTCGAGCTCGACGATCTGGCTGACCGCCTTGTCGCCCGACGAGATCATCATGCCCTTGGTGCGGTCGAGCACCTTGAGCGCGTCCTGGCGGCCCATTGGACTGAACGAGTGCGTGATCACGTACTCGAAGTCCAGGTACTTCATGCCGTTGAGGATGCCGGGATAGGTACCGTCGGTGTACTCCTTGACGTTGAGCATCGCACCGAAGTGGTTGATGCCGGTCGGAGTATTGACGACGAAATCGCCGGTCTTGGCCGAGAACATCAGCCGGCTGACCGGCAGATAGCTCGGGATCGGCGCCGGCAGCACCGGCACCGGTTCGTCGATGCGGTTGAGCAGGTAACCGAAGAATTCCAGCGCCTCGGAGAACACGATGCCGTTCTTGGCCTCGTACATGCCCAGGCGGTAAGGGGCGTAGTCCTTGAGCACGGCCTCGACGTTGCTGGCCAGCTCGAGGATCTTGGCCACGGCCTGATCCTGCTGTTCCTGCAACTGGGCGGCGCTGGTGGACTTCTCGACGAAGCGCTTACCCGACACGATCGGCCGGTACATCATCGTCATGTACAGCTCGTTCTGCATCAGCTTGGCGCCCGACAGCGTGGTGAAGTACGCGTCGGACATGTCCTGATTGAACTGCTGGTCGAACTTGGCGCCGCCCTGGACGCGGCGCTTGCGGCGCACGTCGTGGACCCAGAACGCGACGTTGGTGAAGTCCGGCGCGCGCAGGGTCTGCAGCATGCGGTTGAAGGTGTTGTGGCGGTGCTCGATCTCCCATTCCTCGCGACCGACGAAGGGCAGTCCGCCCAGGCTCCACACGAGCATGTAATCGCCGCCCGTGGTCTTGATGACGGTCGGGGAAACATGCGTGGACAGCGGGATGAAATCGCTGATGGGCGTATCGGGAGTCAGCATGGCGTACTGGGTCTGCTCTGTAGTCGGACGGGCTGTGGATCGATCACCTGCCGCCGGCGTGACGCCTTGCGGCTACGCGACCGTCGGGACCTGCAAACCCGTGCGCCATCGCGGTCGGACCGCGATGGCGCCGGGGGAGTTTCACTTCCGCTTGTCGCCCGGGCCGCGGTAGGTGTTCTGGGTGAACACCCACATGCCCGAGTGGTGCTGCAGATTGCGCATGCGGAAGCGGAACTTCCAACGCAGGCTGAGCAAGCGGAAGATCATTTCGTCGCGTCGTGTCATTTGCCGCATCACGAAGATGACGAACGGCAACAACGCGATGCAGAACATGTTGACGTACATCGTCAACACGATGACCGCGCCCGCACCGATGGCGAAGGGGATGTAGGGCACCCCCAGAAACATCGCCGGCCGCGTGCAGCCGCGGAATAACACGTTCTTATGCATAGGACGCGCTGAGGATGGTCAGCATCACGCCCGAACCGACGTCTTCCGGGATGATCATCTTGGCGATCTGAGCGGCCGCACCGATCACGAACGCGCCGACCAGGATCGGCAGCATGTCCATGATGCGCTTGTTGGCGAACGCGATCTGATAGCCGCAATAGATCAGGGCCATGGTGACGACGGCGACGGAGGCGATGTTCAGGAGGCCGTTGATGTTGTTGATGAAGCCCTTCACGCGGCCCGTAGCGTCGGCGCCGCCGCCGCTCTGAGCGAACGCGATGTCCGGCACGAGCAGCATGCCGACGAACAGGGCCGCCATGACGAAGGACGTGAAGATGGTCTTGAGGTGCGCGTTGGAGTTCATGGATAGATCCCTCTTTCGATTGACAACGATTTGAATGGTGAAACTAGCTTCGGTTCAAACTACAAGCGGCACGCTAAAAAACGAATGCCTGATCCCCCTGGGATTGCTCCGTGGCGGGCGCGGGGGCACTCGCCATGGGTTGCACTTTCACCGGCTGCGGCGCCTGCGCGGCGACCACCGCGCCCATCGCCGCGACCGGCGTAGGGGCGGCGGCCTGCGGGGCGAACGCGGCCGGGGCCGGATTCGCGGACGCGACCGGGATCTGAACGGGATTGGGCGCCATCGACATGGCCGGCGGGGCGGCCACGGCCATGGTCACGCGGCTGGTGACCTGGGCCGGCGCCGCGCCGGCCGCCGGCAGGCGCGTGGCGCCGCTCTGGCGGGTGTTGGCGAACAGCGGCATGCGGCTGACAGGCACCGAGCGGCGCGAGGGCTTGCTGATCACGGCGATGGCCTGGCCGTCGGACGCGGACGCGGGCTTGGCGCCCATCGAGGCGTAGACCTTCTGCACGTAGCCGTGGCGGTAGCCGGTGACGAAGTTGCCGGAGTAGTAGCAGCTGAAGGACTTGCCCCAGTCGCCGCTGGAACGGCCGTAGCACTCGGCCAGGATCTTCGAGCCGGCCTGCAGGTTCGGGCAGGCCTCGAAGGCCTTTTCGTAGGAATCCAGGCCGTATTTCGCCAGGTTGTAGCGATTGACCTGGGCCAGGCCCAAGGAGAAGTTATAGCCCTTGCCTTCCAGCATGCGCACGGTGGCCAGCGCTTCGGGCAGGCTGCGCGGCTGGCGCACGAGGCGGCCGCCGACGACGCCGATGGCGTACGGATTGTAGGACGACTCAACGCGCACGACGTGGTGCATCACTTCGTGCGGAACCGCCAAACTGGGGCAGCTCATCAATTCGATACCGGGCAACATCCGTATTTCCCCCTGTGCCGACCTTGGCGTCGACCTAACAAAACCGTCCTATAAACAGCCTGTTATGCGCCTGATCGACACACTTATCATTCATCTACAGACGAATGATGTCAATAAGCGCTCCCCTACCCTGCCCCGGCAAGGTCGCGCCCCCAATAATGAGACAGACCTCGCGTTTACTCGCTGTGCGCACGTTCCGGGTTGAAATCGATACCCGTAATGTGGCGCTGCCCGGCGTGGGCCTTGATGTGGACCACGATATCGATGGTCATCATCAATAGCCGCTTGATGACCGCGAACTCGAGGCCCGAACCCTCCGCCGAAGCCTTCACCATCAGCGCCAGCTGGTCCCAGGTCTGGGTCGTGCTGCCGGCGTGGCAGCTGGTGATCGACCCGGGGTGGCCGGAGGCGCAATTTCGGATGAAGTAAAACGATTCGTCGCCGCGCAACTCCGCCAGGATGATCCGGTCCGGCTTCATGCGCAGACAAGCTTCCATGCAACTCTTTGCAGTGACGTTGCTGGTGCTTTGTCCACCTTTCGAATAGAGCAAGTGCACTACGTTCGGCTGCTGGATGAAAAGCTCGCGGGCGTCCTCGATGGTGACCAGGCGCTCGACGTCGGGGATATGCCCCACCAGCGACTTCATGAAGGTGGTCTTGCCGCTGCCGGTGGCGCCAGCGACGACGATGTTCTTCTTGTACTGGACGGCCTTCTTGAAGAACTCGGAGTAGTTGCGCGAGGCGCGCAACTCCAGCAGTTCGCGGTCGTGGTCGCTCAGCACGTGCGTGCTTTCCAGGATCTGGGCGAAGAAGCCGTCGTCCTGGTACTGCTGCAGGGTCTTGTTGTGCTTGGACGGCAGGCGGATGGTGATCGAGACCTTGCCGGCGTCGCAGGCCGGCGGGATCACGAACTGCGCGCGCTGCCCGGTCGGGAAGGTCAACGAGACCACCGGGTCAGCATCGGTGATGCGCTGACCCGTGTTGCTCTCGTTGACCACCGCGGTGCAGAACTGACGCGCCCGATCGAAGGTCAGCGTCGGCACCTCGATCTTCTTCCAGCCCTCACGGGTTTCCAGGTACAGCTCGCCCGGCTTGTTGATGCAGATTTCGGTGACGTCGGGCGAGCTCATGAATTCGTGGATGCCCAGTACTTGGTACTGGTAATCCAGGAACCCGCTCGACACCGCTGCGATCGGCGAATCGTCCATACCCATTCAGACCGTCTCCCCGTCCATCATCAGCGGATGATGGACGAGAAGTCGACGTCCTTGGCCACGTAGACGTTGACCACGGTGCCCTGGTTGATCGTCACCGTCGGCGGACGGTTCACGCTCTTGTCCAGGGCCTGGTTGGCCAGACGCTCGACCGAACGCGCGGTCACACTCTCGTAGGGGCTCTGCACCACCACGCCGCCGCCGCCGATACCGCCGGTCACCGTATTGGTGGGCGGACCGTTCTCGGCCGCAGCGTACTTAAACGCGTCCGCGATCAAGCTGATCATCAGCGCCGAGGCGATGCGGCTGCCCCAATGCGCGTTGTAATCGCCCGGATGGCCGGCGCCGCCGAGGTTGTCCACGCCCGGGCTGGCCATGTTCACGTCGATGCCGGTCGGGGTGGTGATGCGGTCCCAGATCACCGACACGCGCGGGCCGTTGATGTTGTCGTTCTGGTAGCGGCCGGAGATCTTGGAACCCTTGGGCAGCAGCAGGCGACGGCCGTTGATCGAGTAGGTCGGCTCGGTGACGATGCAGGAGGTGAAGCCCGGCACGTCGGTGATGATGCGGGTCTCCATCACGCAGCGGATGTAGGTACCGCGCACCAGCAGGGTGTCGGGGTTGTAGATCGGCTTGGCGCTGGCCACGGCCGCCGCCTCGCGCTGCCCGCCCGGCTGCGGCATCTGGCCGTTCGCGTTGGGCACCATCGCCATCATCTGCTTGGCGTACTCGTCCGGCGGCGTCATGCCGGCGGTCGCGGCCTGGCCGGGGGTCATGCCGCCCGCGCCGGCGCCGTCGGCGCTGTTCATCATCCGGCGCTCCATCAGCGTCGGACCGCGCGGACCGGTGTCCTCGACCACCATCTGCGGCGCATCGTTCTGCTGCGGCGGCGGCATTTCCGGCGCCAGCGGCACCGGCGGCAGATCCGAGACCTGCTCCGGCGGCAGCGGCGGCGCCACATCCGAAGCGGCCTTGGGCAGCTCGGGAATGTTGACGACCTCTTCCTCGACCTTGGGCTTGTCGTCTTCGCTGGAGGTCGCGCGGGTGAACATCCATACCGCGGCGAACACCAGCAGCACCACGATGCCGGCCAGGAACAGCAGGGCCTTGCGGTTCAGCTTCTGGACGTCGCTGGATTTGAGCAGCGGCGCGCCCGCGTCCAGGTCGGGCGCCTGCTGGGCGTTCGACTGCTGGCCGTAGTACGGATTGGCGCCGGTGTAGCCGTAGCTCTGCTGATCCTGCGGAGCGCCGGTGTTTTCGTCGGGCTGGCCCTGGTTGGGCGGCATGTGTTGGCTCATTTCTGCTTGTTCCTGCGCAGACCGACGACGTTCTTGCCGTGGCGGATGATCAAGTAGGGATAGGTGCCGTGGATGACGATGGTGTTGTCCTCGACCGTGGTGTTGACCACGAAGTCCTCGCCGCTCTCACGTTCGCGCGCGAACACCGCCGGGAAGTTGCCGGTCGGCAGATCCTTCAGGCCACTCATCTTGACGTAGGTGAACTGGCCGTCGTCGTAGACGTTGACCGGGATCAGCCAGGCCTTCTTCTTGGCGCTGCGCGTCGAATACTGGTAATCGAAGTGATACAGCCGGTTCTTGTCGAGCGCGGTGCTGATCTCCGGCACCGGGGCCTCGGCCTCCTTGGCCTTGGCGGCGGCGAACTCGGTGTCCTTCGGATACACGAACTTGATCTTGTACTGCACGCCGGCCTGCTTGGCCTGCTCCAGCACGCGCCAGTCGGTAGCCACGACCTTGAGCTCCAGGATGTAGGAGTGGGTCGCGGTGCGGATCATCATGTTGGTGTCGACGTCGACGTTCTTCGGCTTCAGGTAGAAGACGTTGTCGCGACGGCTCAGGTCCCAACCCGCGCTGAAGCCGGTGCTGTAATCGAGGATGACCTCGTTCGGGTCCAGCTCGACCTGCGTGGTGATGCCCAGACCGGTGCGCACCTGGTAGATGCGGGTGGGTTCGTATTCGTATTCCTGGACCACTTGGGCCGCAGCGGGTAGCGCCGAGCCGGCGAGCGCCAGGAGCAACAGGGCGGCGGCGAGGCGATGTTTACGCAGGCAATTCATCGGGTGCTGACTCCATTCGCATTACCGGTCGGTGCGGGTGCGGCCGGCGGCGTCGCCGGGTTGACGGTGTTGGGGGCGGGCGCGCCGGGTTGCGGCACGGTACCGGCGGGTGCCGGCATGCCAGGCTGCGGCGCGGCCGGAACCAGGTTGGGATCGACCGGCTGGCCGGGCACTGCGCCAGGCGCCGGAGCGGCCTGGGTCGGCACCGGGAATTCGCTGCCGGTGTTGACCGGCGGCGACGCGGCGTAGTCGTTGTCGACGCGATAGCCGGTGACCTGGAAGCCGAGCGGATTCAGGACGCGGTTGTTCTCGTCCATCTTCAGGTTCGACTTGTACAGGAACTCGATCGTCGCGATCTTGCTGTCCAGCGGTTCCGAGGAGCCGCTTTCCTTGTTGTACAGCGTGCGCTGGAAGCGCGCGGTCGCCGTCTTGGTCTTGTCGTCGATGTTCGACGCGCCGTGCAGCTGCATGCTGAGGATCTTCACGCGCACGGTCTTGGTCTTGCCGAACAGCGTGATCGGGTTGTTGCGATTGGTGCTGTCGTACAGCTGCTTGTAGCCGCTGGTGACCTGCGGGGTGCCCATCGCGAACACCGTGGACCAGTCGCGCTCGCCGATCTGCGAGAAGTCGTAGGACTCGCGCGCCATGATGAAGTGCGAGATGTTGCTCTTGTTGAGCGCCTCGCTGGCGGCGATGGTCGGGTTGGCGAAGTCCTCGCGCAGACGCGCGATGGTGACCGTGCCGGTGTAGGCGTCGGCCATCACCAGGTAAGGCACCTTTTCCTTGAGCGGCAGGAAGTAGAAATAGCCGCCGGCCAGGATCAGGGCCATCAGGATCGACGCCCACGCCACGATCCACGCGCGCTTTTCGCTGCGGCGCGCGATGTCGGCGACGGTGACTTCGTAGTTCACGGCCTTGGCGACCGCGTTCTCCACTTGGGGAGTGACTGTTTTCTTTCCGAACATCTAGGCTGCATCCAGTACGAGCATGGAAAGTGCGTCGCCTGCCGCGCGCGCGGGCCGACAGGCCACGACCGCGCGCGACGACGACGTGCGCGCGTTTACGGCGCGACCCCGGCCACGTGCGTCGCCTCGGCCTGGGCGGCCTCGGACGACGGTGCGGTTTCGCCCGACGTCGACGCCGAGCTGGCAGCGGGCGTCGCCGCGCGAACCACGATCTGGCCGTTCTCCACCGTCACCGACACGCCCTGAGCGGCGTAGGCCGAGCTCAGCTGGGCGACCGCGTCCTGGACGCTGGTGGTGTGGATCTGGGCCACGGCCTGATGCAGGGTGAAATCGGACGGATGCAGGTACGACAGCGGCATCTGCGAATCCTGCGACCAGCGCTCCAGCATCGTCTTCAACGTCCCGTCCATCGGCGACGGGTAGTAGACGTAGGTCTTTTGCAGCGGGATTTCGTCGGGAACCGCGGCGAAATGGTTGACCGGCTTCCAGCGACCGCCGAAATCCGGAGCCGGGCGCGACGCGCAGCCGACCAAAGCGACGGCCAACAGCGCCGCGACCCAAACACGATGACTGGTTGCAGTAGAGATACTCACGCTTTCCCCAATAGTCTTGAATTGACGCGCGCACCGATCGTTGACGGTGGCGGACGCGGCCGGCCTCGCCGGTGCGCTCGCGCCACCTTGGTCTAGATCAGTGAAATTGAGATGACCGGACGCAGCTCGGTCGGTATGCGGTTCCGGGCGCCGTCTCCCCGACGGCGCGGGCCGCGCGTGCTCTCGTCGCACCGGGCGACGACGATGTCGCATCCGATGAACGACAAGAGAAAATCGTTCTATCCATGAACTCCCCCCTTACAGCACGGCCACATTGTTAACGAGCTCTATGCGACGCTCGTCACTGAAGGTTAGCCCGAACTTAAACCGATGAGCAATAGGCTCACGCAACTTAAGTGTGCATTTGTGTCGCGACAGGGGCCGTTACAGGCCTCTTAGACGCTCGATCGCCGCATCCAAGGTCGTTTCGTTCTTGGCGAAACAGAGCCGGGCCAGGCGCTGATTGGCCGGCGCGGACTCGTAAAACGGCGACAATGGGATCGCGGTCACACCTTTTTCCATCGTCAGCCAGCGGCAGAACGCGACGTCGTCGAGATCGCTGATCGCCGAATAATCGACCAGTTGGAAGTAGCCGCCGGCCACCGGCAGCGCCTGCAGACGCGTCTCGGATAGTTGCGCGCGAAACCGATCGCGCTTGGCCTCGTAGAAGGCGCCGAGCTGTTCGTAGTGCTCCGGCTCGGCCTCGATCATCTCGGCGAACGCCCACTGGGCCGGGGCGAAACTGCAGAAGCTGTTGTACTGGTGGACCTTGCGGAACTCGGCCGACAGCGCCGGCGGCGCGATGCAGTAGCCGATCTTCCAGCCGGTGCAGTGATAGGTCTTGCCGAAGCTGGAGACCACGAACGCGCGCTCGCGCAGTTCCGGATAGCGCAGCACCGACTCGTGGCGCACGCCGTCGAAGACGATGTGTTCGTAGACTTCGTCCGACAGCAGATAGATACCGGTCTGGCGCAGCAGCGCGCTCAAGTGGGCAATGTCGTCGGGCGTGAACATGGCGCCGGACGGATTGTGCGGCGAATTGATCATCAGCATGCGCGTCTTGGGCGTCACCGCCGCGCGCACCAGATCCCAGTCGACGGCGAAGCTGCGCGGGTCCAGCGGCACGTGCACCGCGCGGCCGCCGGCCAGATCGATCGAGGGTTCGTAGCTGTCGTAGCAGGGGTCGAGCACGATCACTTCCTCGCCCGGCCGGACCACGGCGTGGATGGCGTCGAAGATCGCCTCGCTGGCGCCGGAGACCACGGTGATCTCGCTGTCGGCGTCGGGGCGGTGGCCGTAGCAACGCTCGGTCTTGGCCGCGATCGCCTGGCGCAGGGCCGGGATGCCGGTCATCGGCGCGTACTGGTTCTTGCCCTCGCGCATCGCGCGCGTGAGCGCATCGACCAGACGCGCGGGCACCTCGAAGTCGGGGAAACCCTGCCCCAGGTTGACCGCGCCGTGCTCGGCGGCGAGCTGCGACATCACGGTGAAGATGGTCGTGCCGACCTTCGGCAGCTTGGTCTCGGGGCTCATGGATCCGGAACGCGACTAGGGGGACGCAGAGTGTACGGAATCGTCGCGGCAACACATAAACGAGGCGGCATGACGATGCGGAACCGGCTCATGCGGCCCCGTCATGCCGAAGTCCGTAGGGGTTTTCTCTCAGCGCCCGCCCCGCCGCGCCACCGTCCGTCGGCCTGCGTTTGCGCACCGCTGCCGAGCGCACCAGACTGGCCGCATGCGCGAAATCCAGATCGTCGACGCCGCCGAGCTGGCCGCCTTGTACGCCGCGGCCGGCTATGCCGTGGTCGTCGACGGCGACGCGATCGCGCTGCGGGTCGGCGAGCCCGCGCCGGATCTGGAGGCCTACCTGCCGGCCGACGCCTATGTCCTGGTCAGCGCCTGGAACCCGGCCTCGGAGCCGCGTTCGGACGCGGCCAACGAGGCCGCCGACGCGGCCCTGGTCGCGCGCCTGGACGCGGCCGGCATCGCCCGCCAGGCGGCCTGGGCCAGCGCGCCCGACGGCCAATGGCGCGAACCGGGCTGGCTGCTGACCGGAATCGAACAGCCCGTCGCCGACCGCCTGGCCGCCGACTTCGGCCAGGCCGCGGTGCTGGCCTGGCGACGCGGCCAGCCGGTGCGCCTGCGCATGCTGCTGGCGCCGCCCGGCGCGGCCGCGGCGCAGGCCCATACCGATTGGGTCCTGCCCTAAGCGCTCGTTCGGGTAGGAGTGCGGCGCGCGACTGGCGGTAAACTAGCCGGCTACGCGGCCCACCGCCGCCCGCGCCCGACCGATGACCCCACTCGACCGCCCCGCCCCTGCGTTGCTGGAAGCCCGCGGCCTGCGTTTCGCGCGCAACGACGAACCCGTGTTCGGGCCGCTGGATTTCTCGGTCGACGCCGGCGAAGCCCTGCTGGTTCAGGGCGGCAACGGCGCCGGCAAGACCACCCTGCTGCGGGTGCTGGCCGGCCTGCTGCGCGCCGACGGCGGCGAGATCGACATCGACGGCGAACGCGCGCGCGCCGCACGCCGGGCGCGCGCGATCGCCTACCTGGGCCACCTGCCCGGGCTCAAGGCTGACCTCAGCGCGCTGGAGAACCTCAACTTCCTGTGCGGCCTGCAGGGCCGCCGCCGCGCGCAGCTGCCGGAGAACGCGTTGGCGATCGTCGGCCTGGCCGGCTACGAGGACGCGCTGGCGCGGCAGCTGTCGGCCGGACAGAAGAAGCGCCTGTCGCTGGCGCGGCTGTGGATGTCGCCGGCGCCGCTGTGGCTACTGGACGAGCCCTACGCCAACCTCGACCTGGACGGCATCGAACTGGTCAACCGCATGGTTCAGGCACACCTGCGCGACGGCGGCGCGGCCCTGGTCACCACCCACGGCGCCTACGCCGCGCCACCGGTGCGCACGCGCATGCTGGTACTGGGCGAGGCGTCGCGCTCGGCCGATGCCTTATCGGTATCGGTTGCGACGCCGAACGCCGGGCCAGGGACGGTCGGGCCGGGCCAGCCGGAGCCGACGCCATGAGCGGCAAGGACGGCATGCCGATGCGAGCCACAACGCGAGCAGTTCCATGACGCCGAACCCGACCATTCGCGCGCAGCGCCCCGGCACGGCCGCCCTGCCCGGCCTGATCGGCGCCGCGCGCGCCCTGCTCGCGCGCGATCTGCGCCTGCTCTGGCGGCGCCGCGGCGACGCCCTGCAGCCGGCCCTGTTCGCCCTGCTGGTGGTGGTGCTGTTCGCGCTCGCCCTGGGCGGCGAGGCCCAGTCCTTATCTAAGGTCGCCGGCGCGGTGCTGTGGCTGTCGGTGCTGCTGGCCGGCCTGCTCGCCCTGGACACCCTGTTCCGTGGCGACGCCGAGGACGGCTCGCTGGAGCAGTGGATGCTGGCGCCGGTGCCGCTGGGCTGGCTGGTCGCGGTGCGCACCTTCATGCACTGGGCCACCACCGCCCTGCCGCTGCTGATCGCCACGCCGTTCCTGGCCGAGCTGCTGCACCTGCCGCGCGCGCAGTTGCCGGTGCTGCTGGCCTCGCTGGCGCTGGGCACGCCTTTGCTGAGTCTGCTCGGTGCGGTGGTCGCCGCGCTGACGGTCGGGATGCGGCGCTCTGGTATCCTGGTGGCCTTGTTGGCGCTGCCGCTGTACGTGCCCGTGCTGGTGTTCGGAGCGGGCAGCGTGGCCGCCTCGGCCCAGGGGCTGGACGCCACCGGCGGGCTGCTGATGCTCGGCGCCGGCCTGGTGGTGGCGCTGGTGCTGGCACCGCTGGCCGCCGCCGCCGCGATCCGGATCGCCCTGAACTGACCGCTCGCCCGCGGCCGGTCCGGGCCCCGAGCCCGGTCGCGACGAACCGATCACCGCCCGCGCGGTCCTACCACCGCGCTCCCAACACGCCCGTCGCCGGGACGGACCGAAACGCTGCATGAATCCACTCGTCCGCTGGTTCCACCAACTCGGTTCGCCGCCCACCTTCGACCGCTTCGCCGCGCGTTGGGCGCCGTGGGCCTACCTGTCCGGCCTGCTGGTCATGGCCTGGGGCCTGTACGGCGCCTTGTTCGTGGTACCCGCCGATTACCAGCAGGGCGACAGCTTCCGCATCCTCTATATCCACGTGCCCAGCGCCTGGATGAGCATGGCGGTGTTCGCGCTGATGGCCGTCTACGCCGCGATCGCGCTGATCTGGCGGATCAAGCTGTGCGAGATCCTGGCCATGGCCTGCGCGCCGATCGGCGCCGCCTTCACCGTGATCACCCTGGCCACCGGTTCGATCTGGGGCAAGCCGATGTGGGGCACCTGGTGGGACTGGGACCCGCGCCTGACCAGCGAGCTGATCCTGCTGTTCCTCTACCTGGGCGTGATCGGCCTGTACAACGCCATCGACGATCGCCGCGCCGCCGCGCGCGCGGCCGGCCTGCTGGCGATCGTGGGCGTGGTCCTGCTGCCGGTGATCCGCTACTCGGTGGAGTGGTGGAACTCGCTGCACCAGGGCCAGACCATCCGCCTGCTGGGCGAATCGAGCATGGACGCGAGCATGATCGCGCCGCTGATCTGGATGATCGTGGGCACCAAGCTGTGGTTCGTCGGCGCCCTGCTCGCGCGTGCGCGCGCCGACAACCTGCGCCGCGAATCGGGCAAGGCCTGGGTCGCGCAACTGGCCGGCGCGGCGCGCCGCGAGGGCCCGCAGGCATGAACTACCTCCACTACGTCATCGCCGCCTACGCGGTGTTCGCCATCGTGCTGATCTGGGACTTCGTCGCCACCCGCCTGCAGATCCGCCGCGAGTTGCGCAATGCGCGCGCGCGCGCGGCGCGCCAGGCCAGCCAGACCGCACGCAGCCAAACGAGTGAATTGAGCCGATGAATCCGACCCGTCGCCGTCGTCTGTTGTGGGTGCTGGCGCTGGTCGCCGCTTCCGGCATCGCCGTGACCCTGGTGGCGATGGCGCTGCAGCGCAACGTCGCCTATCTGTACACGCCCAGCGAAGTGCTGCGCGGCGAGGCCGGCGATCATGCCCGCTTCCGCCTCGGCGGCATGGTCGCGGCCAATTCCTTCCAGCGCGCGTCCGGTTCGCTGGAGGCGCACTTCCGCGTCACCGACGGCGACGCCGAAATGCCGGTGGTCTACACCGGCATCCTGCCCGACCTGTTCCGCGAGAAGCAGGCCGTGGTCGCGACCGGACGCATGCAGGGCGGCCGCTTCGTGGCCGAGGAGATCCTGGCCAAGCACGACGAGACCTACATGCCCAAGGAAGTCGCCGACAAGATGGGCATGGCGCACAAGAAGCACGATGTCGCCGCGCCGGGCGGCACGGAGCAGAAGCGTTGATGCCGACCGGCATCGGTGCGCGCCGCGCCGCCGCTGCGTCGCTCGCGCGCTATCGCCCCGCTCGCATGAACCCCCGCCCGCACCCTCCGGAACCCCGTCATGCTGCCTGAACTCGGCCAGATCGCTCTGATCCTGGCGTTGCTGATCGCCACCCTGCAGGCCCTGCTGCCGCTGCTGGGCGCGCACCGCGGCATCGGCCCCTGGATGGCGCTCGCGCGTCCGGCCGCGTACGCGCAGCTGGCCCTGGTCGCCGGCGCGTTCGCGATCCTCACCCATGCCTTCGTGGTCCAGGATTTCTCGCTGCGCTACGTCGCCGAGAACAGCAATTCGCTGCTGCCGATGGCTTATCGCTACTCGGCGGTGTGGGGCGCGCACGAAGGCTCGCTGCTGCTGTGGGCGCTGGTGCTGGCGCTGTGGACCGGCGCGGTCGCGCGCTATTCGCGCGCGCTGCCGCAGCCGGTGATCGCGCGCGTGCTCGGCGTGATGGGCATCGTCAGCGTCGGCTTCCTGTCGTTCCTGATCTTCACCAGCAATCCGTTCGCGCGTCTGCTGCCGGCCGTGGTCGAAGGCCGCGATCTCAATCCGCTGCTGCAGGACCCGGGCCTGATCATCCACCCGCCGATGCTCTACATCGGCTACGTCGGCTTCGCGGTGCCGTTCGCGTTCGCGATCGCGGCATTGCTGGACGGCAAGGTCGACGCGCGCTGGCTGCGCTGGACGCGGCCGTGGACCAACATCGCCTGGGCCTTCCTCACCCTCGGCATCGCCCTGGGTTCGTGGTGGGCGTATTACGAACTGGGCTGGGGCGGCTGGTGGTTCTGGGACCCGGTCGAGAACGCCAGCTTCATGCCCTGGCTGGCCGGCGCCGCGCTGCTGCATTCGCAGGCGGTGACCGAGAAGCGCGGCAGCTTCCGCGGCTGGACCCTGCTGCTGGCGATCGCCACCTTCTCGCTGTCGCTGCTGGGCACCTTCCTGGTCCGCTCCGGCGTGCTCACCAGCGTGCACGCCTTCGCCGCCGATCCTTCGCGCGGCCTGTTCGTGCTGATCTTTCTCGGTATCGTGATCGGCGGCTCGCTGCTGCTGTACGCGCTGCGCGCGCCCTCCGACGATCCGGGCAAGCCCTTCCAGGCCAGTTCGCGCGAGACCCTGCTGCTGGCCAACAACCTGCTGCTGACCACCGCCTGCGCGATGGTCCTGCTGGGCACCCTGTACCCGCTGCTGGCCGACGCGCTGGAGATGGGCAAGCTCTCGGTCGGTCCGCCCTACTTCGCGCTGATGTTCGTGCTGCTGATGACGCCGCTGGTGTTGCTGCTGCCGTTCGGGCCGCTGTTCCGTTGGCAGCGCGAGCAAGTCTCGCGTCCGGCCGCGATGCTGTTGCCCTGGGCCGGCCTGGCCATCGGTGCGGCGATCGGCGCCTACTTCATGGCCCCGCAGGGCGCGTGGAAAGTCGCCGCCGGCATCGGCGGCGCGGTCTGGGTCGCGGCCGGTACGCTGCGTTTCGTGTGGACGCGCCTGCGCGGCGACGGCACCCGCTACACCGCCGAGATGCTGGGCATGACCCTGGCCCACGCCGGCGTCGCGGTGTTCCTGATCGGCGCCCTGCTGACCGAAGGTTTGAGCCAACAGCGCGAGCTCGCGCTGTCGCCGGGCCAGACCGTCGAGGTCGGCCGCTACGCCTTCCGTTTCGACGGCGTCGCCCATCGCCAGGGCCCGAACTTCGAAGCCGACCGCGGCACCGTGACCGTGTTCGAGAACGACCGCCTGTTGCAGGTGATGCATCCGGAGAAGCGCGCCTACGCCAGCGGCGGCCAGGTCATGACCGAGGCCGCGATCGATCCCGGCCTGAGTCGCGATCTCTACGTCGCGCTGGGCGAACCGCTGGGCGACGGCGCCTGGGCCATGCGCGTGCATATCAAGCCTTTCGTGCGCTGGATCTGGGCCGGCGCGCTGCTGATGATGCTGGGCGGCTTCGTGGCCGCGGCCGACCGCCGCTTCCGCCCCAAGCTCGTCGCCGAGTCCGAACCCGTGCCGCGCGCGCCCGCGCCGCAGGATCCCATCCTCGCCCATAACCGCAGCGCGCTCGCCGACGGCGCGCGCGGCGATGCCGCTCTCGGAGGCGACCCCGCATGAATAAGAGTCGCTGGCTGCCCCTGGCCGTGTTCGCCGTGCTCGCGCTGCTGCTCGCCGCCGGCGTGTGGCTGAGCCGCAACCCCAATCGTGAAGCCTTGCCCTCGCCGCTGATCGGCAAGCCCGCGCCCGCGTTCTCGCTGCCGGTGCTGCACGAGGCCGGGCGATTGATGAGTTCCGAGCAGCTGCGCGGCTCGCCCTATCTGCTCAACGTCTGGGGCAGCTGGTGCCCGGCCTGTCGCGACGAGCACCCGGTGCTGACCCGCTTCGCCGAAACCAAGCGCGTGCGCGTGATCGGCTTCAACTGGAAGGACGAGCACGCCGACGCGATGCGCTGGCTGGAGCAGTTCGGCAATCCCTATTGGATGGTGCTGGCCGATTACGACGGCAAGGTCGCGATCGACTGGGGCATCTACGGCGCGCCGGAAACCTTCCTGGTCGACGCCAAGGGCGTGGTGCGCTGGAAGCATGTCGGTCCGATGAGCGAAGCCACCATCCGCGACGAGCTGCTGCCGGCGCTGACGGAAGTCGAGAAGACGCGATGAGGCGCACATCCCCCTCAATCCCCCTTTTGCGAAGGGGGATGACCAACGAAAAGCCCGCCTCCCTAGCCGACGCCACGGCTGCTCCCCCTTTTGAAAAAGGGAGGCTGCGGGCATTTACCGTTGCCTTGCGCAGCCTGCTGGTCGCCGCCGCGCTGACGCTGGCCATCGCCACCCCGCTCGCCGCCCAGCCCGCCAACGATCCGGTCCCGCTGCAATTCAACGACGCCGCCGAGGAAGCCCGCTTCCACGCCCTGGCCGCCGAGCTGCGCTGCGTGATGTGCCAGAACCAGTCGCTGGCCGAATCCAACGCCCAGATCGCCCACGACCTGCGCCGCGAAGTGCTGGCGCTGATGCGCCAGGGCAAGGACGACCGCGCGATCAAGCAGTTCCTGGTCGCGCGCTACGGCGAGTTCGTGCTGTACCGCCCGCAGGTCGAATCCAAGACCTGGCTGCTGTGGTTCGGCCCGGCCCTGGTACTGCTGGCCGGCGGCGCCGCGCTGGCCGTCATCGTGCGCGGCCGCGCGCGCGCCGCGTCGGCCGAGCGCCCGCGCGCCGACGACCAAGACGACAACGAGGAATGGTGATGACCGCGTTCGTACTGGCCAGCGCCGCGCTGGTCCTGCTGGTGCTCGCCTACGTGCTGCGCCCGCTGTGGCAGGCCAAGCCGGCCGCGGCGGCCGGCGTGTTCGTCGGGCTGGTGGCGATCACCGGCCTGACCTACGCCCTGATCGGCACGCCCGACGCGCTGAATCCGGCCCGCCGCGATCCGCCCGCGACCGCCGAGGATGCGATCGTCCAGCTCGAAGCCCAGCTCGAACGCGAACCCAACCGCATCGATGGCTGGCGCCTGCTCGCGCGCGCCTACGCCGATGCCGGGCACCTGGACCGGGCGCGCGCCGCGATCGCGCGCGCGCTCAAGCTGGCGCCCGAGGACCCCGATCTGCTGGTGGAAAGCGCCGAAATCAGTGCCCTGGCCAGCGACGGCCGCAAGTTCGATGCGGCCGCGGTCGCCTGGCTGCGGCGTGCGCTGGAGATCCAGCCCATGCATCAGCGCGCGCGCTGGTTCCTCGGCATTTCGCTGCGCCAGTCCGACCAGCCGGCCGAGGCCGCGCGCGCGTGGGAGCCGCTGCTGGCCGTGGTCGACCCGCGCACCGCCGCCAGCCTGCGCGAGCAGATCGACGCCGCGCGCAAGGACGCCGGCCAGCCGCCGCTGCCCGCGCCGCCCGCCGTCGCTTCCGTCGGCGGACTCAAAATCCGCGTCGCTTTGGCGCCCGCGCTGGCCGCGAAGCTGCCCGCCGACGCCAGCCTGTTCGTGCTCGCACGCCAGCCCGACGGCCCGCCGATGCCGGTCGCGGTGGAAAAGCTAGCGGCCAAGGATTTCCCGGTCGAAGTGGTGCTGGACGACGGCGACAGCCCGATGCCGACCTTGAAGCTGTCGCAGCTGCAGCAGGTCGTGGTGCTCGCGCGCGTGTCGGCCTCCGGCCAGGCGATCGCGCAGAGTGGCGACCTCGCCTCCAAGCCGCAGAGCGTGCGCACCGACAGCAAGAACACGCTCGAGATCACCATCGACCAGGTCGTTCCATAACGCCTGCCGCCAGCCCCTCTTCCGCGCTGGGAGGAGCGGACGCGGCGTGCAAGCCACCGGCGCGCGCGTCCGCGAACGCTCCAACGCGGGTCGTTTGGACCGGGACAGAGGTTGGGATGAGGGTCGGCGCAAGCGAAAAGCGCGCCGCCATTCCCGGCGACTCGCCCCCTCGAAGCCCGCGGTACGCGCTTCGGCATGCCTCCATTCCCACCCGCGCCTTACCCCCACCGCCCCACCCAGGCAAAATGGTCCCCCTAGCGCCGGCGCCGCCCGCAGCGCGCCGCGCCCGCAACCAGGAAGGCAGCAACCCGGCATGACCGAATTCATTCCGCCCGGCACCCGCTATTTCGCCCTGCCCGACGGCTTCCCCATGAAGCGCGGCGGCCGCCTCGACGGCGCCCGCGTCGCCTACGAAACCTGGGGCGAACTCAACGCCGCGCGCGACAACGCGGTGCTGATCGTCACCGGCCTCTCGCCCGACGCGCACGCCGCGGCCAACGCCGGCAACCCCGAACCGGGCTGGTGGGAGGCCATGCTCGGCCCCGGCAAGCCGATCGACAGCGATCGCTGGTTCGTGATCTGCGTGAACTCGCTGGGCAGTTGCAAGGGCTCGACCGGCCCGGCCTCGATCAACCCGGCCTCGCGCGAGCCCTACCGCCTGGACTTCCCCGAGCTCTCGGTCGAGGACGGCGCCGACGCCGCCGCCGTGGTCGTGCGCGGCCTGGGCATCGAGCGCCTGGCCTGCGTGATCGGCAATTCCATGGGCGGCATGACCGCGCTGGCGCTGCTGATCCGCCACCCCGGCATCGCCCGCAGCCACATCAACATCTCCGGCGCCGCGCGCGCGCTGCCGTTCTCGATCGCGATCCGCTCGCTGCAGCGCGAAGCGATCCGCCTGGACCCGCACTGGTACCAGGGCCGCTACGACGAACGCAGCTACCCCGAGGCCGGCATGCGCATGGCGCGCAAGCTGGGCGTGATCACCTACCGCTCGGCGCTGGAATGGGACGGCCGCTTCGGCCGCGTGCGCCTGGACTCCGACCGCGCCGACGACGAGCCCTTCGGCCTGGAGTTCGAGGTCGAAAGCTACCTCGAAGGCCACGCCCGCCGTTTCGTGCGCCGCTTCGACCCCAACTGCTATCTCTACCTCAGCCGCTCCATGGACTGGTTCGACCTGGGCGACTACGCGCGCGGAGCCGACGACGCCGGCCCCGCCGACACCCGCGCCGGCCTGGCCAAGATCCGCATCGAGCAGGCCCTGGCGATCGGCGTGCGCACCGACATCCTGTTCCCTCTGCAGCAGCAGGAGGAGATCGCCGACGGCCTGCGCGCCGGCGGCGCCGACGCGCGCTTCCTGCCGCTGGAGTCGCCGCAGGGCCACGACGCCTTCCTGGTCGATATCGGCCGCTTCGGGCCGGCCGTGGCGGGCTTTCTCGCTCAGCTGTGATACCCGCTCCAGGGCCGCGCCCGCATCTCCGCCGTCGCGTGTCGGCGCCCTCGCGACCCGCTAGAATGGTTATATGGACATAACCCGATGTCATCAGGCCGAGGTCCTCCCGGACCTCGACTTCCCCGGTCACGACAAGCTGGTCGCGGCCATCGACGACGCCGTCAATGCCGGCGACGAACATGCGGTCACCTCGGCGCTGCGTAATACGCTGTGCCGGATGATCCGCGACCGCGACGTGCAACTGCCCGATTGCGTGTTCGACGCCATCGACGACCACTACGCCCGCCGCGAGATCTACCGCAGCCCGCGCCTGGGCTACAGCGTGGTTGCCATGACCTGGGGCCCGGGCCAGGGCACGCCGGTGCACGACCACTGCGGCCTGTGGTGCGTGGAAGGCGTCTGGGACGGCGAGCTGGAAATCACCCAGTTCGAACTGTTGGAGCGCAACGGCGACAACTTCCGCTTCCGCGCCGCCGGCGGCATGCACGCCGGCCCCGGCAGCGCCGGCAGCCTGATCCCGCCGCACGAGTACCACACCATCCGCAACGCCAGCGGCGATCACGTCGCCGTCTCGCTGCACATCTACAAGGCGCCGATGGAAGCCTGCTCGATGTTCGTGCCGCGCGAAGGCGAATGGTTCCAGCGCGTCGACAAGACCCTCAAGACCGACGAAGCGGCCTGATCGGCCGCACCGTAGCGCATGCCTCCTGTGGGAGCGACGTGAGTCGCGATTGAACTCCACACCACGCGCTGGTCCATCGCAGCGACGTCGTTCCCACACGGACCACGTCGTTAGCCTGAACGCAGGCATTGATCGTTCCGAGGCCGACCTGGATTCGCGCGCTACCCGTGCCGCAGCGCGGGCCCGCACCTACAATCCCCTCTCCCGCCACAACAGACTAGCGCCCCATGCTGACCGACCTGTTGCTAGCCGCCCTGCACCACCTGCTGGTGTTCGCCCTGATCGCCATGCTGGTCGCCGAATCGACCCTGCTGCGCGGCCCGCTCGACGCCGCCGCCCTCAACCGCGTGGCCCGCATCGACGCCGGCTACGGCGCCGCCGCCGGCCTGCTGCTGGTCGCGGGCCTGCTGCGCGTGTTCTACGGCGTCAAGGGCAGCGAGTTCTACCTGCACAACCCCTGGTTCCACGCCAAGCTCGGCGCCTACGTCCTGATCGGCCTGCTGTCGCTGCTGCCCACCCTGCGCTTCCTGCGCTGGCGCAAGGCCCTGAGCGCCAACCCGGCCTTCCTGCCCGAGGCCGCCGACGTCGCCCGCCAGCGCGGCGTGATCCGCTTCGAGCTGATCCTGATCGCCGCGATCCTGGTCCTGGCCGCCGCGATGGCGCGCTACGGCGGCTTCTGAGCGTAGCCGCCCCAGAACAGGCAGACCACAAGCGCCGACCTCGGCTATACTGCGCGCCCGCTGCCGGAGTGGCGGAATCGGTAGACGCAGCGGACTCAAAATCCGCCGCCCTTAAAAGCGTGTGGGTTCGAGTCCCACCTCCGGCACCAAAGAAAAAGCCCGCCGAAGCGGGCTTCTTCGTGTCTGCGGCCTCGCTAGGCGCCGCGACGCTCTCGCCTCACAACTGCTCGGCGATCTCCCGCGCCATCTCCTCGAACAGCCCCAGGTTGCCCCAGCGGTTGGCGACCACGGCGACGTGCACGCCGCTCAGGTCCTTGCCCTTCGGGCTGATGTAACCGGCCGGGAACATCACCACGTAGGCCATGCCGCCGTCGGCGCCGCCGTTGTGTTCCAGGCTGCCGTCGCCCGGCGCGCCCCAGCCCATGCGGTCCATGTCGGCGTCGCTGTACTTGCCGTCGAGCTTGGCGGTGAGCACGGTCAGGGCGCGCGCGGTGCCGCGGTAGCCGCCGGCGGCCAGGCCGGTGGTCGAGGCCACGTACGGGCCGGGCACGGGCACGCCGCCCTCGAGGATGTGGTTGGCCGAATCGCGCGAATCCGGGCTGGCGGCCTGCGGTTCGATGTCGTCACCCACGCCGGCCGGCAGCAGGTAATTGTTGTAGACGTAGTTGCGATAGGTCTGACCGGACATCTTCTCGATCAGCAGCGTCCACAGGCCGAAGCCGTGGTTGGAGTACTGCGCGTTGCCGCCCGGCGTGCGCAGCAGCGGGCGCGTGCGCAGGAAGTGCCGGTGGATCTGGGTGTAGCTCAGATTGGCTTCGGCGGTGCCGAACAGCTCGGCGGCGCCGGGGCCGTCGCCGCTGCGGGTGAAGCCGGCGCGGTGATCGAGCAGGTTCTGCAGGGTGATCGTCGAGTACAGGTTGACCCAGTTGGGGCCGGCGAGCCCGGCCGGCAGGGTGTAGGCGTAGGGCGCGATGTACTTGTCCAGATCGTGGCTCATGCCCGAGCTGGCCTGGCCGTTGCCGAACCAGGTGTAGACGTGGTCGTTGGAGGCGATCGCCATGCCGCGGATGTCGTAGCTGGAGCCGCTGGCCTGCGCGGGCCAGCTGTAGGGCTTGACGCCCTTGGAGTAGTAATCGAAGTCCATCGAATAGCCTTCGCTGTACGTGCCGTCCTGGTACCAGACGTAGACATGGTTGTTGGACTTGGCGATGGCGATGCCGACGATGTCGTAGGCGGTCTTGCCGGCCGGCAGCTTGACGGTGTCGGTGGTCTGCGCGCTGTGCGCATCGAGGTCGCTCGCGGTGCCGATCGAACGGGTGATCGCCGGCGTGTCGGTCTGGGTGGTGCGGGCGGCGTGATACCAGGTATAGACCTCGCCGTTGGCGGCGATGCCCATGCCGAGAATATCGATGGGCTGGCGGCCCGGCGGCAGCGTATAGGGCAGCGGCGGGTTGTACTGGTCGAGGTCGTTGGTGGCGCCCTCGCTGAAGGTGAGGTCGTTGTACCAGGTGAAGGTGTGGTCGTTCTGGCCGATGTCCATCTCGATGATCGGCGTATGACGGTTCGCGCCGCGCAGGATGTCGTTGGCGAAATCGTTGCCGAACACGCCGTTGCCGCCGTACAGGGTCTTGGTGGCCGGGTTGATGCCCTTGGCCTGCATCAGCTGGAAGCCGGCCGGGCCGGTGATCGCGGCCTTGGTGACGCTGCCGATGCGCGAACGGGTATCGGCGGTCATCAGCTGCTTGGTCTGGGTATTGGCATAGCCGTAGCCCTTGTTGAACAGCAGCGCGCCGTTGCGGGTGACCGCCACGGTGACGCCCGGCAACTTGTCTTCCTGCATCTGCGCCCAGACCAAGGGGTCGATCTTCATTTCCAAGGGGCTGAACTGCTTGGGCGGATTCACATCCGGATCGTTGGGATTGGGCATTTCACAGGTCTGGCATTGCAGGGCGAACGCGGGCGCGACGACGGCACCGGCCAAAACCAGGGTGGAAGCGGCAAGAATCAAGGAACGGGACACGGCTTTGCTGCGCATTGGGTAATGCTCCTGAGCGAATGGGGTTGTCGGCGCATGCAGGCCCTCTCGCGCGGCGGGACGCCGCGGCGACTACAGGGATTCCACTAGGGGAAGGCGCAAGAAAAACGCGCTACATGCTGGTAAGGACGGAGGCCCGTTGTTGCTTTCAGCACCGATGGGTGCTCACCGAAACGGGCCCGAACTCCGTCTCGCACAGTACAAACGCAGGGGCGATCGAAAACCGGACAGAGTTCTTCATCCGGATCGCAGGGGCAGGCGCCACGGCATAGGCGCGGTCGCCTCCGGCCCGGCTTACTGGACGTTAGAGCCGAATGCGGCGCTCCCGCCTCGACACCGGACCGGGTTCACATCATCGCTCGATTGAAATACGTCGCCCGCTCGAACTCGGCCACGTTCGCGGCGATGCGGGGCAGCAATGGAAACATCTGCGCCAGCGCGCCGACGATGGCCTGCGACAAGGCAGCGCGCTGCTCGACGCTGCGCCCCTGCATGATCCAGGCGAAGACGTGGATGAAATCCTCGCGTCCGCCGCCGACGGCATAGGTCGCGAAGGGATGGGTGCGGATCTTGATGTCCGATTCCTCGAACAGGCCCGAAGCAGTCGCCGCCCGGTGCAGGCGGGCGATGATCGACTCCTCATCGTGAATCCGTAGCAGCTCCTGAGAACAGTCGACTACGAAGTGCGGCATGGTGGCTCCATCGGTTGATGCGGGGATCGGGAATGCGATCGCACCGGAACGAAGTGCAGGAGGCTTCAATCGAGCCTGCGCCACACGGAAATCGGGATGCTGCCGTCCGCCCGGGGCGGCACCTGATAACGCAGCTCGGCGCCGTCGAACCGGTACTGGCGCTTCTGGACCGTGCCTTCCCAGTTGGGAAAGGACGAACCCTCGATCGAGAACACCAGCACCCCTGCCCCAGGCTCGATCGTCATCGTCCCGTAGTGGGTACTGCTGCCCATGACCGCGGACCGGAACTCGTCGACGCTGCCGTCGGCCTTGCTGTCGCTTGCGAAACGCAAGCGTTCGGATTTGAAGATCTGCAGCGAATACCGCCCCCTGCCATCGACCACGAGCCTGCCTTTCGGGCTATCGCCGTAGTCGCGCACCGTCTCGCCGTCGGGCAGGACCTTGTCCGCGGCGATCAGGGTCCAGGTGCCTTGCAGCGGGAACGCGGGCGTCGGCACTTGCGCGTCGCGCGCGGCCAGCCCCGTCAGCATCGCGACCAATGCGCCGGTCAGTGTTTTCATCGCGGTGAGTCCTCAGGCGGGATCGTGGGCCCATCCTAGGTCGCTTGATAGATATGAAAAATACATTTACAAAGATACCTGTCATTTGAAAAACGAATCTACCCGAATGAAGGCGATGGACGTGGACGCGGTCAGGGCTTTCCTGCTGGCGGCCGACCTGCACAGCTTCACCCGCGCCGCCGAGGTGCTGGGCACCACCCAGTCCGCCGTCAGCATCAAGCTGCGGCGTCTGGAAGAGCAGCTCGGCCGCCGCTTGCTGGAACGCACGCCGCGGCTGGTGCGCCTGTCGGCCGAAGGACTGGCCTTTCTGGGCGTGGCGCGCGAACTGGTGTCGTCGCACGACCGCGCGGCCACCGCCTTCGAGACCGAACAGCGCCGATTGGCGATCGGCATCAACCAGCAACTGGTCGGCAGCCAACTGCCGTCGCTGTTGCGACAGATGCGCCATCACGATCCGCACCTGCTGGTGGAAATGCGCATCGCCGGTACAAACGAACTCATGCAGGGCCTGGACCAGGGCGAGCTCGACGCCGCGCTGGTACTGCGCCCCGAAGATCGCGGCAAGCGCGGCAAGGCAGCGTTCGCGGAGTCCTTTTCGTGGTTCGCGACGGCCGGCTGGGAACCGCGCGCCGGGCAGCCATTGCCGCTGGCGACGCAAGGCGAGTCCTGCCGGGTCCGCATCGAGGCGGTGCGCGCGCTCGACCGCGCCGGTATCGAATGGCGCGAAGTCTTCGTAGGCCGGGGCGCCGCGATCCTCGGTGCCGCCGCCGTCGCCGGCCTCGCGGTGGCGGTACTGGCGCGGCGCGCGGCGCCGCCGGGCACGGTCGACGTCGGCGCGCTGCTGTCGCTGCCGCCGATCCGCCCGCAAGACGTGATGCTCTACAGCAATCTCAGTGACCGGCGGACACGCGACGCCTTGCGCATCCTTACGCTGGCATTCCAGTGAAAGGTCGCGATCCGCCGAAGAAGCCATCCCTGCGCCAGGCATCCGCCCTCTGAAAGCAGACAGGCAGGAACGCTGGCTCCGACGCCAGCAGACCGGGCCTGATTCTTTTCACCGCCTGGACGATGCCACCCGGGCGCCGGTTCGAGTTCCATCTCCTGGGTCGGCAGGTCTGGGGAGGGTCACGGCACAGACCTCCTGTTTTTGGCCGCCGATGCAATGCGAGGCAGCGCCGATCAGGCGCCGGCAGCCTCCCGGTACTCATACGGCCAGCGGACACCGCAATCGCGTCAGCGTTGTAAGATGCCGTCCCGGCTCGACACTCGAAGGCAAGGCCTGAAGCATGGAAAAGAGCATTTTCGACGCATCTTCCTACCCGATCCAGGTATCGAACGGCCGGGACATCGGCGCGGGCCACACGCGCGGTTGCTGGCTGGAGTTTTCCGAACTGGCGACCAAGGGACTGGGCGACGACCCTATCTTCCAGGAAGCCCTGGGTGCCGCCGCCGCGCGCGGGAGCCTGGTCTCCACCAACAAGCTGGCCAACCTGTATCTGATCCTGCGCTACGCCATGCCCGACCCGCAGGCGCACATCTTCGAGTTCGGCAGCTATATGGGCGGCTCGGCGGTGTTCATGGCCACCGCGCTGAAACGGTTGAAGCGAGAATCGCGGGTGTTCGCGTTCGACACCTACGAAGGCATGCCCGAAACCGATCCGGTCCGCGACCTGCACCGTAAGGGCGATTTCGCCGACACCAAGTTCGACGGCCTGCTGAGCTACATCCGCGACAACGATCTGCAAACGCATCTGTCGCTGGTCAAGGGCCGCTTCGACGAAACCCTGCCGGGCGTGCTCGCCGAGCAGAGCCAGGGCCCGGGCCTGCTGCACGTGGACTGCGACATTTACGAACCGATCAAGTACGTGATCCGCGCCTGCCTGCCGCACCTGGGCCCGGGCAGTCACATCGTGTTCGACGATCCGCTGCACGGCTCCTGCCTGGGCGCGTTCGACGCGGTGCAGGAGTTGCTGATCCGCGAGTTGAACCTGACTGCGGAACAAGCGTATCCGCATCTGGTGTTCCGTTACCCGAGCCTGCCGGACGCCTGAGCCGAGCGCGCACGATTGGCATCATTTATGTGACTCCATTCGCGTTCCCCCGTCATACCTAGCCCGGATACTTCTGGACAAAGGGGACGTCCCAGGGAATCCGTCATGAATCGCAAAGCCAGGCGCGAACGGGCGTTGGCGCAGTCGCACCTGTTCCGTCGTTACGGAAAAGGGCGCTGGATCCGACCGCAGCGTTTCGAGAACTCGGCGCGCGCGCAGGAACTGCAGGAAGCCGCGCTCGCCGCGGCGCAACCGATCGAGCCGGTCTGGAGCGGCGACACGCCGCAGATGGCCGGCGGGCCGACCCAGTCGCGCGATTCGCAACCGCAACTGCTCACCCTCGCCCGCCCCAGCCTGGCGATCCGCGCGCTCAACAACTTGAGCTACGGCGTCACGCCGAGCTCGCTGGCCGAGTTCAACGGCCTGGGCTCCAACGACGCCCAGCGCCTGCAGAACTACATCGACTGGCAGCTGGACTGGACCGCGATCGACGACAGCGCGGTCGACGCGCGCCTGAACGCGGCCGGTTACACCACACTGGGCAAGTCGCTGACCCAGCTGTGGGCCGAGCATGTCGTGCCCGACCCCGCCTACGACGTGCGCATGCGCCCGGCCTGGGAAATCCAGCGCGCGGCCTTCGTGCGCGCCACCTATTCGAAGCGGCAGCTGCGCGAGGTGATGGTCAACTTCTGGCACGACCACTTCAACGTCACCGCCAACGACTTCACCTCCGGCCCGGTGTACGTGCACTACGACCGCGACGTGCTGCGCAAGTCGGCGTTCGGCAATTTCCGGGTGATGCTGGAGGACGTGGCCTGCAGCCCGTCGATGCTGTTCTACCTCGACAACGTCTCCAACAGCCGTTCCGGCCCGAACGAGAACTGGGCGCGCGAATTGCTGGAGCTGCACACCCTGGGCGCCGGCCGCTATCTGGGCTTCACCGATCCCTTCATGGTGCCGCCGGATCCGGAGGACGCCGCCTATCCGTCGGGCTACACCGACATCGACGTCTACGAGACGGCGTCGGCGTTCACCGGCTGGAGCCTGAAGAACGCGCACTGGCAGTACCCGACCGAGAACGACGGCAGCTTCGTCTATCGCCAGGCCTGGCACGACGCCGGCCCGAAGTTCGTGCTCGGACGCCTGCTCAATCCCGAACAGCCGGCGATGAAGGACGGGCGCGACGTGCTCGACCGCCTGGCCAGCCATCCCGGCGTCGCACGCTTCATCTGCAGCAAGCTGGTGCGGCGCTTCGTCAACGACACCCCGCCGCCGTCTCTGGTCGCCTCGGCCGCGGCGGTGTTCCGTCAGCAGTGGCAGAGCCCGAATCAGATCGAGCACGTGCTGCGCCACATCCTCAACTCCAGCGCTTTCAGCAATGCCTGGGGCCAGAAGAACCGGCGCCCGTTCGAGGCCATCGTCGCGGCGATGCGCGCGGCCGGCAGCGACTGGACCTTGCGCCCCGCGCACAGCAAGTCCGAGGATTTCCTCTACCGCTTCGGGTTCACCGGCCACGCGCCTTACGACTGGCCGGCACCCAACGGCTATCCCGACACCGGCCTGGCCTGGTCTGGCGCGAGCACCTACGCCACCACCTGGAAGATGCTCAACTGGCTGACCGAAACCAGCGAGGCCAGCGTGCCGCTGCTGCCGGTGCTGCAGCTCAGCCGCAGCGAAGTCGCCAGCTGGACCGCGCCCAACCTGGTCGACTACTGGTGCCGGCGTCTGCTCGGCTATCTGCCGGACGCCGCGCGGCGCCAGACCCTGATCGCGTTCATGGCCCAGAACGGCGACCCCGCCAGCTACGTCATCACCGATACCGACACCTGGTCCGGCACCGACCTCAAGCGCCACTACAACCAGCAACGCCTGCGCAGCATGGTGTCGCTGGTGTTGATGACGCCCGAATTCCTGAGCCGCTGAGGAGCACGCCATGTCTTCGATCACCCTCAGCCGTCGCGGTTTCCTCAAAGCCTGCGCCGCCACCGCCGCGGTCGGTGCGGTCGGTCCCACCCTGCTGTTCTCCAGCCCCGCCGAAGCTGCCGCGAACGCGCACGACACCGTGGTGTTCCTGTTCCTGCGTGGCGGCATGGACGGCCTCAACCTGGTCGTGCCGGTCGACGGCAGCGACCGTACCTTCTACGAACAAGCACGCCCCGCCCTGCAGATCGCCACCAGCGGCACCTATGGCGCGCTGCCGCTGACCTTGGCCGGCGGCGCCGGCACCGGCTTCGGCCTGCATCCTTCGGCGACCGGGCTGCGCGATATCTGGAACAGCGGCCAGCTCGCGATCGTGCACGCCTGCGGCCTGCTGACCACGGTCACGCGCAGCCATTTCGACGCCCAGCTGTCGATCGATCTGGGCACGCCCGGCCAAGGCGGCGGCGTGGGCTGGCTGGCGCGCGCGATGAACAGCCAGTCCGGCCTCAGCGGCGCCGAATCCATGCCCGCGCTGGCGGTGAACAACCGCCAGCCGGCCAATCTCAACGGCACCACGCGCGCGCTGACCATGGGGCGGCCGTCGGACTTCGCCCTCGATGCCGGCGCCTGGCAGTGGCAGAAGACGCGCGCGGATTCGCCGGCGAATCTGCGCGGCGTCAACGAGACCCTGGCCGCGCTGTGGAACGGCAACACCGGCTTGGAATACGGCGGCCAGCGCGCCGACGGCTCCTTGCGCGTGATCGCCCAGCAAAGCTACGCCGCGCTGCCGGCGAACTGGCCCACCGGCAACTTCGCCGAACAGCTGTGGACGATCGCCCAGTCGATCCGCTTCAACCTCGGCCTGCGTTACGCCACTCTCGACCTGGGCGGCTGGGACACTCACGACGGCCAAGGCAGCGCCGGCACCGGCTATCACTACTACCAGAACAAGATCGCCGAACTGTCGGCGGCGCTGGCCGCGTTCCACAACGAGCTGGCCGCCAGCGGCCACCTTTCGCGCGTGACCACGGTGGTGCAGTCCGAGTTCGGCCGGCGCGTGCGCGAGAACGCCAATCGCGGCACCGACCACGGCTACGGCAATCCGGTGATGGTGCTGGGCGGCGCGGTCAACGGCCGGCGCTTCTACGGCCAATGGCCGGGCCTGAATCCGGAAACCCTGTCGGCCTATTACGGCGACGTGCCGGTGACCACCGATCATCGTCGCGTGCTGTCGGAAATTCTGGTCCGGCGCATGGGCAACAACCAGCTCAGCACGGTGTTCCCGGGTTACGGCGGCTACACGCCACTGGGCATCGTCCAGGGCAGCGACCTGGCCGTGCAGGGCGTCGGCATGAGCATGGCCGCGCAGCCCGCGCTGGCGCGGCAGGAGGCGCCGGACGCGCTGCCGCAATCGAACCGCCGTCGCGATTATCTCGCGCGTCTGTTGAACGATCCGCGCATCGTGCGCCATCGCTGAGCGCGACCCGGGCGCGGCGCCGCCGCGTCCGGGGTAGCATGTCGCATGTGCCTGATCGCCCTGTCCTGGCGTAGCCATCCGCGCTACCCGCTCGCCCTGATCGCCAACCGCGACGAATCCCACGCGCGCGCCGCCGCCGCGGCCGGCCCCGATCCGGACGCGCCCGATGTCTACGGCGGCCGCGATCTGGTCCAGGGCGGCGGCTGGCTGATGGTGTCCACGCGCGGCCGCCTGGCCGCGGTCACCAACGTGCGCGCCGGGCTCGCCGCCGATGCCGCGCCGCGTTCACGCGGCGCCCTGGTGCGCGGCTTCGTGCGCGGCAGCGCATCGGCGCAGGACACGCTGGCGACGGTGCGCGAGCAGGCGCCCGACTACGGTCGTTTCAATCTGGTGCTGTGGGACGGCGAGGCGCTGGCCTTCGCCAGCAACTACCCGCAGTACGCCGAACATCCGATCGCGCCCGGCATGCACGCCATGTCGAACGGCGCCTTCGACGCGCAATGGCCTAAGAGTGGCCACGCCACGCGCGCCTTGTCGAACTGGCTGGCCTCGCCGGCGTCGGAACGCGACCAGCCCGACGCCGAGGCCTTGCAGCCCCTATTCGCCGCGCTCGCCGACACCACGCCCGCGCCGGACGCCGAGCTTCCCGACACCGGTGTCGGCCTGGAGCTCGAACGCGTGCTGTCGCCGCCGTTCGTGCGCGGCGAGCGCTACGGCACGCGCTGCAGCACCATCGTCCTGGTCGGCGCGGATTCGATCGTATTCGTGGAGCGCCGCTACGGCCCCGACGCCGCGCCAGGCGGCGAAACCGCGACGGTGCTGCCGCTGCGGCGTTGAACGATCGCCTGCGGACTCGCTACCCGCTCCGACACCAGCAGGCGGCGTCGCCCTGTCGAACCGCACATGAGAAGGCCCAGGCTTCGAGGTGTCCCTCGGGTGGCTGGGCCTTCCGTGTCGGAGCGGTTGCATCGGACTCGCGTCCGTAGTTTTTCTCCGACGCCGCGATCTTAAGCGCGGCGCCGTTAGGCCGCGGTCAAAATTCCGTAATGCGCGCGCCTACGCGCTCCAGGGCCACCAGCCATGCCCGGTCTGCGCGTAACGGTCGGCCGCCCGTTCGAAGGGGTTGCGCACGCTGACTCCGCCGCACAGCAGGTACAGCGGCAGGAACAGCACGCCCAGCACCATGTACTGGTAGACGTGCGCGCGCTCGTGGTCGGCGAGCTGGATCTCGGCCTCGTCGCCGTGGCCGGCGCGATGGGCGTAAGTCACGCACGGCGAATCCAGGCTGTCGCCGGTGTGCAGGATCACGTTGCCCAGGGTGATGGCTCCGCCCGGCCCCCAGGGCCAGCGGTGGAACACCAGCGCCAGGTCGCGCCGGCGCAGGTGCAGGTGTGCGCCGCGCGCCATCCCGACCGCGCCGGCGATCAGGCCGAGCAGGCTCACCGGCGATGCCCAGACGATGCCGAGCGCGCGCCCGGCGCTGCGCAGCCAGGGGCTCAGGCGCTGCCCTCTTCCGGCATCAGCAGCCACAGGATCAGATAGACCAGGATGCCCGGAAACGCCACCGACGCGATCGACACGATCACGTAGAGCGCGCGCAACAGGGTCGCGTTCCAGCCGAAACGCTGGGCGATGCCGCCGACCACACCCGCGATCATGCGGTCGTGGCGCGAACGGACGAAGGGTCGCGATGCTTGGCTCATGCGGCGGCTCCTGGCGGCGACGGCCGCAGTTTAGCGCCTCAGCGCGACGCCGGCGCGGCGGCCGGCTTGGCGCGGATTTCGTTCAGGCGCGCGCGCAGCCAGGTCGCCGACGGCTGCGCCGCCGCCGCGCCGCAGCGGATCTGGTAGGCGCGGCCGCTCATGCTGCTTTCGCTGGCGGCGCGCTCGATGAATTGTTCGGCGCTGGCGACCATATCGCGCTTGCGCAGGTAAGCGTATTTCTTGCGCAGGTGGGCCTGGGCCTGGCCGGCGTCGTACCAACTTCCGTTGCGCTGGAACTGGCAGCCCGAGCGCGCCAGGGTCGCGATCAGCTGTTCGATCTCGCGCTCGGCCTGCGGCGGCGGCGCGGCATGGACGGAAGCGGCGACGAGGGCCAGCAGGGACAACAGCAGGGCGGCGAGACGCGGGTTCATGCGGCCATTACAACCCACGCAGCCAGGGCCCGATCACCTGGGCCCAGATCGCGTAGCCCTTTTCGTTCATGTGCAGGCGGTCGGCCACGAACAGGTCCTCGCGCGGCTGGGCCCGGGCGTCGAGCATGGGGGTGTAGACGTCCAGATAGGCGACCTGGTGGCGGGCGGCGTAGTCGCGGATCAGCAGGTTGGCGCTGCGCACCTGCGGCAGCAGATGCGCACGCACCGGACTGGGCTTGATCGAAACGAAGGCGATCGGCAGGCCAGGCTGCGCCGCGCGCGCGCGCTGGACGAAGGCAGCGAAATCGTGGGCGACCTCTTGCGGCGTGCGCCCTTCCTGGAGGTCGTTGTCGCCGGCGTAGAACACCACCGCGCGCGGCTGGTACGGGGTCACGATGCGGTCGGCGTAGTGGACCGAGTCGTACACGCGCGAGCCGCCGTAACCGCGATTGATCGCGACGATGCCGGGCAGATCCTCGTGCAGCGTGGTCCACAGGCGGAACGAGGAACTGCCCACGAACACCACCGCGCCCGGCATGCGGCGCACGCGGCTGTCCTCGGCCTCGAAGGCGGCGATGTCGGGTTCGAAGCGCGCCCAGTCGTTGGGCGCGGCGGCTGTCGCGGGTGCGGGCGTTGCCGGCGCGGGTGCGCTCGCGGCTGCGGCCGGAGCGGTAGCGCGGCAGGCGGCAAGCAGGATCAGCAGCAGCGGGATCAGCAGACGATGCATACGCGGGCAGCTCTCGACGGACCAGGGCCTAGCCTAGCGTGCTGCGGCGATGATGTGGCGCGCGTAGACGGGGTGCGGCTGCGGCGGGGGTTAAAAGCAAATCCCCCTCCATCCCCCTTTTTCAAAGGGGGAGGAACAGCGGCGGCTGCGATAGTGCGGCGCTCGTAGGCGGCGCGCCGCTTCCCCAACCGGTCGTGGTGGGCTTGGCGAGCCACGGGCGGCGGCGGTGCGGCGGGGCTAAAGCAAATCCCCCTCCATCCCCCTTTTTCAAAGGGGGAGGAACAGCGGTTGTTGCGATAGTGCGGCGCTCGTAGGCGGCGCGCCGCTTCCCCAACCGTTCGTGATGGGTTTGGCGAGCCATGGGCGGCGCGGCTGCGGCGGGGCTAAAGCAAATCCCCCTCAATCCCCCTTTTTCAAGGGGGGAGGCAAGGTGGATCAGCGCGAACGCTGCTCCAGCCAATCGTGAATCGCGCTAGGCACCTCGCGCTGGGCGCGGCTGGAGACGTAGATGCCGATGTGGCCGCCCTTGAACGAGAGCTCGGTGTAGTCGGTGGTGCCGACCAGATCGCGCAGCGCGCGCGAGGCGTCGGGCGGGACCAGGTGGTCCTGCTCGGCGTAGATGTTCAGCACCGGCATGTCCAGATAGCCCAGGTCGACCGCGCGTCCGCCGATGTCGATGCCGCCCTTGACGAAACCATTGCCCTGATAGAACTGCTTGATGAATTGGCGGAAGGCTTCGCCGGCCTGGTCGGGCGAGTCGAAGATCCACTTCTCCATGCGCAGGAAGTCCTCCAGCGCCTTCTTGTCGTCGAGGATGTCGACCAGGCCGACGTACTTCTGCACGAACAAGCGCCAGGGCTTGAGCGTGAGGTAACACCAGTTCATCAGGTCCGCCGGTACGTTACCGAGGGTGTCGACGAACTGATCGACGTCGAGATTGCGGGTCCAGTTCGACAGCATGTTGTCGCTGGTGTGGAAATCCACCGGCGTGACCATGGCGATGAAGTTGCGGACCTTGCTCGGATTCAAGGCCGAGTAGCACAGCGAGAACGCGCCGCCCTGGCAGATGCCGAGCAGGTTGATCGACTCCATGCGGTAGGCGCCGCGCAGGTAATCCACCGCGCCGCCGAGGAACCGCTGGATGTAGTCCTCGAGCTCCAGGTAGCGGTCGGAACGATCGGGGTAGCCCCAGTCGAGGATGTAGACATCCTCGCCGCGTTCGAGCAGGCCGCGCACGATCGACTTGTCCGATTGCAGATCGACCATGTACGGCCGATTGACCAGGGCGTAGGCGATCAGCAGCGGCACCTTGGCGGTGGGCGCGGTCTCGCCGCGGTAGCGGTACAGCACGACCTTGCCGTCGCGCCAGACTTCTTCCTTGCGGGTCGCGCCGTAATCGACGTCGTCGACTTCGCGCAGCGTGTCCAGGCCGGCGCGCAGCTTGGCCTGGGTGCGCATCGCTTCCTGCGCCAGCGATTCGGGCGTGAACTGGATGGGGCCGGTCATGTCAGCGCGCTCCTGGCTTGCTCAATTTGGTCGGCTTGCCGGCCTGTTTGGCGGCGGCCTTGCTCGCGACCGGGCGCGCCGGCGGTTGCGGACGCGCGATCGCGGATTTCTTCGCCGCGGCTTTCTTGCTGGCGACCGGTTTCGCGGCGGCCGGTTTCGGCTTCGCTGCGGCCTTCGCGGGTTTGGCGTCGTTGGCGGCCGGCTCGCTGCTACGCGCGGTCGCAGTCGCGCGCGCGGGCGCGGCCGAGGCCTGGATGGCGTCGCGCAGGCGCCGCACTTCGCGTTCCAGTTGCACGATCTTGCGGTGCGCGGCGTCGATCTCGGTGCGGGTCGGAATGCCGAAACTGCCGGTCGCGTGTTCGACCTCGGTCTGGATCGCGCCGCGCAGCTTCATCTGCGAATTGACCAGGGCCGCATAGGCGTCGCGGAAACGCGGCGACAGGGCGATTTCGGCGTAGGCGTCTTCGGCGGCGTCGATCCACAGGTCGAACAGAGCGCGCGCCGACTGCAACTGGCGGCCGGGTTCGCTGCGCTCGGCCAGCTTGTCCTCGAAACGCGCGAACGCGTTCTGCCCGGCTTCGGCCATCAACGCGTTGTAGGCCTGGCTTTGCTGCTGATAGTTCGAATGCGCCAACGCCAGCGCCTGCAGGCGCTCCTGATGCTCGCGCGCGAAACCGAAGGCCGGCATGCCCAGCCAGGACTGACCGTCGCGCTGCCATTGCTGCAGATACGGCGCGGCTTGCTCCAGCCACTGGCTGAGATCGTTCTGACCCGGGCCGCGCATGCTGCCGAACACGTCGGCGAAGGGATTGGCGCCGCCACCGCCCAGCGCCTGCTTCCAGGCCTGGGCGACGTCGCCGGCCGAGGCGTCGCGGCCGGCGAACTGCGCGGCCAGCTGCTGCATCTGACCGAACCAGCCGCGCGCCTGCGAATTGAAACGCTCCAGCGCTTCATTGGCTTCGCTGCGGCCGCCCTGGGCCAACTGCGACCACCACTGCACGGCCTCGTTCCAGCCCGGCGCGGCGGTCGCTGCCGGCGCGGGCGCGCCGCGCATCAACTCGCCCCAGGCGTTCCAGTACTGTCGCGCGACGGCGTCGAAGTCTCCCTGCCCGAAACCGTCCTGTCCAAAGCTGCCCGGCTTGAAACCGCCGGCGCCGAATCCGTGATTGGCCATCGCACCCTCCAAGTTTGGACCGATCATAACAACGCGATGTTGCGTCGCGTCAGCCTGTGCCTGGCGGCACAGGATCGGGCGGCTCCGTACTCGTGCGTGTGGGAATCCGCGCGGCGCAGCCGCGTCGTCAGGGCTTGGGGATGCGCAGGGTCTTGCTGATCATCAGCGAACCCGACAGCGCGAACATCAGCACCAGCGGATGGAACTGCCAGGGCCCCAGTTGGACCACGCCGAACCACAGATCGTGGCCGATCGCGCCCTGCCAGGCCGCGACCGCCAGCACCACCACCAGCAACAGGCTGGTCGGGATCGGCGTGCCCTCGAAGTATTTGACCTTGTCGTCCTCGCCCGCCAGCGCCTCGGCGGTGACGTTGTAGCGCGCCAGGCGGCTCACGCCGCAGCCGACGAAATAACTCAGCACCGCCCAGTCCCAACCGCCTTGCAGGCCGCAGGCATAGGCCAACGCGGCCGGCGCGACGCCGAAGGAAATCACGTCGGCCAGCGAGTCCAGCTCGCGGCCCAAGGTGGACGAGGATTTGCGCCAACGCGCGACCCGGCCGTCCAGGGCATCGAAGATGAAGGCCAGCGGAATCAGGGCCATGCCGATCATCAGGTCGCGCACGCCGCCTTCCTGCAGGAAACGCATCGCGGCGAAGATCGCGCCGGTGCCGCAGAAGGCGTTGGCGAGGGTGAACCAGTCCGCGAGATGGAAATCGCGAAGCATCGAGAAATGGCGCTTCATGCGGCGCTCCTGAGCCGAGCGCCGGTGGCGGCGATCGGTGATGGAAAGTCACAGCCTGCCAAGCCGGCGCTGCGCAGGCAAGCGCTTGACGCAAGGCGGCGTTCGGTTCATGGCGCAGTTGCGACGCAGGCGAACGCCGATCTCGTGGGTCCAGCGCTGCACCTTGCAATGGCGCTTGCAGCGACGGCGTGATGGCGCGTACGGGCGATCGCGATTCGGATCGCCCCCGCCGCGGCTATCCGCGCATCAGCGCGGTATCGCCAGATGCGCCGCCGACACCGGCTTGCCGGCGCCGCGCGGCGCGGTGTCGATGATCGCGTCGGCCGGCAGCGGCGTGCCCGCGTCCAGGCGCGCGGACACGCGGTCCAGGGCCTCGTACACGTAAGGCAGCAGCGGCAGATAACGTGCGCCGTAATCGGGCAAGCCGAGGAAGGCGTCGAAGTGCTGAGCGTTGCGCACCTGCCAGTAGCGCACCTCGCGCCCGGCCGCCTGGGCCTGGCGCACGTAGGGCGCGCTGGTGAACGCCGGCGGGATCAGGCCGTCGTCGCGGCCGTGGATCACCAGCACCGGCAGGCCCGCGCGCGGCAGCCCGGCGCGAGTTTCGGCCACGCCCTTGCGCACGCGCTCGGCGTCGGCGCCCTGCCCTTGCCACAAGGCGCGCAGGCACTGCAGGCCGGCGAAACTCGGATCGGGCAATTGCATGCGGCTGTCGACGATGCCCACGCCCGCGCCCGGCGGAATGCCGCTGGCGTCGGACCACCAGGCCGCGCGTTCGACGACGGTGGCGGCACGCGCGGTGAAATCCGGATTCAGTGCGGCGTAGGAATAGCCGCAGGGATGCTCGCCGACCCGATAGCGCCCGTAGGCCGAGGCGTAGGCGACCGCGACCGCGCGCCACAGGTCGAAGCCCACCGACAGCGCGCCCGCGCGCAAGGCCTCGTCGGTCCAACCCTGGGCTTTGAGCTGGGCGTGCGCCGAGCGCGCCTGCGCGGCCGTATCGTTGCCCTCGACCAGACCGGCGGCCTTGAGCGAGGCGCAACGCTGGGTCCACAGCGGCGCGACCTGCGCGGTCAGCGGCGGCTGCGGCAGCGGGCCCAATGAGGGATCCAGCAGTGCGCAGGGCATCAGCAGCGCGGCCTCGGTGGTGTAGTCGTAAAGCGCGCGGCCGCCTTCGGCGAGCACGCTGGGTTCGCCGGCGACCACCGCATCCAACCAGTCGCCTTCCAGCTCGGCCGCGCGCAGCACCGCACCGCCGCCGTTGGAGACGCCGACCGCGATCACCCGCGTATTGGCGAAGGTGAACGGCGCCGATTGCGGCAGGGCCTCGTCCAGCGCCTGCAGCGCGAACTGCGCAGCCTGCTTTACGTGACGGCCCCAATCGGCCTCGGGGTTGTCGGTGGAATGCGCATGCTTGAAGGCGATGCCGGTGGCGCCGACCGGCGCATCGGCCGGGAACGCCAGGCCCGCGTCGCGCGGACCGACCGTGCCGTCGGCGCGCACGCCCTCGCCCGCGTCCAGATCGAAGTAGTCGGTACCGGTGCCCTTGTCGGTGTAGGCGATCGCGCAGCCCTTGGGCAGGCCCCAGGCCGCGGCGACCGAGATCGCGCCGTAGATGCCGCGCGAGCCCGAGGACGCCGCCACCACCACGCAGCGCTTGCCGGCGTCGAAGCTGTCCGGCACCTGCACCAGCACGCGATGCGGCTTGCTCGCGCCGGGCACGGTCGCCAGCGCGCTGAACTCGCGCCCTGGGACGGTCGCGGTGCTGCCGTAGAGCTCGCCGTAGCCGCCGCCGGGCGCGAGATCGGCGATGCCGCGCCAGTTGGCCCAGATCGCGCGACGGCGCAGTTCGGCGACGCTGGGCGCTTCGGGCCGGGCGAACGCCGGCGGCGCCAGCGCGCGCAGACCGGCCAGGCCGAGGCCAGCGGTGAGCAGGTCGTCGTCGCCGCGATGCTCGCTGACGCGTTGCGCGGTGAACATCGGCGCGGACTCCTTGGCGACACGCGTACCGCCGCCGGCGCAGGCGGCGAGCACGAAGGGAATGACGAGCGCGGCGCAGGCCGCGGCGATACGCAGGGTGGGCGGATTCATCCCGCGAGCGTAGCAAGCCGCCGCCCCGCTCTCATCGTACTTTCGTACAGGCCCGCCCGTGTCCGCGCCCGGGTGCGCTAGGCTAGCGACGATGCCCACTTTGCTGATCGCCGACGACCACCCGCTGTTCCGCGCCGCCCTGCGCCAGGCCGCCGCCGATGCGGTGGCCGACACCCAGGTGCGCGAAACCGACACCCTGGACGGCGTGCTGGCCGCGCTGGACGCCGAGCCCGGCATCGACCTGGTCCTGCTGGACCTGCACATGCCCGGCAATCACGGCCTGGCCGGGCTGGCGGCGATCCGCGCCCAATACCCGGGCGTGGCGGTGGTGGTGGTATCGGCCAACGACGATCCGCGCGTGGTGCGGCGCGCGCTCGACCATGGCGCGGCCGGCTATCTGCCCAAGAGCGCGGGCCTGGACGAATTGCGCGATGCGATCCGCGCCGTGCTGGCCTGCGAGCAATGGCTGCCGGCCTCGCTGCGCGCGGCGGTCGCGCGTACCGACAGCGCCAGCGCCGACGCCGACCTGGCCGCGCGCCTGGCCAGCCTGTCGCCGCAGCAGTTCCGCGTGCTGACTCTGGTCGCCGATGGCCTGCTCAACAAACAGATCGCCGATCGCCTGGACGTGCAGGAACGCACGGTCAAAGCCCATCTCTCGGCGATCTTCGATCGCCTGGGCGTGCGCAACCGCACCCAGGCCGGGGTGGTGCTGCGCGAGCTCGAACTCAGCGACCCGGCGCGACAGATCGCGGATTGAGCGTCGACCGCCTACGTTTCCGCCGCTCCGTGTGGGAGCGGCGTAAGCCGCGATAGCGCTACCCCCAGCGATCACGCACGCTCGACGTCGCATACGCCGATGCGGGCGAATGCGGTCTTCCGCCGTCGTCGAGGCTTCGCGATCGCGGCTTACGCCGCTCCCACAGAAGGCGGAGCAGCGCCCGCGATGGGAGCGACGCCGATGACGTCGCTCCCGAGGCACAGCATGCGCTCGCGCCCGGATCAGCTCGCGCTCAGCCGCAAGCGCTGCGGCGCGCGGTACTCGCATTGGGCCCGCTTCGCCGTTTCGCAACTGGGCTTCTGCGCCTGCAAGCTCAACGCCTTGCCGCCGCCGCCCGAGCCGCAGTCGGCGAAGCAGGCCGCGCGTTCGGCCTCGCACGCGGCCGGCGATTCGCCGCTGGCCAGGCAGATGTTGTACAGACGCACGCAAATGCTCTGACACGAGGCCTGCGCGGGCAAGGCCGCGAACAAACCGATTGCCAACGCCAGCGCAGACGAACACACGGTAGCCGTGGTCTTCATCGTTCCTCTCCTTTGAAACGCGAACCCCCTGCCCGCTGCACCCTACGCCGCGGCGCGCGCCTGGCAAGTGCGCCGCACGGACGGCGCGCCATTTCTCGACGCAGCGCAAGAAAATCCGCGCATTCATGCGGTCACCGTTGCGCGCCGCATCATCGCGCGGCTAGCCGATCTCCAACTCGCGCGCGGCCAGCATGCGATCCAGCACCGATTTCAACGCCAGCGGCTTGAGCGGCTTGGTCAGCAGCGACAGGCCGGCCTCGTGCACCGCGCGACGCACCGACTCGCCGCTGTCGGCGCTGAGGATCAGGGTAGGCCGCGGGCCGAAGGTGGCGCCCAGGCGCTCGGCCAGGGCCACGCCGGTGTCGCCGTCGTCGAGGTGGTAATCGAACAGCCACAGCGAGGCCGGATCGGCCTCCATCGCGCGCTGCGCCTGCGCGCCGTCGGAGCCGGTCGCGACCTCGAAGCCCCAGCGCCGCAGCAGCTCGGCCAGCGCAGCCAGCGCCTGCGGGTCGTTGTCGACCGCCAACACCCGCAGGCCGATGCGGCCGCCGCGCGCGCGGTGCGCGCCCGCGTGCGCGCCGCGCGCGGGCACGCGCGCCACCCGCACCGCGAACGCCGTGCCGCGGCCGAGGTGGCTGCGCAGGCTCAGCGGCGCGTCCAGCAACTGGGCGATGCGGTCGGCGATCGACAAGCCCAGCCCCAGGCCCTGGCCGGGCGCGTCTTCGCCGCGCCGGAACTCCTCGAAAATCGCGGTCTGATGCTCCAGCGCGATGCCCGGGCCGGTGTCGTGGACCTCGATGCGCAGGTACGCGTCATCGCGGCGCACGCCCAGCAGCACGCTGCCCCGGGTGGCGTAGCGCACCGCGTTGGCGAGAAAGTTCTGCAGCACGCGCCGCAACAGCTGCGGGTCGCTATGGATCCAGGCGTCGCTGGCGACGAAGCGGAAACGCAGCCCGCGCGCGGCGGCGATCGCACCGAATTCCGAGGCCAGCGGTTCCAGCACTTCGGCCAGCGGAAACTCGCGCGGCTGCGGCACCAGGCCGCCGGCCTGCAAGCGCGACATGTCGAGCAGTCCGGTGAGCAGATCGCCCGTGGAGTCCAAGGCGCCGCTGATCTGGGCCACGGTCTCGCGCTGCTGCGTGCCCTGCACCTGCTGCGACAGCGCATCGGCGAACAGCTGCGCGGCGTGCAGCGGCTGCATCAGGTCGTGGCCGATCGCGGCCAGGAAGCGGCTCTTGGCCTCGTTGGCGCGCTCGGCCTCGCCCTTGGCGATCTCCAGGTCGGCGGTGCGTTCGATCACGCGCTGCTCCAGGGTTTCGTTGGCCTGGATCAGCCCGGCCTCGGCGCGGCGGAACGCGGTGACGTCGGTGAAGGTGGCGACGAAGCCGCCGCCCGGCATGGGATTGCCGCGGATCTCGACGATGCTGCCGTCGGGCAGCACGCGCTCGGACAGATGCGGCGTGCCCGCGCGCATGAACGCCAGCCGCCGCTCCAGCGCGCGTTCCAACTGGGCTTGCAGGGGTCGTCCCGACGGCGGCATGCGCTGCAAGGCCCAGCGCGACAGCTCGGCGATCGGGCGGCCGACCTGCAGCAGCTCGGGCGGGAAGTCGAACAACTCGGCGTAGCGCCGATTCCAGGCCACCAGACGCAGCTGGGCGTCGACCACGCTGATGCCCTGGCTCATATTCTGCAACGCGGCTTCCAGCACGCGCTGATTGAAGCGCAGGTCGGCCGAGGCCTCGCCGACGATGGCCGCGACCGTATCCAGGTCGCGGCCGGTGTCGCGACGCGCGGCGTCCAGCAAGACCCGCGCCGAGGCCGACCCCAGCACCGCGGCCAATTCGCGCTCGACCCGGTCCTCGATCTGCGCGGCCACCGCCTCGCCCGTGGGCACGCCTTGCAGCAATTGCGCGACGCGCTCGCGCGGCAGGAAACGCAGGCCGGTGTCGCGCAGGGTTTGCACGTCCAGGCCGCGCTGCGCGCGTCGCGGCGTCTCGCGCCGCCACACCGCCGCGATCACCGTCGCCAGCGTGCCCACGAACAGGCTGGCGCCGACCGCGCGTCCCAACCGGCTCCAACCGGTAAGCCCGAACAAGCCGTCCGGCGACAACCAGGCGATGCCGAACGGCCCGGTGCCCAGCCAACCGGGGTTCGCGCCGCGCGCCGCCAGCATCATCGGCAGCAACAACACCCAGGCCCAGGCCGCGAAACCCAGCAGCACACCGATCACCGCCGCGCGCGGCGGCGTCTGCGGGCGCCAGACCGCGAAGCCCAAGGCCGGCGCCAGCGTCGCCAGCGCCGAGAACGAGACCGCGCCGACGTCGGCCAGCGCCTCGCTGCCGGCGATCAGGCGGCTATACGCCCAGGCCAGCAGCATGATCACCACGATGCCGCTGCGGCGCAGCGCCAGCACGTGGCCGCGCAGATCGCTGCCGTCGTTGCGCGACCACAAGCCGCGCAACAGGCCCGGCGCGAACCAGTGGTTGCCGATCATCAGGCTCAGGGTGAGCGTGCTGACCACGACCATGCCGGTGGCCGCACTGAGTCCGCCGAGGAAGGCGAACAAGGCCAGGCCCTCGTGCCCCTGCGACAAGGGCAGCGCGAGCACGTACAGATCCGAAGGCACGCCGCTGCCGCCCAGCAGCGCCTGCCCGGCCTTGGCCAGCGGCAGCACCGGCAGCGCGATCAGCACCAGGTACAGCGGGAACTGCCAGCGCGCGGTGCGCACGTCGCGCTCGTCGCGGCACTCGACCACGCCGACGTGGAACTGGTGCGGCAGGATGAACATCGCTAGTGCGCCCAGCAGCACCAGCGGCGCGAAACCGCCGGCCGGATCCGCGGGCGGCGGCGGCGCGGCCGCGGCGGTGGGCGCGTCCAGGCCGAACCAGACGAACAGGCCCAGCGACAGCATCGCCGCGAGCTTGAACACGGATTCGAACGCCATCGCCAGCACCAGGCCGCGGTTGTGTTCGGCGGCGCTGGCGCGGCGGGTGCCGAACAGCATCGCGAACAGCGCCATCGCCAGGGCGACGTAGAGCGCGCTGTCCTGCCAGGCCGGCGACGCGGCCGCGTCGGGCGAGCGCGTGGTCAGCATGGCGAAGCTCATCGCCACGGCCTTGAGTTGCAGCGCGATGTAGGGGATCAGACCGAGCGCGGCGATCAGGGTTACGGTCGCGGCCAGCCACGCATCCTTGCCCAGGCGGGTAGCGATCAGGTCGGCCAGCGAGGTCGCGTTGGTTTCGCGCGCCAGCCGCACCAGCTTCATCATGAAGCCCACCGCGAGCGCGTACAGCAGGATCGACCCGAGGAAGGTCGGCGGCAGCGGCCAGCCGTAGCGCGCGGCCTGGGTCACGGTGCCGTAGAAGGTCCAGGAGGTGCAGTGCACCGCCAGCGACAGCGAGTAGATATGCCGCCAGTGTCGCGCCAGCACCGTCGGCCGGCGTTCGGCGTAGAGCGCGGTGCCGAACATCAGCGCCAGCCAGGCCACGCTGGCCAGGGCGACGGCGGTGAGGCTCAGCATGGGCGGGCGCGGGACGGCATCGGGCGAGGATAACGTAGGCCGCGGCCGGGACCGGAACGCGGCACGACGGCGACGCCGCCCTGCTGGGGATGAGGATCGCGGCTTACGCCGCTCCCACAGAAAGCGGCATGAACGCGGCTTGCGTTGTTCCCACAGAAAGCCGTGCGAACGCGGCTTGCGCCGTTTCCACAGAAAGCTGCACCTATCGCGACCGCTGGACGAAGCCGGAGGCTCGCCTCCTGTGGGAGCGGCGTGAGCCGCGATCGGGCGCCCGGTCTCCCCAGACGGGCGCCCGACCGCGAACCACGGCCCTCCCCTTGGCCTGCGACGGCGGCGCGGACGCATCCGCGCCGCCGTCGCCGCCGATCAGAAGTCGTAGCGCACCGACAGCGTGTACTGGCGCGGCGCGCCGTAGAAGCCAGTGAACACGCCCAGCGCCGAGTTCAGGCTGTAACCGGTGGTGCGGTATTCCTTGTCGGCCAGGTTGGTGCCCTGCAGCGAGACCGTCCACGGACCGCCGCTCTTCCAGGTCACGCCGGCATTGATCAGGCCGTAGCCGTCCTGGGTGATCGGCACCGCGCCGGTGCGCACGATCTCGGTGGTCGCCACCACCTCGCTCTGGTAGCTGTAGCCCACGCGCGCGGCCAGGTTGCCGCCGCTGGCCAGATCGGTGCGGTACTCCAGATTGAGCGCGCCCGAGAACTCCGGCGCGTTGGTGAATTCCTGCTCCTTGGCGATGTTGACGCCGGCGTACAGGAACTCGTCGTACTTGGCGTCCAGCCAGGCCAGGTTGCCGGAGATCAGCCAGTGCTCGTTCGGCAGCCACTGGTACTCGACCTCCAGGCCGTCGACCGTGCCCGAACCGGCGTTGGTGAAATCGCCGAAGAAGGCGTCGTTGGTGCCGTCGCCGTTGCTGTCGTAGGCGGTGAACACCGACAGCTGGATGTCCTTGTACTTGTTGTGGAAGTAGGCCAGGTTCAAGAACATGGTCTGGTCCAGGAACGACATCTTGCTGCCGATCTCGTAGCTGTCGACGACCTCGTCGTCGAACGGCTCGGCCGAACGCGGTACTGCGGCAGCCTGGGCGCGGATGTTGTAGCCGCCGGACTTGAAGCCGCGCGTGGCCAGGCCATAGAGCAGGATGTCGGGGGTGAGCTGGTAGTCCAGCGAGACCTTGGGCGAAGTGTTCTTGAAGCCGATGCGCTTATCGAAGTTGGCCGCGACCACGCCGTTGGGGGTGGTGAAGGTGCCGTCGCGATAGCCGCGGTTGAGCACCTTGGCGCGCTTGTCCTCGTCGGTGTAGCGCACGCCCACGTCGAGCTTGAGGCGGTCGGTCAGGTCGAAGGTCCAGTCGGCGTAGGCGGCGATGCTCTTGGTGTAGACCGTGCCCTGGGTATCGCCGAAGGACAGATTGAAGAAGTTGTTGAGGACCTGGCCGCCGGCCTCGCCGTCGAAGGCGTAGATGCCCATCACGCCGCGCGCGCGGCCGCCGCCGTCGTAGTTGGCCTGCAGCTCGTGGCTGACCTGCTGATCGCTGTAGAACGCCTTCACGTCGGCGATCTTGTTCTGCAGGGTGTCGAAGTCGATGTTGGTCTCGGTGTCGGACTCGCGCTTGGCCAGCACGTACTTGAACGCCCAGTTCTCGTTGGCGTTCCAGTTCACCGTCGCCGAGGCGCCCTTGATGGTGGTGTCGTTGACGTTAGGCATGCCGTTGCGCACGTCGTAGCGGCTGTCCAGCGGCTGCGTGCCCGGAGCGAAGCGGTTCGCGGCCAGCATCTTGGCGCCGCGCACGCCGGACTGGTCGTCCATCCAGTCGAATGCGAACTGGATGTTGAGGTCGTCGTTGACGTAGGCGCCGAGCTGGCCGCGCAGGGCCAGGATTTCCTTGTCGCTGACTTCGGCGCCGGTCACCACGTTGTTGCCGAAGCCGTCGCGGTTGAGGCTGGCCACCGCGATGCGGCCGCGCAGGGCGTCGTCGCCGCCGATCGGACCACCGATCGCGGCCTTGACGTCGAGCTGGTTGTAATTGCCCACCGTCACCGAGGCGAAACCGTCGAACGAGGTCGGCAGGCCGCGCGAGATGTACTTGATCGCGCCGCCGATGGTGTTCTTGCCGTACAGCGTGCCCTGCGGGCCGCGCAGCACTTCGATGCGGTCGACATCGAACACGTCCAGCAACGCGCCCTGCGGCCGCGCGATGTAGACGTCGTCCATGTAGATGCCCACGCCCGGGTCCACGCCCCACAACGGATCGGACTGGCCGACGCCGCGGATGTAGGCGGTGATGGTGCTGCTGGAGCCGCGCGCGGCGTAGATGGTCAGGTTGGGCACCTGCGCGTCGAGGTCGCTGAGGTCCTCGACGTTGAGGCGGTCCAGCGAATCGGCGGTGAACGCGGTGACCGCGACCGGCACCTCCTGCAACGTCTCCTCGCGCTTGCGCGCGGTGACGGTGACCGAGCCCAGGGTCTTGGCCTGGTCGCCAGCGGCGGCGGGCGCGGCATCCTGGGCCCAGGCCGTCGGCGCCAACAGGGCGCAGGCAATGGCCAGACTCAGACTGCGGCGGCTCATGGTGGTGCGTGCGATCACGATGCTCTCCTCCCCAAGGTGACGCCGGCGGCGGTGCGACCCGACAGGCGGCGGACGGGCATTCCCGTCATGCGGCACAGACTAGGAGGCGACCGGCGCGGGCGGCAGCTGTACCTTCGGACAATGCCCCTGCGCCGCCGCGATGCGGACACTGCGCCCTTACGCGCGGGCATCCGTCCGCAGACGGGATTGGGGCTGTTCAATGGATTTTCTGATCGTGCTGGCCGCGCTGTGCTTCCTGATGTTCGTGGCCTACCGCGGCTACAGCGTGATCCTGTTCGCGCCGGTGGCGGCGCTAGGCGCGGTGCTGCTGACCGACCCGGCCCTGGTCGCGCCGATGTTCACCGGCCTGTTCATGGACAAGATGGTCGGCTTCCTCAAGCTGTACTTCCCGGTGTTCCTGCTCGGCGCGATCTTCGGCAAGCTGATCGAACTGTCCGGCTTCTCCAAGGCCATCGTGGCCGCGACCATCCGCCTGCTCGGGCGCGAGCGCGCGATGTTGTCGATCGTGATGGTGTGCGCGTTGCTGACCTACGGCGGCGTGTCGCTGTTCGTGGTGGTGTTCGCGGTGTATCCGTTCGCGGCCGAGCTGTTCCGCCAGAGCGATATTCCCAAGCGCCTGATCCCCGGCACCATCGCCCTGGGTGCGTTCACCTTCACCATGGACGCACTGCCGGGCACGCCGCAGATCCAGAACATCATTCCGGCCTCGTTCTTCGGCACCAACGCCTGGGCCGCGCCCTGGCTGGGCAGCCTGGGCGGCGTGTTCATCCTGATCGTGGGCCTGAGTTATTTGAACTGGCGCCGGCGCGGCGCGCTCAAGGCCGGCGAAGGCTACGGCACCGCTCTGCTCAACGAGCCCGCGCCCTTCGTCGGCGGCAAGCTCGTCAACCCGGTGCTGGCGATCCTGCCCTTGGTGCTGGTGGGCGTGTCCAACAAACTGCTGACCGCCTGGGTGCCGGCCTACTACGGCGCCAGCCACAGCTTCGATCCGGCGGTGATCGGCGACGCCGCGCCGGTGGTGCAGGACGTGGCCAAGCTGGCGGCGATCTGGGCGGTCGAAGGCGCTTTGTTGATCGGCATCCTCAGCGTGCTCGCCCTGGCCTGGAAACCGGTGATGGCGAGCTTCGCCGAGGGCACCAAGTCGGCGATCGGCGGGGCCTTGCTCGCGGCCATGAACACCGCGTCGGAATACGGCTTCGGCGCGGTGATCGCGGCGCTGCCGGGCTTCTTGATCGTCGCCAATGCGCTGGGCTCGATCCCGAACCCGCTGGTCAACGAAGCCGTGACCGTGACCGCGCTGGCCGGCATCACCGGCTCGGCCTCGGGCGGCATGAGCATCGCCCTGGCCGCGATGTCGGAGACTTTCATCGCCAACGCCAACGCCGCCGGCATTCCGATGGAGGTTCTGCACCGGGTCGCGGCCATGGCCTCCGGCGGCATGGACACCCTGCCCCACAACGGCGCGGTGATCACCCTGTTGGCGGTGACCGGGCTCAGCCACCGTCAGGCCTACAAGGACATCTTCGCGATCACCCTGGTCAAGACCTTGGCGGTGTTCGTGGTGATCGCCCTGTACTACGCGACCGGCCTGGTCTGAGGCCGCCGCGCCTGTTGTAGGCTGGCCGCATCCGTCCCCAGCGCAGGCCGCCATGCCGCCCACCACCTCCGCGCCCGACCGCCGGCGCGCGCGTAACGGCCACGATCTGAGAGGCGTGCAGCGCCTGACCATCGACGCGATCACCGGCGTCACCGACCTGGTCGAAGCCATGCACGCCAACATCAGCGCCCTGCCAGGCGTGCTCGGCAAGCCCGCCGCGGGCCCGGCGCCGGGCATCGCCGGCCTGGTCTACCGCAGCGTGCGCGGGGTCACGCGCTTCGTCGGCGACGGGCTCGATCTGGCCTTCTCCAAACTCGCGCCGCTGCTGGACGTGGTGCGCCCGCCGCCGCAGCGCGAGGCCGTGGTCGCAGCGCTCAACGGAGTGCTCGGCGATCATCTCGACGCCACCGGCAACCCGCTCGCGATCGAGATGCGCCTGCGCCACGACGGCCATGCCCTGACGCTGCGCCGCGACGCCCTCGCGCAAGCCCTGCCCGAAGCCGGCGGCAAGCTGCTGGTGCTGGTCCACGGCCTGTGCATGAACGATCAGCAGTGGCGCTACAACGGCCACGATCACGGCGCCGCGCTCGCCCGCGATCTGGGCTATACGCCGCTGTACCTGCACTACAACAGCGGCCGCCACATCTCGAGCAACGGGCGCGAGTTCGCCGCGCTGATGGAGCAGTTGCTGCGGCAGTGGCCGGTGCCGGTCGAACGCCTGAGCATCCTCTGCCACAGCATGGGCGGGCTAGTCGCGCGCAGCGCCTGCGTCGCCGCGCAGGAACAGCGGCACACCTGGCTGGCGCGCCTGGACAAGCTGGTCTTCCTGGGCACGCCGCATCAGGGCGCCCCGCTGGAACGCGCGGGCAGCTGGGTCGACGCGCTGATCGCGCTGAGCCCCTATACCGCGCCGTTCGCGCGCCTGGGCAAGGTGCGCAGTGCCGGCATCCAGGACCTGCGCCACGGCAACGTGCGCGACGAGGACTGGCGCGACCGCGACGGCGACGGGCGCGAGGACGGCCGGCTACCGTCGCCGCTGCCCAAGGGCCCGCGTTGCTATGCGATCGCCGCGAGCACCACCGCCCAACCCAGCGACGACGACGAACTGCCCAAGGGCGACGGCCTGGTGCCGGTCGCGAGCGCGTTGGGCTGGCACGAGGACCGCGCCTACGACCTGCGTATCCCGAAGGCGCGTCAGCGCATCGCCTACGGCGTGCATCACCTGGAGCTGCTCGACGACAAGGGCGTCTACCCCCAGCTGCTGCTCTGGCTGGCCTGAGCGGCGCGCTCAGTCGCTGCGCGGTACCGCGTCCCAGGCCAGGCCCAGGGTGAAGCCGCGGCCCGCACCGGGCTCGAAGTAGCGCGCATTGCCTTCGTTGACGATCACCGAGCCCACGTAATCGCGGTCGAACAGGTTGTCGACGCGCGCGAAGGCGCGCCAGCCGTGCATGTTGCGCGGGCGCCAGTCCAGACGCAGCGCATAGCGCGCGTTGCCGGCGACGCGGTCGGTGTTGCGGTCGTCGACCGCGATGCGGTCGCTGAAACGCCCCTCCAGCGCCGCGTTCAAGACGCCGTCGCGCGAGCGCCAGGCGAGTTCGGCGTAACCGTCGGCGCGCGGCACGCCCGGCACCCGATTGCCGGCGGCGACCGTGCGCGTGGCGCCCTGCACGCGATAGCTGTAACTCTGCTCGAAGCGCGCATCGATCCAGTTCGCGGCCAGCGCGTAACGCCACTGCGCGCCCCAGGCGCCCTCCACGCCCAGTTCGATGCCGTCGCGGCGGGTGCGCCCGGCGTTGGCGAAACTGGCGCGGCCACCGCGGCTGTCGGCGGGCACGATCTCGTGCTCGCCCTCGACCCGATACGCGGCCAGGCTGGCGCGGCCGCCGGCGTAGCGCCAGCGCAGACCGAGCTCGGCGCTGTCGTAGCGCGCCGCGCGCAATTCGCGATTGAAGCCGGCGCTGCCGTCGGCGCGATAGGCCAGTTCGGTCGCGGTCGGCGTCTCGAAGCCGCGGCCGACGCTGGCGAAAGCCTCGCCGCGTCCGAACGCGCGCGCCACGCCCAGCGCGGCGGAACTTTCGCGATAGTCGGCACCGCCGCTGTCGTCGCCGTTGCCCGGCGCCAGGTAGCGGTCGTTGGAGCGGAACGCCAGGCGCGCATGCCGCAGCGCCGCCAGCACGGTCCAATCCTGCGCCGGCGCGTAATCGCCGATCGCGTATACCTCGCGGCTTGAGATGCGGTTGCGCTCGTCGCGGCGCAGGCGGCCGCGCACGCCCAGGCGGTCGCCGACGAAGTTCTCGTAGCCGCGCCGGTCTTCGTCCAGGCGCGCCCACTCGACACCGAGCGCGAACGCGCCGCGCGCACCGCGCCAGCGATGTCCGGCGTCCACGCCTAACGAACTGCGGCCCAGGTCGATCACGCCGCCGGCGCTGCCCAGCGCGGCCTGCGCCGCCACCGGCAGGGCCAGGTACTGCAGCACGTCGCGCTCGATGCGGTAGCCGCCGATCCAGACCTCGCGCCCCGGTGCGTAATCGCGCTGCCAACGCAGCCCGGCCTGATGGTTCTCGATGCGCTTGCGGGTATCGAACAACGACGCGACCGCGTCGGTACCGTGCGCGTCGGCGCGCAGGCCGGCGCGGTCCAGGCCCAGCGGGTCCTGGGTGTCGGGCTGCGACAGCGAGTTCAGCACCAGACGAACGCGTTCGCCCTCGCGCGGCGCCCATTCGGCCACGGCATCGAACTGCGAGCGCTGCGCGGCCGCGTGCGCGCGCTCGCCGTCGGTCTGGAAATAACTGGCGCCGACCCGGCCGCGCCAGCGTCCGTCGTCGCTGGCCGCGTCGGCGACCGCGCTCGCACGCGCGCTGCCGTGATCGCCGCCCCAGGCCTGCAGGCTGGCGCCGCGCAGACGCTCCAGATCGGTCGCGGCCACGATCGCGCCGCCGGCGGCGTTGCCGTACTGCAGAGCCAGGGGGCCGCGCAGCACTTCGATCCGGTCCAAGGCATCCAGCGGAAAGTTCGCCGCCTGCCCCTGCCCGTCCGCGGCCGAGGCCGGAATGCCGTCGACGACCAGGCGGATGCCACGGATGCCGAAGGTCGACCGCGCGCCGAAGCCGCGGCTTTGTATCTGCAGGTCCTGGGCGTAGTTCTGGCGATCCAGCACGCTGATGCCGGGCACCCGCGCCAGGGCCTCGGACAGGTTCACCTGGCGCTGGCCCGCGCGCAGGGTGTCGCCGTCGATGGCAGTGACCGCGCCTGGGAACGTGGACAAGGCACGTCGCGGCGCGACGACTTCGACTGTGTCCAAAGTTCGCGCATCCGCATCCGCTTGTTGTGCCGCGGCGGGAGCGGCCAGCGCACCCAGGACCAGGACGCAGGTCATGGACAAGCGCCGGCGCTGCAAAGGCGATAGGCGAGACCGGGAGGGCGCGACGGGCGGCATGCAGTTCAGTTCGGAGAGCAGCGCTCATGATGCCATCGCCGCTGCGACGGGCACGCTACGACGGTCTCAGTCACGGCGGCCGATGGTGCGCTGGTTTGTGCGGTGCCTTGTAAAGCAAATCCCCCTCAATCCCCCTTTTTCAAAGGGGGAGGCCAAAGCATGGCCAGCTAGGCTTCGCCCCTGTCGGAGAGGGAGAAGCCGATGCCCTTTCTGCCCCCTTTGCCAAAGGGGCAGGCGGCCACGTAGCGGACGACCGGGGATTGTTGCTGTCACGCGCACCTTGCGCGGAACCCTCCCTACAACCCGCAGCGCAGCCACCGCCCGTCGTCAGCGCCGCACCGCCTCGCGTTCGAAGCAATGCTCGCCCACGTCGTGCAACCAGTCGCTATCGCTGTCGTAATTGTCCTCGTCGCTGGCCGTGTCGGTGACGAAGCGCGCGCACAGCTGGTAATCCAGGTCTTCGCCCGCGCGATAGACGTAGGGCATACCGTCGACAGGATCCACGATCGACAGGTTCATGCCGGGTTGGGCGGCCAAGGTCTGGAGGTCGGGCGGCAAACGCTCGTGCTGGCGCACGTAGTTGTTCACCACATAGGTGATGCGGGTCAGATCCTGCACGCGGCGCGCGTCCAGCCGCTGTTCGCGCTGAACCGCGGGGCCGCCGGTGGTCACGATCGCCGCGGCCGACGCCGCCAAGATCACCACCGCGGTCGCGATCAGCAGGCCGCGCCCGACCGGTCTGCCGCCCGAGCCCTCGACTTCTTCGCGGCGCAGATCGCGCAGGTAGTAGCCGAAGACGGTACCGGCGATCGTCGCCACCACCACCACCTTCAGCACGAAGCGCAGGCTGAGCTCGCCGCCGAGCAGGTTGTAGACCAGCACGGTCATGTCGCCGATCAATACCGACGCCGCCACGAACAGGGTCAGGTAGGTCAACCAGCGGCGTACCGGCGACAGACGCTTGATCGGATAGCGCTCGACCTCGCGTGCGAGGTAGGCGGACACGAAGGCGAACACCGGGAAGGCGATGGTTAGGGCCGCGACCGACCAGCGCATGCTGGGCCCGAGCACCGCGGCGCTGGCGTCGTAGCCGTTGGCGGCGTCCGGCCACATCCGGTTGATCAGATCGAACAGCAGGCTGCCCAGGCTGAAGGCGACGCAGTACAAGGTCGCGAATAGCACCAGATAGAGGAAGGCCTCGCGCGCTGACAGCGAGGCGCGCGGCTTCGGCACCGGCACCACGAAACCCACGTCGGCATAGGCATCGAGCACGCCGCGGGTCTGTTCGGCGGTCCAACCGGCCTGGCCCAGGGCCTGCGCGATCGCCTCCTTGGATTGGCCGCGCATCAACGCTTCGCGTACGAACAGTTCGAGTTCCTGGGTTCCCGCCGCCATGCCCCGTTCTCCTGAGTGGACGCGGCGAATCTAGCAGCCTCGCTGCGACGTCCGGCGGCGATCGTCGGGGTCGAGCATTACGCTACCGGCGGGCGCCGACGGCGCTACGTCGGGTCGCCGGACCCGGCCTCGACCCGATGCTGGCGCAGGCCATCCACCGCCCTCGCCCAGAGACGAAGACAGCGCGAAATCGCGTCGCCTCGGTCCGCGTTGAGTCCGTACGAATCGCAGCCCCATAATCGGGAGCGGCTCGACGGTTTCAGTTTCGCTGGCGCGCAATTCCCTGGTAGTGGAGGAAGACCGGCATGAGCCTCTCGCACATCGCCCCCCTGGCCATCCTGCTGGCGCTCGCGGGCGTCGCCACGGCGGCGCCCGATGCCGGCGCAGGCGGCGCTCGCAAGCCGGCTTGCGAGCTCGATGCGTATTCCAAGGACACCGATCCCCAGGGTCTCAATGTCCGCTCAGGCCCCTCGATCGACGCCCCCATTCTTGCGACCTTGCCGGGCTGGAAGCCACCCGGGCCCGATGACGAGTTGGAAGGACATCTCCCGGTAGGATTCACCATCGTCGAGGCGCGCAACGGCTGGGTGCGCATCGCGAACGTGTCGATACCGGACCCCGACAGCGGTGCCCATCAGGCCTCCCCGATCAGCGGCTGGGTCAGCGGCAAGAAGGTCGGTTACGCCCTGCAGACCGAGGTCGGCTTCGAACGGCCCGATCCGACCAGCCCGGTGGCGATCCGCAGCGACGACTGGATCCGCCTCGATGACGCGATCGGCATCAGCGACTGCTCGGGAGAGTGGGCGCAGATCGCTTACGGCGACCGCAAGTCGCCGCAGCGCGCCTGGTTCCGCGGCTTGTGCGGCCTGATCGAGACCACCTGCGATGGCCGGCTGGGCGACGACAGCGAGGATCATGCCGCCGCTGATGCGGACGCAGCGGCCGACGCTCCCAGGCCTTGAGCGAACACGACACAGCGAACGCGCAAAAGAAAAGCGGGCCGTAGCCCGCTTTTCTCCGGTCCAGCGTGGTGCGCGGCGATTACTCGGCCACGACGCCCTCGCCTTCCTCGACGGCCTTCATCGACAGGCGGATGCGGCCCTGCTTGTCGACTTCCAGCACCTTGACCTTGACCACGTCGCCTTCCTTGAGCTTGTCGCTGACCTTCTCGACGCGTTCGTTGGAGATCTGCGACACGTGGACCAGACCGTCCTTGCCCGGCAGGATCGTCACGAAGGCGCCGAAGTCCATGATCTTGGCGACCTTGCCTTCGTAGATGCGGCCCGGCTCGACGTCGGACACGATCTGGTCGATGCGCGCCTTGGCGGCCTGCGCGGCGGCGGCGTTGACCGAAGCGATGACGATGGTGCCGTCGTCTTGGATGTCGATCTGGGTGCCGGTTTCCTTGGTGATCGCCTGGATGGTCGAGCCGCCCTTGCCGATCACTTCGCGGATCTTGTCCGGGTGGATCTTCATGGTCAGCAGACGCGGCGCGTACTCGGACAGCTCCGAACGCGAGGTGGTGATGGCGTTGGCCATCTCGCCCAGGATGTGCAGACGACCGGCCTTGGCCTGGCCCAGCGCGACCTGCATGATCTCTTCGGTGATGCCCTGGATCTTGATGTCCATCTGCAGGGCCGAGATGCCTTCGCTGGTACCGGCGACCTTGAAGTCCATGTCGCCGAGGTGATCCTCGTCGCCCAGGATGTCGGACAGGACGACGAAGTTATCGCCTTCCTTGACCAGGCCCATCGCGATGCCCGCGACCGGCGCCTTGATCGGCACGCCGGCATCCATCAGCGCCAGCGAGCTGCCGCAGACCGAAGCCATCGAGGACGAGCCGTTAGACTCGGTGATTTCCGAGACCACGCGAATGGTGTACGGGAATTCTTCCATGGTCGGCATCACGGCGAGCACGCCGCGCTTGGCCAGACGGCCGTGGCCGATTTCGCGGCGCTTCGGACCCATCATGCGGCCGGCTTCGCCGACCGAGAAGGGCGGGAAGTTGTAATGGAACAGGAAGTGTTCCTTGTACTCGCCCGAGACGGCGTCGATGATCTGACCGTCGCGCGCGGTGCCCAGGGTGGCGACCACGATGGCCTGGGTCTCGCCGCGGGTGAACAGCGAGGAGCCGTGGGTACGCGGCAGCACGCCGACCTTCGAGGAGATCGGGCGCACGGTGTCGAGCGCGCGGCCGTCGATGCGGACCTTGGTGCTCAGCACCGAGTTGCGCATGGTCTGGTACTCGAGCTCGCCGAATTCCTTCGACAGTTCGGCGGTGGCCCAGCCGTCGGCTTCGGCGCGGCCGGCCAGACGCTGCATCACGTCCTTCTTGATCGCACCGATGGCGTCGCGGCGCTGCAGCTTGTCGCGGACCTGGAAGGCGGCGGCGAGCTGGTCGCCCACGGCTTCCTTGAGCGCGCCGATCAGAGCGTCGTTCTTGGCCGGAGCTTCCCAGGTCGAGGCCTTGGTGCCGGCTTCGACGACGAGCTCGTTGATGATGTTGATGACCTTCTGCATTTCGCGATGGCCGAACATCACCGCGCCCAGCATGACGTCCTCGGACAGCATCTTGGCTTCGGATTCGACCATCAGCACCGCGTTGGAGGTGCCGGCGACGACCAGTTCCAGCTCGGAATCGGCCAGCTCGCTCACGGTCGGGTTCAGCAGGTACTGGCCGTTCTTGTAACCGACCTTGGCCGCGCCGATCGGGCCCTGGAACGGGGTGCCGGCCAGCGCCATGGCGGCCGAGGCGCCGATCAGCGCCGGGATGTCGCCGTCGACTTCCGGATTCATCGACATCACGGTGGCGATGATCTGGACTTCGTTCTTGTAGTCCTCGGGGAACAGCGGGCGGATCGGGCGATCGATCAGGCGCGAGATCAGCGTTTCCTTTTCGGTCGCGCGGCCTTCACGCTTGAAGAAGCCGCCCGGGATGCGGCCGCCGGCGTAGAACTTCTCCTGGTAATCGACGGTGAGCGGGAAGAAATCCTGCCCCTCGCGCGCGCTCTTGGCGGCGACGGCCGTCACCAGCAGTACGGTGTCGTCCATCTTGACGATCACGGCGCCGCTGGCCTGACGAGCGATCTCGCCGGTTTCCAGCGTCACCTGGTGGTTGCCGTACTGGAAGGTCTTGGTAATTTTTGCCACGTTGGGTTCCTTCGGTTCGATACGTTCCGGTCGAGGCCCTTGCCTCACCCGGTCGGCCGCCGTAACGGCCTGCGGTTTGGTGTGCACCCTGGCCCGGGCGTCCGCCCTGGCCGGTCACGCGGTCCGGACTGCCGGACCTGGGCCGAAGCGGACTGGACCGGAGCGGTCCTGGGCCGATCGGCTGGCGCTGCATCCTGCATCGCCGCGGGGCGCGGTTCCGAAGATTCCGGTCCCGCAAAAGAAACCGCGGCGCATCGCTGCGCCGCGGTCGGTATCGGTTAGCGGCGCAGACCGAGCTTTTCGATCAGGGCCTTGTAACGCTCGTTGTCTTTGCGCTTCAGGTAGTCGAGCAGGCTGCGGCGGCGGTTGACCATCTGCAGCAGGCCGCGCCGGCTGTGGTGGTCCTGCTTGTGCAGCTTGAAGTGACCGGTGAGCTGCTCGATGCGAGCGGTGAGCAGAGCGACCTGGACTTCCGGCGAACCGGTGTCGTTGGCGCCGCGCTTGTTGTCTTCAATGATCTTGCTGGTGTCGATCGACATGATTGTTCTCTTCCGATGCGTGGCCTGCAGAAGCGAATCGGTCGCGGCCTTGCCGCTCCGACGCACCGCCTGGCTCGCCGTTTGCTATTGAGTAGGGATGCCGTTCAAGCGCGAGTGCTAGCGAAGTGCTTGAAAAGCGGCGGAATTGTAGCAGCCCGCGGCGGCGAATGCGACCTGAATCGCGACCGTCGCCCGCGATAGGCCTCAAGGCCGATGGACGGTAGAGGCCATGCACTGGCCGCCGCCGCGCCGACCGGCCTCAGTCGCGGGCTGCGTCGCGTTCAGTTTCGGTCCCGTCCCGATCCTTCGCCTGCCGTGCCGCTTCCAGCGCCGCGCGTGCGCGCTGGGCTTCGGCGTGGGCCTCGAGCCGCCGCTGCTGGAGGGCCTGAAGCTGCGGACGCCGCAGCGCTCCCTGGGCATCGCCCCCGCCCTGCCCTCCGTCTGTGCCGGCCTGCGCCCGCATGCGCCGCAGGCCCTCGATCATGGCGCGCACGTCGCCCTTGAGTTGCAGACGCCAGCGGCCGTCGATGCGGCGCAGGCTGACGATGTCCATCATGGTCATGGGCGTGTCGGTCAGGCCGGAACGCATGACTGCGCGGGTGACCGCATGGTACTGGTCCTCGCCCTCGGGAATGCCGCCGACCACCTGCAGGCTCTCGATACTGACCCCGCCCACACTGCGCAGCGTGCCGGCCATGAATGCCGCGAAGAACTCGCTGTCGTCCAGGCGCTTGATCTGCTCGGGGGTTTTGCCGTCGAACATGGCCGTAAAGCGCGGATCGGGCGTGGCGCCGGAGATCCTCTCGCCCAGCAGTTCGCGCAGGTCCTTGAGCGCGACCGGGTCCATCAAGCGGGCCAGGCACAGCCAGTCCTGGCGGCGGCTGCACTCGGCCGAGGCTTCGATCACCGGCTGCGGGCGGCTGGTATCGACGCTCGCCAGGGCCTTGCCCGGAGGGGCCGCGGCCGCCAAGAGGGGCATCACGGCGGCGGCCAATGCGGTCGCCAGCCTCAGGTTCATGCGCTTCATCACCACTCCCCTAGTGTCCCTGGACGCGTCGAACGCCGGCGGCCCTCAAGCGTCCGTATCGGATTCCCGCTCCTGGACGACGGTAGCCGCGCCTGGGCTGCCGCTCAAGACCGCCCAGCGGAACAGCCGCTGCGGTTGCAGGCGGCCGGCGTCGCGCTGACCCAGGCCCAGGCAGCGGCCGTCCTCGCCGAACACCGCGACCAGGCCCGGCTCGCCTTCGGCGCAGTCCACCGGCTGGCCGTAGCCGATCCGGCGCTGGGCCTGTGCGTCCAGTTGCACGCGCTCGAACCCGACCAGGCCGGCCTCGATCGGCAGCAGGCAGGCGTCCAGCGCCGCTTCGCCCTGCTCGGCCAAGGCGCGCAACTCGTCCAGGGTGATCATGCGCGGCTGGGCGAAGGGCTCGACCCAGAGCCGGCGCAGCGTGGCCACGTGCGCGCCGCAGCCGAGGGTTTCGCCGAGATCGCGCACCAGGCTGCGCACATAGGTGCCCGAACCGCATTCCACGTGCAGGCGCAGACGCGCGCCCTCGCGCTCGATCACGCGCAGCGCATGCACGCTGACGTCGCGTTCGGGTGCCTCGATGGCTTCGCCGCGGCGGGCCTTGGCGTACAACGGTTCGCCGCCCTGCTTAAGCGCGGAATAGATCGGCGCGCGCTGGCGGATCTCGCCGCGCAGGGGCGCCAGGGCCGCCTCGATCGTGGCCTCGTCCAGCGCCGGCACCGGGCGTTCCAGCAGGGTCGCGCCATCGGCGTCGTCGGTGTCGGTGACCGCGCCGAGCACGGCTTCGGTTTCGTAGGCCTTGCGCGCCCCCAGCAGCAGGCCGGCGATCTTGGTCGCCTCGCCGAAGCACAGCGGCAGCAGCCCGGTCGCCAGCGGATCCAGGCTGCCGGTGTGGCCAGCCTTGTCGGCGCGGAACAGATGACGCACCTGCTGCAGGGCCTGGTTCGAGCTCAGGCCCGGCGGCTTGTCGAGCAGCAGCAGCCCGTCTAGGGGCCGGAACACGGTGCGAGGCTTCTTGCTCATGCGGGCATTGTAGGAGCGATAACGGCCGGCACCAGCCCGGCTGGCGGGTACTGGGGCGCGACGGAATGGGGAGGGATCGCCTACCGCCCTGCTGTGGAAGCGGCATGAGCCGCGATCGCGAATCCGCGACCGCATAGCCAGTGGGTAACCGTTTGAGCACCGATCGCGGCTCACGCCGCTCCCACAGGAAGCGGGCGCGGCGCGAGGTCGTACGAGAGGAACTCAGTCCTGTTCGGACTCCGGCTCCTGCGGCGGCAGATCGCGCAGCAGGTTGTCGATGCGTTCGCCGCGATCGACCGAGTCGTCGTAGTGGAAATGCAGCTCCGGCACGTGCCGCAGCTTCATCGCCTTGCCGAGCTGGAAACGCAGCTGCGGCGAGAGCAGCTTCAGCGCCTTGACCGCTTCCTTGGAACGCTCGGCCTGCAAGGCGGTCACGAACACCTTGGCATGGGCCAGGTCGCGCGTGACCTCGACATCGGACACGCTGACCGACGGCAAGGCGTGCTCGCGCACGGCCTCGTGCACGATCCGGCCCAGCTCGCGACGGAGCTGGGCGGATACGCGATCACTGCGATAAAACGTCTTCTGCGCCATTTCGATTACAGCGTGCGCTGCACTTCGATACGCTCGAAGCACTCGATCTGGTCGCCCGGCTTGACGTCGTTGTACGCCTTCACGCCGATGCCGCACTCGGTGCCGTTACGCACTTCGTCGACGTTCTCCTTGAAGCGGCGCAGCGATTCCAGCTCGCCCTCGAAGACCACGGCATTGTCGCGCAGCACGCGGATCGGCTTGGAGCGCTTGACCACGCCCTCGACCACCATGCAGCCGGCGACCGCGCCGAACTTGGAGCTGCGGAACACGTCGCGCACTTCGGCGATGCCGATGATCTCTTCGCGGATCTCGACGCCGAGGATGCCCGAAGCCACCTGCTTCACCTGATCGATCACGTCATAGATGATCGAGAAGTAACGCAGATCGACGCCGTTGCCCTCGATGATGCGACGCGCGGAGGCGTCGGCACGGACGTTGAAGCCGATCACGGTGGCCTTGGCGGTGGCCGCGGCATTGGCGTCGGACTCGGTGATGCCGCCCACGCCGGAGCTGATCACGTTGATGCGGATCTGATCGTTGGACAGCGCCATCAGCGACTGGCGCAGCGCCTCGACCGAACCCTGCACGTCGGCCTTGATGACCAGGTTGAGGCTCAGCTGGCCCTCGCCCTTGCCCATCTGGGCCATGATGTCTTCCATGCGGTTGCCGGCGGCGGCGACCAGGCGCGATTCGCGGCGCTTGGTGTCGCGCTGCTGAGCGACGTCCTTGGCCAGACGCTCGTCCTCGACCACCACGAAATCGTCGCCGGCGTCGGGCACGCCCGACAGGCCCAGCACCTGCACCGGAATCGACGGACCGGCGAACTCCACCTGCTTGCCGTTCTCGTCGAACAGCGCGCGCACGCGGCCGTACTGCACGCCGCAGACCAGGTAGTCGCCCTTCTTAAGCTGGCCCTGCTGGACCAGCACGGTGGCGACCGGACCGCGGCCCTTGTCGAGCGCCGATTCGATGACCGTACCGGTGGCGCGGCCGACCGGCACCGCCGACAGCTCCAGCACTTCGGCCTGCAGCGAAATCGCGTCGAGCAGGTTGTCCACGCCCTGACCGGTCTTGGCCGACAGCTCGACCATCTGGGTCTCGCCGCCGAACTCTTCGGCCACGACCTGTTCGGCCAGCAGTTCGTTCTTGACCCGCAACGGATCGGAGTCGGATTTGTCGACCTTGTTGATCGCCACGATCAGCGGCACGCCGGCCGCCTTGGCGTGTTGCACGGCCTCGCGGGTCTGCGGCTTGACGCCGTCGTCGGCCGCGACCACCAGCACCACGATGTCGGTCAGCTTGGCGCCGCGCGCACGCATCGAGGTGAAGGCGGCGTGGCCCGGGGTGTCGAGGAAGCTGATCACGCCGCGGTCGGTTTCGACGTGGTACGCGCCGATGTGCTGGGTGATGCCGCCGGCTTCGCCCGAGGCGACCTTGGTGCGGCGGATGTAGTCCAGCAGCGAGGTCTTGCCATGGTCGACGTGACCCATGATGGTGACCACCGGCGGACGCGCGACGCGGTCGCCCTGCTGCTCTTCGACGTGTGCGATCAGCGCGTCTTCGGCGTCGTTGCCGTTGGCCTTGATCACGGTGTGGCCGAGTTCCTCGGTCACCAGCGCCGCGGTGTCGTGGTCGATGCTCTGGTTGATGGTCGCCATGACGCCCATCTTGAACAGCGCCTTGACCACGTCGCCGCCCTTGAGGGCCAGCTTCTGGGCCAGATCGGCGACCGTGATGGTCTCGCCGATTGCGACTTCGCGCACGATCGGCGCGGTCGGACGGGAGAAGCCATGGGCGCCGCCGCCGGAGCGGCTCTGCTCGGCCTGACGGCGCGGCTTGGACTTGCCGCGCGTGCTGCTGGTGCGACGGGCGCGGTCGGAGGCGCTCAGGTGCAGCTGACCGGCGAAGCGGTTGGCGGCATCGTCGTCCTCGACGCCGGCGACCATCGCATGCGAGCCGCGGGTCTTGTGGCGCGGGTTGTTGCGGTCGTCCACGCGGGCCGGCTCCGGACGCGCGGGCGCCGGCTTCGGATGGCCGTGGCCGTGGGTGGTCGGCGGCTTGCGCACCGGCGCTTCGTCGTCCTCGGCCGGCACGACCGCGCTGACGTCGGCCAGCTTGGCCTTCTGCTCTTCCTCGGCCTTGGCGCGCGCAGCCTCTTCGGCTTCGCGGCGCGCGGCGTCGGCGGCTTCGGCGCGACGCTTGTCGACCTCGGCCAGCTTCTGCTGCTCGGCGAGATTGCGCTGCTTGGACTCTTCGAGCTTGCGCAGGATCTCGGCGCGCTCGTCGGTCGGGTCGCCCTGGGCCTCGTTCGGCTTGACCAGGGTGACCTTCTTGCGCACGACCACGTCGACGGTGGTGCGGTTCTTGCCGCCACCGACGGTGAGTTCCTGCTTGCGGCTGCGATTGAGCGTGATCTTCTTCGCTGCCTCGCCCTCTTCGACCGGCTTGTCGACCTTGCCGTGGGAGCGCTTCAGGAAGCCGAGCAGCTTTACTTTCTCGATGCTGGTCACGACCTGGTCGGGGCCGCTGAAGCTCATGCCGGCCTCGGCCAGCTGCTCCAGCAACTTCTCGACCGGCGTGTTCACCAGTTCGGCCAGCTTGCGGATGGTGGTTTGCTGCGACATTCGGTGTCCGTTTCCTTCGTGGCGCGGGACGCATCCCGCGCGTGATGGCGCCATTCTAGCCCCGCGCAACGCCTAACACCTCGGCATCGCGCAGGCCCGGATGGCCTGCCCGCGGACCGGGCCCATGCCCGGTCCAGCGAAGCCGGATCGGGGCGGCAGCCGCGATCCGGGGTGCCGGAAGACGCCCGCCAGGGGCCTCTTCCGACCTGAAGCTAAATCCTCACTCGAACCAGTGCTTGCGCGCTTCCATGATCAGGGCCGCAGCGCGGGCTTCGTCCACACCTTCGATATCGGTCAGCTCGTCGGTCGCCAGGTCGGCCAGGTCGTCGCGCGTGACCACGCCGCGGCCAGCCAGGACGTAGGCGAGCTCGTCGTCCATGCCCTCCAGCGACAGCAGATCCTCGGCCGGCTGGTGCTCGTCGAGCTCTTCCTCGGCGGCCAGAGCCTCGTTCAGCAGGGCGTCGCGGGCGCGGGCGCGCAGCTCCTCGACGATGTCCTCGTCGAAGCCTTCCACCGCCAGCAGCTCGCCGACCGGCACGTAGGCGATTTCCTCGACCGTGCTGAAGCCTTCCGAGACCAGGATGCCGGCGATTTCCTCGTCGACCTCGAGCTTGTCCTGGAACAGCTGGCGGGCCGAATTCTGCTCGGCTTCCGACTTGGCGGTGACCTGGTCCTGGGTCATGACGTTGAGCTGCCAGCCCGACAGGCGGCTGGCCAGACGCACGTTCTGGCCGCCCTTGCCGATCGCCTGGGCCAGACGGTCCTCGGCCACGGCCAGGTCCATCGAATGCTTTTCTTCGTCGACGATGATCGACTGCACTTCCGCCGGCGCCATCGCGTTGATCACGAACTGGGCCGGGTTGTCCGACCACAGCACGATGTCGACGCGCTCGCCGTTGAGCTCGTTGGACACCGCCTGCACGCGCGAACCGCGCATGCCGATGCAGGCGCCGATCGGATCGGTGCGGTTGTCGTGCGCGAGCACGGCGATCTTGGCGCGGTCGCCCGGATCGCGCGCGCAGGCCTTGATCGACACCAGGCCCTGGCCGACTTCCGGCACTTCCAGCTTGAACAGCTCCATCATGAATTCCGGAGCGGCGCGGCTGATGAACAGCTGCGGGCCGCGCGGCTCGGTGCGCACGTCGAACAGGTAGCCGCGCACGCGGTCGCCGGCGCGCAGCACGTCGCGCGGGATGCCCTTGTCCTTCGGAATGATCGCCTCGGCGTTGCCGCCCAGGTCGACGTAGATGTTGCCGCGCTCCACGCGCTTGACGATGCCCGTGACCAGCTCGCCGACGCGGTCCTTCCAGGCGTCCACGACCTGGGCGCGCTCGGCCTCGCGCACGCGCTGCACGATGACCTGCTTGGCGGCCTGGGCGGCGATGCGGCCGAAGTCCGGGTTCTCGATCTGCTCTTCGATGTAGTCGCCGACCTCGACGCCCTCGACTTCGTCGATGGCGTCCATCAGGCGCACCTGGCGGTCGGGCGATTCCATCACCACGTCGTCGGCCACGACCTCCATGCGGCGGAACGTTTCGTAGCTGCCGTCCTTCTGATCGATGGAGACGCGCACCAGCACGTCCTCGTCGTGGTAGCGCTTCTTGGCGGCGGACGCCAGCGCGGCCTCGATGGCCTCGAAGATGACCTCGCGCGGCACGCCCTTTTCGTTGGCGACCGCGTCAACTACCAGCAACAGTTCCTTGCTCATCTCGTCACTCCGCACGGGTCGGCTCGCGGGCCGCCGGCTCTAGGGTTGGTTAATGCTCGTTGGATTGCGATTGCTTCACGAAGCTTTGGGCTTCGTCGGTTTGTTCTTGCCGTCTTTCGGCTTGGGCTTGCCCGGCTTGGTCGGCGCCAGGCCCAGCGCGGCCCAGTCCGGTACCAGCCGCGCCTTGTCGATGTTCGAGAACGGCACGCTGTAACGCACGCCGTCGATCGCGAACACCACCTGCGCGCCCTCCACGCCGACGATCTCGCCCTGCAGCCTGCGCCGGCCTTCGTGCGGCAGCTTCAGGCCGACCTTGGCGGTCTGGCCGGCGAAGCGCGCGTAATGGTCCAGCGCGAACAGCGGGCGATCGATGCCCGGCGACGACACTTCGAGGGTGTAGTTGCCGCTGATCGGGTCCTCGACGTCGAGTTGCGCCGACACTTCGCGGCTGACCGCTTCGCAGTCCTCGATGGTGACCAGACGCGGCTCGCCGTCGGCGCCGCTGGCGTCGTCGGCGGGCACGTCGATGTACAGGCGCAGCACCGCGCTGCCGGGCGACGGCAGGTATTCGGCGCCGAGCAGCTCCACGCCCAGCGAACGGATCGTCGGGGCGAGCATCGCGGCGATTTGGACTGCTTTATCCGACACGCGCATGACTCCTGCGGCTTCGATCGATCGACGGCGCTTGCGGGATCGACCGCTAGGTTGAACGTTGTTTGGCGAAACCCGAACGCGAAAAACAACAAGGGGCCCGGTGGGCCCCTTGTCCGTACAACTGGATTTCGGTGTGTTGGCGCGAGCAGAGCGCCATCACAAAGCCCGACCTGGTTCGAAAAGAAAGCCTCGGTGAAGAGGCTTCTTGCGACCGCCGTTGAACCGGCGGCTTCGAACCGAAGCTGGTAGCGGGGGCAGGATTTGAACCTGCGACCTTCGGGTTATGAGCCCGACGAGCTGCCAGACTGCTCCACCCCGCATCAGGCCGACCATCATAACGGCCGGCTAACCTTCCTGCAAGCCCGCATTCACTTTTATTTTCAACATCCAGTGATTGGGGTTTGCCGCGACACACAACATATAGGCATTCGGCCGGGTTTCAAGCGCCGGCCGCGCTTTTATTTTTCAGCCCGCGAACGCGCGTTGGCACCAGGCCATGATCGGGTTCCAGGCCAGGCCCAACGCCAGCAACGCCAGGGCGTTGACGCCGAAGACCACGTTCAAGGGACGGTCCTCGCGCAGCGGCGGCAGCTCGCCATCGGGCTCGTCGAAGTACATCGCCTTGATCACGCGCAGGTAGTAGAAAGCGCCGACCACCGCGAACACGATGCCCACGATCGCCAGCCACATCATCCCGCCCTGCAGGGCGGCGCGCAGCACGGCCAGCTTGGCCCAGAAGCCCAGGAACGGCGGCAGGCCGGCCAGCGAGGCCATCACGCACAGGACCAGACCGGCCATCCACGGACTGCGCGCGTTGAGGCCCTTGTAGTCGTCGATCCGGTCGGCTTCGAAGCCGCGGCTGGACAGCACCACGATCGCGCCGAAGGCCGCGGCCGACATCAGCGAGTAGCTGATCGCGTAGAACATCGCCGCCGCCATGCCCTGCTCGCCGCCGCCGGCGATGCCCAGGAACAGGAAGCCCACGTGCGACACGGTCGAATAGGCCAGCAGGCGCTTGAGGTTGGTCTGGACCAGCGCGCTGAGGTTGCCGATCGCCAGCGACATCACCGCCAGCCAGGCCAGGGCCAGGCGCCAGTGGTCGTCGAGCGGGCCGGCGCCGACCTCGAGCAGACGGTAGGTCATGCCGAACGCGGCCAGCTTGGGCGCCGAGCCGATGAACAGCGTGATCGGGGTCGGCGCGCCCTGATAGACGTCAGGCAGCCACATGTGGAACGGCGCGGCGCCGAATTTGAAGGCGATGCCGGCGACCACGAACACCACGCCGGTGATCAGCATCAGCGACGAGGGGTTGCCGTAGGCGCTGGCGCCGATCTGGCCCAGGTCCAGCGAGCCGGTGGCGCCGTAGATCAGCGACAGGCCGTACAGCAGCAGGCCCGAGGCCAGCGCGCCCAGCACGAAGTACTTGATCGCCGCTTCCGAGGCCAGCGGGCTGTCGCGGTCGATCGCGACCAGCGCGTACGAGCACAGCGCCAGCATTTCCAGGCCCAGATAGACCATCACCAGGCTGCCGGCCGAGACCAGCAGCATCATGCCGGCGGTCGCGAACAGCATCAGCACCGCGACCTCGCCCTTGTAGAGCTGGCGCTCGCGCAGGTAGGACCAGGTGTAGATCATCGACAGCACGCTGACCACGCCGATCGCGAGCTTGAGCACGTCGGCGGCGGTGTCGCGCACGAACATGCCGCTGAGCACCGTGCCCTGCCCGCCCACGCCGAAGGCCACCAGCGCGGTCGCGACGATCAGCACCGCGATCGCGAAGGCGTGGCTGACGATGCGGTGCCGCTCGGACACGAACAGGTCGATCATCAGCAGCGCGAACGCGCCGACGATCACCACCAGCTCGGGCAGCAAGGGCATCAGGTCGGCGAGTCCTCGTACAGGCATGTTCATGCGTTACAGCCCCATCTGCAGCTTGGAGGTGGCGATCTGCGTCGCCAGGTTGGCGATCGCCGGTTCCATCAGGTCGGTGAGCGGCTTGGGCCAGATGCCCAGCAGCAGCACGCCGGCGGCGAACACGCCCAGCACCAGGGCCTCGCGCGGGTTGATGTCTTCGAGCTCGGCGACGTGGGCGTTGCCGACCTCGCCCCAGATCGTGCGCTTGACCAGCCACAGGGTGTAGGCGGCGCCGATGATGAGGGTGGTGGCGGCGGCGAAGCCGATCAGCGGGTGCTTCTGGAACGCGGCCAGGATCACCATGAACTCGCCGACGAAGCCGGACGTACCCGGCAGGCCGGAGTTGGCCATCGCGAACAGCACCACGAACGCCGCGAACCAGGGCATCACGTTGGCGACGCCGCCGTAGTCCTTGATCATGCGGCTGTGCATGCGGTCGTAAAGCACGCCGACGCAGGTGAACATCGCGCCCGACACGAAGCCGTGGCTGATCATCTGCACCATCGCGCCCTGCAGACCCATGCGGGCGGCGTCGACGTTGCCGTAGTCGCGCACCAGGGCGAAGGAAATGAAGGTGCCCAGGGTCACGAAGCCCATATGCGAGACCGACGAGTACGCGATCAGCTTCTTCATGTCCTCCTGGACCAGGGCGACCAGGCCGACGTAGATCACCGCGATCAGACTCAGCGCGATCACCAGCCAGGCCCACTCCTGCCCCGCGTCCGGCACCACCGGCAGGGTGAAGCGCAGGAAGCCGTAACCGCCGATCTTCAGCATGATCGCGGCCAGGATCACCGAACCGGCGGTCGGCGCCTCGACGTGCGCGTCCGGCAACCAGGTGTGGACCGGGAACATCGGCACCTTGACCGCGAACGCGATCAGGAACCCGAAGAACAACCACATCTGCTCGGTCGCGGTCAGCGACAGCGGGTACCAGTCGGCCAGCTGCCAGCTGCCGCTCTTGAGGTACAGGTAGATCAGCCCGATCAGCATGAACACCGAGCCGAGGAACGTGTACAGGAAGAACTTCACCGCGGCGTAGACGCGGCGCGGGCCGCCCCAGACGCCGATGATGATGAACATCGGGATCAGCATGCCCTCGAAGAACACGTAGAACAGCATCGCGTCCATGGCCGAGAACACGCCGACCATCAGGCCTTCCAGGACCAGGAAGGCGGCGTAGTACTGGCTCACGCGCTTGTCGACCGAGCCCCAGGCGCTGATCAGCACCAGCACGGTGACCAGGGTGGTCAGGCCGATCAGGGCCACCGAAATGCCGTCCGCGCCGAGGTGGTAGCGGATGTCGTAGGCCGGGATCCAGGCCCGGTCCTCGATGAACTGCATGCCGGCATTGGTCGCATCGAAGCCGGTGAACAACAGCACGCTCAGGACCAGGGTCACCAGGCCGATGGCGAGCGCGAACCAGCGCGCGGAACCGGCGCGCTGGTTGCCGAAGGCCAAGGTGGCCAGGCCGCCGACGATGGGCAGCCAGATGATCAAGGAGAGCAGATGGGTGCTCAGCAAGGGAATGGTGCTCTGCAAGGGCTCGGGGCTCACGTCTCGGTCCTTGTCCTGTTAGCGCCAGTAACGAATCAGCACGGCCAGCAGTGCAATCAGGCCGAGGATCATCGCGAAGGCATAGTGATAGAGATAACCGGATTGCGCGCGGCGCACGATTCCGGCGACGAAGTCGACCACGCGCGCGCTGCCTTCGACGATGCCGCCGTCGATGACGCGGCTGTCGACCTCGCGCGAAGCCTTGCCCAGGCGTACACCGCCGGCGGCGAAGCCTTCGATCCAGAGCTTGTCGAAGTAGAACTTGTCTTCGAGCACGCGTACCGGCCAGGCAAACAGCTTGCGGGCCTTGGCGGGCAGATCGGTCCAGATCAGGTACATCGCCGTCGCGAGCGCGAAACCAGTAAAGGCGAACCAGAACGCAGGTGCGAAGAAACCATGCCATGCGAATCCGGCGGGGCCATGCTCCCAGGCTTCCTTACCCACCAGCGCCACGGTGTCGCGCATGGGCTCCAGATCGATCGCGCCCAGGAAGTACGGCAACTGCGGTACATGACCCGTCCAGTCGGTGCCGAACAGCATCGGACCGGCGGTGAAGTAGCCGATCAGCACCGACGGAATCGCCAACAGGATCAGCGGCAGGGTCACCACCCACGGCGACTCGTGCGGCTCGTGCGCGCCGTGGTGGCCGTGGTCGTCGTGCGCATGCTCGTCATGGGCGTGCGCATCGTGATGCGCATCGTGGCCGTGGTCGGCGTGGGCGTCGCGGAAACGCTCCTTGCCGTGGAAGGTCATGTAGAGCAGACGGAAGCTGTAGAACGCGGTCACGAAGGCGCCCGCCAGCACCGCTAGATAGGCGTACTGCGAGACCCAGGTCGCGTGCGCGCCGTTGGCGGCGTGGTGCGCGGCCTCGATGATGGTGTCCTTCGAGTAGAAGCCCGAGAAGAACGGCGTGCCGACCAGGGCCAGCGTGCCCAGCAGGCTGGTCCAGTAGGTGATCGGCATGTACTTGCGCAGGCCGCCCATCTTGCGCATGTCCTGCTCGTGGTGCATGCCGATGATCACCGAGCCCGCGGCCAGGAACAGCAGCGCCTTGAAGAAGGCGTGGGTCATCAGGTGGTACACCGCCGACGAGTAGGCCGACACGCCCAGCGCCACGGTCATGTAGCCTAGCTGCGACAGGGTCGAGTACGCGACCACGCGCTTGATGTCGTTCTGGACGATACCCATCAGGCCGGTCCAGAACGCGGTGGTGGCGCCGATGAACAGCACGAAGTTGAGCGCGGTGTGCGACAGCTCGAACAGCGGCGACATGCGCGCGACCATGAAGATGCCCGCGGTCACCATCGTCGCGGCGTGGATCAGGGCCGAGATCGGGGTCGGGCCTTCCATCGAGTCCGGCAGCCACACGTGCAGCGGCACCTGCGCCGACTTGCCCATGGCGCCGATGAACAGGCAGATGCAGATCGCGGTCGCGGCCGACCAGACCACCGGCGCGGCGGTGACCTGCCAGCTGTGGCCGAACAGGCTGAGGCTGCCGCCCCAGATGCCGATGGTGCGGTTGGCGATCTCGCCGGCCTTGGCGAACACCACGCCGTAGTCCAGCGAACCGGTCGCCCATAGCACGCCGGCGATACCCAGCAGGAAGCCGAAGTCGCCGACGCGGTTGACCAGGAAGGCCTTGAGGTTGGCGAACACCGCGGTCGGGCGCTTGAACCAGAAGCCGATCAGCAGGTACGACACCAGGCCCACCGCTTCCCAGCCGAAGAACAGCTGCAGGAAGTTGTTGCTCATGACCAGCATGAGCATCGAGAAGGTGAACAGCGAGATGTAGCTGAAGAAGCGCTGGTAACCCGGGTCCTCGGCCATGTAGCCGATGGTGTAGATGTGCACCAGCAGCGAGACGAAGGTGACCACCACCATCATCATCGCGGTCAGCTTGTCGATCATGAAGCCGACGTTGGCCTCGATCCCGCCGACCTGGAACCAGGTGTAGAGGTTTTCGTTGAACGGCAGCGCCGCCTGCGCGACCAACTGCCACAACACGTAGCACGACAGCGCGCAGCTGACCGCGACACCGAGGATGGTGACGGTGTGCGCACCGGCGCGGCCGACCTGGCGCCGGAACAAGCCGGCGACGATCGCGCCCAGCAACGGCGCGAGCACGATGGCGAGCAGGACGGACTTGGAGAGTACGACGGGTTGCATGCCGGTCAGCCCTTCATCGTGTCGATTTCAGCGACGTTGATCGTGCGCCGGTTGCGGAACAGCGTGACCAGGATCGCCAGGCCGATGGCGGCCTCGGCGGCGGCGACGGTCAGGATGAAGAACACGAACACCTGACCAGCCGGATCGGCCAGCTGGCGCGAGAACGCGACGAAGTTGATGTTGACGGCGAGCAGCATCAGCTCGATCGACATCAGCAGCACGATCACGTTCTTGCGGTTGAGGAAGATGCCGGCGACGCTGATGCAGAACAGCACCGCGCCCAGCGCGAGATAGTGGCCCAGGGCCAGACCGGCTCCGAAGAATTCGCTCACGGCTTGGCCTCCTCGACGGGCGCTTCGGGTTCGGGCGGCAGCGGCTTGACCGCGTCCATCTTGACCATGCGCAGACGGTCGCCGGCGCGCACGCGCGCCTGCTCCGACGGATTCTGGTGCTTGGCGCCCGGACGGCGACGCAGGGTCAGCATCACCGCGGCGATCACCGCCACGGTCAGGATCACCGCGGCGACCTCGAACGGCAGCAGGAATTCGGTGAACAGCGCGCGCGCCAGCCACTTGGTGTTCTCGCCGCCGGACGGATCGGCGGTCAGTGGCGTGGCGATGTTGGCCTTGACCCCGATCAGGGTCAGCATCTCGACCAGCATCACCACCGCGACCAGCAGGCCGACCGGCAGATAGCGCACATAGCCCTCGCGCAGGGGCGCGACGTCGATGTCGAGCATCATCACCACGAACAGGAACAGCACCATCACCGCGCCGACGTAGACCAGGATCAGGGCCACGCCGAGGAACTCGGCGCCGGCGATGATCCACACGCAGGCGACCGAGAAGAAGGTCAGCACCAGGCTGAGCGCGGCGTGCACCGGGTTCTTGACGCTGATCACCGCCACCGCGGCTGCGGTGGCCGCGAAGGCGAAGACGAAGAAGGCGATCTGGGCGAGATCCATATCAGGCACTCAGCGGAAGGCGGCGTCGGCGGCGCGGCGCTCGGCGATCTCGGGCTCGAGACGGTCGCCGATCGCCAGCAGCTGCTGTTTGGTGACGATGTTCTGTCCGCGCTGGTCGAAGTGGTATTCGTGGATGTGGGTCTCGACGATGGAGTCGACCGGGCAGGACTCCTCGCAGAAACCGCAGAAGATGCACTTGAACAGGTCGATGTCGTAACGCGTGGTGCGGCGGGTGCCGTCCTCGCGCTTGGTCGAGTCGATGGTGATCGCCAGCGCCGGGCACACGGCCTCGCACAGCTTGCAGGCGATGCAGCGCTCTTCCCCGTTGGGGTAGCGGCGCAACGCGTGCACGCCGCGGAAGCGCGGCGATTGCGGCGTCTTCTCCATCGGGTACATCAGCGTGTACTTGGGCTTGAACAGGTACTTGAGCGTCAGCCCGAGGCCCTGCGCGAGCTCGATCAGGAGCAGGCTCTTGAAGTAGGAAACGATGCGATTCATGTCTTGAGCCTGTCCTTACACGCCCGGCAGGAACACTTTGTAGTACGCCATGACGGCGACCACGCAGATCCAGGCGATCGTGAGCGGAATGAACACCTTCCAGCCCAGACGCATGATTTGGTCGTAGCGGTAGCGCGGGAACGAAGCGCGGAACCAGATGAAGCAGCTGGCGAAGAAGAACACCTTCGCGAACAGCCACCACCAGCCATCGACCGAGAGGAACGGAATGCCCAGGCCCTGGAACGGGCTCAGCCAGCCGCCGAGGAAGAAGATCGAGGTCAGGAAGCTGATCAGGATCATGTTCGCGTATTCGGCCAGGAAGAACAGCGCGAACGCCGAACCCGAATACTCGACCATGTGGCCGGCGACGATCTCCGACTCGCCTTCGACCACGTCGAACGGCGCGCGGTTGGTCTCGGCCACACCGGAGATGAAATACACCACGAACAGCGGCAGCATCGGCACCACGAACCATTCCAGCGCGCCGGCGTTGCCGGACTGCGCCATCACGATCTCGGTGAGGTTGAGGCTGCCGGCGCCGACCATCACGCCGACCATGGCGAAGCCCATCGCGATCTCGTAGGACACGACCTGGGCCGCGGCGCGCATCGCGCCGAGGAAGGCGTACTTGGAGTTCGAAGCCCAGCCGGCCAGGATGATGCCGTACACGCCCAGCGAGGTCATCGCCAGCAGATAGAGCAGACCGGCATTGGCGTTGGACAGCACCGCCTGCGCGTCGAAGGGCACCACCGCCCAGGCCGCGAACGCGGGCGCCAGGGTCAGTAGCGGCGCCAGCTTGTACAGGAAGGGCTCGGCGCGGGCCGGCTGGATCACTTCCTTGAACAGCAGCTTGAACACGTCCGCGAAGGCCTGAAGGATGCCCATGCCGACGTACATCGGGCCGCGGCGCACGTGCATCCAGCCGATCAGCTTGCGCTCCCAGACCACGTAGAACGCGACCGTGATGATCACCGGCATGGCGATCAGCAGGATCTTCAGCACGATCCAGGCCACCGCGCCGGCGTTGCCGAACGACAGGAACCATTCGCGGGTCGGGTCGACCAGTTGGGTAGTGAACATACCGTCCGTCATGGCTTATGCCCTCCCCGCCTGGACGCGACCGGCGCCCAGCGGCGCGGTGGCGCCGTGGCCGGTTTCGATCCAGACCGTGCCGCGCGCGACCTTGTCGCTGGTCGCGACCGGCAGGGTCGCGGTACCGGCAGCGGCGGCGAACTTGCCGACCACGCCATCGGCCAGGCCCAGGTCCTGAGCGTCGAGCGGGTGCAGCACCGCGCGCGGCGCGAGGTTGAGCGGATGCGACTGCAGCGCGGCGGCACGACGCACGGTGGCGTCGCTGCGGTAGATCGCGATGCTGGCGGCGACCTCGAAGCCCTCGCCCGCTATATTCGTCGTCTTGCCAGCCGCCGGCTTGAACGAAGCCGGCTGGATGCCGGCGCGCAGGCCGGCCAGATCGGTGAAGTCGAAACCGGCCGCGCCGAGCTCGCCGCCCAGTGCGCGCAGCACGCGCCAACCGGCGCGCGCCTGACCCGGCAGCTTGCCGCCGGCGCTCGCGCTCTGGTCGCGACCGTCGAGGTTGGTCAGGGTGGCGTCGATTTCGGGCAGCAGGCCGATCGGCAGGATCACGTCGGCGACCGCGCGGGTCGAGCGACAGGCGTAGTGGCTGAAGGCCACGACCTGGGCCTGACCCAGCGCCTTGAGCGCGCTGGCGGTGTCGGCGAAATCCAGACCCGGCTCGATGCCGTAGATCAGGTAGGCGCCGCGCGCGTCGGCGAGCATGCCCTGGGCGTCGCGCGCGCTCGGCAGCACGCCGTGGCGGCTCAGGCCCAGCGCGTTGGCGCCCTGCGGGATGCGGCACAGCGCGGCACCGGTGGCGACGGCGAAATCGGCCGCGGCGGCGCGGATCGCGGCCGCGTGCGGGCCGTTCTCGGCCAGCGCGCCCAGCACCACGGCGACGCGGCTGCCGGCCTTGGCGGCCTCGCGCAGCGCGCCGTCGGCGAGCGCCGCGGCCAGCTGCGACGGCGCGACGATGTGCTTGCCGGCCAGATCGAAGGTGAAATCGAAATCGACCGGGTTGACCGCGTGCACCTTGGCGCCGCGGGTCCAGGCCTTGCGCACGCGCTGGTGCGCGAGCGGCAGTTCGTGGCGCAGGTTGCTGCCCACGATCACGATCACGTCGGCCTGCGAGAGGTCGGCGACCGGCATCGCGAAGGCTTCGGCGACGGCGGCGTCGGACAAGTCGTGCTGAGCGATGCGGTGATCGAGGTTGCCGGTACCCAAGGCGCCGGCCAGGCGCGCCAGCAGCGCGCCCTCTTCGTTCGAGGTCGCCGGATGGGCGAGCACGCCCAGCGCGTCGGCGCCGTTGTCGCGCAGGATCCTGGCGGCGCGCGAGATCGCGTCTTCCCACGTCGTCTCACGCCATTCGCCGCCGTCCTTGACCATCGGCGCGGTAGCGCGGTCTTCGGCGTACAGGCCCTGGTGCGAGTAACGATCGCGGTCCGACAGCCAGCATTCGTTGACGGCTTCGTTGTCGCGCGGCACCGCGCGCAGCACGTCGCCGCGACGCACATGCAGGAACAGGTTGCTGCCCAGCGCGTCGTGGTAACCCAGCGACTCGCGCGCGGTCAGCTCCCAGGGACGGGCCTGGAACTGGAACACCTTGTTGGTCAGCGCGCCGACCGGACAGACGTCGATCACGTTGCCGGACAGCTCGGTGGTCAGCGGCTTGCCGTCGTAGGTGCCGATCTGCAGGTTCTCGCCGCGGTACATGCCGCCCAGCTCGTAAGTGCCGGCGACTTCCGCGGTGAAGCGCACGCAGCGCGTGCACTGGATGCAGCGGGTCATCTCGGTGGCGACCAGCGGGCCCATGTCTTCGTCGGGCACCACGCGCTTGCGCTCGGCGAAGCGGCTGACCGAACGGCCGTAGCCCATCGACAGGTCCTGCAGCTCGCACTCGCCGCCCTGGTCGCAGATCGGGCAGTCCAGCGGGTGGTTGACCAGCAGGAACTCCATCACGTTGCGCTGCGACTTCAGCGCCTTGTCGCTGCGCGTGACCACCTTCATGCCGTCCATCACCGGCGTGGCGCAGGCCGGCGCGGGCTTGGGCATCTTCTCCACTTCGACCAGGCACATGCGGCAGTTGGCCGCGATGCTGAGCTTGTCGTGGTAGCAGAAACGCGGGATCGGAATGCCGGCCTTGTCGGCGGCCTGGATGATCATCGAGCCCTTGGGCGCGGCCATCTCGACGCCGTCGATGAAGACGGTGACGTGGTCGGGCGGCAGGTTCGGATTTACCGGCTGGGCGCTCATGCGGCCACCTTCTCGACCGTGCCGGCGGCCTGGTCGTCGACGAGGAAGCGCTTGTTCACGATCGCGTACTCGAACTCGTTCCAGTAGTGGCGCAGGAAGCCCTGCACCGGCCACGCCGCGGCTTCGCCGAACGCGCAGATGGTGTGGCCTTCGATCTGGCCGGCGGCGGCGCGCAGCATCTGCAGGTCTTCCAGCGTGGCCTGCTTTTCGACGATGCGGGTCAGCATGCGGTACATCCAGCCGGTGCCTTCGCGGCAGGGCGTGCACTGGCCGCAGCTTTCCTTGAAATAGAAACGCGCGATGCGCTGGCAGGCGCGGACCATGCAGGTGGTCTCGTCCATCACGATCACGGCGCCGGAACCCAGGCCGGAACCGGCCTTCTGGATCGCGTCGTAATCCATGGTCAGGCCCATCATGGTCTCGCCCGGCAGCACCGGCATCGAGGAACCGCCCGGGATCACCGCCTTGAGCTTGCGGCCGTCGCGCATGCCGCCGGCCATTTCCAGCAGGTCGGCGAACGGCGTGCCCAGGCGGATCTCGAAGTTGCCCGGCTTGGCGACGTGGCCGGACACCGAGAAGATCTTGGGACCGCCGTTGTTGGGCTTGCCGAGGTTGAGGAACCACTCGGCGCCGTTGCGGATGATCGCCGGCACCGAAGCGTAGGTCTCGGTGTTGTTGATCGTGGTCGGCTTGCCGAACAGGCCGAAATTGGCCGGGAACGGCGGCTTGTAGCGCGGCTGGCCCTTCTTGCCCTCCAGCGACTCCATCAGCGCGGTTTCTTCGCCGCAGATGTAGGCGCCGGCGCCGAGCGCGCCGTAGATGTCGATGTCGATGCCGCTGCCCAGCACGTTCTTGCCCAGCCAGCCGTGCTCGTAGGCTTCCTTCAGCGCCTGCTCGAAATGCTCGAACGGCTCGTGGTGGAATTCGCCGCGCAGGTAGTTGTAGGCCACGGTGGAACCGGTGGCGTAGCAGGCGATCGCCATGCCCTCCACCACCGAGTGCGGGTTGTAGCGCAGGATGTCGCGGTCCTTGGCGGTGCCCGGCTCGGACTCGTCCGAGTTGCACAGGATGTACTTCTGGGTACCGCTGCCCTTGGGCATGAAGCTCCACTTCAGGCCGGTCGGGAAGCCCGCGCCGCCGCGGCCGCGCAGGCCCGAGCCCTTGACCATATCCACCACCTGGGCCGGATCGATCTTCTCGCTCAGGATCTTGCGCAGCGCCGCGTAACCGCCGGTCTTGAGGTAGTTCTCGTACGACCAGGGCGTGTCGAAATGCAGGGTCGTGTAGACGACCTGATGCTCCTGCGGAGCCGGGCCGACCGGACCGTAGCCCTGGGAATAGTCGTGGTGATCGTGATGCGCCATCTGGCCCTGCCTCACTTCAAACCGTCGAGAATCTCGTCCACCTTGGCGGTGTCGAGCTTCTCGCGGTAATGACCGTTGACGACGACTACCGGCGCGCCGCAGCACGCGGCCAGGCACTCTTCCTCGCGCTTGAGGAAGATGCGGCCGTCGGCGGTGGACTCGCCGAGCTTGCAGCCCAGCTTCTTCTCGGCGTGGCGGACCAGGTCCTCGGCGCCGTTGAGCCAGCAGCTGATGTTGGTGCAGAAGGCGACGTTGTGGCGGCCGACCTTCTCGGTCTCGAACATCGAATAGAAGCTCGCGACCTCGTAGGCCCACACCGGAGGCAGGCCCAGGTACTTGGCGACGCCGGCGATCAGCTCGTCGCTGAGCCAGCCGCCGTTCTGCTCCTGCGCGGCGTGCAGGCCCTGCAGCACGGCCGAACGCTTACGGTCCGGCGGAAACTTGCTCAGCCAGTGATCGATATGCGCGCGCGTCTTGTCCGACAGCACCGCCATCGGATCGACATGCTGCGCGGTTTCGAAATTGCCAGTCGCCTTCATTCGCTCTATTCCTCAGTGATCGCCGCGATCAGCGGTCGATCTCGCCGAACACGACGTCGTAGGTGCCGATCATGGCCACCACGTCGGCCAGCATGTGACCCTTCACGATCTCGTCCATCGAAGACAGGTGCGCGAAACCCGGCGCACGCAGCTTGCAGCGGAACGGCTTGTTGGCGCCGTCGGAGACCAGGTAGCAGCCGAATTCGCCCTTGGGCGCTTCGACCGCGGCGTAGGTCTCGCCGGCCGGCACGCAATAGCCTTCGGAGAACAGCTTGAAGTGGTGGATCAGGGCTTCCATGTCGTCCTTCATTTCCTCGCGCTTGGGCGGCGCGACCTTGAAGTTGTCGACGATGACGGGGCCCGGATTGGCCTTCAGCCACTTCACGCACTGCTTGATGATGCGGTTGGACTCGCGCATTTCCGCTATCCGGACCAGGTAGCGGTCGTAGCAGTCGCCGTTGACGCCGACCGGGATATCGAAATCGACCTCCGCGTACTTGGCGTAGGGCTGCTTCTTGCGCAGATCCCAGGCGATGCCGGAGCCGCGGACCATCGGCCCGGTCATGCCCAGGGCCAAGGCCTGCTCCGGCGACACCACGCCCACGCCGACGGTGCGCTGCTTCCAGATGCGGTTGTCGGTGAGCAGGGTCTCGTACTCGTCGACGCGCTTGGGGAAGTCGTCGGTGAACGCGTCCAGGTAGTCCAGCAGCGAACCTTCGCGCCATTCGTTGAAGCGCTTGAGGCTGCTGCCCTTCTTCCACGGCGATTCGCGGTACTTGGGCATGCGGTCCGGCAGGTCGCGGTAGACGCCGCCCGGACGGTAGTAGGCCGCGTGCATGCGCGCGCCGCTGACCGCTTCGTAGCAGTCCATCAGCTCTTCGCGCTCGCGGAACGCGTACAGGAACACCGCCATCGCGCCCAGGTCGAGCGCGTTCGAACCCACCCACATCAGGTGGTTCAGGATGCGGGTGATCTCGTCGAACATGGTGCGGATGTACTGCGCGCGCTCCGGCGCCTCGATCCCCAGCAGGTTCTCGATCGCGCGCACGTAAGCGTGCTCGTTGCACATCATCGACACGTAGTCCAGGCGATCCATGTAGCCGATCGACTGGTTGAAGGGCTTGGACTCGGCCAGCTTCTCGGTACCGCGGTGGAGCAGACCGATATGCGGGTCGGCGCGCTGCACGACCTCGCCGTCCATTTCCAGGATCAGGCGCAGCACGCCGTGCGCGGCCGGATGCTGGGGGCCGAAATTGAGGGTGTAGTTGCGGATCTCGGCGTTGTTCAGGCCCGAGGTCGCGCTGGCCTTGCCCGGCAGTTGAGCGCTCACTTCTTCACCTCCGAGCGCTGCGCGGCTTCGCCGACGGCGGTCTGGTAGCGGGCGTCGTCGCGGATCACGCGCGGCACGCCGACGCGCGGCTCGATCGACACCGGTTCGTAGACCACGCGGCGCTTGTCGGGGTCGTAACGCACTTCGACGTTGCCGATCAGCGGGAAGTCCTTGCGGAACGGATGACCGACGAAGCCGTAGTCGGTGAGGATGCGGCGCAGGTCCGGATGGCCTTCGAAGATGATGCCGAACAGGTCGAAAGCTTCGCGTTCGAACCAGTTCACGCCCGGCCAGATCGAGGTCAGCGAGGCCACGGTCGGCAGATCGTCGTTGTCGGCGAACGCGCGCAGACGCACGCGGCGGTTGTGTTGGTACGACAGCAGGTGCGCGACCGCGGCGTAGCGACGCGCCGGCAGGGTCGGCACGCCGTTGGGCGACTCGCCCCAGACGAAACGGCCGGCGCTCTTGCCTTCGACGCCGCGCGAGAAGCCTTCCGAGGACACGTCGGTGTCCCACTCGTCGCTGCCGTAGCTGAGGTAGTCGACGCCGCTGACGTCGACGCATTGTTCGAAGCCGAACTCGTCGCGCAGCGCGCGCGCGGCGTCCAGCCAGTCGGCGGCGCTGGTTTCCAGCGTCACTTCGCCGCGCGGCTGGGCGACCACGATGGCGGCGCCCGGAAAACGGGCGCGCAGGCGGTCGGCGAAAGCGTTCACGGTTTCGGTCATGTCAGCGCATGCCCTGCTTGTGCTCGCCGAAGTTGGTGCCGCGACGGATCTTGCGCTGCAGCTGCAGGATGCCGTAGACCAGCGCTTCGGCGGTCGGCGGGCAGCCCGGCACGTAGACGTCGACCGGGACCACGCGGTCGCAACCGCGCACCACCGCATAGGAATAGTGGTAGTAGCCGCCGCCGTTGGCGCAGCTGCCCATCGAGATCACCCACTTGGGGTCGGGCATCTGGTCGTAGACCTTGCGCAAGGCCGGGGCCATCTTGTTGACCAGGGTGCCGGCCACGATCATCACGTCGGACTGGCGCGGCGACGGGCGGAACACCACGCCGTAGCGGTCCAGGTCCAGGCGCGAGGCGCCGGCGTGCATCATTTCGACCGCGCAGCAGGCCAGACCGAAGGTCATCGGCCACATCGAGCCGGTACGCGCCCAGTTCCAGAGCGTGTCCAGATTGGTGGTGACGAAACCCTGCTGCAGCAGCGGGTTTTCGCCTTCCGGGCGCAGGATGTCGTCGAGGCGGCCTTCCGGGATCGGGTTGTGCATCAGACCCGAGACGGTGTCGCTGACGGTTTGGATCACTCCCATTCGAGCGCTCCCTTCTTCCAGACGTAGACGAAGCCGAGCAGGAGCATGCTGGCGAAGATGCCCATCTCGATCAGGCCGACCGGACCGAGTTCGCGGAACACGGTGGCCCAGGGCACGATGAAGATGATTTCCAGATCGAAAATGATGAACTGGATGGCGATGAGGTAGTAGCGCACGTCGAATTGCATGCGCGCGGCCTCGAAGGCCTCGAAGCCGCATTCGTAGGGAGATAGTTTCTCCACAGTCGGGCGCTTGGGCCCGAGCGTGTTGCCTACCACCAACAGGGCGACGCCAATGACGCTGGCGACGATCAGGAACAGCAGGGTCGGCAGGTATTCGGCCAGCACTCGGTGTTCTCTCGGCTACTTGGCCGCGTTTCCGCAGCCTTGGCTCGGCGGTATGGTCCTGTTCGGAATGCCGATCAGGCCAGTGGCGCGGCCCGCCGTGCGTGCCGCACCTCGGGTAGTTGGTGCGTGTGCTGCTGTTTAGGTGTGGTGCCCAAAGGGGGACTCGAACCCCCACGACTTGCGTCGCTACCACCTCAAGGTAGTGCGTCTACCAATTCCGCCATCTGGGCAATCAAACCTGGCCATCCTGGCCGTCGCCTCGTCAGTACCGCGCGAAGCCCTTTCGGTCATTGCTGACCGCGCCCCGGTCGTCCGTTCCGGGCCGCTGAACGCATTCCACTATGTTACCGCGCTTTGTCAGCCGCCCGAAGCCGGTTGCGACTGCGGCGGAGCCTGCTGCGGGGCCGGAGCGGCCGGGACCGTGGTCCCACTGGCGGCCGGCGCCTGCGGCGCGGTGGTCGCCGGCGCGCTGGGCACGGTCGAGGCCGGGGCGGCCGGCGCCGTCTGCGCCGGAGCGCTCGGGACCGTGCTGCCGGGCGCCGGGGTAGCGGGCTTGGCCGGGGTGTTGGCGATGTCCGCGGCCAGGCCGACGTCCTGCGAGGCCGGAGCAGCGCCGCCAGCGGCGCCGCGCGAGGCCTGCCAGGCCATGAACAGGCTGATCGCGAAGAACGCGATCGCCAGCCACTTGGTGGCCTTGGACAGGAAATTGGAGGAACCGCGGGCACCGAACACGGTCGCCGAGGCGCCGCCGCCGAAACCCGAGCCCGCCTGCGCGCCTGCGCCGCGTTGCATCAGGATCAGCGCGACCATGGCGATCGCGATCAGCACATAGATGACGTTGAGGAACAACAGCATCGTCGAATTCTTTTCTTTGGCTACGTTGTGACGACCGCCGGGCGGGCCCGAAAGTTCGTCAGGGTGCCGCCGCGGCTGCGATGGCGTTGAAATCGGCGGCGACCAGGGAGGCCCCTCCGACCAGGCCGCCGTCGACGTCCGGCTGGGAAAACAGCGCGGCGGCGTTGTCGGCCTTCACGCTACCGCCGTACAGAATGGGTAGCGAGCCAGCAATTCTAGCATCGTGTCCGGCGATTTCGCTACGAATGAATGCGTGCACGGCCTGCGCCTGCTCCGGGCTGGCGGTCTTGCCGGTGCCGATGGCCCAGACCGGCTCGTAGGCCAGGATCGCGCCTTCCAGCGCCGCCACGCCCAGCAGGTCCAGCACCGGACCCAGCTGCTCCTGCAGGCGGTATTCGGTCTGGCCGTCCTCGCGCTCGCTCAGGGTCTCGCCCACGCACAGGATCGGCACCAGGCCGGCGGCCTTGGCGGCGGCGAACTTGCGCGCGACCAGCTCGCTGCTCTCGGCGTGGTACTGGCGGCGCTCGGAATGGCCGACCAGGCCGTAGCCCGCCCCCACATCCTTGAGCATCGCCGCCGAGACTTCGCCGGTGTACGCGCCCTTCTCGTTGCTGCTCACGTCCTGCGCGCCGAAGTCCAGGCCGCGACCGAGGTAATGCTCGATCAGCTCGCCCAGGTAGGGCAGCGGCGGCAGGATGATGCGCTCGACCCCGGCCGGCGCCTGCGCGGCGACCTGATCCAGCAACCCGAAGGCGAACTCGCGGCTGCCGTGCAGCTTCCAGTTTCCGGCGACGATCCTGCGGCGCATGGCCACTCCGTGGTACGAAAGGACGCAAGTTTACCGCAGCCCCGCGCCGCGCACGGACCGCACGCGGCGAGGAACCCCGACACGACCGGCAACGAAGCCCTCCATGCCCGAAACCGCAAACACCCCTTATGCCCTGATCACGGGCGCCTCCGCCGGCATCGGCGCCGCCCTCGCCCGCGAATACGCCCGCCGCGGCGTGCCGCTGGTGCTGACCGCGCGCCGCGAGGATCGCCTGCAGGCCCTGGCCGCGGAGCTGCGCGATCGCGTCGCGGTGGAAGTGATCGCCGCCGACCTCGCCGACCCGGCCGCGCCCGCGCAGCTACAGGCCGAAACCCGCCGCCGCGGCCTGACGATCGGCCATCTGGTCAACAACGCCGGCTACGGCGTGCCCGGGCGCTACCTGGCCGACGACTGGAAGGTGCACGCCGACTTCCTGCAGGTGATGGTGACCGCGGTCGCGGAACTCACCCATCGCTACCTGCCCGAGATGGAGCAGCGCGGCCACGGCCGCATCCTCAACATCGCCTCGCTGGCCGGGCTGGCGCCGCCCTCGGCCGGGCACACCCTGTACGGCGCCGCCAAGAGCTTCGTGATCCGCTTCAGCCAATCGCTGGCGCTGGAAAGCCGGCCGCGCGGCGTGCACGTAACCGCGCTCTGTCCGGGCTTCACCTACACCGAGTTCCACGACGTCAACGGCATGCGCGAGCGCATCTCGCGCCTGCCCAAGTGGCTGTGGCTGGACGCCGACACGGTCGCGCGCCTGGGCGTGGACGCGGTCGAGCGCGGCGACGCGCGCTGCATCACCGGCACCGCCAACAAGATCGTGGCCGGGCTGGCGAAGTACCTGCCCGACAGCGTCGCCACCGCCCTGGTCGCGCGCCGCGCCAGCGATTTCCGCGACGCCGAATGAGCGGCGGCGACGCGCGGGTCCGCAGTTTCGCGCCGGTGGCGGATGCCGGTGCGCGCGTGCTGGTGCTGGGCAGCATGCCCGGCGAGGCCTCGCTGGCGGCGACGCGCTACTACGCGCATCCGCAGAATCGGTTCTGGCCGATCATGGGCGCGCTGGTCGGCGCCACGCCCGCCCTGCCCTACGAGCAACGCCTGCAGCGGCTGCTCGACGCGGGGATCGCGCTGTGGGACGTGCTGGCCAGCTGCGAGCGCGTCGGCAGCCTGGACACGGCGATCCGGGCGCCGCAGGCCAACGACTTCGCGGGCTTTTTCGTCGCGCATCCGCGGGTGGCGACGGTGCTGTTCAACGGGGCGCAGGCGGAAACCAGCTTTCGACGCCTGGTGTTGCCGGGGCTGGCGGGGCCGGCGCCGCTGCTGCGACGGCTGCCCTCGACAAGCCCGGCGAATGCGGGGCAGCGGCCGGAAGTGAAGCTGGCGGCTTGGCGGGAGGCCTTGTCCGACGCGGGCATTGCCCTGACCCCCGCCTGACATCGTGTCGCGAGCGCCCTAATCCCGCTGGCGGCGAGCGTAGGAAGGGCTGAGTAGGTGGCGTGTAGCGCCGGAGGGGGCGCGCGAAATGGGAGCGGCGGCGCGGGCTTGATGCTGCGCGGGCCCTCACCCCAACCCCTCTCCCGCGAGCGGGAGAGGGGCTCATGAGCCAGGGCGTAACGAACCTTACTTCAGCTTGATCTCGCGCAAGCGCTCTTCCAGATACCCTTGCGCTGTGATCGGCTCCGGATAGCGCGACGGGTTGTCCGCGCTGATCGTCGAGGGCAGCACGTCGATCAGGAAATCCGGATTCGGGTGCAGGAAGAACGGGGTCGAGTAGCGCGGCTGGCGCGCCTTTTCGCCGGGCGGATTGACCACGCGGTGGGTGGTCGAGGGATACACGTGGTTGGTCAGGCGCTGCAGCATATCGCCGATGTTGACCACGATGGTGTCGGCGTCGGCGGTGAACGGCACCCACTCGCCCTTGCGCGACTTCACTTCCAGGCCTTCCGAGCTCGCGCCGACCAGCAGCGTGATCAGATTGATGTCCTCGTGCGCGCCGGCGCGCTCGTTGGGAATGTTGTCGGCGGTGATCGGCGGGTAGTGGATCGGGCGCAGGATCGAATTGCCCGAGTCGGTCTTGTCGGCGAAGTAGTTCTCCGGCAGACCGATGTGCAGGGCCAGCGCGCTGAGCACGCGCGAACCCAGATTGTCGAGCGCCTGGTACAGGCCGTAGGCCTGCTCGCGGAACTCGGGAATCTCGTCCGGCCACAGGTTGGCCGGCATCGCCTCGGCGTACTTGGAGTCGCGCGGAATCTCGCGGCCGACGTGCCAGAACTCCTTGAGGTCGAAGTGCTTGGAGTCCTTGGCGGTCTCCACGCCGAACGGGGTGTAGCCGCGCGCGCCGCCGCTGCCGGGCACGTGGTACTTGCGCTTGGTTTCCTCCGGCAGGGCGAAGAAGCGCTTGAACAGGTCGTAGGACTGGTCGATCTGCTCGGCCGGGATGCCGTGGCCGCGGATGCCGGCGAAGCCCCACTCGCGGTAGGCCGCGCCGAGCTCGGCGACGAAGGCGTCGCGGTCGGTGTCGAAACGGCGGATGTCCAGGGTCGGAATCTGAGAGGTCATGTCTGGGTCTCGTGGGTTCATTGCGCCGCAGCGCGCACGGCTTCGGCCAGGCGCTGCAGCGTGTCCAGCATCAGTTGGCGATCATCCGCCTCGACGGTCACGCGCACCACCGGCTCGGTGCCGGAGGGCCGCAGGAAGGCGCGGCCGCGGCCGGCCACGGCGGTCTGCGCCTGCGCCAACGCGGCCTGCACCGCCGGCGCCTCGGCCGGCTTGGCGCTGCCTTCGTAACGCACGTTGACGGTTTTCTGCGGCACTTTGACGAAACCCTGCAGGGCCTGGGACAGGCTGACGCCGCGGCGGCGCAGCACCTCCAGCACCTGCAGCGCGCTGACGATGCCGTCGCCGGTGCTGGCGCGGTCCAGACACAGCAAGTGACCGGAGGCCTCGCCGCCGAGCACGGCGTCGTGGGCGATCAGTTGCTGGTGCACGTAACGGTCGCCGACCTTGGCGCGCAGGAAGCCGATGCCGCGCTGTTGGAACGCGCGCTCCAGGGCGTAGTTGGTCATCAGGGTGCCGACCACCGGGCCCTGCAGGCGGCCGCTGTCCTGCCAGTCGCAGGCCAGCACGTACAGCAGGTCGTCGCCGTCGCGCACCGTGCCGTCGCCGTCGACGAACAGCACGCGGTCGCCGTCGCCGTCGAAGGCGATGCCCAGATCGGCGCCGCTGGCCCTGACGCGTTCGGCCAGGGTCTCCGGGTGGGTCGAGCCGACGCCGTCGTTGATGTTGAGGCCGTTGGGGTCGATGCCGATCGCATCCACGCGCGCGCCCAGCTCGCGCAGCACCAGCGGGCCGAGCTGATAGGTCGCGCCGTTGGCGCAGTCCATGGCGATGCGCATGCCACCCAGGTCGAAGCCCTTGGGCACCGAGCCCTTGCAGGCCTCGATGTAACGGCCCAGCGCATCGCGCGTGCGCACCGCCTTGCCCAGCTCTTCGGACGGCACGGTGCGGAACGGCTGTTCCAGCGCGGCCTCGATCGCCAACTCGGTGGCGTCGTCGAGCTTCTCGCCCTCGGCCGAGAAGAACTTGATGCCGTTGTCGTAATGCGGATTGTGCGAAGCCGAGATCACGATGCCGCCGTCGGCGCGCATCGAGTGGGTCAGGTGCGCGACCGCCGGGGTCGGCATCGGGCCCATCAGCTGCACGTCGACGCCGGCGGCGACCAGGCCGGCCTCGAGCGCGGCCTCGAACATGTAGTTCGAAATGCGGGTGTCCTTGCCGATGATCACCACCGGCTTGCGCCAGTCGCGGCGCGCCAGGGCGTGGCCGTAGGCATTGCCCAGGCGGAGCACGAAATCGGCCGAGATGACGCCCTCGCCTACCCGTCCGCGGATGCCGTCGGTGCCGAAGTACTTGCGGCTCAAGCGGCGGCCTCCGCGTCGTCTTCCGGCTGCGGCTGCTTCATCAACAGGGCCAACAGGTGGGCCAGGCGCTCGCGCAGTTCGCGGCGGTCGCAGATCTGGTCGATCGCGCCGTGCGCGACCAGGAACTCGCTGCGCTGGAAGCCTTCGGGCAGCTTCTCGCGCACGGTCTGTTCGATCACGCGCGGGCCGGCGAAGCCGATCAGGGCCTCGGGTTCGGCCATGTTGATGTCGCCCAGCATCGCGAACGAGGCCGAGACGCCGCCGGTGGTCGGATGGGTCATCACCGAGATGTAGGGCAGACCGGCCTCGCGCAGGCGCCCGAGCGCGGCCGAGGTCTTGGCCATCTGCATCAGCGAAAACAGGCTTTCCTGCATGCGCGCGCCGCCGCTGGCGGAGAAGCACACGAAGGGGCAGCCGATTTCCAGCGCGGCCTCGGCCGCGCGCGCGAACCGCTCGCCGACCACCGAACCCATCGAACCGCCCATGTAGGCAAAGTCGAACGAGCACGCGACCAGCGGGCGCTGCTTGAGCGTGCCGCGCATCGCGATCAGGGCGTCGCGCTCGCCGGTGGCTTTCTGCGCGGCCTTGATGCGGTCGGAGTACTTCTTCTGGTCCTTGAACTTGAGCACGTCGGTCGGGCCCAGTTCGGCGCCGATCTCGGTGGTGCTGCCGGGGTCGAACAGGGCGTTCAGGCGCACCCGGCCGCGGATCGGCATGTGGAAGCTGCACTTGGGGCAGACCTCGAGGTTTTCCTCGAGCTCGGGCCGGTAGAGCACGGCGCCGCAGCGGTCGCACTTCTCCCACAGCCCTTCGGGCACGCTACGGCGCTTGGCGCCGGCGGAGTCGGTGCGGATGCCGGTGCGACTGCCGGGCATGAGTTTTTTGAGCCAGGACATGCGGTGCGTTTTTCCCGTTCAGGCTGCCAAAGGTGCCGGTCCACGGTCCGTGGCGGAACCCGGCCTAGCGGGTCAGTTTAGCGCAGCCAGGTTTGGGCCAGGCAGAGGCGCCTGGAAACGCCGGAACTCAGGCCGGGGCGTCCAGCGCCCGCCGCAGCGGCGCCAGGAACGCGCTGGCGGCCGCGACCGCACCGGCGACGTCGGTCTCGGCGATCGCCGCGACCAGCGCGCTGCCCACCACCACGCCTTCGGCCTCGCGCGCCATCGCGCTCGCGCTGGCGGCGTCCTTGATGCCGAAGCCGGCCACCACCGGCACCCGGCTGCGCAGGCGGATCTCGCGCAGGCGCTCGTTGGCGGCGACCGCGTCGAGGCGGTCGGCGCCGGTCACGCCAGCGAAGCTCACGTAATACAGATAGCCCTGGGCGTCGTCGCAGAGCAGGGCCAGGCGCTGATCGGTGGTGGTCGGCGAGGCCAGCAGGATCAGCTGCAGGCCGGCGGCGACGAAGGCCGCGCGCAGTTCGGCGGCTTCCTCGGGCGGCAGATCGACCAGCAGCACGCCGTCGACGCCGGCCGCGACCGCTTCGGCGGCGAAGCGCGCCGAGCCGCGGATCTCGATCGGATTGAGATAGCCCATCAGCACCACCGGGGTGTCGGGGTCGCGCTGGCGGAACTCGGCCACGCAGCGCAGCGCATAGGACAGGCCGGCGCCGCGCGCGATCGCGCGTTCGGAGCTGCGCTGGATGGTCGGGCCGTCGGCCATGGGATCGGAGAACGGCACCCCGAGCTCGATCACGTCGGCGCCGGCGGCGGCCAATGCGTGCATCACCGGCACGGTCGCCTGCAGCGACGGATCGCCGGCGGTGACGAACGGAACCAGGGCCTTGCGGCTTTGCGCCTTGAGCGCGGCGAAACGGGTGTCGATGCGGTTCATGAGGGCAGGAGTGAGCTTAGAGGAGTGAGGAGTGAGTTAGAGCGAGAGCGCAAGGGTGGAGAAACAGCGGGGAGCCGGCTGGCGGATTGATCGCGCGCTCCTCGCTCCCTTCTCGCTCCTGTGCGCTCACTCCCGTTTCAAAACACGATGCCCTCGCGCCCGGCGATCGTATGCACGTCCTTGTCGCCGCGCCCGGACAGATTGCACAGCACGATCTGGTCCTTGGGCATGGTGCGCGCCAGCTTCACCGCCTGCGCGATCGCATGGCTGGACTCCAGCGCGGCCAGGATGCCTTCGGTGCGCGCGAGTTGATGGAACGCGGCCAGGGCTTCGTCGTCGCTCACGCCCACGTATTCGGCGCGGCCGGCATCCTTGAGGAAGGCGTGTTCGGGGCCGACCCCGGGATAGTCCAGGCCGGCGGAAACCGAATGGGTTTCGATGATCTGGCCCTCGTCGTCGCACAGCACATAGGTGCGGTTGCCGTGCAGCACGCCGGGGCGGCCGGCGGCCAGCGAAGCGGCGTGGTGGCCGCTGGCGATGCCCTCGCCCGCCGCCTCGGCGCCGACGATGCGCACCGAGGGGTCGTTGAGGAAAGCGTGGAACAGGCCGATCGCGTTGCTGCCGCCGCCGACGCAGGCGGTGATCGCATCGGGCAGACAGCCGTACTCGGCCAGCATCTGCGCGCGCGCCTCGCGGCCGACGATGGCGTTGAAGTCGCGCACCATGCGCGGATACGGGTCCGGGCCGGCGACGGTGCCGATGATGTAGAAGGTGTCGCGCACATTGGTGACCCAGTCGCGCATGGCCTCGTTGAGCGCGTCCTTGAGCGTGGCCGAACCGCTGGTCACCGGAACCACCGTCGCGCCCAGCAGCTTCATGCGGTAGACGTTGATCTTCTGGCGCTCGATGTCGGTCGCGCCCATGTAGACCACGCATTCCAGGCCCAGCCGCGCGGCCACGGTGGCGCTGGCGACGCCGTGCTGGCCGGCGCCGGTCTCGGCGATGATCCGGGTCTTGCCCATGCGGCTGGCCAGCAGGGCCTGGCCGATGGTGTTGTTGATCTTGTGCGCGCCGGTGTGGTTCAGGTCCTCGCGCTTGAGCAGGATGCGCGCGCCGCCGACCTCCTCGCTCAGGCGCTGGGCGTGGTAGATCGGGCTGGGCCGGCCCACGTAGTGCGCGAGGTCGCGGTCGAAAGCCTCGATGAAGGCCGGGTCGATGCGCGCGGCGTCGTAGGCCGCGGCCAGCTCCTCCAGCGGACCGATCAGGGTCTCGGCGACGAAGCGGCCGCCGTAGCGGCCGAAATGTCCGGAGGCGTCCGGGTAGGCGTGGTAATCGGTAATGGCGGTCACGGTGGGGCTGGCGAGTAGGATTCCGTCACTTTATCGCAAGCAAGACGGCCCCATAACCCATAAAATAGCCATGACCCCTCAGTAAAACTCACCTATTTATGAGCCGTGCCCTGCCCCCGCTCAATGCCCTGCGCGCCTTCGAGGCCGTGGCCCGGCTGGACGGCGTCGGCCGCGCCGCGGCCGAGCTGCACGTGACCCACGGCGCGGTCAGCCGCCAGCTGCGGCTATTGGAAGAGGCGCTGGGCAGCGCCTTGTTCCAGCGCGAAGGGCGCGGCCTGGCGCTGACGCCGGCCGGGCAGCGCCTGTACGAGGCCGCCAGCGACGGCTTCGCGCCGCTGCGCGCGGCCTGGGCCGAACTGCAGCGGCGGCCGGAACAGACCCCGCTGGTGCTGGGCTGCCCCGGCAGCGTGCTGGCGCGCTGGATGATTCCGCGCCTGGACCGGCTGGCGCGCGAGCGCCCCGCGCTGCGCCTGCATCTGGCCGCCAACGACACCGCCCCCGACGCCGCGCTGGCCGGGCTGGATGCGGCGCTGTTGATCGCGGCGCCGCCGTGGCCGTCCGATTGGAGCGTGTACGAACTAGCGGTGGAACGCATCGGCCCGGTGCTGAGCCCGCGCTGGCCGGGCGCGGCCGCATTGAGCGGGTCGCCGCCGGACGCGCTGTGCGGGCCGGAGCTGCTGCATACCGCCTCGCGGCCGCAGGCCTGGCGCGACTGGGCCGCACGGGTCGGCCTGGACCCGGCCGCGCTGCGTCAAGGCACCGGCTTCGCGCACCTGTATTACCTGCTGGAAGCGGCCAACGCCGGCCTGGGCGTGGCGATCGCGCCGCAGCCGCTGGTGGCCGAGGATCTGGCCGCCGGCCGCCTGCTCGCGCCTTGGGGTTTCGTCGACACCGATGCGCGTTGGCTGCTGTGCGCGCCGAAACGGCGCGAGGATGCGCGGGTGGCGGAATTAGCGACGTGGTTGCGTGAGGCGTTGTCGGAATCTGCCTAGCGCGCGAACCGTCGGGTGCGGTGGCAACCGCACCGTCGCGCGCAGCCGGTGCTGAGTGAGGGTGCGGTTCGCCTTTGGCTCACCACACCCTACGCCTTGCGTCGCTCGCCGTAGCTCACGGTCGCGCCTACCGCAAGGCAGTGAGCGCTACGCGACTCAGTCGGAGTGGCAATCCGCGCGCCGCACTTCCTCGACGAAACGTCGCATCAGGTCGCCGTCCTTGCGCCCGGGGGCGCTTTCGATGCCGCTGGAGACGTCCACGCCCCAGGGCCGGGTCGCCAGGATGGCCTCGTAGACGTTGTCGGGCACCAGCCCGCCCGCGAGCAGGAAGGGCTTGTGCATGCCGGCCGGAATCCGCGACCAGTCGAAGGTCTTGCCGCTGCCGCCGCTGCCGCCGGCGACATGGCTGTCGAGCAGGAAACCGGCCGCGGCCGGATAACGCGCGTGCAGGGCCAAACCCTGCGGCAAGGCCGGATCGCCGCCCTCGCCCATCGCCACCGCCTTCAGATAGGGCACCCCGAAGGAGCGGCAAAACGCGTCGTTCTCGTCGCCGTGGAACTGCAACAGGCTGGGCCGGACCTGGCGCACCACCTCGCGCACCTGTTCGGCCGGGTTGTCCATGAACAAGGCCACCGCGTCCACCAGCGGCGCCAGCGCCTGACGCATCGCGCGCGCCTCTTCGGCTTCGACGCGGCGCTTGCTGGACTCGGCGAACACGAAGCCGATCGCGTCCGCGCCCAGCTCGCAGGCCAGGCGCACGTCGCCCGGACGGGTGAAGCCGCAGAACTTGATGCGGGTGCGGAACAGGGTCTTGGGCGCGTGGGTCACAGCAATACCTCCGCCGGCAGTGGCCAGTCCGCAGGGTAGCGCGGACCGACGAACACCAGCCCGGCCGAGGGCGCGGTCGGCCCGGCTTTGGCGCGGTCGCGCCCGGCCAGCAACTGCGCGATCCAGTCCTCGGGCTGCTCGCCGCGCCCCACCGGCAGCAGGCTGCCGACGATGTTGCGGACCATGTGATGGAGAAAGGCGTTGGCCTGCACTTCCATCTCGACGATGTCGCCGTCGCGGCGCACCGCGATGTATTGCAGATCGCGGCGGGCGTGCGGGGCCTGGCAGTGCACGGTGCGGAAAGCGGAGAAATCGTTCTCGCCCAGCAGCGCCTGCGCCGCGCGATGCATGGCGTCGGCGTCGAGCGGACGCCGCTCCCAGCTCAGGTACTGGCGCTGCAAGGCCGGCCGCACCGGGCGGTTGAGAATGCGATAGCGGTAGCGGCGCGCGCGCGCCGAGAAGCGGGCGTGGAAATCGTCGGCCACCGGCACGCACCAGCGCACGCACACCGACGGCGGCAGGCGCGAGGTCGTACCCAGCACCCAGCCACGCGGCTCGCGCTCGGCCGGACCGTCGAAATGCACCACCTGGCAGGAGGCATGCACGCCGGCGTCGGTGCGGCCGGCGCAGGTCACATCGATCTGGCGACCGGCGACGAAGGACAGCGCCGCCTCGACCGCGCCTTGCACCGTGGGCTCGCCGCGCAGGTCGGGCTCGCCCGGCCGGCTCAGGCGCTGCCAGCCGGAGAACTCGCCGCCGTCGTACTCGATGCCCAAGGCGTAGCGCCGCGTCGCACCCGCCGCACGCACGGCCGAATCCGCCGCGTCGGGTGCCGCCGAAACCTCAGACGCCACGCCTTACTCCAGTTCGCGCAACATCCGCGCGGCCTGCTGGCGCGCGGCCAGGTCGCCGGTGACCGCGACTTCGCCCAGCAGCTGACGCGCGCTCTCGTGATCGCCCAGGTCCATGTAGGCGCGCGCGAGCTCCAGGCGCTCCTGGCCCGGTTGCGCGGCCAACAAAGGTTCCTGCACCGGCGCCTCGCCGTGACCGACCGCGGCCACGTGCCAGGCCGGCACCTTGCGCTCGCTGCCGGGCGCCGACTGCGGCGTGGTCCAGAACGGTGCGGTCTGCGCCGCGCCGCCGGGCGCCGCTGCCGGCGAGTCGACCACGGCCGGCTCCGGCTCCGGCTCCGGCTCGGGCGCAGGCGCGGGTTCGGCGAAGGCGTCGGCGATCGAAGGGCCGGCGGCTCCAGCCGCGAGTGGCGCGCGGAACACCGGCTTGGACGGACGCCGGCGCATGAACCACGCGCCGAACGCCGCCAGCAACAGGACCGCGCCGGTGATCGCCCACGGCAGCATCGCGCCGCCCTGAGCGACCGCCTGCTTCTGATTGGATTCGGCCAGGCGCTGCTGCGCCGCGGCCAGTTCGGTGTCCTTGAGCTGGATCAGCTGTTGCTGCTGCTTCTGCAGTTGCTCCAACTCGGCGACGCGGCCCTTGAGGTCGCTGAGTTCGGCCTCGCGTGCGGCGAGCGATTCCTTGGATTCTTGCAGTTCCTGTCGCAGCATCTGGCCCTCGCCTCCGGCATTGATGCCGGACTGTGTACCCGCCCGCGCGGCGCGGCTGGCGCCGGGCGGGACGATTTCCAGACGCGCGCCGGCCGAGGCCGCCGCGTCCGTCGCAGCGCCGGCGCTGTTGCCGGCCGCGCGCGGCGCCGTCGCCAGCGGCACCGGCTCCACCGCCGGCTGCGGCGCCGGACGGCGCGCCTGGCGCCACTGCTGTATCTGTCCACGCACCAGCGCGCTGGCTTCGCCGGCGTCGATGCTGGCCACTTCGTTGCCGCTGGGCACGCGCAGTACCGCGCCCTGCTTGAGTCGATTGACGTCGCCGCCGATGAAGGCGTCGGGGTTGGCGCGCAGCAGCGCGACCATGGTCTGGTCCAGGCTGGCGCCCTCGCCCAACTCCAGTCCGCTGGCGATACGCGACAAGGCGTCGCCGCGCTTGACCTCGATCGTCCCGTCCGTGGCGCTCGCCGGCGCGGCGGTCAGCGGCGGCGCGGGCGTCGGTGCCGGCGGCGCGATCGCGATCGCGGTCGGTTGTTCGGGGAACGCGTTGGCAGGCGCGGCCGGCACGGCGTCGACGCTGGCCGGGTCCGGCACCACCGCGGCCGGATCGGTCGGGGTGTCGCTGGCGATCACCGCGGCCGGATCGATCGGACGCTCGATCAGATTGGACGGCGCCGACACCGGCGCCTCGATCGGCGGTTGCAGCGGCGCCGAGACGGTCTTAGGGGTGTCGATCAGCGCCGAGTACTCGCGCACCAGGCGCCCCTGGCCCCAGTCGACCTCGATCAGGAAGGTCACCAGCGGCTGGTTCACCGGCTGCTCGCTGGTGACCCGGATCACCGGGTTGCCGCGCGCGTCCAGAGCGACCTGGAACTGCAGGTCGGAGACGATGCCCTGCGGCGGCATCAGGCCGATGCGGGCGAAGGTCTCCGGCGACGCCAGGCGTGCCTGCAGTTGCTCGAGTTCGGCCGGATCGCTGGAGACGATCGGGATCTCCGCCAGCAGCGGCTGGTCGGAACGCGACTTGACCTCGATCTGGCCCAGACCGAGCGCGCAGGCGCCGCCGCTGGCCAAAGCCAGCGCCAATGCCAACGCGGTGCGCGTGAAACGATGCTTCACTCTGGTCCCACTCCCGTTCCCCTGGCGGCGACTCTAGCCGCCGCCACGGTTAATGCGCAATGCGGCCGCAATACGGTCACATTACGCCCTAGGCCACGTTTTAGGCTGCCCGATGCGGACAGCCCGACTCAAGCGGCGTGCTGCGCGCGCTGCTCGGCCCAGACCAGCTCGGCCAGTTGCACGGCGTTGAGCGCCGCGCCCTTGCGGATGTTGTCGGCCACCACCCACATCGACAGGCCGCGCGGATGCGAGATGTCGTCGCGGATGCGGCCCACGTAGACCGCGTCATGGCCGGAGGCGTGGGTGACCGGGGTCGGATAACCGCCGCCCACCGCCTCGTCCACCACTTCCAGGCCCGGCGCGCCTTCCAGCAGCTTGCGCGCATCCAGCGCGCTGAGCTTCTCGCGGGTTTCGATGTGCACGGCCTCGGAGTGGGCGTAGAACACCGGCACCCGGACCACGGTGGCGTTCACGCCGATCGAGTCGTCGCCGAGGATCTTGCGGGTCTCCCAGACCAGCTTCATCTCTTCGCTGGTGTAGCCGTTGTCGAGGAAGTCGCCGCCGTGCGGGATCACGTTGAACGCGATCTGCACCGGATACACCTCGGCCTTGGTCTCCTGGAAGTTCAGCAGCCCGGCGGTCTGCCGGCCCAGCTCCTCCAGCGCGCGCCGGCCGGTGCCGGACACCGACTGGTAGGTGGCGACGTTGATGCGCTCGATGCCGACCTTGCGATGGATCGGCGCCAGCGCGACCAGCATCTGCATGGTCGAGCAGTTCGGGTTGGCGATGATGCCGCGCGGACGGTTGGCCAACTGCTCGGGATTGACCTCGCTGATCACCAGCGGGATGTCGTCGTCGTAGCGGAAGGCCGAGGAGTTGTCGATCACCACCGCGCCGGCGGCGGCGAACTTGGGCGCGTATTCCTTGGACACCGAACCGCCCGCCGAGAACAGGGCGATGTCGACGCCGGACGGGTCGAACGTCGCCAGATCCTCGATCACCAGGGTTTTGCCTTCGAACTGGATTTTCTCGCCCGCCGAGCGTTCGCTCGCCAACACATGCAGATTGCCGATCGGGAATTTCCGCTCAGCGAGGACCTTCAGCATGGTTTCACCGACCGCTCCGGTAGCACCGACCACGGCGACATTGCAGGACGTCTTGGCGTTCATCAGTTTCGATTTACCTGGCTTGGGGGCCGCCGGACCCATTTCCGGCGGGTGTTGCTTAAAGGGATAGGCCGATTATCGGCTAAGCGCGGCGCCAATGCGCGGATCGGCGTTGGCATTCGCGCGCGGCGCGCGCGCCGGGTTCAGGCGCTGCGTTTTCCGCCGGCCCGGGCCAGGGCATCGGCGTTGAGCGGCGACGGCGGACGGCCGGCATCGGGGCCGCGGTCCAGCGCGGCGATCAGGTTGGCCACCGCCAAGGCGACCATGGCGCGGCGCGTGGCCAGGCTGGCGCTGGCGATGTGCGGGGTCAGGACCACGTTGCGCAGCGCCAGCAGGCGCGGATTGACCGCCGGCTCGCCCTCGAACACGTCCAGTCCGGCCGCGGCCAGGCGCCCGCCAGCCAACGCGTCGGCCAGGGCCTCTTCGTCGATCAGGCCGCCGCGCGCGATATTGGTCAGGGTGGCGTGCGGGCGCAGCCGCGCCAATGCGACCGCGTCGACCAGGTGATGATTGGCCGGCGAATACGGCAGCACCAGGACCAGGTGATCGGCGCGCTCGAACAGCGCTTCGAAGCCGACGTACTCGGCGGCGTGCTCGCGTTCCACCGCATCGGGCAGGCGGCTGCGGTTGTGGTACAGCACACGCATGCCGAAACCGGAGGCGCGCCGGGCGATGCCGCGGCCGATCCGGCCCATGCCGAGGATGCCCAGGGTGGCGCCATGGACGTCGCCGCCCAGCAGCGATTCGAAACTCCACTGCCGCCAATGGCCGTCGCGCAGCCAGCGCTCGGCCTCGGTGATCCGGCGCGCGGTCGCCATCATCAGGGCGAAGCCGAAGTCGGCGGTGGTCTCGGTCAGCACGTCCGGGGTGTTGGTGGCCAGAATCCCGGCCGCGCTCAATGCCGCCAGGTCGAGGTTGTTGTAGCCCACGCCGACGTTGGCGATCGCGCGCAGGCGCGAGGCGCCGGTCACCTGGGCCGCGCCGATCGCGTCGTTGAGGGTGACCAGGGCGCCGTCGGCCTCGCGCAGGGCCGCGGCCACCGCATCCGGGCGGTGCTGGGTGACCGTGGCGGTGCTGGCCACGTCGAAGTGCTCGTCCAGCCGCGCGAGGAGGTCGGCGAACAGCGGTTGCGAGACCCAGACGCGCGGACGCTCAGCCATCCGCGTCGCCGGCCGGAATGCGCGGCGTCACCTCGCCCACGTCGCCGCACTGGGCCCGGTGGCGCAAGGCCTGGTCCATCAGCACCAGCGCGACCATGGCCTCGCAGATCGGGGTGGCGCGGATGCCGACGCAGGGGTCGTGGCGGCCGGTGGTGATCACTTCGACCTCGTTGCCGTGCACGTCCAGACCGCGCCCGGGCAGGCGCAGGCTGGAGGTCGGCTTGAACGCGGTCGAGCAATGCAGCTGCTGGCCGGTGCTGATGCCGCCGAGGATGCCGCCGGCGTGGTTGGAGGCGAAACCGCTGCGCGACATCTCGTCGCGGTGCTCGGTGCCGCGCGCGGCCACCGCCGCGAAGCCGTCGCCGATCTCCACGCCCTTGACCGCGTTGATGCTCATCAGCGCTGCCGCCAGCTCGCCGTCGAGCTTGCCGTAGATCGGCTCGCCCCAGCCCGGCGGCACGTTGTCGGCGATCACGTCCACGCGCGCGCCGACCGAATCGCCGGACTTGCGCAGCGCGTCCATGAAGGCCTCGAGCTCGGCGACCTGGGCCGCGTCGGGCCAGAAGAAGGGATTGTCCTCGACCACGCCGAGGTCGTAACCGTTGGGAAAGATCTCGCCGATCTGCGACATGAAGCCGCGCACCCGCACCCCATGACGCTCGGCCAGCCACTTCTTGGCGATCACGCCCGCGGCCACGCGCATGGTGGTCTCGCGCGCCGAGGAGCGCCCGCCGCCGCGCGGGTCGCGCAAGCCGTACTTCTGCCAATAGCTGTAGTCGGCGTGGCCGGGACGGAACTGCTCGGCGATCGAGCCGTAGTCCTTGCTGCGCGCGTCGGTGTTGCGGATCAGCAGCGCGATCGGGGTGCCGGTGGTGAGGCCCTCGTACACGCCGCTGAGGATCTCGATCTCGTCGGCCTCGCGCCGCGCCGAGGTGTGACGGGTCTTGCCGGTGGCGCGGCGGTCCAGATCGTGGCGGAACTCCTCCGGCGCGATCGCCAGCCCCGGCGGGCAGCCGTCGACCACGCAGCCGATCGCCGGGCCGTGGCTCTCGCCGAAGGTGGTGACCCGCAACAGGCGGCCGAAGGTGTTGTTCGACATGCGTCTCTCTCGTCAGCCGCGGCACGCGCGTTTCACAGCGCGCATGCCGCCATTTCGGTTTCGGCCTCACGCATCAGCGCCAGGCGGTCGCGATCGGGGCCTGCGCCGTCGCGGGACAACGCGATATAGAACTCGTGACCCTGGGTGCCGCTGAACGACCGCTCGCGCAGCGCCACCAGACCCAATCGATTCAGATCGTCCAACAGCAGCCGGAACCAGCTCGGGGTGAAGCACCAGGCGTGGATGTCCAGGTAGGCGTCGTGCTTGCGCACCGCGTGCATGCCCGCATTCGCCTCCTGGACAGTGTGCACGAACTCCACCGAGCTCAGCGAGCGCCCGGCCGCCAGGGCCGCATCCCAGGCGATCCGCCCGTCCAGCTTGACCACGTTGAGGAAGTAGTCGGCGACCTGGCCCGGGCTGTGATTGCGCCGGCCCTGCAGGTGCGCGTCGATCAGCTGCGACAGCCCGGTCAGGGCGCGCAGGCGGTCGAAGCAGTAACGCTTGTCGGGCACCGCCAACGACAGCACCCCGCCCTCGCGCAGCAGGGTGTCGCAGTCGTTGAGGAAGCCGACCAGATCGGGCACGTGCTCGATCACATGCGAGGCGATGATCCAGTCGTAGTGCGCGCTGCGGCCGGTCAGTTCGGCGTAGCTGCCGCCCTTCCAGACGAAGTCGACCTCTTCGATCGCGTCCAGGTCGACACCGTGATCGCGGTACTTGTGCAACAGCGCCGCGCGATCGGCGTGGTCCAGCACGTCGACATCGTAGCCCTCGCGCTTGGGCGCGACCGGGTTGTGCGAGGGGCCGATCTCCAGACCACGCCCGCGCGCATCGAGCGGAGCCAGTATGCGAGCCTTCCTGTCCATGCCGGCCCGGATCAGCCGCCGCGCTGGCTCGCGAGCTCGGCGATGCGGGCGTGGTGCTCGACCAGATCGCCGCGCTCGGCGACGAAGATGCCCATCTGCCCGACCTTGAACTCGACCCAGGCCAGCGGCAGCTCGGGCAGCAACTCGACCAGGGCGCGCTCGGCCTCGCCGACTTCGCAGATCAGCAGCCCGTGCTCGCTCAGATGGTCCGGGGCGTCGCGCAGGATGCGCAGGGCCAGGTCCAGGCCGTCGTCGCCCGCGCGCAGGCCCAGTTCGGGCTCGTAGGAGTATTCCTTGGGCAGCGCGTCGGTCTCGTCGTTGGTGACGTAGGGCGGATTGGTCACGATCAGGTCGTAGACCTCGCCCTGCAGGCCGTCGAACAGGTCCGACGTGCGCAGCTCGACGTTGTCGGCGTGCAGGCGGGCCTTGTTCTCGGCCGCCAGCGCCAGCGCGTCGTCGTTGATGTCGGCGCCGTGCACCTGCCAATCGGGGTGGTAGTGCGCGGTCGCGATCGCGATGCAGCCCGAACCGGTGCACAGGTCCAGCGCGCGCTCGACCTGGCGGCCGCCCAGCCAGGGCTCGAAACCCGACTCGATCAGCTCGGCGATCGGCGAACGCGGCACCAGAGCGCGGCGGTCGCTCTTGAAGCTCAGGCCCGCGAACCAGGCCTCGCCAGTCAGGTAGGCGGCCGGGATGCGCTCGCCGATGCGGCGCTCGAACAGCGCCAGCACCGCATCCTTCTCCTCCGTGGTCACCTTGGAGGCGCCGTACACCGGGCTCAGGTCGTGCGGCAGGTGCAGCGCGTGCAGGACCAGCTGGGTGGCCTCGTCCAGGGCGTTGTCGTAGCTGTGACCAAAGGTCAGCCCGGCCCCATTGAAGCGACTGGCGCCGTAGCGGATCAGGTCGATGACGGTCAGTTGCTCGAAGGTGACGGAAGGCACGGCGGATCCGGAAACGTAGCAGGGCCGCGCATTATAGCGGCCCGCCGCCCGGCCACGGCCGCCGTGCTCCGGCCGGAGCGGGCTCGCGGCCCTGTATCGCCCCGCCCGCGGCGCTTACAGCCTCAATTCGTAGGACGCGGCATCCGCCTGCGCGGCCACCGCCGACACCAGCGACCGGTAGACCATCGCCCCGACCGCGACCTGCGCGGCGCCGGCCAGCAGCAACAAGCCGAACACCAGCCCGGTCTCGGGCACATGCAGGGGCAGCTCCATCATCAGCGGCAGACTGACCATGGCCAGCCCGAGCAGCCAGGCGATCGCGACCAGCTTCCTGGCCGCCCGCAAGGACCGCGCGCCGACCGCCGCCGCGCCCTGCCCCGTACCGTCCAACAGTCGCCGGCCCGCCAGCGCCACCAGACAGGTCGCCAGCACCGAGGCCCGAATCTGCAGCATCCCGGCGGTGATCGCGCCCCACTTGGACAACTCGACGACGTTCAGGTTGGTCCCGCTGATCCCCAGCACCGCAACCGCGATCGCCAGCAGCAGCACCGCGAAGCCGGCCAACACCCCGCCCTCGACCATGCGCGCGGAGGCGGACCAGTCGAAATCCGGGGTGGTGCCTGGGTTTGGGTCTCTTGGGGTCATGGCCTACCTCTACCCCGCATCCTCGCTTAGACGCGTTAGCTTGTCATGCCGAACAGTTTGCATCGATGCTCCGCCCGAGATTCTTAGCCAACACCCAGTCTATTGAATCTGCTCAGGCAGGCTGCAGGCTTTGTAATAGACCTGACAATTGTCGAAGCCCTCAGCTTTGCACAGTTCCATCCCGCGCTGCGCAGCTATCTCGGTGGTAGCGCCTCCATGCGCTCGCGAGTAACCGGTCGCGGCGATGACCACTGCACACTGGTTGTCGTATATCAGATTCACCCTACAGTCCAGGCCTCCCTTAGCCCGGCAGTCCGCTAACGCCGCACTCTTCGCCCTGCGCTTGCTGCTACTGGCAACCGCAATTCCCAACCCCACGTTGCTGACCCCGTAGTCGAACGCGATCGCGCCCCAACGACTTGCCCAGCGTGGCCCGCCATCTTGCGGCTCAGTATTGTCGGTACTAGTGGATCGCGGCAGACAGTTGATGACCCCTTGCTCAGGTCCCGGGGCCTGGTAGTAGCCTTCGGGGCACTTACCCTCGCCCGACGCCTGTGTGCTCGCGCACAACAGAAATAAGAAAAAGCGTCGTCGATAACGACGCATTCTTCTCTCAACAGCTTGAGCAGAACACTTCACCTGATTCGAACTGGAAGGCTACAACCGGAATAGTAGACTCGGCACCCTGCGTCGAGCTCGCCGCACCTCTTCATTCCAACCTCTGTTGCGACCCGAACTGACTCCGCGCCTTGCGACAAGTACTTGAAATCACCAGTGATCATCACCGCGCATTGATTGTAGTAGACCAGATCAACCTTGCAGGCCTGGCCGCCACGGGCCTTGCATTGAGCGAGCGCTTCCTTCTGTGCCGCCCGCTTTCTCGGTATGTCGGAAGCCGCGCCGAACGCAGCATTGGCGCCATCGGTTGCAATCGCTCCCCAACGCGTGGCCCACTTTGGACCGGACCCAACCGACTCCGCCCCTCCATCCGGAATTGGAGCGCAGCCTAGTACGCCGGGACCGTTCTGAGGATAAAAGCCTGGCGGGCAGGTGCCTCCTTCCGCCCGAGCCATACCTACCGGCCCAACGACTAGCAGCAAGAGGACAATGAGTGGAATCTTCATCGGCGATTTCCACTTGATTTAATGACTTCATCCCGTCCTGGCTGGCTGCTTGCAACACCGCAGGGAGTATTTGCGGGATTGTTGAATGCCCGGGTTCTCACTGTCTCTATCCGCTTCGAAACGTCGAACTGCGCTTGCGCAGGGAAATTTACTGTATCTGCTGAGGCAGGCTGCAGGCCTTGTAATAGACTTGGCATTGACTAGTCCCAGCCTCATTACACATCTTCAAACCTCGTGTTGCTGCAATCTCTACAGTTGCTCCACCGTGTGACCTCGAGTAGCCCACGCCAGCAATGACGACGGCACATTGATTGTCGTATATCAGGCTGATCTCACACTTCTGCCCGCCTTTCCCTCGGCACTCCGCCAACGCCGCTTGTATTGCTTTGCGCTTGCTGCTCATTGCCGCAGCCGCCCCTACGCCGACATTGCTTTCGCCCTCATCGATCGCGATAGCACCCCATCGACTGGCCCAGCGTGGGCCCGCCTCGGCTTCAGAGGCGTTGTCGCCGGGAACGGGGCCGCAGTTGATGACTCCCTGAGTCGGGCCCGGCAACTGATAGTAGCCAGGGGGGCAGTTCCCCTCAGCCTCAACTTTGGTTGAGATGGCGCTGCAAGTAATCGCTAAAGCAAAGATCGCCCTCAACTTCATATGCATCTCCTTGAAGCTCAATCACGGCCGTGCGCCTATGGAGTTCTGGGCCCTAAACCAGGCAGAGTTTGCCCACCTGTGCGACCAGAGTCAGGATTTGACGCTGCGGGCATGGGCGGTTGATAGGCAGCCCTCGCTTGCGACGTGGCTTCAGATTTGGCTTGAAAACCAGAGAAGTGGTTGAACCCTCCGAGCGTCCCCTGAAAAAACATCGCAGCCGCCGGCGGCACCGTGATGATCAGCACCGTCAGCAGCAGCCCTATCCCGCCTTGCTGCATCGCCTGGGTCGTCAGGCCTTCTACGTCTGTGCCGAGGATGCCGTTGATCGCTTTGGCCATCCACAGCGCCCCCGCCACGCGCGAAGCCAGTTCCAGCGCTATCGCGGTCACCGCGCTGAGCATGGCCATCGAGAACAAGGTGCCGAGGCCGTACATCAGCCATTTTCGGAACAGGTCCTTGGTCTGGTCGAAGATCAGGCACAGGATGAACAAGGGCCCCAGGCCGACGAACAGCGCCAGGGTGAACTTGTAGAGCAGCAGCATCGCGCCGGCCGTCATCGGCGGGCTGGCGGTGCCGAAGCCGGCGAACAGCAACGCGCGGGCTTTTTCGTCGTACATCTGCTGGTCGCCGTCGACGATCTGGACCGCGTCGATCGCGCTCAGGGCCACCTGCATGTAGGCCAGGTTCTCGTCGATCGCGTCGGCCGAACTGCGGTCGCTGTTGCCGGTGAACATGCCATGCACTTCGCGGTCCAGGTCCCCGGTCAGCGTCTGGTGCAAATCGCCGCCGAACACCGACATGGTGGTGGCCACGCCGACGATCACCGCGATCCGGGTCATGCTAGTGACCAGCGCGATCATCGGCTCGCGCGACTGCCCGGTGACGATGCGATAGCCGGCGATCAGTATCCACAGCGTGACCAGGGTCAGCGCGATGCCGGTGGCCCAGGTCATGAAGCGCCCCATGAGCTCCAAGCCGAACTCATCGACCTTGACGCTGAGGTAGTCGTTGACCAGCTTGAAGAAGGCGAACTCGCCGATGCCGGCCGCGCGCGGCGACCAGGCCTCCCACGCGGCCACAAAGCCGCTGCCCCATTGCAACCCTGCTGGCATCGTTAGCTTCCTGCTGGGGCCAAGCCCCGTTCGATGAAATGCGATTCGCCCGCGCTACCGGCGACTCAGGGCTTCAGAGCGGCTTTGAGCGCAGCGGCCTGGACGACCTGACCGACGATGCCGCCCATGCCCTGTCCCTTCTTGCCGCGCATCGCGCGCTTGGCCAGCCGTGCCTGATCCCACTTCAAGGACTCGATATAGCTTTGGTAGGCGGTCATGCGGGCCTGCCAGTAATCGAGATCCATCGAAGTGCGCGCCACGAAACGCTGGACCTCGTTGTCGTTGGCCGCCAACGCCCCTTGCTCGTCGCCGACCTGGTCGCGCTGCCGCTGCACGTCCTGGAACTCGCGATTGCGCTTCATCAGCGTCTTGAGCATGCGCACGGACTCGTTGTACTTGGCGTTCTCGGCCTGGACCATGCGCTCGCAGATCTTCTGCTGTTCGTCCAGCACCTTGCCGTCCATCTTCGGCTGCGCAGCCGCGAACACGCCCGTCAACAGACCGCGCGCGCCACCCTCGCCGTTGCCTTTCTCGGGACAGCTATCCGCCATCCCGTAGTTCAGATCGCGCTCGGGAAAGGTGTCTTCCATCTGCGGATCGCCCATGTTCAGGCGCTGCAGACGGATCAACTGCTGTTGATAGTGCTTGTACGTTTCGGTGTAGGACTTGTAGGTCTCGCCCCAGCGCTGGGCCTGAAGACCGAACTCCTTGGCATCCGCGAAGGTTTGCTTGATCTGGCCCATGATCAGGCCCGGGTCCTCGACTACGACTTGCGCCGCAACGGGCCCTGACGCCAGGCCGCAAACGGCCAGCAAGGCGATCGTACAGCGGCGCTTGCGCGACAAAGACGGGAAACTCCATTTCATCGTATTCATCCTCTCGCGATTCATTTCGCGACCGGCCTGATGCCAAAAAATAATGCGCAATTTATACACAAACATTCACCCACACAGATCGCGACAGAAACCATCCACAACGCGATCACGGTCACATTAGCGCGGGTTTTCAGCGGCAGTGCAAGAGGTGTTTTCCACTAGGCGGAGACGCTATTCAGTGATGCGCGGACTATCTACGGATAATGCGTGCCATATCACACTAATAATCACCAAACCCCGCAACATGAATATCAAAAATAAGAATTACTAACTCACAATCTAAGCAAGAGCGGACACCACTGGTATTTGCCTTCACGACGAACGCGAACGTCGCGTACGAGCCGCTCCCTCGATGCCCAAGCGCCAGCGTCCTTGCTCGTGGGCCTGAAGACGGACCGCCCCCCGCCCGCTGCGGCGCTATGCCGCACCCGTCCCGCACGGCCGGCCCGGTATCATGGTTGGGATACCCCTGTCGGACCGGCCATGTTCAATCGCACCACCGTCCTCGTCCTCGTCGCCGCGCTGGCCGCTGCGCTCGGCCTGTGGGCCGCACAACGCCACTTCGGTACGGCCGCGCCTTCGCAGTGGCCGCAGACCCAGGCCGTGCGCCTGTTCGCGCCGCCGCGCGAGCTGCCGGCCTACTCATTGCGCCAGTCCGATGGCACCGCCTTGGTGCCGGGCGAGCTCAAGGGCCACTGGACCCTGGTGTTCCTGGGCTTCACCCATTGCCCCGACATCTGCCCGACCACCCTGGGCGAGATGGCGCAGGCGCAGAAGCAGTGGGCCTCGATCCCGGAAGCGCTGCGTCCGCGCGTGCTGTTCGTGTCGGTCGATCCGGAACGCGACACGCCCGACCGTATCGGCGAGTACGCCCATGCCTTCCACAAGGACACCCTGGCCGCGACCGCGGATCTGCCGGCGCTGGAGCGCTTCGCCAAATCGCTGAGCATGGTGTTCGCCAAGGTGCCGCCGCCCGAAGGCGTGCCGGCCAATCAGTACTCGGTCGATCACAGCGCCTCGATGGCGGTACTGGACCCGCAGGGCCGCATGGCCGGACTGATCCAGCCGCCGCTGGATCCCAAGGCCATCGCCGCCGACATGGCCGCCCTGACCGAGGCCATGCCGTGAGCCTGCTGACCACCTTCACCTACGTGCTGCCGCACCGCGCGCTGTCGTCGATCGCGCGCGCCCTGGCCTACTCCAGCCGCCCGGCGGTCAGCCAGTGGCTGATCGATACGGTCACGCGCAAGTTCGGCGTCGACCTGTCCGAGGCGGCCGAATCCGATCCGCGCGCCTACCCGACCTTCAACGCCTTCTTCACCCGCGCGCTCAAGCCGGGCGCGCGCGTGGCCGATGCCGATCCGCGCAGCCTGCTGATGCCGGCCGACGGACGCATCAGCCAATGCGGGCCGATCGTGGACGGCGACATCTTCCAGGCCAAGGGCCAGTCCTTCACCGCCGCCGAGTTGCTGGGCGACGATGCGGCGGCCGAGCCGTTCGAGAACGGCGTGTACGCGACCGTGTACCTGTCGCCGAAGGACTATCACCGCGTGCACATGCCCTGGGCCGGCACCCTGCGCGAAACCGTGCACGTGCCGGGGCGTTTGTTCTCGGTCGGTCCGGACGCGGTGCGCAACGTGCCGCGCCTGTTCGCGCGCAACGAACGCCTGGTCTGCCACTTCGATACCGACTTCGGCCCGATGGCGGTGGTGATGGTGGGCGCGCTGCTGGTCTCCGGCGTGGAAACGGTGTGGAGCGGCGTCGAGATTCCGCGCTACGCCGACACCGTGACGGTCAAGGACTATCGCGGCGCCGGCATCGCGCTGGACCGTTTCGCCGAAATGGCCCGCTTCAACTACGGCTCGACCGTGATCGTGCTGCTGCCGCCGGGCGTGGCCACGCTGTCGCCGACGCTGGCCGCGGAGACGGCGGTGTGGCTCGGGCAGGCGCTGGCCACTCGGACCGACTGAAGACGCCGGCGCGCCAACCCCTCTCCGCAGCGGAGAGGGGTTGGGCCAATACCAACAAACTCAGTAGATCGGCGTAGCCACATAGGCCATGCCGGCGCCGGTCTGCGGATTGATCGCTTGTCCGCTGATGCGGCCGAAATCGTCGATGTCGGTCGCGGTGGTCAGGCGCGGGCCGTCGGCCGGGAAATCCGCGATCAGATCGCGCAGACGATGGACGCCGCCATCGCGCCACAGCACCGCATCGCACGCCGACATGCTGGCATCCGTGCAGGAACGGCCCACCGCGTGCCGCCACAGGTTCAAGCCGTTGGCCTGCGCATTGAGATGGCCGGCCAGCTTCGGCAGCGCGCGCATGCCGCCATGGCGCGTCCACAGGAACGCGCCCCAGTCCGGCGCGCCTTCGTCGGTGAGCGACTGATTGCCGAAGCCGACCACGTCGCCCTGCGGATTGATCGCCATCGGCGTGTTCCAGGCCGCGCCGCCGATATCACCCAGCACCGTCGGTTTGCCGCGCTCCCACAACACTGCGCGTATCGCGCTGAACTTGCCGACCGCGTCGTCGCAGATGCCGGAAATACCGACCACCTGGCCGCGGTCGTTGATCGCGGTGGCGGCGCTGACCGTATCGCCAGCCGCCACCACCGGCGGCAGCTCCTTGATGCGGTTACGGCGCGGTTCCCACAACGCGGCGCGGAACTGGAACTTCTGCGGCAGCGTGCAGCCGACCGGGTCGCGCACCGTGGTCTCGGCCCAGCCCACGACCTGGCCGAAATTGTTGGCGCCGGTGGCGAAGCCATGGGTGCCGCCGAAGGTCGGCAAGGCCCGCATATGCCCGTCCTCCCAGACGAAGCCCAGGCATTGGTAGCGCGGGCCACCGGCCGGTCGCGCCAGCAGGAAGGCCGAGCAGCTCCAGTCCTCGTTCTCGCTGTCGATCACATTGGTTTCGGCGATGCCGGCGATGATGCCGCGCACGTTCTTCACCGGCCAGACCACGGCGCTCTGACGCTCCGGGCTGCCCAGGGTGCCCAGGTCGGTGATCTGCCGGTTGCGCCAGAGCACGGCGTGACGATGCGACGGCGCCGGCGAGGTAAGCGTCGACCGGCCGGCGACCCAGCCCAGATCGTTGATGCTGGTGGCGGTGCTGGAACCGCCCAGCGACGGCAGGTAATCGATGCGGTAACGCGGCGGCGCGGCCTGGGCGGCGCCGATGGCGAACAGACTCAGACTCAACAGCGAAACGGGCAGCGAGAGCTTCATGGCGGGCTCCTTCGGGCCGAGCGCGGTCGTCGCGATGCGCGAGCGCGATCGGCGTGGATGTATCGACGGTGATGCGATTACGCGCCGGCGGCGCAGCGTCTGTATGCGCTGGGTTACGGCCGATTACTCGCCGTTTTCGGACGACTTCCTGTCGCGTGGCGCATGCGAATCTTCAGGCGTCGCCCGGAACAGGAAAGATGTGCGCAGCCTGCGGATTGACGCTGCGTGAAACAGCGATTGGAGCGGTGTCGGCTCACTCACTCCCAACGCATCGACCGCGCCAGCTGGCGGATCGGCGCTCGCTACGATGAATCGGCCTGCGCGCACGCAGGTGCCACGGCAAAAGCCGGGCACTCGCGGAAACGCCATGAGCGCCGGCCGCCGCGCGCAGGCAATCGCACCCGGCGGCCGATCGTCAGCAGTCCTGCCGGCGACGCGCGCCGGCAGGCGCTACATCGAGCGCGCGGCCCGTTGGCTTTGCTGCTGCTCCTGCTGCTCGGTCTGCGGCGCGGGCACGGCGCCCAAACGCTGTTGCAGTTCTTCGCTGCGACCGCGCAACGCGTCGGCCAGGGGCATCGAGGCGATCCGGCGACCGGGATCGCTCAGTTCGCCCTGCACTACCAGCACATTGGGCTCCTGCCCGGGCGGCGAACGCCCGAGCATCACGTGGTCGATGCGGTCGAAACGGTGCTGCGCGGCCAGGCAAGCCACGTTGAGATCCAGGCATGCGCGCGCATCGCCGCTCACCGCGCCCAGCTGAGCGTCCAGGCCGCGGCCCTGATCGCGTGCCTGCCGCAACAGCGGATGGTCCGCGCGCTCGGGCGCCACCGGCGCATCCACGTCCAGGCTTGCGCGCAGTCCGGGCGCGCGCGGGTCCACGTGCAGCAGTTGGCTGACGTTGCCGTCGCGGGCCAGGTTGAGGTCGGTGGTGCCGTCGCGGTTGCGCACGCGGCTGAGGTCGTTGCGCGCGACCTCCGACCACTGCCCGTCCAGATAGGCGCGGCCGGGTCCGTCGCGATTCCAAAGCACGAAGTCGTCGCCCTGAGCGTACAGCCCGCCGGTGGCGCGGTTGCGGCCCTCGGCCTGCGGGCGGCCGTAGGCGTAGCCCGCGCCGCGGTCCAGGGCATCGATGAACGCCGGCGCCTGTTCCTTCTGCAGGAACAGCTCCTTGATGGTGGTGTACTCGGCGCGCTGGTTGGGACGGGTCGCGTCCTGGCCCAGCTGCGAAGGATTGGCCAGCGGATCCGCGAGTACGCCCTGCCAGGCGGTATGCAGGGGGCTGCGCGCATCGGCATTGCGTAGTGCGACCACCACCTCGGCCCCGGCCAGGGTGGCGTCGCGGCCGGACTCCATGTAGTCGCCGTTGGCGCGCAGCATGCGGCCGATGGCCTGATTGACGTCCGCGACGCTGTCGTGGGTGCCGTTGTTCATGTCGCGCAACAGGCCCGGCGCCCAGCGATCGCCGCTTTGGTTCTCGACCTTGGCGACCATGGCCGCCAGACGGATCTGATCGTCCGGTGTCGAATTGCGGAACAGCGCGGTCTGACGCACCTGCGCCAGGGTGCCGGTCATCAGCTCCTCGACCTGGGCCGCGTCGCGATCGTGGATGTAGGTGACGCCGGCATCGGAGCGCAGGAAGGTATTGAGGTTGCGTTCGATGCGCGCGTCCATCGGCCGGCCGTTCTGCGCGTCGATGGTGTCGCCGTTGCGGGCCAGGTCGGCGGCGGTCTGGCGACGCTCGGCCGCGCTGAGCGCGGTGCCGGCCGGCTGGGTCGCGGCCCAGGCCTGGTACGCGTCCAGCAGGGACGGAATCACTTCCGGGTGCTGGCCCAGATCGGTCTGCAGGGTGCCGATGGAATAACCGCTGTTGCCTACCGGGGACATGCGGCCGGTATCGGCGTCGCGGTTGCCGGCGAAGGACAGGCGCGTGGATACGTCGCGCCCGCCAATGCTGCCTTCGGACCCCACGCCGATGGCGAAATACGCCACGGCGCGCAGTTCGGCATCGGTCAGCGGGCGCGGCGTGGCGGCGGCGGGTGCTACTTGGTCTGCGGGTACGTTCATCGCGTCGCCTCCTTGGCGTGATCGCGCTCAGTCCTGTTCGGCGTCTTCTTCGCAGCCGCTGGTGTCGTCGGGCACGGCCTGGCCGGCCCCGGCTGGGTGCAGTTTCAGATAAGGCCGGTAGCCGTCGCCGGACTTGCGGTACCAGCCCAGCGCGGCGCCTTCGCGCGCCAGGTAGGCCGATGCTTCGCCATAGTTCGGGCAGGTGGGGATTTTGCCACCGGCCTCGCCTTCGCTGCACAGGCGCAGATACAAACGGCCGTCGCGCAGCTCGCCCTGCAACTGGCCGTTGTCCCCGCGCGCGCGGGTGCCGTCGTCCCAGCGGCCGCTGACGCCGTTGCCGGACTCGACCAATTCCAGGTGGGCGCTGTGCTGCCAGCCGCAGGACTGGCGATAGGCCCACTGGCCCGAGAATTCTTGCTTCGGCGCCGCCACGACGGGTGCGACCGCAGGTGCGGCGGCGGGCGCGGGCGCAGCGGCGGTCCGCTCGGGAGTCGCCGCCTCGGCCGGCTCGACGGCAGCGCTGTCGGGGCTGGGCGACTTGGCGGCGCAAGCCGGCAGCGCCAATAAGGCGGCTAAGGCGAAAACGCTGAAACAACGTCCTGTAAGCATGGGGCCACCGAGGCTCCTGTCGGTGGCTCAGTAGTAGCACGAGGCTCGGACCGACGACAAGGCAGAGCGAAGGCGCACAAAGCATGCCGCTGACGGCCGCTCACCCGAGTGCGGCAATGCCTGCGCGACGACGGACGCTCGTCGCCCGCGCGACCCGCGCAGCCGCCGTGGATCGAGGTGCCGCCGCGGCGATCGCGGCGCCGGCCATGCGAGCAGGCGCGGCTATCGGCCCTGCTCCAACTCGCCCAAGTTGCGCTCGAACCTCGCGACCAGGGCCGGGTCGGCGTCCTTGCGGTGCTGGTCGAGAAAGCGCCGCAATTCGCTGCGGTATTCCTCGACGAACTCGGGATTGTCCGGACTCGCCGCCAGTTGCGCGGCGGCCCTGTCCACCGGCCCGCGCGCCTGCGCGACCGCCCAGCGGCGTCCGTAGTCGGACTCGTCGCTCATGATCGCGACGTTGCGTTCGAAGCCCGGCACGTACTTGACCACGAAGCGCTGCCCCTGCGGCGGCAGCAGGATGGTGTTGCGGATCGGATAGATGCTGGCCGACATGGTGTCGAACTCGAACTTGACGTCGCGCCCGTCCGCGGTGCGCAGCACCGCCCAGTAATCGGAAATGTACTGGTCGTTGAGGGTGGAGTTGGTCAGCTCGGAGTGCACGATCACCGCCGTGCCGCGGCTGCCGTAGGCATTGAGGAACCAGGCGTTGAGGATATGGCCGGTGAAGATGTTGAGCTGACCGCCGATGAACGCCGCCAGCAACAGCAGCATCCAGCGCGCCTTTCCGGTCCACCGCAGCATCAACAGGCTCGCTGCCAGCGCCAGCAGGACCAGCGCCAACCACGACCAGAACGGATGGTGCGCGAGCGCGTAGAAGAACCCGGAAAGTACGATCATGAGGCGAGAGCGATCCGTGGTGGGCCGCACTCATATTCGCATCGTCGTACGACCTATTGCACCGGATTCGGTATCGGGGCTGGGCAAAGACGGCATCGCCGCAGAAAACGGCGATGCCGCCGCCTAGACGCCCGCGGTCAGGGCGGATCGCAACAGGCGATGCACGAACCGCCCGAAGCGCGTACGCCGCTGCGCCGCTGCGCCGATCAGCAGTATGTACAACAACACGTCCGCGATCGATCCTTGCATGCTCCGTTTCGACATGGCGCTCCCTGCCTTGAACGACGACGTTTCGTTGCGGCGGTCGCTCGCCGCTGTGTCGCTCGTTTATAGGGCGAGGCCGTAGCCGGTACAAGCCGGCAAGCCCGTGTTTGCGCCGAGCCGAATAGCGGCGATGTAAATCAGCCGCACTGCTTGTAGACAGGTGGCACTGATTGCGTGCTCACGCGCTTTAGCGCTCGCGCACAGACAAGCCGATCCAGGTCTGCGCCAGCCAGTAAGTCGCCAGCACCACCACGCTCGCGCTCGCGAACGGTGCGGCGAAACGGTCGATCGCCAGGCTGGCGTCGGAGATCACGAAGCTCAGGCCGCCCAGGGCCGCCAGCGCGGTCGCGCGCGTGCGCTGCCGCCACCACAGCGCCGCGGCCTGCGCGGCCATCGCCGCCAGCACCGCCACGTAGACCACGACCGGTACGCGCAGCTCGCTCGGCAGATGCGGCCACAACACCGCCAGCACGGCGGCGGCGAGCGCGGCGTAGGCCAGGAACGGCCACAGCGCCGCGAACGCGCGCGCCCGGCGCGTGAACGCGACCAGATAGGCCAGGTGCGCGCACAGAAAGCTGCCCAGCCCGAACACGAACCAGTCGCCGGGCAGCATCAGGAACACGTCGCCCAGGGTCGACAGCGCCAGGCCGATCAGGATCGCGGGCCGATACGTCGGGGCGCCGGTCCGCATGCGCCAGACCATCGCCAGCACCAGCAAGGTCGCGCTGGGTTTGGCTAGGTAGTGCAGCCAGGGCAGCGGCGCCATCGCACCGACGATCGCGAGCACCGACGCCAGCGCGATGGCGGGCAGCCAGTAGCGTGCGCCACCGTCGCTGGATTTCGCCCTGTCGATCGTATCGGTCGGTCCCACGCCCTGCCCCTCCACTTACGATGCGGTCTGTCGCTGTTCGATCATCGCCTGCATGTAGCCGCGCAGTCGCCCTTCGCAGCGACGGGTTGCGACGTCGATCGAAGTTTCGGCGGCCGCGCGCGATCGTTCCATCGCCGCCGCCGAACGTTCGGCGTCGCCGCGCAGGCCCGCGGCCAGGGCCTGCAGGCGCGGCATCAGATAGGGAGCGTCGCGTTGCACCGCCGGCGCGAGGCCGATGGCCTCGATATGACCGGCATCGCCGCTGGCCATGCTGCGGCAGAACGCGATTTCGGCCCGCAACAGCGGCAGGAAGCTGCGACTCATCGCGACCAACAGGGTTTCGTCGAGCGCCGACACGCGGCGGTTCAAGGCACGCTCCAAGGCGTCGACCCGCCGCCATTCCCCGAGATTCTGCAGCGCCTTGAGCCGGAACCATTCGTCCAGCAAAGGCAACACGTCGGCGCGCTCGGCCAGCACGCGCAGCTCGCTCTCGGGCAATTCGTCGGCGGTGACGCCGCGCAAGGACCGGCCTATCAGCCGCATCCATACCTGCCCGGGATCCTTCTGCGCGTCCGCGGGCCAATGCCGCAGCTGCAGCAACTGCAGTCCGTCCGAGGCCAGGGATCGGCTCTGGTAGGGCAGCAGATTGGCGCCGAAGCCGGCGAAATTGAGCAGCGCGAGCGCGATGCACAGCAGTTGCCAGGACGAGGCTGCCATCGTCGCCAGCATCGCCCCCAGGGCCAGGGCCAGCGCGAGATTCGCCAGCGGACCGCCCAGCAGCATGACCGCGCAATCGCGGCGCGCAGGCCGCTCGGGATCGGGGAACGCGAGCACATACCCGCCGACCTCGCGCGCGTACTCGCTACGGCACCGGCGCAAGCGCCAGCCACCGACCACCGCCCGCAACTCGATCGGTCCGATGGCCACGGCGAGTACGCTCATGCGCCGTATGCGCGCGCCCAGGTAGTGGCCGAACTCGTGCACGGCGAGCGCCAGGTACACGGCCCCGAAGAACAGCAGCCCCCAAGCCAGCACCGCCGACAAGCCGGACAGCGGTTCGACGATAGAGCTGCAGGTCACGGCGGCGCCGAAGACGCTCACGGCCACCAGCGTGCCCGCCAGCGTCTCCATCACCCGGTTCAGCCGCGGCGACCAGGACCAGGGCGCCGTCGCGCCCTGGTCCGTCTGCTTTTCGTCAGCGGCGTCCATGCCGACGGCGCTTACTTGCAGCCGTCGATCTTCAAGGTCTGGCCCGGGCGGATCGAATAACGAGGCGCCTTCAGGCCGTTACGCTTGGCCAGTTTGCCGGTGTCGCACTGGAACTTCTGCGCGATCGAGGTCAGGGTTTCGCCGCGCTGCACGCGATAGCTCTTGGGCTTGTCTTTTTCCTTGGCCTTGGGCGGGTCCGGCGGCGCCGGCGCGACCGCGACCGTACCGTCCTCGCCCGCCGCGGTGGAGGTCACCATCGTCACCGGACCGGTGCGCACGATCGCCGTGCTCGGATCGCTGAGCATCAGGGTGCGCGCCAGATCGGCGCGCGCGCCCTGCACGCACCAGCGGTTGTACAGGCCGACGATCTTGGTGGTGGCGTTGAGACTGGTGCCGGTGGGCAGATAGCTGTCGGCCTGGTAGCGCGGATTGAGATTGCGCAGCACGCGCATGTAGCCGTCGCGGGTGCCGCCGTTGCCCAGGCAGATGGTCAACTGGTAGATCGAGCTGGGCTGGCTCAGGCGCAGGTTGGCCGGCTTGGGATCGACCTTGGGGAAGCTCAGGCCGTATTCCTTCGGGTGCAGGAACAGCCAGGCCGCGGCGATCACCATCGGCACATAGTCGCGGGTTTCGGGCGGGAACTGGTTGTAGACCGACTCGTCCCAGAAATTGCGGCCGCCGCTGGCGTTGAACACGCGCTGGGCGCGGCCCTCGCCGCCGTTGTAGGCGGCCAACGACATCTCGATGCTGTTGTTGAGCGCGGCCATGCGTTCGTTGAGGTATTCCGCGCTGGCCTGGGCCGAGGCGCGCGCGTCGTAGCGGGTGTCGAAGCCGGTGCCGTCGTCGCCCAGGCCGAAACGCCTGCCGGTCGCGTACATGAACTGCATCGGGCCGGCCGCGCCGGCGCGCGAGGTCGAGTGCACGCGGCCGTTGGATTCCTTGGCCATGATGCCGAACAGCAGCGCTTCGGGCAGGCCGGCGCGCTCGTACTGCGGCCACATCATCTGGCGCATGTACTGGTAGTTCTCGTGGCTCTGGATCAGCGAGCCGCGCATGTCGGTCAGCCAGCGGCGGATGCCCGCCTGCACGGCCGGGTTGTACTGCACCATCTTCACGAAGCGCTGGCCGTCGGCGTTGAGCAGGGCGGCGGCGCGCGCGGCCTGGGGCACGTCGGCGGCCAGCGAGCCGTCGGTGTCCAGCAGGGTCTCGTCTTCCTCGTCGCCGGCGTCGGCGCGCGATTCGGCATCGGCATTGGCCTTGAGCAGACGCTTGTAGCTGGTCAGCATCGTGGTGAGCTGGCAGCCCTTCTGCTTGTTGCAGGCGGTGATCACGTCCTCCATGTCCTCCAGCGCCGCGTCGCTGAGCTTCTGGCCCTCCGGATCGGCGTTGCGGATCTGCACCAGGGCGGCGCGGTACTTGGCCTCGGCGGCCTGCATGCGCTGGTTCAGGGCGTCGACGGCGGCCTGGTCGCGCTTGGACAGGGCCGAGGCATCGAAGGACAGCGCGGCCAGCGCGAGGACGGCGACGGGCGCGAAGGCGCCGGAAAGACGGACAAATGGGGGCATGGACGACAAGGGCAGCGAAGGGTCCAGGCAGGGTAGCCGCGGGGTCCATGCGGGGCAAGGAAGCGTGAGCGCGCGCACCTTGCCGGTTCATCTGGCGCGGGCCGACGCCGACACGCCGATACCACGCTGCCGCTAGAATCGACCGATCTTCCAACGGACGCGGACATGGACTCGACGCAGAACGCCATCCTCCTGGGCAAGGCGGTGACCACGCCCGAGAGCGGCCAGGTCTACCTGCAGGCCAAGCTGGGCAACCGCCACGGCCTGGTCGCCGGCGCCACCGGCACCGGCAAGACCGTGACCCTGATGACGATCGCGGAAGGGTTTTCGCGCCTGGGCGTGCCGGTGTTCCTGGCCGACGTGAAGGGCGACGTCGCCGGCCTGGCCGTGGCCGGGACCGCGAACGACAAGCTGCTGGCGCGCGTGGCCGAGCTGGGCGTGCCCGATTGGACGCCCGAGGCCAGCCCCACCGTGTTCTGGGACCTGTTCGGCAAGCTCGGCCATCCGGTCCGCACCACCGCCAGCGAGATGGGCCCGACCCTGCTGGCGCGCATCCTGGAGCTCAACGACACCCAGTCGGGCGTGCTCGACATCGTGTTCAAGCTCGCCGACGACCGCGGCCTGCTGCTGCTCGACCTCAAGGACCTGCGCGCGCTGCTGGCGCTGGTGGCGGAGGAGCGCAAGGACATCTCGACCTCCTACGGCCTGGTCAGCACCCAGTCGGTGGGCGCGATCCAGCGCGCCCTGCTGCGCCTGGAGCAGGAGGGCGGCGACGCCTTCTTCGGCGAGCCGGCGCTGGAGCTGACCGACCTGATGCGCACCGCGCCCAACGGCCGCGGCCTGATCAACATCCTCGCCTCCGATCAGCTGATCATGAAGCCGCGTCTGTACTCGAGCTTCCTGCTGTGGCTGCTGTCGGAGCTGTTCGAAAACCTGCCGGAAGTGGGCGATCTGGACAAGCCCAAGCTGGTGTTCGTGTTCGACGAGGCGCATCTGCTGTTCGACGACGCCCCGCCGGCGCTGCAACAGCGCGTGGAACAGGTGGTGCGCATCATCCGTTCCAAGGGCGTGGGCGTGTATTTCTGCTCGCAGTTCCCCGACGACGTGCCCGACGACATCCTCGGCCAGCTCGGCAACCGCGTGCAGCATGCGCTGCGCGCGTTCACCCCGCGCGATCAGAAGGCGGTCAAGACCGCGGCCGAAACCTTCGTGCCCAACCCCGCGCTGAACGTCGCCGAGGCGATCTCAAAGCTCGGCACCGGCGAGGCCCTGGTCTCGACCCTGCAGGACAAGGGCGTGCCGATGCCGGTGGAGCGCACCCTGATCGCGCCGCCGCGCTGCCGCATGGGTGCGATCACCGAGGCCGAACGCGCGCAGGTGCGCGCCGGCAGCCCGGTGGGCCACAAGTACGACACCGCGATCGATCGCGAATCGGCCGCGGAAATGCTGGCCAAGCGCGCCGAGACCGCAGCCACTCAGGCCGAGGCGCCGCCGGCCAAGACCCGCGAACAGGACGAAGCCGAGCAAGGCGGCTTCGGCCAGGCGGTCAAGGACGCGGTGTTCGGCACCAAGCGCCGCCAAGGCATGGTCGAAACCATGGCCAAGCAGACCGCGCGCACCGTCGGCAACCAGATCGGCCGGCAGATCCTGCGCGGCCTGCTGGGCGGCATCTTCGGCGGTCGCAAGTAAGCAGCGCCGCCCTTCCCTTCAATCGCATCGCCCATGTCCGTTTCGATCGTCAACCAGGAGCGTGTCCGTATGAACCCGAAGTTGCTCGTGCTCGCCAGCGTCGCCCTGATCGCCCTCGCCGGCTGCGAACCGCAGAAGCCGGCCGAACCCGCCGCCGATGCGCCCAAGGCCGAAGCCGCGGCCGCGCCGGCCGCCGCGCCGGAACCGGCGGCGCCGGTCGCGCCCGCGTTGGATCCCAAGGCCTTCGCCGGCACCTTCAGCGGCACCCTGCCCTGCGCCGACTGCCCGGGCATCAACACCACGCTCGAGCTCAAGGCCGACGGCAGCTACGCCGTCGCCACCAATTACCAGGACCGCAAGAACAGCGAGACCAAGGGCGACGGCACCTGGACCGCCGAGGAAGCCGGCCAGCGCATCCGCCTGGACCCCAACAGCAAGAGCGAGGAAGACAGCCTGTACCAGGTGGTGTCGGCCGACGAGATCCGCGCGTTGGACAAGGAAGGCAAGGCCATCGACAGCCAGGCCAACCTCAGCCTCAAGCGCCAGGCCGGCGCGCTGTAACGACGCATGGGCCGATGGCGACCTCCCGCGGAACACAGCACCGCCCTGATCACGCGGGAGGGCCACGCCCGGCTCAAGCAGGAGCTGGACCAGCTGTGGCGCGTCCAGCGCCCTGAAGTAGTGAAAGCCCTGGCCGCCGCGGCGGCCGAGGGCGATCGCTCGGAAAACGCCGAGTACATCTACCGCAAGAAGCAGTTGGGCGAGATCGACCGCCGCGTGCGCTATCTGAGCAAGCGCGTGCCCGCGCTGCGCGTGGTCGAGACCGCGCCTTCCGACCCGGACGCGGTGTATTTCGGGGCCTGGATCGAAGTGGAGAACATCGCCGACGGCGAACTGCAGCGTTACCGCATCGTCGGTCCCGACGAGACCGACGCACGCCTGGGCCACATCAGCATCGATTCGCCGCTGGCGCGGGCGATGCTGAAGAAGCGCGTCGACGACGAGTTCGAAGCGGCCCTGCCCGGCGGGGCGGCGCGGTTCGCGATCGTGGCGGTGGAATACCAGGACTGAGCAATAAGGGCGCCAGCCAGAAGCCTCAGCCCTCCGCCTCCAACTCCGCGTCGATCAAGGCGTCCGGGCTCGGCGTCTCTTCCATATACACCGGCGCCGACTTGCTCGAGAGCTTGCGCTCCGGGTCGTAACGGTAGGCCTCGTCGCCCTTGCCGCTGTCGTTGACGCGGCCGCGCTGGACGATGCGCGCGCCGGTCAGCAGGTTCCAGCTGAGCTTGAAGGTGTCGTGGCTGTTGGTGCGGCTGTAACGCTCGGCATCCAGGCCGATCAGGCGCATGCGCTTGGTCTGCGCGTCGTAGCGATATCGATAGGTGGTCGCGGTGGCGGTGGTGCCGCCGGTGAGGTCTCCGACGATCAGCACGCCCTTCTTGAACGACAGCGAGGCCGAACCCAGCGGCGCGACCTCGAGCGCGGCTTCGCCCGCAGGCGAATGGCCCCAATCGAATTCGTCCTTGTAGCCCAGCATCAGCTTCAGCAGGCGCTTCTCGTCGTTGCCGCCGACGTAGACGGTGTCGCCGATGCCGTCGCCGTTGAAGTCGCCGTCCAGGCGGGTCTCGACCTGGGAGTCGTCGGGCAGATAGTCCACCAGCATGCTTTGAGTCATCGGCTCCAGCTTGGGCTCCTGCGCCCCCGCCGTGCCGACGAACGCCAGCGCCAACCCCATCCCCACCCACATCGTCTTGCTGCGTTTCATCGTCCGTCCCCTGTGTCAGTCCCTTGCGCGCAATCCTACTCCCGCGCCGCTTCCCAGATTCACGCAAAAGCGGCGCCGCGCAGGCCAGGGCGGGATGGCCGGCCTACGACCGCGCGCCTAAGATGGCCGCAGACGCGGACGACACCGGAGACCGGGTTTGGAATTCGACGCCCAACTGCGCGGCCTGCTCAGCGCGATCGCGATCGGCGTGCTGATCGGGGTGGTGCGCGAGCGCGCCCACCTCGGCGACAGCACCGCCGTGGCCGGCGTGCGCACCCATTCGGTGGTCGCGATCGCGGCCGCCGTGGCGGCGCTGCTCGGTACCGCGGTGTTGGCGGCGCTGGTGGTGGTGGTCGGCGCGCTGGCCCTGGCCAGCTATCTGCATACCCGCAACGACGACCCGGGCCTGACCGGCGAGGTCGCCCTGCCCGCGACCGCGCTGCTGGCGGCGTATGCGCAGAGCGAACCCGCGCTGGCCGCCGGCCTGGGCGTGCTCGTGGCCGGCTTGTTGTTCGCCAAGCGGTCCTTGCAGGCCTTCGCGCGTCGAGTGGTGTCCGAGCGCGAACTGCAGGACGCGTTGCTGCTGGCCGCGGCGGCGCTGATCGTGCTGCCGCTGCTGCCCGACGCCGCGGTCGATCCCTGGGGCGTGCTGGTGCCCTCGGCGCTGTGGCGCCTGGTGGTGCTGGTGATGGCGGTGGGCATGCTCGGTCATATCGCGCTGCGCAGCGTCGGCGCGCGCTGGGGCCTGCCGGTGGCCGGCTTCTTTTCCGGCTTCGCCTCTTCGACCGCGGCGGTGGCCGGCTTCGGCGAACGCAGCCGCAGCGAGGCCGGCCTGACTTCGGTGTCCGCGGCCGCGGCCCTGCTCGCCAATCTGGCTTCGCTGGCGCTGTTCGCGGGCGTGATCGGCACCGCCGCGCCCGCGCTGCTGCGCGCTTGCGCGTGGCCGCTGGCCGCCGCGGCGATGGCGCTGACGATCGCCGCGGCGCTGGGCCTGCATCGCAGCGGCGGCAGCGATGCCTTGCCGAAGGCGCCGCCCGCGCGCGCGTTCCGCCTGAGCCAGGCCCTGTTGCTGGCGGCGGTGATCGCGGCGGTGCTGTTGCTGTCGGCGTGGATGCGCCATCTGTTCGGCGACGCCGGCGCGCTGATCACCGCCGTGCTGGTGGCCCTGGCCGAATTGCATGCGGCCGCGGCCAGCGTGGCCCAGCTGACCCAAGCCGGCGATCTGAGCCTGGACCACGCGCGTTGGGGCGTGGTCGGCCTGCTCGCCGCCAGCGCCGCGGCCAAGACCGTGCTGGCCTTCGCCAGCGGCAATCGCCGCTACGCCCTGCACGTCGCGGCGGGCCTGCTCGGCATGGCCGCGGCCAGCGCCGCCGCGACCTGGGCGACGGCGTGAGCTAGCTCAATCCTCGAACGCGACTTCGCCGTAGAGGTCGTGTTCGTCGCTGCCCAGGATCTGCACGTCGACGAACTCGCCCGGCTGCAGGCCGGCTTCGAAGCCGTTCTGGATCTGGACCAGGCCGTCGATGTCCGGCGCATCGCCCATGCTGCGCGCGATCGCGAGCTCGCCGTCCAGCGCGTCGACGATGCAACGCTGCACGCTGCCGACCTTGGCCTCGAGCTTGGCCGCCGAGATCTCGGCCTGGCGCTCCATGAAGCGCGCCAGACGCTCCTGCTTGACCTCTTCGGGCAGCGGATCGGGCAGCGCGTTGGCCTGGGCGCCGTCGACCGGCGAATAGGCGAACGCGCCGACGCGGTCGAGCTGGGCCTCGTCGAGGAAATCCAGCAGCTCCTCGAACTCGGCCTCGGTCTCGCCCGGGAAGCCGACGATGAAGGTGCTGCGGATGGTGATGTCGGGCGCGATGCCGCGCCAGCGCTGGATCCGCTCCAGGGTCTTGTCGACCGCGCCGGGACGCTTCATCAGCTTGAGCACGCGCGGGCTGGCGTGCTGGAACGGAATGTCCAGGTACGGCAGCAGGATCGGCATGCCGTTGGCGCCGGTCTGCGCCATCAGCGGAATGATGTCGTCCACGTGCGGATAGGGATAGACGTAGTGCAGGCGCGTCCACAGGCCGAGCTCGCCCAGGCCTTCGCACAACGCCTTCATGCGGGTCTGGTAGGTCTTGCCGCGCCATTCGCGCTCGGCGTACTTCACGTCCACGCCGTAGGCCGAGGTGTCCTGCGAGATCACCAGCAGCTCGCGCACGCCGCCCATGGCCAGCTTCTCGGCTTCGCGCAGCACCTGATCGACCGGACGCGAGACCAGATCGCCGCGCATCGAGGGGATGATGCAGAAGCTGCAGCGGTGATTGCAGCCTTCGGAAATCTTCAGGTAGGCGTAGTGCTTGGGCGTGAGCTTGACCCCGATGCCCTCCTCGGCCTCGAACGCGCGGCGCGGCACCAGGTCGATGAAGGGATCGTGCTTGGGCGGCAGTGCGGCGTGCACCGCGGTCATCACGCTGGCGTAGTCCTGCGGGCCGCTGATCGAGAGCACGTCGGGGTGGGTCTCGCGGATCAGCTCCGAGCGCTTGCCCAGGCAGCCGGTGACGATGACCTTGCCGTTCTCGGCGATCGCCTCGCCGATCGCATCCAGCGATTCGGTCACCGCCGAATCGATGAAGCCGCAGGTGTTGACCACCACCACGTCGGCGGCGTCGTAGCTCTGGACGATGTCGTAGCCCTCCACGCGCAGCTGGGTGAGGATGCGTTCGGAATCGACCAGGGCCTTGGGGCAACCGAGGCTGACGAAACCGACTTTGGGATTGGCTAGGGACATGCGTGCGAGGGCCTGGCGGGACGCTCGGGCGCGCATGCGCGCGGGATCGGGCGTACTGGCTGAGTAATGGAATGCGGATGCCCGTGGGCAGGCGCGGAACGGAGGCGAAACCGGCGCGGGCCGCCGCCGGGGTCGCGAATTATAGCCCCGGCGCTAAACTGGACTCGATTCCCGCAGCTGAACGGAGGCCGCCATGGGCCAGTGGACCGATCTGGACACCCCGCACGGGCCGGTCGCGGCCTGGCGCGCCGACCCCACCGGCCCTTCGCGCGGCGCGCTGGTGCTGCTGCAGGAGATCTTCGGGGTCAACGCCCACATCCGCAGCGTCGCCGACCGCTTCGGCCAGGCCGGCTACACCACCCTGGCGCCGGACCTGTTCGCTCCGGTCCAGGCGCATATCGAGCTGGGCTACGACAACGAGGCGGCCGCACGCGGGGGCGAACTGCGCAATGCGGTCGGTTTCGAGCGTGCGGTCGAGATCGCCGGCGCCGCCGCACACCGCCTGCAGGACGAAGGCCTGCGCACCGGCGCGGTGGGGTTCTGCTGGGGCGGCAGCCTGGCCTTTCTGTGCAATACCCGCCTGGGCCTGCCGGCGGTGAGCTATTACGGCGCGCGCACCGTGCCGTTCCTGGGCGAGCCGACGCGCGCGCCCATGGTGTTCCACTTCGGCGAGCGCGATGCCAGCATCCCGCCCGAGGCCATCGACGCCCACCGCGCGGCGCTGCCGAACGCGCCGATCTACCTCTATAACGCCGGCCACGGCTTCAACTGCGACCTGCGCCCGGATTACCACGCCGACAGCGCGGACCTGGCCTGGAGGCGTACCCTGGACTTCTTTGCGGACGCGCTGAAATGAATCCCTGGCACCTGCATCCGCAACTGGCGGACGACACCCACCCGGTCGCGCAGTTCAAGCTGTGCGAACTGCGCCTGATGGACGACGCCAATCATCCCTGGCTGATCCTGGTGCCGCGCATCGAGGACGCGGTCGAGCTGATCGATCTGAACGAGGCCCAGCAGACCGAGCTGATGCGCGAAGTCGCGGTCGCCAGCCGTGCCCTGCAAAAGGCGTTCTCGCCGCACAAGCTCAATGTCGCCGCGCTGGGCAACCTGGTGCCGCAGCTGCACGTGCACGTGATCGCGCGCTTCCGCGAGGACATCGCCTGGCCGCGTCCGGTCTGGGGCATGGCGACCGCGCAGCCGTATTCGCCCGAAGCGCTGATCAGCCGCATCCGGCGCCTGCAGGACGCGCTGGCGGCGTGAGCGCGCATGCGCCGCTGGCGCTGGCGCTGGCCGACGACGCCTGGTTGCTGCGCTACGCCGACGGCGATGCCACCGCCATCGACGATGCGATCAACGCGCGCGTGCATGCCGACGCGGCGCGCCTGCGCGCGAGCGCGCCAGCGTGGTTGCGCGATCTGGTGCCGGCCTACGCGAGTCTGGCGGTGTTCTTCGACCCGGCCGCGATCGACGCGGAGCGCGTGCGCGAGTGGTTGCATGACCGCCTCAGTGGCAGCGCTTCGACCATGGCCGTCGCCGCGGCGCGCGAAATCGAAATTCCCGTCGTCTACGGCGGCGAGGACGGTCCCGATCTTGTAGCGGCCGCCGCCGAACTCGGCCTGACGCCGCAGCGCTTGATCGAACGCCACGCCGCCGGCGAATACACCGTGGCGATGATCGGCTTCGCGCCCGGTTTCCCTTATCTGTCGGGCCTGGACCCGGCGCTGGCGCTACCGCGCCTGGCGACGCCGCGCACGCGCGTGGCGGCCGGCAGCGTCGCCATCGGCGGCGCCCAGACCGGCATCTATCCGCGCGACAGCCCCGGCGGCTGGCGCATCCTCGGGCGCACGCCGCTGCGCTTGTTCGACCCCGCGCGCGAGCCGCCGACCGCGCTGCTGCCGGGAGACCGCGTGCGCTTTCGCGCCATCGATGCCGCCGCCGCGGCGGCGATCCGGGACCCGCCGGCATGACGCGCGTCGTCGAGGTCGTAGCGCCCGGCTTGCTGAGCACGCTGCAGGACCTGGGCCGCGACGGCTGGCGCCATCTCGGCGTGGCGCGCGCCGGCGCACTGGATCCGGACGCCGCGCGCCTGGGCAACCGCCTGGTCGGCAACGCGCCGGAGGCGGCGGTGCTGGAACTGACCCTGCACGGCCCGACCCTGCGCTTCGACGCGCCGTTGCGGATCGCCTTGACCGGCCGCTGCGTGGTGGCGCGTTTCGACGGCATCGCCTTGCCGATGGGGCGGCCTATCGACCTGCCCGCCGGCACTTTGAGCCTGGGGGCGGTGCGCGATGGCGCGCGCGCCTGGCTCGCCGTCGACGGCGGCTTCGCGGCGGCGCCCGTGCTGGGCAGCCGCAGCACCGACCTGCGCGGCGGCTTCGGCGGCCACGAGGGCTGCGCCTTGCGCGCGGGCGACCGGCTGGCCCTGGTCCCCGGTTCGATGTTCGCGATCGAGACGCCGCGCATTCCCGGTTGGTGGGCCGATCCGGAATTCGACGAGCACCGCGACGCGCCCGTGCGCTACTTGCCTTGCAACGATGCGGCGGCGGCCGCCTTGGCCAGCCGGGCCTGGCAGGTCAGCGCCGCCAGCAACCGCCAGGGCCTGCGCCTGCACGGCGCGCCCTTGACCGGCGCACGCGCGGGCGGCCTGTCAGAACCGGTGGCGCCCGGCACCTTGCAACTGCCGCCCGACGGCCAGCCTATCGTCTTGCTGGCCGACGCCCAGACCGTCGGCGGTTATCCGCGTTTGGGCCACGTCATCGCCGCCGACCTGCCGCGGCTGGCGCAACTGCCTCCGCACGCCACGCTGCGCTTTCGAGCCTGCACGGCCGCGCAGGCCCAAGCCGCCGCGGCCGAAGCGCGGGCGCGGCTGCAGCGTTTGTATTTGGCGCTGGAACGCCCGCTGGCGCGATTTCTGTCCGCCGCCACGTGACCGGCCGAGCCGCGAGGCTCGCTCTCTGTGGGAGCGGCGTAAGCCGCGAATGCGTCACCTCAAGCTACGGTGTCAGTGATTCGCTTCGCGTCCATCGAGCCGCGACGCAAGCGTTGTAGCGCGATCGCGGCTTACGCCGCTCCCACATTGGCCCGCGCGGCACGTTGCGATGTCCACACCACACCGCGACCACGCTCTCATCGCACACGACTTCGGGCACTGGTTGCTGCCGGCGCGACATGCTTAGCATGCCCGCTCGACCCCGCTCCGGAGAGTTCGCATGCGTCCCGTCCGTCTGCTGTCTCTGTCCGCCTGCATCGTGCTCGCGCTGGTCGCGTGCAAGGCGCAGACGCCTGCTACGCCCGATGCCGCCGCCCCGGCCGCCACGGCCACCGCCGCCGCCAACGCCGACTGGCAGCCCGCGATCGACGCCTTCATCGACGGCTACTTCAATCACTACCCGACCGCCGCCGCCAGCGCCGGCAAGCACGAATTCGACGGCAAGCTGCCCGATTGGTCGCCCGAAGCCCTGGCCACCACCGGCGCCTGGCTGGAGCAGCAACGCGCCAAGCTGGCCGCGTTCGGCGACGACAAGCTAGACCCCGATCAGCGCTTCCAGCGCGAGTACGCGCTGTCGGTGATCGACGGCCAGCTGTTCTACCTGAAGGATTCCGGCTTCCCGAACAAGAACCCGGCCTTCTACGCCGGCGACCTCTCGCCGAGCATGTACCTCACCCGCCCCTACGCGCCGCTGCCGCAACGCATGGCCGCGTTCGCGAGCTATCAGGAAGCCCTGCCCAAGGCGGCCGAGCAGATCCGCGCCAACCTCAAGGGCCCGCTGCCGGCCAGCTACATCGAGTTCGGCAACATCGTGTTCGGCGGCCTGGCCGAGTTCTTCAAGAACGACGCGCCCAAGGCCTTCGCCGAGGTGCCCGATGCCGCGCTGCAGGCGCGTTTCAAGGCCTCCAACGCCAAGGCGATCGAGGCCATGCAGGGCCTGTCGGACTGGCTGACGGCGCAGAAGCCACAGGCCACCCAGGACTATGCGATCGGCGCCGAACGCTTCGCCAAGATGCTCAAGGCCACCGAACGCGTCGACCTGCCGCTGGACCGGCTCAAGGCGATCGGCGAGGCCGACCTGGCGCGCAATCTGGCCGCGCTCAAGGCCGCCTGCGATCAGTACGCCGCCGGCCAGACCATCAACGCCTGCATCGACAAGGTCAATGCCGACAAGCCGCAAGGCGGCGCGGTCGAAGGGGCGCGCGCGCAACTGGTCGACCTGCGCAAGTTCCTGGTCGAGAAGGACCTGGTCACCATCCCGGGCACCGAGGAAGCGCGCGTCGAGGAAGCGCCGCCGTTCAACCGCACCAACTTCGCCTACATCGAGATTCCGGGCCCGTACGAGAAGAACCTGCCCTCGGTCTACTACATCGCGCCGCCGGATCCGAAGTGGCCCAAGGCCGAGCAGGACGCCTACGTGCCGGGCAAGGCCGACCTGCTGTTCACCTCGGCGCACGAAGTCTGGCCGGGCCACTTCCTGCAATTCCTGCACGCCAACCGCTCGCAATGGAAGTTCGCTCAGCTGTTCGTGGGCTACGCCTACGCCGAAGGTTGGGCGCACTACACCGAGGAGATGATGTTCGATGCCGGCGTCGGCGGGGCCACGCCCGAGATTCACATCGGCCAGCTCAGCAACGCCCTGCTGCGCGACGTGCGCTTCATCTCCGCGATCGGCCTGCACACCGGCGGCATGACCGTCGCCCAGTCCGAGCAGATGTTCAAGGACAAGGCGTTCCAGGATCCGGGCAACGCGCGCCAGCAGGCCGCGCGCGGCACCTACGATCCGGGTTATCTGAACTACACCCTGGGCAAGCTGATGATCATGCAGCTGCGCGAGGATTGGACCGCCAGCCGCGGTGGCCGCAGCGCCTGGAAGGCGTTCCACGACCAGTTCCTGAGCTACGGCGGCCCGCCGGTGCCGCTGGTGCGCGCGCAGATGATGGGCGGCCCGGCCGAAGCCAAGCTGTGGCAGGCGCCGGCGGCGGCATCCGCTCCGGCGGCCGCGCCGGCTGGCGCCGACAAGCCGCAGACCGCGCCCGGCACCTGAACCCGCGCGCCGGGCCGCTGCGGCGGCCCGGCGCAAGCGGCCGCGGCGCCCAGCTTGGTGGCACACTGGGGCCTCACTCGGGGGAGCGATCTATGAGACCGAATATCGTCGGAGCGATCGTGCTGATCGTGCTCGGCACCGTGTTCCTGCTCGACAACCTGGGCCTGGCCGACATCAGCCTGGGGCGGCTGATCCGGACCTGGTGGCCGGCGATCCTGATCGTGGTCGGCCTGGGCATGCTGTTCAGGCCGCACCGCAAGCGCCACGACACCTGAGGTCCGCTGCGGCGCCGCTTTGAGGCAGAATCGCGGCGTGAGCGTTCCGAACCGCAAACGCATCGACTTCAACTGCGACCTCGGCGAGGGCTGCGGCGACGACGCCGCGATCCTGCCCTACGTTAGCTCGGCCAATATCGCCTGCGGCGGCCATGCCGGCGACGACGCCACCATGCGCGCGACCCTGCGCCTGTGCCGCGAACATGGCGTCGCGATCGGCGCCCACCCGGGCTACGAAGACCGCGAGCATTTCGGCCGCCGCGTGCTGCCGTTGGACCGCGACGAGATCGGCATGCTGATCCTCAGCCAGCTCGCGCGCCTGGCCGCGATCGCCGCCGACGAGGGCTTGCGCCTGAGCCACGTCAAACCGCATGGCGCGCTCTACAACCTGGCCGCCGACGACCGCATCGTCGCCGACGCCATCGTCGGTTCGGTCGCGGCCTTCGATCCCAAACTGGCCGTGTTCGGCCTGTCGGGCTCCGAACTCACCGCCGCCGCCGAGGCCGCCGGTCTGCGCGCGGTGCACGAAGTGTTCGCCGAACGCGGCTACGGCCCCAACGGCCGCCTGCTGCCACGCGGTACACCGGGCGCGGTGCTGGAGACCCTGGAACAGGCGGTCGCGCAGGTGCACAGCCTGGTCACGCGCGGCGAAGTCGTATGCGCCGACGGCAGCCGCCTGCCGCTGCGCGCCGATACCCTGTGCCTGCACGGCGACCGCGCCGACGCGCCCGAGTTCGCGCGCGCCGTGCGCGCCGCGCTCGAAGCCGACGGCATCCGCATCCTCGCGACCGACGCCGCGTGATCGCAGCGGCCGCTCCCGCCCGCATCGATTCCCCAGCGCGTCCGTCGCGGCGCGACGCGCAAGCGACCTCTCCCGACACGGACGTCCCCACCGCCGGCCGCGCCGCGGCCGCCAGGATCCGCCCATGAATTATTGGCCCTTGCTGGGCGTGGCCGCCGTCGTGCTCGGCTTCGCTCTGCGCCTGAATCCCGCTCTGGTGGTGGTGGCCGCCGGCTTCGTCACCGGCCTGGCCGCGCACCTCTCGCCGCTGGAGGTGCTCGAAGTGCTGGGCAAGGCCTTCACCGACAAGCGCTTCCTGCTGCTGTTCCTGCTGACCCTCCCGGTGATCGGCCTGCTCGAACGCCACGGCCTCAAGGAACACGCCCAGGCCTGGATCGCGAAACTGCGCGGCGCCACCATGGGCCGCCTGCTGATCGCCTATCTGCTGATGCGCCAGTTCTTTTCCGCCCTGGGCCTGACCAGCCTGGGCGGCCATCCGCAGACCGTGCGCCCGCTGCTGGCGCCGATGGCCGAAGGCGCGGCACAGGTGCGCCACGGCGAGTTACCTGAAGACGAGCGCCAACGCATCCGCGCGATGTCGGCCGGCACCGACAACGTCGGCCTGTTCTTCGGCGAAGACATCTTCATCGCCTTCGGCGCGGTGTTGCTGATCCAGAGCTTCTACGCCGAGCACGGCATCCAGCTGGACGCGTTGCAGATCGCGTTCTGGGGCATCCCCACGGCGATCTGCGCGTTCGCGATCCACACCGTGCGCATCCTGCGCTTCGAGCGCCGCCTGGCCAAACGCCTGGCCGCCGCGCAGCCGGAGACGCCGCCGGCATGATCACCCTCACCCACGTGTACTGGCTGCTCGGCGCCTACCTCGCCGCCCTGGCCTGGCGCGGCTGGCGCGACCGCGACAACCCGCGCCGCCACACCACCGCGCTGTTCTGGGGCCTGCTGGCGTTCCTGCTGTTCGCCGCCGACCGCCTGCCGCCGAAACTGGTCGGCGCCATCGTCGTGCTGCTGGCCCTGCTGGCCGGCTTCGGCGGCCTGCGCATGGGCGGCTACAGCCAGAGCAGCGCCGAGGAAAAACACAGCGAAGCGCAGCGTCTGGGCAATCGGCTGTTCTGGCCCGCGCTGCTGATTCCGGCGGTCACCTTGATCGGCGCGCTCGGCCTCAAGCGCATCCAGTTCGGCGGCACGCCCTTGCTGGAAACCGCCAACGTCACCCTGGTCTCGCTGGCGATCGCCTGCGCGATCGCGCTCGCCGCCGCCTGCCGCCTGACCCGGCAGACGCCATGGAGCGGCGTGGAGCAATCGCGGCGCCTGGTCGACTCGATCGGCTGGGCCGCCCTGCTGCCGCTGCTGCTGGCTTCGTTGGGCAGCGTGTTCGAGGCCGGCGGCGTCGGCCAAGCCACCGCCGCGGTGGTGCGCTCGGTGATTCCGGTCGACAACCCCTTCGTGGTCGTCGTCGCCTACGCGCTGGGCATGGCCTTGTTCACCATCATCATGGGCAACGCCTTCGCCGCGTTCCCGGTGATGACCGCCGGCATCGCCCTGCCGCTGCTGGTGCAGCAGCACGGCGCCGAGGCCGCCTCGCTGGCCGCGATCGGCATGCTCTCAGGCTATTGCGGCACCCTGATGACGCCGATGGCGGCCAACTTCAATCTGGTGCCGGCGGCATTGCTGGAACTCAAGGATCCTTACGGCGTGATTCGCGCGCAGTGGCCCACGGGCGCGCTGTTGCTGGCCTGCAATGTGCTGCTGATGTACTGGATCGCGTTCCGATGAGCGCGCGCAAACCGAGCGTACTGTTGACCGGCTTCGCGCCCTTCGGCGGCGAAGCCAGCAACCCCAGTTGGGACGCGGTGCAGCGCCTGGCCGGCAAGTCCGTGCGCGGCCACCGCATCGTCACGCGCTGCCTGCCCTGCGTGTTCGGCGCCTCGCTGCGCGAGCTGCGCGCGGCGATACGCGACACCCGGCCCGCGCTGGTGCTGTGCGTCGGCCAGGCCGGCGGCCGCAGCCAGCTGTCGTTGGAGCGGATCGCGATCAACGTCGACGACGCCCGCATCCCCGACAACGACGGCGCGCGCCCCATCGACGAGCCCGTGGTGGCCGAGGGCCCGGCGGCCTACTTCAGCGACCTGCCGATCAAGGCCATGCTGGCCGCGCTGCGCGCCGCCGGCATCCCCGCCGAGGTCTCGCAAACCGCCGGCACCTATGTCTGCAACCACGTCTTCTACGGCTTGATGCACGCGCTACGGCGCAGCCCCGGCGTGCGCGGCGGCTTCGTGCATATCCCGTATTCGCCGGCCCAGGCCGCGCAGCACCCGGGCGCGCCCAGCCTCTCGCTCGAGGTCGTCTCCGAAGGCCTGCGCATCGCGCTGGTCACCGCGCTCACGACCGTTGCGGACAGCAGAATCGCCGCCGGCGCCGAGCACTGACGCGTCTGCTCGGCTACCCCTGCTTGTCTTCCCTCTTTGAAAAAGGGGGATCGAGGGGGATTTGCTCTTGTCCGCAGCTAAAAGCAAATCCCCCCTAGCCCCCCTTTTTCAAAGGGGGGAATCAAGACAGCGGCGAACTCGCCACCATCACAGCGTTCGGCTCCCATTCGCCCACGACCAGCGAAGATGCCGCATCGCGTGCGATGCACGCCTCTGCCCCGGAGTACGCCATGCACCGTCATCTGTCCGCCGCCCTGCTCTGCACCCTGGGCATCTTCGCCGCGCCCACCGCGCAGGCCGGCTTGTTCGACAAGAATCCAGACCAGGTCGCACAGGAAGCCGTCGCCAAGAACCTGCGCGCGGTCACTTTGTGGGTCGAAGCCAGTTGGGGTTTCCGCAATCAGGGCGCCGCCAACAATCTCAGCCGCGCCCACCAGTCGTTCACCACGCGCGGTTACAACGTGGTTAGCGTGGAGCCGTACATCGAGAACGGCGATCTGCAGGGCTTTTTCGTGACGTATCAGAAGCCCTGATTCGTCCTGTGCGTGGTCAGGGCGCCCTGACCACGCGCGTACCAGCAATCAGGTCGTGCAGACAGCGGCGATCGCGGCGGAAGATCATCAAGATGTCCACCCACCCGTAAACCAGACTCAGGCCCGGAATCGCGGAGGCCGCATTGGTGGGCAAATAACGGCGCAGCAATAGCCGACCCAAACCGGGTTTGGCACCGTCCGTGCCAACGATCTTGATCTTGCACACCCGCTTGCCCCAGGTCTGCCCATAAGCATGCAAGGGGTAGGCCTGCACGAGCACGAATACCGCGAAGCCGATCGCCGCCCACAAGGCCATCACGCTAAACGGCATAAACAGGCGGCCAGCCTCGCTGTTGGCTCGAATCTGATCGAAATAGCCGCCGAAGTACGCCAAGGGCGTGACCATCACGAACGAGAGGATCCCGTCCAGGATGGCCGCACCGAGACGGCCCTCGCGCGTGGCCAGCTCGCTGTCGTCCGACACCGGCTCGATCAACTGCGCCTGCGGGCTGCGGTACGGGTTCTCTTCTTCCACGGTTCGTCCTTGCAGTGGTCGCCGATACGGCTCAGGTACGCGGCAGCGTCACGCCCGTCTGCCCCTGATACTTACCGCCACGGTCCTTGTACGAGGTCTCGCAGACCTCGTCGGACTGGAAGAACAGCATCTGCGCCACGCCTTCGTTGGCGTAGATGCGCGCGGGCAGCGGCGTGGTGTTGCTGAACTCCAGGGTCACGTGGCCTTCCCACTCCGGCTCCAGCGGGGTCACGTTGACGATGATGCCGCAGCGCGCATAGGTGCTCTTGCCCAGGCAGACCACCAGGGTGTCGCGTGGGATGCGGAAGTACTCGACCGTGCGCGCCAGCGCGAAGGAATTCGGCGGGATGATGCAGACGTCGTTCTCGATGTCGACGAAGCTGCCCGGGTCGAAATGCTTGGGGTCGACGATGGTCGAGTTGATGTTGGTGAACACCTTGAACTCGCGCGAGCAGCGCACGTCGTAGCCGTAGCTCGAAGTGCCGTAGCTGACGATGCGCTGGCCGTCGGCGGCGTGCTTGACCTGACCGGGCTCGAACGGCTCGATCATGCCGTGCTGCTCGGACATGCGACGGATCCAACGGTCGGACTTGATGCTCATGCGGGGGTCTCGGGGGCGTGCTGGGGCGAAAGCGCCGTGACCGCCGATTGTAAGCGAGCGGGGCCGGGCGTCGCCCGGCCCCAGGCCGCCCGCCGGGCCAGCGCCCGGCTCAGCCCAGCAGCGAGGCCGAAATCGAGGGCGCGACCCGCGGCCGCAGCGCCAGCCGCACCGCCAGATTGCGCGCCGCCGCGCGGTAGGCGCGGGCCGCCGCCGAGTCCGGCGCGGCCGCCACCACCGGCACACCGGCGTCGCCCTGCTCGCGGATCGCGATCTCCAGCGGCAGGCTGCCCAGCAAAGGCACCCCGTACTGCGCCGCCATGCGCGCGCCGCCGCCCTCGCCGAACACGTGCTCGGCATGCCCGCAGTTCGAGCACACGTGCACGGCCATGTTCTCGATCAGGCCCAGCACCGGCACATGCACCTTTTCGAACATCTTCAAGGCTTTGCGCGCGTCCAGGGTGGCTACGTCCTGCGGCGTGGTCACGATCACCGCGCCCGCCACCGGAATCTTCTGGGCCAGGGTCAGCTGAATATCGCCGGTGCCCGGCGGCAGATCGACGATCAGATAATCCAGCTCGCCCCAGCGCGTCTCATTGAGCAACTGGGTCAGCGCCGAGGTTGCCATCGGCCCGCGCCAGATCATCGGCGTGTCCTGCTCCACCAGCAGCCCGATCGACATCGCCGCGATCCCGTGCGCGTGCATCGGCTCGATGGTCTTGCCGTCCGGACTGTCCGGCTTGCCGCTCAAGCCCAGCATGGTCGGCACGCTGGGCCCGTAGATGTCGGCGTCCAACACCCCCACCCGCGCCCCGTCGGCCGCCAATGCCAGCGCCAGATTGACCGCCGTGGTCGACTTGCCCACCCCGCCCTTGCCCGACCCGACCGCGATCAGATTGCGTACGTTTTCCAGCGGCGCCAGATTCGGCTGCACGGCGTGCGAGGTGATGCGCGCGTTGAGCTCCAGACTCGCCAGGGTCTTGCCCTCGCCCGCGAGCAGGCCAGAGATCCCCTCACGTAGGGCGGCCTCGATGCCGCGCACCGGGAACCCGCAGGTCAGCGCCACCGCCACCCGGCCGTCGGCATCCACCGCGCGCACTTTGACGTCGGCTTCGGCGAGGGTGAATTGGGTGTCGGGCAGCAAAAGGGCGGAAATCTGGTTTTGCAGGGGTTCGCTCAAACGGGTCACCTAGGTAAAAGTCGCTGCACAGCGCCCGAGATCATCGCAGGGCCGCAGGCCGAACATGATACTGCGCTCTCCGTCTGTCTTGTGCCGGCGCGCGACTCGCGAAGCTCGTGGTGACGACGCAAATCGAATAAACGCCGACTTTCTATCGGGTCGATGACTCGAACTTAATCTTCGAACCTGCCGATATTCTCCGCAGAGAAACTGATGCGATCGCAAGGAAGATTCGATCGTGACCGCAAATGGCACTTCCACTGACGCCTTCGTTCTCCCCAAAGAGCGCTTTTCTACGAGTCGATCAGTACGGTCCATTTCGAGATCGCAACGTCGAGAAGCACCTCCCCCCCTACCTTTCATGCGCCAAACCGGTTCGGCGCACTTTGCATAATCTGTCTATTCGACAAGCACATGCAAAGCTCGTTAACGACATGTTACGTTCGGGTTCGTCGGGGGATTGACGACGAAGAAATGGCCAGGGACAGGCCCACCATCCAAAAAGTTAGGGGATAACTCATGGAAGTAACCGAGAAGCGGCTGCCGCGCAGCCGTCTGACTGCTGCACTTTTGGCGGCTTTGATCGCGCCCGCCGCCGGCGGTGCGTTCGCCCAGGACGCCGCGCCTGCCCAGCCTCAGCCTGCCAGCGACACGCCGACCGACGTCGACGGCGTCACCGTGGTCGGTTCGCGCATCAAGCGCGCGCAGATCGAAGGCCCGGCGCCGGTCACCGTCATCAGCCGCGACGACATCGACAAGCAAGGCTTCCAGACGGTCTCCGACATGCTGTCGTCGCTGACCCAGAACACCACCAACTCGTTCACCGGCGACCTCGCCGTCAACGGGTTCACGCCCAACGCCCAGGTGGTCAACCTGCGCAACCTCGGCCCGGGTTACACCCTGGTTCTGGTCAACGGCCGTCGCATCGCCGACTACCCGCAGCCCTACAACAGCGACCGTTCCTCGGTGAACGTCGGCGCCATCCCGTCCTCGATCATCGAGCGCGTGGAAGTTCTGGCCGGCGGCGCGTCCGCCATTTACGGTTCGGACGCGGTCGCGGGCGTGGTCAACATCGTCACCCGCACCAACTTCGACGGCAACCTGCTGCGCGGCACGGTCGGCACGACCGGCGCGGGCGGCGGCGACAGTGTCAACCTCGAGTACTCGGGCGGCCGCGTCGGCGACAACTGGAGCACGACCTACGCGCTGCAGTACAGCTACAACGAGCCGATCTTCGCCTCCCAGCGCGACTTCATGGACGACCTGCGTGACGGTCCGCGCGGCGACCGCGTCGGCCCCAGCTTGTCGCTGGTCGCGATCGACCTGCTCAACCGCAACCGCGCCGCCTACTACCCGGGCGACGCCGTCTGCGACCGCTTCGGTTTCTCGCCCTACCTGTCCGCCACCCGCGGCCAGATCTGCGGTTCCTACGACTCCGTCGCGTCGCGCTCGCTGTCCAACAAGCGCGAAGCCATGTCGGGCTACGCCTACGGCACCTACGACTTCAGCAATGGCATGCAGGGCTGGGGCAGCCTGATGCTGAACAACTCCGAGTCGACGTCCAGCAGCGGCACCGAGTTCTGGGGCACCGCCGGCGATCCGTTCCTGCCGGCCAGCTTCTACTTCGATGAAGGTCTGGGCACCTACGTCCAGCTGCAGCGCGTGCTGACACCGAAGGAAGTCGGCGGCAACACCGCCGTGGTGACCAAGTACAAGGAAAAGAGCTACGACTTCGCCACCGGCCTGCGCGGCGACTTCGGCGACCGTTTCGACTGGGATCTGTCGGCCTCGTACGGTCGTTACGATTACAAGTCGGACTCGCCGCGCCTGCTGGCCCAGGCCGTGCACGACTACTTCCTCGGCCCGCAGACCATCGACGACTACGGTTATGCGCACCACACCCTGAACCTGGATCGCTGGCACACGCCGTTGACCCCGGAGCAGTACCGCAGCATGTCGACCCGCGTGGTCAACAAGGGCCACACCACGTCGGCGCAGGCGAACTTCGTCATCAGCGGCGATCTGTTCGACATGCCGGCCGGTCCGGTGGGCTTCGCGGGCACGATGGAGTTCGGCCGTCAGACCATCGACCTCAAGAGCGATCCGCGCACCGATCCCGCACGTACGCCGGACGCAAACACGCCGTATAACCTGGTCAGCTCGGGCAACATCCAGGGCGAACGCGACCGCTACGCGATCGGCGCCGAGTTCCGCGTGCCGCTGCTGGATAACTTGAGCGCCCAGCTGGCCGGCCGTTACGACAAGTACGACGACATCACCCAGGTCGATGGCGCCTTCACCTACGGCCTGGGCCTGGAGTTCCGTCCGATCGAGCGCCTGTTGCTGCGTGCGAACTACTCCACCAGCTTCCGCGCGCCGGACATGCCGCTGGTGTTCGCGCAAGGCGTCGCCTCGTTCGCCGGCATCGTCGACTACTACGGCTGCCGCCGTGGCGGAGACACGGTCACCGAGTGCCGTGCCAACAACCACCCCAGCCAGTACCAAACGCTGAACCAGACCGTCGGCAACCCCGACCTGCAGGAAGAAAAGGGCAAGTCGCTCACCGCCGGTTTCGTGCTGGATCTGATCGAAGGTATGTCGATGTCCGTCGACTACTACAAGATCGTCCTGGACGACCAGGCCACGGGCCTGAGCCTGGACTACATCCTGGAGAACGAGGCCAACTGCCGTCTCGGCACGCTGCCGGACGGTTCGCCGGTCCCGCAGGGCCAGAACTCGGCGTTCTGCCAGGACATCGTGTCGCGCGTCACCCGTCAGGTCGCCCCGGGTAACCCGGACGGCCGCGTCGTCAACGTCCGCGCCGGCTACATTAACGCTTCGCGCTCGGAGAACACCGGCATCGACGCGACCTGGCGCTACCGTTTCGACACGGACCGTTGGGGCAACTTCGACTTCAATCTGGCCTACAGCCTGAGCCTGGGTGAGAAGTATCGGCAGTTCGAGGAAGACGATCTGATCGACTACCGCGACCGCCTGGACAACGACAACCAGCGCAGCCGCGTGCGCGGCAGCGTGACCTGGGAGAAGGGCGACTGGACGACGACCGTGTTCGGTCAGCGTCTGGGTTCGGCGCCGAATGCGGCCGAAGCCTCCGGTCGGGATGCGGTGACGGGCGTGTACTACGGCGCGCGCCTGCAGCCGTACATGCTCTACAACCTGTCGATCGAGAAGAAGTTCGGCGAGAACATGGAAGCCGCGTTCGTCGTCAACAACGTGCTCGACAACACCCACCGCAAGGATCCGAGCAACACGGGCTATCCGTTCTTCAACCCGTTCATCGGTGCCGACCCGTACGGCCGCGCGTTCTTCCTGCGTCTGTCGTACAAGTTCTGATCTGTTGCACTCCGCTACAAGAAAGGCCCGGCGCAAGCCGGGCCTTTTTCTTTGAAGGTTCGAGTAGTCGCGCCGTACACCCCTGGAGGTATTGCCTGCCTACGCGCGCGGCCATTGCCGTTCGAGCATGGGAAGACCGCCAGGCCAGTCAATACGCTGGACCCTGCGAAAAACACATTACGAATTGCATCAAACGCCAATATTCAGTGCATTTATCGGAATAAATCCAGTAAAAACAGATAGTTACAAACCACAGTGAACCTATAAAAAATTTGTGATCGTGTGATGACATCGGCGTTAACCGCATGTTAAGTTCGCCTACAAGGGGACAGCAACACGCCAAGGTCGGCACACAAGAAACACATCTAGTTCATTTGGGGGACAACCAATGGCAGTTCGCAACGCATCCGGCCTGCAGCGCAGCAGGCTGACGGCGGCGCTCATCAGCGCCTTGGTCCTTTCGGTCGCCGGCACGGCGAGCGCACAGGACGCCAACACGCAACCCGCTTCGACCCCGGAAAAAGCCACCGACATCGACGGCGTCGTGGTCACCGGTTCTCGCATCAAGCGCACCGAGATCGAAGGTCCGTCGCCGGTCACGGTGATCACCTCCGCTCAGATCGAGCGCGAAGGCTTCAACACCGTTTACGACGCGCTCAACACCCTGACCCAGGCTTCGGGTGCGACCCAGAACGAAGTCTTCCAGGGCGGCTTCACCCCGAACGCCAGCGTGATCAACCTGCGCGGCCTCGGCCCGGGTCGTACCCTGCTGCTGATCAACGGTCGTCGCGCCGCGGACTATCCGCTGCCCTACAACGGCCAGAGCAACTTCGCGAACTTCGGCAACATCCCGGCCGCCGCCGTGGACCGCATCGAAATCCTGGCCGGCGGCGCTTCGGCGATCTACGGTTCGGACGCGGTCGCGGGCGTAGTCAACGTCATCCTCAAGACCAACTTCGAAGGCGACCAGCTCAAGGTCCGCGCCAGCACCACCAGCCAGGGCGGCCGCGATATCGGCGACATCCAGTGGATCGGTGGCAAGACCGGCGACAACTGGAGCGTCACCTACGCCCTCGAGTACTTCAACAGCGAGCCGCTGTACGGCTATCAGCGCGACTTCATGGATTCGGCGCTGGACAACCCGCTGCCGCCCGCCTTCGTCGGCATCCAGCCGACTGGCACCATGCGCGTGCGTCGCCGCACCGGCTCCACCGCCGGTTCGTACTTCGCTCCGCCGGCTGGCGCCTGCGAACAGCTCGGTGACGAGTGGGTTCGCTGGAACTTCCGCTCCGCCTCCGCGGCGGGCGCGATCACCAACCTCGGCCAGGCCTGCGGCAGCTTCAAGGACGTCGGCTACCAGACCATCAGCAACGGCAACAGCGATCTGTCGGGCTACGCCTACGGCACCTACCAGTTCGACAACGGCATCGAAGGCTGGGCCAGCCTGCAGGCGTGGAAGTCCAAGGCCAAGTACGGCGCCGGCACCCAGTTCTGGGGCGGCCGCACCGTCGGCGCACTGTGGTTCGACCAAGGCTTCAACCAGCTGGTCGACGCGCAGCGCGTGTTCACCCCGCAGGAAGCCGGCGGCATCAAGAACCTGCTGGCCGAGAACGACGAGCGCTCGTACGACTTCGCGTTCGGCTTCCGCGGCACCTTCGGCGAGAAGTGGGACTGGGATCTGACCCTGTCGCGCGCCGAGTACAACATCAAGGTCGACCGTCCGCGTCTGCTCTCCACCGCGGTCAACGATTGGTTCCTGGGTCCGCAGCTGGGCACGCGCGTCGTCGGCGGCGTGACCTACCCGGTCTACAACCTCAACCAGTCGCGCTACTACCGTGCGTTGACCCCGGAACAGTTCGCGGCCCTCAACACCACGGTCCGCACCGACGCCGAGTCCTACGTCAACCAGGGCAACTTCGTGGTGTCGGGCGACCTGTTCAACCTGCCGGCCGGCCCGCTGGGCTTCGCCGCGGTGTTGGAAGCGTCGCAGCAGGAGTACAAGCTCACCGCCGATCCGCGCATCCTGCCCGATTACACCGGCGCCGACCGTCCGTACAACCTGACGGGTACTGGCGGCGGCGGCGAGCGTAGCCGCTACGCCCTGGGCGTCGAGTTCTCGGTGCCGATCTTCGACTCGTTGAAGGCCAGCTTCGCCGGTCGTTTCGACAAGTACGACGACGTCACCTCGGTGGACGACGCCAAGACCTGGAACGCCGGCCTCGAATGGCGTCCGCTGGACAACCTGATGTTCCGCGGTTCGTACTCGACCAGCTTCCGCGCCCCCGACATGCACTACGTGTTCGCCGAGCGCAGCGGTTCGTTCAGCGCCATCTTCGATACCCGTCGCTGCTTGCAGGATGGCGGCAGCGCCTCCAGCGGCTGCACCGGCACGCCCTACAACTACACCGCGTTCGGCGTCCGTCAGGGTACCCGCGACCTCGAAGAGGAAACCGGCAAGTCCTGGACCGCCGGTCTGGTGTGGGACATCTTCGAAGGCATGTCGTTCACGGCCGACTACTACAACATCGAGATCGAAGACGGCGTCTCCGACATCACCTCGGCCTACATCCTCGACGGCGAAGCCGGCTGCGCCACGGGTCTGACCCGTAACCGCACGCCGTTCACCCTGGGCGCTCCGGGCTCCGCGTTCTGTAACGACATGCTCTCGCGCGTGTCGCGTCTGAGCGCGCCGGGCACCCCGAACGACGGCCAGATCACGGAAATCCGCCGTGGCCCGATCAATCGCGCGGTTCAGAGCGTGACCGGCATCGACGCCACCCTGGATTACCGTTTCGACACCGACCGTCTGGGCGACTACCGCTTCCAGCTGGCCTACTCGCACACGCTGGAGCAGAAGACCGCCCAGTTCAAGGGCGACCCGGTGCTGGATTACCGCGACGACCTGACCAACTTCGACTTCCGCAGCCGCATCCGTGCGACCGCGACCTGGGAGCGCGACGATTGGCAGGCGGCGGTGTTCATGCTGCGCTACGGCAGCCTGCCGAACTGGCAGGAAACCGGCCGTATCGCGCCTTACTTCATCTGGAACACCAGCGTGGGTAAGAACATCACCGAGAACGCCAAGCTGGTCCTGTACGTGAACAACGTCTTCGACAAGACCCATCCGCGCGACGACGGCTTCAACAGCTATCCTTACTTCTGGCGTGCGTACAGCCCGATCGGCCGCGAAGTGGCCTTCGAGTTCCAGTACAGCTTCAAGTAAGCGACTGCTGCATTGTCCCCAGAAGCCCGGCGCAAGCCGGGCTTCTTTTTTGTCCGGTCGCGGCCTTTGGGGGCCCGCTTCCATACGCCGACGGATGCGGTATAAAGAAGGTCAGCCGCGGGGCTGCCGCGCGGCCAGAACCATGCCTATCCCTGGGAGGGGAACATGCGTACCAAACTGCTTGCATTGCTCCTGCTGGCGCTGCCGATGGCGGCGTTCGCGCAGAACACGCCGGTCGGACACTGGGTCACGATCGACGACAAGACCCAGAAGCCCAAGTCGGTGGTCGAAATCTACGAAGCGAAGGACGGCAGCCTCGCCGGCCGCGTCACCAAGGTGCTGCAGTCCGACCGCGGCCCCAACCCGGTCTGCGACAAGTGCTCGGGCGACCGCAAGAACAAGCCGGTCGAAGGCATGGTCATCCTGTGGAGCGTGCGCAAGCATGGCGACACCTGGGAAGACGGCAAGATCCTCGATCCGGCCAGCGGCAAGATCTATTCGGTCAAGGTCACGCCGGTCGACGGCGGCAAGAAGCTGGACGTGCGCGGCTTCATGGGCTTCTCGCTGCTGGGCCGTACCCAGACCTGGGTCCGTCAGTAAGCGTCAACCCCGTCATTGCGGTATCGACGACCCGGCCTAGGCCGGGTCGTTTCGTTTGGGGCGCCGGAGGACGATCGCGAAGGGGCCGGGACCACCGCGCCTGCGGAGGCGGGCCGCACGGGACCTGCAGCGGCCGCGTGCCATAATTCCCGACCTCCCACCGCAACGCCGCCCATGTCCCGCGAGTTCGTCGTTACCTGCGCCCTGCCCTACGCCAACGGGCACCTGCACCTAGGCCACCTGGTCGGTTACACCCAGGCCGATATCTGGTGCCGCGCGCAACGCATGTCGGGCCATCGGGCCTGGTACGTGTGCGCGGACGATACCCACGGCACGCCGATCATGCTCGCGGCCGAGAAGGCCGGGGTTACCCCGGAATCCTTCATCGCCGGCATCCAGGCCAGCCACGAGCGCGACTTCGCCGATTTCGGGGTCGCCTTCGACCACTACGATTCGACCAACTCGGCGCGCAACCGCGCGCTGACCGAGGCCTTCTACGCCAAGCTCGACAACAACGGCCACATCTCGCGGCGCTCGGTCGCGCAGCTGTACGATACGGTCAAGGGCATGTTTCTGCCCGACCGCTACGTCAAGGGCATCTGCCCGAACTGCGGTACGCCCGACCAATACGGCGACAACTGCGAGAACTGCGGCGCCACCTACGCGCCGACCGAACTCAAGGAACCGCGCTCGGTGGTCAGCGGCGCGACGCCGGAGCTGCGCGAGTCGGAGCATTTCTTTTTCGAGGTCGGCGGTTTCGAGGCGTTCCTGCGCGAGTGGCTCAGCGGCGACGTCGCGATCCCGGGCGTCAAGGCCAAGCTGCTGGAATGGCTGGACGCCGACGGCGGCCTGCGCGCCTGGGACATCTCGCGCGACGCGCCCTACTTCGGCTTCGAGATTCCCGGCCATCCGGGTAAGTACTTGTACGTGTGGCTGGACGCGCCGATCGGCTACCTCAGCAGCTTCGAGGCGCTGTGCGAGCGCGAAGGCTTGGATTTCTTCTCCTACCTCACCCGCGACAGCCAGGCCGAGCTGCACCATTTCATCGGCAAGGACATCGTGACCTTCCACGGCCTGTTCTGGCCGGCGGTGCTGCACGGCTCGGGGTTCCGCGCGCCGACCCGTCTGCACGTCAACGGCTATCTGATGGTCAACGGCGAGAAGATGTCGAAGTCGCGCGGCACCTTCATCCAGGCCCGCACCTATCTGGACGTCGGCCTGGACCCGGAAGCACTGCGCTACTACTTCGCGACCAAGACCGGCGGCGGCGTCGAGGATGTCGACCTCAACCTGGCCGATTTCGTCGCACGCGTGAACTCGGACCTGGTCGGCAAGTTCGTCAACCTGGCCAGCCGCTGCGCCGGTTTCATCGAGAAGCGCTTCGACGGCCGACTCGCCGACACCCTGCCCGAGCACGCGACCTATGCGCGCTTCGTCGAACAACTGCAGCCGATCGCACAGGCGTACGCACGCAACGAGGCCGCGACCGCGCTGCGCCTGACCATGGCCCTGGCCGACGAGGCCAACAAGTACATCGACGAGCACAAACCCTGGGTGCTGGCCAAGCAGGAAGGCGCCGACGCCGAGCTGCAGGCCGTGTGCACGCAGGGGCTCAACCTGTTCCGCGTGCTCGCCGCCGCGCTGAAGCCGGTGCTGCCGCGGGTGTCGGCGCAGGCCGAAGCCTTCCTGGGCGCGCCGGTCGCGTTGTGGAGCGATCTGCACGCGCCGCTGCTGGCGCACCGCATCGAGGCCTACACGCCCCTGTTCACCCGTATCGACCCCAAGCATATCGAGACCATGATCGAAGCCTCCAAGGAAACGCTGAAGACCGCCGAGACCGAAGCCGTCGCCGCGCCCGCCGTGAAGACGGCCGTGACCGCAGCTGCCGCCGCCCCGGCCGCAACGCCGGCCAATGCCGCCGCGATCATCGGCATCGACGACTTCGCCAAGCTCGACCTGCGTGTGGGCAAGGTGCTGGTCTGCGAGTTCGTCGAGGGTTCCGACAAGTTGCTGCGCTTCGAACTCGACGCCGGCGACCTCGGCACGCGCCAGATCTTCTCCGGTATCCGCGGCTCCTACGCCGAGCCGGAAAAGCTGGTCGGCCGCAACGTGGTGTTCATCGCCAACCTGGCGCCGCGCAAGATGCGCTTCGGCCTCAGCGAAGGCATGATCCTGTCGGCCGGTTTCGACGGCGGCGGCCTGCACCTGCTCGACGCCGACGGCGGCGCGCAGCCGGGCATGCCGGTGCGGTGAGGCGAGTAACGAGTGGAGAGCAATGAGGAGCGAGTAAAAGCGCTCTCTCGCTTCTCACCCCTCTCAGCTCACGTCTGCCCCATGGATTTGACCGAACGCCTAGACCGCCTGCTGCCGCAGACCCAATGCGGCCAGTGCGGTTATGCGGGCTGCCGCCCCTATGCCGAAGCGATGGCGCGCGGCGAAGCGGGCATCGACCATTGCCCGCCCGGCGGCGACGCCGGCGCGCGCGCGCTGGCGCGGCTGCTGAATGTGCCCGCGCGCCCCTACGACCGTACCCGCGGCACGCACAAGCCGGCGCCGGTGGCGGTGATCGTCGAGGCCGACTGCATTGGCTGCACCAAGTGCATCCAGGCCTGCCCGGTCGACGCCATCATCGGCGCGGCCAAACACATGCACACCGTGATCGAGCCGCTGTGCACCGGCTGCGAGCTGTGCGTGCCGGCCTGTCCGGTGGATTGCATCGTGTTGGAGCCGGCGCGGCCGGCGGCCTAGCGTTGGGCCCGCCGCAGGATGGGGTGAGCGCAAGCGAACCGCATCGTTCGCGAATCATCATTCGCATCGATATTGCGCCGACGCGGCGCGGTGCGGTTCGCTTGCGCTCACCGCACCCTACGAATGCGCTTTGGCGTTAGCGCTTACCGGCCGCTTCCTTGACAGGAGCCGCCGCGCCCGTGGCCGGCGGCGACGCCACATCGGCGGTACCGGGCGCGCAGGCCGAGCACACGCGTTCGATCTTGTAGCCTTTGGCGCGCAGCTTCTCGACCACGCCGTCCTCGCCCAGCAGGTGCAGCGCGCCGACCACCACCAGGGCGTCGTCCTTCTTGGACTCGTCCAGCATCTTCTGGATCTGCGGCACCCAGGCGTCGTTGCGCTCGACGTTGACGACGCGATACGTCTCCGGCGTCTTGTCCTTCATCTCGGTGCGGGTGAGTTCGTCGAGCTTGGCCAGGTCGCCGGCGCGCCAGGCGTCGTGCATGTCGGCGAGCATGCCCGGCATTTCGGTGGGGCGATCGAGGAAATCGCGCAGGCCTTCGATCTGCTCGGGCATCGGCGAGGAGTCCATCACCTTCAACTGATCCTCCATCGATTCCAAGCCGCCGGTGGGCTTCTTGGCCGTGCTCGCCTGCTTCATCAGGTGCATATCCAAGCCGAGCTGGGGGCTGAAGCCCATCGCCTGCGATACGCCCAGCAACAGCGACAGGTTCACGAACCAGGGCTCGTAACCGTCGAGCGCTGCAACCGGGACGCCCTGCTTGCCCATCAGGCGCGTCAGTTTCTCGCGCAGATCGGCGGGCAATACCTGGCTCAGCGTGCGGCCGTCGGAATAGCCGGCGGCGACCATGAACTTGGCGCCCGCGCCCGGATCGTTCATCTGCTCCGGCGGGATTTCGAACAGCAGCTTGTCGGCGGCCGCGAACGCGGCGTCGACGTCGGGCGACAACGGGTAGTCGTCGCTCTTGAGCAAGTGGAACGAGCCCAGCAGATAGACCGCGTTGTCGGCGTCGGACACCTTCCACAGCAAGGGCACCGGCGGCGCCTTGGTCGGCGCGGTGGCGGCCGGCGTCGCGGCCGGCGTCGCGGCTGCGGGCGCGGCGTCCTGCGCGGAGGCGATCGCCGAGCTCAGCGCGGCGAGGATCAGGGCGCAGGGCAGCAGGCGCTTGAAGTGCGGATTACGGAGCATGGGCTATCGTCCTTGGAGTCGGTCAATGCGCGCCGGCATAGGCCTTTTCGCCGGCGGTGATCGCCAGGTCGAGACGGTTTTCCTGCGGCGGCAGCGGGCAGGTCGCGAACGCGGTGAACGCGCACGGCGGGTTGTAGCTCTTGTTGAAGTCCAGCATCACGCGGCCGCCGATGCCCGGCTTGGGCGCGTCGAGGAAGCGTCCGGCGCCGTAGCTGCCGTGGCCGTTGGTGCGGTCGGCGAACACCAGGAACAGCTCGTCGCCGCCCTCGTCCAGGGCTTCGATGCGGTAGCTCTTGCCGTCGCGCTCGAACTCGACATAGCCCGGATTGGGCACCTGCTCGGTGGTGCCGACGATGTTGGCGATCGCGATGGTCTTGCCCGGCGGATGAGCGACGAACTTGCTGTCCACCACCCAACCGGCGTCGGCCTGCCAGTACGGAATGTCCTTGAAGCCGCTGCGCGTGGGCGCGTCGGAGTGCTTGACGCGCAAGGCGTAGCGATCGCCGCGCTTGATCACGGTCAGGATGCCCTTGCCCTCGTCGAAGCCGAGCTTGCTGGGGCCGACCGGATCGGTGTCGATGCGCAGGGCGGTCGCGCCCTTGAGCGGCTGGTCGTCCAGGGTGAACGCGGTGCCGCGTTCGGGCACGAAGCGCACGCTGCCGTTCTTCTTCAGATCGATCATGCCGAAGTGGCCGGGGCCCATCGCCAGGCGGATGCCGTTGTCGGGCTCGCTGCCGAAGTAATGCGGGCCCGGGTCTAACCAATGCAAGCCGACCAGGCTGGTCCAACCGTCGGGCTTGGTCAGGTTGGCTTTGCGCTCGTCGCGCCAGACCTGCTGCTCGCCGATGAAGGCGGCACTGGTGGGCTTGGAGGGCGCTTGCGCCTCGGCGGTGGCCTCGGTGCCGCTCGCGGCGGCGGCGCCGGCACCCGGCGCGTCGAGGTCGCTTTCGGAACGCTCGCCGCCACCGCACGCGGCCAGGGCGAGGCAGAACACGATCGGGGACAGCAGCATCGGGAGCAGCCGCAGTCGCGGCATGGTCGGCAGTCGCATTCTCAACGTCCTCGCAGGAACCAGCGGTCGATTTCGGACAGGCTGAAACGGGCCCAGGTCGGCCGGCCGTGATTGCATTGGCCGGAACGCTCGGTCGCTTCCATTTCGCGCAGCAGCGCGTTCATTTCGGGCAGGCTCAGGCGCCGGTTGGCGCGCACCGCGCCGTGGCAGGCCATGGTCGCCAGCAGCTCGTCGCGCGCCGCGGCCACGCGCCGCGATTCGCCGTGCTCGCGCAGGTCGGCCAGCACGTCGCGCAGCAGCGCCTCGACGTCGCCGTGCGCGAGCAAGGCTGGCACGCTGCGCAGGGTCAGCGATTGCGGGCCGCTGCGGGTCACGTCGAAACCCAGCGCGGCCAGGGTATCGGTTTCGCGCTCGGCGACCTCGGCTTCGCGCTCGGACACCGCCAGCGAGGCCGGCACCAGCAGCGGCTGGGTGCGCAGGCCTTCGCCGTCGTGGGCGTGCTTGAGCTTTTCGTAGCCGATGCGCTCGTGGGCGGCGTGCATGTCGACCACGATCAGGCCTTCGGCGCTTTCGGCCAGCACATAGATGCCGTGCAGCTGGGCGATCGCGTAGCCCAGCGGCGGCAGGCTGGCGTCGTCGCTGTGCGGCAGGGCCGGGCGTGGCGCCGCCGGGTCGAAGTCCAGTGGCGACGGAGCGGACGGATAGGTCTGCGTCGCCGCCGCGTCGCCGGGCGCGCCGTACAGCGCGGCGTAACCGTTGCGGGTCTCGGCGACCTGGAAGCCGAGCGGACGCGTGGGCGCGCTCCAGTTGTAGCTGGGCTGCGCGCTCTGCATCGGGGCGCCGGCGCCTTGCGCTGGCGCATACGGATCCTGCGCGCCCGGCTGCGGCGCGATGCCGGCGCGGGTTTCGGCCAGGGCATCGTGCAGAGTGCGATAGACGAAGTCGTGGATCAGGCGCGAGTCGCGGAAGCGCACCTCATGCTTGGCCGGGTGCACGTTGACGTCGACCCGGCGCGGGTCCAGTTCCAGGAACAGCACGTAGGCCGGCTGGCGCCCATGGAACAGCACGTCGGCATAGGCCTGCTTGACCGCGTGGGCGACGCTGCGATCGCGCACCGCGCGGCCGTTGACGTAAAGGTATTGCTGGTCGGCGCTGGCGCGGTTGTAGGCCGGCTGGGCGATCCAGCCGTGCAGGCGCAGGCCGGCGCCGGAGTGATCGACGCGCAGCGCGTTGCGCGCGAATTCCTCGCCCAGGGTTTCGTTGATGCGCACGTCCGAGAGCAGGTCGCCCTCGCCCTTCCAGCGCCGCGAAGGCTTGCCGTTGTGGGACACGCGCAGTTCCACGTCGGGTCGCGCCAGAGCGAGCTGGCGCAGCCATTCCTCGATGTGGCTGAGCTCGGTGCGCTCGGCCTTGAGGAATTTGCGCCGTGCCGGGACGTTGAAGAACAGGTCGCGCACTTCGACCGTGGTGCCTTGCGGATGTGGCTTGGGCGTGACCTGCCCGACCCGGCCGCCATCGACTTCCAGGGTCGCGCCGTGTTCGGCCTCGATCCGGCGCGAGACCACCGCGAACCGGCTGACCGAGGCGATCGAGGGCAAGGCCTCGCCGCGGAAGCCGAGCGTGGCCACGCCCTCCAGATCGTCCAGCGAGGCGATCTTGCTGGTGGCGTGGCGCGAGATCGCCAGCGGCAGTTCCTCGGCGGCGATGCCGGCGCCGTCGTCGCGGATCCGGATCAGGCGCACGCCGCCCTCTTCCAGGTCGATGTCGATGCGGGTCGCGCCGGCGTCGAGCGCGTTCTCGACCAGCTCCTTGACCACCGAAGCCGGACGTTCCACGACCTCGCCGGCCGCGATCTGATTGATGAGGGTGTCGGGGAGTTGACGAATAGCCACTGAGCGACCGGGCGCCGCGGCGGCGCCGTGAGAATACGGCTTCGATGATAGCCGCTCGCCTGGGGCTTCCGCGATCCGTTTACCGCTTTCGCGACGCAAGCCCGTTCCAGACGCGGGACGACGCAGGCCATGCGGGATCGGAACCGTCGGCGCGAACACCGCCGACGTAACTCAGGGGCTGCCGCCGCCTCCGCCCATCGCCACCGGCTGAGCGTCGGCGCGCGCGGCATACAGCGTGCCCGGCGGCGGCTGGCGGGTGAAATAGGTGTTGACGCCGTCGAGCACGGCGCGCGCGAGCGCGCGCTGGTGCGCGGGATCGGTCAGGCGGCGCTCTTCGTCCGGGTTGGAGATGAAGGCCGTCTCGACCAGCATCGCCGGCATGTCCGAGGTCCGCAGCACGGCGAAGTTGGCGCGCTCGATATGCGGCTTGTGGTTGTTGCCGACGCGCTTGAGCCCGTCCAGCACGTGGCCGGCCGCGTCTTCGGACGCCTTCATGTGGCCGCTCTGGGTCAGGTCCAGCAGCACCGAGGTCAGGGTGTTGTCGGCTTCCTGCAGGCGCACGCCGCCGACCAGGTCGGCCGAGTTCTCCTTGTCCGCCAGCCAGCGCGCGCGCTGCGAGGACGCGCCCTTCAGCGACAGCACGTAGACCGAGGAGCCCTTGGCGGCGCGGTTCTCGGCGGCGTCGGCGTGGATCGACACGAACATGTCGGCCTTGGCCTGGCGCGCGAGCTGGGCGCGCCGCGGCAGCGGGATGAACACGTCGCTGTCGCGGGTGAGGTAGGCCTTGAGCCCGGGCGTGGCATTGATTTGGCGCGCGAGTTCGCGCGCGATCGCCAGGGTCACGTCCTTCTCGCGCTTGCCGGCCTGACCGACCGCGCCGGGATCCTGGCCGCCATGGCCGGGATCGATGGCGATGATGAGCGGGCGCATGCCGCGGCCGCGCATCACATCCTTCATGGTCTTGACCGCACCGGGCGTGGCCAGGTCGTCGGCCGGCGGCGGCGCGGTCGTGGCGGCGCTCGGCATCGGCGTGGGCACGCCCGAGGCGATGCGGGTGGGCACACCGGTGGCGATGGTGGTGGGCACCGACGGCGCCGCGACGGTCGCGACCGGCATGGCGGCCGGGGGCGCGGCGGCGGCCGGCGTGCTGGACGCGTTGCGCGCGGCCAGTTCGGAGATCAAACGCGTGGTCGCAGCCGCGGACGCGGCGCTCTGGTCGACGCCGCGGCTCTCGGACACGACCGCGGTCGCGGCCGACGGCGAGACCGACGAGGACGACGCGGGCGCGGTATGCGCAACGACGGTGGCGGTCGTGGGCGGCGCGGCGACAGGCTGCGGCTCGACGCCGTCGCCCGGCCATTCCAGCACCAGACGCGCGCCGTTGGCGGCCGGCTCGATGCGCGGCTTGAGCGCGGCGACCGGCTGGGCCAGATCGAACACGATGCGCACGGTGCCCGGCGCGGGCTGGCCGGTACGCACGGATTTGACGATGCCCGCGCCGGTCGGCAGGCGCAGGCCCTTGGCCAGCGACGAGGCCGGCAGGTCCACCGCGAGACGGTCGGGGCCCTTGAGCGAGATCAGCTTGAATTCGGTGCCGCGATCCAGGGCGATCTCGGCGCGGGTGCCGGTGGCGCCGCTGCCGACGTCCAAGCCCTTGATTTCACTGGCGTGCGCAAGATTCCAGGCCAGCGCCGCGAGCAGCGCCATGCCGAGCAGGAATTTCTGAACGGTGGCCCCTTTTACGCGCATGGGTGCTAGTCAAGCACCAGCGCTTTAGAAAAGCAAGCATTTTTCCCTTACGAATCCGGCACCTGCCAGCACTTCCTGTGGAAACGTTCAGGAGTCGGCCGCAAGCTCCGAGGCAGCCGCCAGCGCCCGGACCCAGCCCAGGCCGGCCTCGGACTGCGGGATCAGCCGGGCCGAGCGCCCCGCCCCCTCGACCGCCAACTCGACCCGCAGGTCGGCCGGCGGCAGCCCGCCGCGACCGCGGTCGGGCCATTCGATCAACCACAGCGTGGCCTCGTCGCCGTCCAGACCGAGAAACTCGAGCTCGCCGACATCGCCGATGCGATACAGATCCAAATGCCAGGCTTCGCCGCCCGTGGCGAGCGGATAGCGTTCGACCAAGGTGTAGGTGGGGCTGCGAATCGCGCCTTGCACGCCCAGCGCGCGCAGCAACGCGCGTGCGAGCGTGGATTTGCCGGCGCCGAGATCGCCGCTGAGATGCACCACCGCGCGCCGCGGGCGCGTACGCGCGAGTGCGCCACCCAAGGCATCGGTGGCGTCGGCATCGCGCAACGACAATGCGATCGCGGCATCTTCGTACGCGGACGCATTTGCTTGAGACGAGATCAACGCGAACTCTCCGGATTGGCCAAGCGCCGCAACCACGGCATCAAGTCGGTAGGTAACAGACCACGCTCGCCGCCGTCGCGCGCGGCGGCGTCCGCGGCGGCCGAGTGCAACAGCGCGCCGCACACGGCGGCGTCGAAGGCGCTCAAGCCCTGCGCGCGCAACGCAGCGACGGTACCGCTGAGCACATCGCCCATGCCTCCGACCGCCATGCCTGGATTGCCCGCCGCGATCACGCAAGGCTCCGCATCCGGCCCGGTCACGATGGTGCCCGCGCCCTTCAATACGATGGCGCAGGCGTAGCGATCGCGCAACGCGCGCGCGGCGCCAAAGCGATCGGCCTGCACTTGCGCGGTATCGATGCCGAGCAAACGCGCCGCTTCGCCAGGATGCGGCGTGAGTACGCAGTCCGCATGCAACACCCGCGGTTGCCGGGCCAACAGATTCAAAGCATCCGCATCCAGCAGCAAGGGCCGCCCGCTCTCGAGCACGCAGGCCTGCAAGTCGCGCGCCCATTCGCCCTGCCCCAGTCCCGGGCCCAGGGCGATCACGCTCGCGCGCTCCACTGCATCGCGCAACTGTGTGGCGTCGCGCACTTCGCGCGGCATGGCTTCGGGTATGCGCGCCAGCACGGCTTGCACATGCTCGCCGCGCGTGGCGATCTCGACCAGACCGGCACCGCTGCGCAAAGCCGCCTGCGCGCACAACACGATCGCGCCGCCGCTGCCGTGATCGCCACCCACGCACAGCACGCGGCCGTTGCGGCCCTTGTGACTGTCGCGGCGGCGCGGCGACAACCAGCGCCGCAGGTCCTCCACTCGCAGCGAACGTGCGACCGGCGCACGATCGAAGTCCTCGGCGGACAGCTGCAGATCGGACAGGGCCAGAGCGCCGACGCAATCCAGGGCCGAACCGGTACTCAAGCCGAACTTGCGTGCGATGAACTCGATGGTGCCATCGGCGACCACAGATGGCGTGTAGGCGACGCCGCGTTCGGCATCCACACCACTGGGCACGTCCAACGCGAACACCGGCGCGGTCTGCGCATTGATCGCTGCGATCAAGGCCGCCGCCTCCGCGTCCGGTGCACGCGACAAGCCGATGCCGAACAAGGCGTCGACGATCAGGTCCGCGTCGAACACGCCGCCCGCATAGGTTTCGCTGCGACCTCCCGCCGCCGCGTACGCACCCGCGGCGCGCTGCGCGAGGTCGCCGCGCGGCGCGTGCGTGGCCAGGTGCGACACCCGCACCTCGCGCCCGCTAGCATGCGCATGCGTCGCCAGCACATAGCCGTCGCCGCCGTTATTGCCCGGCCCACACACCACCACGATGCGCTGCGCCGCGGGCCAGCGCCGCAGCAGTTCGCGCCAGCCCGCCGTGCCAGCACGGCGCATCAGCTCGTAGGCGTCGCCCAGGTGCCTGCTCGCGCGCGCCTCGACCGCACGCAACGCGGCGGTGTCGTAAAGCCCGGAATCGAAGGAGAAATCGGCCGTAGGCATCGCACGATTCTATACTTGCCGCATCGTGAGCCCGCACCACGCCAGCCCCGACCCCACGCCCGCCGCGCCCGACTACGCGGCGCTGGCCCTGCGTATCCGCGAATTGGCGCGCGAACTGGGTTTCCAGCGCTGCGGCATCGCCGGCATCGAGCTGGGCCCCGACGAGGACTACCTGCGCGACTGGCTGGCGCAGGGGCTGTACGGCTCGATGGACTGGATGGCGCGCCACGGCGAGCTGCGTTCGCGCCCGCAGGCGCTGATTCCCGGGACCTTGCGGGTGATCTCGGTCGGGCTGGACTACGGCCGCAACGACGACGAGGACGCCTGGGCCACCCTGGCCGACCGCGAGCGCGCCTATGTCGCCCGCTATGCGCTGGGCCGGGACTACCACAAGCTGATGCGCCAGCGCCTGCAGCGCCTGGCCGACCGCATCGGCGAAACGGTGGGCCCGTTCGGGCACCGGGTGTTCGTGGATTCGGCGCCGGTGCTGGAGCGCGCCCTCGCGCGTAACGCCGGCCTGGGGTGGATCGGCAAGCACACCTGTCTGATCGACAAGGACGGCGGCTCCTGGTTCTTCCTGGGCGAGATCTACGTCGACCTGCCGCTGCCGATCGACGCGCCCGCCAGCGCGCACTGCGGTACCTGCGTGCGCTGCATCGAGGTCTGCCCGACCCAGGCCATCGTCGCCCCGCATCGTTTGGATGCGCGCCGCTGCATCGCCTATCTGACCATCGAACACGAAGGCGCGATCCCCGAGGAGCTGCGCCCCGCGATCGGCAACCGCATCTTCGGCTGCGACGATTGCCAGCTGGTCTGCCCCTGGAACAAGTTCGCCAAGCGCACCGACGAGCCGGATTTCCGCGCCCGCAACGATCTGGATCGCGCCAGCCTGGCGCAACTGTTCGCCTGGAGCGAAGCCGAGTTTCTGCAGCGCACCGAGGGCTCGGCGATCCGCCGCAGCGGCCATGAGCGTTGGCTGCGCAACATCGCGGTCGCGCTGGGCAATGCGCCGAGCACGCCCGAGGTGATCGCCGCATTGCGGTCGCGCCGCGAGGCCGACAGCGCGGTGGTGCGAGAGCATGTGGAGTGGGCCCTGGCGCGCCACGGCGCAGCCTGAGGCCGCCCTACGCGTCGCCTTGGGCAGGAGCGGCGTCAGCCGCGACCGCGGCACCCACAACGCATCGAAACCGCCGCCAACGCGAAACGGTGCGGTGCGCCTACGGCTTACCGCACCCGACGAGGTCGAATCAGCCGCGCAGCTGCGCGATCAGTTCCCGCGTCACCGGATCCTCGGCTTCGGCCTCGCCCGCAAGCGCGGGCAGCAGGCGGCTGGCGACCTGCTTGCCGAGTTCGACGCCGAACTGGTCGAAGGCGTTGATGTCCCAGAACACCGACTGCAGGTAGACGCTGTGCTCGTACAGCGCGAGCAGCGCGCCCAGCGAGCGCGGGGTCAGCGCCTCGAGCAGAATCGTGGTGCTGGGCCGGCTGCCGGCATAGGCGCGATGCGGGTCCTCGTTGGCCTGGCCGTTGGCGAAGGCCTCGGTCTGGGCGAGCAGATTGGCGTGCAGCGCGCGGTGATTCTCGGTGTAGGGCGTGTCGGCGCGGATCACGCCGATGAAATCGCCGGGCACGATGGAACTGCCCTGGTGCAGGGCCTGGAAAAAGCTGTGCTGGGTATCGGTGCCCACCCCGCCCCACCACACGGGCACGGTGTCGCCGACGATGGGGCTGCCGTCCAGGCGGGTCGACTTGCCCAGGCTCTCCATCACCAACTGCTGCAGATAGTTCGACAGCAGCTTGAGGCGGTCGTCATAGGCCAGCACCGCCTGCGTCGCATAACCCAGGCCGTTGCGGTTCCAGATCGCGGTCAGGGCATGCCAGGCGGCCAGATTGCGCGGCGGCGGCGTCTCCAGCACGTGCGCGTCCATCTCGGCGGCGCCGTCCAGGAAGGCCTCGAACGCGTCCATGCTGATCGCCAACGCGATCGGCAGACCGACCGCGGACCACAGCGAATAGCGCCCGCCGACCCAGTCCCACATCGGCAGGATGCGCTCGGGCGGGATTCCGAACGCGGCCGCCGGGCGTTCGACGTTGGCGCTGATCGCATACAGACGCTCGCCCGCGTACGCCCCCAGCCAGTCGCGCACCAGCGCGCCGTTGAGCAGGGTTTCCTGGGTGCCGAAGGTCTTGGAGATCAGCAGCGCGGCGGTGCGCGCCGGGTCCAGTCCGGCCAGGATGCGCTGGGCGGCGTGGCCGTCGACGTTGGACAGGAAGTGCACGCGAAAGCGTCCGGGCGCGGCGCCGCTGAGAGCGTCGGCGGCCAAGCGCGGCCCGAGGTCGGAACCGCCGATGCCGATGCTGACGATATCGGTGACCTCGCTGGCGGCCAGCGCGTCGACGATCGCGCGCATGCGCGCGCGCGCCTGCAGGGCCTGGGCGTGCGCGTCGCGTGCGAGCTGGGCCTGCGAGAAATCCCCGCGCAGCGCGGTATGCAGGGCCGGTCGGCGTTCGGTGATATTGACCGTCTCGCCGTCGAAGAGCGCGCGCAGGCGGGCAGCGAAACCGGCCTGTTCGGCCGCCGCGAACAGCGCGGTCAGGGCCTCGCGGTCGTAATGCTGGCGGGCGAAGCTGGCGTAGATCGGGCCGACCCGCAGCGCGAAATCCTGCGCGCGTGCCGGATCGGCGGCGATCAACTGCGGCAGCGTGGTGCTTGCGACGCGCCCCGCCTGGGCGCTCAGTGGGCTCAGTCGGGATGCGTCGCTCATGCGTTCTCTCAGGCCGCCTGGGCCGGCATCGAAGTATTGGTGTGGGTCAGCTGGTTGTGGCGGTCCACGTAGACCAGGGTCGGCTTGAACTTCGCCGCCTCGGCCTCGTCGCACACGCCGTAGGCGCAGATGATCACCAGGTCGCCGGGCTGGGCCTTGTGCGCGGCCGCGCCGTTGACCGAGATCACGCCGCTGCCCTCTTCGCCGCGGATGGCGTAGGTGACGAAGCGCTGGCCGTTGTTGACGTTGTAGATGTGGACCTGTTCGTACTCGCGGATGCCGGAGATGTCGAGCAGGCGGCCGTCGATCGCGCAGGACCCTTCGTAGTGGAGCTCGGCGTGGGTGACCGTGGCGCGGTGGATCTTGGCCTTGAGCAGGTTGAGTTGCATGTTCTCACTCCGTCCGCGGACGTGCGGGCGCGAAAAACCGAAGTCTAGCAGCGCATGGCGCAGTGCAACATCCTGGGCGTGACCCGCCCCTGGAACGGTGCATTGACGTTCAGGCGGCGAATTCGAGGTTGTCGATCAGGCGGGTCTTGCCCAGCCGCGCCGCGATCAGGGCGACCCGCGGGCCGTCGCTGGGGCCGGTTTCGGGCAGGCCGAGGTCGGCGCGGCGGATCGCCGCGTAGTCGACGACGAAGCCGGCGGTTTGCAGGCGTTGACGGGCCTCGGCCTCGACCGCCTCGCGTGGCGTGCCGGCCTGCAGGGCCTGGCGCATCCACTGCAGGCAGCGGTGGATCTCGGCCGCACGCGGGCGCTCCTGCTCGGACAGGTACTGGTTGCGCGAACTCAGCGCCAGGCCGTCGGCCTCGCGCAGGGTGTCGCCGGCAACGATCTCGATCGGGAAGGCCAGGTCGCGCACCAGATAGCGGATCACCGCCAGCTGCTGGTAGTCCTTGCGCCCGAACACCGCCAGGTCCGGCCGGACCTGGTTGAACAGACGTGCGACCACGGTGGCGACTCCGTCGAAATGGCCGGGACGGTGCGCGCCCTCCAGCCCATCGGTCACGTGCGGCACGCGCACCTCGACCGTGGCCTGCGGGCCGTAGGGGTACATGGTCTCGACCGTGGGCAGCCACATCAGGTCGGCGCCCGCGGCCGACAAGCCGGCGGCGTCGGCCTCCGGGGTGCGCGGATAGCGTCCGAAGTCCTCGTTCGGCCCGAACTGGGTCGGATTCACGAACACGCTGACCACGACCCGGTCGGCGCGCGCGCGTGCCAGCGCCACCAGCGAATGGTGGCCGGCGTGCAGGTTGCCCATGGTCGGCACGAATGCGACGCGCAAGCCGTCGCGACGCCAGGCGTCGATGGTGGAACGCAGTACGGCCAGATCGTCGACGGTCAGCATGCCTTGCTCGGTGTGGGGGCCAGGGAAACCGGCGGCGCCGACCAGGCCGATGCCGCAGGCTGCGAATTACACGCGCTAACGGCCGCGATCACAACGCCTGTATCGCAACACTGGGTTCAACCGGCGTAGGAATGCGCCTCGTCCGGGAAGCGGCGTTCGCGCACGGCGTCGGCGTAGGCGCGGAACGCGCCCTCGATCGAGCCGCCTTCGGCGAGGAAATCCTTGACGAATTTCGGCCGGCGATGGCCGGAGTTCACGCCCAGCAGATCGTGCAGCACCAGCACCTGGCCGTCGCATTGCACGCCCGCGCCGATACCGACGGTCGGAATCGCGAGGTCGGCGGTGATCGCGGCGGCGACCGGATTGGGCACGCACTCCAGCACCAGCAGCGAGGCGCCGGCGTCCTGCACGGCGCGCGCGTCCTCGCGCAGGCGCGCGGCGGCGGCTTCGTCGCGGCCCTGGACCTTGTAGCCGCCCAGGCGCAGCACCGACTGCGGGGTCAGGCCCAGGTGCGCGCACACCGGAATCTCGCGCTCGACCAGGAAGCGGATCACCTCCAGCTTGTGGCCCGCCCCTTCCAGCTTGACCATCGCCGCGCCCGCCTGCAGCAGCGCGGTCGCGGCGTCGAGCGCGCGCTCGGGCGTGGCGTCGGACTGGAACGGCAGGTCGGCGATCAGCAGCGCCTTGGACAGGCCGCGCGCGACGCAGGCGGTGTGGTAGGCGATGTCGTCCACGCGCACCGGCAAGGTGCTGTTGTGCCCCTGCACCACCATGCCCAGCGAATCGCCGATCAGCACCAGATCGATCCCGACCGCGTCCATGGTGCGCGCGAAGCCGGCGTCGTAGCAGGTCAGCATGACCAGGGGCCGGCCGTCGCGCTTGGCATCGGCGAGCATGGGCACGGTCCAGGCGGTCTTGCGCGGAGTGTCGGTGGGGGCCGAGGTGTACATGGGGTCAGGGTCTCGCCCGGCCGATCGCCGGACGCTCGCGGGGGTAGCCCTATAACTTACCGCCTAAGCCAGGGTTTGTATGTCGCCGATCTCGAGCAGGGCCAGGGCCTCGCGCGCCGGCCCGATGCCCGGAATCTGCGCATCGGGCGCGATTTCCAGCAGCGGCAGCAGCGCGAACGCGCGCTGGTGCAGGTGCGGATGCGGCAGACGCAGGCCGGGCTCGTCCAGGCTGTGCTGGCCGTACAGCAGCAGATCCAGGTCCAGCGTGCGCGGGCCCCAGCGGTCGCTGCCGTCCTCGCGGCGATCGCGGCCGGCCTCGCGCTCGATCGCCAGCATCGCGGTCAGCAAGGCCTGCGGCGTCAGCGTGGTTTCCAGCATGGCCGCGGCGTTGACGAAATCCGGCTGCGCGGTCACGCCCCAGGCCGGGGTGCGATACAGCGACGACGCGCGCAGCAAGCGCGTGCGCGGCAGCGCGGCCAGCGCCTGGAAGGCGCCGCGCAGGATCGCGGCGCTGTCGCCCAGGTTGCTGCCCAGGCCGACGAACGCGACCTCGGCGACGCTCATTCGCCGTCGTGGTGGTTCGTATCGACAGCGGCAGCGCCGGCCTCGGCCCCGCCGTTGCGGCGACGGCGGCGGCGCTTGCGCGGCGCGCTGCCGGGCTCGGCGTCGGACACCGGCTGCGCGTCCAGCTGCGCGGCCAGTTCGTCGCCGGGCTTGCCCTGGGCTTCGCTCCAGAACGCGACATCGGCCGCGTGCTCGTCGGAGGCGGCCAGGCGCAGATTGAGGAAGTCGTAGGCGGCGCGGAAACGCGGATGCGAGAGCAGGCGGAACACGCGCTTGCGCTGACGCTGCGAGAAGCGCGTCTGCAGCAGCCAGATTTCCTGCATCGGCAGCGAGAACCGGCGCGGCAGCGCGATCGTCTCCAGCTGATGCACAGTGACTCGGTCGGCGGCGCGGCGCTGGGCTTCGACCGCGTGCATGCCCTGCGCCTGCAGCGCCATCAGCGCGCGGCAGTAGGCCGGCCACAGCAGCATCGCGAACAGGAACGCCGGCGACACCGGCTCGTCGTTGGCGACCCGGGTGTCGGTGCCCTGCAGGCCTTCCAGCAGCATGCGCCGCAGCGCGCCGCTGCGATTGGATTTGAGCGCGGCCGCGGTCTCCGGCAGCAGCGCCGGCAGCAGACCGTAGCGCTCCAGGCCGAGGAAGCTCTGCACGGCATGGCCGGACAGGAACAGCTTCAGGCATTCCTCGAACAAACGCGCCGGCGCGGCGTCGCTGAGCAGCGAGGCCAGGGCCGGAATCGGCGCGGCGGTCGCGGCCTCGATCTCGAAGCCGAGCTTGGCCGCCAGGCGCACCGCGCGCAGCATGCGCACCGGGTCCTCGCGATAGCGCGTTTCCGGATCGCCGATCAGCCGCATCAGGCGGTTCTGGACGTCCTCGAAACCGCCGGTGTAGTCGCGCACCGAGAAGTCCTCGACCGCGTAATACAGCGCATTGGCGGTGAAGTCGCGGCGCACCGCGTCGTCCTCGATGCTGCCATAGACGTTGTCGCGGACCAGGCGGCCGCCGTTGTCGGTTTCGCGGTCGCCGCTGCCGTCGTCGCTGTTGGCGCGGAAGGTCGCGACCTCGATGATCTCGCGGCCGTAGACCACGTGCGCCAGGCGGAAACGGCGTCCGATCAGGCGGCAGTTGCGGAACAGGCCCTTGACTTGCTCCGGCGTGGCGTCGGTGGCCACGTCGAAGTCCTTGGGGTGGCCGCCGACCAGGATGTCGCGCACCGCGCCGCCCACCAGGTAGCCGCCGAAGCCGGCATCGCGCAGTCGGTACAGCACGCGCAGCGCGTTCGGGCTGATTTCCTTGCGCGAGACGTTGTGCTGCTCGCGCGGGATCACCCGCAACATGGGATGGACGTAGTCGTGACCGGTAGGATTTTCGGGCTGCATCGAGCGGTCGTCGCCGCGTTTGGGATCGCTGCCGCGGGGCAGTGGATCGCTGTGGGAAGGTGAACGGCCACCGGTCGGGACCGGTTGCCGAGCGCTATTCAGCCCCCTATACTAGCAGGCCGCATACGATTGAGAGTCGGATGCGGGTTTAACCTGCTCCCTTCGTCTAGAGGCCTAGGACGTGGCCCTCTCAAGGCTAAAACACGAGTTCGAATCTCGTAGGGAGCGCCAAATTCGGAATGCGAGCCGCCCGCGGCCTTCCACCCTCGCCGGTGAGAACGTTCCTACAGACCGAGCCCGCGCAGCGATGCGCGGGCTTTTTCTTGGCCCGAACGGTCGGCTAGCGCGCCCCGATGAGAGTCGCTCGCAACAACCCGCGAGGTGGCGATATCGGCTAGGTTTGCGCCCCCGCCTGTCGCTAAACTAGTCGCGACCGCTCACCCACGGAAGACCGTTCCATGCCCTTCGTCGTCACCGAGAACTGCATCAAGTGCAAGTACACCGACTGCGTCGAGGTGTGCCCGGTCGACTGTTTCCACGAGGGCCCGAACTTCCTGGTGATCGATCCGGACGAGTGCATCGATTGCACCCTGTGCGAGCCGGAATGCCCGATCAACGCGATCTATCCGGAAGACGACGTGCCGGCCGGGCAGGAAGCCTTCGTGGCGCTCAACGCCGAACTCGCCAAGGCCTGGCCGGTGATCACCACCCGCAAGGACGCCCTGGCCGACGCCAAGGATTGGGAAGGCAAGACCGACAAGCTCGGCTTGCTGGAGCGCTGAAGGATTCGGATAGCGCCCGGGTCGCGACGTCGCTCTCGATTCGTCATGCCCGCGCAAGCGCCACACGCTCGGGCTGGCGTGACTTGAGCGCCATGCGCCGACGTGGGCAGGCGTCCATGCAAGCGACGCAAGTCCGCCGCCCCGGCGTCGTTTAACGCACACGAGCAGCCCGGCACGCGAATCGCGGAGCGAGGCTGTGCACGCAACCGACAAACCCGCCCCACCCCATCCCACCCAAACAAAAACGGGCGCCTCTCGGCGCCCGTTCTCGCGGTACCGCTTAAGCCGCGATCACTTGCTGCCCAGCGCTTCCTTCAGCGTCGCGATCAGCTTGATCGGCGGCTGGCCGCTGGCCGGCAGGCCGCGCGGATCGACCGCGGACACGTAGGCGCCGGCTTCGACCGCGCTCACGCGGACCAGGAAATTGGTGCCTTCGTAGTTGACGTCGTAGGCGCCCAGCAGCTGGGCGCGGCTGGCGATGGTCAGGCCTTCGACCTTGGCCAGCGCGTCGCCGACCTTGGCATAGGCTTCGTCGCGGCTGCCGGCGGTGGTGAAGCCGATCGGCGAAGCGGCGCTGGCGACCGCGGTCGGCGCGCGCTCGGAGGCGGACACCGAACCGTTCGGGATCGCCATGGCGCCGTCGGTACGCGGACGGTCGAGGTCCGGCGGCACTTCCAGCGGACGCTGCTCGGCGTTCTCGGCGTACAGCGGGTTGCTGCCCTTGCGGAACCAGCTGCAACCGGCGGTGGCGACCAGGCCGATCAGCAGTGCGCCGACTGCGACGCGGGACAGGGAAACATTGGAACGCATGGGCAAATCTCCTGCGGGGTTCAGGCTGCGAGCGTAGCGCGGCAGTCGTGTTCGAGTTCGCGTACCAGCGCATGAGCGCTGGCGGCGGCGTCTTGGTGGGCGGCCGACAAGGCGGTCAGCGGCAGGCGCAGGCCGTGGCCGATGCCCTGGCGGGCGAGCACGGCCTTGAGCGGGATCGGATTGGATTCGACGCCGAGGAAGTCGTAAAGCGGCGCCAGGCGCGCGTCCCAGGCCTGGGCGTCGTCGCCGCGGCCGGCGCGGGCCAGATCGGCCAGACGGCGGAACGAGGCCGGCACCAGATTGGACGCGACCGAGACGATGCCGTCGGCGCCGGCCAGCATGGCGCGGCAGGCGGTCGGGTCGTCGCCGCTGAGCACGGCGAAGCCGGCATCCTGGAACGCGAGCAGCGCGCTCATGCGCTCGGCTTCGCTGCGCGCTTCCTTGATGCCGACGATGCGCGGATGCCCGGCCAGCTGGGCCACCGTTTCCGGCAGCAGGTCGCAGCCGGTGCGGCCGGGCACGTTGTACAGCACCAGCGGCAAGGCGCCGTCGTCGGCGATCGCGCGGTAATGCGCGACCAGGCCGGCCTGGGTCGGGCGCACGTAGGGCGGCGTCACCACCAGGGCGGCGTCGGCGCCCAGCGCGGCCACGCGCCGGGTCAGTTCGATGGTTTTGGCGGTGTTGGACAGGCCGGTGCCGGCCAGCACCGGGATGCGCCCGCCGATCTGCTCGACCGCGGTGCGCAGCAGGGTGTCGTATTCGGGATCGTGCAGGGCCGCGGCCTCGCCGGTGGAGCCGGCGACCACCACGGCCTGGGTGCCGCCATCGAGCTGCGCCGCCAGCAGGGCGCGCCAGGCATCGAGGTCGAGTTCGCCGGCCGCGTCGAACGGCGTGGCCAGCGCGGTGATGCTGCCAGAGAGTCGCAAGTGAGGGCCTTCGCGCGGAGCGCTGTGTGAGCGGCGGCACGAAATGCCGCCAAGTGCCGATGTTACTGCCTTGCGATGTTACTTGCGGGCCGAAAGCGCGGGCAAGTATGCTGGCTTCAAGCCGCAGCCCGTGCGCGGGCCGCCGTTCAGTATCCGAGCCACTCGCTCCCCTTGCAGGCGCCGCCTTGACCGATTCCGCTGCCCGGCCGTCGCCGAACGAAAATCACCTCCTGATCAACGCCTATACGACGCATCCGGAGTCGCCGCTGTTGTCGGTGACGCGCCGGATCGCCGATTCCGGCTGCAACCTGGTGGACGCGCGCCTGTCCACCGTGGGCCGCGACGTCTCCGTGACCGCGCTCGCGGTCGGCTCCTGGGACGCGGTCGCCAAGCTCGAAGCCATGCTCACGCGCCTGGAGCGCGAGGAAGGCCTGAAGCTGGTCTGGTACCGCACCGGCCCGAAGCAGGTGCAATCCAATCTGCTGCCCTACATCGTCGAAGTGGTCGCCGCCGACAAGCCGGGGATCCTGTTCCAGCTCGCCGACTTCTTCGATCGCCAGGGCATCACCATCGAGAGCCTGCACTGCTCGCGCTACCGCGCCATGCAGACCGGCGCCGACATGTTCTCGGCCCAGGTGACCATCGGCGTGCCCTCCAGCATGCACATCGCCGCGCTGCGCGACGACTTCCTGGAGTTCTGCGATCACTTGAATCTCGATGCCATCATGGACCCGATGAAGTTCTGAGGATCAGACAGCACGCATGCTCGACACCGGCAACCGCCTCGACAAGACCGTTTCCTCCCTGCCCCTGGTGCTGTCCAGCGGCGAGACCGCGCAGCTGAAGGACTACGCCGGCCACTGGCTGGTGCTGTACTTCTATCCCAAGGACAGCACGCCGGGCTGCACCACCGAAGGCCTGGATTTCAACGCCCTGCTGCCCAAGTTCAAGAAGCTGGGCGCGACCGTGCTGGGGGTGTCGCGCGACTCGCTCAAGTCGCACCAGAACTTCTGCGCCAAGCAGGGCTTCAAGTTCGATCTGATCAGCGACAAGGACGAGGCCCTGTGCCAGGCCTTCGGCGTGATCAAGGAGAAGAGCCTGTACGGCCGCAAGTACATCGGCATCGAGCGCAGCACCTTCCTGATCGACCCCAAGGGCGTCATCGCCCAGTCATGGCGCCCGGTGAAAGTCTCCGGCCATGCCCAGGCCGTCCTGGACGCACTAAAGGCTGCACAGACCCAGTGACCGCCCCCCTGTTCTCCGTTATCCGCCGTCCCGCCCCGCGGGCCACGGCGGCGCTGCCTTGCGCGCATGCCAGCGCCACCGCGTTCCAACCGTCGTATCCGCACCGCGCCGTACCCACCTGCCATGAGGCATCGGAATGACCCGAAGCAAGCGCATCTACGTTCTCGACACCAACGTGCTGATGCACGACCCGACCGCGCTGTTCAAGTTTCAGGAACACGACGTGTACCTGCCGATGCAGGTCATCGAAGAGCTCGACAACGGCAAGAAAGGCACCTCCGAAGCCAGTCGCAACGCGCGCCAGGTCAGCCGCTTCCTCAACGAGCTGATCGAAGTCGAGGGCACCGACAAGATCGCCGTCGGCATCACCCTCAAGCGCCCGCAGGGCCTGCAACTGCGCGGCCAGGAGAGCATCGGCAAGCTGCGCTTCCAGACCGACTCCTTCGACAGCGGCAAGCGCTTCGGCGCGGTGATCCCGGACAACCACATCCTCGGCGCCATCCTCGCCCTCAAGGAGAGCGAGCCCGGCGTGCCGGTGGTGTTCGTGTCCAAGGACATCAACCTGCGGATCAAGGCGGCGATCGCCGGGATCGCGTCGGAGGATTACGAGAACGACCGCGCGCTGGACGATTTCAGCCTGCTCTACACCGGCGCCACCGCGCTGCCGGAGGACTTCTGGCAGCGCCACGGCAAGGACCTCAAGTCCTGGACCGAAAAGGGCCGCACCTACTACGAGATCGCGCGCACCCCGGACGACGACTGGTATCCGAACCAGTTCCTGTTCCTGCCCGGCGACGAGGAGTCCGAGCTCAAGGTCAGTAAGGTCGGCGAAGACCGCGTGACCCTGCAGATCGTCGACGATTACCGCCACAACCAGCATGCGGTGTGGGGCATCATCGCGCGCAACCGCGAGCAGAACTTCGCGCTCAACGCGCTGATGGATCCCGAGATCGACTTCGTCACCCTGCTCGGCACCGCCGGCACCGGCAAGACCCTGCTGGCGCTGGCCGCGGGCCTGGCCCAGACCATGGACCAGCAGCGCTACCGCGAAATCATCATGACCCGCGCCACGGTCAGCGTGGGCGAGGACATCGGCTTCCTGCCCGGCACCGAAGAGGAAAAGATGACGCCGTGGATGGGCGCGCTGACCGACAACCTGGAAGTGCTGACCCACAACCAGGAAGGCGGCGCCTGGGGGCGCGCGGCCACCAACGATCTGCTCGCCTCGCGCATCAAGATCCGCTCGATGAACTTCATGCGCGGGCGCACCTTCCTCAGCCGCTGGCTGATCCTGGACGAGGCCCAGAACCTCACGCCCAAGCAGATGAAGACCCTGATCACGCGCGCCGGCCCCGGCACCAAGATCGTCTGCCTGGGCAATGTCGAGCAGATCGACACGCCCTACCTCACCGAGACCACCTCCGGCCTGACCTACGCGGTCGACCGCTTCAAGGGCTGGGCGCACAGCGCGCACGTGACCCTGCGCCGCGGCGAGCGTTCGCGCCTGGCGGACTACGCCTCGGAAGTGCTGTAAGCCGCTCGCAAAAAGGAAGCCGGCCTCGCGGCCGGCTTCCCGATACTCGCATCCTTGCGCTCGCTCGTTCCGTCAGCGTCCGGGCACGCGACAGCAGGTCGCGTTGACTTGATAGCCGAGCACGCTCAGCAATGAACCGACCAGATCGCACTGCCAACCCACCGGCTGGCCGCTGATCACCAACGGCTGGGAGTTGCTCACGCCGATGCCGAGCACGCCGCCGCAGCCGCCGCCGGTGGCGGTGTAGCCCGCCGGGCACTGGACGTCCTTGGTCTGCAGGCCGCTGAGCAGGGCCAGGCTTCCGCTTTCCTGGGCGATGGTGCAGTCGAGCGCGGTGGCTTCGGGCTCGATGAAGTAGCCGGTCACGTCGATCACGATCTCGGACTGCGCGAAGCTGTAGACATTGAACTCGCTTGGGCAAGCCGGACGGCACAGGCGGACGGTCGATTCGTCCGACAGGACCATGTTCGCCGTGTAGTTCAGCGAGGCCGCGAGCGGCTTGGCCTCATCGAACGGGAACGCGGTGAAGTAGCCGTTGTGGGTGGGGTTGACCGCGGCGACCTTCAACACCAGCGCGGAAGCGTTCTGCGGCAGATTGCAGTTGGAGGGAGCGCCGCCTTGCGAGGTGAAATCGGTGGCGGTGTAGCCCTTGAAGCTGCGCGTAGCGTTGGCCGCGATCGGTCCGCCGACGACGCGACTGTCGACGATGCGGCAGGGGTTGATTGGCGTGAAAACCAGATCACTGCCCGGCGACCCCAGGCTCATGGGCTGCACGTTGGGAGCGCCGTTGGCGGTCGCCGTGCCGGCGCCGCCGCCCGCGCCGAGGAGCGCCGCATTCATCTGTTCGAAGCTAGTCGCGCTGGCGGCAAGCTCCAGGTTGCTGATGTCGGCCGATTGCAGCGTGCCCTCCATCCGCTCACCCCAGCCGGCCCCGGCCGCCCCGTAACTGCGTTCCACATAAGGGGACCATCGCGCCACGATGTCCTGGGCCAGCTCTCCCCGCATTCCTTCTGGCGCCAAACCGGTCGTGTTGGTGCCGAACAAACCGACACCCACGGCCGCCGCCGGCAGTACCACAGCCAGCAGGGCGATCAGTATTTTGCCTTTCGTACGCATATAACCCCCGTATCCGTAATTTTGAGAGGGCGCCAGATTGCGTTTGACCAGCAGGAAATAATCACCAGAAACACCGAATGCGGGCGCATGCATCGGTGGCGATAATGCTTATCCGCGGCCTGATAATGCTGCAACGTCTGATTTCACTAACGTGAATAGCTGCGCGGGTGACGAATTAGGGCATATCCCGTCAATACGCGGCCCCACGTGTGACGCGTTACTCAATCCACACCAATCGTGCCTCGTAGCGCTATCGCGTTAGCGAAATACTGAGGCATGATCCCGGACAGTCTTAGGGGAGATCACCCATGGCTGCTCTACCGGAGCGCATACGGCGCGCCCGTACTTTGTCCCGGATTTCCCAGCTCGCCCTGGCCAACATGGTCGGTGTGCAACGCAGCGCGGTCGCCCAGTGGGAGCGCAAGGACGGTAGCCACCCCTCGATGCATCATTTGATCGCGATAGCCTTGGCCACCGGGGTTTGCCTGGAATGGCTGGGCACCGGGCGCGGCCCGGTCAAGCCCGGCGAGGACGCCTGGACGCCGGCCATGCGCACCGACGATTACGCTCAGGACGATATTGAATCGGAGTGTTTGGATGCCCTGAGGAAAATACCTTTCCAGATCAGAAAGCAAATCGTCGGACTTATTTCGCTGGTTTCGCGCAATTACTAAAATCGCGCTCTGGGTATAAACCACCACGCCGACCTCATAAATATCGGAAGCGAAAACACCGCATTAATCCCGGTCGCGGCGGCCGACGGCCGGTGTCCGCAAATCCCGGTTTTGCGCGAACTACGGCCCCGCTGCGCGGCCGGTCGATGCGATATCGTCTCCGGACCCTTCCCCGCGCCGCGCCCAGCCCTTAGATGACCCCAGCTCCGATTTCCGCCCTCACCATCGCCGGGTCCGATTCCGGCGGCGGCGCCGGCATCCAGGCCGACCTCAAGACCTTCGCCGCCCATCGGGTGCATGGGCTCAGCGCGATCGCCGCACTGACCGCCCAGCACACCCGCGGGGTGAGCGCGGTGCACGTGCCGGACCTGGGCTTCCTGCGCGCCCAGATCGACGCCTGCTTCGAGGACTTCGAGATCGGCGCGGTCAAGCTGGGCATGCTCGCCAACGCCGCGGTCATCGAAACCGTGGCCGTGGCGCTGGAGCGTTATCGGCCGCCGCGGGTGGTGCTGGACCCGGTCATGGTCGCGACCTCGGGCGCGCGCCTGCTCGAACCCGAGGCGCTGACCGCGCTGCGCACGCGGCTGCTGCCGCTGGCGACCGTGATCACTCCCAACCTGCCCGAGGCCGAACTGCTGCTGGGCGCAACGATCCCGGACCAGGCCGCGATGCGCGAGGCGATCGCCGCGCTGCGCGCGCTGGGCGCCAACGCGGTGCTGCTCAAGGGCGGTCACCTCGCCGGAGACGGCGACGTGGTCGACTACCTCGGCGACGAAGGCGGTCTGCACGCGATCGCGCATCCGCGCCTGCGACTGGAAGCGCACGGCACCGGTTGCACCCTGGCCTCCGCCGTGGCGGCGCAGCTGGCCCTGGGCCGCGACCTGCGCACGGCCTGCGACGCCGCCGCCGACTACGTGCACGCCGCATTGCGCGGCGGCTACCGGCCGGGCCGCAGCGATATCGTGGTGCTCGACCACTACGGCGCCGCCGCGCATGACTGATCCGATCGAAACCTTGGAACTGCCGCAGCACGCCCAGGACGGCCATCGCTGGCAGTTGCTCGCGCGCCTGCCGCGCGCGCCGCAGGCCAGCCTGCTGTGGCTGCCGGCGCTGGGCGTGGCCGCCAAACACTATCTGCCCTTGGCCGAAGCCCTGGCCGCGCGCGGCATCGCCGTGTTCGTGCACGAATGGCGCGGCAACGGCGGCAGCAACCTGCGCGCCGACCGCACCCACGACTGGGGCTATCGCGAACTGCTGCTGCAGGATCTGCCAATCAGCGAAGCGGCGGTGGCCGCGCAACTGCCGGGCTTGCCGCGCATCCTCGGCGGCCACAGCCTGGGCGGGCAACTCGCCTGCTGTCGGCTGGGCCTGCTCGCGCGCGAGCGCGCGCCCGAGCGCCCCGCGCGCCTGTGGCTGGTCGCCAGCGGCGCGCCGTACTGGCGCGCGTTTCCGCCGCGCACGCGCTGGTGGCTGCCGTTCGCCTATCGCTTCCTGTCCTGGCTCGCCGACCGTCGCGGTGCCCTGCCCGGCCGCACGGTCGGTTTCGGCGGCGACGAGGCGCGCGGATTGATCCGAGATTGGTCGCGCAGCGCGCTCAGCGGGCGCTACGCCGCGGCCGGCGTCGATCTCGATCTGGAAGCAGCGATGGCCGAGGTCGAGATCGAAACCCGCGCCTTGGTGCTGGACAGCGATTGGCTGGCGCCGGAATCCTCGCTGCGCTATCTGCTGTCCAAACTGCCGCGCACGCAGGCGCAGGTCGAGACCCTGGACGGCCGCACGCTGGGCACGCGCGCCGACCACTTCGCCTGGATGAAGCACCCCGGCGCGATCGCGGCGTTGCTGACGCGCTGAACGGCAGCTACGCGCACGCCGCGCGCAAGCGGGTTTTACGCTGAATTTACGCCCGCCGTCGCGGGTGGAATGGAGGTTTTACGGCTCCGGTTTCGAGAATGGCGATGTGGCCGATCCGGCTTCATTCGCAACTCGGAACCCGAAATGTCGATGCAACCGCTGCGCCTGCGCGAGGCGTCCATCCCCCTGATCTTCGCCGCCTGCGGCGGCATCGGCCTGATGGCGCTGGGCACGCGCGCCGAAGCCAGCACCCTTACCGGCAACGCCGCGTTGACCACCGACTACGTCTGGCGCGGCACGACCCAGACCCAGGGCGACCCCGCCGCCCAGGCCGGTTTCAAGTTCGCCGGCGACTCCGGCTTCTACGGTTCGGTGTGGGGCTCGAACGTCGAGTTCGCGCCCGAAACCCACGCCAGCAGCGAGTTGGACTTCACCGTCGGCTGGGCCGGCAAGCTCTCCAACGACTGGGCTTTGGACGTCAACGTCCTGCACTACCGTTATCCCTCGACCACGGTCGATCTCAACTGGACCGAGCTTAACGGCACCCTGACCTACGCCGACCGCTATTGGCTGTCGCTGGGCTATTCGAACGAAGCCCTGGGCAGCCGCGACAGCGGCGTCTACACCCAGCTCGGCGCCCGCTTCCCGATCAACGACACCTTCCGTGTCGAAGCCGCCGCCGGCTACTACTACCTCGACGAGGTCTACGACGACAGCTACGCGCACGGCCAGCTGAGCGCGGTGTGGGCGGTCAAGGCGCCGCTGGAGTTGCGTCTGACCGCGCACGTCACCGATTCGAGCGCCAAGAAGATCTTCGGCGACGACTTTGCCGGCGACCGCATCGAAGCGGCGCTGCAAGCGTCCTTCTAAAGGAATCACGATCATGCCTGCCTGGCTCGCTCTGGTTTGCGCGGTATCGGCGCTGGTCGCCGGCGCCTACCTGCTCTACGTCGTCCTGCGCCCGGAAGATTTCTAAGCGCGCTGGACGGCACGCGGAGCCTGGACGGCGACGCGGCGATATCGATGACGCAGGCCCCGCGATGGCGGGCCCGCACGCCATCCGCGACGGCCCTGGAGGGCGGGCCGCGGATCACTTTCTGTCTGGTTGACGACGATGATCGACATTCTTCTTGTATTCGCGCTCGCGATCGCCCTGGGCTGGCCCTTGGGCCTGTACCTGGCTCGCGTGATGCGCGGCGCGCCTTCGAAGCTGGACCGCGCGTTCGGGCCGGTGGAGCGCGCGATCTACCGCGCACTGGGCACCGATCCGGCGCGCGGCATGAGCTGGCGCGGCTACGCCCAGGCCTTCGTGCTGAGCAATCTGGTGCTGGCCGTGCTGGTGTGGCTGCAATTCATGACCCAGGCCTGGCTGCCGTTGAACCCCGACGACATCCCCAACCTGCGTTGGGACACCGCGCTGCACACGATGGTGTCGTTCCTGACCAACACCAACCAGCAGCACTACTCCGGCCAGGCGCAGCTGAGCTATCTCTCGCAGATGGTCGGCATCGTCGGCCTGCAGGTGGTGACGCCGATGATGGGCCTGGCGATGGTCGTGGCCACCCTGCGCGGTCTGTTCGGAGGCCGTCAGGCGATGGATACGCAGCGCGCGGCCTGCGAGGCGAGCGCCGACGCATCCGCGCAACACGAAACCATGAGCGGCCCCGTGTACGGCGCGCGCCAGCCGGCCAAGGCCGTCCTGCCCGCCGAAGGCGAGGCCCGCGATCTGGGCAACTACTGGGTCGACGTGACCCGCGCCACCCTGCGCTTCATGCTGCCGCTGTGCCTGCTGTGGGCGCTGATGCTGACCGCGCAAGGCGTGCCCTCCACGCTCAGCGCCGGCCCCAGCGTGCAGCCGATCGACGCCACGGTGGAGATGAAGCAGCAGAAGATTCCGCTGGGCCCGGTCGCGCCCATGGTCGCGGCCAAGCAACTGGGCACCAACGGCGGCGGCTGGTACGGCCCCAACAGCGCGGTGCCGCTGGAGAATCCGACGCCGTTCTCCAACCTGCTGGAAATCCTCGGGATCATCCTGATTCCGATCGCCGTGACGTTCATGATCGGCCCCTTCACCGGTCGCCGCCGACTCACCGCCATGGTGTTCGGCAGCATGCTGCTGATGTCGGCGGTCTCCACCGGCGCCACGGTGTGGTCGGAGGCCTACTCGCCCAGCAGCGCCGACAGCGCGTTGATGGAAGGCAAGGAAGTGCGCTTCGGCGCCACCACCTCGGCGCTGTGGACGGCGGTCACCACCCAGACCAGCAACGGTTCGGTCAACGCCATGCACGACTCGCTGGCGCCGCTGACCGGCGGCATGGCCCTGGTCAACATGCTGGTCAATGCGATCTGGGGCGGTATCGGCTGCGGTCTGCAGCAGTTCCTGGTCTATCTGTTGCTGGCGGTGTTCCTGGCCGGCCTGATGACCGGACGCACGCCAGAACTGTTCGGACGCAAGATCGAAGCGCCCGAGGTGCGCCTGCTGGCGCTGCTGATCCTGCTGCAGCCGCTGGTGGTGCTGGGCTTCACCGCGCTGACGCTGGCGCTGCCGTCGATCACCGGCAATTCCAATCCGGGCTTCCACGGCATCAGCCAGGTGTTCTACGAGTACACCTCGGCCTTCGCCAACAACGGCTCCGGTTTCGAGGGCCTGGGCGATGCGACCTACTGGTGGAACCTGAGCTGTTCGGCGGTGCTGGCGCTGGGCCGCTATCCGGCCCTGATCGTGCCGCTGGCCGTCGCCGGGCTGCTCGCGCGCAAGCGCGTCGCGCCGGAAGGCAGCGGCACTCTGCACGTCGAAACGCCGACCTTCGCCCTGACCCTGATCGCGGTGATCGTGATCTTGACCGTCCTGCAATTCATGCCTGCGCTGGTGTTGGGCCCGGTGGCCGATCACCTGTCGCTGGCCGCCGTGTCGACCGCCACCACGCCGTCGCCGGCTCTCTGAGGTAATGACCGTGAGCGAACAACTACATCTGGGTACCCAACGTCGCCATGCCGCCGCCGGCCTGGACGGCGCGGCCTTGCGCATCGCCCTGCTCGAATCCTTCCGCAAGCTGTCGCCGCGCCAGGCCCTGCGCAGTCCGGTGATGGCGGTGGTGCTGCTGGGTACCATCCTGTCGGCGCTGATCACTTTCACCACCCCGGGCCACCTCGGCTTCGGTATCGCGGTCACGCTGGTCCTGTTCGTGACCGTGCTGTTCGCGAACTTCGCCGAGGCCGTGGCCGAAGCGCGCGGCCGCGGCCAGGCCGCATCCTTGCGCGCCGCCCGCCGCGACCTGGTCGCACGCCGTCTCGACGATAACGGCGCGGAGACGCGCGTGGCGGCGACCCAGCTCAAGCCCGGCGATCGGGTGATCGTGTCGGAGAACGAGTTGATCCCGGCCGACGGCGAGATCGTCGAAGGCATGGCCACCATCAACGAGTCGGCGGTCACCGGCGAATCCGCGCCGGTGCTGCGCGAGGCCGGCACCGACCGCTCCGGCGTGATCGGCGGCACCAAGGTGCTGTCGGACCAGATCGTGGTGCGGGTCAGCGCCGAGCCGGGCGGCAGCTTCCTCGATCGCATGATCGCGCTGGTCGAGGGCGCCAACCGTCAAAAGACCCCGAACGAGATCGCCCTGACCATGCTGCTGGCGGCGATGACGCTGACCTTCCTGATCGTGGTCGCGACCCTGCCGCTGCTGGCCGGTTTCGTCGGCGCACAGCTCGATCCGCTGCTGCTGATCGCGCTGCTGGTGTGCCTGATCCCGACCACCATCGGCGGCCTGCTGCCGGCGATCGGCATCGCCGGCATGAACCGCGCGCTGTCGGCCAACGTGCTGGCCAAGTCCGGCAAGGCGGTGGAAGTGGCCGGCGACGTCGACGTGCTGCTGCTGGACAAGACCGGCACCATCACCCACGGCGACCGTCAGGCCACCGCCTTCCATCCGCTGGCCGGCGTCGACCGCAGCCAGCTGCGCGACGCGGCGCTGCTGTCGTCGCTGGCCGACCCGACCCCGGAAGGCAAATCGATCGTGCGCCTGGCGCGCGAGCAGCACAGCGCCGTCGCCGAACCCGAACGCGCGCACTACCTGCAGTTCACCGCGCAGACCCGCATGTCCGGCGTCGATCTGGAGGACGGCCGCGCGATCCGCAAGGGCGCCGGCGACGCGATCGGCCAGTACGTGCAGTCGCTGGGCGGCCAGGTCGTGCCGGAACTGGCCGCGCGCATCGAACAGGTCGCGCGCGGCGGCGCCACCCCGCTGGTGGTGTCCGAAGGACGTCACATCCTGGGCGTGGTCGAGCTGTCGGACGTGGTGAAGCACGGCGTCAAGGAACGCTTCGCCCGTTTGCGCGCGATGGGCGTGCGCACGGTGATGATCACCGGCGATAACCCGCTGACCGCCGCCGCGATCGCCGCCGAGGCCGGCGTCGACGACTACATCGCCGAGGCGCGGCCGGAGGACAAGCTCGCGCGCATCCGCGCCGAGCAGGCCGGCGGCCGCCTGGTCGCGATGGTCGGCGACGGCACCAACGACGCCCCGGCGCTGGCCCAGGCCGACGTCGGCCTGGCCATGAACTCGGGCACCCAGGCCGCCAAGGAAGCCGGCAATATGGTCGATCTGGACTCGGACCCGGCCAAGCTGCTGGCGGTGGTCGAAGTCGGCAAGCAGCAGCTGATCACGCGCGGCGCGCTGACTACGTTCTCTTTGGCCAACGACGTGTCCAAGTACTTCGCGATCCTGCCGGCCCTATTCGCCGCGGCGATTCCGCAGATGGCGGCCTTGAACGTGATGCGCCTGTCCAGCCCGACCAACGCGGTGCTGGCCGCGCTGATCTTCAACGCGATCATCATCCCCGCGCTGATTCCGCTGGCCCTGGCCGGCGTGCGCTTCAAGCCCGCCAGCGCGGTCGTGCTGCTGCGCCGGAACATGCTGATCTACGGCGTCGGCGGCGTGCTGCTGCCGTTCGTGGGCATCAAGCTGATCGACATGGCCCTGGCCGCGATCTCCTGACGCCGCGACCTCTTCCCTAGGATTTCCGATGAACACCGCTACCCACACCCCTCAGGCCATCGCGATCGACGACCGCATCGGCGTGCGCGCGCCGCTGTTGTTCGCCCTGGTCGCCCTGCTCGGCTTCGGCCTGCTGTACTCGCTGGTCGGCGCCACATTGGGCCGGCTCGCGTTCCCCTGGCAGGCCACCGGCAGCCTGGTGATGCTGGACGGCAAGCCGCGCGGCTCGAGCCTGGTCGCGCAGCCGTTCGGCGACGCGCGCTACTTCCAACCGCGCCCTTCGGCCGCCAACTACGACCCCATGGCCGCGGCCGGCAGCAACCTGGCCCGCACCAATCCCGACCTGCGCAAGCGCATCGCCGAGACCGCGCTCGCGGTCGCCGAGCGCGACGGCATCGCGCTGGCCGACGTGCCGCCCGAACTGACCACCCAATCCGGCGGCGGCCTGGACCCGCACCTGTCGCCGCGCGCGGCGCAGGTGCAGGTCGCGCGTGTGGCCAAGGCGCGCGGCCTGGCCCCCGCCGATGTCGATGCGATGGTGGTCGCGCACACCGAACCGCGTCAGTTCGGCCTGCTCGGCGAGCCGCGCGTCAACGTGCTGGAACTCAATCTGGCCCTGGACGCGCGACGCTAGCACCGCCGACGGCGCAGGACGCGGCGGAAGGCGTCGCGCCCCGTCGCCGTCTTCACTACGCCACCGATAATTCGAAGCGCACAATGCCGCCCATGACCGACGCCCGCAGCGCTCAGGCCGACGCCCTGATCGGCGAACTCCAACGCCAGGGCGCCGGCCGCCTGACCATCTTCCTCGGCGCCGCGCCCGGCGTGGGCAAGACCTACACCATGCTCAGCCGCGCGCGCGAGCTGCAGCGCCGCGGCAGCGAGGTGGTGGTCGGCATCGTCGAGACCCACGGCCGCGCCGAAACCGGCGCGCTGGTCGAGGGCCTGGAGCTGCTGCCGCGCAAACGCATCGACTACCAGGGCCGCACGATCGAGGAAATGGACCTAGACGCCCTGCTCGCGCGCAGGCCCAAGCTGGCCCTGGTCGACGAGCTCGCGCACCGCAACGCGCCCGGCAGCCGTCACGAACGGCGCTGGCAGGACGTGGTCGAACTGCTGGACGCCGGCATCGACGTCTACAGCACGGTCAACATCCAGCACCTGGAAAGCCTCAACGACGTGGTCCACCGCATCACCGGCGTGCGCGTCAACGAGACCGTGCCCGATGCGCTGTTCGACCGCCTGCGCGACATCGTGCTGGTCGATCTGCCGCCGCGCGAACTGATAGAACGGTTGCAGCAGGGCAAGGTCTACGTGCCCGAGCAGGCCGCGCACGCGCTGCAGGCCTTCTTCTCGCCCAGCAACCTCACCGCCTTGCGCGAGCTGGCGATGCAGACCGCGGCCGACCGCGTCGACAGCGACCTGCGCGAGGCCCAGACCGCGCGCGGCCTGCCCGGCGTGCCGCTGCGACGCGGGGTGCTGGTTGCGATCGACGGCCGCGGCCAATCCGAATACCTGGTGCGGATCGCGCGCCGCCTGGCCGAGCGCCGCGACGCGCCCTGGACCGTGGTGACGGTGCAGACCGGCGCCGCGCCGCAGGACGCCCAGCAACTCGAACTCGACCGCGCCTTCGCGCTCGCGCGCCGGCTCGGCGGCGACGCGGTGGTGCTGCACGGCCCCAGCATCGTCGACGCCCTGCTCGACCACGCGGCGCGCGCCGGCGTGAGCGCGATCGTGCTCGGACGCACGCGCGAGCGCCCGTTCGCGCGCATGTTCAATCGCACGCTCACCCAGCAGCTGATCCAGCGCGGCGCCCATTACGAGCTGACCATCGTCAGCACGCCGGAAGCGCGCGCCAAGGCGCGCCGCGCGCTGCGCCCGCTGCGCGGCCTGCTGACCCGCTCCGACGCCGGCCTGGCGGTGATCGCGGCGGCCATGGCGACCGCGCTGGCCTGGATCGCCGAACGCTGGATCGGCCTGGACGATTTGTCGCTGATCTTCATCGTCGCGGTGGTGGTGGTGGCGGCGCGCACGCGCATGACCGCAGCGGTGATCGCGGCGGTGCTGTGCTTCTTCGCCTACAACTTCTTCTTCATCGATCCGCGCTACACCCTGCTGATCGGCGCCAGCCAGGGCGTGACCACGGTGGTGCTGTTCCTGGTCGCGGCCCTGGTGGCCGGCCGCCTGGCCTCGAAACTGCGCACCCAGGTGCTGGCGTTGCGCGCGGCCAACGCGCATGCGATCGCGCTGCAGACCCTGGGGCGCCAGCTCGCCGCGGCCGCCGATCTGGGCCAGGTGACCCAGGCCGGGCGCGACGCGCTGCGGCGCTCGCTGGGCGCGGACGCGATCGTGCGGGTAGGCGATGCGAGCGCGCACGGCGCCGATCTGCCCGAGCTGACCGACAAGGACCGCGCGGCCGCCGACTGGAGCCTGCGTCACCGCCAGCCGGCCGGGCGCTACACCGACACCCTGGCCGGCTCGGACTGGTGGTTCCTGCCGCTGGCCAGCGGCGGCGACGGCGGCGTGATCGGCCTGCGCTTCCCGCAGGGCATGGGCCGGCTCGGGCCGGAACAGCAGCGCCTGGCCGAAGCCATGGCCGAGGACATCGCCCAGGCGGCGGTGCGCACGCGCCTGGTCGCCGATCTGGAGAACGCGCGCGTGAGCGGCGAGACCGAACGCCTGCGCTCGGCGCTGCTGTCGTCGGTGTCGCACGACCTGCGCTCGCCGCTGGCGGCGATCATCGGCGCAGCCAGCAGCCTGGACAACTACGCCGAGGCGATGAGCCGCGAGGACCGCCACAGCCTGCTGGAAACCGTGCGCATCGAAGGCGAACGCCTGGACCGCTACATCCAGAACCTGCTCGACATGACCCGGCTCGGCTACGGCGGCCTCACCCTCAATCGCGACTGGATCGGCGTCGACGAACTGATCGGGTCGGCGGTCACGCGCTTGCAACGCTACGAGCCCGGCGCGCGTTTCGAGCTGCGCCTGGAACCCGCGCTGGGACCGATCTGGGTGCATCCGGCGCTGGTCGAGCAGGCCCTGTTCAACGTGCTGGAAAACGCGGCCAAGTTCTCGCCCCCGGGCGAGGCGGTCACGGTCGAGGCGCGTCGCGTCGACGGACAATTGCGCATCGACGTACGCGACCGCGGGCCCGGCATCCCCGAGGACGAGCGCAAGCGCATCTTCGACATGTTCTACAGCGTCGAGCGTGGCGATCGCGGCCGTCAGGGCACCGGCCTGGGCCTGGCGATCTGCCAGGGCATGATCGGCGCGCACGGCGGCAGCGTCGAAGCCCTGCCCGGCGCGGATGGCCGCGGCACCACGATCCGCATTACCCTGCCCCCCATCGAACCCGTCGCGCCCGATACCGCATGACCGAGGACTCCGCCGCCAACAGCGTCGCCACCCAGACCGCACGCGTGCTGGTGGTCGACGACGAGCCGCAGATCCGCAAGTTCCTCGACATCAGCCTGCGCGCGCAGGGATATGCGGTGGAAACCGCCGACACCGGCGCGGGCGGGCTGGAGGCGTTGGCCACCCACGGCGCCGATCTGGTGATCCTGGACCTGGGCCTGCCCGATCGCGACGGCCACGAGGTGCTGCGCGAACTGCGCCAGTGGTCGGCGGTGCCGGTGATCCTGCTGACCGTGCGCGCGGGCGAGGCCGAAAAGGTGGCCGCCCTCGATGCCGGCGCCAACGACTACGTGACCAAGCCTTTCGGCGTGCAGGAGCTGATGGCGCGCGTGCGCGCGCTGCTGCGCTCGCACGCGACCCAGGGCGAAGCGCTGCCGGTGTTCGACGACGGCCGCCTGCGCATCGACCTGGCGCGGCGCGAGGTGCGCCTGGACGGCGAGAGCGTCGCCCTGGCGCGCAAGGAGTACGCGTTGCTCGCGCTGCTGGTCCAGCACGCCGGGCGCGTGGTCACCCAGCCGCAGTTGCTGCGCGAGCTGTGGGGCCCCACCCATCAGCACGACACCCATTACCTGCGCATCCTGGTCGGCAAGCTGCGGCACAAGCTGGGCGACGACGCCGCGGCGCCGCGGTACATCGTCACCGAGCCGGGCGTGGGCTTGCGGTTCATCGAGCGGCGTTAGCGCTTGGCGATACGCGCGGGGCGATGCCGAAGATTCGTGCGCGGCGCTTCATGCGGAGCGGCGCCCCACCGGGAATCCTCGCGGTCATAAGCCGCGATTCTGCGCGGCCACCGAGGTGTCGCGGTTGCGGCTTGCGCCGCTCCCACAGGGGGCGGTGACAAGGGCGAGCGTAACCACCCTGCCCGGCGATCGGGTTCGCTGCTCCCACTGCGGGCGGGATCCGAGCATCGGCGTATGGCCGAGCCACTGAGGCGACTTCCGCGGCTTAGCCAGCGTCTCTTCATTCGGGGCGGCGCAAGCCGTGATTTGCGCGGTTGCCGAGGTGTCGCGGTCGCGGCTCGCGCCGCTCCTACAGGGGGCGGCAGGCGCACGCACACAGTCGCTGCGGCGTGCCAGGGAACGTCCTGCTGCGGGACCTCGCACCTGCTCCCTGGCATGGGCATTCGGGTGCTGCGAGACGCCGGCGATGCTGCCGGCTTCGGATGCACGCCATCCACCGCGACGCACGCGGAAAAAACAAAAGGCCGGCAATCGCTTGCCGGCCTTTTGCTTTCTTGTAAGTGGCGCGCCCGGAGAGATTCGAACTCCCGACCACCAAGTTCGTAGCCTGGTGCTCTATCCAGCTGAGCTACGGGCGCGCAGTCGAAGAAGTATGACGGAACCGCTTTAAATCGTCAAACATTTCGATGCGTTTTCTGCATCCGATTCCGTCGTCAAAACCGTCCAACGACGAAACCTTCCGCAGACAAAAGCCGCCCCAAGGCGGCCTTCGTGACAACTGGCGGAGACTGAGGGATTCGAACCCTCGATGGAGCTTTTGACCCCATACTCCCTTAGCAGGGGAGCCCCTTCGGCCTCTCGGGCAAGTCTCCGCGGAAACACGTACAGCGTTTGCGGGCGGGAAGCATAACGGCTCATCCCGCGCGCGGCAAACCTTTTTATCAGCCTGCCGCGTTTTTGCCGGAGTCGTCAGCCGGTTCTTCGCCGCGCTGGATGCGCTGGTAGATCTCTTCGCGATGCACAGCGACATCTTTCGGTGCGGTAATACCGATACGCACCTGGTTGCCCTTGACGCCGAGCACGGTGACGGTCACCGAGTCGCCGATCATCAGGGTCTCACCGACGCGACGCGTCAGGATCAGCATTGGAAAACCTCCTCGTGCCGGCAATTCGTTTGCCGGCGTTGGCGACATTCCGCATGCACCATCACGGAAATCGCTTACAGTTTTGTACACAAACGTGAACCATCTTAGCCAGCGGCCAAAATCGGCCGCAAGCGATAGAAGTCACTGTTCGCCGTTCAGATTAACCTACTCTCGACCCAGCCTGCGACACCTGCCAGGGCCTGAGACAAGGCCGGACCGTCATCTCCGCCGCCCTGCGCCATGTCGGCGCGGCCGCCGCCCTTGCCGTTGATCTGACCGGCAACGTGGGCGAGCAGTTCCCCCGCCTTGACCTTGCCGGTCGCGCTTCCATTCACTCCTGCGACCAAAGCCGCCTTCCCCTCGCTGGCACCCGCCAGCAGGATCACCGCGTCGCCCAGCTGCTGCTTGAGACGGTCGACCGCCTCGCGCAGGGCCTTGGCGTCGAAGCCTTCCAGGCGGGTCGCGATCACCTTGACCCCCTGGATCTCGGCCGCCGAGGCGGCCAGGTCGGAGGTGGCCCCGGAGGCCGCCTTCGCCTTGATGGCTTCGAGTTCGCGCTCGAGTTTCTTCTGCCGGTCCAACAGCGACCGCAGCTTGTCGGACAGGTCCGACGGGTTGCCGCCGAGCAGGCGAGCGGCCTCTTCCAGGCGCTGCTCCTCCTCGGTGACGTGGTCCAGCGCGCCCTGCCCGGTCACCGCCTCGATCCGGCGCACGCCGGCCGAGACGCCGCCTTCGGCGAGGATCTTGAACAGACCGATGTCGCCGGTGCGCGAAACGTGGGTACCGCCGCACAGCTCGGTCGAGGTCTCGCCCATGCGCAGCACGCGCACGCGGTCGCCGTACTTCTCGCCGAACAGCGCCAGGGCGCCGAAATCCAGGGCTTCCTGCATGCCCATCTGGTGGACCTCGGCGGCATGATTGCCGCGCACTTCCGCATTGACGCGGCGCTCGATCTGCGCCAGTTCGGCGTCGGTGAGCGGCTGGAAGTGGGCGAAGTCGAAACGCAGGCGGTCGGGCGCCACCAGCGAGCCCTTCTGCACCACGTGGTCGCCAAGCACCTGGCGCAGCGCGGCGTGCAGCAGGTGGGTGGCGGAATGGTTGAGCACGGTGGCGGCGCGGCGCGGGGCGTCGACGGCGCCAAGCACGCGGTCGCCGCGGCGCAGGGTGCCGGCGCTCAGGCGGCCGAGGTGGCCGTGGAACTGGCCGGCGAACTTCTGGGTGTCGCGGACCAGGAAACGGGTGCCGGCCTCGTCCAGCTCGCCGGCGTCGCCGACCTGGCCGCCGCTTTCGGCGTAGAACGGGGTGCGGTCGAGGATCACCACGGCCTCGTCGCCGGCCTCGATCAGGTCGACCGGGCGGCCGTCCTTGAGCAGGGCCACGACTTCCAGGCCGCCTTCGGTCAGGCGCTCGTAGCCCAGGAACTGGGTCGGCGCCAGCTGCGCGGCCAGCTCGGCCGGCATGGTGGTGGCGTTGCCGAATTTGCCGGCCTCGCGCGCACGGCGCTTTTGTTCTTCCATGGCGGCGTCGAAGCCGGCCATGTCCACCGACAGGCCGCGCTCGCGCGCGATGTCGGCGGTCAGATCGACCGGGAAGCCGTAGGTGTCGTACAGGCGGAAGGCGTCGGCGCCCGGGATCGCGTCCTGGGAACGCGCGGCGACCTCGTCGAAAATGCGCATGCCCGAGTCCAGGGTCTCGGCGAAGCGCTCTTCCTCGGCCTGCAGGGCGCGCTCGACCAGCTCGCGCTTGGCCGGCAGTTCCGGGTAGGCCTCGCCCATCACTTCGACCAGGGCGGCGACCATGCGGTAGAAGAAGGGCTGCTTCTGGCCCAGCATCCAGCCGTGGCGCAGGGCGCGACGGATGATGCGGCGCAGGACGTAGCCGCGGCCTTCGTTGGAGGGCAGCACGCCGTCGACGATCAGGAACGAACAGGCGCGGATGTGATCGGCGATCACCCGCAGCGACTTGTTGTCGAGATCGGCGGTGGAGGTGAATTCCGCGGCGGCCTGGATCAGGCGGCGGAACAGATCGATTTCGTAGTTGCTGTGCGCGTGCTGCAGCACCGCGGCCAGACGCTCCAGGCCCATGCCGGTGTCGACGCAGGGCGCCGGCAGCGGCACCAGGCTGCCGTCGGGCTGGCGGTCGAACTGCATGAACACCAGGTTCCAGATCTCGATGTAGCGATCGCCGTCCTCGTCGGGCGAACCCGGCGGGCCGCCGGCGATGTGCTCGCCGTGGTCGTAGAAGATCTCGGTGCAGGGACCGCAGGGGCCGGTGTCGGCCATCTGCCAGAAATTGTCCGAAGCGTAGGGTGCGCCCTTGTTGTCGCCGATGCGCACGATGCGATCGGCCGGCACGCCGATCTTCTTGTTCCAGATATCGAAGGCTTCGTCGTCGGTGTGGTAGACCGTGACCAGCAGGCGCTCGGGCGCCAGGCCCCACACGCCGGTCAGCAGCTCCCAGGCCCAGGCGATCGCGTCTTCCTTGAAGTAGTCGCCGAACGACCAGTTGCCCAGCATTTCGAAGAAGGTGTGATGGCGCGCGGTGTAGCCGACCTGGTCGAGGTCGTTGTGCTTGCCGCCGGCGCGCAGGCAGCGCTGAACGTCGGCCGCGCGCACGTAGCCGAGCTTCTCGCTGCCGAGAAACACGTTCTTGAACTGGACCATGCCCGAGTTGGTGAACAGCAAGGTCGGGTCGTTGGCCGGCACCAGGGGCGCAGACGGAACGATGGTGTGACCCTTGCTACGGAAGAACTCGAGGAAATCGCTACGGATTTCGTTGGTGGTTTTCATGCCTGACGCGCGAACTCGATAGGACCGGGCCGGACTGGCGGTCCAGGGCCTCTGCCCTCACGATGGGGGCGTCGACTGGAACAGGCAACCCAAAACCCGAAAGCCGCGTAGCCTAACAGGCTCCGGGCCCGGTTGCGCGGGGTCCGCAAGCGTTTTCGGCCGGCGTTCAGTCGTCCGGATCGAAACGAGTCGCTTTTCGCACCCGTTCGCCGTCGAACCCCCGGCGTATCAGGAAGTCGGCGGCCTTGCGGCGCAGGGCCAGATCCTCGCCTGGAGCCTCGCCGGACGGCCCGCCGAAGCGGCGCCTGACCAGGTCGCGGGCGTTCTCCAGCCAGTCGCCCTCGTAACTGTCCAGCGCACGGGCGATGGCCTCGCTGTCCAAGCCGTGGGTGGCCAGCTCGGCGCGCACCCGGATCGGGCCGTAGCCGCTGCCGGCGCGGCTGCGGACCAGGCTTTCGGCGAAGCGGGCGTCGTTCTGCCAGCCCAGGCCGGACAGGGCCTCGATGGCGGTCTCGACCTCGGCGGCGTCCATGCCGCGCGAGGTGAGTTTGCGTTGCAGCTCCTTCCTGGAGTGCTCGCGCCGGGTCAGCAGACCCAGGGCGCGTTGGGTCGCGCTCTGCTCGCGGCCGCCGCGGCGACGTCCGGCGCGGCCGCCCTCGGGGCGGTCGTCATCGGCGGAGCCGGAATTGCGCTCCTGATCGTGCAGCGGCTCGTCTTCGTGCATATCCGATCGGGCCCAAGCCTAGGCTGCCGGCGTCGACCGCCGGCAGCCGCCGCCTCAGTCGTCCAGGCCTTCGGCGTCGACTTCGTCGCGCTTGACGTCGGTCGGGACGAACTTCTCGCGCAGGGCGGTCTCAAGGCGGTTGGCGACCTCGGGGTTCTCCTTGAGGTACTGGCGGGCGTTTTCCTTGCCCTGGCCGATGCGCTCGTCGCCGCAGCTGTACCAGGCGCCGGACTTCTCGACCAGCTTGGCTTCCACGCCCATGTCGATCAGTTCGCCCTCGCGCGAGATGCCTTCGCCGTAGAGGATCTCGGTGACGACCTGCTTGAACGGGGGCGCCAGCTTGTTCTTGACCACCTTGATCTTGGTCTGGTTGCCGATGATCTCGTCGCCCTTCTTGATCGCGCCGATGCGGCGGATGTCCAGGCGGATCGAGGCGTAGAACTTGAGCGCGTTGCCGCCGGTGGTGGTTTCCGGGCTCTGGCCGGGCATCATCACGCCGATCTTCATGCGCAGCTGGTTGATGAACACCACCAGGGTGCCCGAGCGCTTGATGTTGCCGGTCAGCTTGCGCAGGGCCTGGCTCATCAGACGCGCCTGCAGGCCCGGCAGCTGGTCGCCCATCTCGCCTTCGATTTCGGCCTTGGGGGTCAGTGCCGCGACCGAGTCGATCACCACGATGTCCACCGCCGCCGAGCGCACCAGCATGTCGGCGATTTCCAGCGCCTGCTCGCCGGTGTCGGGCTGCGACAGCAGCAGGTCGTCGACGTTGACGCCGAGCTTGGCGGCGTAGATCGGATCCAGCGCATGCTCGGCGTCGATGAAGGCGGCGGTGCCGCCCTTCTTCTGGCACTCGGCGATGGCCTGCAGGGTCAGGGTGGTCTTGCCCGAGGACTCCGGACCGTAGATCTCGACCACGCGGCCCTTGGGCAGGCCGCCGATGCCCAGCGCGATGTCGAGCATCAGCGAGCCGGTGCCGATGACCTCGGCCACTTCGACCGCGCGGTCGCCCATGCGCATCACCGAGCCCTTGCCGAACTGCTTCTCGATCTGGCCCAGGGCGGCCGACAGGGCGCGCTTCTTGTTCTCGTCCATCGTGGTGTCCTTAAAGAGTCGGTGTCGTGTTGGAGTGACTGTAGAGGACGCGGATCGCATGGATTGAGACCGTCGCGCCTTCGATGCAAATTTATTTCGCCGGGCCCGGGCGGCGCAGCCGGGCGACCGCCCGCGCGCCTGTCGGATTTTTCCCCGCGCAGCGGCAGGGAAACCCGACGCTGCGAATGGGGGTGGCGCTGCGACGCAGGCAAGCGATCATCGCGGCGCGCTCAGCGGTTGGGCCGGACCAGGCCGCAATACAAGCCCTCGATCGCGAAATCCTGATCGGGCTGGACCTCGATCGGCGCGTAATCGGGATTGCGCGGCAGCAGGCGGATGCGGTCCTTGCCGATCTTCAGCAGCTTGACCGTGATCTCGTCGTCGATGCGCGCGACCACGATCTGGCCCGAGCGCGCGTCGCCGGTGCGGTGCACGCCGATCAGGTCGCCGTCGAAGATGCCCTCGTCGCGCATCGAATCGCCCTTGACCTTGAGCAGGTAGTCGGGCGACGGGAAGAACATGTTGCGATCCAGCAGGACGTAGTTGTCGGCGTCGAGCTGGGCGCCGGAGCCGATCGGCCGCCCGGCCGCGACCTGGCCCAGCACCGGCAGGCGCAGGGCCTCGTCGTTGGCCGCCAGCAGCGCCAGCCGGCCCTGCGGCGCCGGCGGCGGCTGCAGCACGCGGATGCCGCGCGCGCGCCCCGGGGTGCGTTCGATCGCACCAGCGGCCTCGAGCGCCTCCAGGTGGTACTGCGCGGCCCGCACGCCCTTGAAACCGAAGGCCTTGGCGATCTCGGTCTGCGACGGCGGGAATCCCTCGGCTTCGATCCGTTCCGCGATCAGCGCGAGCATGGCTTGCTGGGTATCGGTCAGGTCCATGGTTAGCAGTATTACTACTAACAACCCCTTCGGGCAAGACCGCTCATCCGGATTTTATTTGACTGAGTCAAACATATTGGTCAGATTACAGATTCACCCCTGCCCGGCGCACCCGCCATGGCCACCGACCTCGAAACCGCGCAAGTCGACGCCGTCCGCGCCTTCAATCGTTTTTACACGCGCCAGATCGACGTGCTGCGCGAAGACCTGCTGGACAGCCCCTACACCCTGACCCAGGCGCGGGTGCTGTTCGAACTGGCCCAGCGCGAACCGGTCGCCGCGCGCGCGATCGGCGAGGAGCTGGGCCTGGACCCGGGTTACCTGAGCCGGATCCTGCAGGGCTTCGCCGAAGTCGGGCTGATCGAAAAGACGCGCTCGCAGCAGGACGCGCGCAGCTTCGTGCTCACCTTGTCGGCGCGGGGCCGCGAGACCTTCGCCCTGCTCGATCGCAATTCCCACCAGGCCACCGCGGACATGCTGGCGGCGCTGCCGCCGCTGCAGCGCGAGCGCCTGCTGCGGGCCACCGGCGAGATCCAACGCGCGCTGTCGCCGCAGGCGCTGCCGGCCGCGCAGCGCGTGCTGGTCCGCGAGCATGGCATCGGCGACATCGGCTGGGCGATCGAACGCCACGCCCGCCTGTACGCCGACGAGTACGGCTGGAACGGCGAGTTCGAGGCCCTGGTGGCCAAGCTATTCGCGGCCTTCGCCGGCGAGCACGATCCGCTGCGGGAGCGCTGCTGGATCGCCGAGCTCGACGGCGAACGCGTCGGCTGCGTATTCGTGGTCCGCAACCAGGACCAGGCCGACACCGCGCAGCTGCGCTGCCTGCTGGTCGATCCGCGCGCGCGCGGGCTGGGCGTCGGCCAGCGCCTGGTGGATACCTGTCTGGAATTCGCGCGCGCGGCCGGCTATGCGCGCATGCGCCTGTGGACCAACGATCTGCTGAGCGCGGCGCGCCGGATCTACGAAACGCGCGGTTTCCGATTGATCGAGCAATACCCGCACCACAGCTTCGGCCACGATCTGATCGGGCAGGTGTGGGAGCGCGATCTGGATTGAGCGCGGTACGGACGCACGCGCGTCCACGCGGCCGCGGGCAACCGGGTGTCGGCGGCTTCCAGCGGTCTCAGGTCGCCAGCGCCAGCATGCCCTGCAGCGACGCGGCCACGGTCTGGCGGCGCACCGCCTCGCGGTCGCCGGCGAAATGGAAGACCTCGGCCTTGGGATAGCCGCCGCGGCGCTTCCAGGCGATCCAGACCGTGCCGACCGGCTTGTCCTCGGTGCCGCCGCCGGGGCCGGCGATGCCGGTGACCGCGACCGCCAGGGTGGCGCCGGTGTTGGCCAGGGCGCCGGACACCATCTCGATCACGGTCTCGCGGCTGACCGCGCCGAACTGCTCCAGGGTCTGCGGGCGCACGCTCAGCAGCGACTGCTTGGCTTCGTAGCTGTAGGCGGCCATGCCGCATTCGAACCAGCCCGAGGAACCGGCGATGTCGGTCAGGGTCTTGGCGATCCAGCCGCCGGTGCAGCTTTCGGCGGTGACCAGCATGTGGTGGTGGCTGCGGGCGGCCTCGCCTACCTGTTCGGCGAGGTGTTGCAGGGCGGCATCGGAGACGTCGGTCATGCGCGCACTATAACGGCCCGCCGCGCCGGCGCTTTGCGCGATCTGGCAACGCTGCGGCGGCGCGGGTGGAACGCCGGGTCCGGGCCATCCCGCCTGGGAGCCGTCGCTTCCTGCGGGAGCGGCGTCAGCCGCGATCGCGCGACTCCGGCCACCGCGAAATCGCGGCTTACGCCGCTCCCACAGAAGGCCCTGCTTTGGGGTAGGAGCGACGTGAGTCGCGACCGGGAGGCGACAGCGAAAG
>NZ_FOSS01000003.1:663494-716140 GCF_900114355.1 Lysobacter sp. cf310
ACGTCGCTCCTACCCCAGAGCGGCATCCAAAGCCATTGGAAACGACGACGCGCGGGCCTTGCGGCCCGCGCGTCGCGGTGTGCGCCCCGCTTCCGGCCGGCGCTGCGCCGGTCCGAAAGCGCGATGAACTCAGTACGAGACCCGGAAGGTCACGCCGTAGGTACGCGGCGCGCCCAGGAAGGCGTTGAACGAGTTGAAGGCGTTGTTGGGCAGCGGCGACACGTTCTGCAGCGGCGCGTCGAAACCGACCTGAGCGTATTCCTCGTCGAACAGGTTCTGGCCCCACAACTCGACCATCCAGCGGCGGTCGCGGCGGCCGATGGCGATGCGCGCGTTGACCACGGTGAAGGCGCCCTGGTCCTTCTCCGGATCCAGATCGGAGCCGGTGTTGTAGTCGGACATGTACTTGGCGCCGACGTTGAAGCGCGCCACCAGGTCGCTGGCGAAGTTCCAGTCGTAGGTGATCGAAGCCGAGCCCGACCAGTACGGCGCGAAGCTGACCTGGCTGCCCGGCAGCTTGTACAGCGCGCCGACCGGAGCCGTGCCGCCCGGAGCGACGAAGTCGCCGCCCGGACGCTCGTCGCCGTAGCGGGTGTCGGCGTAGGTCAGGCCGCCCTGGATCATCAGGCCCTTCTGCGGCTGCCACAGGATCTCGGTGTCGATGCCCTGCGAGATCACTTCCGGAATCGAGCGCACCACGAAGCTGGTGCCGAGGAAGCTGTTGAGCTGGAAGTCCGAATAGGTCTGGTGGAACAAGGTGGCGTTGAGCAGCAGGTTGCCGTCGGCCCAGGTGGTCTTGGCGCCCAGCTCGAAGCTGTTGACGAACTCGCCCGGGAACGAGGTGTCGTCGACCGGACGGATGCCCTGCCCCGCGCTGGACAGGCCGTTGGCCGACTGCACGCGATCGAGGTTGAAACCGCCGGCCTTGTAACCGCGCGCGCCCGACACGTAGGTCATGACGTGGTCGTTCCAGCGGTAGGCCAGCTTGAGCGTGCCCGACCATTCCTTCTCGTCGCTCTCCTGATGGGTCGCGCGGCCGTTGTGCAGCGGATTGGCCCAGGGCAGGCAGCTGTAACCGATGATGTTGCTGATGATCGCGGCCTGCTGGGCCGGCGGCAGCGAGGCGAACGGCAATCCGCGCCCGGTCAGCGCCGCGGCGATGCGGCCCTGCGCGGCCGGGCTGACCTGGCCGTTGGGACCGAAGTACGACGCGCAGCCGGGGCTGCCGTTGGGGTTGCTGTAGCGCGAATCCAGTTCCTTGTTCTCCTGGGTATAGCGCACGCCCAGGGTGACGTCGAGGGCGTCGGTCGCATGCCAGGTGTTGTTGGTGAAGAAGGCCTTGGTCTTGGCGTTCTGGCGGTACTTGTCGTCGGCGCCGAAACCGGCGAAGGCGGTGCCGAACGGACGCCCGGTGGTCTGCGACAGGAAGGTCGCGGCGGTCGGCGACTGCGCCAGGGCCGGGTTGATCAGGGCCAGCAGCGCGGTCGACAGATACGGCTCGTAGGCGTTGCCGATGCGGTAGGTCTCGTTGCGGTTCAAGTCTTCGTCGGAGAAGAACAGGCCGAACATCCAGTCGATCTTGTCGGTCGAGCCGGTCAGGCGGAACTCCTGGCTGAAGGTCTTGAACTCGGTCAGCGATTCGTCTTCGTCGGCGTTGCGGTACAGCAGGTCGGCGCTGCTGAAGTCGAAGTCCAGGCCGTTGATCGCGCGCCACTCGCGCTTGGCGGTGATCGAGGTCAGGGTGGCGTTGTTGAACCAGGGCGTGATCCAGTTGACCTCGGCCGAGACGCCCTTGTCCTTCATGTCCTGCTCGGTGCTGCGGTTGCTGTAGGCGATGCGCGCGTACGGGTCGGCGACCGGGGCCACGCCGGAGTCCGGCGACAGCGCGTCGATGATCGCGCCGGTGCCGCCGCGCACCGTGGTCACGCCCACGCAGCAGTTCTCTTCGCGGCTGGTGAAATCGCCGATCAGGTTGATATCGAGGTTTTCGGTCGGCTCCAGCAGCAACTGCGCGCGCAGGGTATGGAAGTTCTGGTCGAAGTCTTCCTTTTCCTGGCGCGGGCCGGCGCCGGTGCGCACGTCGACGAAACCGTCGCGCTCGCGCTGGGCGCCGTAGATGCGGAACGCGGCGTTGTCGCCGATCGGCGTGTTGAAGGCGCCCGCCAGGCCGAGCGCGCCGTAATTGCCGACGGTGAACTCGCCCTCGACGCTGGTGTTGTAGTCGGGGCGGCGGGTGATCACGTTGATCACGCCGGCCGAGGTGTTCTTGCCGAACACCGTGCCCTGCGGGCCCTTCAGCACTTCGATGCGCTCGATCTCGCCCAGGTCGCCGAAGCCGACGCCGTTGCGCGGGCGGTAGACGCCGTCGATCACGATGCCGACCGACGACTCCAGGCCGGCGTTGTCGCCGACGGTGCCGATGCCGCGGATGCGCGCGGTGGTCTGGGCCTCGCTCTGGGTGCTGGTCACGGTCAGGCCGGGCACCAGCACCTGCAAGTCCTTGACGTCGCGCACGCCGGTGTCCTGCAGCAGTTGCTGCGGCAGCGCGGTGATCGCGATCGGCACGTCCTGCAGCGCTTCCTCGCGCTTCTGCGCGGTCACGGTGAGACCGGAGAGCGTGGTCGCCTCTTCCTCGTCCTTCGCGCTCGCGTCCGACGGCGCCTGCTGCGCGTACAACGGCGCGGCGGTCATCGCCGCCAGCGCCGCCGCTACCGCAAAAGCGAGACGCCGACGTCCATGGTTCCGTGTTCCCTGGCTAGCCGACTTGCGTGCACTCATCGCGACCTCCCCTGACATTGTTAAACCGCCGGCACCTGCCGGCGGAGATCTGGCCCTGCGAATTGACGACCCTGACTACTGCGCGAACCGCGCAGGCACGCCCCCTAGACGCGCCCCCCCGTGCGAACTACCACGTCAACGGCGTCGCGACTACGACATACGCCGGATCATTGACGCTGCGCACAAAAACAAAGATAGCGGAAGCTAGCACGCCCGTCGCCTGCGTCATGCCGCGCAGCAGCAATCGCACGACCGTTCGTCCGAGTCGCGTGGCAAGGGGCGCAACCGTCGCGATGACGCGGGCAGGCGAACGCAGGCGCGGCCCGTCGAGCGCGGCGCCGGCTCGCCGATCGGTCCCCGGATCGGCACCGACGAGGGCCCTGGCCGATCGGGTGGCGGCGTCGGGGACCGCTGCCGAGCGCAGGCGGGCCGCGCGGCCTAGGTCATCGTCTTGCGCGACGCCAGCGGCGAGGACTTCGTCTTCGCCGTCGGACGCTGGTAGCCGTCGGGATTCATCGACTGCCACCGCCACGCGTCGCGGCACATGGCGTGCAGGTCCAGCCGCGTCCGCCATCCGAGCAGGCGCCGCGCGAGCGAGGGATCCGCGTAGACCTCGGCGACGTCGCCGCGGCGCCGCGCCACGATCTCATAAGGAATGCTGCAGCCGGACGCGCGTTCGAAGGCATGCACCAGTTCCAGCACGCTGATCCCGCGACCGGTTCCCAGGTTGACGGTCAGGTTGCCGTCGCCGCGCATCAGGTAGTCCAGCGCGACCACATGCGCGCGCGCCAGGTCCATCACGTGGATGTAGTCGCGGATTCCGGTGCCGTCCGGGGTCGGATAGTCGTCGCCGAAGATGCTCAGCTTGCCGCGCCGCCCCGCGGCGACCTGACAGATATAAGGCATCAGGTTGTTGGGGATGCCCGCGGGGTCCTCGCCGATCAGGCCGGAAGGATGCGCGCCCACCGGGTTGAAGTAGCGCAGGTTGGCGGCGCGGAAGCAGCCGTCCGCTTGGCACAGGTCCTCGATCAGCTGCTCCATCACCAGCTTGGTGCGGCCATAGGGGTTGGTCACGCCCAGGCGCGCCTGCTCGTTGATCGGAACGCGCTCCGGATCGCCATACACGGTGGCCGACGAGCTGAACACCAAGCGCGTCACCCCCGCATCGTGCATGGCGCCGAGCAGGTTGATGGTGCCGCTGATGTTGTTGTCGAAGTAGGCCAGCGGCCGCTCGAACGACTCGCCGACGGCCTTGAGCGCGGCGAAGTGGATCACCGCGTCGAAGCGATGCCGCTTGAACAACCGGCTCACGGCCGACTTGCTGCGCAAATCCAGGCGCTCGCACTCCACCGGTGCGCCGACGATGCGCTGCAGGCGCAGCAGTACGCGCGGCGAGCTGTTGGCGAAATTGTCGGCGATGACGATGCGATGCCCCCGCTCCGCCAACGCGGTACAGGTGTGGCTGCCGATGTAGCCGGCTCCACCGCATACCAAGACGCACTTCGTAGTCTGGCCGGCCATCTGGGTACGCCGCTGCTGCCGTGGTTTCCTGGACAACGCGGAATGCGGCTGCGGGCGTCCAATCCCGCGTCCGTTCGCCCGCTTCACCGCTCCGCTCGTCGCCGGCTGTCCGCGATCGCGCCCGGCTGGCGTTAACCCCTAGACCGGATACCGCACCACGGGCTCGAAAGTCGACCGTCAGGGGAGGTCTGCTTGACAAGTAATGCCCCATTGGCCTCGTTGGACGAGGTCCGTATCGCAATCCTAGGCTTGGGCTATGTGGGCCTGCCGCTCGCCGCGGCATTCGGAAAGCGCTTCCCGACCGTCGGATTCGACATCGACGCCGCGCGCGTGGCCGAACTCCAAGCGCATCGGGACCATACCCGCGAGGTCTCGGCGCAGGAGCTGCGCGAGGCGGCGCAGCTGGAATTCAGCAGCGATCCGTCGTCGCTGGCCGGCTGCAACGTGTTCATCGTGACCGTGCCGACGCCCATCGACGAGTACAAGCGGCCCGACCTGCGCCCGCTCGAGTCGGCCAGCCGCACGGTGGGCCGGGCGATCGGGCGCGGCGGCATCGTGATCTACGAGTCGACGGTGTATCCCGGCGCGACCCAGGAGATCTGCGTGCCGATCGTCGAGCGCGAATCGGGCCTGACGTTCAACCAGGACTTCCATGCGGGCTACAGCCCCGAGCGCATCAACCCGGGCGACCCCAACCACCGCCTGGAAACCATCATGAAGGTCACCTCCGGCTCGACCCCGGAGGCGGCCGATCTGGTCGACGCACTGTACGGGCGGATCATCAAGGCCGGCACCCACAAGGCCTCCAGCATCCGCGTGGCCGAGGCGGCCAAGGTCATCGAGAACATCCAGCGCGACGTCAACATCGCCCTGATCAACGAACTGGCCCTGATCTTCCATCGCCTCGACATCGACACCCACGAGGTGCTCGAAGCCGCCGGCACCAAATGGAATTTCCTGCCGTTCCGTCCGGGCCTGGTCGGCGGCCATTGCATCGGCGTGGATCCCTACTACCTCACCCACAAGGCCCAGCAGATCGGCTACCACCCGGACATGATCCTGGCCGGGCGCCGCATCAACGACGGCATGGGCAGCCATGTCGCGCGCCGGGTGGTGAAGCTGATGCGTCAGCGCAACCAGGACATGACCCAGGCGCGGGTGCTGGTGCTGGGGCTGGCGTTCAAGGAGAACTGCCCGGACCTGCGCAACACCAAGGTGGTCGACATCATTCGCGAACTCCATTGCTACAACGCCCGGGTCGACGTGCATGACCCCTGGGTCGACGCCGGCCACGCGCATGAGGAATACGGCGTGACGCTCGTCGCCGAGCCCGAGCCCGGCCGCTACGACGCCGTCGTGCTGGCGGTGGCGCATGCCGAGTTCGTGGCCATGGGCGCGGAGCGCATCCGCGGCCTGGGCGTGCCTGGGGCCGTGCTCTTCGACGTCAAGCGCGCCTTGCCGCGCGCCAGCGTCGACGGCTGCCTGTGAGCGCCATGCGCGTACTGGTCACCGGCGCGGCGGGCTTCATCGGCGCGAAGCTGAGCGAGGTGCTGCTCGCGCGCGGCGACGAAGTGCTCGGCTTCGACGACCTCAACGCCTATTACGACCCCAGCCTGAAACAGGCGCGCCTGGCGCGCCTGTTGCCGCAGCGCAACTTCCGCTTCGTCCTCGGTTCGCTCGAGGACCGCGCGGCCGTGGACGGCGCCTTCGCCTCGTTCGGGCCGCAGCGGGTGGTGAACCTGGCCGCGCAGGCCGGCGTGCGCTACTCGCTGGAGAACCCGCGCGCCTACGTCGACAGCAATGTGGTCGGATTCCTGAACATCCTGGAAGCCTGCCGCCATCGCGCCGTCGAGCACCTCGTGTACGCCTCGTCCAGCTCGGTGTACGGCGCCAATCGCAAGCTTCCGTTCTCGGTCGAGGACAACGTCGACCATCCGGTCAGCATGTACGCCGCGACCAAGAAGGCCAACGAGTTGATGGCGCACACCTACAGCCACCTGTTCGGGCTGCCCACGACGGGGCTGCGCTTCTTCACGGTCTACGGCCCCTGGGGCCGGCCCGACATGGCGCTGTTCCTCTTCACCCGCAAGATCCTCGCCGGTGAGCCCATCGAGCTGTTCAATCACGGCCGCCACAGCCGCGACTTCACCTACATCGACGACATCGTCGAGGGCATCGTCCGCACGCTGGACCGGATTCCAACCGCCGATCCCGACTACGCCGCGGCGGCGCCCACGCCGGCCGCGTCCGGCGCGCCCTACCGGCTTTACAACATCGGCAACCACCAGCCAGTCGAACTGCTGCGCTACATCGAGGTGCTCGAGGGCTGCCTGGGACGAACGTCCGAACGCCGCCTGCTGCCGCTGCAGCCGGGCGACGTGCCCGACACCTGCGCCGACGTGACGGCGCTGCGCCGGGACGTCGGCTACGCGCCGTCGACCCCGGTGGAAGTCGGGGTCGCGCGCTTCGTCGACTGGTACCGCGACTACTACGGGGCTTGAAGGAACGGGCTTCCGATACCGCTGGATCTGGCCGGGCGCATCGGTGCTCGGCGTTGTTCAAGAGGGGTCAATCGGAGAATCGCCATGCGCGTTGCAGCCGCCCTTTGGGCCTTGTGTCTGCCCCTAATGCTTGCCGGTTGCGTCAGTTCCGGCAACCTCGCGTCGGGCGCCCCGCCGGCCGCCGCCCCGGTCGCGGACGAATACCAGATCGGCGTCGACGATCGCGTCCAGGTTTCGGTGTGGCGCAATCCCGAGCTGAGCATCGTGACGCCGGTCCGCCCCGACGGCATGATCTCGGTTCCTCTGGTCGGCGATGTCATGGCCGGCGGCCGAACGCCGGACGCCGTGGCCAAGGAGCTGCAAGGCAAGCTCGCGACCTATGTGATCGAGCCTCAGGTGACGGTGATCATCACCGAACTGCGCAGCCACGAGTATCTGTCGCGGGTGCGGGTCACCGGCGCGGTGCGCACGCCGATCTCGATTCCCTATCGCCAGGGCATGACCGTGCTGGATGCGGTCCTCGCCGCCGGCGGCGTCACCGAGTTCGCCGCGGCCGACCGCTCCAGCCTGCACCGCAAGAGCGGCGACGGCGCCCAGGCCTATGGGGTGCAGCTCGACCACATCCTCAATGCCGGCGACCTGAGCACCAACTACAAGGTCGCCCCCGGCGACGTGATCACGGTACCGGAGCGCGTTCTGTGAACAATCCGTACGGGCAACCACTGTTGCCGGGCCCCTCGTCGGAACGCCTGCCGACGCTGACCATGCTGTCGGTCGCGCGCAGGGAATTCCGGCGTTACCTGCTGCCGCTGGCCACCATCTTCGCTGCCACTGCGCTGCTGTTCCTGGCCTGGGGCCTGGTCAATCCGTCCACCTACAAGTCGTCGGCGATGGTGCTGGTCCAGGACAACACGCCGATCGCGCCGCTGATGCAGGGGCGCACCACCGCCCCCAACGAGGTCGCCCGCGCCGTGATCTCGCGCGAGGTGCTGTTCGGCAGCCGGGTCATGGCGGACGTGCTCAAGGCCGGCGGCTGGCTGGAGTCGAACCCCAGCCCATTGCGCAAGCAGGAGCTGATCAATTCCATCATCAACAGCACCGACATCGCGGTCACCGACCGCGCCCAGACGCGCTCGACGGATCCCAAGCTCAGCCTGGTGAAGATCACCTATTCGGACTCCGATCCCAAGCGCGCCTATGCCGTGACCAAGCGGTTCTCGGAGGCGCTGATCGAACAGGTGCTGGACTCCCGGGCGCGCGCGAGCCGCTCCGCGTATCAGTTCATCGACGCGCAAGTGGACAACTACCAGCGCGCGTTCTCCGAGGCCGACCGCAAGCTGCGCGAATACCGCAGCGCGAACCCGGACGCGATGCCGGGCGTCGACACCGACGTTTCCGCACGCATCGCCGAGTTGCGCCGCGCCGCCGACAACGCCGCCATGGACCTGGCCGACGTCGGTGCGCAGGAGCGCCAGGTGATAGGCCAGCTCTCGCGCGAAAGCCAGCTCAACACCATCTCCCGCTCTACCCGGACCAACGTCCAGCTCGCCACCCTGCAGGCGGAGCAGGACCGTCTGATGCTGAGCTATACCGCCCAGCACCCGGACGTGGTGCGGGTCCGCAACCAGATCCGCGAGCTGCAGAGCAACCCCTCGGCCAACTCCGGCGGCGCCGCGGTGCTGCCGGGCGATACCGGCTCGATGAACCCGGTCTATCAGCAGCTGCGCGCCCAGTTGGCGGAAGTCCGCCGCCAGGGCGCGGCCTCGGCTTCGCGGCTGGCCACCGCGCAGGCGCTGTTGCGCGAGGAGCTGGAACGCAGCCGCAGGATCATCGGCGACGAAGGCACCGTCACCGCCCTGACCCGTGTGCACGACATCAACAAGGAAATGTTCGACGACCTGCTCAAGCGACGCGAGAACGCGCGCGTCTCCATGAGCCTGGACGCCGACGGCCGCAGCCTGGGTTTCCAGATCCTCGAACCGGCTTCGATTCCGCTGCAGTCCACGGGCTTGCGCCTGATGCATTTCGCCGTGGCCGGCCTGCTGCTGGCGATCGTGATTCCGCTGGTGATGCTGTCGATGCTGGTCAAGCACGACCCGCGCGTACGCACGCCGCTGCAGATCGAACGCGATGCGGGCCTGCCCGTGCTTGGGGTCATTCCGCTGCACCTGACTTACGACCAGACCGCACAGCACGCCAAGCGGATGAGGATGGGATCGATCCTGTTCGCGCTCGTGCCCCTGATCTACGGTGTCGTGTTCGTCCTGAAAATGACGGATGTCCTATGAACGACTTCAATCGCCACGCGGTGGACGCATCGGCCCACATGACCGACATCGGACCCGGAAAAAGAAGCGTCGTGCGCCGCGACGGCGGCACCGCGCTGACGCCCGAGCAGTTGGTCGAGCGCTCGATCATCCCCTTCGCCGACGGCGCCAACCGGCAACTGGTCAACGCCTTCCGCGAGCTGCGCACGCGCCTGCTGGCGACGGCGACGGACAACTTCATCACCCTGGTCGCGCCGGTCGGCCCGGGCTGCGGCGGCAGCTTCGTGGCCCGCAACCTCGCGCTCACCATCACCCTCGACCAGGAGCGCAGCGCCCTGCTGATCGACTGCAACCTGCTGCATCCGGTCCAGCATGCCGTGATGAAGATCAACGACACCCGCGGCAGCCTCATCAATTATCTGGAGGACCTCGACGCCGACGTGGACGACATGATCTACAGCACCGTCATCCCGCGCCTGAAGCTGATTCCGGCGGGGCGCTCGGCCCATAGCGAGATGGAGACCGAGTACTTCTCCTCGTTCCGCATGCGCCTGTTGCTGGATTCGCTGCGCAGCAGCTACTCCGATCGCTACATCGTCCTGGACAGCCCGCCGACGCTGGGCGCGCCCGATGCGCGCATCCTGTCGGAACTGGCCGACGTGGTGGTGCTGGTCGCGGGATACGGCCGCAACACCGCCGCCGAGATCGCCGCGGCCGCCGCCAACTTCGACCCGGCCAAGTTCGCCGGCGTGATCTTCAATGAGAGCGCCTGACCGCCGCGCTGCGTACATCGCCCCGCCGCGCGCGCACGCGCGCCGGACCCGGCTGCACCTGGCGATATTGGCGGCGGCGGCGCTGGCCGGCGACGCGCACGCCGCGCGGCTCAACTACCGTATCGAAGTCGAAGCGCTGCACAGCGACAATATCAACCAAAGCGAGGACAACCAGGCCGAGGACACGGTCCTGGTCCCGCGCATCAAGTTCGACCTCAAGGAGGAAGGCGCCGCGGTCGAGCTGCAGGCGCGCGGCGAATTCGAGCGCCGCCGCTACTTCGGCAACCAGTTCGACGACGAGAGCCGCAGCGAATTCGCCGGCCAGCTCAATTGGTCGTTGCTGCCGAAGCGGATGAACCTGGTCGTCGAGGACTACCTGAGCGAGGAGCCGATCAATTTCCGCGGCGGGCGCTATCCGGGCAACCTGCAGCGGGTGAACATCCTGCTCGGCGGGCCCAGCTTCTTCGCCCGGATGGGCGATGCGACCCGCTTCCAGCTCGACCTGCGAGGGGTCAGCACGCATGCCGAAGTGGCGCCCGACTTCGATGGCGAGCGCTACAGCGCGGCCGCCTCCCTGCAACGCGACCTGAGCCCGACCTCGAAAGGCTCGCTCAACCTGACCTCCATGAAGGCGCGATTCGACGACGCCCCGACCGCCGTCGACTACACGCGTACCGACGCCTTCGTCCGTTATGAAGGCAGGCTGCGCAAGGTCGAGTACGAATTGGACCTGGGCCATTCGCGCCTCAATCGCGACAGCGGCGACGACCCTACCACCACCATCGCGCGGGCGACGGTGCAGTGGCAACCCGACTCGCGCAACCGCTTCCGTTTCCGCGCCCGTCATCAGTTCGCCGACCAGGTCCAGGACCTGGTGGTGCGGCTGCGCGACCCCGACGAAAGCCTGGTGCCGGATCTGGTGGATTCGTCCTCCTCGCTGGTGTCGTCCGGCGTGTACCGGCAGCGCGACGTCGAGCTCGACTACCGCCATCGGGGCGAACGCCTCGGCTTGCGCGTGCGCCCGCTGTATCGGGAACTGCGCTACATCGACCGCGGCGATGCCGACCGCCGCGAGCGCGGCGCGTTCTTCGAAGTCGACTACCGGCTGCGCCCCCTGGTCAGCCTGTTCTTCACCGGCTCGGTGCGCAACCGCGAATTCCTGAGCCGCAACGAAGAAGATCGCGATCGCGTGTACAGCCTGGGCGTCAACTATCAGCTGACGCGGCACTGGGGTTGGCGCGCGGAGGCAGTCCGGAACCAGCGCAAATCCAATGTCGCCGATCAGGAGTACACGGAGAACGCCGTATTCCTGACGCTGTGGTGGCAGCGCTGACGGAGGGTTTGGGAGCATGCTCGAGCTTGTGTTCTGGGCTTCGGTCGGATTGCTGGCCTACGTCTACGCGGGCTATCCGGTCCTGGCGATCGCGATCGCGCGCGTCCGCCCGCGCGCGACGCGCAAGCAGCCCATCACCCCGTCCGTCACCGTGATCATCACGGCCTACAACGAAGAGAAGGACATCGCGCTCAAGGTCCGCAACGTGCTGGCCCTGGACTACCCGCAAGGGCGGATCGACGTCATCGTGGCCTCGGACGCCTCCAGCGACGGCACCGACGACATCGTGCGCGGCCTCGGCATCGGCGGGGTCCGCCTGCTGCGCGTGGAGGGGCGCCAGGGCAAGACGGCCTGCCAGAACGCGGCGGCGGCTGCCGCCTCCGGCGATATCCTGCTGTTCACCGACGCCACCACCCGGATCGCAACCGACGCCCTGCGCGCGATGACGCGCAACTTCCACGACCCGGCGGTGGGCTGCGTCGCCGGCCGCCTCAGCTATGTCGCGCAAGGCGACGATGCCACCGGTCGCGGCGGCACCTCCTACTGGAACTACGAAATCATGCTGCGCATGGCCGAGAGCGAGATCGGTTCGCTGATCGGCGTCTCCGGTTGCCTGTATGCGGTCCGCCGCAGCGCCTATCGCGACATCGCCCCTGAGCTGATCAGCGACTTCGTGGTCGCGATGCTGGTGCGCGAGCAAGGCCTGCGCACCGTGCTCGAACCCGATGCGATGTGTTACGAAACCACCCTGGACCACCCCGATCGCGAGCTGGCCATGCGCGTGCGCGTCGGCATGCGCAGCCTCTCGGCCTTGGCGAGTCAGAAGCGCTTTCTCAACCCGTTCAGATTCGGCGCGTTCGCCTGGCAGTTGTGGTCGCACAAGCTGCTCCGGTACCTGTCGCCGGTGTTCTGGATGCTCGCCCTGCTCGCGAACGCGGCGCTCGCGCTGCAGGGGCGCTACGCATGGCTGTTGGCCTTGCAGCTCGCGCTGCTGTCGGCGGGCCTGCTCGGATTCGCCTCGCCGCGCCTGCCCGGCAAATCGCGCCTGCTCGCCAAACCCTACTACTTCCTGCTGACCAACCTGGCCTCCGCCGTCAGCCTGTTCCGGTTCCTGCGCGGCGAACGCATCGTGACCTGGACGCCGCAACGCTGAGCGCGTGCGCCACGCCCCTCGGCCGTCGCCGCGCTACTGGCCGTCGATGGCGCCACGCGACGTTGTTTTTCATGAACCGGAGCCAGGTAAAACGACCATGCAGTCGCAGGCAAGCCATGTCTATGCCAGCTCCGAAGACGCCACGGCGGCGATCGCGCGCGACGCAGCCTATGCGGAGCTTGCGGCGACCACGCAACAGCCGTTGCAACGGGTCGTGTATGTGGTCTCGCAGTTTCCGAGCTGGTCGGAGACCTTCATCGTTCGCGAAATCGCCACCCTGATCGAGGTTGGGGTCGACGTACGCATCCTTTCCCTGAAACGTTCCGGCGAAACCATGGTTCAGGCCGACGCCGCGACCTTGCTGGATCGCGTGCGCCAGCCGCTCGGTCCGTTGCCGACCCTGTGGAACACCCTGCGCGTGCTGTTCACGCACCCGGTGCGTATCGGCGGCGCCGTCGCCACCGTGGCCGCGGACACCTGGCGCACGCCCGCGGTCCTGGCCAAATCGCTGGCGACCCTGGTCAGGAGCCTGAGCCAGATTCCATGGCTGCAGGCCTTCGACCCGCAATTCATCCACGCCCATTGGTCCACCTATCCGACCACCGCGGCCTGGGCGCTGGCGCGCGCCGTGCGGCGTCCATTCGGCTTCACCTGCCATGCGCACGACGTCTTCAGGAACCATCACCTGCTGCCGCGCAAGATCGCCGATGCGGCGCTGGCGGTCACGATCTCGCGCCACAACGTCGGCTGGCTCGATCGCAACATCTCCGCGCTGGCGCCGCGCAAGCTGAAGGTCGTGCACTGCGGGGTCGATCTGCGGCAGATCTCCGCGAGGACCCGCGAGCCGTCCGGCAACCGAATCCTGGGCGTCGGCCGCCTGTCTCCGGAGAAGGGCTTCCACACGCTGATCGAGGCCCTGGCGATCCTGCGCGACGCCGGCACCCCGTTCCTGTGCACCCTGGTCGGCGAAGGTCCGGCGCGTCAGGAATTGCAGGGCCTGATCGATCGCCACGAGCTGCGACGCTATGTGGAGCTGGCCGGAGCGCAGCCGCAGGAATACGTGCGCGCGGCACTGGAACAGGCCACGGTATTCGCCCTGCCCTGCCAGATCGCCGCCAACGGCAGCCGCGACGGCATTCCGGTGGCTCTGATGGAAGCGATGGCCGCGGGCTGCCCCGTCGTCAGCTGCCCGGTGTCCGGCGTGCCGGAGCTGATCGGCAACGAGGTGCATGGGCTGCTGGCGGCCGAGCGCAACGCCGTTTCGCTGGCGCAGGCGCTGCAGCGCTTGCTGGACGACGCGCCGCTGCGCAAACGGCTGGCGATCGCCGCACGCCAGCGTATCGAGTTGGAATTCGATGCCCGCAAGGAGGCGCTCAAGCTGCATGGTCTGATGACGGGGGCCGTCAACCATGCGGCGTGAACGGCTCCTGGTGGTGATCGACGGCATGGAAGTGGGCGGCAGCCAGCGCCAGGTTCAGCATCTGCTGATGGGCCTGGACCGGCGCCGATGGGCGCCCGAACTGGCCTTCTTCCGCTGCGATTCCTTCCTGGCCGACGCGATCCGTCGCGACGGCGTGCCGGTGCACTACCTGCCCAAGCGTCGCCGGATCGACCCGGCGTTCCTGCTGGCCTACGCGCGCCTGCTGCGCGAGCGCGACTACGCCATCGTGCACGCTTTTTCCCTGACCGCCGAATGGGCGACGGTCCTGGCCCGTGCGCTGTCGCGGCGCCGGCCGGCGCTGGTCGCTTCCGAGCGCAGTTTCGCGCTCGACCGACCGGCCTGGTTCTGGTGGCTCAAGCGCTACGTCCTGGGCCGCAGCGCCGCCGTCATCGCCAACTCGCACGCAGGCGCACGCGCCACCGCACAGCGCACCCGCGCGCCCGAGGCGAAATTCGTGACCGTCGCCAATGGCGTCGGCGTGCCCGCGGGCCTCTGCGACGACGAGCGCAGCCGGATCCGACGCGTGCTAGGGGTACCGGACGGGCGCGTGTTCGGCTTGTTCGTCGGCCGGCTGGTATCGGTCAAGAATCTGCCCTGCCTGATCCGCGCGCTGGCGACGATGCCGCCCGGCGCGCGCCCCTGGATCGCGCTGGCCGGCGACGGGCCGCTGCGAACCGCCATTGAGCGGCTCGCGACGGACCAGGGCGTGGCGGCGGATCTGGCCTTCCTGGGCGAGCGCTCGGATGCGACGGAACTGATGCAGGCCGCCGATTTCCTGGTACTGCCTTCCCACTTCGAAGGGCTCTCGAACGCGCTGCTGGAAAGCATGGCCGCCGGCTGCGCGGTGATCGCGTCCGCCGTGGGCGGCAACCTCGAACTGATCGACGACCAGCGCAACGGCCTGCTGTTCCGTCCCGACGACGCCGACGCCTTGGCCGCGGCGATGTCGCGCATGGCCGACCCGCTGCTGCGCTCACGCCTCGCGCAGGCGGCCTTGCGACACGTGATCGAGCACCACAGCCAGCAAGCGCTGGGCGCCGCGACCTCGGCCGTCTACGAACGCTGCCTGCCGCCGCAGGACGCCAAAGCCAGCGGCGCGCCAACGCGTCCCGCGCGCGGGGAGGCGAAATGAATACCGCATCCGCATGCGCGACAGCAGGGGCCGGCGGCGCCGGCGGGACGGGCTGAGCCGATGCGCCTGCTCTATGCCATTCCCATCGTGCTGCTGCCGAACACGGCGCACCTGCCGCCGGATGTCAGCGTCGGCACGTCGGTCGCCCTGCTGGTGATCGCGATGCTGATGGGCGGGCGCGAGCCGGCCTATCTGATGCGTCCGGCCTATCTGGTTCCGCCCTTGCTGGCCCTGTTCCTGGCCATGCTGATCGGTTTCATCGCCGCCCACTGGCACGACCTGGCCAATGCGGAAAAGGACCTGCGCGAAGCCAAGGTCGCGGTCCTATACCCCTTGCTGTACCTCGCCTATCGCAAGTGCGGCCTGGACATGCGTCAGACCCGACAGTTGATCCTGCTGGTGCTGCTGGTGGCGGTGGGCGCGGGACTGGAAGCGGTGCTGCAGGGGCTGTCGTTCAACCTGGGCGAGTTTTCCGAAACCCAGCGCGCCACCGGCCCCTTCGGCCAGATCAAGATGGCCAACCGCGCCGGCGTGTTCTTCGCCATGTTCCTGCCGATGCTGTTCGCGCCGACCCTGCAATATCGGCAGCGCCGGTGGGTGCGCTGGGCGGCGTTCGCAGGCGCAGCGATCCTGGCCGTGGCCATCCTGCTGACCTACTCGCGCCAGTCCTACCTGATCGGCCTGTTCTCGATCATGATCCTGCTGGTATCGCGCAGCATCCCCGCCGCGATGCTCGCCGGCCTGCTGATCGTGGCGACCTCGGCGACCTTGTTGCCCAGGAGCGTCGTCGACCGCGTCCAGCAGACCCAGCAGGTCTCCGGCACCGGCTCGGTGACGCTCGACGTCAGCACCACCAGCCGCTTCTCGATCTGGAACGGCACCATCGACATGCTGCGCGACCATCCCGCCGGCGTGGGTCTGGGACGCTTCAGCGAGCATATCGGCGACTACACCAACTACGCCGGCAAGGATGCGCACAACGGGTTTCTGCTGACGCTGGCCGAGTGCGGCCCGCTCGGCCTGTTGGCGCTGCTGTGGGTGTTCTGGCGGCTATGGCGGCTGGCGGGTTCGCTGCGCCGTTCCGCCGCGGCCGTGGCGCCGTCGCAACCACGCACGCTGGAGCTGGGATTCACGTTCGCGGTGATCTCGATGGCGCTGGGCAACCTGTACGGCAGCCCCTTCTTCGACAGCGTCGTCATGGCCAACTTCTGGATCCTGTGCGGCCTGATGGAACGCTACGGGATCATGAAGGCGCAGGCCGGCCAGGTCCCCGCGGCCGCCGGCGCGCCCGAGCCGGCGCCGATGCCCGCCGGCCAACGCTTCCCGCTCGCGGCGCGGGCGCTGCCGCGACTGGCGGCAACGGCGAGGTCCCGGCGTTCGTTCCGTTGAGTTTCGGACGCGGACCAGGGGGAACAGCATCAGCATCTGCCGCCGCCAACTCAGCCGCACCCGCACGCATCGGCGAACGCCGCGACTGGCGCTGGCGGCGTTCGCGCTCGCCTCCTTGACCGCATGCGCGGACGAAGCCGAACCCGTACCGGAACTGTGTCCCTCGGGCCGTCGCGACGCTTCCGATATCCCGATCGCGACGACCTCGGCGGGCGGAACGACCTACTACGTCCGCACCGACGGCGGCGATGCGGCCCAGTGCAACGGTCGCGCCGATGCCGCCTATGCCGGCGCCGCCAACGCCGATTGCGCCTGGAACGATCCGGCCATCGCCCTGCCGGCCTCCGGCCCCGCGCGCATCGCCGGCGGCGACACCCTGCTGATCGGCGCCGGCAGTTACCGGATCGGCGACGGCGGACCTATGCAGCCCATCCCCAGCGGGCCCAGCCGCGCCCAGCCGACACGCGTGCTGGGCCGGTCCGGCGCGACGCCGACACTGATCGGCGTCGCGGGCGCGCATCGCGTGCTCAACCTGGACGGCAGTTCCAACCTGGAAATCGGCCACCTCGAAATCACCGACGGCAGCGATTGCGTGTACCGCCACTCCGACCCCGCCGCGGCCTGCACCGACGCCATGCCCTGGGCGCGCGTCGGGTTGTACGCGCGCGCCTCTCACAACGTCTGGCTGCACGACCTCGACATCCATGGGCTGGCGGCGCGCGGCATCAATGCCGGTGGCCTGCACGACTGGACGCTCGAACGCGTCAAGCTCAACCGCAACGGCAGCGCGGGCTGGGACGGCAACATCGGCGAGGGCGGCTCCAACGCCGGCAGGATCGTCCTGCGCGACGTCGAGATCGCCTGGAACGGCTGCGGCGAACGCGTGGCCAGCGGCGCGCCCTGGGCCTGCTGGGCGCAGCAAGGCGGCGGCTACGGCGACGGCCTGGGCACCACCGACACCGGCGGGCAATGGCTGATCGAAGACGCCTACGTCCATCACAACACCTCCGATGGACTCGACCTGCGCTACATGGACGGCGCCGATGCGACGCGAGTGACCCTGCGTCGCATCCATGCCGTGGCCAATGCGGGCAATCAGGTCAAGCTGAAGGGCAACGCCCTGATCGAGAACTCGGTGCTGGTCGGCCACTGCAGCTACTTCAAGCACAAGTTCTTCATGACCGAGCAGGACCTGTGCCGCGCCGATGGCAGCACCCTGCAACTGGTGACGACCGGCCACGACACCGTCGTCGTGCGCCACAACACCCTGATCGGCGAAGGCGCGGTGCAGATCGGCCGCAGCGAGGGCGATCCGACCGATCGCATCGCGATCACGAACAATCTGGCGATCGGAGCGCCCTACTACCTGCAGCCCGACCAACTGAGCGGTTTCAGCGGCGGCAGGAGCTGGGCCATCACCCGCTACACCGGCAATCTCGGCTGGAACCTGCGCGACTGCCCCGGCGACACGATCTGCGACCGCAACCCTCGCCTCACCCACATGAGCCTGAGCGCCTTCGATGCCGTGCCGCTGGCCGGCAGCTCCGCGCGCGGCCAGGCCGGCGCGGTGACCTGCGCCCAGGCGCCGCCCCACTAGCGCGACGGAATCCAGCATGGGCCTGACCGACAAGATCTACGCTCGTCTCCCGGCGCGGGGCCAGGATATCGCCGCATCGGCGTTCGGCCTGTATCGCCATTGGTTGCGCGCGGGCCCGGGCTACGCCGAACTGCTGCGCGGATACCGCGATCGCGACGCCTGGCCGCTGGACAGGTTCGCCGCCTACCAGGCGGAGCAACTGAAGAGCCTGCTGGGCCATGCCGCCGACCACATTCCCTACTACCGACGGACCTGGAGCGAGCAGGAAAAGGCGGCAGCGCGCGCGGGACGCCTGGCGGAGCTGCCGCTGCTAGCCAAGGACCCGATCCGCCGCGATCCGCAGGACTTCGCCCGCGACGATGCCCGTCCGCTGCTGCGCTACCGCTTTCTCACCAGCGGCTCGACGGGCACGCCGGTGCAGACGCTGTGGACGGCCAGGGAAGCGCGCGACGCCAGGGCGCTGCGCGAGGCGCGATCCGCGAACTGGGCCGGCGCGTCCTTCGACGAGGGCCGCGCGACCTTCTCCGGACGCATCGTGGTGCCCGACGCGAACAGCGACGGACCGTTCCATCGCTACAACCGGGTGGAGAACCAGATCTACTTCTCTGCCTTCCATTTGAACCGCGCGAACGCCGACCAGTACGTGGCGGCGCTGTGGCGCCACAAGACCCAGTGGCTCACCGGCTACGCCGTGTCCTATTACCTGCTCGCGCGCCACATCCTGGACCGCAAGCTCAGCGTGCCCGCGTTGAAAGCCGTGGTCACGACCAGCGAAAAGCTCACGCCGGATATGCGCGCGCTCATGGAGCGGGCCTACCGGTGCCGGGTGTTCGAGGAGTACGGCACGGTCGAGAACGCCGTGTTCGCCAGCGAATGCGCGCACCAGCGCCTGCATCTGAGTCCGGACGCGGGCGTGCTCGAGATCCTGCGCCCCGACGGCAGCGCCTGCGATCCCGGCGAGGCCGGAGAAGTCGTGGCCACCGGCTTCGTGCGCCGCTACCAGCCCTTCATCCGCTATCGCGTCGGCGACGTCGCCGCCTGGGACCCGGAGCCCTGCGCCTGCGCACGCCAGATGCCGGTGCTCAAGGAAGTGCTGGGACGGATAGAGGACGTGGTGGTCGGCCCGGACGGGCGCCAGATGGTCCGCTTCCACGGCATCTTCGTCGGCCAGGACCATGTCGTCGAAGGACAGATCATCCAGGAAGCGCTGGACCGCATCCGCGTGAAGGTCGTCCCGGCCGCCGCCTTCGACCAGGCCGATGCCGAGGACATAGAGCGGCGCGTGCGCCAGCGTCTGGGAGACGTCAGCGTGATCGTCGAACCCGTCGAATCGATACCGCGATCGGCGAACGGCAAATTCAAGGCCGTGGTTTCCCAGCTCAAGGCGAACGACCGATGAGCGACAGCGCGCATCCATCCAAGCAGGCGACGGCGACGGACGACGCGCCCCCGCAACGCGCGCAGCCGGCAGCGCGCATCAGCTACGCGCAGTACCGATTCCTGGTGCTGTCCGATCTGTACCGGATCACCGGCCACGCCAAGCCGAGCGCGCTGCTGCGCTACGTCTTCCACGGCGAGTCGTATCGATACAATTTCTGGATGCGCACCTGCGCGTACGCGAAGGGCCATCCCTGGCTCAGGTACACGCTGTATCCGTTCGCGCGCCTGGTGCTCGGGCACCTGGTCTACAAGCTGGGAATTTCCATCCCCTCCGGCACCGCCATCGGCAGCGGCTTCTACATCGGCCACTTCGGCGGCATCGTCGTGAGCCAGAAGGCCACGATCGGCCGCAACTGCAATATCTCCCAGGGCGTGACCATCGGACGCGCGAACCGCGGCCGCAATCGCGGCTATCCGGTCCTGGGCGACAACATCTACATCGGTCCCGGCGCGGTGATCGCCGGCAGCGTGCGCATCGGCAACAACGTGGCGATCGGCGCCAACTGCGTGGTCACGATGGATATCCCCGACGACTCGGTCGTGGTCGGCGTACCGGGCCGGATCATTTCCCGGGAAGGCTCGGCCGGCTACGTCAATCGGACCGATTACGACGGCAAGCTCGGCTAAGCGCCGACTCTTTATTCGCCGTCTGAGCTCATCCTCGCCGGTGCCGGCCGCGCCGGCATCGCGTTGCCGCATGCGAGCCTTCTGACCAGTTCGCGTGCGTCCGGACTTCGAGCACGAACGTTCGGCGAGACGCATATTCAGCCAGCTGTCTCACGGCCAAATGCGACGCAACCGCTTTCAACGCAGTCAGATTAGTCGTCGCCTGGTGAAGGCGCACCGGCCGCTTGGCACGCTCTATTCCGGGTCTATCGGGACCCGCATTTCGGCAACCCCGCCATCGGGCACTTAAGCCCGTGGCAGCCGCACCTGACCGTGGGCGGCGGCATCGCCGGCCTCAAACACCCTGTTCAGCATTTATGTCCCCGAACCCCAGCTGAATATGACCAGCTGCGTCAGGTTCTGCGTCACAAAAGACGCTCTTGGTCGACTTGTGACGCGTGAAGATCGTGTGAACTGTGACGAACAGCACAAAACACCCCTTCCCCCATCCCTAGCATCCGCCCCCGGCCACAAAGGAGGTGCCACCACATCGCCATCCCGAACCCTACGGAGTAGCAAGTCTAAATGTCCCTATCGACCCTTCGCAGCCGCAAGCTGCCCAGAGCCCTACTTTCTTCGCTCCTGCTTCCGTCCCTTGGCCTCGCCGCTTTCGGCACCGCCCAAGCCGCAACCTTCTACGTCCGCACCGATGGTGGCGATGCCGCCCAGTGCACCGGCCGCGCCGACGCGGCTTATCCCGGCAGCGGAACCGCCCAGGCCTGCGCCTGGAAGAACCCCAACATCGCCATGCCCTCCTCCGGTAGCGCGCGCATCGCAGGTGGCGACACCCTGCTGATCGGCGCCGGCACCTTCCAGATCGGCAGCGGCGGCTACATGCAGAAGATCCCGAGCGGCCCGAACGCGACCACGCGCACGCGCATCCTCGGCAAGCCCGGCACCAAGCTGGTCGGCGTCGCCGGCACCCATCGCGTGCTCAACCTCGACGGCAGCTCCAACGTCGAAGTCGGCAACCTCGAAATCACCGACAACAGCGACTGCGTCTACAACCACTCCAACGCCGCGGCCGCCTGCACCAGCGCGATGGCCTGGGCCCGCGTGGGCGTGTACGCCACCGCTTCCAACAACGTGTGGATGCACGACGTGAACGTGCACGGCATGGCGGCGCGCGGCTTCAACGCCGGCGGCCTGTCCAACTGGACGCTCGAACGCGTCAAGATGAACAAGAACGGCAGCGCCGGCTGGGACGGCAACGTCGGCACCGGTTCGAATTCGGGCCAGATGATCCTGCGCGACATCGAGATCGGCTGGAACGGCTGCGGCGAGCGCGTCGCGACCGGCGAACCCTGGGCCTGCTGGGCGCAGACCACCGGCGGTTACGGCGACGGTTTCGGCACCGTCGACACCGGCGGCCAGTGGCTGATCGAAGACGCCTTCATCCATCACAACACCTCCGACGGCCTCGACCTGCGTTACATGGACGGCGCCGACGCGACCACCGTGACCCTGCGCCGCATCTACTCGGTCGCCAACGCCGGCAACCAGGTCAAGATCAAGGGCAATTCGCTGATCGAGAACTCGGTGCTGGTGGGCAACTGCACCTACTTCCGCGGCAAGGACTTCATGGCCTCGGGCGACCTGTGCCGCGCGTACGGCAGCACCCTGCTGCTGATCCTGACCGGCAACGACACCGCGACCGTGCGCCACAACACCATCGCCGGCGAAGGCGATGCGCAGATCGCCTACGGCGAAGGCGCGTCCAGCGACAAGGTCAACATCCAGAACAACCTGGTGATCGGCTTCCCGTACTACGCCAACACCGCCACCGCGACGCTGTTCAGCGGCGGCAGCGCCCCCGCCGCCAAATCCTTCTCGGGCAACATGGCCTGGAAGGTGCGCAGCTGCCAGACCGGAACCACCTGCACCCAGGACCCGAAGCTGACCAACATGACCCTGGCGGCTTTCGACGCCGAACCGCTCGCCGGCAGTCCGGTGACCGACAAGGCTCCGATGGTCAACGGCATGTCCACCGACTTCCTGCTGCAGCCGCGTCCCTCGGGCGCCGCCAACGACGTGGGCGCCTACGAGGTCCAGGCCGGTGGCACTCCGCCGCCGCAGCCGCCGACTCCGACCTGCACCCGCGCGGCGCCGACCGTGACCCTGAGCGGTCCGACCGCCGCCGTCGCCGCCGGCACGGAGAACAAGTACACGCTGAGCCTGAAGAACAACGACAGCAGCGCCTGCGCCAACACGTCGTTCGCCATCGCCCGCACCGTTCCGAGCGGCTGGACCGGCGAGTTGTCCTCGACCGCGATCACGCTGGCTCCGGGCGCCAGCGGCGCGGCGACCCTGGGCGTGATGTCGAACGTCAGCGCCAGCGCCGGCAGCTACGGCATCGGCGCGGGCGTCAGCAGCAACGTCGGCGCCACCCACACCGGCAACGCCTCGATCACCTACAGCGTGGCCGCGGCCGTCGTCGGCCTGACCGAAACCGTGAGCACGAGCAAGGCCAGCTACAAGGCCGGTGAAGTCGTGTCCATCACCGCCCGTGTCCTCAAGAACGGCGTGGCGGTCTCGGGTGCCAACGTCGCGTTCGATGCGCTGAAGCCCAACGGCGTCAACCACGTGCTCCTGAGCGCCACCACCGACGCCAGCGGCTATGCGCGCGTGTCCTTCACCTCCGGCACGGGGCCCAGCTCGATCGGCACCTACAAGCTGTCGGCGGTGGCCACCTCCGGCGGCCTGAGCAAGACGGCGACCACGACCTTCGCGGTCGCCAAGTAAGCCTACGCAGCGTCGTAAGCGAGAGCCCCGGACATCCTCCGGGGCTCTCTTTTTGCGAGACGGCAAGAACGTCGCGGGGACGCTCGCAGCCCAAGCGGGTGCGGACCTCAACGATACGCGGGCGCCTCGCGATGATCGCGCCAGCGGTAGTAGGCCAAGCCCACCCACTCGTGCAGGGCCAGCTCGGTGTTGGCGAGCGCGCTGGTTCGCGGCACCAGCGCCCACGGCAGGCGCGATGGCAGCCGGCGCGCGTCGGTGCCCAGCGGACACACCTCGAAGCCGGCACCGGCGAATGCCGCGCGCGCGCGCGGCATGTGGATCAGCGAGGTCACCAGCACGATGCGCGCCGGTAGCGGCGGCGACATCCGCGCGGCGTGGCGCGCATTGCTCCAGGTGTCGTCGGATTGGGCTTCCACGCGCAGGGCCGCCGCCGATACGCCCTGCATACGCGCGTACGCCGCCATCAGTTCGGCCACAGCCACCCCTCCACGCCCGCCGCCCACCAGCACCAGTTGCCGTCCTTCGCGCGCGCGCCACCAGGCCACCGCGCGGTCCACGCGTCGCCGGGACGCCAGGTTGAGTACCGCGAAATCGGTATCGCTGCGCGGGCGCCCGTCGCTGCCGCCGCCGAGCACGACGGCGATCGCCGGCGGCGCGTCGCGGCAGGCTATCGGCTCGGCGAGCGCCCGCTGCAGCGGTATTCCGAGCAGATTGGCCGCCAGCGGCGTCATTGCCGCGAGCGCGACGACGGCCAACGAAACGCTCGCCAGCAAGGGCCAACGCCGACGCTGGCGACGCGACCAGGCCCAGGGCAGCGCGGCCCCCGCCAGCAACAGCCATGCGAGCGGGGATAGCAACCAGGCCGCCACGTCAACGCGACCGCGACCGCGACATCAAGGCCATCGTCATCCCACGCAGCTTCCGATCCAGGGCCAGGACCGGCAAGGCATACAGCAGCACGAACAGCAGGGCGGCGACGGACAGTCGCGCCCAAATGGCATGCAGCCCGAACAGGTCGGTGCCGCGCGCCACCGCCACCAGCACGGTCAGGCAGCCGAGCGACAGCGCGACCGCATGCAGGTCCGGCAGGCGCGCCAATCCCTTCGGGCAGATCGCGAACTGGGCGAAGGCCAGCGCGCCGTAGGCGATCGCGGTGGACCACACGGCCCCCATGTAGCCCAGGCGCGGAATCAGGATCAGGTTCATGACCACGTTCAACGCCGCCGCGCCCAGGGTGATGATCAGCACCTGCACGGTCTTCTTCTTCAGCTGCAGACCGTAGTTCGAGATGGCGAGCACGGCGTACAGCGACACGGTGATGCCGATCACGATGAACACGATGCCCGACGCGGCCTTGTCGCGACCGCTCAGCGCCACCAGCAGGTCCTGCCCCGATACCAGCAGAACCGCGATGATCGCCACCACCGCGTAGGTCATCGGCAGCAGCACCTTTTCCTTGAGCGCGCGCACGGCCTCGCTGCCGCCGGTTTCGTAGGCGCGCATGACCACCGGCGTGAACGCCTCGGACAGGGTCGCGTCTATGAACACGTTCAACTGCATCGCCAGCGAATAGCCGATGGCGTAGATGCCGACCGCGGCGAAATCGCCGGTGATCTGCTTGAGCAGCACGCGGTCGACGTTGGCCAGGATGCTGAACGCCAGCTCGTGCGCCATCAGCGGCAAGCCGTAGACCAGGCCGCTGCGCACGGCCTGCCAGTCGAGCGCGTCGCGCGCCACGCTGACGTTGCGGTACATCCAATGCGCGAGCCAGGCCAGCACCAGCACGGTGGCGACGATCTTGCCGCCGTAGACCGCCAGCGCGCTTCTTTGCACCAGGATCACCGCGCCCAGCACCAGCACCAGTTCGAGCATGCGCCCGATCACGCGTATGGCCATGACGATGTCCGAACGCTCGCTGGCGCGTATCACCATCTGCACGATGTTGACCGCCGCCAGCATCGGCATCATCAGCACGGCGCACCAGACCAGCGGCGAGAACGCGCCCTGCCCCAGCCAGGACCAGAGCGCGATCGCGCACAGCCCCAATAACCATAGCGTTGCGGACAGGATCAGCGGCAGCAGCACCATGTTGGTGCCGAACTCCTGCATCCGCCGCGCGTTCCCGTCGTAGGGATAAAAGCGCACGATCGCGTGCGGCGTGCCGAGCTTGATGATCGCCACGCCCAGTAGCATCAGGGTGTCGTAGTACCTGAGGATGCCGAACTGGGTGTTGTCGAGAAACCGGGTCAGGATCGGGAACGAGATGAAGCCCGCCAGCATCACCAGGCCGTTCGAGATCGAATAGCGCAGGTAATGCGTGACGATGCCCGGCCGTTCCCGCGGCGGGACACGCAGGCCGTCGTCCGCGCCCGTCGCGCTCTCCGTCGAACTATTCATCGCGCGCGACCGCGATCGTCATGGACGCTCATTTCGCATCACCTCGGAGGAGAGCCCGGATGGGCCGGGCCGCAGGCCGGAGGCGCAGCGGGCGAAGCCGCCGGATCCGCCGGCCCTGGGGCCGGCGCGCGAGCACGCGTGGCCGTCGCGGCCCGCTCATCGAGCACGCCCACGTAGGCGGTCCTGTTGGGCGGGCGTCCGAGCACATCCAGGACTTCGACGCTGCCCGCCACGTTGTAGGTATGGCAGCCATCGACGCTGCGCGTCAGATAGGGCGCCAGCCGCGAAAGTTGCCGCTCGCGATAGGTCGTGGGCCCCAGCTCCAGCACTTCGTTGAACACGACGGCATTGCCGTAGCCGGGCCCGCAGTCCTGGGCCGGCCGGATCAGGCTGCCGTTACGCTGGAACAGCCGCCCGGCCATGCGGGCGCGGCGCACATCGCAGACGATGGGCGAGGCCGGGTGCGGCGTGTACGGGCCCTCCAGGCGGTCGGCGACGAACAGGAACAACTCGTCGCAGGTGTTGTTCTGGTTCTCGGCGACGTTGGCGAACAGATACCAGTGGCCCTGATGATGGTGCAGGCTCGGATCCACGCAGACGCGCCCGATCACGAGGTCGCGCACCCGCTCCCATCGCAAGGGGAAGTCGCTGGCCCGGTACAGACTGACGCGGCGGTCGTAGCCGGACTCGACCGTCATGTACCACTGTCCCTCCCAGGCGAACACTTGCGGGAAGGACAGATGGCCGGGCTCGTCCAGCGCGACGCCGAGCGAGCGCGCGCCTCCCGCACTCAGTTCCACGCAGGCGATGGTCGCCTTCTTCAGCCGCGGCTCCAGCATTTCCTCCACGAACAGCAGCCTGCGTTCCTGCGCCATCACCACGAAGGGATCGCCCCACCAGCCCTTCGGCGCTTTCAACAAGGCATGCGATCCGATCGCCGGCGAGCGCGGATCCAGCGGCGCTCCGCCAAGGCGCAGCACCAGCGTCCAGCCGACGCGGGCGTTTCTGAACCAACCGGTCATCCAGCGCGGAGAAGCGCGCAGAATCGACGCGAAGGCATGCAGCCCGGCGGCCGGCACCAGCGGCGCCTGCGGCTGCAACTCCAGGCTCGCCATCGCAGGCGCGTCCGCGCCGAGATCTCCCTGCGCCAGCCGACGCAAGGCGCGCAACAGCAAGGCCGGCAGCTTGCGGAATGCATCCTCGCGCTGCTTGAGAAACGACGTCGCCCGGGTCCGGCCCCAACTGGCCGCCAGCTCGACGGGCGCCTGGTCCGGTGCGCGCAGGACCAGGGCCATCGGCGTCGCCGTTTCGCGGCGCAGCATCGGACCGAGCAAGGGCAAGCCGGCATGGCGATCGTCGAGCAGGCTGGCGTCGACCCGCCAGCATGCGCATTCCGTCCGGGCCGCCAGCGCCGACGCCCAGGACTCCGCGCCCAGCACGATCAGCAGATCCGGGCGCGCGCCGGCGATGCGCTCGACCAGGGAGGCCTCGTCTCCCGGACCGGCCGGCGCGAGAACGGCATCGCCGTACGGACCCGACGGCATCGGCATCGCGGTCAGGCTGCGGGTGGGGCCTAGCAAGGCGCGCTCGAACGCGATCAGCGCGCGTACGCTCGCGGGAACGCCAGCGACCTTCGGCACGCTCGCCTCGGCCGCGCTCAGCGTGGTCAGTTCGATCCAGTCGTATCCGGCCACCAGGCCATGGAACGCACGCACCCATCCGGGGACCTGCGGCGGTCCCACCAGCGTTACGCGCAAGGGCCGTGTGGCGCCGACCGGCGGAGCGTACAGCGGGGTTCGTTCGCGCGCGCCGACGGCTTTCATCCGGCTGGGCTCCGCGGCAAGCGGCTCATCCAGCCTGCGATCGCCTCGATCAGGCGCTCGCGCTGATCCCGTCCGAAGTAGGTATGGTCGCAATCGGGCCAGTAGTGCAGGTTCACGCGCGGATCGCGGGCCGCCGCGCCGAACGCCCATTCGAACTGGCGCGGATGCAGGAACCGATCGGCGTAGCCGCCGCTGAAGATGCACAGCAGGCGGACGTCGCGCGCCAGCATCGCCGCGAACTGTTCGCGTGCTTGCGCATGACTGGGCCAGCTGCGGAAGTCGGTCGAATCCAGACCGGCGTTCCCGCGCATGCGCCCTCGCAGCTTGCGGGCGAAATGCCGCCATTCCCTGGGCAGGCGGCGCAGGAGTTCGAGCGCGCGCGCGTAGTAGTACCAGGGGCCGGTGTAGCACAGGCCATCCAGCAGCAACACCGCCGAGACCCGCGTATCGACGTTGGCGACATCCCAGCCGGTGTCGGCGGCGCTGCAGATTCCGCCCACCGCGAACACGCGGCAGCCGTGCAGCGCTTCGAGCTGATCCAAGGCGGCGATCGTCGCCTGGGTGGCGTCGCACTCCGGCAGGCGCGGCGCCTCTCCGACACCGGGGATGTCGTAACGGAAGGTCCGTATCCCCAGCGCCGCGAGACGTTGGGCCAGCAGCGCGTGCAAGCGGAACGGTCCGGATCGCGGCTGCAAGCCCGCGCTGGGCAACAGCAGCGTCGGCCCGGCGCCGGGCGCGCCGCTGAGTACGCCATGCAATCGCCCATCGGGGCCGAAGCGCACGAACACGTCGTCGGCCGCGACGGCCGCGACGGGCTTGGCATCCAACACGGCATTCATGCCCATGCTTCCTCGCGCACCGCCAGCCCCAGGTTTCCGACCACCTCGCGCACCGGGGGCGTAAGAAAGAACGCCGCGTCCATCGCCGCGCCCACGCTGAAGCTGGGGGCGCTGGCAGGCAGCGTCAGGGTCTTGGCGAGGCCGGTCGGCAGCGCCTCCGGATCCTTGCGGACGACCGCCCACACGGGCACCGCGGCGCGCCCCAGGCCCTGGTCGATGCGCGTTTCCCCGAGCTCGACGCGCAGGCGCGACGGCGCGGGAAAGCCCATCAGCTGGCCGTCCGCGGGATCGGTGCTGCGGGCGACGCCGGCACGCGGCGGCGGACGCAGCGCGCGTTCGCGCGCATCGCTCTCCACCAGTTCCCGCAGCCAGGCCGCACCGTCGACTATCGGCTCCCAAAGCACGATCAGATCGGCGTCACCGCCCCGCTCCAGCCAGCCGCGCACGGCCAGCGCGCCACCGCGCCATGCGACCAGCGCCAGCCGCTTGATCGAGGTGCGCTGACGCAGCGCGGCCACCGCCGCTTCGAGATCCCGATGCATCGAGCTCAGATCCAGATCCTCGCCGGTACCCGCGGAATCGCCGGTGCCATGGAAGTCGAAACGCAGGGTCGGCAGGCCCAGGGCCGCGAGTTCGCTGGCGACCTCGGTGATGAAACGACGGCTGCGCGGCAGTTCGTGCAGCAACGGCGGTACCAGCACGACGCCGGTCGCGGGCGCGCCCGGCACGCCATGCAGCGCCGCGTACAAGCGCCGCGAAGGCGCGCCCAGCCAGAACGGCTGCCAACCATCCAGGCTCATCGCGATCGCCTCCGTGGAATCTCGAGACTGCGGGTGCGTGCGGCGCGGTTCATAGACCGGACCCTTCCTTCAAACCGAACAGGCGTCGCAAGCCGCTGCTGATGCGTCCGCCCATACCGCTGGCGGGCGCGGCGTTCTGGGTGGCAACGGGCAGACCCGCCGCGACCTGGGCCAGGGTCTCCGCGCCCAGGCGGATCAACTTGATGCGCTTGCCGGTATCGCGCTCGACGCGATTGGCCATCTGCACCGCCAGCATCGAATGCCCGCCCAGCTCGAAGAAGTTGTCGTCCGGACCCGCGGGCAGGCCCAGCAGCTCGGACCAGATCTGCGACAGGTAACGGACGCGAGGGTCGGCTGCCGCCCCAGTCGCGCTCGGAACAGGCGCGACGGCCTGTTCCTTAGCGACTGGCAGCAGCAGCGCGTTGCGGTCGATCTTGCCGTTGGGCAAGAGCGGAATCTCTTCGAGCACGACGAAGTGCTGCGGCAGCATGTAGGCCGGGAGCAGTTCCCGCAGGTGCGCGCGCAACGCCGCTTCCTCGATGGTCGCGCCCGGCGCGGCCACCAGATAGGCCACCAGACGCTGGTCGTTGGCGCGATCCTCGCGCACGATCACGAGCGCGCGCGCGACTTCCTCGCGCGCAGCCAGATTGGCCTCGATCTCGCCCAGTTCGATGCGATAGCCACGCACTTTGACCTGGTGATCCAGACGCCCCAGATGCTCGAGATTGCCGTCCGCGCGCCAGCGGCCGCGATCGCCCGTGCGGTACAGCCAGGCCGCGCCGTCCGCCTGCGCTGCATCGGCGAACGCCGCCGTGTAGCGATCGACCACGAAGCGTTCGGCGGTCAGCTCGGGGCGTTCCAGATAGCCCTTGGTGACGCCTTCGCCGCCTATGCAGATCTCGCCCGGCACGCCGTAGGGGCACAGCTCGCCATGCGCGTCGACGATCCACACGCTGGTGTTGCCTATCGGCCGCCCGATATGGATGTCGGGCGCTTGCCCGGCCGGGGCCGCGACGATGCGCGCGCAGGTGGACCACACGGTGGTCTCGGTGGGCCCGTAGACGTTCCACAGGGATCCGCAGCGCGACAACAGCGACGTGGCCAGATCCAGGCCCATCGGTTCGCCACCGCACAGCGCCTTGAACCCCGGCGCGCCGCGCCAGCCCGCATCGATCAGCAGGCGCCAGCTCGACGGCGTGCCCTGCATCACCGTCGCGGCGCTGCTTTCCAACAGCGCGCGCAAGGCGACGCCGTCGCCGGCGGTTTCGCGATCCGCCAGCACGATCTGCGCGCCCACCGCCAACGGCAGCAGCAATTCCAGCACCGCGATGTCGAACGACAGCGTGGTCACCGCCAACAGCCGATCCTGCGCGTCCAGTCCGGGTTCGCGGCGCATGCTGTCGAGGAAGTTGGACACGGCCCGATGCGGCACGATGACGCCCTTGGGGCGGCCGGTGGATCCCGAGGTGTAGATCACGTAGGCCGGATCCTCGGGCTGCGCGGCGTGCTCGTCGCGACCCGGCCGCGTCGCCTCCGCCGTCGCGAACAGGGACGCATGCTCGTCGAACAGAAGCACCGGCCTGCCGCGCAAATCGAAGCGGGCGGCGTGCTCGCGCGTGGTCAGGAGCAGGGCCAGTCCGGCGTCGGCGGCCATGTAGGCCAGGCGTTCGGCGGGGAACTGCGGATCCAGGGGCACATAGCCCGCGCCGGCCTTGAGGATGCCCAGCAGCGCCGCCAGCATGTCCGGACCGCGATCCAGGGCCAGCCCCACCAGCGCGCCGCGGCGGACGCCATGGCCGCGCAGCACCTGGGCGATGCGATTCGAGCGCGCCTCCAACTCGGCATAGCGCAACGACGCCGGACCTGCGCGCAACGCGACCCGGTCAGGCGTGCGCTCGCATTGGGCCTCGAAGTATTCGTGCATCCTGCAGGCGCGGTCGTAGGCGATCGCCGGCGGCTGCAACGAGGCCAACGCCGTACGCGCCTGCGCGTCGACCAGCGGCAGGCTCGCCAGATCCGCCGTCTCCCGCTCCACCGCGGCGCGCAGCAGGGTTTCGTAGGCGCTTAGCCAGCGCTGGATGGTGGTCGCGTCGAACAGGTCGCGGTTGTATTGGCATTCGAGCCGCAAGCGACCGTGGACCTGCACGGCGTTCACGAACAGCTCGAAGGTTTCGAAGCTGCGCGGATTGCTGTCGAACTCCATGGATACGCCGTGAAACGCGGCGCATTCCTGGTCCATGGCCTGGTCGAGGTTGAACAGTACGCTGACCAGCGGTATCCGCGCCGGATCCCGCCGCAGCCGCAGCTTCCTGAGCAGCGTGCCGAAGGTGTAGCGCTGGTGCTCCAAGGCATCGAGCAACATGGCCTGCGCATCGTCGATCGCCTGCGCGAACGACTGGGCGGATTCGAGCTCGAAGCGCAGCGGCAGCAGATTGACGCAATGCCCCACCAGATGGTCGGCGCCGCAGACCGCCTGCCCCGCCGCGGGAATCCCGACCACCACTTCCGATTGCGACGACAGGCGCGACAGCAGCGCGGAAAAACCCGCAAGCAGCGTGGCGAACATGCCGACGCCGCGGGCCGCGCCGGTCCGGCGCAGCGCATCGAGCAAATCGGCATCGAGCACGTGATCCAGCCGGGCCGAGGCGAAACTGCGGTTCGGCGGCCGCGGCCGATCGGTGGGCAGCTCCAGCACCGGCGCGCCCTTGGCGTAGCGCGAGAGCCAGTAGGCCTCGTCGGCGAGCTGCGCCGCATCGCCCTGATGCTCGGCCTCCGCCAATGCGTAAGCGAGGAACGAGGAGGCTTCGGGCAGGCTCGACGCCGGCGTCCCGAAACGTTTTCCGTACAGGGCGCCCAGCTCGCGCACGATCGCCCACCACGACCATCCGTCGCAGACGATGTGATGGGCGGTCAGCAGCAGCAGATGCTCGTCCGCCGCGAGGCGCAGCAGCTGCGCGCGAAACAGCGGCCCCTGGTCCAGCACGAACGGCGTTTCCACCGCGAGCCGGATGCGCTCGTCGACGGCCGTCCGTCGCGCGATCGGGTTCAGCGACGACAGGTCTTCGACCGGCAACGGCAAGGCATGGCGCTCCGGCACGCGGAAGCTTGCGCCGTCCGGCCCGATGCTTGCGCGCAGGGATTCGTGCCGGTCCACCAGTTCCTGCAGGGCCTCGCGCATGAATTCCAGGTGCAGCGCGCCGCGGAACTGCAGCGATACCGAAAGATTGAAAGCCAGCGACGCTTCCCGCCCGAGCTGGTCGGCCAGCCAGATCTCGCGCTGCGGCTCCGTGGTCGGCGCCACGCGCGCGCGGATGCCGCCGCCGAATGGCTCGTAGCCGGCTCGCGACGCCGGCGCGGCTTCGTCGCCGGGCACGGCGGATGCGGGCAGGTCTCTCGCAGCCGCAAGCTCGGCACGCCGCGACGGCGGCGATGGCATCGGCGCCTTCTCGGCCTCCGCTTCGGAGGTCGCGGCCGGCGGCACCGGCGTGCCCGCGGGCTCCGCCGGCAACTGCTCGTCCAGCATCGTCGCCAGGCGACCCAGGCTGCTGCATTCGCTCATCAGCTGCCGGAACGTCAGTTTGACCGCGTAGGCTTTCTGCAGACGCAGCGCGACCTGGGTCAGCATCAGGCTGTCCAGACCGAGCTCCATGAAATTGGCTTCGTCGTCGGCCTCGGACAGGTCGAACCCGACCACGTCCTCGAATAGGGCCGAGAGCTGCGCGACCAGCCGCGCATGGCGATCCGGCAGGGCCGCGGTGGCCCGCACGGTCGCGTCCTCGGCGGCGGGTGCGGGCGCAAGCGCCGGCGCGAGGTTCGCGCCGGGGAGCGCGACGACGTTCGCGGCCGCCGCAGCCTCGACCCAGTAGCGCTGCCGTTCGAACGGATAAGTGGGCAGCAATACGCGCCGGCGCGTAGTCCGACGGTCGAACGCCGCCAGGTCGATCGCGATACCGCGGCACCACAACTGGCCCGCCGCGGCGAGGATGCTGGCGACCTCGGTCGCAGGGTCGTCGGCCAGCGACGGCACCGCCGTGGCCTGCTGCTTCGACATGGCCGGATGTTGACGCGACAAGGCGCACAGGGTGGCGCGCGGGCCGGCTTCCAGCAGCACCCGCGACGGCGTGTCCAGCACCCTGCCCACCGCCGTGGCGAAGCGAACCGGCTCGCGCAGGTGCGAAGCCCAGTAATCGGGCGAGGTGGCGGATGCGGCGTCCAGCCAATCGCCGGTCGCGGTCGAGACGATCGGGATCAGCGGCGCCGACAGCGTCAGGGCGGCGACTTCGGCGCGGAACGGCGCCACCACCGGCTCCATCATCCGCGAGTGGAAGGCGTGCGAGGTGCGCAGGGCGCGGCAGGCCACGCCCTGCGCTTCGAGTTCGAGCTGGAAGCGCGCGATCGCGTCCAGGGCGCCCGATACCACCACGCTGCCCGGCGCGTTCTCGGCGGCCAGCGACAGATCCGCGGGCAGCCTGGCCAGCAATTCGTCCAAGGGCAGCCGTACCGACAGCATGGCGCCGGGCGGCTGCGCCTGCATCAGCGCGCCGCGCCGCGCGACCAGGTTCAGCGCATCGGCCAAGCCGAACACGCCGGCCAGCGTCGCGGCGACGAACTCTCCGACGCTGTGTCCGATCATCGCCGTCGGCACGATGCCGTGGCTCATCCACCACTGCGCGAGCGAGTACTCGATCGCGAAGGTCGCCGGCTGCATGATCGCGGTCGGCAGCAGCGCCTCGGGGTCGTCCGAGAACACGCGCTCGCGCAGGTCGAAGCCGAGCTGCGCGAGCAAGGCGTCCGCGCAGGCGTCGAATGCCGCCTGGAACGCCGGCTGGGTGTCGTACAGGCCGCGCCCCATGCCTGGATAGGTCGCGCCCTGTCCGGGGAACAGGAACACGACCTCGCCCTGCCGCGCCGGCTTGGCGCGTGCGGCGGCGGCGGCGATGTCGGGGCCGCGCAGTTGCGCCACCGCGGCGGCGGCGTCCTCGGCGACCACCGCGATGCGATGCGCGAAGGCCTTGCGGCCCAGCGCGAGCGTCCACGCCGCGTCGGCCAGGTTCAGGCCCGGCGCGCCGTCGAGATGGTCGGCCAGGCGCGTCGCCGCGTGCGCCAGCGCCGTCGGCGTGCGTGCGGACAGCGCCAACAGTTGCGGCCCTCGCGCCGGGTCCGACGGCGGCCGGCTCGGCGCCTCCTCCAGCACGACGTGCGCATTGGTGCCGCCGACGCCGAACGAACTCACGCCTGCGCGGCGCGGCGCGGCGCCGGCCGGCCAGTCCGTCAGGACGTCGTTGACGACGAAGGGCGAACCGGCGAAATCGATGACCGGATTGGGCGACTTGAAATGCGCGGTCGCCGGTATGCGCTGCTCGGCCAATGCCAGCGCGGTCTTGATCACGCCGGCCGCGCCCGCGGCGATAACCAGATGGCCGACATTGCTCTTCACCGATCCGATCCGACAGAAGCCGCGTTCTTCGGTGCCGCGGCGGAATGCGCGGGTCAGGCCTTCGATCTCGATCGGGTCGCCCACCGGCGTGGCGGTGCCATGGGTTTCGACATAGCCGATGCTGCGCGGATCCACCCGCGCCCGATCATGGGCCATGGCGATGACCGCCGCCTGGCCTTCGCTGCTCGGCGCGGTGAAGCTGGCCTTGCCTGCGCCGTCGTTGTTGACCGCGCCGGCGCGGATCACCGCGACTATGGGATCGCCGTCCGCCTGTGCATCGGACAGTCGCTTGAGCAGCACGATCGCCGCGCCATCGCTGAACACCGTGCCCTGTGCGCTCGCATCGAACGGCCGGGTGTGGCCGTCGGGCGATAGCATCGATCCTTCCTGATAGAAGTAGCCGCTGCGCGGCGGGCAGGTGACGCTGATACCGCCGGCCAGGGCCATGTCGCAATGGCCTAGCGTCAGACTGTCGACGGCCTGGCAGATCGCCACCAGCGAAGTCGAACAGGCGGTGTGCACGCTGACCGCCGGGCCGGTCAGATTGAGCTTGTGCGCGACCCGGGTGGCGATGAAATCTTTTTCGTTATTCAGCATCACCTGGAAGGCGCCGACCTTGTCGACCCGCTCCGGGTGCGCGGACACGTGCCGCTGGAAATAGCTGGCATTGAACATGCCGCCGAATACGCCCACCGGCGCCGCGGTCGCGTCGGGCACGTGGCCGGCGCGTTCCAGACATTCCCAAGCCAGCTCGAGGAAGATCCGCTGCTGCGGGTCCATCAACTCGGCTTCCTTGGGGCCGATACCGAAGAACGCCGCGTCGAACTGCTCGACGCCGTCGATCACGCCGCGCGCCGGCACGTAGGCCGGGTCGTCTCGATCCTGCGCGCTGACGGCGGGATCCAGTTCCTCCGGGGCGAAGACGGTGATCGAATCGCGCCCCTCGCAGAGGTTGCGCCAGAACGCCTCGACGTCCGCGGCGCCGGGGAAGCGTCCGGCCATGGCCACGATCGCGATGGGCTCGGCGGCGGCCCCATGAGCCTGCATGCGACGGGCCGACGCATAGCGCGCCGGAGCGATGTCCGTCGCGTCGCCGCCTGCAAGCGAAGCGGCCAGCAGGGCCGGCGTCGGATAGCGGAACAATTGCGCGGTCGGGATGGCGACGGCCGGCGTGCCGGCCTGCTTGAGCCGCTGCAACAGCCTGGCCGCCGACAGCGAATCGCCGCCCAGCTCGAAGAAGTTGTCGTGGCGCCCGACCTGATCGACGGCGAGGGTGTCGCCGAACGCGGCGCACAGCGCAGCCTCGAGCGCGCCGATCGCGGGCTCGAACGCATACGCGAGCTCGGGGCGCTGGCGAGCCGGCGCCGGCAGCGCGCGACGATCGAGCTTGCCGTTCTCGGTCAAGGGCAACGCCGCGAGTTCGACGAATACGCTGGGGACCATGTAGTCCGGCAAGGCCGTCGCGAGATGGGCGCGCAGGGTCGCCTGGCTGGCGCGCGCCTCGGCGGGCACGACATAGGCCACCAGCCGCGCCTCGCCGCCGTCGCGATCGGCGGCTGCGATCACGGCGCAGGCGCGGACGCACTCGTGCCTCGCCAGCACGCTCTCGATTTCGCCGGTCTCGATGCGGAAACCGCGGATCTTGACTTGATGGTCGCTGCGGCCCAGGTACTCCAGATCGCCGTCGGCGAGCGGACGGGCCAGATCGCCGGTCTTGTACAGACGTACGCGCTCGCCTTCGGGCGAGGTCCAGTCGAAGAACCGTTCGGCGGTCAACGCCGGGCGATTGAGATAGCCGCGGCTCACGCCGGCGCCCGCGACATGGATCTCGCCGACTTCGCCGACGGCGACCGGTGCGAGTGCGGGATCGAGCACATACAGATGCAGATCGGGGATGGGCGCGCCGATCACGCTGCCTGCGCTGCGCTCCAGATCCGCGCGGGTTATCGGCCGGTAAGTGACGTGCACCGTGGTTTCGGTGATGCCGTACATGTTGATCAGGCGCGGCGACCTGTCGCCGTGACGCTCGAACCACGGCCGCAGCATCTGCAGTTCCAAGGCTTCGCCGCCGAACACCACGTAGCGCAGCGCCAAGCCGGAAGGCTCGGTCGCCGATGCGAGATCGGCATGGATGAGGCCGCGGAACGCCGACGGCGTCTGGTTGAGCACGGTCACGCGCTCGCGCAGCATCAGCGCATGGAACGCCTCCGGCGATCGGCTGATCAGGAACGGCACGACCACGACGCGGCCGCCGTGGATCAGCGCGACCCATATCGCCCACACCGAGAAGTCGAAGGCGTGGGAATGGAAGAAGGTCCACACATCGTCGGGGCCGAATTCGAACCAGGGCCGGGTCGCCAGGAACAGGCGCGCGACGTTGCCATGGGTGACCTGGCAGCCCTTGGGCTGGCCGGTCGAGCCGGACGTGTAGATGACGTAGGCCAGATGCTCGGGCCGCGCCAACGGCTCGGGATCGTGCACGGGTTCGGCGGCGAATTCGGACCAGTCGCCGTCCAGCATCAAGGTCGTCGCGTCGGTCGCGGGCAAGGTCTGCTTCTGCGCCGACGAGGTCAGCAGCACGGCGGGACGCGCATCCTCGAACATGAACTGCACGCGATCGCGCGGATAGGAGGCATCGATCGGCAGGTAGGCCCCGCCCGACTTCAGGATGGCGAGCAGCCCCACCACCATCTCCAGCGAACGTTCCAAACCGATCGCCACCAGCGTCTCCGGCCCCACCCCGAGGGAGCGCAGGCGATGGGCGAGCTGGTTGGCGCGATGGTTCAATTCGCGATAGCTCAGGCTGGCGCCGTCGCAGCTGACCGCGATGGCGTCCGGGCGCGCGGCAGCCTGCTGTTCGATCAGTTGCGGTATGCAGACGAGCGGGCGGGAGGGCGCAGAACCATCGGATAGCTTGTTCATACCCATGTTTCCCCTGCCCGCGCTCGCGGCACCTGGCGATCCCACCGTGATGACATCCCAGTCGTATCCCCTGGCCTCGGCACCCGGCAGGGCAAGGATCGCGCGTCGATGTCATGACAAACGCCGTGGGGGTGGTCATGCGGCCATGCGCGAATCGCGGGCAAATCGCTACCCATGCCCGCTGCGCGCGTTACGATAGGAAGATGGGAGGTCTCCGATGAAAGCCGACCTGACGCTGCTGTACTCCGAGTTGGGGCTGAGGCCCAACTGCAGTCTGGAGGAGCTCCAGCTCGCCTATCGCAGGCGGATTTCCGAGCTGCACCCCAGGCGTCCGGGCGCCAAGCCGCCATCGCAGGATTCCGCTTACCTGTGCGACCTGATCGGTCTGTACACCACGGCTACGCGCTTCCATCGCCGCTACGGACGTCTGCCGGGAGAAGCCCCGCATCGGATCGGCAGCGGCCCGGCGCAGGGCAGCCTGTCGCGGGCCCATGCCGCCGGCAACCCGCGCCCTTTCGAACATCGGCCTTCCGAGTACCGACGTTCCGAGCACCGCCATTCCGAGCAGGGTCCGCCCGCGCCGGCGCGGTTCGCCCTGGTGCTGGCCATCGCCTTGCTGATTCTCCTGTTCGCCGTGTTGGCGCTCGCCTCGGGGGAATGGCTGAGGTAGCGGGCCCGGCCGCGCGTCCGCGCCCGCTCGCGTCGATGCGCACGAACCACGGCGGGGGGCGTGCTGTCCGCAGGCGCGGCCCGGGCCCGTTTTTCAGGAGGTGGGCGCACCGGCACCCGTCACGCACAGGCGACTAATCAGACGATGGACGCCAGCAAGATCCCGCTCACCCCCAGTGCCATCACCTGGCCGCTGGCCGCCGCCACCGTTCTGCTCGTGGCCGCCAATCTGGGCCTGCAGGCCTATCGGCTGATCGCGCACCAGGAACATGTGGTCGGCCTGGCGATGCTCAGCATGGACGGAGAAAACAACCTTCCGGCCCTGTTCTCGACCCTGCTGCTGTTCGGCGCCGCGCTGATCCTGACGCTGATCGCCGTGCTGGAACGACGCCACCAGGGCGCCGATGTGTCGAAATGGAGCGTCCTCGCCGCCGGCTTCGCGCTGATGTCCCTGGACGAGGCCCTGTCCTTCCACGAAAGAGCGATCGCGCCCGTGCGCGCGCTGCTGGGCGGCCAGCACCTGGGCATCTTCTTCTTCGCCTGGGTGATACCCGGCATCGCCCTGGTCTGCGTGCTGGGCGCCTACTTCCTGCGCTTCCTGCTCCGCCTGCCGCGCAGGACGGCGATCGCCTTCGTGATCTCCGCCGCGATCTATCTGGGCGGCGCCCTGGGCGTCGAACTGGTCGAGGGATGGTGGCGCGAGGCACACGGGCACAGGAACCTCGTCTATCACGTGCTGGTCAGCCTGGAGGAAGGCATGGAGATGGCGGGCGTCATCGCTTTCATCCATGCGCTGCTGAGCCATATCTCGCAACGCTACGGCGAAGTGCGATTCGTCTTCGCCGGTGCGCGCCACCACACAGCCTTGTCCGGGCCTGAAGGCTGATCACGGGAACCTGCGCCGGCACAGGCCGCAGGCGTCAGCGCGAGCCGCGGCGGAACAGCACCACCTCGACCGTCTGCAGCAGGATCAACAGGTCGAATACCAGCCCGTGGTTCTTCACGTAGAACAGATCGAAGGTCAGCTTCTCCTCGGCGTCCCGCACCGATGCGCCGTAGGGATAACGCAGCTGCGCCCAGCCGGTCAGGCCCGGTTTCACGCAGTGGCGCACGTTGTAGTAGCGCACTTCCTGGTTGAGCATGTCGACGAACTGCGGCCGCTCGGGCCGAGGGCCGACGAAGCTCATTTCCCCGAGCAGGATGTTGAACAACTGCGGGAGCTCGTCCAGGCGCGACAGGCGGATGATCCGACCGACCCGGGTGGTGCGGTCGTCGTTCTGGGTCGCCCACTTCGCCACGCCGTCGGCCTCGGCGTCCACGCGCATGCTGCGGAACTTGATCAGCTCGAAGCTGCGTCCGTTCTCGCCGATGCGCGTCTGCCGGTACAGGACCGGACCGCGCGACTCCAGGCTGATGCACGCCGCCACCAGCAGCATGAAGGGCCAGGCCACCAGCAACAGGGCGCATGCGGCGGCCAGGTCGAAGAAGCGCTTGTTGAGGCGGCGCGGCATGGAATGATCGAAACCGCCCGAAAACGCCAGCCATGACGGGTCGGCCACGTTCAGCTTGACCATGCCGGCCTCGCGCTCGAAGAACGTCGACAGATCGGTCACGGTGACTCCGCGCTGCGCGCAGGTCAGCATTTCCTCCATCGGCAGCGCGCCGCGCCGCTCGTCGGGCGCGACCACGATCTCGTAGACATGCAGCCACTCGGCGATCTCGGACAGCGCGAAATCCGTGCTGAGCAGCAACTTCTCGGGCACCAGCACGGGCTGCCCCGGCACCGGCACGAAACCCACCACCACGAAGGATCTGCGGTCGGCTCCCCGCCGCATGCGACTGTTGATGAGATCGGCGTTCTTGCCCGCGCCGAACACCAGTACCCGACGCCGGAACACATCGGTCTTGAACACCCGTTCGACGATCAGGCGCAGCGCGATCACCGCGACCAGGCCGATCGCCAGCGCCATCGCCAGCACACCGCGGCCAATGTAGGCGGCGGGCATCAGGTAATACAGCACCAGCAGGGCGATGCCGCCGAACGCGAAGGACAACACCAGCCGGAGCAGGAACTCCATCCGGTTGTGGCGCACGTGCACCTGGTACAGGCCGAAGGCCACCATCGACACCGTGATGAAGGCGGCGAACACGAACGCGCGTACCGGCGCCCATTGGAAGGAACTGAGCAGACCCTGCGACCCCATGAAGCGCAGCCACGCCGCGATCGTCACCGACAGGATCAGCAGCCAGGTCTCGCCCAGCCATAGCAGCAGCAGTGCGCGGCTTTTGCGACTGGCCAATGCGATGCTCATGGCGCCACCCGCCACTCGTGCGGCGCACGCGACGACGAATGCCCCCTGTCTGGTTCTCGCGCTGGACTAGGATCGAAGCGAGGAAACGCTACCGTGTGATCCTTCATGACGCTGTACCTGCCGATGCGTAGCCCCCACTCCTGGCTACCCCGTTTCCGGGCAAAGGACGCTCGCTCTCCAAACGGGCTGGCTTGACCGAAACAACGAAGGAATCGCGGCGTTCCGGCCGTCGCGGGCGCGCAGCGCTTCGATTCGACGCGAGCGCCGCGAGCCTGAGCGCGTCAACGCGCCGACGCTCGCCGGTCCTGGAAGCCGCTTGCGGCATCGTCGCCCGAGCGGTACTCGAGCCGCAGCCAGGCATGGCTGGGACGATCGTAGAGAGCGGTGACGGCCAAGGGCGTGCCGGGGCCGTAGGGATCGGGGTAGACCGTGCCCAGCGCATCGATCCGCAGGCGCTGGCCGTCGTCTTCGACGCTGGAGACCCGGTCGAGCCGGAGCTGGGCCGACGGCTTGCGCAGCTCCTGGGCCAGATCCGCGCTCAGCATGGTCTCGAGTTGTCGCACCAGGCGCGGGTCGTTGGGAACATCGCGCTCTCCCGCCGCGACCGCGTCGATGCCGATGTCGGGGCGCCCCGACCTGCGCAGGCGGACGTCGTAGCGCACGCCGAAGCGAAAGCCGATCCAATCCTGGCGGCCGACGATCTGGGCGGCGCCGCTGCCGCGGATGGCGCGCTGGTCGGCGTCGATCGCCCGGACCTCGACGAGGTCCAAACGCAGTTCGACGGCGCGCCCGCCCAAGCGCAGCGAGATCGCGTCGATCAAGGGACCGGCGATCGCGTCGCGGATGGCCTCGGTCGCGGCCGTCGTGGCGGAACCGTCCGGCGCAGGCGTCGGGTCCGGTCGGCCCGCCGCTTGCGATGCCGGCTGCGCAGCCAGACCGCCGCCGGCCCAGGAGCAGGCCAGGAGCGCGGCGGCAGCGAGTTTTTGGCGCATGACTTCAACCACAACGCGGTCCCGCGGCGCATGCGGCCCCTGGAATGCCGCGCAGCGCGGCGAGCGTCGGCGGTGCGACGCTCGCACCCCAGGCCTGCGCAGCTGGATCGCGCGGCCCGCTACAGGAGCCACGCGCCCGTGCTTTGCGGCACTGCCCGCAAGCGCAGTGTCGCCGCGCTTACTTCACCCCGGCCGCCGACCATGCGCGCGCGACCGCGCGCGCTTCGGCCGATTTGACGCCATACAGCGCCTCGGCGGCCCGGATCGTGGCCGCGCGCGCCTGCGGATAGGTCAGCTGCGAGGTCTTCTCGGTGGTGGCCAGGCGATACCAGATCGCGCCGGCCTTGTTGCGGCCGATACCGACGATCGCGGTGTCGCCGTTGCAGACCAATTGATCCGCGCTCAGGCCGGAGCCGGCCGGCGCCTTGGCCCCCTCGGCCAGCAGGTAGAACGCGCGATTGCCGATGCCCGAGGTGTACTCGCCCGAGTAAGCCGCGGATTCGTCGTTCGGATCGAAACCGCGCGCCGGATAGCAGACGAAGGATTTTCCGTCCAGGTTCTGGCGGTACATGTGGCGCAGGCCGCCCGGATAAGCCAGCTCGCCGATCACGTAATCGCCGGGATCATTGAGGTGAGCGGCATGGAATTCGATCAGGGTGCCGAAGACATCGGCGATCGAGCTGCGCAAGCCTGCGCTGTCGCCCTTGCCGGGATCGGGATCGGTGTTGTGGACGATATTGGCCGCGTACATGCTGCCGACGATGTCCAGGGTCGCCAGGGGTTCGATGCCGGCGGCCGCATCGCCGATGCCGAGCAGCACGGTGGTGCCGGACCAGTACGCGTAGCCGGTCGTCTTGCGTCCCGGCGCCAGGTCGACGACATGGCTGTACACGGTGGCCCTGCGGTTGCTCGCGTCCAGGCCGTTGCGCGCGTGGACCTGCTTGAAGTAGTCCCAGCTGCGCTGCATCGCGTAGTAGGCGTCGACGCCCATGCTGGACAGGGTGGCCGCGCTGCCGTCGCCGAAGGCGGTGGTGGCGCTGACGAACTGCTGCGGCCCGCGATAGGTCGCGTAGTACCGGTTGAAGCCGCCGCCGTCGGAGCTGCTGATGCCGTTACGGGTGTTGTCGATGAGCTCGTAGCCGACGCCCGCGGTGTACTGCACGGGAATGGGCTGCGTGCCGTAATGCACGCCATGACCGGTGCCGGGCACCACCGAGCCGTTCGGTTGACTGGCGTTCGATGTCGCCGGCATCAGCGCGGCAAGGGAGAGCGAAACAGCGATCGCGACTAAGCTGGGGCGCATGACCGTTATCCTCGGAATGGTGGGAAGAAGTGCCTTCCGCGTGCCGCCGTGCGAGCCCGCGCTTGCCATCGGCGGGCAGCTCGATACGGCGGTTCGAAAGCGACGCCACCCTAGGTGCCGATCCCGCGCTGCGCCGCGCGCACTGCGCACATTCGAGCGGTCGCGCGTCACAGATGAGCGAGCCGCGTCGAAGCGGCGTCACAGTTCGCGATGCGCGTATTCCGCCAGTCGATCGACGACGCGTCGCTGCGACACCCAGGGCGATCAGTGTTTTTTGTGACGCGAAACGCGACGAACCTGCAGGCCGGACAGCGCGTGGACGTATGCGGCGCGCGCGGCGCTGTTGGTCGGTCGGTGAGCGCGCAGCGCGCGCGCTCGCCGCGACTTCGGCAAGCCGCAGCGCGCGCCGCAAACGGGCCCTGCCCCGCGGTCGTTCGCATCGCAGCTATGCCGCACCGCCGGTCCGCCCCCCAGCCCACGCCGCGCAAGGCCGGCGCTTCGCGGCCGCTCGCGCCCGCGCAGGCCCGGATTCGCACCCGATTCATGCCCGAAGCCCCAACCACGCCCCCATTCGGCGATCATGTCGCTTTGGGCCGCCCGCCGCGACGCCACGCGCCGCCCCGGCGGCTGGATAAAAACATCAGGATTTTCAATGCGTTCCAGCGACAAAGCCGTCGATAGCAAGGCCGTAGACGGCCATACCCCGTTGATGAAGCAGTTCTTCGCCGCCAAGGCCGAGCACCCGGACGTGCTGCTGTTCTTCCGCATGGGCGACTTCTACGAGCTGTTCTACGACGACGCCCGCAAAGCCGCGCGCCTGCTCGACATCACCCTGACCCAACGCGGCAATTCGGCCGGCCAGCCGATCCCGATGGCGGGCGTGCCGCACCACTCGGCCGAGGGCTATCTGGCGCGCCTGGTCGCGCTGGGCGAATCGGTGGCGATCTGCGAGCAGATCGGCGACCCGGCCCTGGCCAAGGGCATCGTCGAGCGCAAGGTGGTGCGCATCGTCACCCCGGGCACGGTCACCGACGAGGCCCTGTTGCACGAACGCCGCGACACCCTGCTGCTGACCATCGCGCGCGGCAAGCACGGCTACGGCATCGCCTGGGCCGACCTGGCCGGCGGCCGCTTCCTGGTCAACGAAGTGGCCAGCGAGGACGCGCTGGAAGCCGAGCTCGCGCGCCTGGAGCCGGCCGAAACCCTGATCGCCGACGAGGACGGCTGGGCGCCGTTCGTGTCCGAGCGCAGCGGCCTGCGCCGGCGCGCGCCCTGGCTGTTCGACGTCGACAGCGGCCGCCGCCAGCTGCTGCGTTTCTTCGGTCTGCACGATCTCAGCGGCTTCGGCCTCGAGGACCGTCCGCTCGCGATCGCCGCGGCCGCCGCGCTGCTGGGCTACGTCGAGGAAACCCAGAAGCAGCGCCTGCCGCACCTGACCTCGATCGCGATCGAATCCGGCGACGGCGCGATCGCGATGAACGCCGCGACCCGCCGCCACCTCGAACTCGACAGCCGCGTCGATGGCGACAGCCGCACCACCCTGCTGGGCGTGCTCGACAGCACGGTCACGCCGATGGGCGGGCGCTTGCTGCGGCGCTGGCTGCACCGCCCGCTGCGCGACCGCCCCACCCTGCGCCTGCGCCACCAGGCGGTGGCGACCCTGATCGATTCGCGCGCCGGCGACGGCGTGCGCGAACGCTTCCGCGCCCTTGGCGATCTCGAACGCATCCTCTCGCGCATCGCCCTGCGCAGCGCGCGCCCGCGCGATCTGTCGACCCTGCGCGACGGCCTGGCCCTGCTGCCCGACGTGCGCGGCCTGCTGGCGCCGCTGGACGCGCCGCTGCTGGCCGAGCTGGCCGCCGAGCTGGGCGAGCACGCCGAACACGCGCAGCTGCTGGCCGAGGCGATCGTGCCGCAGCCGCCGGTGCTGGCGCGCGACGGCGGCGTGTTCGCGTCCGGCTACGACGCCGAGCTCGACGAACTGCGCACGCTGTCGACCAACGCCGATCAGTTCCTGGTCGACCTGGAAGCGCGCGAGCGCATCGCCAGCGGCATCCCCACCCTCAAGGTCGGTTACAACCGCGTCCACGGTTACTACCTGGAAGTCAGCAAGGCCCAGGCCGAGAAGGCGCCGACCCACTACACCCGCCGCCAGACCCTGAGCAACGCCGAGCGCTACATCACCGAGGAACTCAAGCAATTCGAGGACAAGGTGCTGTCGGCGCGCGAGCGCTCGCTCAGCCGCGAACGCCTGCTCTACGAACACCTGCTGGATGCGCTCAACGAACGCCTGGCCCCGCTCAAGCGCTGCGCGGCCGCCCTGGCCGAGCTCGACGTGCTGTGCGGTTTCGCCGAACGCGCACAGGCCCTGGACTGGTCGCCGCCGGAACTGCGCGACGAGCCCGGCCTGCGTATCGAACGCGGCCGCCACCCGGTGGTCGAGGCGGTGCGCAGCGAGCCCTTCGAGCCCAATGACCTGATCCTGGACGAGGCCAACGGCCGCCGCATGCTGGTCATCACCGGCCCCAACATGGGCGGCAAGTCGACCTACATGCGCCAGAACGCGCTGATCGTGCTGCTGGCCCACATCGGCAGCTTCGTGCCCGCCGCGCGCGCGGTGCTGGGCCCCATCGATCGCATCCTGACCCGCATCGGCGCCGGCGACGACCTCGCGCGCGGCCAGTCCACCTTCATGGTCGAGATGAGCGAGACCAGCTACATCCTGCATCACGCCAGCGACCAATCGCTGGTGCTGATGGACGAGATCGGCCGCGGCACCTCGACCTACGACGGCCTGGCCCTGGCCGAGGCCTGCGCGCGCCACCTGGCCCAGCACAATCGCGCCTACACCTTGTTCGCGACCCACTACTTCGAACTCACCGCCCTGGCCGAGCCCGGCAGCGGCATCGCCAACGTGCATCTGGACGCGGTCGAGCACGGCGAGCAACTGGTGTTCATGCATGCGGTCAAGGACGGCCCCGCCGACCGCAGCTTCGGCTTGCAGGTCGCGGCGCTGGCGGGCCTGCCCAAGTCGGTGGTCAAGCAGGCGCGTGGACGCCTGATCGAACTCGAACAGCAGGGCCGCGACACGCCCACGCCCTCCTTCGCCCAGGCCGCGCTGGATCAGCCGCAGCAGTTCGGCCTGTTCGCGCCGTCCTCGGCCGCGCTGGACGCGCTGGCCGCGGTGGATCCGGACGAGCTGACGCCGAAGCAGGCGCTGGAAGCGCTGTACCGGATCAAAGCGTTGACCTGAACCGCCACGCGCGCGATCGCGCGTGGCGGTTCCGACCGGCGCAATCGGCGCTAGGGATTACCGCCGCCAGGGCACACCCGCCGGTAGGTATGGGTCTTGGAGACGCTCTGCCCATCCGAGGAGGTCACCGTCACCGTGGCGGTGTCCTGCCAGTACATGCGCACGTTGCGGGTGGAGCCCGCGACCGGAACGAAGCTGCCCGACCATGAGTACTGATAAGGCGGCGATCCACCGGCGGCCGTGGCGGTGAACATGACGTACTCCCGGCACGCGGATTCAGCGGTGGTGATCGCCACGCTCAGGGGCAGCGTGAATTCGTAGGCGACGCGATCGTCGAACAACTGCGCCCAGCGCCCGTCGAACCCGCCGTTGGCCGGCGTGTACCAGGCCCCGGTCAGCCAGGTTCCGGCTTCGTAGAGCTCGCGCGTATCGACCGCGCCGGTATGCACGAAGAAGTCGTGCTGCCGCCAGTAGTTGTTCAGCGAGCCCAGGTCGCCGCTGGCATCGGCGCGATTGCGCCCATCGCTGCCGCGTCCCGCACCTTCATAGCCTTTGAACTTGTCGGAGCCGGACACGATATCGGCGTTCGTCTCCGCCGAGTACGCGCCCATGAACCAATCCTTGCCCAGCACGCCGTTGCGTCCGTCGGTCAGACTGGAAGACTGGGTGTCGCGCGAGCCGAGGTAGAAGCGTCGCAATCCGGCCGGCACGTCGACTTGTCCGGCCTCGTTCAGCAGCGCGGTCTCCAGCAGCACATCCTCGGTGGAGTCGGCGGTCCAGCTGATCGGCCACATCGCGTCGTCCCACTGGCTGCGGAAGACGTCGGCGATGTCCTGCAGTTCGTAGGTGATGCGCTTGACCGCATACCAGGGCGTGTCGCCGTCCTGGCGCGAGGCCAGCGCGGACGCGTTGCCGTAGTGGATCGGCTGCGCGCCCCAGGCGGTGACGGCTGCGCTGGACGTTTCCGGCACCCAGACGTAGTGCACCTTCTTGTCGCCGTCGTTGCTGACGTCGACTTTCGCGTTGCCCGCCGTCTGCGCCCAGGATTGGATCTGCGCATAGCTGTGCTGGACGAAATGCAATTCGTGGGCGGTCGCGCCGCCCGGATCCAGGCCGCCGTCCTCGTCCGCCTGCCACAGCAGGACGTGCTTGCCGCTGGCGACGCTCATGAAGTTCAGGTCGGGGCTGCCGGCACTGCGCATCACGTGATCGTGGTGGCTGGTCACGGTGACATGCCCGACGTATTCGCCGGCCGCTCCGGGCGCGCCGCCCACGCCGCCCACGCCGCGCACGGCGATCTCGACCCGCTCCCAATCGTGGATCTCGTTGCCCTTCTTATCCACCGGGTGATAGACGTGATACAGCAGGATCAGGCCCTTTCCGGCGCCGTCCGTGTACTCCACCAGCGAGGTGTACAGGGTCGGGCGGATGCGCCAGTGCTTGTAAGCGCCGCTGGCCGCGGCCGACTCGGCGACGTATTGCGGCAGCAGGTTCACCCAGGTGTAGCGATTGTTGGCGAAGTTGCCGTCGCGATCGAAATCGTAGTTGCTGAGCCAATCCCGTCCGGGTTTGCCGCCGTTCTCTTCCGAGCGCTGCAGGATCAGCGGCGCGTAGTACTGCAGGTAGCTCTGCCGCTGCGCCGGGCTCAAGGTCCAGACCTGCGCCTGCGCCGGCGCGGCCGACAGGAACGCGCCCGCCAGGCTCAGCGCCAAGGCGTAACCGTATCGGCGCGCGCGCTCGATCCAGCTCCCGGCCCCCGCCGCATCCGCATCCATCGCGACGCTGCCCGCGCTGCGCAGCGGCCGGTTCGGGCCCCATGCGGCCGACAGGCCCCAGCGAATCTTGCCGCTCTTCATCTTCAATCCTCCGTTGATCGAATGTCCCTGACGCGGCGCGCAAGCAGGCGCTGCCCGGACGATGCTAGAGACCGCGCACAGGAAACGCAGCGCTCGCGCGCACAAACAAACTCAAAGCTGCGCTTTCCGCTCGGTTCGCTGGCACATGGCGATAAGGCAGGCCCTACGGTTCCGTGCCGGGACGGCGCCGCCCACCCTATTCATAGTCAATCCCTATCGAATACGTCGAAAGGATCGATTTCACATGCGTATCCGGCCGACATATCGTCCAAAGGCGCCTGCGACTCCCCTCCCCTCAGCAAAGGCGAGCGAATGATCGAAACGCCGACACATTCTTAAGCGAAGTTCGAACGGAACCCTCGACGTATCCGTTCGCGCATCGGCATACGCGCTTCCACCCACCCAATCGTTGCGTCCGCACCGTCAACAGCGAAGAGGCAAAGCACCCATGTCAAACGAAGCGAAGTGCCCGTTCAATCACACCGCTGGCGGCGGTACGTCGAACCGAGATTGGTGGCCGCATCAGGTCAGCCTCAAGGTCCTGCACCAGCAAACGCCGGCCTCCGATCCCATGGACCCGGACTTCGATTACGCCAAGGCGTTCAAGACCCTCGACCTGGCGGCGCTCAAGCGCGATCTCACCGCGCTGATGACCGACTCGCAGGAATGGTGGCCGGCCGACTTCGGCCACTACGGCCCCTTGTTCATCCGCATGGCCTGGCATAGCGCGGGCACCTACCGCACCATCGACGGCCGCGGCGGCGGCGGCGCCGGCCAACAACGCTTCGCGCCGCTCAACAGCTGGCCGGACAACGGCAACCTCGACAAGGCGCGCCGCCTGCTGTGGCCGATCAAGCAAAAGTACGGCAACAAGATTTCCTGGGCCGACCTGATGATCCTCACCGGCAATGTCGCGCTGGAATCGATGGGCTTCAAGACCTTCGGTTTCGCCGGCGGCCGCGCCGACGTGTGGGAGCCCGAGGAAGTGTATTGGGGCAGCGAGACCACCTGGCTGGGCGACCAGCGCTACAGCGGCGACCGCAATCTGGAGAATCCGCTGGGCGCCGTGCAGATGGGCCTGATCTACGTCAATCCGCAGGGCCCGAACGGCAATCCCGACCCGGTCGCGGCCGCGCGCGACATCCGCGACACCTTCGCGCGCATGGCCATGGACGACGAAGAGACCGTCGCGCTGATCGCCGGCGGCCACACCTTCGGCAAGACCCACGGCGCCGGCCCCGAATCGCATGTCGGTCGCGAGCCCGAGGGCGGCGACATCGAACAGCAGGGCCTGGGCTGGGCCAGCAGCTTCAACAGCGGCATCGCCGGCGACGCGATCACCAGCGGCCTGGACGTGACCTGGACCAGCAAGCCGACCCAGTGGAGCAACGAGTTCTTCGCCAACCTGTTCGGTTTCGAATGGGAGCTCAGCAAGAGCCCGGCCGGCGCGCACCAATGGGTCGCGAAGGACGGCGCGGGCGCGGGCACGATTCCGGACGCGTTCGATGCCAACAAGCGTCGCGCGCCGACCATGCTCACCACCGACCTGTCGCTGCGCTTGGACCCCGCCTACGAAAAGATCTCGCGGCGCTTCTTCGAAAACCCGGACCAGTTCGCCGATGCGTTCGCGCGTGCCTGGTTCAAGCTCACCCACCGCGACATGGGCCCGCGCGCGCGCTACCTCGGCCCCGAAGTGCCGGCCGAAGAACTGATCTGGCAGGACCCGGTGCCGGCGGTCGACCATGCCTTGATCGACGATCAGGACGCGGCGGCGCTCAAGGCCAAGATCCTGGCCAGCGGCGTGCCGATCTCGCAGTTGGTGTCCACCGCCTGGGCTTCGGCCTCCAGCTTCCGAGGCTCGGACAAGCGCGGCGGCGCCAACGGCGCGCGCATCCGCCTGGCGCCGCAGAAGGATTGGGAAGCCAATCAGCCCGCGCAGCTGGCCAAGGTGCTGCAGACCCTGGAAGGCATCCAGCGCGATTTCAACGCCGCCCAGTCCGGCGGCAAGAAAGTCTCGCTGGCCGATCTGATCGTGCTGGCCGGCAACGCCGGCGTCGAACAGGCGGCGAAGAACGCCGGCCATGCGGTCCAGGTGCCCTTCAGCGCCGGCCGCACCGACGCCAGCCAGGCGCAGACCGACGAGCATTCCTTCGCTGTGCTCGAACCGATCGCCGACGGCTTCCGCAACTACCTCAAGGGCAAGATCAACGTGTCCAGCGAAGCGTTGCTGGTCGACAAGGCGCAGTTGCTGACCCTGACGGCGCCGGAGATGACGGCGCTGATCGGCGGCCTGCGCGTGCTCGACACCAACGTCGGCCACACCAAACACGGCGTGTTCACCAAGCGCGCCGACACCCTGAGCAACGACTTCTTCGTCAATCTGCTCGACATGGGCACGCAGTGGAAGGCGGTCTCCGATGCCAAGGACGTGTTCGAAGGACGCGACCGCAAGACCGGCGAGCTCAAGTGGACGGCGACCCGCGCCGATCTGATCTTCGGTTCGCATTCGCAGCTGCGCGCGCTGGCCGAGGTCTACGCCAGCTCGGACGCGCAGGCGAAGCTGGTCCACGACTTCGTGGCGGCCTGGGCCAAGGTGATGAACCTGGACCGTTTCGATCTCGCCTAGCACCGGACGCCTCGGCGTCGGGCGCGAGCCCGGCGCCGAGGTACCGACGGCCGATCCGGCCCGCGCGCGCAGCCGTCAGTCCTGCGCGCGCGGCCCCGGCATCGGCGCAACCCTGCAATCCCTGCGCACCTCAGCTGGCCCGGCGAGCGATCGCCGGGTCCTTTTTTTGCGCGCTTAGTGGCTGTGTTGGTCGGCGCCCAGGGCCAATGCCGCCGCGAGCACCGACAAGGGCAGCTGCGCCTGCTCGGCCTCGTCGTCCTCCAGGTACCAGGCCGCCGACACGCCCTGCTGCGCCGCGATCCAGGCCAGCAGGCGCGCGGGCGCCAGGCCGCTGGCCTCAGCGACCACCTGCAGGCGGCGTTCCAGCCGGCGCGGCAGTTCGCGTCCCAACTGCAGTGGATCGCCGAACATCGTCGCGTGGTCGTAACCGCGATCGCCGATCACGCGTTTGGGATCGATCGCCAACCAGCCGCGCTGCGGGCCGAAATCCAGCACGTTCTCGTGGTGCAGATCGCCGTGCAGCGGAACCGGATCGACCGTGGCCCGCAACAGACTGTCCGCGATCCGCCACGCGCGCGCATACAGACCACCGTGATCGCGCGCGGCCTGGGCCAGGGAGTCGAAGTAGGTCGACAGCGGCTGCAAGCCGTCCGGCGGCGCGGCGGTGCGCGCGTGCAGACGCCGCGCGACCTCGCACAGGATCCGGCAAGCCTGATCGTCGCGGCCGTCGGAGGCCATCGCCAGCAGCGAATCCCCGCCGCTCGCGCGCTCGATCAGCAGCACGTGGCCCTCGCTGGCGAGCACGCGCGCCGCGCCGTCGCCGTCCCACCAGCGCATCAGCACGCCGCCCCAGCGCTCCTCGGGGTCGTAGGCGAGCTTCAGCATGGCCGGCGCACCCGCATGGCGCACCGGCTGCAAGGCGCTGGACGGCGTATCGAAGGCGGCGCCATCGGCCTGCAGGCCCCAGTGCTGGCGCCACGGACGCAAGGCCGTGTCCGGGTCGGGGCGGTGTGGGTCGTCGTGCAGGGCTGCGGGCGATTCGGTCATCGGGTTCCTACTCATGCTGCGTGGGTAGCGGCGCGCTGTCGACGGACTCGGCCTGGGCTAGGTTTGGTCGACGCGGCCCGGGTTCAACCGGATCCTGAGGCCTGCGATGACGCGGCCGCCTTGCCGGATGCGTCGGCATCGCCGCTCGCCGCCTGCGCGACGCGTCGCGCCTACCGGAGGGAGCGCTGCACATCATGCGTGCCGAAGTCGCGCAAGCCTTGCGGCGGGCTTGCCAGCGGCGCCGGACCGGCGGCGCGCCGTCGTCACCACGGTCGAGCGAAACGGCGCTAGGATCGGTTTCCAACTGCCAAAAGGACGCGCCCCCATGAGCTTGACCGACGACCTCCTCCGCCAACTTCAGGGCCAGCCGCTGGAGCAGATGAGCAACCAGCTCGGGCTGTCGCAGTCGCAGACCGCGGGCGCGGTGTCGGCGGCGCTGCCGCTGCTGCTGGGCGCGCTGGGCCGCAACACCAGCCAGCCGCAGGGCGCCGAGGCCCTGTTCGGCGCGCTCCAGCGCGATCACGCCGGTGCCGCCAGCGGCTTGGACATCGGCAGCGTGCTGGGCGCGGTGCTCGGCGGCGGCGCTCCCAGCCGGCAGACCGACGGTGCCGGCATCCTCGGCCACATCTTCGGCGGCCGCGAGGAAACCGCCGCCCAGGGCCTGGGCCAGGCCACCGGCCTCGGCGGCAGCCAGGCCAACACGCTGCTCAAGATCCTCGCCCCGATCGTGCTGTCGTATCTGGCCCAGCGCATGTTCTCCGGCGGCGGCCAGGCCGCGGCCTCGCCGCAGGCCCTGGGCAACGTGCTCGGCCAGGAACGCGAGCGCATCCAGCAGGACAGCGGCGCCGGCGGCCTGCTCGGCGCGGTGCTGGACCAGGACGGCGACGGCCAGCTCGGCCTGGGCGATCTGCTCAAGATCGGCGGCGGTCTGCTCGGCGGCGGTGGCAACCGCTGAGACCAGGGCGATCCGGCTCCCCCACTGCGGCCGCGTTTCGACGCGGCCGCAGTCGTTTCGGGGGTCGCTTTGGATCGCATCGCGGCTTACGCCGCTCCCACAGGGAGGGGACGGCCGGTATCGCCTTGATGTCGGCCTCTTAGGGCCGACCGGAATCGGGGTCGCGGCTTACGCCGCTCCTACACGAAGCGATCGTGCTGCTTTGGGGTAGGAGCGGCGTAAGCCGCGACCACGCAAAGCGGCAACGGCGATAGTCGGCATCTGCGCGCCGCTCGGCTCCGGCGGCTGTGCGCACCGATGCCCGCGACGACTCGATACCGATCGCGGCTGACGCCGCTCCCACAGGGGTGGCGTGGTTGTTATCGAATTGACGCAAGCCTCCGGAGGCCGACGGGAATCGGTCGCGGCTTGCGCCGCTCCTACAGGGGTGGTGCGGTTGGTATCGATTCGACGCAAGCCTCCAGAGGCCGCCGGGAATCGGTCGCGGCTTGCGCCGCTCCTACAGGGACGGCGCGGTTGCCTTGTGTAGGAGCGGCGCGAGCCGCGACCGCGCAAAGCGGCGACGGCGATAGTGGGTATCTGCGCGTCGCTCGGCTCCGGCGGCTTGCGCACCGACGCCAGCGACGACTCGATATCCATAGGGCGCTAGCGCTGCCGACTGTGGGAGCGGCGTAAGCCGCGA
>NZ_FOSS01000003.1:716150-734757 GCF_900114355.1 Lysobacter sp. cf310
CGCTCGGCTCCGGCGGCTTGCGCACCGACGCCAGCGACGACTCGATATCCATAGGGCGCTAGCGCTGCCGACTGTGGGAGCGGCGTAAGCCGCGATCGCGCCATCCTGGCGGCGGCGCCGCTCACGCAATGCGACCGGTCCATCAGCGCGGACCAGGCGCGCCCGCCCCTACAACGCGTCGATATCGCCCAGCGCGCGGATCAGACGGCGCGCGCGTTTGTCGGGCTTGGTCTCGGGTGCCTGGTAGCCGTTGCGTTCGGCCACGCGCAAGGCGCGCGCGGCTTCGCGCGCGGCGCGCGAAGCCTCGGTTTCGGCGTACAGGGTCTGGGCGACGCTGGCGGGGCCGCGGGTGTCGCTGAGCGCGAGCACCTGCACCTCGAACAGTTCCTCGCCGCGGGCGATGCGCAGCGCGTCGCCCGCGCGCAAGGCGCGCGAGGCCTTGGCGCGCTGGCCGCCGACCTCGATCTTGCCGGTCTCGATGGCGCTGCGCGCGAGGCTGCGGGTCTTGTAAAAGCGCGCCGCCCACAGCCACAGATCCAGACGCACGCTGGCCGTCGTCGGCGCGGACTCGGGGGAGGAATGCGATTTTTCGGAAGTCGTCTTCATCGGTATCACGGATGCGGCGCTGCGCAGAATGCACGCTAGGCGCGGAGTTCTGAAATCACGGTGAATCGGGGCGACGCAGGGCTATTTCGCGCCGGACTGGAACCACGCGCGCGCCAGTGCGCCGTGGCTCAGATCTCTTCCAAGGCCAAGGTGAATACCCCGGCTTCGCCCGCGTCGAAAGCTTCGCGCCAGATCCGATAGCCCTCCAGATCCTCGTCGGCCACCGGCATCGACCCGATCACGCGCGGCGCGGCCTCGAACACGCGACTGTCGACGATAGGAAAATGGCCGAGCAGCGGCAGGCCCTTGAGTTCGGCCACATCGTCGACGTGCTCGGCCAGAACTTCGTCGTCGGCATTCACGTCGAACTTGCGCAGCGACATCGCCGCACTGCCGTCCGGCAGCGGGTCGATGCGCTGGACCCAGAAGAAACCCCAGAGGCCATCGCTGCGCAGATAGGTACAGATATCGCCCACGGACAAGTTCGGTGGCATGCGTGCGCTCCTGCGCGAGAGTCTTCGGCAACCGCGTCGGCGACGCCATGCGAAGGAATCTAGCGCATGGCGCCATGCCGGACCAAGCTTGCGCCGGTAGCGTAGGTCGCGATCTTTGCGGGCGTGGCGCGCGAAACACCGGGCTACGCACGCGGTGCAGGACCCCGGCCTAGCGATCGAACGCCGCGAGCGGCGCCGAGCCAGACGCCTCATACGGGACAGCGCAAATGAAAACGGCCGCCTCGCGGCGGCCGTTTTCCACGCTGCGCACAAGGCGCGCGACGCGGGAATTACTCGGCGGCGTTCTTGGCGCGCGCGTAGGCGGCCAGGTCTTCCTTGATGCGCGCCTTCTTGCCTTCCAGGCCACGCAGGTAGTACAGCTTGCCCGAGCGGACCTTACCGCGGCGCTTGACGTCGACCGAGTCGATGATCGCGCTGTGGGTCTGGAACACGCGCTCGACGCCGAAGCCGTGCGAGATCTTGCGCACCGTGAACGAGGAGTTCAGGCCGCCGTTCTTCTTCGCGATGACCACGCCTTCGTAGGCCTGGACGCGCTCACGGTTGCCTTCCTTGACCTTCACGTTGACGACGATGGTGTCGCCGGGGCCGAAGTCCGGCAGCTGGCGCTGGACCTGTTCGGCTTCGAAATTCTGCAGCAGGGTGTGGAGCGAGGGCTTGTTCATGGCACGGCCTGTTGGATTAGTTGTTGCGCGAGTGCACGTGGACCCGCGTCATGGCATGGATGGAGCAATGAAGCCGTGCATTATAACGGCCTTTTTCGTTGCGTGACTAGGGCTTAGCCGCTTCGGCCGGAGCCGGCGGGGCCGGATCGCCGCCCTGCCCCCGGTCTTGGGCCGCCCCGGCCGCCGCGGCGACCGCCTGTTCGGCCCGATAAGCGGCCAACAGGCCGCGATCGTCCTTGGACAGGCCGGCTTCGTCCAGTAAATCGGGGCGCCGCTCGGCGGTCCGGCCCAGCGCCTGCTGGCGCCGCCAGCGCGCGATCCGGGCGTGGTTGCCGGACATCAGCACCTCCGGGACCGGGCCCAGCTCGTGCTCGACCGGGCGGGTGTAGTGCGGACAGTCCAGCAGGCCGTCGTCCTCGAAGCTGTCCTGGGCCGCCGATTCGACGTCGTTGAGCACGCCCTCGCGCAGGCGCGCGACCGCGTCCACCACCACCGCCGCCGCCAGTTCGCCGCCGGACAGGACGTAGTCGCCGATCGACAGCTCCTCGTCGACCTCGGCCCGGATCAGGCGCTCGTCCACGCCCTCGTAGCGGCCGCACAGCAGGATCAGGCGCTCGCTGGCGGCCAGCTCGCGGACCTTGGCCTGGGTCAGGCGCGCGCCCTGCGGGCTGAGGTAGATCACCCGCGCCGGCGCCGGATCGGCGGCGCGCGCCGCGCGCAGGCTGGCGCGCAGCGGATCGATCAGCATCACCATGCCAGGGCCGCCGCCGAACGGGCGGTCGTCGACGCGGCGGTAGTTGCCTTCGGCGTAGTCGCGCGGGTTCCAGCCCCGCAACGACAGCAGCCCGCGCTCGGCCGCGCGCCCGACCACGCCGAAGGCCGCGCATTGGGCGACGAATTCGGGGAACAGGCTGACGATGTCGATACGCATGGGCAGACGTGAGCGCAGAGGAGTGAGGACAGAGCGTAAAGGCTACGCCGAACCGGGACCTCCAACGCAAGGGACCGGAGCGACAAACACAGAGGCTGGAAGCATTTGCTCGCTGCTCAGTCCTGAGCGCTCGTTCCTAGAACTCGGGATCCCAGTCCACCGTGACCACGCCGGCCTCGAAATCCACCGAGGTCACGTACTGCGGAATCACGAACGGAATCATGCGCTCGCGCTCGTCGTCGCGCGCGACCAGCACGTCGTTGGCGCCGGTGGCGAACAGGTGCGAGACCTGGCCCAGGGACACACCGTCGACGGTGACCACGCGCAGGCCTTCCAGGTCGACCCAGTAGTACTCGCCCTCGCTGGGCGGCGGCAGCGCCGAACGCGGGACGTAGATTTCGGTGCCGCGCAGGGCCTCGACGGCATCGCGGTCGGCGACATCGGGGAAGCTGGCGACCAGATACTTGCCACTTTCGCGGCCGCGCACGCCCGACAGCTCGCGCTCGCGCCCTTGCGGGTCGCGCACGATCCAGGGCTGGTAGCGGAAGATGGCGCTGCGAGGCTCGGTCCAGGACTCGAGCTTGACCTCGCCGCGCACGCCGAAGGCGCTCAGCACCCTGCCCAGCAGGATGCGACGCGTGGATTCGGTCATTGCGATACGGCCGTGCGGCGGTCGCCGCGCGCGCGAGGCGCGCGGCGAAGTGGCTTAGGCGGCCGGAGCGGCCTTGCCGGCCTGCTTGTAGAGGCTGGCGACCTTCTCGGTCAACTGAGCGCCCTTGCTCACCCAATGCTCGACGCGAGCGATGTCGAGTTCGACGCGCTTCTCGTTGCCGGTAGCGACCGGGTTGTAGAAACCGACGCGCTCGATGTTGCGGCCGTCGCGGGCGCTGCGGCTGTCGGTGACGATGATGTGGTAGAACGGACGCTTCTTGGCGCCGCCACGAGTCAGGCGAATCTTGACCATCTTTACAGTTCCTGTGTTGCCCAGTCGCCGGATTGGCGAGGTAAGCCGGAAATTGTAGCCGATCCGTGGGCTTAGGCAAACTCGCCGCCCGGCCCACACACGCCCGGGTGGCCGCGCCCGGGCCCTGGCGCGGCGGCGGGCCCTCCCTGGCCACGCCGCCTGCCCCTGCCTGAACGGCCGTCCCTGGCCGGCCCCGCCTTCCGTGGTGGGGCCCGATAACGCTTACAACCCGTAGCGGATGCTGCCGCGGAGGGGCTTGTCGGCGCCGTCGCAGAACTGCTCGAAGTCCACGTGGATCCCGATCAGGCGCCCATCGAGGGGGTCGTAACGCACGCCCTTGACCTCGACCTGGCCGCCGCTGATCCAGCCGCAGCGCCCCTGGTTCGGGCGATCGAACACGAACAGCGCACTGGTATCGGTGCCGATGGGCCAGGTGCCCGGCTGCAGCACGCCGCCGGCCGGCGGCCTGAGCTTGGCGCGCCAGACGTCGCGCTGGCCGCTCACGGTGAAGTCCATGTAGTTCGACTCGCCCAGCAGATGGAAGGTGCTGGTATCGCCGAAATAGCTCTTCTGCAGACCCTGGCCGACCGGATCGTCGCCGCCGCTGTCGAGCTTCACCGAGTACGGGGCCACGTTGTGCCGGATCACCGCCGCCAGCACCGGCGCGCCCGCACTGCCGCAGCGCTGCAGCACCGTGGCCTCCAATGCCGCCACCCGCCCCTGCCGATCCAGTTCCAGCTGCTGGATATGGATCTCGCCCCACAGATCGTCGCAACGGCGACCGGCATTGGCCATGTACACGTAGGGCGCGCGGCCGGTACGCAAGGTGGGGTGCTCGGCGTCGTAGTAACGGCCCAGTTCGAACTTGCGCTGCGGCGGCGCCCCCACGGAGACGTACCAGTGGTCGTCGCCGCGGGCGACGGTCAGGCGGATGGAGTGCACGTCGGCCTCCATCGTCATCGTCGAGTCGGTATCGGTGTACACGGCGGACTGGCCCGCACCGACCGGGTCGCCGGCCTGGCTGTGGACGGCGAACACCGTGTCCGCATGCGCGGTAGCGGCGAACAGGCCCGCGAACGCGAGCGCGGCGGTGGTGCAACGGCGGAACATCTTCGTCATAGGCGCTTCACTCCTTGATGATGGCCGCGCCGCCCTTACCCCGGAGCGATGCGGCCTGTGGCGAACCCGCCGGCACTGGCGAGCCGGCGGCCAGTCGGTGGCGACTGCGCGGCGCGTTGCGGTCCTGCATCGCGCTGCAGGGATATGATCGCGTTCGCACGTCTCCGCCATTAAGACGGCGCGCGCCGTCGGTCGGTCGATGCGCGGCGAACGCAATCGCAACGGGCGATACGCGGTTGGTGTACCTATGCGGACACTGCGATCGCGGGCGCTGCGATGTCGCAGCGGCGACGCGGTCGCGGTTCCTCTCGTATCGATCGCGGCTTACGCCGCTCCCACAGAAGGCAGGGGTTGCGCTGCTTTGGGGTAGGAGCGGCGTAAGCCGCGACCGCGCGATGGCGATGGCGATGGCGATGGCGCCGAAAGCCTCGCCGGCTGCGCGCCTGATTCGTCGCTACATCACAGGGCGTTCGACGCAAGGCCCCGACCCGGCTTGGCACACGGGATGCCGGGGCTCGGCCTGGATCCGATCGCGGCTCACGCCGCTCCTACCCCAAGGCCGCGCGCCCGCTATCTGTGGGAGCGGCGTGAGCCGCGATTGCGCGACTTCATGCGCCGACGCGGTCGCGGCTCGCGCCGCTCCTACAGCAGGCAGCGGCCGCCCTTGGGCGCAAGAGCGGTGGCCTTGCGAAGCGTTCGCGCAAACGAAAACGGCGGCCAGTGGCCGCCGTTTAGGTGTTGGCGCGCCGGCGCCGGACGATCAGCGGAACGGCATGCCGCCGCGGCCGCCCATCATGCCCTTCATGCCACGCATCAGGCCCTTCATGCCGCCGCCGGAGAGCTTGCTCATCATCTTTTCCATCTGCTGGAACTGCTTCATGAGCTTGTTGACGTCGGCCGGGGTCATGCCCGAGCCCTTGGCGATGCGCGCGCGACGCGAGCCGTTGAGCAGCGCCGGATTGCGACGCTCCTTCTTGGTCATCGAGTTGATGATCGCGACCATGCGCGGCACTTCCTTGCCGGTGACCTGGTTCTTGACCGCCTCGGGGATCTGGCCCATGCCCGGCAGCTTGTCCATGAGCCCGTGCAGGCCGCCCATGTTCTGCATCTGCTCGAGCTGGTCCTTCATGTCGTTGAGGTCGAACTTCTTGCCCTTGGCGACCTTCTCGGCGAGCTTCTGCGCCTTGTCCTTGTCGACCTGCTGCTCGACCTGCTCGACCAGCGACAGCACGTCGCCCATGTCGAGGATGCGGCTGGCGACGCGGTCGGGGTGGAACACGTCCAGGCCGTCGGGCTTCTCGCCGACGCCGATGAACTTGATCGGACGGCCGGTGATGTAGCGCACCGACAGCGCGGCGCCGCCGCGCGCGTCGCCGTCGGTCTTGGTCAGGACCACGCCGGTCAGCGGCAACGCTTCGCTGAAGTGCTTGGCGGTGACCGCGGCGTCCTGGCCGGTCATGGAGTCGACCACGAACAGGGTTTCCACCGGCGAGACCGCGGCGTGCAGGGCCTTGATCTCGGCCATCATCGCTTCGTCGATGCTGGTGCGGCCGGCGGTATCGACGATCAGCACGTCGACGTAGGACTTGCGCGCGTCGTCGATGGCGGCGCGCACGATCGCTTCGGGCTTCTGGTCGGCGCTGGAGGCGAAGAACAGCACGTCGACCTGTTCGGCCAGGGTCTTGAGCTGCTCGATCGCGGCCGGACGGTAGACGTCGGCCGAGACCACCATGACCTTCTTCTTGCGGCGTTCCTTGAGGTGCTTGGCGAGCTTGGCGACGGTGGTGGTCTTGCCCGCGCCCTGCAGGCCGGCCATCAGGATCACCGCCGGCGCCGGCACGTTGAGATTGAGGTCGGCGGCCTGCGAACCCATGACCGCGGTGAGCTCGTCGCGCACCACCTTGATCAGGGCCTGGCCCGGGGTCAGCGACTTCAGCACTTCCTGGCCGACCGCGCGCACCTTGATGCGCTCGATCAGGGCCTGCACCACCGGCAGCGCGACGTCGGCCTCGAGCAGGGCGATGCGGACCTCGCGGGTGGCCTCGCGGATGTTCTCCTCGGTCAGCCGGCCGCGGCCGCGCAGGCGCTCGATGGTGCCGGACAGGCGTTGGGTCAGGGATTCGAACATGGGCGGGCGGATCGGCTGGACGACGGGGCCGCAAGTATAGCGGCGCATGGGAAAGATCAGGAGTGAGCGCAGAGAAGTGAGAAGTGAGTAAGGGCCTGTTTTCGCTCACTTCTCACTTCTCTGCGCTCACTTCTAGCCTTCGTATGCCACACTGCGGCGATGACAATCGTTCTCATCGCCGTGGTCCTCTATCTGGTCGCCGCCGGGCTGCTGGCCGCGGCCGTGCGCAAGGACGGCGGGCGCAAGGCCCGGTTGTGGCTGCTGCCGGCCGACCTGGCGGTGCTGCTGCACGGCGCCGCGCACCTGATGGCCTGGAAGCTCGCCGGCGGCGCCGACCTGCACTTCTTCGCCGCCCTGTCCCTGGTCGGGCTGGGCATGGCGGTGCTGACCGCGGTGGTCGGCGCGTCCGGGCGCATGGCCGCGCTGGGCGTGGTGGTGTTCCCGCTCGCGGCGCTGACCCTGATCGGCTACCACGCCTACGGCCACGTGCTGGCCGAGCCGCTGGACTGGCGCCTGCAGCTGCACGCCTGGTTCGCCCTGCTCGCCTACGCCACCCTCGCGATCGCGGCCCTGCTGGCGACGATGCTGTGGCTGCAGGAGCGCGCACTGCGACGGCGCGAGTTCCACGGCTGGCTGCGCGGCCTGCCGCCGCTGGTGGAGCTGGAAACCCTGCTGTTCCGCACCATCGCGGTCGGCTTCGTGCTGCTCACCGCGACCCTGCTGACCGGCCTGCTGTTCGTCGAGAACCTGCTGGCCCAGCACCTGGTGCACAAGACCGCGCTGAGCGTGTTGTCGTGGCTGGCCTTCGGCGGCCTGCTGATCGGCCGCTGGCGCTACGGCTGGCGCGGCGGCACCGCGGTGCGCTGGACCCTGGCCGCGATGGCGCTGCTGGTGCTGGCGTTCTTCGGCAGCAAGTTCGTGCTGGAGCTGGTCCTGCAGCGGACCTGAGTCCACCGCCCTCTCGCACCACCGCAATCGGAATCGCGCATGCAGGACTGGATCCGCTCGCTGTCGCCGCGCAGCGAGTTCGTGGCGGTGATCGGGCTGGCGTTCGGCTGGGCATTGCTGTCCAGCCTGCAGAGCGTGCTGTCCGGCGCGCCCGCGCAGACCGACACGGCCTACACCTACGGCGCCGCCGACCTGTGGAGCGTGCTCATCGTCGAACTGACGGTGATCGCGATGCTCGGTTATTTCCTGCGCCTGCGCGGCTGGACGATGGCGCATTTCGGGCCGCCGGCGCAGACCGGCGATGCGGTGCCCGCGCTGGTCCTGGTGGCGGCGTCGATACTGTCGTACCAGGTGCTGGCGGCGCTGGCGCTGTCCAGCGGCACCGCGCTCAAGCCCGTGCAGATGGCGCCCGACGTGGGCTGGACGGCGATCCTGGCGACCTCGGCGGTGAACGGCTTCTACGAGGAGATCTTCGTTTGCGGCTACGTGCTGGTGGCCCTGCGCGAACGCTGGGGCCTGTGGCCGGCGATCCACGTCAGCACCGCGATCCGGGTCGCCTACCACCTCTATCAGGGCTCGGCCGCGGTGCTGGGCATCGTGCCGGTGGGCCTGCTGTTCGCCGGCTGGTACGCCCGCACCGGACGGCTATGGCCGGTGATCCTGGCCCATGTGTTGCTGGACGTGATCGCGCTGGCCGCGCTGGCCTGAGCGAAGAACACGTCACATCTAACTGATTTATTTAAATTAATTTCCGTCGAGCGCCGGGCGACAGGCGCTGGGCGGGCACGGACGCGCGCCCGCGACACGGCGTTCCATTGACGTAACAATATTTGCATTGACAACTATTGCACGGGGTAGCAATATGCCGCCCCATGAAGACCGCCCCTCCCCCGATCGCCTGCAGCGGCTCCACCCTGGGCCTGCTGTTCCGCCAGGTCCGCGACGCCATGTGGGCGCAGATGGAGCGCGAGCTGGCCGCCGCCGGCCATGAGCTCACGTTCAGCCAGTACATCACCCTGAAGAAGCTCGCCGACGGCACCGCCGGCGTGACCGACCTGGCGCGCGCCGCCGAACTCAACCCCGGCGCCATGACCCGCCTGCTCGACCGGCTGGAAGCGCGCGGCCTGGTCGCGCGGGTCGCCGATCCGTCGGATCGCCGGGCTTTGAACATTCATCTGACCGACGCCGGTATGACGATCTGGCAGGACATCAACAAGTGCGGCCAGCGCGTGCGCGAGCAGGCGTTGAGCGGCATGAGCGATCTAGAACGCGAAACCCTCACGCGCCTGCTCGAGCAGGTGCGCGACAACCTCACTCCCTCCGGTTCCTGAGCCATGAACATCCCTGTCTCGACCACTGCCGCCGCGCCGCCGCGACGCGCGCTGCGCCCCCTGCTCACCGCGCTCGCCGCGGCGCTGATCCTGGCCGGCTGCGCCAGCACCCACGGCCTGGCCCCCGAAGGCCGCGCGCTCGACGCCGACGCGTTGGAGAGCCAGCGCAGCCTGGGCGCCTACGCGGTGTCCGACGCCGCCTTCCCGAAGCAGGACTGGTGGACCGCGCTGGGCGATGCCCAACTCGACAGCCTGATCGCCGAAGCCCTGGCCGGCACGCCCAGCCTGGACGCCGCCGATGCGCGCGTGCGCCAGGCGATCGCGCAGGCCGGCCTGGCCGACGCCGCGCGCAAGGCCACCGTCGGCGCCAGCGCCCAGTACGCGGGCGTGCGCATTCCCGAGACCGTCGCCCCGGAACCGCTGGGCGGCCACTACAGCGGCGTCGAACTGCTGTCGCTGAGCTTCAAGTACAGCCCCGACCTGTGGGGCGGCCATCGCGCGCGTTGGGAGTCGGCCCTGGGCCAGGCCCGCGCCGCCGAAGTCGAAGCCCAGGCCGCGCGTCTGACCCTGTCGTCCAACATCGCGCGCGCCTACGTCGCGCTGGCGCAGGCGCATGCGGCGCAGGACGTCGCGGTCGCCGAAAAGGAACGCGCCAGCCGCCTGCTCGGCCTCGGCCGTCAGCGCGTCAAGGCCGGTCTGGACAACCAACTGCAGATCCGCAACGCCGAAAGCACGGTCGCCTCCGCCGAACAGCAGGCGCAAGCGGCGCAGCAGCAGATCGACGCCGCCCGCAACGCGATCGCCGCGCTGCTGGGCAAGGGCCCGGACCGCGGCCAGAGCATCGCCAAGCCGGCCCTGCTGAGCGCGTCCGCGCCGGCGATCCCGGCGGTCGCATCGAGCGAACTGTTGGGCCACCGCCCCGACGTGGTCGCCGCGCGCTGGCGCGTGGAAGCGGCCGCGCACGGCATCGACGCGAGCAAGGCCGACTTCTATCCGACCGTGAACCTCAGCGCCATGATCGGCCTGGCCTCCGGCGGCCTGTCCGACCTGTTCTCCAGCGACGCCCTGCTGCTGCAAGGCGGCCCGGCCATCAGCATGCCGATCTTCGACGGCGGCCGTCTGCGCAATCAGCTGGCCAAGAGCGACGCCGATTACGACCTCGCCGTCGCCAACTACAACCAGAGCCTGGTCGGCGCGTTGCGCGAAGTCGCCGACGCCCTGCAGGCCGCGCGTTCGCTGGACGCGCAGCTGGTCTCCGCGCAACAGGCGCGCGACGCCGCGCAGTCGGCCTGGCAACTGGCCACGGCGCGCTATCGCGGCGGCCTGGGCACCCAGCTCGACGTGCTGGCCGCGCAACGCCCGCTGCTGCAGTTGGACCAGCAGATCGTGACCCTGCGCGCGCAGCGCCTGAGCGCTTCGATCGAACTCGATCGCGCGCTCGGCGGCGGACTCCAGCTCGCCGCCCCCACCACCGCCATCTCCAATTCCGACATCGCCAAGGCCTCCACGCCATGACCACCGAAATCAATCCGCAAGCCGCGGCCCCGGCCGCGCCGACCAACGGCAAGCGCCGCAAGTTCCTGCTCCTCCTGCTGGCCGTGGTGGTGATCGCCGCGATCGGCTGGACGGCCTGGTATCTGCTGGTCGCGCGCTGGCACCAGGACACCGACGATGCCTACGTGCAGGGCAACATCGTCAGCATCACCCCGCAGTCGATCGGCACCGTGGTCAGCATCGGCGCCGACGACGGCATGAAGGTGACGGCCGGCCAGGTGCTGGTGCAGCTCGATCCCAACGACGCCCAGGTCGCCTACGAACAGGCGGTCGCAAACCTCGCCAACACGGTGCGCCAGGTGCGCGGCCTGTACAGCGCGGTCGATGCCGGCCAAGCCGATCTGAGCGCGCGCGAAGTCGCGGTGCAGAAGGCGCGCGCCGACGTCAAGCGTCGCGAGGGCCTGGTCGCCAGCGGCGCGGTCTCGGCCGAGGAGCTGGCCCACGCGCGCGACGAACTCGCCGCCGCCGAAGCCACCCTGTCGTCCTCGCGCGGCACCCTGTCGCGCAACCGCGCGCTGGTCGACGCCACCACCCTGGGCAAGCAGCCGCAGGTCGCCGCCGCCGCCGCGCAGCTGCGCCAGGCCTACCTCAACCTGCAGCGCGCCGCCATCGTCGCACCGGTCTCCGGCTACGTCGCCAAGCGCAACGTGCAGCTGGGCCAACGCGTGCAGCCCGGCGCCACGCTGATGACCATCGTGCCGCTGGAGCAGGTCTGGGTGGACGCGAACTTCAAGGAAACCCAGCTCAACAACATGCGCATCGGCCAGCCGGTCGAGCTGCATTCGGACCTCTACGGCAGCGACGTGGCCTTCGAAGGCAAGGTCGCCGCGATCGGCATGGGCACCGGCAGCGCGTTCGCCCTGCTGCCGGCGCAGAACGCCAGCGGCAACTGGATCAAGATCGTGCAGCGCGTGCCGGTGCGCATCGAGGTCGATCGCAAGCAGGTGCTCGAACACCCGCTGCGCCTGGGCCTGAGCATGCACGTCGACGTCAACATCCGCGGCCAGGACGGCGCGATGCTGGCCGGCTCGACCCCGGCCAAACCGGTGCTGACCACCGACGCCTACGCCAAGCAGATCGCCGACGCCGACGCGCTGATCGAGAAGATCGTCAACGACAACCTGCCCAACCGCCACGGCTGAGCGCAGGGCGCGCGGGCCCGTCCCGCGCCCTCGCGCCCGCTCGAAGCGCCGGGCGCCCTCGCCCAACCGCAGTCCGGTGTCGCGGCTGATCGCGACACCGCCCCGTCAGCGACGAACGCCGCGCCACTCTTTCTCAAGGCCGTTCCATGTCCGCCACCGCCACCGCAGCCGCGCCCGCCCCACAAGCCGGCTTCCGGCCACCGAACATCCCGCTGACCACGCTCGGCCTCGCGCTGGCGTCGTTCATGCAGGTGCTCGACCTGACCATCGCCAACGTCTCGCTGCCGACCATCTCCGGCAATCTGGGCGGCAGCGCCAACCAGGCGACCTGGGTAATCACCTCGTTCGCGGTCAGCAACGCCATCGCGTTGCCGCTGACCGGCTGGCTGACCCGCCACTTCGGCGAGCGCAAGCTGTTCGTGTGGGCGACTTTTTTGTTCGTGATCGCCTCCCTGCTGTGCGGCCTGGCCAACAGCATGGGCCTGCTGGTCGCCGCGCGCGCGCTGCAGGGCTTCGTCGCCGGCCCGATGTACCCGATCACCCAGGCCCTGCTGATCTCGATCTATCCACCGCACAAACGCGGACAAGCGATCGCGTTGCTGGCGATGGTCACCGTGGTCGCGCCGATCGCCGGCCCCATCCTCGGCGGCTGGATCACCGACAACTACAGCTGGGAATGGATCTTCTTCATCAACGTGCCGATCGGCATCTTCGCCAGCCTGGTGGTCGGCAGCCAGCTGCGCGGCCGCCCGGAGAAGCTGGAAAAGCCGAAGATGGACTACGTCGGCCTGATCACCCTGGTGATCGGCGTCGGCGCCCTGCAGATCCTGCTCGACCTGGGCAACGACGAGGACTGGTTCCGCTCCAACCTGATCGTGATCCTGGCGATCGTGTCGGCGATCGCGCTGGCGGTGTTCGTGATCTGGGAGCTCACTGACAAGGACCCGATCGTCAACCTGCGCCTGTTCCGGCACCGCAATTTCGCCGCCGGCACGGCGGCCATGGTGATCGCCTACGCGGCCTTCTTCGCGGTCGGCATCCTGGTGCCGCTGTGGCTGCAGCGCAATCTGGGTTTCACCGCGATCTGGGCAGGGTTCGCGACCGCGCCGATCGGCATATTGCCGGTGTTGCTGACGCCGTTCGTGGGCCGCTACGCGCATAAGTTCGATCTGCGCTGGCTGGCCACCTTCGCCTTCATCGCGATGTCGCTGACCAGCTTCGCGCGCTCGGGCTTCAACCTCGACGTCGACTTCAACCACATCGCGATGGTGCAGCTGTTCCAGGGCTTCGGCGTGGCGCTGTTCTTCATGCCGGTGCTGCAGATCCTGCTGTCGGACCTGCAGCCGCACGAAATCGCGGCCGGCTCCGGTCTGGCGACCTTCATGCGCACCCTGGGCGGCAGCTTCGCGGCCTCGCTGACCACCTACGCCTGGACCGAGCGCGGCGCGGTCCACCACGCCCATCTCACCGAAAAGCTGTCGGCCTACGATCCCAATCTGATCGAGACCGCCACCCGCATGGGCGGCGGCAACCTGCAGACCGGCGCTGCGATGCTGGAGCGGATGATCTCCAACCAGGCCGCGCAAATCGGCTTCAACGAGATCTTCCACCTGCTCGGCCTGATCTTCCTGGCGGTGATCGTGTTCGTCTGGTTCGCCAAGCCGCCGTTCCAGGCCAAGGTCGGCGCGGCCGCGGCCGGCGGCCACTGAGCCCAGCCACCAGCGCATGAAGGAAGGGCCGGGTTATCCCGGCCCTTCGCATTTGCGCCTGGCGCTGCGTCAGGCCGGCGAGGCGGTCTCGCGCGAATCGCGCGTGTCGTGCGCGGGCTCGCTCGCGGGCGCCGGCGCGCCCTTGCGCACGAAGCGGCGGCGCGCATCGTGGTAGGCCGGGTCGGGACCGAAGAAGTTGCGGTACATGTGGCTGAGCTCTTCGGCCGCGTAACTCTCCAGCGGCTTGCGACGCTCGTCGCCGTTGCGGCGTCGGCGCTTGAGGCCCATCGCCTTGCGCCAGGCTTCGGGCTCGGCCAGGACCCGCGCACGCGCTTCCACCTCGCTGCGAAAGCCGGCCCCGTCCTCGCCGAACGCGGCATCGATCAGGCCGATGCGCGCGGCATGTTCGCTGGTCAGCGGGCGCAGGCTTTCGGTGAGCTCCAGCGCGCGCGCCGCACCGACCCGGCGCGGCATCAGATAGGTCCAGTACTCCGAGCCGTACAGGCCGCCCATGCCTTGGTAGTGCGGGTTCAACACCAGCCCGCCGCGCGCCCACACCTGGTCGGCGGCCAGCGCCAGCACCACGCCGCCGGCGCCGGCGTTGCCCTGCATGGCCGCGACCACGCGATGGCTGTCGGTGAGCACGATCTCGCGCACCAGCGCGTTCATGGCCAGGATGTTGCGCCACGATTCCAGCGCCGGATCGCTCGCGGCTTCGATCTGGTTGAGGTGGATGCCGTTGCTCCACACATCGCGGCCGCCCATCAACGCGATCACCTTGGTCGGCCGCTGACGCGCATGCAGATACGCCGCGCGCAGGCGCTCGCATTGCCGGGTCGACATGGCGCCGTTGTAGAAATCGAAATGCAGGTAGCCGACCTCGCCGTCCTCGCGGTAGCGGATGTCGCGCCAGGTGTCCGGCCCATCGGCCGCGTCGATCTCGATCGGCCGCTCCGGCACCTTGCTCATGCGCCGGCGTCCCAGCACCTGCGCCGCCGGCAGCTTGATGCCCTCCTTGGCGCGCAGATGACCCAGCCACAGCGCGCCATCGCCGCTGCCCACGCAAACCGCGCCTTCGCGCTGCGCCAGCAACTCGCCGGGACGCCCGCGCAGCGTCGCTTCCGGCCAGGCGTCGTAGAGCTGACAAGGCAGACCGGCGAGCAGCGCGCGCGCGCCGGGCGCGCTGTCGCCGCAGCGCACGCGCCGCAGAATGGTCGCGCTGGGCAGGTCCCAATCGACGGCACGATCGGCCGCGCGCATCGACGGACGCAGCCGTCCCCGCACATCGGCATCGCGGTAGTCGAGCGAGCGCGGCGTGTGCAGACCGGACGCGTAGCGTTCGATCGCCTGCAACAGCGCACGCATCGCGGCCTGCGCGACTTCGTGGCGGTACAGTTCGCTCTTGCCGATCTCGCGCATCGGGAAGTTCGCGCTGGCCCAGATATCGCCGGCGTCCATCTCCGCCGCCGCCTGCAGCACGGTCACGCCCCACTCGCGCTCGCCTTCCAGGATCGCCCAGTCCAGCGAGGACGGACCGCGATCGCCGACGATGCCGGGATGCACGATCAGGCAGGTGGTTCGGTTCCAGACGGCCTCGGGTATCGCCGATTTCAGCATCGGCGCCACGATCAGGTCGGGGCGCTCGCGCTGCGCCGCCTGCTGCATGGTTTCGGGGTCGCTGGCGACTTGGATGACGACGTCGTGGCCCAGTTCCGACAACCGGCACGAGACCAGTTGCGTCAGCCCATTGCACGCCGTGCACAGAAGCAGAATGCGCAGTGCCATCGAACATTCCTTGTTCGTCCGTGTGAACTCACTGTCGACCAAGGCCGACAGGCAAACTCGCTCCCTAGTCACATTTCCTACGAGTTATATGTGCCGAACCGGTCAAAATCGGACGGCGGTCGGATTCGCGGTCGCAGGCCGGTCTGGGAATGGCGGCGGCCTGGGTTCCGGCAGGCGTGGGCGACACGAAGCCGACGGGCGCGTCGTCGGAACACGCGACCGGGCGCTGGCGCAGGACGTCGAAAGATGGGCCGCGCCGCGCAAACGCGCGACGCGGGAAAGACCGAGGCTCAGGCCCGACGCGCGGCGCGTTCGGCGGTCTGCGGATCCTGGCTTGGATCCTGGGTCTGAGACTGGGCCTGATTCGGCGCGCGCGCGGCTTCGATCTCGGCCGCGCGCTGGGTGCTCTCGCGCAAGGGCGTGTCCATGCCGCGCGCGGTTTCGACGCTGGCGTTGAGACGCGCGGGATCGTCCAGCCGGCCCTGCACCGCGAACACGCGGCTGGCGTCGCGGCTGAGCTCGACGTGGTTGATCTCCTGCATGCCGCTGCGCATCGCCGCGACCGCGAGCGAGCCGGCAAGCTGGTCGCTGCGCGGATCGGGGGTGCGATCGAAGCGCGCGTCCAAGGCGTACACGCCCTCGGCCGCGCCGCGGTACAGCGGATACTGCGAATGACGCGGATCGTTGAGCAGCACGCCGTCGCCCTGCGGGTTCGCGTTGGCGCCGCGCGCGCCCGGAGTCGCCTGCGGCACGATCGGGCTGTCCTGCGTCGGCGGTACGATCGTCTGCGGCAGGCGTTGCGCGGCCGCACGTTCCATTTCGCGGGTGCGGAAATCCAGGCTGGGCAGCACGGTGTCGATCATGCCGTGGCGCTGCACCGCTTCGCCCGCGGCCTGGCCGATGTTGTCGAACAGCACCTTGGTCTGGACGATGTTGCCGATGCCGCCCGGACGGGTCGGATCGAAGGTGACCGCGGCGCCGCCGACGCCGGCCACGGTCGCGCCGGTCAGGGCGAAGCCCAGCGGCGCGTAGCTGGTGGTGCGGCGGATCTGGTAGCCGGTGGCATCGAGCGTGGCATCGATGGAATGCCCCGCGCCGTCGGCGCCGCGACGCACGTGGGCGCCGACCGCGTCGGCGGTCTGCTCGATCGCGCGCGCGCCCTGGCTGGCGCCCGCGCGCGTGTTGTTGGCCGCCTGCTGCGAACCGCTCAGGGCCGCGCGCGCTTCGCCGCGCTGGGTCTCGCAGTACTGCGCGGTGGCGCGGTCGCGCTGATCGGCGATGTCGTTGAGCATCGGCACCCAGCGCCCGGCGCCGCGCAGGAAGGTATTGGTAGCGCTGTTGGTCCACTTGGCGCCTTCGCACTGGACCATGTCGACGGCGGCCGCCGCGCGTCCGGACACCAGTTGCACCTGGGCCACCGCCTCGCTGCCGGTGCGCACCTGCCAGCCGGCGATCTGGCCAACCGTATGCGTGCCGGCCTGGGCCGCGCGACCGCTCATCTGCAGGCTCACGCGTGCGCCGTCGCCGGCCAGGTCCAATCCTCGATCGGCCACGCGCCCGCCACCGGCGACCACTTCACCGGCCTGACGCCCGACCTGGGCGCCGGCCAGCGATACCGTGGCCACGCGCAGCAGCGGACCGGCGAACTCGCCGGCCTGCCCCAGCGACATCGCCTGCGGTCGGTCGATCAGGCTGCCCTGGGCGTCGCGCGTCTTCGGCGTCAGCAAGGGCTGCACCTGGCCCGCCGCCAGCGGCATGTCGCGCAGCGCGCGGTTGCCCGACTGTGTCGCCAGCGCATCGACCAGACCGCGCGCGTCGGCCTGGGCCTCGCGGCTGTAAGGCAGGTGCTGCGCGAGCTGCTGGCCCAGCAGCTCTTTCGCGCCCGGCAGGCGCATCAGTTCCGAAGCCTGGTTGGCGACGCGACCGAGTTCGGCGCGGCGCTGACCGTTCATGCGGTCGATGCTGGTCTGCACGTCGGTGAGCACTTCGCCGGTGACCTGGTAGGCCACGACGGTCTGATTGGGGTTGTGGACGGTCAGGCCGTTCTGGTCGGCGTAGCGTTGCGCGGTGGCCTGATGCAGGCCGGCGGCGTTGAAGGTTGTGGCGGGCACGCCGGTAATGGCCGAGCCGGCGGAGGCCATGCCGCCGCCCAGGGAGTGGCCGACGATTTCGAAGTTGCCGCGGATGCCCGACTGATTCACCGCCGTGGCCAGGGTCATCGCCCGAGTGTAGTAATCGCTTTCCAGGCCCAGGCCCTGTCGGCCGTTGTTCATCCAATCCTCCGGAGCCGATTCGCGAGTGACCTGCTTGCCGCCCTCGTCGAATACGACCGGACCGTTGGAGCCTTTGTAACTGAGCACGGGCCTGGCGTCGGGGCCCAACACATTGGGATCGGGGAGATAAATCTCGGCGCGGAACGCGGAATCGTTGGGCTGCAGATAGCGGTCGATTTCGCTATTGCTCATATCGAATCCCGCCCTGCGCAACAGATCCGGATGCTCGCTGCCGCGCAGCCATCCCGGCGGCGGCTGACCCGCATGCTCGGCGGCGCGATAAACATCGGAGGCCAGTCCAGCCATTTCGCGGGCGTGGTACTGACGCTGCAGAGCGTCGGCTTGGCTGCCCAATTCGCGGTCGCCGCTGGCCCGCATCGACGCCAGCAGCGCCTGCTGCTCGCGCAATTGAGCGATCTTTTCCTCGGCCGTGCGCGGGGTTTGCGACGGGAGGTCCTGCTCGGGCGTGGACATGGCGGTTCTATCCCTGAACGGCGCTAAGCTCGGCCCGAAACTGCCACTTCGCCCCGCCCCTGTCAAACGTCGGCTTTGTTACATTCGGGCCGCCCCACGCCAAGGACGACCGCCACCATGACGCTGCCGCTACCGCCCTCGCCGCTGCGCCGCTGGACGCTGGCCGGCCTGATGCTGTGCGCCCTGACCGCATGCTGGGCGATGCCCCCCTCGGGCGGCGACCGGTTGCCCTGGGACCCGGGCGACTACTTCGAGGGCCCGGCCCTGCAATTGGCGGTCGCCAGCGACCGTCGCAAGGCCGAGCAGATCCGCTGGATGATCCACGAAAAAGGCATCAATCCCGATCATTTATTCGACAAGGGCGACATGCCGCTGGTGGCCTGGCCGGTGTTCAATGAGAACCCCGAAGGCCTGCGCCTGCTGCTGGAGAACGGCGCCGACCCGAATGCGCGCAAGCACGAGCCGG
>NZ_FOSS01000006.1 GCF_900114355.1 Lysobacter sp. cf310
CACATCGAGCCACGCCGCCGCTTCACTGACTTCGCGGCTCACGCCGCTCCCACAGAAAGCAGCAACCGCGACGGCGGCGGGGTAGAGACGTCGCTTGGAGTATCGCGGTCGCGGTTTGCGCCGCTCCTACCCCTGGCGATCTAGCGTCCTCGTTGGGGTCGCCATGGAGCGAAAAGAGGCGGATATCGCTGCCTCATCTGTTTGCGGATCCTGGCGCTTCGCTCGCGCGGCTGCATCGGTCATCGGCTCTGGGTACACTCGCTATTGCCGTCGTGCGATTCAGCGCGGCGTGCCGGTCGCGGCCCGCTCGGGCTCGCGATCCTACTGATCCCCGGATGGGGAGGAGACTTGAGCATGAAGTTCACCAGCATCGGCGCGGTACACCGCTAAGTCCGCACACGCGGCCTGGTTTCAGGCCGCGCCAGGCAGACCGTCCGCCGTCAGGGCCTGTTGTGGCCGCTGATCGCGCGCGCTCGTCCGCCGCCCCACTCCCGATTCGTTGATCCGGCGCCGCTGGCGCCCGTTCGTCTACGCGCGTTCGCGCTCGAGCCCCATGGCCGAGGCGTTCGCCGCGCGACGGGAGTTTCCACGCTCAAACTAGGCTCAAGGCCATGATGATATTTCGTTGGTTCGAATCCCTGATCGACCCGTTCCGCCCCGCGCCCGAGGTCATGCCTCCGCGTACGGTCGCGGCGTTCTACTGGCATTACATCCGCCAGGCCTGGCCGGTGTTCGCGGTCCTGACCGTGGTCGGCTTCTTCGTCGCGATCGTCGAGGTGGTGATGTTCGACTACCTCGGCAAGGTCGTCGACTTGGTCAACACCGCAACGCCCGGTCGGCTGTTCGCGCAGCACGGCGGCGAACTGCTGTGGATGGCGGCGGTGATGCTGATCGCGCGGCCGTTCTTCCTCGGTCTGCACGATCTGCTGCTCAACCAGACCGTGCATCCCAGCATGACCAACCTGGTGCGCTGGCAGACCCATCGCTACATGCTGCGGCAGAGCCTGGGCTTCTTCCAGAACGATTTCGCCGGCCGCGTCGCCAATCGGATCATGCAGACCGGTCCCTCGTTGCGCGAATCCACCACCCAGGCCTTCGACGCACTGTGGTACGTGATCGTGTACTCGGGCTCGGCGATCTATCTGTTCGCGCAGGCCGACGCCTGGCTGGTGCTGCCGCTGCTGATATGGATCGTGGTCTACATCGGGCTGCTGCGCTATTTCGTGCCGCGGGTGAAGTTGCGTTCCTGGCGCGCCTCGGACGCGCGCTCCAAGCTGATGGGACGCATCGTCGACGGCTACACCAATATCGCCACGCTCAAGCTGTTCGCGCACTCGCGGCGCGAGGAGGAGTACGTGGCCGAGGCGATGTTGGAGCAGACCGGGCGCTCGCGCGAGATGACCCGCATGACCACGCTGATGGGCATGAGCATCACCGTGGTCAACGGCCTGCTGATTGTCGGCACCTGCGGCCTGGCGCTGTGGTTGTGGCATCGCGGCGCGATCACGGTCGGCGCGATCGCGCTGTCTACCGGCCTGGTGATTCGCATCCACAACATGTCGGGCTGGATCATGTGGACGGTGAACGGCATCTTCGAGGACATCGGCACGGTGCAGGACGGCATCGAGACGATTTCGCGGCCCTTGACCGTGGTCGATCGCGAGGACGCCAAGACCCTGACGGTGAGCGAGGGCGGCGTGCGCTTCGAGAACGTGCACTTCCACTATGGCCGCGATAGCGGGCTGATCGCCGACCTCGATCTGACGGTGCGACCGGGCGAGAAGATCGGCCTGGTCGGGCCGTCGGGCGCGGGCAAGTCGACCTTGATGAACATCCTGCTGCGCCTGTACGACCTGGAGGGCGGCCGCATCCTGATCGACGGGCAGGACATCGCCGGCGTGACCCAGGAGAGCCTGCGTTCGCAGATCGGCGTGGTCACCCAGGACACCTCGCTGCTGCACCGTTCGATCCGCGACAACCTGCTGTACGGACGTCCGGACGCGAGCGAGGACGAGATGCGCGCGGCCGCGCGCGAGGCGCGCGCGGACGAGTTCATTCCGCGTCTGGTCGACGGCGAGGGCCGACAGGGTTACGAGGCTCTGGTCGGCGAGCGCGGCGTCAAGCTGTCCGGCGGTCAGCGCCAGCGCGTGGCGATCGCGCGCGTGCTGCTGAAGAACGCGCCGATCCTGATCCTGGACGAGGCGACCTCGGCGCTGGACTCGGAGGCCGAGGCGGCGATCCAGGACAGCCTGGATTCGCTGATGCAGGGCAAGACGGTGATCGCGATCGCGCACCGGCTGTCGACGATCGCGCGCATGGATCGGTTGGTGGTGATGGATCAGGGACGCATCATCGAGACCGGTACGCACGAGGAGCTGATCGCGCGCGATGGGCTGTATGCGCGTTTGTGGAAGCGGCAGACGGGCGGGTTTGTGGGGGTGGATGCTTAAGAGCCGCCCTCACCCCAACCCCTCTCCCGCGGTGCGGGAGAGGGGCTTCAGCAGGCGGCTGTGCGGTGTTGCGGCTGCTTGCGGGAGCGGGGCCAATGCGAAGGCGGTTGGGTTCTCAGAACAGCGAGCCGGTGCTTCCGCGCTCGCCATCGCCGGGTTGGCCGCGGCGTTTGCGTACCCAGCCGCCGACGCCGGAGGGTTGGTGCGTGCCGGCGGCCGGTTTCGGTTCGGTGCCGTCGCGCGCCTGGCGGTGCACGGTCTCGGCCAGCACATTGAACTGGCGCAGTCGCTGCAGCCAGAGCTCGTCCATGCTCGGGTCGGCGACCAGCGACGCGGCGCCGAGGTCGGCTTCGGTGGCTTCGTCGGGGATGTGGCCGAACGGAATGCGCATCGGCGCCGCACCTTGGGCCAGGGCCTCGTGCATCGCGCCGAAGTACAGGCGATTGTTGCCGTAACGCTGGTTGACCCGGTCGAGCACGCGGGTCAGGGCCTGGTTGCGATGGCGATCGGCGAACAGCGCGCCGGTCTCGGCGGCGCAGGGCTGCAGGTCGATCAGCGACACCGCCACCGACAGCGGCGGATGGCGCTGCAGATTCCAGCGCCCGTTCGCGGCGGCGCGTACCAGCGGTTCGACCGCCTCGGCCAGCAGTTGCAGCAGGGTCGGGGTGTCGTCCAAGGCGGCGAAGGACAGGCTGCGGTCGTAACGCTGCTCGCGGCCGATGAAGCGCACGTGCAGGCTGAGCCCGCGCGCCTGGCAGCGCTCCTGACGCAGCCGCATCGCGGCCTTGGCCAGCAGCTTGAACATCACCGAGCGCATGCCTTCGGCGTTGCGCATCTGCGGGTCCAGCACATGCGAGTGGCCGACCGAGCCCACCGCCTTGCGCTGGCGCGAGGGCGGTTCGATGCCGCGCAGTTGCGCCCAGAAGCGTTCGCCCTCGATGCCGCCCCAGATCGCGCGCAGGTGTTCGCGCGGCGCGGCGGTGAGTTGCGCGACCGTGCTCAGGCCGGCCTCGTGCAGGCGCTGCAGCATCGAGGGGCCGACGCCGCAAAGATCCTGCAGTTCCAGACCGTGCAGCGCCTGCGGCAGATCGGCCAGCTCGAGCACGGTCAGGCCGTCGATCTTCTCCAGGTCGGAGGCGGTCTTGGCCAGGAAGGTGTTGGGCGCGATGCCGATCGAACAGCGGATCGCCGGACTCAGGCCGCGATCGATCAGGGTTTGCTTGATCCGCCGCGCGATCGCGATGGCGTTGTCGCGCTGGCGCTCGCGCCCCATGAGACGACACGCGACCTCGTCGATCGACAGCGGTTTGCCGTCGATCGGGATGCAGTCCTCGATCGCCGCGATCAGTTGGTGGTGCAGCTCGACATAGCGCGCCGGTCGCGCCTGCACGATCGCGATGTCGGGGCAGCGCTCCAGCGCCTCGCGCACCGGGGTGCCGGTCTTGACCCCGTGCCGCTTGGCTTCGGGGCTGGCGGCGATGCAGCAGGTGGTCGCCGCCATCACCGGCACCACGCCGACCGGACGCCCCCGCAGATCCGACCGGTCGTACTGCTCGACCGAGGCGAAGTAGGAGTTGAAGTCGACGAACAGGCAACGCAGGGTCACGGCGGCGGGCCACGCAGGGGTAGCGAAGTATCGCGCCGCGAGGCGGCCCCCGCGAGGGCCGCCGGCCGACGATCCGCCGAATCTGCCGGCGGATCGTCTCGGGTGCTGAGATCTACTTTCGGATCAATCGTTTACAGAACGATCGGCGGTTCGCCGCCGACGATCACGACATCGGCCGGGCGACGCGCGAACAGGCCGACGCTGACCACGCCCGGGATCTGGTTGATCGCGGTTTCCAGCGCCACCGGGTCGGTGATCGCCAGGCCGTGGATGTCGAGTATCCAGTTGCCGTTGTCGGTGACCACGTTCTCGCGCCAGACCGGCTGGGCGCGGGTCATGCCCAGGATCTCGCGCGCGACCAGGCTGCGCGCCATCGGCACCACTTCCACCGGCAGCGGGAACTTGCCGAGCACGTCGACGCGCTTGGCCGGATCGACGATGCAGACGAACTTGGCGCTGGCCTCGGCGATGATCTTCTCGCGCGTGAGCGCGGCGCCGCCGCCCTTGATCAGGCGCTTGTGCGGATCGCACTCGTCGGCGCCGTCGACGTACAGCGCGAGCGGGCCGGTGGCGTTGAGGTCCAGCACCTCGATGCCCAGCGCCTTCAGGCGCGCGGTGCTCTGCTCGGAGCTGGACACCGCGCCCTTGATGCGCTCCTTGATCCGGCCGAGCGCATCGATGAAGTAGGCCACCGTGGAACCGGTGCCGACGCCGACGATCATGCCGTCCTCGATGTAGTCGATGGCTTTTTCGCCGGCCAGGCGCTTGGCTTCAGTCATGGGTAGGGATTCGGGAGTGGGGATTCGGGATTGGTCAGAGCGGGCGGCGGCGTGGATTTCGGGGATTCGTTCGAGTATCGAGGCGCTTTTGCGAATCCCGAATCCCAAATCACGAATCCCGGCTTCACTATTCCATCGCCAACAGCAGCTTCCACTGCGCCGCCGTCACCGGCAGCACCGACAGGCGGTTGCCGCGCCGGGTCAGGGCGAAGTCCTCGCCGAGCTCGTCGGCGCGGGCCTTGATCTCGTCCAAGGTGATCACGCGCTTGAGCTTGCGTTCGAAGGCGACGTCCACCAGCAGCCAGCGCGGGTCTTCGCGCGTGCTCTTGGGGTCGTGGTAGTCGGACTTGGCGTCGAACTGGGTCGGGTCCGGGTAGGCGGTGCTGGCGATGCTGGCCAGGCCGGCGATGCCGGGCACGGCGGTGTTGGAGTGATAGAACAGCACGCCGTCGCCGGGCTTCATGCCGTCGCGCATATAGTTGCGCGCCTGGTAGTTGCGCACGCCGTTCCAGGGCTCGGTGCGCACGCGCTCGAGGTCGTCGATGGAAAAGGTGTCGGGTTCGGACTTCATCAGCCAGTAACGGCGGCGTGCGGTCATGGGGGCGTTCACGCGATCAGGGAATGTCGGCAGTCGTAGACGGCGGCGTCGCTGCACACGGCGTCGAGGGCCACGTCCCAGTCGGCGCGGTCCAGCGCGTCGACGCGCTGGACCTCGAACGCGGCGCCGACCAGCCAGGGCGGCGCGGGCTCGCGCTGGCGGAACGCGAAGCTGCGATCGTACCAGCCGCCGCCCATGCCCAGCCGGTGGCCGCGCGCGTCGAAACCGACCAGCGGGGTCACCGCCAGGGCGAGGTCGCGCGGTTCCAGCAGCGAGCTTGCGGCCACGTCGGGCTCGGGGATGCCGTAGCGGTTGCTGACCAGCGGATCGCCCGCGCGCCAGGGCGCGAAGCGCAGCGCGCCGTCGTCGCCGAGCACGGGCAGGCAGTAGATGCAGTCCGGCGGCAGCCGCAGCTGCCAGACGTGCAGGCCGATCTCGCCGTCCAGGGCCCAGTAGCCGGCCACGTAGCCGGCCTGCGGCGCGAACGGCAGGCCCAGCAGCTGCGCGGCCAGGCGCTCGGCGCCGGCGATGCGGTCGGCCGCGCTCAGGGCGCGGCGGCGCTCGCGCAGATCGCGGCGCAGGGCCGCACGGTCAGCCGTCATGCGGCGGGGCTTCCATCTGGGGGCGGTACGCGACCGCACGGAGCGGCGCGCCAAGAAGGAGCGGGCGCCGCGAGGCGCCCGTCCGGGATAAGTAGTCCTCCGCCAATGGCGATGCATGCCAAACGACCTTGAACCCGGGGTTCAAGTGGGGACGCTTGGCTGCCTTCGGGCTTCCCGCTACGAGGCGGACTTGCACTCCGGGCTTCCGCTGCGCCCCCGTGGTCGTCATTAAGGGACAAGGCGAATGTTTGTGCACGCCGTCGCGCACAGCAGAGGACGTCGGCGAAGTATAGCGCGGGAGTGCGGGTGCGCATGCCCGCTCGTCGGCAATGCTGCGTTGCGATTCATCGATACTGTGATCGCGTCGATGCCTGCGGCGATGCCGGGCTTGCGTTCACGGACGGCGCTTGCGCGCGTTGGCCGCGGAACCGAAGAAAACGCGGATTCAGCGCGGCGCGGCGTCGAACAGGCCGTCGAGCTTGCGATGCAGATCGCCGAGGGTGCGCGCGAGTTCGCGGTCGCGGCTTTCGTTCTCGCCGCGCAGCTGCTGCAGTTCGTGGGCGAGATTGAGCGCGGCCAGCACCGCCACGCGATCCAGTGCGGCCATGCGATTGCCGCCGCGGATCTCGCGCATCTTGCTGTCCAGCAGCTTGGCCGCCGACAACAGGCTGTCGCGTTCGGACGGCTCGCAGCCGACCGTGTACTCGCGGTCGAGCAGGCGGATGCTGACGGGTTCGCTGGTGCTCATCGGCTCGTGCTCAGGTGTGCTGCTCGAGCGACTTGAGCCGCGCGATCATCGCTTCGACGCGGGTGCGTGCCTGCTCATTCTTGGCCAGCAGGGCCGAGCGTTCGCCGGCCAGCTGTTCCTGTTGCTGGCGCAGGCTGCGGTTCTCGTCGTGCAGACGGCGCGCGCGCTCGGCCAACTCGTCGACGCGGTCGGCGAGCGATTGCATTTGGGCGAGCAGTTCGGCGCGGTCCATGCGGCCACGATAGGCAGGGAGCCGGGAGCCGGTCAAGCAGGCCAGGGCGCGGACCGCACCGCGAGGTGAACGGATGCGCCGGAGCGGGGCGGCGGTCTCAGTCCGCCGCGGGCGGGGGCGCGGCCGCCGCGGGCGTGCGCGCGAGGATGAAGGCCAGGCACTGCTCGACCTCCAGCGGCCGCGCCAGCCAATAGCCCTGGATCTCGTCGCAGCCGTGCTCGCGCAGGAACTCCATCTGCGCCTCCGACTCCACGCCCTCGGCGACCACGTTCAGGCCCAGCGAATGGGCCATGGTGATGACGGTGCTGGTGATCGCCTCGTCGTCCGGGTCGCGGCCGAGGTCGCCGACGAACTCCTTGTCGATCTTGAGGGTGTTGATCGGCAGGCGCTTGAGGTAGGCCAGGGAGGAATAACCGGTGCCGAAGTCGTCCACCGCCAGGCCGACGCCGAGGTCGCGGATCGCCTGCAGGGTGGCCGCGGTCTGCACCGCGTTGGCCATGATCACGCTTTCGGTGAGCTCCAGCTCCAGGCGCCAGGCCGGGATGCCGCTTTCGTCGAGCGCGCGCGCGACCGTGCGCGGCAGGTCGCTGCGCAGCAACTGCAGGGCGGAGACGTTGACCGACATCGACAGCTGGTCCAGGCCCTGCCGGCGCCAGCGTTCCAGGGTGCGGCAGGCCTCGTGCATGGCCCACTCGCCGATCTCCAGGATCAGTCCGCTTTCCTCGGCCAGGGGGATGAACTGCGCGGGCGAGATGTCGCCGTACTCGGCGCTGCGCCAGCGCAGCAGGGCTTCCACGCCGGTGATGCGCTGGTCCTGCAGCGACAATCGCGGCTGGTAGACCAGGCGCAGCTCGCCGCGGTCCAGCACCTTGCGCAGCGCCGCCGAGATGGTGGCGCGGCGGCGGATCTCGACGTCCATGGCCTCGGTGTAGCGCATGTAGGTGCGGCGGCCGGCGGCCTTGGCCTGGTACATCGCGGTGTCGGCGTGCTTGAGCAGATCGGTGGGGACCTGGGCGTGGTCGGGGTAGAGGCTGATGCCGATCGAGGGCGAGATCGAGACGTCGTGGCGCTCGTCGAAATCCAGCGGGGTTTCGAACGCGCGCATCAGCCGGCGCGCGACCGCCTCGGCCTCCTCGGGCGTGTCGATGTTCTCCAGCACCACGGTGAACTCGTCGCCGCCCAGGCGCGCGACGGTGTGCTCGGCGCCCACGGTTTCCTGCAGGCGGGTCGCGGCGGCGCGCAGGATGCGGTCGCCGGCGGCGTGGCCCAGCGAATCGTTGATGTCCTTGAAGCGGTCCAGGTCCAGGAACAGCACCGCGATGCGGTGGCCCTGGCGGCGCGCGCGCACGATCGCGCGCGACAGCCGCTCCGACAGCAGGGTGCGGTTGGGCAGGCTGGTCAGGGTGTCGTAGTTGGCCAAGTAGCGCAGTTCCTGTTCGGCGCGCTTCTGGTCGGTGATGTCGCTGAGCACCGCGACGTAATGGCTGCGCTGGCCGCCCGCGTCCAGCACCGCGCTGCTCTGCAGCCAGCACAGGAACTCGGCGCCGTCCTTGCGCGACTGCCAGATCTCGCCCGACCAGCGCCCGCTGCGCTGCAGCTCGGCGCGCATCTCCTGATAGAACTCGGGATCGTGCTGGCGGCTGTCGAGCAGGCTGGCCGAACGCCCGATCACCTCGGCGTCGCCGTAGCCGGTCATGTGGGTGAAGGCGGGATTGATCGAGACGAAGTGGAAGTCGCGGTCGATCACCGCCACCGCCTCGGCCATGCTGCGCAGGACCTCGCTGGAGATGCGGCGGTCGCGCTCGGCGCTGCGGTTGGCGGTGATGTCGCGCGCGGTACCGGCCACGCGCAGGGCGCGGCCCTTGGCGTCGCGCTCGACCACGCGGCCGCGCGCGCGGATCCAGCTCCAGCCGCCGCTGGGATTGCGGATGCGGTGTTCGGACAGGAACAGCGCGGCGTCGCCGCGCAGATGCTGCTTGAGCAGGTCGAGCACGCGCTGCTGGTCGTCGTTGTGGATCTCGTGATCGTCGACCACGTGGGTCTGGACGCCGATGTCCGGGGTCTGCGCGTGCTGCTCGTCGACGCGCATGCGGTGCATCTCGCGCCGGCTCAGGTCGTAATCCCAGAACTGCTCGCCCGAGGCCCACAGCGCCAGCTTCAGGCGCTCCTCGCGCTCGCGGATCTGCTGGAAGTAGCCGCGCTCGCGCTGGCGCGCGCGGTGCCAGCGCCAGCCCGCGCTGGCGAGCAGGGCGATCAGGGCCAGGGCCGCGGCCAGGATCACCATCGGGTGCCGCCACAGCGGCGGCGCGACGTGGATCGGGATCACCAGCTCGCGCGAGTTCCACACGCCGTCGCGGTTGGTGGCCTGGGCGCGGAAGGTGTAGCGGCCGGCGGGCAGGCGGGTGTAGGTGATGTCCTGGCGCATGCCGTTCTCGATCCAGCCGCGATCGAAGCCGTCCATGCGGTAGCGGTAGCGGATGCTGGAATCGGGCGCGAAATCCAGCGCGCCCACGCGCAGGCGCAGGATGCCGGCCGCCGCAGGCACGTCCAGGCGCGCGGGCTGCCACAGCGCGCCGCTGTCGACCGTGGCCTCGGCGCCGATCCAGGCCCCGAGCAGGCGCACCGGCGGGGTGTAGCGCGAATCGACCATGCGCGCAGGCAGGAACAGGTTCAGGCCGCGCACGCCGCCGAACACGAAGCGGCCGTCGCGCAGCTGGGTGACGGCGCCGCCGTTGAATTCCAGATCCTGCAGGCCGTCGGCCAGGCCGTAGCGGCGCACCCAGCCCGGCGCCACGTCGAAGCGGAGGATGCCGGCGTCGGTGCCCAGCCACAGGCGCCCGTTCGGCCCCTCGGCGATGGTGAACACCACCGGCACCGGCCGTTCGTTCAAGGCCGCGCCCAGCGGATGCACGAAACGGAGCTCGCCGCCGCGTTCGACCACGCGGTCGAGGCCGGCGTGGCCGCCGACCCAGATCGTGCCGTCCTCGGACTGGTGCAGGGCACGCACGAGGTTGCCGGCCAGGCTGTTGGGGTTGTCGGCTTCGTGGCGGTAGTGGCGCATGCGCCCGCTGGCGGGCTCCAGCAGGTCCAGGCCGTCGCCGGTGCCCAGCCAGATCCGGTGCTGGCGGTCCTCCAGCAGGGCGTGCACCACCGGATGGCTGAGGCCCTTGGGGTCGCCCTCGCGGTAGCCGTACTGGGCGATCGCGCCACTGGCGGGGTCGTAGTGCAGGGCGCCGGAGCCGGTGCTGCCCAGCCATAGGGTGCCGTCGCCGGCGACGAGCAGACTGCGCAGCGCGGTGGCGCTGTACGGGCCCAGATCGATGCGTTCGAGCTGGCGCGTGGCCGGATCCAGCCGGCGCAGGCCCTGGCTGGTCGCGACCCAGAGCCGGTCGCGGTCGGCGCGGCCGAAGGCCATCACCCGCACGCCGTCGCCGACCAGGCGGGTGTAGTCCTCGAAGCGGTCCTGCTGCAGGTCGTAGCGCAGCAGGCGCGCGTTGTCGCTGCCCAGCCAGAGCGCGCCGCCGGCGTCCTCGATGATGGCGCGCATGCTGTCGTCGGCGGCGGCATTGCGCGGGCGCCCGCCGTCGATGTCGAGCACGTAGCTGAAACGGGTGCCGCGCGGATCGGCCAGGGCGACGCCGCGGAAAGTGCCGCCGACCCAGAGCAGGCCGCCGTGATCGACCATCAGGCTGGCGATGGTGTCCTCGGGCAGGCCGGCGCCGATGCCGGCGTCCTCGCGCACCGCCTCGACCTGGCCGCTGTCCGGGTCGTAGCGGCGCAGGCCGTCGCCGAACACCGACAACCACAGGCGGCGATCGGGCGCCTCGACGATCGCGCGCACGTCGGCGGGCGGCGCCGGCTCGGCGCTTTCGGCCGGCAAGGCGCGGATCAGGCTGCGGCCGTCGCTGTGCAGGCGGAACAGGCCGTCCTTGCGGCCGATCCAGATCTGGCCACGGTGGTCGCGCAGCAGGCTGGCCACCGGCTGCGGGTCGATCCGCTCGACCCGGTCGTCGGTGCCGATCCGGTACAGGCCGGCGGCGTTGCCGTACCAGACGTTGCCGTCGATGTCGGACACCAGCTTCTGCCAGGGCCGGTCGCGCGCGCTGTCGGGCAGCTTCAGCAGGGTCTGGCGACGGCCGCTGGCCGGATCCATGCGTTCCAGCCCGGCCAGGCTGCCCACCCAGACCCGGCCGCCGCGGTAGAGCAGGGCCATGACCTGGCGCGAGGCCTGGCTGCCGCCCGCGGCCGAGTAGCGGCGGATGCGGCCGCTGGCCAGGTCCAGCCGGGCCACGTATTCGGAGTAGGTGCCGACCCACAGCGCGCGCTCGCTTTCCATCGCCAGCGCGGTCACGTAGCTGTCGGGCAGGCTGGCCGGATCGCGCGGATCGTGGCGGTAGGGCACGAAGCGCTGGCCGTCGTAGCGGTGCAGGCCGCCCTGGGTGCCGACCCAGACGAAGCCCTGGGCGTCCTGGGCCAGCGCGGTCACCGAGTTCTGGGCCAGGCCGATTTCGCTGCCCAGACGGGTGAAGTAATAGTCCCGGGTCGCCGCCGCGACCGGCAACACCATGCCCGCCAACGCCAGCAGAGCGCTGAGCAGACCGGCGACGCGAATAGCGGCGATGGAGGATGGACGCACGGACACCGGGGCGCAGGGCGTGGCAGCGCGCAGTGTAGGCAGGCGTCGTCCGCCGCAACAAGCCGCGCGCCGGCGTTGCTAAACTGGCGCAACCCCCACGCAGCCATGCCAGTGCCCTCCATCGAACTGCCCGACCTGTCCGCCGTCGACGCCCAGAGCCGCCAACTCTCGCTCGCCGCCTCGCCTTCCGAACTCCATGGGGCCCTGTGCGGCTGGCTCGCCGGCGGCGGCGCCTCGCTGCGCGAATGGCCGGCCAAGGTCCTGGCCGACGATGCCGTGGCCACGCCGGAGGCCGACAGCGCGCTGGATCGGCTGCGCCTGGCCAGCGCCGCGCAGTTGTCCGACCGCAGTTTCGATTTCGCCCTGCTGCTGCCCGACGCCGAGGCCTCGTTGTCCGAGCGCAGCGGCGCGCTGTTCGACTGGTGCCGCGGTTTCCTCGGCGGCTTCGGCCTGGCCGGCGCCTCGGCCAACGCGCTGTCGGTGGAAGGTCGCGAGGCGTTGGGCGATCTGGCCAAGCTCGCGGTCGCCCAACCGCAGGACGACGGCGACGAAGAGGACGAGGAAGCGCTGGTCGAGATCGAGGAGTTCGTGCGCGTGGCGGCGCTGCTGCTGCACGGCGACTGCGTGCTGGCCAGCCAGCATCGGCAACGTTTGAACTGAACCCGAGGACGTCGCGACGATGACTACCGCCGGCATCGCCAGCCAGATTTCCGCCAAGGCCTACGCGCGCCGCCGCAAGCAGCTCATGCGCATGGCCGGCGACGACGCCATCCTGGTGCTGCCGTCGGCGAACGAGTTGATCCGCAGCCGCGACACCCATTACCCGTACCGGCAGGATTCCGATCTGTGGTACCTCACCGGTTTTCCCGAGCCCGAGGCGGTGCTGGTGCTGGTGCCGGGCCGCAAGCACGGCGAAACCCTGCTGTTCTGCCGCGAGCGCGATCTCGAGCGCGAAGGCTGGGACGGTCCGCGTTTCGGCCCCGAGGGCGCGGTCGAGGCCTTCGGCCTGGACGACGCCTATCCGATCGCCGACCTCGACGACATCCTGCCCGGCCTGCTCGAAGGCCGTTCGCGCGTGTACTACCACTTCGGCCGCGATCAGGAGTTCGACCTCAAGCTGATCGGCTGGCTCAACCGCGTGCGCGCGATGGTGCGCCAGGGCGCGCAGCCGCCGCACGAGTTCCTCGAGCTCGGCCATCTGCTCGACGAGATGCGTCTGTTCAAGGACCGCGACGAGCTCAAGCTGATGCAGCGCGCGGCCGACATCAGCGTGCAGGCGCACGAGGTGGCGATGCGCGCGGCGCGTCCGGGCGTGCGCGAATACGAATTGCAGGCCGAGCTCGAACGCGTGTTCCGCATGCACGATGCCGAGCCGGCCTACGGCAGCATCGTCGGCGCCGGCGCCAACGCTTGCGTGTTGCACTACCGCGCCAACAACGGCGTGGCGCGCGACGGCGATCTGGTCCTGATCGACGCGGGCGCGGAATTCCGCGGTTACGCGGCCGACATCACCCGCACGTTTCCGGTCAGCGGCCGTTTCAGCGCGCCGCAGCGCGCGCTGCACGATCTGGTCGGCGCGGCCCAGGCGGCGGCGCTGGCGCAGGCACGCCCGGGCGTGGCTTACGAGGCGGGGCACAACGCGGCGGTCGAAACCTTGACCGAAGGTCTGCTCAAGCTCGGGCTGCTCAAGGGCAAGCTGGAGAAGAACATCGCCGACGGCAGTTATCGGCGCTACTACCGGCACAAGACCGGGCATTGGCTGGGCCTGGACGTGCACGATGTCGGCGAGTATCGGATCGAGGGGGAGTCGCGCCTGCTGGAGCCGGGGATGGTGTTCACCATCGAGCCGGGGTTGTACGTGTCGGCCGACGACACCAGCGTGGATCCGAAGTGGCGGGGTATCGGCATCCGCACCGAGGACGATGTGTTGGTCACCAAGGATGGCTATCAGGTGCTGACCGACAAGCTGGCGCGCAGCGCCGATGAGATCGAGGCGTTGATGGGGTAGGGGGCGTTGTTTTCGCCCGCGCCCCTCGTTCTGGTCGCTCGCTGTCGCTGTCGCTGTCCCTCGGCTGTGCTCGCCACTTCTCGCGCTTCGGGCTGGTCTAAGGTCGGCTCTAGTTGTTGCTCGTCATCTCCGCGAAGGCGGGCTCCGCTTTACTTCGGCGGAGCCGAGCATCCAGTGTCTTTAGCATGCGCTCACATGCAAGTCCGCTTTCGCCTTTGATTCCCTCCTTCGGGCCATTTTCTTTTGCCCCTAGCTCCCTCCTTTGGAAAAGGAGGGTTGGGGAGGATTTGCTTTGGCTTTGCTTTCGTCTCTCCGTCACGAAGGTCAAAGGCTTCCGCGCGCTTCGCGCACGGGTCACTTTCTCTTGCTAGCCCAAGAGAAAGTAACCAAAGAGAAGGGCTAGCTTGACCAAACCTCCCCTGCGGGTTCGGGGCTGGCGCGGGGATTTTTCGAATGGACGTCCCTGTCCATTCGAAAAACGGCGCGCGTCCTGCGCGCCGCCCTTCGGGTCTACGGTTGGTCGGGTGAGTGCGGGGCTTTTGGAATTGAATGCCGGGGCAACAGCAACAGCAACAGCAACGGCAACGACAACGACAACGACAACCGCAATGGTGTGCTGGCGCTGTCTCGCGGACGCGATCGGACTCGTAGGATGTGGTGAGCCGTAGGCGAACCGCATCGTTGCGTGGTGGCTGTTGCCGGCGAGGGGTGCGTGCAAGCTTTAGGTCGACATGCGCAGCGGCCAGCGCATGCCTGGCCCTTGGGCCTACGGCCCCATCGCGGCCAACACCGCGTCCACGAAGCGGCTGAGCTTGGGCAACGGCTGGCGGTCGCGTGGGTACAGCAGGTGCACCGGGCGCGGCGGCGGTAGGTCGTGTTCGAACAAGGGCAGCAATCGGCCGGCGGCGAGGTCGTCGGCCAACAGCACTTCGGGCTGCAGCAGAATGCCGCAGCCGTCCAGGGCCGCGCGACGCAGGGCGTCGCCGTGATTGGAGGCGAAGCGGCCGCTCAGGCGCAGCGGCTCGCCGCCCAGGCTCGCGAATCGCCAGCCCGCCTTGGGGTGCCAGAGCAGATGATTCAGGCAACTGTGCTGCGCCAGTTCGCTCGGGCTGTGCGGCGTGCCGCGTTCGCGCAGATAGTCGGGCGAGGCGCACACGATCATGCGGTAGGGCCGCAACGGGCGCGCGACCAAGTGGTCGGAATCGGGCAGGGGGGCGATGCGGATCGCGGCGTCGTAGCCTTCGGCGATCAGGTCGCTCATGCGATCGGCCAGGAACAGATCCACCGATATGTCCGGGTAGGCGCGTAGGAACGCGGTCACCATCGGCGCGACCGCGGCGGTACCCAGGGTCAGGGGCGCCGTCACCCGCAGATGCCCGCGCGGGCGCGCGTGGTCCTGCAGGCGTTCGGCCACGGTCTCGGCGCGGCGCACCTGCTCCAGCGCCGATCGCGCTTCGTCCAGGAAAGCCGCGCCGACTTCGGTCAACCGTTGCTTGCGGGTGTCGCGCTGAAGCAGGCGCGCGCCCAGGTGCGCTTCCAGCTGGCGTATGTGCTTGCCGACCATCACCGCCGACACGCGTTGCGCCTGCGCGGCCGCGGCGAAGCTGCCGGTGTCGGCGACCGAAACGAATACCGCCATCGCGCGCAGCAGGTCCATGGCTAACCGGGAGTTAGGAGTGCCCGAAATGCTAGCGCATAGCCCGACGCGGATCCGGCGCACAGACTGAGGACCTTCCCCACCGATGGAGTTCCACCATGAAGATCCTGCTAGTCGGCGCCAGCGGCACCCTGGGCCGCGCCATCGCCCAGGCCCTGTCCCATCACGACGTGCTGGCCGCCAGCCGCAACAGCGCCGACTATCCGGTCGACATCACCGACGACGCCAGCGTCGCGGCGCTGCTGCGCAAGACCGGCAAAGTCGACGCCATCGTCTCCGCGGCCGGCGTACTGCACTTCGGGCCGCTGCCGGAGATGACGCCGGCGCAGTTCACGGTCGGCTTGAACGACAAACTGCTGGGCCAGGTGCGCCTCGCCCTGCTCGGTCAGCACGCGCTCAACGACGGCGGTTCGATCACCCTGACCACCGGCATCGTCGCCGACGAGCCGATTCGTTCGGGCGCCAACGCCAGCGCGGTCAACCGCGCGCTGGAAGGCTTCGTGCAGGGCGCCGCATTCGAGCTGCAGCGCGGCGTGCGCATCAACGCGGTCAGCCCCAGCGTGCTGACCGAATCCTGGGGCGACTACGGCGCTTTCTTCCCCGGTTTCGAACCGGTGACCGCCGCCCGCGCCGCGTTGGCCTACCAGCGCAGCGTCGAGGGCGTGCAGAGCGGTCGGGTGTATCGGGTCTGGTAAGGCCTTGCGGCGCCCGCGCCGTAGCGGCGCGGGCGCGCTGCGCAGGGCCCCGTATCGGCCGTCGCGCGAACCTGGCTCACAAGTACCGCGGCACCTTCGCTTCCAGCAGCCGCACCAGCGCCGGGTCCATATAGTCGTACTCGTCCGGTATATCCAGGCACACCACGCGCTTGCCCAGCAGTTGCGCGCGAAAGCGCTGCTGCAGCTTGGCGCGCTGCGCCTTCTCCATCACGAAGATCAGCTGCGCCCATTCCACCAGTTCGGCGCCGAGCGGTTGCTCGGCGTCGTGCTTGAGGCCGGCCGAGGCGACCTCCAGATCGGCGCGGTCGCCGAACAGGTGTTCGGCGGTCGGGCTGCGCAGCCGGTTGTGGCCGCACACGAACAGCACACGATGCGGGGGCGTGCGTTGCAAGTGCGTGCGCGTCTCAGGCCGCTTCCGCGAAGCCGTCGCGGGTGAGGTTGATCGGGGCGCCGTCGGTGCAGACCACGTCGTCCTCGATGCGGATACCGCCGTAGGGGCGGAACTGGTCGATCCGGTTCCAGTCCACCGCGTCGGCGTGCGGGCCCTGCTTGAGGCCGTCCAGCAGCAGGTCGATGAAGTACACGCCCGGTTCGATCGTCACCGCCATGCCCGGCGCGAGCTCGCGGGTCAGGCGCAGATAGGGCTGGCCCTCGGGCTTGGCGATGGTGCCGCCGCGGTCGGAGGCGGCGAAGCCGGCGACGTCGTGCACCTGCAGGCCGATGCCGTGGCCGATGCCGTGCGGGAAGAACACGTTGCTGACGCCGGTTTCCAGCGCCGACTCCGGCGAGAGCTTGATCACGCCGAAGTCCTTAAGGATGCCGGACAGGGCCAGGTGGGCGTCGAGGTGGATGCGCTTGTAGTCGTGACCGGCGCGGACCTGGTCGCACATCTTCAGCTGGGCGGCGTCGACCGCGTCGATCAAGGCCTGGAACTCGCTGCCGGCATCGGCGGCGTAGGTGCGGGTGATGTCGCAGGCGTAACCGTGGTGGCTGGCGCCGGCGTCGATCAGGAAGCTGCGCAGCTGCGCCGGCGCCTCGCGGTCGAGTTCGGTGTAGTGCAGCACGGCGCCGTTCTGGTTCAGCGCGACGATGTTGTTGTACGGCAGGTCGGGGCCTTCCTGGCGCGCGGCCGCGCAATAGGCCAGGTGGATGTCGAACTCGCTGCCGCCGTCGCGGAACGCGGCCTCGGCGGCGCGGTGCGCGCGCACGCCGCGGCGGGTCGCCGCGCGCATCATCTGCACTTCGTAGGGCGTCTTGTAGGCGCGGTGGAACTCGAGGTAGTCGATCGCGGCCTGCGGGTTGTTGGGCAGGTAGGCGCCCAGCGCGCTGTGCGGCTCGCCCAGGATCGCGCAGCGCGCGGGATCGGCCGGCAGGTGGGCCAGGGCCTCCTCGGGCTTGCGGATCACCACGATGTCGTAGTGCTCGACCCAGTAGCCGCTGGGCGCCTGCGGCACCACGTGCCAGTAATCGAAAGGCTGCAGGTAGATCAGCTTGGGTTTGCGCCCGGGCGTGGCGATCAGCCAGCTGCCGGGGTTGCGGGTCAGCGGCAGCCAGGCCTTGAACTGCGGGTTCACCGCGTAGGGGTAGTCGCGGTCGTCGAACACCTGGTAATGCGAGGTGCCGCTGGGTACGACCAGATGATCGAGGCCGGCGCGCTCCAGCGCCTCCTCGGCGCGGCGCTGCAGCTCGGCGAGATGGGCGGGGTACAGGCTCGCTGGATCGTGCGACATCGTGGGCGGTCTCGTGGGGTCGTGCGGGGATTTTGACGGATTCCGCTCGCCGCCGCAGGCCGCCGGCGCGCGTAGCGACGCGCGCGACTGTGCCGGATCGGTCGGCGTGGCGCGCGCGCCGACGGCGCTGCGACCGTGCGCTTGCGTTCATGGGGCCGGCGCCGAGACCCTCGCGGCGCCGGAGCCTGGTTCCGCGTCGGCGAAATGCTGCGCCGCCGCATCCTGCGCGCTCCGAAAAAAAGCTGATTTCGGCTGGAAAAACGTGGTTTCGCGATGCGGCGACGACGCGTGCGCGGGCGTATACACGAGTGCCAGTCCGACGGAGTATGCTGCCGGCCTGCGCATACCAACGCGTATGGGGAGGTGACTCGATGGCCGATCCGGCGCCGTCTACGCGCGAACCGGCATCGCTCGCCGACTACGGCGAGGATTGCTCCAGCCAATGGGAGAACATCTCCCAGCAGTACCGCGCGCCACTGCGCGGATTCTTCTCCAAGCGAGTCAAGGATCCCGCCGAAGTCGAAGACCTGACCCAGGAAGTGTTCCTGCACCTGCTGCGGCGCGCGCGCGGGGGCCCGATCGAGCACGTCAAGCAGTACGTCTTCCAGATCGCCGCCAACGCCCTGCGCGACTGGGGCCGCCGCCGTCAGGCCCGCGACCAGGACGCGCACGTGTCCTTCGACGAAGAAATTCATCAACCCGCTACGGAAATCTCGCCGGAGCGCGTCTTACTGGGGGAGGAGGCGGTGAAATTGGCTGTCGCCGTCTTGCGCGCGCTGCCGCAGCGTACGCGCGACGTGTTCGTGTTGCGCACCATGGAGAAGCGGAAATATATGGACATTGCCAACATGCTGGGTATTTCGGTGCGCGCCGCCGAAAAGCACATGGCCAAAGCGCTGGCGCAATTGGGCCGGGCGATGGACGCGGAGAAGCCGGAATGAGCCGGGCTGCCTGCCTCCGGGTTCACGGCCCGGTCGTCCGCGCCCGCGCGCCGGGCCCGTCGCATGGAGGTGTGCGATGAAATGGCACGCCACCCCCATCGCCAACGGACCGGGCCCGCTGCCGGACGATATCGACGAAGCGGCCGCGCGCTGGAGCGAGGTTCTGAGCGAGGCCGACGGTGCCGACGGCACCCTGCGCGCCGCCTTCGAGGCCTGGCGCGACCGCTCGCAGGCGCACGCGGCCGCGTTCCGGCGCGTGGAGGCCGCGCGCGCGCTCGCGCAGGCGGTCGCCGATGCGCCCGACATGCTGGCGCTGCGGCGCGAAACCCTGGCGCGCGCTTCCAAGTCGCGGCTGTCGTGCGCGGCGCGCACCTACGGCTATTCGATCGCGGCGTCCTTGCTGGTGGTGGCCGCGGTGGGCCTGCTGATCCTGCGCCCGGACGCGCCGGGCCGGATGGTGCAGGGCGTGCAGGACGCGATCGCCGGCAATGTGCACGAGACCCGCATCGGCGAACGTTCGGAAGTGACCCTGGCCGACGGCTCGGTGATCACCTTGAACACCGACAGCCGCGTGTCCGTGCATTACGAGGGCAAGACCCGCGCCGTCACCCTGGAGCGCGGGCAGGCCTTGTTCAAGGTGGCCAAGGACCGCACGCGGCCCTTCATCGTCACCGCCGACGGCCGCCAGGTCACGGCCCTGGGCACCGAGTTCGAAGTGCATATGTCCGAGCGCCTGTTCGAGGTCACCTTGCTCGAAGGCCGGGTCAGCGTGACCCGGGAGCGCACCCGCACCGCCGCGATCGCCGTCGCGCCGACCGCGGAGCTGGCGCCCGGCCAGCAGTTCGTCGCGGTGGCGGCGACCGTGCCGCAAGTGCGCGTAGCCGACGTGAGGCGCGAGGTGAGCTGGCGCCACGGCCAGGTGGTGTTCGAGAACGAGAGCCTGGCCGACGCGGTGGCCGAGATCAATCGCTATTCGCGCAACCAGATCGTGCTCGGCGACACCCGCCTGGCCTCGCTGAAGATCAGCGGCGCGTTCAATACCGGCGACACCGACACCTTCGTCGAGGCGGTGACCGCCTACTTCCCGATCGAGCGCGCGCCCGACAAGCGCGACGCGATCGTGCTGAAGCCGCGCGCTCCAGAGCGCGGCTGAGGCTGCCCGACGCGTGTGGCGCGCGGCGCAACGATGCGCCGCGCCCTTTTTTGGATATCCCCCGCCCGTCGCGCGCCGGCCGCGGCGGCATCGCTGTGCGCGAATAGCACGCGCGTGCTTGTTGCGATGCAAAAAAATCTTGGGCGAGACGCGCGCACCGATTGCGCCGAAGCGGGTTCGGGTTTTCGAGCGCGCTGCGTCCCTATAGACACGAGGCCATGCGAGCGGGCCCGCAACCGGAGGGGAATCGATGCGAGTGCGAGACCAGAAGCGACTGTCGAGACGTGTGCTCCAACCCTGTGTGCTGCTGCTGGCCTTGCTGCCGTGTCTGAGCGCCTACGCGCGTGGCGACGTGGGCAACGCCAAGTTCGATATCCCGCAGCAACGGCTCGACGCGGCCCTGTCGGAGTACGCGCGCCAGAGCGGACAGCAGTTGCTGTACGCGCCCGAGCTCGCGGTCGGCAAGACCGGTCGCGCGGTGCGCGGCGAAAAGCCGGCCTTGCAGGCGCTGGACGAACTGCTCGCGGGTACCGGCCTGCAATACTCGACCAGCGCTTCTGGCGCGATCCTGATCAACGGCGGCGGCAACGCCAGCTCGGCGGCGGGGGCCGCCAAGCCCGCCGAACCGGCGCCACCGGGAAACGCAGAGGGGACCGCTGACACGCAGCCGGCGGCGGATTCCCCGGTAGAGTCGACGGCGCCCAATCCCACCGCCGCGGCCAATGCGCAGGCGGCGACCAATCTCGACACCATCGTCGTTACCGCGCAGAAAAAGGTCGAGAACATCCAGAAGGTGCCGATCGCGATCAGCGCCTTCAGCGGCGACGATCTGGGCAGCCGCAAGATCGAAACCGGCGGCGACCTGGTCACCGCGACGCCGAACGTCAGCTTCAGCAAGACCAATTTCGCCAGCTACAACTTCCAGATCCGCGGCATCGGCACCCAGGCCTTGTCGGTCACCACCGACCCGGCGGTGGCGATCAGCTTCAACAGCACGCCGATGATCCGCAACCGCCTGTTCGAGCAGGAGTACTTCGACGTCGAGCGGGTCGAGGTGCTGCGCGGCCCGCAGGGGACCCTGTACGGTCGCAACGCCACCGCCGGCGTGGTCAACATGATTCCCAATCTGGCCAGCCTGGACGGCTTCGACGCGGACGTGAAGGCCGAGGTGGGCAACTACAACACGCGACGCATCAACGGCATGATCAACGTGCCGCTCAGCGATACCTTCGCGCTACGCCTCGCGACCCAGTACACCAAGCGCGACGGCTACGACCACAACACGGTCACCGGCAAGGACATCAACGATCGCGATCTGCTTTCCACCCGCCTGTCGGCCAGCTATACGCCCAGCGACCGCTTCAACGCCAGCCTGGTGTGGGAGCACTTCCAGGAAGACGACACGCGCTCGCGCACAGGCAAGCAGCTGTGTCACAACGATGCCGGGCCGACCTCCATAGGCAACGTGACATTGCGGCCGAACGATGTCGGATTCCTGAGCCAGGCCTGCAAGGACGGGTCGCTGTACGACAACGATGCTTTCGGCGTGCCCAACGGCAACAGCCTGCCGTCGGTGCTGGCCGCGCAGACCACGGCGGGCGCCTTGGGATTCTTCGCGGACAACTTCAATCCGGCGTACCTGATCTCGCAAGGCGTCGATCCGTATTCCGGAGTCAAGCAATCGCGCGATCTGCGCGAGATCGCGACCAGTTACGACCCGAAGTTCCACGCCACCAACGACATCCTGCAGTTCAATTTCGATGTCGGCATCGGCGACCACCTGAACCTGGTGTCGCAGTCGCTGTATACCCGCGATCAGTACTATTCCACGCAGGACTACGGACGCTTCCAGTCCAACCCGATCTTTACCGACTCGAACAAGGTGGTCCAGTTCGATCCGGACGGAAACCTCGTTCCCGCCTACCCGCTTACGCCCGGCGGCGTGTTCTGCGACCCGCAGCTGGGCTGTTCCGACCGCCTGTTGCTGGTCGACCTGGTCGATGCCGACAGCCGGCAATGGTCGCAGGAGTTCCGCCTGCAGTCCTCGTACGACGGGCCGTTCAATTTCAGCGTCGGCGCGAACTATCTGGAATTCAAGATCGACGAAAGCTACTACGTTTTCAGTAACCTCTTCACTGCTGCTGCTCAAAACTTTTTCAACGGAAGAGGCGGTGTGCTGAGTCCAGCCACCTGTACGCCAGGGACGGCCCTTTCGGTGGAGACTGACTTCTTCGGAAGGCATTTTCCTTGCGTGTACATCGACCCCAATCCATTGGGATCCATCAATGGCCAGGGACACAACTACTTCCGTAGCCGCAACATCGCCAACACCCGCTCGTCGGCGGTCTTCGGCGAGGGCTACTGGCAGATCAACGACAAGTGGAAATTGACCGCCGGTCTGCGCTGGACGCGCGACGTCAAGACCACCACGCCCGTGCCCAGCCAGCTGCTGCTGGCGAGCTCCACGGATCCGGACTTCCCGCTGCTGGGCGGCGGCTACGTCGGCTACGGCTATCCGGCCATCGGCAAGATCAAACAGACCTGGAACGAGCCGACCGGGCGTCTGGTGCTGGACTGGTCGCCCGATCTTTCCTTCACCGACAGCACCATGGTCTACGCGTCGTTGTCGCGGGGCTACAAGGCCGGCGGTACCAACTCCCCGGGCATCGGCGCCAATCCGGAGGTGCTGTCCTTCACGGCGAAGGACCCGCGCTTCAAGGCCGAGTACGTCAATGCCCTGGAAGTCGGCATGAAGAACGTGATGGGCGGCGGCCGCTTCATCCTCAACGCAACCGCCTTCTACAACGACTACAAGGGCTACCAGGTCTCGCAGATCATCGACCGGCAGACGGTGAACGAGAACTTCGATGCCAAGACCTGGGGCGCCGAGATCGAGGCGGTGTGGCGGCCCACCTCGCAGTTCCAGCTCAGCGGAAACGTCGGCCTGTTGCGCACGCGCATCGGCGCCAACCAGTACTCCATCGACGTGATGGATCGAACCGCGGGCAATCCGGACTGGGTGGTCGTGCGGCCGTGGATGCAATTGGCGTCGAACTGCATCGCGCCCAAGGCGATGGTGGAGCGGTTCTTCGAGAACTTCTACCAGATCTTCGACGAGAGCAGCCTCGCCAATTACTTGAACAGCTTCTGCACGGTCAATCTTCCCACCGGCCTGGGCGGCTTCACCCAGGATCGGGGCCTCAATGGCGGGCCCGGCGACAACGCCTGGCTGCTGGGCGGCGCTTTCTACAATCCGGAAATCGACGCGCCCAACGGAGGCGCCGGATTCGCCAAGAACGTGGGCGGCCATGAACTGCCGAACGCGCCCAAGATCACCGTCAGCCTCAGCCCGCAGTACACGTTCGCGCTGGCCGAAAGCGACCTGACCCTGCGCGCGGACTTCTATTACCAGGGCAAGAGCTGGGCCCGCGTCTATCAGGACAGGATCGATCGCCTGCACGACTGGGGCAACGTCAATCTGTCGCTGACCTGGTACAAGCCCGAGCAGGATCTGACCGTGCAGCTGTACGTCAAGAACGCGCTGGATGGCGAGGCGATCACCGGCACTTTCCTCAACAGCGACGACAGCGGCTTGACGTCGAACGTGTTCCTGCAGGACCCGCGCATCTTCGGACTTTCGATCCGCAAGGGGTTCTTCTGAGTAGCGATTTCACCCCATCAACCGCCTGCAGCCGCGGGCGGTCGATACAGACCAAGGACGCATCTGTTTCAGCGCTCTGGCGAATGAGAGCAAAAGTTCGAACAGGCTGATGTTCGGTGCCCCTCGGTTCGGTGCCGCCACGGCACTTGCCTTTCCCCCGTGGCACGACCTCCGCGCGCTTCGCGTTCGGGGATTTCGATAATCGACTGTGGAGCAAATACGATGAGTAAGTTGAAAGCCACCCTTCTCGCCTCCCTGATCGCGGTGGGCCCGCTCGTGGCCTCGCCCGCGTTCGCCGGTTGGGAGTATTGGAACGGTAGCGCCTGGGTGAATACCACGCCCGCCGGTACTTACGTAACGATCACCGGCAGCACCACCGCTACGGTCTCGGGTATCGCGGTTCCGTGTTCCAGCGCCACCTTCAACATGCAGCTGGCCAGCGGCGTCGCGTCGATCGCCAGCGCCACCTTCACCGGCGGCTCGGCCTGCACGGGCAACGTGACGGCGGAGAACCTGAGCTGGGGCGTTTCCCCGGGCGTGGGGTCGGGCGCGACGAGCTCGAGCGTGACGATCGGCGGAGCGTCCTATCCGAACGCGATCCAGGTCAGGTTCAACACGCCGGCGCGCGTGTGCACGGGCGGTGTCGCCACCGGCACGCTCAATAACCTGAACAACACCGCGACCAACGCGACCTTCACCTTCACCGCGCAGTTCCTCCCCGCCCCGTCGCCTTGCACCAACGTCCGGTCCACGTCGACGCTGACGGCCAACGCGCCGCTTCGCTTCATGTAAGTCGGCCGCGAATCTCCTCGTCGCTTGGAGCGGTTGCCGAGGGACGCGGGGATGTCGTGGAAATAGCCGTTCGGCCATCCGCTGCATCAGGCGTGCGACTACGCGCCTGATGCGGCGTTCTTGGCGGGCGGTATCGAAGGCGCTGGGGCGGAGCATCGGGCCCCTCCGGTTGGATGGGGCTCGATCGAACCGGCGCAGGCAGCGATAGCCCGGTGATGCGGCGATCGCCAACGGGCGGCGGACTTGCGTCCGCTGGGCGCAGATCAGGATTCTTCCTTAGATTCAGGAGTTCATCATGTCCAAGGCATTGCTACTCACGGCCCTTGCCACGGCGTTGGCCGGAGTCGTCGTCACGCCCGCCGCGACGGCGGCACCACCGGCCCCAGGTTACGAGCGGTTCCAGTTCTGCCCGTACGAAAGCCTGCCCCTTCAGGAAGAAGGGACCGCTTGCGTGCACAGCGTGACCAGCTCGGGCTCGTTCACCATCGGTACCACCACCTTGCCGATCGACAAGCCGATCGTCCTGCAGGGCGGCATCACCGGAATTCAGCCGTCGCCGTTGTTCGAGGCGGTGGGCGCGCCGACGCTCAATTCCCCGCCGGGCAAGGTCCCGGGCGGTCTGCTCGGCATCGTCAACCCGGCGCCGAATTGGCCGCTGCCCTTGTGGCAGGCGTTCTGGAGCGTGGTCAATTCGGTCAACGACGTGACCGCGACGATGGAGCCCGTGCAGACGATACAGACCGATTTCGGTGCGGCCCTCAACCCGAACTGGGGTGGCGATCCGACCGCGGTGCGGCTTGCGCTGCGCGTGCGTCTGCAGAATCCGTTCCTCGGCAACTCCTGCTACATCGGTTCCGCGCAGAATCCGGTCGTGGTCAAGCTGCAGACCGGCACCACCGCTCCGCCGGCGCCCACCGCGCCGATCTCGGGCAGCCCCGGCAGCCTGGATTCCATCCAGGTCGGTAACGACCCGTACGCGTATTTCCAGAACACCGGCAATATCCTGGTCGACAATACGTTCGCGGTGCCGGCGGCGAAGGGCTGCGGCAACATCGCCCTGGGTTTGCCGATCCTGACGCAGTTGCTGGACTCGCTGGTCTCGGGTGCGGTTAATCTTAAGGTGGGATTGCCGTCGGCCGCGGGCAAGAACCAGGCGATCTTGAAGGGCGACACGGGCATTGCCGCCGCCGCATACGTGCGGGACGGCTCTCCGTACCAGTAGTGGTTCGCTGGTGAGCGCAGGGCGGCCTCGCGAGGGGCCGCTCTGCCGGTCACGTCCCGTCGCCGGTGCTTGTTGCGGTTCTGGAGTGGATTCGGGAATGCAATTTCGCTACATCCTGATCGCCTTGGTCGGACTGGCCGCATTGATCGGCGCCTACTTCCTGGGGCGAGGTCGGAGCCCGGAAGCCGCGGCCGCGGCTGCGCCGATCGCCACTGCCCGGGCGCAGGCAGGCGCGAATGTCGCCTCGATCGATCCGGTTCGGATGATGGCATCGCTGCCGGCACGCGATATGCCGCTGAAGCGCATCTTCAACGACCTGCGCTCGCGCGCCGACGCCGGCGATGTCGCGGCGGCCACGCGCTTGTACCAGGACCTGCGCACCTGCGCCGGTCTCGACAATCTGGAATGGTTCCTGACACGGGTAGCCGACGAAACCCTGGCCGACAAGATCGACGGGACCAGCGCGCAGGCGTTGGAGCGCTATCGGGTGCAGCTGGAGGCGGTGGAATCGCACAAGCAGGCCATCCACAAAACCCGCACGCTCTGCGACGGGCTCGATCGCGGCATGTTGGATTCGCAACTGTCCAGCTTGCAAAAGGCGGCGCAACTGGGCGAGGAGCATGCGCGCGCCTGCTACCTCGCCAGCGGGCCCGGCTACGATGCACGGGGACTCATGCGTCATCCGGAGTGGATCCAGGACTACCGCAGCAGCGTCAAGTCGTTGGTGGATGCCGGCATGGCCGCGGGCGATTGGAAAGTGGTGGACATACTCCGCCGCTCGTATGAGCCGGGCGCGGACGGCATGCTCGCCGGAACCTTGGGTTCGGATGCCGTCCAGTACTACCGTTATCTCAAGCTCTACCGCCTCGGCGCGGAACGCGGCCGCGCCGCCGATATGGATCGGAAGTTGGCGCTGGCGGCCGCACGCATCCAGCCGGAGCAGCGCGCGGACGCCGATCGGTGGGCGCAGGAAAGATTCCAGAACGAGTTCGGCAGCAGCAATTCCACCGATACGACCGCCCCCGGCTGGGATCCATGTTCGTTCGCGACGCCTCAAGAATGACGACTTTTTCGCTACGATCCGTGTGGATTTCGCTGCGAACCGGCCACCGAATCCGGCCCTTGCCGGCCCCCGCATCCAAGGCTTCGACATGAGCCCCTATCGACTCGCATTTCTGGCCGTCCTGGCCCTGGCGGCCATCGTCGGCGCCTACCTGTACGGCCGCAAGGAAGGCGCGAGCGTGCCTACGCCGCTGGAGTCGGCCGCAGTAACCGAGCAGCCGGTCGGCGGAGCGCCGGGCAGCAACCTGGCCATGGTCGCCCAGGCTTCGTTGAACTTCGATCGCGGCGCGCGGCTGCCGCCGCTGGGCGCGCCGCTCAAGTCGGTGTACGCCCAGCTGCAGGCGCAGGCGAACGCCGGCGACGGTCGCGCCGCGGCGCGGCTGTTGCGCGACCTCAACCGTTGCAGCCGCCAGCGCGCGATCGAATGGTCGACGATGCGCAACACCCACGATCTCACCGAACAGAAGACCGAGAACCTGAGCGCCGCGCAGTTGCGCACCTACCAGGCCTTGCTCGACACCGCCGCGATTCGCCAACGCGACGTCGACCAGGGACGGACGCTGTGCGAGGGCGTCAGCGACGAAATACTCGACACATTGAACGCGAACCTGGCGCAGGCGGCCAGGCTCGGCGACGCCGATGCGCGCGCCTGTTACCTCAGCCGCGGGCCGCTGTACGACACGCGCGGCCTGCTCAAGCAGCCCGGCGCGCTCGGCGTCTACCGCCAGCAGGCGACCCGGCTGATCCAGAGCGGTTTGGCCGCCGGCGACTGGCGCGTGGTGGACCTGCTGCAAAGCGCCTACGAGCCGGGTGCGCAGAGCATGCTCGCGGGCCTGGTCGGCAGCGACCCCTATCAGCACTATCGCTATCTCAAGCTCTACCGCCTTGGAGCGGAGAGCTTCCGGGTCGCCCAGATCGATCGCCAGCTCGCCATGGCGGGCGCAAGCCTGAGCCCGGCGCAGCGTGGCGAAGCCGACGAATGGGCGCAGACCACGCTGCGCGACAATTTCCGCGGCGACTCCACGGCCGGCACGCCGCAGGGCTGGGACGCCTGCGCAGCGCTGGGCGGATGAACCGCGCCGTCGGCCGAAGCAGGCCGCGCAAGCGGCCCGTCTGACGACGCGCGCCGATGTGCCGCGAGGCGGAATCGATGGCGGCGATCGTGTCGCCTTCGTCACAAAACATCGCAGCCTGCGTCACAGAATCCGACATCGACGCCGCCGCGCCGCGAGCGCGGGCCTGGCCGGTGGCCGCTGACCTCGCCCTGATTGCGTAAAAGGTCTGATAGACGAGTCGCAATACGCGGCGGTCGGGGACAGGCGTTTGCGCGCTGGGCGAATCGACGAGTGCGAGCGGGCGGGTACCCGCTTCGTGAACGAGATGTCGAAGCATGGCGAGGTGGGCCGGGTATAGGATCGCCGGATCGCGGGACTTCATGGAGGGTCGCTTGGGGACGTCCAGGGATGCAGAAGAGGTCTCTTCGTCCTCGCGGCCAGGTGCCCCGGGCGGCGCCCGCCGCTATGGCGGCGCGGCCGAGCCGCCGGCTGCCGGCGTGCCCGAACGGATCGCGCCGCTGGGCATCCCGGCCTGGGCCTGGAGCCTGCTCGCGCTGGCGTTCGGCGTCGGCCTGACCCTGTGGCTGGGCGGCGCGCAGCAGCGCCGGGTGGTCGACGACCGCACCGCCGCGCTCGACAGCAGCGCCGAGCGCGGTTACCACGCCATCGTCGATCGCCTGCAATCCTGCGAACTGCTGCTGCGCTCGGTCCAGACCCTGTTCCTGACCTCGGACACGATCACCGCCGACGAGTACGCCAACCTCTACGCCAACGTGCGTCCGCGCAACCGCTTCCCCAGCCTGGAGGCCATGGCCTATTCGCGCCGCGAGTCGCGCGTGGACGGCGATCACTACATCACCGAGCTGGTCGCGCCGCTGCACGGCAACGAGCGCCTGATCGGCCTGGACGTGAACCTGCAGCCGACCAACCTGGTCGGCGTGCTGAGTTCGCGCGACAGCGACCAGGCGGTGCTGTCGGCGCCGTTCCGCCTGGCCCAGCAGGCCGCGGCCGATCCGCGCCGCGACGGCGTGACCATGCGCCTGCCGGTGTTCTCGGCCGGCCCGCCGCCGCAGGACGTCGAGCAGCGGCGCGCGCGCATGCGCGGCTCGATCGCGATCTCCTTCCATGCCGGGCAGCTGATCGAAGGCAGCCTGGGCGAGGACGCGCGCCGCGAGCTGCAGGTCGAGGTCAGCGACATCACCGACGCCCCGGCGCCGCTGTTCGCGACCGGCCCGGCGCCGGCGACGGACACCGGTTATCGCTTCGAGCGTCGGCTCGACTACGGCGGCCGCCGCTGGCGGGTGCGCATGCACGCGCTGCAGCCGGTCGCCGATGCGGCCAGCGAACGCAACTGGGTGCTGCTGCCCGGCCTGCTCGCGAGCGTGCTGCTGGCCCTGCTGGTGTGGTCGGTCGCGCGCACGCGCCGGCTCGCGCTGGAGCTGGGCTCGCGCATGAGCCGGCGCTATCGCGAAAGCGAGGAGCGTTTTCGCGCGCTCAACGAACTGCTGCCGGCGCTGGTGCTGCTGGCGCGCCGCGACGACGGCCGCATCTCCTACGCCAACCAGGCCTCGCGCGCGCGCCTGGGCGAGACCGTGTACGAAGTGCCGCTGCCGGAGCTGTTCGAGGACGAACTGCTGCGCGACAAGCTGCGTGCGGCCGACCTGGTCGACTGCGCCAACGCCGAGGCGATGCTGCGCAGCGTGAACGGCGACCGCTTCTGGGCCAACGTCTCGATCACCAGCGTGGTGCTGGAGGGGCACGCCAGGCTGCTGATGGTGGCCTCCGACATCTCCGAGCAGCGCCAGCTCACCGAACTGCTGACCTATCAGGCCAGCCACGACACCCTGACCGAGCTCTACAACCGGCGCGAGTTCGAGCGCCGGATCGAGCGCGTGCTTGCCGGCGTGGCCGCGGGCGGACCGCCGTGCGCGCTGCTGTACATCGACCTGGACCAGTTCAAGCTGATCAACGACACCTCCGGCCATGTCGCCGGCGACCAGTTGCTGAGCCAGCTGGCGACCATGATGAGCAGCCACCTGCGCGGCGGCGACGTGCTCGCGCGCCTGGGCGGCGACGAATTCGGCGTGCTCGCCACCGAGGTCCACGACCAGGCCGGCGCGGCGCTGGTGGCCGAACGCTTGCGCGAACACATCGACGGCTATGTGTTCGTGTGGGAACAGCGCACCTACACCATCACCGCCAGCATAGGCGGAGTGATGCTGGACCGGCCCAACGTGACACTCAAGGACCTGCTGTCGCAAGCCGACACCGCCTGCTACATGGCCAAGGAGGGCGGACGCAACCGCGTGCACTTCTATTCCGAGCACGACGACAACGCCGCGCGCCGGCGCAGCGAGATGGAATGGGCCAACCGCCTGCGCTGGGCGATCGACGAGGGCCGCCTGCTGCTCAAGTACCAGGAGGTCTGGCCGCTGTCGCCCAGCGCGGAATCCGGACTGCATCTGGAACTGCTGCTGCGCTTCCGCGATGAGCAGGGCCGTTTGGTCGTGCCTGGCGCCTTCATCCCCGCCGCCGAACGCTACGGCCTGATGCCGATGATCGACCGCTGGGTGATCGAGACCGCGCTGGCCAATTTCGATCGCCTGCATCCCTCCGGCGCGCAACTGCGCACCGCGACGATCAACTTGTCCGGCGCCAGCATCGAGGACGAGACCCTGGCCGACCTGATCCTGGAGCTGCTCAAGCGCCATGCGGTCGCGCCGGAGCGGGTCTGCTTCGAGATCACCGAGACGGTGGCGGTGCGCAACCTGGCTCAGGTCGCGCGCTTCATCGAGCGCCTGCGTGCGGTCGGTTGCCGCTTCGCCCTGGACGATTTCGGCGCGGGCATGTCCTCGTTCGGCTATCTCAAGAACCTGCCGGTGGACATCATCAAGATCGACGGCGCTTTCATCCGCGACCTGCTCACCGATCCGATGAGCCATGCGATCGTGAAGGCGGTGACCGATATCGGCCATCAGCGCGGCCTGAAGGTAATCGCCGAATGGGTGACCAGCGACGAGATCCTGCTGGAGTTGGGCGCGCTGGGCGTGGACTACGCGCAGGGCTATGCGCTGCACCAGCCCGAGCCGGTGCCGTTCCACCGACGTTGAGCGCCTTGGCGCGGCGTTTCGGGCTGATGGCGATGGTGCGGTCGCCACCGCACCCTACGGCGGGCCGGCCAGGCCACCGAATCGGACGACGGACGTAGGATGTGGTGAGCCGAAGGCGAGCCGCATCGTCGCGCTGCGCCGAACCGCCTCGACACGCCATCCCATGTATCGAACATGGCGCGCGTCGCAAGCGCCCCCCGCTCGCTACTCACTCCTCCCCGCTCACTCCTGCCTTACCCGCTTCACTCGTAAGTGCCGCCCGGCGAATCCAGCCACTGCCTCAGCTGCAGCATCTCGCTCTCGAGCATGGTGATGAAGCGGAAGCCGGTCCAGGTCTGCCCGGGCATGCTGGTGCGGTCCTGCCACAGCAGGTGCGCGCCGACTTCGATGGGCGAGGTATGGTGCGGAGCATCGCGCAGGCTGAAGCGCAGTTGGTAGAGGGCGTCGTCGACCAGCGGCGTGTTCGCGATCAGCAGCATGCCGGTCTCGGACAGATTGCTGAGCTGGCCGATCACCACGTCGGTCATGGTGTCCACGACCTGCACCGTGTCCTGGACTCGGCGCCGGCGCACGCGGCGGAATTCCTCGCTCATGCCTGCGCCTCCTCGGTCTTCTGGCCGCCGCCGACGAAGCCGCGCAGCACGCTCAGCGCCGCGTTCCAGGCGCGGTCGACCAGGCGGCCCTTCTCGGCGGTGACCACGCGCGCCTGGCCGTGCGCCATCATCCGCGCCAGGCTGTCCAGCGACTGTTCGCCGATGCGCTGGCCGCGCTGGTTCACGAACAGCGCGTTGTCGGTGACGGTGCTGAACCACGACAGTCGTCTGCGCACCGCGTCGCCCTGTTGATTGGTCACGAATTCGAACCAGGTGCCGAAGGGCAGGGTGCGGATGTGCTCCCAGCAACTCTGCTCCTGCTCGTTGCGCGTCGGCAGATCGCGCTTGACGACGGTGCTGTCCTCGCCCAGGCGCGCGCGCGCCTTGAGCTTCATCGCCAGTTCGGTGCGCGAGGCCACGTCGTCGTTGGCGGCCGCGGCGCCGACGGTGAGCTGGCGCGAGATCGCGTTGGCCTCGTCGGCGTGATAGCCGACCAGGGTCAGCGCATGTTCGATGTCGCCGTCCAGCCCGCCGGGCGCCTGCTGGCTGGCGCCGACCACGTTGGCGGCGACGATCTGACGGGTCGCCTCGACCTGGCGCCGCCATTCGTCCGAATCCTCGCCGTGGCGCAGCAGGGTCAGGGTCAGCACGTCCGACCAGGCCTGGGTCAGCAGGGCCTGCACGAACTTGGGCAGGCTCTGGCCGTGCACCGCGGACTGGATCGCCTCGCCGGCCTGCTGCTTGGCCATCTCCAATTTTTCTTTGCCGCGCGCGGCTTCGACATGCCGGCGCTCGGCGACCTCGGCCTTGCGCGCCATCGCGCGCAGATGGTCCTGCAGGCTCTGGTTGGCGGCTTCGAACACCGCCGCGTCGCCGTCGTAGTGCTCGACCACGTGCTCGACCGCGCGCCGCAGTTGATCGTTGAGCAGCGGATCGGACTCCTCTTTCGGGATCCAGCTCGCGCCGGCTTCGGCGACCGCGTTCAACAGTTGGCGTGCCGGATGCTGGCTGCGCACGAAGAAGGCGCGGTCCTGCAGCGCCAGGCGCAGGAGCGGCACCTGCAGGCGTCCGAGCAGGCCGGTGGTGGCGGCGTCGCCGCGCAGCTCGCGCTCGATCTCGCCGTAGAACAGGTCCAGCAGCTCGAAGGCGTCGCTGTCCTCGCGCGACAGGGTCGCGGCCTCGCCGCGCTGCTGGCGGGCCTGAGCGAGCAGGGTCTGGCGCAGGTCGGCGACGCTGCGCTGCGGCGGCGCGGCCTGCGCGGGCGTGGCCTGGAGCGCGCGCAGGGCGTCGATCAGATCGTGAGTGGGCAGCGGCGGGCGCGCCGCGGGCTGCGCGCCGGGGCGCAGCTTGCCCAGCAGCTCGCGACGCCCGGACAACAACTGCTGCAGCGAGGCGTAGTCGCCGCTTTCGTCGCCGCTGGCGGCGACCGCGGCGGCATCGGTCTGGCCGGTCCAGGCGGTGTAGGGGCGCGCGCCGCGCGGCGTACGGCCGGCGTCTTCGCGCGCGGCGCGCGGGTCTTCGCCGCGATCGACGTTCTGCGCGGTCGGGCGCGCGCGAATCGGCACGAACGACAGGCTGGGCAGCACGTTCTCGCGCGCGAGCAGGGCGTTCATGGTTTCGACCAACTGCGCGTAGCCGGTCATCACCTGCAGGTCGTAGACCCGGTACAGGTCGAGCTTGGCTTCCTGGCCGATCTGCAGCACCGAGCAGGCCTCGGCCAGGATCCGGCCCAGGCTGTGCGGGCCCAACGGCAGGCGCTCGGCGTCGTAGGCGGGCGTGCCGGCGAGCACGCCGAAGCGCTGGCCCAGCAGCATCAGGGGCAGGCCGGCGCGCGCTTCCTGGCGCGTCGCGATCGCGCGCAGGGCGGTGTTTTCGTCGATTTCGCGATCGTCGACCAGGCGCAGGTCGCGGAAGGTCGGCAGGGCCTGCTGGTCCTCGACGGTCACCACCGGCTCGCGCACCTTGGTCAACGCGGTTTCCAGCCCGACCAGGTAGCGCGGCACCAGGTCGACCCGGTTCAGGCGCACCAGGCGCAGGGTTTCCAGATGCACCGACTGCAGGCTGGGGTTGCGCGCCTGGTCGGCCTGGCGGAACAGCTGCTGCTCGTACTCGACCAGCATCAGGTCCAGCGCGCGCGCCATTTCGTCGGAGACCAGGGCGTACAGGTGCTCCAGCACCCGCCGCACGCGCTTGGGCATCGCCGCGGAGGCCAGCGTGGGCCGCGGAAACGATTTGCCTAGCGGTTCGAACGTCGCGGACATGCGGGGCTCACCAATACCGGATCGGGCGATCTAATCACGCCCCCTTGAGACCCGCCAGCCCTGTCGCTGCCAAGCGGCCGGAATGGAGCGACCACCGATTCGAACGCAGGCCGGGGCCGCGCGCGGCCAGCGCGCGTTGGCGGACGGTCGGCCGCCATGCTGCGGGACAGCACGGCGGGCGCGCGAAACGCACGCGGGCGCGGGCGCTCAATCTTCCAGGAACAGCGCGACCACGTCGTTGGTGTAGCGCCGGCCGAGCTCGGTCGGGCGCACGCGCGCGCCCTCGCGTTCCAGCCAGCCGCGCTCGTAGGCGGCCTGCAGCGCCTCGGCGATGGTCGCCTCGGGCAGGCCGGTGCGGGCCTCGAAATCGCCCAGGGCGAAGCCGTCGACCAGGCGCAGCGCATTGAGCATGAACTCGAACGGGCGCCGCTCCGGCCCGATCCGATCGTCGCCGCCGATCGCCTCGGCGCTGCCGGCGCGGGCCAGGTACTGGGTCGGATGCTTGATTTTCCAGCGCCGCAGCACCGCCTGTTCGGCGCCCAGGGTGATCTTGCCGTGGGCGCCGGCGCCGATGCCCAGGTAGTCGCCGTAGCGCCAGTAGTTGACGTTGTGCGCGCAGCGCCGGCCCGGCTGCGCGTAGGCGCTGACCTCGTACTGGGCGTAACCGTGCGCGGCCAGCAGGGCCTGGCAATGCTCCTGCATGTCCCAGGCGCCGTCGTCGTCGGGGATGCCCTGCGGCGGGCGCGCGGCGAACACCGTGTTCGGTTCCAGGGTGAGCTGGTAATGCGAGACATGCGCGGGCTGCAGCGCGAACGCGCGCTCCAGGTCGTGCTCGGCCATGGCCAGGCTCTGTTCGGGCAAGGCGTACATCAGGTCGAGATTGAGATTGTCGTAGCCGGCGTCCTGGGCCAGTTTGACCGCCGATTCGGCATCGGCGCTGTCGTGGATGCGGCCGAGGCGGCGCAGGCAGCCGTCGTCGAAGCTCTGGATGCCGAAGCTCAGGCGGTTCACGCCGGCCGCGCGGTAGAGCTCGAAGCGGCCGTGCTCGGCGGTGCCCGGGTTGGTTTCCAGGGTGATCTCGCAAGCCGGCGCGAAACGCAGGCGCGCGCTCGCGGCCTGCAGGAAGCGGTCGATGGCCTCGGGCGGGAACAGGCTGGGCGTGCCGCCGCCGAAGAACACCGTCTGCACGGTGCGGCCCCAGACCAGCGGCAGGTCGTGGTCCAGATCGGCGAGCAGGGCGTCGACGTAGTCCGCGAACGGCAGCGGGCCGCGGCCCTCGTGCGAATTGAAATCGCAGTAGGGACATTTGCGTACGCACCAGGGCAGGTGCACGTACAGCGACAGGGGCGGCAGCGACAGCATGGGCTTAGCGCGCGGCGCGCGGCTGGCGCGCGCTCAGGTCGATGCGGTAGTCGAGGATGCGGATGCCGTAGTCGCGGCGCATCGACAGCGGGTCCAGCAGGGCCGCGTCGTCGGCTTCGCCGGCGTCGGGGCCGATCACCACGTAGGACGGCTGGTCGCGGCCCTGGTTGACCAGCAGCTCGCAGTCGCCGGGGTCGTAGGCGACCTGGCGGTCCTTGCGCGGCGCGCCCACAGCCAGGTACAGGCCGCGGCCTTGCGCCAGCGACATGCTCCAGCGGTTGGCGTTGTCGCAATCGCCGAGGTATTCGCGGCCGCGGTACACGCAGATCAGGCTGTTCTCGACCACGCTGCGGCGGCCGTCCTGTTCGTATTCGATCCGGATCGGGAAGGCGTAGCGGCGCTGCGCGGGCGTGGCGTCGCCCTGTTCGCGGATTTCGTCGCGGCTGCAGGTCAGCGGCGATAGGCCGTCGAACGAGCTGCAGGCGCTCAGGCTCAGTGCGCCGGTCAGGGCCAGTGCGGCGGTGCGGAGCGGGAAGGAAGACGGCATGCGGGTCGGAGGGGGTTCGATGGGGCGGGGCGGCCCGTGGAGGACGATGCGGCAGGGCTCAGGATACGCGGGCGGGGAGCGTCGGCCGGTGACGCGCGCCGCGTTCCGGTGCCGCTGTCGTGGACCGCGCTCATAGCCCGCGCGTCTATAAGCCTTGATAACGGCCGATGCGGCGTTCGGATAGGGTCAGCGCGTCGCCGCGCGCATCGATCTGGGCGTAGCGCGGCTGCTCGGCGGCGAGGAAGGCGTCGTAGTCGGCCTGCGAGGCCCAACGGTCCATCGTCAGGTAGTCGCCGCTGGCTTCGTCGCGCCACAGTTCGGTGCCCAGGTAGCCGGCATGCTCGCGGAACAGCGCGACCCAGTCGCCGTCGGGGCCGTACAGGGCCTCGAACGCGGCCTGCGCGCCCGGACGCAGCTGGTATTGCCACAGCACCGCGAACATGGCCGTCAGCGTATCGCGTCGAGCAGCTTCTCGCGCAGCGCGGCCAGGGCGCGGCCGCGGTGGCTGAGGCGGTTCTTGAGCTCGGTGTCCATCTCGGCTGCGGTCAGGCCGTAGTCGGGATCCAGGAACACCGGGTTGTAGCCGAAGCCGCCGGTGCCGCGGCGCTCACGGATGATCAGGCCCGGCCACACGCCTTCGGCGATGATCGGTTGCGGATCGCCGGGGTGGCGCAGCAGCACGATCACCGCGTAGAAATGCGCGGCGCGCTGGCCTTCGGGCACGTCCTTCATCGCCAGCAGCAGCTTGTCGATATTGGCCTGGGCGTCGCCGTGCACGCCCGAGTAACGCGCCGAATACAGGCCCGGCGCGCCGCCCAGGGCGTCGACGCAGATGCCCGAATCGTCGGCCAGCGCCGGCAGCCCGGTGATCGCGCAGGCGTGGCGCGCCTTGAGCAGGGCGTTTTCGACGAAGGTGCTGGCGGTTTCCTCGGCGTCTTCCACGCCCAGGTCGCTCTGCGCGACCAGTTCGATGCCGGTGTCGGCCAGCAGTTCGCGCAGTTCGACCAGCTTGCCTGGATTGCTGCTCGCCAACACCAGTTTCATCGCTTCAGCTCCAACAGATCCCAGCGGTTGCCGTACAGGTCCTCGAATACCGCCACGGTGCCGTAGGCCTCGTGGCGCGGCGCCTCCATGAAACGCACGCCCCGGGCCGACATCGCGGCGTGGTCGCGGGCGAAATCGTCGGTGTGCAGGAAGAAACCGACCCGGCCGCCGGTCTGGCGGCCGATCGCGGCGCTTTGTTCGTCGCCGACGGCCTGGGCCAGCAGCAAGGCGGTCTCGTTGCCCGGCGAAGGCGACACCCGCACCCAGCGCTTGCCGCCGCCCTGGTCGACGTCCTCGAGCAGGACGAAGCCGAGCGCGCCGGTGTAGTAGGCGATCGCCTCGTCGTAGTCGCGCACCACCAGGGTCAGGCTGCCCAGCGTGCGCTGCGTCGCCGTGCCGCTCATCGCGCCAGGGCGTCGCGCTGGTGCTGGATCAGTTCGGCGATGCCGGCTTCGGCCAGGCCGAGCAGGCCGTCGAGTTCCTCGCGCCGGAACGCATGGCCTTCGGCGGTGCCCTGCAGCTCGATGAAGCCGCCGCCGTCGTTCATGACCACGTTCATGTCGGTGTCGCAGTCGCTGTCCTCGGCGTAGTCCAGGTCCAGCACGGGCACGCCGCGATACACGCCGACCGAGACCGCCGCGACCGCGCCGAAGATCGGGTCCTTGGCGATCTCGCGCCGCGCCTGCAGCCAGCGCACCGCGTCAACCAGGGCCACGTAGGCGCCGGTGATCGCGGCGGTGCGGGTGCCGCCGTCGGCCTGCAGCACGTCGCAGTCCAGGGTGATGGTGCGCTCGCCCAGGGCCTTGCGGTCGATGCAGGCGCGCAGGGCGCGGCCGATCAGGCGCTGAATTTCCAGGGTGCGCCCGCCCTGCTTGCCGCGCGCGGCCTCGCGGTCGCTGCGGGTGTGGGTGGCGCGCGGCAGCATGCCGTACTCGGCGGTGACCCAGCCTTCGCCCTTGCCGCGCAGGAAGGCCGGCACCTTGTTTTCGACGCTGGCGGTGCACAACACGCGGGTCTGGCCGAAGCTGACCAGCACCGAGCCTTCGGCGTGGGCGGTGTAAGCGCGTTCGATGCGGACTTCGCGCATCTGCCCGGGCGTGCGCCCGCTGGGACGCGCGAAGGCGTCGGTGGGGGCGGCGGAAGTGCCGGTCATGGCCATGAGTTACCGTTTTGGTGGCTGGCGAGTTTACCATTCGCTCCCTGTAGGCCTTGGACCACCGCATGATCCGCAGCATGACCGCCTTCGCCAGCGGCGAACGCGTCACCGAATGGGGCACGCTCGGCTGCGAGCTGCGCTCGGTCAACCACCGCTTCCTCGAGCTGGGCCTGCGCCTGCCCGACGAGCTGCGCGCGCTGGAACCGGCGCTGCGCGAACGCATCGCCAGCCGCGTCAGCCGCGGCAAGCTCGACTTCGTGCTGCGCCTGCGTGCGCCCGAGGGCGCCGCCGCGCTGCAGCTCAACCCCAGCCGCCTGCGCGAGCTGGGCGATCTGGCGATCGACCTGCAGGCGCGTTTCCCGGGCCTGCGCACCGAACTCACCGATCTGCTGCAGTTCCCGGGCGTGCTGCAGACCCCGGCCACCGACCAGGCCGCGCTGCAGGCCGCCGCGCTGGACCTGCTGGACGGCGTGCTGGACGAATTCCTGGCCGCGCGCGAGCGCGAGGGCGCCAAGCTGGCGACGGTGATCGCCGAGCGCGTCGACGGCATCGCCGCGATCGCCGCCGATGTGCGCGGCATGATGCCGGGCATCCGCACCGGCCAGCGCACCAAGCTGGAAACGCGCCTGGCCGATCTGGCCCAGTCCAGCGGCGTCGGCGGTTTCGATCAGGGCCGGGTCGAGCAGGAACTGGTGCTGTGGCTGCAGAAGCTCGACGTGGACGAAGAGCTGGACCGGCTCGACGCCCATGTCGCCGAAGCCCGGCGCGTGCTCAAGCTGCGCGAGGCGGTCGGTCGCCGGCTCGATTTCCTGCTGCAGGAATTCAACCGCGAGGCCAATACCTTGGGCTCCAAGTCGGTCGACGCGCGCAGTTCGGCGGCGGCGGTGGAGCTGAAGGTGCTGATCGACCAGGTCCGCGAGCAGATCCAGAACATCGAGTAGTGAGCGAATGGAAGTGAGGCGCGAGCGGAACCTCCGCCGCTGCTCATTTCTCACTCCTCCCAGCTCACTCCTGTTATCAATTGGTCTCAGCCTAATGCGCGGAACCCTCTACATCGTCGCAGCCCCGTCGGGCGCCGGAAAATCCAGCATCGTCAACGCGGTGCTGGCCCGCGACCCGAACATCAGCCTGTCGATCTCGTTCACCTCGCGCCAGCCGCGGCCGGGCGAGCGCCACGCCGAGCACTACCACTTCGTCAGCGCCGAGGAGTTCGAGGGCATGGTCGAGGCCGGCGATTTCTTCGAGCACGCGCGTGTGCACGGCGACTGGAAGGGCACCGCGCGCCAGTCGGTGGAGCCGCAGTTGTCCAGCGGCCGCGACGTGCTGCTGGAGATCGACTGGCAGGGCGCGCGTCAGGTCCGCAGCAAGGTGCCGGGCGCGGTCAGCGTGTTCATCCTGCCGCCGTCGCGCCAGGCCCTGGAATCGCGCATGCGCACGCGCGGGCAGGACAGCGAGGAAGTGATCCAGCAGCGGCTCGCGGCCGCGCGCGAGGAGATGTCGCATTACGGCGAGTTCGACTACGTGATCGTCAACGAGCACTTCGACACCGCGGTGGACGAGATGTGCGCGATCTTCGTCGCCAGCCGTCTGCGCCGCGATCCGCAGGTCGCGCGCCATTCGCGCCTGATCACCGCCCTGCTGGCCGACGAGGGCTGAGCCGGGCAGGGGTAGGCTGGTCTTATCCGCCCTGGGGTAGGAGCGGCGCGAGCCGCGACCCGGCGGCCCTGGACCTACCCGTAGTGACGCCAGAGCCCATAGGCGCGGTCGCGGCTTGCGCCGCTCCTACAGTCGTTGTGCCGCTGTGGCGCGGGTAAGTGATTGATTCTTAATGTCGAAAGGTCCCGAATCTTGCTCTAGGGCGCGGGCGCGGCTAAACTTCCCGGTCCCCATCCGCTGTAAAGACGGCCGCACCGGCCGCCAGGAGCCCCATGGCCCGCATTACCGTCGAAGATTGCCTGGAAGTGGTCGATAACCGCTTCGAACTCGTCATGCTGGCCGCCAAGCGCGCCCGTCAGCTGGCCAACGGCGTCGAGCCGCAGCTGGACAACAGCGAAGCCAACGACAAGCCGACCGTGTTGGCGCTGCGCGAAATCGCCGCGCGCCAGATCAACCCCGAATACATCGACGCGGTCGAGAAGTCCGAGCGCGAGCGCAAGGAGCGCGAGGCGCTGGAATGGGCCGCCGCCGAAGTGGTCGCCGACGACGACCTGTCCAAGGGCGACGACTGAGTCCGGCCGCGGCCTCAGGGCCGCGCCCGCGAGACCAACGGCTCCGCCTCGGCGGGGCCGTTTTCGTATGCGGATGCGATTGCGGCGCCTTGGCGGCTCTGGCGTCGGTTTCCGGGCTTGATGCGGGAGCGGCGTAAGCCGCGATTGAATCCCGGGTCGGGACCGCGCGATCGCGGCTTACGCCGCTCCCGCAGGAAGCAGGGGAGTGCAGTCGCGGCCGCCGCGAACGGGCCTTCCCTTAGCCCCGGAATACCGGCCTTCCACATACGGATTCCGATAATCGCCACCATATTCATGTTTCCGGCGCCGGATTCGCATGCGACCGCGTTGCAAGCCGCGCCGCCGCCCGCGTAGATTGCCCTTATGACCCCCGCCGAGCCCGCGCTGCAGTCCTATCCGGTTCCCGCCCACGACGACGCGGACCTGCCGGACTATGTGCGCGAGTTCGAGCAATCCGCGCATTACCTGCCCGAGGCGCAGCGCCAGTTGCTGCGGCGCGCCTGGGCGATCGGCGCCGCCGCGCACGCCGGCCAGACCCGCAAGTCGGGCGAGCCCTACATCACCCATCCGGTGGCGGTGGCCAAGGTGCTGGCCGACCAGGGCCTGGACGTCGAGACCCTGATCGCGGCGATCCTGCACGACACCATCGAAGACACCCCGCTGACCCGCGAGGGCCTGGCGACCGAATTCGGCGAGACCGTGGCCGAGCTGGTCGACGGCGTCACCAAGCTGGACAAGCTGCAGTTCCGCGACCGCCAGGAAGCGGCCGCCGAGAGCTTCCGCAAGATGCTGCTGGCGATGGCGCGCGACCTGCGCGTGATCCTGATCAAGCTCGCCGACCGCCTGCACAACATGCGCACCCTGGGCGCGCAGAGCGCCGAGGCGCGCGAGCGTATCGCCCTGGAAACCCTGGAGATCTACGCCCCGATCGCGCAGCGCCTGGGCATGAACCTGATCAAGGCCGAGCTGCAGGACCTGGGCTTCCGCGCCCTGCATCCCTGGCGCCACGCGGTGATCGAGAAGCGTATCCGCACCCAGCCGGTGGTGCGGCGCGAATCGCTGGTGCAGATCGAAGCGCACCTGGCCCAGCGCCTGGCCAAGGAAAAACTGCAGCACCGCCTGATCAGCCGGGTGAAGTCGCCGTGGAGCATCTACACCAAGATGCACCACGAGCATAAGAGCTTCACCCAGGTCATGGACGTGTTCGGCTTCCGCGTCGTCGTCAAGAGCGTGCCGGACTGCTATCACGCGCTCGGCGTGGTGCACTCGGCCTACAAACCGCTGGACGCGCGCTTCCGCGACTTCATCGCCATTCCCAAGGCCAACGGCTATCAGTCGCTGCACACCGTGCTGTTCGGGCCCTACGGCTCGCCGGTGGAGGTGCAGATCCGCACCGAGGAAATGGACCTGATCGCCGAGCGCGGCATCGCCGCGCACTGGTCCTACAAGCACGGCGGCGAAGGCCCGAACAGCGCCCAGACCCGTGCCCACAGCTGGATCGCCAGCCTGGTCGAGTCGCAGCGTTCGACCGGTTCCTCGCTGGAGTTCCTGGAGAACGTCAAGGTCGACCTGTTCCCGGACGAGGTCTACCTGTTCACGCCCAAGGGCGACATCCTCTCGCTGCCGCGCAATTCGACCGCGCTGGATTTCGCCTACGCCGTGCACACCGACGTCGGCAACCGCGCGGTCGCCGCGCGCGTCGACGGCAAGCTGGTGCCGTTGCGCACCAAGCTGGCCAGCGGTCAGCGCGTGGAGATCATCACCGCCAAGTCCTCGACGCCGAAGCCGCAGTGGCTGGAGTTCGTGGTCTCGGGCAAGGCCCGCACCTCGATCCGCCAGCAGCTCAAGCAGCTCGAGCACGAGGACGCGGTCCAGCTCGGCCATCGCATGCTCGACCGCGCGCTGGAAGCGCTGGAGACCTCGCTGGATCGGGTGCCGGCGCTGCGCCTGGAAGCCTATCTGGGCGAGAACCGCTACCCGCGCCTGGAGGCCCTGCTGGCCGACATCGCGCTGGGCAACCGCATGCCCAACCAGGTCGCGCTGGCGCTCGCGCGCGAGACCCCGGGCAAGCCGCGCGGGCGCACGATCGACCGTCCGCGCATGACCGAGGACAAGATCCTGATCACCGGCGCCGAGCGCGGCGTGATCAGCTTCGCCAACTGTTGTCTGCCGCTGCCCGGCGACGAGATCATGGGCTACCACACCGCCGGCAAGGGCATCGTGGTGCACCGCCTGGACTGTCCCAACGTCGCCGACTACCGCAAGTCGCCCGACCGCTGGGTTGCGATCGGTTGGGACCGCCAGGTCAGCGGCGATTTCGGCGCCGCGCTGCGTATCGAGGTCGACAACCGCCCCGGCGCGCTGGCCCAGGTCGCCGCGGCGATCGCCGAGGCCGAGTCCAACATCGATCGCGTCGAGTATCTGGAGCGCGATTCCAACATCGCGATCATGCGTTTCTCGATCGAGGTCGGCGACCGCCGCCACCTCGCCGACGTGATGCGCAAGGTGCGCCGCCTCAACGTGGTGTTGGGCGTGCAGCGCATGTAAACGCGCCGGCGCGCGCGCTGCGGTTCGCCTTCGGCTCACCGCATCCTGCGGGTCGCGCGTGGACGACAGAACGATGCGCTGCGCAACCCGATACGTCACGCCCCGAAGCGCGGGCGACAAACAGCAGTCAGCGCAGACCCCGATTCGTCATCCTCGCGAAGGCGGGGATCCAGTGATTTAAGCGCTTCGCCGCGTGTTTTGGCGAATGGTGGTTAGCAAGGTCAACGGCTTTCGCCCGCTGCGCGTGCGAGTCACTTTCTCTTGCTTGCCCAAGAGTCCGTCTGGATTCCCTTCGGTCAAAAGTAACCAAAGAGAAGGGCAGGGTCTCGCCAAACCTCCCCTGCGAGAGCGGGGTGTGCGCCGGGATTTTTCGATAGGACATCCTTGTCCTATCGAAAAACGGCGCGCGTCCTGCGCGCCGCCCTCCGGGTCTGAGTGGAGGCTGGGCGAGTTCGATGCTATGGATTCAATTGCCGCGGCAACGGCAACGGCAATGGCACGGCAACCGCGCTGTCGGCGGGTTGGGGGGGCTTTCTTTTTTGCTCGTCATCGCCGCGAAGGCGGGGATCCAGTGACTTCAGCGCCATGCCGCCAAAGCCGTCGGCGCGACGATCCCGAATTCGCCCGCCACACCCCGCAAACGCAGACGCCGCCCGAAGGCGGCGTCTGTCGTATCCCGGCGCGGTCGCAGGTTTAGTTCGCCTTGCGATCCTGGTTGTCCAGCGCCGACTTCTCGCCCGCGAACGGGTTGAGCTTGCGCCAGTTGCCCGGGTAGTCCGGCCACTCGCCACTCTGCAGATACGGGTGGTTGGGGTCGTTCTGCTGCAGCACGCGCTTGGCGTCGGCGGCCAGGGTGTCGTTGCCCAGGCCGGCGTAGGCCACCGCCAGGGTGGCGACGGCGTCGTTCTGGTACTTGCTCTGCGGGTAGGTCTCGAGCAGGTACTTGGCGCGCTCGGCCGCGGCCACATAGGCGGTGCGGCGCAGGTAGTACAGGGCGACGTCGAGCTCGTGGCGCGAGAAGGTATCGCGCAGCGCCATCATGCGCTGGCGCGCGTCGGCGGCGTAGCGGCTGTTCGGATAGCGCTCGGCGACGATCGAGAAGTCGTTGTAGGCCTGCATCGGCGTGGCCAGGTCGCGACGGCTGGAGTCCAGGCGCCACACGCGCTGCAGGAACACCGTGTCGCGGCTGGAGTTCACCAGGCCACGCAGGTAGTACATGTAGGAGGCGTAGCGGTGGGTCGGGTAGGTACGGATGAAGCGGTCGATACTGCTGATCGCGTCGTCGTGCTTGCCGGACTTGAACTGGGCGTAGGCGGTCTCGACCAGGGCCTGCTCGGTGTAGGGACCGTAGGGGTACTGGGCGACCAGGCGCTTGAAGGTGCTCTCGGCGGCGGCCCAGTTGCCGTTGGTCATCGAGGTGTGGGCCTTGTCGTACAGCGCCTCGACCGGCTGGCCCTCGTCCGCGTCCTTGTCCTTGAACATCTTGCCCAGCCGGCCGCAGCCAGTACCGGCGAGTACCACGATCAGCAGCAGGGACAGCAGTCGGACGAGACGGTGTGAACGGGCGAAACGAAGGGTCATGGCAAGGTTCGCGGGCGCCGGAGGCACGAAGCGCCGATAATAGCAGTCCCCGCGCCCAGCCCCTGAATCCTGCCCATCCGATGAACGAGTCCGTAAACCCCCTCCAGGCCACCGTGCCCGACAGCGCCGCCGGGCGCCGATTCGACGCGGTCCTGGCCGAGCTGTTCCCGGACTATTCGCGTTCCCGGCTGGCCGCCTGGATCAAGTCCGGCGATGCCCGCCTCGACGGCCGCGAAGTCCGCCCGCGCGATCCGGTGCGCGGCGGCGAGACCGTCACCCTGACCGCCGTGCTCGACATCCAGACCCACTCCGAGCCCGAGGACATCGCGCTGGACGTGCTGTACGAGGACGAGCACGTGATCGTGATCGACAAGCCGGCCGGGCTGGTCGTGCACCCGGGCGCCGGCAATCCGGCCGGCACCCTGGTCAACGCCCTGCTGCACCGCGACCCCGGCCTGGCCGCGCTGCCGCGCGCCGGCATCGTCCACCGCCTCGACAAGGACACCTCGGGCGTGATGGTGGTGGCGCGCACCCTGCCGGCGCACACCGCCCTGGTCGAGCAGTTGTCCTCGCGCGAGGTGCACCGCCAGTACCTGGCCGTGGTGGTGGGCGCGCTGGTCTCCGGCGGCACCGCCAACGCCCCGATCGACCGCCATCCGCGCGACCGCATCCGCATGGCGGTGCGCGAGGACGGCCGCGACGCGGTCACCCATTACCGTCTGCGCGAGCGCTTCCGCGCCCACACCCTGCTGGAATGCCGGCTCGAGACCGGGCGCACCCACCAGATTCGCGTGCACATGGCCCACCTCAAGCACCCGATCATCGGCGATCCGCTCTACGGCGGCCCGCTCAAGCTGCCGCGCGGCGCCACCCCCGAGCTGATCGAGGCCCTGCGCGGTTTCCGTCGCCAGGCCCTGCACGCCGAGACCCTGGAGTTCGTCCACCCGATCAGCGGCGAGCCGGTGCGCTGCAGCGCGCCGGTGCCGGCCGACATGCGCGCGTTGATCAAGACCCTGCACGACGACACCGTCGCGGCCGCCGAAAAGGCGCGCTGAGCCATGCGCGACGGCGATGCCTGGCTGCAAGCCGACTGGCCCGCGCCGGCCAACGTGCGCGGCTTCACCACGCTGCGCACGGGCCCGGGCGTATCGGCGCCGCCGTTCGACCGCTTCAACCTCGGCCTGCGCGCCGGCGACGAGGCCGATGCGGTGCTGCGCAACCGCGCCGCGCTGATCGAACACGCCGCGCTGCCGTCGCCGCCGCGCTGGCTGCGTCAGGTGCATGGCGTCGAGGTGGTGCGCTTCGAGGGCGAGGCGGGCTCCAGTGCCGACGAACCCGCGGCCGACGCCTCGGTGACCTCCACGCCCGGCTGCGTGCTGGCCATCCTCACCGCCGACTGCCTGCCGGTGCTGTTCGCCGCGGACGACGGCAGCGAGGTCGGCGCCGCGCACGCGGGTTGGCGCGGCCTGGCCGCAGGCGTGCTCGAAGCCACGGTCGCGGCCCTGCGCACGCCGCCGTCGCGGTTGCGCGCCTGGTTGGGACCGGCGGCGGGTCCGCAGGATTACGAGATCGGCGCCGAGGTCTTCGAGGCCTTCGTCGCCCAGGACGCCGGCGCCGCCGAGGCCTTCGTCGCCACCCGCGCCCAGCATTGGCGCGTCGATCTGTACGCGCTCGCGCGCCGCCGCCTGATCGCGGCCGGCCTGGATTCCGCCCAGGTGTACGGCGGCGGGCTGAGCACGATCTCCGACCCGCAACGTTTCTATTCGCACCGCCGCGACCAGCGCGGCGGGCGCATGGCCAGCCTGATATGGATGACGTGATGCGCGCCGCCCGCCGATGCCTGCTGCTGTCTCTCCTGTCGATGGCCGCGCCGCTGCCGGCGATGGCCGCCGACTGCCAGTCGCGCGTCTACGACCTGCTCCAGGCCGCCTATCCGGGGGCGCAGGGCGAAACCGGCGATAACGGCGAGCTGTTGCGCCTGCCGGGATCGCCCGCGCGCTGGATCAACCTCGGCGAGGTGGTCTGCAAGGTCTGGCCGGCCGCGCCGGACAAGACCCTGCTCGCGCTCAAGCTGCAGCACGAAGCCGCCACCGACCCCGAAGTGGAACCGGCCGATCTGGAACTGCTGGTCGCCGACTCCGCGCGCCCCCGAATTCTGCAGCGCTACCGCGAGGCCAATGCGCTGGACTCCGACGCGATCCGGGTCAGCGGCCTGAGCCTGGACACCGCGCGCTACCGTCTCGACGAGCGCACCACCGCCTTCGGCCTGCGCGTGAGCTACACCGGCGCCTCGCGCGCCAATCCCTACAGCAGCACCTCCTTGAGCCTGTACGTGCCCGACGGCGCTGGCCTGCGTCCGGTGCTGAGCCGGCTGCAGGTCGCGCTGGATCGCGGCGAATGGGACACCCAGTGCGCGGGCGAGTTCGAAAGCGTGCAGCGCACCGTCGCCATCGACGGCAAGCGCGATCACGGTTACGCCGGCCTGCTCGTGGCCAGCAGCGCCAGCACCCATCGCAACGAACAGGAAAGCGACGGGCAGTGTTCGAACGTCGAAAGCCCCGCGCGCAAGAGCCGCGAACGCCTGTATTACGACGGCCGCGAGTACGCGGTGCCGCCCGCGCTGCGCGGTCTGGACTGAAGCGAATGGCGCGCGCCGTGCACGCCGGATCTTCCTGCGCTTGCGGAGCGATGCGACGGTCGCGTCGGCCTGACCGGCGCTCGGCCCGGGGCCCGATCGGATGAGCGTCGCCGCGGTTTCGCTGTATCGGCAACTGCTGGGCGCGCGCTACGAGGCTTTACCGCCGAGCGTGCGCGCCTTGCACGAACGCGCCGGCCTGCACCGTTATCGCGGCCAGGTCGAATCCGAGCGCGGCGCCGGCTGGCTGTCGCGACTGTGCGCCTGGGCGACGCGCCTGCCGCCGGCCACCCGCGACGCGATCGAAGTGGAGATCGTCGCCAGCCCCGAATCCGAACGCTGGCTGCGCCGTTTCGCCGGCCACGACATGCCCTCGCGCCTGTGGGCGCAGGACGGCCTGCTGTGCGAGCGCCTGGGCCTGGTGCGCTTCGGCTTCGCCCTGGACGTGGAGGATGCCGGACTGCGCTGGCGCGTCGCGCGCGTGCACGCGCTGGGCCTGCCGCTGCCGGCGCGCTGGTTCGACGGCGTGAGCGCGCTCGAGTCCGAGCGCGAGGGACGCTATCGTTTCGACGTGCGCGCGGCGCTGCCGCTGGCGGGTCTGTTGGTGCATTACCGGGGCTGGCTGGATGTCGACTGAAACCCGCGAACCCGCGTTGCCGGCGTCGCCGCGCGACAGCGCGGCCGACGATCGCTCGATCATCGTCTTCGACGGCGTGTGCGCGCTATGCAACGGCTGGGTGCGCTTCCTGCTGCGCCACGACCGCCAACAACGCTACCGGTTCGCGGCGATGCAGGGCGGGCAGGGCCGCGCGCTGCTGTCCGCGCACGGACTGGATCCGGACGATCCGATGTCCTTCCTGTTGATCGAGGGCGGGCAGGCCTGGACCGACACCGACGCGATCGCGCGCGTGCTGGTCGGCCTGGGCGGCGTCTGGCGCCTCGCGGCGATCCTCCGCTGGCTGCCGCGCGCGCTGCGCGATCCGCTCTACCGCCTGATCGCGCGCAACCGCTACCGCTTGTTCGGCCGCTACCAACACTGCCTGCTGCCGACACCGGAGCAGCGCGCGCGTTTTCTCGATTGAAGCCGCGCCACAGCAGCGCAGGCCGACCCACGCCCGAATAGCAAATCCTCCCAACCCGCCCGGCCGACGGGCATAGCCTGCGGACGTTCACTCGCGCACGAACCTGCGGTTCGTAAACGCACGGCTTCATCCTTTTCCAAAGGAGGGAGCAAAGCCCGGTGCTTACACACTTCGGAACCCTCTAGCGAAACCCGGAACAGCAGCGCCGCCGCCGGTCCTCCCCCTTTGAAAAAGGGGGATTGAGGGGGATTGAGGGGGATTTGCATTTACCGTGCAAGTTCGTCGCTATGTGCGACCACTCGCCGCAAGCGCGATGCGACACCCACCAACATCGCCGCCACCCTTGCGCCGCCCCGCCGGCCCGGCAACCATGCAGCGACCGCCCCGGAGCGCCCGACCATGCCACGTCACGGCCTGCTGCTGTCCCTGTGCCTAGCCCTGAGCGCCTGCGCCAGCGTCGCGCCTGCGCCCGTCGATCCCGCCCTGCACGGCGATGCCGCGCGCCCGGCCGCGGCGCAGGCCTGGATCCGCAGCGAGCTGTACTTCAGCGTCGGCACTGAAGGCCAGGACCAGACCCGGATCGACGAGGCGCAATGGCGCGCCTTCCTCGACCGCGAAGTCACCCCGCGCTTTCCCGACGGTCTGACCGTGTTCGAGGGTTACGGCCAGTGGCTGTTCCGCGGCGCCGCCGCGCCCGAGCGCCAGCGCGCCAAGGTGCTGGTGGTGCTGCACGAGGACACGCCCGCGCGCGTGGCCGACATCGAGGCGATCCGGGTGGCCTGGAAACGCATGAGCGGGCACCAGTCGGTGCTGTGGTCGCGCCAACGGGCGGACGTTTCGTTCTAAGCCAGACGCTGTTCGCGCGGCCCATCCAGCCCGCACAATCCCAGGTCGTCCCCGCGTTCGCCCAGGATCCGCCGATGACCGCTTCCCCTTCGCGCCGCTGGTTCGTCGCCGGCGACTTCAACGGCTTCTTCGGCCTGGTCGTGGACAACCTGTCCATCCTGGGCTTCATCGCCGCCGCCCTGATCGGCATATTCGGTTTCCCGGCCGAGGTGGTGTACACGCGCATGTTTCCGGGCACCGCCTTCGGCGTGCTGGTCGGCAACCTGATCTACACGGCGATGGCGCGGCGTCTGGCCGCCAAGACCGGCCGCGACGACGTGACCGCGATGCCGCTGGGCCTGGACGCGCCGACCAGCATCGGCATGGCCCTGCTGGTGCTGGGCCCGGCCTTCGTCGCCTACAAGCAATCCGGGCTGGACCCGCAAGCCGCAGCGATCGCGACCTGGCAGTTGGGCATGGCTGCGCTGGTGGTGATGGGCTTGCTCAAGTTCGTGCTCTCGTTCGCGGGCGACGCGGTCACCCGCCTGATCCCGCGCGCGGGTTTGCTGGGTTCGATCGCCGGCGTGGCGCTGGTGCTGATGGGCTTCCTGCCGCTGGTGGAAACCCTGCGTTCGCCGCTGGTGGGCTTCGTCACCCTCGGCCTGCTGCTGTACGTGCTGATCGCCAAGGGCCGCCTGCCGGTCAAGCTGCCGGGCGTGTTCGTGGCCTTCGTATTCGGCACCGTCCTCTACTACGGCCTGGGCGCGCTGGGCCTGGGCGCGCCGGGTTTCCATTGGCCGGAGGCGGTGCCGCCGAGCCTGGTGCTGCCGTGGCCGAGCCTGGGCTTCATCGAGGGCCTGCCCGCGACCGTGCCCTATCTGCCGCTGCTGCTGCCGTTCGGCCTGCTGATGGTGGTCGGCGGCATCAACGTCAGCGAAAGCGCGCGCGCGGCCGGCGACGACTACCGCACCCGCGACATCCTGCTCGCCGAGGCCTTCTCGACCCTGGTCGCGGGCTTCTGCGGCGGCGTCGCCCAGACCACGCCCTATATCGGCCAGCCCGCCTACAAGCACATGGGCGCGCGCAGCGGCTACACCCTGCTGACCGGTCTGTTCGTGGGCCTGGGCGGCATGCTCGGCATCGTCTCGGGCCTGGTGCAGTGGCTGCCGCTGGCGGTGCTGGCGCCGATCATCGTCTATGTCGCGCTCGACATCACCACCCAGGCCTTCCAGGCCACGCCCAGCAAGCACGCCACCGCGATGGTGTTCGGCTTCCTGCCCTCGGTGGCCTACATGCTCGCGATCAAGACCGGCAATCCCGGCTGGATCGCGCCCGAGCATCACGCCCAGCTGATGAGCGCGCTGGACGGCCACGGCCTGCCGGAACTGGCGGTGATCGTGACCCTGGGCAACGGCTTCATCATGACCTCGATGATCTGGACCTCGGCGGTCGCGGCCATGGTCGACGGCCGCCTGCTGCGCGCCTCGGCCTTCCTGCTCGCGGGTGCGGCGCTGGCGCTGTTCGGCATCATCCACTCGGTCGATCCGCGCGGCGGCATCTACCTGCCGTGGGCGCTGGAGGGCCTGCCGCGCGTGATCGCCTGGCAGTTCATCGGCGCCTATCTGGCGCTGGCCGCGCTGATGGCCCTGCTGTCGCTGCAGCGACGCCGCGACGAAGCGCCGGCTTGAGGCGGCCGTCGCGCGTCCTCATATCGTTCGCTCCCCCTTCGACTCCGACCCCGCCATGTCCCTGCAGACCGAACTCGACGCCGTGCCCGGCGTGACCGCACGCCCCGAAGCCGCCACCCGCGACTTCGTGTTCAACCACACCATGCTGCGGATCAAGGATCCGGCGCGGTCGCTGGACTTCTACACCCGCGTGCTCGGCTTCACCCTGGTGCGCAAGCGCGATTTCGCCGAGGCGCAGTTCAGCCTGTACTTCCTGGTGCTGGTGCCGGACCCGGCGCAGATCCCGGCCGAGGAACCCGCGCGCGGCGAGTGGCTGCTGAGCCAGCGCGGCGTGCTCGAGCTCACCCACAACCACGGCACCGAACACGATGCCGCGTTCGCCTACCACCACGGCAACAGCGAGCCGCGCGGCTTCGGCCACATCTGCGTCTCGGTACCGGACGTAGAAGCCGCCTGCGCGCGCTTCGAGCAACTGGGCGTCGCGTTCCAGAAGCGCCTGAGCGACGGCCGCATGAAGGACATCGCCTTCATCAAGGACCCGGACGGCTACTGGGTCGAGATCCTGCAGCCGACCAGCCGGGTCTGATGCCAATGCTGCTCCCCCCTTTGAAAAAGGGGGGCAGGGGGGATTGGCTTCTGCCCGCGCAACAGCAAATCCCCCGCGCCTGAACATCGCTCAGCATCCGGCCATCCCAGGCGCCTGCCCCTTTTTCAAAGGGGGCGATGACTCTCTTCCTTCCTTTGAAGAAGGGGGGAAGGGGGATTTGCTTCTGCCCGCGCAACAGCAAATCCCCCGCGCCTGAACATCGCTCAGCATCCGGCCATCCCAGGCGCCTGCCCCCTTTTTCAAAGGGGGCGATGACTCTCTTCCTCTTTGAATGGGGGGATTTGCTTCTGCCCGCGTAAGGGCCGCCGATCGCGCCCGCGCCGCAGCGCAGCCTGAAGCATCGCCCCGGCCGCCAGCCTGCGCCGCTTGAATCGCCCCATCCAGCCCGCATTAACAGGTCATTCGCGGCCGTCGCGCGACACTCGCGCCGGGCCGCCACACCTTTCGGAGAACCCTCCATGCGGATGGACAAGCTCACTTCGCGTTTCCAGCAGGCGCTGGCCGACGCGCAATCGCTGGCGGTCGGTCGCGACCACAGCGTGATCGAACCCGTGCACCTGGTGACCGCGCTGCTGGAGCAGAGCGGCGGCAGCACACGCCCGCTGCTGGCGCAGGCCGGCGTCAACGTGCCCCTGCTGCGCGAGCGCCTCGGCGAAGCGCTGGAAAAACTGCCCAAGGTCAGCGGCCAGGCCGGCAACGTCTCGCTGGGCAACGACCTGGCGCGCCTGCTCAACGTCACCGACAAGCTGGCCCAGCAGCGCGGCGACGCCTTCATCGCCAGCGAGCTGTTCCTGCTGGCCGCGCTCGACGATGGCGGCGAAGTCGGCCGCGCGCTCAAGGCCGCGGGCGCCAACAAGGCCAAGCTGGAACCAGCGATCGACAAACTGCGCGGAGGCGAGAGCGTGCAATCGGAAAACGCGGAAGAGCAGCGCCAGGCGCTGGAGAAATACTGCATCGACCTGACCGCGCGCGCCGAATCGGGCAAGCTCGATCCGGTGGTCGGCCGCGACGAGGAAATCCGCCGCACCATCCAGGTGCTGCAGCGCCGGACCAAGAACAATCCGGTGCTGATCGGCGAGCCCGGCGTGGGCAAGACCGCGATCGTCGAGGGCCTGGCCCAGCGCATCGTCAACAACGAAGTGCCCGAAGGCCTGCGCGGCAAGCGTGTGCTGTCGCTGGACATGGGCGCGCTGATCGCCGGCGCCAAGTTCCGCGGCGAGTTCGAGGAACGCCTGAAGGCGGTGCTCAACGACCTGTCCAAGAACGAAGGCCAGGTGATCCTGTTCATCGACGAGCTGCACACCATGGTCGGCGCCGGCAAGGCCGAAGGCTCGATGGACGCCGGCAACATGCTCAAGCCTGCGCTCGCGCGCGGCGAGCTGCACTGCATCGGCGCGACCACCCTGGACGAGTACCGCAAGTACGTCGAGAAGGACGCCGCGCTGGAGCGCCGCTTCCAGAAGGTGTTCGTCGGCGAGCCCACGGTCGAGGACACCATCGCGATCCTGCGCGGTCTCAAGGAGCGCTACGCGGTGCATCACGGCGTGGAGATCACCGACCCGGCTATCGTCGCCGCGGCGACCCTGTCGCACCGTTACATCGCCGACCGCCAGCTGCCCGACAAGGCCATCGACCTGATGGACGAGGCCGCCTCGCGCATCCGCATGGAGATCGACTCCAAGCCCGAGGAGCTGGACCGCAAGGAACGCCGCCTGATCCAGCTCAAGATCCAGCGCGAGGCGCTGAAGAAGGAGAAGGACGCCGAATCCAAGCAGCGCCTGGCCGACCTCGAAGCCGAGATCGCCACCTTGGAGCGCGACTTCAACGACCTCGAGGAAGTCTGGAAGGCCGAGAAGGCGACCCTGCAGGGCGCGACCAAGATCAAGGAGCAGATCGAGCAGGCCAAGCTCGAACTGGAAGCCGCGCAGCGTACCCAGGATTTCGGCCGCATGAGCGAGATCCAGTACGGCAAGCTGCCGGAGCTGGAAAAGCAGCTCAAGGCCGCGCAGGAAGCCGAAACCCAGGGCTTCAAGCTGCTGCAGGACAAGGTCACCGCCGAGGAGATCGCCGAGGTGGTCGCGCGCTGGACCGGCATCCCGGTGTCCAAGATGCTGGAAGGCGAGCGCGAGAAGCTGCTGAAGATGGAGCAGGCCCTGCACCAGCGCGTGGTCGGCCAGGACGAGGCGATCCGCGTGGTCTCCGACGCCGTGCGGCGTTCGCGCGCGGGCCTGTCCGATCCCGACCGTCCCAGCGGCTCCTTCCTGTTCCTGGGCCCGACCGGCGTGGGCAAGACCGAGCTGTGCAAGGCCCTGGCCGAATTCCTGTTCGACTCCAGCGACGCCATGGTCCGCATCGACATGAGTGAGTTCATGGAGAAGCACGCGGTCAGCCGCCTGGTCGGCGCGCCTCCGGGCTATGTCGGTTACGAAGAAGGCGGTTACCTGACCGAGGCGGTGCGCCGCCGTCCCTACAGCGTGATCCTGCTCGACGAAGTCGAGAAGGCGCATCCGGACGTGTTCAACATCCTGCTGCAGGTGCTGGACGACGGCCGCCTCACCGATGGCCAGGGCCGCACGGTCGATTTCCGCAACACCGTGATCGTGATGACCAGCAACCTGGGCTCGCAGATGATCCAGGAGCTGTCGGCCGACGACAGCGCCGAGAGCTACACCCAGATGAAGGCGGCGGTGATGGGCGTGGTGCAGGCGCACTTCCGTCCGGAGTTCATCAACCGCCTGGACGACATCGTCGTGTTCCATCCGCTGGACAAGAGCCAGATCCGCGAGATCGCCAAGATCCAGATGGTCGGCCTGGAGAAGCGTCTGGGCGAGCGCGGCCTGAAGCTGGCGCTATCGGACGCGGCGCTGGCGCTGATCGGCAACGTCGGTTTCGACCCGGTCTACGGCGCGCGTCCGCTCAAGCGCGCGGTGCAGCAGCAGTTGGAGAACCCGTTGGCGCAGAAGATCCTCAGCGGCGAGTTCGTCAGCGGCGATGTCATCCAGGTCGAGGCCGAGGCGGGGCACCTGGTGTTCCGCAAGGGTTGAGGGCTGAGCGAAACGGCCCGCAGTGGCGGGCCGTTTCGCGCTCCGTGATCTACGTCGTTTGTGGGATTCGATCGCGGCTTACGCCGCTCCCACACGCAGCGCGCGATCGCTTGCCGCTCCCACGCAGAGCGAGCCATCGCTCGCCACTCCCATACAGCGGGACCATCGATGTCGCGGGAGCGCCGCTTCCTGTGGGAGCGGCGTAAGCCGCGATCGAGCTACGGTCGCGACCTTACTCCGCGACCGCGGGCTTCTTCCTCGGCACGATCCCCAGCGCCTGCTCGATCTCGCCCGGGTCGTAGCGCTTGCCGCCCTTGAACACCGCGTCGACCTTGCGGATATCGCGCATGTCGGCGAGCGGGTCGCCATCGATCAGCACCAGGTCGGCGAGCTTGCCCGGCGCGATCACGCCGCGGTCCTTGTCCACGCCCAGCACCTGCGCCGGGGTCAGCGTCGCCAGCCGCAGCACCTCGGCGTTGGCGATGCCGGCGCGCGAGTACACCTCCAGCTCGGCGTGCAGCATGTAGCCGGCCAGGGCGTCGGTGCCCGGCAGGATGGTCACGCCGGCGTCGTGCAAGGCCTTGAGCAGACGCATCATGCTCGGCAGCGCCTGCTTGTAGGCCTCCTCCTTGCCGTGCGGCGGCTTCAGCGCGCCCCAGCTCAAGCCGCGCTGGGCCTGCGGCGGGAAGCGCTCGGCCACGCCGCGCAGGCCGGGCGGGGTCTTGGCGTCGGGATCGCCGCTGTACAGGTCCTCCTCCAGCGCCATGGTCGCGTCGATGACGGTGTGGTGGCGCTTGAGGAAGTCGATGAATTCGCGCACCTCCGGCTTGTCCGGCGGAAACTCGTAGGCGTGCTCGCCGACTTCGGTCAAACGCGCCTTGGTGCGGGTGTCCTGCACGCGCGGATACATGAAGTTGAGTTCCACGAACAACAGATGCTGCAGTTCGTCGGCGCCGGCCTCGATGAACTGGCGCGCCGACATGAAGGCCGGCACGTGCCCGCTCACGCGCAGGCCGCGCGCATGCGCGCGGTCGGCGATGATCGGAAACAGCTCCGGCTTCAGCGAGGAATAGGTCTTGATCTGCATGTAGCCGCGGTCGGCGTAGAAGTCCACGGCCTTGAGCGCTTCCTCGGGCGTGTCGACCAGCATCTTGGTCGGTCCGGCGTAGGGGCCGGGGCCGTCGATGAACCCGGCCATCAGCACGCGCGGGCCGATTTCGGTGCCGGCGTCGAAGCGCTTCACGCGCTCGGGGAAGGTGTCGAAGTTGTTGGCGACGTCGCGCGCGCTGGTCACGCCGGCGGCGATGTCGAGGGCGCCGTCCTCGATCGACGCATAGTGCTTGTGCACGTCCCACAGGCCCGGCATCAGGAAGCGGCCCCGTGCGTCGAGGATTTCTGCGTTCTCCGGCGCCTTGAGCTGGGCGTCGGGCGCGACCCGGACGATGCGCTCGCCTTCGATCAACACGCTGGTGCCCGCGGTGGCGGCGAGGTCGCGCGGATCGAACACGCGCGCGTTGCGGATCAGCAACGGCCCCTTGGGCGCATGGGTGAGGCGCTGGGTCATCTCGGCGGCCCACGTCGCGTCCGCCTGTTCCTGCAGCTCCAGCAGCTTCGGCAGCGCGCCTTGCAGATCGGCGTCGATGATCACGAACCAGCCCGAGGCTACGATCAGCGCGGCGGTCTCGCCGTCGCCGCGCAACCATACCGAGCGCGGGGTGAAGTCCAGGCCGACGATGCGCTGCAGGGTCAGCGACACCGGGCCGTTCTTGCCGGCGACTTCGTACTCGCCCAGGGTCTGCAGACGCGCCTCGCCGCCGGGCAGGATCGCGAGCTTGCGCTCGGGCGCCTGCAGCAGCGCGCGCGCGAGCGCGCCGGAGATTTCCGGCGCCGCCTGCAGCGGCAGGAAGAAGGCCGGCGCGGACAGCGCGCGTTCGCCGCTTTCGCTGGGATTCTTCCAGCTCGCGCGGCCGTCGCGGACCTGATAGCGCTCCTCGAAGGGATTGAGCAGGTAGTCGTTGCCGCTGCCCGCGTAGTCGGCCAGGGTGCCGTCGGCATTGAGCGTCCAACGCGTCTTGCTGCGGTCGCCGCGGCCGCGATCGGTGAAGTGGTATTCGACCTGCACGCGGCCGTCGGCCGCGGTTTCCACGACCTGCTTGCCGGCGACGTTGCCCTGCATCAGCACCACTTGTTCGCGGCGGGCGGCGAGGGCGTCGGAGATCGAGAACGCGAGTACGGCGGGCAGTGCGAACGACAGCAGCAGCGATCCGGCTAAGCGCATGGCGGCCCTCCTTGGGCGGAGACGTCGAACCGCGCGCGGCTTGGGAATCCGCAAGGCCGGCGCGGCGGGGTGACTCCTTATAGCCGATCCCGGGCTGCGCGAATGCGCCGCCGCCATCGTTTGGGCGCACCGGCGCGGCATTCGCCGGTCGAAAAAAGACGACGGCCCGGAAGTCCGGGCCGTCGTCGCATACGGGGCATTCCAACCGCGCCGCTCAGATCACCACTTGTAACCGGCCTTCACGTAGACGAAGGCGCCGTTGAAACCGAACGGCGAGGCGGTGTTGTAGGGCAGGTAGTTGCGCGTGCCCAGCACCAGCTTGGACTCGTCCGGGTACTCGTCGAGCACGTTGTCGCCGCCGACGGTGAAGTCCCAGTTGTCCAGGTGGTAGGTCGCGGCCAGGTCCAGCGTCCACTTGGCGCTGAAGGTCTGGTCCAGCAGCGGATTGGTCGCGTGCAGTTCGGTGAACTCGCCGTAGCGGGTGGCGGTGGCGTTGAAGCTCCAGTTGCCGGTATCCCAATCGCCGGCCAGGAAGAACTTGTCCTTGGGCGCGCCCTTGGTGATGCGGCCGATCTCGGTGCGGCCGATGCGCACCGCCGCCGGGTCGATCGCGGCCAGGCGCGCCGGGTTGGGGGCGATCTTCTCGATCTCGGTCTTGGAGTAGTTGTAGCCCAGGGTGAGGCCGAACTTGCCCGAGGCCAGGTCCCAGTTCTGGGTCGCGATGATGTCCACGCCCTGGGTCTTGGTGTCGACGGCGTTGGTGAAATAGCGACCGCCGCCGATGCCCGGATAGCCGTTGGCCTGCAGGTAGTTGCGCACCGCGGTGCTGGTCAGGTTTTCCGACAGCAGGATGCGGTCGTCGACCTTGATGTGGTACGCGTCGATGGTGATGTACAGGCTGTCGCTGGGCTGCAGCACCAGGCCCAGGCTGTAGTTGGTGGATTCCTCGGCCTTCAGCGATTCCGAGCCCAGCGCGATCGCGGCCGGATTGTCGACGCGGAAGGTGCCGATCTCGTAGGGAACGCCGCTGATGAAATTGGTCGCGATCGACTGGAAGAACTGCTGCTGCAGCGAGGGCGCGCGGAAGCCGGTGGAGGCGGTGGCGCGCAGGGCGACCTTGTCGGTGAAGGCGTAGCGCGCCGACAGCTTGCCCGAGGTGGTGTCGCCGAAATCGCTGTAGCTTTCGAAGCGCGCGGCGATGCCGGCGGAGAACTTGTCGGTCAGGTCGGCCTCGACGTCGGCATAGAGCGAATAGCTGTGGCGGTCGAAATCGCCGGCGTCGCTGGCGCGGAAGCCGGAGAACACCTGCGCGCCCGGAATGATCTGGCCGTTGGAGGCGGGCACGCCGCCGTTGGCGTAGGACAGCGGTTCGCCGGCGTGCTGCGAGAACTCCTCGCCGCGCCATTCCGCGCCCCAGGCGAAGGTCACCGGATACTGCCAGCCGAAATCGACCGGACGCGCGAAGTCCAGATTCAACACGTGCTGGGTGACTTCCAGCGCGCCGGCATAGAACTGCGTCGGCGAGGTCGGGCCCAGGCTGCGGTTGAGGGTGTGCTCGATGTCGAAGCTGAGTTCGTTGTGGCCGTAGTTGTAGCTGAAGTCGATCTGGGTGCCGCCGGCGGTTTCCGAGCGCAGGCCGACCACCGCCGAGCGGTCCTTGCTGATGTTGTGGATCTGCGGCAGGAAGCCGTTCGGGTAGATCGAGGGGATGTTGCGCGGGTCGGCGGCGAAGCGGAAATAGCCGTTGGAGAGCACGTCGCGCTTGCTGTAGCTGCCGAAGGAATAGAAGGTCAGGTAGTCGACCGGACTGTATTCGCCGTTGTAGGACACCGCGCCGCTGTCGATCTCGGGATCGCCGTAGCGCTGTTCGACCACGCCCTGGAACGGGCGCGCGCGGTTGGTCTGGTCCTGGTGGCCGCCCTGCGCGGCCAGATGCAGCTTGCCGTTCTCGCCGAGCTTGAAGCCGGCGTCGCCGGACAGCTGGTACTGCTCGCCGTCGCCGGCGCTGTACTGGCCGTAGCGCGCGGCGACGCTGCCGCCGTGGTCGCTGCCCTTGAGCACGATGTTGACCACGCCGGCGATCGCGTCGGAGCCGTACTGCGCCGAGGCGCCGTCGCGCAGCACTTCCACGCGCTCGATCGAGGCGATCGGGATCGCATTGAGATCGACCGGCGAGGAGCCGCGGCCCTGGCTGCCGTTGAGGTTGATCAGCGCAGTGGTGTGCCGGCGCTTGCCGTTGACCAGCACCAGCACCTGGTCCGGCGCCAGACCGCGCAGCTGCGCGGGGCGGACCGCGTCGGTGCCGTCGGTGATGGCCGGGCGCGGGAAGTTCAGCGAGGGCAGGGCGCGCGCCAGCGCGGTCGCGAGCTCGACTGTGCCGGTGGCCTCCAGCGCCTCCGGGGTGATGATGTCGATCGGCGCGCTGGACTCGGCGACGGTGCGATCGCTGACCCGGGTGCCGGTGACGATCACCTGGTCCAGGGTGTGGGCCTCGGAGGCGGGTTCGCCCGGAGCGGCCGCGTCCTGGGCGTAGGCCGGGGCGGCGAGCGCCGTGAGCAGGGCCAGCGACAACGGGGCGAGGACGAGCGGACGGCGTACGGCGCGGACGGCTACGGACATGGTGCGCGGCTCCTTGCGGCGGGGGGATTGGTAGCGATGTCATTTTGGTTTAACACGCTTATAACAACCCGGTCAAACCCACTTTCGTATAGGGAAATAGCCGTACGTCATGGTTTCGGGAATTGGGTGTGCCGCCGATCTGCCTGATGACACACCCGCCGGGTCCAGTGCGGCAGCGGGCGCCCACGACGCCCGGCCGCGGTCCGGCTCATGCCGTTTGCTCATGGCGGCGGAGCTGGCCCGGGCTGCTACCATGCGCGGGCTTGAGGTGATCGCCGGCCCCGCCGGCGATTGAAACGGGAATCCGGTGCGCCAGTCCTCCGAACGGAGCGACGGCCATTCCGGAGCTGCCCCCGCAACGGTAAGTAAGACGAACGATCCGCAACGAAGCCACTGTGCGCATGCATGGGAAGGCGCGGACCGGAGGGCTGGAGGCCCTCGCTTGCAAGCCCGGAGACCGGCCTGAGGCTGACCCGACACGCGGTGGGCGCTGTCATGGGGCCGCCTTGCGTCCGCGCGTCGCCGCCTCGTCGTTCCCTCGGCGTGTCTCCGACCCATCGTTTCCGCGCGGGTAGGCGCGGATCAGGAGCCATGCTTTGAATTTCCACCCTCACGCGCTTCGCCGCACCGCGCTGGCGACGGCGTTGCTGTCCGTCGTCTCCCCGGTCTGGGCCGCCGATGCCGCCACCGACCTCGACCAGGTCGTGGTCACCGCCAGCCGCACCGCTCAGACCCAGGACGCGACCCTGGCCTCGGTCACCGTGATCGACCGCGAAGACATCGAACGCCTGCAGCCGGCCAACTTGCCCGACCTGCTGCGCGGCACGCCCGGCCTGTCGATGGCCAACAACGGCGGCCCCGGCAAGTCGACCTCGCTGTTCCTGCGCGGCACCGAGTCCGACCATGTGCTGGTGCTGGTCGACGGCATCAAGATCGGCTCGGCCACCAGCGGCGGCGCGTCCCTGCAAGACATTCCGGTCGAACAGATCGAGCGCATCGAGATCGTGCGCGGTCCGTTCTCCAGCCTGTACGGCTCCGAGGCCCTGGGCGGCGTGATCCAGATCTTCACCCGCCGTCCGCAGGGCGCGTTCGCGCCGCACGCCAGCGCCTCGATCGGCAGTTGGCAGACGCGTCGCGGCACCCTGGGCGTGGGCGGCAAGGGCGACAACGGCTGGTACTCGATCAACGCCGCCAGCGAGGACACCGACGGCATCAACGCCTGTCGCGGCAAGCCCTCGCCGGGCGGCGCCGGCTGCTTCACCAACTCGCCCGACCGCGACGGCTACCGCAACCTGTCGCTGACCGCGCAGGGCGGCTACCGCTTCAGCGACGCCTGGGACGCCGAAGCGCGTGTGTTCCGCGCCGAAGGCCGCAACGAGTACGACGGCAGCACCAACAACCAGAGCGACACCGTGCAGCAGGTCGCCGGCGGACGCCTGCGCTACGCCCCCAGCGAACAGGCCACGCTGATCCTCAACCTGGGCCGCAGCAGCGACCTCAGCGACAACTACCGCAACGGCGTCTACTCCAGCACCTTCAATACGCGTCGCAAGCTGGGCTCGCTGCAGGGCGACTTCGGCCTCGGCGGCGGCCTGCTCACCCTGGGCTACGACTGGCAGCGCGACGAGGTCGAAAGCAGCACCGTCTACGCCCACGACCGCCGCATCAACCGCGGCCTGTTCGGCCAGTACCAGCGCGAATCTGGCGCGCACGCGCTGCAGGCCAGCCTGCGCCGCGACGACGACAGCCAGTTCGGCGGCCAGACCACCGGCAGCGCGCTGTGGGGCTGGAACCTCAGCGAACAGCTGCGCCTGACCGCGAGCTACGGCACCGCGTTCAAGGCCCCGACTTTCAACGAACTGTACTTTCCCGGCTTCGGCAACGCCGATCTCAAGCCGGAGGAGTCGCGCAGCTTCGAACTCGGCCTGCGCGGCGAACACGCCTGGGGCGGCTGGTCGCTCAACGCCTACGACACCCGGGTCGACGAATTGATCGCGTTCGATGCTTCGATCGGTCTGCCCGGCAACATCGATCGCGCGCGCATCCAGGGCGTGGAGGCCACGGTCGATACCGTCTTGGCCGGTTGGGACCTGCGCGCCAGCGCGACGTGGCTGGATCCGCGCAACGACAGCCGTACCGCCAGCCGCGACAAGATCCTGCCGCGGCGCGCGCGCGAAAGCGCACGCTTCGACGCCGACCGTCGCTACGGCCGCTTCAGCCTGGGCGGCAGCGTCTACGTCGCCGGCGAACGTTTCGACGATCTGGCCAACACGCGCCGCCTGGACGGCTACGCCACCACCGACCTGCGCCTGGGCTTCCGTTTCGACGATTCCTGGAGCCTGCAGCTGGCGGCCAACAACGTGTTCAACCAGCGCTACGAGACCGCGGCCTACTACAACCAGCCCGGCCGCAACTACCTGTTGACCCTGCGCTACCGCGCGGCGAACTGATCGCCGCGCTTTCGCCGCCACCGTCCCGTCCACGCCACCGAGGCCGCCGATGAACGCTCCCAGCCGATCCGTCTACTACAGTCTGTTCACCGCACTCGCCGCGGTCATGGTCGCCACCCGCTTCCACCACTTCGGCGACGCGCTGCACCTGCCCGATGCGTCGATGGCGGTGTTCTTCCTCGGCGGCCTCTGGCTGCGCAAGCACCTGGGTTTCGTCGCTTTCCTGGTGCTGGCGGTGGCGATCGACTGGATCGCGATCCAGGCCCAGGGCAAGAACTTCTTCGAGCACTACTGCGTCACGCCGTCGTACGCCTTCCTGCTGTTGGCGTACGCGGCGCTGTGGTACGGCGGCCGCGCCTATGCGCAGCGGCTGCAGGCGACCCCGCGCGCGCTGTTGGGCGCGCTCGCGGTCGGCCTGGTCGCAGCCTCGGTGTCGTTTCTGATCTCCAACGGCGCGTTCTACTGGCTGGGCGGACGCTACGAGGATCCGAACCTGAGCCAGTACCTGGCGCGGGTGTGGCAGTGGGGGCCGCTGTTCGTGCGCACCACTCTGAGCTACATCGCGGTGGCCCTGGCCGCCTATGCGCTGATCGCGCGCGTTCTGCCGGTGCGGGTCGCGCCGCGCGACGCCCAGGCCTGATCGAGGATGACCACCATGACCGCAAGCCCCACGCATTCCCTGCCGCTGAGCTCGTCGCGCGCGCAGATCCTGGTCGGCGTCGCTCTGGCGGCGCTGATGATTGCCACCCGCGGCCAGCACTTCGCCACCATCGACCGCCTGCCCAGCGCGTCGTGGGCGATCTTCTTCCTCGCCGGCGCGCTGTTGCGGCCGATGTGGATGCTGCCGCTGCTGTTCGTGCTGGCCTCGCTGCTGGACATCGTCAGCCTGGCCTCGGGCACGATCGGCGACTGGTGCCTGTCGCCGGCGTACTGGGCGCTGGCGCCGGCCTACGCGACGCTGTGGCTGGCCGGTCATTTCTACGCCCGCATCCACCGCGATCGCTGGACCGCCCTGCCGCGCCTGGCGCTGGTACTGGCGGTGGCCGCGTTCGCGACCTATGTCTTCTCCGGCGGCGGCTTCTACTTCTTCTCCGGCCGCTACCCGGATCCCACGCTGGCCGGCTTCGCCGCGCGCATCGGCCAGTACTATCCGCGTAGCCTCGGCACCCTGGCCGGCTATGTCGGCACCGCGTTCGCGCTGCTGGCGATAGTCCGCGGCATCGGCGCCCTACGTACCGCCCAGCAGGGAGCCCGCGCATGAGCGACACCGTCCCGACCCAGGAAGAACGCCACCGCGAACGCATGCAGCGCAAGAAGGAGCTGGTCGATCGCAAGATCGCCCGCGCCACCATCGAGCGCGGCGTGCTGGTGGTCAACACCGGCAACGGCAAGGGCAAGAGCTCGTCCGGCTTCGGCATGCTCGCGCGCTCGCTGGGCCACGGCTTCCGCTGCGGCGTGGTGCAGTTCATCAAGGGCAGCTTCTCGACCGGCGAGGAAGCCTTCTTCCGCCGCTTCGAGGGCGACCAGCTCGCCTACCACGTGATGGGCGAGGGCTTCACCTGGGAAACCCAGGACAAGGCGCGCGACATCGCGGCCGCGCAGGCGGCCTGGGCCAAGGCCGCGCAGATGCTGGCCGACGAATCCTGCGACTTCGTGCTGTTGGACGAGCTCAACATCGCGCTCGCGCATCGCTATGTCGAACTCGACGCCGTGCTGGCCGCGGTCGCCGCGCGCCCGCCCTTGCAGCACGTGGTCATCACCGGCCGCGGCGCGCCCGACCGCCTGATCGAGGTCGCCGACACGGTGACCGAGATGCGTGTGGTCAAGCACGCGTTCCAGGCCGGCATCAAGGCCCAGAAAGGCATCGAGCTCTAAGCCATGACCGCAACGCACGCAGCGCAGGCCGTACGCCATTGTCCGGCCCTGCTGGTGTCCGCGCCGGCCTCCGGCCAGGGCAAGACCAGCGTCACCGCCGCGCTCGCGCGCTGGCATAGCCGTCAGGGCCGCCGGGTGCGGGTGTTCAAGACCGGTCCGGATTTTCTCGATCCGATGGTGCACGAGCGCGCCAGCGGCGCGCCCGCCTATCAGCTCGATCTGTGGATGTGCGGCGAGGACGAGGTGCGCGCGCGGCTGTACGAAGCCGCGGGCGAGGCCGATCTGATCCTGGTCGAAGGCGTGATGGGCCTGTTCGACGGCAAACCCTCCAGCGCCGACCTCGCGCTGGCGCTGGGCCTGCCGGTGCTGGCGGTGATCGACGGCTCGGCGATGGCGCAGACCTTCGGCGCGCTAGCCGTGGGGCTGGCGCGCTACCGCGACGGCCTGCAGGTGCATGGCGTGGCCGCGAACCGCATCGGCAGCGCCTACCACGCGCAGTTGCTGCGCGAGAGCCTGCCGGCGTCGCTGCATTGGCTGGGCGCCTTGCCGCGCGATCCCGCGCTAGCCCTGCCCGAGCGCCATCTGGGCCTGGTGTCCGCGGGCGAGCTCGGCGATCTGGACGCGCGCCTGGATGCGCTGGCCGACGCCTGGGCCACGCATGCCGAGGCCACGCTGCCGCCGCCGGTCGCGTTCGCGCCGGTCGAATCCGCCGCCGTGCCGGCGCTGCCGTCGGGCTGGCGCGTCGCGGTCGCGCGCGACGCCGCGTTCTGCTTCCTGTATCCGGCCAACCTCGATCTGCTGCATGCGGCCGGCGCGGAGCTGCGTTACTTCTCGCCGCTGGCCGGCGACAGCCTGCCCGACTGCGATGCGGTCTGGTTGCCCGGCGGTTATCCGGAACTGCATCTGGCGGCGCTGTCGGGCAACCGGGCCCTGCGACGCGACTTGCACGCCCACCGCGATGCCAGCAAACCCCTGCTGGCCGAATGCGGCGGGCTGCTGTACCTGCTCGACGCGCTGACCGATAAGGACGGCGAGCGCCAGGCCATGGCCGGCCTGCTCGCGGGCAGCGCCGCCCTGCAGCCGCGACTGGCCGGCCTGGGCATGCAATCGGTGAGCCTGCCGGAAGGCGAGCTGCGCGGTCATACCTTCCACTACGCGCGCGCCGAGATCGCCGCCGAGCCGATCGCGCACGCGGTCAATCCCAATGGCGGGCCCAGCCGCGAGGCGGTGTACCGCGACCGCCGCATGAGCGCGAGCTTCGTGCATTTCTACTTCCCGTCGAATCCGACGGCGGCGCTGCGCCTGCTGCAGCCGTGAGCGCCGTGCTCGCCGTCGCCGCGATGTGGGCCGCGCTGCTGCTGGATCGCGTGCTGGGCGAACCGCGGCGCGCGCATCCGCTGGTCGGCTACGGGCGCCTCGCGCAGGCGATCGAACGCGCGCTGTATCGCGACAGCCGCGCGCGCGGCGTCATGGCCTGGCTACTGGCGGTGTTGCCGCTGACCCTGTGCGCCGCGGCGTTGCAATGGGCGACGCTGCGGGTCTCGCCGTGGCTGGCGGCGCTCTACTCGGCCGGCGTGCTGTACCTGTGCGTGGGGCTGCGCAGCCTGGACGAGCACGCCGCACCGGTGGCGCGAGCGCTGCGTGCCCAGGACCTGGCGGCCGCGCGCGCCGCGGTCGGACGCATCGTCAGCCGCGATACCCAGGCCCTGGATGCCGAACGCGTGGCCGCGGCGGCGACCGAGTCGGTGCTGGAAAACGGCAACGACGCAGTGTTCGGCGCACTGTTCTGGTTCGCGTTACTGGGCCCGGCCGGCGCGGTGCTGTACCGGCTGGCCAATACCCTGGACGCGATGTGGGGCTACCGCACCGCGCGCTACGAACGCTACGGCTGGGCCGCCGCGCGCAGCGACGACGCGCTCAACTATCTGCCCGCGCGCCTGACCGCGCTGACCTACGCCGCGCTCGGCAACGCCGGCGCGGCGCTGCGCTGCTGGCGCAGCCAGGCGCCGGCCTGGGACAGCCCCAACGCCGGCCCGGTGATGGCGGCCGGCGCGGGCGCGCTGCGCGTGCGCCTGGGCGGCGCGGCGCCGTATCACGGCGTCTGGGAGTCGCGCCCGCTGCTGGGCGAGGGCGACGCGCCCGACGCCGCGGCGATCGTGCGCGCGCAGTCGCTGGTACGGCGCGGCGCGCTGTTGTGGCTGTGCGTACTCACTCTGATCGCGGCGGTGGCGACGTATGTCTTCAACTACTGATCGCGTGCCCGCACCGCCATCCGGAGCCTCCACCCATGCTTGAGCACGGCGGTCGTCTACTGCGCGCCGCGCAGCGCTACGGCATCGCGCCCGCGGACTGGCTGGACCTGTCCACCGGCATCAACCCCGAGGCTTGGCCGGTGCCGGCGATCCCCGCGCGCGCCTGGCATCGCCTGCCCGAGGACGAGGACGGCCTGCACGCGGCCGCGCGCGAATACTACGGCGCGCCGGAGGTGCTGGCCGTGGCCGGTTCGCAGGCCGCGATCCAGGCCTTGCCGCGCTTGCGCGCGCAGGCCCGAGTCGGCGTGCTCGCACCCGGCTACGCCGAGCACGCGCATGCCTGGCGCCAGGCCGGGCATGCGGTCGAGCTGTGCGAGTCGGAGCGCTTGCTCGCGCAGAGCGAACGCTACGACGTCGTGGTCCTGATCCATCCCAACAATCCCGGCGGCGAGCGCTACGAGCGCGCGACCCTGCTGGACCTGCACGCGCGACTGGCCGCGCGCGGCGGTTGGCTGTTGATCGACGAGGCCTTCATCGACGCCACGCCGGAACGCAGCCTCTGCGCCGATAGCGCGCGCAGCGGGCTGATCGTGCTGCGCTCGATCGGCAAGTTCTTCGGCCTGGCCGGCGCGCGCGCCGGCTTCGTCTGCGCCGCACCGCCGCTGCTGGCCGCGTTGCGCGAACGTTTGGGCCCGTGGACGCTGAGCGGTCCCAGCCGGCATGCGGTGCAGCTGGCGCTGGCCGACCGCGACTGGCAGGCGCGCATGCGCGGTCGCCTGCTGGCGCAGGGCGAGCGTCTGGGCGCCGTGCTGCGCGCGCGCGGTTTCGCGCCCGACGCCGGTTGCGCCTACTTCCAGTGGCGGCGTTGCGAGGATGCCGTCGAGCTGCACGAGGCGCTGGCGCGGCGCGGCATCCTCACCCGTTTGTTCGAGACGCCGGCCAGTTTGCGCTTCGGCCTGCCCGGCGACGACGCGGCCTACGCGCGCCTGGACGCGGCCCTGGCCGAGATCGCCGCCGCGCGGAGCGCCGCATGAGCGCGTGCGTGCTGATGGTGCAGGGCTGCACCTCCGACGCCGGCAAGAGCGCGCTGGTCACCGCGCTTTGTCGCTGGCTGCAACGCCGCGGCGTACGCGTGGCCCCGTTCAAGCCGCAGAACATGGCCCTGAATTCGGCGGTGACCGCCGACGGCGGCGAGATCGGCCGCGCCCAGGCGGTGCAGGCGCAGGCCGCCGGACTGCCGCTGCACACCGATTTCAATCCGGTGTTGCTCAAGCCCAACAGCGACACCGGCGCGCAGGTGATCCTGCACGGGCGCGCGGTCGCCAACATGGACGCGCGCGGCTACCACGACTACAAGCGCGTCGCGATGCAGGCGGTGCTGGCCTCGCACGCGCGCCTGGTCGCCGGCTACGACGCGGTGATCGTGGAAGGCGCGGGCAGCCCGGCCGAGATCAACCTGCGCGCGGGCGATGTCGCCAACATGGGCTATGCCGAGGCGGTCGACTGCCCGGTGCTGCTGATCGCCGACATCGATCGCGGCGGCGTGTTCGCTCATCTGGTCGGCACCCTGGCTCTGCTGTCCGAGAGCGAACGCGCGCGCGTGGCCGGCTTCGTGATCAACCGCTTCCGCGGCGATATCGCCTTGTTGCAGCCCGGATTGGACTGGTTGGAGCGCGAGACCGGCAAGCCGGTGTTGGGCGTGCTGCCCTATCTGCAGGGCCTGCACCTGGATGCCGAGGATGCGCTGCCGCGCGCACGCGAGCGCAAGGCCGGGGCCGCGCTGCGGGTGGCGGTGCCGGCGCTGCCGCGGATCAGCAACCACACCGATTTCGATCCGCTGCGCGCGCATCCGCAGGTCGAGTTGCATTACGTCGGACCCGGCGAAACGCCGCCGGCCTGCGACCTGATCGTGCTGCCGGGCTCCAAGTCCACGCGCGCCGATCTGGCCTGGCTGCGCGCGAACGGCTGGGAGCAGGCGATCGCGCGCCATCTGCGTTACGGCGGCAAGCTGGTCGGCATCTGCGGCGGCCTGCAGATGCTGGGTCGCGCGGTGCACGATCCGCTCGGCATCGAGGGCGCGCCCGGCTCCAGCGCCGGCCTGGGCTGGCTGGATCTGGAAACCACGCTGGAGCCCGACAAGCAGCTGCGCAACGTCGTCGGCCGGCTGGCGCTGGACGATGCACCGGTGCGCGGCTACGAGATCCATTGCGGACTCAGCCAGGGCCCGGCGCTGACGCGCGCCAGCGCGCACCTGGACGACGGCCGCAGCGACGGCGCCCGCTCCGAGGACGGCCAGGTGTTCGCGACGTATCTGCACGGGCTGTTCGACGAACCCGCCGCATTGACCGCCTTGCTGCGCTGGGCCGGACTGGACGAGGTCGAGCGCGTGGACATGCACTCCTTGCGCGAAGCCGGCATCGACAGACTGGCCGATGCGGTCGAAACCCACTTGGATACCGCCCGCTTGGCCGCGCTGCTCGGCCTGCCGGCCACGACCGGAGCCGCGCCATGCGCACCCTGATCCTCGGCGGCGCGCGCTCGGGCAAGAGCGCCCTGGCCGAGCGCCTGGCCGCACGCAGCGCCGACGTGGTCTACATCGCGACCGCGCAGGCGCGCGACGGCGAGATGGCTGCGCGCGTCGCCCATCATCGCCAGCGTCGCCCCGCGCAATGGTGCACCCTCGAAGAACCGCTGGCGCTGGCCGCCGCGTTGCGCGAGCACGCGCGCGAAGGCCGTTGCGTGCTGGTCGACTGCCTGACCCTGTGGCTCAGCAATCTGCTGGACGAAGCGCAGGCCGCGGATCGCTACGAACGCGAGCGCGAGGCGCTGCTGCAGAGCCTGCCCAGCCTGCCGGGCGAGATCGTGCTGGTCAGCAACGAGGTCGGCCTGGGCGTGGTGCCGCTGGGCGAGCTCACGCGCCGCTTCGTCGACGAAGCCGGCCGCCTGCATCAACACCTGGGCACGCGCTGCGAGCGCGTGCTGTTCGTCGCCGCGGGTCTGCCGCTGGCGCTCAAAGGAGATCTGCCTTGAACGATATCGCTACCCCGTCGCCGTCGCGCGACTGGACCCTGGACGCCTGCGCCGTCGCCGATCCGGACTGCGCAGCGCAGGCCCTGGCGCGCCAGGCCCAGCTGACCAAGCCGCCGGGTTCGCTGGGCGCGCTGGAAGCGCTGGCGGTGCGGCTGGCGGCCTTGCAGCATCGCCCGCATCCGCGCGTGGAGCGGGTCTGGATCAGCGTGTTCGCGGCCGACCACGGCGTCGCCGCCGAGGGCGTGTCGGCGTTTCCGCAGGCGGTGACCGGCGAGATGGTGCGCAACTTCGCCGGCGGCGGCGCCGCCATCAGCGTGCTCGCGCGCGCCCTGGGCGCAACCCTGGACGTGGTCAACCTGGGCACGGTCAACGACCCGGGCGAGATCGCCGGGGTGCGGCGCGCGATCGTCGCCGCCAGCAGCGCGAATTTCTGCGAGCGGGCGGCGATGAGCGAGGCGCAGCTGCAGGCGGCCTTGGACGCGGGCGCCGACAGCCTGCGCCTGGCGCGCGCGGACGGCGCGCAGCTCTACATCGGCGGCGAGATGGGCATCGCCAACACCACCGCCGCGACCGCGCTGGCCTGCGCCTTGCTCGGGCGCGCGCCCGGCGAACTCGCCGGCGCCGGCACCGGCCTGGATGCCGCCGGGATCGCGCACAAGGTCGCGGTGATCGAGCGCGCTTTGGCCCTGCATGCCGGCGCGCACGATGCGCGCGAGCAGGTGCGGCGTCTGGGCGGTTTCGAGATCGCGGCCCTGAGCGGCGCCTTCATCGCCGCCGCCCAGGCCGGCGTGCCGGTGCTGGTGGACGGCTATATCGCGACCGTGGCCGCGCTGGCCGCGACCCGGCTCAATCCCGGCGTGCGCGAGTGGCTGCTGTTCGCGCACCGCTCGAACGAGCGCGGACACGGCCTGTTGTTGCAGGCGCTGGACGCGCAGCCGCTGCTGGACCTGGGCATGCGCCTGGGCGAAGCCAGCGGCGCGGCGGTGGCGGTGCCCTTGCTGCGCCTGGCTTGCGCGCTGCACGAAGGCATGGCCACCTTCGCCCAGGCCGGCGTGTCGGAACGCGCATGAGCGCGACCGCGATCGAGCTGCTGCGTCACGGCGACACCGGCCAGCGCAGCTACCGCGGGCGGCTCGACGATCCGTTGTTGGAGCTGGGCTGGACGCAACTGCGTGCGGCCGTGGTCGGCCGCGACTGGGACGCGATCGTGTCGTCGCCCTTGCGGCGCTGCGCCGAGTTCGCGCGCGAGCTCGCCCAGGTGCGCGCACTGCCGCTGCGCCTGGACGCGCGCCTGGCCGAGTACGACTTCGGCGATTGGCAGGGCGTGCCCATCGAAACCCTGGCGACCGAGCAGGGCGAGGCCCTGGGACGCTTCTGGGCGGACCCGGTCGCGCATCCGCCGCCGGGCGCCGAACCCTTCGCGGCCTTCCAGTCGCGTCTGGTCGCGGCTCTGGACGAGGCCGCAGCGGCCTGGCCTGCGCGGCGCGTGCTGGTGGTGACCCACGGCGGCGCGATCCGTCTGCTGCGTTGCGTGCACGAAGGTCGCGGCTTCGGCGACATGGCCGGCATCGACGTCGCGCACGCGTCCTTGCATGCGCTGCAATGGAGCGGCGCGCACCGCGCCGGGTCGGCCTGATGCGCGCCTGGCTGCACGCGATCGGTTTCCTGACCCGACTGCCGGTGCCGGCCTCGGTGTTCGAGGATGCGCGTGCGAGTTCGCGTTCGCTGATCTGGTATCCCTGGGTCGGCGCGATCGTCGGCGGCTTGCAGTGTCTGCTCGCCTGGGCCTTGCAGTCGGCGCCGCCGTTGCTGGCGGCGGCGTTGCTGCTGCTGGTTTGGGTACTGCTGACCGGCGCGCTGCATCTGGACGGCCTGGCCGACAGCGCCGACGCCTGGATCGGCGGCATGGGCGCGAGCGCGGCCGAACGCCGCGAACGCACCCTGACCATCATGAAGGACCCGCGCAGCGGCCCCGCCGGCGTGGTCGCGCTGGTGCTGGTGCTGCTGCTGAAGTTCGCCGCGCTCGCCAGCCTGCCCGCGCCGGCCTGGGCGGCCCTGTTGCTGGCGCCGGTGCTGGCGCGCGCGGCGCTGACGCTCGCGTTCGTGAGCACGCCGTACGCGCGCAGCGGCGGGATCGGCAGCGCACTGGTCGATGCGCCGCGCGCCGCGGCGGTCGCCAGTCTGCTGCTCAGCGCCGCGGCCTGCGCGCTGGCGGGTTGGCGCGGCGCGCTGGCGCTGGCGGTGTCCGCGGCGAGCTTCTGGCTGTGGCGCCGCGCCTGCCTGCGTCGCCTGCAAGGCATGACCGGCGATACCTGCGGCGCCCTGGCCGAAGCCATCGAGGCCGTGGTGCTGGTGAGCCTGGCGCTGTCGTACTGAGATCGCCCGACACGAACCGGGCCGCGCGAGAGCGCAAGATAGGAACCGCCGCCGGCGCGGGCGGCCGCCATGCTGGCGACCGACTCCCGACCCAGGTGCACGCCGATGGCCGCCGACTCCGATGCCCCGCGTTCCGAACCCCAGGCCACGCGCAGGGCCGATCCGCAGCGCGTAGACACCCGCGACGGCTATCGGCGCCGCATCGAGCGCGCGGTCGCGCTGATCGAGCACGCGATCGCGCAGGGCGAGGATCCGCCGGAACTCGCGCGCCTGGCCGAAGCCGCGGCGTTCTCGCCCTTTCATTTCCATCGCGTCTACCGCGCCATGACCGGCGAGACCAGCGGCCAGACCGTCGCGCGCCTGCGCCTGCTGCAGAGCCTGCGCCTGCTCGCGGGCGAGGGCCGCAGCATCACCGACACCGCGCTCGCGGTCGGCTACCAGACCCCGCAGGCCTTCAGCCGCGCGTTCCGCCAGGGCATCGGCGGCACGCCCAGCGAGCTGCGCGCCGAGCCCGAACGCCTGCGTCGCGAGATCGCGCGCCTGGCGCGGCCGCCCGGCGCCGCGGCCGCGGCCGCGCCGCTGCGGGTCGAAGTGGTCGAGGTCGATCCCTTCCAGGTGCTGGCCTTGCGCGTGACCGGCGGCTATCCGCAGCAACATCATGGCTATGAGCGCCTGTTCGGCTGGGCCGCCGAGCACGAACGCATGGAACAGCTCTGTGGCCTGTATGGCGTGCCCTGGGACGACCGCCGCGACGTGACCGAAGCCGATTGCGCGTTTGACTGCATGATCGCCTTGAGCGCGCCGTTCGAGACCGAAGGCGAGGAGTTCCGGCGCGTGTCCCTGGGCGGCGGGCGCTATGCGCGCCTGCGTCACGTCGGCCCGTTCGACGGCCTGGAAGCGCTGACCGACGCATTGCTCGCGCAGTGGCTGCCCGACAGCGGCGAACGCCTGCGCGATGCGCCGCTGCACCACGAGTATCTGGACGATCCCGACGAAACGCCGGCGGCGGCGCTACGCACCGATATCTACCTGCCGCTGGCCGCGAATCCTGCAGCCTGAGTCGGGCTCAGGCGCCGGCCGCGTCCAGTCGCGCTTCCAATTCGGCGATCCGCGCTTCCAGCGCGGCCACGCGTTCGGCCAGCGCCGATCCGCCACCGCCACCGCCGCGGCTGTCTTCGTCGCCATCGCCGCTGGATGCGTGCCACACCGGTTCGCCGCTGAGCAGGTGGCCGTAGCGGTCCTCGCGCTGGCCGCTCTGGCGGCCGAGCAGGCGCACCAGCGGCGGCGACTGCTGGGCCAGGCGTTCCAGCGCGTACTGGACATCGCCGACGTTGTCGAACTTGGCCATGCGCTCGCTGCGCGACAGCAGTTCGTGCAGGGTCTGCGGGCCGCGCAGCATCAGCAGGGCCAGCAGCGCGGTCTGCGGCCGGGTCAGATCGAGCAGCGTGCCGGCGCGGTGCGAATAACGCTCCGAGCGGCCGGTGTGCTGCGACTTCACCCAGCCGCGCGGTTCCAGGCGGCGCAGCACGTTGCCGACTTCGCCCTGTTCCAACTGCATCGTCGGTTCGCGCGCGGTCTTCTGGTTGCAGGCCACGACGATGGCGTTGAGGGTGAGCGGGTAGACGTCGGGCGTGGTGGCTTCCTTCTCGATCAGGCAGCCGATGATGCGCGCCTCGACCGCGTTGAGCCGCGCTTCGGGCGTGCTGTCGGCTTCGCCGGCGGGGGTGGGGCTGTCGGTCTCGCTCATGATCGCTCGCTGCGGGTGCTTGGGGGTGTGCTTCGGTATATCGCGCTTTAGTCGCCGATGCGGTCCTGCTCCGATCGTCGCGGATCGCTCAGACCAGCGCGGTGGACGGCGGCAGGTGGCGCTCGCCGCGGTAGATCGGCGCGGCCAGCACCATTTCGGCCAGGCTGTGCGCGAGTTCGCGCTCGGCCATCACCGCGCCGTCGGCGCCGTGCTCGATCAGATGGCGGACCTCGTTGTCGCTGTGGGCGCGCGCGACGATGCTCAGGCCGGGGTTGATCGCGCGCAGTTTGGCGATGATCTCGCCGGCTTCCAGCGCCTGCGGGATCGCCAGCATCACCGTGGTCGCGCGCTCGGGCACGGCCTCGCGCAGCACGCGGTCGTTGACCGCGTTGCCGAGGATCGCCGGCAGGCCGGCGGCGCGCGCCTTGTCGATCAGGCTGTCCTCGCCGTCGATCACCACCAGCGGCACGCGGCGCTCGGTCAGCAGGCGTGCCAGCTCGCTGCCGACGCGGCCGTAGCCGATCAGGATCACGTGATTGGCGATATCGGCCGGCACCGGCGGCACCACCGGATCGACCGCGGCCTCCTGCAGGGCGGCCGCTTCGCGCGCCTGCTTGCGGTCCAGCCAGGCGAACAGCAGCGGATTGACCACGATCGAGAGCAGGGCGCCGGCCAGGATCAGGTCCTGGCCTTCCTGCGGCAGGATCTCCAACTGCAGGCCGAGGCCGGCGAGGATGAAGGAGAATTCGCCGATCTGGGCCAGGCTGGCCGAGATCATCAGCGCGGTCGGGCCGGGCTTGCCGAACGCGCGCACGATCGCGTACGCGGCGATGGATTTGCCGACCACGATGATCGCGAAGGTCGCCAGCACCGGCAGCGGCTTCTCGATCAGGATCATCGGATTGAACAGCATGCCGACCGAGACGAAGAACAGCACCGCGAAGGCGTCGCGCAGCGGCAGGGTTTCGTTGGCGGCCTGATGGCTGAACTCGGATTCGTTGAGCAGCATGCCGGCGAAGAACGCGCCCAGCGCGAACGAGACGCCGAACAGTTCGGCCGAACCGAAGGCCACGCCCAGCGCGATCGCGAGCACGCACAGGGTGAACAGTTCGCGCGAGCCGGTGCCGGCCACGCGCTCCAGGATCCACGGGATCACGCGCCGGCCGACGATCAGCATCACCGCCACGAAGGCGCCGACCTTGGCGAAGGTCTTGAACAGCGCCGCCCAGACCTCGCTGGGGTCGCCAGCCTCGCCCTTGATCACGCCGGCCAACGCCGGCAGCAAGACCAGCGCCAGCACCATCGCCAGGTCCTCGACGATCAGCCAGCCCACCGCGATCCGGCCCTTGACGGTCTCGACCAGGCGGCGCTCTTCCAGCGCGCGCAGCAGCACCACGGTGCTGGCCACCGACAGCGCCAGGCCGAACACGATGCCGGCGCCGTGCGACCAGCCCAGGAAACGCGCCAGCGCCCAGCCCATGGCGGCGGCGGCGGCGATCTGAACCACCGCGCCGGGCAGGGCGATCGCCTTCACCGCGAGCAGGTCGCGCATCGAGAAGTGCAGGCCGACGCCGAACATCAGCAGGATCACGCCGATCTCGGCCAGCTGCGGCGCCAGGGTCTGGTCGCCGACGAAACCCGGGGTGAAGGGGCCGGCGATGATGCCCGCGATCAAATAGCCCACCAGCGGCGACAATCGCAGGCGTTGCGCCAGCGCGCCGAAGATGAACGCCAGTACGAAGCCGGCGACGAGGATCGCGATCAGGGAGGTGTGATGCATCGGATCTCCTGTCGTGTCGGCTTCCAAGAATGTGGGCCGATACCCGCCGATGCAAGCAGCGCGACGAAGTTGGGGCCCGAAATACGGCCGTAACCGCGGTGCGAGCGCCGATTCGGCAAGCGCTGCCGCCCGTTGTCGAACAGCCTAATCCCTCGCCGCGACGGCTGTGCGAACAGGGGCGAAGACGGCCGATTCGGCCCGGGTCCGGGCCGCAAATCCGCCTCCGCGGCCGGATCCGCACGCGATCGTGCGGGCGGCAATGGCCTCGGTCCCGCTACACTATGCGCATGATTGCCTTCCGTGATTTCGCCCTTCGGCGCGGCGAACGCCTGCTCCTGTCCAAAGTCGACCTGACCCTGCAAGCCGGGTGGCGGGTCGGCGTCATCGGCCGTAACGGCACCGGCAAGTCCTCGCTGTTCGCGGCGATCCAGGGCGAGCTGGAGTCCGATCTGGGCAACCTGGACATGCCCAGCCGCGTGCGCATGGCCAGCGTGGCCCAGGAAACCCCGGCGCTGGACGATCCCGCGCTGGACTTCGTGCTGTCCGGCGACGCCACCGTGTACGAGGTGCTGATGGCCGAGCGCGCCGCGGTCGAGCGCGAGGACTGGGAGGCTGTGGCCGAGGCCCACCACCGCCTGGAGGAGCTCAACGGCTACGACGCCACCGCGCGCGCCGGCAAGCTGCTGCACGGCCTGGGCTTCTCGCCCGACACCCACGAGCGCGCGGTCAAGGAATTCTCCGGCGGCTGGCGCGTGCGCTTGAACCTGGCGCGCGCGCTGATGACGCCGTCGGACCTGCTGCTGCTGGACGAACCCACCAACCACCTCGACCTCGACGCGGTGCTGTGGCTGGAGCAGTGGCTGCTGAAGTACCCGGGCACCTTGATGCTGATCTCGCACGACCGCGAGTTCCTGGACGAGGTCACCACCCACACCCTGCATCTGCACGACGGCAAGGCCAAGCTCTACACCGGCGACTACACCGCCTTCGAGCGCCAGCGCGCCGAGCACCTGCGCCTGCAGCAGATCACCCACGAGAAGGCCCAGGCCGAGCGCGCGCACCTGCAGAGCTTCATCGACCGCTTCAGCGCCAGCGCGGCCAAGGCCAAGCAGGCGCAGTCGCGGGTCAAGCGCCTGGCCAAGATGGCCGGTACCGAGGCGGTGCGCGCCGAGCGCGTGCTGCGCATCGATTTCCCCGAGCCGCTGAAGCTGCCGCACGCGCTGCTGCGCCTGATGCACGCCGACTGCGGCTACGGCGACCACACCGTGCTCAACCAGGTCGGTTTCATCCTCGAGGCCGGCGACCGCGTGGCCTTGCTGGGCCCCAACGGCGCCGGCAAGTCGACCCTGGTGAAGTCGCTGGTCGGCGAGCTGGAACTGCTCAGCGGCGAGCGCGGCGGCCATCCGGATCTGCGCATCGGCTACTTCGCCCAGCACACGGTGGAATCGCTGCGCGAAGGCACCACCGCGATCGACCACCTGGCCGACATCGCGCCGGGCGTGGCCACTCAGCAGCTGCGCGACTTCCTGGGCAAGTGGAATTTTCCCGGCGACCGCGCCTTCGAGAAGGTCGATTCCTTCTCCGGCGGCGAGCGCGCGCGTCTGGCCCTGGCCCTGATCGCCTGGCGCCGCCCGAACGTGCTGCTGCTGGACGAGCCCACCAACCACCTCGACCTGGACATGCGCGAGGCTCTGGCCGAAGCGCTGAGCAGTTTCGACGGCGCGATCGTGCTGGTCTCTCACGATCGTCACCTGATCGGCCTGGTCTGCGACACCTTCTGGCGCGTCGCCGACGGCGTCGCTCAGCCCTTCGACGGCGATCTCGACGCCTATGCGGTGTGGCTGCGCACGCGCGACAGCAGCAACGACGGCAAGGCCGCGGCCAAGGCGATCGCCGCGGCCGCCGCGGCGGTGGTGCCGGAGGCGCCGCCAAGCAAGCCGCGCGCCAAGGTCAATCCGCACAAGTTGGCGCAGGCCGAGGCGCGCGTGGCCGAGTTGGAATCCAAGTTGCGCACGCTGGACATGGATCTGGCCGATCCGACCAAGTACGTCGGCGGCGGCGACAACGCGGCCGAGCTGGCGCGCAAGCGCGAGGCGGTGGCGGCGGAGTTGGCCCAGGCCGAGGCGGAGTGGTTGGCGCTGTACGACGCGGCTTGAGGTTCGCGGGCGGGTCCCTTTCTTCTGCTCCTGCTCCTAGCTCCCTCCTTTGGAAAAGGGTGAAGCCGTGCGGCTTACGAACCGCAGGTTCGTGCACGGCTGAACGCCAGCAGGCTCTTGCTCTTAGCTCCCTCCTTTATCAAAGGAGGGTTGGGGAGGATTTGCTGTTGCTGTTGCTTCGTCGGCTCGGTCCGAAGGTCAACGACTTCCGCCTGCTGCGCATGCGGGTCACCTCCTCTTGCTTTTAGCTCCCTCCTTTGAAAAAGGAGGGTTGGGGAGGATTTGCTTTGCCTTGCTATCGCTTCTTCTGACCGAAGGTCAACGGCTTCCGCCTGCTGCGCATGCGGGTCACCTTCTCTTGCTTTTGGCTCCCTCCTTTGGAAAAGGAGGGTTGGGGAGGATTTGCTTTTGCTTTGCTGCCGTCTGTTCTGACCGAAGGTCAACGGCTTCCGCCTGCTGCGCATGCGGGTCACTTTCTCTTGCTAGCCCAAGAGAAAGTAACCAAAGAGAAGGGCTAGCGTGACCAAACCTCCCCTGCGGGTTCGGGGCTGGCGCGGGGATTTTTCGATAGGACATCCATGTCCTATCGAAAAACGGCGCGCGTCCTGCGCGCCGCCCTTCGGGTCTACGGCTGGTCGGGTGAGTGCGGGGCTTTTGGATTTCAATGCAACAGCAACGGCAACAGCAGCGGCAACAGCAGCGGCAACGGCTGCGTTCGAAGCAACTTCGAGGTCCGGAGCGGGGGTGACTGTTTTGGTCGTCGCTGTCTATAGCCTTACTGCAAACGTACTTCCAGATCGCGTTTGGCTCCGGCCATGTTGCCGCTGTAGTCCTTGGCGGTGATGCGCAGCGTGTAATCCCCTGGCGGCAGCTCGGTCGGTACCCATAGGCCGGTCGCGAGCTTGCCGTCGCGGGCGGTGTTGGTCAGCACGTAGCGGAAGCGGGTGATCGCGTTGCCGTGGACGGTGATGCCGCTGCCGTCGGCGTAGATCACCTTGGGCGCCTCGTCCTCGGACGGCATGCGGTCGAACTGGATGTTGCTGCGTGGCGTCTCGTAGCCCGGCATCGGCGTGCCCGCCGCGTCCAGCCACTGGTAGCCCAATGCGTACAGGCCGAGCCGGCGCCGCGCCTGGTTGCCGTCGACCTGGTCCCAGGCGTCGACCACGATCTGCAGGCCGGGCAGGGCGCGCGACACCACGACGCGCCCTTGCTCGCGCTGTTCCAGCGGCTGGGCCGCGTCGTCCAGCAGGGCCACGCGCTCGATCTGCGGCGCGTAGCGGTCGGCGAACCCCAGGAAGCCCAGGCTGATCGCGTTGCGCTGGTAGCCGTCGGGGCCGACGATCAGATGCACGTGGGCCATGGGGTTGATCGTGCCCAGCGCGTCGCCGACGCGGAAGCGGGTGCCGCGCGGGACGCGCACGCGTTCGAGCTTGCCGGCTTCGTCGAATAGCGGCTGGAAACGCGCGGGGTCCAGCGAATCACCGCGCGCATCGCGGCCGACGCGCATGTGCACGTAGCCCAGCGTGTCCAGGCCCAGGCCTTCGCCGAGCTGGCCCAGGCCCCAGGTCGCGTGCGGGCTGCTGACCTTGGCGTCGGCGATCGCGAGCACGCGCTCGCCGACGTCGCCGGCGATGTCGAGGCCGCCGTGCAGGTGGTGACGGCTCTCGCCATCGCCGTCGCCGCGTACCTCGCCCAGGGTGCCGACCACTTCGTGCCAGGCGGTCTGCGGCGCCAGCGGCCAGCGGCCCTCGCTGCGCGGCAGCGGGTTGAGCGGCGAGGGGCCGACCGCGTCGGCGATCGCGGCCGCGCCGGGCACGGCCGGCGCCAGGCGGTGCACGCGGTAGCCCAGGGCGTCGGCGACGTAGAGCGTGTCGTCGGGCGCGATCGCCAGCGCCGACGGACGCGCCAGGCGCTGCGCCGAGACCGCGCCGCTGATAGTGTGCATCACGCCGCCTGCGCCGATCTGCAGCACGCGTCCGCGCGCCATCTCGCCGATGTAGATCACCCCGTCGTGGCTTACCGCCACGCTCAGCGGCCGGCGCAATGCGTCCGCCGGATCCTCCGGGAAAGTTTGCAGCAGGGTGCTGACCGCGCCGTCCAGGCCGATGCGCCGGATCGCGTTGTTGCGCAGGTCGGCCACCAGCACGCGCCCGTGACGGTCCACCGCGAGCGCGGTCGGGGTGTCGAAGCGCGCGACCGCGCCGGGGCCGTCCTGATAGCCCGGCCGCTCGCCGCCGGCCAGCGTGCGCACCTGCCCGTCCAGACCGATCACGCGGATGCGATCGTTGTAGGTGTCGGCGACGTAGACCTGGCCTTTGGCGTCCACGGCCACGCCGGTGGGGCCGTTGAAGCGCGCGACCGCGCCGGGGCCGTCGAGATAACCCGCGCTGCCGTCGCCGGCCACGGTGCTGACCGCGCCTTGCGGGCTGATCTTGCGGATCGCGTGGTTGCCGGTGTCGGCCACATACAGATTGCCGGCCGCGTCCAGGGCCAGGCCCGAGGGCGTGTCGAACGCCGCGGCGGCGCCGACGCCGTCGCGGAAGCCTTCGTCGGAACCGGCGAAGGTGGCGACGCTGCCGTCGGCGCGGATGCTGCGGATGCGGTTGTTGTCACCGGCGTCGGCGACGTAGAGCGTGCCGTCGCGGCCCAGCGCCAGCCCGTAGGGATCGGCGAAGCGCGCCTGCGCGCCCGCGCCGTCGCGCCAGCCCTGCACGCCGTCGCCGGCGCGCAACTGCAGCTGCCCGGTCCAGCCCAGCGGCGTGCGCTTGGGGGCGGCGGGCTTGAGCAGCGCGCCGGGTTCGAACACATAAGTCGCGGCCAGGGCGGCGGCGGTGAGGCCGATCGCCAGGCCCAGCCAAATATTTCGGGACATGCGGTTCCTGATGACGACGGCCGCGCGCACGGCGGGCCTGGAGCGAACCGGGATTCTAGCCGCGGGTTCGCGCGGCGAGTGGACCGATCCGGCGCGAGAATTCACCTCTCAACGCAAAGTGGTCGGTTTCGAGCGCGTGAAGCATCGACCCTGCGCCTGCGCTGGTTTAGATTTCGACGCGGCGCGTCGGGATCGCCCGAGGGCCACCACTGGGGATGGGAATGCGTCGAAACAGGAAGTGGCTCGCGGCGACGACCGCGGTCGTGATGGTGGCCGCGTTCGCGGCCCCGGTTTTCCATAACGTCATTCAGTCGGCGCTGGCGCGCGCGGCGAGCATGCGCGTGCTGCCGCAAGCGGCGCCCGGCGATCCGGCCGAGCCGATCGAGGTGCGCGGCTCGCAGCCCAAGCGCCCACCGGTCAGCCTGACCATCGCGGGCGAGATCAGCGGCCTGGCGCCGGGCGCGGCTCCGGATTCGATCCTGGTCCGGGTCGGCAACCGCAGCTTCTCCGGCCAGATTCAGGGCGGCGGCTATGTGGCCACCATCGACGCCCTGGACCCCGCCGAGATGGTCGACGTCCAAGTGCTGTCGCAGCGCGTGCGTTATCGCAGCGTGGTCGGCAGCTTCGGCAAGCTGATCGCGCATACCGGCGGCGACCGCCGCGTCGACGCCGTCGAGCTGCCGACGCTGCGGGTATCGCCTTGGAGCAGCGCGCTGGCGTTTCTGGTGAGCAAGGTGCTGGACGGCCGCGACGCGGCGAGCGACCGCGAGTTCGAGCAGGCCAGCCGCAGTCTGCTCGGAGACGACCTGTTCGGCGCGCGCTCCCTGCTCGAGGGCGTGTCCTCCGGTACGGTCGCCCTTCCGAACGGTTACGCCGATGGTCAGCAATTGCTGGAGAACGAAGCGGCCTACAGCGCCTGGCTCAACAGCGACAAGCTCAAGCCCGAGGCCGTGTTCGCCCAGGCGGACTATGCGCCCCTGGCGTTCTTGTCGCAGTTGCCGCCGCAGACGCTGATGATGGCGCCGATCCAGCGCGACAACTTTCCGGTGTTCTCCAATGCCCCCCAGTTGCTGCTGAGCAACACCGACGGCAGCTACAGCCTGTACGAAGGCGATTCCGAGGAAGCCCGCCCTACGTACACTGCCCAGCTGGCGGCTTCCGGCGACGTACTGTTGCTGCCGCGTACGCCGCGCGTATACGAACGCTACGAAGGCGTGACGCGCATGCGCCTGAGCTTGGACCGCATCGTCCTGCGGCGCCTGTTCGACGGCGAGCATTACGACCTGTGGGCGACCCGACAGGAGTGGACCAAGACCGCCGTCGATCAGCCGGCGCTTCCGCCGCAACCCTACTGGTCGATGCGGCTATGGTCGGTCTCCGATCTGCAGGAGGTCGCGCGAGCCGGGTCTTGGATATCGGCGCCTACCCGGCGCGCTTTGCCGTGGCCTTGCACGCAGCGCACGAGCCAGATGAGCAGCGGCCTGCGCTTGGAAAACTGCGATTTCGTCCAGCACCGCTTCGATGCGGGCGGCGGCGGCCTGACCGAGGACCACGGCTTCAAAGTCGGCGCCGACATGCAACCGCAGGCGGCGGAGGCAGGCGTCGCGTTCGCATGGTACGTGGAGGGCCGCGCGCTGGTGGTGGACACGCCGCTGGCCACGCTGCGCTACTGGAGCGTCGACGGCGACGATGCCGTCGATACGGTGGTCTACATCGCCAACGGCAAGGGCGCCAACGCCGCGCAGACCTGGAGTGGCGTGAGCGGTTCACTAGCGGTGGATAGCCTGCAGTTCGAGGTCGCGCAGGCCCAAGGCGTCTGGACCCTGGCCTCGGCCGCCACCTTGGCGACGGCGTACCCGAACCCGCATTACACACTGGAAATCCAGCGCGATGCCGGCGGTGTCGGCGAGCAGCGCCAAGACGGCTATGGGCTGGGGCCGCGTGCCGTGCCCAACAAGTGGGACATGGTGCAAGGACGCGTCTACGACGTCCTCACCACTGCCGAATTCGGTCCGGGCCAGGGTAGGCGCAACGTGCACGATTGCGTCAGCGCGTTCGCGGCCGGGGCGCTGACCTGCGCGCCCGCCCGCATCCGCACATTCCGTCCGCTGCACCGAGTCGGCGACGGCCTGTACGGGATCGAGGAACTGCACATGCAGTTCGAGCAGAAGCCACCGGGTTACGCCGGCGTCTATGATGTGGTCTCCAGCGCCCGGCCGAACTTCCAGCGTTGCCTGGCCGGCGCCTGCCTGACCCCGCCGGCGCTGCGGCTGCCCGCGGCCCCGGCCCTACGCCTCCCCGCGAGCCCGGGCGTGGTTGAATCGCGGCCTGTCACCCCCATCCTTGCTGTCGTCCGTCCCGGAAAAACCCGAACCGCAATGCCTATCTACGCCTTCCAGTGCAGCGCCTGCGGGCACAGCTTCGACCGTCTGCAGAAGCTGTCCGACGCCGATCCCAGCGTATGCCCGTCCTGCGGGGCGGAAGCCGTGGGCCGTCAGCTCACCGCGCCGCAGTTCCGCCTGGCCGGCGGCGGCTGGTACGAGACCGACTTCAAGAAGGACGGCGACAAGAAGCGCAATCTGGTCGACGGCGGCAGCGGCGCGCCCAAGCCGGCCGAAACCAAGGCCGAGCCGGCCAAGAGCGAGCCCAAGCCGGCCGCCAAGCCGGCCGCGTCCTCGGAGTGAGCCCCAGGCCCCGGAGCGATCCGGGGCGGTCGCCGCGAGGGCCGGTGCCTATGAGGCGCGCGCCGGGAAGCGGCAAAAGCGACGGGCGCCGTTGCGGCGCCCGCCATGGGCCTATCAGTTACCGAATTCGCCGCGGCAGCCGCGGCTGACCCAGATCGCCGTGCGCGAGCTGATGCCCCAGGTATTGCCCTGGATGCAGGGCTGCTTGGAGATCTGCCGCAGCAGGCGCGGCACGCCGTAGCCGGGCGGCCAGGCGCAGGTGGTGGTGCGGTTGTCGACGCTGGAGCAGGTCACCCGGCGCGCGCCGGGTTGCGGCGGCTGGATCTGGGCGCCGGCCACGAAGTCGGCGCGGCAGCCCTGGGTGACCCAGACCTGGCCGTTCTGCGACTGCCAGGTGCGGCCCTCGATGCAGGCCGAGCTGGACAGCTGGCGCGACAGCCGGGTCTGCCCGTACCAGGGCACCGAGCAGGTGCGCGGGCGGTTGTCGGTGCTCTCGCAGCGCACGGTCTGGCCGACCGGCGGCACCGGCGGGCTCAGGCCGGGGCCGAACTCGCCGCGGCAGCCGCCGCTGACGTAGATGTTGCCGTCGCGCGACTGCCAGGTGCTGCCCTCGGTGCAGGGCGTCTTGGACAGCTGCCGCAGCAGGCGCGAATAACCGGGCCAGCTGGTGCGGCAGGTGCGCGGACGGCCGTCGCTGCTCTCGCAGCGGATCGTGCCGCCAGGCTGGGGGCCGATCCCGCCGCCGTCGCCGGTCAGGGACTGCGAGATGTCGGTCTTGATCCGGCTGAAGGTCCAGTTGGAGCGGTTGATCTGATCGATATAGAAGCGCAGCTGGTCGTCCGGAATGCGCCGGCCGTTGGACTGTTCGGAGTACTCCAGGCTGATCACCCGGACCTGGTCGTTGTAGGACAGGTTGCGCAGGTTTTCGGGCGCGTAGGCCCGCACCTGGGGCTGGGCCAGGACCTGGACGGGAGCGGCCAGGGCCGCCAGACACAACGCCAGCGACAACGGTTTGAGCAGTTTCAGCATGGCCTATCCCCTAGCCGGATGGAGCACGCGGCGGACCGGGCCGCGGCCGGTGGTGCGGGTGCGTACGGGACGGCCAGTGGGCGGATTCGATGTGGACGAAATCCAGCCGTGGGCGCCGCTGCGGGACAAGTAACCGGCTGGAGCCGTTAAGATAGCGTGTTCCTGGCCCAGGCCCGGACGCGCGCCGGCTCCGCCCGGCGCCCCCCACCGTGCCGGCCCCGCGCCGGCCGCCGTTTCGATCCCGGAGTTTCCATGCGTACCCACTTCTGCGGCCTCGTCGACGAGGCGCTGATCGGCCAGACCGTCACCTTGTGCGGCTGGGTCAACACCAACCGCGTCCAAAGCCACGTGGTGTTCACCGATTTGCGCGATCACGAGGGCGTGGTCCAGATCGTGGTCGATTCCGACATGGTCGAGCTGTTCAAGATCGCCAGCGACCTGAGCGTGGAGAGCTGCGTGCGCGTGACCGGCACGGTGCGCGCGCGCCAGGCCGCCAACGACAAGATCCGCAGCGGCAAGGTCGAGATCCTGGCCGCGACCATCGAGGTGCTGAACAAGGCCGAGCCGCTGCCGTTCCATGCCCACGAGAACGCCGGCGAGGAAACCCGCCTGACCTATCGTTACCTGGACCTGCGCCGTCCCGAGATGCAGAAGATGATGCGCACGCGCATCCGCCTGGTGCAGTCGCTGCGCCGCTGGCTGGACGCGCGCGGCTTCCAGGACATCGAAACCCCGATCCTGACCAAGGCCACGCCCGAGGGCGCGCGCGACTTCCTGGTGCCGGCGCGCATGCACCCGGGCGAGTTCTATGCCCTGCCGCAGTCGCCGCAGCTGTTCAAGCAGATCCTGATGGTGGCCGGCTTCGACCGCTACTACCAGATCGCGCGCTGCTTCCGCGACGAAGCCCTGCGCGCCGATCGCCAGCTCGAATTCACCCAGCTCGACATGGAGTTCGCCTGGGTCTCCGAGCGCGACGTGCAGGACACCGTCGAGGACATGATCCGGGTGGTGTTCAAGGAATCCATCGACGTCGAGCTCGACGCCCAGTTCCCGCGCATGACCTACGCCGAGGCGATGCGCCGCTACGGTTCGGACAAGCCGGACCTGCGCATCGAGTTGGAGTTCGTCGACATCGCCGAGCTGGTCAAGAACTGCGAGTTCAAGGTCTTCACCGACTGGGCCAACCACGCCGACGGCCGCGTGATCGCGCTGCGCGCGCCGGGCGCCGCGGGCTGGTCGCGCAAGCAGATCGACGACGCCGGCGCGCACGCCGCCAAGCATGGCGCCAAGGGCCTGGCCTGGATGAAGGTCGAGGACCTGTCCAAGGGCCGCGAGGGCATCAACTCGCCCATCGCCAAGTTCTTCGACGACGCCACCCTGGCCCGAATCGTCGAAGCCAGCGGCGCCCAGAGCGGCGACGCGATCTTCTTCGGCGCGGCCGACTACAAGACCGCCAGCGACTTCATGGGCGCGCTGCGCCTGAAGCTGGGCAAGGACCTGGGCCTGGTCGGCGCGGGCTGGAAGCCGCTGTGGGTCACCGACTTCCCGATGTTCGAGTGGGACGAGGAGGCGCAGCGCTACGTCGCCCTGCATCACCCCTTCACCGCGCCGGCGGTGGACGACATCGCCGACCTGCGCGCCAACGCCAAGACCGCGGTGTCGCGCGGCTACGACATGGTGCTCAACGGCAACGAGATCGGCGGCGGTTCGATCCGCATCCACCGTCCGCAGATGCAGTCGGCGGTGTTCGATCTGCTCGGCATCGGCGCGGAAGAGGCCGAAGCCAAGTTCGGCTTCCTACTCGACGCGCTCAAGTACGGCGCGCCGCCGCACGGCGGCATCGCCTTCGGCATCGACCGCATCGCCGCGCTGATGGCCGGCACCGAGTCGATCCGCGACGTGATCGCGTTCCCCAAGACCACCACCGCGCAATGCCTGATGACCGGCGCGCCGTCGCCGATTCCGGACGCGCAGCTGGCCGAAGTGCACGTGATGGTGCGTCCGAAGGATCCGGCCTAAAGCCGTGCACGGCCTTGGGGTAGGAGCGGCGTAAGCCGCGACCGCGCCCCATCGGCCGTCGGCGCCGCGACCACCGCGCCGGCGGCTGCGGCTTCGTGCCGCGATCGTTTTGGGCCGGTGTATGCGATTGCGCGGTCGCGGCTCACGCCGCTCCTACATAAGGCAGACAGCCATGAGCGACGACTACCGTATCCGCCGCGCCACCCCCGACGACGCGGCGCTGCTGGCCGACCTGGCCGCGCGCACCTTCATCGAGACCTTCGGCCATCTGTATCCGCCGCAGGATCTGCGCCGCTTCATCGACGAGGCCTACTCGGTCGAGGCGCAGGCGCGCACCTTGGGCGATGCGGACTACGCGGTGTGGTTGCTGGAGCGCGACGGCGTCGCGGTCGGCCACGCCCTGGCCGGCCCCTGCGGCCTGCCGCATGCCGAGGTCGCGGCCGGCGACGGCGAGCTCAAGCGCCTGTACGTGCTGCGCGAGGCCCAGAACGGCGGGCAGGGCGGGCGTTTGTTCCAGACCGTGCTGGATTGGTTGCTGCGCGACGGCCCGCGCACCTTGTGGATCGGCGTGTGGTCGGAGAACCACGGCGCGCAGCGCTTCTACGCGCGTCACGGCTTCGTGCATGTGGGCGACTACGACTTCGTGGTCGGCGACACCCGCGACCACGAATTCATTCTGCGGCGCCCGGCGCAGGGCTAAGCGTCCGGCCGATGCCCGCCTTGCCGGGGTAGGAGCGGCGCAAGCCGCGACCGCGAATCCGCGCACGGCGACGAGCTTTCGATTCCCCGCAGCGACCTGCGATAGCCTGCGCGATGGTCATCGCGCAGGCTATCGAGTCATGGCGGTCGCGGCTTACGCCGCTCCCACCCCACAGCGGTGCGCAAGACTCAGCGCGCCGCCACCACGTCCACCGCACCCAAGCTCAAACGCCCCGCGCTATCGCGGCCCATGTTCTGCGGCGCGATGCCGCGGCGGCCCGGCCAGCTGTCGGCGAGCGCGAGCTTGAGCGTGTAGCGGCCCGGCGCCAGCGTGGCCGGCACGCTCGCCTGCACGGCCTGGCTGTGCGGGGCGCCCGGCAGCAGGCCGGTCAGCGGGTAGTCGAGCGCCGACTTCGCGCGCAGCGTGCCGGACGCGTCCAGCCAGTGCAGTTCGGCCTGATAGACCTGATACAGCGGTGCCACGCCGGTGTTCTCGATGCTCAGCGTGACCGGCAGGGTGGCGCCGGCCACCGTCTGATCGGCCCAGTTCACGCGGCGCACGGTGAACTCGTAGCCCAGCGCGCGCTTGATGCTGAGCAGCTTGGCGCGGAAGGCCGCGGTGCCCGTGGTCTCGTGCTGCCCGGCCGGGCCCAGCCAGGTGAAGTGGTAGTCGCGGACCAGCTTGACGATGTCGGCGGTGCGGTCGGTCCACAGCTTTTTCTGGTCGGCGTAGGGGCTTTCGCCGCCGATCGGATTGAGCCGCCAGTTCTCGCGCGCGGCCGGCACCTCGTTGCGATAGCCCCATTCCAGGTTCCACCAGCCGGTGTCGTCGCAGCGCTTGAGCTTGGGCGAGTAGGCGTTGCACATGGCGGTGAAGGACGGGAAGAAATCCTCGCTGAAGCCGAACGCGGCGCCGCCGACGTCGCTGGCGCGCGCGTAGCGGGTGTGCAGCGGCGTCTGCGTGAAGGCGCTGGTATAGGCGTCGCGCACCAGCGCGCGCGTGGTCGCGTCGGGCTCGTAGCTGGCGCAGCCGGAGGTGTGCCATTCGCCCCAGAAACCGAGCAGGCCGACGTGGACCGCGGTGATGCGCGGGTCGCCGTCGTAGCGGCGCGCGAACGCGCGTACGAACTGCTGCAACTGTTCGCGCATCGCCGGGGTGTTGTAGTCCGGCGCCACGCCGGGGCCGTCGCCGCCGCAGCTGGTGTAGACGCGCCCAGGAATGTTCAACGGGGCCTGGCCGAGAAACTTGGGGTAGTCGCGCTCGGGCTGTTCGCTGTCGTAGTAGTGATGGATGTTGTTGCCGACGCTGTCCGGGTAGTCGGCGACCGGGCGCAGCACGAAGGTGGCGTTGGGGTCCTCGGCCAGGATCGGCGCCAGGTGGCGTTGTTCGAAGCTGTCCCAGTCGTACTGTTCGTCGGCGGTTTCGACTTCGCGCCAGGGCAGGTAGATCTGGTAGATCGAGGCGCCGTAATAGTTGTCGGGCAGGCCGCCGTCGGCGCCGACCGTGGTGCCCCAGAGCAGGAAACCGCGGTGCGGGTTGGACAGGTCGTCGTTGCTTTGCGCGGGGGCGATTTCGCCGGCGTGCGCGGACGACAGGGCGAGCAGGGCGGTCAGCGCGCAGGCCAGGGCGGTGGGTAGTACGGGTCGCAGGTCCATGTGGACTCCGTGAGTGGGGGGCGCGGCGATGGTGAGCGCTGCCCGCGGCGCCGGGAGGGGCGCGGCATCACAGTCCCAGGCGTCCCGTGGATGGGACAACCGTTCCGCTAGCCAGGTCACGCTTGTTCCACGCGATTCGCGCCGTCGACGCCAGCCATCGCATACGCTTTGGGGTAGCAGTGGCGTAAGCCGCGACCGTCATGCTCACGTCCCTGCGCGGGTCGTCCGCGCGTCGTGGTCGCGACGCGCGCCGCTCCCGCACCCGACCGGCGCCGCCCGACTTGGTTAGCATCGACGCAGACCCGATATCGTCCGCAAGGCGAACGACGGAGCGGCGATGGAGCGAGCGACGACGGATACCACGCGCAAGGTGCTGTTGATCCACGGCATCTGGATGCCGGCGCTGTCGATGCGCTGGATGGCCGCGCGTCTGGCCGAGGCCGGCTTCGAGCCTGCTCTGCATGCCTATGCCGGCGCCGCCGGCGGTCCGGACGCGGCCCTGCCCGGGCTGGTCGAGCGCCTGCGTGCCGGCCCCGGCCACGTCCTCGCCCACAGCCTGGGCGGACTGATGACCCTGAGCGCGCTGGCCGCGCAGCCCGAGCTGCCGGTGCGGCGCGTGGTCTGTCTGGGCTCGCCGTTGTGCGGCAGCGCCGCCGCCGGCGGCCTGGCCCGGCGCGCCTGGACCGCGGCCGCGCTGGGCCGCAGCGCCGATCTGCTGCTGCGCGGTTGCCCGCCCTGGCGCGGCGGGGCCGAAGTGGCGGTGATCGCCGGCTCCACCCCGCACGGCCTGGGCCGTTACTTCGGCGATCTCGGGCCGGACAGCGACGGCACCGTGGCGGTCGCCGAGACCCGCCTGGACGGGCTCAGCGACCACGCCGTGATCCCGGCCAGCCACACCGGCCTGCTGTTCTCGGCCCAGGCCGCACGGATGGCGGCGGCCTTTTTCCGCCACGGCCGCCTGCGCGCCTGAGACCCGGCCGGCCCGGCTCGGGCGGGGCGAACCCGGTGGGCGCGCACTTATCGAGTAAAATCGCCGGCTTGTTCACAGATTGAGCCGGTAACGCCATGGGTAGAGGTCCGTCGATCGAAGCGCGCAAGAACGCCGAGGACGCGCGGCGCGGCAAGATCTTCACCAAGATCATCCGCGAGATCAGCGTGGCCGCGCGCCGCGGCGGCGGCGATCCCGGCGGCAATCCCAGCCTGCGCACCGCGATCGACAAGGGCCTGTCGGCCAACATGTCCAAGGACGTGATCGAACGCGCGGTGAAGAAGGCGACCGGCGCCCTGGAAGGGGTGGAGTACGAGGAAGTGCGCTACGAGGGCTACGCCCCGGGCGGCGTGGCGGTGATCGTCGACTGCCTGACCGACAACAAGGTCCGCACCGTCGCCGACGTGCGCCATGCCTTCGGCAAGTTCGGCGGCAACCTGGGCACCGACGGTTCGGTCGCGTTCCTGTTCCAGAAGCGCGGCGTGCTGTGGTTCCCGGCCGGTTCGGACGAGGACCAGATCACCGAAGCGGCGATCGAGGCCGGTGCCGACGATGTCGTGGTCTATCCGGACGACGGCTCGATCGACGTGCTGACCGCGCCGGACGCGTTCGCGGCGGTGAAGGCGGCGATGGAGGCGGTCGGGCTGGCGCCGGCGCAGTCCGAGGTCACCTACCGCGCCGAGAACGACATCGCCGTCAGCGGCGAGACCGCGCAGCAGGTGGTCAAGATGCTGGCCTGGCTCGAGGACCTGGACGACGTCCAGAACGTCTACTCCAACGCCGAACTCGGCGCCGACGCCTACGCGTAGACTGCCTGCGTGATCCGCATCCTCGGCATCGACCCCGGTTCGCAGCGTACCGGCCTGGGCGTCATCGACGTCGCGGCCGACGGCCGCTGCAGCTATGTGCACGCGCAGGCGCTGAAGCTGCTCGACGCCGAGGACTTCCCGTCGCGGCTGGGCCTGCTGTGCGAGGGCCTGGAGGCGGCGCTGGACGAATGGCAGCCGCAACAGGTCGCGATCGAAACGGTGTTCATGGACAAATCGGCGATGTCGGCGTTGAAGCTGGGCCACGCCCGCGGCGCCGCCCTGGCGACGGTGGTGCGCCGGCGCATCCCGATCAGCGAGTACGCGCCGCGCGTGATCAAGCAGTCGCTGGTCGGCCGCGGCGCGGCCGACAAGGAGCAGGTCCAGCACATGGTGCGTCTGCTGCTGAACCTGCCGCAAATGAAGCTGCAGGCCGACGCCGGCGACGCCCTTGCGGTGGCCCTGACGCATGCGCATATGAGTGCTACCGCCGCCCGCACCGGCCTGACCGCGGTGCAACTGCGCAGGCGCGGCACGTGAGCGCGCCGTACCGTCATCCCTGGGGAGTGTGTCCGTGATCGGTCGTCTCAAAGGCATCCTGGTGCACAAGGCGCCCCCTTGGATCGTCGTGGACGTTAACGGCGTCGGCTACGAGCTGGAAGCGCCGATGAGCACCTTCTACGACCTGCCCGAGCTGGGCCGCGAGGTCGCCTTGTTCACCCATTACGCGCAGAAGGAAGACAGCGTTTCGCTGTACGGCTTCCTGCGCGAGACCGAGCGCCGTCTGTTCCGCGACGTGCAGAAGGTCAGCGGCATCGGCGCCAAGATCGCGCTGGCCGTGCTGTCGGGCGTGCCGGTGGAGGAGTTCGCGCGCCTGGTCCAGGCCGGCGACGTGACCGCGCTGACCCGCATCCCCGGCATCGGCAAGAAGACCGCCGAGCGCATGGTGGTCGAGCTGCGCGACCGCGCCGCCGATTTCGTCGGCTCCGGTACCGTCCTGGGCGGCAACGGCGTGCCCGCCGACCCGCAGAGCGAGGCCACCGTGGCCCTGCAGCAACTGGGCTACAAGCCCGCCGAGGCCGCGCGCATGGCGCGCGATGCCACCGCCGCCGGCGACGACGCCGCCGCCATCATCCGCAAAGCGCTAAAGTCCGCGCTTCGCTGAGCCCACGGCGGACACCCCGCCCGGAGCACACGCACCATGGCTTCCACCGTTCCTTCCGCCAATGCGCAGCCGCGCAAGAAGTCCCATGACGCCCAGGGCCACGGTCACGGCCACGGCAACAAGGGCCTGCCCGGACTGGTCGTGGGCGCGATCGGCGTGGTCTTCGGCGACATCGGCACCAGCCCGCTGTACACCCTGAAAGAGGCGTTCTCGCCGCACTTCGGTCTGGTCGGCAATCACGACACCGTGCTGGGCATCCTGTCGCTGGTGTTCTGGGCGCTGATGATCGTGGTCACCCTGAAGTACGTGACCATCATCATGCGCGCCGACAACGAGGGCGAGGGCGGCATCATGGCGCTGATGACCCTGGCCCAGCGCACCCTGGCCAAGGGCGGTCGTTCGGCGTACATCGTGGGCATCCTGGGCATCTTCGGCGCCTCGCTGTTCTTCGGCGACAGCGTGATCACCCCGGCGATCTCGGTGCTGGGCGCGGTCGAGGGCCTGGAAGTCGCGGCGCCCGGCCTGCACCGTTTCATCGTGCCGATCACCGTGGTGATCCTGCTGATGGTGTTCCTGGCCCAGCGCTTCGGCACCGAGAAGGTCGGCCGCGTGTTCGGCCCGATCACCGTGCTGTGGTTCCTGGCCCTGGCCGCGATCGGCATCCACAACATCATCGACGCGCCGGAAGTGCTGAAGGCGCTGAACCCGATGTGGGGCGCGCGCTTCTTCATCGAGCACGGCACCCATTCGGTGCTGATCCTGGGCGTGGTGGTGCTGGCGGTGACCGGCGGCGAAGCGCTGTACGCCGACATGGGCCACTTCGGCGCGCGCCCGATCCGTTACGCCTGGTACATCATGGTGCTGCCCTGCCTGATGCTGAATTACCTGGGCCAGGGCGCGTTCGTGCTCGGCCATCCCGACGCGGTGCGCAATCCCTTCTTCGAGGCGGTGCCGTCGTGGGCGCTGTACCCGATGATCGTGCTGGCGACGATGGCGGCGGTGATCGCCTCGCAGGCGGTCATCACCGGCGCTTACTCGGTGGCGCGCCAGGCCATGCAGTTGGGCTACATCCCGCGCATGCAGATCAAGCACACCTCGCACGACACCATCGGCCAGATCTACGTGCCCTACATCAACTGGATCCTGGCGATCACGGTGATCGCGGTGGTGCTGGCCTTCCGCAGCTCGACCGCGCTGGCCACCGCCTACGGCATCTCGGTGTCGGCGACGATGCTGATCGACACCTTGCTGCTGGCCCTGGTCGCGCGTGCGCTGTGGCCGCGCTGGCGTACCTGGGTGCTGCCGCTGTGCGTGGTGTTCTTCATCGTCGACGTCGGCTTCGTGGTCGCCAACGGCGCCAAGTTCTTCGACGGCGCCTGGTTCCCGGTGGTGCTGGGCCTGACCGTGTTCACGGTGATGCGCACCTGGCGTCGCGGCCGCGAACTGCTGCACGACGAGGTGCGCAAAGAGGGCATCCAGCTCGACAGCTTCCTGCCCGGCCTGATGCTGGCGCCGCCGATCCGGGTACCCGGCACCGCGGTGTTCATGACCGCCGACAAGGGCGTGGTCCCGCACGCGCTGCTGCACAACCTCAAGCACAACAAGGTGCTGCACGAGCGCAACGTGTTCCTGACCGTGGAAACCCTGAACGTGCCGCATGCGCCGCGCGAGAAGCGCCTCAAGATCGAGGCCATCGGCGACGATTTCTACCGCGTGCTGATCCGCTTCGGCTTCATGGAAGTGCCCGACGTGCCGCTGGCGCTGATGCGCTCCTGCGACGCCGGCGGCATCTACTTCGACCCGATGGACACCACCTATTTCGCCAGCCGCGAGACCGTGGTCGCCAGCCGCCATCGCGGCATGCCGATCTGGCGCGACCGCCTGTTCGCCTTCATGCACCGCAACGCGGCGCCGGCGACCGGCTTCTTCCGCATCCCGGGCAACCGCCTGGTCGAGCTGGGCGCGCAGGTCGAGATCTGATCCGCGCCGCCGCGCGCCAGCGCAAGCGCCGCCGCGCAACGCAGCGATGCGCGCGGCGACGCGGGAATGAGCGTTCCAGCGGACGCATTGCCGCATCCGGCGCGGCTGCCTAGCCTCGAGCGCTCCTCTTCCGAGACAGCGCGATGCCGAACGCCGGTGCGATACCCGATCCCGATGCGTCAGCCCAGCCCAAGACCTACCTGATCCAGGAGCGGTCCGCCGAGACCGTCGCCGGCACCGGCAGCCGCCTGTGGCTGCTCGCCGACGCCAGCGATTGCTGCGGCGCGCTGGGCGTCAACCGCTTGCGCCTGGGGGCCGGCGCCGCCGGCGCCAAGCCGCATTTCCACGCGCGCTCCAGCGAAGCCTTCTACGTGCTCGAGGGCGTCCTGCGCATGGTCGTCGACGGCGAACCGGTGAGCGTGGATCGGGGCGGTCTGGTGGTGATCCCGCCCGGCGTCGTGCATTCCTTCGGCGCCGGCCCCGACGCGGTCGCCGACGTCCTGGTCACCCTGACCCCGGGCGTGGACCGTTTCGACTATTTCCGCCTGCTGCCCAAAATCCTGCGCGGCGAGGCCGACCCGCGCGCGCTGGCCGAGGCGCCGCAGCGCTACGACGTGCATTTCGTCGACGCCTGAGCCGCCGCATCGCCGGAACGTGCGCCGCGCCGTGGGCGGGCCGCGCGCGGCCATGCGAACATAGGCGCATGACCGAAAACCGCATCATCGCCCCCGGCGCGAGCCGCGAGGACGAGGCCCTGGAGGCCTCGATCCGGCCCAAGCGTCTGGACGAATACCTGGGCCAGCAACCGGTCCGCGAGCAGCTCAAGATCTACATCGAGGCCGCCAAGGGCCGCGGCGAGGCCCTGGACCACGTCCTGATCTTCGGCCCGCCCGGCCTGGGCAAGACCACCCTCAGCCACGTGATCGCCAACGAGCTGGGCGTGAACCTGCGCCAGACCTCGGGCCCGGTGATCGAGAAGGCCGGCGACCTAGCCGCGCTGCTGACCAATCTGCAGCCGCACGACGTGCTGTTCGTCGACGAGATCCACCGCCTCTCGCCCGTGGTCGAGGAGGTGCTGTATCCGGCGATGGAGGACTACCAGATCGACATCATGATCGGCGAGGGCCCCGCGGCGCGCTCGATCAAGCTCGACCTGCCGCCCTTCACCCTGATCGGCGCCACCACCCGCGCCGGCCTGCTGACCGCGCCGCTGCGCGACCGTTTCGGCATCGTCCAGCGCCTGGAGTTCTACAGCGCCGAGGAGCTGACCAAGATCGTGCGCCGCTCGGCCCAGATCCTGGGCATCGACTGCGTGCCCGAGGGCGCGGCCGAGATCGCCAAGCGCTCGCGCGGCACCCCGCGCATCGCCAACCGCCTGCTGCGGCGCGTGCGCGATTTCGCCCAGGTGCGCGCCGGCGGCCGCATCGATATGGAGACCGCCGACGCCGCCATGGCCATGCTCAAGGTCGACCCGCAGGGCTTCGACGAGCTCGACCGGCGCCTGCTGCTGACCATCATCGAGTCCTTCGACGGCGGCCCGGTGGGCGTGGAATCGCTGGCCGCCGCGCTCAGCGAGGAGCGCGGCACGCTCGAGGACGTGATCGAGCCCTACCTGATCCAGCAGGGCTATCTGGTCCGCAGCGCGCGCGGCCGCATGGCCACGCCCAAGGCCTACCGGCACGTCGGCCTGAAGCCGAAAGCCAATATCGTCGGGCTTTTCGAAGAGGATTGAGCGAGTGATTGCACCGGCGTTCAGTTGGCCGACACGCGTCTATTGGGAAGATACCGACGCCGGTGGCGTGGTCTACCACGCGCAATACCTGGCGTTCCTGGAGCGCGCGCGCAGCGAATGGGTGCGCGCGCAGGGTTACGGCCAGGAGCGGTTGCGGCTGGAATTCGAGCTGGTGTTCGCGGTGCGCGCGATGCAGGTCGACTTCCTCAAGCCCGCGCGCCTGGACGACGCCCTGTCGGTGTCGGCCGAGCTGCGCGAGTGCCGCCGCGCCAGCCTGGTGTTCGCGCAGGCCATCCACCGCGGCGACGAGCGTCTGTTCACGGCGACGGTGCGCTTGGCCGCACTGGACCCGCGGGACTTCCGCCCGCGCCCGATTCCGGCGGCGCTGTACGAGCCGCTGCAAGCGTTGGTCACCCCGGCGCCGCAAGAACCAACGTAACCATCAGGCCCGTGTTGCGGGCTACGGAGAAACAAGCATGACGTCATCGTTGATCGCGCTACTGGCCACGACCGTGGAAGCCCTGCCGGAAGAGGCCGCCAGCGCGGTGACGCAGGCCGCGACCGCCGCCACCGCCGCGGGCGGCGACTTCAGTCTGCTGGCGCTGCTGCGCGACGCCAGCCTGCCGGTGCAGTTCATCATGGCCCTGCTGGTGCTGGCCTCGGTCACCTCCTGGATCATCATCTTCCGCAAGTGGAAGGTGATCCGTCGCGCCAAGCACGAGGCCGACCAGTTCGAGGAACGCTTCTGGTCCGGCGCCGAACTCAGCAAGCTCTACGCCGGCACCACCGAGCGCGGCCGCGGCGTCGGCGGCCTGGAGGCGATCTTCGAAGCCGGTTTCCGCGAATTCAACCGCATCCGCCAGCGTCGCGGCGTGGATGCGCGCGCCCAGCTCGAAGGCGCCCAGCGCGCGATGCGCGCGACCGGCTCGCGCGAGCTCGACGGCCTGGAGCACAATCTGGAACTGTTGGCCAACATCGGCTCGACCTCGCCCTACATCGGCCTGGTCGGCACCGTGTTCGGCATCATGGTCACCATGCATTCGCTGATCTCGACCACCAAGCAGGTCGGCATCGCCGACGTCGCTCCGGGCATCTCCGAGGCGCTGCTGGCCACCGCGATGGGCCTGTTCGTGGCGATCCCGGCGGTCTGGGCCTACAACCGCTTCGCCACCGGCGTGGAACGCCTGTCGGTGCGCTACGACGCGTTCTCCGAGGAGTTTTCCTCGATCCTGCAACGGCAGTCCCACCTCGACGAAGGCTGATGCGGGCCCTCCGCACGCATCCGCATCCGAGCGCGTATTCGCGCCTGCGCCTTCCGCCCCCGCGGAAGGCCTCGTAAAGAAAGAGAGGTAAGGCCATGTCCGGCATTTCCGCGCGCCGCCATCGCAAGCGCAAACTCAAGGCCGAAATCAACGTCGTGCCCTACATCGACGTGATGCTGGTGCTGCTGATCATCTTCATGGTCACCGCGCCCCTGCTGACCCTGGGCATCGACGTCGATCTGCCCAATTCCAACGCCAAGTCGATCGAGACCAAGAGCGATCCGGTGGTGGTGCAGGTCGACGCGGCCGGCAACTACTTCCTGGCGGTGAAATCCGACAAGAAGGAAGGCGTGACCGCGCAGACCCTGCGCACGCGCATGAGCGCGCTGGTCGCCGAGAACGGCAAGGATAAGGTCCAGGTCTACGTGGCCGGCGACGGCCAGTCGAACTACCAGCGCGTGATGGATGTGATGAACATCCTGCAGGGCGCCGGGGTCGAGAAGGTCGGCCTGATCAGCCAGCCCGAGAAGAGCAAAGCCCGATGAGGGAAACCAAAGCCGACACCGCGCAAGCCGTCGGTTTGGCCCTGGCGCTGCACGGGCTGCTGATCGTGGCGCTGTTGCTGAGCGCATTGCAGTGGGGCGGCGCGCCGGAAGGCGGCGGCTCGCCCATGGCCACCGAACTGACCGACGCCTCCGACCTGTCGGCGGCGATGCAGCGCACCCTGCGCAGCAAGGTCGCGCCGGTGCAGGACCCGCTGCCGCAGCCCGAGCCCGAGGACGCGCTGCCGCAGCCGGAGCCCGAGCCCAGCCCGCAGGACGCGCCCACCCCGCAGCAGCAGGCGCCGCAGGACTTCATCCCGGTGCCCGACGACAGCGTCCAGGAGCAGGTGGTCGACACCCCGACCCCGAACAAGGCCACCGAGCAGACCGTGCAGGAGGCCAAGCGCCAGCAGGACCAGGTCGACCTGACCGAGCAGGAGCGCCAGTTGGAGATCCAGCGCCAGCAGCGCCTGACCGCGATGGAGCTGGAGCGCCAGAAGCAGCTCGAGGACATCCGGCGCAAGCGCGCTGCCGCCGCGCGCGAGGCCAGCCTGGCCGAGCAGCGGCTCGCGCAGCTCGCCGACGCCCAGGCCCGCAACGCCTCCTCGGCCCAGGCCGACGCCAGCCAGCCGACCCCCGGCGCGGGCGGGCAGGGCGATCCGGGCCTGATGGCGGCTTACCAGGCCGCGCTGCAGGCGGCGATCAAGGCCAAGTGGACCCGGCCGGACAGCGTGCCGCTTGGCGCGAAATGCAAGCTGGTCATCCGCCAGCTCCAAGGCGGCACCGTCATCGACGTGCAGGTATCGTCGCCGTGTTCCTACGACGAGCAGGCCCGGCGCTCGATCGAGGCTGCCGTGCTCAAGGCCCAGCCCTTGCCGTACGCGGGCTTCGAAAAGGTGTTCAACCGCCAGCTCAACTTCACTTTCACCGCCCAGGACGAGTAAATCCGGCCCGATTGGGTGGTTCAGCCTGAATTCGTTCAGCTTTGAGGCGGCGTTCACCTCCAAACTGTTAAGAATCCCAAGCTGAACAAGTGTCCGCGTCCGAATGACCCGTAATGGAGTGCCGATGAACCGACCCCTGTCCTGGCTGGCCGCGCTGCTCGCGCTGCTGCTTCCGTTCTCCGCCGCCGCCCAGGGGCTGGATGTCGATATCGTCGGCGGCAAGGCCGCGGCGCTGCCGATCGTGGTGGTGCCGATGCCGTATCAGGGCGCCGGCACCGCGCCCGGCACCGATATCGCCAAGGTGATCCGCGACGACCTCAACCGCTCGGGCCAGTTCCGCGGCCTGCCGGTGGAGCGCATGGCCAGCCAGCCCAGCCGCGGCGCCGACATCAACTATCCGGAATGGCGCGCGATCAACCAGGACTACATCGTGGTCGGGCGCGTGGTCGACGGCGGCGCGGGCGCGTACCGCATCGAGTACGAACTGTTCGACGTGGCCAAGCAGCAGCGCCTGGCCGGCTTCGCCTACACCGCGCGCGCCAACGTGGTGCGCGATGCCGCCCATCAGATCGCCGACGCGATCTATCAGAAGATCCTCGGCGTGCGCGGCGCCTTCTACACGCGCATCGCCTACGTCACCGCCAACGGCACCGGCCGCGGCGCCGACTACGTGCTCAAGATCGCCGACTCCGACGGCTTCAATCCGCAGCCGGTGGTGCGCTCGCCCGAGCCGCTGCTGTCGCCGGCCTGGAGCCCGGACGGCAACCGCCTGGCCTACGTCAGCTTCGAAGGCGGCAATTCCTCGATCTACATCCAGAACATCAGCTCCGGCAGCCGCGAGCTGGTGGCCAAGTTCCGCGGCATCAACGGCGCGCCCTCGTTCTCGCCGGACGGCCGCCGCCTGGCCCTGACCCTGTCGCGCAGCGGCAACCCCGAGATCTACGTGATGGACCTGGGCAGCAAGGCGCTGACCCAGCTGACCAACCATTTCGGCATCGATACCGAGCCGACCTGGAGCGCCGACGGCAGCAAGATCTATTTCACCTCCGATCGCGGCGGCAAGCCGCAGATCTACCAGGTCGCCTCCAGCGGCGGCGGCGCCACCCGCGTCACGTTCCAGGGCAGCTACAACGCCACCCCCAGCGTGTCTTCCGACGGCAAGAAGATCGCGGTCGCGCAGGGCGCGGGAAATACGTATCGGATCGCCATGATGGACAGCAGCCTGGGCGCCGCGCGCTGGAGCACGCTGTCGCCGGGCTCGCTGGACGAGTCCCCGACCTTCGCTCCGAACGGCGCCATGATCATTTATGCTGCGCGCGAAGGCCGCCGCGGCGTGCTGTATTCGGTCTCCGCCGACGCTCGCGTGCGCGAGCGCGTGGTGCTGGACGACGGCGACGTGCGCGAACCGTCGTGGGGTCCCTACCGCACGCCGCAGTGAATCCGCGCCAGCTCCCAATCGATCCCCCGGCACCTGTTGTCCCGCTAATCCTGCCCCCTGTTACACCAGACGAGGAAAACCAATGAACAAGATCGCTCCCGCCACCGTCGGCAAGGTCGTGCTCGCCGCGCTGCTTTGCACGCTCGCCGTCGCCTGCTCGAAGAAGGTCAAGGAAGTTCCGCCGACCGACAGCGGCACCGGCAACACCGGCACCACCCAGCCGTCCGACGGCGGCGGTCCGGTCGCCTCGGGCGCGTACGGCCCGAACGATCTGGACACCGACGCCTGCCTGCGTCAGCGCGTGGTCTACTTCGATCTGGACCAGGACAGCCTGAAGCCGGAGTTCCAGGCCATCGTGGGCTGCCACGCCAAGTACCTGCGCGACCGTCCGTCCTCGCGCATGACCCTGGAAGGCAACGCCGACGAGCGCGGCAGCCGCGAGTACAACCTCGGCCTCGGCGAGCGCCGCGGCAATGCGGTGTCCTCGGCGATCCAGGCCAACGGCGGTTCGGGCAGCCAGATCACCGTGACCTCCTACGGCGAAGAGCGCCCGGTCTGCACCGACTCGAACGAGGACTGCTGGGCCAAGAATCGTCGCGTCGAGATCGTGTACACCGCCAAGTAATCGGACCCACGATCGATGCGCACGTTCGCACAGACCCTCGCGGCTTCGATCGTCTGCGGAGCGGCGGCCCTCACGGCCGCCGCCCCCGCTTACGCCCAACGCGCCAGCCTGGCCGACCGCGTCGCGGTGCTGGAGCAGCGCGCGGCCAACAACCAGGCCAACGTCGACCTGTTGAACCAGGTCACCCAGCTCAAGTCCGAACTGCAGGCCCTGCGCTCGCAGGTCGAGGAATTGCAGCAGCAGAACCAGCAGCTGCAGCAGTCCAGCAAGAACCAGTACCTGGACCTGGACGGCCGCCTCAACCAGCTCGAAGGCGGGGCGCCGCCGGCCCCGGCCGCCGCGCCGGCCGCCGCCGCGCCCAAGCCCGCCGCGCCCGCCGCCGTCGCAGCGCCGCCGCCGGCCGCGCATGCCGCCGCCCAGGACCGCCCGCCGGCGGTCTACGGCGACCCCGGCGCGGTGGCCCAGAGCGCCGACGAGCGCAGCGCCTACGACATCGCCTTCAACGCGCTCAAGGCCGGCCTCTACGCCGACTCGGCGCGCATGTTCCAGGCCTTCATCGAGACCTACCCGAACGGCACCTACACGCCCAACGCCTTGTACTGGCTGGGCGAGAGCTACTACGTGACCCAGAACTACCAGCTCGCGCTGGTCCAGTTCCAGTCGCTGTACGAGCGCTACCCGACTCACGACAAGGCCCCGGGTGCGCTGCTCAAGCTGGGCCTGTCCCAGCAGGGCCTGCGCCAGATCGACGCGGCCGAACGCACCCTGGGCGAAGTGGTCGCGCGCTTCCCCGGCACCGACGCCGCGCGTGCGGCCTCCGACCGCCTCAACGCCCTCCAGCTCGGCCGTCTGCGCTGACGCGACGGCACAGGCTGCGCCTGCCTGGGCGGGCTGGGCCGGCCTCGACGCCCGATCCGGCAAAGCCCCGGCACCGCAGCATTCCAGCGCCGTTCGGGCCCGCGGGGTCCGGCTCCGATAAACTAGGCGCATGAACGCCGTATCGACCGACGCGGCCCTGGCGTCGCCCGAGCGCCTGCGGCTGACCGAAATCTTCCTGTCCCTGCAAGGCGAAGCCCGCAGCATCGGCTGGCCGACCGTGTTCGTGCGCCTGACCGGCTGCCCCTTGCGCTGCCAGTACTGCGACACCGCCTATGCCTTCCACGGCGGGCAGTGGTGGCAGATGGACGACGTCCTGGCCGAGGTCGCCCGTCACGGCGCGCGCCACGTCTGCGTGACCGGCGGCGAGCCGCTGGCGCAGAAGCGCTGCATCGGTCTGCTCAGCCGCTTGTGCGATGCCGGCTACGAGGTCTCGTTGGAAACCTCGGGCGCGATCGACATCGCCGAGGTCGACCCGCGCGTGTCGCGCGTGCTCGACATCAAGACCCCGGATTCCAAGGAAGCGCACCGCAACCTGTGGAGCAACCTGGCCCTGTTGACCGCGCGCGACCAGGTCAAGCTGGTGATCTGCAGCCGCGAGGACTACGACTGGGCCAAGGACGTGGTCGCCCAGCATCGCCTGACCGAGGTCTGCGACGTGCTGTTCTCGCCCAGCTTCAGCCAGATCAAACCCAGCGACCTGGCCGACTGGATCGTCGCCGACCGCCTGCCGGTGCGTTTCCAGCTGCAGCTGCACAAGATTCTTTGGAACGACGAGCCGGGGCGTTGACGGCCGGGATTGGGGATTGGGGATTCGGGATTCGCAACAGCGGCTTCCGACTCCGCCGGATTCTGCGTTCTTCCCATCGCTCGCTTCGACCAATCCCTAATCCCCAATCTCGAATCCCGAAATGAAAAAAGCCGTCGTCCTCGTCTCCGGTGGTATGGACTCCGCCGTCGTCATCGCCATCGCGCGCGAGCAGGGCTACGCCGTGCATGCGCTGAGCGTGCGCTACGGCCAGCGCCATACCTCCGAACTCGACGCCGCCGCGCGCGTGGCCCAGTCCCTGGGCGCGGTCGCGCACAAGACCGTCAACGTCGACCTGCGCAGCATCGGCGGTTCGGCCCTGACCGACGAGGCGATTTCGGTGCCGCTGGACACCGATCACCACCCGGTCGGCGTGGACGCCGCCAAGGACGACATCCCGGTCACCTATGTGCCCGCGCGCAACACCATCATGCTGTCGGTGGCGCTGGGCTGGGCCGAAGTGCTCGGCGCGGCCGACATCTACTGCGGCGTCAACGCGGTCGACTACTCGGGCTACCCCGACTGCCGCCCCGAATTCGTCGAGGCCTTCGAGCGCCTGGCCAACCTGGCCACCAAGGCCGGCGTCGAGGGCGCGGGCCTGCGCGTGCGCGCGCCGCTGCAGTACCTGAGCAAGGCCGACATCGTGCGCGAGGGCCTGCGCCTGGGCGTGGATTTCGCCCAGACCGTGTCCTGCTACCAGGCCGACGACGAGGGCCGCGCCTGCGGTCATTGCGACGCCTGCCGCCTGCGCGCCGAAGGCTTCGCCGCCGCCGGCGTGGCCGATCCCACGCGCTACGTCTGAACCGCCGAGCCGGCCTCGCAGGACTGGGGCCTGACTCCGCGACTAGGGCTTGTTAGAATGTCCGACTCCGGCGTGCCGCCGGCGTTGCACCGGGCCGTTAGCTCAGTCGGTAGAGCAGAAGACTTTTAATCTTTTGGTCGTAGGTTCGAATCCTACACGGCCCACCAAATACGCAAGACGCCTGGGAGCGATCCCGGGCGTTTCGCTTTTTTGGCTCTGGCCGAGCGCGCAAGAGGTCTGCGCTGGCGAAGCCCTCACACGCCCATCGCGATCTCCAGCAGCACGCGCCAGGCGTTCATGGGCAGCCAATCCTCGTAGCCGTCCCAGTGCGCGTACTGCGGCAGCTTCACCGTGTCGGGAATCTTCATGAAGGGCGTGCCCTGTTCGAGCTCGGCGGAAATCGCGGCCCTCAGGTCGCGCAGAAACCGCAGCTGATCCGCCACGCTGGTCCTGGGGCCCACGGGCGCGTTGTGGGCGTACATCACTTGCTCGAAGTCCAGCGCGTCCAGCTCGGCCAGGGTGCGTTCCCATTCGCGCGGAGAGAAATCGGGCATGTAGGTGAAGGCCACCCGATGCGGCACCACCAGGTCGACGGTGTAGATCGTGCGCTCGCGCGGAAACCGGAACACGGTCATGCCTGCGCCGTGGTTCTCGCCGAAGTACAGCAGCTCGATACGGCTGCCGCCCAGCTTCAATTCCGACCTGGCCCCGGACCAGGTTTGGTCGGGCACGACCACGTCCGGACTGGGATGGCGCTTGAGCCAGTCCGCCGTGGCCGCGTGGCTGAGGACGGTGGCGCCCGCGGCCTTGAAGACCGCGCCGCCGCCGATGTGGTCGTAGTGGTTGTGCGAATAGATGAGATATCGAATGGGCCGGTCGGTGACCTTGCGGATGGCCGCGAGCGAGGCGGCGGCGAAGTCCTGATCGAAGCTGTCCATGACCACCACGCCTTCGTCGGTGACCATGAAGGCGTTGAAGGCCATGCCCGCGCCGAAGCTGTATAAGCCGGGCGCGACCTCGGTGGTCCGGTAGGCCGGCTTGGCGGCCTGAGCCGAGCTGACCGGGCTGTAGGCGCCCGCGGCCAGAGCGAGGAGCAGCAACAACCTGGCGAGCGGGTTCGTGAGAGACATCATGGGCCGACTCCATAGCGCAGCTGCATAGAGCGGCAGCTCGGCGCCTTGCGTTCAAGGGATGCGCGTCACCTGCGCATAGGTGGCCAGCCAACGGCCGTCGCGCTTGGCCCAGACATAGGCCACGCGCAGGCGGCGCGTGTGCTGCTTGCCGTCCTGGGTCCAGTGCAGGTTCACCAGTCCGCCGATCACCGCGCCGTCGCCCCAGACCTTCCGCACCGGCTGTTCGATCGTGTACGGCTCGATCTTGAATCCGGGCAGGTGGAAGTCGGCGAGGAACTGCCGCTTGTCCTCCACCGACGCGTTCGAATTCACCAGCAGATAGTCCTCGTCGACCAGCCGCGAGAGCGTGGCGACGTCGTTGTCGAATTGCGCGCGGTCGTAGTCCGCCACCGCCTGGGCCAGATCCGGCGGCAGCTCGGCCGCCAGCGCCGGCGATGCGCTCAGTACGAGCAGAAGCGTGGCTAGTCTCATGACGGTCTCCGCGGATCGGTAGCGAGCTGGGCGGGCGCTGCAGCCGATGGCCTGCGGCGATGTCCGGCGTCTGCGCCGTGGCGCCCACGTTGCCGTCGAGGCGGCTATGACACAATGACCACTAAGCCTGTTTCGTGGATAACCACTTGGGCAAGCGGTCCGCACGCGAGACCTTCGTACCCTTCGTCGCCGTCGCGGCGGATGCGCGCCCGCTCTATCGCCAGATCTACGACGGATACCGCGTGGCGATACTCGAAGGCCGCTTGCGCGCGGGACAGCGCATCCCCTCGACCCGGGCGCTGGCCCTGGAGCTGGGCATCTCGCGCCTGCCGGTGCTGACCGCGTTCGAGCAACTGCTGCATGAGGGCTATCTGGAAGGGCGCTCAGGCTCCGGCACTTTCGTGGCGTCGTCCATACACGAGCTGCCGGCCACGGCCGCGTCGGCCGCGGGAGCGGCGCATCGGCGCGATTCGCGTGACCGCGCCATCGCCACGTCCTCCGCGTCGTCCAAGCCGCCGCAGGCGCGGGAACGCAAGGCCGAGTTCGGCGCGTTCCGGGTCAGCCTGCCCGCGCTGGATCAGTTTCCGAACCGGCTGTGGGCGCGCCTGGTCACGCGCCACGCGCGCGCCATGTCGGCCGAATCGATGGCCTACGGCGATCCCGCCGGTTACCTGCCGCTGCGTCACGCCGTGGCCGACTACCTGCGCACGGCGCGCGCCGTGGCCTGCGATGCCAGCCAGGTGCTGATCGTGTCCGGGTCGCAGATGGCTCTGCATTTGTGCGCGCGCGTGCTGCTCAAGCCCGGCGACACGCTGTACTTCGAGGATCCCGGCTATCCCGGCGCCCGCACGGCGCTGGCCGCGACCGGCGCGACGGTGCGGCCGGTGCCGGTGGATGCGGAAGGACTCGCGGTGCGGGCGATGCGCCCCGCGAAGGGCGGCGCGAGCGCGATCTACGTGACGCCGTCGCATCAGTACCCGCTGGGCGTGTCGATGAACGTGGCCCGGCGGCTGGCGCTGCTCGAATGGGCGCGGCGCCAGCGCGCCTGGATCGTCGAGGACGACTACGACAGCGACTATCGGTATTCCAGCCGCCCGCTGGGCGCCTTGCAGGGCATGAACGGCGCGGACCGGGTCATCTACACCGGCACCTTCAGCAAGGTGCTGTTCCCGGCGCTGCGCATCGGCTATCTGGTCGCGCCGCCGTCGCTGGTGGGCGCGTTCCTCGCCCAGCGCCTGGCCCTGGATCTGTTCCCGCAGACCCTGGATCAGCTGGTGCTGACCGACTTTCTGTGCGAAGGCCATTTCGCCCGCCATGTGCGCCGCATGCGCGCGATCTACCAGGGCCGTCGGGACGCCCTGGTCGCGGAAATCGAACGGCGCCTCGGCGGCCTGTTGAGCATCGTCAACGCCGACGCGGGCATGCACCTGACGGCACGGTTGCCGGCGGGCTTCGACGACGCCGAAGTCGTGCGCCTTGCCCGCGCCCGAGGCATCAGCGCGATCGCGCTCTCCAGCTGCTATGTCGCCAACACCCGCGATCCCGGCCTGGTGTTGGGCTTCGGCGGCGTGCCGGAAGCGGACCTCGTCCGCGGCGTGCAGGCGCTGTCCCAGGTGCTGGCGGAGGTCGGTCGCCGCTGAAGGTAGCGGCAGCGCCAGGACGACCCTGGGGCTGCGCCGCGCCGGCGGGCGTGCGGCTCAGGCGCAGGCCTCGAGGATCACGACCAGTTCGTCCGGCTTGTCGACCGGCACGTCGTGGCCGGCGTCGACTTCGTAGGCGCTCCAGCCCGGCGTGGTGCGCGCGTCTTGCAGCGCCTGCGCGAACGGGCCGTCCCAGCCGGTCGCGAGCACGAAGGCTTTCTTGGGCAGGTCGCGATAGGCGCCGCCGACGCGCAGCCGTTGGGTGAAGGTGCCGGTGGGTTGCGGCGTGGCTTTGGCGTCGACCCGGGCGCGGTCCTGCTCGCGCAGGTAGTCGCCGGGCGAGGACGGCGGGACCGGCGTCATCGGCAGCGACGGGTCCAGCCAGGTGGCCAGGTCCGCGAAGCACTGCCCGTCCTCCGGGATGAAGGCTTCCAGATAGACGATCGAGGCGATGCGCGCGGCGATGCGCTCGGCCACGCCGGTGACCACGAAGCCGGAATAGGAATGGCCGACCAGCACGATGCCGTCGAGGTCGTTCCACAGGATCTCGTTGACCACGTCGTCGATATGGGTGTCGAGGTCGATCACGTGGCCGGGCAGGTGCGAGCGCTCGCCCAGGCCGCTGAGGGTGGGCACGTGCACGCGGTGCCCGCGTGCGCGCAGGCGCGCGGCCACGCCCGCCCAGGCCCAGGCGCCGGCCCAGGCGCCGTGCACGAGCACGAAGGTGGCGCCGGCGGGCGCGGCTGGGGTGGCGGTGTGCGGATCGGCGTTGCGCGGCTGGCTGGACATGAGAGCTTCCTGTGGAGGTTGATGTCTTGCGACGCTATCGCCGCGGCCCCATCCTGGACCAGCCAATTTTCTTGCTGGCGCCCATTAGGAAACCGAATGGCGACAGGCGTACGCGATATCGACATAGCCCTGCTGCGCGCCTTCGTGGCGGTGGTGAGCACGGGCAGTATGACCGCCGCCGCGCGCGTGGTGCATTTGAGCCAGGGCGCGGTGAGCCAGCAGATCAAGCGTCTGGAAGGCCTGCTCGACGCCATCCTGTTCGATCGCGGCGGCGACAGCCTCAAGCCCACGCCCGCCGGCCAACGTCTGCTCGCGCATGCGCAGCGTTTGATCTCGCTCAACGACGAAGTGGTGCGCGCGATGCGCGGCGCCGACGAACCCGGCGAGATCCGCCTGGGCGTGGCCCACGACGTCGCCGAACTGATGGCGCCGACGGTGTTCCAGGAGTTCCGCCGCCGCCATCCGGAGGTGCAGCTGACCTTGCTCAGCGACAACAACCAGAGCATGCGCGAGCTGTTGCGCGGCGGGCAGGTCGATCTGGCCCTGTTGGCCGAACGCGAGCCGGGGCAGGGCGAGGAACTGCTGCTCAGCGACGATCTGGTGTGGGTGGGCGCGCGCGGCGGCGAGGCGCCGCGACGCCGGCCGTTGCCGGTCGCGGTCTGCCACGAAGAGCGTTGCGGTGTGCGCGCGGCGACCATCGAGGCGCTGGGCCATGCGGGCATACCCTGGCGTCCGATCGGCCACCTCGGCCATCTGGAATCGGTGACCGGCACGATCGAGGCCGACATGGCGGTGTCGACCTTCCTCGCCAACAGCGTGCCCGATGGTCTGGACGTGCTGCGCGAGCACGGTCTACCGGCCTTGCCGCACTACTACGTCAATCTGCGTCGCCTGCCCGGCGCGAACGGCGACGCGCTGCGCACGCTCGAAGACTGCATACGCGAGGGCTTCGCGCGCGGCGAGGCTTGAGCGATTGCTCGGCGGTAGCTGGCGGCTGCGAGGCTGCCGGCGCGCGGGACCCAGGACGGTCTGCCGTGAGATCGGCCCATGCGACGCGTCTGTTACCGGCAAGCCGCGCGGGCGACGTTGGATGCGCAGTTGTCTTGCGCGATTTGGCATCGCCCATCAACGACTGTCCCCCTGAAAGGAGGTTTGCGCCGAAGCGCGCGCGGTTTGCGCTGAAACGCGCGCTAGCTCCCTGGACTTCGATGCCCGCATGGCGGAGAGTTTTTCGCTGGCTTCGGAGCCCGAAATGAAGACATCCCGCATGGCCGTGGCCATCCTCGCCGCGATGATGACGACGCCCGCGATGGCGGGCGAATGGTGGCTGGTGTTCATGGGCGGCGAGAAGCCCGGGCGCCTGATCGTGGCGGTCGACGAGGCCTTTCTCGACCCGGTGCCCTTCGCCAAGAACACCTACAAGCTGGAAACCTTCTCGCTGATGGAGCATCCGAAGTCGCCCGATTCGGTCACCTCCAACATCTTCATCGATTGCGACCGGAAGACGTTGGAGGAAAAGCTGATTCAGGTCTCGCCGCGCGACGATTTCATCCAGACCGTGCCCGACCAGCCCGCGCATCCGCCCAAGGATGCGGTCGGCCACAAGCTGGTCGAGTTCGCCTGCGAGATGGGGCCGAAGAATCAGGCCGAGCGGAAGGCCATGCGCGCGCTCAACAACAGCGAGCGCGGCTTGCTGTTCATGGGGCCGCTTACGACGTCCGACATCCGCGAGTTCGCCTGGAAGAACTTCTGGAACGACGGCAAGCGCCCGGTGGTCGCCAGCAAGCGGTCCAAGCAGGAGATCGACGCGAAGATGGCCGAGCTCGCGACGCGCAGGACCGCGGCGCTCGCGCAAGCCAACGCCATCGCCGGTCAGGTTGTGGAGGCCGACAAGCGCGACCAACAGCGCACCGCGGACGTGATGGAACTGACCGCCGCCAACGCGGCCATCGTCAAGGCGCGCAAAAGGCGCGAGCCCAGCGCGGTGCGTGGCGCGCTCGACCCCTGGATCGGGCGCGGAGAAACCGAACTGGTCGGCGCCTGGGGCCGGCCGACCCACTTCGAGGACCAGGGCGCCCGGCGCTTCCTGCATTACTACCGGACCGGCGTCCTGCTGGGCCCCGATCCGTCGCAGGGCTGCGGGGCGGGCAACATGTATGTGCCCGATCCGAATTCCAGGAACGGCGGCATGATGTGCGTGGGCGGCGCACCGCCGCGATCGGAAACCCAGGTCGACTGCACCGCCATCTTCGAGATCCGGGACGGTGCCATCATCGATTTCGTCACCAAAGGCCAGAGTCTGCAAAGCCTGAGCTACAGCAACAGCTGCAGCGCGGTGTTCGGTCAATCGAACTGAGGGCGGTGGCGGCGATTGGCCCGATCCGCGCGGTCTGGCCGACGCGCGCCCGCCTGGTGTGCGCGTTCCAAGCTGGCATACCTCGCGGCCTCGCGCGCGTCGGAACGCTCGTGGGCGAAGCGCTCGTCCAGGTCGCCGCGGGTGCCCATGAAGCGGCTGACCGCATCCCCCACCAGGGCCACGCCGGCGATCGCCACGATCCACAGCAGGGTTTCGCGCGCGCCGCGTTGCAGGGACAGCCGCCAGCGTTCGAAGCGGCCCTGCAGGCGGCGCCCGGCGAACACATACAGGGCCAGCAACAGCAGCGGCGGCGCGACGAAGATCGCGTTGTAGATCAGCAGCAGCGGTAGCCACTGCCAGAACGCGAGCGGGGCCGATGTCATCAGGGCGATCGCGGCGAAGTAGGGCAAGGCGGTGACCATCTCGATCGCGGTCACCGTCATCCCCAGCAGGACCATGCCGATCAGGCCGCCGACGCGCGGCTGCGGCTGTTCGGGCGCGTGCTTGCCCTGCTTGGGCGCGAAGATGCCGTAGCCCAGCATGCCCAGCCCTAGCGCGAGCTGCAGCGCCAGCACCAGCGGATGATCGAAGGCGGCGTCGTAGCGCTCGACCGTGGCGCCCAGGCCCAGCATCAGGGCGATGCCCAGCGCGGTGTAGGCGACGGCGATGCCCGCGATGTAGGCCAACAGACGCGGCGCCGCGCCGGGGCGCGCCATCCACCACAGCGCGACGGCCAGGGCGGACGGATTGACGCTGTCGATGACGGCCAGCCCCAGTACCGGCAGTGCGATATCGGTCATGCGCATCCGATCGCGACGAGTGGACGTGGATTGTGCCGGAAGCCGGCGGGCATCGGTGCCTACGGGTTGCGCGACCGCAGCAGCGAAACGACGGGTCGCGCAAAGCCCGCGGCCTGGCTGCCCGCGCGTCGCGCTCGCGATTGTCGAAGACCTGGACAGCGTCTATCGTGACCGACGCCCCCGCGGCATCCATCCCCCTCGAAAGGACTCCCATGCTTCGTTCCTCGTTTTGTCTGTTGCTGGCGTTCGCCGCCGCGACGCCCGTGCGCGCCGAAAAGATCGCGACGCCCGCCATCGCGGCACCCGATGTCGCGCACGCCAAGAAGTACGCCCAGGACGGCATCAGCGTCTCGCTGCCGGGCAACTGGACGGTGACCGAGAACACCGCCATGGACGAGGGCGGCGGACGCGCGCTGGGCATCGAAGCCGACAAGCCGGACTTCGAGACCCTGGGCCTGGACATCACCCTGCAGGTCTATCCCGAAGACAGCGCGCCCTCGCTGGAAGGCGCGGCGGAGTTCCTGGTCGCGCGTCAGATCGACGGCTCCAAGAACTACAGCGAGCCCAAGCACAGCGACTACCAGCTGGGCGGGCGCTTTCCGGCCCTGGTCTCGCGTTACACGCACACCGTGTTCGATGCCGATTCGGCGTACGCCAAGCGCGTCGATCTGTATGCGCTCAAGCCCTGCGGCGAGGGCTGGGTCTGCCTGCTCTACACCCAGACCCTGGCCGCGAACGAAAGCGCCGCCAGCGCCGGCATGGCCAAGCTGTACGAAACCATGAAGTTCGCGCCTGCGCGCAAGTGAGCGCACCCGCCGCGACGCGCGATACGCGTGTCGCGGCCTTTCGCTCGCCGCGCCGCGTAGGCGGCGTCGGCCGCGGGCGCCGGCGCCCGCCTCACCAGATCTTCCAGAACGGCTTCTTCTTCGGCGGCAGCGCCTCGGCCTCGCCCTCGGGCGGCGTGTAGTCGAGATAGGGAATGGGCTGGCCGCTGAAGCCGTCGATGCCCAGCGGCAACGGCTCGAAGTGCTGGCTCAGCCAATCGGCGTGCTGCCGCCGCGCCGCCTCGGCCTCCGCATTATTCAGCACCAGAAATCCGTGGGTGTCGGAGCCGCGGTAGGAATCGCTGTGCACGAACACGCTGTAGCGGTCTTTCAGGATTCGCGCGACGGAGGAGATCATCACGTAACGGTCGCGTCCGCTTTCGGTCAGCGGGATCGCATAGGTCGCGCCGCGATGGACCAGCTCCCGGGGCTCGTCCTCGTCCAGCATGCCGATCGCGTCGTCTTCGGCCAGTTCATCGGAAAAGCCGGTGACCACCTCGGACTCGAACGAGCGCCAGTCGATCCAGATCAGCGCGTCGGACAGCTCGTCCTCGTCGAGGGCGACCAGAGTGGCTAGCGGGGTGCGCATGAAGTGCTCCTGTAACGCCAAGGGCCGTGAGCGAACGTTTGGAAAGCCTAGGACATCCGATCGCAACTTAGCGCCATCTGCTTGCAGCGCGGGCAGGCGTCGCCGGCATGGAGTTCGACTTTAAGCACGCCCTGTTCGCAACAGGCCGGGCAGGCGGTGGTGGCCAGCGTGAAGAGGTCGGACCAGGTCGCGGCGTCGGCGAGCTCGTAGAACTCCAGGTACTCGCCGCTGCCTTGCAGGCGGACCTGGCCCTGCTCGGTGGACATGGCGCACAGCTCCATGCGCTCGCCGTCGGCGGGGCCGCGCGCGCCGCGGGTCGGCACCATGTGCTCCGTCGCGCAGTGGGCGCACACCACGTAGAAATATCCGCCCATCGGCGGGTCGGCGCGATAGCTGCCGTGCGAATGATGGCTTGAGAACCAGAACTCGCAGTTCCGGCACTCGCAGGTGCTGCCCCAGAGCGATCCCATGATTCCTATGAGTTCCTTCGGTGCGACCGGCCAGGTGGCCGACTACGCGAAGCGATCGGCCAGGGCATCGGTCGCGCCGACCAGCACGTCCACGATCGCCGGATCCGCCGCGCTGTGCCCGGCCAGCACCACTCGGAACTCGGCCTCGGGCCAGGCCTGGGCGAGGTCGTAGGCGCTCTTCACCGGACAGATGACGTCATAGCGACCCTGCACGATGGTCGCCGGAATATGGCGGATGCGGCCGACGTCGCGCAGCAGCTGATCCGGTTCCAGGAACACGTCGTGGCGGAAGTAATGCGCTTCGGCGCGCGCCACGCTGATCGCCAGGTGCGGTTCCTCGAAGTTGCCGGCCTCGTCGGGGTCGTGGATCAGGGTGGTGCTGCCGCCTTCCCAATAGCCCCAGGCTTGCGCAGCGGCCAGGCGCACGGCCGGGTCTGCGCTGTCGAGCCGGCGCCAGTAGGCCTCGGTCAGGTTGTCGCGTTCGGCGGCGGGGATGTGCGCGACATAGCGCTCCCAGCGCTCCGGGAAGATCCAGCGCGCGCCGCCGTCGAGTTCGTTGAACCAGCGCAGTTCCCCGGGACGGCCCAGGAAGATGCCGCGCAGCACCAGTCCCAGGCAGCGCTCGGGATGGGACTGGGCGTAGGCCAGAGCCAGGGTGGAACCCCAAGAGCCGCCGAACACCACCCAGCGTTGGATGCCGAAGTGTTCGCGGATGCGTTCGATGTCGGCGACCAGATGCCAGGTGGTGTTGTCGCGCAGTTCGGCGTGCGGCGTGGATTTGCCGGCGCCGCGCTGGTCGAACAGGACGATGCGGTAGCGCGCGGGATCGAAAAAGCGGCGGTGGTAGGGCGAGACCCCGGCGCCCGGGCCGCCGTGCAGGAAGATCACCGGCAGCCCGTCGGGATTGCCGCATTCCTCGATGTGCAGTTCGTGCAGATCGTCGACCGCCAGGCGGTGCGTGCGGTAGGGCTCGATCTCGGGGTACAGCTCGCGCATGGCGCCGCTCCTTGGGTGTTGCGCCAAGCATACGGCGAGGCGGTGGTGCGGACGATGGTGGGGCGGGGGTAGCGGTGGATCGGTAGGGGCAGCGGCGTGGGCGATCGGGAGCGAGGGTCCGTCCCTGTGGCAGCGGCGTCGCACCGGGATGTTCTGCGGTCATAAGCCGCGATCGCGTTGCGGCGTGTGGCCGCGTCGTTACCCGTCTGGCTATCGATGCGTCGACTGCGGACTGGCTTGCGTCGGCGGATGGAGGTCGTGGTCGCGGCTTGCGCCGCTCCTACAGGGGGCGGGGCGGGATGTTGCGGAGCGTGGCTGGCGTCGGCGGATGGAGGTCGCGGTCGCGGCTTGCGCCGCTCCTACAGGGGGGCGGAGCGGGATGTTGCGGAGCGTGGCTTGCGTTGGCGGATGGAGGTCGCGATCGCGGCTTACGCCGCTCCCACAGGGGGCGGGGAGAGGGTGCGCGATGCTTGGCTTGCGCTGGAGGGTGGGGGTCGTGGTCGCGGCTTGCGCCGCTCCTACAGGGAGCGGGGAGAGGGGCGCGGTGCTTGGCTTGCGCCGCTCCTACAGAGGGGCGGGGCAGGTTGGTTGCGATGAGTGGTTTGCGCAGGCGGTGGTGGTGCGGCTCAGGCGTGGTCCAGCAGGTGTTGCAGTACGGCCTCGCCGTAGCGGTCGAGTTTGCTGGCGCCGATGCCGGGGATCTGCGAGAGGTCGTCGAGGTCGTCGGGTGCGGCTTCGGCGATCGCACGCAAGGTGGCGTCGTGGAAGATCACGTAGGCGGGCACGTTCTGTTCGCGCGCGGTGGTCGAGCGCCATTCGCGCAAGGCGTTGAAGCGCGCCAGCGAGGCCGGGTCGAGGTCGATCATCGGCGCCGCGGCGGCGCCGGCGCGCGGTTTGCGGCTGCGCGCGGTCTTGGGTTGTTCGGTGCGGAAGCGCAGGTCGCGCTCGCCGCGCAGCACCGGGCCGCTGTCGGCGGTGAGGCGCAGCGCGCCGTGGCGCTCGATGTCGGCTTCGAGCAGGCCGCCGGCGACGAGCTGGCGGAACACGCTGCTCCACTGGCGCGCGTCCAGGTCGCTGCCGATGCCCCAGGTGCTGAGGCGGTCGTGGCCGAACTTGAGCGCCTTCTCGGTTTCGACGCCGCGCAGCACGTCGATGACATGGCCGGCGCCGAAGCGCTGGCCGGTGCGGTACACGCAGGACAGCGCCTTGCGCGCGGCCTGGGTGCCGTCCCAGCTCTGCGGCGGGTCCAGGCAGTTGTCGCAGTTGCCGCAGGCGCCCGGGTGCGGTTCGCCGAACCAGCCCAGCAGCGACTGGCGCCGGCAATGGGTGGATTCGCAATAGCCGAGCAGGGCGTCGAGCTTGCGCAGCTCCAGGCGCTTGCGCTCTTCGCCGGCCTCGCCCTGCTGGATCAGCTGGCGCAGGTTGACCACGTCGCCCAGGCCGTAGCAAAGCCAGGCCTCGGCGGGTTCGCCGTCGCGGCCGGCGCGGCCGGTTTCCTGGTAGTAGCCCTCGATCGACTTGGGCAGGTCGATGTGGGCGACGAAGCGCACGTCGGGTTTGTCGATGCCCATGCCGAAGGCGATGGTGGCGACCATGACCACGCCGTCCTCCTGCAGGAAGCGGCGCTGGTTGGCGGCGCGCGTGGCCGCGTCCATGCCAGCGTGGTAGGGCAGGGCGCGGATGCCGGCTTCGACCAGTTGTTCGGCTACCGCGTCCACGCGCCGGCGCGAGAAGGCGTAGACGATGCCGCTGTCGCCGCGGTGGGCGGTCAGGAAGTCCAGCAGCTGGCGGGTGCCGTTGTCCTTGTGGATCACGCGGTAGCGCAGGTTGGGGCGGTCGAAGGAGCTGACGAAGCGGCGCGCGTCCTCCAGGTTCAGGCGCTCGGCGATCTCGCGCTGGGTCGGGGCGTCGGCGGTCGCGGTCAGGGCGATGCGCGGGATCTGCGGCCAGCGCTCGTGCAGGATCGTGAGTTCGCGGTACTCGGGCCGGAAGTCGTGGCCCCATTGCGAGACGCAGTGGGCCTCGTCGATCGCGAACAGGGCGATCGGGGCGCGGTCGAGCAGGGACATGAAGCGCCCGGTCAGCAGACGCTCGGGGGCCACGTAGAGCAGATCGAGCTCGCCGGCCAGCAACTGGCGCTCGACCTCGGCCGCGGCGGTCGCATCCAGGGTGGAATTGAGGAAGGCCGCCTGCACGCCTAGCTGGCGCAAGGCCTCGACCTGATCCTGCATCAGCGCGATCAGCGGCGAGACCACGATGCCGCAGCCGTCGCGCAGCAGCGAGGGCAGCTGGTAGCACAGCGATTTGCCGCCGCCGGTGGGCATCAGCACCAGGGCGTCGCCGCCCTCGCTGACGTGATGGACGATCTGCGCCTGTTCGCCGCGGAAGTCGGAATGGCCGAAGGTGCGGCGCAGCAGGTCGAGGGCGTGGTCTGACATGGCGCTAGTGTAACGAGCGCCGCCCTTATGGCCGCTAAGCGGATGCCGTGGCCCGCTGTAGGAATTCGCCGCGAGCGGTCCGGGGCGCGTTATCCGGGCCTGCGTCCGCTACCGGCCGACAGGGGCGACGAGGTCGGCCGCCATCGGTAGCTGCCCCTGTGGGAGCGGCGTGAGCCGCGATTCGGAGCGTCCGCGCAGCGGCGGTCCCGACCCGATCGCGGCTCACGCCGCTCCCACAAGGGGCTAGGCTAATCGCTTACTGCAGCAGCGAGCGCAGCATCCAGGCGTACTTCTCGTGGGTCTGCAGGCGCTGGGTCAGCAGGTCCTCGGTCGGGGCGTCGTCGACGTCGTCGGCCTGGTCGAGTACCTTGCGCGCGGTACGGCACACGGCTTCGTTGCCGACCACCAACTGGCGGACCATCTCGCGCCAATCGGCGGCGTCGCTCAGGCCCGGCTCCTCCGGGATCGAGCTCAGGCGCACGAACTCGGCATAGGAGCCCGGCGCGTTGAAGCCCAGGGCGCGGATGCGCTCGGCGATCTCGTCCAGCGCGGTCCACTGCTCGGTGTACTGGGTTTCGAACATCACGTGCAGGGCGTTGAACATCGGGCCCGTCACGTTCCAATGGAAGTTGTGGGTCTTCAGGTACAGGGTGTAGCTGTCGGCCAGGAAGCGCGACAGGCCCTCGGCGATCTTCTTGCGATCGGCCGGCGAGATCCCGATATCGATGGACGGCGCGCTGCTGCCCGGCGCGGGCGAGGCGGCCTGCGCCAGCGGCTTGGCGGCTTTGGTCTTGCTGGTCTTGCTCTTGTCGGGCTTGGTCGACTTGGCCATGGGGGGCTCTGTCCTTGTGTGGGGATGCGGATGGGTGGGAAAGGGCGCCGGATAGGGTTTTTCCGGCATTGCGACGACAATAGGCGCTGTCGCCGCCGATGTGAAATGGTTTGTGCCTAGCGCTGCGATGCAGACGATCTATCGATGAAGAACGAGTCCTCCAAACAATCACCTGCCGACGATGCTAGCGCCACGAACGCTAGCGCCGCGTTACGCCAGGCCCGGCGCGCCATCGATGGCGCGATGAGCCGCGACCGCGGCCGTCTGCACGGGCTGTGGTCGCGCTGGAGCGGCAAGCCCGCCGACGCGGCCGCGCGCGACGCGTTCGCGCAGGCCCTGGCGGTGTCGGTGGCGCAGCGCGAGGCGCGCGCCGCGGCCCTGCCCAGCGCGCCGGTCGAGGCCTCGCTGCCGATCGCGGCCGAGGCCGAGCGGATCGTGGCGCTGATTCGCGCGCACCCGGTGGTGGTGATCGCCGGCGAGACCGGTTCCGGCAAGACCACCCAGTTGCCCAAGCTATGCCTGGCGGCCGGGCGCGGCGCGGCCGGCATGATCGGCTGCACCCAGCCGCGCCGGATCGCCGCGCGCGCGGTGGCGCGGCGCGTGGCCGAGGAGCTGAACACTCCGGTCGGCGGCGCGGTCGGCTACCAGGTGCGCTTCAACGAGAACGTCGGCGAGCGCACCGCGATCAAATTCATGACCGACGGCATCCTGCTGGCGGAGATCCAGTCCGACCGCTGGCTGTCGGCCTACGACACCATCCTGATCGACGAGGCCCACGAGCGCAGCCTCAACATCGACTTCCTGCTCGGCTATCTGAAGCAACTGCTGAAGAAGCGCCCCGACCTCAAGCTGATCGTGACCTCGGCGACCATCGATACCGAGCGTTTCGCCGCCCATTTCGACAATGCGCCCGTGGTCAGCGTGGAAGGCCGCGGCTATCCGGTGTCGGTGCGCTATCGGCCGCTGGAAGGCGAAGGCGAGAGCGAGACGGCCGACGGGCGCGTGCGCGAGGCGCGCCAGGGCGAGCGCAGCGTCAACGACGGCATCGTCGCCGCCTGCGACGAGATCACCCGCGAGGACCCGCGCGGCGACGTGCTGATCTTCCTGTCCGGCGAACGCGAGATCCGCGACGCCCACCAGGCCCTGGAACGGCGCAAATACCGCGAGACCGAAGTGCTGCCGCTGTACGCGCGGCTGTCGGTGCGCGACCAGGACCGGGTGTTCAATCCCGGTCCGAAGCGCCGCATCGTGCTGGCCACCAACGTCGCCGAGACCTCGCTGACGGTGCCGCGCATCCGCTACGTGGTCGACCCCGGCCTGGCGCGGGTGAAGCGCTACAGCCCGCGCGGCAAGCTCGACCGTCTGCATATCGAGCCGGTCTCGCAGGCCAGCGCCGACCAGCGCAAGGGCCGCTGCGGCCGCATCAGCGAAGGCACCTGTTACCGGCTCTACAGCGAGGCCGATTTCGAATCGCGGCCGCGCTACACCGATCCCGAAATCCGCCGCGCCGCCCTGGCCGGGGTGATCCTGCGCATGCTCTCGCTGGGCCTGGGCAGCATCGACGGCCGCGCCGGCAAGCGCGCGGGCGAGGCCGACGCCGGCGGCGCGGCACGCATCATCGAGGACTTCCCGTTCCTGGAGCCGCCCGACAGCCGCGCGATCGCCGACGGCTGGCAGCAGCTGACCGAACTGGGCGCGGTCGACGAGCAGCGCCGCCTGACCGCGGTCGGCCGCAGCATGGCGCGCCTGCCGGTGGACGTGAAACTGGCGCGCATGCTGGTGGCCGCGCAGGCCCACGGCTGCCTGCGCGAGATGATCGCGATCGCCGCCTTCCTCGGCATCCAGGACCCGCGCGAACGCCCGGCCGATCAGCGTGGCGCGGCCGACGCCGCGCACGCCGAGTTCGCCGATCCGCGCTCGGAATTCGTCGGCATCCTCAAACTGTGGGAGGCCTACCAGAGCGCGCACGAGGAGCTGACCCAGTCCAAGCTGCGCAGCTGGTGCGAGAAGCACTTCCTGGGTTTCCTGCGCATGCGCGAATGGCGCGAGCTGCATCGTCAGCTCAAGCTGCTGTGCGAGGAGCTGGGGTGGGCGAGCGACCGCGCTCATGAGCCGCAGGCTGCGGCCGCGAGCGCCCGGCCACGGGCGAGCGGGCAGGACGATCCGCGAGCGCGCCTGTCGCGCCAGGGTGGGCAAGCGCGCAAGCCCGGCGAAGACGAGGCCGTCAGCTACGACGCCTCCGCCTACGCCACCTTGCACCGCGCGCTGCTGGCCGGTCTGCCCAGCCAGATCGGCCAGCGTGGCGACAAAGGCTTTTACGACGGCCCGCGCGGCCGCAAGTTCCAGCTGTTCCCCGGCTCGCCGCTGGCCAAGAAGCCGCCGCCGTGGGTGCTGGCCGCGACCCTGCTCGACACCGAGCGAGTGTGGTCGATGACCAACGCCGGGATCGAGCCGGATTGGGCGATCCAGGAGCTGCCGCATCTGCTCGCGCGCCGTTATCACGACCCGCGCTGGGCGCGTTCGCAGGGCCGCGTGGTCGGCAGCGAGCAGATCAGCCTGTTCGGCCTGGTGCTGGCGCCGAAGCGGCCGGTGCACTACGGCGCGCTGTTCCCGGAGGAGAGCCGCGCGATCTTCGCCCGCGATGCCCTGGTCACCGGCGAGATCAACACCCGCGCCGCCTTCCTGCAGCGCAACCTGGCCACGCTTGCGAAGGCGCTGGACGAAGAGGCCAAGCAGCGTCGCGCCGGCCTGGTGGTCGACGAGGAGTGGATGGCGCAGTGGTACCTGGACCGGTTGCCCGCGCAGATCCATAACGCGCAGGCCCTGGACGCCTGGTACGCCAAGTTGTCGGCTGCCGAGAAAGCGGCGCTGGAATGGTCCAATGCGGACCTGATGGTCGGCGGCGAGAGCGAGGCTGCGCGGTTTCCGCCTTATCTGCAGCTCGGCAACGCGCGCCTGGCGGTGCGCTATCGCTTCGAGCCCGGCGCGCCCGACGACGGCATGACCCTGGCGGTGCCGCTGCATCTGCTCAACGCGCTGGATCCGGCCCAGCTGTCGTGGCTGGCGCCGGGCTTCGTCGCCGACAAGGCGGCGGCGCTGATCAAGTCGCTGCCCAAGACCCTGCGCCGCAACTTCGTGCCCGCGCCGGACTTCGCCAAGGCCTTTCAGCAAGCGCACACCCAGCCCGAGGCCGACGATCTGGCCGGCGCGCTCGCGCGCTTCCTGCGCAAACTGACCGGCACCGAGGTCGCGGCCACCGATTTCGATCCGAGCGCGATCGAAGCGCATCTGCGCATGAACCTGCGTCTGCTCGATGCCGGCGACGACAAGAGCGGTGGACGCAAGAGCGAACCGCTGGTGCTGGCCGAGTCGCGCGATCTGGACGAGTTGCGCGCGCGCTTCGGCGAGCGCGCGGCGCGCGCGTTCGCGGCGCGGGCCGCCGACGGCCTGGGCCAGCGCGGCTTGCTGACTTTCCCCGAGCCACCGATCCCGGTCTCGGTGCCCGGCGCGGCTGGCGTGCCGGCGTTCCCGGCTCTGCACGACGACGGCGACAGCGTGTCCCTGCGCGTGCACGCCGAGCGCGAGGCCGCGCTGCGCGCGCATCCGGACGGGGTGCGCCGGCTGCTGGCGATCGCGCTGGCCGACAAGCTCAAGCAGGCGCGCAAGCAACTGCCGGTGTCGCCCAAGACCGGCCTGCTGTACGCGGCGATCGAATCGGCCGCGCCGCGCGCCGACGGTCCGCGCGACAGCGATCGTTTGCGCGACGACCTGGCCGGCGGCGCGCTGCGCTCGCTGCTGGGCGACGACGACGAATTGCAGCAGGTGCGCGATGCGGCCGCGTTCGAGGCGCGCCGCGAGGCCGTCGCGCGCAAGCTGTTCCCGGAAGCGATGGAGCGCTTGCGTCAGGCCGAAGTCATCCTGGGCGCGGTCGCCGAGGCGCGCGCCAAGCTGGAATCGCCGTTGATGGGCTGGGCCAGCGGCAACCTCGACGACATGCGCAAGCAACTGGCGACGCTGACCCCGCCGGGCTTCCTGCGCGAGGTGCCGGCCGAAGCGTTGCGCGAGTACCCGCGCTACCTCAAGGCGCTGGCGCTGCGCGGCGAACGCGCCCTGCGCGACCCGGTGCGCGACCAGGCGCGGATGCTGGAACTCAAGCCGTTCGCCGACGCGCTGGCGGCCGCGAACGCCGCCGGCCACGCCGGTTCGGCGGGCTGGCAGGCGCTGCGCTGGGACCTGGAGGAGCTGCGGGTGTCGCTGTTCGCGCAGGAGCTGGGCGTGCGCGGCGGGGTGTCGCCGAAGAAGCTGGCGAATCGGTTGGCGCAGTTGCGGGGGTGACGTTTCGGCGAAGCCTCGTGCGTCGCACCTACTCTCGCACCGGCGGCACAACGCCTAGTCGCTGGATCCCCGCTTCCGCGGGGATGGAGCACTGGCAAAGCCGCACGCTGCGCGTGCGGGTCATTGCCTCACTTGATCCGCTGCACCCTCGCCTTGGGCAGATCCTCATCCACCTGCAGGAACCAGCGCCCGCTCACGCCCGGCACCACCACGATCGCCGGCGCCTGCATCGGCTTGGGCAGCTTCAGGCTGCCCTTGAGCACGCGCCACTGCTGGCCGTTCTCCAGCGCGAACACGGTGCCCGGCGCCCACTGCGCGATTTCGCCGACCAGACGGCTGCGGATCGGGCCATCGCCGGCGCCTTCGAGCAGGCCGGCATCGTCGCGGCTGGGCGCGACGCTTGCGAACGCCGGAGCGGGAGCCGGCGGCGCGGCCGCGGCCTCGCGTTCGGCGTCCTCGCGCAGCAGGCGGTTGAGCAGGGCCAGCTGGGCGGGCGTGAGCGCGTCCAGGCCGGTCTCGCGCAATTGTTCGGGGCTGAGGCGGCGTTCGACGTTGCGGTAAGCGGTCTGCGCGCCGGCCAGGGCGGGCAGCAGGGCGAGCGCGAGCAGGAGGGCGGTGCGGTGGAATCGAGGCATGGATTCGGGCCTGGCGACAGCGGAGTCGGGTACAGGCGCGGTCGCCAGCCGGAGTAAGGCGGCAGCAGGCGGCGCGCTCAGGCCGCCCACACTATTGCGGTGGCGTGACAGTTTCTTGACACGGGTAACGGTGGCGGTGGCCACCACAGTCGGGATTGGAGCGCGCGGCCGTCGCGTTGCCGTTTGCTCGTCGTCTTCGCGAAGGCGGGGGAGGGCGCTCGCTGCGAGCCGCTGGTTCGCGCTCGGCCTGCAAGGAGTTACTTCAGCGCCATCCGGATACGGCGCGACTTGCCGCCCCGGCCCGAGCGCGTGGCGCTCGGGCGTTCGCGAATGCGCGAGCCCATGGCTGGCAAGCGCATCCGCTCACTCCGCCTGCGAGGGGCGAGGCAATGGCAAAGCCGTGCGCCGCGCGCACGGCCATGGCGTCACTTGGTGCGCTGGACCTTGGCGCGGGCGTTGTAGCCCTGCACCGACAGATACCAGACGTTGCCGATCAGGCCCGGATTGATCTTCACTTCCGGATTGCTGAGCTTCACGCCGGCCAGCGTGGCGTCGTCGGACTGCTGCCAGACCTGGCCGTTGTCGAGCGTGTACTGGCGGCCGCGGCCGAAACCGCGGAACTCGCCGCTGATGCGCGAGACGATCGGTTCGCTGGAGCCGCCGAAGTTGAAGAAACCGCGGTGTTCGGTCTCGATCACTTCCTTGGCGCTCTTGGCGGCTTTGGCGCTCTCGTCGCCGATCTTGCGGTTGAGCCAGTCGTTGAGGCGGGCCAGCTCCTCCGCGCTGAGCTTGTCCAGGCCCGCGGCCTTGAACTGCTCGGGCGTCATCTCCTGTTGGATCGGCGGCAGCGATTGGGCGAAAACGGCCAGCGGTGCCAGCGCGAGCAGGGTGGCGACGATCAGCGGACGGGTGCGGAGCATGTGCTGTTCCTCGGGTCGGTTGGCGGCTAGTGTAGACGCTCCCCCAAACCGCTTCGATCCCGATACGCAATCCGCGATGAACGCATCGCCTTCCGCCCCCACTCCGGTCCAGACCGCGCTCGCGCACGCCTCGGCGGCGGCGATCGCCGGTCCGCTGCGGCAGCGCCTGGAGCAGGCCGCGCAGGACCCGGCCGCCACGCGCGACGCGCTGGACGCGCCGCCGGTGGTGGCGGCCACCCTGGACGCACTGGGCCTGCTCGGCGCCGACGGCGACACCGTCGCGGCCGCGCTGCTGCATGCCTATCCGGGCTTGGCGGCGGCGTTGGGCGCGGCCTTGGACAAGCAATTCCCGGCAGTGGCCGCGTTGCTGGACGGCCAGCGCGCCGCCGCCCAGGTCTGGACCCTGCACGCCGAGCACGGCGCGCGCTCCGGCCACGAAGGCCTGCGCCGCTTGCTGCTGGCGATCGTGCGCGACCTGCGGGTGGTACCGATCCTGCTGGCGCGCCAGCTCGCGCGCATGCGCAACGCCGACGCCCTGGCGCCGGACGCGCGCCGCGAACTGGCCGCGCTGACCCGCGACATCCACGCCCCGCTCGCCAACCGGCTCGGCATCTGGCAGCTGAAATGGGAACTGGAGGACCTGGCGTTCCGTTACCTGGAACCGCAGACCTACCAGAAGATCGCGCGCCTGCTCGACGAGAAGCGCGGCGACCGCGAGCGCTACATCGAACAGGTCAAGCGCACCCTGCGCGGGGCCTTGGCCGCGGCCGGCCTGCAGGGCGCGGAGGTCGCCGGCCGGCCCAAGCACATCTACAGCATCTGGAAGAAGATGCAGCGCAAGGACGTGCCGATCGGCGAGCTCTACGACCTGCGCGCGGTGCGGGTGATGGTCGAGGATCTGGCCGCCTGCTACGCCGCGCTGGGCGTGGTCCACGCGCAATGGACGCCGATCCCCAGCGAGTTCGACGACTACATCGCCCGGCCCAAGCGCAACGATTACCGCTCGCTGCACACCGCCGTGGTCGGGCCGGAAGGCAAGACCCTGGAGGTGCAGATCCGCACCCACGACATGCACCGCCAGGCCGAGCTCGGCGTGGCCGCGCACTGGAAGTACAAGGAGGTCGGCAGCCAGGCCGCCGACGCCTCGTTCGACCGCAAGATCGCCTGGATGCGCAAGCTGCTCGACGCCCACGGCGAGGGCGGCCGCGACGGCGGCGACGCGACCCTGGCCGGCGAACTCGACACCGAGCTGGTCGAGGATCGGGTTTATGTGCTCACGCCCAAGGGCGAGGTGATCGACCTGCCGACCGGGGCGACGCCGCTGGACTTCGCCTACCACGTCCACACCGAGGTCGGGCATCGCTGCCGCGGCGCCAAGGTCGACGGCCGCATCGTGCCGCTGGACCACAAGCTGCGCAGCGGCGACCGCGTCGAGATCCTCACCGCCAAGACCGGCGAACCGCGCCGCGACTGGCTGGTCGCGGCCAACGGTTTTCTCGCCAGCGGACGTTCGCGCGACAAGGTCCGGGCCTGGTTCCACAAACTCGACCGCGCGCGCAACGAACAGGCCGGGCGCGAGCTGCTGGACAAGGAACTGCGCCGGCTCGGCCTGCTCGGCGCCGACCTGGCACCCGCGCGCGAACGCTTCAATCTGAGCAACGACGCCGAGCTCTACGTGCAGGTGGCGCTGGGCGATCTCGGCCCGCATCAGGTCGGGCGCGCCCTGCACGAGCACGAACGCGCCGCCGCCGCGCCGCCGCCGGCGAGCGGAGTCACCACCCTGGCGCCGGCCCCGCGCCGGCGCCCCAGCAAGAGCACCGACTTCACCGTCGAAGGCGTCGGCAACCTGCTGGTGCAGCTGGCGCGCTGCTGCCAGCCGCTGCCGGGCGAGCCCATCGTCGGCTACCTCACCCGCGGCCGCGGCGTCAGCGTGCACCGACCCGGCTGCGCCGCGTTCGAGCGCCTGGCCGCGGGCCAGCCGCAGCGCGTGCTGCCGGTGGAGTGGGGGCGCAAGGGCAGCGGCTACGAGACCGACATCGAAGTACTGGCGCTGGATCGCAAGTGGCTGCTCAAGGAAGTCACCAACCTGATCGCGCAAGGCAACGCCCATGTGGTCAGCATCCGCAGCGACGTCGAACGCAGCGGCGCGCGCGTGCGCCTGCGTCTGCGCCTGCGGGTGGCCGACTACGGCCAGCTCTCGACCCTGCTGGGCAAGCTGTCCTCGCTGCCCGGCGTGGAGCAGGCGCAGCGCTGCTGAGGCGTCTTCGGCGCCGCGCCATCCCGCGCCCGTCGCCACCGTCACTCAGACGCAGCCACGACGGGGCTATGCTTCGGCCGTGACGTCAGAACGCCCGCCCCGCAACGACCGCAACCCGCCCGCCGGCGCGCACGCGCCGGGTCCCGCGCCGACGCGGATCGAGCCCGAATTCGGGCGTTGGAACGAGCTGCGTTTCGATCGCCGCGAGCGCCCGCAGCGGCCGCCGGGCCCGCAGCCCTGGTTCGGCTGGGGCGCCGCCGGCGCGGTGATGCTGGTCCTGCTCGCGCTGGTGCTGCTGCGCCAGCCGCTGTCGGACCGGTTATGGCCGAATTCGCGCCTGCAGCAATTGCGCAGCGATGCCGCGCAGGCCCTGCGCGAAGGCCGATTGAGTTCCGCCGACGGCCGCGGCGCGCGCCAACTCTACGAGGCCGCGCTGGCCCTGGATCCGGACCGCGACGAAGCGCGCGCCGGCCTGACCCAGGTCGGCCAGGCCGCGCTGGCGCAGGCCGAACGCGCGATCGCGCAGCGCCGCTACGCCGACGCCCACGCCGCCCTCACCCTGGCCGCCGAGCTGGCGGTGCCGCGCGCCCAGGCCGAAGCGCTGGAGCGACGCCTGCGCGCGCGCGAAGCCGCCGACGCCGGCCTCGATCAGTTGCTGGCGCAGGCCGCCAGCGCGCGCGCGGCCGGCCACCTCGACGACGGCGAAAGCGCCGCGCTGCCGCTGTACCAGCGCGTGCTGGCGCTGCAGCCCGAGCGCGTCGAAGCCCTGGAGGGCCGCGAGGACACCCTGGCCGATCTGCTGCAGCAGGCGCGTCAGGCTCTGGCCCACGGCGATCTGCTGGCCGGCGCGGCGCGCATCCGCCGCGTCCAGGCCGCCGATCCCGGCCATAGCGAACTGCCCGACGCGCTGACCGACCTCGCGCGTCGCGCCGATGCCGGCCGCGGCGAGGCCGAGCGCGCGCTGCGCCGCGGTCGCCTGCCCGAAGCCGCCGCAGGCTATCGCGACCTGCTGACGGCGCTGCCCGAAGACGCCGCGGCCCAGCGCGGCCTGAGCGCGGTCGCGACGGCGTATGCGCAACGTAGCGAACGCCTGGCCGCGGATTTCCGCTTCGACGAAGCCGCTGCCGCCCTGCGCGAGGCCGACGCGATCGCGCCGGGGACGGCGGCGGTGAGCGAGGCGCGTCAGCACCTGGAACGCGCGCGCCAGTCGCGCAAGCGCCTGGGCGGCGAGCTGCCGGTCGCGCAGCGCCAGCAGCGTCTGCGCCGCCTGCTCGAGGAGGCCGCGGCCGCCGAGGCGCGCGGCGAACTGCTGGCGCCGCCCGGCGACAGCGCCTACGACAAGCTGCGCGCGGCGCAGGCGATCGCGCCGCAGGACCCCAAGGTGCGCGCCGCCGCGGGCCGTCTGCTGCCGGCGGCGCGCCGCTGTTTCGAGGACGAGCTGCGCGGCAACCGCCTCAGCCGCGCCGGAGAATGCCTGGACGCGCGCCGCGCGCTGGAAGGCGAGGGGGCGGCGCTGGGCGATGCGCGCCGGCGCTTGGCCCAGCGCTGGATCGCGGTCGGCGACGAGCGTCTGGGCGCGGGCGAGCTGCGCGCGGCGCAATCGGCGCTGGACGCGGCGCGCCGCTTGGACCCGGGGGCGCCGGGTCTGGACGACTTCGCCAGGCGCGTGCGCGCGGCTGCGCCTGGGGCGAACTGAGGGCGGCGCGGCTTTGCTTTCGTCGGCTTGTCACGAAAGTCAAAGATTCCGCCTGCTGCGCACCCGGGCTACCTTTTCTTGCTTCTGGCTCCCTCCTTTGAAAAAGGGTGAAACCGTGCGGCTTACGAACCGCAAGTTCGTGCACGGCTGAGCGCCGGCAGGCTCTTGCTCCTAGCTCCTCCTTTGGAAAAGGGTGAAGTCGCGCGGCTTACGAACCGCAGGTTCGTGCACGGCTGAACGCCAGCAGGCTCTTGCTCCTAGAGCTCCCTCCTTTGAAAAAGGAGGGTTGGGGAGGATTTGCTTTTGCTTTGCTTTCGTCTTTTCTGACCGAAGGTCAAAGGCTTCCGCCTGCTGCGCATGCGGGTCACTTTCTCTTGCTAGCCCAAGAGTCCGTCTGGATTCCCTTCGGTCAAAAGTAACCAAAGAGAAGGGCTAGCGTGACCAAACCTCCCCTGCGGGTTCGGGGCTGGCGCCGGGATTTTTCGAATGGACATCCTTGTCCATTCGAAAAACGGCGCGCGTCCTGCGCGCCGCCCTTCGGGTCTACGGTTGGTCGGATGAGTGCGGGGCTTTTGGGCTTCAATGCCGCGGCAACGGCAACGGCAACGGCAACGGCAACGGCGCGCGCTATGCCGGTCGTAGGATGTGGTGAGCCGTAGGCGAACCGCATCGTTCGCGCGGTGTGGCAGGGCGTCGGGAAATCGGCTTGCGATCTGGCCACGATCGCCGCAACGCGGCGGTGCGTGCGAGGCCGAGGCGTGTGTTCGGCTGTGCCCGGAGGAGAACGCTGTCGCTCGCTCCTCACTGCTCCAAACTCACTCCTGCCTCAATAGCACCCTGCGCACCACGTCGCGCGCGGCGTCGAGCGAGAAATGCGTTTCGACGTTGCGCAGGCCGTTCTCCGACAGCCGCTGCCACAGCGCCGGGTCTCGGTACAGGCGCAGCACCGCTTGCGCGTAGCCGGCGGCGTCGTCGGCGACCAGGGCGTCTTCGCCGTCGCGCAGGTGCATGCCTTCGACCGCGCAGCGCGTGGCCACCACCGGCTGGCCATGGGCCATGCTCAGGTTGACCTTGCCCTTGACGCCGGCGCCGTAGCGCAGCGGCGCCACCGCGATGCGCGCGCCGTCCATGTACGGGTCCAGGTCGGGCACATGGCCGTGGATCTCGATGCCGGGCTGTGCCGCGAGCGCGGCGATCTCCGGCGGCGCGTCGGCGCCGATGCAGTGGAAGCGCAGCTCCGGCAGCTCGGCGCGGATCAGCGGGAACACCTCGGTCGCGAACCAGCGCACCGCGTCCACGTTCGGCGGATGGCGGAAGCCGCCGACGAAGACCAGATCGCGGCGCTGTTCGAACGGGCGGCCGGCGCCGGCGACGCGATGCAGGTTGGACAGGATGTCGACCCGGGCCTGCGGCGCGTCCTGGGCCAACAAGCTGCGCTCGACCTCGCTGACCACGAAGGTCGCGTCGGAGCGCGCGATGATGTCCAACTCCAGCTTGCGGGTGGCCTCGGCCGCGCGCGCCAGCGCCGGGTCGGCGGCGACTTCGGCACCCCGGCGTTCGCGCAGGTAGTGCAGGTCGACGGTGTCGAACACCAGCCGGGCCTGCGGCGCGTACTTGCGCAGCAGCGGCAGCAGTTCGCGCAGCACGTAATGGCGGCAGACCATGACGGTGTCGAAGCGCGGCCCGTGCTCGCGCAGCCAGGCCGGCGCGCGCTGCGCGTGCGGCGCATGCCAGACCTCCACGCCCATGCGCTGCAGGTCTTCGGTATAGCGGCCGTCGTTGGCACGGTTGGCCGGCAGGAACACCACCTGCGCGCCTTCCTCCAGCAGCAGCCGCATCAGATTGACCAGGCGCAGCGAACCCGAATCGCGGTCCGGCTGCGGCACCAGCGCGTCCACGATCAGCACGCAGCGGCGCCCGCGCGCGTGCGCGGCGCGGTCGGCCGGCGTGTTCGCCGGCCATTGCGCGTCCAGCGTCTCGCGCCACTTTTCCGCGAACACGCCGCGGTTGCGCACCTGGTAGGCCTTCACGCCCGAACCGGTGTCGGTGCCGGCGGTGATGCCTTCGCAATGCACGACCCGCGACTTGGGCTGGTAGACCACGCGCAGACCGGCGGCGCGCACCGCGAAGGCCAGGTCGGTGTCTTCGTAGTAGGCCGGCGCGTAGCGCGTGTCGAAACGGCCCAGGCGCTCGAACAGCGCGGTCGGCAGCGCGATCGCCGCGCCCGAGCAATAGTCGGCGTCGCGCAGGAAGGCGTAGCGCGGATGGTCGGGGGCGTCGAAGCGGCCGTAGTTCCAGCCGCTGGCGTCGGCGAACACGATGCCGCCGGCTTCCTGCAGGCGGCCGTCCGGGTAGACCAGCTGGGCGCCGACCAGGCCGACGTTCGGCTGTTCGTCGAAGGTCGCCAGCAGCACGTCCAGCCAGCCCGGCTGCGGGATGGTGTCGTTGTTGAGGAAGACCACGTACTCGCCGCGCGCCATCGCCGCGCCGTCGTTGCAGGCGGCGATGAAGCCGCCGTTGCGGACGCGGCGGTGGTAGCGCAGGCCGGCGACCTGGCGCAGCGAGGCTTCGGTGGCGTCGGAACTGCCGTCGTCGACCACGATCACTTCGAACGCCGCCGCGGGCGCGCGCGCGGCGAGCGCGCGCAGACAGGCCAGGGTGTGGGCGAACTGGTTGTAGACCGGGATCACCACGCTGGCGCGCGGGCGCTCGGAGGTCGGCAGCGCGAACGGGGCGAAGGGCTGCTCCTGCGGCAGCCACAGGGCCGCACGCTGGGCGTCGGGCACGCGCCGGAACTGGCGCAGCACGCGCTGCCAGGAAGCGGCGAGACCGCGGGTACGCAGGCTGATCAGGCCGCGTCGCGCCAGACCCGTTCCCCGGTCCAACATAAACCGAAGATCGGTCCAACTCATCGCCATCGAACGCTCGCCATTGCTGAAGGGATTCCCTAATACGGATACGGTGGCCGGGCCCGCCGCGCGGCGGCGCCGGCCGGCTGCGTTAGACTCGATGGCTACGAGGGCGCAGCCCCGTCATTGTCCCATGCCGTGGCCCGAATCGATTACGACGAAGACGACAGCTCCGACGACGCCCGCTCGCACGACGGCGCCGCCCCCACCTGGAAACGGCGCCTGGTCACCTGGACCCTGGCTGCGATCGGCCTGGGGCTGGGTTTCCTGATCCCATATACGCTCTACCTCAATCACGAGGTCGGGCAGCGCTTCGGTCAGCTGCGCTGGCAGATCCCCACGCGCGTCTACGCCCGCCCGCTGGAACTGACTCCCGGCTTAACCCTGGATGCGACCACGCTCAAGACCGAGCTGGACGCGTCGGCCTACCGCGACGACGGCGCCGGCGCGCGCACCGGCACCTACGCCCGCGAGGGCGGGCGCTGGACCATCTCCAGCCGCGGCTACAACGACGTCGACGGCGCGATCGCCGGGCGCCGGATCGAAGTGGTGCTGTCGGGCGGCCGCGTGGCCAGCCTGCGCGAGGCCGGCAACAAGAAATCGCTGAAGGTCGCGCGCCTGGATCCGGCCCGCATCGCCACCCTGTACGGGCAGAAGCAGGAGGAGCGCCGCCTGGTCCGGATCGAGGACGTGCCCGAGCTGCTGGTCACCGGCCTGCAGGCGGTCGAGGACCGCGATTTCAACAGCCATTTCGGCATCGATATCTCCGGCATGATCCGCGCGGCCTTCAAGACCGCGACCGGCACCCGCCAGGGCGCCAGCACCCTGACCCAGCAGCTCGCGCGCAGCGGCCTGCTCGGCATCGGCCAGGAGCAGACCCCGACCCGCAAGGCCAAGGAAATCCTGTACGCGCTGCTGATCGAGGCGCGCTACGACAAGCGCACCATCCTCGAGGCCTACTTCAACCAGGTCTATCTGGGCCAGCGCGGCTCGCAGGCGATCCACGGCGTCGCCGCCGGCGCCGAGTTCTGGTTCGGCCGCGACCTGCGCGACCTGAGCACCGAGCAGATCGCGCTGCTGATCGGCATCGTCAAGGGACCGTCCTACTACGATCCGCGCCGCAATCCCGAGCGCGCGCTGGACCGGCGCAACTTCGTGCTCGGCGAGATGCACGAGACCCAGCTGATCGACGACGCCGAGTACCAGCGTGCGCTGAAGACCCCGCTGGGCATCACCAAGACGCCGGGCAGCACCGCCGCCAACCGCTTCCCGGCCTACGTCGACCTGATCCGCCGCCAGCTCGCGCGCGACTATCCGGCCGACGCGCTGGCCGGCGCCGGCTTGAGCGTGATGAGCGGCATGGCGCCGTCGGCGCAGGCCCAGGCCGAAGGCGCGGTCGCCCGCACGCTCAAGAGCCTGGACAGCAAGCGCCGCCCGCCGCTGCAGGCCGGCCTGGTGGTCACCGACGTGCACAACGGCGAAGTGGTGGCCGTGGTCGGCAGCCGCGACGTCGCCCAGCACGGTTTCAATCGCGCGGTCGAAGCGCAACGTCCGGTCGGCTCGCTGCTCAAGCCCTTCGTGTATCTGCTCGCGCTGGCCCAGCCGGGCAAGTACTCGCTGGCCAGCTACGTCGACGATTCGCCGGTCACCGTCACCCTGGGCAAGGGCAAGCGCTGGAACCCGGGCAACTCCGACGGCCGCAGCCACGGCACGGTGCGCCTGGTCGACGCCCTGGCGCAGTCCTACAACCAGGCCACGGTGCGCGTGGGCATGCAGGTCGCGCCCGAGCGCGTGGCCGGCCTGATCAAGACCCTGGCCGGCATCGAGGCCGATCCGAACCCCTCGCTGATCCTGGGCGCGGTCGATCAAAGCCCGTACGCGATGGCGCAGCTGTACCAGTTCCTCGCCTCCGGCGGCGAGATCCAGCCGCTGCACGCGGTGCGCGGCGTGCTGGACGCCAACGGCAAGGCGGTCAACCGCTACGACAAGGAACCGGCGCCGGCGCAGGAAGGCGATGCGATCGCGGCGCGTCTGATCACCATCGCGCTGCAGCAGGCGGTGTCCAGCGGCACCGGCCGCCAGCTCGTCAACGACGGCCTCGGCCGTCTGTCGCCGGCCGGCAAGACCGGCACCAGCAACGACGGCCGCGACAGCTGGTTCGCCGGCTGGACCGGCGATCATCTGGCGGTGATCTGGGTCGGCAACGACCAGAACAAGGAAACCGGCCTGTACGGCGCCACCGGCGCGATGCGGGTGTGGTCGTCGATCTTCTCGCGCCTGCCCAGCGCGCCGCTGCAGGTCGGCGACAAGGGCATCGACTGGCAGTTCATCGTCAACCAGAACACCACCGACCCGGGCTGCGCCAGCGCGCGCCGTTTCGCCTTCGTCGCCGGTTTCGCCCCCGACTACGCGCCGTGCCCGATGCCGCAGGCCGAGCCGGAGTCCGAAGGCGGCGGCTGGCGCGACTGGTTCGGTATCGGCAAGCGCGACGACGAAGAGGCGCCGGCCGAGCCGGCGCCGGAGCAGCAGGAGCAGTGAAGTGCGTATGAGGTTCCGTACCAGCGTGTGGCTGGCCTTGAGCGTCGCGTGCGCGGCCTGCAGCACGGCCCCGCAGGCGCCGCCGCAACCGCCGTACGACGCCGAGGCCGCGGTCGCCGCGATCCGCAAATCGGCGGTGGCCGCGCGCGAGCTCGACGTGCAACCCCTGCGCGACAACCGCGTCGAGGACCTGCGCCAGAGCGCGAGCGCGCTGGAGAAGCAGCGCAAGTACGCCGAATCCGCCGCCGCGCTGGACCAGGCCCTGGCGATCAACGCCAGCGACCCGGCCCTGCTGCAGGAGCGCGCCGAAGCGGCGCTGCTGCTGCGCAAGCTCGACGATGCCGAGCGTTACGCCAAGCAGGCCTACGACGGCGGCTCCAAGGTCGGGCCGCTGTGCCGCCGCCACTGGAGCACGATCGCGGCGGTGCGCCAATCGCGCCTGGACGTGCTCAAGACCACGCCGGTCTACAAGGAGGAGTTCGACGCCGTGCTGGCGCGCATCTCCCAGGCCGGCCGCGACGTCGCCGCCGCGCGCGCGCAGGCCGACGCCTGCACCGTTTCCGCGCCGCCGCGGTATTGAAGGCGAGGGGGTGGGCGTAATGGAACCTGGCCGCCTCGGCGTCGCCAGCCGCGCCGCGTTGAGCGAAGGCGGCGACCTCGCGCGCAGCATCGCCGCGTTCGCGCCGCGCCCGGCCCAGCAGGACCTGTCGGCGGCGATCGCCGACGCGTTCGAGTCGCGCGGCACCCTGTTGGCCGAGGCCGGCACCGGCACCGGCAAGACCTATGCCTACCTGGTGCCGGCGCTGTTGTCGGGTCTGAAGACCATCGTCTCCACCGGCACCCGCGCGCTCCAGGATCAGCTCTATCACCGCGACCTGCCGCGCGTGCGCGACGCGCTCGGCGTCGGGCTGAAAACCGCCTTGCTCAAGGGCCGCGCGAACTACCTGTGCCTGTACCGCATGAAGCAGGCCCAGGGCGAGCCGCGCTTCGGCAGCCGCGAGCTGGCCGCGCAGTTTCAGCGCATCGTGTCCTGGGCCGGGCGCACGCGCATGGGCGATCTGGCCGAGCTCGAAGCCCTGCCCGAGGACTCGCCGCTGCTGCCGATGGTCACCTCGACCGCGGAGAACTGCCTGGGCAGTGAGTGCCCGATGTTCGGCGATTGCTTCGTGGTGCAGGCGCGCCAGCGTGCCCAGGCCGCCGACATAGTGGTGGTCAACCATCATCTGTTGCTCGCCGACCTGGCCCTGAAGCAGGAGGGCTTCGGCGAAATCCTGCCGGGCGCGCAGGCCTTCGTGGTCGACGAGGCGCATCAGCTGCCCGACCTGGCCGCGCAGTTCTTCGGCGAGGCGCTGAGCGCGCGCCCGCTGGTCGAGCTGGCGCGCGACGCCCTGGCCGAGTGCAAGCATTCGCCGGGCTCGCTGGCGGTCATGCAGGGGCCGGCGCGCGACCTGGAACAGGCCGTGCGCGCGCTGCGCGCGGCGATGGACGAACTGCCGGTGCGCGCGACCCGCAAGCGCGCCGCCGAGCTGCCCGCGGTCGAGTACGCCTTCGACGTGCTGGCCGCGTCGCTGCAGCAGATCCAGACCGCGCTGGCGCCGCTGCGCGAGGCCGCCCCCGGTTTCGACGGCTGCCACGCGCGCGCCAAGGAATTCGAATCGCGCCTGCGCCGCTGGCGCGGCGAACCGCGCCGCCATGGCGAAGCCGACGATATCGTCGACGAGCAGGGCGACGACTTCGAAGTGCGCATGCCGCTGCCGACGAGCATCGACGACGAAGGTTTCGGCGAGGAGCCGACGCCGCCGCAGGCCGACGCCAGCGTGCTGTGGTACGAGCTCACCGCGCGCGGCTTCCGTCTCAGCCGCACGCCGCTGGACGTGGCCGGTCCGCTCGCCGAGCACCGCGAGCGCTCGCGCGCGTCCTGGGTGTTCACCTCGGCCACGCTCGCGGTCGGCGGCCAGTTCCAGCATTACGCGCACAAGCTCGGCCTGGTCGAACCGCAGACCCTGCTGGCGCCCAGCCCCTTCGATTGGGAGCGCCAGGCGCTGTGCTATCTGCCGCGCGGGCTGCCCGATCCGATGGTGCGCCACTACAACGAAAGCCTGGTCGACAAGCTGCGGCCGGTGCTGGAAGCCTCCGGCGGCCGCGCCTTCGTGCTGTTCGCCTCGCACCGCGCCCTGCGCGAGGCCGCCGAGCTGCTGCGCGGCGGGCCCTGGCCGCTGTTCGTGCAGGGCGAGGCGCCGCGGCCGGTGCTGCTGGAGCGCTTCCGCGCGTCCGGCAACGGCGTGCTGCTGGGCGCGGCCAGTTTCCGCGAAGGCGTGGACGTGGCCGGCGAGGCGCTGAGCGTGGTGGTGATCGACAAGCTGCCGTTCGCCGCGCCCGACGACCCGGTGTTCGAGGCGCGCCTGGACGCGATCCGCCGCAGCGGCGGCAATCCCTTCCGCGACGAGCAGCTGCCGCAGGCGGTGATCGCGCTCAAGCAGGGCGCCGGCCGCCTGATCCGCACCGAGACCGACCGCGGCGTGCTGGTGCTGTGCGACCCGCGCCTGCAGTCCAAGAGCTACGGCCGGGTGTTCATGGAGTCGCTGCCGCCGTTGCCGCGCACCCGCGAGATCGCCGACGTGGCCGCGTTCTTCGCCCCCGGCGCCGATGCGGCGCGGGCCGAGTCGCTAGAATCCAGTCAGGACCCCAGCCAGGAGCAGGACCGTGACTGACAACGATCAGGGCCGCAAGCCGCGCGTGCACGGCCTGGGCGGCGTGTTCTTCAAGGCCCAGGACCCGGCCGCGCTGTCGCAGTGGTACGCGCGCCATCTCGGCATCGACGCCCAGGACTGGGGCGGCGCGCTGATGTTCTGGAACCGCGCCGACACCGGCGAAAGCGCCTGCACCGTGTGGTCGCCGTTCAAAGCCGACACCGAGTACTTCAAGCCCAGCGACAAGCCCTACATGCTCAACTACCGCGTCGACGACCTCGCCGGCACCCTGGCCGCGCTGCGCGCCGAGGGCTGCCAGGTGTTGGATCGCTACGAGGAAAGCGAGCAGGGCAAGTTCGGCTACGTGGTCGATCCCGAAGGCGCGCTGATCGAGCTATGGCAGCCCGCGCCCGACGACGCTTCGACCGCGCCGCCGGCCTGAGACCCGCATGAGTCACGCCGCATGAAACTGCTCGCCTTCGAAACCGCGACCGAGGCCTGTTCGGTCGCGCTGTGGATCGACGGCGAACTGCGCCAGCGCCACGAGCTCGCGCCGCGCCGTCACGCCGAGCTGTCCCTGCCCTGGGCCGAGCAGCTGCTGGCCGAAGCCGGGATCCGCAAGTCGCAGCTGGACGCGATCGCGTTGGGCCGCGGCCCGGGCGCGTTCACCGGGGTGCGCCTGGCGATCGCGATCGGGCAGGGCATCGCGTTGGCCTTGGACCGGCCGATCGTGGCGGTGTCGACCCTCGCGGCCCTGGCCCTGGGCGCGCGCACCGCGCCGTGCGCGATCGACATGATTCGCGCTCCGCTTGCCGACGCGAGCATCGGCGAGCCTCAGCGCGTCCTGGCCTGCATCGACGCGCGCATGGGCGAGGTCTACACCGGCGCCTTCGAACTGCGCGACGGCGACGCGTTCGCGCTGGACGCCGAGGCCGTGCTCGCGCCGGAAGCCGCCACGCTGCCCGACGACCGCGACGGCTGGCTGGGCGTGGGCACCGGCTTCGGCGCTGCCGACGGTGCGCTGGCGCGGCATCTCGGCACGCGCTTCCTGGCGATCGACGCCGGCGCCCTGCCGACCGCCGGCGACGTGGCGCGGCTCGCGGTCGCCGCCTACGCGCGCGGCGAAGCGCTGGCGCCGGAACGCGTTGAGCCCGCCTATCTGCGCAACAACGTTGCGTTGACGATCGAGCAGCAACGCGCGCTGCGCGCCAGTCGCTGATCGCGGTCGTCGCAAGAACGATGGATAAGTCCGAGTTTGCCGCGCTCATCCGGCTGCCTCGCCAGTGGCTGGATCTGGACCTGTATCCCGACGAGTTTTTCCAAGCGCAGCTGCAGCTTTTCCTCGAAGATGGCGGCTCCGCGCAAGACGATACCGGCGATGGAATTCCCGGCGCCGAGCACTACCGCAATGGCGTGTACTGGTACTGGATCAAGCGTCCGGACGAATGCGATCGGGCTCTGATCGAACGTCTGATCGCCTTGGATCCGTGCGAGTTGCTGAGCCGTCATCTGCTGAAGCAGTTGCGCGGCGCTTAAAGACTGCGCCGGTGTTCTAGTCGCCTACCGCCCCATTGGTCGCCATGACGTCCGGCCTAGGCGTGTGGGAACTCCGACGATGCCGCGCGGGTCACTCCTGCACACCTTAAGGAGAAAGCGCCATGACGAATAAGGGAAGGCAGCCCGGTCTGCGCGGTTGGATGCGCAGCGAAGGTCGGTCCCTGCTGGTGATGCTGGTCTTGCTGACCGTGGCGCGCACCTCGTTCGCCAATCACTACGTGGTGCCCAGCGGCTCGATGGAGCACACCCTGATGCCGGGCGACCGGGTCGCGGTGGACATGTCGGCCTACGGTCTGCGGATTCCGTTCACCGAAACCACGCTGCTGGCGCGCGGCGAGCCGCAACGCGGCGACGTGGTCGTGTTCAAGTCGCCGGCCGACGGCACCCGTCTGATCAAGCGCGTGGTCGCGGTCGGCGGCGACCGGGTCAGCGTGATCGACGGGCATCTGGCGATCGACGGCCTGCCGATGGCCTCGGCGAGCGAGCCGGAGGTCGAACGGTTCGGCGCGCATCGCGCGCGGCTGAATCTGGATGCCGGCGGCGGCCCCGACGTCCTCGACGCGGTCATTCCGCCGGGCCAGGTGCTGGTGATGGGCGACCACCGCGGCAACAGCCAGGACGGCCGCTACTTCGGCCTGGTGCCGGCGAAATCCCTGTACGCCAAGGCGCTGGGCGTGTACTGGCGCAGCGGCGAGGGACCGGTCTGGAAGTCGCTGTGAGGCCGGCTTTGCGGCCGGATCGTGCGGCGCTCGCCGTGTTCGCGGCGAGCGCGTCCTGGCGCTAGGAATCCGGCCGCGGCCGGCTCAGTCGTCGACCAGGGCCCCGTCCGGCAGGAACTGCCAGGTCCGGGTCACGTGCAGGATGTCGGGGTCTTCGTCGGTGTGCGGCAGCGGCGGGTAGGGCTCGGCCAGGCGGGCGATGCGCAGCGCCGAGGCGTCCAACAGTGGGATGCCGCTGGACTGGACGATGTCGGCGCGTTCGACGCTGCCGTTGCGGCGCACCGCCACGCTGATCACGACCTGGCCCTGCAGGCGGCGTCGGCGCGCTTCGTCGGGGTAATTGAGGTTGCCGACGCGCTCGACCCGGTCGACCCAGCCGCGCAGATAGCCGGCCCAGGCGTATTCCTGGGTGCTGGCGGAGACGAACTTGCGCTTGGGTCGCTTGGCGTAGCGCTCCGAGCGCAGGTGGATCTCGGCGGCCAGGCGCGCCATGCGGATGTCGCGCTCGATCTTTTCCGGGCCCACCGGCAGCGGACGTTCGCTGGGCGGGGTGGTGGCCTGGGCGCGCGCGGCCACGAATTCGCCGCGCGAGGAGCTGATCACCCGCGCCTGCGGCGGCGGGGCCGGGGCCGGCGACTGCGCCTGCAGGGCGCGCGCGGCCACCCCGGGCTCGGGCTGCGGGGCCGGGCCGGACTGGTTTTCGCGCGGGCGGCTGCTCTTGTCGTGCTCGCCGCCGCCCTGGTTGTTGGCCTGGGCCATGAAATCGGCCTGCTTGGGCGTGAGCGCGGTCGAGGTCTGGGTCAGGATCACGTCCAGGGTCGGCATCACCGGCGCGGCCTGCTCCAGGGCGTAGCCGACGCCGAGCACGAACACGCCGTGGATCAGCAGGGACAGCACCATGGTCGCGCTGAAGCGGCCCTCGCCGTCCAGACTGGCGCCGCCGGGGGCAGGGGCCGCCGCCGCGCTCATGCCGCCCGCACCGCCCGGGCTTCGATGGCATCGAACAGCAGGCCGGCGATGTTGAGGCCGAACTGGGCGTCCAGCTCGCGGATGCAGGTCGGGCTGGTCACGTTGACCTCGGTCAGGTAGTCGCCGATCACGTCCAGGCCCACGAACAGCATGCCGCGGCGCTGCAGCTCCGGGCCGACCTGGGCGGCGATCCAGCGGTCGCGCTCGCTCAGCGGGCGGCCTTCGCCGCGGCCGCCGGCGGCCAGATTGCCGCGGAACTCGTCGCCCTGCGGGATCCGCGCCAGGCAATAGTCCACCGCCACGCCGTCGACCAGCAGGATGCGCTTGTCGCCCTGCGCGATCTCCGGCAGGTAGCGCTGGGCCAGGGCCAGGCCGTGGTCGCCGGTCAGGGTCTCCAGGATCACGTTGAGGTTGGCCTCGCCCGCGCGGGCGCGGAAGATCGAGCGCCCGCCCATGCCGTCCAGCGGCTTGAGCACCGCCTCGCCGTGCTCCTGCACGAAGGCCTTGAGCTCGGCCGGGTCGCGGCTGACCAGGGTGGGCGGGCAGCACTGCGGGAACAGCAGGGCGGCCAGCTTCTCGTTGTAGTCGCGCAGGCCCTGGGGGTCGTTCACGACCAGGGCGCCGGCGTTCTGGGCCACGCTCAGGATCTGGGTGTCGTGCAGGTAGTTGGCGTCGACCGGCGGGTCCTTGCGCATCAGCAGCACATGGCCGCGGCCGAGCACGAGTTGTGACCAGGGCCCCAGTTCGTACCAGCCCTTGGGGTCCTCGCGCACCGTCAGCGGGGCGACCGTGGCCAGGGCCTCGCCGTTGCGCAAACTCAGCGCACCGGGGCGCACATAGTGCAGTCGGTGGCCCCTTCGCTGCGCTTCCAGCAGCATCGCGAAGGTGGAATCTTTGGCGATCTTGATCGACCCGATCGGGTCCATCACGACGACGATGTCGAGCGGCATGGGCGATTCGTACCTGGAAATGTGCGCGATGGTAGCAGGCGGGTCATCGATATCTGCCATCATGTAGCGTCAGGATTGGTCCTTGCCGGGCCCTTTCTGACTCGTCGGGTCGGCCTTCGCCGGATTCCCGACGGGACCGACCCAATTCGTGCGCACGCTCGGACGCGAACGGGCCCTCGCGCCAGCCGCAGCCTCAGGGCTCGGCGGGCGCCATGGTCCACGCGTTCAGCTTTATTGCTGGAAAAACGCGTGCTTGACAGCATGCGCGCGGCTTGGAATAAAGGCATCTTCGCGACGCGCCGGGGATTGCGCGGCGTTTCGCTCCGGGGGATACAAAGAATGCTCGATGAGGCTCGTAACGGCAGCCTCGACGGTTTGAAGGTCATGGTGATCGATGATTCCAAGACCATCCGTCGTACCGCCGAGACGCTGTTGAAACGCGAAGGTTGTGAGGTGGTCACGGCCACGGACGGATTCGAAGCACTGGCGAAGATCGCCGACCAGCATCCACAAATCATCTTCGTGGATATCATGATGCCGCGTTTGGACGGCTATCAAACTTGCGCGCTGATCAAGAACAACCAGTTGTTCAAGAGCACGCCGGTGATCATGCTGTCCTCGAAGGACGGTCTGTTCGATAAGGCGAGAGGACGCATCGTCGGTTCGGAGCAGTACCTCACCAAACCGTTTACGCGCGAGGAACTCCTCGACGCGATCCGCAAGCACGTACACGCCTGACCGGGGGGTAGGGCATCACATGGCACGCATTCTTCTGATCGAGGACTCGCCGACCGACACGGCGGTCCTGACCCAGCTGCTGGAACGCAACGGACACCAGGTGTTCGCGTCCGGCAGCGCCGAGGATGGCATCGAGGCGTGCAAGCGCGAGTTGCCCGATCTGGTGCTGATGGACGTGGTGCTGCCGGGCATGAACGGGTTCCAGGCGACCCGCGCGCTGTCGCGCGACGCCGCGACCAGCGCCATCCCGGTGCTCATCGTGAGCACCAAGGGCATGGACACCGACAAGGCCTGGGGCATGCGCCAGGGCGCCAAGGATTACATCGTCAAGCCGCCGCGCGAAGACGAGCTCATCGCGCGCATCAGCGCGTTGCTCGGCGGCTGACGCCATCAGGTACGGTCTATGAACACGCAGTCGCCGTTCGATGTGCTGGTCGATTACGAGCGCCGTAGCTTGGCGCACGTGGTCGGCTTGCCCGAGCAGCTCGACGCGCCGGGCCTCTGGCGCGGCGTGGGTTACCGCATCGGCGATCGCCGCCTGGCCTCGGGTTTCGACGAGGTGGTGGAAATCCTGCCGCTGCCGCAGGTCACCGCGGTGCCCGGCGCGCAGCCGTGGATGCTCGGCCTGGCCAACGTGCGCGGCAACTTGCTGCCGGTGGTCGACCTCAAGCAGTTCCTCGAGGGCACCCGCACCGTGCTGCACGAAAGCCAGCGCGTGCTGCTGGTGCGCCAGCCCGGCGGCGACGTCGCGGTGCTGATCGACGAGCTCTACGGCCAGCGCAGCTTCAACGACCAGCAGTTGGTCGCGGCCGACGAGATCGCGCTGGAACGCATGGCCGAAGGCCGCTACGCCAATTTCATCGACCGGGCCTACCGCCTGGCCGATCACCCGTGGGGGATCTTCAGCCTGGAACGGCTGGCCCGCACGCCCGAGTTCCGCCAGGCCGCGGCCTGACCGGCCCCGGTCCGCACCGATACGCATTGCCCTGGCTACACCGCTGCACCCCGAACCGCTCCCCCGCCCAAACCATCAAATCCGCATAAGCAACACTTTCTGAGGTCGAACATGAGCACTGTGATGGACAACGTGGCCGGCAAGGGCCGCAACCTGGGCGTCAACACCTGGCTGATCATCCTGGGCATCTCGGTGGCGGTGTTCGGTTTGAACACGGGCTACGCGACCTGGAAGGCGGCGCGACTGGGCGGCGCGAGCACCTCGGCCTCGAAGCTGCAGGTGAACTCGCAGAAGCTCGCGGTGCAGGGGCGAGAGGCGGTCGGCGGCGCCAAGGAGGCCTTCGCGGCGTTCAAGGCCACCAAGACCCAGATCGACAGCGACATCAAGCAGCTCAACGACGTCTACGGCAACACCTTCGAAGTGTCCGCCCCGATCGGGACCGTGAGCAATACCTGGGACCTGCTGGGCAAGAACGCGGACCAGGTGCTGAACTCCGAGAAGCAGGTCCTGGACCTGGCCGGCAACTTCGACAGCTTCTCCGGCCGCGTGCCGCAGCTGCAGGCGCGCCTGGACGAACTGGTGCGCGCGATGTCGGCCTCCGGCTCGCCCTCCTCGCAGGTCTACATCGCCCTGCGCCAGGTCTTGCTGGCCGGCAACATGGCCCGCCGCATCACCGAAATTCGCGCCGGCGGCAGCGGCGCCTCGCTGGCCGGCGACGCGCTGGGCCGCGACGCGGCGGTGTTCGGCAACGTCCTCACCGGCCTGCGCAAGGGCGGCGACACCTCCACCGGCGTGCTGCCGCTGAGCAACGGCGGCGCGCTCGCCGCGCTCGGCCAGGCCGAGGCGCTGTGGACCGAAATGAAGAAGGACCTGGACGCGATCGCGGCCAGCTCGCCCAAGCTGTTCGCCGCGCAGGCCGCGGCCGAATCGATCACCAGCGGCTCGGAAAAGCTGCTGAGCGACAGCGAAAACCTGTTCAGCGCCTTCACCTCGTTCGGCTCGGTGCGCAGCACCAACCCGCTCGGCCACATCCTGGTCTCGATCATCTCCGGTATCGTCGCGCTGCTCGCCATCGCCGGCTTGCTGTTCTCCTTGAACCGCGCCCAGCAGAAGCGCTACCAGACCACCAAGGAACTCAACGACCGTAACCAGGAGGCGATCATGCGCCTGCTGGACGAAATGGGTTCGCTCGCAGAAGGCGACCTGACGGTGAAGGCGACGGTCACCGAGGACATGACCGGCGCGATCGCGGACTCGATCAACTTCGCCGTCGAACAGCTGCGCAGCCTGGTGCAGACGATTACCGACACCTCGGTGCAGGTGGCGTCCTCGGCCCAGGAAACCCAGGCCACCGCCATGCATCTGGCCGAGGCCGCCGAACACCAGGCCCAGGAGATCAACTCGGCCTCCGACCGCATCAGCGAAATCGCGGCCTCGATCGACCAGGTGTCGAAGAACTCGGCCGAATCGGCGGACGTGGCGCAGCGCTCGGTGCAGATCGCGACCAAGGGCGCGGGCGTGGTGCGGCAGACGATTCAGGGCATGGACTCGATCCGCGACCAGATCCAGGAAACCTCGAAGCGCATCAAGCGACTGGGCGAAAGCTCGCAGGAAATCGGCTCGATCGTCGAACTGATCAACGACATCTCGGAACAGACCAACATCCTGGCGCTGAACGCCGCAATTCAGGCCGCCTCGGCCGGTGAGGCGGGCCGCGGGTTCGCGGTCGTGGCCGACGAAGTGCAGCGACTCGCGGAACGCGCGTCCAACGCGACGAAGCGAATCGAGACGCTGGTCCAGACAATTCAGTCCGACACCAACGAAGCTGTGAGCTCCATGGAGCAGACGACCTCGGAAGTGGTCGCCGGCGCCCGACTGGCCGAGGACGCGGGTACCGCGCTGGGCGAGATCGAAAAGGTGTCGTCCGACTTGTCCAACCTCATTCAAGGCATTTCCAGCGCGGCGCAGCAGCAGTCCAGCGCGGCCTCGAACATTACTCAAACCATGAACACGATTCAGCAAATCACCTCGCAGACCTCCCAGGGCGCCAACCAGACCGCCGAGTCGATCGGTAATCTGGCGCAGTTGGCCGCCGACCTGCGCCGCTCGGTCGCCGACTTCAAGCTGCCGGCCTAAGCCAAGCCCAGGACGACGAGGTCGCAATCAGGATGAAGATCCCAGCCGCAAGGCTTCTCCAGGACCGGCGAACACGCCGAGGCCTCGCTGACGGGCGGGGGGCGGCATGACCGCACTGCGAGAAGCGATCGATACCACCACGCTGGGCTGGATCAAGCCGGAGCTGGACGAGACCCTGCGCCAGGCGCGTCAGGAGATCGAGGCCTACGCCGAAGATCCCACCGACACCAGTCGCATGCGCTTCTGCGCCAGCCATCTGCATCAGGTGCACGGCACCCTGCGCATGGTCGAGCTGTACGCGCCGGCCATGGTGGCCGAGGAAATGGAGCGCCTGGCGCTGGCGCTGCAGCAGGGCCAGGTCGGCGACCGCGACGAAGCCTGCGCGGCGCTGATGCGCGGCGTGGTGCTGCTGCCCGACTACCTGGAACGCCTGCAGGGCGGCCACCGCGACATTCCGATCGTGCTGCTGCCGTTGCTCAACGAGCTGCGCGCCTCGCGCGGCGAGGCGGGCCTCAACGAAAGCGTGCTGTTCGCGCCCGATCTCGACCGTCCGCTGCCGGCGCACCTCGCGCCGCCGCCGCCGAGCTCGGCCGCGCGCGGCAGCACCAATATGCATCTGTCCGCGCTGCGCGATGCGCTGGCGGCGTGGCCGGAAGACGGCGCTCCGGCCGATCCCAGCAAGCTCGCCCAGGCGGTCGACGGCCTGCTCGCCGACGTCGTGCTGGAGCCGGTGCGGCGCATGCTGTGGGTGGCCTCCTCGGTCGCCGGCGCGCTGCGCGACGGCGCCCTGCCGCCCACGCGCGCGCTGCGCCAGGCCTTCGGCGGCGTCGAGCGCGAAGCCCGGCAGATGCTCGCCGACGACGGTTTCTCCAGCCCGCGCGGCGAACCCGCGGCCGAGCCGACCCGTCAGCTGCTCTATCACGTCGCCCACAGCGACGGCCGCCATCCGGCCCTGGACGATCTGCGTCAGACCTTCGAGCTCGCCTCGCACCTGCCCAGCGAGTCGGAACTCGAGCACGCGCGCGGCAGCCTCAGCGGCCGCAACCGCGCGCTGCTGGACACCGTGTCGGCGGCGATCAAGGAAGACCTGCTGCGGGTCAAGGACGCCCTCGACCTGCACCTGCGCACCAATCAGACCGAGGCCGGCGAACTGCGTCCGCAGATCGAGGCCTTGGCACGCGTCAGCGATACCCTGGGCATGATGGGGCTGGGCGTGGCCCGCACCGTGGTGCTGCAGCAACGCGACGCCATGATCGAAATCGTCGAGGGCAAGCGCCCGGCCGACGAGGGCGCTCTGCTCGATGTCGCCGGCGCCTTGTTGTACGTCGACGCCTCGCTGGACGACCAGGTCTCGCGCCTGGGCCTGCCGGAAGAGAAGGCCGACGAAGACCTGCTGGCCGGCGAATCGCGCAAGGTGTTGGACGTGGTCGTGCGCGAAGCCATCGCCAACTTCGGCGACGCGCGCCAATCCTTCGTCGCCTTCGTCGAGACCAATTGGGATCACGCCGAGCTGGTCGAAGTGCCGCGCGTGCTGGACGAAGTGGCCGGCGCGCTGCGCATGCTGGAACTGCCGCTGCCGGCCGACTACCTGACCGGCGTCAAGCGTTACACCGAAGTCGAGCTGATCGGCCGCCACCGCGTGCCCAACGGTCAGCAGCTGGACACCCTGGCCGACGCGCTGGCCAGCCTGGAGTACTACCTCGAGGCGCTGCGCGAGCAGCGTCCGAACCGCGACGACATCCTCGACATCGCGCGCCAGAGCCTGGAAGCCCTGCGTTACTGGCCGCTGCCGGAAGTCGTGCGCGCGCCCGATCCGGCCGCCGTTTCCGCCGCCACGCCTAGCGCCGGCCGCATCGAACTGCCGGAAGCGGCCGAAATCGACGCCATGGTCGCCGGCCGCGCGCATCTGGACTACGTCGCGCCCGAAGCGCTGGCGCCGGTACCGGCCGCAGCGCCGGTCGAACCCGCGCCCGCGCCTGCGGTCGCCGAGGCCCCGCGTCAGTCCGCCGCCACCGGCGGTTTCGCCCACAGCGACGACATCGACGACGAGATCCGCGACATCTTCCTGGAAGAGTTCAAGGAAGAGATCGGCAACCTCGACGACTTGCTGCCGGCCTGGCGCGAGTCGCCGGACGATCTGGAGCGCCTGTACCCGATCCGTCGCGTCTTCCACACCCTCAAGGGCAGCGGCCGCCTGGTCGGCGCCAAGACCCTGGGCGAGTTCAGCTGGAAGATCGAAAGCCTGCTCAACCGCGTGCGCGACCACGGCCGTGCGGTCAGCCCCGAGCTGATCGATCTGGTCGGCCACGCCCATCGCGCGCTGCCGCAGCTGTACTCGGCGCTGCGCAACGAAGGCCCGATCACCGCCGATCTGGCCGGTATCGAGGCCCACGCCGACCTGCTCGCCACCGGCGAGGAAGCCTTCTACCGGCCGATGCATCTGGTCGCGCCGGCCGCGCCCGCGGTCGAAGCGCCGGTCGAGCCGGTGCTGGAAACCGTCGTCGAAGACGCGCCGGCTCCGGTCGAGGTCGAAAGCGAAAGTTTCGTGCTGGATGTCGAGCCCGAAGCGCTGGAGCTGGAGGCCGAGCCCGAGGCGCCCGCCGCCATCGAGAGCGTCGGCGCCGACAGCGTGCCGGCCTCGGTCGACGCGGTGCTGCTGGAAATCCTCGACACCGAAGTCACCGGCCACCTGGTCACGATCCAGCGCTGGCTCGCCGCCGCGCAGGCCGCGCCGTCGCCGGCCGACGACGGTCTGCAGCGCGCGATCCACACCCTCAACGGTGCGTTCGCGATGACCGAGGTTCCGGTCATCACCGACGTGATCGCGCCCACCGAGGTCTACGTCAAGCGCCTGTTGGCCGCGGGCGGTCCGGCCAGCGACGAGGGCGTCGCCGCCATCGGCGCGGTCGCCGTCGCGATCGAACGCACCCTGGCCAGCCTCAAGTCCGAGCCGCAGAGCGTACCGGTGTTCCCGGGCCTGGCCGAGCGCATGATCGCGCTGCGCGACAGCCTGCCGGATGCGCGTTCCAGCCTGCAGGTCGAAGAGCCGCATCTGGAAACGGTGGAATCGGCCGAATCGCCGTTCGCCGACACCAGCCTGGACAGCGAACTCACCGCGCTGGACCTGAGCGAGTTCGGCCAGCTCGACGACGAAGCCGTGCCGGCGGGTCTGGTCCGCGGTCACAGCGCCGCCGATCTGGATGCGCCGGAGTCCGAAACCTCCGCCGCCGGCGAATTCGTCGGCGTGATCGCGGGCGCCATCGCCGCGGCGATTCCGAGCGACGACGCCCTGTCGTCCGCGGCGGACGCCGAGCGTGCCGCCGCCGAAGCCGAACGCCTGGCCGCGGAGCGTGCCGAGGCCGAGCGCCTGGAAGCCGAACGCGTCGCCGCCGAACAGGCGGACGCCGAGCGGCTGGCCGCCGAGCGGGCCGAGGCCGAACGCCTCGAAGCCGAGCGCGTGGCCGCCGAGCAGGCGGAAGCCGAGCGCATCGCCGCCGAACAAACCCAGGCCGAACGCGTCGAAGCCGAACGCCTGGCTGCCGAGCAGGCCGAAGCCGAGCGTCTCGAAGCCGAACGTCTGGCCGCCGAGCAGGCCGAAGCCGAACGCGCCGAAGCCGAACGTCTGGCTGCCGAGCAGGCCGAGGCCGAGCGTCTCGAAGCCGAACGTCTGGCCGCCGAACAGGCCGAAGCCGAGCGCCTCGAAGCCGAACGTCTGGCCGCCGAGCAGGCCGAAGCCGAGCGCCTCGAAGCGGAGCGCCTGGCCGCCGAGCAGGCCGAAGCCGAGCGCCTCGAAGCGGAGCGTGTGGCCGCCGAGCAGGCCGAAGCCGAGCGCCTCGAAGCCGAACGTCTGGCCGCCGAGCAGGCCGAAGCCGAGCGTCTCGCAGCCGAACGTCTGGCCGCCGAACAGGCCGAAGCCGAACGTCTGGCCGAAGACGAGCGCGAGTACGCGCGTCTGGAAGCCGAATACGCCGAAGCCGAGCGCGTCGCCCGCGAGCAGCAGGCCGCCGCCGAAGCCGCGATCGCCGCGGCGCTGGCGCCGCCCGCCGACGCCCTGGCGCCGTTGCCGGCTGCGAACGACGAGACCGAATCGGTCGAAACCGAGTCGCTCGAAGCCCAACCGCTCGACGCACAGCGCGACGACGAACTCGAGGAAATCGAGTACTTCAACGACGATCCGGTCGAAGACGGCCACGTCGTCGCCGAGCCGGTCGCGGTCGAAACGGTGGAAGTCGCCGAGCCCGCGCCGCTGCCGGAAACGCTCAAGCGCATCGTCGAAGCCAACCCCGATCCGGACGAAGCCTTGGATCTGGCCGAGCTCGATCCCGAGCTGGTCGACATCTTCGTCGAGGAAGGCGGCGACCTGCTCGACCATTCCGACGGCCTGCTCGCGCAGCTGCGCGAGGCGCCGAACGAGCGCGAGCCGCTGGTCGGCCTGCAGCGCGATCTGCACACCCTCAAGGGCGGCGCGCGCATGGCCGGCATCATGGCCGTGGGCGAACTCGGCCACGCCATGGAGTCGTTGCTGGAGGCCGTGGTCGATCAGCGCAGCGAACTCGGCCGCGACGGCGTGCCCTTGCTGGAGCGCGGTTTCGACCGCCTGCACGCGATGGTCACCCGGGTCGGCACGCGTCGCGCGATCGCCATGCCCGAGGCGCTGATCGCCGAATTCGACGCCCGTGCGCGCGGCGAGATCTACACCGCGCCCACCGTCACCGACGACGGCACCATCATCCCGGCCAGCGCGCCCAAGGTCGAACTCAAGCCGCTGTCGGCGCCGATGGTCGAGGTCGCCGTCGGCGACGACGACGACATCGGCGTTCGCGCGCCGCAGGAGCAGGTGCGTATCCGCGCCGACCTGCTCGACCGTCTGGTCAACTACGCCGGCGAAGTCGCGATCTACCGCGCCCGCCTGGAACAGCAGCTGGGCGCGTTCCGCGGCGCGATCGCGGAAATGGCGCAGACCAACACGCGTATGCGCGACCAGCTGCGCCGCCTGGAAATCGAAACCGAAGCCCAGATCATCGCGCGCTACCAGCGCGAGGGCGACGCCAGCGACCAGTCCTTCGATCCGCTCGAGCTCGACCGCTTCTCCAACCTGCAGCAGCTCTCGCGAGCGCTGTCGGAGTCCGCGGCCGACCAAGGCAGCTTGCAGACCACGCTGGACGACCTCACGCGCCAGTACGAAACCCTGCTGCTGCAACAGTCGCGAGTCAGCTCGGATCTGCAGGAAGGCCTCATGCGCACGCGCATGGTGCCGTTCGACGCGCTGCTGCCGCGCCTGCGCCGCGTCGTGCGTCAGGCCTCGGGCGAACTGGGCAAGCAGGTCCAGCTCAAGCTGGAAGGCACCCAGGGCGAACTCGATCGCAACGTGCTCGAGCGCATGACCGCGCCGCTGGAACACATGCTCCGCAACGCCGTCGCGCACGGTCTGGAAGCGCCCGCGCAACGCAAGAAGGCCGGCAAGCCCGAAGAAGGCACGGTCCGCATCGCGGTGCGCCGCGAAGGTTCCGAAGTCGTGCTGGAAGTGGCCGACGACGGCGCCGGCCTGGACCGCGCCGCGATCCGTCGCCGCGGCGAAGAGCGCGGCCTGGTCCGCAGCGAAGCGGTGCTGGCCGACAGCGACCTCGACGCGCTGATCCTGGAACCCGGCTTCTCCACCGCCGACGAGGTCAGCCGCCTGGCCGGCCGTGGCGTCGGCATGGACGTGGTCGCCAGCGAAGTGCGTCAGCTCGGTGGCACGCTCGACATCCAATCGCGTCCTGGCAAGGGCGTCACCTTCCTCCTGCGCCTGCCGCAGACGCTCGCGGTCACCCAGGCGGTGTTCGTGCGCATCGGCGACACGACCTTCGCGGTGCCGATCGCCTCGGTGCGCGGCGTCGGCCGGATCGCGCGCGAGGGCCTGGAAGCCGAAGGCGCCAACTACCGTTACGGCGGCGAAGACTACGCCGTGCACGACCTGGGCCTGCTGTTGGGCCATGCCCCGGCCAAGGCCGAAGGCCAGTTGCAGATGCCGCTGCTGCTGATCCGCTCCGGCGATCTGCGCGCCGCGGTCACCGTCGACCAGGTGGTCGGCAACCGCGAAATCGTGGTCAAGCCGGTCGGTCCGCAGGTCGCCTCGGTGCCGGGCATCTTCGGCGGCACCATCATGGGCGACGGCCGCGTGGTCGTGATCCTGGACGTCGCGCCGCTGGTGCGTCGCCACGCCCTGCTGCCGCGCGACTACGTGCCGGCGCCGGTGGTGCCGGTCGAAACCCGCCGCGTGCCGCTGGTGATGGTGGTCGACGACTCGGTCACCATGCGCAAGGTCACCGGCCGCGTGCTGGAGCGTCACAACTTCGAGGTGCTGACCGCGAAGGACGGCCTGGATGCGCTGGAGCGCATGACCGACGTGGTGCCGGACCTGATGCTGCTGGACATCGAAATGCCGCGCATGGACGGTTACGAGCTGGCCACGCAGATGAAGTCCGACGCGCGCCTGCGCGACGTGCCCATCGTCATGATCACCTCGCGTACCGGCGACAAGCATCGTCAGCGCGCGTTCGAGATCGGCGTGGAACGCTACCTGGGCAAGCCTTACCAGGAGCCGGAACTGATGCGCAACGTGTTCGAACTGCTGGGAATCGCGCGACACCATGAGTGATTCGAGCAGACGCGTTGTACTGCTGGCGCGCGAAGGCGCGGCCCGCGACCGCCTGCGTGGCGCCTTGAACGACGCCGGCGCGCAGTTGGTGCTGGAAGCCGATCCGACCCGGCTGCTGCCGGCCGAGCTCAGCGCGGCCTCGCCGGACGTGGTCGTGGTGGCGCTGGACCAGGTCACCGAGGACGCGCTGGACCGTTTCGAAAGCGTGCTGGTGGACCCCTCGATCGAAGTGCTGTTCGAGGAAGCCGAGCTCGCCGCCGCCCGCGAAGGCTGGGACGCGGCGCGCTGGGTGCGCCACCTCAGCGCCAAGCTGCACCACCACAACGATGTGCTGCCGCCGGGCCGCGAGCCGGAGCCGGAGCAGGCGCTGTTCGCGCCCGAGGCCGACCGTCCCTACGTGCCGCCGGTGCGCGAAGAGGCCTATACGGCTTTCGATCCGGTCGCGGTCGAGATCCCCAGCGGCGGGCTGTCCTTCGTCGCGCCCGATCACGTCGCCGAGTTGCCGCCGGAACCGCCGGCGGAGATTCAGGCCGAGCTGGCTCCGATCGAGATCGAGGGCGCGCTCGACGATGCGCCGATCGCGCTCAAGCCGTTCGAGTCGACCTTCGACATCGATGCCGACCCGGCCGCCGCCGCCGTACCGGAAGCGCCGGTGGAACTGGCGCCGTTCGAGTCCAGCTTCGATTTCGAGGCCGAGCCCGCGCGCGAGCCCGCCGCGCCGGCGGCCATGCCGAGCGCGCCCGCCGAAGCGCCGGTGGTGATGTACTCGACCCAGTTCGAATTCGTGTCCGAGCGCGTGCCGCCGCCGCTGCCGCCGCAGGACGAGCCCGCCGCCGAGGCGCCCGCGCCCGCGGCCGAAGTAGCCGTGCCGGTGGCGCCGGAGTGGGGCTTCGACGATGAGGCGCCGGCGCTGCGCGCCGTTGCCGAGCCGCGCGCGCGCGACAACGCCGACGGCAACCTGCATCGCGATCTCGACGCGATCGAACAACGCATTTCCTCGCTGGAACTGGTCGACGACCGCCCGACCCAGACCGTCGGCGGCGCCGTGCTGGTGCTGGCCGGCATCGGCGGCCCGGATGCGGTGCGCCAGTTGCTGGGCGCGATGCCCGAAGATTTCCCGCGTCCGCTGCTGGTGCAGCAGCGCCTGGACGGCGGCCGCTACGACAAGCTGGTCGCGCAGATGCAGCGTGCGACCTCGGTACTGGTCAAGCTGGCCGAGCCGGGCTCGCGCGCGATCGCCGGCGTGATCTACATCCTGCCCGCGGGCGTCGGCATCAACGTCGGCGACTCCGGCATCCAGTTCAACGGCGACGGCACCGACGTGCTGGCGGCGCTGCCGCCCGCCGACAGCGCGGTGCTGATGCTCAGCGGCAGCGATCCGGCCCTGGTCGACGCGGCCATGAATCATGCCTGGGCCGGCGCGCTGGTCGCCGGGCAGGCGCCCGACGGCTGCTTCGACGCGGCCGCGCCCAACGCGCTGATCGCGCGCGGTGGGGAAGCGGGTCAACCGGCCGAACTGGCCGCGCGCCTGGCCGCGCGCTGGTCCTGAGGAAGCGAACGATGTCCGAACAGAACACCACCGCACCTAGCGACATCCGAGGCGTGCTGATCCAGGTCAAGGGCGCGCGTCTGTTGCTGCCCAACGCCACCATCGCCGAGGTGCTGTCGTACGCGCCGCCGGAGCCGATCGCCGATGCGCCGCACTGGCTGCTCGGCCGCCTGCGTTGGCGCGGCTGGCAGTTGCCGCTGATCGCCTTCGCCGAAATGGCCGGCTTCGCCCAGGAAGACGCCCAGCTCGGCAGCAAGGTCGTGGTGCTGAAGGCGCTGGGCGGCGATCCGCGCGCGCCGTATTTCGCGATGCTGACCCAGGGCTTCCCGCGCCTGGTCACGGTGTCGCAGGACGGCCTGCTGCTGGACAGCAACCAGGAAGGCATCCCGCAGGGCGTGCATGCGCGCGTGGTCTTGAACGAGGACGTGGCCTTCGTGCCCGACCTGATGGCGGTCGAAGCCTTGATCGGCAGCGCGCTCGCGCAGGCCGCCTGAGTCCGACCCCCAGCGCGGCGTGGGCGCCTCCGCGACCTCCGCTGCAGCGCCGCGCTACGCCTCGGTCGATGCGCTGCGCGGTCTGACCGTGGCGGCGATGCTGCTGGTCAACAATCCCGGCGACTGGAACCACGTCTACGCGCCGCTGTTGCATGCGCATTGGCACGGCTGCACGCCCACCGACCTGATCTTCCCGATGTTCCTGTTCATCGTCGGCGTGTCGATCGCGCTGGCGCTGAATCCGCGCGTGGAACGCGGCGACGCCAGGCCCGCGCTCGCGCGCGGGGTGTTCGCGCGCGCCGCGCGCATCTTCGGCCTGGGCCTGCTGCTGCACGTGTGCGCGTGGTGGGCCTTCGATCTGGAGCATTACCGCGTGATGGGCGTGTTGCAGCGCATCGGCCTGTGCTTCGGTGCGGCCGGCCTGTGCGCGCTGTGGTTGCCGGCACGCGCGCAATGGGCGCTGCTGGCCGCGTTGCTGCTCGGCTACGGCTTGCTGTTGGCGGCGGGCGGCAGCTACGAGCCTTACGCGAACATCGCCAGCCGCTTCGACAGCCAATTGCTCGGCGTCCACGTCTACCAACTGGAACCGGGCAGCGGCCGCGGCCACGATCCCGAAGGCCTGCTCAGCACCCTGGGCGCCTTGGCCACGGCCCTGCTCGGACTGCGCGCGGGCGACTGGCTGCGCCGGGGGCGTGTGCCCGCGCTGTGGATCGCCGGCGCGGTGTGCATGGCGCTGGGCTACGCGCTGTCGTACGCGCAACCGTTCAACAAGAATCTGTGGACGCCCAGCTACGTGTTGTGGACCGGCGGCATCGCCTGCTGGATCCTCGCCGTGTTCCATCGCGCGATCGACCAGCGTGGCTGGCCGCCGCTGGGGCGCGCTTTCGGCGTCAATGCGATCGCGGCCTATGCCGGCTCGGCTTTTCTGCTCTATGCGCTGGCCGCGGCCGGCTGGCTGGAACCTCTGTACCGCCATGCGTTCGCGGACTGGATGACGCCGCGCTTCGGCCCGACCTTGCCGTCGCTGGCCTACGCGCTCGTATTCGTCGCCCTGTGGTGGGTCGTGGTGCGGGCGCTGGATACGCGTCGGATCTACTTCAAGATCTAGCCGCCGTGGCGGCGCGCGATGCGGTTCGCCTATGGCTCACCACATCCTACGTCCCCGACGAACCGTGCACCTCGTAGGATGCGGTGAGCGCAGCGAACCGCATCGCACGCCATCTTCAAGCCAGATCGCCGAAACGCGCCTGCAAGGCCGCGATCGCGGCCAGGCCGGCGGTTTCGGTGCGCAGGATGCGCGGGCCCAGGCGCAGCCCCAGGAAGCCGGCCGCGCGCAGTTGCTCGCGATCCAGCGGCGACCAGCCGCCCTCGGGGCCGATCGCGAGGTGGACCGCGGCGTCCGCGTCCACGCTCAGGGTCGAGAACGCGAGCTCGCCTTCCGGGTCCAGGATCAGGCGCAGCCCGCCGGCCGGCAGCGCCGCCAGCGTCGCGCTCAGCGACAGCGGCGCGGCGACCTCGGGCACGTGCGCGCGGCCGCTCTGCTCGCAGGCCGAGGCCACCACGCTGCGCCAATGCGCGAGCCGCTTCTCGGCGCGCGCCTCGTCCAGCTTGACCTCGCTGCGCTGCGACCACAGCGGACGCACTTCGGCCACGCCCAGTTCGGTCGCCTTCTGCAGGATCAGGTCCATCTTCTCGCCGCGCGCGATGCCTTGCAGCAGCACCAGGCGCAACGGCGATTCGCGCTCCACCATCGTCGCCGCATCGATCGCGACGCGCAGCTCGCGCTTGCCCAGGGCGACGATGCGCGCGGAATAGTCGTGGCCGTCGCCGTTGAACAGCACACAGGCATCGCCCACGCCCAGACGCAGCACCCGCGCCAGATGGGTGGCCGGGCCTTCGGGCAGGGCGATCTCGGCGCCGGCGCGCAGCGCTTGATCGACGTGCACGCGGGTCAGCCTCATACGCCGGCCTCCGCGACCGCGTGGTCGATGGCCTCGCGCGTGGTGCGCGCGAGCAGCGTCAGCGCCTCGTCGTCGATGCAGTAGGGCGGCATCCAGTACAGCACGTCGCCGAGCGGGCGCAGCAGCACGCCGCGCTCCAGCGCCGCGCGGTAGGCGCGCAGGCCGATCCGCGCCGAGGCCTCGAACGGCGTGCGCTTGTCGCCGCCTTGGGTGAGCTCGAAGGCGACGATCATGCCGGCCTGGCGCACGTCGGCGACGTGCGCATGCGCGGCCAGCGGCGCGGCCAGTTCGGCCATGCGCGCGGCGGTCGCCCGGTTGCGCGCCAGGATGTCGTCGCTGGCGAAGATGGCCTGCGCGGCCAGCGCCGCGGCGCAGGCCAGCGGGTTGCCGGTGTAGCTGTGCGAATGCAGGAAGGCGCGCTCGCGCGAGTCGTCGAGGAAGCCGTCGTAGATGGCCTGGGTGGCCAGCACCGCGGCCAGCGGCAGCGCGCCGCCGGTCAGGCCCTTGGACAGGCACAGCAGGTCGGGCGCGATGCCGGCCTGCTCGCACGCGAACATCGTGCCGGTGCGGCCGAAGCCGACCGCGATCTCGTCGGCGATCAGGAACACGCCGAACTCGTCGCACAGCGCGCGCGCGTGGCGCAGGTAGGAGGCGTCGTGCATGCGCATGCCGCCGGCGCACTGTACGCGCGGTTCCAGGATCAGCGCGCAGACTTCGCCGGCATGGTGTTCGAGCAGGGCGCGCAGGCCGTCGGCCGCATGCCGGGCGCGTTGCGCGGGCGTCTCGCCGGGCTCGCACAGGTAGGCGTCGGGCGAGGGCGCGAACAGGGCCTCGGCCAGCAGCGGCGCATACACGCGCCGGTACAGCGGAATGTCGCCGACCGCGAGCGCGCCCAGGGTCTCGCCGTGGTAGCCGTTGTCCAGGGCGATGAACTTGGTGCGTCCGGGCTCGCCGCGGTTGCGGAACCAGTGGAAGGCCATCTTCAGCGCGACCTCGACCCCGGCCGAGCCGTTGTCGGCGTAGAACACCTTGGCCAGCGGTGCGCGACCCGGCTCGCGCGGGGCGATCCGCAGCAGGCCCTCGGCCAGTTCCACCGCCGGGGCGTGCGAGACGCCGGCCAGGATCACGTGCTCCAGGGTGCGCGCCTGGGTCGCGATGGCCTCGGCGATGCGCGGCTCGGCGTGGCCGAACAGGTTGGTCCACCAGCTCGAGATCGCGTCCAGGTAGCGGCTACCGTCGCGTCCGATCAGCCATGGCCCCTGGCCGCCGGCGATCGGCAGCAGCGGCAGCGTGTCGGGGTGTTCGCGCATCTGGGTGCACGGGTGCCAGAGCACGGCGAGGTCGCGTTTGCGCCAGGCGTCGGCCTCGGAGACGCCGCCCTCTGCTAGCATCGCGGCATGCTGATTCGTATCTTGCATCCCGCCATTATCCCGCCTTTTGCCCCGCGTACACGCACCGCAGGAGTGCGTTCGTGAGCCGGCGCCTGCCCATCATCCACGGGGTCACCGAGCACGACGCCGGGCCCTACAAGCTGGAGCGGCTGGACCTGGAGTTTTCCAACGGCGAGCGCCGCCGCTACGAGCGCCTGCTCGGGCGCGGCCACGGCGCGGTGGTGGTGGTGCCGATGATCGACGCCGAGACCGTGCTGCTGGTGCGCGAATACGCCGCCGGCGTGCACCGCTACGAGCTGGGCCTGGTCAAGGGCCGGATCGACGAGGGCGAGACCGCGCTGGAGGCCGCCGACCGCGAGCTCAAGGAGGAGGCGGGCTACGGCGCCCATTCCCTGACCCTGCTGCGTTCGCTGTCGCTGGCGCCGACCTACATGAGCCATCAGGCGCAGTTGGTGGTGGCGCGCGATCTGTACCCGCAGCGCCTGCCCGGCGACGAACCCGAAGAGCTCGAAGTCGTGCCCTGGAAACTCGACCGCCTGCACGAGCTGATCCTGTGCGAGGACTTCTCCGAGGGCCGCAGCATCGCCGCCTTGTTCATCGCGCGCGAATGGTTGCGCACCCAGGTAGAGCATCCCCCCGCATGACCGATACCGCACCCGATTACGTGGACCAGGCCCTGGTCGAAGGCGCGATCGCGATCGCGCGCGACGCGGCCGCCGCGATCCTGACGATCTACGAGCAGGACTTCGACGTCGAGCACAAGGCCGACGCCTCGCCGCTGACCGCGGCCGACCTGGCCGCCCACCATTGCATCGTAGACGGCCTGGCCCGGCTCACCCCCGATATCCCGGTGCTGTCGGAGGAATCCGCGCACGAGGTCTCGTTCGAGCAGCGCCGGCAGTGGCGGCGGCTGTGGCTGGTCGATCCGCTCGACGGCACCCGCGAGTTCGTCAAGCGCAACGGCGAGTTCACCGTCAACCTGGCCCTGATCGACGATGGCGTGCCGGTGTTCGGCGTGGTCCAGGCCCCGGTCGGCGGCGCGCTCTGGTACGGCGTGCGCGGCGGCCGCGCGTTCCGCCGCGATGGCGAGCGCGAACAGGTTTTGCAGGTGCGCATCCCGGCCACGGCGCCGCTGCGCGTGGCCGCCAGCCGTTCGCACCGCGACGCGCGCACCGAAGCCTTCATGAGCCGACTGTCGGCGTTGGCCGGCGGCCAGGTAGAACCGATCGGGCTGGGCTCCTCGCTCAAGTTCTGCCGCATCGCCGAGGGCGGCATGGACATCTATCCGCGCTTCGGCCCGACCAGCGAATGGGACACGGCCGCCGGCCAATGCGTGCTCGAAGCCGCGGGCGGGCAGGTGCTGGATCCGCAGGGGCGGCCGTTCCGCTACAACCAGCGCGCGCGCATCCTCAACGGCGACTTCATCGCCCTCGGCGATCCCTCGCTGCCCTGGCGGGACTGCCTGGATGGCTGAGGGCGCGCCGCTGCCGGACGGTATCGCCGGCCTGATCGCGATCATGGCGCGTCTGCGCGACCCGGTCGGCGGCTGCCCCTGGGACGTGGAGCAGACCTTCGCCACCATCGCGCCCTACACGGTGGAAGAGGCTTACGAAGTCGCCGATGCGATCGACCGCGAGGACCTGCCGGCGCTGAAGGACGAACTCGGCGACCTGCTGCTGCAGGTGGTGTTCCACGCGCGCATGGCCGAGGAGCAGGGCGCGTTCGCGTTCGCCGACGTGGTCGCCGCGATCAGCGACAAGATGGTGCGCCGCCACCCGCACGTGTTCGCCGGCGCCAGCGTCGAGGACGCCGAGGCCCAGACCGTGGCCTGGGAAGAACAGAAGCGCCGCGAACGCGAGGCGGCCGGCGAAGCCGACACCTCGGCGCTCGCGGGCATCGCGCGCGGCCTGCCGGAATGGCAGCGCGCGGTGAAACTGCAAAAGCGCGCCGCCTCGGTCGGCTTCGACTGGCCGAACGTGACCCCGGTGATCGCCAAGCTGCACGAGGAAATCGAGGAAGTGCGCGCCGAGTTCGACGCCGTCGCCGCCGCGCCCGACGACGCGGCCGCGCGCGACCGCCTCGAAGACGAGATCGGCGATCTGCTGTTCGTCGCCGCGAATCTGGCCCGGCACGGCAAGGTCGACGTGGGCGCCGCGCTGCGGCGTGCGAATCTGAAGTTCGAGCGGCGGTTTCGGGCCATGGAGCAGCTGGCCGAGCAAGACGGTTCGCGTCTGGCCTCTCACACGCTGGTCGAGCAAGATGCCTACTGGGAACGCGCCAAGCGCCTGCTGCAGGGCGACGAACCGGGCATCTGATCGAACCAGAGTGTGCCCGCAATGCGGCGCGCACGAAGCTGTCGCGCACTTCGACATCGATTTCGCGCAACACGCGCAGCGACATTCGTTTCGCCGCTCACCCATACCGTTTCGACGCAGCGATGCGATGCCGCGAAACGCTCGTGTCGGTGTGGGATTTCGTCTTATCGATAATTGCCACCGGCTGGTCGCATTAGTCCATCGCGACGTCCGTGGCGGCGATGCGCGGATGCTTTACTCGACTGCAAGCGTGGTGAAAGCCGTTCTCCGATGGAGCGCCGCTCACGCGAGCCGATGAGGTCGCAGTTGGGGAGTCGAACGGGAATGGCCTGCGTGCCGGTCGCGCAGCGGGCAGCTGCGCGAAAAAAAAGGCGCTATTCCAGTCCGTCTCGAACGACATATGCGAATGGACACACGACCGTCATCGTTCGACGAAGCACTGACATGGAGTGGGATATGGATCGTTCTAGGGCACTGAAACTCGTGATTTCCGCACTGCTGGGCTTGGGCGGCGTTGCGGCCGCCGCCGCGGTCACCGCGCAAAGCTATTGCACCATGGGCGGTTGCACCGTCTATGGAGCTCCGTATCCAGGAGGTAATTGGGGCATAGGCGCTCCAGGTGGCGGTTCTTCAGGCGCCGGCGGTTGGGGTGGCGGTTCCAGCCAGCAATCTGGCATCCCGACCGGCCAAGGCTGCGAGGCATGGCAGATATGGGGGCCTGGCGGCTGTTACGACAGCAACCAGCAAATGTGCGAGGCGCTGAGGCAGGACGTACCGGAAGGCTGCAATGTGAACGCGCCGCCGCCGGTGACGATGAATGGTTGTGGCAGCGCCGGCACGGCGGGGTTGGTGCCCGATCACCTGCTCGCTCCGCACTACGTGGTCTACGGGCCTTCCACCGGAACCGTCGATCACACCGCGCTCGTGGTTGCGCCGTTTGGCGCTGTGTTCACCTCGGCCTGCAATGCGCACGATGCTTGCTACGGGCATTGGGGAGCCGACAAGGCGACCTGCGACAATTCTCTGCGCAACGATATGGTCAACGGCGCCAACAGCCTGATTCCGAGCAGCGAACTGCCGCGGTACAGCACTTACATTCAGCAGCAAGCCAATTGGTACAGCCAGGGATTGCAGAACCCGATCGTGGAATCGTTCGCCTCCAATGCCGCATATCAAAGTGCGCAGAAGCAGGGGCAGTGCCGGGCCTACCGGAATTTGATCGATCAGTACTGCAATTGATGGGCGTTCGGGATCATTGGCGATGAGCATCGGTCGGCGCAGGGTAGCGGCCCTGATGATTGTCCTTGCTGGCATAGCGCTGTTCGTGCTGGTATCAGGCGGACGGCGCGATAGCGGCCTGCATAGGCCCACAACGGATTCACGCGTGGGAGATTCAGAGCGCTCTCAACTGGGCGAGTATCCGCAGGCCTCGAGGAATACGAGGCCTGCGGCGGACGTCACTCAAGCGAAAGAGTTGTCGATCGCGGTATTAAAGCGCATCGATACACGCACGATCGCACTTTCGATGGAGGAAGCGGCCTGGTTGGATCGGCACCATTACCCTACGGTCCAGGAGTTGGCCGGATTGTCCGAGCTCTCGGTCGACGACCTGTTACGGGGCATGCGAGACGATCGCGACCCTAAGGCTGCGGTGCTGCTGGGCCTGCGAAAAGCCAAGGACGGAGACGACAGTGGCGCCCTGGCCGCGCTCTCTGTAAGCACCAGCCGCGGTTCGCTCTACGGTCGAGAACAGTTGGCGATCGCAGTGGTCGAGCGCACCGCCGGACGCGCGGGTACCCTAAGTGCAGACCAGCGCGCCTCGATCATTTCCGGCCTGGAGGTCGCGGAAATGCTGGGCGACCACCGCGCAGCGCCGTTGATCAATCGATACGCGATCGGTCTGGATCGCCAGGCTTACGCAGACGCGATTCAACTGCAGAAAACGGAGTATCTGCGCCAGGCCAAGGCCGAGGCCGAGTCGCTGGGATATCCCGAACCGAAGCAGGACCTGCGCCCCAATGCGGCTTTGTGGAAGCAGATTGACGAAGCGCCGGCGAGCGCTAGGATGATCCGCATCTACCCGCGGCGACCCAGCCATCAATGAGGCTTCCCTTCACCGCGTCGCGTGAATGGATGGGGGGCGTGTTTCGAACTGCCGGCAGGTACTCGATCCACGCGCCGACGGTGGTGCCGGCGCCATTGGCAAGGCGCGCGTTCGAACTACTGCTCCCGATCTGCCATCACGAAGGCCTGAGTTCGGGCGAGCATTTCCGCGCCGAAGTCGAGTTGGTGATGAACAATAGCGATGCCGGCCTGCCTAGGTTGTTGGCGTCCGCGTTTCCGGCCGCCGACCGCAAGCGCTTCCTGCGCGGCTGTCGCCGAGTAAGCCGTGAGGCTCTCGAGTTCCGGACAGGACACATGCTGATTCATAGCGACAACGCGCTCAGCGTCGATTTCATCCCGCCGGCTCCGAGCCAGGTCGTCAAGCTCCTTGAAGAGTTGTTGGGACAAAGTGCGACTGGCTTGGCTGGGGCAACGCATTCGCGCCCTGGCGTCGCGCTGGCGACATATTTCGCCTTGTTAACGCTGCATCCTCTTGCGGACGGCAATGGTCGCTCGGCGCGCTACTACTTTGCAGCTTGCGTGGCTGCGCTGCCGGAAGCCCCCGCTTTGCTGCTAGCACTGGCTCTGATGCACAGCCGGCGCAGCGCGGGATTCCATCTGGTGGCCAAGTTGGCTCGACTGGGCGACAGCGAGCCATTTTTGGATCTGTTCCAAGCCAGCGTGGATGCGGTCGAGCGGACGTTCTCCGCCGAACTGTCCTCCCTTGCCGAGGGAATTGCCGACGAAGCTCAGGCGCGCGAGGCCCTGATTCAGTCGTTGACGGCAGTGCAGGTGCGGCTGCGCGCCTACCTGTTCCATTGATCCCGGGTCGCCAGAGCAGGGCAGGCGACCGGAGTCGGTGCAGCGCAGTATGATCGGCAACAGTCGCACGCTGCACGTCCGGCGGTTCCGCGCCATGGAGCAGCTCACGGCCGGGTCGCTTGACGCGCAGGACCATTATTGGAATCGGGCCAAGGCCGGAGAGCGTTGACGTGGGTATGGGGAATTCGGGATGGCTGGCAGTCTGCGCTGCGCTGACTTTGGCTGCGTTCTGGCCGCAAGGCGCGCGCGCGGCCGACGATCCGAACATGGGCTACCTGGTCCAGCAGGCGTTCGCCGACAACTGCAAGCAGACGCTGCCGGCGCTTTCCAAACTCATCGACAGCTCGCTGGCGGCGTCGCAGTCGCGCCTGCCGCAGGAAAGGCTGGCGGCCGCGCGCGAGTACGCGCGCAGCGCGGCGGGGAAGCGGGCCGCGCAGGCCGTCGGCATCGCGATCACCGCGGCCAGCAACGACAATAAGCTGATTGCGTCGTACGAGTGCAGCAAGAAGATCAACGAATGGGGCCAGCCCGCGTATCCGCAGGTGTCGGGTTCGCAGATCGGCCCCGACGCAAGCAGGTCCCTGGTTTCGTCCATCGCGCCGCTGGCGCTGGCGCGTCTGGATTGCCAGGTCTTGGACAGTGTCGCGGCGAAGGAGATCGCCATGCCGATGGCGGTCGACGCAGGCAAGTCGGTACCGGCGGAACAGTGGACCTTCTCAGGCTGCGGACGTACGCACTCGGTGAGCATCGACCGACGCGAGGGCCGTTACGGGCTCGCGGCACAGGACAGATTCGATTTGGCAGGCATGTAGGCGGCTTCATGAACCGGTACGCCGGTTCGCGCGAGCGCTAGCCGTGCCGCCTCAAACCGTCTGGGGGGCGAATGTCGACTTACAACATCTGGATGGTGGGTCTGCTGGTCTTGCTGTCGTCGGCCATCGCTCCGGCGACGGCGCAGGAGTCGGGCGATTTCGAGATAGTCCAAGCGCGTCAGGGCGAACAGCTGTTGGCGTTTGTGGGGCGCAAGCAATCGGTGCGCGACATCAGCGAGGAAGTGCGCAGAAAAAACGGAGACGCGCTGCTGTTCGACGCCTTCTTTCGCGCCAAGTACCGCGTGGAACAGGTCGTGTACGGCGAGTACGCCGGTGACTCGATCGAGTTCACTGCTGCGGACCACTACGGACGCCCCAGATTCGCGCAGTTCGAGCACGTGATGCTGTTCGTGTCAGCGGCCGACGACGGTGCCTATTACCACGAGAAGTACCAGTTCTACCCGGTGTTCCGCACGCGCTCCGGCGCTTGGGCGGCATGCGCGCCCATCGACGAGTACGATGCCGAGGAGCGCGAAAGCGTGATCGGGCCGCATCCGATCGATTTCGGTCCGGACGCGTACTTTCCTCTAGGCGAATTGAGTCTGGCGGAGGCCGCGCAGCTGCTTCCGGCGCCGCAGTTCCGGATCGAGGGACGCAAGGCCTATTGCGTGCAAGGCAACACGGCCGAAGAATTGCTCAAGATCAAACAACGTACAGTGCTGAAGGCGCGCGGATTGTTCGTCGAAGATCAGGCTCCGGCCGACGCCGCGCAATGAGTCACCCACCCGCATTGCTGCAGGAGGCGGCCATGGCCAGCCGATTCGCCAATTTCCGCGAGTTCTACCCCTTCTACCTCAGCGAACACAGCAACCGCACCAGTCGGCGTCTGCACTTCATCGGCAGCTGCGGGGTGCTGGTGTTGCTGGCGCTGGCCGTGATCCAGGGCCGCCCCTGGCTGCTGCTGGGGGCGCTGCTGTGCGGCTACGGCTTCGCCTGGGTCGGGCACTTCTTCTTCGAGAAGAACCGCCCGGCCACCTTCAAACACCCGCTGTATTCCTTCGTCGGCGACTGGGTGATGTTCAAGGACATCCTGACCGGCAAGATCCGGTTCTGAGGCCGGCGCCCGGCCTCAGTCCAGAAAGATCAGCCAGGCCGCGACCACGATCAGGCCGAAGCCGGCCCAATGGTTCCATTTCAGCGGCTGGTCCAGGTACCAGGCCGAGAAGCCGGCGAACACCAGCAGGGTGATGACCTCCTGCATGCCCTTGAGCTGCGGGGCCGAGTAGACCGCGCTGCCGATGCGGTTGGCCGGCACCATCAGGCAGTACTCGAAGAAGGCGATGCCCCAGCTGACCAGGATGGCGGCGGTCAGCGGTGCGGATTTGTACTTGAGGTGGCCGTACCAGGCGAAGGTCATGAACAGGTTGGAGCCCAGCAGCAGCAGGATCGGGTACAGGCGGTCGGCGAGCATGGGTGCGGTTCGCGGAGGAAAGCGGCCAGCTTAACGCCCCGCCTTCACGGGGCGTCCACCCCGGCCACGGCAGTCTTCACAAAACTGAAGGAATATGGAGAGCTGCATGCAGGGCACTAGAGACGGGGGCTTGGTCCTGATCGTGGAGGACAACCGCAACATCTCCGAGATGGTGGGCGAATACCTGGAAGGGCGTGGTTTCGAGGTCGACTACGCCGCCGACGGCCTGGACGGCTACCGTCTCGCGGCCGAGAACAGCTACGACGTGGTCGTGCTGGACTTGATGCTGCCGCGTCTGGACGGCATCGAAGTGTGCAAACGGCTGCGCGAGGAAGCGCGCAAGTCGACGCCGGTGCTGATGCTGACCGCGCGCGACACCCTGGACGAAAAGCTGACCGGCCTCAGCGCCGGCGCCGACGACTACCTGACCAAGCCCTTCGCGATCCAGGAACTCGAAGCGCGCCTGCGCGCCCTGATCCGTCGCGAACGCCGCCAGGTCGGCGGCGAGGTGCTCAAGGTCGCCGATCTGGTGCTGGACCCGGCCAGCCTGCGCGTGACCCGCGGCGGCAGCGAACTGCAGCTGTCGCCGATCGGGCTGCGCCTGCTGACCATCCTGATGCGCGAATCGCCGCGCGTGGTGAGCCGCCAGGAAATCGAGCGCGAGATCTGGGGCAACGGCCTGCCGGACTCCGACACCCTGCGCAGCCACCTTTACAACCTGCGCAAGACCATCGACAAGCCGTTCGGCAAGCAGCTGCTGCACACCGTGCAGAGCGCCGGCTACCGGGTCGCGGACATTTCGCAACCGCCGGATTGAGCCTGCCGCCATGCCGCAGGGGTTGCCGCGCAAGATCAAGCTTGCCTTCATCGCGCAAGCTTTGATCGGCAGCATCGTCATCACGCTGGGCATAGGCCTGGCGGGATTGGCGGTGCGCAATCTGGTGCTGGAACAGCGCATGCAGCGCGAGGCCGATGCGTTCTGGGCCGGGCATGCGCGCGATCCGCAGCATCCGCTGCCGATCACCTCGACCACGGCCGGCTACTTCATTCCCGCCGGCGCCAGCGACGAGGTGTTGCCGCCGGCCGCGCGCGGCACCAGCCGGCAGGGTCTGAACGAACTGCCCGACGACGACCGCGTGATGCTGGTCGACAGCCGCGCCGAGGGCACCTTCTACCTGTTGTATTCGTCGGAATTGATCGACGAGGCGATCGCGTTCACCGGTCTGGCCTCGCTGCTGCTGTCGCTGTTGACCATGTACTTCATTTCCTGGCTGACCTACCGCAACACCAAGCGCCTGGTCACGCCGGTCAACCGCCTGGCCGCGGCGGTCGCGCACTGGGACCCGCGCGACCCGCGCGCGGTCGCGGCCTCGCTGGAGGACCTGCCCGGCGAGATCGGCAGCGAGGTGCGCCAGCTGTCCAGCGCCTTGCGCGGGTTGGCCCAGCGCGTCGGCGATTTCGTCCAGCGCGAACGCGACTTCACCCGCGACGCCAGCCACGAGCTGCGCACCCCGCTGACCGTGATCCGGGTCGCCACCGACCTGATGCTGGCCGACCCGGAAACGCCGGTGCGCGCGCAGCGTTCGCTGGCGCGCGTGCAGCGCGCCGGGCGCGACATGGAGGCGGTGATCGATGCCTTCCTGATCCTCGCGCGCGAGGCCGAGATCGCGCCGCAGAGCGAGGAATTCCCGGTCCGCGAGATCGTCGATCACGAGGTCGAGCGGGTGCGGCCGATGCTGACCGGCAAGGACGTCGAGCTCAGCGTGGTCGACGACGGCGCGCCGCGCCTGCTGGCGCCGCCGCACGTGCTCAGCGTGATGGTCGGCAACCTGCTCAGCAACGCGGTGCGTTTCACCGACGCCGGCCGCATCGACGTGCACCTGGCGCGCGACCGCATCGAGATCCGCGATACCGGCATCGGCATGTCCGCCGAGACCCTCAACCGCGCCTTCGACCCGTTCTACCGCGCCGATTTTTCCGGCGTGGACGGCAAGGGCATGGGGCTGTCGATCGTGCGCCGCCTGGGCGACCGTTTCGGCTGGCCGGTGCAGTTGAGCAGCGTGCCGGGGCAGGGCACCTTGGCGGTGATCCGCTTCAGTCACTGAGGCGCAGCGGCGGCCATGCCGGGTCTGGCGGCGCGATGGGAGATTCGCGAATGCCGGCCGCGCCGCCGGATCGGCCCGTAGCCAGTCGCGCCGGGCAGGCGCTCGGATTCGCGAGGTCGGATCGGGATTTGGGGGGCGCGCGACGGTTCGCGCCCCGCCCGCATCTTCATGGCGGCGTATCGGGCGCACCGGGCTTGCCGCTAAGCTGAGTGCGCCGTGAAGCGGCCCCGCCCGGGAACGAAACCGTCTCCCGGCCTGTCAACCGAAAGCGGCCGCGCGCGTTGCCGGCTCCATACCTTTCAGTCAGAACCTCATGAGCGCAGCCCGTAAGCCGCAGTCGCCCGTTCGCAAATCCTCGCCCTGGATCCGCCGCGCCGTCGTCGCCGCGGTGCTGCTGGCCCTGGCCGGCGGCGGCTACTACTACTACACGCAACGCAACCAGCAAGCGGAGGCCTCCGCCTATCGCACGGCCAAGGCCGAGCGCGGCGACATCCGGGTCGCGATCTCGGCCACCGGCGCGCTCGCCGCGATCTCGACCGTGGACGTGGGCAGCCAGATCTCAGGCCAGGTCACCGACGTGCTGGTGGACTTCAACGACCGCGTGCACAAGGGCCAGGTGATCGCCAAGATCGATCCCAGCACGTATCAGGCGCAGATCGCCCAGGGCTCGGCCCAGGTCACCAGCGCGCGCGCCAGTCTGGCCACCGCGCAGGCGACCTTGCGCAACGCCGAACTCGATTTCCAGCGCAAGTCGGCCCTGGTCGAACGCCAGTTGGTCGCGCGCAGCGATGCCGACCTCGCGCGCGCCGCGCGCGATCAGGCGCGCGCCCAGGTCGCTGCGGCCGAGGCGCAGATCAACCAGCAGATCGCCTCCACCCAGACCTCGCGCCTCAACCTGGAACGCACCGTGATCCGCGCGCCCGTGGACGGCGTGGTCCTGACCCGCACCGTCGAGCCCGGCCAGACCGTGGCCGCCAGCCTGCAGTCGCCGGTGCTGTTCCAGATCGCCGAAGACCTGTCGAAGATGGAGATCGTGCTGGCCATCGACGAGGCCGACATCGGCCAGGTCAAGGCCGGCCAAGGCGTGAGCTTCACCGTCGATTCCTTTCCCGACCGCCAGTTCCGCGGCAAGGTCCAACAGGTGCGCCTGTCGGCGACCAACACCAGCAACGTGATCACCTATCCGGTGGTGGTGTCGGTGGACAACGCCGAACAGATCCTGCTGCCGGGCATGACCGCCAACGCCGAGATCGAAGTCAGCCGCCGCGACGACGTGCTGCGGGTCGGCAACGCGGCGCTGCGCTACAAGCCGGCCGAGGACGATCCGGCCGCGCAAGCCGCGGGCGGTCCGGGCGCGCCCGGCGGCGCGGGTGGCGGACGAGGCGGCATGGCCAACGATCTGCCGCGCGTGGCCCAGCAGCTCAAGCTCACGCCGACCCAGCAGGCCACCTTCGAAGCCGCGCTGGAAGCGATGAAGCAACGTTCGGCCGCGCGTCAGGCCGCGCCGCCCGCGAACGGCGGCGGCAGCACGCTGTTCGGCGGCCGCGGTCCCGGCGGCGGTGGCGGCGGCATCGTGATCCGCGGCGGCGGCGCCAATGCCGGCGCGGCCGCGGGCGCACTGCGTCAGCGCATGCAGGAACGCTTCAACCAGCAGTTCGGCGAGTTCCGCACCAGCCTGACTCCCGAGCAGCAGAACCTCTGGGACAGCGAGGTCGCGGCCCTGCTCAACGCGCGCCGCGCGCCGCTGTACAAGCTGGTCAACGGCAAGCCGGAGCAGGTCGTGGTGCGGGTCGGCGCCAGCGACGGTAGCTGGACCGAGGTGTCGGGCAACATCAAGCAGGGCGATGAGGTCATCGTCGGCAGCGGGCGCAAGGAACCATGAGCGAGGCGTCCGCCGCCGGCGCCGCGGTGATCGAAACGCGCGCGCTGGGCAAGGTTTATTCGCCGGGCACCGAGGCCGAGGTGATCGCGCTGCACGCGGTCGATCTGCGCATCGGCCGCGGCGAGTTCGTCGCGATCATGGGGCCGTCGGGCTCGGGCAAATCGACCCTGATGAACCTGATCGGCTGCCTGGACACGCCCAGCAGCGGCCAGTACCTGTGCGACGGCGTCGATGTGGCGACCCTGGACGCGGAAGAGCGCGCGGCGCTGCGCCTGGAGAAGATCGGCTTCGTGTTCCAGGGCTTCAACCTGCTGCCGCGCATGAGCGCGCTGGAGAACGTGGCGATGCCGATGGGCTACGCCAACGTGCCGCGCGAGGAGCGTCTGGAGCGCGCGCGCGAGGCCCTGGCCTCGGTCGGCCTGGCCGAGCGCGCCAGTCACCGGCCCAGCGAGCTGTCCGGCGGCCAGCAGCAGCGCGTGGCGATCGCGCGTGCGCTGATCAACCGTCCGCCCATCCTGCTGGCCGACGAGCCCACCGGCGCGCTCGACACCAAGACCGGCGAGGAGATCCTGGCCCTGTTCAAGCGTCTGCAGGCCGAGGACCACACCGTGGTGCTGATCACCCACGACCCCGACGTGGCCGCGCACTGCGACCGCGTGTTCGCGATGCGCGATGGCGAGCTGCACGAGCAGCAAGAGGGCGCGGCATGAACTTCCTCGAAGTCCTGCGCACCGCGGTGTTCGCCTTGCGCGGCAACTGGCTGCGCAGCGCGCTGACCTCGCTGGGCGTGATCATCGGCATCGCCGCGGTGATCGTGATGGTGTCGGTGGGCCAGGGCACCCAGGCCGAAATCGACAAGCTGGTGTCGGGCCTGGGGTCGAACCGGCTGGACATCAGCTCCGGCGCCGGCCGTGGCGGCGGTGGCGCACGCCAGAGCGCGTCCAGCTTCTTCACCTTGAACGAGGGCGACGTCGACGCGATCCGGCAGGAAATTCCGGAAGTGCAGTTCGTCGCCGGCTCGCTGCGCGGCGGCACCCAGGTGGTCTACGCCGAGAACAACTGGTCCACCCAGTGGCAGGGCGTGCAGCCGGAGTTCTTCGACATCAACGGCTGGAGCATCGCCTCCGGCAACGGCTTCGAGTCGCGCGACTACAGCGGCGGCGGCAAGTCGGTGATCCTGGGCGAAACCGTGCGGCGCGAGCTGTTCGGCGACGAGGACGCGATCGGCCAGACCCTGCGCCTGGGCCGGGTGCCGTTCACCGTGGTCGGTACGCTCAAGCCCAAGGGCCAGGGCGGTTTCGGCCAGGACCAGGACGACATCCTGCTGGTGCCGCTGGAAACCGGACGCCGCCGCCTGCTCGGCGCGATGGGCCTGCCGCCGGGTGCGGTGATGCAGATCGCGGTCGGGGTGGGACGCGCCGAGGACGTGACCTACGCGCAAGGCGAGATCGAGGCGCTGCTGCGCCAGCGCCACAAGATCCAGCCCGGCGCCGACGACGACTTCACCGTGCGCAACATCGCCGAAGTGGTGGCCACGCGCACCGCCACCACCAACCTGATGTCCAAGCTGTTGGGCGCGGTGGCGACGATCTGCCTGATCATCGGCGGCATCGGCATCATGAACATCATGCTGGTGTCGGTGACCGAGCGCATTCGCGAGATCGGCCTGCGCATGGCGGTCGGCGCGGGGCCCAGCGACATCCGCCGCCAGTTCCTGGCCGAGGCGATGGTGATCGCGATGATCGGCGGCGTGATCGGCATCGCGATCGGCGTGGTCGGCGCGCTGCTGGTGGGCAAGCTGGGTTCGCTGCCGGTGGCTCTGAACGCGCAGGTGGTGGGCTTGGCGGCGGCGTTCTCGATCGCCACCGGTTTGTTCTTCGGTTATTACCCGGCGCGCAAGGCTTCGTTGCTGGATCCGATCGAGGCGCTGCGGCAGCAGTAAGCGGGGGGGCGCAGGGTTCGCGCCGTCGCGTCATGCCGATATCGGCGCGAACCACGACCACCGGCACGGGCAGGCGCCAGCGCAGGCTGGCATCGTGCGTCCGACTATCGCGACGGGAACGACTATGAGCAAGTGGTGGCCCTGGGCCGTGTTGATGTCGGTGGCGTTCGGCGCCCAGGCCGCGGACACGGCCGCGGCGCCGACGACGGTGACCATCCTCGGCGTCGACCACGCCGCGCAGCTGGTCGCGCCGCGCGATCCGCCGGCGTTGCTGGAGGCGTTCCTGGCGCGCGTGAAACCCGATGCGATCTGCATCGAGCGCGCGCCGGAAGCCTACGCCCGCGGCGACTACTACGAGTTCACCTACGAAGTGCAGGACGTGGTGGTGCCGTATGCGCGCCGCAGCGGGATCGAGCTGTGCCCGATCGACTGGGAGCCGCCGGTCGAGGACCAGCGCCTGGGCTTCGGCATGGCCCTGGACGCGCCGCCGGAGCTGCGTCTGCTCAAGGGTTTCCCCAGCTTCCTCAACTTCGGCGCGCAAACGCTGCAGCGCGATTTCTTCCATGCCGACGATGCGGCCAATCTGCAGAAAGTGACGCAGTGGGCGACCACACCGGCCGCCAACGCCAAGAACGATCTGGCGCGGCGCCTGTACTTGTACCGGACCTACATGCAGGCGCGGCGCATCCTGGCCGCCGCACGCGCGCATCCCGGCGGCACCGTGGCGGTGGTGGTCGGCGAATTCCACAAGCACGACATCGAAGCGATCCTGAAGGACGAACCCGGCCTGCGCCTGGTCCAGCCCTCGAGCTACGGCCGCCCCGGTGCGGCCGATATCGCCGCGCACGAGCGGCCCGAGTACCTCACCGCGATCGCCAGCTTCAACCTGCTGGGGCTGCAGTCGCAGTCCGGCCAGGTGGACTACGCCTATGCGACGCGCGCGCTGGATGCGCTGGAGGCCCGGGGCGCCACGCCGCAGACGCGTTTGTTCCGGGTCCGGCTGGATCTGCTGCAGGCGCGGATCCGGCGCGAGGACGCGATCGTGCGCTACCGCGCCATCGCCGCCGACGCCGGCGATGCGCGCTTCGTCTGGAACGGCGTCAAGGACGCCGCGCGCGTGGACTCGTACTTCGATCCGTTCGGCAATCTCGATGTGCGCCGGCGCGCCCTGCTGGAGGCGGCGCGCGAGACCTGGGCGCTGGGCGATGCCGCCGCCGCGCAGTCGCTGTGGGAGGCCTGCGCCGAGGGCCTGAGCCCGCGCCAGCGCAACCAGTTGCGCGGCTATTGGGAGCGCGACGTGGCGACCGCGGCGGCCAAGCAGCCTTAGCGCGCGCAAGCGGCTATCCTCGCGTTCTTGAAGGAGACCGCCATGCGCCTGCCGATCCTGCTGTTGAGCCTCGCCGCCATGTCCAGCCCCGCCGCTCTCGCCCAGACCCCGCCCGCCGGCGAACGCCCGATCGCGTTGGTGATCCACGGCGGCGCCGGCTTCGTGCCGCGCGATTCGCTCAGCGAGGCCGACCGCAAGGCCGCGCACGCCGATCTCAATCGTGCCCTCGACGCCGGTTACGGCGTGCTCAAGGGCGGCGGCAGCGCGCTGGACGCGGTGTCGGCCGTGGTCGTGGTGCTGGAGGACTCGCCGATCTTCAACGCCGGCAAGGGTGCGGTGTTCAACGCCCGCGGCGGTCACGAGCTGGACGCCTCGATCATGGAGGGCCACACCCGTCGCGCCGGCGCGGTCGCCGGCGTCACCACGATCAAGAACCCGATCAAGCTGGCGCGCGCGGTGATGGAACACAGCCCGCACGTGATGCTGGCCGGCGCGGGTGCGGAAGCGTTCGCCGACACGCGTCCCGAGATCGAACGCGTGCCCAACACCTACTTCGACACGCCCAAGCGCCGCCAGCAGTTGGAGAAGGCGCAGCGCGAGGAAGCGGCCAAGGGCAAGCGCGAAGCCAACGCGACCGTCGACCCGGGCAAGTACTTCGGCACCGTGGGCGCGGTCGCGTTGGACCGCCAGGGCCATATCGCCGCGGCCACCAGCACCGGCGGCATGACCAACAAGCGTTACGGCCGCGTCGGCGATTCGCCGGTGATCGGCGCCGGCACCTGGGCCGATGAGCGCTGCGGCGTGTCCGGCACCGGCTGGGGCGAGTACTACATCCGCTACAACGCCGCCCACGACATCTGCGCGCGCGTGGCCTACCGCGGCGACAGCCTGCAGGCGGCGGCCGACGAGGTCATCAACAAGATCATTCCCGCCGCCGGCGGCGACGGCGGCGCGATCGCGCTGGACCGCGAAGGGCACATCGCGATGCCGTTCAACAGCGGCAGCATGTTCCGCGGCTGGGTGAAGCCGGACGGGAGCCGGGGAACGGCGATACACGAAGAGGAGTGAGCGAGACGCTGCTCACATCCGCCCTTCGGGCCCCCGCTCGGCTTTGCGCTTCCTACGCTCGTCGCAGGCAGGGTGAAGGGCAGCGCTTGCGAGCCGGTGGTCGGCGCGTTACCGAAGGCCCGACCGCGCTGCGGTCGGGCCTGGGTGCGATAGGGGCGAGGGTCCGCTGCGAACATCGGGTCCCACCACAACCCGGATCCTCATCCGGCCCCGCGGGCCCAGGGCAAGGAAAGAGCAGCAGCTCGTCGACGTCTGCGCGGAAGGAGTGAGGTTCGAAAGCGCCGCGCTCACGCCCCCTGCTGCGACGACCACTCCTGCATCCGCGCCTGCATTTCCTCCTCCGACACGTCCTCGACGTGCGTGGCCAGGGTCCACTTGTGGCCGAAGGGATCGACGATGGTGCCGGTGCGGTCGCCCCAGAACTGGTTCTGCAGCGGCTTGTCGACCTTGCCGCCGGCCTGGGTCGCTTGGGCGAACGCGGCATCGGCGTCGTCGACGTAGATCATGAAAGCCGTGGTCGCGCCGCCGCGGGTCTTGGGGCTGAGCGCGTTCATCTCGGGCCACTCGTCGGACAGCATGATCACGCTGTCGCCGATACGGATCTCGGCGTGGCCGATCTTGTCGCCCATCGGCAGGCGGTAGATCTCGGTCGCGTTCAAGGCGCGCACGTAGAAATCGATGGCGGCATTGGCGTCGTGCACGATCACGTAGGGCGTGACGCTGTGGTAACCATCGGGGCGGGGCTGTACGGCCATGTCGGTGTCTCCGTGAGTGGGTGGGTTCGGTCGGGCGCCGCCTGCGCAAGGCTCGGATGCGCGCGGGTGGGTCGAAACGGTCGCGGCGGCGCGGCGGTGGCGCCGATGCTGACCCGCGCGATTCTCACCGGCTGCGATTGCACGCCGGCCTGGCCCGGCCGGCGTCGGCTGCGGTCCGTCCCTGGCTGGAAGTTCCGGCGCCACGCGTGGGGCCAGGCAGGGCGGCAGGCGCCTTGGATCGGTTCAGGCGCGCGCAGGCTAGCGCCGGCCGCGCTAAGCGGGCGCGAAACCCGGTGCGGACCCGCGTTCGCCGCATCCGGCACGGTCGTCGCCGGGGCGGGCGAGCGGGGCTTATGGCAAAATCCATGCCCTGTAGCGGCCGCCGGCTGCGCCCCGCCGGCCCGTCCGGAGAGAGCCCGACCCTCATGCCCATGACCGAGCAGTCCCGCCGCGGCCGCGCCGCCGCGACTTCCGTCCTGCCACCGGCCGCTCCGGCCGGCGTCGCTCCCACTCTCGCTCCCTGAGGCCGCCATGGCAGACGAATTCGGCCATCTGCCGCGCGGCCCTGCGCGCATCTTCAAGGCGGCGATGTGGTCCATGCAGGGCCTGCGCGCGGCCTGGCTGCACGAATCCTCGTTCCGGCTCGAGGTCTATCTGTTCGTGGTGCTGGCGCCGCTGGGCTGGTGGCTGGGCCAGACCCCGGTCGAGCGCGTGCTGCTGATCGGTTCGATGCTGCTGGTGCTGAGCATCGAGCTGTTGAACTCGGCCGTGGAAGCGGTGATCGAACGCTACGGCCCGGAATTCCACGAACTCGCCGGCCGCGCCAAGGACATGGGCTCGGCCGCGGTGTTCGTGCTGATGATGAACGTACTGCTGACCTGGGGCGCGATCGTCGTGCCGCGCCTGTTCTGAGCGCACCCGCCCCCAAACCGTCGCGCGCCTGGCGCGTGCCCACCGTTTTGTAAGCCTAGGAAACCCGCTAGTGATTGAGCTGCTAACCGATCCGCAAGTCTGGATCACCCTGGTCACCCTGAGCGCGATCGAGATCGTGCTGGGCATCGACAACCTCGTCTTCATCTCGATCGCGGTCAGCAAGCTGCCGTACGCGCAACGCGAGAAGGCCCGCAAGTTCGGTATCGCGGTGGCCTGCATCACGCGTATCGCGCTGCTGCTGACCCTGGCCTGGCTGGCCGGTCTGACCAGCGACCTGTTCTCGGTGTTCGGCCAGGGCATCTCGGTGCGCGACCTGGTCCTGATCCTGGGCGGCGCCTTCCTGCTGGTGAAGGGCTCGATGGAAATGCGCGACATGATCGTCGGCGCGGGCGAGTCCGAGGACATGCACACCAAGCCGGCCGCTTCGTTCATGGCGGTGATCGCGCAGATCGCGGTGATCGACATCGTGTTCTCGCTGGACTCGGTGATCGCCGCGGTCGGCATGGCCAGCCACACCCCGGTGATGGTCGCCGCGATCCTGTTGGCGGTGGCGGTGATGCTGCTGGCCTCCAAGCCGCTGGGCGAGTTCATCGACCGCAACCCGACCATCAAGATGCTGGCCCTGGCCTTCATCGTCCTGGTCGGCGTGTACCTGATCGCCGACGGTTTCGAGCTGCACATCCCGAAGGGCTACATCTACGGCGCGATGGGCTTCTCGGCCCTGGTCGAGTGCCTCAACCTGTGGGCCAAGCGCCGCGCCATGGCGCGGGTCAAGCCCGACTGAGGCCAGACGCGCACGGCGCCGCCCTCGCGGCGGCGCCGCGACCGTGACGCGATCCTCACGCGGCGTCCATTGCAAGCGCAGGGCGCGGGTGGTGCAATGCGCCATCCTCACGAAGGAGTTGCGCCATGCGTAAGCTCATGATGTCGCTGCTGCTGGTAGCGGCGGCCGCCCTGCTCAGCGGTTGCGGCTACAACACCATCCAGCAGAAGGACGAAGCGGTGAAGGCGTCCTGGTCGCAGGTGCTCAACGTCTACAAGCGACGTGCCGATCTGGTGCCCAACCTGGTCGCGACCGTGAAGGGCTACGCCAGCCACGAGCAGCAGGTGCTGACCCAGGTCACCGAGGCGCGCGCCAAGGTCGGCAGCATCAACGTCAACGCCGACGATCCGGCCTCGGTGGAGCAATTCCAGCAGGCCCAGGGCGAACTCAAGAGCGCGATCGGCCGTCTGCTGGTGGTCAGCGAAAACTATCCGCAGCTCAAGGCCGACCAGAACTTCCTGCAGCTGCAGGCGCAGCTGGAAGGCACCGAGAACCGCATCACGGTGGAGCGTCAGCGCTACATCCAGTCGGTGCAGGACTACAACACCTACGTGCGCTCGTTCCCGCAGAACCTGACCGCGATGATGTTCGGCTACAAGGCCAAGCCCAACTTCTCGGTCGAGAACGAGCAGCAGATCCAGGAAGCGCCCAAGGTCGACTTCGGCCAGCCGGCCGCGCAGCCCGCGCCGCAGCAGGCGCCCGCGCAGCAGCAGCCGGCGCCGGCGGGCTGATCGGCGCGGCGGCGGACGCCGGGCGATGAAGCGCGCATTCGCGAACGCCGGCCGCGCCCTGGCGCGCGGCTGGTTCGCCGTGTTGCTGCTGTGGCTGGCCTGCGCGCTCGCGCAGGCGCAGTCGCTGGCGCCGATCCCGGCCCTGGATGCGCCGGTGATCGACACCACCGGCACCCTCGACGCCGCTACCCGCCAGAACCTGGAAGCGCAGGCGCGCGCGCTGCAACAGCGCAAGGGCAGTCAGCTGCAGGTGCTGGTGGTGCCGACCACCCAGCCCGAAGACATCGCCCAGTACGCGGTGCGCGCGTTCGAGCAGTGGAAGATCGGCCGCAAGGGCGTCGACGACGGCGTCCTGCTGGTGGTCGCCAAGGAAGACCGGCGGGTCCGCATCGAGGTCGGTTACGGCCTGGAAGGCGCGATCCCCGATGCCACCGCCAGCCGCGTGATCCAGGAATATCTGGTGCCGCATTTCCGTAGCGGCGACTACGCCGGCGGCATCACCGAGGCCAGCGCGGCGCTGACCAAGCTCATCGACGGCGAACCCTTGCCCGCACCGATGGCCGACAACCGCGGCGACGAGGGCGGTGGCGGCGGCGAGAGCTTTTTGATCGCCCTGTTCGTGGCCTTCGTCGTGGCCCAGGTCGCGCGCGCCATCTTCAACGGCGCGCCGCGCCCGCTGCGCGCCCTGCTCGGCGCCGGCGCGGCCGGCGGCGTGGCCTGGCTGCTGTCCTCCTTGCTGCTGGTCGGCGGCATCGGCGCGGCGATCGGTTTCGTGATCGGCCTGATCAGCACGCCGCGCGGCGGCCGCTTCGCCCGCGACGCGGGCTGGGGCGGTTGGGGCGGTGGCGGCGGTGGTTGGGGCGGAGGCGGTTTCGGCGGCGGCGGTGGCGGCGGCTGGTCCGGTGGCGGCGGCATGAGCGGAGGCGGTGGCGCCTCCGGAAGTTGGTGACGGAGACCACGCCCATGCGCCTGCTCAAGCACCTGTTCGCCCCCTCGGCCGCGCGCCTGTTCCCCGAGCCCTTGCTGCGGCGCATCGCCGCGGCGATCGCGGCCAGCGAGCTGCGCCACACCGGCGAGATCTGTTTCGCGGTCGAGCCCGCGCTGCACCCGCGCGCGGTCTGGGCCGGGCGCCAGGCGCGCGCAGCGGCCATGGACGCGTTCGCGCAGCTGCGGGTCTGGGACACGCGCGCCAACAACGGCGTGCTGCTGTACCTGCTGCTGGCCGATCACCGCATCGAGATCGTCGCCGATCGCGGCTTCGAAGGTCGGGTCAGCGCCGAGCAGTGGCGCGGGGTCTGTCAGCTGGTCGAGGAGCGCCTGCGCTTGGGCGATGCCGAGGCCGCCGTGCTGGGCGGGATCGAGGCGCTGTCGGCGCTGCTGGCCGAGCACTACCCGCGTGCCGACGGCGATCAGGACGTGAACGAGCTGCCGGACCTGCCGCGGATTCTTTGAGGCGCGACTCGGGCCTGGCGGCTCGGGCTTCGGGCGAGCGGCGTAAGCCGCGACCGCGGCCCCGCTAGCCTGCGCCAGCCGCTGGAGTCCGGTCGCGACTCACGTCGCTCCTACCCCAAAGCGACCAGCGGGGGCCCGCGGGCCGGCCCGCCGGCCGCGACGCACCGTTTCGCCGCAATCGCCTTCCGGTCACGGCCGGGCAAGGCACGCGCCATGCCCCTCGGGCACAATACCGGCATCCCCAAACCGCCGGGCCGCTACGCCGCATGATCTACCTGCACCAGATCGATCCGATCGCCGTCCATCTCGGCCCGCTGCAAGTGCATTGGTACGGGATCATGTACCTGATCGGCTTCGGCCTGGCCTGGTGGCTGGGGCAGCGCCGGGTGCGCGCCGGGCGCCTGCCGGGCGTGAGCGAACAGGCCTACGGCGACCTGCTGTTCTACGCCATGCTCGGCGTGGTGCTGGGCGGCCGCTTCGGCTACGTGCTGTTCTACGCCTTCGGCGATCTGCTGCAGGATCCGTTGATGCTGTTCCGCATCTGGGAAGGCGGCATGAGCTTCCACGGCGGTTTGCTGGGCGTGATGGCCGCGGCGCTGTGGTGGGCGCGCAAGCACCGCCTGCATTTCTTCGACGTGATGGATTTCGTCGCCCCGCTGGTGCCGCCGGGCCTGGGCTTCGGCCGCCTCGGCAACTACATCGGCGGCGAGCTCTGGGGCAAGTTCACCGAGGCCGGTTGGGGCGTGATCTTCCCGCGCGCGCCGGAGCTCAGCAACTGGACTGCGCAGCAGATCCAAAGCCAGTACGCCAGCGGCGCGCTCAATCATTTCGCGCGCCATCCCTCGCAGCTCTACCAGGCCGCGCTCGAAGGCCTGACCATGTTCGTGCTGCTGTGGTGGTTCTCCAGCAAGCCGCGTCCGCGTTATGCGGTGTCGGGCCTGTTCGCGCTGCTGTACGGCTGCTTCCGCTTCCTGGTCGAGTTCGTGCGCGTGCCCGACGCCAAGCCCGGCTACATCGCCTTCGGCTGGCTGACCATGGGACAGTTGCTGAGCGTGCCGCTGATCCTGCTGGGCCTGTACTGGCTGTGGCTGTCGCGCCGCTCGCCGACCCTGCAACCGCAAGCCGTCGCGCCGAAGGAGGGCTGACCGATGCGCCAATACCTCGACCTGCTGCGGCACGTGCTGGAGCACGGCAGCGAAAAATCCGACCGCACCGGCACCGGCACGCGCAGCGTGTTCGGCTGGCAACTGCGCTTCGATCTGAACCAGGGTTTCCCGCTGGTCACGACCAAGAAGCTGCACCTGCGCTCGATCGTGCACGAGCTGCTGTGGTTCCTGCAGGGCGATACCAACGTCGCCTACCTGAAGGACAACAAGGTCAGCATCTGGGACGAATGGGCCGACGCCGACGGCGAGCTGGGCCCGGTCTACGGCAAGCAGTGGCGACGCTGGGCCGGCGCCGATGGGGTCGAGATCGACCAGATCCGCTGGGTGATCGACGAGATCAAGCGCAATCCGGATTCGCGCCGCCTGATCGTCAGCGCCTGGAACGTCGCCGACCTGCCGCGCATGGCGCTGATGCCCTGCCACACCATGTTTCAGTTCTACGTCGCCGACGGCAAGCTCAGCTGCCAGCTCTATCAGCGCAGCGGCGATATCTTCCTGGGCGTGCCGTTCAACATCGCCAGCTACGCCCTGCTGACCCACATGGTCGCGCAGGTCTGCGGGCTGGGGGTGGGCGATTTCGTGCACACCCTGGGCGACGCGCATCTGTACTCCAACCATTACGAACAGGCGCGCGAGCAGCTGTCGCGCGAACCGCGCGCGCTGCCGACGCTGACGCTGAATCCGCAGGTGACCGACATCTTCGGTTTCCGCTACGACGACATCGCGATCGAACACTACGACCCCTTGCCGGCGATCAAGGCGCCGGTCGCGGTCTGAGGGCATAGCCCCGGGGGAGGGCGCATGAGGGGACAAGGAGCCGTCACCGCCGCCTGGGCGCTGGGCCTGGTCGCGACGCTGTGCGCGACCGCGCTGCTCGCCGCCGATCCGGAGCCGGTCCGCGCCGACGGTCCCGCCGGCAGCATCCGCCTGCCGGCCGGCATCGACGCCGAGCCGCCGGCATTGCAGACCACCGGCAACGGCCCGCGCAGCAGCCAGGTCCTGCGCCACACCCGCAACGGCAAGACCGCGCAGGCGAGCCTGCTGCAATCCTGCGCGAGCGCGCCGCCGGACCTGCGCAGCGAGAAGAACCTCGAGATGCTGATGCAGGGACTGGCGGTGATGCAGCGCCAGACCCTGGGCAAGGTCAACGGCTGGGTGACGCTGGGCGAACGACGCGCCTACCGCATGGACTCGGTGCGCGACGGTGGCGGCGCCGCGACGATGTGGATGGCGCCCATGGGCGAGAAGATGGCCGTGCTGCGCTACGAGCGCCCGGCCGATTTCGCGCTCGACGACGAGATGATCGTGGCGATCGAAAGGATGGAATTGCGATGCGGTTCGACACCCTGACCCGGGCCGCGTTCGCGGCCTTGCTGATGGCGGCCTTGTGGCTGCCGGCCGCGTCCGCGCAGACCACGGACGACGAGCGCGCGCTGGCCGCCCGCGCTTACGCGCGTATCCAGCCGGCGCTGCGCGAAATGATGAAGAAAGCCTATGCGGACAGCCTGGCCAGCGGCGAGCCCAGCGCGCTCGACGGCTGCGAAGCCGCCTCCAAGCGGCAGGCGCGCGCCGATCTCGAGCGCGACACCACGGCGCTGGTGTTGGAGCTGTTCTTCAGCGAACAGATGCAGCGGCGCGTGGAGGACATCCTGGTGGAAGTCTACGATGCCGAGCAACTGCGCATGACCGCCGAGGGCGGCAATGCGCCGTCGCGTCCGGAGCAGTCGGCCAAGATAGCCAGTTCGTTCCGCGAGCTGAGTGCGGATTTCCTGCGCAGCGTCAGCCAGGACAGCCGCTTCGCCACCGCCATGGTCGATGCGCTGCAAAACGCGCGCGAGCAGTTGAAGCGATGCCGCGCGGAGCAGGGCGCGGGTTGAGCATGCCGTTAACGGGGAGCGGCGGGCGCGTGGTCGTGCCGTCGCAACAGATCGCCATCACCACGAGGGGAAGTGCAGTGTCGAATATCAAGGGAATCGTGTCCGCCGGCGCGCTCGCGTTGGCCATCGTTGTGGGCCTGGTCAACGCGCAGGCGGCGACCTCGCCGAAGTACGAGGCCGCGCTGGAGCGCTATTTCCAGATGACCTACGGCCATCAGATCGAGCAGCTCGGCATCGACGAGCTGTCGGAGAAGTTCCGCGAGGGCGCGATGTCCAAGCCCGAGGCCAAGGCCTGTCCGGCGCTGGGCAAGGCGATCGACGAGTTCTCCAAGAACGAGTTCCGCAAGGCCATCACCGATTACTTCCATTCGCCGGAGCTCAAGGCGCAGATCCTGGCGGCCATGCGCAAGCAGCTGACCGAGGGCGATCTCAACGCCTACCTGGCCTTCGTCGACACGCCGGCCGGCAAGCAGTACCTGCAGCACAGCCAGGCCTCGAACGTCGAGGTCGAAAAGGCCATGACCGAGATGACCGACAAGATGGACGAATCGCCGGCGTTCAAGGCCATGATGACCGACATGGTCACCAAGCTGGTGCCGGTGATGATGAGCTGCCCGCGCGACAAGAAGTAAGCGCGTTGCCGCGTCCCGCCGCGGGAAGCGGCGGGCGGACCGCAGGGAGAGGCGCCCGGTTTGCGAATGAGGTGAGCGGATGAACGCGATAGCGAGATGGCACCAGGCGGTCGAGGACGCGTGTGCGCGGCGCGCCGATCTGGGCTTGTTGATCCTGCGCGTCGCGATCGGCGCGCACCTGATGGTCATGACCCAGGACAACGTGTTTTCCTGGGCGCGCATGCTCGAGTTCCGCGATTTCATGGTCCACCACGGCTTCGCGTTTCCGCTGCTGTGCGCGGTGTTGTCGGTGATCGGCCAGTTCTTCGGCGGCCTGGCCCTGGTGCTGGGACTGTGCACGCGCTTCGCCGGCCTGATGATCGCGATCAACTTCGTGGTCGCGGTATGGATGGTGGATTCGAAAGCGCCGTATCCCGGCGCGTTTCCGGCCCTGGCCCTGGTCGCGGCCGGGCTGTGCCTGATGTTCACCGGCGGCGGGCGCTACTCGCTGGACCGCGTCTGGCGTAAGCGGCCGTGATGCGCCTGTCGCTGATCGCGGCGCTGGACCGCGACCGCGGCATCGGCCGCGGCAACGAACTGCCGTGGCGCCTGCCCGACGATCTCAAGCGCTTCAAGGCGCTGACCCTGGGCAAGCCGGTGCTGATGGGGCGCAAGACCGCGCAGTCGCTGGGCCGCGCCCTGCCGGGCCGGCGCAACCTGGTGCTCACGCGTTCGGGCGAGGTGCCGTACCCGGCCATGCAGGCGGTGACCTCGGTCGAGGAAGCGCTCGCGCTCGCCCACGAGGACGGCGCGCCGGAGTTGTGCGTGATCGGCGGCGGCGAGATCTACACGCTGTGCCTGCCAGCCGCGACCCATCTGCACCTGACTTACGTCGACACCGTGGTCGCCGACGCGGACGCGCATTTCCCGCGCTTCGACCTCCAGGACTGGCGCGTGCTCGCGCGCGAACATCACGGCGCCGACGAACGCCACGCCTTCGCGTTCGAGTTCGTCGATTACGCGCGCATCGGCATGGACGCCTGAGGCCGGGCCCCGGCCCCGCACCATCGACCCCGTAGGATGCGGTGAGCCGCAGGCGAACCGCATCGCCGCGAATTCGGGCGATGCGGTTACCGCCGCACCCTACGGCGTGCTCGCCAGCGCGCGTTCCAGCATCGGCCGGTAATGCCCGGTGATCTCGTAGGCGAACAACAGATCGCCCTCCTCGGTGCCGCGCGCGATGTTGTGCAGGATCAGCGGGTTGCCGCGCCAGCCTTTGCGGTCGGAGACGATGCCGATGTGCGGGGTGCCGCCGCCCAGGTCCCAGGTGACCAGATCGCCGGGGCGGTAATCGACGGCGCGATCGCTGACGGTCTGCTGCCAGCCCTGACGTTCGAACCAGCGCCGCAGGTTGGGCACGCGGCGGTGGTCGATGCTGCGGTCGGTGCCGCGCGCGCCCCAGCTTTGCGGATAGCGCGCGAAATTCGCGCGCATGTCCTCGTGCACCGCCTGCTGCAGGTCCAGGCCCTGCGCGCGCAGGGCGCGGATCACCACGTCGGTGCACACGCCGCGGTCGGCGGCGACGTCGCCGCCGGGATAGTCCAGACGCACGTAGGCGGGATCGTAGTAACGCACCACGCCGACCTGGGCGCGCGCCGCGCGCACCAGCGGATGGGTGGGCGCGCTCGCGCGCGCAGGCGCGGGCGGCGCGGCGGCGGGCGCTTGCGCGGCCGCAGGCTGGGCCGGACTGTCGCTGGAGCGGTCCGCGCAAGCCGCGCAGGCCGCGGCCAGCAAGGCGACGGCCGCGTAGCGCAGCAGCGTCGCGATGCGTGGCTTCATGCCGGGCGCGGCGGCCGCGGCTTGGGCGGATTGGCCGGCACGTCGCGGCCCGGCACCTGCACGATGCGCAGCTCGTCGGTGTCCAGCTGCAGGGCGGTGAGCTTGCCGCCCCAGACCGCGCCGGTGTCGATCGCGTGCACGCCGTGGCCGATGAACAAGCCCAGCGTCGACCAGTGGCCGCACACGATCTTGAGGTCGCGCTCGACCCGGCCCGGCACTTCGTACCAGGGATACAGGCCGACCGGCTGAGTGCCCGGGCTGCCCTTGTCCTCGAAGGCGATGCGGCCGCGCGGGGTGCAATAGCGCAGGCGGGTGAAGATGTTGATGATCGCGCGATGGCGGTCGATGCCGGCCAGCTTGGGATTCCAGGCCGGGCGGTCGCCGTACATGTTCTTGAGCAGGCGCTGGTACTGATCGCTGTGCAGGCGCTCTTCGATCTCGCGCGCGTGGCGTTCGGCCAACTGGGTGGTCCACTTCGGCGCCAGGCCGGCGTGCACCATCATCCAGCCCAGCGAGCGATCGGCGTGGACCAGCTTTTGCCGGCGCAGCCAGCCCAGCAGTTCGTCGCGGTCCTCGGCCAGCACGATGCGCTGCAGGTCGGGGTTGACCTTGCGCTGCTCTTCCTCGCGGCGTTCGCCGATCGCCAGCAGCGACAGGTCGTGGTTGCCCAGCACGACCACGCTGTTGGCGCGCAGCGAATGCACCAGGCGCAGCGTCTCCAGCGACTGCCCGCCGCGGTTGACCAGGTCGCCGCAGAACCACAACCGGTCGCGGGCGGGGTCGAAATTGATCCGCTCCAGCAATCGCTGGGTGGGGTCGTAGCAGCCTTGCAGGTCGCCGATGGCCCAGACGCTCATATCCGATCGTTCCGTGCCGTCAGTGCAGAGTGCGCGGCACGGTCAGGGTGAAGGCCGGAATCGGCGCTTCGAAGCGGGTGCCGTCGTCGGCGACCATCGCATAGCTGCCCTCCATCGTGCCCAGGCTGGTTTCCAGCACGGCACCGGAGGTGTACTCGAAGTCCTCGCCCGGGCGCAGCCAGGGTTGCTCGCCGACCACGCCTTCGCCCTCGACCTCCTGGACCTTGCCGTTGGCGTCGGTGATCACCCAGTGGCGCGAGAGCAGGCGCGCGGGCACGCGCCCGGCGTTGCGGATGTTGATGGTGTAGGCAAAGACGTAGCGGTCCTGCTCCGGCTCGGACTGATCGTCGAGGTAGCGGGTGGCGACGGCGATGTCGAAAGCGTAGTCGTGGCGGTGTTCCATGCCGGCAGTGTAAGCAAAGCGGGCATGAAGCGGGAATGAGCATTCGCGTACCAGGTCGCGTTGCGGCCGCGCGGACGCCGCCGGAGGCCGTGGCGACGCCCCGCGAACCCGGTACCGCGGCTCAGTTTTCCGGCGCCAGGTCCTTCAGCGAATTCGCCAGACGCACGAAATCGGCGACCTCGATCTGCTCGGCGCGCGCATCGGGGCGCACGCCGGCGGCTTCGATCGCCGCCGCGTCGCAGATCTGCGACAGCGCGTTGCGCAGGGTCTTGCGGCGCTGGCCGAAGGCGTCGCGCACCACCCGCGCGAAACGCGCGTGGTCGTCGATGCCGATGCGCTCGGGCGCGCGCGGGATCAGCCGCACCACCGCCGAATCCACCTTCGGCGGCGGCCGGAACGCGGCCGGCGGCACGTCGAACAGGGCGGTGACCTCGCAATAGGCCTGCAGCATCACCCCGAGCCGGCCGTAGACCTTGCTGCCGGGGCCGGCGGCCATGCGGTCGACGACTTCCTTCTGCAGCATGAAGTGCATGTCGACGATCGCTTCGGCGTGTTCCAGCGCATGGAACAGGATCGGCGAGGACAGGTTGTAGGGCAGGTTGCCGACCAGGCGGATCGGCCCGTTGTTGTGGGCCAGCGCGCCGAAATCGACGGTGAGTACGTCGCGGTGTATGACCTCGAGCGTGCCGTGGGCGCGCGCGCCCTCGGTGAGCGGGAAAATCAGGTCGCGGTCGAACTCGATCACGGTCAGCTCGCCGTGGCGGTCCAGCAGCGGGAAGGTGATCGCGCCCTGGCCGGGACCGATCTCGACCAGGCGGTCGCCGGGCTGCGGATCCACCGCCTGCACGATCATCGCGATGATGTCGCGGTCGTGCAGGAAGTGCTGGCCGAGGTGCTTCTTGGCGTCGGCGGTGAAGCCTTTGGCGTGGGCTTTGGCCGTGCCGGTCATGACGGTGCTCCGTGCTGGCGGGTGCGCGCGATGCGGGCGCAGGTCTCGGCCGCGGCGATCAGGCTGGAAGGGTCGGCCAGGCCGCGGCCGGCCAAGTCTAGGGCGGTGCCGTGGTCGACGGCGACGCGCGGGTAGGGCAGGCCCAGGGTCAGGTTCACCGCGCGCTCGAAACCGCTGTACTTGAGCACCGGCAGGCCCTGGTCGTGGTACATGGCCACCACCGCATCGAAGCCGCGCAGCTTGGCCGGCAGGAAGGCGGTGTCGGCCGGCAGCGGGCCGATCAGGTTCAGGCCCTGGGCGCGCAGCGCGGCCAGCACCGGTTCGATGACCTCGATCTCCTCGCGCCCCAGATGCCCGGCCTCGCCCGCGTGCGGGTTGAGCCCGAGCACGGCGATGGCCGGCTCGGCGATGCCGAAATCGGCGCGCAGGGCGGCGTGGACGATACGCAGGGTGCGCGCCAGCGGCTCGGCCTGGATCGCGTCGGCGACCGCGCGCAGCGGCAGGTGGGTGGTGGCCAGGGCGACCCGGACCAGGTCGTTGGCCAGCATCATCACCACCTCGCGCCCGGCCTGGGCGGCCAGCAGTTCGGTGGTGCCGGTGTAGGGGATGCCGCCCTGGTTGATCGCGGCTTTGTGCACCGGGCCGGTGACCAGGCCGTCGTAGTCGCCGCTCAGGCAGCCCTGGGCGGCCTCGTGCAGGGCCCGGATCACGGCGGCGGCGTTGGCGGGGTCGGCGCTGCCGAAGGCGGGCAGGCTGGCCTGTTCGATCTCGACCAGGGACAGCTCGCCCGGCCGCAGCGCCGCCTGTTCAGGCGGCAGCAGCTTCAAAGGCAGGTTCAGGACTTCGGCCGCGGCGCGCAGGCTGCGCGGGTCGGCGTAGGCGGTCAGGGCGTAGTCGCGCGGGCGCTGGATCAGCCGCAGGCACAACTCCGGCCCGACGCCGGCCGGCTCGCCCGGCACCAGCGCGAGCCGGGGAGGGCTCACTCAGCCGCCGCTGGCGGGCGCCGCGGGGGCGTCGGCGGTGGCGGCCTTGCCGACGCGGATGTCGACGAAGGCTTCGCCGCGCTTCTCGCGCAGGAAGCGGTTCCACTCGTCCTCGAGCTTGCGCCGGCCGATGGTCTCCTGGACCTGGGCGCGGCGGTTGCGGTCGCCGACGTCGGTCTGGCGGCTGCCGGTGCGCTCGACGATGTGCCAGCCGGCCGGGGTGCGGATCGGCTGCGAGATCTGGTTGTCCTGCAGGCCGGCGACGGCGCCGCCGAACTCGGGACCGAACTCGTCCTGGGTGAACCAGCCGAGGTCGCCGCCCTTGGCGCGCGAATTCAGGTCTTCGCTGTCCTTGACCACTTCGTCGAAGGCGGCGCCGCCGGCCAGACGCGCGCGCAGGGTCTCGGCCTTGGCCTTGGCCTGCGCTTCGGTGACGGTGTCGGTGACGCGGACCAGGATGTGGCGGGCCTTGTACTGGGTGACCATGGCCGGCGCGGCCTGCGAGGCGTCGCGGGTCTCGACCAGCTTGAGCAGCTGGAAGCCGCTGGGGCCGCGGATCGGCGCGGTCACCTGGCCGGCGCTCATGTTGCGCATCAGCTCGGCGAAGGCGTTCGGGATTTCGTCGGTGCTGCGCCAGCCCAGGTCGCCGCCTTCCAGCGCGTTGGGGCTGTCGGAGTAGCGCACCGCGGCCGCGGCGAAGTCCATCTCGCCCTTGTCGATCAGGGCCTTCACGCCCTCGATCTTCTTCTGGGCGGTGGCGATCTGCTCGGCGGTGGCGCCCTCGGGCAGGCCGACCAGGATGTGGGCCAGGTGGTACTGGGTGCCGGAGTTGGCCTGCGCGGCCAGGGCGGCGTCGATCTCGGCGTCGCTGACCGACACGCGGGTCTGGGCGAAACGCTGACGCAGGCGCTGGGTCAGCAGCTCGTCGCGGATCGAGGCGCGGAATTCGTTGTAGCTGCCGCCGTCGCGGGCCAGCTGCTGGCGCAGCTGCTCGAGGCTGATGCGGTTCTGCTGGGCGATGCCGCCGATGGCCTGGTCGACTTCCTGGTCGGTCACGCGCACGCCGCTGTTCTGGGCGTAGGCGACCTGGATCTTGAGCAGGATCAGGCGCTCGAGCACCTGCCGTTCCAGCACGTCGCGCGGCGGCAGCTGGTTCTCGCGGCCGGCGTACTGGGCCAGGATGTTGGTCACGGCGCGGTCGAGTTCGGTGCGCAGGACCACGTCCTCGTCCACCACCGCGGCGATACGATCGATCGGCTGCACTTCCTGGGCGGACGCCGCGCCGATGGGCAGCAGCACCCCGCCGGACAGCACGCCGACGGCCAGCACACAAGCGAGTAGTTTCTTCATAGGGTCGGGTCGGGGGTGGGATCGGTCTGGCCGCGGGTCACGGACGAGGGCGGCACGAGATAAAGATCGTCGCGATCGTAGCCGAGAATAGCACGGCGCAATACCCGCTCCGTGTTCTGTCCGGCCGAGCCTAGGCCCTTGAGTTCGAACTCGACCTGAAGCGAACTGTTGAGGTCGCCGGAGCGGTCGCGCAGGTAGCGGCGGGCCACCACGCGCACCGCCAGACAGCAGCTTTCCCACTGCAGGCCGGCGATCTGCTCGAGCGGCTTCTTGTCCAGCAGCGAGTAGTAATAGCGGCCGACCACGCTCCAGTTCTCGTTGATCGGATACAGGAACGACAGGTCGGCCTGCTCCAGCAGATCCTTGCGGGTGACCGGATTGCGGCGGTAGCGGTAGCCGATGTTGACGATGCCGGCGTCGCCGAACAGGTAGCGCGCGCGCAGGCTGGCCAGGTCCTGGCCGCGGAACTTGGGGTTGTACTGGTAGGTGCCGTTGATGGTCCAGCGATCGCTGGGCGACACGCTGACGTCGGCGACCCAGGCCGACTTGCCCTGTTCGATCGGGCTTTCGCCGGGCACGGTGACCTGGCTGTCGTCGAAGTACTGGATCTGGCCGATGCTGGCCGACAGCCGCTCGCGGCCGTCGTCCTCGCTGATCAGGCGCGTGGTCAAGGCCACGGTGAGCTGGTTGGCGTCGGCCTGGCGGTCGGCGCCGCTGTAACGGTTGTCGCGGAACAGCTGGCCCCAGCTGAAGGTCATGGGGTCGGTGTCGAAGATCGGCAGGCTGTCCTGGTTGCGATAGGGCGCGCGCAGGTAGAACACGCGCGGCTCCAGGGTGTGCAGGTAGCGATCGCCGCGGATGGTGGTGTCGCGGTCGAAGTACAGGCCGGCGTCGACCGAGGTGATCGGCAGGCTGCGGTTGGGCGACTTGTCGTAGAAGCGCGCATCCATATCCGGCGTGTACGGGATGCCCTGCTGCTGGGCGTAGGCGCGCGCGTTGGTGGTCGCCAGTTCGCGCGCCTTGGCCGCTTCCAACTCGTAGGCGGTGTAGCGGAACGCCAGCTTGGGACGGATGAACCAGCTCGCGCCCTCCAGCGGCAGGGACAGGTAGGGCTTGACGTCGAAGCGGCTGCCGCCGGGCAGGGCCACGTCGCGCGAGACCCGCTTACCGTCGGCCTGGGCGTAGCGCACGATTTCGTCGGTGTGCTGGAAGCGCACCAGTTCGGTATCGACGCCGGCCTCGAACCAGCGGCCGAACGGCTGCGCCCAGCGGAAGTAGGCGCGCGGCAGACGGTCGTAGGGCAGGCTGCGTTCGGTCAGGGTGTAGTCGGCGAGCTGGTAGTGGTCGGCCATGAGGCCGGCCTCCCAGTGGCGGCCGCGGCCGTACAGGCCGATGTCGCTGCGGATCGAGTAGGCGGACACGCCGTACAGGCTGTTGCTGAAGTCCTGCAGGTAGTACTTGTCGCTGACCCAGGCCAGGTTGGTCGAGGCGTACCAGTTGGCGTCCAGGCTGTGGCTGGCCTTGAGCGCGAACTGGCCGCGGTTGTCTTCCGGCAGTTCCTCGGGGCGCAAGGCCTGGTCGGCGTAGTCGGTATAGCGCGACGGCCGGTCGCCCGGCAGCTTGTCGCTGGGCATGAAGTTGGCGTAGACCTCGCCCTTGCCGTCCGGGTACAGCCAGCGGAATTCGCCGCCGAGCACGCCGCCGCGCTTGGCCATGATGCGCGGGTACAAGGTGGCGTCGTAGTTCGGCGCCAGGTTGAGGTAGATCGGCTGCTTGTAGTCGAAGCCGTTCTTGCCCGAGAGCGAGATCGCCGGATACAGCAGGCCGGTCTGGCGGCGCTCGTCGATCGGGAACTTGAACCAGGGCACGTACAGCACCGGCACCTTGCCGATGTGCAGGGTCGCGTTGTGGGCGACGCCGAATCCGTCCTCGGTGTCCAGGTCGATCTGACGCGAACGCAGCTCCCACACGCGCTGGTTGGGCGGGCAGGTGGAATAGGTGGAGCCGACCAGCTTGCCCTTGGCGCCGGTGAGGTCGATGCGCTCGGCGCCGCCGTTGCCGCGACGCTGGGTGAGCTGGTACTGCACGTCCTCGATGCGGTGGGTGTCGGCATTCTGGTCGCCGGACGCGCGCTGCGCGGTCATGCGCATGCCGTTGTCCTGGTAGCGCACGTTGCCGTCGGCGGTGTACTTGCCGGTGTTCTCGTTGTAGGACAGCTTGTCGGTGCCGATGAACTGGTCGCCGCGGCTGAGCTTGACGTTGTCCTGGACGACGATGTTCTCGTCGTCGCCGGCGCGTTCGAGCACGCCGCCGTCGATGTCGGTGGGGTTGCTGGTGCGCTCTTCGGCGGTGCCGACCGGGGCCGGCGCGTCGGCGAACGCGGGCACCACGTCCTGGATCGGGCACAGGCCCCAATTCTCCTCGTCGTCGCCGGAGGCGGCCTGGGCGGGCAGCGCGATGGCGATGCACAGCGACAAGGGAAGCAGGCGTAGGGGTTTGTGCACGCGGCCATCCGGCGGACAGAAATCGGCCGTTAGCTTGCCGCATCCCTTGCAGGGGGGCAACGCGAAACGCCGGCCGCGGGCCCGCGTCGTTCATCTTGCGCGCGCGGACGGCACCCGCGGGGCCCGCGCGATGCGCATGCGCGGCCCCGGGCGGGCGACGAGCGCGGACGGGGCCGGTCGCCACGGTTCGGGGGCCGGATACGATGCCGCCCGGCCGTGGCGCGGCCGGGCGGCGGAGGCGGCGGGCGCGCGGATCGCGCCCGCCCGCGGGCTCAGGGCTGGCCGGTGCGCGGCGGCACGCCGTCGCCCTTCAGGTAGGTGTCGAGGAAGCTCAGGATCTTGCCGTAGCCCTCGATCTGGTTCTTCTTCTTGCTGAAGCCGTGGCCTTCGTCGTCGAACACGACGTACTCCACCGGTACGCCGTTCTTGCGCACCGCGGCCACGATCTCGTCGGACTCGGGCTTGATCACGCGCGGGTCGTTGGCGCCCTGCAGCACCATCAGCGGCTTGTTGATCTTGTCGGCGTGGAACAGCGGCGAGGTCGCGATCAGGAAATCGCGCTGGGTGGCCGGATCGCCGATCTCCTTGTACAGCGCCAGACGGAAGCTCTCCCAGTACGGCGGGATGCTCTCCAGCGTGCGCAACCAGTTGGTCACGCCGAAGATGTCGACGCCGACCTTGAACTCGTCGGGGTGGAAGGCCAGCGCGGCCACGGTCATGTAGCCGCCGTAGCTGCCGCCGATGATGCCGATGCGGTCGGGATCGACGTAGTCCAGCGATTGCAGGTACTTCTTGGCCGAGATCGTGTCCTGCAGCGGCTCGCGGCCGTGCTTGCCGTCGTCGGCGGCGAAGAAGGTCTTGCCGTAGCCGGAGCTGCCGCGGTTGTTGATGCCCAGCACCACGTAGCCGTGGTTGGCCAGGTACTGGATCACCGCGCTGTGCGCGCGGGTGGTCTGGCCGCCCGGGCCGCCGTGCACCCACACCAGCGCCGGCGCCTTGGCCTGGGCGGTGGCCTGGTGCGGCTTCCACAGGATGTTCGGGATCGCCATGCCGTCGAAGCTCTTGAAGCGCACCACGCTGGAGTCGACCAGGTCGGTCGCGGCGATGGCGGGGTTGAGCGAGCGGGTGAGCTGCTTGGGCTGGCCGCCGAAGCTGAGCGTGTACAGGTCGTTGGGCTGGCGGTCGCCGTTGAGGTAGAACGCCATGCGCTTTTCCGAGCGCGAGATGCTGACGTTGCGGATCTCGCCGGCCGGCAGCTTGGGCAAGACGACCGGCTTGCCGCTGGCGTAGTCGAACACCTGGATCGCGGTGCTGCCGTCCTGGTTGATCGCGACCACGCGGTACTTGCCGTCATGCGAGAAGTAGTTGTCGGTGATGTCCCAGTCGCTGCTCTGCACCGGTTCGTGCTTCCAGCTGCCCAGCTCGACCCGACGCAACTGCGCGAACTCGCCCTGGTCGTTGGCGGTGTAGTACAGCCACTTGGAGTCGGGGCTGAAATCCTGGCCGGCGAACTGGGCCTCGCCGCTGTGCGCGGAGACCTTGGTGGCCTTGCCGCTGCTCAATTCGGCCACGAACAGGTCGGAGTCGTTGGTGGTGTTGGGCTTGGACAGCGCGATCCAGCGGCCGTCGGCCGAGATCGGGCCGATCTCGTAGGCGTCGGCGTTGCGATAGACCAGCTCGCGCGCGTAGTCGCCGCTGGCGTAGCGGTAGAGGTCGAACACCTTGGGATCGCGCTCGTTGCTGCTGACGTAGAAGTGCCGGCCGTCGTGGCTGAAGCCGGCGAAGGCGGCCTTGAGCTTGTCGCCCGGGGTGAGGTCGCGCTCCTTGCCGTCGCTGCCGATCACGTACAGGTGATTGAGCTCGTTGCCGCCCTGGTCGCGGGTGAACAGCACGCGGTCGTCATGCGGGAAGTAGGCGACCGCATAGGTGCTGTCGACCGTCGAGCGCGTCACCGGCGTCCATTCGCCGCCGTCCACCGGCATCGAATAGGCGTTCCAGATGCCGGACTTGTTGGACGAGAACAGCAGCCGCGATTCGTCGGCCGAGAACGAGGCGCCGGCCACGCCGACGGTGTCGATGAAGTCCTGGATGCGGTACTGCTTGGACGGCAGCGCCGTCGCGGGCGTGGCCTGGGCCGACGGCGTCGCGGCGGTGGCGGCGCAGACGGGGATCAGCGCGGCCAAGGCCAGGGCCAGGGCCAGAGGGGTGCGGGCGAAACCGGAACGGGTCATGGAACGGTCCTTGTAGGCAGTCGCGGAAACGGCGGCGCGGCCACGGACCGGGTCCGTCGCCGCGAGGGAAGGCGACTGCGAATATAGGCCGGCCGGCGCCGCAGCGGTTAGCCCGGGCCGGCGATCGCGCTCAGCGCGCGGGCGCGAGCAGGGCGCCCACGTGGGCCACCGCGCATTCGCGCAGGGCGGCCAGGTCGTAGCCGCCTTCGAGCATGGAGACCACGCGGCCCAGCGCGTGCTTGTCGGCGATCGCGACCAGTTCGGCGGTGATCCACCGGTAGTCGTCGCCGTCCAGCTCCAGTTGCGCGAGCGGGTCGCGCCGGTGCGCGTCGAAGCCGGCCGAGATCAGCACCAGCTGCGGTCGGAACGCGTCGATCGCCGGCAGCAGGCGCTCGCGCCAGACCTTGCGGAAGGTCTCGCTGCCGGCGCCGGGCGGCAGCGGCGCGTTGATGATGTTGCCGACTCCGCGCTCGTCGGCGTAGCCGGTGTCGGGGTACAGCGGCATCTGGTGCGAGCTCACGTACAGCACGCGCGGATCGGTGTCGAAGATCGCCTGGGTGCCGTTGCCGTGGTGGACGTCGAAATCGATCACCGCCACCCGCGCCAAGCCGTGCTTGTCGCAGGCGTGGGCGGCGGCGACGGCGATGTTGTTGAACAGGCAGAAGCCCATCGCGGCCGAACCGGTGGCGTGATGGCCGGGCGGGCGCACCGCGCAGAACGCGCGCGTCTCCTCGCCCTTGAGCACCGCATCGACCGCGGCCACGCCGGCGCCGGCCGCGCGCAGGGCGGCCTCGGCCGAGCCCGGCGCCAGCACGGTGTCGGGATCCAGTTGCATCGGCCCGTCGACCGGCGTGTCCAGCACCAGCGCCAGCAGGGCGTCGTCGTGCGCGCGCAGCAGTTGGCCGCGGCTGGCGCTGGGCGCCTCGTGCCAGTCCAGGGCGGCGAAGGATTCGCGCAGGGCTTCGGTGACCGCGACCAGGCGCAGCGGCCGCTCGGCATGACCCGGACCCGGGTCGTGGCGTGTGCAGGCCGGATGCGTATAGACGCGCATCGCTAGCCCTTGCGGCGCTCGTGGTTCCACAGCACCTCGCCGTGGCCGCTGCAGCGCGCGAGCACACGGGCCAGCACGAACAGCAGATCGGAGAGGCGATTGAGGTAACGCACGGCTTCGGGGCGCACGTCTTCCAGCCGCGACAACGCCACCGTCTCGCGCTCGGCGCGGCGCACCACGGTGCGCGCGATGTGGCAGCGCGCCGCGGCTTCGCCGCCGCCCGGCAGGATGAAATCCTTCAGCGGCGGCAGGTCTTCGTTATGCGCGTCCAGCCACTGTTCGAGGCGGTCGATGTCGGCGTCGAAGATGGCGGCGTGGCCGGGGATGCACAGCTCGCCGCCGAGATCGAACATCTGGTGCTGGATCGCGACCAGCTGGTCGCGGATCGCGTCCGGCAGCTCGCTGGCCAGGACCAGGCCTATCGTCGAGTTGGCCTCGTCGACCGTGCCGTAGGCGCCGACGCGCGCCGAATCCTTGGCGACGCGGCTGCCGTCGCCCAGGCCGGTGCTGCCGTCGTCGCCGGTGCGGGTGTAGATCTTGGAGAGACGGTTGCCCATCGGCCGGCGCGGATCAGCGCTTGTCGGCGACGTTCGCGCTGGCCGCCGCGGGCTTGCCGGCGGCCGCGGCGACGATCGCATGCACGACCGCGGCGATGCCGACGTAGGTGGCGGCGGTCTGCATGTAGGGCAGCAGCCACTGGACGTAATTCGCGGCCCAGCCGGCCACGGTCTTCTCGGCCACCGAGGCCGACAGCCAGTAGAAGCCGCCCTGGCTGAGCAGCTGGCAGACCATCGTCGAGGCGACCAGGGCGACCGCGGTCAGGGCCAGGCTGCGCCAGCTGCGCGAGTAGTGGTGCGCGACGAACAGGCCGCCGGCCCACATCGCGAAGTAGGCCGGCACCAGGAACCAGTACGCCGCCGACACGCAGTAGTGCTGCCAGAAGCTCTGGCCCTGGCCGGTGATGACCGCGTAGTCGACCACGACCGCCAGCGCCATCAGGGCCGGGAAGGCCCAGCGCGTCCACTGGCGCAGGTAGAAGCCGCCGATGAAGAACACCGCCCAGGAGGCGTCCGGGATCGGCGCCCAGTGATTGACGCGCGTGGCGACCATCAATAGGGCCAGCAGGGCGAGGATCAGACTGCGTTGGGTGGTGGGCTTCATGGCTAAGGCTCCCGACGCCGGACTGGCGCGCCAATCCCGCCATTCTAAGGAACCTGCGGCGAAAGTGCCGTATCCGGTCGCTAAGTGCTTGATCGGAGGATGCCGGCCGGGCGCGAAAGCGCGAATGCGCGCGGCGGCCACGGATTCGTCGCGGGTGCGGTCGTATCATGAACGCATGAACCAAGACGCCCACGCGCCCTCCGATCCGGCGCAGACCCTCCACGATGTGCTGATCGTCGGCGGCGGCCTGGTCGGCGCCAGCCTGGCGATCGCCCTGGACCGCAGCGGCCTGCGCGTCGGCCTGATCGAGGCCGCGCCGCCGGGCGCGCTGCCGGCGGTGTTCGACGAACGCAACCTCAGCTTCGCCGAGGCCACCGTCAACGCCCTGGGCGCCTTGGGCGTGCTGCAGAAGCTGCGCGCGCCCAGCGGCGCGATCCGCCGCATCCACATCAGCCGGCGCGGCGATTTCGGCCGCAGCCTGCTCGACGCGCACCGCTACGGCCGCGAGGAGTTCGGCCGGGTGGTGACCGCGCGCGACTTCGGCGAGGCCCTGGAGGCGCGTCTGGCGGAACTGCCGCGCCTGCAGCGCTACCGTCCGCTGCGCTTCGTCGGCCTGGCCGAGGACGACGGCGGCACGCGCGCGGTGCGGGTCGCCGACGGCGCCGGCGAGCGCGTGCTGCATGCGCGCCTGCTGGTCGCCGCCGACGGCACCCGCAGCGGCGTGCGCGAGGCGCTGGACATCGCCGTGGACGAGCACGACTACCAACAGACCTTGTTCGTGACCCGCCTGCGCGCCGAGCGCGCGCCCGACGGCACCGCCTACGAACGCCTGGGCGAAGGCGGCCCGACCGCGTTGCTGCCGCGCGGCGACGGCCACTACGGTTTGGTCCACGGCGTGCTGCGCGAGCAGGCCGATGCGGTCGCGGGCCTGGACGAGGCCGGTTTCCTGGCCCAGGCCCAGGACGCGTTCGGCTGGCGGGTCGGCCGCTTCCTCGCCTGCGGCGCGCGCAACGCCTATCCGGCGATCCGCGTGCTGGCCCAGCGCCGCGTGGCCGCGCGTGTGCTGCTGATCGGCAACGCCGCCCAGACCATCCACCCGATCGGCGCGCAGGGCTTCAACCTCGGCCTGCGCGATGCGCTGACCCTGGCCGAACTGATCGAAGCCGCGCGTAGCGACACCGGTGAGCTCGACTGCGGCGCGCCGGCCCTGCTCGACGCCTACGAACGCCGCCGCCGGGAGGACCGCGAACGCACCATCGCGTTCTCCGACGGCCTGGCCCGGGTCACCGCCAACGCATCGCCGCTGCTGCGGCCGCTGCGCAGCCTGGGCCTGTTCGCGGCCGATCGGCTGCCGTCGGTGCAGGCCTATCTGGTCGGCGGCGCGATGGGCTATCGCGGCGATGTGCCGGCCCTGTGCCGCGGGGCGCAGGCATGAGCCGGCGCGGTCCGCTGGACGTGATCGTGGTCGGCGCCGGCGTGGTCGGCGCGGCCGCCGCGCTGGCGTTCGCGCGCGACGGCCTGGACGTGGCGCTGGTCGAAAGCCGCGAGCCGCCGCGCTGGCGCGAGGACGCGCCCGACCTGCGCGTGTACGCGTTCGCGCCCGACAACGCGGCCCTGCTCGACGATCTCGGCGTGTGGCGCGGCGTGCTCGACGCGCGCGCGCAGCCGTATCGCGCGATGCGGGTCTGGGACGCGGCCGGCGGCGGCGAGCTCAGCTTCGAGGCCGATGCCTTCGGCCGGCGCGAGCTGGGCTGGATCGTCGAACACGGCTTGCTGGTCGATCGCCTGTGGGCGGCCTTGCCGGCCGCCGGCGTGCGCCTGCATTGCCCCGAACAAGTCGTCGGCCTGGAACAGACGCCCGAGGGCGACAGCGCCGAACTGCTGCTGGCCGGCGGCAGCCGCCTGCGCGCGCGCCTGGTGCTGGGCGCCGACGGCGCCGAATCGCAGCTGCGCGGCCTGGCCGGCATCGAGGCGCCCGCGCACGACTACGGCCAGCACGGCCTGGTCGCCTACGTCGATCACGCGCAGCCGCATCAGGCGACCTGCTGGCAGCGCTTCCTGCCCACCGGGCCGCTCGCGTTCCTGCCTTATGCGGGGCACGACGGGCGCCGCAGCTCGATCGTCTGGACCTTGCCCACGGCCGAGGCCGAACGTCTGCTCGAAGTCGACGACACCGGCTTCCAGCGCGAACTCGGGCATGCCTTCGGTGGGCGTCTGGGCGCGATCACCGGCGTGTCCAAGCGCGTCGCCTTCCCCTTGCGCCGACAGCTCGCGCAGAAGTACGTGAGCGGCCGCGTCGCGATCGCCGGCGACGCCGCGCACGTGGTGCATCCGCTGGCCGGGCAGGGCGTGAACCTGGGCCTGCGCGACATCGCCGCCTTGCGCGGCGTGCTCGCGGGCGCGCAGCGCCGCGGCGCCGATCCCGGCGGCGCCACCCGTCTGCAGCGCTGGGAGCGCGAACGCCGCAGCGAGAACGCCTTGGCCGCCTACGGCTTCGACGGCCTCAATCGTCTGTTCTCCAACGACGCGGTCGCCGCGACCTTGTTGCGCGGCCCGCTGCTGGGCCTGGCCGGCAAGCTGCCGCCGGTCACGCACGCGTTCTGGCGCCGCGCCGCGGGCGTGTAAGTACGCGCGCGGCGCCTCAGCCCACGTAGGACGGCGGTCGCCTGAGCAACAGGTACAGTGCCACCGCCACGCCGATCGCGGCCACCGCCATCACGTAGTACGCCGGCGCCATGCCGCCCAGCCCGCGCATCCACGGCGAGGCCAGCAGCGGCGGCGTGCTGGCGCCGAACACCGCATAGGCGACGTTGTAGGAAAACGACAGGCCCGAGAATCGCACCGGCGCCGGGAACGCGGCCACCATCACCGCCGGGATCACCCCGACCACGCCGACGAAGACGCCGGCCAGCGCGTACATCAGCAGGAAGTGCTGGGCGCCGTGATTGAGGTCGTAGTAGAGCGCGTAGCTGCTCAGCAGCACGCCCAGCGCGCCGATCAGCAGGGCGCGCGCGCGCCCGATCTTGTCCGCGAGCAGGCCCGCGCCGACCGCGCTCAGGGTCAGGCAGAACGCGGCCAGGCTGTTGCCCAGAAAGGCCTGCGCGGGCGCGATGCCGAAGCGCTGCTGCACGATGGTCGGCGTCATCAGGACGATCACCACGATCGCCGCGGTCAGCAGCCAGGTCACCAGCATCGACAGCGCCACGCCGCCCGCGTGCTCGCGCAGCACCCGCTTCAGGGGCAGCTCCTGCACCAGCTGACGGCTCTCGCGCATGGCCGTGAACACCGGCGTCTCGCTGAGCCAGCGCCGCAGGTACACGGCGAAGAAACCGAATACGCCGCCGATCAGGAACGGCAGGCGCCAGGCCCAGTCCAGCACCTGCGCCGGCGCGAACCAGGTGTTGACCGCGGCCGAGATCAGCGAGCCGATCAGGATGCCGGCGGTAAGCCCGGCCGAGAGGCTGGCGCAGGCGAAGCCGACCCGGTTCGGCGGCACGTGCTCGGCCACGAAGGTCCAGGCGCCGGGCACTTCGCCGCCGATCGCGATGCCCTGGACGATGCGCAGCGCCAGCAGCAACAGCGGCGCGGCGATGCCGATCTGCGCGTACACCGGCAGCAGGCCGATGCCCAGGGTCGGCAGCGCCATCAGGAACACGCTGAGGGTGAACATGCGCTTGCGCCCGGAGCGGTCGCCGAAGTGGGCCATCACGATGCCGCCGATCGGTCGCACCAGATAACCGGCGGCGAAGATGCCGTAGACCTGCAGGGTCGACAGCCAGCCCGGCATGTCGGGCGGAAAGAACAGCTGGCGCAGGCTCTCGGTCAGGAAGACGAAGATGACGAAATCGTAGAACTCCAGCGCGCCGCCCAGTGCGGCCAGCGACAGCGTGCGCAGGTCCTTGCGATCCAGGGCGCGTGCGGCGGGCGCGGGGGGCGCGGAGAGATCGGTCATCGGGCGTGGGCGGCGGCGGACGGAACCGGCAATGTACGGCAAAGCCCGCGCGCCGCGTGCGCCCGGGTTTGCGGTTCGCGGCCCGCGCTCAGGTGTTGGGGCGGTGCCCGTAGCTGAGCACGCGGGTGATCTGCCAGACCCCGTCCTTCAGCCGCCACACGATCACGAAATCGGCGATGCCGTCGCAGCGGCCGCTGTCGAACTGGCAGAAGCGGTGCGAGCCCTGGGCGATCGCGCCGAAATCCTTGATCGGGAATACCTTGAGGCTGCCCGCGATCAGCTCGCGACGGAAGTGGCCGCACACGTATTTCTCGGTATTGGCGAGCATGTCCTTGCGCGACCAGGTGACGCCGCCGTTGTCGTGATAGAACTCGACGCCTTCGTCGAAGTAGTCGGCGTGCTTCTGCAATTGCCCGGGTTTGTCGCAGGTGTTGAAGGCATCGAACACCGCGGCGTCCAGGGCCGAGACCGTGTCGAACAGCGGATCGGCGGCCGGCTTGGCGTTGGCGGCGGGGGCGGCGTATGCGCCCGGCGCCACGACGGCGAGCGCGGCGACGATCAGCGGGAATAACGTGTTCATGCGGGTCTCGGCGCGGGCGGGGGCGATCGTCCGACTATACGGAGACCGCGCGGGGCCGCATCTGACGGAAGGCATGGGGCCCAATGGCCGCCGCACAGCGCGACGCCCCGAACGATCGGGGCGTCGCGATGCCTCATGGCGTTCGGCCGGGCCGGCCGCCGCGCTTACATGCGTCCTTCCAGTTCGCGCGGGCTCAGATAACCGTCGCCGTCGATATCCAGCAGGACGAAGTCGGCGGTCAGCGCCGCGTGGCCGCCGGCTTCGGTGCGGTTGATGCGGCCGTCGCGATCGCCGTCCAGGGCCGGGAAATCGATGCGGTAACCGACGCTGGCCTGCGATGCCGGCGGCGCGGTGGTCGCTTGCGCGGTGGCGTCGGCGGCGGCCTGCGCGCGCAGGCTGGCATCGGCGGCGGCGCTGCTGGCGTCGCGCGCGGCCAGCGCGGCCTGACCCGCTTCGGCGGCGGCCGCGACCGGATTGGCGCCGGTCTGGGCCGCGGTCTGCGCGGCCTGGGCTTCCTGCGCCGCGCTCACCGCGCGCTGGGCCGCGGTCTGCGCCTCGATCGAGGATTGCTTGGCTTGATAGGACGTCGCCGCCGCGATGGCGGCGCCGTGCTCGGTGACCGCGCCGGCCTTGCGCGCCGCGATCGCCGCTTGCGCGGCGGTTTGCGCAGCCGCGGCATCGTCGCGCGCATTGCGCGCATCGTCGACGGCGACCTTGGCATCGGCGTTGGCGTTGACCTGCGCGCCGACCTTGGACTTGGCCTGCTGGGCCGCGGCCTGCGTGCTGATGCCGGCGGCGGCGATCGCCATGGCCAGCAGGGTGATCCGACTCAGGGACGTGACGCGTTGGTAGGCATGCCTATTCATCGTGACCTTCGTGCGGGTGGGGGAATGGCGACCCTAGACCCGACGCGGTCAATCCGATGTAAACGAGCGAAACGCCGGCTGAACGGCGTCGATGCGCGATGAACGGGCGCCTCAGCGCGGCCGCGCGTACACCGTGATCTCTTCGCGATCGTGATACAGCTGGCGCGCGCGTATCACCAGCGGCCGGTGCGTCTGGTGCTCGAACAACTCCAGACACACGCGGGTCTCCTCCCAACGCTTCTTCATCGGCAGTTTGAGATTGAAGATGGTCTGTCGGCACCAGCCTTCGCGCAGCCAGGTCGCCATGCGTTCGGCGACGCGGCTGGGCTGTTCGACCATGTCGCAGACCATCCAGTCCACGGTGCGGCGCGGCTGCCATTGGAAACCGTCGGCGCGCAGGTGATCGACGCGGCCGCTGTCGAGCAAGGCCTGGCGCAGCGGGCCGTTGTCGACCGAGGTCACCTTCATGCCGTTGCGCATCAGCACCCAGGTCCAGCCGCCGGGCGCGGCGCCTAGGTCGGCGGCCTGCATGTTGTCGCGCACCAGGCGTTCGCGTTCCTCGTCGTCCAACAGGGTCAGCAGCGCTTCTTCCAGCTTCAGCGCCGAACGGCTGGGTGCGTCGGGGTGCATGCGCAGGCGCGGGATGCCCAAGGGCCAGGGCGAGGCGTCGCGCGTATCGGCGACCGCGACCATGGCGTGGTCGCCGTCGAGGAACACGATGTGCAGGCGCGGGCGCTGGGTATCGTCGCTGGCGGTGAGGCGGCCGGCCTTGCGCAGCGCCGGGCGTAGGGCGTTGCCGAAGCTGCGCGCCAGGCCGGCCAGCGGCTTGCCGGCGTCGGAATCGGGGTGCTCGACCCAGAGTTCGCCGTACAGCGCGGGCGCGCCTTGCTCGATCGCGGCGTCGAGCGCGGCCAGGATCGGGGTGATGCGGTCGCGCGGATCCAGGCCGCGCAGATCGGCCAGGCGCAGCAGTTTCTGGCGCGCGAAGATCAGCCGGTCCAGCGGCAGCGCGCGCGCCAGCGCGGCCGGGTCCTCGCACAGGAATTCGACATAGCCGCTGCCGCGTTCGGTGCGCGCATAGCCGGGGTGGCCCGCGATCGCCGCGCGCTCGTTGAGTTCGGCCGCCAGTTCGGGCTCGAAGCCGGCGCGGCACCAGCAGAACAGCGCTTGCTCAGTCATAACGGCAGGAGTGGGCTTGGAGAAGTGAGGAGTGAGCGACGGCGAACGGGCGATGGAGGCGGAGTCCCGAGCCAGCATACGGCCTTTACTCACTCCTCACTTCTCTACGCTCACTTCCGGCTTCAATAAGCCACGCCGCTCTCGCCATAACGCCGCAGCACCTCGCGCGCGGCGTCGCGGTGGAGGTCGCGGCGCACCGCGATGCCGCGGCGCTCGAGCTCGCCGATCCAGTCCGCCGGCAGCGGGCCTTCGTCGAACTCGGTCAGCGCCATCACGTCTTCGGAGCGCGCGCCGATCAGCAAGGTATCGATGCCGGCCCAGAAGCTGGCGCCGTAACACATGCAGCAGGGCTGGGCCGAGGTCGCCAGGGTCATGGCGCCGACTTCGTTGAGGCGGTAGCGCCCCAGCGCGGTCTGCGCGGTCATGAAGGCCATCATCTCGGCGTGCGCGACCGAACAGGTCTGCGGCACCACCCGGTTCACGCCCACGCCGATCACGCGGCCGTCGTGGTCGAACACCGCGGCGCCGAACGGGCCGCCGCTGCCGACGTCGATATTGCGCCGCGACAGTTCCACCGCCAGGGCGACCTTGTCCTCGTCGCTGAGGTAGCGGCGCTGACGATCGACCGCATCGTCGATCCAATCCGGCAGCAGCAGCTCGACGCGGGCCTGCAAAGGGGCGGGGGCGGCGCTCACATCGGCACTCCCTGCTGGGCGGCGACGCCGCGGCATTGGCCCTGGACGCAGGCGCAGCCGGCGATCACCGGCGAGCCGCACATCGACATCTTGCCTTCCTTCGCGCACTGGGCCATCACCGCCGAGGGGTCGGCCGGGCTGCCGCGATTGACGCAGGCGTTGAACTGGCCGCAGCAGTTGCCGACGTTCTTGACCACGCAGTCGTTGTCGCTGGCGCAGCTCAGGTCCATCGCGATCGCCACCGGTTCCAGCGCCTCGGAATGCTGGCCCGGTGCCGGAAACTGCGGCGCGGGCGCCGCCGGTTCGGGCGCGGTCGCCGTTGCCGCGGGCGCGGGAGCGGGCGAGGAGCACGCGGCCAGCAGCGACAGCAGCAGCGCGCCCAGCAACGGTACGAAGAGTCGGCGAGTCATGGCGTCAGGCCTTGCTGGCCCAGGTGTCGCGCAGGGTCACGCTGCGGTTGAACACCGGATGCGCGGGGCTGTGGTCGTGGCGGTCGGCGACGAAGTAGCCCACACGCTCGAACTGGAACGCGGTCTCGGGCGCAGCCTGCGCGGCCGAGGGTTCGACGTAGCCGACGGTGGTGCGGCGCGAGTTCGGGTTGAGGTGGTCCTGGTAGGTCTTGCCGTCGCTGTCGTCGTCCGGCGCGGCGACGTCGAACAGACGGTCGTACAGGCGCACTTCGGCGGGGATCGCGTGGCGCGCGCTGACCCAGTGGATGGTGCCCTTGATCTTGCGGTCGGCGCCGGCCATGCCGGGGCGCGACTCGGGATCGAGGCTGCCGCGCAGCTCGACGATCTCGCCGGCGGCGTTCTTGATCACCTCGTCGCAGCGCAGGATGCCGGCGCCGCGCAGGCGCACTTCGCCGCCCGGGATCAGGCGCTTGTAGCCCTTGGGCGGGACTTCCTCGAAGTCCTCGCGCTCGATCCACAGCTGGTTGGAGAACGGAATCTGGCGCGCGCCGAAGCTTTCGTCCTTCGGGTGGTTGGAGAAGTGCAGGAATTCCTCGTGCGCGTCGTCGAGGTTGCTGATGACCAGCTTGAGCGGGTCGATCACCGCCATGCGCCGCGCCGCGGCCGCGTCGAGGTCCTCGCGCAGGCAGCCTTCCAGCACCGAATAGTCGATCACCGAGTTCTGCTTGCTCACGCCCAGGCGCTCGGCCCACAGGCGCAGCGACGCCGGGGTGTAGCCGCGGCGGCGGATGCCCTGCAGGGTCGGCATGCGCGGATCGTCCCAGCCGTCGACCAGCTTCTCCTGCACCAGCACCATGAGCTTGCGCTTGCTCATCACGGTGTAGTTGAGGTTGGCGCGCGAGAACTCGATCTGGCGCGGGATCGCAGCCTCGTTCGGCAGGCCCCGGGCCAGCAGCGGTGCCAGCAGTTCGGGCGAGTTGGGCAGGTCGACCTTGGCCACGCACCAGTCGTACAGCGGGCGGTGGTCCTCGAACTCCAGCGTACACAGCGAGTGGGTGATGCCTTCGCAGGAATCGCTGAGCGAATGGGCGAAGTCGTACATCGGATAGATCGGCCAGGCGTCGCCGGTGTTCTGGTGGCTCACCTTCTTGATCCGGTACAGGGCCGGATCGCGCAGGTTGATGTTGCCCGAGGCCATGTCGATCTTGGCGCGCAGGGTGCGCGCGCCGTCGGCGAACTCGCCCGCGCGCATGCGCCGGTACAGGTCGAGGTTTTCTTCGACGCTGCGCTCGCGATACGGCGAGTTGCGGCCCGGCTCGTTGAGGGTGCCGCGGTAGGCGCGCACTTCCTCGGCGCTGAGGTCGCAGACGAAGGCGTCGCCCTGGCGGATCAGCTTTTCGCCGGCCAGGTAGAACACCTCGAAGTAATCGGAGGCGTGGCGCAGCTCGGCCCAGTCGAAGCCCAGCCAGCGCACGTCCTCCTGGATCGCGGCCACGTACTCGGGGTCTTCCTTGGCCGGATTGGTGTCGTCGAAACGCAGGTTGCAGCGCCCGCCGAACTCCTGGGCGATGCCGAAGTCCAGACAGATCGCCTTGGCATGGCCGATGTGCAGGTAGCCGTTGGGCTCGGGCGGGAAGCGCGTGCGGATGGCCGCGTGCTTGCCCGAGGCCACGTCCTCGCGAACGATTTGCCGGATGAAGTCGTTCTTGACCGGCGCGGCGTCGGGGGTGGAATCGGTGGCGGGTGCGGACTCGGCGGACATGCGGCACTTGAAGGCAGGGGAGAACGCCCAGTTTAGCCGCTGGCGGGTTTTCCTGCCCTGACGGGACTGGCGCGGCTGGAACCGTGCCGTGGTTTTGGGTAGGCGCGGCGCGAGCGGCTCACCCCGCGGCTGCCCCGGAGCGGGCAGGGCCGGCGTATGCTGGTTACGGACCCGAATGGCCCCGTGGGCCGAAGGATCGCGACGATGAAGGTCGTCTACGAAGCCGCCAATCTGATCGACGCGCACCTGGTGCGGCACGCCCTGGAAGCCGCCGAAATCCCGGTCTTCCTCAAAGGCGAGGCGCTGCTGGGCGGCGTCGGCGAGCTGCCGGTGTTCGGCATGGTCCAGGTCTGCGTGCCGGAGGCGGCCTGGCCGCAGGCGCGCGACATCGTCGAGCAGTTGTCGCTGGGCGAGGCGGCGCAGGCCGACGCCGCTCAGGACGACGAACCCGACCCCGGCGCGATCGGCTGGCTGCCGGCCTGAACCGGCTGCGTTCGACGCCCGTTCCCGACTTCCTCGGCGCCCGCGCAGGCCGGTGCCGGCATCCCTACGTTTCTTCTTCAGCAGGACCCGCATGCAATCGATTCGCTCCCTGATCCGCGACGTCGCCGATTTCCCCAAGCCGGGCATCGTGTTCCGCGACGTCACGCCCCTGTTGGCCGACGCCGGCGGTTTCGCGCGCTGCATCGACGCGCTGGCCGAGCCCTGGCAGGGCAGCGGGGTGCAGGCGGTGTGCGGGATCGAATCGCGCGGCTTCATCTTCGGCGCGGCGTTGGCGCAGAAGCTGCACGCCGGCTTCGTGCCGCTGCGCAAGCCCGGCAAGCTGCCGCCGCCGCTGGTGTCGGTGGACTACCAGCTCGAATACGGCAGCGACCGCCTGCAGGCACGCAGCGACGCCCTGCGTCCGGGCGAGCGCACCCTGATCGTCGACGACGTGCTCGCGACCGGCGGCACGCTGGAAGCGGCGCGCACCTTGGTCGAGCGTCTGGGCGGCGAACTGGTCGGCGCCAGCGTGCTGATCGAGCTGGCGGGCCTGGGTGGGCGCGCGCGCTGGCAGAGCCCGGCGCGCCTGCACGCTTTGTTGAGTTATTGATTTCGCCTGCGCCGGCGCTGTGGCGACGCAGCCCGCTGTCGCGACGGTGGGCCTGGGGCACCTGACGATTCGACCGCCCCGATAGGCCGCGGCGAGCCGAAAGCGAGCCGAAAGCGAGCCGCATCGTCGCGATCAGCGCAGAACCGCGACGATGCCGATTCGCGACCGACCGGCTCCCTCTCCCGCTTGCGGGAGAGGGTTGGGGTGAGGGCCGCGCCCACAGCGCGAACGTCTCGCACCCTCAAGGCTGCCCGCAGCGGTACCGGTCCACGTTCACGTAGCCATTGCTCTGACCGATCTCGTGGTCGTAGCACCCCTGGCTGCCGTAACGCTGATGCCGTTGCGTCGAATGGCCCACCGCATGGCGTTGGTCGCGCGGCACGCCATAGTTCCAGCCGGCCTCGCCGTCGAAGCGGTTGCGCTTGACCTGCGCCAGCGGCGTCGTGCCCGGCGCCGGCGTCTGCAGGGCGTTGGCATCGTCGTAGATCTTGAGCCGCGTAGTCACCCGATAGTGGTCCTCGACCGGCTCGAAGCTGAGCAGGCCGTCGAAGCCGAAGCTCTGCGAGTTCACCGCCACCGAGGGCAGGCCGCCGCCGATGCGGGTCACGGTTTCGGTGTCGTCCCAATCGCCCTCGACGCCGTCGTGGTACTCGCCCTCGTCCCACCGGTGCAGATTGCGATTGCCGACGATGCGGTCGACGTGGGTGATCACGCGGCCCTGGGAGGTCTCCAGCCAGCCGCTCGCGCGCAGGCGATGACCGCCGCGGGTGTCGACCTGATGGCGGCCGTCGGGCAGCGTCGTATAGGCCGGATCGTTGGCCAGTGCGGTGAGTTCGTAGCGGAGCAGGCCGCCGCGGGTCACCGCGCGGCGCGGATCGCGCCAGACCTGCAGATTGGGTTGCAGGGTCCAGCCCGAGGCGCCGTCGGGCAGATTGGCCACGCGGAAGCGCAGCTCGTGCGCACGGCCGTCGTTGACCAGGCCGATGTAGGGCGTGAGGTCGTAGCGGATCGGTTCGATGTTGAACGCGCGCGGCGCCGGCATCACGTACCACAGGAAGGGATTGGACCAGCCGCCGGTGTAGATGTGCGGGTAGGGCATGGCGATGCCGGCGACGCGGCCGTCGATCAGCACCTGCACTTCGCGATACGGCCCGTGCTGCGCCGGACAGGAATAGTCGGCCTGCGGCGGCGCGGTGAAGTACCAGAACTCCTCGCAACCGCCGCCGGAGCCGGTGGCGTACACCTCGGCGACCCAGCGCTGCGCGTTCGCGGGCAGGGCGATGTCGCCGATCAGATCCGCGCCGTCGCGACGTTCGCCGGTCAGCGCGACGACGCTGTCGGCGGCGGCCACGGCCGGATGGCGGCGGTCGGCGTTGTAGAACGTCACCCGCGCCTTGATGTGGATCACGCCGGTGTAGGTTTCGTTGACCACGTTGCCCAGATACATGCGTACCTGCTGCGGCGAGCGCAGCAGGCTGGCGTAAGCGCTGATGTCCTTCTCCACGTGCCACTGGATGCCTTCGCGCGAAGGCTCCGGGGTGCTGGTCGAGAACACCGTCATGCCGCCGATCTGCAGATAGCCCAGGCGGTCGTACTGCACGCCCTTGACCGCGCCGTCGATCTCCAGCACGACCTTGTTCCAGGGGCCGGGACAGGCGGCCGGCGGCGCGATCTGGCCGTAGTGCCAATCGAAGTCGGCGAAATGGGTGTCGAGGATCTCGACCGTGCAATGCGCGGTCGGCGGGCGCGCGACCGCGGGATCGGCGGTGCGCGGGTCGTCCCAATCGCTGCCGAACTCGTCGGCGGCTAGGGCCGGCGCGGCGCTCAACAGCAGGCCCGCGGACAGCAGGGTGGAGGCGCACCAGGCGCGCAAGCTCGCGTTCGCATGCATTCGGGTCGGTTCCTTCGATGGCGGGAGAGTCCTCGCCTCGGTCGCGATGCCGCCAGGCGGCATCCCCCTGCGGACCGGGCGGCGTCCGCCGAGCATCCTGCGATGGCACGCGACGGACCGCGAACGCGGTCTCGGTTCGGGCGACGGGCGCGCGATCGCCAGCGCGAGTCGCCATTCCGGGTGGGCAAGGCGCGCGCCGGTAGCGCCCTCAAACCCTTGAAAAAACGCCCCGGCGCCGCATTTCTGAGCCACGGATTCCCCCGTGATCGCACCGGAGTCGGACATGCTGGGTATCGGCGCCAACAAACAACGTCTTCCGCAACCGCAGGACGCGCTGCCCGGCCGCAACGACGCCATGCCCTTGCACGACGCCCACTACGTGCACGGCCGCCCGCTGCGCGCCGGCCCCGACGCGTTCGCCGGCCTGGCCCAGGTCCAGTTCGGCATGGGCTGCTTCTGGGGCGCCGAACGCAAGTTCTGGTCGCTGCCGGGCGTGGTCACCACCGCGGTCGGCTATTCCGGCGGTTACACGCCCAACCCCAGCTACCGCGAAGTCTGCAGCGGCCAGACCGGCCACACCGAGGCGGTGCTGGTGGTCTACGATCCTGCCCAGGTCTCGTTCGACACGCTGTTGCAGACCTTCTGGGAGAACCACGACCCGACCCAGGGCATGCGCCAGGGCAACGATGTCGGCACCCAGTACCGCTCGGCGATCTATTGCAGCGACGAGGATCAGTACCGCGCCGCGTTGGCCAGTCGCGACGCCTTCCAGGCGCGCCTGCGCGAAGCCGGCTACGGCGAGATCAGCACCGAGATCGCATTCCCGGCGCCGACCTTCTACTACGCCGAAGACGAGCACCAGCAATACCTGGCCAAGAACCCGATGGGCTACTGCGGCCTGGGCGGTACCGGCGTGAGCTGCCCGATCGGCGTGGGCGCCTGAGCAGGCGACGTTCGCTGCGTGGGCCGCGCCAGCATGCGCAAGCCACGCGATGCCCGCCTCAGTTGGCGCGCTCCGCGCGTCGGCGCGTTTTGGTCGGCGCCTTGGGCGGTTGCAGCAGCGCCTGCGGCAGTTTGCGCAGTTCGGCGGCGAGTTCGCTGAGGAAGTCCGACATCGCCGAGCTGCGCCGCCACAGCATCGCGATCTGGCGGTGCGGGGCGTCGCCGCGGAAACGCAGCAGCTGGATGTCCGGCGAGGCCGGCACCGGCGGCTGCACCGCCAGCATCGGCAGCAGGGTGATGCCGACCCCGGCCGCGACCATCTGACGCAGGGTTTCCAGGCTGGTGGCGCGGAAGCCGTCGCGCTCGTCGGCGCCGGCCAGGCGGCACACGTCCAGCGCTTGATCGCGCAGGCAGTGGCCTTCTTCCAGCAGCAGCAGATGCTGATCGTCGAGGTCGTGCAATTCCAGCGAGTCCTGCGCGGCCATCGGATGCTGCTGCGGCACCGCCAGCAGGAAAGGCTCGTCGAACAAGGGCTCGATATGCAGTTGGTCGTCGTGCACCGGCAGCGCGAGCAGGCCGGCGTCGAGGCGGCCGTCGCGCAGGCGCGCCAGGATCTGATCGGTCTTTTCCTCGACCAGCAGCAGTTCCAGGCGCGGGAAACGCTTGCGCAGGCCCGGCACCACGTGCGGCAGCAGGTAGGGGCCGAGGGTAGGGAACAGGCCCAGGCGCACGGTGCCGGCTTCCGGGTCCTGGCTGCGCCGCGCGATCTCGCTCATCTGTTCGACGTCGGCGATCACCTTGCGCGCGCGTTCGGCGATATCGCGGCCGACCGGGGTCAGCATCACCCGTCGCGGCGCACGTTCGACCAGCGACACGCCCAACTCGTCCTCGAGCTTCTTGATCTGGGTCGAGAGCGTGGGCTGGCTGACGAAGCTCGCGGCGGCGGCGCGACCGAAATGCTTGTGATCGGCGAGCGCGACCAGATATTTGAGATCACGAAGATTCATGCGGCGGTCGGCTCAGGGCTTTAGAACGAATGTTCATTGAGATAGGCTATCGCCATCATAGGAACAATTCATTTCTTTAATCAAATGCTGTCCTGCAACATAGCCTCATCGGATGCGGCCCGCAGCATCCAACCCCCTTTCCACCCCCTTCCCATCCGTTAATCAAGGAGTTGTGCGCATGCTTTCCATCGGCGAAAAGTTCCCGAAATTCAAGGTCAAGGCCACCGTCGGCATCGAGAGCCTCGACAGCGCCTTCGCCGACATCGACAACGACACCTATAAGGGCAAGTGGCTGCTGGTGTTCTTCTACCCGAAGGACTTCACCTTCGTGTGCCCGACCGAGATCAAGGGCTTCGGCGACCTGAACCAGCAGTTCCTCGATCGCGATTGCCAGGTCCTGGCCGCATCGACCGACAGCGAGTTCGTGCACCTGGCCTGGCGCAAGGACCACAAGGATCTGCGCGACCTGCCGTTCCCCATGCTGGCCGACATCAAGAAGGACCTCACCTCGGCGCTGGGCATCCTCAGCGAAGACGGCGTGGCCCAGCGCGCGACCTTCCTGGTCGATCCGGAAGGCGTGATCCGCTTCGTCTACGTCACCGACGGTTCGGTCGGCCGCAACCCGCAGGAAGTCCTGCGCGTGCTCGACGCCCTGCAGACCGACGAGCTGTGCCCCTGCAACTGGAACTCGGGCGACAACACGCTGAAGGTCGCCTGATCCGTCAGTCGGATCGGCGAGCCAGGCCGCGGATCTCCGTGGGTCGCGGCCGGCTCCCTTAGCGTCGACGTCCGGTTTCACCTGCGCCGCCTGCGTATGCGGTCGGCGCAGATCTTTTCAGGCAACACCCGCACGCGGGCCGGCTTCACCCCCGGCTCCCCCCTCCCTCCCGTGCGGGATGCCCGCAGCCGGGGCTCGCCCCGGCTGTTTTTATCGCAGCGCCGCGATCCGCGACGCCCGCGCAACCTCGCTTACGTCCGCCAGCCGCAGGCCCCGGGCCGCATGCCAGCCAGCGTCGGTGCCGTCTTGCGCGTTTCCCCCGCGCGTCTATTTCCGCAGTATCAGGAGCCCCTTCGATGAGCCTTTCCGATCTTCGCAACTCGCTGCCCGACTACGCCAAGGACCTCAAGCTCAACCTCGACAGCGTGCTCAGCGACGCCGGTGCGCAGGGCCTGGACGGCAAGCAGATCCGCGCGATCGCGCTGGCCTCGGCGATCGCCTCGCGCTACCAGCCGCTGGTCGCCGCGATCGAAGCCTTTGCCGCCGAGCAGCTCTCGCCCGAGGAGCTCGACGGCACCCGCGCCGCGGCCGCGGTGATGGCGATGAACAACATCTACTACCGCGCGACCCACCTGATCCAGAACCAGGAATACGGCCAGCTGCGCGCCGGTCTGCGCATGAACATCATGGCCAACCCCGGCATCGACAAGATGTCCTTCGAACTCGCCTCGCTGGCGGTGTCGGCGATCAACGGCTGCGGCGCCTGCATGGATTCGCACGAACGCGTGCTGCGTAAGCACGAAATCAGTGCTCTCGGTGTGCAGAGCGCACTGAAGATCGGTGCCGTGGTGCATGCCGTCGCGGTGACCCTGGAACAGCGCACGGCCTGATCGGCCCCCGCTTTCAGCGCGTACGGACCCGAACGGTCCGTGCGTGCGTCTGGCCTCACGACCGCCGGCCCTGTGCCGGCGGTCGTTTTTGTGCCTCAGGGCGCGGGCGGCGGCCCGCGCTCGCGTAGGATGTGCCGCTGGATTCGCCGGGCGCGGAATCGCCCGCGGCCGATTCCCAACACGTCTTGGTGGCGTCGGGCCGCCGAGCGAACTCCAATCAGGGAAGATTGCCCCATGAAAAATACGATGCCTCGTCTGCTGCTCGTGGCAAGCGCCTGCCTGTTCGCGGCTGCGTTCGCCGTCGGCGCCAAAGGGCCGGAGGCCGCCAAGTCGGCCGACCCGGACGCATTGGCCGAGCGCGTGTTCGGTTGCGCGCATCTGGCGGGCGAGGTCGGGTCCGGCGATCCGGAGCGCGAGAAAGAGCTGAGTCAAACCAACGACGAGCTGGATTGCGACTCGGACCTGATTCATGCGCAGATCGCCGCCGCTCGCAAGAAGTACGCTGGCCAGCCCAGCAAGCTGGCGAAACTCGACAAGGCGATAGCGGACGCGAAGTCCGAATACGGCGTGGAGTTCTGACGGGACGTCGCCGATGAACCGCATCGATCTGCTGCTGCGCGAAGCCAGGACGCGTCTGGACGACGGCGCCGAAGCCGAGCTGCTGCTCGCGCATGCGCTGGGCAAACCGCGCAGCTGGCTGTTCGCGCACGGCGACGACGTGATCGCCGAGGAACTCGCGCGCCGCTACCGCACCCTGGTCGCGCGCCGCGCCGACGGCGAGCCGGTCGCCTACCTGCTCGGGCAGCGCGGCTTCTGGAGCTTCGACCTGCGCGTGACCCCGGCCACCCTGATCCCGCGTCCGGAAACCGAGCTGCTGGTGGAACTGGCTCTGGCGCGCCTGCCGGCCGGCCGGATCGCGCGCATCGCCGACCTCGGCACCGGCAGCGGCGCGATCGCGCTGGCGCTGGCGCGCGAGCGCCCGGCCGCGCGCGTGACCGCCACCGACGCCAGCGACGCGGCCCTGGGCGTGGCCGCCGACAACGCGCGCGCGCTGGCCTTGAACAATGTCGAGTTCCGCAACGGCGACTGGTACGCGCCGCTGCAGGGCGAGCGCTACGAGCTGATCGTCAGTAACCCGCCCTACATCTCCGAAGACGACGCCCACCTCGAACAGGGCGACCTGCGCCACGAACCGCGCAGCGCGCTGGCTTCGGGCGCGGACGGCCTGGACGCGATCCGCGCGCTCGCCGCCGGCGCGCTCGCGCACCTGCAACGCGGCGGCTGGCTGCTGATCGAACACGGCTGGGAGCAGGGCATGGCCGTGCGCGGCCTGCTGCGCGAGGCCGGCCTGGTCGAAGTGGCGACCGAACGCGATCTCGAGGGCCGCGATCGCGTGACCCTGGGGCGCGCGCCCGCCGACTGAGCGCGGCTGGCGTTCGCGCGCGCAAGGCCCGCATACGGTATCGCCCGCGCGCCGCGCCTGGGTAGACTCGGCGCATTCCGCCAGAGATTCCGCGATGCGCACGCTCTATCCCGAGATCGAACCCTACGACGTCGGCACGCTTCAGGTCGACGACCGCCATACCCTGTACTACGAGCAGTGCGGCAACCCCGACGGCAAGCCGGTGGTACTGCTGCACGGCGGCCCGGGCGCCGGCTGCAGCCCGAAAATGCGCCGCTTCCACGACCCCGCCAAGTACCGCATCGTGCTGTTCGATCAGCGCGGCAGCGGACGCTCCACGCCGCACGCCGACCTGGTCGACAACGGCACCTGGGAACTGGTGGCCGACATCGAGCGCCTGCGCGCGCGCCTGGGCATCGAGCGCTGGCAGGTGTTCGGCGGCTCCTGGGGTTCGACCCTGGCCCTGGCCTATGCCGAGACCCATCCGCAGCAGGTGACCGAGCTGGTCCTGCGCGGCATCTTCATGCTGCGCCGCTGGGAACTGGAGTGGTTCTATCAGGAAGGCGCCTCGCGCCTGTTCCCGGATGCCTGGCAGCACTACCTGGCCGCGATCCCGCCGGTCGAGCGCCACGACCTGATCAGCGCCTACCACCGCCGCCTCACCAGCGATGACGAACGCCAGCGCCTGGCCGCCGCACGCGCCTGGAGCGTCTGGGAGGGCGCGACCAGCTTCCTGCACGTGGACGAGGACTTCGTCAGCGGCCACGAGGACGCCGCGTTCGCGCTGGCGTTCGCGCGCATCGAGAACCACTACTTCGTCAACGGCGGCTTCTTCGAGGTCGAGGACCAGTTGCTGCGCGACGCCCATCGCCTGGCCGGCATCCCCGGCACCATCGTGCATGGCCGCTACGACGTGGTCTGCCCGGTGCAGAACGCCTGGGACCTCAAGCAGGCCTGGCCGGGCGCCGAGCTCACCATCACCCCGGCCTCCGGCCACTCCGCCTTCGAGGCCGAGAACGTCGACGCCCTGATCCGGGCCACCGATCGCTACGCCGCCGGCTAAGCGCCCGCGACGCCGCAACACCCCGAACGGCCGGTAGCGCGCAGCTACCGGCCGTTTTCGTTTGTGGGGCCTCAGGGCGCACTCGTCGTCCGACCTTGTGCGCGGGCGGTTTTTCTCAACAGAAAATGTGTGCCCTTGGCATGTAGTTGGTGCTGATCATGCCTGCGGCCCGGTTGCACGTGTCCGCAAGCACAGGGATTGAGCGATTTCTGTTGATGAATCATCTGTTTATGGCGCATCGCCGAGCACCGCTAGGCGATGTCGCGAATGGCGTCTTGTTTTCACCGGCCTCCGATGTACCGGGATTTTGATTTCGTATTCAGATATCAAAGTCCCAATCAGGATTGAAAATTCTCCGTTTGGATGTAAGGCTGATGTGGAAATAGGGAGATATCGGGGGGCGTGCGTTGCGCGGCCACCTGCTCGTGCAGTGACCGGGCGCTCCAAGAAGGCTGCCTGGGAAGGGGAACGTATGAGGGGTTTGTTTTGACTTTTCGCCGCCTGCTAGCGGCCATCGCCCGGCGACTTCCGGGGCGGGGCATGAGACTGGATCTGGTCCCGTTGAAGCAGTTGAGCGCAACCCGGAGCGGCGATGCCTGGGATTGCCATGCCCAAGGCGAGGACCCTCAGTTCGACGTGCGCGCCCAGGCAGGCAGCGGCTTGCCTGCCCCGGGTTGGTACTTGCTCGACCTGCGCTGCAGCGTGCGCGAAGGCGCGATCGTCGCTCCGTGCTTCTATCCGGATTACGGAAAGGGCCAGAGCGAGGCGAACCGGATCGAGATCGCTGAACCCGTCGACGGTCAGCGACGCGTTCGTACGGTGGTACTGATCAATGCGGCCCTGCGCGCCCTGCGCTACGACCCGACCCAGTGCGAGGCCGCGTTCGCGCTGAAGGGCTTTCGGCTGCGTCGGATCTCGCGTCCGCGCGCGGTGTGGGAAATGCTGCGCGGTATCCAGCGCAGTAGCCGTCGGCTGTTCTCGGACGAGGCGCTATCGGCCCTGCGCGACTTCGCGCGATCGATCGCACGGGGCCGGGCCGCCGAAGCCGCCGAGGATCTGAAGCAGCGCTATCGGGCGGCGTTGCGCCGGAAGACCTATTCCTATCAGCAATGGATCGCGCGCTTCGATCGCAGCTTTGGACGCCGCGAGCGCGCGGAGCTGGAGGCGGGCGCGCCGCTGTTCTCGATCGTGCTCCCCGTGCGCGACACGCCCTTGCCCTGGCTGCGGCGTTGCATAGACAGCGTGCTAGCGCAGACCTATGCGCGCTGGCAGCTATGCATCGTCGACGATGCATCGAACGATCCGGCGGTGAAGAAGCTGCTGCGCGACTACGCGATGCGCGACCGTCGCATCTGCGTGCAGTTCCGCGAGCGCCATGGGCACATCTGCGAAGCCAGCAACGACGCTATCGATCTCGCCCGTGGAAACTACCTCGGGTTCCTGGACCACGACGACGAACTGAGCGAGCGCGCGCTGGCGGAAGTCGCCCGCGCGATCGGCGAGCACGCCGACGCGCAATTGCTGTACTCCGACGAGGACAAGATCGATCGCGACGGTCGCCGCTACGACCCGCACTTCAAGCCGGCCTGGAACCCGGAGTTGCTGTGCGCGCAGAACTACATCTGCCATTTCGCCGTGATCCGCGCCGACCTGGTGCGCGCGGTCGGTCGCCTGCGGCCGGGTTTCGAAGGCGCCCAGGACCACGATCTGGTCCTGCGATGCGTCGAGCGCCTGCGCGATGAGCAGATCGTTCACATACCCAAGGTGCTCTATCACTGGCGCGCGGTGCAAGGATCCACGGCGATGGGCGGCGATCACAAGCCTTACGCCCTGGAAGCGGGCCGGCGCGCGGTCGACGAGCACCTGGCGCGCATGGGGCGTCCATCGCGGGTCGAGGTGACCCCGCACCAGTACTACCGCCCGATACGACGTCTGGGGGCGGAATCGCCCAGGGTCACCGTGATCGTGCCGACGCGGGACCGGGTCGATTTGCTGCGCAAGTGCGTCGAGAGCGTGCTCGCGCGCACCGAGTATCCCGACTTCGAGTTGATGGTAATCGACAACGGCTCGATCCATGCCGAGACCCTGTCCTATCTAGACGAGTTGCGCGCGCGCCCGAGGCTGCGCGTGGTCGAGTATCCGCAGCCGTTCAATTTCTCGGCCATCGTCAATTACGGCGTGCGGCAGGGGGCGGCCGAGGTGCTGTGCCTGTTGAACAACGACACCGAGGTGATCGATGCGCATTGGCTGAGCGAGTTGGTCTCGTACGCCGCGCGCGACGAGGTCGGTGCGGTCGGCTGCATGCTGTATTACCCCAGCGACACGATCCAGCACGCGGGCGTGATCCTCGGGGTGGGCGGCGTGGCGGGGCATGCGCATCTCCACCTGCAGCGAGGCAGCAACGGCTACCTCGGGCGCGCCGGCGTAGTCCACAACCTGACCGCGGTCACGGGGGCCTGCCTCGCCGTGCGCCGCTGCGTATTCGACGAAGCCGGCGGCATGGACGAGGAGCTCGCGGTCGCCTTCAACGATATCGACCTGTGCTTGCGCATCGATGCCCTCGGCTACCGCAACGTGTGGACGCCGTTCGCCGAGCTGTATCACCACGAGTCGGCCAGTCGCGGGCTCGACAGCGCGCCCGATAAGCGCGCGCGCTTCCAGGTCGAGTGCGAAACCATGATCCGGCGCTGGGGCGAGGTCCTGTTCAACGATCCGGCTTACAACCCCAATCTGTCATTGGACAGCTTCCATTTCGAGCTCGCGTTTCCGCCGCGCTCGGTCGCCAGTCGCGCGCCGCAAGGTCGCCGCCGCCCCCTCTCCAGGATCGCCAGCCTATGAGCTCCTTGCTAGCCCATCTACGCCAAAGCCTGCGGCGCCCGGACCATTGGGTCTACGGGAGCTGGCTGGATACCGTCACCAAATACCGCAAGACCCATTTCGGCCTGATCTGGATGCTGGTGCCTACCGCTGTCTACATCTGGGGTATCGGCGGCTATCTGGGGGCCTTGCAACCCGGCATGGACACGCAGCGCTTCCTGGGCCACGTGGCGGTGGGCTTCGTGGTGTTCCGCATGGTCATGACCGTGTTCGTGGACGCGACCAGCGTGTTCAGCGGCAGTCAGTCCTTCATATACGACGGCAATGTGCGCCTGACCGATTTCATCCTGCGCATGATCAGCCGCTCGTTCTACTACTTCCTGATCGCGCAGCCGCTGCTGGCGGTAGCGGTGTTGGGCTCGCCGGACTTCCAGTGGTCGGGCGTTCCCGGATCCCTGCTCGGATTGGCCGTGCTGATGGTGAATCTGTTCCTGTACTCGGTGCTGCTGTCCCTGCTCGGCGCGCGCTATCCGGACGTCGGCGAGCTGATGGCCAGCACGATGATGGCGGCGTTCCTGGTCACGCCCATCGTCTGGTATCCCGAAGGCGCTCCGGAAGGCACCGCGCGCGGCGTTCTGATGCGCGCCAATCCGTTCCATCACTTGGTCGCGAGCATACGCGCGCCGCTGTTGGGGGAGGGGCTGGAGCCGGTGACGGTCTGGTATTTGGCGGCGATGACGCTGATCGGCCTGATCGGGGCGATCCTCGCCTATCGCACCTATGCGCGCCGCGTCGCGCTGTGGCTCTGAGGGCGCGCCTATGTCCATCTTCCTGCACGCCGAATCGATCAGGTTGGAGTTGCCGCTGAATATGCAGCGGGTCGACGGCGATCCCTATGCCACGCAATTCAAGACCGCCCTGGGCGGCACGGTCCGCCGCTACCGCGATGTGCTGAAGGACATCAGCTTCTCGGCCGAGCAGGGCGATCGCATCGGCATCGTCGGCCTCAATGGCTCCGGCAAGACCACGCTGCTGCGCGTGCTCAATGGCGCCTTCCCGCCGACCCAGGGCCGGGTCCGCCACAGCGGCAGCATGCAGTCGCTGTTGAACGCGACGCTGGGCTTCGCCGAGTACGCATCGGTCAGCGAAAACGTAATCCTGCGCGGAACAGCGATGGGATTGAGGCGGCGCCAACTGCAAGCCGTACTGCGCGATGTTCTGCAGTTCTCCGGGCTGGCCGATCGGGCGCTGCACCGGCTGCATACGCTCTCGTCGGGGCAGCGCATGCGCCTGGGCTTCGCGATTTCGACTGCCATTCAGCCGGACATCCTGGTCATGGACGAATGGCTGGCGACGGGCGACGCGGCCTTCGTGCATAGGGCCCAGGAGCGCATGTCCGATCGCGTGCATGGAAGCGGAATAGTGGTCATCGCCAGTCACAACACCGGGCTGATTCGCAGGCTCTGCAACCGTGTGCTGGTGCTGCACGAGGGGCGCGCCAAGTTCGTAGGCGATACCGAGGCCGCGCTGGAGTGCTATCGCGACATCGTCTCTCTCGCCAGCGCCGAAATGCGCGCCCAGCTCGCCCATCACGACCCCCTGTTGTTCGGAGACGCCATCGGCGTGGTCGATCGCGTGGCCAGGGTCGGTGACGGCTTGCAGATCGAGGGCTGGGCGGTCGGAGACCGGGGCAACGAGGTGCGCACGGTGCGAGTCGACGTGAGCGGCGTGTCCTACGTGTTCGACACGTTCCAGAAGAAGTGCCGGGACGACGTGAATCGCTATATGGGCAAGCGCGGCGATTTCGGCTTCGTGGTCGATGTGCCCTTGGCGGAGGGCGCGCTGATCACGCCGTTGCAGGAGCGCGTAACGGTCAGCGTGGGCATCAGCGGCAACAAGCTGGGCGCGCCGCTGCGCTACGCCAATGCGGGCAAGTTCAACGTGTGATCGGGGCGAGATAAGTGCGGCGCGCCGCACGGGAGGATGGCTTGAACAGGGCTAGAGACAAGAAGAACCGTCGCGCTCACGAAGGCGAGACGCGGGCCGATTCGTTCCCGAATGGAGTAGGGCCGGACGTCTCCCGGGAAAAGTCCCGGGCGCGCGTGGGCGCGTGCTCGGACGAGCCGGAAGCCGGTGCGGCTGTAGCGACGAAGCACGATGGCAAGGCGGCGTTGGCGCCCGCGGCGTCGCCCCTGGCCGGAGCGAACGACGAGACCGAGAGCGCCGTCCGGCTGCGCGACCTGAGCGCCTGCCTGGCGCACCGGTACAAGGAGATCGAGTTGCTGACCGGCTTGCTGGCCGCCAGCGAAGGCGAGCGCGACGAGCTCAAAGGCAAGTGCGATGCGACGACCTCGCAGTTGCTGACGATGCAGCACGAGCGCAACTGCCTGGCGGCGGAGCTGAGCCGTACGCAGGCGGAACGCATGGAACTCGCATCCGCGTTGGAGTCGCGCGACACCACGCTGAGAACGATCACATCCAGCCATTCCTGGCGGATGACGTGGCCGATGCGAAAGCTGCGCCGGTGGGTCACCGGTTGAGCATCGTCGAATGGCCGCGGACCCGTATGCGAGCGAGAACATGCACGAAATCGAATTGATCAAGGCCACGGAGCTGTTCGATCCGGAGTGGTACCGGCGTGAGTATCCTGACGTGGCCGCTATCGGCATGGACCCGGCCGAACACTACTACCGCTTTGGCGCGCGCATGTTTCGCGACCCCAGTCGGGCATTCAGCACACGCTATTACCTGGGCGCCTATCCGGACGTCGCGGCGGCGGCGATCAATCCGCTGGTGCACTACGTCCGTCATGGCCGCGCCGAGGGGCGCAAGCCTCGCCCGAATACGCAGGTTCGCAGCCGTTACGGCGTCAGCGTGGACGTGGTGATCCCGGTCTACAACGCCCTGTCCGATGTCGAGCAATGCATCGAATCGGTTCTGGCCTGTCGCGACGGTCTGGATGTCCGGGTGCTGGTGGTGAACGACGGCTCGGATGCCGAGACGACCTCCTGGTTGCGCGAACGCTGCGCGCGCGGTCCGGCTCTCACATTGATCGAGCATCCGCGCAATCTGGGCTACACCCGCGCGGTCAACAGCGGCCTGCGTGCAGCGAACGCCCAGTACCTGGTCACCCTCAATAGCGACACGATAGTAAGCGAGGGCTGGCTCAAGGGCATGCTGCGCTGCATGGCTTCGGATCGCGAATTGGGCATCGTGGGTCCGCTGTCCAATGCGGCCAGCTGGCAGAACGTGCCGGAGCTGTTCGATCCCGATGGTTCGTTCTCGGTCAACGCCTTGCCGCCAGGCTTCGACGTCGCGGCGATGGCGCGCACCGTTGCGGCGGCGAGCAAGCGTCGTTATCCCAAGCTGCCCTTCGTCAACGGGTTTTGCTTCTTGATGCGCCGCGAGGTGGTGGACGCCATCGGATTTATGGATGAGGCATCGTTTCCGGAGGGCTACGGCGAGGAGAACGACTATTGCGTGCGGGCCGCGGACGCCGGATTCAAGCTCGCCATCGCCGACGACGTGTACGTGTTTCATGCTAAGTCCAAGAGCTTCGGTCATACCCGTCGCAGAGCGCTCTCGGAGGCGGGATCGCGCATTCTGCGCCGCAAGCATGGCGATGGCCGGTTCGGCGCGATCGTCGCCAGGATGCGCTCCGATAGCGGTCTGGATCGGGTCAGGGCCGATGTCAGAGCAGCGTTGCGACGGCCCATGCAGGGCGATGCCGATCTGAGCGCGCCTCCGCGTGTCCTCTTCCTGCTCCCCGTCAAGGGCGGCGGCGGCGGCGCCCACTCGGTGGTCCAGGAATGCGCCGAACTGGTCAAGATGGGCGTCCTCGCGCGCGTCGCGGTGGGCCGCGATCAGCTCGCCGGCTTCCATCACATGTACCGCGACATGCCCGGATCGAGCGAGCTGTTCGTCGGCTTCTCGCAGGCGGATCTGGTCGATCTGGCCGACGACTACGATGTCGTGATCGCGACCATATTCTCCTCTGTACCCATGCTGAAACGCGTGCACGAGGCTTGCCCGCACGTGTTGCCTGCCTATTACGTGCAGGACTACGAGCCGATGTTCTTCGAGCCGGGAAGCCCGCAGTGGATCGCGGCCAAGGCCTCCTACACGCTGATCCCTAACGCGCTGCTGTTCGCCAAGACCCATTGGATCTGCAATATGGTCCGACAGGAGCACGCTGTCGAGGTGAACAAGGTCGAGCCCAGCATCGACCACGCCACCTACTCGCCCCGGCCGCGAAAGGCGGATGCCCGCTTGCGCATCGCTGCGATGATCCGCCCGCAGACGCCTTATCGCGGCGCCGAGCGCACGATGCGGCTGTTGTCGCGGCTGACGGCGCGGTTTCCAGGCGCGTTGAGCTTTAGTCTGTTCGGTTGCAGCGAGGACGACCCGCGCTTCCAGGCGCTGCCGCGCGATTTCGAGTATCGCAATCACGGCGTGCTCGATCGGCCCGAGGTGGCTGCCTTGCTCGCCGATTCCGACCTGTTCATCGACCTGTCGGACTATCAGGCCTTCGGGCGTACGTCCTTGGAGGCCATGGCCTCCGGCTGCGCTGCGGTTGTGCCGGAGCACGGCGGCGGCGACGAGTATGCGATCGACGGCCACAACGCGCTGGTGGTCGACAGTTTCGATGAGGACGCCTGTTTCCAACGCATCGGCGCCCTGTTGTCCGAACCCGCGGAGCTGAGCCGCCTGCGCCTCGCCGGGCTGCGGACCGCGTCGCGTTACTCCGTACGCGCCGCCGCGGTCAGCGAGTTGGACCTGTTCTCGCGGGCCCTGGCCGGGCACCGCGCGGGCACTCATGCGCAGGCGAAGCCAATCCTCAAACTGATGCACGCGCGGCGCGGAGACGATCTGCCGACGGGCTCGGCTTACGTCAGAACCTTGCTGCCTTACGGCGCCCGCGCGGTGCGCAGCGCCTGGCGGGTCAAGCCGCAACCGCTGTCGTTGCCCACGCCGGGCTCGGCGCAATGCCTGCTGATACAACGTGATGCCGCCGGTATCGGTCTGGCCGAACTGACCGAGTGGCTACCGGCCTGGCGCGCATGCGGCGCCAGCCTGGTCTATGAGCTAGACGACGATCTGCTGGATGGGCAGGCCCTGAAGGCACGCAAATTCGGCGGTGATACGACGGAGCTGGCGCGCAAGGTCGCCTGGTTGAGCGAGCACGCGGATCTGGTGACGGTGTCGACCGAGCCGCTGGCCGAGCTGCTGGCGGGACGCAATCCGAACGTTCAGGTCGTACCGAACCTGCTGGACGGCGACTTGTGGCGTCTGGGGAGCGAACGCGACCACCACTCCGGCCCATACGCCAGGGCGGCGGATGGGCCGATCCGCGTCGGCTATATCGGTACCCCCTCGCACGATCAGGATCTGGCTTTGGTGACCGATGCGATGCAACGCCTGCAGGCGCGCTACGGGCCGCGTATCGAGGTCGAGGTGATCGGTGCCTTCCAGAATATCGCGCCGATGTTCGGACGTCGGATCGCACTGCCCAGAAGCACCGACTATCCGAACTTCGTGAATTGGTTGCTGCAGCGCGTGCACTGGGATATCGGCATCATTCCGCTGGCGGACGACCGCTTCAACCGCTCCAAGTCCAATCTGAAGTTTCTCGAATACGCGGCCCTGGACATGGCGATCGTGTGCTCGGACATGGAGAGCTATCGCAACATCGGCCGCCACGAGGCCAATGCCCTGATGGTCGCCAATGAAACCAACGTCTGGTGCGAGGCGGTGGAGCGTCTCATCGACCATCCCGGTCTGCGTCAGGAGCTCGCCCGGTGCGCGCGCTCCGAGGTGCAGGCTCGTTGGTGCATCGACGGCAAGTTCGTCGATCGACTCCCCCGGCCTGCGTCGGCAGGCCGCCCTTCCGCTCCTCTCGCCTAATCGGGTCCGGTCCGAGCGCGCATGTCGAATCCAGCCAAAGTACTGTTCTTCTCATACGCGGACAGGCGTTACGACCTGTTCGCGATCCCATACGTTTACTTCGCCTTGAGGAGCAATCCAGACTCCCTGGTGGAGATATGCCTGCAGGACTACGATTCCTTCCAGGTCCGTTACGCGCGCGCATTGGCGATCCTGGAAGAGGCTTATCCAGGACGCTTCCTGATTCGCCAGTCCGAACTCGCGCGCAAACAGCCGCGCATCGTCCCGAACGTGGTGCGCTTTGTGGAGGCGCCGCAGCTCAAGGCGCGTTACATCTATATCGGCGACATCGATCTGCTGGTGTTCGAAGACGTCTGCGAAGTGCATGAGGAGCTGATCGCGCGTCACGCGCTTGCGTTCAGCAACATCTTGCGGCTGCAGTTCGCCATGTCCGAGAAGCCGCGCCTGTCCGGTCTGCACTTCTGCGAGTACGATCGCTACTATCCCTTGCCCTCGATTCAGGACCTGGATCTGGCAGTCGAGAACGACGAGTACGTGCTGTACGAATGCATGCGCAGAAAGGGCTTGATGGTGCCGATGGACTTCCAGCAGCGTCCGGAGTGCGGCCTGCATATGTCGCTCAGTCGCGATCCGCTGGGGCGCACCACCGGCAGCGCGGGCGGCCACTACTCGCGCGAGAACGCGCATGGCTGGGGCGGTCGGCATTATTACGGCGAATTCCTTAAGCAGATTCGGGAGCCGGGCTTCGCGCGGCTGTATCCGCATCTGGACCTGGAATTCCGGCTGCTGCTGCTGGCGGCCGAAGGTTTGGCGACCGGGAAATCGCACAGCCTACACCGCGCCGCGACCTCGTTCCTGCTCGACAAGCGCCTGATCGTCACGGAGCGAGCGTTCTCGGCCAAGGAGATCTACGACCGTCGCCACGATGCGATCGTGAGCGGCGACATGGAGGCCGCCGAATCGATCGGGATCACGCTGTGCATGGTATGGCCCAATCGTCTGGACGTGTGGTTCAAGCAGGCCTGGTTGTGGATGCAGATGGGCAAGGTCGAGTTCGCGGTGGAGGCTTTGTCGCATATCGCTGATATGCAAGGCGGCGTGGCCTTTCTGCAGTCCGGAGACTTCATCAAGGTTCATGGCAACGCGATCGCCGATTCCGGTCGCACCGGCCACGAGTTACTGCGACGGCTCTCGGCCTGAGGTCGGGGGCGGTCGGGCATCCATTCCATTCGAGGTACGCATGAGCGATTCGAGCATCGAGGGCCGCTTCACCCGCATCTTCAAGACCAACGCCTGGCGTTGCGACGAAAGCGTGAGCGGCCCTTCGTCCACCCTGGCGCGTACCCAGACCCTGCGCGCGGCGCTGCCGGAATTGTTCGAATCGCACGGCATACGCTCAATGCTCGATGCCCCTTGCGGTGACTTCAATTGGATGCGGCACGTGGTGGAAGGTGCCGATCTGCGCTACACCGGCGCGGATATCGTCCAGGATCTGGTCCAACGCAACGCCGAGGCGTTCGCTCACCTCGACAATGTCGGCTTCGTCCATGTCGACCTGACCCGCGATGCTTTGCCGCAGGCCGACCTGATGCTGTGCCGGGACTGCCTGTTCCATCTGTCGTACGAGGACACCGAGCGGGCGCTGGCGAACTTCCTGGATTCTGGCATTCCGTATTTGCTCACCACCACGCATCTCAACAAGAATGGCTTCTCGAACCGGGACATCGCCAGTGGCGACTGGCGATGGATGGATCTGTTCGAGGCGCCCTACCTATTTCCGCGCGAGGTGAGCTGGCGGGTGGTGGACGGTGGCGGAGATCGCGAAATGTGTCTGTGGTCGCGCGATCAGGTGCCAAGGCGCCTGCAGCGCTGAGCGTGCCGGCCGCAGCACGGCGCTCAAGCCGGCGCGGAGGACGATGCGGCCTGGATGGGCTTGACGAGTACTGCGACCGATTGGCCGAGGTTGCCGCTGCCGCTCATTTCCTTGCCGCTGTCCCAACGGATGCTGCGGTCCAGGGCGATATGCGGCAAATGCCCGTCGTGGAGCTCGAGCACCTGCAGGCCCAGGTGCGTCGCGAACGCGCGGATCAGGTCGCGGTCCATGAACTGGTTGAGCACCTTGTCCGCGCGCTCGTCGGCCACTGAGTGTTCGAAGATGAACCAGTGGCTGGGAATGCCGAACTCCAGGAAGGAAAAGACGATCTTGCCGCCGGGTTTGAGCGTGCGCGCGGCTTCGCGCAGATAGCGGTAGGTTTCTTCGTGCAGTAGGTGCGTGAAGACGGAGAAGAACACCACGAAGTCCGCGCTGTCGTTGGGTTCGGGAATCCGAGTGCCCGGGGCGGCGTAGAAGCGCCAGTCCTCGCGCGCGCACTGTTTGCGCGCGTACTCGTAGAGTTCTGGGACCACGTCGATGCCGACATAGGGGCCGAGCAGATAAGAGCGCAGCTGCATGGCGAGGCGGCCGCTGCCGCAGCCCACATCGATCACGCTGTGATCCGGCGCCAGCCCCAATTGCTTGAGCAGGCAGAATTCGAGCGCGCCCACCGCTTCGAAATCGCCGCCTACCGCCAACGACATCGCGCGATCCTCACCGTGGGTCTCCAGCAGGTCACGACTTTGCTTGAGGTAGCTGCTGAGGAAGTGCGGCAGTTTCATGATCTCGCCCGATCCGGGCCGCGTGCCGCGGCGTTGGCGCGCCGATCGCTCCGTGGATGTGCGGATACGCATCGATGCGCCAGCCAGCTTGCCCGAGCGGGCGGCTTAGGGAAATGAGCAAGGGATGTGGACCGAGTGTGGCAACGCGGGCCGCACGCGCCGCGACGCGGCCTGGGCGGCTTAAGCGATCGGAGGCGATCGGGTCAGCGCCTCCGCGGTCTCGCTCAATCCGCGCGCGACCCATCCGGATTGTGTTCGATCATCCACAAGCCGGCCCACAGCTTGAGATCGAGCTCGTAGCCTTCGGCGTGCTTGCGCATCAGCCAGCCCGGCGCGTCGGCGCGCGGTACTTCGTGGACCACGATGTCCTCACCGTCGACGCCGCCGCCTTCGCCGACGCGGCGCAGCTGGCGCGCGCGCACGAAGGCGATGCGTTCGCTGCTCATGCCCGAGGAGGTCGGGCCGGTCAGCAGCACTTCGACGCGTTCGGCCTCCCAGCCGGTTTCCTCGATCAGCTCGCGGCGCGCGGCGCTTTCCAGGGTGTCGGCGTCGTGGTCGTCGCCGACCAGGCCGGCCGGCATTTCGATGGTGCGCGCGTTCAAGGGCACGCGGTACTGCTCGACGAACAGCAGCTTATCTTCGGGCGTGACGGCGACGATGATCACCGCCATGCCCTTGCCGTGGGTGCGCTCGGCGTACTCCCAGCGGCCGCGGCGCATCATCCGCAGCCATTGGCCGTCGTACAGGGTTTCGACTGGTTCGTTCATCGCAGGTCCGGGCGTTCGTTCGCCCCGATGCTACGACGGAAGCGATGACGTCGCGAAGTCCAGGCCGGCGGCCTCGTGCAGGCGGCGCCGGGTCATGGGGCCGAAACGCAGGGCTTCGCACAGGCCCAGCAGCTCCGGGGCCAGGCCGCGGCCGCGCAGGAACGGGGCGGCGTCTTCGCCCAGCGGGGCGTCCAGGGCGATGGTGGTCAGGCGCCGGCACAACAGGGCCTGCTCGCGGTGTTCGCGCAGGCGCGCGGCCGCGCTAGCGGCGCCGCGCACGCGCAGGAACGGGACTTCCTCGACCCGCGCCAGCAGCGCGTCCAGGGTGCCGAAGTGGCCGAGCAGGGCCGCCGCGGTCTTGGCGCCGATGCCGGGCACGCCGGGGATGTTGTCGACGGCGTCGCCGCACAGGGCCAGGTAGTCGGCGATCTGACGGGCCTCGACGCCGTGGCGCGCCGGCACGCCGTCGGCGCGCCAGCGTTGGCCGCGCGCGTAGTCCCATTGCTCGTCGGGGCCGTCCAGCAGCTGCGACAGGTCCTTGTCGGCCGAGACGATCACGCCGCGGTAGCCCTGGGCGCGCATCGCCGCCAGGGCGCTGCCGATCAAGTCGTCGGCCTCGTACTCGCTGTGCGCCAGCACCGGCAGGCCGAGCGCGCGGCACAGCGACTTGCAGTGCACGAACTGGCGCTTGAGTTCCTGCGGCGCCGGTTCGCGGTTGGCCTTGTAGGCCGGGTAGAAGGTGTTACGGAAGCACGAGTCCAGGGCCTCGTCGAAGGCGATCGCGATGTGGCGCGGGCGTTCGCGCTCGATCAGTTCGACCAGGAAGCGCGCGAAGCCGTGCACGGCATTGGTCGGCCAGCCCTCGGCGTCCTCGAACTCGTTGGGCATCGAGTGCCAGGCGCGGAACACGTACAGGCTGGCGTCTACCAGGTACAGCGGCGGGCGCGCGGCGCTCATTCGGGCGTCCAGGCGGTCAGCAGCTCGCGCGGGTCGGGACGCTCGCGCTCGGGCGCCTCGAGCTTGGGCGTGCCGATGTGGATGAAGCCGGCCACGCGCTCGTCCGCGCCCAGGCCCAGCCAGGACAGGACCTGGGCGTCGTAGGCCGGCCAGCCGGTCAGCCAGACCGCGCCGTAGCCCAGGGCCTGGGCGGCCTGGAGCAGGGCGAAACAGACGCTGCCGGCGGTCAGCAGGCGTTCCTGCTCGGGGATCTTCTCGTCGGGCCCCAGGCGCGCGATCACCACCACTATTAAAGGAGCGTGCGAGAAACGCCCGCGGTCCTTCTCGAACGCGGCCTCGCCGGCGTCGGGGTCGCGCTCGCGGCCGCGCGCGGCCAGGCGCTCGCCCAGGCTGTGGCGGGCGTCGCCGCGGATGCTGAGAAAGCGGAACGGCACGCGTTTGCCGTGGTCCGGCACACGCACCGCCGAGCGCAGCATGCGCTCGAGTTCGCGCGGGTCCGGGCCCGGTTCGGTCAGCTGTTTGGCTGGCACCGAGCGCCGAGTGTCTAGAGCCGCTAACGCTTTTTCGGATTCAGGAGGGAAGTCGGTATCGATTCGGGACATCGGTCACAAAAGCCTATTTTGTGTGTGCATTCGCTGTCGTATCTTGCCACTATGCTGTTGCCAACTGCCTAAAAACGGCACGTTCGGTCCACACGATTCAAGCCCTTCACGGGAACAGGGGAACACGCAGTGTCTGGTCATCTGCACGGCGTAGCTCAAGCCACGCGTACCGATCCCTTGCGCATGCTCGAGGAGATCAAGCGCCTGGCGTTGGAGCAGCTGGGCGGCCTGCCTGGAACCCTGTACGGACCGATCGAGGACGCCATGAAGGTGGACTCGCTCAAGGGCGACGGCAAGAACCATCAATACGAAGAACAAGCCGCATTGTGGGTCCTGCGGCAGCATCAGGCTACCCATGTGATGGCGTTCCGCCAGCAGGTGGCCAAGGGCTTCGACGAATTCCGCGCCCTGCGCATCCGCAGCGGCGGCGAAGTGCCGATGCGGCTGGTGGACGAGAACCAGCTCGAATTCGACCTGGCCGGCGAACGCCTGACCGAATCCCTGTGCGGCCGCTACGCGCGCCCCCTGGATATGGTCCAGGGCCGTCTGGCCGCGGTTTCGGAGGTCATGGGCCTGGCGCCCGGCCCGAATCCGATCGGCCCGCAGCGCCTGGTCGCCGCCTTCGTCGAGACCTTCGTCGACGCGCAGCTGCCCGAGGCGCTGCGCGCGCGTCTGTTCCGCCAGTACGAACACGAACTGGCGCGCGTGCTCGGCGATCTGTACGGCCGGGTCAACACCTTGCTGTCCAGCGGCGGCTACGGGGTCGGGCTAGGCCCGGGCCTGGGCGCCAAGCCGCCGCGCGAACCGGTGCGCGAGCGCGGCTACGGCGACAGTTTCGATCCGAACTATGGCGCGGGCTTTGGGGGGCCTGCGCCGGGCGCCGGCGGTTATGGCGCATATGGCGGCGTCGCGCCGCCCCACGGCGGCTCGGCCGCCCAACACGACCCCCAACGTCCGTCGATGTCGCCCAGCGATATCGCGGCCATGGCCAGCGAGCTCGCCGACTTGCGCAGTCAATTGCATGCCTGGCGCGAAGGACTGATGCGGTCCGACGCCGTTCCCAATGCTCACGCTCCGCAGCGCACGATGGCGCCGCGCCGCGAGCTGCGTATCGATGAAGTGGTCAGCGTGGCTTCGCTGCTGCAACCCGAACCGCCGGACGCGTTCGCGCGCGCCCTGGCCGTGTCCGGGCGCCTGGGCGAGAGCATCCGCGACCATCTGCACGACGGCGCGCGCCGGCTCGGCCTCAACCCCGACCAGACCTGCTTCAGCGCCGAAGAAGACGATGCGATCGATCTGGTCGCCTTGTTGTTCGATTCGCTGTTCCGCAATCACGCTTTGCAGGATCGTGCGCGCCGTCTGTACGCGCGCTTGGTGCTGCCCTACGTCAAGGTCGCGCTGACCGACAACGAAGTCTTCGTCAAACGCGAGCATCCGGCGCGCCGCCTGCTCGACGCGATCACCGAGGCCTGCGAAGGCAACGACGGCGAGACCCCGCAGGACCGCGAATTGCTCGACCGCGCCACCGAGATCTCGCAGCGCGTGGTCGCCGAGTACAACGAAGACGTGGCCGTGTTCGAGATGGCGCACGCCGAACTCGACGCCCTGCTGGCGCAGCAGCGCCGCCGCGTCGAGCTGCAGGAGCAGCGCGCGGCCAAGGCCACCTACGGACGCGAGCGCCTCGGCGCGGCGCGCAACCAGGCCGATCACGCCCTGCGCGAGCGCCTGGCCGAGCCGCCGCTGACCCAGGCCGTGGCCGACTTCCTGGCCATGCCCTGGCGCCATCACCTGGTCCAGGTGCTGCTGCGCGAAGGCGGCGAAGCGCGCCGCGACGAAGCCCTGTCGCTGGGCGACGCCCTGATCGAGGCCGACCGCCTGGCTTCCGAACAACGCGGGCGCGAGCTCGCCGACCGCCTGATCTCGCTGCAGCCGCTGATCGTGCAGTGCCTGGCCAGTTCCGGCCTGGACGACAGCGCCGCCCAGCACGGCATGGCCGGTCTGGTGCGCGCGCTGGCGACGCCGGATTCGGCGCGCCGCACGCGTCCGGCCTCGCCGCTGCCCGCGGCCGAGGACGAGGCGATCGAGGAAACCCGCCGCTTCCTGCCACCTGGCAAGGACGTGTCGCAGCACGATCCGGTGCTGGCCGAGCGCATGCGCGGTCTGGATCCGGGCGACTGGCTGCGCCTGACCGACCTGCAGGGCGAACAGATCGCGGCCAAGGTGGCCTGGGTCAGCCCGCTGACCTCGCGTTACCTGCTGGTCAACCGCCGCGGCCTGCGCGTGTTCGCGGCCTCGCCGGAAGAGCTCGCGATCCTGGCCGGCGAAGGCCGGCTCAGCATCGGCGCCGAGCGCAACGCCTTCGACGAGGCCATGCGCCAGGTCCGCCGCCATCTCGATCGCGCGGTCGGCCACCGCTGAAAGCCAGGAAAGAGTGGGAGGAGTGAGGAGCGAGCGAGAGCGGCTCCTGCTCCATGATCGCCGGCGCGCCACAGTGCGACCGGTTGATTAGCGGCTTATCCCATCCGTAGCGGCGCCAACGGCGCCCAGCTCGCCCCTCGCGCCTCCGCGTTCGCTCCTCGCCTTATTCGGCTAGGATGCGGCGAGACACCATCACCGGGTACGGAGCGAAGCATGGCGGGCATCACCATAGGCGTTGCGAGCGAAACCGCTGCGGGCGAACGGCGCGTCGCGCTGACCCCGGAAACCTGCAAGAAGCTCGTCGCGCGCGGTGCGCGCGTGCGCGTGCAGCGCGGGGCCGGTCGCGCCGCCAGCTTCGGCGACGAGGCCTATGCGCAGGCCGGCGCCGAACTCGCCGACGATGCCGCCGCCGCGCTGGCCGACGCCGACCTGGTGCTGTGCGTGCAGCCGCCGGACCCGGCCGGCCTGGGCCGCCTGCGCGAAGGCGCGGTGCTGGTCGGCTCGCTGGCGCCGCAGGCCGACCCCGCGCGCGGCGACGCCATCGTCGCGCGCGGACTGGTCGCGTTCCCGCTGGAACGCCTGCCGCGCACCACCCGCGCCCAGGCCATGGACGTGCTGAGCTCGCAGGCCGGCATGGCCGGCTACAAGGCGGTGCTGATCGCCGCGCAACTGGCGCCGCGTTTCTTCCCGATGCTGACCACGGCGGCCGGTACCATCCGTCCGTCCAAGGTGTTGATCGTCGGCGCCGGCGTCGCCGGCCTGCAGGCCATCGCCACCGCCAAGCGCCTGGGCGCGCAGGTCGAAGGCTTCGACGTGCGTCCGGAGACGCGCGAGCAGATCGAATCGCTGGGCGGCAAGTTCCTCGACCTGGGCGTGAGCGCCGCGGGCGAAGGCGGTTACGCGCGCCAGCTCACCGAAGAGGAGCGCGCCGAGCAGCAGCGCCGCCTCGGCGAGCACCTGAAGAACATCGACGTGATCGTCTGCACCGCCGCCGTGCCGGGCCGCCCGGCGCCGAAGATCGTGAGCGCGGCGATGATCGCCGGCATGAAGCCGGGCAGCGTGCTGGTGGACCTGGCCGCGGAAACCGGCGGCAACTGCGAACTCACCCGTCCCGGCGAGACCGTGGACGTGGAGGGCGTGACCATCGCCGGCCCGCTCAACCTGGCCAGCAGCGGCGCCGTGCACGCCAGCGAGATGTACGCGCGCAACGTGTTCAACTTCGTCAGCCTGTTCGTCGACAACGGCGAGCTCAAGTTCGACTGGAACGACGAACTGTTGGCCAAGACGGTGTGGCCGGAGCGCGCGGCGGCGGCATGAGTTCGCCGGCGCCGGATCAGTCCGAGATCGAGATTCGGTTCCGCTACAGCTATTGGGATCGGCTCCGCTCGGCCCTGGTGATGTCGTGGCAGACCCCGGTAGGCATCCTGGGGATACTGGCGGCGCCGTTGATCGTATCGGTGCTGCTGCTGGTGCAACTGTATCGGGGCTTTTCGATCGATGCGGAAGGCCCGGCACTGGCGGCGCTGGTGCTGGCGTTGGCATTCCCGTTGTTGCTGCAGGCTGTCCTGACCGCCACGGTGCACTTCTCCCGGGCCCACAAAGGACGGATCTACCGATACCGCTTCGGCGACTTCGGCTTGCGCGCCTTCAGCGAGACCGAGGAATGGACGCAGTCTTGGAAAGCGATCGTGCAGGTGAAGCAACAAGGCGGTTTCCTGTTGCTGTTTTTCTCGCGAAATTGCGCACACTGCTTACCCTCCCGCCAGCTGCAGGAGGCCTTGGAGCCGATTGTGTCCCTGGCCCGCGCGCATGGTGTTCGCGTCAGCGAAAGCTGATCGAGGCTCGGCCCATTGCTGTTCAGCGCTCGGTTGCACGCGCTTAACCTGAGTGCGCGCAAGCTGCACGACGTCCCCGAGCGGAGCCCTGGCATGGACGACGATCTCGACGCAATGACGATCGAATCGCTGCGCGAGGAAGTACGACGCCTGCGCGCCGGCATTCGCGCGCATCGCGACAGCAGCCTGCACGCGCTGTGCTGGCATCACCCGCAGTTGTGGGATCTCTTGCCCGAGCCCACGCCGGCGGAGATCGCGGTACCGGAGTGGCCGGCCTTCATGCGCGGTTGCGTGCGTTATCGGCAATCGCTGGACCGGCAACGGCCGGATGCGCCTAGGGTCGATGTCGAGGCGGAATGAGCCGTCGCCGCGAGCTATTCCTGCATGGCGCAAGAGCGACGCCCCGCTGGTCTTCCCGCTGATCTCCCCCTTCGCAAAAAGGCGGCGGCGCTCTGCTTGTCCTCCCCCTTTGAAAAAGGGGGATTGAGGGGGATTTGCTTTTGGGCTTTAGAGGCTCAGGAGCAACAGCAAATCCCCCTAACCCCCCCTTTGCAAAGGGGGGACACACGTCAACGCTCTGCGCGCGGCGCGTCCTTCGGGCCGCGGCGATCGCGGTCGTCGTCGCGGTCGCGCGGTTTCGGCGGATTGGCCTGCATCCACTCGCGGCGCTGTTCCGGGGTCATCGCGCGCCAGCGTTCGCGCAGCGCTTCGCGCTCGGCTTCGCTGAGATGGCGCATCTGGCCGAATAGGGCGCGCGCCTGTTCGCGCTGTTCCGGGCTCATGCCTTCCCAGCGGCGCATGCCGTGGCGCGCGCGCTTGCGCTGGTCAGGGGTCATCTGCTGCCAGCGGCGCGCGTGCTCGAGCATGCGCTGGCGCTCGCCGGGTTCGGCGTTCCAGCGCTCGCGCACCGGCGCGATCAGCTGTTCGCGCTGCTGCGGGCTGAGCTGTTCCCAGGCCGGCGGCGTGGCGGCCTGGGGGGCGGCCGGCTTGGGGCCGCCGGCTTGGACCGGGGCCGCGGCCAGCAGGGCCAGCGCGAACAGCGCGGCCAGTGCGGGGCGGAACGAAAGGCGGGACATACGGCTTACTCCGTTGCGGGCAGGTCGTCGTCGGACGCCAGCCACAGATAGAAATCGGGATTCTCGTCCAGCGAGGCCAGGGCGGTGCTGCTGTCGTAGGCGGGCGCGGGCAGGGCGGCGACCGGCGCGACCGCGGCCGGCGCCACCGCCTGCGGCCCGCGCTGCAACTGCAGGCCGATCGCGAGCGCGAACACCGCCGCGCAGCCGCTGGCCAGGGCCCAGCCCAGGCCGCGGCGCGGCGCGCGCGCGTCGGCGCTCGCGGCGTGTCGGGCCAGGCGCAATCGGGCGCGGGTGGGCGCCGAGAGCTCGCCCAGCGCGCGCCGGTGCAGGGCGCGTGCGGCCTCGTCGAAGGCGCGGTCGCCATCGGCCGTGGGGGCGGCGCCGTAGCGCGGGTCGTTGTGGTTCATCGCCAGTCCTCCAGTTGCCGCTGCAGTGCTTCGCGCGCGCGCGACAGGTGTGTCTTTACCGCGCCTTCGCTGCAGCCCATCGCCCGCGCGGTCGTGGCGACATCGAGTTCTTCCAGTATTCGCAGGCTGAAGGCCTCGCGCTGTCGGCGCGGCAGCCTGCCCAGCGCGTCGGCCAGACGAGCATAGGCTTCGCGCCCGTCGTGAGTGCGCGCCGGGTCGGGGCCGTCGTCGGCCCAGTCGATCGGCGCCTCGTCCTCGCGCGCGCCCGGCATCAGCCAGCGCAGGCGGAACGCGCGTCGGCGCTGCACGTCGACGATGCGGCTGCGCAGGATGCTCCAGAACAGCGGCGTCCATTCCGCCGCCGGGCGCTCGCGGTAGCCGAGCATCTTCATCATCGCGTCCTGCACCGCGTCCAGGGCGTCGTCGCGCTGGCGCAGGCCGAGTTCGGCGAAACGGAACGCACGCGTGCCGATGCCGGCGAGGAATTCCTCCAGCGTCGCGGGGCTGCGCTCGGGCGCGCCCAGGGCGGGCGCGACCAGGGCCAGGTCGTCGGCTTCGGCGGACACGAGTTGCAGCATACGGCTCAAGACTTAATGCCGGCGGTCCCAGCGGCGGTCGTAACGCTCGCCGCGACGCTCCCAGTGCGCCTGGGCGAGGTCGCCGCGACGGTCCAGGCGCGCTTCGACGCGCTCGCCATGGCGGTCGACGCGGGCGGCGGCGCGCGCGTGGCCATGCGCCGCCAGGGCGTCCGCGCGGCGGTCGCTGCGGGCCTCGATGCGGTCGCCGCGCCGGTCCAGGCGCTGGTCGATGCGCTCGCCATGGCGCTCCATGCGGTGTTCGACCCGGTCGCCGCGGTCGCCGGCGACGGCGTTGCCGGCCAGTCCCAGGGCGGCCAGACAGGCCAGGACGGCCAGATACGGTGCGGATTTCATGCGGCTCTCCTCGTCGTGGATGCGTTTGAACCCTTGCGAGGAGGCAAACGCCCGATCGCCGTCACGGTTGACAGCGCTGGCGCCCGGTTCATGGAACGTTATGATGCGGGAGACATCGCAAGGGGAAGGCAAAGATGGGCGACGGGTTCGTGGCGCTGTACATCTTCATGCTGGCGGCGATCGCCGGCCACGTGATCATCTCGCGGGTGCCGGTGATCCTGCACACACCGCTGATGTCCGGCTCCAACTTCATCCACGGCATCGTCCTGATCGGCGCGATGGTGGTCCTGGGCCACGCCGACACCACCCTGGAGAAGGCGATCGGCTTCATCGCCGTGCTACTGGGCGCGGGCAACGCGGCCGGCGGCTACGTGGTTACCGAGCGCATGCTGGAGATGTTCAAGGCCAGCAAGAAGCCCGGCGCCAAGTCCGGGGGCCAGGCATGAGCGCGCAGGTGCTGCTGGCATCGGCCAGCTACTTCGTCGCCGCCACCCTGTTCCTGCTGGGCCTGCAGCGCATGGCCTCGCCGGTGACCGCGCGCAGCGGCATCCGCTGGGCCGGCATGGGCATGCTGATCGCGACCGCGGCCACCTTCCTGCTGCCCGAGCTGCACAACCTGGTGCTGATCGTGCTGGCGCTGGCGATCGGCACCGGCCTGGCCTGGGTCTCGGGCAAGAAGGTGGCGATCACCGACATGCCGCAGATGGTCGCGCTGTACAACGGCATGGGCGGCGGTTCGGCGGCGGCGATCGGCGCGGTCGAGCTGCTGCGCTTCGCCAGCCTGCAGACCAGCGATCCGTTGCTGGCGCAGTTGCAGTCCGGCCACGTCGACATGCAGCAGCCCACCGTCACCGTGGTGCTGGCGGTGATCGGCGCGGCGATCGGCGCGGTCTCGCTGTCGGGTTCGATCATCGCCTGGGCCAAGCTCGACGGCCGCCTCGACCGGCGCGTGGTGTTCCCGGGCCAGCAGATCTTCAACGCCGCGGTGGCGCTGGCGCTGGTGGCGCTGGGCGCGATCGTGGTGCTGACCTTGAACGTGCCGGCGATCATCGCCTTCTTCGTGGTCGCGCTGGCCCTGGGCGTGCTGATGACGCTGCCGATCGGCGGCGCCGACATGCCGGTGGTGATCTCGCTGTACAACGCCCTGACCGGTCTGGCGGTGGCCTTCGAAGGCTACGTGCTCGGCAACGAGGCCCTGATCATCGCCGGCACCATGGTCGGTGCGGCCGGCATGCTGCTCACCCGTTTGATGGCCAAGGCGATGAACCGGCCGATCACCGGCGTGCTGTTCTCCAACTTCGGCGGCGGCGGTCAGGCCCAGGAAATCAGCGGCAGCCAGAAGCCGATCGAGGCCGGCGACGTGGCCGCGATGATGGCCTTCGCCGAGCGCGTGGTGATCGTGCCCGGCTACGGCCTGGCGGTGGCGCAGGCCCAGCACAAGATCTGGGAGCTGACCCAGAAGCTGACCGAGCGCGGGGTCAAGGTGAAGTTCGCGATCCATCCGGTCGCCGGACGCATGCCGGGCCACATGAACGTGCTGCTGGCCGAGGCCGGCGTGCCCTACGACATGATCGTCGACATGGACGATATCAACCCGGAATTCCCCAACACCGACGTGTCGCTGGTGATCGGCGCCAACGACGTGGTCAATCCGGTGGCCAAGACCGATCCGGCCTCGCCGATCTACGGCATGCCGATCCTGGACGTGGTCAATTCCAAGAACACCGTGGTCATCAAGCGCGGCAAGGGCACCGGCTTCGCCGGCATCGAGAATGCCCTGTTCTACGCCGACAACACGCGCATGCTGTTCGGCGACGGCGCCGAGATGGCCAGCGCGCTGGTGTCGGAGTTGAAGGCGCTGGACGGCGGGCACTAGCCGCCGTTTCCGTCGCACGGTAGGGATGGGGCGCGCGCCATGTGGCCGTTCAAGAAGAAGTCGCCGCCGCCCGCGGATGGCGACGCCAAGTTGGCGGCGTTCGCGCCGCTGGTGCTGGCCTCGGACCAGGTGATGGGGCCGCAGCGGCTGCCGGTGTGCTACGCCTATCGCTCCAAACCCAACAATCCGCACGACTCGGGTTGGATATTCCAAAGCGGTAGCGAAACGCAAGCGTGGCTGGATGCGAATCCGCCGAAGATCTGCCCGATGGAAAGTTTCATCCGCATGGACGACAGCTTGCTGGACATCGTCCGTGCCGAAGTGGGCAGCGCCTGGGAGCGCGATTCGGCGCAATCGCCGTGGCGGCGCATCGAAGGGTTCCGGCGCCGGGACTGATGCGCGGCGCGCGGATCAGGACCGGCCGCGCACGCGCAGCGTCAGCCCCTTGAGGAAATTGCGCAGCAGCTGATCGCCGCAGGCGCGGTAGTTCTTGTGGTCCGGCTGGCGGAACAGCGCGCTCAGTTCCGGCTTGGAGACCGGGAAGCCGGCGTCGGCGAAGGCCTGGTGCATGTCGACGTCCTTGAGTTCGAAGGCCACGCGCAGCTTCTTCAGCACCAGGTTGTTGCTGACGCGTTTTTCGAACGGGCGCGGCGGCAGGCTCTCGTCGCGCCCGCGGTAGTGATAGACCAGCCCGTCCAGGAAGCGCGCGAGCACCGCGTCGCTGCATTCGGCGTAGCCCTCGTCCTCGTCCTTCTTGAGGAAGGCCTGGACTTCGGTCTTGTCGAGGGCGAAATCCGGGTCCGCCTGCTTGACCAGTTCCACGACCTTGTTGTCGCTGAGGTCGAGCATGTAGCGGATGCTGCGCAATACGTCGTTGGTGATCATCGCCTGTCCTGCCGGGGCGGACCGGGCCGGCCGGTTCCGCGAAGCGGCGATTTTCGCACGCGCGCGCGTACGGGCGCGTCGTTATCGGTCGGCAAGGCGTCGCAGAGCCTCAGGAAGCGGCAGCCGTCCCTGGCCGCCGTGGGGAATGCGAGGGGCAGGTCTCAGTCCTGGAGCTCGCTGAAAACGTAACCCTGGGCCTTGCGGTGCTCATGGCAGGCCGCGCAGCCGGCGCGCTGGGGCTGGCTGAGACGGTCCTGGGATGCGCCGGCCGCGAACTCGGCATAGCCCCAGCCACCGGTGGCGGCGTAGCGGCGCGCGTCCTTGACCATCACATCGACGTGGCGACGCGGGCCCTGGTCGATGCTGCCGTCGGGCGTGGTGCGGGTTTCGAACAAGTCGTAGGCCAGCACCGAGCCGTCGGCGAACTCGCCCTTGCGGTAGCCGGCCAGCGCGGTGTCGTTGGCGTAGATGTGGTGCAGACCGCCGTAGCTGGCGAATGCGGGATGGCCGGCGGGAATCAGGCCGCTTTTGACGTGGGTCCAGCCGGTATAGCCCTGCGGGAACGCGATCGGCGCCAGCGCTTCGGGTTCGGGCGCGGCGTGGCCGGCCGGCATCGCCAGCAGCGCGGCCAGCGCGCCCGCGCAGGCCAGCGCGGCGGCCATCGCCAGGCGCGGGCGCAGGGCTGGGGTGTCAGCGCGCATCGGCGGCATATCCCGAGCTGCGCGTGCGGTCGCCGGCGTTGTAGCCGCGGCGCAGGATCAGCGCGATCGGCAGGCCCACCAGCACGGCATGGGCGACGATGCTGCACGCGATCCACAAGGCGCCGCCGCCGCCACCGCCGCCGGGCACGGCCGACAGGGGCACCACCACATAGGTCATCAGCGCGTACAGCAGCAGACCGTAGAGCAGGCCGTAGCGCACGGGCTGCGCGGTCAGCGCGGGCCAGCGGCGCGCGACCAGAGCGTAGGCCGCGGCCATGCCGGTGGCGATCACATAGTGCAGGAACAGCCCCAGCGCGGCGGCGCCGTTGCCGCCGGCGAACGCGTCCTTGCCGAGCACGCCGGCGGCGATGCTCTGGCCGATGCGCAGCGGCGGTACGCCCTTCAGGCCCCAGAAGCTGGTCGCGTAAAGGATGTCCAGGGTGCCGGCGACCAGGCCTGCGGCGAGGACGTAGAGCAGCAGGGTACGGGCGGTGGGCAGGGCGGAGCGGGGCATGCGGTGATCCTCGTCGGTGCGGAGTGGGCGGTGCTGGACTGGCGTTCGACGCGGAATCAGGCCGCTTGCGATTGCGCGCATTCGAGCCGGCGCGCTTCGGTCGCGGTCAGGCCGAAGGAGTGCTTGAAGGCGCGGCAGAACGCGCTCTGGCTTTCGAAGCCCAGGGCCTCGGTGATTTCGCACACCGGCATGCGGGTCTCGCGGACCATGCGCCAGGCGCGATCGGACCGCAGGCGCGCGGCGTACTCGGTCGGGGTCTCGTCGAACACGTCGCGGTAGATGCGGATCAGATGGCAGGGCGAGTAGCTGGCGCTGCGCGCGAGCCGCGCCAGGTCCAGGCGCGCATCGGGATGGCGGCGGATCAGGTGCTGCACGCGCAGCAGCCGCAGCAGGGTCTGTTGGCGCCGGCGCAGGGTGCGTCCGCTGCAGCGCTGCAGGCGCTGGTGCAGGTCGCGTTGCTGATCGACCAGGGCCGCGCACAGGGCTTCCAGCAGCGGTTCGATGTCGATCTCGACGTCGCGCGTGCGGCGCGCCAGGCGCACGGTCAGGCGGCGCAGATCGCGCCCGGCCGGGCCCTCCCAGGGGAACAGATCGGCGCCGCCGGCGTCGCCGCCGACTTCCTCGCCATGCTGGTGGCGCAGGTAGCGCGCCCAGGCCGCGTGCGAGCCGGCCACGGCCAGCCAACCGCAAGGCTGGCGCGCGCTGCAGCGCAGCGGGCCTTCGCGCCAGACCTGGGCGTGACCGGCCTCGATCTCCCAGGCGCTGTCCTGGGCTTCGCAGCGCAGGCGGCCCGACAACGGCAGGCAGAACGAAATCCATTGCGCGGGCAGCTCCACCTGGGCGCCGCGCGCGGAGGCGCGGATCAGGTGCAACTCGTCGCCGCCGCGGGCGCTGAGGTCGAGGTTCTCGGCGAATCGTAGGGGGTGATAGCGCAGGTTCACGGGGGGCTCTCGCGATTCGATGGCGCATCCGGCGCCGTTGCGATCACCCTACCCAGCGTCGCGCGCGGACTGGAGGACCAATTTTTTCGAATGCGATGGAGCCAATCGGACCCGCCTGCGTGGGTCCGAAAAAAGAGCCCGGGAAGATCCCGGGCATGCCTGCGGACGGTGGGTGCGCTGTACCGTGGTTTCCTGCGTGCCGGACTAGCGTCGACCTTGCTTCGGAGAGAGAGATGAGGCACCGCTGACGCCGCAAATCTTGCTGGTCGCGCCGCGCCGGCGCTGTTCCGCGGGCGCAGGCCCGAATCGACGCGCGTATGCGTTCGGCTGTGCCGAAGACGCGAAAAGAAAGCGGCCCCTCGCGGGGCCGCCTCGGTTGCGCATCGATGCCGTCGATCAGAACTTCTGGGTGTAGCGGAAATAGATGAAGCGCCCCGGTACCTCATAGGCCGGATCGAAGCTGTTGGCGAAGGCCTGGGCGGAGAACGGCGGGTTCTTGTCGAAGATGTTGTTCACGCCGATGGTGACCTTGGAGTTCCAGGGCGTGTTCCAGTACACGCTGGCGTCGTGGTAGGTGGTGGCGCCGATCTTGTTCTCGGCCTCGGCCACCGCCTGCAGGGCGTCGCCGCCGGCCGGGCCGTCCCAGACGCCGTTGTTGTTGAGATCCACCGGCACGGCGATCATGCGGTCCGGGTCGCTGCACAGCTCGTCGAAGCCGTTGTCCACCAGCACCTGGCAACGCTCGTCCTGGTGCGAGAAATAGCGCAGGTTCCAGGTCGCGCCGAAATCGCCCTTCTCCCAGCGCACCATCAGGTTGGAGCGGATGCGCCAGCCGTTGCTGCCGGTGATGTACTCGCCGGGTTCGTTGGCGGCTTCGTCGATCGGCCAATCCTCGATGCGCTGGCCGATCCGCGGCACGCCTTCCAGGCGCTCGCCGAACACGCCGTCGTCGTCGAAATCCACCTCGGCCTTGGCCACGTAGCTGCTGTCCCAGTTGAAGCTGAAGCGGCCCCAGCGGGTTTCCGGCAGCTTGTAGTTCACGGTCAGGTCGTAACCTTCGGTGCGCAGGCCGCCGATATTGACCGGCTGCGACAGCAGGTTGGAGATCGCGCCGCCGGGCGCGCGGGTGTAATTGCAGAAGCGCTGCACGTTGCCGACGATGCACTCGTCGAGGATGAACTGGCCGGTCGGCGCGACCAGGGCGTTGTCGATGTCGATCTTCCACCAGTCCAGGGTCACGTCGAAGCCTTCCAGCCAGGACGGGCTGTAGACGAAGCCCAGGGTGGTGGATTCGCTGCTCTCCGGCTCCAGCAGCGGGTTGCCGCTGACGTTGATGCGGATCTGCGGATTGCCCTGGTCGTAGCCGCCGTTGGGCACGCCCTGGCCCATGCAGCGCGCCTGCGCGGCGGCCGAGAGGCTGGGGAAGCGCGACAGGTCGCAGGGGTCGGTGATGGTCGGGAAGGCGTCGGCGGTGCCGGCGAACAGTTCGACGATGGCCGGGGCGCGGAAGCCCTCGGACCAGTTGCCGCGGATCATCAGGTCGTCGATCGGCTTCCAGCGGAAACCGAACTTGCTGTTGAGGGTGTCGCCGACGTTGCTGTAGTCGGAATAGCGCGTGGCGATCGAGAAATCCAGCAGCTTGGCGAACGGCATGTCGGACAGCACCGGCACCGCCAGTTCCAGGTAAGCCTCGTCCAGCGAGTAGCCGCCGGAGATCGGCGCGGCCGCATTGCCGGTGGTGTTGCCGGAGGCGATCAGCGCGTCGGGCTGGAAGTAGCCGCTTTCGGCGCGGTGTTCCAGGCCGAACGAGAACGCCAGCGGGCCGGCCGGCAGCTCGAACAGGTCGCCGCCGATGTTGGCGTAGTAGGTCTTCTGCTTGAAGCCGACCGAGTCGTGGGCGACGAAGCTGGAGTAGGCCAGCATCTCCGGCGTGATCGAGCCGGCCGCGCCGAGCAGGTTCAAGGGCACGCAGCCCAGGATGATCGAGGTCGGATCGCCGGGGTTGCTCACGCAGATCGGCCGGCCGGTGGTGGAGCGTCCGGCGACGGTATCGATCATCGACGGGCCCAGCGCGTTGCGCAGCGCGAGCAGGTTGAACAGGCCGTCGGTGACGGTGTTCTGCTTGTTCTCGCCGTAGTAGTAGCCGGCTTCCCAGTCGTAGGGCTTGTCGGCGAAGTTCAGGGTGCCCTCGAAGCCGAGGTTGGCGGCGAAGGTGTCGATGTCCTGACGGAACGAGCGACCGCCGGTCTCGACCGCGCGGCGCTGGATGCGCGAGACGGTGGTGCCGAACGGGTTGTACATGCTGTCCGGGCTGATGGTGACGGTCTTGGGCTGCAGGCCCGCGCCCGGGCCGCTGCCCAGCACGATCGGCATGGCCGCCAGCAACTGCTCGGAGCGGCGGTTGTTGTAGGTCAGGGTGGTGCGGAAGCGCAGGTTCTCGCTGATGTCGAGCGAGCCGGAGGCGAACACCGAGCGGCGCTCCTGCGGCGTCAGCAGGTAGTTGTCGGGCGCGAAGTTGTAGACGTCGTTGCCGGTGCGATTGCGCCAGTTCGTGCCGGACTGGCCGTCGTTGTAGGTGAACTGGCCGACCGATCCGTCGGGGCGGGTTTCGGCCACCGAGCAGGTACCGAAGATCGGATCGAAGGTGCCGTTGCACAAGGCGAAGCGGCCGTTGGGCACGGTCGAGCTGCCGAAGAAATTGCCGGTGCCGGCGACCGGTTCCTTGGAAATCTTGCGGTCGCCGGCCAGCACCGGCTCTTCCTTGACGTAGGCGATGCCGAACATCGCAGTCCAGCGGTCGGACGCGGCGCCGATGGTGAAGTCCACCGCCTCGCGGAAGCCGTCGCCGTCGGCGTAGGTGCCGACATAGGCATTGGCCTCGGCGCCCTCGTAGTTCTGGCGCAGGATCACGTTGACCACGCCGGCGATGGCGTCGGAGCCGTAGATGGTCGAGGCGCCGTCCTTCAGCACTTCGATGCGCTCGACCGCGGCGGTGGGGATGGTGTTCAGATCGACCACGCCGCCCAGGCCGGCGCCGCCGACCCAGCGCCGGCCGTTCACCAGCACCAGAGTGCGGTTGGCGCCCAGATTGCGCAGGTTGACCTGGGTCTGGCCGTCGCCGCCGTTGTTGACCGTGCTGTTGAGGGCGGAACCGTTGGCGGTGATGTTCTGGATCACGTCGCCGACCGAGGTCAGGCCCTGCGAGCTGATGTCGTCGCGGCTGAGGGTGAAGATCGGCTGCGAGGTTTCGATGTCGGTGCGCTTGATGCGCGAGCCGGTCACTTCGATGCGATCCAGCGTGGTGGTCTGGGATTCTTCCGCCGCCTGGGCGTGCGTCACGATCGGCAGCGCCGCGGTGGACGCCGCGGCGGTGGCGAACAGCGCTCGTCGGATGGCATGACTGAGGGTGTGCGAGGGCATTGCGTAACTCCGCTGGGTTAGGGCCATGCGTTGGCCGGCTCAGTGAAATTACGAATCCTTAACGATCGGAGTTGCGCGTTCGGCGACTGAAAAGCTATGCCGGACTCGTGCGGTGACTGCGCGGAAGTGACGATTTGTGTTGACGCTCCCATTGGTCATGTTGTGCCGGCATCGTCCGGCCCGATAGATTGGCCGTCGGGCGGATCGCCTGCGTCCGCGCACTGGAACCTTTCGGAAACCCCCATGCATCTGGAGCTAGACGGCCGCGGCCCGCTGCAGACCCAGCTGGTGCGCGCGCTCAAGGACGCCGTGCTGTCGGGCCGGGTCGCGCAGGGCGTGCGCTTTCCGCCCACGCGCGCGTTGGCCCAGCAACTGGCGGTGTCGCGCAATACCGTGCTGGCCGCCTACGAACAACTGCGCGCGGAAGGCTTCATGCAGGGCCGGGTCGGTTCCGGCAGCTATGTCGCCAGCCCGATCACGCCGGCCGCGCCGGTGCCGCGCCCGGTCGAACGCGGATTGCCCGAAACCGACTATGTGCGCCGCCTGCGCGCGTGCCACGATCACCCGCGCATGCCCGGGCGTCGCGTCGAGGGCGCGCGCTACAGCTTCCAGTACGGCGTGCCGTTCACCAATCCGCTGCTGACCTCGGCCTGGTCGCGCGCGCTCGCGCATTCGGCGCTGTACACGCCGCCGACCTATCCCACCGCGCACGGCTCGCCGGCGCTGCGCGCCGCCGCCAGCGAATACATCGCCCATCGGCGCGGCGTGATCTGCTCGCCCGAGGACATCATCATCGTCGCCGGCACCCAGCAGGCGATCAGCCTGACCGCGCGCGTGCTGTTGGATCCGGGCGACGCGGCGGTGATCGAGGAGCCGCAGTACTTCGCCTCGCGCGAAGCGCTGTACACCCACGGCGCGCGCCTGGTGCCGGTCGCGATCGATCGCGACGGCCTACGCACCGACGATCTGCCGAACGAGCCGCCGCGCCTGATCTGCGTGACCCCCTCGCACCAGTTCCCGACCGGCGCGCTGATGTCGCTGCCGCGCCGCCTGGCCCTGCTGGACTACGCCAATCGCCACGGCTGCTGGATCTTCGAGGACGACTACGACGGCGAATTCCGCTACGACGCCCAGCCGCACGCGGCGCTGCGTTCGCTGGACGAATCCGGGCGCGTGGTCTACGTGGGCAGCTTCTCCAAGGTGCTGTTCCCGTCGCTGCGGCTGGGCTACGTGGTGGTGCCGCCCAGCCTGCGCGACGATTTCATTTCGGCCAAATGGGTCGACGATTTCGGATCGCCCGGCATCGAACAGGCCGCGCTGGCGCAGTTCATGGCCGACGGCAGCTTCGAGCGCCACCTGCGCCGCACCGGCAAGACCCTGAAGCAGCGCCGCGAGGCCCTGCTCGAAGGCTTGCGCCAGCACTGCGGCGAGTTCCTCGAGATCGACGACTCGCACGCCGGCATGCACCTGCTGGTGTGGCTGCGCGGCCGCGACGCCGCCCAGGGCGAGGCCTTGATCGCGCACGCGGCCACGCGCGCGCTGGGCCTGTATTCGATCGCGCCGTATTACTTGAACGCGCCCGACCGCGCCGGCCTGCTGATGGGCTTCGGCGCGATGTCGGTGGCGGAGATCGGCGAGGCCGCCAAGCTGTTCGGCGAATGCCTGCGCGAGACCGCGCCGGCCTGAGAGGTCGCGCCGGCGCCGGCGCGGATCAGCGCGAGGCGAACGCCGCCGCCACCAGCCCCAGCGCCAGCCAGGCCCAGTCGGCCGGGCCGTTGGCCAGTTGGGTCAGCAGCCAGGCGTGATGCAGGCCCAGCTTGGGCAGCGAGTCCAGCAGGCCGACGCCCAGCGACAGGCCGATCTGGGTGGAGGCGATGCTCCAGCTGTAGATCAGCACGATCGCGGCCGTGCCCAGCACGCCCATCGCGGCCCGCCCCCATCCGCGCGGCCAGCCGCCCAGGCGCAGCATCCAGGCCAGGTCGATCGCGCCGATCACCGCCATCCAGCTGTTCTGGCGCCCGCTGTACAGGCTCAGCAGCAACCACACCGTGGCGAAGCCCAGGGTGCCCAACAGCAGCAGCGACCACGACAAGGTCCACGACAGCGCCGTTCGGGGCGGCGGGGACGCGGCGGCGGGCGGAGCGGCAGGGGTCATCTAGGGCTCGACGGGCGGGGGAATCCAGCCGCACAGCATAGCCGGCCGCGTGCCCGCGGGCAGTGCCTGAAGTCGGCCTGCCGGGCGGCGAGGGCGCGCGCAGGCGCTTTGGCCACGTCCGGGCGACGCTGCGATCCATCCCGGGGGCCGGCCGCCGCGCGGCGCCCTGTTAGACTGCGCGCCTTGTGCCGGAGCGCGGCACCCCAATCTTTCCGGCATGTACTCCCGCAGCAGCGAACCCGTCCGTTTCGAGCGCGATTGCGCCGTCGTCCTCGTGCCGCAGGGCGAGCAGGTGACCCTGCCCGCCGGCAGCGTCGGCTATATCACCCAGGCCCTGGGCGGCAGCTACACCGTCTTCGTCGAAGGCAATCTGTTCCGGATCTCGGGCAAGGACGCCGACGCGATCGGCAAGGAACCGCCCGAACCGCTGGAACTGCCCGAAGGCGCCGACGACGAGGCGGTCGAGCAACTGGTGTGGAAGCAGCTGCGCACCTGCTTCGATCCCGAAATCCCGATCAACGTGGTCGACCTCGGCCTGGTCTACGAAGCCCAGATCAAGCACCGCGACGACGGCCAGCGCCTGGTCGAAGTGCGCATGACCCTGACCGCGCCCGGCTGCGGCATGGGCGACATCCTGATCGACGACGTGCGCAGCAAGCTGGAAATGATCCCGACCGTGGCCGAGGCCGACGTCGAGCTGGTGTTCGACCCGCCGTGGGGGCGCCACATGATGTCCGAGGCCGCGCGCCTGGAAACCGGGATGTTCTGAGCCGGCGGCATTCGCCGCGGTATGCACACGCATGACCACACTTTCTGTGCATGCGAGAAATATCCATTTCAGAAAATGCAGCTTGGTTCACGGTTTACGCCGGTTGGAACCGTTTTAGGCGCATGGACGAGGCTTGCCCGCCTACCTAGGTTGTGGATCGCGGCCCTGCGAACGCAGCGGTCGTGAATCCCGTTCTGCCTTCGCATCACGACGCTGAGCAACGCGCAGGCAAAGCGGTTACCTGCCGCACACGCGGCCTTCGAAACACGGGCTCTTAGAACGTAGCTGCCGCGAACGCGCTGCCGGCATCCGCTTGGAACGAGCGGATCCGTAGCGTGCTGCTGTCCGGTGCAAGGCCGATGCCCGCTGCGATGCGGCGCGTCGGCGCGCGTGGAGCGGGACGCCGCTCGTCGCAATTGCACCGTCGGCGCAATCCGCCGCTGCCGACCGGGCCCGCTCACTACAAGGACATGTGAATGAATCGTCGTATCTTGTCGGTAACCATCGGCGCCTCGCTGGTATGCGCCGCGCTCCCGGGTCTGGCCGCGGAACTGTTGACGGTCGAGAGGCCGATCGAAGGCCGCTACATCGTCGTGCTGAAAGAGCCGGCCACCGGGCCGTCGGCGCGCAGCGCCACTGGCGTGACCATGGCCCAGGTGCCTTCGGTCGCGCGCAGCATGGCCACCCAGCATCGCGCCAAGCTGCTGCGCAGCTACCAGCACGCGCTGCGCGGCTTCGTGGTCGACGCCGACGACGCCGCGCTGGCGCAGCTGCTGAAGGATCCGCGCGTGGCCTATGTCGAGGAAGACGGTATCGGCTCGATCTACGCCACCCAGAACAATGCGACCTGGGGCATCGATCGCGTCGACCAGCGCAATCTGCCGCTCAGCACCACCTACACCTACGACACCGACGCCACCGGCGTTCACGCCTACATCCTCGACACCGGCGTGCGCGCGGACCACACCGAATTCAGCGGGCGCATGGGCAACGGGTTCTCGGTCAGGCCGGGCGATCCCAGCACCAACGACTGCCACGGTCACGGCACCCACGTGGCCGGCACCGTCGCCGGCACCACCTGGGGCGTCGCCAAGAAGGCCACCGTGCATCCGATCCGTGTCTTCGACTGCACCGGCAATGCGCAAACCTCGGAGGCCATCGCGGCTATCGACTGGGTGACGGCCAATCACGTCAAACCCGCGGTGGCCAACATGAGCTTCGGTTACCCGGGCTCCACCGCCATAGACACCTCGATCACCAACATGCTCAACGCCGGTGTGGTGGTCGTGGCTGCGTCGGGCAATAGCAACGACGATGCCTGTTCGGGGTCGCCGCGGCGGGTGCCGCGGGCGCTGACCGTCGCCGCCACCGACCGCAACGACGCGCGCTCGCTTTGGCCCAGCGGCCAGGCGCCCGGCTGGGGCAGCTGCGTGGATCTGTTCGGACCCGGCAGCGACATCGTCTCGGCCGGCATCAGCGGGTCGAGCTCCACGGCCACCATGAGCGGCACCTCGATGGCCACTCCGCACGTGGCCGGCGTCGTCGCGCTGTACCTGTCCACGCACCCCTCGGCCACGCCGGACGAAGTGCACGCGGCGATCATGAACAACGCCACGGCCGGCAAGGTCACCGGCAACCTGCGCGGATCGCCGAACTTCATGCTGCACAGCCTGTTCTCCGGCGGTCCCGGCCCGGGCAACCAGGCACCGGTGGCCAACTTCACGTCCTCGGCCAGCGGCCTGACGGTGAGCTTCACCGACACGTCCAGCGACAGCGACGGCAGCATCGCCTCGCGCAGCTGGAGCTTCGGCGACGGCACCAACTCGACCTCGGCCAATCCCAGCAAGACCTACTCGGCGGCCGGTACCTACACGGTCTCGTTGACGGTCACGGACAACGGCGGCGCCAGCAACACCAAGACCGCCACGGTCACGGTCGGCGGCACCGGCGGTACCCAGACCTACAGCAACACCACCGACGTCAACATTCCCGACAACAACGCCACCGGCGCCAGCAGCACCATCACCGTGTCGGGCCGTACCGGCAACGCTCCCAGCACGGCCAAGGTGTCGGTCAATGTGCAGCACCCGTTCCGCGGCGATCTGATCGTGGACCTGATCGCGCCGGACGGCAGCGTCTACAACTTGTTCAACCGCCCCAACACCAACGACGGCACCGACCACGTGATCATCACCGACCGCGTGGTCAACCTGAGCAGCGAGCCGCTCAACGGCGCCTGGAAGCTGCGCGTGGCCGACCGCGCGCAGTTCGACGTGGGTTACATCAACAGTTGGAGCGTCACGTTCTGATCGGCGCCTAGATCCGAGCAGTGCGCTTCGTCTCGAAACCCCGGCTCAGGCCGGGGTTTCGTTTTCCGGGGTCCCTGCACCCGCGTGCCGGGGATGCTGCGAACCTTGCTGAGCCGATGGCGCCCGCCTTGTGCGCCGGCCGGCGAGGGGGTGGTTGCCCGCGTCCGGCTCGTCGCGGGGAGGGGGCGGTACAGCGTCGTCTGTGCAGCGGCCAGTTTGCTGAATGGAAAACAGTGTTGGGCCGTCCGGACGGCGTCCAGGAGCACGCGAGGGCGCGCTCGGCGGGGCAGCCGCCGATGCTGGGAAATCGTCGTGCATAGGGTGTTTTCAGCGAAAATCGTTGCCGGACCGCGGGGCCTCGATCCGCCGCTCGCCCTCGATTTCGGCCTCGTCGCGCAGCCCTACGCACAAAGTGTGACTTCTTTGAGCGACGAAAATTTTCAATTTTCGAAAATGCGATAGATATCGCATTTTTGGCCGCAATCGGCCCTGGCCGTCAGGCGTTTCCCTCAGATCCGACTCGTAGTTTGGCCCACGGTTCAGGCATCTCGATGCCTCCGCCCTCGTCCGGCCCGCGAGCGACGCAGCGCTTTCGCACTCGGTACGGACAGCCATAACCGCTTAGCGGCCCATTGCGTTTCATTTCCGGGGATACGAAAACGATGTCGAATTCCAACAGCAATCTACGCGTACATGTACTGGCGGCGGCGACCGCGCTGGCTTTGACCGCGATGGCCTCACCGGCCGTCGCCGGCCAGGCCCATTTCGCCGGACTCAAAGCCGGCGGCAGCTACAGCCGCTTCATCGTGAAATACAAGGACGACTCGTCCCCGGCCGCCAGCAGCGCCGCGTTGAGCACGTCCCTCAGCAATATGGCGGCGCGCACGATCCTGCCCGCCGCCTCCAAGGGCAAGCGCATCGGCCTGAAGCAAGTGCGTCGTATGCTGATGCCAGGCGCCAGCGTGATCGCCTCCGATCAGGAGCTGAACCACGAAGAGGCCGCGGCGCTGATGCGCCAGATCGCAGCCGATCCGAACGTCCAGTTCGTGCAGGTGGACGGCAAGAAACGCGCTCTGGCGATCCCCAACGATCCGAATTTCGGCCAGCAGTGGCATTACGCCGATAGCGCCGTCGGTATTCGTGCGCCGACGGCGTGGAACACCAGCACCGGCAGTGGCGTCGTGGTGGCGGTAATCGACAGCGGCATCATTTCGCACAACGATCTCAATGCCAACATCCTGCCCGGCTACGACATGGTCACCTCGACCACCGGCGGTTCCAGGCAGGCGTGCGCGGCGGTCGGCGCTCAGACGGGTTGCGGCAAGTCGGACGATGGCAACGGTCGCGATGCGGATCCCACGGACAGTTCGGTGGCAGGCACGGGCGCGCACGGCACCCACGTGGCCGGTACCATCGCCGCGGTGACCAACAACGGTATCGGCGTGGCGGGTGTGGCCTACGGCGCCAAGGTCGTCCCGATTCGCGTGCTTGGCAATCAGGGTTTCGGCGACGATTCCGACATCGTCGACGCGATCACCTGGGCTTCGGGCGATACCGTCGCCGGTGTTCCGGCAAATGCGAATCCGGCCAAAATCATCAACATGTCGCTGGGCGGGGCGGCGGAAGGCTCCTGCGCCAACGCGGCCCCGGCCTACAAGGCGGCGATCGACAGGGCCATTGCCAAGGGCTCGGTCGTCATCGCAGCCGCGGGCAACGACAACATCGACATCGTCAACGGCAATTTCAATGGCGTAATCGTCGACAGCATACCGGCCAGCTGCGACGGCGTGATCTCGGTCGCCGCCAGCAACAAGAGCGGCTCGCGCTCGAGCTTCTCCAGCTGGGGCGCCACCATCGATATCACCGCGCCCGGCGGCGAGAACGTCAGCGGCGGGGGCGTGCTTTCGACCGTGCCCACCAATGCCTACGACGGTTACGCGGGCACGTCGATGGCGGCTCCGCACGCCTCCGGCGTCGCGGCGCTGGTCGTCGCCGCTTCGGCGACGACCATGACGCCGGTTCAGATCGAGCAGGTCCTGGAAGGCACCGCTCGCCCGATCGTCCCCAGCAAGTGCAGCGGCGGTTGCGGCGCCGGCATCATCGACGCGGCGGCGGCCGTGGCCGCGGTCAGCGGCGGCACGCCGGGCAATCAGGCGCCGGTGGCCAACTTCACCTCCTCGGCCAGCGGCCTGACGGTGAGCTTCACCGACACGTCCAGCGACAGCGACGGCAGCATCGCCTCGCGCAGCTGGAGCTTCGGCGACGGCACCAACTCGACCTCGGCCAATCCCAGCAAGACCTACTCGGCGGCCGGTACCTACACGGTCTCGTTGACGGTCACGGACAACGGCGGCGCCAGCCACACCAAGACCAGCTCGGTCACGGTGTCGTCCTCCTCCAGCAATGTGCGCCAGACCTACACCAACAGCGGCGACTACACCATCGTCGATAACGGCGCGGCGGTGGAAAGCCCGATCACGGTGTCCGGTCGCACCGGCAACGCGCCGTCGGATACCTCGTTGGCGGTGAACATCGTGCACACCTACCGCGGCGATCTGATCGTGGACCTGATCGCACCGGACGGTTCGGCCTACAACCTCGCCAACCGCGCGGGCAGTTCCGGTGGCATCAACAAGACCATCACCGTGAGCGCCCTGACCAGCGAGGCGCTCAACGGCACCTGGAAGCTGCGTGTGCGCGACGCCGCCGCGAACGATGTGGGTTACATCAACAGCTGGAGCATCACGTTCTGATCGGCGCCTAGATCCGAGCAGTGCGCTTCGTTTCGAGACCCCGGCTCATGCCGGGGTTTCGTTTTTGAGGCCGCAGGCGTCGGTCAGGCAGGAGGCGGCGGGCCGTGGCGGGCATCCAGACCCTGGCGGCGAGGGGTGGGGCCTGGCGTCGGCTTGGGACCTGCGCAGCCCCACCTTGTGTCGGCATATTTTTCGTATTTGAAAATGCGGCAAGCCCTGGCAACGCCTCCCGAAGCGCGTTTCCGGTTCGGCTTCGGCAAGCCGGCGATCAGCGCTGGAAGATCGCCTAAGGTAGGGTATTTACAGGGGAAACCGTTGCGTGACGGCGGTCAGTCGATGCGCCGGTCGCCTTGTGATTTCGCTTGCTGGCGCATCGCTACGCACGAAGTGTGACTTCTTTGAGTAGCAGAAAATTTCAATTTACGAAAATGTGACGTAAGCCACGTTTACGACCGCAATCCGTCCTGGTCAGCAGGCGTTTCCCTCGGATCCGACTCGTAGTTTGGCCCACGGCCCAGGCATCTCGATGCCTTCGCCCTGGTCCAGCCCGCGAGCGATGCAGGTTCCCGCTCCTGGTTCGGACCGCCATAGCCGCCTAGCGGCCCATTGCGTTTCACATCCGGGGATATGAAAACGATGTCGAATACCAACAGCAAACTGCGCGTACACGTACTGGCGGCCGCGACGGCCGTTGCGCTGGCCGCATTGGCCGCGCCCGCCTTCGCCGGCCAAGCCTATGTCGCCGACCTCAAGGCCGACGGCCAGTACGGTCGTTTCATGATCAAGTACAAGAACAGCAGCGCGCCGACCACCAGCACGGCCGCGCTCGCTTCCTCTTTGAACACCGCTGCATCGCGCACCCTGATGCCGGCCGGCTCCAAGGGCAAGCGTGTGGGTCTGAAGCATCTGCGCCGCATGGCGCTGGGCGCCGATGTCATCACCAGCGACACTACTTTGAACGGCGATGAAGCCGCTGCGCTGATCCGCCAGCTCGCCGCCGACCCGAACGTGGAGTGGGTGCAGTCCGACTTCGTCGTGCACGCGTTGGCGGTGCCGAACGACCCGCTGTACTCCAGTCAGTGGCACTACGCCGACGATGCCGTCGGCATCCGCGCTCCGGTTGCCTGGAACACCAGCACCGGCACCGGCGTGGTGGTGGCCGTGATCGACAGCGGCATCCTGCCGCATAGCGATCTGGACGCCAACATCCTGCCGGGCTACGACATGATCAGCACCACCACGGGGCTGGGATTCGCCAGTTGCGGAACCACCAGCACCTGCGGCGCATCCGATGACGGCAACGGTCGCGATTCAGACCCTAACGATGCTTCCAATGTCGTGCACGGCACACATGTGGCCGGCACCGTCGCCGCCGTGGCCAACAATAGCCTGGGCTTGGCCGGTGTGGCTTACAACGCCAAGGTGGTTCCGATTCGAGTGCTGGGCCGGGACGGCAGTGGTGGTGGCTCCGACATCATCGATGCCATCACCTGGGCCTCCGGCGGCACGGTGTCCGGCGTGCCGGCCAACGCCAACCCCGCTGAAGTGATCAATCTGTCCCTGGGCGGCACGCGCGCCTGCGGCCCGGCCGAGCAGGCCGCCATCAACGCCGCGGTGGCCCGCGGCTCGGTGGTGATCGCCGCCGCAGGCAACTTCAACAACGACGTCGCCAACAACGCGCCGGCCAGCTGCAACAACGTGATCAGCGTCGGCGCCAGCGATCGCGGCGGTCGCCGCGCGTATTACTCGAGCTATGGCGCTACCCTCGATGTGACCGCGCCGGGTGGCGAAGTCTGCTCGCCGTCGACGGAACATTTGCCGCTTGGGCAGAGCCCTAGGGGCGCATGCGTCCAGCCGGTCGTCGTCAACTCCGCCAATGCCGTGTGGTCGACGATCGAGGGCAACGGCTATGCCGGCGGCGAATGGCAGGGCACGTCGATGGCCGCACCGCATGTGGCCGGTGTGGCCGCATTGATCCAGGCGGCGTCCGCAACGCCGAAGACGCCGGCGCAGATCGAGCAGATCCTGGAAAGCACGGCGCGTCCGATCGCGGCGGCGAATTGTCCGGGCGGTTGCGGCGCGGGCTTGATCGACGCCGCGGCGGCTGTAGCCGCGGTCAGCGGCGGCACGCCGGGCAACCAGGCGCCGGTGGCCAACTTCACCTCCTCGGCCAGCGGCCTGACGGTGAGCTTCACCGACACCTCCAGCGACAGCGACGGCAGCATCGCCTCGCGTAGCTGGAGCTTCGGCGACGGCACCAACTCGACCTCGGCCAATCCCAGCAAGACCTACTCGGCGGCCGGCACCTACACGGTCTCGTTGACGGTCACGGACAACGGCGGCGCCAGCCACACCAAGACCAGTTCGGTCACGGTGTCGTCCTCCTCCAGCAACGTGCGCCAGACCTACACCAACAGCGGCGACTACACCATCGTCGATAACGGCGCGGCGGTGGAAAGCCCGATCACGGTGTCCGGTCGCACCGGCAACGCGCCGTCGGATACCTCGCTGGCGGTGAACATCGTGCACACCTACCGCGGCGATCTGATCGTGGACCTGATCGCACCGGACGGTTCGGCCTACAACCTCGCCAACCGCGCCGGCAGTTCCGGTGGCATCAACAAGACCATCACCGTGAGCACCCTGACCAGCGAGGCGCTCAACGGCACCTGGAAGCTACGGGTGCGCGATGCGGCCGCGGACGACGTGGGCTACATCAACAGCTGGAGCATCACGTTCTGATCCTGGCCGCATGAGTGGGCAGCGCACGTCCCGGTTACGGCCGGGCGTGCGTTCGCGGACACGGTCGCCGCGCGGCTCGGACCGCGCGGCACCGAGCGCGGGTCGTCCATCGCATCGCGGCAACTCCAATAGAGGCTTGCGCCGTCTATCAGGCGCGTCGGCGTCGGCCGTTGCCGCTCGTTCCGAATCGAATACATCTACATTTAGGGGCAGGGAATGGAAATTCGCAAAGTATCCAAGCGCCGCGCAGGTCTGGTCGCGTTGATCGCCGTCATGGCGTTCGGCGTGGCCGGTGCGGTCGGCGCCGCACCGCCGACGGAGCTGCTGCCGACCGGCGCGCAGTCGTCCGGCGATCCGAACCGGGTCTGGATCCGGTTCCCGCGCGGCCAGAAGGCGCAGTTCAAGGCCCAGCTGCAGCAGTCGGTGAAGGCGCTGCGCGCCACGGCCTCGGCCAAGGGGCTGAGCGTCGCCGCGCTGACCGAAGGCAAGACCCACCACGAATTCGACCAGCTCGATTCGGTGGTCATGACCCTGTCGCCGCAGGTGCTGAGCAGCCTGCGCAACAACAAGAACCTGGTCATCGAGCGCGACATGCCGCGCTATCCGCTGGCCGAATACGTGCCCTTCGGCATCCCCCGCGTGCAGGCGCCCGACACCGTCGCCACCGGCGCCAACGGCAGCGGCGTGAAGGTCTGTGTGATCGACTCCGGCCTGCGCAGCAACCACGAGGATTTCGCCGGCATCAGCATCACCGGCTACGCGGACAGCGGCCGCACCTGGAACACCGACGACTGCGGCCACGGCACCCACGTGGCCGGCACCATCGCCGCGGTGGGCGGCAACGGCAAGGGCGTGACCGGCGTCAGCCCGGGCAAGGTCTCGCTGCATATCGTCAAGTACTTCGACGGTCCCAGCTGCAGCTTCTCTTTCAGCTCCGACCTGATCGCGGCCGCCGACAAGTGCGCCCAGGCCGGCGCCAAGGTCATCAACATGAGCCTGGGCGGTGCCGGCCAGAGCAGCGCCGAAAGTGCCGCTTTCAGCAATCTGTATAACCAGGGCATCGTGTTGGTAGCCGCGGCCGGAAACGACGGCACCAGCACCAAGAGTTATCCGGCGTCCTACGCCAGCGTGATTTCCGTGGCCGCGCTGGATTCGAACAACGCCAAGGCTGCGTTCTCGCAGTTCAACGACGGCGTGGATATCGCCGCACCGGGTCAGGACGTTTCCAGCACCTATCCCAAGCGCGGCACGCCGATCAGCGTGGTCGGCGGCGGCAGTTACGACACGCTGCCGATGGCCAACAGCGCATCGGCGACGGTGGCCGCGGCCCTGATCGATGGCGGTCGTTGCGCCAGCGCAGGCAGCTGGAGCGGCAAGGTGGTGCTGTGCGAGCGCGGCGATAACACCACGCTGGAGAAGGTCACCCACGTCAAGAGCGGCGGCGGACGCGCCATCATCCTGTACAACAACGTGTCCGATCCGTTCGCTTACAGCACCGGTCTCAAGGATCCGTCCACGCTTACCGGCGTGGCCGTCAGCCAGGTTTCCGGGCAGGCGCTGCGCGGCCTGGTCGGGCAGACCGTCACCGTCAATCCCACCTACGTCTACGGCGTCGACAACTATGCCGTTCTGAGCGGCACCTCGATGGCCAGCCCGCACGTGGCAGGCGTGGCGGCGCTGATGCTCAGCGCCAAGCCCAGCGCGACCCCGGCGGAAGTGCGTGAAGCCTTGTTGTCGACCGCGTTGGATCTCGGCCCGGCCGGCCGCGACAACGAGTTCGGTTACGGCCTGGTGCAAGCCTTCGAGGCCGTCGATGCGCTGCTCGCGGGCAGCAATCCGAATCCGCCCGGCGCGCAGACCTACAGCAACGCCACCGACGTCAACATTCCCGACAACAACGCCACCGGCGCCAGCAGCACCATCACCGTGTCGGGCCGTACCGGTAACGCTCCCAGCACGGCCAAGGTGTCGGTCAATGTCCAGCACCCGTTCCGCGGCGACCTGATCGTGGATCTGATCGCGCCGGACGGCACGGTCTACAACCTGTTCAACCGCCCCAACACCAACGACGGCACCGACCACGTGATCATCACCGACCGCGTGATCGACCTGAGCAGCGAAACGCTCAACGGCGCCTGGAAGCTGCGCGCGGCCGACCGCGCCCCGCAGGACGTGGGCTACATCAACAGCTGGAGCGTCACGTTCTGATCGTCCGCTTCTGAATCCGTCGGTTTTCGACGGTCGTCGCGGCGTACCTCGCCCCCGAGTGCGTCGCGGCGGCTCGTCGACTTTTTCGCCCCCGCACCACCCCGGCCCCGGCCGGGGTTTTTGTTGCCGGTCGCGGCTTGCGCATGGCGTCGGGGCTGTCGCGATGCGATGTGGACGCAAAGTGCCATTTAGGCGCTCTTTGCTCACTACGGGTCAGTATCTTTGCAGTGCAGCAAATGATGCTCCTTGAGAAATATGCGACGAACATCACGTATTTCGATGTGACCTGGGTGGCTTGCCTCATTGTTCCGGCCTCCGCGGGCTCCTTAGCGTGGTCCCCGTGCAGCGGAGTGCTGCACGCCGACCTCCGCTCCGAACCGATCGCGACGGCCGCATCCGCGGCCGCGCCCGGACCGGGGCGGTCCCTGCCGCGGACTTGCGGCGCTTGCTTTCCATCGGGGGTTCCAAGGATGTCGATTTCCACTCAAGGCCAGTTCCGCGTACGCGCGCTCGTGGTCGCCACGACCGTCGCGCTGACGGCCTTCGCCGCGCCGGCGTTCGCCGGCCGCATGAACGCGTCGGGCCTGAAGGCCGAAGGCAGCTACGACCAGTTCATCGTCAAATACAAGGAACAGTCGGCCGAGCGCAGCAGCGCGACGGCGCTGCAGTCCTCGCTCAGCGGCGCCGCGCGCGCGCTGCCGGCCGTGTCCGGCAAGCACCTGGGGCTGAAGCAACTGCGCCGCATGGCGCTGGGCGCCGACGTGGTGCGCAGCGATCGCAAGCTCAGCCGTGCCGAAGCCGAATCGCTGATGCGCCAGATCGCCGCCGATCCCAACGTCGATTACGTCGAGCCGGACCTGATCATGCAAGCCCTGGCCACGCCGAACGACCCGCGCTACAACGAGCAGTGGCACTACGCCACCAGCGCCGTCGGCGCCAACGTCTCCAGCGCCTGGGACACCTCCACCGGCACCGGCGTGGTCGTGGCGGTGATCGACAGCGGCCGTCTCGCCCATAACGATCTCGACGCCAACACCCTGCCGGGTTACGACTTCGTCACCTCGACCACCAGCGGCAACGGCGGTTCCGGCGATGGCAACGGCCGCGACGCGGATCCGACCGATGCCTCCAACGTCAAGCACGGCACCCACGTCGCCGGCACCATCGCGGCGGTCACCAACAACAGCCTGGGCGTCGCCGGCGTGGCCTACAACGCCAAGGTCGTGCATGCGCGCGTGCTCGGTAACGGCGGCTACGGCAACACTTCCGATATCGTCGACGCGATCACCTGGACCTCCGGCGGCACCGTCAGCGGCGTGCCGGCCAACGCCAATGTGGCCGAAGTCATCAATCTCTCGCTGGGCGGCACCGGCTCCTGCGGTCTGACCTATCAGAACGCGATCACCGCGGCGATCAACCGCGGCACCACCGTGGTCATCGCCTCGGGCAACAGCAACAACGACGTGTCCGGCTTCTCGCCGGCCAACTGCCCGGGCGCGATCTCGGTCGCCTCCAGCGACATCAACGGCAATCGCGCCTGGTACTCCAACTACGGCGCCACCATCGACATCACCGCGCCGGGCGGCGAAACCTGCTCGCCGCTGGTCGAGTTCCTGGCCCTGGGCGAGTCCACCGCCGGCAAGTGCGCGCAGACCCACACCGCCAACGGCATTCTCTCCACCTACGACGCCAACGGTTACTTCTTCAATCAGGGCACCTCGATGGCCGCGCCGCACGTGGCCGGCATCGTCGCCCTGATGCAGGCCGTGGCGCCGTCGCCGAAGACCCCGGCGCAGATCCAGACCATCCTGGCCAACACCGCGCGTCCGATCACGGCCGCCAAGTGCCCGGGCGGTTGCGGTCCGGGCCTGGTCGACGCGGCCGCGGCCGTGCTGGCCGCGCAGGGCGGTACCGGCAACGCCGCACCGGTGGCGAACTTCACGTCCTCGGCCAGCGGCCTGACGGTGGCGTTCACCGATACCTCCACCGACAGCGACGGCAGCATCGCCTCGCGCAGCTGGAACTTCGGCGACAGCACCACCTCCACCGCCACCAACCCCAGCAAGACCTACGCGGCCGCCGGCACCTACACCGTCACCCTGACCGTCACCGACGACGACGGCGCCACCAACACCAAGACCGCCACGGTCACGGTGGGCACCAGCGGCGTGCAGACCTACACCAACGGCACCGACGTCAACATTCCCGACAACAACGCCACCGGCGTGAGCAGCTCGATCGTGGTCTCCGGCCGCACCGGCAACGCTCCGACCAACGCCTCGATCTCGGTCAACATCGTCCACCCCTACAAGGGCGATCTGATCGT
>NZ_FOSS01000009.1 GCF_900114355.1 Lysobacter sp. cf310
TGGTCCAGCAGCTTGCGGAACATCTCGACGCCCGTGACCGTGGTCTTCTGCGTCGGACGGATACCGACGATTTCGATTTCGTCGCCCACCTTGATGATGCCGCGCTCGATACGGCCGGTCACCACGGTGCCGCGGCCCGAAATCGAGAACACGTCTTCCACCGGCATCAGGAACGGCTTGTCGATCGCGCGCTCCGGCTGCGGAATGAACGTGTCCAGCGCGTCCACCAGCTTCAGGATCGACGGCACGCCGATCTCCGACTGGTCGCCTTCCAGCGCCAGACGGGCCGAACCGTGGATGATCGGGGTGTCGTCGCCCGGGAACTCGTACTTGGTCAGCAGCTCGCGAACTTCCATCTCGACCAGCTCGAGCAGCTCGGCGTCGTCCACCATGTCGGCCTTGTTCAGGAACACGACGATGTACGGCACGCCGACCTGACGCGACAGCAGGATGTGCTCGCGGGTCTGCGGCATCGGGCCGTCAGCGGCCGAGCACACCAGAATCGCGCCGTCCATCTGCGCCGCACCCGTGATCATGTTCTTCACGTAGTCGGCGTGGCCCGGGCAATCCACGTGCGCGTAGTGGCGGTTCGCCGATTCGTACTCGACGTGCGCCGTCGAAATCGTGATGCCGCGCGCCTTCTCTTCCGGCGCCGCGTCGATCGCGTCGTACGCCTTGAACTCGCCGCCGAAACGCTCCGCGCCCACCTTCGTCAGCGCTGCGGTCAGCGTGGTCTTGCCGTGGTCCACGTGGCCGATGGTGCCCACGTTCACGTGCGGCTTGGTGCGCTCGAATTTACCCTTGGCCATGACTCGCTTCTCGCTTGGTTTCTTTAGGTGGCTTGCTGCGTTGGACGTACTGCTTGGATGGTGCTCACGAAAGGAATCGAACCTTCGACCTCCTCCTTACCAAGGAGGTGCTCTACCGACTGAGCTACGTGAGCGTGAAACTTTTCTACCGCTGTAATGGTGTCGCCTGGAGCAGAATCAATGGAGCGGGAGACGGGGATCGAACCCGCACCATCAGCTTGGAAGGCTGAGGTTCTACCATTGAACTACTCCCGCGCCGGAAACCGCTACAGCGTTGGAACTAACTGGTGGAGGGAGGTGGATTCGAACCACCGAAGGCGTAAGCCAGCAGATTTACAGTCTGCCCCCGTTGGCCGCTTGGGTATCCCTCCAAAAGAGCCCGCAATTCTGGCGCTCGAAACGGAGGAAGTCAACGTGTCCGGACACAAGTTTCGCAGATTTTTTTCCGGAGCGCGCGACTCGGCCCGTTCCGAGCCTCAAACGTTGAAACGGAAGTGCAGCACGTCGCCTTCCTGGACCCGGTATTCCTTGCCTTCCAGGCGCAGGCGGCCGGCGTCGCGGGCACCGGCCTCGCCCTTGTACTTGATGAAATCGTCGTAGCCGATGGTCTCGGCGCGGATGAAGCCCTTCTCGAAGTCGGTGTGGATCACCGCCGCGGCCTGCGGGGCGGTCGAGCCGGCCTTGACGGTCCAGGCCCGGACCTCCTTCACGCCGGCGGTGAAATAGGTCTGCAGGCCCAGCAGGGCGTAGCCGGCGCGGATCAGGCGGTTCAGGCCCGGCTCGGCCAGGCCCAGGTCGGCCAGGAAGGCGTCGCGGTCGGCGTCCTCGAGCTGGCTGAGCTCCTCCTCGATCGCGGCCGAGATCGGCACCACCTGGGCGCCCTCGCCGGCCGCGCGGGCGCGCACGGCGTCCAGGTGCGGGTTGTTCTCGAAGCCGTCCTCGAGCACGTTGGCCACGTACATGACCGGCTTGAGGGTCAGCAGGAACAGATCGCGGACCTGGGCCACGTCGTCCTCGGACAGGCCCAGCGCGCGCGCGGGCTGGCCGGCGTCGAGGCCGGCGCGGACCCGGCCCAGGACTTCGGCCCGGAGCTTGGCCTCCTTGTCGCCGGTCTTGGCGCTGCGCTCGGCGCGCTGCAGGGCCTTTTCCACCGATTCCAGGTCGGCCAGGGCCAGCTCGGTATCGATGGTCTCGATATCGGCGATCGGGTCGACCTTGTTGTTGACGTGGATCACGTCCGGATTCTCGAAGCAGCGCACCACGTGGGTGATCGCGTCGACCTCGCGGATGTGGGCCAGGAACTTGTTGCCCAGGCCCTGGCCGCTGGCCGCGCCGGCGACCAGGCCGGCGATGTCGACGAACTCGACCGCGGTCGGGATCAGCTTCTGCGGCTTGACGATCTCGGCCAGCGCGTTCAGGCGCGGATCCGGCACCGGCACCGCGCCCACGTTGGGCTCGATGGTGCAGAACGGGAAGTTGGCCGCGGCGATACCGGCCTTGGTCAGGGCGTTGAATAGGGTCGACTTGCCGACGTTAGGCAGGCCGACGATGCCGCATTTGATGCCCATGGCTGGTGGTCCGTGATTCGTGATTCGGGATTCCGGACTCGCCGCCTGGGCGTGTCCGGAATCCCCAATCGCCAATCGTCAGGCTTTGGAGGTATGCAGGCGCTTCATCGCCTCGTTGACGTCGCCCTGCACCGCCAGCGGCAGCACGTCGATGGCGTCGTCGATGGAACGCAGGATCGAGGCCTCGTCGTCGCGGCCGGGTCGCCCCAGCACCCACGGGGTGACCTTGTCCTTGTGGCCGGGATGGCCGATGCCCACGCGCAGGCGGTGGAACTTGCCGTGCCCGAGCAGCTTGATGGTGTCGCGCAAGCCGTTCTGGCCGCCGTGGCCGCCGTCGAACTTGAGCCGCGCGGTGCCCGGCGCCAGGTCCAGCTCGTCGTGCGCCAACAGCGCCTCTTCGGGCTCGATCTTCCAGTAGCGCAGCGCCGCGGTCACGGACTTGCCGGACAGATTCATGAACGTGGCCGGCTTGAGCAGCCAGACCGGACGACCGCCGATCTCGACCTTGGAGGTCTCGCCGAACAGCTTGGATTCCAGGCCGAAGCGGCCGCCGAACTTCTCGTTCAGGGCGTCCACAAACCAGAACCCGGCATTGTGCCGGGTCCGGGTGTATTCGGCGCCGGGGTTGCCCAGGCCGACGATCAGGCGCAGTCCCGCCATGGATCAGTACAGTCCGCGAACGCGAACCGGCGCGCCGGTCAGGGCGCGCCGGCAGGCGATCACTTCTTGTCTTCGTCCTTCTTGGCGACCTTGGCCGCCGGGACTTCGGCCGGAGCCTCGGCCGGAGCCTCGACTTCTTCCTTGCCGTGCTTGGCGATCACGATGGCGACATCGTGTTCCTTGCCCAGCTTCAGCTCGGGGATCTCGACGCCCTTGGGCAGCTTGATCTCGGACAGGTGGACGATATCGCCGACCGACAGCGCGGACAGGTCGATTTCCAGGAACTCCGGCAGGTCCTTCGGCAGGCAGCTGACTTCGACTTCGTTGAGCTCGTGGGTGACCACGACGTCGGCCGACTTGCCGGCCGGCGACTTGTCCTCGTTGAGGAAGTGCAGCGGCACGGCGACGCGGATCGCCTGGTTCTCATCCACGCGCTGGAAGTCCAGGTGCATGATGATCTGCTTGTACGGGTGGCGCTGCATATCGCGCAGCAGCACGCTCTCGGACTTGCCGTCGACGTCCAGGGTCAGGATCGAGGAGTAGAACCACTCGTTCTGGCTGGCCAGCCAGACCTTCTCGTGATCGAGCTGGACCGGCTGCGGAGCGGCCTTGCCGCCGTAGATGATGGCCGGGATGCTGGCGGCACGACGCAGGCGGCGGCTCGCACCCTTACCCTCGACGCTGCGGCCAGTGGCCTTGATGATGTGTTCGGACATTTTCGTTTACTCACATTTACTGCGTTGAACCGCCTCGCGGCGGTAAAGAACGCTCACCCGCGACCAGGTGAGCGGTGTTGCGTTCCCGGCCGAAGCCGGAAGCGCGGATTTCATCAGTCCACGTACAGCGAACTCACCGACTCGCCGAAGGCGATGCGGCGGATGGTTTCGGCCAGCAGCTCGGCCACGCTGAGCTGACGGATGCGGCCGCAGGCCCGGGCCGCGTCGGTGAGCGGGATGGTATCGGTCACCACCAGCTCGTCCAGCTGCGAACGGGTCACGTTGTCGATCGCCGCGCCCGACAGCACCGGATGGGTGCAGTACGCGACCACCTTGGTCGCGCCCTGCGCCTTGAGCGCGGCCGCGGCCGCGCACAGGGTGCCGGCGGTGTCGACGATGTCGTCGACCAGCACGCAGGTCTTGCCCGCCACGTCGCCGATGATGTTCATCACCGTGGAGACGTTGGCGCGCGGACGGCGCTTGTCGATGATCGCCAGGTCGGCGTCGTCGAGGCGCTTGGCGATCGCGCGGGCGCGGACCACGCCGCCCACGTCGGGGGACACCACCACCATGTTGTCGGTGCCGTGCGCGCGCCAGATATCGGCCAGCAGCAGCGGCGAGGCGTAGACGTTGTCGACCGGGATGTCGAAGAAGCCCTGGATCTGATCCGCATGCAGATCGACCGTGAGCACCCGGTCGGCGCCGACCGCGCCGAACATCTTGGCCGCGACCTTGGCCGTGATCGGCACGCGCGAGGAGCGCATGCGGCGATCCTGGCGGGCGTAGCCGAAGTACGGCACCACCGCGGTCACGCTGGTCACCGATGCGCGCTTGAGCGCGTCGATCAGCACCAGCAGTTCCATGAAGTTCTCGGCCGTCGGCGCGTTCGTCGGCTGAATCACGAACACTTCCTGGCGGCGCACGTTCTCTTCGATCTCGACCTGGACTTCGCCGTCGGAGAACCGACCGACCAGCGCCTTGCCGAGACGGATGCCGAGCTCTTTGCATACAGCCAAGGCGAGCGGGCGGTTTGCGTTGCCGCTGAATACCAGCAGGCTGCGATCGTTCTGCACTTTGTCTTCTCCGCTTCGCTCTGACCGTGGCGGGCGACGTCCATGTCCGATCCGGAGGTCTGGCCGGATCGGGCCTATTCAAAAACCGTTGTTACTGGCAGGGGCGGTAGGATTCGAACCTACGGATGCCAGGATCAAAACCTGGTGCCTTGGGCCTCTTGGCGACGCCCCTGCATAAGGTGTGTTTCGAGTACGGCGTGCAACGGAGACCGCGCGACGCCGGCCGCCGTCCAGGCCCGAAGACCGGAAGGCACTACCGTCAGCGCCGCTTCGGCGGATTCGCGTGTGGCGAACTCGACGAAACAGCCGCTGCCGGAGCCGGTCAGACGCGGCGTACCGACTCGCGACAAGGCGACGAACGCGGCTTCCACAGCCGGTTCGCGCAGGCGCAGAACCGGCTCGAACGCATTCCCGAGCGGCATACCCGAAACGAAGTCCGATATTGTCGCGGGCGCAGCATCCCGCGTCAATTCAGCCGATTGGAATAAGGCCGCGGTGGGCGCATGCACGCCGGGGTCGACCAGCAGATACCAGGCCGGCGCCAGCGCGATCGGCGACAGGGCCTCGCCCACGCCCTCGGCCCAGGCGTTGTCGCCGCGCACGAACACCGGCACGTCCGCGCCCAGGCTCAGGCCCAGCTCGGCCAGGCGATCCACGCCCAGGCCTGTGCCCCAGAGCGCATCCAGGGCGAGCAGCACGGTGGCCGCATCGGACGAGCCGCCGCCGAAACCGCCGCCCGCCGGGATGCGCTTTTCGATGACGATATCTGCACCTTGAGCGACGATAGCCGATTCTTTCAGTAATTTGGCCGCGCGAATGGTCAGATCCTGATCCTCGGGCACGCCCGCGACCGAGGCACCGTGGCGCACGATGCGGCCGTCGTCGCGCACGCGCAGGCGAATCGAGTCTCCCCAGTCCAGGAGACGGAACACGGTCTGCAACAGGTGGTAGCCATCGGCGCGGCGGCCGGTGATGCGCAGGAACAGGTTCAGCTTGGCCGGGGCGGGCCACAGGGACCAGGGGTGTTCGGGAGGAGCGGCGGACATGGTCGGTGGATCGCGTGGCGGAGCCGCTTACGGGCCTTTCGGGGCGGATGAACCGGTCGGGTGACGCCGCAGCCAATCGCTCAACGCGCGGTTGTAGGCGAGCGCATAAGCGCTGGCCTGGTTCATCAGTTTCATATGCTCGGCACCCTGGATCATGTCGCTGGTGCCGGCGAGATTGCGCCCGCCACGCACCCCAGGCGCGTCATGCGCAAGCCCTGGCGTGTCGCAGCTATAGCCGCAGATGCCGATCGCGCCCAGATCGCCGCGTTCGACATTGGCCAACATGTCCGCAGCGGGATCGTTGAGATTGAGTCCCGCCAACTCCTTGCGCAGTCGTGCCGCCATCGAATTGTCGATCGGCACCCAAGGCGTCTGCACCGCGGCCGTGGGCACTGGCGCAGGCGCGGTCGCCTGCCACTCATCCACGATGACTTTGACCTTGGCCTCGCCGCGCACCGCATCCAGCCGCGACGGCAACGCCGGGCCGCCCGCGCCATCGCCCGGGGGCCAACGGTAGTCGATGCCCCAGCCGCCCTGCTCGATTCGAGCCGGGCGGCCGTCTGCGCCGTAACGCACGCTCGCCGGCCCCTGGCCCACGGCGCGCAGGCCGCGCACCCAGTCGCTCAGGGCCGCGACCGGAATCTCCCAGCCGGTGGCCTCGCGCAGCAGCGCGGCGGCGTCGGGGCCGCTGCGGGTGCCGCCTTCCAAGCCCTCCAGGCGCGCACCGGCAGCATCGCCACTGAGGCGCCAGCTCTGCCGGGTGACCGGGGCGCTGAGCGCGACTTCGTAGCGATCGCCGTCCTGCCGCCATTCGATCCGCCCGGAGCCGCCGTTGCGGCCGTTGCTGAGCGCGATGCGGCCGCTCAGGGACCATCCGGTCTGAGCGCGCAATTCGCTCTCGCGCGCGGCCTGGGCGGCCTCGGCGGCGGCGGGCGCCAGCGGCGGCGGTGCCGGGCCGCGCACGACCTGCCCCGCGCACGCGCTCAGCAGTGCGGCCAGGGCCGCCACGGTCAGCGCGCGCGCCTTCATGCGCCGGTCTTTTCCAGCGCGCGCTTGAGGGCGCGGTTCTCGGGATCCAGCTTGCGCGCCTGCTCGAAATACTTGCGCGCCTCGTCCTTCTTGCCCACCGCCCACAGCACCTCGCCCAGGTGCGAGGCGATCTCCGGATCCTTCTGCAGGGTCAGGGCGCGGCGCAGCTCGACCAGGGCTTCCTGATTCCGGCCCAGTCGATAGAGCACCCAGCCGTAGCTGTCGATGATCGCGGCGTTGTCGGGTTCGGCGGTGCGCGCGCGCTGGATCAGTTCCAGCGCTTCCTGATAGCGCGTGGTGCGATCGGCCAGGGTGTAGCCCAGCGCGTTGAGCGCGGCCACGCTGTCGGGCTCGGCGACCAGGATGCGGCGGAAATCGGCCTCGGCGCGCGGGATGTCGTCGCGGCGCTCGTAGCTCAGAGCGCGCGCGTACAGCACTTCCGGCTCGTCCGGGAACGCGGCCAGGCCGCGCGCGAACGCGTCCAGCTCGCCGGCCTCGTTCTTGTCCTCGGCGCGCAGCGCGGCCTCCAGCAGGTAGGCGTCGCGGCGGGTGTCGTCCTCGGCCGAGGCGTCGGACTGCAGCGCGCGCAGGGCCGCGTAGGCCTCGTCGGCGCGCTTGAGTTCGTGCAGCACGTTGGCCGCGCGCAGCTTGGCGACCCAGCGCTGCGGGCCGCCGGGCACACCGCGGTACCAGTCCAGGGCCTCGTCGTTGCGCTCCAGGAATTCGGCGATCTGGCCCAGCAGCAGGCGCCGGCCCGGTTCGGGCTTGGCGGCGTTGCGGCGCAGCTCGTCGTAGAGCTTGGTCAGCGTGGGCTTGTCCTCGGCGCGCGCCATCAGCGAGGCGCGCAGGGCGTAGGTCTGGTCGTCCTGCGGGCCGCGGCCGAGGATCGCGGCGGCCGCGGGCAGGTCGCCCAGGGCGTCGTATTCCTGGGCGATCAGGCCGCGCATCTGCGGGTCGGTGTCGGCCTGGGCGGCGATCGACTCCAGCACCTTGCGCGCTTCGTCCTTGTTGCCGTCCTCGCGCAGCTGGCTGGCGCGCAGCAGGCTCACCCGCGGATTGCCGGGGAAACGCTCGACCACCTCGCCGACGATGCGCTCGGTCAGCTTGGGCTGGTCCAGGCGCTGGGCGTACAGGCCGAACGCGACCCAGGCCATCAGGTCCTTGGGCATCTGGCTGCCGTCGATCAGCTTTTCCAGCAGGCGCGCGGCCTGCTGCGGGTCCTTGGAGCCGGTCGAGAGCACGCCCAGCACGCGTCGCCAGCCGGTGTCGTCGGCCAGCATCAGGCGGTCCAGGTCGCGCAGGGCGGCGCGTTCGTCGCCGCCGCGCAGGGCCAGGATCGCCTGCGAGGCCAGCAGGGGCGCGCCCTCGCCGCCCAGCTCGCGCCACAGCGCCAGCGATTCGGCGGCCAGCTTGTCTTCCTTGGCCACGATCGCGATGTCGGTCGCGCGCGCGGCCAGTTCCTTGTCCTTGGCGGCGCGGGCGGCGGCGGCGTAGGCGGTCGCGGCCTCCTTGAGCTTGCCGGCCTGGAGCGCGAACTCGCCGGTCAGCAGCGGCTCCAGGGCCGCGCTGGTGGCGGCCGAAGCGTCGGCGGACACGGCCGCGGCCGGCTTGGCCGCGGGCGCGGCGGCGACCGGCGCCAGCAACACCGCCAGGACGGCGCCAGCGAGGAGGCTCAACGTGCGCGAGGGCGCACGGCGGCTTGAGACAGCATGAATCGAACCCATCGAATCCATCGAATTCGTCGAAACCAACAGGGCCGGTAGAATGGCGGCCTTCAGCAGCCCGCAGCTTATCGCAAGCACCTGAACGGATGTCCCCCACCTCGCCCCGTCGACCGCCGTCGGCCCCTGTCCCAGGACGCATCGCATTCCGATGAGCTTGTTCGTCCTAGGCATCAACCACCAGACCGCGCCGGTCAGCCTGCGCGAGCGCGTCGCGTTCTCGGGCGAGGCCGTGCCCGCGGCGCTGGACGCGCTGCGCGCGCTGCCGCAGGTGAGCGAGGTGGCCCTGCTGTCGACCTGCAACCGCACCGAGCTGTACGCGGTCGCCGACGACGACGGCCGCGCGCTGGCGGACTGGCTGGCCACGCATCCGGACGACATGGGCGATCTGCACGCCTATCTGTATCGCCACCGCGATGCCGAGGCCGTGCGGCATCTGTTCCGGGTCGCGACCGGCCTGGACTCGCTGGTGCTGGGCGAGCCGCAGATCCTCGGCCAGGTCAAGGACGCCTGGGCCACCGCGCGTAGCGCCGGCAGTCTGGGCAGCCAGCTCGACCGTTTGTTCCAGCAGGCCTTCTCGACCGCCAAGCGCGCGCGCACGGACACCCGCATCGGCGCCAACCCGGTCTCGGTGGCCTCGGCTGCGGTGCGCCTGGCGCAGGAGTCCTTCGCCCGTCTGGAGGACTCGACCGTGCTGCTGATCGGCGCCGGCGAGACCATCGAACTGGCCGCGCGCCATCTGGTCCAGGCCAAGGCCAAGCGCCTGCTGATCGCCAACCGCACCCTCAGCCACGCCCAGGACCTGGCCACCCGCCACGGCGGCGTGGCCCTGCCCCTGTCGGAACTCGACCGCCACCTCGGCGAAGCCGATATCGTGCTGTCGGCCACCGCCAGCCGCGAACCGATCCTGCGCCGGCCGCAGGTCGCCGCCGCGCTGGCCACGCGCAAGCATCGGCCGATGCTGCTGCTGGACCTGGCGGTGCCGCGCGACATCGCGCCCGACGTGGCCGAGCTCAAGGACACCTTCCTGTACACCGTCGACGATCTGGAACGGGCGATCGAAGACAACCGCCGCAGCCGCCGCGAAGCCGCGACCGAAGCCGAAGCCATCGTCGATCTGCAGGTCGCGCGCTTCGTCGAGACCATGGCCGCGAGCACCCGCACCGCCCCGCTCAAGCGCCTGCGCGCGCACGGCGAGGCCGCGCGCGCGGAAGTGCTGGCCAAGGCGCGCCAGCAGCTCGAGGCCGGACAGGATCCGGCCGAGGTGCTGAACTTCCTTGCCCACACCCTGACCAACCGCCTGCTGCACGCGCCCACCATCGCCCTGCGCGAAGCGGCGCTGAGCGGCAACGCCGAACTCGCGCGCGCCGCCGACAAGCTGTTCCCCGAGCAGCCTGGCGTTGGCGGCGATGCCGCATCGGATGCGGATTCGGACCGCGAAGCCTAGCGACGCCCCTACGCGTCGCCCGCTTTTGCCAATCCCGAATCCCGTCTCCCGAATCCCGGCTCTTATGACCCCGACCCTGCGCCGCAAGCTGGAAGCCCTCGCCGAACGTCGCGAGGAGCTGGAACGCCTGCTCGCCGATCCGTCCGTGATCGGCGACGCCGACCGCTTCCGCAAGCTGTCGCGCGAATTCTCGCAGTTGGAGCCAGTGGCGACCGCGCTGGCCGCCGAAAGCCGCGCCCAGGCCGACCTGGACGCGGCCGAGGCCATGCGCGGCGATCCCGAACTGCGCGAACTCGCGGACGAGGAAATCGCCGCCGCGCGCGAACGCTTGCTGAGCCTGGACGCGGAACTGCTCGCGCACCTGATCCCCAAGGATCCGCGCGACGAGGGCGACCTGTATCTGGAAGTGCGCGCCGGCACCGGCGGCGACGAGGCCGCGATCTTTGCCGGCGATCTGTTCCGCATGTACGCGCGCTACGCCGAGCGCCAGGGCTGGAAGGTCGAGATCGAATCCTCCAGCGCCGGCGAGCACGGCGGCTACAAGGAAATCATCGCCCGCGTCGAAGGCCGCGGCGCCTACTCCCGGCTGAAGTTCGAATCCGGCACCCACCGCGTGCAGCGCGTGCCCGAGACCGAATCGCAGGGCCGCATCCACACCTCGGCGGCGACGGTGGCGATCATCCCGGTCGAGCCCGAGGGCGAGCCGATCGAGATCAATCCCGCCGACCTGCGCGTCGACACCTTCCGCTCCTCCGGCGCCGGCGGCCAGCACGTCAACAAGACCGATTCGGCGATCCGCATCACCCACGCACCCAGCGGGATCGTGGTGGAAAGCCAGACCGAGCGCAGCCAGCACGCCAACCGCGACAAGGCCATGAAGCGCTTGAAGGCGATGCTGGCCGAGGCCCAGATCGCCAAGGCCGCCGCCGCGCAAGCCGAGACCCGCAAGCTCCAGGTCGGCAGCGGCGACCGCAGCCAGCGCATCCGCACCTACAACTTTCCGCAGGGCCGCATCACCGATCACCGCGTCGAAGGCCTGACCCTGTACGACCTGCCCAACGTGATCGCCGGCGAGCTGGACGCGCTGGTGGCGCGCTTGATGCAGGAGCATCAGGCCGACGAATTGGCGCGGTTGACCAACGACTGACGCTGCCGGCTGCCTGCGGGAGCGGCGTGAGCCGCGATCGCGGGACGGCCATTAGCGGCGCAGGCTACGGAATATCTCGATCGCGGCTCACGCCGCTCCCACAGAATGCACCTGGGTGGGCTATCGCCGCACAGGTGGGCCGGCGCCATAATCGGGCCACGCCCCTCCAGTAGTGCCGCCCATGCCCGTCACCGTCCGCCGCGCCCATCTCGACGATCTCGACGCCCTGGCGCCGCTGTTCGACCGCTATCGGCACTTCTACACCCAGCGCTACGACGAAGCCGTCTCGCGCGCCTTCATCGCCCAGCGCCTGCAGCGCGACGAGTCGGTGGTGTTCCTGGCCGAATTCGACGGCGCACCGGCCGGTTTCACCCAGCTCTACCCGACGTTCTCCTCGGTGCGCGCCGCACGCGTCTGGGTGCTCAACGACCTGTTCGTGGAGCACGATGCGCGCCGCCGCGGCGTCGCCCAGGCGCTGCTGAACGCCGCCGCCGAATTCGCGCGCGCCGACGGCGCGGTGCGGCTGGAGTTGGAGACCAATCCCGACAACGGGACCGCGCAGGCGCTGTACGACGCCAGCGGCTGGCACCGCTACGACGGCACCCTGCGCTACCACCTGCCGCTGAGTGCGGCCTGATCCGGCCGCCGCCTTGAACGACCCGCGCGTCGAACTGCGCCTGGCCTTGCAGCGCAACCCCGGCGACGCGATCGCCTGGATCGTGCTGGCCGAACACGAGCTCGACGCCGGCGACGCCAACGCGGGCGCGAACGCCGCGCAGCGCGCGCTCAAGCTGCGCCCAGGCCATCCCGAAGCGCTGGCGCGCCTGGGACGCGCGCAATGGATGCTGGGACGGCGCGACGAGGCGGTGGCCAGCCTGCGCGACGCCGCGCGCAATGCTCCCGATCACCCCGGCATCGCGGTCTGGCTGGGACATGCGCTGGAAGACAGCAGCGAGGCCGAAGCCGCCTCGCAAGCCTACGCACGCGCGCACGCGCTCGCCCCCGACGAACCGCAGCTGGCGGCCTATCTGCTGGCCTGGCGGCGTCGGCTCTGCGATTGGCGCGATCTGGACGCGCTGTCGCGCCAGGTGCGCGACGCGGTCGCGGCCGGACGCGCGGCGGTGGAACCCTTCGCCTTCCTCAGCGAGGATGCCGACGCCGCCGAACAACTGCGCTGCGCACGTCTGCGCGCGAGCGAGATCGCGCGCGCCGTGCGGCCCCTGCCCGCCATGGCCGCGCGCGCCGACGACGGCGCGCCGGTGCGGGCCGGCTTCCTGTCCAACGGCTTCGGCGCGCATCCGACCGGCCTGCTCACGGTCGCCCTGTTCGAGGCCCTGCGCGCGCAGCCCGCGCTGCAGACCCATCTGTTCGCGCTCACTGCCGACGACGGCGGCCCGGTCCGTCAGCGCCTGCACGCCGCCGCGCACGCGCTGCACGATGTGTCGCAACGCCCGCACGCGCAGGTGGCCGCGGCGATCCGCGACGCCGGCATCGAAGTGCTGTTCGACCTGCGCGGCTGGGGCGGCGGCGGCGTGCCGGAAGCGCTGGCGCTGCGGCCGGCGCCGGTGCAGGTGAATTGGCTGGCCTACCCCGGCACCTCGGGCGCGCCGTGGATCGACTACGTGCTGGCCGACCGCTACGCCCTGCCCGAGTGGATGGCGCCGCATTACAGCGAGGCCGTGGCCTGGCTGCCGCGCTGCTTCCAGCCCTCCGACACCGCGCGCGCGATCCTGGCGCCGCCGTCGCGCACCGACTGCGGCCTGCCGGAGACCGGCACGGTGTTCGCCTGCTTCAACAACAGTTACAAGCTCAACCCGCGCAGCATGGCGCGCGCGCTGGCGGTGCTGCGCGCGCTGCCGGGCAGCGTGCTGTGGCTGCTGTCGGGACCGGGCGAGGCCGACGCGCGCCTGCGCGCCTACGCACAGACCCAGGAGGTCGCGCCGCAGCGGCTGGTGTTCATGCCCAAGCAGCCGCATGCGGAGTATCTGGCGCGCCTGCGCCATGCCGATCTGTTTCTGGACACCGAGCCCTACAACGCCCACACCACCGCCTCCGACGCGCTGTGGGCGGGCTGCCCGGTGCTGACCCGGCCCGGCGCCACCTTCGCCGCGCGCGTCGCCGGCAGCCTCAACCATCACCTCGGTCTGGACGCGCTGAACGTCGACAGCGACGCGGCCTTCGTCGAGCGCGCGGTCGCGCTGGGCGGCGATCCGGCGGCGCTGGCCGCGCTGCGCGCGCAGCTCGCGCAGCGGCGCGCCGACAGTGGCTTGTTCGACATGAACGCCTATGCCGCCGACTTCGCCGCCGCGGTGGTGGCGATGGCGCATCGGCATCGGCGGGGCTTGGCGCCGGCGGCGTTGTCGGTGCGCGGGTAAGGCGCAAAGCAAATCCCCCCTAGCCCCCCTTTTTCAAAGGGGGGAACCGTTGCCGCCGCGGTGGTGGCGATGGCGCATCGGCATCGGCAGGGCTTGGCGCCGGCGGCGTTGTGGGTGCGCGGGTAAGGCGCAAAGCAAATCCCCCCTAGCCCCCCTTTTTCAAAGGGGGGAACCATTGCCGCCGCGGTGGTGGCGATGGCGCATCGGCATCGGCATCGGCACCGGCAGGGCTTGGCGCCGGCGGCGTTGTCGGTGCGCGGGTAAGGCGCAAAGCAAATCCCCCCTAGCCCCCCTTTTCCAAAGGGGGTAACCGCTGGCATCGCTCAGCATCTGCGTGCGCCGGCCCTCGCCCTTGCGCGCAGTCTTCCACCCTTGCGCCCCGTCTTCCTACCGCGCCCCGCTGGTCTTCCCCCTTTGCAAAAGGGGGATTGAGGGGGATTTGCTTTTGCGGCGTCACGTCGCCCACCAAGGGCCATCGGGATTTGCTTTTTTTCAGCCCCCAGCCCAGGCTGCGCGCCATGACCGCAGAACGCGATTTCATCCCCTTGCGACTGTGCGTGCTGACCGTATCGGACTCGCGCACCCTGGCCGAAGACAGCTCCGGCGACTATCTGGTGCAAGCGCTGAGCGAAGCCGGGCACCGCCTGAGCGAACGCCAGTTGCTGCCCGACGACCGCTACCGATTGCGCGCCGCGGTGTCGCAGTGGATCGCCGACCGCGAGGTCGACGGCGTGCTGGTCACCGGCGGCACCGGCTTCACCGGCCGCGACTCCACGCCGGAGGCGCTGCTGCCGCTGCTGGACAAGGAAATGCCGGGCTTCGGCGAGCTGTTCCGCGCGCTCAGCTTCGAGGAGATCGGCACCTCGACCCTGCAGTCGCGCGCCTTCGCCGGCCTGGCCAACGGCACCTTCGTGTTCTGCCTGCCCGGCTCGACCTCGGCCTGCCGCACCGCCTGGGACAAGATCATCCGCGCCCAGCTCGACGCCCGCACCCGGCCCTGCAATCTGGCCACGCTGCGCCCCCGCCTGCTCGAACCCGCTCACAAGGAGTGATCGCCATGCCGCTAGGTACCACCTTGCGACTGCTCGCCAAGGCCCGCGGCATGAACGCCGCCGACATCGCCACCGCCATTCCGCGCGCCGGCGTGGCCACCGTCAGCGCCTGGCTGCAGGGCGAGAAGCTGCCCGGCAAGGACCAGCTCGACGCGCTTGCGCGCACCTTCGGCGTCCCCGCCGGCGCGCTGCTGTCGGAACTGGCCAGCACCTTCGACCCGGCCCGTACCCAGGGCGAACACGATCTGCTGGCCGCTTACCGCGCGCTCGGCACTACTCAGCAGGGCGCCTTGCTGGAAGTGGCGACCGCGATGGCCGGCACCAAGCGCAGCCGCGCCCCGCGCGCACCGGCCAAGAAGAAGGCCAAGCGATGAGCAAGCTCAAGCGCAAGGACTACGAGGCCCAGCTCGAAGCGCTGCAACTGGAACTGGCGGACGTCGCGCGCTGGGTCCAGCACAGCGGCCGGCGCGTGGTCATCCTATTCGAAGGCCGCGACACCGCCGGCAAGGGCGGCGCGATCAACGCCATCACCGAACACCTCAACCCGCGCCAATGCCACGTCGTCGCCCTGCCCAAGCCCAGCGACCGCGAGAGCACGCAGTGGTATTTCCAGCGCTACGTTCCGCACCTGCCCGGCGCCGGCGAGATCGTGCTGTTCGATCGCAGCTGGTACAACCGCGCCGGCGTCGAGCAGGTCATGGGCTTCGCCCAGCCGGCCCAGGTCGCCGCCTTCCTCAAGCAGGCGCCTGCGTTCGAGAAGCTGCTCACCGACGACGGCATCGTGCTGTTCAAGTACTGGCTGTGCTGCGACCAGGCCGAGCAGGAAGAACGCTTCGCCGAACGCCTGGCCGACCCGCTCAAGCGCTGGAAGCTGTCGCCGATCGACGTCGAGGCGCGCAAGCATTACGACGACTACACCCGCGCGCGCGAGGCCATGCTCGCGGCCACCCACAGCAAGCATGCGCCCTGGACCCTGGTCGATTTCAACGACCAACGCCAGGGCCGGCTGACCCTGATCCGCGACCTGCTGTCGCGCGCGCCCGAGCACAAGCTGCCGGACAGCACACTGGAGTTCCCGCCGCTGCCGGGCAAGCCGAAGAAGGAACGTTACGGCGCGCTCAAGCCGATCGCGAACAAGAAGAAGTGAGGGCGCACGGTCGTTCGGAATGACGATCGCGGCTCACCCCGCTCCCACAGCAAGCTCGAGGCGGCGTCCGTGGCAGCGGCGTAAGCCGCGATCGCTTCACCGAAGCGCCCGCCCTCGCGTTCGCAGCAGCGCCTAGCCCGCCTGCGAACGCCGATACGGATGGAACAGCTGCAGCAGCCACGGCTTCTGCGCCAGCACCAGGCTCACGCCGACGCGTTCGCGCGCGCTCAGGGCGGCATCGCGCGCGAGCAGCGCGTCGAACTCGCGCGCGACCTCGCCCAGGCGCTGCTTGAGTTGGCGGATGCCGGCGATGCTGAGGCTGCCGCTGAGCAGCAGCAGCACGTCCTGCTCGCCGTCGAAGGGATCGGCGAAGAAATCGCCGAGCAGGTTCAAGCGGAAATAGCGCTCCATCGGGCCATCGGCGCGCCAGCGGAAGTTGCGCGACGTCAGCGGGCGGCCGCGGTTGCCCGGCATCAGTTCGATGATGCCCAGCCGATCCAGGCGCACCAGCAGACGCGTCCATTGCGCGTCGTCGAACAGGAAGTGTTCCTGCACGTCCGACTGCTTCCAGCGGTTCAAGGTCAGGAACAGCGCCAGCAGCAGCGCCGGCTCGTCGACCAGGGCCTGCTCCTGCGCCTCGCTGAGCTCGGCCATGACCTTGCGCCCGCGCGCGGCCTCGGCGCTGAGGTCGGCCAGGCCGACGTCGAGCACGTCGCAGATCTGCTCCAGCCGCTCCAGGCTCATCGCGCGCTTGGAGAACATGCGCTTGACCGCGGCCTCGCTGAGCTTCAGGCGGCTTGCGAGGTCGCGGTAGGTGAGGTCCTGCGCGCGCAGGAAGCGCTTGAGGGCGTCGACGAGTTCTAGGGACAGGGCCATGGGTATAAAAATACGCTACCCGGTGGCGCTGCGGGAGCCACCTCGCCGATACCCGTTGAAATCGGCGCGGGCGCGATCCAGCGTGGCCCCAGGTCCAGACGAGCAAACGCGATGCGCAGGTCCGCTCCACACCGGTTCGCACTCCGCAGGTGTTTCCCTCTCGTCTGGGCCGTTTCGGCCGCGATCGGTCTGCTGGCAGGGATGCCGGCTTTTGCGGCCGCGCAGTCCGACGGCGCGAGCCGCCAGTCCGAAGCCAGCCTGGCCGCGTCGGTGGAAGTGCCGGCCGCGGTATCGCTGGCCTTGTCGGAAGGCGCCAAGTTCGCGGTCTCCGGCATCGGCGCCAGCGCCCAGGGCGTGGCGATCACGGTTTCGGCCGTGGGCGTCGGCGCCTCCTTCGTGGTCTATGTGTCGGCCGAGGCGGCCAAGGAACTGGGCCTGCACGTCGGTCAGGCCGTGCAGGTCAGCGTGCTCGCCACCGGCTGGCTGATCAGCGCGGCCGGCCGGACCTTGTGCTTCGTGCCGAACGAACGCACGCGCCCCCTGCTGCACAGCCGCCGCATCGGCTGAGCGAGGTCTCGCGCGTGCGCACCGGATTCCTGTCGGCCTGGCGCGGTTACGCCCTGGCCATGGCGCTGACGCTGGCGATCGTCGCCACACCGCGCGCCGAGGCCGGCACACGCTGCGATGCGCAGACGGTGTCGGCGGACAAGGTCGCCGCGGCCGCGGCCACCGCCTTGCGCGTGGCCGAGGCCTTGGACGAACGCGATGCGCCGGTGGCCCTGATCGCGCGCGTCGGCACCGACCTGTCGGCGCAAGGGCTGGTCTACAGCCATGTCGGCTTCGTCGTGCGCGATCACCCGAACGGGCGCTGGACCGCGGTCCATCTGCTCAACGAATGCGGCAGCGACCGCTCGCACCTCTACGCCCAAGGCCTGGTCAATTTCTTCAGCGACGACCTGGTCAACCAGGACGCGCGCATCGTCTGGCTGCAAGCCGCGCAGGCGCAGCGCCTGGCCGCGCACCTGCGCGCGCTGCCGCGGCGCAGCCTGCATCAGCCGCATTACAGCCTGATCGCGCGTCCCGGCAGCGGCGAGTATCAGAATTCCACCGCCTGGGTGCTGGAACTGCTGGCCGCGAACGCGCCGGACGGCATCGCCATCGACGATCGCCGCGCGGCCTATGCCTGGGCGCAACGCGACGGCTTCCGGCCCGATCGCATCCACATCCCCTATTCCAAGCGCGTGCTCGGCGGTCTGTTCTCGGCCAACGCAGCCTTCACCGATCACCCGGTCGGCACGCGATTGTCAGGCGAGTATCCGGTGGTGACGGTGCGCTCGATCTTCGACTATCTGCAGCGGCGCGGATATGCGAGCGAGCAGCGCGAGTGGCGGAATGGGCGGTTGATGCTCGCGCCTGGGCCGGCCTGAGTCGGCAAGCAGGCGAACAGCGCGACTGGAACCGCGTGAGTCGCGCGCTACTGCCGTCATTTCCGCGAAGGCGGGGCCGGCGTTCGTGGGAATGACGGCCGGCGGGAATCGGGGCATCGAAGAGACGCGGAAACGAGCAAGGCGCTCAGCCGCAAACGAAGCCCTCGCCCGCCTCGGCCCCATCCGCATCCTCGCGCGCCAACGCATCCACGCGTGCATTGACCGGCCCGCGTCGCAACCAGATTTCGAACCGCGCCAGCGCCGCCGCGTCGCCGACCGCAAGTACTTCGACGCGGCCGTCGGCGAGGTTGCGCGCATAGCCGCGCAGGTCCAGCGCCAGCGCCTGCTCGCGCGCGCTGGCGCGGAACCACACGCCCTGGACCTTGCCGCTGACGTAGTAGCGCGCCGCGCTCACGACTGGCCCGGCTTGGCCTCTGTCGGTGCGGCGGGGCCGCCGGCCTTGGCGATCGCGCCTTCGATCATGGCCGCGGTCACCGGGCCGAGGAACTTGTCGGCGATCTTGCCGTCCGGCCCGATCAGATAGGTCATTGGCAGGCCACGCGGTGTATCGAAGGCCTTGGGCGGGTCGTAGGTGTCGACGATCGCGATCGGATAGACCACCGGGTGCGTCTTCAGGAAGGCGCGCATGTCGGCCGGCTCGATTTCCTCGTAGGCCAGGCCGATCACCTCGATGTGTTCGCGCATCGCGTCCATCGCCGACAGCTCGGGCATTTCCTTGAGGCAGGGCGCGCACCAGGTCGCCCAGAAATTCACCACCACCCACTTGCCGCGGTGCGCGGCCAGCTCGAACTCGCCGTTGTCCAGCGTCGCCAGTTTCAGTTCCGGCACCTCCGACGCGGCGGCCGGCGCCTCCACGGGCTTGGGTGCGGCGGGCGCGTCGGCGGGCTTGGGCGCGGGCGTCTCGACCTTGGCCTCGGGGGCCGGCGCCGGCTTGTTGCAGCCCGCGAGCGCGACGGCCAGCAGCGACAGCGCGAGAATCGGGGCGAGGCGGCGTAGCGTCATCGGGTTCATTCCTGGTCGGCGTGGATGGTGGACACGGGGCGTTTGAGCAAATCGCGCAGCGGCACGCGCAGTTCGTCCATCGCCGCGACCGCGGAGCGGCCCAGCGAGTCGTCGCGGCAAGGCAGCATGGCCTCGGCGATCGGAATGCGCAGCCCGCAGGCTTCGTAGAGTTCGGCCAGCGACAGCTCGTCGAGGTCGCGCGACAGCAGCCATTCGCCGGTTTCGGCGCGCGCGACCACGCTGATCGAATTCAGTTGCGACAGCATCTGCTGGACCAGGGTATCGGTGAGCATGGGCTCGAGCTGCTGGATCTCGTCGCTGTGCAGGCCGCGCCCGTCGGCGCGGGCCTCGTTGAAGCGCGCCAGCAGGCGCAGCAGGCCGTACATCTCGAAGCCCAGCGGCAGGCGCATGCCGATCGGCTGGTAACGGAACGCCGAGATCGAGGACGCCAGCGAGGCGCCCAGCAGCACCGCGATCCAGCTCAGGTAGATCCACAGCAGGAAGATCGGCACCGCCGCGAACGCGCCGTAGATCTTGGAATAGGAGCCGAAGCTGCCCAGGTACAGGCCGATGCCCCACTTGACCAGTTCGAACAGAGTGGCCGCCAGCAGCGCGCCGGCGAAAGCGTGGCGCCAGTGGATCGTGCGGTGCGGCACCACCCGGTAGATCGCCGCGAACGCCAGCCACTCGATCGCCACCGGCGCCAGCTGCAGCATCACCCGCTCCAGCAGGCGTCCGGGCTGGGTCGCGAACACGTCCATCGAGAAGAACTTGGCCGACACCGCCAGGCTGGCCGCGGCCATCAGCGCGCCCAGGGTCAGCACGGTCCAGTACACCAGGAAGCGCCCGACCTGCGGCCGCGCCGCCTTGACCCGCCAGATCCGGTTGAAGGTGGATTCCACCCCGTTGAGGGTGATCAGCAGCGACACCACCAGCGCGATCACGCCGGCCGCGGTGAGCTGGCCGATGTTGGCCGAGAACTGCTTCAGGCTGGCCTCGACCGAGCGCGCGGCCGAGGGCACGAAGTTGGAGAAGATGTAGTCGCTGAGGCGGTCGCTCCACTCGCCGAACACCGGGAACGCCGACAACACCCCGAACACCACCATCGACAGCGGCACCAGAGCGAACACGGTGGTGTAGGACAGCGCGCCGGCGGCCTGGAACAGGTTGTCGTCGAGAAAGCGCCGGGCCAGGAAACGGAAGAAGGTGCCGACGCGCGCGCGGTCGCGCATGCGGTCGCCCCAGCGATTGATCGTATTCAGCGGCTCCATCGAGCGGAGGGTAACCGATGGGGCGTGCGGAGGGGATGCAGGGCCGCGCCCGCCCCTGCCCACCGCATCATCTATCCTTGTCGCAACAGGAGAATGCGATGACCGAAGTTCTGGTGCTCTACTACAGCCGCGGCGGATCGGTGGCACGACTGGCGCGCCAGATCGCGCGCGGCATCGGCGAAGTCGACGGCGTGCAGGCGCGGCTGCGCACGGTGCCGCCGGTCGCGGCCGTGACCCAGACCGCGGCGCCACCGGTGCCGGAGGACGGCGCCCCCTACGTGGAATCGCGCGATCTGGTCGAATGCGCGGGCCTGGTCCTGGGCAGTCCCACCCGCTTCGGCAACATGGCCGCGCCGGTCAAGCACTGGCTGGACGGGCTGGGCGCGGAATGGGCCAGCGGCACCCTGGTCGGCAAGCCGGCGGCGGTGTTCACCTCAACCGCGACCCAGCACGGCGGCCAGGAATCGACCCTGCTGACCATGATGGTGCCGTTGCTGCACCACGGCTGCGTGATCCTCGGCATCCCCTACACCGAGCCCACGCTCAGCAGCACCCGCGGCGGCGGCACGCCCTACGGCGCCAGCCACGTCGCCGGCGCGCAGGACGATCCGCAGCCCAGCGAGGACGAAGCCAAGCTCGCGCGCGCGCTCGGGCGCCGGGTCGCCGAGCTGGTCGCCAAGGTGAGCCGATGAGCCTGGCGCGCAAGATCCTGGCCCTGGCGCTGATCGCGCTGGTGGTGGTGTACGCGGTCTGGTTCGGCGGCCGTACGCCGCCGTCCTGGGGCGCGCTGGCGGTGTTCGCGCTGCCGCCGGCCTGGCTTGCGCTGGGCGTGCTGCGCGGCAGCGCGCGTGCCGGCTTCTGGTCGGCGGTGCTGGCGCTGGCCTGGTTCAGTCACGGGGTGATGGTCGCCTACTCGCGTCCGCCCGAGCGCACGCTGGCCTGGATCGAACTGGTGCTGGCGGTGGTGGTGGTGTTCGCGGCCAGCCTGCCCGGGCTGAAGTCGCGCTTCGGCGGCAAACCCGCGGCCTGAGCGGCGCCGACCTCGCTTTCTGCGGGAGCGGCGTGGCCGCGATCGAGTACCTGCGCGGCTTCGGCATCGCCTCGGCCGTTGATCGCGGCTCACGCCGCGCCCACAGAAGCGCGGTGCGCGGGCCTATAATTGCGCCGTCCCCAGCAATGCGACCCACTTTCGATGGACCAGCTCTGCATCGTCACCACCGGCGGCACGATCGACAAGATCTACTTCGACGACAAGTCCGACTACCAGATCGGCGAACCGCAGATCGGCGGCATCCTGCGCGAGCTGGGCGTGACCTTCCAGTTCAACGTGATTCCGATCATCCGCAAGGATTCGCTGCACATCACCCAGGAGGATCGCGAGCTGATCCGCGCCGCGATCGCCGCGCAGCCGGCCCGGCACGTGCTGATCACCCACGGCACCGACACCATGGTCGAGACCGCCAAGGTGCTGGCCACGCTCACCGACAAGACCATCGTGCTGACCGGCGCGCTGAGCCCGGCGCGCTTTCGCGGTTCGGACGCCGAGTTCAACGTCGGCTGCGCGGTCGGCGCGGTGCAGTCGCTGCCGCCGGGCGTGTACATCGCCATGAACGGCCTGATCTGGGACCCGAACAAGGTGCGCAAGAACGTCGCGGCCAATCGCTTCGAAGCGATCTGAACGTCTCGACCTTGCGCCCACGACCCCCGGCCTGCCGGGGGTTTTCGTTTATGCGCCGGGCATAAAGAAAGCCCCGGCGCGAGGCCGGGGCTCGAGTCGTTGCCGACCGACGCGTCGCGCCGGCGCCAGGCGATCAGAAGGTGATGCTCCAGCTGTCGATGCGGCCGGTGTCCTGACTGGCGTTGTCGTTCACGCGCAGGTTCCAGGTGCCGTTCAAGGCTTCCGTGCTCAGGTTCTTGATGAAGGTGCCGGTCACGTTGTCGGCGCTGCCGCCGCTGCGGTTGTGGATGTTGTAGAGGGTGCCGTCCGGCGCGACCAGATCGACTTTGAGATCGCCCTTGTAGGTGTGCAGGATGTTGACCGTGATCGAGGCGTTGCTGGGCGCGTTGCCGGTACGGCCGGAGACCGCGATCGGGCTGTTGACGGTGGCGTTGTCGGCGATCGGATAGTCCGTGCCGTTGCTGTAGGTCTGGGCGCCGGTGCCGCCGACGGTGACCGAGGCGGTCTTGGTGTTGCTGGCGCCGTCGTCGTCGGTGACCGTCAGCGTGACCGTGTAGGTGCCCGCGGTCGCGTAGGTGCGGCTGGGGTTGGTCGCGGTGGAGGTGGCGCCGTCGCCGAAGTTCCAGCTGCGCGATGCGATGGAGCCGTCGCTGTCGCTGGAGCTGTCGGTGAAGGTCGCGGTCAGGCCCGAGACCGAGGCGCTGAAGTTCGCCACCGGCGCATTGTTGCCGGGACCGCCGCTGGCGGTCTTGGCCGCTTCGCCCAGGAACGCCAGGCCGAGCTTCGCGAACGGCACGCTGTTGGTCGCCGAATTGCCCATGTTGGCCAGGGTATCGCCCGAGGTGTGCAGGTTCGGGAACAGACGACCCTCGTGGTACATCGCCGACGGATAGCCGGCCGCGGTCCAGGAGGCATGGTCGGAGCAGCCGTAGCCGCAGGCTTCGGTGACCAGGTTGAGGCCGCTACCGCTCATGTAGGCGGTGAACAGGTCGCGCAGGAACTGGACCATGTTGGCGTTCGAGTAGTCGGTGATCACCTTGACGTGCGGATCGGAACTGGTGCGGTAGTTGGTCATGTCCAACTGCAGGGCCGCGACCACGTTCACGCCCTGGGTCTGGTACGAAGTCGCGATCGCCTTGGAACCGCGCAGGCCCACTTCCTCGGCCGCATAGCCCATGAATTTGACCGTGCGCTTGGGCCTGTAGCCGCTGGCCATGGCGATGCGCAGCACTTCGGTCAGGGTGGCGATGCCGGAGGCGTCGTCGTCGGCGCCGGGCGCGTTCATGGCGTTGCCGCTGCCGGAGTTGGAGATCGAGTCCAGATGCGCGCCCAGCACCACGACCTCGTTGGGCAGATCGGTGCCCTGGATGGTCAGGATCACCGAGGGCTGGGTCGAGCAATTGGTGCAGCCGGTGTAGAGCTCGGCACTGACGTCGCTGCGGCCGTTGGCCAGACCCAGCCAGGTGTTGCGGATCCACTCGGCCGAGGTACGGCCGGTGGTCGAGGCGTAGTAGCGGTTCGGATACTGGGTGGACAGATGGCTGATGGTCGAGCGGATGTTGGCCTCGCCGACCTGACCCAGCCAGGGCGTGACCGTGGCCTGGTTGTCGATGGTGTAGGCGGCCAGGAACTTGCCGGCCATCGCCTGCGCGCTGCGGTCGTCGCGCACGAAGGCTTCGGCCTCGGCGCGGGTGGAGAAGGCGAAGTAGCCGCCGCAGCGGCGTTCCTTCTCGTGCACATGGCGGGTGATGTCGGCGAGCTGATGGGTCTTCACTTCCGAGATCACCAGCGGCGCGCCGGTGACGCCGACGCGGGCGCTGGACTGGCGGGCCAGGGTTTTGACGCCGGCGTCGTAGGTCTCGCGCGAGGTGACCACGAAGACCGGTGCGAACGGGTCGTCGCTGGCGTCGGCGGGACGCGCGTGATCGTGCTCGTGGGTCGTGGTCTGCGCGTACGCGGGGACCGCGGTCAGAGCGAGGGCCAACGCGAGCAGCGTCGGCAGCGGGGCATGGACGGGATTCATGGTGCGACTCCTGGTGGCTGCGCCCGGTGTGTTTGGGTGTGGGGCGCGACGAAAGAACGGCCGGAACCTGGGGGTCGCCCCGGCCGCGCGGGCGACGATGCGGCGCCGCCGCCCCGGCGCCGGCCGGAACGGCGGTCGCGCGCACGGTCAGAAGGTGATGCTCCAGCTGTCGATCGTGCCGGTGTCGGCGCTGGCGTTGTCGTTCACGCGCAGCTTCCAGGTGCCGTTGAGCGGCTCGCTGCTCAGGTCCTTGGTGAAGGTGCCGGTCACGTTGTCGGCGCTGCCGCCGCTGCGGTTGTGCAGGTTGTAGAGCGTGCCGTCGGGCGCGACCAGGTCGACTTTGAGATCGCCCTTGTAGCTGTGCAGGATGTTGACCGTGATCGAGGCGTTGCCGGGCGCGTTGCCGCTGCGTCCGCTGACCGTGATCGGACTGTCGACGGTGGCGTTGTCGTTGATCGGATAGTCGGTGCCGTTGCTGTAGGTCTGGGCGCCGCCAGTGCCGACGATGACCGACGCGGTCTTGGTGTTGCTGGCGCCATCGTCGTCGGTCACCGTCAGCGTGACCGTGTAGGTGCCGGCCGCGGCGTAGGTCTTGCTGGGATTGGTGGCGGTGGAGCTGCTGCCGTCGCCGAAGTTCCAGCTGCGCGAGACGATGCTGCCGTCGCCGTCGCTGGAGTTGTCGGTGAAGGCCACGCTCAGGCCGCTGACCGCGGCGCTGAAGTTCGCTACCGGCGGCGCATTGCCGCCGCTGCCGGAGACCGTGAAGCGCACCGCATTGGGCGTGCCGGGCTTGCCCGACGCGTCGGTGGCCTGCACGTAGACCGTGTGCACGCCCGGGCTGAGCCCCGTGGTCGGTAGCGCCACCGTCACCGTCTCGGTGCTGGCGTTGTAGCTGCCGTCGCTGGCGTTCATCGCCACCGCCACCGCGCCCGCGGCCCAGGGCGGCGCATCCAGATAGGCGCGCGCCGAGGCGATGTTCTGCACCGCCTCGCTGCCGTTGCTCTGGTTGTAGGCGGCGTCGCTGACGCTGGCGGTGATCGTCACCGGCGTACCGGCCGGCACGCTCACCGCCGAGGCGCTGACCGACTGGGTGTCGGGACCGGACGGATACTGATACGGCGCATACAGATTGCGCGCGGCGTAGCGCAGCGCGCGCAGGTTGTTGGGCAGGGTCGCGCTCTGGAAGGTCGAGCAGCTCTCGAAGAAGGCCACGCCCAGCTCGATCGTATAGCTGGGCACGCCGAGCAGACCGTACATGGTGTCGTCGGTGGTGCCGTCGGTGGCGTAGAGCTCGTTGGACTGCTGCGGCCGATAGTTGTTGAAGTAAGCCAGGCGCCGACCCAGGGTCTGCAGCGGCACGCTGTTGGGCGCCGGCGTGGTGGTATCGCCCCAGGACCACAGCACCAGCTGCGAATAGCTGTGGATGTCGAAGAACAGGCCCTGATAGTCGTCGGGCGCGGCGCTGCCGACGGCATCGCCGCGGCGGTCGGGGAAGATGCCGCCGGTGTAGACGCCGCTGGCGTTGCGGGTGCCGGCGACCAGGCGCACCAGGTTCTGGGTTTCCGGTTCGGACGAACTGGCCGGTCCGCGATAGGTCTCGGCGCAGGCGTTGCCGCTGGAGCCGCCGGCCGCGCTGTTCCAGTGGAAGGGGAAGTTGCGGTTGAGATCGACGCCGTAGGACGAAGCGCTGCAGCTGCCGTTGAGGTTGTCGGTGTTCTTGCGCCAGGACGCGCCGGCCTCGGCCTTCTTGCGGCCGTCGGGATTGGCCTGCAGGACCAGCTGGAACGCGAAGTTGTCCATCAGCCAGGTCGCCTCGGCGTCGCTGCCGTAGCCGTTGACCAGCCATTCGGCGAAGCGCGTGAGCAGCTCGGCCGGGGTGTACTCGCGCGCGTGGATGGAGCCGAACACCACCATGGTCGGCTTGTTCGGCAAGACCGCGTCGGTGGCGGTGTTGGTCAGCCGCAGCACCTTCATCTCGTAGCCGGTGGCGGCGTTGCGGCTCTTCTGCCAGCTCGGGCCGATGTTGGCGATGCGCGCCAGGTTCGGCTTGGCCGCGGCCAGGTCGTCCATGGTGGTGTAGGTCTCTTCGACCGTGCGGTAGCAGGCGTAACCGGGAATCGCGGCCGGCCCCAACAGGGGCGCGTTCGCCATCGCCGCCTGCATGGCCTGCAGGCGTCGGGTCGCGTCGGCATCGACCTCGACCCGCAAGCCGGCGCGGCGCAGCGCCTCGATGTCTTCGGGCAAGGCCTCGACGCGCACGGTGCGCGCCTCGCGATCGACGATCAGGTGTTGGAAGCGGGAGGCGATGCGCTGCAGTTGCGCGCGATCGCGGTAATGGGCGGTGACGAACACCGAGGCGTCTTGCTCGGCGGCGGGCGCCGCGGAGGCGAAAGCGAACAGCAACACAGCGGCGTGGACGAGGCGCATGGCGTAACTCCGTGACGTGCGGGCCCGGGCCCGCTGCGAACGTGCCGGAACGATCGGCGCGAGCCGATCCGTGGGAAGGGGGACCTAACGCACGCGCACGCGGACTCCCGCCCCTGCGCTGGCGGCGCGGGAGCGGGAGGACGTGCACGGCCGGGTTTACGCTCCCGTAGCGTGTCCTCTCCGGCCGAAGCCGGAGAGGACGTGTCGGATCAGAACGTGATGCTCCAGGTGTCGAGCACGCCGGTATCCGCATTGGCGTTGTCGTTCACGCGCAGCTGCCAAGTACCGTTCAGCGGTTCGCTGGTGAGGTCCTTGGTGAAGGTGCCGATCACGTTGTCGGCGCTGCCGCCGCTGCGGTTGTGGATGTTGTAGAGCGTGCCGTCCGGCGCGACCAGATCGACCTTGAGATCGCCCTTGTAGCTGTGGGTGATCGTGACCGAGATCGAGGCGTTGCTGGGACCGTTGCCGGTGCGGCCGGACACCGAGATCGGACTGTTGATGGTGCTGTTGTCGTTGATCGCGAAGTCGGTGCCGTTGGTGTAGGTCTGCACGCCGGTGCCGCCGACCGTGACCGAGGCCGTCTTGGTGTTGCTGGCGCCATCGTCGTCGGTGACCGTGAGGGTGACCGTGTAAGTGCCCGCGGTCGCATAGGTGCGGCTGGGGTTGGTCGCGGTGGAGGTGCCGCCGTCGCCGAAGTTCCAGCTGCGCGAGACGATGGTGCCGTCGCTGTCGGTGGAGCTGTCGGTGAAGTTGGCGGTCAGCGCGCTGGTGGCGACGCTGAAGTTCGCCGTCGGCGCGACGTTGCCGCCGCCGGACGAATCCAGGCCGTCGATGAACTGCACGCCGGTGCCGCCCGCATCCAGCCAGCTGCTCAGACGGGTGGCGCTGGTGCCGCCGCCGGCCCAGGACACCGAGATGCGGCCGTAGTAGTCGGCCTTGGCGTTATCGGCGGCCGAGCACGAGGACGGACCGCCGTGCAGCTGACCGATCACGCGCTTCTCGGGGCTGAACAAGGGCGAGCCCGAGGAGCCGCCCTCGGTGACGCCGATGCCCGGGATCCAACGCACGAAGATGTGCGAGCCGTCGCCCGGCGAGGTCGGATTGGTGTTGGCGCCGCCGTAGCTGGTGGTGCGGGTGGCGCTGGTGCCGTGGCTGATGCGCTTCTCGGCGACGTTGGGATGGTGGATGCCGGTGGCGCCGCTGAAATCGCCGCTGCGCGCGTCCCAACCGTTCCAGTACAGGTTGTAGGCGGCGGGCGCGGCATCGTCCAGTTCGACCAGGGTGAAGTCGGACGCGGCGTTGGAGGCGCGGTGGAAGGCGCCGGTGAGGGTCTGCGCCAGCGAACCGTTGCCGTTCTGGCCGCTCTGGGTGCTGCCCGGCGCGCGGCAGGTCGAGTTCTGGTAGTTCCAGTACGTGACCAGCGACGCGGCGTTGGAGGCGCTGATGCCGCAATGGTTGGCGGTCAGGAAGTACATCTTGCGATCGTTGGCGGCGTTGTTGAGCAGGCTGCCCGAGCAGAACAGGCTGCCGCCGGTGGAGATCGCCGCGACCGAACGGATCTGCGCGCGCCAGGCATCGCCCTCCGGGCAGACCACGTCGACGTTGCAGCTGCCCGAGGTGCCCTGCGCGGTCACCATGTCGGACTGCAACTGCTGGGCCATGCGGGTGAAGCCGCGGTAGTCGTGGCCGACCTTGGCCAGGCGCAGCTTGAGCTGGCCGGCTTGATCGCGCGGCACCACCACTTCGATCACCGCTTCGGCGCCGTTGACGATCGGCGTCCACAGCTGGCCGTGCGACTCGTTGTCGGCGGCGGTGTACACGCGCACCACCGACGGATCGGAAGCGGCGGCGCGGCTGAGGTTGGCCGGATACACCAGCAGGCGGCCGCCGACGGGCATCTTGTATTCGCTGAAACCGAAGTTCAGCGACAGCGCGCCGCGCGACTGCACGCGCAGACGCCAGACCATGTCGTTGCCGACTTCCTCCCACACGCCCGAATTGAGCGGGGTCAGATCGACGGACAGCGACTGCGCGTAGCGCGGCGGCAGATCGTGCGCTTCGCGCTGGCGATCCTCGGCCTGCAGCGCCGGGACGTCCACCGCCTGCATCGTGCGCATCTCGACGCGGTCGAGCGCGGTCAGGCTATGGTCGAACGCGGCGGGACGCGCCCCGGGCGCCGCGGCGGCGGCACCGAGCGAGGAAAGTCCCAGCAGGACCAGGGAACCGTACATTCGTTTCATGAGTCTCTCTCCATCCGTAGTAGAGGGCATGACCGGCTCGCCGCTCAGGATCGCCGGCCCAGGGCCTGCGATGGCGAGCGCGGATCAATCGTTTGGAACGCGACCGACGGCGTCGGCCGGTATCCGGCGAGTTGATACGGGTAATGCCGCATCGCGCGATGAGCCGGCGATACGCTCGAACGATGAAACTGGGCGAACCCCTTTTCGCCCGTCACGACGCTAAGCGCGCACCCCCTGCGGAACAAGCGCGATTCGACGTGATTCGACACCGCATCCGTGATGCGCGTCATGCATATGATCAGTAACCGCTTCCAGTCATTTTTGTGTACGCCTAGTTGCTGTAAACGCGTCCCGCCCTGTCGTGCGCGACGCTCGATCGCGCAAAAAAAGACCCCGGCCGTAGCCGGGGTCGGAGAGAGCATTCGCGGCGTCCTTGCCGGCGAATTCGATGCTTAGAACGTGACGCTCCAGCTGTTGATGTAGCCGGTGTCGCCGCCGGCGTTGTCGTTGACGCGCAGCTTCCAGGTACCGTTCAGCGCTTCGGTCGACAGGTTCAGCGTGACCGTCTTGGCGACGTTGTCGGCGCTGCCGCCGGTGCGGTTGTGGATGTTGTAGAGCGAACCGTCCGGAGCCACCAGGTCCACCTTCAGGTCGCCCTGATAGGTGTGCACGATCGCGACCGTCACCGAAGCGTTGCTCGGGGCGTTGCCGCTGCGGCCGGAGACCGTGATCGGGCTGTCGACCGTGGCGTTGTCGCTGATGGTGTAGTCGGTGGTGTTGCTGTAGGTCTGGGTACCGCCACCGCCGGTGGTGTAGCTGCCGGTCAGGCTGGCGCCCGAGAACGTCGAGTAGCCGCGCACCAGCACGTGGTAAGTGCCGGCCTGGGCCGTGGCGATGTTGCAGGTCTCGGCGTTGGTGCTGCCCTCGGACTTGCAGTCGTAGCTGGCCGTGGTCGGCGCGCTGCCGAACTTCACGAACAGGTCGGCATCGCCGCTACCGCCGGCGGTGACGAACTTCAGACCGCTGGCGCCGGCCGGCACCACCAGGGTGTAGCGCAGCTCGGTGCCGGCGCTGCCGGACAGACCGGTGACCGGGGTGCCGTTGGTCAGCACGCCGGTCGGCGGCGGGGTGGTGCCGTTGACGGCGTCGACCGCGGCCTTGGCGTTGAGGATGCCCGGGCCGATGCTCTGCGACGGGGTCGACGGGAACGCGGTGACGTTGGCCTTGATGATCGATTCGATCTCGGCCGGAGTCTTGGGCGTGGTCGCCACGGCCTGCATCAGCGCCACCACGCCGGCGACGTGCGGGGTCGCCATCGAGGTGCCGTTGTAGGAGGCGTAGGTTTCCGAACCCGGCGTGGTCGAACCGCTGTTGAGGGTCGACAGGATGTTCGAGCCCGGTGCGGCGATGTCGATCAGCGCGCCGTAGTTGGAGAAGCTCGAACGCGCGCCGGTGCTGGTGATCGAAGCCACCGCGATCACGTTGTTGCAGTTCGCGGGCGAGGCGTTGGACACGTTGACGTTGTCGTTGCCGGCGGCGATCACCAGGGTGGTGCCGCGGCTGACCGCGCTGTTGATCGCGTTCTGGGTGGTGGTGCCGCAAGCGCCCGAGCCGCCCAGCGAGAGGTTGATGACCTCGGCCGGATTGGCGTTGGCGGGCACGCCGCTGACGGTGCCGCCCGAGGCCCAGATGATGGCGTCGGCGATATCGGAGTCGTAGCCGCCGCAGGTGCCGAGCACGCGCACCGGCACGATCTTGGCGCCGTAGGCGACGCCGGCGACGCCCTTGGCGTTGTTGGTCACCGCGGCGATGGTGCCGGCGACGTGGGTGCCGTGCCAGCTCGAACCCTGCGCGGCATGGGTGCCGCCGCACTGGTTGGCGCTGACCCAGTCGCCCGGATCGCTGGGATCGCTGTCGCGGCCGTTGCCGTCGTTCGACACGGTGGTGTCGATGATGAAGTCGTAGCCCGGCAGGATGTTGGCGCTCAGATCGCTATGGCTGGTGATGCCGGTGTCGAGCACCGCCACGACCGAACCGGAGCCGTTGGTGACGTCCCAAGCCTGGTTGGCCTTGATGCCGTAGGTGCCCGAGTAGCCCCACTGCTCGCTGTAGCGGGTGTCGTTCGGGGTCAGGAAGGCGTGGTTGAGCTTGTCGACTTCGACGTATTCGACGTTGGCGTCGGCGGCGATCTGACGCATCAGCGACTCGGCTTCGACGTGGTCGAGCGCGCGATCGCTGCGCACGACTTCGGCGCCCAGGGCGGTGCGGCGCAGCGAGCGGATGCCCAGGGCCTTGCCGGCGCCGGCGGTGGAGGCGGCCGTGCTCAGCGAACGCTGCAGCGTGCTGGCGTTGGTGGTCGGGGCGCTACCGTCCTTGAACTTGACGATGAAGCGCTGAACTTTTTCGGAAGACTGCAGGCCGGCGAGATTGACGCGGCCAGCGGCGAACGCCGGGGCGGCGATCATGCTCGAAGCCAGTACGGCTGCCGTGGCGGCGGCCAGGGCGTGCACGCGAATGCGACGCGAGGACAGCTGAGACATCTATGTAACCCCCGAAGCTGGAATAAGCCGCTAAGCGCGGCAAAAAACCGCAAGAACCTCTCTCCGGCCGGCGGGACTACCGCGGCCTTAGGCTCGAACGGTGGATACGGACAGGTGACAAAATGTGTCCGCAAAGTGACGCTAGTCGACCTTTCGTACCCATCGCAACGGGGATATCCACTCAATGTGCACAGGTATTTGTGACTATCGTCACAAATTATTGCGGTAACCGCTTTCACGTGAAATCGACACGACAATATGCCGCATCGCAACATACGGTTGCGCGTCTGAGACGGGAAACCCAGGTTAAGTCGCGGTTTTAGCAGGGAATCTTGGGCGCCAACCGGGCGAATTCAGCCGTTTTGAGGTGCCGGCAGGCACACAGCAGGCGGTGCCTACGGTGGCGCCGCGCGCCCGTTGCGAAACGGCGCCTGCAAGATCAGCCGGGGCCCCAGCCTGCCACCGCCCCAGGTGCCGAGGCGTGTGGCGCAAGGTGCAGCGGCCGCGCCGCCAATTCGGCCTCGCGCCCCGCTTTCGCGAGGGCGCCTGGCGGTCGTTTCAGCGGTCCAGACTGCCGCCGATCGGCATGATCGACACGACGCCGTCGATCTCGATGTACTCCACGTCCGGATCGGCCGCGAAGGTCTGCATCAGTTTCTGCGCCTCGGCCTTGCTCAAGGGGCGGTCGGCGCGGAACACGTCGGCGGCCACCGACAGGCGCAGCTTGTGTTCCAGCTTGATCGCGCCGCCCCCGCTCTTCAGGCCGCTATTGCCGGCGGTGCTGGCAAACCGCGCCTTGACGCTGGCTTCCTCGCGCGCGGGCACGCTGCCGTCGCGGTATTTGACGATGAATTGCTGGTACGGGCCGTTGCCCTGCAGCTCGCCCACATGCGCCTTCGGGGCACCGCCGTCGCCATTGGAGTTGGCGGACGCCATGCAGGCGCTCATCGCCAAAGCCAGCGCGGCTGCGCTGACGGCGAGCAGGGATCGGCGGAATAGGCTGGGCATGGCATCGGCTCCTGGATCATGGCGTTCCCGATTTCGAAACGCACCGGCGGTGCGAATGGGGTTGAAGCTGATTCGTACGCTAGTCGGCCCGCGCTGAACGGTGCGGAACCGGCGCCGGCGTAGGTGCGGCCGGCGACGCGCGCAGGCGCGCCGCCGGACCGCGGGACAATGGTGCGTCCGAGCTCGGGGTCGGGCCCGGACGCACCCGCATGCCGGAACCGCCGTTCGCGCGGCGGGCCCGACCTGCTTGCCCGCCGACTCAGAAGGTGACGCTCCAGCTGTTGATGTAACCCAGGTCCTGCGCCGCGCGGTCGGTGGCACGCAGCCTCCAGGTGCCGTTGAGCGCTTCGCTGCTCAGGTTGATCACGCGATTGGTGATGATCACGTGGTCGCCGCTGTCGGCGGTATTGGGACGATTGAACAGGTTGTAGACCGTGCCGTCCGGCGCGATCAGATCGACGATCAGATCGCCGCGGAACGGATGCTGCACGTTCACCGACACCTGGGCGTTGCTGGGCGCGTTGCCGCTACGGCCGGAGACCACGATCGAGCTGCTGGCGCCGCTGACGTTGTTGTCGGGAATGTTGACGTCGGTGGTGTTGCTGTAGGTCTGGGTGCCGCCGGTGCCGCCGACGGTGACCGTGGAGGTCTTGGTGTTGGTGGCGCCGCCGTTGTCCGTGACCGTCAGGGTGACCGTGTAGGTGCCGGCCGCCGCATAGGTGCGGCTGGGGTTGGTCGCGGTGGAGGTGCCGCCGTCGCCGAAGTTCCAGCTGCGCGAGGCGATGGAGCCGTCGCTGTCGGTCGAGGCGTCGGTGAACGTCACCGTCAAACCGCTGGCCGACGAACTGAAGTTCGCCACCGGCGCCGCGTTGACCGGACCGCCGCCGCCCGCGGCCGCCACCGCCGCCGCCGCATCGATCAGGCCGGGGCCGCAGCCGCCGGGGCAGTTGGCCGCGGAGATCGGACGCGCGGTGTTGGCCAGGATCTGGCGCACCTGCTCGAAGGTCTTGGGTGTGGCCGAGACCGCCTGGATCAAGGCGACCACGCCGGCCACATGCGGCGAGGCCATCGAGGTGCCCTGCTCGAAGGCATAGCCGTTGTTCGAGTACGTGGACAGGACGCCCTGCGCATCGTGGCTGCGCGTGCAGTCGCCGGCGCGGGGCACGCGATTCAAGGGCAGGAACTCGTTGGTGGGCGAGCAGGTCTCGCCGCCCGGCGCGGTGATGTCGATGGTGGCGCCGTAGGTCGAGTACCAGGCGCGGCGGCCGCCCTGGTCGCTGGCGGCGACGCTGATCACGTTGTTGCAGCTCGCGGGCGTGGAGCCGGCGACGTCGATGTTGCTGTTGCCGGCGGCGGCGACCACGATCGAGCCGTTCGCGGTCGCGGTGTTGATCGCATCCTGGTAGGCGGGCGTGGCCGAACACGGCGCATCGCCGCCCAGCGACATGTTGATGACCTCGGCCGGATTGGCGTTGGCGGGCGCGCCGGCGACGGCGCCGCCGGAAGCCCAGACGATGGCGTCGGCGATGTCGGAGGTGGCGCCGGAACCTTCGCGGCCGAGCACGCGGATCGGCACGATGCGCGCACCGTAGGCCACGCCGGCCACGCCGGAGGCGTTGTTGGTGACCGCGCCGATGGTGCCGGCGACGTGGGTGCCGTGATAGACGCCCGAGGAATCGTTCGGGTTGGCGTCGCGGCCGTTGCCGTCGTCGGACGCGCCGCAGCCGGCGACGCCGCCGCAATCGGTCGCCGAGAAGCCCGTGGTGGAGGTGACGAAGTCGTAGCCGGTCAGGACATTGGCGTTCAGATCGGGGTGCGCGACGATGCCGCTGTCGATCACCGCCACCACCACGCCGTTGCCGTTGGTGCTGTTCCAGGCGGTCGGCGCGTTGATGCCCACCGCGCTGTTGGCGTAGTGCCATTGCTCGTTGTAGCGAGTGTCGTTGGGCACCAGCAGCGCCTTCATCACGTAGTCGGGCTGTACCCACTCCACGTTCGGATCGGCGGCCAGCTGTTGGATCACCGCGCGCGCTTCGTCGCTGTTGAGGGCGGTGTCGTTGACCACGACGTCGGCGCCCAGCGCCATCCGGCGCAGATGCTTCAGGCCCAGGCGCTTGCCCTTGGAGGCCGCCGGCAGCACGGTGCGCGTCGAAGCGGCGCTCAGCGAGGAAGCGACCGAGGCGGTGCTGGCGGTGGGTGCGCTGCCGTTCTTGTACTTGACGATGAAGCGGCTGTAGTTCTCGCCGGACTTCAGCCCGGAAACGACCGCGTGGCCGGCGAAGGCCGGCGCGGCGATGGAGGTCAACGCCAACGCGGTGGCGGCGGTGAGCGCGCGTACGCGCAGCGTGGTGTTCGAGTTCGACATCGTAGAAAGATCCTCGAATGAAGCCCATGGACAGGCCGCGGATTGCGGCGATGGCGGTGGGCGGGCACGTGCGCCCACCGGACCGTGAATCGCGGCGCGTGCCGCGATACGGATCGAAACTACGTTTGGACGCACGCGGAGGGCACGGGAATGCCGCGCATTTAGCGGACCTAAATGCGACTTGAATCACAATTTCATAAATTGAAATTATCGCTACACCACAAAGCCACAATCACTGTGTTTTCAGGCACAAATCTGGCGAACTCACGCCCAACGCAGAAGCGGACCGCTCCCCCTACCCTTTCAATATCAAGCAATTAGACAGAATCACCGCGCCGATGTGTGGTCGAGCCCAAGGCCGAACATGCGTCGATGACGGACTTGCCTGAGTGGAAAAATTCGCCCACCCGGCCGACCCCGCCTGGCCGTGACGCTGCCGCCCAGCGCCCGCGCACCGCGCAAAGAAAAGCCCCGGCCGAAGCCGGGGCTCGAAGATCGCCACACGGTGAGCGGTCGCGGCGCGGACAGCGTCGCGACCGCCGCTTGCGATCAGAAGGTGATGCTCCAGTTGTCGATGTAGCCCACGTCCTGGCCGGCCCGATCGGCGGCGCGCAGCCGCCAGGTGCCGTTGAGCGCTTCGGTC
>NZ_FOSS01000001.1:0-440492 GCF_900114355.1 Lysobacter sp. cf310
CGCATGCTGGGCGATGCCCCCCTCGGGCGGCGACCGGTTGCCCTGGGACCCGGGCGACTACTTCGAGGGCCCGGCCCTGCAATTGGCGGTCGCCAGCGACCGTCGCAAGGCCGAGCAGATCCGCTGGATGATCCACGAAAAAGGCATCAATCCCGATCATTTATTCGACAAGGGCGACATGCCGCTGGTGGCCTGGCCGGTGTTCAATGAGAACCCCGAAGGCCTGCGCCTGCTGCTGGAGAACGGCGCCGACCCGAATGCGCGCAAGCACGAGCCGGAACGCAAGCGAGGGCAGTACCGTAACAATGCGATGGTGCTGGCCGCGCGCAGCAAGAACCCGATTTATCTCAAGCTGCTGCTAGACCACGGCGGCGATCCCAATACGCTCAGCTCGAACAACGAGTCACTGCTGCACGTGGCGTATCTGCGCGGGCAATGGCAGAACGTGCAGTTATTGGTCGAGCGCGGTGCGCGCATCAATGAGCCTTTATTCGCGAAATCCGAAAGTTACGAGGGCCACGACACCGTACTCAATTGGTACGCGAGCCTGGGCAATTTCGACAAAGCCTATTGGCTCTTGCAGCACGGCGCCGACCCAGCGCGCAAGATGTGGTTGCCACCGGACTTCGATGACAAGAGCCAGGGCGAGCGCATGCCCATCCTCGAATCCATCTTCTGGCTGCCAGTGAAACCGCACATGGTCGAATGGCAACGTAAGTGCCAGATGGTCGCCCTGGCCCGCGGCTTGAAACCGCCGCCGATGCCCGACGGCATCAAGTTCAGCCGCAAAGGCCTGGGCCTGCCGACCGAGGAAAAGGACATCCCGCTGCCGACGCTGGAGGAAGCCAAGCGCGCGCAGGCCTCGGAGCCGAAGCCGCCGGTCGCCGCGCAGCCCGCCACGCCGGTCCGCTAACGCGACCGAAGGCCCCGCCCACGTCGGCCAACCGCGGACCTCAATCCGCCGACGCCTCCAGCGCATCGGCCAGACGCTCCACCGCCACCACCGTCATCTCGCCGACCTTCCCGCTCTTGGGCGCGTTGGCCTTGGGCACGATCGCGCGCTTGAAGCCGTGGGTCGCGGCCTCCTTCAATCGCTCCTCGCCGTTGGGCACCGGCCGGATCTCGCCGGACAGGCCGACCTCGCCGAAGGCCACGGTCTGCTCGGCCAGCGGACGGTCGCGCAGCGAGGACAGCACCGCCAGCAGCACCGGCAGGTCCGCCGCGGTCTCCTGCACGCGAATGCCGCCGACCACGTTGACGAACACGTCCTGGTCGCCGACCCCGACCCCGCCGTGGCGATGCAGCACCGCCAGCAGCATGGCCAGACGGTTCTGCTCCATGCCCACCGCGATCCGGCGCGGGTTGGACAGCGGCGAGGAATCGACCAGCGCCTGCACCTCGACCAGCAGCGGCCGGGTGCCCTCGCGAGTGACCATCACGCAGCTGCCCGGCTGCGGCGTGCGGCTGCCGGACAGGAAGATCGCCGACGGGTTGGGCACCTCGCGCAGGCCCTTGTCGCCCATCGCGAACACGCCCAGTTCGTTGACCGCGCCGAAGCGGTTCTTGAACGCGCGCAGCACCCGGAAGCGGCTGCCGCTCTCGCCCTCGAAGTACAGCACCGCGTCGACCATGTGTTCGAGCACGCGCGGACCGGCGATGCCGCCCTCCTTGGTGACGTGGCCGACCAGGAACACGGCGGTGCCGGTTTCCTTGGCATAGCGCACCAGACGCGCCGCGCTCTCGCGGACCTGGCTGACCGAGCCCGGCGCGGCGCTGAGCTGCTCGGTCCACAGGGTCTGCACCGAGTCGGCCACGATCAGCGCCGGCTTCATGCGCGCGGCGTGTTCGAGGATGCGCTCCACCCCGGTCTCGGCCAGCGCGTGCACGCCGTCCAGCGGCAGGCCCAGGCGCGCGCCGCGCCCGGCGACCTGGGCCAGGGATTCTTCGCCGGTCACGTACAGGCCCGGCAGGGTCTGGGCCATGCGCACGATCGCCTGCAGCAGCAGGGTCGATTTGCCGATGCCCGGGTCGCCGCCCACCAGCACCACCGCGCCGTGGACCAGGCCGCCGCCGAGCACGCGGTCGAACTCGCCGATGCCGGTGCTGACCCGCGACTCCTCGCCGTGCTGGACGTCCTTGAGGGCGGTGACCGCGGGCGCGTCGGCGCGCCCGGCCCAGCTGCTGCGCCGTGTCGCGGCGACCCCGCCGCCCTTGGCCGCGGGCTCGACCACGAACTCGCTGAGGGTGTTCCAGGCCCCGCACTCGCCGCACTGGCCCTGCCACTTGGTGTGGTCGGCGCCGCATTCGGAACAGACGTAGGCGGTGCGCGCCTTGGCGGCGGGCTTGCTGGCGGGTTTGGACATGGGGATCGCTGGCGGAAACTGACCGGCACTGTACCGGGAGCCGGTCGCAAGGCGCGAGACCGCAAGCGCCGAACGCCTCGTAGGCGAATGCCGCCCGCCGGCGTAGGCCTAGGCCTACCGCCCTAGCCCTCTAGCTGAACGCGGTGGCCGCGATGGCTCAGGCCGCCAGCGGCCGGTGGTGCTCCGGATACAACGCCGGCAGCCAGCGCTGCGGCGTGGCCAGCAGACCGGGCACGTCGGCGCGCGGCACGATGCCGTAGCCGCGCGCATCGATATCGGCGGCGATGCCGCGCCAGTCCAGGCGCGGTGCCGCCATGCTGCTCTCGATGGTCCAGCCGAAGCGCAAGGCGCCCAGCGCGAACATCTCGTCCAGCGGCAGCGGCCGCCCGGCGGGCGCGACCACATAGCCCTCGTCGTCGCCGACCACGAACACATCCACACGCATCGATCGTCTCCTCGCCTGCCGCACCGGTCGACCGCGTCGCCCGATGGCGCGCCATGGTGGCGAGCGCGCAAGAAAAATTTCGTGAAAGAAAGATGGCCGAACGGTGAAACTAGCGTTAGCGCTCAGGCCGGGCTAAGCACCGTTGCTTATGCGCTCATGCGATCGGGTCGCCAGGCGTCTAAGCCGCCTCGAAGCGATTCAGCATGCGCCGCACCACCAGCGCCAGGGTGCGGCGCGACATCTCCATCGCCGCCAGATAGTCGCTCGGACGCTCTTGTCCCATCGCGTGTTTGGCCGCGTTCACGGTGTCCAGCACCAGCACCGTGCCGTCGCTGCCGAGCATGTCGTTGAGGGTGCGCCGATGCGCGTCGAGACGGCGCTCGATCTCGTAGTCCAAGCCGCGCCCCGCTCGCGCGCCCACGCGCGCGAGCGTCGCATCCAGGCGCTGGAGTTCGTCTTCGATCTGCGCGGAGCTGTAGTGCATGGACGGCGGTTCCTGGGAGGGCGCGTCGGCGACGACGGGCGAGGAGCCTAGGCGGCGCGCGTCTCACCGGATGACACTGCAACGGCGGCGCGCACTTAGGCGTTCGCGGATGTGACCGGCGTAGCGCGCGCGGGTTCCGCACCGCGATACGGTGCGGTTCAGATCTGCGTCACCATCCGACGCGATCGCAGTGGTTCGCGCACGTGGCATCGCCGAGCGCGGCGGCCCGGGTACGCCCTGCCGGTCCCGGGCCCCAGTCCCTGCGCGCTCAGCCTCCGCGGTTGCGCAGCAGCTCGGAGTACTTGGCGATGCTCTGATCGATCTTGTCGATGGCGAAGCCCGCCGACTCGGCTTCCATCGCGCCGGCCGCCGCGGCGACGGCGGCGGCCGCGCTCATGAACAGGTCCGTGGCCAGAATGCCCAGCGCATCTTCCGCGGCGTTGTTCGGCGCCTGATCGGTCAGTTCCTGGGTCATCTGCTTCAGCAATACCGCCTGGCTGGCCAGGGCGAGCTTGGAGATGCCGTCGAAGTAAGCGGCCGCCGAATGCGCGACCAGGTCGGCGGCGTCGGGCGACACTCGACGCAGGGAGGCGATCGCCTCCATCGCGGTGGAGGCAGAGTCCTGTGTCCGTGCCTGGATGTCCGCGTCGATAATCGGTGCGGGAGTGATCTTGTCGTCCATGATCGGTTCCTGGAGTTGGCTTGGAATGGAAAGCTGAGCGCGGAAAGCGACCGCGCGGCTTGCGACGCCGGCCGCGCACCTGCACGGTTCAAGCATAGCGAATCGGCCAGGAGCGACGCGCGCGCCGCTAACCGAAGGGCTTGCGTGCCGCCTTGGGACGGTGCGACTGCTTGCCCAATTCGGTCAGGCGCTCAGGCGAACCCTGGCCGTTGAGTTCGTCCAACACCGCCTGCGGATAGTCGGCGAACACGTTACCCCACCAGCGTTTCAGGCTGTTGTCCCAGACGCGCCAGCCGTCGCCCGGGACGGCCCGGCCTACATAGCGTCGTTTACGGGCTCCCATGATCGGCTACGCCCCGCCTACTTCCACCAGACCTCGCGCATCGGCATCGCATCGGCACAGGTGCCGCGAAGCCGGTCCTGCGCGTACGGCGGCAGTTGATCGGAACGCCCCAGGTCCAAGTAGTGAAGCTGGCGCATCAGCTCGGCGAAAGACGTCGCTCGAAACGTGCCGGCCCACCCCAGCAAAGCGGCTTCCATCTCCCCGTCGCGGGTGCGGACCTGCGGGAACAGCACGATCTGCTCGTACAGGCTATCGCCGTACTTGCCTACCACGAGGGCGTCTTGCAGGTAGCGCGAACGCGTCGTGGCGCTGTCCTGATCGATGCCGTAGACGAAATACTGGCCATCGTCGGCATGCAGCGGCTGGGCTTGCGCGAGCGCCAACCCCTCCGGGTCGAGACGCGCGACCGTGTCGACCGCGCCCAGTGATAGAAAGCCGGCGCCGTGCGCGATCGTCCGCCAGTCCGCCTGCGGCCGCTGCGCACGAATGAAGTCCAGATAGGACCGCGGCAACGCGACGCCGAGCGCGCGCTGGCGCTCCTCGATGGTCCGCTCCAGCGCACCGTCATCCGGCGCCAACGCGACCGTCGCGACCAGCGGCTCCGGGCCTGCGCTGCGCGCCTGTCCGACCTCGCGCGACCAGCAATCCAGGAACCGGCGCCAATCGGCCGGCGTACCTGCGTATCCGGAAACCCGTTGATCCAAGGTCATGGCGTGCTCGCTCTGGCTCGGCGTATCCGGCGGCGTTCGGGAGCAGCCTGCCAGGATCAGCAGGGCTGCCACCAGAAGCCGCCGGTGCATCAGCTTAGCGCGAGCAGACATAGCCGGTGACGGGCAGGCCGCGCACCGCCACCACCTTGTACTTGCGGCTGGGCGTGTTGGCCGGGATACCGCAGCGCGCATGGAACCAGCGCAGATGCGAGCCGACGCTGCGGTTCTGCGATTCGTTGACGCTGCGCAACGACACGTCGTTGGCCGCGCCGCCTTCGCGACTGGCCGCCCAGGGATACTCGTCGCAATCCGTGCCGGCGCCACCGGCGCAGGCGCGACCCGGCCCTTTGTTCAAACGCAGCCAGGCGCGGCTATGCGGGGGTTCCTGTCGCGACAGCATCGACGGCTTGCCCTCGCTGAGCGCGTCGCCGACATGCTCGCGCACCTCCGAACTGTCGTCGCCCACCAGGAACATGGCGAACTGCGGCTTGCACTTGTTCTGGCCGGATTTCGCGGAGTTGATGCACTCCTCCAGTTTGGTGCGGATCAGCACGTCGGTCAGCACGTAGGTACCGGTCACGGCGGCGACCGAATACAACGTCACCTTGGCGATCAGTCCCGCGGTGACCAGCGACGGCACAGCGGTAACGGACAGCTGCGCCTGGATCTGCAGCCCCATGGTCATACCGCCCAGGTCGCTGAAATAGCCGCTCGGATCCACGTAATAGGCCGGGTTCGCGTTGGCGTACAGGTACTTGTGCAGGCTCACCGGATCGCTGCCGTCGCCGGCGTAGGCGTCCATCTGGGTGAAACGCCCGTTGGCCGGATTCATGTAACGCGCTCGCAGGTAGTAGAAGCCCAGGTTGGGATCGAGCTGCTCGCCGGCGAACAGGAACGCGTTGTCGCTGGAGCCGGTATGCGACTCGGTCTCGCCGAAGGCCTCGAACCAGTAACGGTCCGCCGCCGCACCGGCCGAAGTGGTGAGCAGGCGCGTGCTGCCCAGCCCGTCGCCGTGCAGATAGACGGTCTGAGCGCCGTCGCTGCGGCCGATGCGATCGTCGCCTATCAGGTACAGCACCGCGCGCGAGCCAGTGTGCTCTTCGATGACCTGATCGTTGCGCGCGGTCGGATCGACCACGTAGCGCGTGGTCACGCCGTTGACGGTCTGGCCCTGGCGGATGCCGGCCGGATCGTAACGGTAGGACATCGCGCCGGTGGGCGTGACCGCATCGACCAGACGATCGCCGCCGTCGTAGCTGTACACGCTCAGCCCGGCGACGTCGCTGCGCTCGATCAAGCTGCCGTTGGCGTCGTAGCGGTACTGCACCGACCCGCCGCCGCCGACATCCTCGCGTTCCAGGCGATCGTTGGCATCGTAGGTATAGGCCGTGCTGGCGGTGACGCCGGCCTTGGTCCGCACCTGGGTAAGGCGATTGCCGACCGCGTCGTAGGTCCAGTCGGTGGTGCGGTTGCCGCGCGTGCTGTCGACCACCTGCTCGCGTTTGAGCCGCTTGAGCGCATCGTACTGATAGGTCACGGTGCGCGTCGAACCCACGCTGCTTTCCACCGCCTGGGTACGCAGGCCGGTGTTGTCCACCGTGTAGGTGAAGCCCAACAGGACCGCGTTGGCCGCGGAACGATGCGTGAGGGTCTTCAGGCGGTTGCGTACGTCGTAGGTGTAGTCGGCGCGGTTGCCGTTGGGCAACTGCAGCAGGCTGCGGCTGCCGACCTCGTTGTACCCGTACGTGGTGGTGGCGCCGCCGCGAACGACGGTGGCCAGGCGGTTCAGCTCATCGTAGCTGTAGGCGATGTCCTGATTCGCGGTGGTCATCCGCAGGCGGTTGCCCATCAGATCGTATTGATAGGCGATGGTCACGCCGTCGGCTTGCACGACCGAGTTCAGGCGGTCGCCCGCATCGTAGCCGTAGGTCGCGGTACCGGCCGCGTCGGCGCGGGTGGCGATCTGCCCGGTCGCGGTGTAGGTGGTGACCGCACCGGAGCCGTCGGCATGCCGCACCTCGAGCTCGCGATTCATCGAGTCGTATCGGAACTGACGCTGGGCGCCGTTGAAATCGACGTGGCCGATGCGATTGCCGTTGCCGTCGTACGTCCAGGTTTCGACCTGCCCTCCGGGCAAGGTCCGCGCGACCGGTCGGCCGGCGTCGTCGTAGGCCCATTGCGTGACGCGCCCCAATGCGTCGGTCTGCGCGATCTTGTTGCCGAGTTCGTCGTAGCCGAACGTGGTCCGGCTACCCGCGGCATCCACCACCGCCGACAGTTGCCCGGTCGGCGTGTACTCGAAGGCGGTGACGCGGCCCATTTCGTCGGTCGTGCTGGCTTTCCGACCCTGGGCGTCGTAGCCGACACGGCTACGCGGGTTGTCGGTGTCGGCGGTCGTCGTGTCGGGGTGGATGGTCTCGACCAGCCGGCCCATCGGGTCGTAGACGAACTTGGTCGTGCGCGCCAGCGCGTCCTTGACGCTGGCCTTGGTGCCATTGACGTTGTAGGCGGTCGTCGTCGACCGCCCCAGCGCGTCGGTCACCACGGTCTGGCGTCCGGCATCGTCGTAGGCGATGGTGGTGACGTTGCCGCGCGCATCCTCGCGCCGAACCTCGCGTCCGGCCTTGTCGTAACCGACGCGATTGACCGCACCATCGGGCAAATGGGTCTCGATCAGACGGCCCGCGGCGTCGTACACCATGGTCGTGGTGCGCCCGGCGCGATCGATGGTGGCGATCACGCGGCTCTCCGCGTCGTAGACCGAGCGGTCGCGGGTGCCGTCCGGATGGCGCGTTTCGACCAGCTGGCCGAACGCGTCGTAATCCATCTCGGTACGGTTGCCGTTGGCGTCTATTTCCGCCGACGGCTTGTCGATCGCGTTGTACTCCCAGCGCGATACCTGGCCGGCCGCATCGGTGGTGGACGTACGATTGCCCTTGGCGTCGTAGGTATGCCGGGTGACCAGCGAACGCGTGCTGCCGTCCGCCGCCGTGCGCGTGCGCGTCTCGGTCAAGACGTGGCCCGCATCGTCGTAGGTGTACACGATGACCGAGCCCAGCGCATTGGTCTCGCGCGTCTTGTTGCCGCGACTGTCGTAGGCGTACGACGTGGTCGTCCCGTCCGGCAAGCGCACGCTGGCCAGATCGCCGCTGGTGGCGTAGCCATACTCGGTCTTGAGGCCCAACGCGTTGGTGGCCGACGTCAACTGACCATTACGGCTGTTGTAGACGTTGTTCGCCATCGTGGCGCCGCTGGCATCGGTCTGGGTCAGGACCTGGCCGCGGCTGTCGTAGGTCCAGCGCGTGGTCTGATTCAGCGGATTGGTTTCGCTGATCTTGTTGCCGGCGGCGTCGTACTCCCAACGCCAGACCTCGCCCTCGCCGTTCTCGCGGCTGAGCTCGTTGCCATACACGTCGTAGCCGTGCTTGGTGACCTCGCCCAGCGCATTGACCTCCTGGGTCACGCGGCCGTTCTCATCGTAGGCGTAGGTCGTGGACTGGCCCAGGCGGTTCTTCACCACCTGGGTGCGGCCCACCAGATCGACGGTGTACTCGATCCGCCTGCCTTCCGCGTCGATATGCGCGATCAGGCGCCCGTTCTCGTCGTACTCGCTACGCGAGGCGCGGATGCCGCGCGGATCGATGATGTCCTGCAGGTAGTGCGGGAAACGGCCCTCCAGATAGCCGTAACGGGTGACGCCGCCGCGCTGATCCACCGACGCGCTCAGATTGCCCGCGAAGTCGTAGGTGTAGTCGATGAAGTTGCCGTCCGGCAGGCGGATGGTGGAGATGCGGCCGGCGCTGTCGCGGATGAACTGCACGCCCACGCCGCTGGAATGCACAATGCCGTCGCGCGTGTAGGTCAGGGTATTGCCGTCCAGGTCGGTGACCCGGCGGATGCCGACGCCCTGGCGCAGGTCGTAGCGCATGCCCTCCTTGGTGGTCAGGGCGTAGTCGTTCGGGTCCGCCGGACCGATCTCGCCCAGATCGATCAGTTGGTTGCCCGCCAGCCTCACGTTGCCCAGGGTGGTCTGCTCCAGCTTGGAGGTCGTCCCCGGCAGCGCCTCGAACACGATCTGCACGTCGACGTTGGGCACGATGTACTGGCACTCCGGCATCGCCTTGGCGCGGAACTTCTCCAGCTTGCCGTCCGGCAGCGCGACGGTGACGATCGGATCCCCCTGCGGCTGCACGCACCAGTTGCTGAAGAAGCCCGATCGGTACTCGTTCAAGCTCCAACCCAGGCCGATCGTGCGCGATTCATGCACGCGCACGTTCTGGTAGTCGACGCTCCAGCCATAGCCGAAATCGAGCTTCTCGTGGCTGCGGCGGGTGTCGTAGGTGCGCGTGACGGTGATCGGAATGCCCATCACCGGGATCGACACGTCGGGGAAGCTCAGGCTGAAGTGGCCCAGCTTCATCTCGCCGTCGATCACGATGCTGCTGAACGCCTTGGACTGATGGCCGGCGCTGTCCCAGGCTTCCAGCACGACCACATACTGGCCGTTGAGCAGGCGCGTGGGGTCGAGTTGCCCCAGTGCGCCCGACACCGCGGTGGTGCCGCTGGCCAGCTGCTGCGCATGGCTGCCGTCGCGGTCGACCAGGAACAGCTTCCATCCCGCCAGATCGGCGTCCTGCACCGAACCGGTGACGGTCGTCGGCGCGGTGACCACGGCGTCGTCCGCAGGCGCGGTCAGGGTCAGGGTCGGCCCCTCGCTGCTGTTGGCGTCCAGGACCGTGAACTCGCCGCTGACCTCGACCGTGTCGGTGCCATCGCTGACGATCGCGACCAGGGCATGACGCCCGATCAGGGTGGTCTGCACCAGCGCGCGCAGGTTCGCGTCCACCGGCACGAAAGCGCCGTCCATGCGCAGTTCCACGCTCACCTGCGAACCGGCATTGACCGGCAGGACCTGCACGGTCACCACCTCGTTCGGGCCGACCTGCGGCGGCTGCACATCGAGGGTCGCGCTGAAGGGCAGCCCCTCGACCACGTGCAGCAACCAGGCCTGCTCGGTCCACAGCGCGCCGTCGCTGACGCGCAGGCGCACCGGGAAGTCGCCGGTCTGGCTGGGCTGCCAGTCGATGCGGCCGGTCTGGGCGTCGATCGTCATGCCGGCTGGCGCCTGGGTGAGGCTGTAAGCCAGCAGATCGCCGTCCGGGTCCAGGGTCAGCACGTCGTAGCGGTAGGCGCGCCCCAGCTTGGCCGAGGTCGCCGGCGCGCTGTGGATCACGGGCGCGCCGTTGCCGCCGCCGCTGCTCTGTTCGACCACTTCCAGGGTGAAGGTTTGCCAAGCCACGCCGCCACGGCCGTCGGCCACTTGCACCTTCAACGCGTGCTGCCCGATCTGGTTCAGCGCCGGCGTCCACTCGATGCGGCCGGTATCGGCCGCCATGACCATGCCACGCGGGTACTCGAGCAAGCTGTAGCTCAGGCTATCGCCATCGACGTCCTCGGCAGCGACGTCGTAGACGTACGCCTGGCCGACGATCGCGCGCGGGTTGGGCGTGCTGACGATCTGCGGCGCGTGGTTGACCGGATCGTTGACGTACACCGTAAAGGTTTGGCGCGCCCAGCCGCCGCGGTCGTCGCGTACTTCCAGCTCGAACTCGGCCGCGCCGGCCTGGGCCGCGCTCGGCGTCCAACGCACGGTCGAATCCGGGCCGATCGCGGCGCCCGCCGGCAGGCGGTTCCAGACGTAGCTCAAGGGATCGCCGTCCGGATCGACGGCGGCCGCGGCGTACTCGTAGGCCTGGCCCAGCGTCATCGATAAGCCGGGCGTACTGGTGATGGACGGGGCGCGGTTGGGCGTGGCGTAGACCTTGATCGCGTAGGCCTGTTCCGCTCGCGCGTTGCGCTCGTCGGTCGCCACCACCTTGACCGCGACCGGCGTGGCCGGGGCGGTGCTGGGCTGCCACAACACGGTGCCGGTGCGCGCGTCGATCTGCATGCCCGCCGGCGCGCCTTCCAGCGAGTAACGGATGCGCTGACCCTCCGGGTCGGTGGCGCGCACGTCATAGCGGTAGACCTGGTCCACCGTTGCGGCGGTGACTGCGGTCGAGACGATGGTCGGGGCCCGATTGGGTTCGGTCGAGACCGACACGTCGACGGTCCAGGATTGCTGGGTGGCGATGCCGTTGAGGCTGCGTGCGGCCAGCACGAAGGTATAGCGACCCACCTGGCCCCAGCGCGGGATCCACGTCACCTCACCGGTGCGCGGATTGACGATCGCACCTTCCGGAGCGCTGCTCAACTCGTAGGTCACCGCGTCGCCCAGGTGCGGCGAAGTCGCCGCGGCCTGATAGCGGTAGGCCTGATGCTCGATCGCGTTGCGCGGCGCGGTGCTGGTGATGCTGGGCGCGAGCATGCGCTCGCTCACCGCGATCACCCACAGCAAGCGGGCCTGCAGCCCGCCATGGTCGGCCACGCTGATCGACGCCATGCGGCCGGACGCCATGTTGTTGCCGAGCTCGCACTCGTTCTCGTCGGCGGCAGCAAGGATCACCGCGGTGACCTCCTCGTTGCCGACCGCCTCGATCGTGGTCGCCAACTGCGCGGCCACGCTCTGCCCCGGCGCGACGGCGGGCACGGTCGCCTTGCCGATCAGGCTTCCGCTGTCGACGCCGCCTCGATAGAACGCGACCTCCAGCGGGCGGCTGGCGGCGGTGCCGCGGTTGCCGACATCCGCGGTCAGGGTGATGCCCGCACCGTTCTGCACGCCGTACGGCGCGGAGACGCGCAGGTCGGAGCGGAACGCGGTGGCCTGGCTCACCGCCTGGCGCTGGCCCTGCACGTACAGCGCCGCCGGCGGACGCGACACGTCGGCAGGGGTCGGTCGCAGGTCGCTACGGACCTGGTCCAAGGCGAAGGCGCTCTGATGCAGCACGCGCGAACCCGCATGCCAAGGCAGCGAAGTCGAGGCGTAGGCACGCAACGCATTGCTCTCGCTGACCAGCAGCGTGGCGTTGCCGTCGCCGTCCAGGTCCACCAGGGTCGGCGTGTGCGAATGATGGTCGCTCATGCCGGTGAAGCGCCACAGCACCGCACCCGTACGACCGGCCACGACCTGCACATAGCCGGGATTGGTGGTGAAGATCTCGAGCTCGCCGTCGCGGTCGATGTCGGCCGCCATCGCGGCGCGCGAATTGTTCGCGCTCCAGTTGGTTGCGCCGCTGATGTCCCACAGGGTCTCGCCGCCGGCGCTGGAATGCAGGCGACCGGAAGCCGCCACGAAGACGTCCTCGCTGCCGTCGCCGGTGAAGTCGGCGACCAGCAGCGGCCCCGCGACCGAGACCTGCGAGGTCCGCAGCCACACGTTGTTGCCGTCGGCGTCCACCAGGCTCAGGCGATAGCCACGGCTGGTGGACTCGCTGATCGCGATATGCGCTCGCGCGCTGCCGGCCACGCGCACCGGCGCGTAGTAGGCGAAATTGACGGTGCCGTCCAGGGCGCTGGGCAGCTTCTTGCGCAGCGCGCCGTTGGCGTCGCGGATCTCGCCGCGGTACAGCACTTCGCGGCGGCCGTCCTGATCCAGGTCGATCGCCAGGGCCTGGCCCCGGCTGTCGGCGCTGGCCGGGAACTGCCACTTGAGCGTGCCGCCGGCGCCGAACACCGACGGACCGATCAGGATCTCCGCGCTGCCGTCGCCGTCCAGGTCGCTCACGCTGATCGCGTTGTAGTTGAGCGCGTTGGCGGCCACCGGCACGTTGCTGACCCAGCGCTGGCTGCCGTCGGGACGCAATGCGACCAGGTAGCGCTGGCTGTCGACGAACAGGATCGAGACGTTGCCCTGCCCTTCCAGGTCGGCCATCGCCGGCTGGATGTACCAATCCGGCGTGCGCTGGTTGTAGCTCCACAGCGTCTCGCCGGTGTCGGCGTCGAACGCGTGCAGACGACGATTGCCGACGGTGGTGTCGGTCCAGCTGATCGCCACCACCGCGGTCAGGTCGGCGGACGTCAGCTGGCCGTCCATGTCGGTGTCGAGGATCGGACCCACCAACGGCTGGGTCGGGAACCGCACCTTGGCGTTGGCCCAACGCGAACCGGGCGCGAATTCGCCCACCGCCGGATCGCGCGCCAGGCAGAACGGATTGGCCGCGGCCATGGCGGCCGGATAGCGCGAGTTCACCGAGGCGGCGGGCCAGCTCAGGCGTCCGCTCAGGCCGTCGACGTCCGCGCCCGGCGGCAGGGTCGTGCCCTGCCACGCGAACTGCTCCAGCACGTTGACGTCGCTGACGGTCGGCGAGTACGAGTAGGCCGAACCCAGCGTGGCCTGCAGCGCCGGCGCATTGGTGATGCGCGGCGCCTGATTGGGCAGATCGCCCAACAGGGTGTAGACCTGCAGATCGTAGTTGCCGTGCTGGTCGCGCACGCGCAACACCACGCGCTCGCTCTTGCCGGCGAACGCGGCGGGCACCTGCCACTGCACCGCGCCTGTGGCCGCGTCGATGCTCAGACCGGCCGGTCCCATGAAGACGTCGTAGCGCAGCTCGGAGGACGGCGCCGCGGTGACCTGCGTCGCATAGGCGTAGAGCGTGCCTTGCACGGCGCGGCGCTCGGGTTCGGAGACGAAGCGAGGCGGCAGGATCGCGGCGTCGACACCGAGCGTATAGCGCTGCCGCACCTCGGCGCCGGCCAGATCGCGCACCACCAGCTCCACCGTATGCGTACCGGCCTGCGAAGCATCCGGCACGAAGGTGAGCTCACCGGTCAGGCGATTGATCGCCATGCCGATCGGCGCGACCGCCAGCGTGTAGGACATCGCGTCGCCGCGGTCGGGGTCGGCCACGGTCGGCGCGTAGACATAGCGCCGGCCGACGCCGGTGGTCGTCACCGGCGTGGAGGTGATGGCCGGCGCCTGATTCTGATCCAGCACCTGCACCGAGAAACTCTGCTCGGCATACAGGCCGGCGCGGTCGGTCACGCGTGCGCGCACCCAGGCCACGTCCAGCGCATTGTTGTCGCTGGCGCATTCGGCGACCTGGGTGGGCACCAGAATGCGCGCGCTCAGACGACTGGGCTCGGTGCCGGCCTGCACCCACCACGGAACGGTCAGGTGCGAGAGCGCACCGGCCGCCAGATCGGGCACGGCCTCGACCGACACCAGTTGGTCGTCGGCGAAGATCTGCACGGCGACCGCGTCGCCCACCGGCGCCAGGCCGCGGTTGCCGATGTCCAGCTCGATGGTGGCGCCGTTGGAGCTCAGCCCGTGCACGTAGACGTCGGGCAGATTGCGGGTGGGCAGCTGCTGCAGGATTTCCTGCACCTTGATCTTCAGCAGCGCGTTGGTGAACGACTGCGCCACTCGGCCGCCGTCGCGCAGGACTTCGATGTCCCAGGCCGCGCCGCCGGTCTCCAGCGCCATGTTGACGTAGTCGGCGATGGTCGTGCCGTCGCCGCCGTAGGCGCTGGCGTTCGCGCAGGTTTGGAAGCCGCCGCGTCCGTCGGCCTTGTAGCCGACCTTGTGCTGGCCCAAGCCCAGCGCCGCGCTGCCGTCGCCGCACTTGAAGCGGGCGTTGACCACCGCGTTGAGCACGGCCTTCTGCGCGCGCATCTCGCCCAGCAAGGACGCGTAGGTGATCGACGCGTCTGTGTTGTCGCGGTCTTCGTCGGTGACCAGGATGATGTTGCGGGCGGTCGTTTCGCGCAGCGGGTACTGGAAGATGGCGTGACGCACCGCGCGCCAACCGTCCTCGGTGCCGCTGCCGCGCAGCGCCAACTGCGCGCTCGCGGTGATGAACTGGCGGTAGTCGCCGGTCAGGGTGGTGCCGACGTTGATCGGCAGCGGTACCGGATCGTAGGCCAGCAGGCCGTAGCGATTGGGCACGGCACCGTCGCCGACACCGTTGGTGGTCAGGTGGGCCTCCAGCGGCGCGGCGAAGTCGGCGATCCAGTCGTGTTCGCCCGACATCGAGCCGGACTCGTCCACCACCACCACCACGTCGGCGGCCGCGGCCAGGCTGGAGGTGCGCTCGCCGCCGGCCATGCACATCGCGTTCGGCAGGCGGTTGTTGCCGGCCCAGCCGGCGCCATTCCAGGCGATATCGCCGGTATCGGACGCAATGGTCATGCCATCCGGGCGCTTGAGCAGTTGGTACCGCAGCAGATCGCCGAGGTCCGGATCCTGCGCGCGCAGCGGGTAGAGATACCCTTCCAGTTCCGGCGCGTCGTGCACCGGCGAGGTCACGATCAGCGGCGGACGGTTGCTGCGCTCCACCACCACCACGAAGGACTGCGCATCGCTGGCGCCGGCGCGGTCGGTGACGGCCACGGTCACCGGATGCTCGCCGGCCTGGTCGACGCCGGGCGACCACTCGATCAGACCCGTGGCCGGATCGATGCGCATGCCGTCCGGCGCGTTCACCAGCGAATAGGTCAGCACGTCGCCGACGTCGATGTCTTCGGCGGTGACCGGATAGCGGTAGGGCGTATTGTCCAGCGCCCGCAGCGGCGGCACGCTGGTGATATGCGGCGGGTCGTTGACCGGCGTCACCTCGATCGCGACCGTGGCCACGTTGGAGTCGAACTCGCCGTCGTTGCTGCGGAAGGTCAGGCGGTCCGGGCCGTTGTAGTTGGGCGACGGGGTATAGACCAGATCCGGCGCGCTGCCGGTGAGCGTGCCGTGCTGCGGCTGTTCCAGCACTTCGTAGGTCAGGCTGTCGGACTGGGTGTCGCTGGCGGTCAGCCTGAGCGTCAGCGCGGTGTCTTCCGGCGTCGACAGGTTCTGGTCCTGCGCGACCGGCGGCTGGTTGTAGCAGCGCTGGTAGCCGCGGAACTCGAAGCTCAGCCAACCGTGGCCGGTGAGCTGATAGTCGCGCAAGCGGATCACCGCGAACTGCTGGACGCGGTAGTCGTAGCGGTTGCCCTGCCCGCGCGTCTGCGAGTACGCGGGCACGACGATGTCGCGTCCGACCAGGGCGGCCATGTTCTTTCGCACCTGCGCGGCATTCATCGAGCCGGGAGCGCCTTGCGCCCAGTCGCCGATATCCAGTCGCTGGTCCTGAGCGTCGTCGGGATTGCGGTAGGTGTCGCTGTCGCCCGGCGGCACCAGGCTGGCGGCCAGAGTCGGCGCGCTGGGGTGGCCGCTCCAGGTGAGCCAGCTGTAGTTGCCGGCCCCGGTACCACGCGGCATGCGTTCGAACACGGTGCCGGGCGTCGCGTCCTGCAGCAGGGAGGCCGGGACCGCGATCGGATAGATCGCGCAGAAGTTGGCGTCCGGCGTAGACGCACCGAAGGCTTCGATCAGCCGTTGCTGGGCACCCGACGCGAGCACCGCGCCTGCCACCACCACCGCGCCCAGGAATCCCCAGGCGAACGTACGCAAACTACGGCCGCTACGACCGTTTTCCCTGTTCATACCGCGCTCCCCAGAGCATAGCCATCCAAGCAGTCATCGCCATCCGTGGCCCGATCAGGGGACCTGGCAGAACGCTGCCAACACTTGCCTACACCCTCCCGGCGACCGTCGACGAGAGGGCATTACGATTTCGCGAAAGGGCGAGCCATCGGCGCGCTCACCCTCTCTGCAACAACCCGAGGGAACGTCGCGCGTCTGCCGCCGAACCTGTCGGCGACGAATGCTGCTTGCAGTCCGAGTGCCAGCCCGGCCCAAACGCGTGCCGGCCCGGCAAGACATCCCACGATCCCCCATAACAGCGTAGCGCATCGGACATTACGAACAGAAGCGTGCGCGTCCGCTCCGGTCGGCCTCAACACCGTTACGGACGCCTAGGAGCGGGAAAGCGACGACAAGCCGCTGCCCCGCCAAGCGCACTCAGGTGCCGGAAATAGGAATCGAAGCTGGCTTATCACCCGATCGCCCTGCCTGGACGAAGCCCGCCCGAGCGGCGGGCTTGCCGATGCGGGCCGGCGCCTACCGCGCTGCGCCGCCTAGCCCATCGCCTTGCGATGCTCGGGCTGCTCGGCCGTCTGCGCAGCCGCCAGCTGGGTCTGGGCCTGCGGGTTGGCCTGAGCATGCACCGCGACGCTCGCGGCGTCCTGCTCGCGCACCCCGCGCGCCTGGTTCTCGCTGACCATCGCGTAGTTCGGGCCGGTCGGACCCTTGCTGCCGTCGAACACGAACAGGTTGCGGTCCGGCTGGCCGTTGGCGTCGACCACGGCGTTGCCGGGCTGGATGCCGGTCACCGTGTCGAAACCTTTGAGCTTCGCGCCCGCGTACAAGTTGGCCGCCACCTGATCGTCGGCCATGCCGTGCGTGCGCATCGCCGCGACCACCTGCCCGTACATCGGGTCCTCGCGCATGCGCGCGACGTTCGGATCCAGCGCGGCCAGCGCGGTGCGCTCGCCGGGCGTCGCCTCGGGCGAATTCAGGCTGACCCGGCTGTCGGTGGACACCGCGCCCGGCGTCGGCAGCTTGGGGCCGATCACGTCGTCCGGCGACAGGCCGTGCTGGCCCACGCGCACGCGGTCGCTCCATTCCATGTTGCCGCCGCTGTTCATCACCACCAGCTTGCCCTGATCCAGCTGCTGCCCGATCAAGTTGGCCAGTTCCTGCGGCGTCGCATTGCGATTGGCCGCACCGATCTGGTTGCCGATGGAGTTGTTGTACAGGTCCATCGCCTCGCGGTTGGCCCAGTTGCCGGGCAGGCCCTCGTGCGCGGTGGTGAAGGCCTTGCCCCAGTCCGGGCCGTACTCCTGCGCCAGTCGCGCGCTCCAGTACGCATGCCGGAAGGCATCGCGATGGCCGTCGTTGCCCTGCCATTCGCGCGCGCGATCGGCGGGGACGCCGGCCGGCACCGGATTGTCGGGGAAGCGCCGCTCGCCCTCGGCGAAAGCTTCGCGGGCGATGTCGCGGAACCCGCTCAGGCCGACCAGCCCGCGATCGCGGGTCAGGCGATCGAGCAAGGCGCCCTCGGTCTTGGTCATCTCGCGCCCGTCGGTGAACGGGATATCGATCGCGCCGAACGCGCGCGGACGGTAGGTGATGACCTCGTCGTCGGCGACCTGGTAGTTGGTCCGGATGTCGTTGAGGTTGGGACGTGGATCCGACATCGCGCTCTCCTTTTCGCTTGCCTTCGTTCGTTGCCGCGCGACGCTGACAGCGGTCGGCGGCAGCTCGCCTTATCTGCGCGCCCAGCGGCGCGATGCGACGCGCCCGTCCTGGTAGCGGATCTCGTAATACTCTTCGTCGATGCCGGCGTCGGAGACGCCCAACTCGTAGATGTCGACGCCGGTCGCGGTGTTGCTGGCGTCGGGGTCGCCCAACACCATGATCACTTCGTCGCGCGTCATGCCGTCGGTGATCGCCTTCGCCAGCGCGGGCACCATCGAGCCGCGTCGGTTGTCCAACGGCTTCGCGCCGCGTTGCGATTTCCAGGCAGCCGAATCGAAGGTCGCAGTCTCGTGCATGGCGCAGGCCGTCAGTAGGAGGGGGATCAACAGAACGCTTACCCGCACGCGCTGCAGCGCGCGCCGGGCCGTAGCCCCAAAGATGATCGATTGCTTGCGCATGAACCGTCCCTGGAGATGATTGGCGTCCGGACGGCAAGAGCCTAGCATGGCGGTACTAGGCCGTCGTGAAAGCGGAAAACCTGCACGTTTACCGCGATTTCGACGCCAATCCTGGGTTGCGACCGCATCCGCGGCATGGGCATGGCTTGACCCGGCATCGAACCAGGACCGTCGCATGAAGCCCTGTCTGCTTGCCCTTTTCCCGGTCGGGTTTTGCGCCGCCTCCGGCCGCCAGGCCGTCGGCTAGGCTCGGATGCCCCGCGGTCGACGCTAGGTGCGTTCGCGCCTAAGGCAGTAGCGCAGATCGCGCACCAGGGTGAACACCATCGCCAGCGCCAACAACAGGTGCAAGGCTCCGATCACCACCGTGCCCCAAGGGGCAGCCCATACGTCCACCAGCGCCGCCGCGCCCCAGAAGCCCAGCGGGAACAATGGCAGCACCGGCACCACGCTGACCCCGCCCCGCTGTTCCTTGGCGACGCCCTCACGGGCTTCCTTGGCGCGCAACTCGGCGACGGCCGCGAACGCCCAAAGCGACCAGACCGCGAACAGCAGCACCGGTAGCCACCAGTAAGGGATCGTGATCATAAGGCCGGCGCCATCGCGAATGCCCCGCTACGCGCTGGGGCGTCCGCGCATCGTAGCGCCCGCCACCCAGCGAGACCATCGACCGGCTTACGGTTCGGCGGCGCGCAGCGCCGGCAGGCCGTACGTGCTTCGCCGCTCGCGACATGGACGTGCGCGGTCGAGGCTGATCGACGCGCCCAGCCTTGTCGCACACCGGTTCGGGCGTCGGACTCAACTAGCGAAGCATGCAGGCTCGGCCTGTCGGTCGAAAGAGGCCAGCGTGTGTAGCGCCCTGTCGCGCCCTCATTCAAGCGCGAGCTCGCTGCGCAACGCCCCTACATAGACGCGCCCCACCGGCAGCTCCGCACCGTCGCCCAGCACCAGCCAGTAACGACTGCCCGAGCCGGCATGCAGGGTGCGGACATGGCGCAGGTTGACCAGATAGGAGCGGTGGCAGCGCACGAAATCAGGCGGCAGCACGCCGGTCAGGCCGGCCAGGGATTTGTCGTGCAATTCGCTGCGGCCGTCGCGCATGCGCAATTCGCTGTAGTCGCCGTCCGCGCGGATCCACACCACGTCGGCCAGTTCGACCAGCGCCGTGCCTTGGGCGCGCCAGATGCCAAGGTAACGGGCCCGGCCGGAGCGATAACGGCCGACATCGAGCAGGCGCTCGAGGGCCTGGCCGAGGCGTTCGCGCGAGAACGGTTTGGGGACGAAATCCAGCACGCCATGCTCGAAGGCCTGCAGCGCGCGTTCGCGATGGGCCGAGACCACAACGCAGTGGTAGCGCCCGGATACCGCACGCCGCAGCAGTTCGAAACCGTCCTCGCCCTCAAGGTTCAGATCCAGCAAGATGCCGTCGTAGACGCTGCGCTGGAGTCTGTCCCCGGCCGATTCCAGGTCCGCCACCGCATCGAAACGCGCACGCGCGCCGGCCAGCTCCGTGCTCAGGCGCAACAGACGCTGGCGCACCAGCGGTTCGTCCTCGACGATCAGGATGCGCATGTCAGCTCGATCCGACCGCACCAATCGGCGCCATCGACGCCCTGGACGAAGCGCCAGCCGTCGGGATAGGCGGTAGCCAGGCTGGCCTCGATATAGCGCGTGCCGGTGCCGCGACCGCGGTGCGGCGCCGATCCGCGAGCGCTGCGCAATTCCAGGGTCCAGCGATCGTTGTCGCGACGTACGCGCAATCGGAACGGATGCTGCGCGCAGGCCCCGGTGCCGGCGTGGGTCAGCGCATTCTCGATCTGGGCATGGAGGATGCCCGGCGGCAACGACAAGCGGGTGTCGTCGGCCTCGACCTGGAGCGACAGCGGGTGATCGGAGGCCAGGCCGACGATGTCCAGGTGGCTGCGACACAAAGCCAATTCGTCCTCCAGCGAAACGCTTTGGCGGGTGCTGCTGTCGCGCAGGCGGTCGAACTGCTCGGCCAGCGACTCGACCAGACGGCTGGCGCGCGGCGGCGCCTGCTCGATCAACTCCTGTAGGCAGGTCAAGGTGTTCATGAGCCAGTGCGGATGGATGCCCCGCTGCAACAGCTGCAAGGAGAGCTGGGCGCGCTCTTCGCGCAGCTTCGCGTTGTGGCGATCCAAGGCACGCAGGTGCGCGGCGTGGCGCAAGAGCAGGAAGCCCATCAGTATCGCCAGCAACAGGAAATACGGACCGTCGAGGAAAGCGCTGTGCGCGACCGCCATCGCCAAAGCCCCGGCAAGCACCAGCGCCAGGATCGGCCCACGTTCCTCCTGCGCGCCCTGGACGCGCAGCAGCAAGCCCGCCGAGGCGAGCAGGCTCAACAGCAGTACCGCAGCGGAGCGCGCATCGAAGCCGGGCATGAACGCCGCGACCGCCACCAGCGTCGCCGGATAGGCGATGCGCACGCCCATGGGCACGGACAGGCCGAAGTGGCGCGCCAGGTAGGCCGGCAGCAACATCGCCGCTGCCATGTGCAAACCCAGCAGAACGAACAGGCGCGGGCCGTGCCACGGATAGGCATAGCCCACCAGCGCGCGCCAGCCCTCGACCATAGGCAAGGCCAGTCCGACGGCGCAGAGCGCGAGCAGCAGCCGAGCGCCGGGCCTGCGCCGACGGCCGCGCTGGACCGCCAGGAAATACAGATACGCCGCCGCGAGCGCACCGGTGGCGAAGGCGGCAATCAGCCACGGCAGCATGGCCTGGCCGTAGAGCAGCTCAGCGGGAGCCACCACGGCAAAGGCATCGGCACTGAGCAGCCGCAGGCCTTGATGCTGACTGGAAGCGAGCACGACCAGCTCGTCCGTGCCGGCGCCGGCCGATGGCGGCAGCACGCGCACGATGTCGAGCCGGCCCGGCCGCTCCTCCGCGACGGTGCGGCCGACGATGCCGTTGCCGGCCAACGGCCGCCCGTTCCAGTAGAGCCGGCTGGCGCCGCGCAGCGAAAAGCGCAACGCGCGGTCGGCACCGCCCTGCACCGCGGGTGCGGTCGATCGCCAGCGCAGCCAATAGGGGTCGCGCCAACCCGCGAGGACGCGTTGATCGAGCGGACGCCAATCCGCGTCGGCCGGCGGGCGCTGCGGTAGTTCGCCGTCCGCCGACATCGTCGCGGGCGCCATTTCTCCGGCCAGGATCTGCACCGTCTTCATGTCGGGCTTCGCAACGACCAGCCACGCGGCGACGGCGGCGAGCCACACGACGAGTACGGCCAAGGTGGTGCGCGAGATCTGCATGCCTCCATCTTATCGGCGGCACGGAGACACTGGACAGCCGTTTGGAGCTGTTCGGCGGACCGGCGCGGCCTGGCCGCGGCGTCGAAGCGGATGCTGATCCCGTGGCGAAGGCCGTTCCTGCTCTTCCAGAGACGGGAGCCCTCGTCCACGTCCAGATCCTCTCCCAATCGGAGCTCGCCATGTTCGGAAAATCGCTATTCGTTGTCGGCAATCGCGGTACGCCCCCGCATCGGGCCGGACGCCTGGCGGCGATGTGTATCGCACTGGCCTGCGCAGCACCGGCACTGGCCCGCGATGCGCAGGCGCCGCTGGTGTTCAAGCCCTATGCGATGGAGACCAAGGGCAATGGCACGATCGCGACCGAGGAAGCCTTCCTGGAGGTGCCGCGTAGACACAGCCAACCCGACGGGCCGCGCATCCGTCTGCGCGTGGTGCGCCTGCCCGCAACCGGCGGAGACGGTCGCAGCGCGCCCGTGGTCTACCTGGCCGGTGGCCCGGGCGGCTCCGGTTTCGGGACGGCGCTCGGGCCGCGCTGGCCGGTGTTCGACCGCATCCGGCGCGAGACCGATGTGCTGCTGCTCGACCAGCGCGGCACGGACTTTTCGGACATGCCGCCGGAATGCTCGCACGCGCATCGCTTCGACGACGACAAACCGCTGCAGCGCGAGGCCGCGCTGGTGGCGCTGCGCGCAACCGCGGTCAGCTGCATCGCCGAATGGCGAAAGGGCGGCGTCGACCTGGCCGCCTATACCACGGCCGAAAGCGCCGACGACATCGAGTCCCTGAGGCGTGCGATGGGCCTGAAGCGCGTCAGCCTATGGGGAATGAGCTATGGCACGCATCTGGCGTTGGCCACCGTGCGCCGGCATGGCACGAGCGTCGAGCGTGTGGTGCTGATGGGCTCCGAGGGCCCTGACGATACGATCAAGCTGCCATTGGCCGCGGATGCCTTGTTGGCGGATCTGGCCGTGATCGCCAAGAAGGACGGCTTCGACGATCTGCAAGGATCGGCCCGACGCGTGCTGGAAACGCTGCGCCGTCAACCGGCCCGGGGCAGCAGCCCCAAGCACGGCGGCCGAAAGGTCACCATCGGCGAGTACGACGCGAAGCTGGCGATCGCCATTGCGCTGGGCCGGCGCTCCACCCAGCGAATGCTGCCGCTGATGCTGCGCGAAGCCGAAGCAGGCGACTATGACCTGCTGGCGAGCTTCGTCCTGATGGTGCGCGAGGAGCTGGGCGGATTTCGCGCCATGCCGTTGGCGATGGATGTGGCATCCGGTCAGAGTCCCCAGCGCCGCGCCCTGGCCGAGGCGCAGGCGCGCGAAAGCATGCTCGGCGACGCCTTGAACTTCCCGTTCCCGGACCTCGCCGACGGCCTCGGACTCGTCGATCTGGGGGAGGCATTCCGCGCACCGCTGCGCAGCGACGTACCTGTGCTTTTCGTCAGCGGCACGCTGGACGGGCGCACACCGCACGCCAACGCGCAGGCGCTGCTGCCTGGTTTCAGCCAGGGCAAGGAACTGCTGGTTCGCGGCGCCAGCCATGACAACGAGCTGTGGCTGGGCAACGCGGGCATTGCCGAGAGCATCGCCAACTTCCTCGCCGGGCGATCGGTCGCCGCTGAAGCGCTGGACGTACCGTTGCCGGTGTTCGTCACCAGCAAGTCCGAGCTGTAAGCGTTCGAAGCGCCGCCGAGGCAGCCTGGCGGCGTTGAACGCACTCCAAAGCGAAGACGACGCGAATGCTGCTCAAGCGCTGTCCAGTCGGAATTCGCAATGGCTGCAGGAAGTCTCTGGCCCAGAGCGGACGTTTGCCCTCGGCCGCGCGTCCCGAACGGCGCCGTCAAGCGGCCGGCGGCGGGGCGGCATTCACCGCCCACTGCGCGGCGAACGCGCGCTGATAGGCGGGCCGCGCTTCGCCGCGGGCGACATAGGCGGCCAGGCCCGGGAACTCGTCGAGCAAGCCCGACGGCCTCAGCCGCAGCAGCACCGACACCATCATCAAGTCGCCCGCGCTGAACGCGCCGTCGAGCCATTCGGCATCGCCCAGCCGCGCCGCCAGTTGCACCAGCCGGGCGCGGATACGGTCCATCACCAGCGGCAGCCGTTCCTGCGCCCAGGGCTTGTCGCCTTCCTGGAACTTGACGACGACGATGTCGAGGATCGGCGGTTCGACGGTATTGAGCGCGGCGAACATCCAGGCGATCGCGCGCGCCCGCGCATGGGCATCATCCGGCAGCAGGCCGGGCCGGCTTTGGGCGAGATGCAGGACGATCGCACCGGTTTCGAACAAGACCAGGTCGTCCTCCTCCAAGGTGGGAATCTGGCCGAAGGGATGCAGGCGTAGGTGCGCGGGCTCCTTCATGTCACGGAACGACACCAGGCGAACGTCGTAAGGCTGCCCCACTTCCTCCAGCGCCCAGCGCACGCGCGTGTCGCGCGCCAAGCCCTTGCCCCCGTCGGGCGATCGTTCGAAGGCGGTAATGGTGATGGTCATCGGCGTGCTCCAGGTGGCAAGGGGGCGATTTGGCTGCTTACACCATGGCGACGAACAGGCGGACCCGAATTCGACATGAGCCCGGGAAGGATTTCGCACACATCGGCCCTCAGCTTCGACCTGGACCGCTCTCGCCCCGCGATAGTACGGCGAGGACGCCCGGGCGCCGGTGAGCGGCGACTCGGCCGTTGACCTTGAGTCTGAGCCGCTGGACTATCGATCCGTGCCCCGCCCCCATCGGCAATCGACGCCGGCGTCGCCCACCGTTCTTTCCGGCGCGATTCAACCCAGCTCCAGGAGACCTCATGACCATCAAGCGCATGGACAACGTCGGCATCGTGGTGGAAGACCTCGACGCCGCCATCGAGTTCTATACCGAACTGGGCCTGGAGCTCGAAGGGCGTGCCCCCATCGAAGGGGCTTGGGCGGACGGCGTCACCGGCCTGCGCGACATGCGCGTCGAGATGGCCATGATGCGCACGCCGGACGGCCATAGCCGGCTCGAACTCTCCCGATTCCTCGCGCCGCCCGTGGTCGCCGATCACCGCAACGCTCCGGTGAACGCCCTCGGCTATCTGCGCGTGATGTTCACCGTGGAGGATGTCGACGACACCCTCGCCCGGCTGCGCAAGCGCGGCGCGACGTTGGTCGGCGAAGTGGTCCGGTACCAGGACGTGTATCGGCTGTGCTACATCCGGGGGCCCGATGGCCTGCTTATCGGGCTTGCGCAAGAGCTAGGGCGGAAGGCCTGAGCCTCTCCCAGTATCCAGTGGGCTGACGGCTCTGGGCGGCCATATGTCCACAATAGCCACCTAAGAAATTAGGTGTCCCGGTCTTCCGCCCTCACCCTTCGATGCGATACGAGTAAAACCCCAACCCGATCGGCGTGTATGCCGGGTCCGAACCGGCGGGCGGCACCCACTGCGCATCGCGCGGCACGTATATGCCCTGCTCCGTTACGAAGAACGACGAGGTGGCGATGTACAGCCCATCGGCGGTGTTGTAGACGCGCTTGGGGTTCAGGCGCTGGAGGGCGTCCGGCCATTGCGCGGCAGGGATGTCCCGGCCCACGGGTGCGGCCTGCCGCAGCTCGGGGACTTCGATGATCAAGTCTTCCAGTTCGGCTGGGCTGGGCGTGCGCTGGCAGGCCGCCAAGCTGATGGCCAGCAGGAGGGCTAAGGCGAGGCGTTGGATCATGGGAGTCACCGGATGGGTGCATCGGCGGGCGGGCTTACCACCATTTGGCGATGCCGACGAACAGGTCGCTCGCCCAGCCGAACACGGTGGGCGCGAAGCGCGGGAAGACGAAGCTCAACAACGCGAAGGCGACGACGGCCACGCCGATGTGAGCGATGGACACGGACATCCCCGTGAATGGCGCGACCTGGCTGTTGAACAGCAGCCAGTACAACGCCGCCAGCGGCACCGAGAAGAACAGCGAGCCGAATGCGGCGGCCAGGCGACCGCCCAGGGTGAGGTCAGGATCGGCCAGGGGACGTTGGCGTCGCGATTTCATCGACGGCTAGGCGGGGCTCAAGGGGAGCCGTCGTGGTCGTGGCGGTATTGGTCGCTGATGCGGGGGCCAGCCAAGGCTTGGGCATGGCGCTTCTTTTCGCGGGCGACGCTGTAGCAGGTGCCGGCGATGGCGACGATGAGAACGATGGGCCAGATGAGGATGCCGATGAGTTGGCCGGCGCGGCGGGACGAGTCGAAGTCCGTGCCCATCATGCCGCCGAGGATGCCGCCGGCGAGTAAGCCCACGACGGTCGCGGCGAAGAACCATTTTACGAACGAGAGGATTGCGTGCCCCATTGATGCCCCCTGTCGGCGTTGGATGCGGTTGAAGTCTGGGATCGGTGGCGGAAAGGTGTCAATGCGATGGATTTGGCACAGGAGATGCGCGAAAGACAGTGGACACCGAGCGGGGAATAGACGTCGGAGTCGGCTTTCGGAAAGTAAACCCCACTCCGCCCCCCTGTTTCGGCGATGCAGCACCGGCGCGTGGGCGGATTAACATTACTCCGCCGCTCGGACCGGCGGACTCATTGCGAAGCTCCTACCCCACTGGTTAGCATCCTTGCGCGGTGCCGATGGGGAAAGCCACAGCACACCCGGCATCGTAGGGCTTTCAAAACTACGCATACAGGGGGATGTATGAATCGAATTTTGATCGTAACGGCCTTGGGATTGGCCGTGTTTTCCGGGCAGGCTGCGGCGGGTGAGCCGGTGTACGGCGTCGACAAGGACCTCGGCGTCGCTCTGGAAAAGAGCGTCGCCGCCGTCGAGAAAGCTGCCATCGCACACGGCACCTGCGTATCCGCCTACCCGTCGCTCGACACCTGCGAGGAGTCGGCGAAGTTCGCGGGCTATTTTCAGTGCAAGGCCATCCGCGCCAACCACAAGGGCAGCTGCGCCAACAAGCCTTCGGACCTGGACAATCTGATCAAAGCAGCGAACGGCCTGAGCGGCCCGGCCGCCAAAGCCTTCTTGACGGGAGGCCAGTGATGAAAGCCAGAAAGCCGAGGGCGATCGCACCGCTCATCTTGGGAACACTGCTAGCGCTGTCATTGCCAGCCTATGCCGGCGTCGTCGTGACCGGCGACGGCGCTACGCTGGAAGAAGCGATGGCCGCCGCCACCCGCAATGTCGAGGCCGCCGCCAAAGCGGCGAAGCGCTGCGTGAGTACGTACCCGAAGCTCGATACCTGCGTGCAGTTGGAGAACGGGATGTTCCGCTGTCGCGGGGTTCGCGCCAAGCACAAGGGCAGTTGCAACTAGGCGCCATACGCGTCAGCTCTGCTCCAGGCCTATCGTTGGATTTGCAGCGGCTCGGTCACAGCCTTGACCGAGCCGCTTTTGTTTCGCCCCAATGCCAACCCGCCGCGGGCCGGGTACGCCGACGCGAAGCGTTCCATGAGGCGGTAGGCATCGCGCAAGGACACGAGGCGATCGAAGGCTGGATGTGTGAGTGACGGTAACAGCGGGCCAAGTATTGCATCAGATGGCCTTAGGGAACTCGGGGTCGCTAACCGGATACGAATCAAGACTGGCTGTTTGCGGCCCGAACTCTTTGCCGTGATCCATCCAAGCATAGGTAGAGGTAGACGGGAAGTACGTTATGTAGTTGTAGTACCCGTACCATTTTTTCCCATAACCGAATCATTGGGAACGCGAAACTTGTTCTAAAGAATGACCGCCCGCGAGCCATCCCGGCGACCCGAAGCTCCGGCTGGCGCCCTCGAGCAAAAATCCGCGATGCGCCGAACGGCCTCTATCAACTCCTCTTCCGGTCGTACGTATGGGATGCGCAGCCACTGGTCGTTGCCACCTTCGACGCTGAACATCGGACCGGGTGGGACGTGGACGCCAACGGTCTCCAGGTTGACCGCCAGCTGCGTGGCGCTGCCCCGCGGCAACTGCAGCCATAAGGTCATTCCGCCGTCGGGCAGTCGGAAACGCCACTCCGGCAGTCGTTCGCCGATAGCTTGGGCCAGGGCATTGCGACGCTGGCGGAGTTGTGCGCGACGCATCGCGATGACCTCGCTGTCGTCCAGCAATTCGATCACCACCAGCTGGTCGAAAAGCGCCGTGCCCAGGTCGAACTGCAATCGGGCCTTGATTAGCCGATCGATCAGGTCGTGCGGAGCGCGGATCCATCCGACGCGCAATCCGCTCCACAACAGCTTCGAAACGCTGCCGATCGTGATGGCGCCTGGTGCATGCGCGGCGAATGGCAGGGGCATGTCGGCGTCCGTTAGCGCGATGGCCTGCAGCGATTCGTCGACGACCGCGGTGGTACGCGTGGCTTGCAGCGCGGCGGCGTAGCGCGCGCGCTGGTCATCGCGCATCAGGAATCCGGTGGGATTCTGGAAGTCGGGGATCAGATAGGCCAGGTGCGGCCGCGTCTGTCGCAGCGTGGCCTCGATCCCATCCAAATCCCAGCCCTCCTCTCCCAGCGCATCGCCCATCGGGGACGCGACCAGGCGCGCGCCGCCCAGGCGCAGCGCTTCGATCACGTTGGGATATACCGGCGACTCGATCATCGCCCGGTCGCCCGGCCGCGACAGTGCGCGCGCGACGACGGCCGTGCCCGCCAGCGCGCCGGAGGTGACCATGATCTGCTCGGGGTCGGTCGGCAAGCCTCGCCGTGCGTATATCTGCGCGATCAGGGCGCGCAGAGTCGGCAGACCGGTGGGGCGGTGGCCGTCGCTTCCCAGGTAGCGCGGCAGCCGTTCCAGAGCGCGTTCGTAAGCCGAGGCGATGCCGGGAATGGCGACAGTTGCGGCGCAGTTGAGGTCGATGGCGTCTTCGGACGCATGCACGCCGGCGAGCGAGCGCAGCGAGTGTTCATGCGCGCGCCGACGATCGTCAGGAACGGCGGCGAACGTGCCCGCGCCCTGGCGCGCGGTCGCGAAACCCGCAGCAACCAGGTCCGTATAGACGCGGGTCACCGTATTGCGCGAGACGGCGAGCGCCTGGGATATCGCCCGCTCGCTGGGCAAACGCGTGCCGAGGGGAATGCGGCCGGTACCGATCAGCTCCTGCAGGGCCTGGCGGAGCCCCCGGTAGGCCGGTTTGCGCGGGAACTGGCCGATCAAAGTGGCCAGATGCTCCGAGGTCATGGAACGGTTCATGAGGCCATTATGACGAAAGTGGATCTACGTGATAGCGCCACTCTCTCAGATACTGGCGCCCATGAATCCCAACACCTCCCCCCTACTGGCCAATCTCGGTCCTCTCGCCCAGCTCCGTGCCGGGCGCCTGCCCGAACGGCTGCTGCGCCTACTGACTGGACTGTGGCTGTACGGCGTGTCCAACGCGCTGTTGATGGAAAGTGCGCTCGGTGGCTCGCCGTGGGTCGTGTTCCACCAGGGCGCTGCGCTGCACCTGCCGTTGTCGCTCGGCCTAGTCATGGTCCTGGTGGCCGTGGCGGTACTGTTGCTGTGGATTCCGCTGCGGCAGATGCCCGGGCTGGGTACCGTCGCCAATACGCTGCTGCTGGGGCCGTTCACCGACTTCAATCTCCGGATGCTGGATGCACCCGAGTCATTGCCGTTACGTTGCGCCTACCTAGTCGGTGGAGTGGTGGTCTGCGCACTGGCCACTGCGCTCTACGTCGGGGCGCAACTCGGTCCAGGGCCGCGCGACGGTCTGATGACCGGATTCTCGCGCCGTACGGGTTGGTCGATCCAGCGCGTGCGCACCGGCATCGAGATCGTGGTGCTGGCGATGGGCGTGGTGCTGGGCGGCACAGCCGGTGTGGGCACTATCGTGTTCGCGCTATGCGTGGGGCCGATCACGCAGTTTTTCATGCGTTATCTGATGCTGCGCCTGGACGAGCCGGCCGATGGATGAAGTAGCAGCTGGCGTGCCCGAGAGTGCATTCAAGCCGAGGCCGCCTCGCCGCTCGGCTCCATTCGGCTGTTAGGACGCTCTCTACAACAGACCCTCAGGAACCAGCATGTCTGTCCTCAAAGCAGCCGCTTTTTCCTTACTCGTTGGTGTTGCGGCGACACCGGTATCCAGTGCGGCTGCGCAGGCCACGAAGGCGGCGGCAGATACCGCGGCCATCGGGATTCCCGCCGATGTAGAGATCCGCGAGCTGCGGTCCGGCGTGTGGATTCACACCTCGTATTACACCTATCCCGGCGGCGTGCGCTATCCCGCCAATGGCCTCATCGTCCGTGAAGGCGACGGTCTTCTTCTTATAGATACGGCATGGGGAGAACGCCTCACGCTTACCTTACTCGATCAGATCGAGGCCTCAATCAAGCTTCCTGTCCGTCGTGCCATCGTGTCCCATGCTCACGGAGACCGTATTGCGGGCACTGACGCACTCGAGGCGCGGGGCATTCCGGTTTATGCCCTGCCGCTGACTCAACGGCGCGCAGTTGGGGAAGGGATGCCGGTCCCAGACCAGGCGTTGGCGGGGCTGGACACGCCAGCAGCAAGCGTTCAATTCGGCTCAGTCGAGCTTTTCTACCCTGGGCCGGGCCACGCGCCGGACAATCTCATGGTGTGGGTTCCATCCCAGCGTGTGCTGTTTGGCGGGTGTGCTGTGCGCGCTGCCGCCGCCGATTCGCTCGGAGGTATCGCTGATGCGAACATGACGGCGTGGCCAGAGGCCATCCGCCTGGCGCGCGCTCGTTACACAAGAGCGAAGGTCGTCATTCCGGGACACGGAGAGGTAGGTGGGCCAGAATTGCTTGATCACACGCTCGCGCTGCTGAAGGAAGCGCGCAAGCCTGGAAAATAAGTGCGACCAGTCGAGCGCGATAACGATTCATTCAAGCCGGCCGAAGATCGGGATACCCACTCCGATCCTGTTTCATCGCCTACTGGAGAGCCGGCCTCCGTCGTGACGTTCCGAAGCTCCCATCGGTCAACTGCCATCAAGGCACCTGCTATCTAACGACCCATGACGGTGCTGGGCAAGTTCGGTCTACTCCTTGCTTGTCATCGACTCCGCGGCCGCCAAGAAATCTTCGACCGCCGCAGGATCGGCGGTCTGCCCACTCGCAGTCTCGCCGGCATAGGCGTGCAGGAAGTCCGAGACGGTGGTATCGCCGCGGGCCAGGTACGCCGATGCGAAGCGTTCCATGATGCGGTAGGCATCGCGCAAGGACACGAGGCGATCGAAGGTGGGATCTGTCAGTGCCGGCGGGGTCATAGGGTGAGCCTAAGAAGCTTTTGAAAGCGACGGTTTCTTGAACGCATCATCCACATCCGATGAGACCGGCTCGCACGTATGTTTCGCCGCGTCGCCTAGGGCGCTCATGGCGTACTGCACCGCAGCGGCGGCCTGATCGGCTGGGATCGACGTGACGAACGAGAGGCGGATGCTCATCACTTCCCCCTGACCTTTCATGCATTGACAGGCATCTCGCCCGCGCCAGCGACGATCAACCTCTGCTGCAGGACACCTGCACTTCGCCCTGTGGGTCCATCGAATCCAACGGGATCGTGACCATGCTCTGGCCGTCGAACTGGAGGATGCGCTTGGTCTCCGCGTTCTTGCGGGCTCTCATGGCATCCAACGTGGCCTGCCCGTGGGCGACCGTGAACGCGGGATGGTCGGAGGAAAGGAACTTCGACGAGTTGAACCGGACCTCGATCAAGTCGCCCCGCAGCGACCAGGTGCCGGTGTTGCGGGTTTCGGTGCGGATTTGCAGGCCTTCGCGGGTGTAGGTGACGAAACTGTGTTCGGTGAAGTAGCCGTTGTCGGAGTAGACGCGACGGTCGATGGTCGAAGTCGATAGGTCGGGGCCGGGTGTTTCGTAGGGGCCGCAGGTCCAGGCGCCGACGATGTCGGGGGCCTGGGGAGTGGCGAACGCTGCGAGAGGGAGCGTCAGCCCCAGCGTGAACGACAGGAATCGAAAACGCATGGGGGCTCCTGGATGGATTGGGTTGTGCGTTTCGGGAGTGTAGCGACAGGTTGGTGCGATTGGCGGCGGCGCGGGGTTGTGAAGGTTCCGAGGCAGACCGGAGGCACGGCTTTGGCTTGGCAGCAGGTGGGGCAAGAGCAAATCCTCCCCAGCCCTCCTTTTTCAAAGGAGGGGGCTTGAAGCGCGAAGCGGGCGATCGGTGTTTTTGCGGCGGCTGGGGTTCGTGGTCGCGGCTTGCGCCGCTCCTACCCTGGGACCGGGAGCATTCGTTGGTGAATGCGGCCGGTGCGGCGGCAAGCCAGAAACGACAAAGCCCCGCGACGCGGGGCTTTGAGGTATGGGGCCGGAAATAGGAATCGAATCTACGACCTACGCATTACGAATGCGCCGCTCCACCAACTGAGCTATTTCGGCGCTAGTAGAAGGCGTCCGCAACTTGCACGGTCATGGCCCGGCAAGCGGAGGCATCAGCGCTGCACGCCTTGCCGGGTCGCGATGCGGAGCGGCGTCGGCGGCTTCGCCTTACCCACTTGGCCCCTCACGGACGCAGGCGCCTGCAAAGACGCAGCACCGGCCGATGCGCCGGTGCCAGACGCCAGCAGCTCGGCCGGCAAGCGCCCGCCGGTCGTCATCGGCGGCGCGCACCGGGCCCGGTACAGGATCAGTTGGGTGCCGCTGGTGGCGGCCAAGTCGGTGCAGCCGTCGCCGGTGAAGTCGCCGGCGGCCAGGCCGCGCGGGCTGATGCTGTCCATCATGCGCGGCAACGGGAACTGGATCTCGGTGTCGAAGCCGCCTTCGGGCAATTGCCGCGAATAACCGATCCAGGCATTCATGTTGGTCGGGCAGCGTACGGTGACCAGGTCCTGACGGCCGTCGCGGTCGAGGTCGGCGCCGATCATGCCCGAACCCACTTCATACACGCCCCAGCGCAGCGGCTCCAGCAACTGACCGTGGGACTGGCGATACAGCTGATGCCTGGCCAGCGGAATGTAGCGCTCCGTCTGGCGCGCGGCCAGCATCAGGTCCTGGTCGCCGTCGGCATCGAAATCCGCGACCGCCAGCGCAGTGAAGTACGCCGAAGGGTACGGCCCGAAGCTGTACAACCAACGTTCAAACGTACCGCTGACGGTCTGTACGAAGACCACGCCCTGGTTGTGCCCGTCGTAGAAGGCCAGGTCGGTGCGGCCGTCGCCGTTGAGGTCGCCGGGCGCCATGTGCGCGTTGAGATTGGTCAGGCCCACCGGCGAGGTGGAGAAGGTATAGCTATGGGTCAGGTTGCCCTGGCCGTCGCCCAGAAACATGCGCACGCGGAAGCCATCGAAGGCGGCGATGTCGGCGTGACCGTCGCTGTTCACGTCCAGTGCGGACACGGTGAAGATTTCGCTGGACAGCCCAGGCACGGCGCGGCCGCTGAGCTGACCGGTGGCGGCGCCTTCGTAGATGTAGATGCCGCCGCCGTAGGCCAGCACGATGTCGCGCAAGCCGTCCTGGTTCAGATCGACCAGGGCGATGCCCTTGCTGGGCAGGTGCATGATGAAACCGGGGAACCCGGCCTGCAGCGGCGCGGCCAGGCTGCCATCGGTTTGCTGCACGAACACCGACACCTTGAAGTCGCCTGCGGTGGAAGCGCCCGAACCCGCGGCGTTCTGATGGGTGGACACGACGATGTCGTTGCGGCCGTCGCCGGTGACGTCGCCGATGGCCACGGCGTCCACGGGGCTGCCCAGTTGCAACGGCGTCATCGGGCTCAGCAGCGCTGGGGCATCGGACGCCGCCAAGGCCGGTTGGCGCTCGGCCAAAGGCGGACGCGACGCGCGCGCCTGGGGCGCGGCGCTCGGTGCGGCCGGCGTTTGCAGCGGCCGGTCGCGGCGCGGCGCGGGCCGCTGCGTATCGGATGGCGGCGCCACCCACTGCCAGCCCGCCACGGCGCCCAGTCCGCATGCCAGGACCGTCGCGATCAAGCGCATTCCCATGGTTGTTTCCCCTGCTCCTGTTCCCCCGCGCGATTCTAGGGCCGACGCGGGGCAAACGGTCCGTCGCGCAAGCCCGAATGGGCACCGTTCTGCCGCATGCCGGCTCGCCTGCGCTTTGCGCCGCGCAAAAAACAAAAGGCCCGCGCGAGCGGGCCTTTGAAATATTGGTGCCGGAAATAGGAATCGAACCTACGACCTACGCATTACGAATGCGCCGCTCTACCAACTGAGCTATTCCGGCGGTGTTACGGGCCCCGGCCTTGCGGCGTGGGCGTCCGCGGGCGGGCCGCGGGGGTGTGAATTGTAGGGTTGGGCACCGGGGCGGGTCAATTCAGCCGGGTCGGAAGGCGCCCTGCCCGCTCCCGGCCTCAGCCGACCAGGCGCAGGCGCAGTTCCTTGGGCAGGGCGAAGACCATGTCCTCGGGCTCGCCGTCGAGCTCGTTGACGCGCTGCGCGCCGAGTTCGCGCAGGCGCTCGATGACGCCGCGCACCAGCACTTCCGGGGCGGAGGCGCCGGCGGTGATGCCGATGCGCTTGCGGCCCTTGACCCATTCCGGGTCGATCTCGACGGCGCCGTCGATCAGGTAGGCTTCCACGCCCTCGCGCTCGGACAGCTCGCGCAGGCGGTTGGAGTTGGAGCTGTTGGGCGAACCGACCACCAGCACCAGGTCGCACTTTGCGGCCAGTTCGCGCACGGCGTCCTGGCGGTTCTGGGTGGCGTAGCAGATGTCGTCGTGGCGCGGGCCCTGGATGGCCGGGTACTTGGCGCGCATGGCTTCGATCACGCTGCGGGTGTCGTCCACCGACAGCGTGGTCTGGGTGGTGTAGGCCAGGTTCTCGGGCTGGTCGACGTCGAGCGCGGCGACGTCGTCGGCGTCCTCGACCAGGTAGATGCGGCCGGAGCCGGCTTCGCGCCGCCACTGGCCCATCGTGCCTTCGACTTCGGGATGGCCTTCGTGGCCGATCAGGATCACGTCGCGGCCGGCGCGGCAGTGGCGCGAGACTTCCAGGTGGACCTTGGTGACCAACGGGCAGGTCGCGTCGAACACTTTCAGGCCGCGGCGCTCGGCTTCCTCGCGCACGGCCTTGGACACGCCGTGGGCGCTGAAGATCACGGTGGCGCCGTCGGGCACTTCGTCGAGCTCTTCGACGAAGATCGCGCCGCGGTGCTTGAGGTCGTCGACCACGAAGCGGTTGTGCACGACTTCGTGGCGCACGTAGATCGGCGCGCCCAGGGTCTCGATCGCGCGTTTGACGATCTCGATCGCGCGGTCGACGCCGGCGCAGAAACCGCGGGGATTGGCGAGCAGGACGTCCATGGGCCGATTGTACTCCTGCCCTAGCCCTTGGGCTTGGCCGGGGGTGTCGCGAACAGGCCGACCAGGGCGATCCCGACCGCGCCAGCCACGATCGCCGAGTCGGCCAGGTTGAAGGCCGGCCAGTAGTGCTCCTGCCAATGCCACTGGATGAAGTCGACCACGTGGCCGTGCAGCAGGCGGTCGATGACGTTGCCCAGGGCGCCACCGATCACCAGCGCGTAGGGCAGCGCGGTCTTCCAGTCGCCGCGCGCGGTGCGCCGCAGCCAGGCCGCGAGCAGGCCGCTGATGGCCACCGCCAGCACCACGAAGAAGTACTTCTGCCAGCCGCCGGCGTCGCTGAGGAAGCTGAAGGCGGCGCCGGTGTTGTAGGTGCGGTACCAGTTCCAGACGCCTTCGATGACCGGGATGGCGGTGTATTCGGGCAGCGAGGACAGCACCCAGGCCTTGCTGAGCTGGTCGAGCACGATCACCACGACCGAGACGATCAGCCAGGGCAGCGCGTTCTTGCTGGGGAGTTGCGACATCGTGTTGCGCTCCTGGTTCCGGCGGGGCCGGAAGCCCGGTGAAGAGGTCCGCGAGGGACCCGGTGATTCGGCTACCGCTCCGCATCGGATCGACGCGGAGCGGATGAGGGACGAGGGTTCAGAACCAGCGACGGTCCTCGCCCGCGCCGGCGACGTTCTCGACGCAGCGGCCGCACAGTTCCGGATGCGCGGGGTCGCTGCCGACGTCGGCGCGGTAATGCCAGCAGCGCACGCACTTGCGCTTGGCGGTGGGCGCGGCGGTCACCGCGATGTCCTTGATCGCGTCGTCGGCGACGATTTCGACGTCGCCGCTGATGAACAGGAAGCGCAGCTCGTCGGCGAACGGCGCCAGCCAGTTCTGGTCGGCGACGCCGCAACGCAGCGCGATCTCGGCCTCGAGCGCGGCGCCGATCTTGCCTTCGGCGCGCATCGGTTCCAGGGTCTTGCTGACGTCGTCGCGCAGCGCCAGCAGACGGGCGAAGTCCTCGGCCGACAGCGGCGCCTCATCGGACAGCAGGGCCAGGCCGTCGTACCAGGTGGTGAACAGCACATTGCCTTCGCGCGCGCCCTGCTCGGTATTGGCCGGCAGGTGGCGCCACATCTCGTCGGCGGTGAAGGCCAGGATCGGCGCGATCCAGCGCACGAAGGCCTCGGCGATGCGGTACATCGCGCTCTGCGCCGAACGGCGGCCGCGCGAGTTCTCCTGCATCGTGTACAGGCGGTCCTTGGTGACGTCCAGGTACAGCGAGCCCAGGTCGACGCTGCAGAAGTTCGACAGCGCCTGCACGATTTCGGCGAAGTCGTAGCGCTCGTAGGCGGCGGCGATGCGGTCCTGCAGCTCGGCCGCGCGATGCACGATCCAGCGGTCCAGGGCGACCATATCGTCCAGCGCGACCAGGTCGCGCGCGGGGTCGAAGCCGCTGAGGTTGCCGAGCAGGAAGCGCGCGGTGTTGCGGATGCGGCGGTAGACGTCGCCATTTTGCTTGAGGATGCTATCGGACACCGACATTTCGGCACTAAAGTCGGTCGCCGCGACCCACAAGCGAAGTACATCAGCGCCCATTTTGTCGATGACGTGCTGCGGCACTACGACGTTACCCAGCGATTTTGATTGTTTGAGGCCTTTCTCATCGACGGTGAAGCCATGGGTCAGCACCTGCCGGTACGGTGCTACGCCGTCCATCGCCACGCCGCTGAGCAGCGCGCTGTGGAACCAGCCGCGGTGCTGGTCGGAGCCTTCCAGATACAGATCCGCGGGCTTGTGCAGGCCGTCCTGCGGGCGTTGCGCGAGCACGCATTCGTGGCTGGTGCCGGAGTCGAACCAGACGTCGAGGATGTCGTTGACCTTCTCGTAGTCCGCGGCCTCCTCGCCCAGCAACTGCTCGGCGGTCATGGCGTACCAGGCATCGACGCCCGCGCTTTCGACCGCGTCGGCGACCCGACGCATGATTTCGCCGGTGCGCGGATGCGGCAGCCCGGTTTCGCGGTGGAAGAACAGCGCGATCGGCACGCCCCAGTAGCGCTGGCGCGAGATGGTCCAGTCCGGGCGCCCTTCGATCATGTTGTAGATGCGCGCCTCGCCCCAGCCCGGCACCCAGGACACGCCCGGGATCGCGGCCAATGCGTCGCGGCGCAGGCCGGCCTGCTCCATCGAGATGAACCACTGCGGGGTGGCGCGGAACACCACCGGCGTCTTGTGGCGCCAGCAGTGCGGGTAGCTGTGCTTGATGCGGCCGGCGGCGAGCAGCGCGCCGCGCGCGCGCAGCACCTCGACGATGACCGGATCGATCTTGAAGATGTGCTGGCCGGCGAGTACGTGGCCGTCGGCCGGCGGCGTCGACGGCAGGTACAGACCGCGCGCGTCGACCGGGTTGATCTGGGCGGCGCTGTAGCGCTCGACCAGGCCGTACTTCAGGCCGACCGCGTAGTCCTCCTGGCCGTGGCCGGGCGCGGTGTGGACCGCGCCGGTGCCGGCGTCGACGGTGACGTGGTCGCCCAGCAGCACCGGGATCTCGCGCTCGTAGAACGGGTGCTGCAGGCGCAGGCCTTCGAAGGCGACGCCCGGCTGCGGGCCCCATTCGCTCGCCTGCACGCTCGCGCCCTGCTTCAGCGCGTCGCGGTTGGCCAGCGTGGTCAGGAAACCCGCGGTGAGGTCGTGCGCGACCAGCAGGTATTCCGGACGCCGGCCGTCCTCGCGGAACAGGCCTTCCGCGCCCGGCTCCAGCTTGACCAGCATGTAGTTCACTTCCGGACCCAGCGTGACCGCCAGGCTGGCCGGCAGCGTCCACGGTGTGGTGGTCCAGATCGGCACCGACAGCGGCGCGCCGTCGTCGGCGAGGCCGAAGGCGTCGAACACGCGCTTGCGGTCCAACACCGGGTAGCGCACGTAGATTTCGGTGGACTCTTTGTCCTGGTATTCGATTTCGGCCTCGGCCAGCGCCGAGCCGCAGTCGAAGCACCAGTGCACCGGCTTGGAGCCGCGCACCAGGTGGCCGCGATCGACGATCTTGGCCAGCGAACGCATGATGTCCGCCTCGTAGCGGAAATCCATGGTCCGGTAGGGATTGTCCCAATCGCCGATCACGCCCAGGCGTTTGAAATCGCGCCGCTGGATGTCGATCTGAGTGGTCGCGTACTCGCGGCACTTGGCGCGGAACGCAGCCGCGTCCAGCACGCGGCCGTCGACCGTGCTGCCGACCTTGCCATATTCCTTCTCGACCTTGTGTTCGATCGGCAAGCCGTGGCAATCCCAGCCCGGCACGTAGGGCGCGTCGAAGCCGGCCAGCAGCTTGGACTTGACCACGATGTCCTTGAGCACCTTGTTGACCGCGTGGCCGATGTGGATCTCGCCGTTGGCGTACGGCGGGCCGTCGTGCAGCACGAAGCTGCGCTCGCGGCCGCCGGTCTTCTCGCGGATTCGCTGATACAGGCCTTCGCTCTCCCAGCGCGCCAGGGTTTCCGGCTCGCGCTTGGGCAGATCGCCACGCATCGGGAAATCGGTCGCCGGCAGCAGCAGGCTGGCCTTGTAGGCGTTGCCGGGGGCGGGTTGGCTGGGGTCGTTGGTCACAGCGGGTCTCAGGCAGTTTTCTCGGCCGCGTCGGCGGCCCGAGCTGGCGACGTAGACGCACGTCGAGGGTCGTGGTGCGGAAGATCGGTGTGCGCTTGCGCAGAACGGCGCTGCGCGTCGAGCAGCAGCAGCTCGCGCGCCTGGGCGGCATCGCGGTGCATCTGCTGGGTCAGCGAGGCCAGATCGGGAAACTTCAGTTCGGCGCGCAGGTGGGCGACGAACTCGACCTCGATGCGACGACCGTACAGGTCGCCGTCGAAGTCGAACAGATGCGCTTCCAGCAGCGGCTCGACGCCGTCCACCGTGGGCCGCGTGCCCAGGCTGGACACCGACGCGCGCGGACGCTCGCCGACGCCGTGCACCCAGGTCGCGTAGATCCCCGACAGCGCCGGGGTCTTGCCGCCGAAGCGCAGGTTGGCGGTCGGGAACCCCAGGGTGCGGCCGAGCTGCTGGCCGCGCACCACGCGTCCGCCGATCGCATAGGGGCGCCCGAGCAGGCCGGCAGCGGCGGCGAAGTCGCCGGCCAGCAGCGCGGCGCGGATGCGGGTGCTGGAGACGCGTTCGCCATCGTGGTGCACGGGCTCGATCTCGTGCGCTTCGAAGCCGCATTCCTCGCCGAGCCGGCGCAACACGCCGATATCGCCGCCACGGGCCTTGCCGAAGCGGAACTCGGGACCGACCCAGACCTCGCGCGCGCCCAGACGCTCGACCAGCACCCGGCGCACGAAGCTCTCGGCGTCCAGGCCGCTGAGGCGGGCGTTGAAACGCAGCAGGCCGACCTGATCGGCGTCCAGCGCGAGCAAGCCCTCGGCCTTGGCGCGCGGCAGCAGCAAGCGCGGCGGCGGCGCCGACGGGGCGAAGAATTCGCGCGGCAGCGGCTCGAAGCTCAAGGCCACCGCCCGCACGCCCAGCGCATGCGCACGCGCGACCGTGTGGCGCACCAGCGCGCGATGCCCGAGGTGCAGGCCATCGAAGGCGCCGATGCAGACCACACTGCCGTGCGGGCAACGGGGCCCGCCCTCGACGTCACGAAACAGCCTGCTCATGGGATTGCGTGGGGGACCGGCTCGAAAGGAGCGTTCAAAAGGATGAATCAGGAAGTATAGCCGGCGCGGGCGACTCTCAAGCCGCCCGCGCCGGACTCAGTGTCCGCGCAGGTCGCGCGGGCGGATGCCCTGCAGCCACAGCATCGCGGCATAGACCGCGCCGCCCGCGCCCACCGTCACCGCGAGCTTCCAGCCGCGCTCCCACCACGGCCACGCGGTCCAGCCCTGCCACAGCCACAGCAGGGCCAGCACCACCGCGCTCATCGCCAGCGCGGCCACGCCGATCTGACGCAGGAAGCGGCCCCAGCCGGGCTGGCGCGCATACACCCGCGCGCGCCGCAGGTACCAGGCCAGCTGCAGCGCGTTGACCCAGCCGGCGATCGCGATCGCCAGGGCCAGGCAGGCATGCGCGCCGGGCACGTAACCCAGGGCTTCGCGCAGGTGCCCGCCGCTGCGGGTCAGCGCGGCCTGGCCGGCCTCGGTGAAGTACAGCGCGCTCAGCAACAGGGCCACGGTCGCGACCAGGTTCACGATCACCGACACCACCGCCGATTTCACCGGGGTTTTGGTGTCCTGACGCGAATAGAAGGCCGGCGCCAGCACCTTCACCAGCAGGAAGGCCGGCACCGCGGTGGACTGCGCCATCAGGCTCAGGCGGATCATCGCGGTGTCGGTGGCGCTGAGGCGGCCGTATTGGAACAGGGTCGCGATCAAGGCCTCGGCGCACAGCACCAGGCCCAGGCAGGCCGGGATGCCGATCAGCAGGCACAGCCGGAAACCCCAATCCAGGCCCTTGGAAAAGCCCTGCGGATCGGTCGCGGCGTGGCGCTTGGACAAATGCGGCAGGATCACCGTGCCGATCGCGACGCCGAACATGCCCAGCGGAAATTCCAGCAGGCGGTCGGTCAGATACAGCCAGGTCACGCTGCCGGCGATCAGGAACGAGGCCAGCGCGGTATTGAGCAGCAGATTGAGCTGGGCCACCGAGGAGCCGAACAGAGTCGGCACCATCAGCCGCATGATCTTGCGCACACCCGCATGCGCCCCGCCCCAGCGCGGCCGCGGCAGCAGGCCCAGCTTGGACAGCGCGGGCAACTGGAACACCAGTTGCAGGATGCCCGCCACGAACACGCCCCAGGCCAGCGCCAGCACCGGCTCCAGGCCCAGCGGCCGCATCAGCGGCACCGCGCAGACCGCGGCGGCGATCATCGACAGGTTCAGCAGCACCGGCGACAGCGCCGGAATCGCGAAGCGCTCGTAGCTGTTCAGCACCCCGCCGACCAGCGAGGCCAGGGAGATGAACAAGGCATAGGGAAAGGTGATCTGGAGCATTTCGGTGGCCAGGCGGTACTGCTCGCTGCCCGGCTCGAAGCCCGGCGCGAACAGTTGCATCACCCAGGGCGCGGCCAGCACCACCGCCGCAGTCAGCACCAGCAAGGCGGCGGTCAGGGTGCCGGTGACCCGGTCGACCAGTTCCTTGACCGCGGCGTGATCCTGCTTTTCCTTGTACTCGGCCAACACCGGCACGAAGGCCATCGAGAACGAGCCCTCGGCCGAGAGCCGGCGCAGGAAATTCGGGATCCGGAACGCGATGAAGAACGCGTCCATGGCCGGACTGGCGCCGAACTGCCAGGCGTAGACCTGGTCGCGGACCAGACCGGAGACCCGCGAAATCAGGGTCATGGCGCTGAAAACCACCGAGGACCGCAGCAAACCGGCCTTGCTCATCGCCCGCCCCCGGCCGTTCCGGTCGCCGCGGCGGCCCAGTTGACGCAAGTCACTGAATCGGCCATACTTTTGGGTCTGATTTTCCGCAATTGCATTTTTGCACCCAGTTCCATCACAGCTTTCAACCAAATTTTCCAGGAAACCACCCGTGGCAAACATCAAGTCCGCCAAGAAGCGCGCCAAGCAGACGGTCGTCCGCAATGCCCGTAACGCCAGCCAGCGTTCGATGCTGCGTACCGCCGTGAAGAAGGTGCTGAAGGCCCTCGGCGAGAACGACGCCGCCGGTGCCAAGTCCGCGTTCGACGTCGCTCAGCCGATCCTCGACCGCTTCAGCTCCCGTGGCCTGATCCACAAGAACAAGGCCGCGCGCCACAAGAGCCGCCTGTCGGCCCGCATCAAGGCGCTGTCCGCCGCCTGATTGCGACGCGACTGCGGCTTGCGCCGCAGCAGCATGCAAAAACCCGGCTTCGGCCGGGTTTTTGCTTTTCGCGGGTAGGCGATTCACGACGCACGCGGCCGCGCGTGCGGAAACATTCGCGACGGAAGCCGCGCCATATGCGTGCCGGGACATGCGGCGCATCGTCGGCGCCGCGCGTGAAGCGAGTACGAAGTGTCGTGCGCCGTCGCCTCGCGCGGCGACGGCGCGGCCGGCGATGCACGCGGCCAGGTTCGGCGCGCGACGGGCGCCGCTCAGGAACGGAATTGAACGGCGAGCCCGCGGCTCAGGGCGCATGTTCGCCGGCGGCGTTCGCGGCTTCCAGCGCCTCTTCGCGCTGACGATCGAAGAAGGCCATCACGTCCAGCATGATCGGCCAGGTGCCGTCGCGGCCGATCGCCGAGACCAGATACCAGCGGTCCTTCCAGCCCAGCTCGTCGACGATCGCCTGCGCCGCGGCCTTCTGCTCTTCTTCCAGCAGCAGGTCGGCCTTGTTGAGCACCAGCCAGCGCGGCTTGGCCAGCAGTTCCGGATCGTGCTTGGCCAGTTCGCGCTCGATCGCGCGCACCTGCTCGGCCGGGCTCACGCCCTCCACCCCGCCTTCCATCGGCGCGATATCGACCAGGTGCAGCAGCAGACGCGTGCGCTGCAGATGGCGCAGGAACTGCGCGCCCAGGCCGGCGCCGTCGGCGGCGCCCTCGATCAGGCCCGGAATGTCGGCGATCACGAAGCTGCGATGCGCTTCCACGCTGACCACGCCCAGGTTCGGATACAGCGTGGTGAACGGATAGTCGGCCACCTTGGGCGTGGCCGCCGAGACCGCGCGGATCAGGGTGCTCTTGCCCGCGTTCGGGAAGCCGAGCAGGCCGACGTCGGCCAGCAGCTTGAGTTCCAGCTTGAGCTCGCGCTGTTCGCCCGGCAGACCCGGCAGGGCCTTGCGCGGGGTGCGGTTGGTCGAGCTCTTGAAATGCATGTTGCCCAGGCCGCCCTTGCCGCCGCGCGCGACCAGCAGACGGTCGCCGCTGGTGGTCAGGTCGCCGATCACCTCGTCGGTCTCGACGTTGGTGACCACGGTGCCGACCGGGACCACGATGACCAGATCGTCGCCGCCCTTGCCGTAGGCCTGCCGGCCCATGCCGTTCTCGCCGCGCTGGGCGCGGAACTGCTTCTGATGGCGGAAATCGACCAGGGTGTTGACGTTCTCGTCGGCGACCAGCCAGACGCTGCCGCCGGCACCGCCGTCGCCGCCGTCCGGCCCGCCCAGCGGGATGAACTTCTCGCGACGGAAGCCGATGCAGCCGTTGCCGCCGTTGCCGGCGATGACTTGGATTTCTGCTTCGTCGACGAGTTTCATAGGAGCCGGGATTCGTGATTCGGGAGGGGTGATGCGTGAAGCAGAAGGTGGACAGACCAGGATTGTAGCGGGGGTGGATACCGGGTTTTCGCGGTTACGAAACCCCAGCCCCGGCCCCTGAAACGAAAAGCCCCGCCGAAGCGGGGCCCTTCGCGTACCGCGCGTCGCGCTTAGGCGACGACGCTGACGGTGCGACGCTTCTTCGGACCCTTGGTCGAGAACTCGACCTTGCCGTCGACCAGCGCGAACAGGGTGTGGTCGCGGCCGAGGCCGACGCCGGCGCCCGGATGGAACTGGGTGCCGCGCTGACGCACGATGATGTTGCCGGCCTCGATGGCCTGGCCGCCGTAGATCTTCACGCCCAGGTACTTCGGGTTGGAGTCGCGGCCGTTGCGGGTAGAACCTACGCCCTTTTTGTGTGCCATGGCTGCTGCTCCTTACTTGTTGTCGCCACCGGCGATGCCGGTGATCTCGATTTCGGTGTAGTGCTGACGGTGGCCCATCTGCTTGCGATGGTGCTTACGACGGCGGAACTTGACGATGCGCACCTTGTCGGCGCGGCCGTGGCCGACGACCTTGGCGGTGACGCTGGCGCCCTTGAGCGCGTCGCCGAGCTTCACACCTTCGCCATCGCCCAGCATCAGGACGGTGTCAAACTTGATCTCGCTGCCGGCTTCGACATCGAGCAGCTCGACGCGGAGCGTTTCGCCTTGCATCACGCGGTATTGCTTACCGCCGGTGACCAGTACTGCGTACATGACCGGTATTCCTCTGTAGTTATTTTGGTCGCTGCCGCACCCAATAGCGGGCGGACAGAAGCGGAATTGTAGGTGCTTCAGCGGCTTAGAGCAACTATCCCGCTCCGCCGGGGCGCTCCCGGGGCCAGCCCTGGCCGCCTGTCGCGGCCTTAACGCGTCTCATGTTGTAGTGAGCACGCTGCCAAGGATCCCGTGGCGCCCTATTCTGCGGGGATCGCCGCATGTTCGAACATCTGCTGGACCAGATCGGAAGCCGCAACGGCCTCAGCCCGGATCAGGCCCGGCGCCTGCTGGCGGCCTGGCTGGACCGCATCTTCGACCCCGCCCACGGCGGCACCACGGGCTTCGTTCAGGCGTTCCGGGCCCAAGGCCTGGAAGAGCTGGCGGCGTCCTGGATCGCCCCCGGCCCGAACCGGCCGCTGACCGCCGACCAGTTGGAGCGGGTGTTCGGCGAGGCCGAGATCGCCGCCCTCGCCCGTGCCCTGGACCTGCCGGCGGCGGCCGTGGCCAGCGCCTCGGCCGCGATCCTGCCCGAGGCGGTCGACACCCTGGGCGAGGACGGTCGCTGGCACGGCGGCAACGCGGTGACCGGCGACGAACCCACCGAAACCGAACCCTACCGATTCGAGGCGTCCGCGGCGTCCGGCGAGGACGCCCCACGCATGGCGCCACCCGCCGCCGAGTCGATCGGACTGCATCCGATCCGCGATGCCGCGCCCGGTCCGCTGTCGTCCGAGCCCGCGCCGCTGTATCGCGCCGACGACACGCCGGCATTGGCTTCGACGAAATCGTTCGCGCGCCGCGCGCTGCCCTGGCTGCTCATCGCCCTGTTCCTGATCGCGTTGGCGCTGCTGTTGCGCGCTTAACGCTAAGCCAACGCAAGCCGACGCGAAGTGCGCCGCAATTGCGGAGCGACGCAGTTCACACTATCGACATGGCGTTCGCGCGCTGCGGTCGGCGCGACTTGCGCTTGCCTTGCGCCCGTTCGTGTTTGTGAAGGAGCGCATTTTTCGTAGCGAATTCAGTATCGCATTCGATTTGCAGCACCGCGGCTGCATCCACGTTACATGCGGCGTTACATATCCGCGCAACACCGGTGCCTGCTTTAGTCGTAGTGCATGCCACTTGCGCGCATCGCAACGCTTGAATTAGCTTGCCATGGACGCGCCTGCAGGGGGTCGCGTCGGGATCGAACCAGCAAGGATGCTGAGTCGCACGCCAGCGCGCGCGACGTCGGCGGAGATCGCCGGTTCCACACACAGGGGGCCTCTGCATGCGACTGGATTCATCCAGCCTTCCCGCGTCTCGCCGCGACGGCGACCGCTGCGCATGCGCGGCACCTCACGCTTCGTTCCAGCACGTGCGTAACGATGCGTTCGCATGCGTCGCAGCCACCGCGACGCCGATGCGCGAGGCTGTGCTCCTGCGTTTCCACTCCCCCATTACCGCGACTGCGCGGCGCCCCGGACGGGCGTTCACGCGCGGCCTGCGCACCGAAGTCCCGCGGCGAGGAAAGATGCCATAGCCGCGGACCAGCGCCCGACGCTATCAGGGGATGCGTCGGGGATCATGAGCTACGAAATCAAGGATGTTTGTCATGACTCGCAAAGTACGTTCTATGAAATGGACCGCATTGGCCATCGCCACCGCGATCGTGGTCGCGCCCGCGGCCTATTCCGGCGGCAAGTTGCCGACGGCCAACAAGACCAAGGTCTCGACCTTGTCCCCGCAGGCGGCGAAGGCGGCTAAGGAACAGCCGGCTCTGACCGACCGCTTCATCATCACTTACAAGGGCTCGGCCAACGCCAAGGGCGTCGCCGCGGCCAAGGTCGGCACCCAACTCGCCAGCGCGTCGAAGGCGCTGGGCCTGGGCATCGCGCCGATGCGCACGCTCGCCACCGGCAGCGCGCTGATCCGCACCGATCGCAAGCTCGACAGCGCGGCCAGCAAGGCGCTGATGATCGAGCTGATGAAGGATCCCAACGTGCTCGCGGTCGAACCCGACCGTCTGCGCAAGCCGCTGCTGGTTCCGAACGATCCGGGCTACGCGCAGCAGTGGCACTACAAGAACGGCCCCGGCGGCATCAATGCCGAACCGGCTTGGGACCTGAGCACCGGCAACGGCGTGGTCGTCGCGGTGCTCGACACCGGCATCACCCCGCACGCCGATCTGGTCGGCAACCTGGTCGCCGGTTACGACTTCATCATCGATACGGATGTCAGCGTCGACGGCGACGGTCGCGATGCCGATCCGAACGATCCGGGCGACTGGCACGACGGCGAATGCAACATCTTCGGCATCCCCGAGGACAGCAGCTGGCACGGCACCCACGTCAGCGGCACCATCGCCGCCTCGACCAACAACGGCGTCGGCGTGGCCGGCGTCGCGTTCGGCGCCAAGGTCCAGCCGGTGCGCGTGCTGGGCAAGTGCGGCGGTTACGAGTCCGACATCATCGATGCGGTGACCTGGGCCTCCGGCGGCACCGTCACCGGCGTGCCGGCCAACGCCACCCCGGCCGAAGTGATCAACCTCAGCCTCGGCGGCGGCGGTGCCTGTTCGGTCGCCGAACAGGCCGCCTACACCGCGGCGGTCGCGCGCGGCACCACGGTCGTGGTCGCGGCGGGCAACTCCTCGGCCGATGCGGCCGGCTACTCGCCGGCGAGCTGCAACGACGTGATCACCGTGTCCGCGGTCGGCCCGACCGGCACGCTGGCCGGCTACTCGAACTTCGGCGCCGTGGTCGACGTGGCCGCGCCCGGCGGTTCGGGCGTCACTCCGGCGGCCGACAACATCCTCTCGACCTTGAACCTGGGCCTGCAGGGTCAGGAAGGCGACGGCTACGCCTGGATGGCGGGCACCTCGATGGCGTCTCCGCACGTCGCCGGCGTGGTCGCGCTGATGCAGGCCGCCGCCGCTACGCCGAAGACCCCGGCGCAGATCGAGAAGATCCTCGAGAACACCGCCTACGCCTCCGGCGGCTTCCCGGCCGGCTGCAACTACGATAAGCCCTGCGGCGCCGGCATCGTCGATGCCCGTTACGCGGTGGCCGTGGCCTCCGGCGCCGAACCGCTGCCGGCCGATCCGCCGCCGGCACCGGAACCGCCGCCGGCCATCGAGCTGTCCAACGGCGTCACCGTCACCGGCATCGAAGTGCTGGCCGGCGGCAACGTGCGTTACCAGCTGCTGGTGCCCAACGGCGCGTCCAACCTGCTGTTCGCCATGTACGGCGGCACCGGCGACGCCGACATCTACGTCAAGCGCGGCACCCCGCCGACCAACACCTCCTACGACTGCCGTCCGTTCTCGTCGGGCAACAACGAGAACTGCTTCTTCCCGGCACCGCAGGGCGGCATCTGGTACGTGACGATCAAGGGCTTCAGCAACTCGGCCGGCGTGTCCTTGTACCCGAGCTTCACCGACGCCAACTGGCCGCGTGCGGTCGAGGCCGAGGCGACCCCGCTCAGCAACCACCGCACCCGCGTGGACCTGACCTGGCTGAAGGGCAAGCGCAACATCGACATCTACCGTAACGGCGCGATCCTCAAGACCGTGCGCAACAACGGCGCCACCACCGATACCTTCCGGATCATCGGCACCGGTACCATGAGCTACAAGCTGTGCAACAACGGTACGCAGGAATGCGCCGACCCGGTGGAGATCGAGTACGCCTCCTCCAAGCGCTGATCGCGGCATGCAACACGGAGGGCCCGGCACGCCGGGCCCTCCGCTACCGGGCCGCGAGCCGCCGCGCATGCGCGCGAGCGTCGGTCCGTCGTTCCCCTAGTACCGTTCTGGAGTCCGCATGCAGTCCCACACCCCATTTCCGCGCCGGCATCGCGCCGGCGCCGTGTTGCTGACGCTGGCCTGCGTCGCCGGCCTGGCCGCCTGCAACCGCGGCCCCGCCGGCACCGAAGCCGAGACGGCCAAGACCGCCGAAGCGGCGCCGGTGCCGCGTTACGACGCCAAGCTCAGCCTGGTCAACAACAACGGCAGCCTGCGCTACGACGGCAACGTCGACAGCGAGGCCGCCAAGCAGGCGGTGATCGCCGCGCTCGCCCACGCCTACGGCGCCGAGAAGGTGTCCGGCGACCTCGCCGTCGACCGCTACGCGCGCCCGGCCGACTGGGCGGCCAACCTGCCCAAATTCGCCGCGGCCTTCCAGCAGCCCGGCGCCGCGGTCAGCTTCCAGGGCCAGCGCATCGAGCTCAGCGGCCAGGTCGCCGAAGCCGATCGCGCCGCCCTGTTGGAGCAGGCGCGCGCGCTCTACCCCGGCTACGCCTACACCGGCCTGTTCGAGGGTGTGGGCGGCGGGCCGGCCAACGCCGCCTTGGCCGCGCTGGACAAGCAGGCCAGCGCCGCCGAGGTGGTCCGGGCCCTGAACCAGACCCCGATCGCGTTCGAAGGCGACAGCGCGCGCATCGCCGCCACCAGCCTGGACGCCCTGGGCGAGGCCGCCAAGGCCATCCAGGCCGCGCCCGCGCAGACCCGGGTCGAGATCTACGGCCCGCCCGGCGGCGGCGCCAGCGAGGAGGAGCAGGCGCTGTCCAAGGCCCGTGCCGAGGCGGTCAAGGTGCTGCTGGTCGTGAACGGCGTCAGCCCGGGCGCGATCGAGACCAAAGCCGGCGGGCCCGACAGCGGCCGCGGCATCAGCTTCAAGCTCGTCAAATAACCCGGCCGCCACCGCAGCGGCCGCCCCCGATTACGTAACCGGCCTCTCTCCAGGCCCTCGCCGGCGAGCTGTTTGCGCCGGCGTTTTTTTGGGCGGGGGGCGGGAAAAGCAAATCCCCCTCAATCCCCCTCTTCAAAGGGGGAAGACAAGCTAGCCCTCAAGAATCGGAGGAGCTTCCCTATTAGTGAAGGAAGCCAGCCATCCCCCCTTTGAAAAACGGGCTAGGGGGATTTGCTCTTCCCCAATGCTCGATCCAGCACACCCGCCTCCGCCGCCGCTTCGCCGCAAACGAAACCACCGTCGCGATCAGGCCTGCGACAGCCCCCTCTCGCGGCCCTTCCGTTCTGCGGATTTGCCCCCATCTTCCGCACTCGATACGCTCTTCTGTTCGCCGTCGCCTCGGGCGTCGGCGCCCTCCCCCATTGCAGGCAAACGATGGCGCTGGATTTCATCCGCATCCGCGGCGCGCGGACGCACAACCTCAAGAACATCGACCTCGACCTTCCGCGCGACAAGCTGATCGTGATCACCGGCCTGTCCGGCTCCGGCAAGTCGTCGCTGGCGTTCGACACGATCTACGCCGAAGGCCAACGCCGTTACGTCGAGTCGCTGTCGGCTTACGCCCGTCAGTTCCTCAGCGTGATGGAGAAGCCCGATGTCGATCACATCGAAGGCCTGTCGCCGGCGATCTCGATCGAGCAGAAGTCGACCTCGCACAACCCGCGTTCGACGGTAGGCACGATCACCGAGATCTACGACTACCTGCGCCTGCTGTACGCGCGCGTGGGTTCGCCGCGCTGCCCGGACCACCACTACCCGCTGGAAGCGCAGACGGTCAGCCAGATGGTCGATCAGGTGATCGCGCTGGACCCGGAGCAGCGCTACATGCTGCTGGCGCCGGTGGTGCGCGAGCGCAAGGGCGAGCACGCCCAGATCTTCGAGCAGCTGCGCGCGCAGGGCTACGTGCGCGTGCGCGTGGACGGCGTGCTGTACGAGATCGACGCGGTGCCGCCGCTGGCGCTGCGCGTGAAGCACACCATCGAGGCGGTGATCGACCGCTTCAAGCCGCGCGAGGACATCAAGCAGCGCCTGGCCGAATCGTTCGAGACCGCGCTCAAGCTTGGCGACGGCATGGCCCAGGTGATGTCGCTGGACAATGCCGAGGCCGCGCCGCTGCTGTTCTCGTCCAAGTACAGCTGCCCGGTCTGCGACTACTCGCTGCCGGAGCTGGAACCGCGTTTGTTCTCGTTCAACTCGCCGGTCGGCGCCTGCCCGACCTGCGACGGCCTGGGCGTGGCCCAGTTCTTCGATCCCTCGCGCGTGGTCGTGCACCCGGAGCTGTCGCTGTCGGCCGGCGCGGTGCGCGGCTGGGACCGCCGCAACGCCTACTACTTCCAGCTGATCCAGTCGCTGGCCAAGCACTACAAGTTCGACGTCGACGCGCCCTGGCAGTCGCTGTCGGAAAAGGCCCGCAACGCCGTGCTGTACGGCAGCGGCGATGAGCTGATCAATTTCAGCTACATCACCGAGAACGGCGGCCGCAGCCAGCGCAAGCACCGCTTCGAGGGCATCGTGCCCAACCTGGAGCGCCGCTACCGCGAAACCGAATCGGCGGCGGTGCGCGAGGAACTGGCCAAGTACATCAGCGAACGCGCCTGCACCGAGTGCGGCGGCGCGCGCCTGAACCGCGCCGCGCGCAACGTGTTCGTGGCCGAGCGCCCGCTGCCGGAACTGGTGGTGCTGCCCGTGGACGAGGCGCTGAGCTTCTTCAAGTCGCTCAACCTGCCCGGCTGGCGCGGCGAGATCGCGGTCAAGATCGTCAAGGAAATCGCCGACCGCCTGCGCTTCCTGGTCGATGTCGGCCTGGATTACCTGACCCTGGAACGCAAGGCCGACTCGCTGTCCGGCGGCGAAGCCCAGCGCATCCGCCTGGCCAGCCAGATCGGTGCCGGCCTGGTCGGCGTGATGTACGTGCTCGACGAGCCCTCGATCGGCCTGCACCAGCGCGACAACGAACGCCTGCTCGGCACCCTGACCCGCCTGCGCGACCTCGGCAACACCGTGATCGTGGTCGAGCACGACGAGGATGCGATCCGCCTGGCCGACTACATCGTCGACATCGGCCCCGGCGCCGGCGTGCACGGCGGCGAGATCGTCGCCCAAGGCCTGTTCCCGGACATCCTCAAGGCGCCGCGCTCGCTGACCGGCCAGTACCTCAGCGGCAAGCGCCGGATCGAGATCCCCAAGACCCGCCACAAGCCCAATCCCAAGACCAGCCTGCATCTGCGCGGCGCCACCGGCAACAACCTCAAGGACGTCGACCTGACGATTCCGTCGGGCTTGTTCACCGCGGTTACCGGCGTGTCCGGCTCGGGCAAGTCGACCCTGATCAACGACACCCTGTTCGCGATCGCGGCCAACGAACTCAACGGCGCCTCGCACACGCCGGCGCCGTACAAGTCGGTCGAGAACATCGAGCTGTTCGACAAGGTCGTGGACATCGACCAGTCGCCGATCGGACGCACGCCGCGCTCCAACCCGGCCACCTACACCGGCCTGTTCACGCCGCTGCGCGAGCTGTTCGCGCAGGTGCCCGAGGCGCGTTCGCGCGGCTATTCGCCGGGCCGCTTCAGCTTCAACGTGCGCGGCGGCCGCTGCGAGGCCTGCCAGGGCGACGGCCTGATCAAGGTCGAGATGCACTTCCTGCCCGACGTGTACGTGCCCTGCGACGTCTGCGGCGGCAAGCGCTACAACCGCGAGACTCTGGAAATCCTCTACAAGGGCTACAACATCAACGACGTGCTGGAAATGACGGTCGAGGATGCGCTGGGTCTGTTCGAGGCGATCCCGGCGATCTCGCGCAAGCTGGAAACGCTGATGGACGTGGGCCTGAGCTACATCAAGCTGGGCCAGAGCGCGACCACCCTGTCCGGCGGCGAGGCGCAGCGCGTCAAGCTGTCCAAGGAACTCTCGCGCCGCGACACCGGGCGCACGCTCTACATCCTGGACGAGCCGACCACCGGCCTGCACTTCCACGACATCGAGCACCTGCTGGCGGTGTTGCACCGTTTGCGCGACGACGGCAACACCGTGGTGGTGATCGAGCACAACCTGGACGTGATCAAGACCGCCGACTGGGTCATCGACCTGGGCCCGGAAGGCGGCCACCGTGGCGGCAGCATCCTCGCCACCGGCACGCCGGAGCAGATCGCCGCGCTGCCGCATTCGCACACCGGCCACTTCCTGGCGCCGTTGCTGGGCATGGCGCCGGCCAAGCGCACCGAAGCCAAGGCCGTGCGCAAGGCGGCTGCCGCCAAGCCCGCCGCCGCCAAGGGCAAGAAGAAGTCCGCCGCATGAGTCAGAGCCACGACACCGACGCCCCCGTGCTGTTCCGCATGCCGATCGAGCTGCGCTGGCGCGACCTGGACGCGTTCAATCACGTCAACAACTCCAACTTCCTGACCTACCTCGAGGAAACCCGCATCCGCTGGTTCGCGAGCTGGGACGGCGAATGGGTCAGCGAGACCAATGCGCCGCTGCTGGCGGCGGTGCAGTTGAACTACCGCCTGCCGATCCCCTACCCGTCGGCGGTCGCGGTGGAGCTGTACACGCAGCGCGTGGGCAGCACCAGCCTCACCATCGGCCACCGCATCGTCTCGGAGGACGGCAGCGCGCTGTACTGCGACGGCCACGTGGTGGTGGTCTGGATCGACCGCGCCAGCGGCCGCCCGGTGCCGCTGCCGGCGGCGGTACTGGAAGCGATCCGGCGCTGAGGCGCTCGCAGGCAGCGCACGGCGAAGCCCTCGTCATCCGTTCTGCCAGCGGGCATAGCCCGTTGGCGTTCGGTCGTGTCCGAAGCGGCGGTTCGACGACGCGCACCCGCATCCGTTGTCGAAGGGAGATAGACGAGCGTGTTGTCGTCGTGGGCGGCGGCGATCAGCGCACCGGCATCGCCTCAAGGCTTGCGCGCTTCCAGCTCGCCGCGCAGCACCCCGCCGCCCTTGAGCGCGAACTCCACCACGACCTTGCTGCCCGGCTTCAACGGCGCGTGCGGCTGCATCAGCATCAGGTGCATGCCGCCGGGTTTGAGGGTGGCGTTGCCGTCGGGCGCGATCCGCAGTTCCGGCAGCGCGCGCATGCGGCTGATGCCGTCGACGATGCGGGTTTCGTGCAGCGAGGAGTCGCCGAAGGCCGGGCTGCTGACGCCGACGATGGTGATCGGGGTCGGGCAGCGGTTCTCGATCCGGCCGAAGCCGGCCATCATCGGCATCTGCGCCGGCGGCAGGCGCACCCAGCCGTCGACGATGCGCGCCGTGCAGCCGCGCGCCTGCGCCGACGGCGCCAGGCACAGGGCGCCGAGCAGCGCCAGAACCTGCAGTGCGGTGCGAGTAAGGAGCGGCTTCATCGGCCTATGATAGCGCCTGAGCTTTCCGTCCCGAATCGCCGCGCAGGAGCGCCCCATGAGCCTAGTCACCGCCACCACCCACGGCGAAATCGTCGAGCTGCAACTGGCGCGCGCGCCGGTCAATGCGCTCAACCCCAGCCTATGCCAGGACCTGCGCGCCGCGCTGGGCCAGGCGATCGCGGACGGCGCCCAGGGCATCGTGCTGGCGGGCGGGCCCAAGGTGTTCTCGGCCGGCCTGGACGTGCCGCATCTGCTGTCGCTGGGCGAAGACCGCCACGCGCTGATGGCGGCCTGGCAGGCCTTCTTCGACACCGCGCTGGCGCTGGCCGCCAGCCCGGTGCCGGTGGTGGCCGCGCTGGCCGGCCACGCCCCCGCCGGCGGCTGCGTGCTGGCGCTGTGCTGCGACTACCGCGTCATGGCCTCGGGCCCGTTCCGGATCGGCCTCAACGAAACCCAGGTCGGCCTGGTCGCGCCGGAAGGCATCCAGCGCCTGATGCGGCGCGTGGTCGGCAACTACCGCGCCGAGCGCCTGCTGGTCGCCGGCGAAATGCTGGACGCCGAGCAGGCCTTGCAGGCGGGTCTGGTCGACGAGCTGACCGATATCGACAACGTCGCCACCCGCGCACGCGTCTGGCTGGAACAGCTGCTGACGCTGCCGCGTCAGGCCATGCTGCAGACGCGCAGCATCGCGCGCGCCGATCTGATCGAGGCGATGCAGCCCGAGTACATCCGCCTGCAGCATTTCATCGAGGCTTGGTATCAGCCGTCGACGCAGGGGGCATTGCAGGCTTTGGTGGCGAAGTTGGGTAAGTAGCGCCGAGCAACCCGTAGGGTGCGGTGACAACCGCACCGGCACGGGAGTCGGAGCCGGCGATGGTGCGGTTATCACCGCACCCTGCTTTCGTGGGGATGCTGTCGAATCGCTTGCGTGGGGAATCGCAAAGCAAATCCCCCTCAATCCCCCTTTTTCAAAGGGGGAAGACAAGTCGGTAGGGTGCGGTGATAACCGCACCGGCGCGGGAGCCGGCGATGGCGCGGTTCGCTCACCGCACCCTGCGTTCGTGGAGACGCGGTCGAATCGCTTGCGCGGGAATCGCAAAGCAAATCCCCCTCAATCCCCCTTTTTTCAAAGGGGGAAGACGAGCAAGGGCGAAACAAAAGCCAGTGGAGGTTTAGGCGTCGCCGGTCGCGATCGGGCGCGACGGATCGTCGATCCAGCCGCTCCACGAGCCCGTGAACAAGCCCGCGCCGGGCAGGCCGGCATGTTCCATCGCCAGCAGGTGATGGCAGGCGGTGACGCCGGAGCCGCACATCACCACGGTCTGTTGCGGCGCGTAGTCGCCCATCACCGCGGCGAAACCCTCGGCGAGTTCGCCGGCCGGCTTGAAACCGCCGTCCTGCAGGTTCTGCGCATACGGTCGGTTGCGCGCGCCGGGCACGTGGCCGGCGGCGCGGTCCAGCGGTTCGACTTCGCCGCGGAAGCGTTCGGCCGCGCGCGCGTCGATCAGCAGGCCGCCGGCGTCGAGATGCGCGCGCACGGCATCGGCGTCCAGCAGGCGCTGCTGGTCGAAATTGCCCGGATAGCGGCTCGGCTGCGGCGTCGGCACCACGGCGTCGGTCGGCAGACCGAGCGCGGTCCAGCGCTGCCAGCCGCCGTCGAGCACGGCCACGCGTCGGTGGCCGAGCAGGCGCAGCAGCGCCCACAGGCGCGCCGCGGCCAAGGCGCCATCGCCGTGGTCGTAGGCCACGACCTGATCGTCGGGCGAGACGCCCCAGCGCTGCAGCGTGGCAGTGAAGTCGGCGGCGTCGGGCCAGGGATGGCGGCCGGCGTTGCGCTTGCGGTGATCGGACAGATCGCGGTCCAGGTGGGCGTAGCGCGCGCCCGGGATATGCGCCTGCGCATACGCGGCGGGGCCGGCTTCGGGATCGCCCAGACCGGAACGCGCGTCGATCACGATCAGATCCTCGCGGCCCAACTGCGCGGCCAGGTCCTGCGCGGATACCAGGGTGGTCCAGTCGGTCATGCGATCGCCTCCAGTCGTTGCCGCAGGTTCAACAGCATCGACGCGGTCGCGCCCCAGATGCGCTGGTCCGGATAGCGGAACTCCAGCACCTGGCGGGCGCGGCCACGGTAGTCCAGCGTGTGCGTGGTGAGGTTGGCCGGATCCATCAGATAGGCCAGCGACACTTCGAATACGTCGGCGACTTCGTTCGGATCGGGCCGCGCCACGTACTCGCGGTCGATGGTCGCCACCACCGGCAGCACGCGATAGCCGGTGATGGTCGCGAGCGGGTCGAGATAGCCCAGCGGCGCGATCTGCGCCGGCGCCAGGCCGATCTCCTCGCCGGTTTCGCGGATCGCCGCGGCCACCGCGTCGGCGTCGGCGGTTTCGATGCGGCCGCCGGGGAAGCTGACCTGGCCGCCGTGCTGGCGCAGGGCATCGGTGCGGCGCGTGAGCAGCACGCGGGTGCCGTCCGCGCGCGGGACCAGGCCCACCAGCACCGCGGCGCGCGCGGGTTCGGTCTCGGGCAGCAGGCCGTGCAGTTCTTCGAGGTTCCAGGCGTCGCCAACGGGCTCGCGGGCGAGGGGGTACAGCGCCTCGCGCAAGCGTGGAAAGTCGAGTGGCGTGGCCGGCGACAACGCGCTCACCGGCGCCGCGACTCGCGGTCGGGCAGCACGTGCTCCATCAGCCGCAGCCGCTCGTCGTCGTTCATCTGCGACCAGCGCGCGATCTCGGCCGTGGTGCGGTGACAGCCTTCGCACAGGCCCTGCTCATCCAGCGTGCAAACGCCGATGCAAGGGCTCAGTACCGCACGAAATTGGAAGCTCATTCGCCACACCACCAAGCCGCGCATCCTCGCGCGACCGTCAGGGCGGCCGCAGGGGCCGCATCGCACCGGCCGAAGCCGGGTTCAACGCCCCGCCGGCGAAGCCGACGGGTGATGCATAAGGTACTCCGGCCAGGCCGGTGGACCGCTCAAAAAAGTTGCGCCGGCGGGGCCGGCGCAACTTGACTGACAGCGATCGGCTTACTTGGTGCTGATCAGCTTGATTTCGAACTGCACCGCCACGTTCGGCGGGAACGGCGTGCGCGGGTCGGCGCCGTAGGCGGAGGCCGGCGGCAGGGTCACTTCCCACTTGGAACCGGTCGGCATCTGCAGCAGCACTTCGCGCATCGCCGCCATCTCGATCTCGCTGACCTTGATGGCCGGGATCGCCTGCGCCGGACGCGCCTGCGCCGGACGCTCGCCCCAGGCGTAGGGACCGGCGACTTCCAGCTGCACGGTGTTGGTCTGGGTCGGCTTGGCGCCGGTGCCGACTTCGATCACGCGGTACTGCACGCCGCTGGGCAGGGTCTTCACGCCGGCCTTGGCCTTGTTCTGGGCCAGGTAGGCGTCGCTCTTGGTCTTGTTCTCGGCGGCGGCCTTTTCCCACTCGGCCTTGGCCTTGTCCTGCTGGCGCTTCTGCATGTTCTGCACGGCGGTGCGCAGCTGGTCGACCGGCACCGACGGCTGCTTCTTGCCGTAACCGTCCTGCAGGCCCTTGATGATGGTGTTCACATCGACCTGCTCGCCGCTTTCGACGGCGTTGCGGCCGAGGTCGTAGCCCAGCGCGTAGCTAAGCTTGCCTTTCTCGGACGAAGTGTCCTGCGCGACGGCGTTGCCGGCGGTCAGAGCCAGGGCCGCGACGGCGGCAGCAATCAAACGCAACTTCATTCGTTGAAATCTCCGGTAATGACACGGGGCGGATAAGACCGCCCCGATAGAAAGGTCCATCGGGTCGTAAGCCCCCAGATGGACGGGGTAGGATAGCGGCCGCAAGGCTTAACCGCCACTGACATCCCGGGCTCTGACCCCGCGGGCGCGCCGGAGTTCCTCGCCGGCGCCCGTACCCCCTCCCTGCAGACACCTATTCATATGTCCTCATCGCCCCTGCTGACCACCGATCGCGGCGCCGTACGCGTGATCGCCGTGAACCGCCCAGACAAGCTGAACGCCCTGAACGCGCAGACCCTGGACGCGCTGCACCAGGCCTTCGAGGCCGCGGCCGCCGACCCGGCGGTGCGCTGCGTGGTCCTGACCGGCAGCGGCCCCAAGGCCTTCGTGGCCGGCGCCGACATCTCGGAGATGAACGGCCTGACCCCGGTCCAGGGCCGCGATTTCTCGCTGCGCGGGCAGAAGCTGATGCGCCGGATCGAGAAAATGCCCAAGCCGGTGATCGCGATGGTCAACGGCTTCGCCCTCGGCGGCGGCCTGGAACTGGCGATGGGCTGCCACCTGCGCATCGCCGCCGACAGCGCCAAGGTCGGCCAGCCCGAAGTCAACCTGGGCCTGATTCCCGGATTCGGCGGCACCCAGCGCCTGCTGCGCCTGGCCGGCCGCGCCGCGACCCTGGAGCTGTGCCTGGTCGGCACGCCCATCGACGCCGAACGCGCGCGCCAACTGGGCATCGTCAATCGGGTGGTGCCCGCGGCCGAACTGGAAGCCGAGACCTACAAGCTCGCCGAGCAACTGGCCGCATCGGCGCCGCTGGCGCTGCGTGGCGTGCTCGACTGCGTCGCGGTCGGCGGCGAGTGCGGCATCGAGGAAGGTCTGGAATACGAGACCGCACAGTTCGGCCTGATGTTCGCCACCGACGACATGCGCGAAGGCACGACCGCCTTCCTGGAACGCCGCAAGCCGGTGTTCTCCGGCACGTGAGCGCGGCGGCGCCCTGCCGCTGCGGTTGCACCGACGCCACCGCGGCGGGCACGCACGCGATCGCGCTCGCGCTGGCGAGCGACGATCTCGATCGCGCGCTCGCTTTGGGCCTGCTCGACTGCGCGCCTTGCGAGCACTGCGCGACGGAATGCCGTGCCGACGTGATCGCCGCACGCGACGCGCGCCGCACCGCGCTCGCCGCGCGCGCGCGCTATCGCGCACGCAACGCACGCCTCGCGCAGCGCGCGCAGGAGCGCGCGGCGCAACGCGCGGGCGCACGCATGCCGATCGAGGCGACGCCGCTGGAAGCCACCGCGTCCGAAAGCGCGGCGCCAGCGGCGGCCGCGCCGGCGGCGCGTCCGGCCCTGCCCTCCGCGGCGGCGGCGGCTTTGGCGCGCGCGAAGGCCAAAGCCGCGGAGCGCCAGAAGCCGTGAGCCCCGCACGCAAGTCCACGCCAGCCGCCGCGAAACGCGGGACCGGCCAGAACAAGACCGGCGCGGGCGCGAAGGCGCCCGCCAAGCCCAAGGCCGCCAAGCGCGTCGCCCGTCTGAGTCCGGCCGACGCCGAAGAGATGTTCGCCCGGCTCAAGGCGCTCAATCCCACGCCTACCACCGAGCTCGAATACAGCACGCCGTTCGAGTTGCTGGTCGCGGTCGCGCTGTCGGCGCAGTCCACCGACGTCGGCGTCAACAAGGCCACCCGCAAGTTGTTCCCGGTCGCCAACACGCCGCAGGCGATCGTCGCGCTCGGGGTCGAGGGGCTCAAGCCCTACATCGCCACCATCGGGCTCTACAACACCAAGGCCGCCAACGTGGTCGCGTTGTCGCAGCGCCTGCTGGCCGAGCACGCCGGCGAGGTCCCGCGCGGGCGCGCCGCACTCGAAGCCCTGCCCGGGGTCGGCCGCAAGACCGCCAACGTGGTGCTCAACACCGCCTTCGGCGAGCCGACCATGGCGGTCGACACCCACATCTTCCGGGTCGCCAACCGCACCGGCCTGGCGCCCGGCAAGACCGTGCGCGCGGTCGAGGACGGCCTGCTCAAGAGCGTGCCGGCCGACTACCTGCAGGACGCGCACCACTGGCTGATCCTGCACGGACGTTACGTCTGCAAGGCAAGAAAACCCGACTGCCCGCACTGCGCGATCCGCGACCTGTGCCGCTATCCGGACAAGACCCCGGGCGAGCCGGAGCCCGTCGCCGCTTGATTTGCGCGGATTGACGGGTCCTGGCGGGATCGCCCGCGCGACCGTCATCCCGCGGTCATGGCAGCGAAATAAGTCAGTCCTGTCATATTTACGCAACTTTCACACCCTAGCCTGCGCGGCATCCAACCACGCCCTAGGGCCCCGCCATGAAACTCTCCCGCAGCACCCTGTCCGTCGCGCTGCTCGCCGCGCTCGTCGCTCCGGCCGCGCACGCCGAGGTCGCCCTCGACGTGATCGGCAACTCCGAAGTCAGCTTCGAAGGCCTGCTCCAGGCCGACTACTACAGCTACGGCAACGACCTCAAGAACCTCAACGTCGACGCCCCGGACGGCTCCGATTCGGACAACGAACTGCGTCGCGCCGAGCTGGTGCTGAAGGGCAAGGGCCCGGGCAACTTCGAGTGGGTGCTGGGTTACGACGCCAAGGACGACAAGTTCCTCGACGCCAACGTCAAGTACAAGTTCGGCAACAACGCCAACCACTTCATCCAGGTCGGCCAGTTCAAGCAGCCCAACAGCATGGAAGAGCTGTCCTCGACGAAGAACAACGACTTCGTCGCCAAGGGCTCGATCACCAACACCTTCGGCATCGCGCGCCGCGTCGGCGTCGGCTACTACTACGGCGACGTCAACTGGGGCGTCAACGCCACCTACTTCAGCCGCGAGCTGACCCGCAACCGTAAGCACGGCAACGGCTTCGGCCTGCGCGGCACCTGGGCGCCGATCCTCGACGCCGGCAATATCCTGCACTTCGGCCTGTCGCACGTGGACTACGACGCCGACCTGGGCGGCACCGCCGCGCTCAATACCGGCGACACCGTGTCGTTCAGCGCGCGTCCGCTGGCCGACATCTCGCAGACCCTGGTCAGCACCGGCAACATCACCCGCTCCGACCGCGTCGCCACCACCGGCTTCGAAGGCCTGTGGGTGCACGGCCCGTTCAAGCTGCAGGGCGAGTACATGAAGACCAGCGTCAAGCGCTACGGCGTGGCGCCGGATCTGGACTTCGACGGCGGCTACATCAGCGGCCTGTGGAACATCACCGGCGAGACCTGGACCTACAAGTCCGGCACCCCGGTCACCGGCCTGCCGGACAACCCCGCCGCCGGCATGTGGCAGCTGGGCCTGCGCTACGACACGATCGACCTCAACGACGGCAGCGGCAACGTCACCACCGGCGCCACCACCGGCGTGCTCGGCGGCGAGCAGGACGCGTGGACCCTGGGCGTGAACTGGTACTGGCGTTCTAACTTCAAGTTCATGCTGAACTACGTCAAGGTCGACAGCAGCAAGTGGGTCGGCGGCACCACCCGTCGCTACGTCGACGACAACCCGAACATCACCGAAGTGCGCATGCAGTTCTACTGGTAAGCGCTAGCGTCTCCTCTCTCCCCCACTGGCTGTACCTTCGCGAATCGCCTCGGGGCGCGGCCATCGCCGCGCCCCTTTTTGCGTCCGCATTCCGGCCCCGCCAGCGGCCGCGCGTGTCAGCCACATGTCGGATGTCACCGACCTGTCACATAGCCGACCCGCGGCTGTCATCGAACCGTTATGAAATGCGCCCCGAGCGGGTCAATGCCCGTCGTCTCTCTCCAGGAGCCCTCCGTGTTCAAGTCCCTCCGCTTCCGCCTGGCCGCACTCGCGCTCGCGACTGCGTTCGTCGCCAACGTTCAGGCCGCCGACGTCACCGGCGCCGGCGCGTCCTTCGTCTACCCCATCATGTCCAAGTGGTCGGCCGACTACGCCAAGGCCACCCAGAAAAAGGTCAACTACCAGTCGATCGGTTCCGGCGGCGGCATCGCCCAGATCAAGGCAGGCACGGTCGATTTCGGTTCCTCCGACGCGCCGATGAAGCCCGATGAGCTGGCCAAGTTCGGCCTGGCCCAGTTCCCGTCGGTGATCGGCGGCGTGGTGCCGGTGATCAACGTGCCGGGCGTGGCTTCGGGCGCGCTCAAGCTCGACGGCGATACCCTGGCCAAGATCTTCCTCGGCAAGATCACGATGTGGAACGACCCGGCCATCGTCGCCCTCAACGGCGGCGTGCAGCTGCCGGCCAAAAAGATCACCGTCGTGCACCGCTCGGACGGTTCGGGCACCACCTTCAACTTCGTCAACTACCTGTCCAAGGTCAGCGCCGAGTGGAAGAGCTCGGTCGGCGAAGGCACCGCGGTCAAGTGGCCGGTCGGTATCGGCGGTAAGGGCAACGAGGGCGTGGCCGCCTACGTCAAGCAGATCCAGGGCGGCATCGGCTACGTCGAACTGTCCTACGCGCTGCAGAACAAGATGGCCTATTCGCGCCTGAAGAACGCCGCCGGCAACTACGTGCTGCCCAGCGACGAGACCTTCTCGGCCGCCGCCGCCAGCGCCGATTGGGCCAACGCCAAGGACTTCTACCTGGTGATGACCAACGCCCCGGGCGAAAAGTCCTGGCCGATCACCGCGACCAACTTCATCCTGATGTACCGCCAGCCCAAGAACGCCGCCGGCGCCAAGAACGCCAAGGAGTTCTTCCGCTGGGCCTACGCCAACGGCGACACCCAGGCCAAAGCCCTGGACTACGTGCCGCTGCCGGACGCCCTGATCAAGCAGATCGAGGCCTACTGGTCGGCGAACATGAACTACTGATCCTTTCGGGGATCGGCTTGCAAGGAACGGGCCTTCGGGCCCGTTCTGCGTTTTGGGGTTCTGCGCCTAATCCCTCCGCCTATCCGCGGGAGTAGGTGGCGCGCAGGGTCGGTTGAGGGGCTGCGAAGCGCAAGCGGCGGCGTGAGTTTGTTGCTGCGCGCGCCCTCACCCCAACCCCTCTCCCGCAGGCGGGAGAGGGGCTACATACGCAGGGTCTTGGATTCCCTGCTGCTTGCGGGAGAAGCGGCCCTGAGGGCGGATGAGGGCCGGAACGACGTTGGAGCCGCGCGCGCACGCCGGGCCCTCACCCCAACCCCTCTCCCGCAAGCGGGAGAGGGGCTTCATGCGTAGGGCCTTGGATTCCCTTCTCCCGCGAGCGGGAGAAGGTGCCCGAAGGGCGAATGAGGGCCCGGGACGAGGTTGGAGCCGCGCCCGCGCGCCGGGCCCTCACCCCTCTCCCCGCAGGCGGGTGAGGCTCCCCACGCAGAGCTTTTTGACACCGCCCTCACCGCCCTCCGACGCCCCGCCCCACGCCCCCAGCCCCGTCGCTGCGACCTTTCAGCCTTTCACTACAAATTCGTGACCGAACGATGTCATAGCGCTGTAACAAAAAGATCATCAAATGGCGCAGCCCCGCCGGCCAGTCTCGTCGGCACCCTCATGGAGTTGCGCATGAAATCGTCGCCGGCCCGTATCGCCGCCCTTTCTCTCGCCCTGACGCTGGCCGTGGCCGCGTGCAAGCCCGGCACCGACGCCCCCAAGGCGGCCGCCGACGGCGCCGCACCGGCCGACGCCGCTGCTGCGGCGGGCGACAAGACCGCCGCCATGATCACCGGCGCCGGCGCGACTTTCATCTATCCGCTGCTGTCGAAGTGGTCGGACGACTACAACAAGGCCACCGGCGCCAAGGTCAATTACCAGTCGATCGGTTCCGGCGGCGGCATCGCCCAGATCAAGGCCGGCACGGTCGACTTCGGTTCCTCCGACAAGCCGCTGTCTGCCGAGGAACTCGCGGCCGCGGGCCTGGGCCAGTTTCCGTCGGCGATCGGCGGCGTGGTGCCGGTGGTCAACGTCGAAGGCCTCGAGCCCGGCAAGCTGCGCCTGACCGGCCCCGTGCTGGCCGACATCTTCCTCGGCACCGTTACCGTCTGGAACGATCCGGCGATCGTCGCGCTCAACCCGGGCACGACCCTGCCGGCGACCAAGATCAACATCGTCCACCGCTCCGACGGCTCGGGCACCACCTTCAACTTCGCCAACTATCTGTCCAAGGTCAGCCCGGCCTGGAAGAGCAAGGTCGGCGAAGGCACTTCGGTGCAGTGGCCGGGCGGCGTCGGCGGCAAGGGCAACGAAGGCGTGGCCTCGTACGTGAAGCAGATCAAGGGCTCGATCGGCTACGTCGAGCTGTCCTACGCGCTGCAGAACAAGATGGGTTACGCGCAGTTGCAGAACGCCTCGGGCAACTTCGTGCAGCCCAACGCCGAGTCCTTCCAGGCCGCCGCCGCCAGCGCCGACTGGGCCAACGCCAAGGACTTCAATCTGGTGATCACCAACGCCAGCGGCACCAACGCCTGGCCGATCACCGCGACCAATTTCATCCTGATGTACAAGCAGCCCAAGGACGCCAAGCGCAGCGCCGACACCCGCGCCTTCTTCAAGTGGGCGTTCGAGAACGGCCAGACCCAGGCCAGCGCGCTGGACTACGTGCCGCTGCCGCCGGAGCTGGTGAAGCAGGTCGAGGCGTATTGGGCGGCGGAGTTCAAATGACGTTTCGGCCGCGCCCGCCGTTGCGGGCGCGGCCGTATCGGAACGTCATTCCCGCGCAAGCGGGCTCCGCTTCAGGTCGGCGGAGCCGAACATCCAGTGACCCAAGCGCGTCGCACCGAGCAGCACACCCCACCCGGCCTCACCACCTCACGCGCCCCACGGACCTCAGATCGCAATGAACGCGACCGCCCTCCCCGCAGCACCGCTAGCGCGCGACCACGCCGACGCGCGCAACGACCGTCTGTTCCGTTATCTGCTCACCGCCACCGTGATCTTCGTCTTGATCGCGCTCGCGGGCGCGGCGCTGTCGATGCTCTGGGGCGGCCGCACCGTGCTGGCCAAGGAAGGCATCGACTTCTTCATCACCGCCGAGTGGAATCCGGTCGAGGACCAGTACGGCGCGCTGGTGCCGATCTACGGCACCATCGTCACCGCGCTGATCGCGATGCTGATCGCGGTGCCGGTCAGCTTCGGCATCGCCTTCTTCCTGACCGAGGTCGCGCCGCGCTGGGCGCGCGGCCCGATCGGCACCGCGATCGAACTGCTGGCCGGCATCCCCTCGATCATCTACGGCATGTGGGGCCTGTTCGTGCTGGTCCCGGTGATGACCGAATACGTGACCCCGTGGCTCAACGATCACCTCGGCACCTGGCCGGTGATCGGCCCGCTGTTCCAGGGCCCGCCGCTGGGCATCGGCATGCTCACCGCCGGCATCGTGCTGGCGATCATGGTGATCCCCTTCATCTCCTCGGTGATGCGCGAAGTGTTCCTGACCGTGCCGACCCGGCTCAAGGAGTCGGCCTATGCGCTGGGCTCGACCAAGTGGGAAGTCAGCTGGGACATCGTCCTGCCCTATACCCGCTCGGCGGTGATCGGCGGCGTCTTCCTCGGCCTCGGCCGCGCCCTGGGCGAGACCATGGCGGTGGCCTACGTGATCGGCAACAGCGTCAACTTCTCGGTGTCGCTGCTGGAACCGGGCACCACCATCGCCGCGGTCATCGCCAACGACTTCGGCGAGGCCACCGAGACCTACCGCTCGGCGCTGCTGCTGCTGGGCTTCGTGCTGTTCATCGTCACCTTCGCGGTGCTGGCCGTGGCCCGGCTGATGCTGATGCAGCTCTCGCGCAAGGAGGGCAACTGATGGCCGTCGTCACTCCGCAGATGCGCGCCGCTGACGCGCTCTACCGCCGCCGCCGCATCGGCAACGCGGTCGCCATCCTGGCCGCCTGCGCCGCCGCCGCGTTCGGCCTGTTCTTCCTGGGCTGGATCCTGTGGACCCTGGTCGCCAAGGGCCTGGGCGGCATCAACTGGGCGCTGTTCACCCAGATGACCCCGCCGCCGCAGCAGGAAGGCGGCCTGCTCAACGCCTTCTTCGGCAGCGCGGTGATGTGCGCGATCGCGATCCTGATCGGCACTCCGCTCGGTGTCGCCGCCGGCACCTGGCTGGCCGAGTACGGCAACGCGCGCAAGTTCGGCACCGTGGTGCGCTTCGTCAACGACATCCTGCTGTCGGCGCCGTCGATCGTGCTGGGCTTGTTCATCTACTCGCTGGTGGTCGCGCAGATGGGCCAGTTCTCGGCGATCGCCGGCGCGCTGGCGCTGGCCTTCATCGTGCTGCCGGTGGTGGTGCGCACCACCGACGAAATGCTGCGGCTGGTGCCCAGCCAGATGCGCGAAGCCGCGCTGTCGCTGGGCGTGCCGCAGTGGAAGGTGATCGTGCAGGTGCTGTATCGCAGCGCTTCGGCCGGCATCGTCACCGGCATCCTGCTCGCGCTGGCGCGCATCTCGGGCGAAACGGCGCCGTTGCTGTTCACCGCCCTGAGCAACCAGTACTGGAGCATGGACATCTTCCGCGAGATGGCCAGCGTGCCCGTGACGATGAACAACTTCGCCAACAACCCGGACGCGAACTGGAACACCATCGCCTGGGCCGGCGCCCTGGTCCTGACCTGCTTCGTCCTCTTCGTCAGCCTGTTCGCGCGGACCGTGATCCTGCGCAAGCGAATCTCCAATGACTGACCTCACCCTTCGCAACCTAGACCGGACTCCGGCCATGAACGACGCCCGCCTCAATCTCGCCACGCCCGAGCGGGACAGCACTGCCGCCGCTCCGGCGCCGGTCAAGCTCGCCGCGCGCGGGCTGGACTTCTATTACGACAAGTTCCATGCGCTCAAGAGCATCAACCTGGAGATCCCCGAGAAGCAGGTCACCGCGCTGATCGGCCCCTCCGGTTGCGGCAAGTCGACCCTGCTGCGCATCTTCAACCGCATCTACGCGCTGTACCCGAAGCTGGAAGCGCGCGGCGAAGTGCTGCTGGACGGCGACAACATCCTCGACCCCAAGTACCCGATGAACCGCCTGCGCAGCAAGGTCGGCATGGTGTTCCAGAAGCCGGTGCCGTTCCCGATGACCATCTTCGAGAACGTGGCTTACGGTATCCGCCACCACGAGAAGCTGTCGAAGTCGGAAATGAACGACCGCGTCGAGCACGCGCTGCGCCAGGGCGCGCTGTGGGACGAGGTCAAGGACAAGCTGGGCCAAAGCGCGCTGGGCCTGTCCGGCGGTCAGCAGCAGCGCCTGTGCATCGCGCGCGCGGTCGCGCTGCGCCCGGACGTGCTGCTGCTGGACGAACCGACCTCGGCGCTGGACCCGATCTCCACCAGCCGCATCGAACAGCTGGTCGAGGAGCTCAAGAAGGAATACACGATCGCGATCGTGACCCACAACATGCAGCAGGCCGCGCGCGTATCGGATTTCACCGCCTTCATGTACCTGGGCGACCTGATCGAGCACGGCCCCACCGAAACCATCTTCTCCAAGCCGAGCAAGCAGCAGACCGAGGACTACATCACGGGACGTTTCGGCTGATACCGCTTTGAGCCCCTCTCGCGCTCGCGGGAGAGGGGTTGGGGTGAGGGCACGCAGGACGCAGGTCGCATCGTTAACCGGGCCAGGAGGCCCTCATCCGCCCTTCGGGCACCTTCTCCCGCCCGCGGAAGCAGGGAAGCGCACACAGGACACTTATATGAGCACCCACATGCACGATCACATCGTCAAGAGCTACGACGAAGAGCAGCGCCGCCTGCTCGACGAAACCCTGCGCATGGGCGAGATGGCCGCGTCCCAGCTCGAAGCCGCGCTGGACGTGGTCGAGCGCCGCGACGACAAGGCCGCCGAGCGCATCATCGCCAACGACGAGGCGATCGACGCGCTGGAGCAGGAAATCAGCCACGACGTGATGAAGCTGGCGCTGCGCGGGCCGATGGCGCGCGACCTGCGCGAGATCCTGGCCGCGATCCGCATCGCCTCCGACATCGAACGCGTCGGCGACTACGCGGCCAACGTCGCCAAGCGCTCCACCGCGCTCAACCTGTCGCCGCCGCTGCCGCACATCGCCGGTCTGCACGCGCTGGGCACGCTGGCGGTCAAGCAGCTGCGCGACGTGCTGGCCGCCTACCGCGAGAACGACGTCGAGCTGGCGCAGCGCGTGCGCGCGCGCGACGCCGAGATCGACACCGCCTACACCGGCCTGTTCCGCGAACTGCTGACCTACATGATGGAGGACGCGCGCAGCATCACCCCGTGCACGCACCTGCTGTTCATGGCCAAGAACATCGAACGCATCGGCGACCACGCCACCAACATCGCCGAGAACGTGTGGTTCCTGGTCAAGGGCGAGGAACTGCTGCCGCCGCGCGAGAAGCGCGACGACACCAACACCACCGGCGCGCTCTGAGCGCGCCCTGCCCGGCCGCGCGCCGCGCGGACCGGGTCGCGGCGCCCGCCCGGGGCGCCGCACCGGCACGCTGCGGTGCAGCAAATCTGCAAACGTTTCCAGCGCCCGCTAACTGAACGCAAACCCAACAAAACCGGCCGGGCTGCCTCCGCCGCGAACCGTTTGCCGTAACCCCTAACTCTTGGTACATGTCCGTAGCGCCCCGCTACGGTCTTGTAGCAAGGATTCGGAGGGATACGAAGGGCATGAGCGTTTCGATGGCCCATGGCGATTTGGCAGCGGCCCGTTCGGGCGACCGCGACGCGCTCGAGCGCGTGCTGGTGCGCTCGCGCCAGGACTTGCGCCGCTACGCCGAGTTCCACTGCGTCATCAACGACGTCGAGGACGCGGTCCAGGAAACCCTGATCACGGTCTCGCGCAAGCTGCGCGACCTGCGCTCGCTGGAGTGCTTCGTCTCCTGGACCTTCCGCATCGTCAAGCGCGAGTGCAACCGCCTCAAGCGCGGCATGCGCCTGCTCACCGGCGACGCGATCACCGAAAACATCCTTCCTGTGGTGCTGCCCGAGCCCTGCGAATGGCGCCACGACGTCGCCGCCGCGCTCGAATCCCTGCCCGCGCACTACCGCGAGGTCGTGCTGCTGCGCGATCTGGAGGGCCTGAGCATCGCCGAAATGGCCGACCGTTTGTCGCTCACGCGCGAGGCGGTCAAGGCGCGTCTGCATCGCGCACGCGCGCTGGCGCGAGAATATCTGGATCCATGAACAGTTTTCACACGCGGAACCGGGCACACTGCGCCGGCTTCCGCCCCGTGTTTTTCACCGGCGGGCCTGCCCCGTCATCATCGCCAACGTAATGGAGAGCAAGCGCATGTCCAAGCAGATCAAGAAACCCGTCGCCCTCGCGCTCGGTGCCGCCCTGGTCGGCGGTCTCACCCTGTCCGCGTCCGCCTTCGCCATGAGCGACCTTTCGCAGGGTTACCTGCTCGGCGCCCAGCAGGCGCAGACGGCCGAGAAGGCCGCCGATGCCAAGGCCACCGACGCCAAGGCCGCCGAAGGCAAGTGCGGCGCCGACAAGAAGCACGCCGAAGGCAGCTGCGGCGGCGACAAGAAGAAGGCCGCGGAAGGCAAGTGCGGTGAAGGCAAGTGCGGCGCCGACAAGAAGAAGGCCGGTGAGGGCAAGTGCGGCGAAGGCAAGTGCGGCGCCGACAAGGACAAGAAGGCGGGCGAAAAGAAGGCCGCCGAAGGCAAGTGCGGCGAAGGCAAGTGCGGTGGCTCGGTCTGAGCCACGCGGCATGGACGGCGCGCGTCCGCTGAACGCGGACGCCGTCGGCCTCGGTTTGCGGCGGGCCCTGCTGGGCCCGCTGCGATCGGCCGCGCCCACCGATTTCGATTTCCTCGAGCTCGCGCCCGAGAACTGGATCGGAGTCGGCGGCCGCTACGGCGACGCCCTGGGCGAACTCGCCGCGCGCCACCCCCTGGTCTGCCACGGCCTGTCGCTGTCGCTGGGCGGCACCGAGCCCTTGGACGAGACCTTCCTGATCCGGGTCCGGCGCTTTCTGGACCAGCACCAGGTCCGCCTGTACAGCGAGCACCTGAGCTACTGCAGCGACGACGGCCATCTCTACGACCTGCTGCCGATTCCTTTCACCGAGGAAGCGGTGCACCACGTCGCCGCGCGCATCCGCCAGACCCAGGACATCGTCGGCCGCCGCATCGCGGTCGAGAACACCTCGACCTACGCCACTCCGCACCAGGAGATGAGCGAGATCGACTTCACCAACGCGGTGCTGGCCGAGGCCGACTGCGACCTGCTGCTGGACGTCAACAACGTCTACGTCAATTCGATCAACCACCGTTACGACGCGAGCGCGTTCCTGGCCGCGCTGCCGGGCGAACGCATCGCCTATATCCATGTCGCCGGCCACTACGACGAGGCCGACGATCTCAAGATCGACACCCACGGCGCCCCGGTCAAGGACGCGGTGTGGTCGCTGCTGGGCGAGGCCTACCGCCGCTTCGGCGCGCGCCCGACCCTGCTGGAACGCGACTTCAATTTCCCGCCCTACGCCGAACTCGTGAGCGAACTCGACACCGTGCGCGCGGTCCTGCGCGAACACGCGCCCGCCGCCGCGCGCCAGGCTCATGGCTGAGCCGCGCAGCCAGGCGCCCGCGCGGCTGCGCGCGCAGCAGTTCGAACTGACCCGTCACTTGCGCGATCCGCAGGCCAGCCCCGCGCCGGCCGGCATCGAAGAACGCCGCCTGGAGGTCTACCGCGGGCTGCTGTTCAACAACATCGAAGGCCTGCTGGCCGGCAACTTCCCGGTCGTCCACGAGCTGCTGGGCGAGCAACGCTGGACCGCGCTGGTGCGCGATTTCTTCCGCGACCACCGCAGCCGCACGCCGCTGTTCCCGGAACTCGCGCGCGAGTTCCTGCGCTACCTCGAGGACCGCGAGGAGCTCGACCCCGCGTTCCTGATCGAGCTGGCGCATTACGAATGGGTCGAGCTGGCCCTGCAGCTGTCCGACGCCGGCCTGGATGCGTCCACGATCGACCCTCGGGCCGATCTGCTCGACGGCGTGCCGGTGCTGTCGCCGCTGGCCTGGCCGCTGGCCTACGCCTGGCCGGTGCACCGCATCGGCCCCGCGTTCCAGCCCGCGGCGCCGCCGCCGCAACCCACCCTGCTGCTGTTGCGGCGCGAGGCCGACGGCGAAGTGCGTTTCTCCGAACTCAGCCCGCTGGCCTACCGCCTGGTCGAACGCCTGGGCGAATCGCCCGAGCTCAGCGGCCGCGAGCAGTTGCGCGCGCTCGCCGCCGAAGCCGGCAGCGACGATATCGACGCCTTCGTCGCCCAGGGCCGCGCCCTGCTTGAGCAAATGCGCGCCAGCGGCGTCGTGCCCGGCGCGCTCGCGAACCGTTTGGCCTGATCGCCGCCTCTGTAGGGAAAGCGCTGGCGGTACCAGCGCGTTTCCTGCCGGAGCACGCCATGCCTTTCCTCACCCGCTGCGCCCATGCGCTGCGCGACCGCCTCGAAGGCCTCGGCGCCTGGACCGCCCCGTTGGGCCTGCGCCTGGTCCTGGCCTGGGAGTTCTACGAATCCGGACGCGAGAAGCTGCACGGCCAGAACTGGTTCGCCGAGGTCATGGCCGCGTTCCCGTTTCCGTTCGACCGCGTCCCGGCCGACTTGAGCTGGACTCTGGCGACCTGGTTCGAGCTGCTGGGCGGCATCGCCCTGCTGATCGGACTGGGCACGCGCTTCTTCGCCGCCGCCCTGTTCGTGCTGACCGTGGTCGCGATCGCCGCCGTGCATTGGCCGCAGGACTGGATGGGCCTGAGCCAGCTCGCCCAGGGCTATGCGATCACCGACCAGGGCGCCGGCAACTACAAGCTGCCGCTGCTGTTCCTGGTGATGCTGTGGCCGTTGATCCTGCGCGGCCCGGGCCGTCTCAGCGTGGACGCGCTGATCGAACGCGCGCTGGGCGCCGCACCGGCGCAGGCGCGCAACGACGCCCTGGGCTGGGGCGCCGGCCTGCTGCTGTTCGGCACGGTCGCCGCGATGCTGTTGCCGCTGCCGGGCCTGATCCTGGCCGCGGCCGGCATCGCCCTGCTGACGGCGAGCCGGCTGCGTCCGCGCACCCGCTAACGCCCCGCCCCGCCGGCCTCTTCCCGCTTGCGAGAGGCGGCGCGGCGCGGGCACCGCGCCTGCGCAAGTACGCGCGGGCGCGTCGCCGCAGCGGCCCCGCCATCGCCGTCTGCTAGGCTTTCCGCATGATCGATGCCGGCCCCGCCCCCCAAACCGCCCCCGCTCCGCCCCGTTTGAGCAACCGTTTCCGCGGCTTCCTGCCGGTCGTGGTGGATGTGGAAACCGGCGGTTTCGACTGGAACCGCCACGCCCTGCTCGAGATCGCCGTGGTGCCCCTGGAGCTGGACGAACAAGGCCTGCTCTACCCCGGCACCACCTCCAGCGCGCACGTGGTGCCGGCGCTGGGGACCGAGATCGACCCCAAGTCGCTGGAAGTCACCGGCATCGACATCGACCATCCGTTCCGCGACGCCAAGCCCGAGCGGCTCGCCCTGGAAAGCGTGTTCGCGCCGGTGCGCGAGGCGATCAAGCGCCACGGCTGCCAGCGCGCGATCCTGGTCGGCCACAACGCCCATTTCGACCTCAACTTCCTCAACGCCGCGGTCGCGCGCAGCGGCCATAAGCGCAACCCGTTCCACCCCTTCAGCGTGTTCGACACCGTGACCCTGGGCGGCCTGGCCTACGGTCAGACCGTGCTCGCACGCGCGGTCCAGGCCGCGGGTTTCGAATGGAACGCCGAGGAAGCGCATTCGGCGGTCTACGACGCCGAACGCACCGCACAGCTGTTCTGCAAGGTGGTCAACGCTTGGCCGCGCAACTGAGTCGCGCAACGGCGCGTTTTAAGCCGCTCGCGTAGCTCCTTGCCGCAGGTTGGACCGCATGCCTACCGCTGCTCCTTATCTCTGGACGCCCGGACAGGGCCCCGATACGGAAGCGCTGAAGCGCTTGCGCGAACGCGCGCCGCCGCCGAAAGAGCCGATGGGCGAGGCCTGGTTCATGGGTAGCGAGCGGAAGATGTACACCGGCCTGATGCAATCCGATCCGCAGGACTGGCCCAGTCACGAATTGCGGGACGCACTAGAGGCGCTGACGACCGGGCCGAAGGCTTTCGGCCACATCGACGAATGGAGCGAGTGGTTCGCGTTCCTGCTGCCGCGCGTACTCGAGCGCGCCGACGATCGCGATGTCTACGAGGTGCTGGTCAGCGCGGTGTTCGTGCATTGCCTGGACCCGGCCCTGCCCGAGTTCCCGCCTCGCTTCCGCATGGACCTGCTCGACACCTTGGGTCGCAGGTTGATGGCGCCGTCGTGCTGGAGCGATGGTCGCGCAGGCGGCAGCGACGGGCTGTTGCAGCCGCTGTCCAACACCTATTACGGGCTCGAAGCCCATGGTGCCTTCTCGGCGGCCTGTTGCTTGGTGCTGCGATACCTGGACGCCAAAGCCGTCGACGGCTGGCTCGCATCGGTGCTCGCCATCGACGACACGGCTTGGCGTTGCGTCTTCGTGGTCTGGCTCGCGGGCGCCAGCACCTTGGTGCTCGATGCCGGGCAGCCCGAGCGCCTGGAAAACCCGCAGCATCTGGATATCGACTGGTATTGGTCCTTCTTGCACGACGGCAGCGATCCCTCTCGCAAACTTGAGCCCGATGCGCCGCAGTTCGCCTTCTTTCCCGAACCGCAGGCCCAAGCCCTGCGGGCGGCGCTCAAACGACACCTGGACCTCGCCACGATGGTGCGCTGGGGCGAGCAACTGACCGCCCTGCCCCTGGCCGACGTTGATCGCACCACCACCCTGTGGCAATACGACGCCGCCGTACTGCATGTGGTCGAGCGCTACGGTCTGAACTGAGCCTAGCGACCACAAGCGCTCGTCGGTCCGCGCGAGGTCGGTGCCAGCGCGGCACCGATCTCGCGAACCGCAGACTAGACCTGAGCCCCGGACGGCACGCCGCGTGTCGCCTTCGCCTTCACGGTGGTCGAGGACCGCATCGTCGCGATCGAGATCATCGCCGACCCGGCGCGGATGGCCGCAGCGAACGTCGCGCTGCTCGATTGATGCTTCGAACATGGACGCGGCGGCGGCTTGTTCGAAGCCGTCGCCGCAGGTGCCGCGGTCACTGTATGGGGTCGCAGCGCCGGTTGTTCGGAATGCAGCCCTTGCCGGGACAGGGTCTGGAACCGGAAGGACACACCGGGTGCACCGGCGGATTCACGCACAAGGTCGGGCCCAGGGTGGCGGCGAAACGCTCGCTGCAACGCATCCCGCCTTCGTTCTTGGCGCAGACCGTAAGCATGGCGTTGCCCTCGTTGATGTACTCGCCTTGGATCAGGCCTAGCTCGGGCACCGTGCGCAGCACGCGCGTGCCCGAATCGCTGCCGATCAGGATCTGATTGGCCATCGGCAGAGGACGATCGCATTCGATGCTCAAGGCCCCGCAGCGCGGCGTGCTGGCCGGCGCTATGCGGCAACCGGTGGGCGCGTCCGGCGGAGGCGGCAGCGGCGGAGGCGGCGGTGGCGGTGGCGCCGTCTCGAAGGGCTGATGGATGGGGGGCGCCGACGTGACCCGACAGCAATAGACCTTGGAGCCGGTGGCGCAGGGCATGCCGCTGCTGCTGTCCGCCGGCGGCTCCGCGACCGACTCGCCGGCGCGGCATCCGCCGTCGCAGAACGGCGCCGTGCCGTCCCAGCGGCAACTGCGCCCCGGGGTCTTGCAGCACAGCGCCTTGGTGCCGGTCAGACAGTCGTTACCGAACCGGTTGACCGATTCAATGCGGTCGATGGCCGGCCCGCCGACCCGCGAACGCATCTTCTCGCTCTCGTCGGCACCGCACGTGCCGTCGCAGAGAATCGCCGTGCCGTCCCAGCGGCACGCCTGCGCCTGCACCTGCGTCGCCGTGGCGCAGGCCAACAGCAGCAGTAAGACCAAACCCGAAGCACGTTCCATGTCGACTCCTCCTTGTCCGCGCACGGCCGTCCCGCGGTACCGGGCGGAAGGGCCGCGCGCATGCGTCCGTGGCGGGGCCACAGGGCCCCACTCTTTGTGCAACGTGCGCAGCGCTCACAGACGGACAAGGCGCCGCCGCTACGAATCTCAGGGAGTGGCGAGCTTCAACCCGACCAGGCCGGCCACGATCAGCAGCACGCTGATCACGCGCAGCGCATTCACAGGCTCGTGGAACAGCACGATGCCGAGGATGACGGTACCGACCGCGCCCACGCCCACCCAGATCGCATAGGCGGTGCCGACCGGCAGCGTCTTCATGGCGATGCCGAGCAGGCCCAGGCTGATCGCCATCGCGGCGACCGTGCCCACGGTGGGCCAGAGCTTGCTGAAACCGTCGGTGTATTTGAGGCCGATGGCCCAGCCGACCTCGAACAGGCCGGCGAGTACGAGAATGATCCAAGGCATGGCAGGTCTCCTTCGCGATGGGGCCGTCCCCGGGCGACTGGAGAGGCGGGGTCGTCCCCGCTTCCTGCTTGCCCGTGGATTATTTCACGGGCGCCAGGCGCTGGCGCACCGCTTCGAACAGGGTCACGCCCGTGGCTACGGATACGTTCAGGCTCTCGACCGAGATGCCGTCGGCGCCGCCCGGCATCGGGATCTTGACCAGTTGGTCGCAGTTCTCGCGGGTCAGGCGGCGCAGGCCGTCGGATTCGCCGCCCAGCACCAGGCCGACGTTGCCGCGCAGATCGATGTCGTAGAACGAGGCCTCGGCCTCGCCGGCCAGGCCGTACAACCACACGCCCAGCTCCTGCAGCTCGCGCAGCGAGCGCGCCAGGTTGGTGACCGGAATGATCGGCACGCTGTCGGCGGCGCCGGCCGAGGTCTTGCGCACGGTGGCGTTGATCTGCACCGCGCGGTCCTTGGGGATCACCACCACGGTCACGCCGGCCGCGGCCGCGCTGCGCAGGCAGGCGCCGAGGTTGTGCGGGTCCTGCACGCCGTCCAGCACCAGCACCAGGGCGCGGCCCTGCGCGGCTTCGATCAGGCCCTGCAGTTCGTTCTCGCTCCAGGTCTTGGCGGCGGCGTAACGCGCGACCACGCCCTGGTGGCGCAGGCCGCCGGCGACGCCGTCCACGGCCTGGCTGGCGACCTTGCGCACGTCGATGCCGACGCGGCGCGCATTGCTTTCGATCTCGGCCAGGCGCGGGTTCTTGGCGCCGGCTTCGATCAGCACCTCGCGCACGTTATCGGCGTCGTGCTCGATCGCCGCCGAGACTGCGTTGATGCCGGCGATCCATTGTTTCTGGCTCATGAGGGTTCCGTAGACGGGAGCGAGCGCCGGCCGGGCATGGGCCGGGGCGGCGGGAGGACAAGGGGGGAGATTCTAAGCCAGTGGGCGTGTAGAGGCCCGTCCGCGGCGTTCTCCCCCTCCCTCGGACAGTTCCCCCTTTGTAGAGGGGGGCCAGGGGGATTCGCTCTTGCTTCCGAGAAGCAAATCCCCCGCACCCCGATCCAAGCCGCGTATCGGCTCTAGCGCAGGGCGCAGCCCCCTCTTCAAAGGGGGCGACGGGAGTAGCTCAGTACTTCTGCTTGCTGCGCTTGGCCGGCTGCCCGCGCGGCGGCAGCGGCTTGGCGCCGCGGTCCTCGACCAGCTTGAAGTCGATCTTGCGGTCCTCGACGCTGGCCTTCATCACCACGATCGAGACCCGGTCGCCGAGCCGGAACTCGCGCGCGGTGCGCTCGCCCTGCAAGGTCTTGCGGATCGGATCGAAGTGGTAATAGTCGTGCGGCAGCTGGGTGACGTGGATCAGGCCGTTGACCTTGGATTCGTCGAGCTCGACGAACAGGCCGAAGCTGGTCACGCCGCTGATGGTGCCCTCGAACTCGCCGCCGACGTGCTGCTCCATCCAGGCCGCGCGGTAACGTTCGTCGACCTCGCGCTCGGCTTCGTCGGCGCGACGCTCGCGTTCGGAGCATTGCAGCGCCAGCGCCGCCATCTCGCGCGGCGAGTACAGGTACTGGTCCGGGCGCGCGCCGGTCAACGCGTACTTGATCGCGCGGTGCACCAGCAGGTCGGGATAGCGGCGGATCGGCGAGGTGAAGTGCGCATACGCCTCCAGGGCCAGGCCGAAGTGGCCCAGGTTGTCCGGCGCGTACACCGCCAGGCTCTGGCTGCGCAGCAGCACCGATTCGATCAGGGCCGCGTCGGGACGCTCGCGCACCTTCTTCAGCAGTTCGGTGAAGTCGCGCGGCTGCACCTGCGGCCACGGCGGCATGCGCAGCTTGAACTCCTTGAGGAACTCCTGCAGGTCGGCGTACTTCTGCTCCGGCGGGCGCTCGTGGTTGCGGTAGGGCGCCGGCACGTGCGCGCCGATCAGGTACTTCGCGGCCTCGACATTGGCCGCGATCATGCATTCCTCGATCAGCTTGTGCGCGTCGTTGCGCTGGAGCATGCCGGCCTGCACGACTTCGCCGCGCTGGTCCAGCACGAAACGCACTTCGCTGGATTCGAACTCGATCGCGCCGCGGCGCTGGCGCGCCTTGGACAGGACCTGGTAGAGCTGGTGCAGGCGCTGGATGTTCGGCAGCAGCGAACCGATCTGGGCCAGGGCCTCCTCGCGCGCTTCCGGCTCGACGCCCTCGCCCACCGCGTTCCAGACCTGGGTGTAGGTCAGCCGCGCGTGCGAATTCATCACCGCTTCGTAGAACTTCGAATGAGCGACCAGGCCTTCGCGATCGATCTGCATATCGCAGACGAAACACAGGCGATCGACCTTGGGCTTGAGCGAGCAGATGCCGTTGGACAGCGTCTCCGGCAGCATCGGCACCACGAAACCCGGGAAATAGACCGAGGTCGCGCGGCGGATGGCTTCTTCGTCCAGCGGCGTCCCCGGACTCACGTAATGCGAGACGTCGGCGATCGCGACCACCAGACGGAAGCCGTCGCGGTTGGGCTCGCAATAGACCGCGTCGTCGAAGTCCTTGGCGTCCTCGCCGTCGATGGTGACCAACGGCGTTGCGCGCAGATCGACGCGTTGCGCGGCCACCGCCGGCGGCACGGTCAGCGGCACCGCGGCGGCCTCGTCCAGCACCGGCTGCGGGAACTCATGCGGCAGCTCGTGGCCGTGGATCGCGGCCTGCACCGCCAGCGACGCGGTCAGGCGTTCGCCCAGCACCGTCAGTACGCGGCCGATCGGCGGGCGCTTGGCGTCCGGCGCCTGCACCAGCTCGCAGACCACCAGCTGGCCGTTCTGCGCCTCCAGGCGCGAGTCCGGCGGAATCTGCACGTTGCGCTGGATGCGGCGATCGTCGGGCACCACATAGCTGATGCCGGATTCGACCGTGTAGCGGCCGATCAGGCGGTTGAGGCGACGCTCCAGCACTTCCACGATCGCGCCTTCGCGGCGGCCGCGGCGGTCGACGCCGGTGACACTGGCGAGCACGCGGTCGCCGTGCATGGCCTTGCGCATCTCGAACGGCGGCAGAAACAGGTCGTCGCCGCCGCCCGCTTCCGGACGCAGGAAACCGAAGCCGTCGGGGTTGGCGATCACCACGCCCGGGATCAGGTCCATGCGCGCAGCGGGCGCGAACTCGCCCTTGCGGTTCTGCAGCAACTGGCCTTCGCGCAGCATCGCGGCCAGGCGCTTGCCGAGCGCGTCGAAACGGTCCGGCGCGCTCAGGCCCAGGGTCTCGGCCAGGGCCTCGGCGCGCATCGGGCCGTCGGCGGTGGCCAACAGTTGCAGGATGGCTTCGCGGCTGGCGATGGGCTGCTCGTAACGGCTGGCCTCGCGCTCGGCGTAGGGATCGTTGTAGGCCGGCGGCGCGTGGCGCGCGCGCGGGGCGGAGGCCGGGGCCGCGTCGCCCTTGCCGCGCTTGCCGCCCTTGCTCGGCGGACCGTGTTGGAGGGTGTCGGGCAACCAGGGCGGTCGCGGCGCGGCGCTCTTCTTGCCGCCTGCGGGCCTGGCGGCGGCCTGCTTGCCTTGCGCCGGCTTGGCGCCGGCCTTCGCGCTGGGTGCGCGGGTGGATTTGCCGGGCTTGCCCCCGGCCGGGGTCTTCTTACTCATCGCGGCATGGTCGCACATCGCCATGAACGCGGCGTCGTCGGGTCGCTTCCGACGACGCGTGCGCGGCCCCGGCGCGGCGGGGTCGGACTCAGCTCATGCGCTGCGCGCCGCGGCTGGGCGCGTCCTGCCCGCCCAGGCCCTGGCTCTGCTGCTGGCTCTGCTGCGCGCCGATCTGGGCGAGTTGGTCGAAGCTCTGGGCCGCGGGCACGCGTGCGGCCTGGTGGGCTTCGACCTGGGCGTGGAAATGCGGGCCGCGCTCGCCGGCCGGCGAGTACATCGCGAACACGTGGACCTCGCCGTTCGCGGTCGGCCGCCCGATCGCGACGCGATCGATGGCGTGGCTGAGCGGATCGGCCTTGTGCCGGCACAGCAGTTGCGCGGAGATGTTGTCGCACTGCTCGGCGTTCCAGCGTCCGTCGGCCGCGACCACGCCACGGATGCTGCCGAAGGCGGCGTGGTCGGGATGCTGACGATCGCGCGCGTCGTTCGCGCCCAGGGGCTGACCGGCGGGACGCGGCGCGCCGGGCGCCGGGATCGGCCCGATCTCGTTGCCGCGGCGGTCCAGCTCGGCCGGCGTCGGCGTGTGCGGCAGCGGCTGCGCAGGGCCGGTCGGGTTCGCGGTCGGCGGCGCCACCACCGGCGCGGGCTGGGCCGTGACCGGCGCAGGCTCGGCGCGCAGCGCGGGCGCATTGCGATCCACCCGCAGCAGGCGCTCGGAGGCGCCGTTGCGATCGATGTTGAGATCGACGACGCGGTTGGCCTGATTCACGCGCGACAGGTCGTCGCGATCGACCTCGCTCCAGGCGCCGCGCACGAAGGCGTGGCCGTTGCCCTTGCGGTCCCAGGTCACGAAGTCGTTGCCGGCCGCGTACACGCCGTTGTCGTTGAACCGGCCCGGCTGGGCCTGGCTGGTGCGCGCCTGCTGATAGGCGCCGCCGCGATCCAGGGCATGGATGAAGGGCTCGGCCTGCTCGTAGTTCACGAACAAGCGCCGCACCGTCGCGTACTCGCCGGGCAGGTTCGGATGCGCGCGATCCTGATCCAGGCGCGTCGGGTTGATCACAGGGTTGGCGGTGACGTGTTCCCAGACCGGGCGCAGCGGGCTGTCGGGGTGCGCATTGCGCAGCGCATTGACCACATCGGCGCCATGCACCGCCTTGTCGCGGCCTGTCTGGAAGTAGTCGTTCGCGCGCGGATTGATGTCGCCGATGGCGTCGCTGACGTCGGCCACGTTGCGATACTGCCCGCGTTCGAGCGCGCTCAGGATCGGACGCGCCTGCGTTTCGTTCTGGTTGTAGACCTTGGCGATCATGGCGGTCAGCTTGACCTGATCGTCCCCGCTGGCGTCGCGGTACAGCTGGCTGCGCTGTAGTGGGGCGATCGCGCGATCCATGAGCTTGTCGACTTGCGCGACGTCGCGGTCGTGTACCCAGGTCACGCCGGCATCCGAGGCGAGAAAGCTATCCAGGCGCGAGCGCACGGTAGCGTCGACGTCGCGGCCCTGGTCGTTGCCGATCCGGCCGCCGTCGCGGCCCAGATCCGAGACCGTCTGCGCGACCTGCGCATTGTTCAACACCCAGTCCGGGTGATGCGTACGCGCCCAGCCCTGGTAGGCGTTCACGAGGTCCGCCGGCACGTTCTCGCCGTTGCGTACGCCCGGCTGGTAGTGCTGCCCCAGGTCGGTCTGGATGGTGCCGATGGTATAGCCGCTGCTGTCGGCGGTTTCGATCCGCGCGGTGCGCGGGTTGTCGCCGGCGACCGCAAGTCGATAGGCGTTTTCGCCGCTCTCGGAAGTGACGCCGACCGCGAAGTAGATCGTCGCGCGCAACTCGGCATCGGTGAGGCCCGGCCTGGCGGCAGGGCGCTGATTAGGCGTATCGGTCATGGCTGCCCCTCCTGGGCTTACTCTTCGCAGACTTCTTCCGATTCGACGACCGGCACCTGATGGGCCGCCTGACGATTCAGGCTGAGGTACTCATCGCTGACCTCGCCTTCCCGGCGATACCACAGCAATCGCTCGCCACTGCGAACGAAATAGGCGGCATCGGCGGTATAGGCCGGACAGCGCGCGTAGCCGCCGCGCTGCTCGGTGGTGGTGCACACGTCCACCTCGAGCTTGTCGTCCCGAAGCCTGCCCCGGAAATTGCCGTCCGAGCCCCAGATGTCGGTGCCGTCGCTCCAGGTGCCGGTATAGCCAGCGCCATCGCGGGTGAGGGTGATGCCGACGTAGTGGCCCTTGTAACAGCGGGTACTGAAACCCCAGTCGCCGGCGAACGGATCGGTACCGACGCCCGTCGCCGCCTTGGTCGCCGTGAGTCGCGGGTTCTGCGCCGAGCAGGCGCCGCCCGACAAGGCCAATGCAGCCAGGCACAGCATCGTCCAGGCCTTGCGCCGGACGGATCGATCCAACATTCCGCTCTCCTTGTGGGCTTGCCGCTCGCCGCGAAGCCGCAGGCGGCCCCGTTCCATCGCCCGCAGAATAACGCCGGCCGGCGCGGGCGGGCAGGCGAAAGACGCCGGCATGCGCCGAACCGAAGCGCCGATGCGGGGATCAGGCGGCCCGCTCGCGCGCGTGATGCGCCTGCAGGCGGCTGTTCCAATCGTTGATCGTGTCCAGCAGGCGCGCACGCAGCAAGCGCGCGTCCTGCTGCGTATCCGTCAGCGCCAGGGTGCGCGCGTGGCAGACCAGCGCGCCGCCGGCGCTTTCTTCGATCCGCCATCGGTGCAGTCCGGGCCAGGGCCCGTGCAGCAACGCCCATTCGAGCCGGCGCCCGGGTTCCACCCAGGTCAGGCGCGCGACCGCCAGCGCCTCGTGCTCGCGCCAGCACAGCGCGGTGCCCGGCTGTGCCGGGCCTATTCGATGGGCGACGCGGATGTGCTCGTGCCAATGCGGCCAGGCGTCGAGGTCGATCAGGCAGTCCCAGATGGCGGCGGGACTGGCGTCGACGCGCACGCAGGCGCCGACGGCGATGGAGTGGGCATGGGAGGACGGTGTCAGAGGCGACTCCTGATGGCGCGACGCGCGGTCGCGTTGATGACATGGATACGTCGAAGGCGACGACGGTTTCAGCGCCGCCGGGGCGGGCCCGAGGCGCGAACGGCGGGGCTTACGGCGCCGTCCGTCGTCCGACGCGAAAACCGCGGCCCGGCGCTGGCCGACGCGCCGCGCAGGCGGCGTTTCCTGCCTTGGAGCACTCAGGAGGAGTGGCGGCCATGGCGATGATCTGCCGGCAGGTCGAGGAACGTTTCAAGGAAATCCGCGAATCCATCAGCGAGACCGTCGAAACCATCCGCAAGGAATTCCAGGAAAAGGTCTGCGAGTCCCTGCCCTGGCCGCTGGACTGGTTCTGCAAGCTGGTGACGCGGGTGATCTTCGAGACCATCCGCATCGTCGTGGTGGTCATACTCGAAGTGGTGCGGGTGGTGTCCCGCGTCGTCTGCGAGTTCGTCACCGCCGTGCTGTACGTGGTCGGCGCCGCGTTGTCGACGCTGATCAATGTGCCGTTTCTGGGGCCGATCGTGCGCGGCGCGATCCGACTGATCATGGAAGCCTGGTCGCAAGGCGTCGGCCTGGTCGACGCGGGCGCGCGCCTGCTCGGCATCCGCATCACCAAATACCTGCGGGTCTGCATCATCGTCTTGCGCGAGGACTCCGGCGCCCTGACCGCGCCCGCCGCCAGCCTGGCGACCGCGATCGCGCTGGCCGAATCGACGTTCTATCGCGGCGCGAAAGTGCGCCTGAAGGTGCTGGGCATCCACGAGCCCAGACAGCCCGCGCCCCGCGACGCACTGGACGTGCATAGCGAGGCCGGCGCGATCTGGGAGGAACTGTGGCTACCGGGCGGCTACTACGAGGCCGCCGCCACCGCCAACTGCACCGAAGAATCCTTTCTGCGTCTGATCGGCCTCGGCGGCCCGGTGATCGCGTTCGTGGTGCGCTCGATCGAGGGCGGCCCGACCGGCTGTTCCTTGGGGCCGTTGACCGACTACATCACCGTGGAACGCGCCTGCTTCGTCGGCGCCGGCGCCGACCCGACCGTGCTGGCCCACGAGCTCGCCCACGCCTGCTCGCTGGGGCATGTCTCGGACCCGACCAATCTGATGTTCGGCAGCAGCGGCGTCGGCCAACTGCGCGGCACCGCGCTGTCGCCGCTGCAGAGCACCCTGCTGCGCAACAACCGCCACGTGACCTACGTATGAGCCCGCTCGTTCCGGGGCCCGAAAACGAAAAACCCCTGATTTCTCAGGGGTTTTTCTGAATAGTGGTGCCCAGGAGAGGACTCGAACCTCCACGGTTTTACCCGCTAGTACCTGAAACTAGTGCGTCTACCAATTCCGCCACCTGGGCCTATCGCAACGCCGTCGACGCTGCGAGGAGGCGTATGTTGCGTTGCGGTGAGGCGGCTGTCAACGGTTTTGTCACAACGCCGGCTCAACGCCGAAATCGGCAAGGCCGGCCGCCCCCGGGGCCCACCGGGGACTGGCCGGCGTGGCGTGCGGCGCACGCGCGCGGCTCCGCACGCGCAACACCAGGCGAGATCGCGACCACGGCGCAGTACGCCGACGGGTAGAATCGTGCGGTCACGCCTTAGCGAGTTGATTGCGTTCCATGACTGATTCCGTCCGTCCGGTGTTCCACGGCTTCGAACAGATCCCGCTGCGCGAGTACGCCGAGCGCGCCTACCTCGATTATTCGATGTACGTGGTGCTCGACCGCGCCCTGCCCTTCCTCGGCGACGGCCTCAAGCCGGTCCAGCGCCGCATCATCTATTCGATGAGCGAGCTCGGCCTCAACGCCGCCGCCAAGCCCAAGAAGTCCGCGCGCACCGTCGGCGACGTGATCGGTAAGTACCACCCGCACGGCGACAGCGCCTGCTACGAAGCCATGGTCCTCATGGCCCAGCCGTTCTCGTACCGCTACCCGCTGGTCGAGGGCCAGGGCAATTTCGGTTCCAGCGACGATCCCAAGTCGTTCGCGGCGATGCGCTACACCGAGTCCAAGCTGACCCCGATCGCCGAAGTGCTGCTGGGCGAGCTCGGCCATGGCACGGTCGACTGGGTGCCCAACTTCGACGGCACCCTGGAAGAGCCGACCTGGATGCCGGCGCGCCTGCCGCACCTGCTGCTCAACGGCACCACCGGCATCGCGGTCGGCATGGCCACCGACGTGCCGCCGCACAACCTCAACGAAGTCGTCAGCGCCTGCGTGCGCCTGCTCGACGACCCGGACGCGACCACCCGCGACCTGTGCGAGCACGTGCTCGGCCCGGACTATCCGACCACCGCCGAGATCATCACCCCGCGCGCCGACCTGATCGCGATGTACGAAACCGGCCTGGGCAGCGTGCGTGCGCGCGCCACCTGGGTGAAGGAAGCGCAGAACTTCGTGATCACCGCGCTGCCTTACCAGGCCTCGCCGGGCAAGATCATCGAACAGATCGCCCAGCAGATGCGCGCCAAGAAGCTGCCCTGGCTGGAAGACCTGCGCGACGAGTCCGACCACGCCAATCCGACCCGGATCGTGCTGGTGCCGCGCTCCAACCGCGTCGATGCCGAACAGCTGATGGGTCATCTGTTCGCGACCACCGATCTGGAAAAGAGCTACCGCGTCAACGTCAACGTGATCGGCCTGGACGGCCGCCCCCAGGTCAAGGGCCTGAAGGCGCTGCTGAGCGAGTGGCTGGTGTTCCGCACCGACACCGTCACCCGCCGCCTCACCCATCGCCTGGAAAAGGTCGAGCGCCGCCTGCACCTGTTGGAAGGCCTGCTGATCGCGTTCCTCAATCTGGACGAAGTGATCCGCATCATCCGCACCGAGGACGAACCGCGTCCGGTGCTGATGGAGCGCTTCGGGCTCAGCGAGGACCAGACCGACTACATCCTGGAAACCAAGCTGCGCCAGCTCGCGCGGCTGGAAGAGATGAAGATCCGCGGCGAACAGGCCGAGCTGGCCAAGGAACGCGAGCAGCTGATCGCCACCCTGGGCAGCAAGGCCAAGCTCAAGAAGCTGGTCAAGGACGAGCTGCTGGCCGACGCCAAGAAGTTCGGCGATGCGCGCCGCTCGCCGCTGGTCGCCCGCGACGCCGCCCAGGCCCTGTCGGAAACCGAGCTGGTGGCCAGCGAGCCGATGACCGTGGTGCTCAGCGAGAAGGGCTGGGTGCGCGCGGCCAAGGGCCACGACATCGACGCGGCGACCCTGAGCTATCGCGACGGCGACGGCCTGCTGGGCTCGGTCAAGAGCCGCAGCACGCAGCAGGTCGCGTTCCTGGATTCGACCGGCCGCGCCTACTCCACCGTGGTCCATGGCCTGCCCTCGGCGCGCGGTAACGGTGAGCCGCTGACCGGGCGCTTCTCGCCCGCCGCCGGCGCTTCGTTCCAGGCCCTGGCCAGCGGCGACAACGACAGCCGTTTCGTGCTGGCGTCCAGCCACGGCTATGGCTTCGTGACCCGTTTCGAAAACCTGACCGGCCGCAACAAGGCCGGCAAGGCCATGCTGTCGCTGACCCCGAACGCCAAGGTGCTGCAGCCGGCTGCGGTCGGCACGGTCGAAGCCGACCGGGTGGTCGCGGTGACCAACGTCGGCCACCTGCTCGCGTTCCCGGTCTCGGAGTTGCCCGAGCTGGACAAGGGCAAAGGCAACAAGATCATCGACATCCCCAAGGCCAAGCTCGGCACCGAGCGCGTGGTCGCGGTAGCGGTGGTCGCGCCGGGCACGACGCTGAGCGTGCGTTCGGGCACGCGCACCATGAGCCTGTCCTGGAAGGACCTGGACGCCTACGTGGGCGCGCGCGCGACCCGCGGCGGCCTGCTGCCGCGCGGCTGGCAGAAGGTCGAAGGCTTGTCGGTCGAGTGAGCTGAGCGACGTGGAAGCGGAGTTCTGGCAGCAACGCTGGCGCGAGCGGCAGATCGGCTTCCATCAGGAACGGCCGTCGCCGCTGCTGCTCAAGCATTGGCCGTCGCTGGGCCTGGCGTCGGCCAGCCGGGTATTCGTACCGCTGGCCGGCAAGACGCTGGACATGGCCTGGTTCGCCTCGCAGGGCCATCGCGTGCTCGGCGTGGAGCTGTCGCAAATCGCGGTCGAGGAGTTCTTCGCCGAACACGGCCTGAGCCCCGCGGTCGAGGCGACCCGCTACGGCCGCCACTACCGGGCCGGCGCGATCGAACTGATCTGCGGCGACGCCTTCGCGCTGAGCGCCGAACTGCTGGCGGATTGCGCGGCCGTGTTCGACCGCGCCGCCCTGATCGCCCTGCCGCCGCCGCTGCGCGAACGCTATGCGGGCGAACTCTACCCGCGCCTGCCCGCCGGCTGCCGCGGCCTGCTGATCACGCTGGAATATCCGCAGCACGAGAAGCAGGGCCCGCCGTTCTCGGTGGTCGAGCAGGAAGTCCATCGCCTGTACTCGCCGGACTGGCGGCTGCGCACGCTGGAGCGCCGCGACATCCTCGCCCAGCAACCGGCCTTCGTCGCCGACGGCGTGACCGCGCTGGACACCGTGGTTTACGCGCTGGAGCGCGACTGAGGCTAGACGCCGGTGGGTCATGGCGGCCGGCGTTCGCGCCGCGCGATGCGAACGCAGCCCAAGCGCAACTCCCGATGGGCACGATGCCTCGCCGCCCGCGCGATGCGACGAAACCACGGAATCGTGGGATGAATTGCAGTGACGGCGACATGCGCAGATCCGACAATGGCAACGACGGCCACGCGGCCGTCGTTGCCGCCGGCGGCGGTCCCGCCGCAGCCCCCTCGGGGGCCGGTCAGGAACGGCCGCTGCCGGCATTACCCACTAGCACGCAAGGATCTGCGTCCATGAAATCTACCCACCCTCGCCTCGCCCTGATCGCTGCGGCCCTGTTGCTGCCCCTGACCGCCGCGGCGACACCGCCCCCGGACGCCACCGCGCGCATCTCGATCTGCAACGGCGGTTACTTCGCCGTGATGTCGCTGGACTTCGGCAACACCGGCACCACCGCCACCGTCATCGCCAAGGCCAACGTGATCAGCACGCCGGCCGGTCCCTTCCCACCCGCGCCGCCGTACTACGCGGTCTATGCCGCGGCCTCGCACCGTCCGGACGCGGGCTCGGCCTGGTCCACCAACGACCAGAACCTGGAAGGCGTCTCGTCCTACCCGGCCTCGCCGGCCAGCGCGACCAAGATGGCGTTCCGCTCCGCGACCTGCGAACTGGCCGGCAACGCCGTGGTCAGCGTGCATTGCCCTAGCGGTCAGTGGGAATACAAGACCCTGGAACGCACCTGGGTCGGCTGCGGTCTGTAAGCGCGCTTAAGCCGTCGCCACGAACGGGCGCCGCCAAGGCGGCGCCCGTTTCGCATGCGAGCGCGATGGCTCAGGCCTTCGCGGCTTCGATCAAACCCTGCGCGATCGCCTCGGCGCTGGAGCGCAGCACGCTCGGGTTGACCTGCATCGCGAACTCGCCGGTCTGCGGGTGCGGCCGCGACAACAGCAAGCCGCGCTGCTTGGCGCGCTCGCGAAAGGCCTGCGTATCGCCGGAGACCGCAAGAAAATAGCGGCTGGTGCCTGCGGGCAGCTTGCGCGACTTGAAACGACGATCCTTGGCCAGCAGCGCCAGCATGCGCTCGGTGAGCTGCCAGGACTGCGCGTAATCGGCCTCGTAACGGTCCAGGTACTGCGCGGCCACCGCGACCCCCGGCCAGGCCTGCGGCAGGGAGCCGCCGAACATGCGCCGGGTGTGATACAGGCCGTCGATGAAGGCCGAATCGCCCGCCAGGATGGCCCCCGACATGCCGTTGAAGTGCTTCCACAGCGACACGAACACGGTGTCGAACAAGGCCGCGTACTCCTGCAGGCTGCGACCGGAGTGATACGGCAGATTGAACAGCCGCGCGCCGTCCAGGTGCAGGCGGATGCCCTCGCCGCGCGCGTACGCGCTCAGGCGCACCAACTCGTCGTAGTCGGCCATCTCGTGGTCGCGGCGCCGCACCGGCGACTCGATCGAAATCGCGCCGATCTTCATCGGCACGCGCCCGCCTGCGGACCGGCCGACCCAGTCGCGCGCCTCGTCCACCGTGAGGGTGCTGCGCCCCGGCGCCAGCGGAATCAGGTTGAGCCCGCTGAGGATCTCGCCGCCGTCGCCGCTGTCGTTATAGAAATGGCTTTCGGCCTGCACCAGCACGCGGCGGTCGGCGCCGGCCAGCTTGCGCAGCGCGATGTGGTTGGCGAGGGTACCGGTGGGCACGAACATCGCCGCCGGCTTGCCCAGCTTCTGGGCGAAGCGGGCCTCCAGCTCGGCGACGATGCCGCCGTTGGAATAGTTGTCCGCTTCGATGCCGGCCCCGGCGCTCATGCGCTCCAGCAGCACCGCGTACTCGCGCGAGCTCAGGCCCAGGCCGTCGTCGTAGAAATTGACGTGCTTGAACAAGTCCGCGTCGGCGTGGCCGGCCGCCGCCGGCGCGGCCGCCGCTTGCGCGAGCACGGGCGAGACCGCCGTCAAACCGCTTACTGCGATGAATCGGCGTCTGTCCATGCGCGCATCCCGGATTCGTGGTGGCCGGGATCATAACGCAGCGTATTCGTGGCGATGCGCGCCTCGCCGCATGCGTCGAAACCTTGCGCGTCGTCCGAACGCCGACGGCGCGGCGCGCCGTGTAGCGCACGCCGCACCGGACCGCATCGAACCCGCTCAGGCCAACGCGGCCTGATGCACGCCCGCGACCGCGCGCCCGGAAGGATCGGCGGCGTTGGCGAAGGCCGCATCCCAGGCGATCGCGGCCGGCGAGGAACAGGCGATCGACTTGCCGCCCGGTACGGTCTCGGCGCAGGCCGTGCCCGGGAAGTGGCGCTCGAAGATCGAGCGGTAGTAGTAGGCCTCCTTGGTCTGCGGCGGGTTGATCGGGAAGCGCACCGGCGCGGCGGCCAGATCGCGGTCGCTGACCTGGGCTTCGGCATGCGCCTTGAGCCCGTCGATCCAGCCGTAGCCGACGCCGTCGCTGAACTGTTCCTTCTGCCGCCACAGGATGGAATCGGGCAGATAGCCTTCGAAGGCCTCGCGCAGCACCGCCTTCTCGATCCGGCCCTTGCCGGCCATCTTGGCCTGCGCGTCCATGCGCATCGCCACCTCCAGGAACTCGACGTCCAGGAACGGCACGCGCGGCTCCACGCCCCAGGCCATCATCGACTTGTTCGCGCGCAGGCAGTCGAAGCTGTGCAGGGCGTCGAGCTTGCGCACCAGCTCTTCGTGGAACTCGCGCGCGTTCGGCGCCTTGTGGAAGTACAGGTAGCCGCCGAAGATCTCGTCGCTGCCCTCGCCCGACAGCACCATCTTCACGCCCATGGCCTTGATCCGCCGCGCCAGCAGGAACATCGGCGTGGAGGCGCGGATGGTGGTGACGTCGTAGGTCTCGATGTGCTGGATCACGTCCGGCAGCACGTCCAGGCCCTCCTCGAAGGTGTAGGTGAAACCGTGGTGCACGGTGCCCAGTGCCTGCGCGGCGATCTCGGCCGCGGCCAGGTCGGGCGAGCCGTCCAGGCCGATCGCGAAGGAATGCAGGCGCGGCCACCAGGCCTCGGCCTGATCGTCCTCCTCGATGCGCCGGCGCGCGAACCGCGCCGCGCAGGCCGCCACCAGCGACGAGTCCAGCCCGCCCGACAGCAGCACGCCGTAGGGCACGTCGCTCATCATCTGCCTGTGCACGGCGCGCTCGAAGGCGGTGCGCAGTTCCTCCTTGCTCACCTCGACGCCACGCGTGGCTTCGTAATCGCGCCACGGTCGCTGGTAGTACTTCACCGGCACGCCGACTTCGCTGTCGTAGTAATGACCGGGAGGAAACGCGGCGACGTCGTCGCACAGGCGCGCCAGCACCTTCATCTCCGAGGCCACCCACAAACGGCCGTCGGCATCGTGGCCCCAGTACAGCGGGCACACGCCGATCGGGTCGCGCGCGATCACATAGCGGCCGCGCGCCGCATCCCACAGGGCGAAGGCGAAGATGCCGTTGAGGCGGTTCAGCAGCTCGCCCAGGTCGCCGCCTTCGCGGTAGAGCGCGTTGATGACCTCGCAGTCGGACTTGGTCTGGAATTCGTAGGGAGAGACCAACTGCTGTTCGAGTTCGCGGTGGTTGTAGATCTCGCCGTTGACCGCCAGCGCGAGCTCGCCGTCGGCCGAACGCAGCGGCTGCGAACCGCCGGTGGGGTCGACGATGGCGAGGCGTTCGTGCACCAGCAGCGCGCGCGGATCGACGCTGACGCCGGACCAGTCGGGGCCGCGGTGGCGCTGGCGCGCCGACAGGGACAGGGCCAGCGGCCTGAGCGGTCTCAAGTCGGCGCCGGGGCGGAGGTCGAACAGGCCGAGGATCGAGCACATCGGGGGAGTCTCCAGGTGAGGTTGAACTGCATTTCTTTGCATCCCTGGCCATGGATGGCCAGGCGCTTGTTCAAGGACGGACGATCAGCAAAGACCAAAAAAAACCCGCGCTGGTCGGCGCGGGCTTCGTTGACGATTAAGAGCGTATGTTGCGCGCGCTAATCGCCGGCCCGCGGGAGGCTGGCGTTATTGCGATTGTTATTGTTCGCCACGGCCACGGCCGCGCGGCCGCGGAGGGCGGCGCTGCGGATCAGGACGGTGGCGAAGGGACGGCTCATGGCCCGATCCTGCTTGAGGCCGGGGCGTTTTGCAAGCGGCCGGGCCAGGACCGGCCGAATCCGCCCCCAGCCAACGCGCCCTCTTCCGGACCGAAGCGGCCAATCGGCTAAGCTGCGCCGCGGAGGGCACCTCATGGCACATTGGATCAAGCGCGGCCTGCTCGCGCTGCTGGTGATGGGTTTGATCGCGGGCGCGGGCGCCTGGTGGTTGCTGCGCGGCAGCCTGCCGCAGTTGGACGGCGAACTGGCCCTGCAGGGGCTGTCGGCCCCGGTGACCGTGCAGCGCGATGCGCAGGGCGTGGTCACCATCGACGCCGCCAACGAGACCGATGCGATCCGCGCGCTGGGTTACATCCACGCGCAGGAACGCTACTTCGAAATGGACCTGCTGCGCCGCACCGCGGCCGGCGAGCTGTCGGCGCTGTTCGGCCCGATCGCGGTCGACGTGGACCAACGCCGGCGCATGCATCGCCTGCGCGCACGCACCGAACAGCAACTGCAGAGCTTCGCCGGCGAGCAGCGCCCGCTGCTGCAGGCCTACACCGACGGCGTCAACGACGGCCTCGGCGCGCTGCGCGCACGCCCCTGGCCCTATCTGCTGCTGGGCACGCAACCGCAACCTTGGCAGCTGGCCGACTCGGCGCTGGTCGGTTACGCCATGTACTTCGACCTGCAGGACGCCGACAACGTGCGCGAACGCGCGCTGTGGAAGCTGCGCCCGGCGCTGTCGCCGAACCTGTACGCACTGCTCACCCACGGCAGCAGCAGCTGGGACGCGCCCCTGTTCGGCAATCCGCACGGCGACGTGCAGCTGCCCGATGCGGCCACCATCGACCTGCGCGCCATGCCGATCCCCGCCGACGAAGCGCCGGTGGAAGTGCCGCGCCGCAACGAGGTCGGCAGCAACAATTTCGCCGTCGCCGGCAGCCGCACCGGCGATGGCCGCGCGATCGTCGCCGACGACATGCACCTGGGCCTGCGCGCGCCCAACCTGTGGTTCCGCGCGCGCCTGCGCTATGCCGATGCGCGCGTACCCGGCGGCCGCATCGACGCCGGCGGCTTCACCCTGCCCGGCCTGCCCGCGCTGGTGGTCGGCAGCAACGGCCATGTCGCCTGGGGCTTCACCAACAGCTACGGCGACTGGCTGGACTGGGCGATCGCGCCCGGCTGCGCCGGCCCCGCCCCCAAAGCCTGCGCCGGGCTGCGCACCTACGAGGAACGCATCGAGGTCAAGGGCGAGGCCGCGCGCGTGCTGCGCGTGCGCGAGACCGCCTGGGGCCCGTTGATGCACGACAACCCCGACGGCAGCGCGCTGGCCCTGCGCTGGTCCGCGCACCTGCCCGGCGGGCTCAACCTGGGCCTGGCCAAGCTGGTGCGCGCGCAGTCGCTGGACGAGGCCCTGGACGACGCCCAGGGCGTCGCCATGCCGGTGCAGAACCTGCTGGTGGCCGACCGCACGGGCCGGATCGCCTGGCGCTTGCTCGGCCCGATCCCGCAGCGCGCGCCGGGCTGCACGCCGGCGCTGCCCATGGCCGCCGATGCAGCCTGCCCGCCCTGGTCGCTGCGCAGCGATGTCGCGCCGCAATTGATCGATCCGCCCGGCGGGCGCCTGTGGACGGCGAACTCGCGCACGCTGGAAGGCGCCGAACTGGCGCGCATCGGCGACGGCGGCCTGGTCCTGGGCGCGCGCGCGCAGCAGATCCGCGACGACCTCATAAGCAAGCAGCGCCTGGACGAACGCGACCTGCTGCGCATCCAGCTCGACGATCGCGCGGTGTTCCTGTCGCGCTGGTGGACGCTGCTGCGCGACCAGGCGGCTAGCTCCAGGAATTCGCCGGCCTTGAAGGAACTGGCCGCGGCGTCCGCGCACTGGGAGGGCCGCGCCATACCCGAGTCGGTGAGCTACCGTCTGGTGCGCTCCTGGCGCCTGGCCGTGCACGATCGCCTGATCGACGGCCTGACCGCGCCGGCGCGCGTGCGCCAGGGCCGCGATTTCGAGATGCCCGAGCTGCCGCAGTTCGAAGGCGTGGCCTGGCCGCTGGTGACCCAGCGGCCGCCGCATCTGCTGCCGCGCCGTTACCCGTCCTGGGACGCGCTGTTCGAGGATGCCGCACGTCAGGTCCGCGACGATCTCGCCCAGCAGGGCCCGCTCGCGCAGCGCCGCTGGGGCGAACGCAACACCGCCGCGATCTGCCACCCGCTGTCGCGCGCCCTGCCCGAGTTCGCCAAGCCGGTGCTGTGCATGCCTGCCGACGAGCTGCCCGGCGACGTCGCCATGCCGCGCGTGCAGCGCAAGGATTTCGGCGCCTCCGAACGCATGGTGGTGGCGCCCGGCCACGAAGCCGAAGGCATCATCCACATGCCCGGCGGCCAGAGCGGACATCCGCTGTCGCCGTACTGGGGCGCAGGCCACGAGGACTGGGTGGAGGGCCGCGCCTCGCCGTTCCTGCCGGGGACGACGCGGTATACGCTGACGCTCAAGCCGCGCTGAGGCGCGGCGCGTCGGGAGCGGCGCGGTCGTGCGCAGCGGCGCGATCGCGGCTTACGCCGCTCCCACAGGAAGCAAACGCCGCGGCCCTGTGTGGCGGCGGCGTAAGCCGCGATAGGACGCCGCGCTTGGCGCGCCACCACCAGGCGGCGCGCCTCATCGCCAGCGTCGAACGACTACGACGCCTGGACCAGCAGCCGCTCGATCAAGGCCAGGTACAGATCCGGCAACGCCTCCAGATCCGCCACCGACACGTGCTCGTCGACCTTGTGGATGCTGGCGTTGACCGGCCCGATCTCGATGCACTGCGCGCCCAGCGGCGCGATGAAGCGCGCATCGGACGTGCCGCCGCCCGTGCTCTCCGCGGGCGCTGCGCCGGAGAACTTCGCCAGCACCTCGCGCGCGGCCGCGCGCAGCGGCCCCTCCGGCGTGTAGAACGGCTCGCCGCCGCGGAACCAGCGGATTTCGTATTCCAGCCCGTGCGCGCGCAGCACCTGCTCGCATTCGCGCTCCAGGGCTTCGGCGTTCCAGCTCGGGTTGTAGCGCAAGTTGAACAGCACCTGCAGCTCGCCCGGGATCACATTGTTGGCGCCGGTGCCCGCGTGCACGTTGCTGATCTGGAAGCTGGTCGGCGGGAAGGTTTCGTAGCCCTCGTCCCAACGCCGCGCGGCCAGTTCCGACAGCGCCGGCATCGCCTGGTGGATCGGATTGCGCGCCTTGTCCGGATAAGCCACATGGCCTTGCACGCCGATCACGTTCAAAGTCGCCGACAAGGTCCCGCGCCGGCCCACCCGCAGCAGGTCGCCGAGCTTGGCGGTCGACGAGGGCTCGCCGGTCACGCACCAGTCCAGGCGCTCGCCGCGCGCGCGGAAGGTGTCGGCGACGCGGCGCACGCCGTCGATGGCGTCGCCCTCTTCGTCCGAGGTCAGCAGCAGCGCGACGCGTCCGGCGTGGCCCGGATGCGCGGCGACGAAACGCTCCAGCGCGACCACGAACGCGGCCACGCTGCCCTTCATGTCGGCCGCGCCGCGCCCGTACAGCACGCCGTCGCGGATCTCGGGCACGAAGGGATCGCTGGCCCAGGCCTCGCGCGGGCCCGAGGGCACCACGTCGGTGTGGCCCAGCAGCACCAGGGTCGGCCCATCCTCGCCGTGCACGGCCCAGAGATTGTCGACCTCGCCGTAACGCAGGTGCTCGCAGCGGAAGCCCGCGCGCTGCAGGCGTTCGGAGATCAGCGCCTGGCAGCCCAGGTCTTCCGGCGTCACCGACGCGCGCGCGATCAGATCGCGGGTCAGCTGCAGGACATCGCTCACTTGCCCACTCCGAAGCGCAGCTTGAAACCGTTGTCGCTGAAGCCCTGGGTGACCGTGCCGTCGTCGGTGACCACCACCGGGCGCCGGATCAGCTGCGGATATTCCTTGAGCAGCAGTTTCCATTCCGCATCCGAGGCCGGCTCCTTGCGGTTCGGCGGCAGCGTGCGCCAAGTGGTCGAGGACTTGTTGATCATCGCGTCCCAACCGCCGAGCTGGTCGCGCCAGCCCAGCAGCGTCTCCGCCGCCTGCCGGTGGTCGCGATAGTCGACGAAGCTGTGCGCGACGCCGAAGCGGTCCAGCCACTTACGGGCCTTCTTGCAGGTGTCGCAGTTGTTCAAGCCATAAAGCGTGGTCATTGCTGCCCCGTCGAATTGCGTTTGAGTGCCGCGATGCGGTCTTGCAGTTGCTTGATCTGCGCGGGCGCTGCGTACGGCATCCCGTCCAGGAAGGTGTCGCGCAGGAGAAAGACGATCTTATCCCCGAACTTTCCCGGAACGGAGAGCGTCAGCGTCAGGCGGACCAGGGTGCGCCAGCGGGTCGAGCTGACGTTGACCACGTCGCGCAAGTGCACCGTATCCTCGACCCCACCGTTGCGAACCAGCAGGCGATCGCCGTCGTCGTAGACCTCGTCCAGCACATCGCGCAGGTAGCGATAGGTCACGATTCCGCCGACCACGATGGCGACCGCGAACACCCCCACCGTCTCGATCGGCACCGGGCGCTGCAACAGCGCGGCCACCAGCGCGGCGGAAAAGGCACCGAACGTCACGATGGGGAAGGTGCGTTTGAAGTGGTAGGACATCGACGATGAGATGCGGCGCATGGTCATGAATATTCCGCCCGATTCAAATCGGCACCCCAGCTATCGGCCCGTATTGCACCGACGCGGTCCCCGCAGATGCGGATGTCCTTATGGACGCGACGGTCGCTCGAAACGCAGATGCGCATCATTCGCTCTGTCTCAGCCAGACGGCGATCGAGCGCCTGCCGACGCGATGGCACCTAAGGCGGCGGTCATGGCGACGCGTTCGCGCAGCGCGCGGCTGACGTCGCTGCCGCCGAGCGATCCGAACGGCGAATTGGGTTTCGGGAAGAATTCGACCCGTCGCCCGAACTTGCTCGAACCGCGTAGGGACAACACCACTTTCCGGGTCCGCCACTCGATCTGCTCGGACACCTTGGCGATGTCCGAGATCGGTATCAGCTCTTCCAACCCCCGACGCCGCACCCGCAATGCATCGCCCACCTCTTCTACGCTATCGGCGAAACGCCGCGCATACAGCCACCAAGCCACGCTATTGAGCGTCAGGAGGCCCAGCATCAACAAGAGCTCTAGCGGGAATCGGTAGAGGCCGAGCACATGACCTATTGCGAGTGAGGCGAGCGCAATCACCAGAGCACCCGCCGTCCACGACGTGATTGTCCTTGCCACCATCGTGTTGGCGGACAGACGCGCCATCGGCTGACTCAGTCCGCCAAGCCGCGCAGCAACTCGTTGATGCTGGTCTTCGACAGGGTCTTGGCGTCGACCTGCTTCACGATCACCGCGCAGTACAGCGAATGCGAGCCGTCCTTCGCGGGCAGCTGGCCGGACACGACCACGCTATAGGGCGGCACGTAGCCGTAGCTGATCTCGCCGGTGGCGCGGTTGTAGACACGGGTGCTCTGGCCCAGGAACACGCCCATGCCGATCACGCTGTGGTGGCCGACCACGAAGCCTTCGACCACCTCCGAGCGCGCGCCGATGAAGCAATGGTCCTCGATGATGGTCGGCGAGGCCTGCAGCGGTTCCAGCACGCCGCCGATGCCGGCGCCGCCGGACAGGTGGCAGTGCTTGCCGACCTGGGCGCAGGAGCCGACCGTGGCCCAGGTGTCGACCATGGTGCCTTCGCCGACATGGGCGCCGATGTTGACGAAGCTAGGCATCAGCACCACGTCCTTGCCGATGTGGGCGCCGCGGCGCGCGATCGCGCCGGGCACGACGCGCGCGCCGAGCTTGCGGAAGTCGCTCTCGCCGTAGCCTTCGAAGCGCGCCGGGACCTTGTCCCAGAACGGCGCCGGATCGGCCTCGACCAGCTGCATCTCGTTGACGCGGAAGTACAGCAGCACCGCCTTCTTCAGCCATTCGTTGACCGTCCAGCCGCCCTTGCCGTCCGGCTCGGCGACGCGGAACTCGCCCTGCTCCAGGCCCGAGATCACCCGCTCCACGGTCGGCCGCGTCGATCCTTCGATCTCGTCCGGCGTCAGCATGCTGCGACGCTCGAAGGCGCTGTCGATCATGAACTTGAGTTCGTCGATGCCCGGCGCCTTGGGCGCGGTCTTCTTGCGGACGGTCTTCTTGGCGGTCTTGGCGGGGCTCATCGGTGGTCTCCTTCCAGGCAGGCGAGCAGCGCGTCGCGCAGCGCCTGCTGTTGCGTTTCGTCGAGCGCGCGATCGCGCCCGTCGGTGTCGGGGCGGGTGATCTGGAACATGTCCTCGGCGCGTTCGCCGAAGGTGGCGATGCGCGCGTCGTGCACGCGCAGCGCCTGGTTGCGCAAGGTCATGGCGACGTCGGCGAGCAGGCCCGGCCGGTCGGTGCAGACCAGGCTGAGCAGGGTGCGCTCGCCGGCGCCGCCGGCGCCGCCGGCGCTGTCGCTGCCGGCTTTGTCGACCGTGTTGAAGCCGATCTGCGGCACGATGCGGAAATGCTTGAGGTGGCGCGGCTGGGCGCGGCGCGCGGGCCGGACCCGGTCCAGCGGCGCGGCCAGGGTCGCGGCGAGGCGGCGCTCGACCTCCTCGGCCGAGGGCGGATGGCGCGGGTCGGTGGGCACGACTTCGAAGGTATCGAAGATGGTGCCCTGCGGGCCGTCGAGCACGCGCGCCTGCTGGATCGCCAGGCCGAGGCGGTCCAGCGTGGCCACGATCGCGGCGAACAGGCCGTCGCGATCGGGCGAATGCACGAACACTTCCAGCGCGCCGGCCAGGGCGCTGACCGGACGCGCACGCACGCGGGTGTCGCCGACCAGCACGCCGCGCAGCGAGGCGGCCTGCCAGGCGATCTGATCCGGGCGCCCGCGCTGAAAGCCGATGTCCGGCATGCGCGCGAACAGCGCCGCGATCTCGTCGTCGCCGCTGCCGAATGCCGCCAGCATGGCGTGCGCGGCGGCGCGGGTCTCGGCCGCGCGTTCGGCACCGGCCACCGGATGCTCCAGGCCGCGTCGCAGCGCCAGGCGGGTGGCGGTGTAGAGGTCGGCCATCAGCCGGTCCTTCCACGCGTTCCACAGCTTGGGCGAAGTACCGGCGATATCGGCGCAGGTCAGCAGATACAGATGATCCAGACGCTCGCGGTCGGCGACCTTGGTGGCGAAGCGGTGGATCACTTCCGGATCGGCGATGTCCTGCTTCTGCGCGGTCACCGACATCAGCAGGTGCTGACGCACCAGCCATTCGATCAGCGCGGTGTCGGCCTCGCTCAGGCCCATCACAGTGCCGAACGCGCGCGCGTCGTCGCCGCCGAGCTCGGAATGGTCGCCGCCGCGGCCCTTGGCGATGTCGTGGAACAGGCCGGCCAGCAGCAGCAGTTCGGGCTTGCGCAGGCGCGGCCAGACCTCGTGGGCGATGCTGAAACGCTCGTCGGCCACGCCGGAGGCGAAGCGGGCCAGATTCCGCAGCACCGCCAGGGTGTGCTGATCGACCGTATAGACGTGGAACAGGTCGAACTGCATGCGCCCGGAGACTTTCGAGAACGCCGGAATCCAGCGCCCGAGCACGCCCAGGCGCGCCATGCGCTCCAGCGCGTGCACCGGATGCGGGCCGCGCAGGATCGCCAGGAAGCGCTCGCGCAGCGAGGGATCGGCGGCCTCGAAACTGGGAATGCGCGACAGCGACTCGGCCAGCGCGCGCGCGGTGCGCGAATGCAGGCCGCGCACGCCGTCGTGTTCGGCCCAGGCCGCGAACAGGGCGAAGATGTCCTGCGCGTCGCGCGGCCACTGCGGCGAGCGCGCGGCGATGTAGTCGCGACGCAGCTCGAAGGCCTCGAACGCGCCGCGCATCGGCACCGGCGTGGGCTCGCCTTCGATCTGTTCCTCGTAGCGCTGCAGCAGGCGCTCGCCGATCCGCAGCACCAGCGCGGCGCTGCGGTAGAAGCCCTGCATCATCTGTTCGACGGCGAGGTTGTCGGCGTTGTCGACGTGGCCCAGGCGCTCGGCCAGCAGCTTCTGGTAGTCGAAGCGCAGGCGCTCCTCGCGCTTGCGCGCGACCAGGTGCAGGCCGAAGCGCAGGCGCGACAGGGCGCGGCGTTCGCGCTCCAGCGTGACCAGCTCGTCGGCGCCGAGCTGGCCGATCGCGACCAGGGACTCCAGGTCGGCGGTGCCGATGATGCGCAGCGCCATCCAGTGCAGGGTCTGGACGTCGCGCAGGCCGCCCGGACCTTCCTTGAGATTGGGTTCGAGATTGTCGGCGGTGTCGCCGTAGCGGGCGTGGCGCTGGCGCAGTTCCTCGCGCTTGGCCAGGAAGAACTCGCGCGCCGGCCACACGTACAGCGGCGCGATCGCGGCCTGCAGAGTGGCGCCGGCGTGATGGTCGGCGGCCAGCGGGCGCGCTTCCAGCATCGCGGTGAGCACGGTGATGTCGGCGGCGGCCTCGGTGCATTGCGCGGCCGAGCGCACCGCATGCCCGACCGGCAGGCCGCCGTCCCACAACAAGGTGAAGAAGCGGCCCAGGGCCTCGGCATGCTCGGCCTGGGCCTGCGGCTCGGCCAGCACCAGCAGGTCGATGTCGGATTGCGGGAACAGTTCGCCGCGGCCGTAGCCGCCGACCGCGAACAACGCCAGCGGCGCGTCGGCGGGCACGCTGTCGCGCCAGGCCGCGCGCACTTCGGCGTCGACGGTGTCGGCGCGCACGCGCAGCAGACGGTCGATGTCGATGCCGTCGGCGGGGGTGTCGGCGCCGGCGTCGAACCGCTGCGCCAGCGCCGCGTCGACCGCGCTCAGGGCGGTGCGGATCGACGCCGCCCGCTCGGCGCTGTGCGCCTTCGCGCCCGGCTCCGCCGGGCCAGAGCCGGCGGCGGCGCTACCGGTCATAGGTCGTTGTCGTCGCCGGGCAGCCGGGTCAGGATCTCGACGCCGTCCTCGGTCACCGCGACCGTGTGCTCCCATTGCGCCGAGAGCTTGCGGTCCTTGGTTACCACGGTCCAGCCGTCGGGCAGCAGCTTGGTGTGGCGCGCGCCCTCGTTGATCATCGGCTCGATGGTGAAGGTCATGCCCGGCTTCAGCACCAGGCCTTCGCCGGCGCGGCCGTAATGCAGCACCTGCGGGTCTTCGTGGTAGATGCGACCGATGCCGTGGCCGCAGTACTCGCGCACCACGCTGAAGCGTTCGGATTCGGCGTACTGCTGGATCGCCGCGCCGATGTCGCCCAGGGTCGAGCCCGGCTTGACCGTGCGGATGCCGCGGAACATCGCTTCGCGGGTCACGTCGACCAGGCGCTTGGCCATGACCGAGGGCGCGCCGACGATGTACATGCGGCTGGTATCGCCGTGCCAGCCGTCCTTGATGACGGTGACATCGATATTGACGATGTCGCCTTCCTTCAGGATCTTGGACTCGCTGGGGATACCGTGGCAGATGACGTTGTTGACCGAGGTGCAGACCGTCTTGGGGAAACCCTTGTAGCCGACGTTGGCCGGAATCGCCTGCTGCACGTTCACGATGTGGTCGTGGCAGAGCTTGTCCAGGGCCTCGGTGCTGACGCCGGGCTTCACGTGCGGGGCGATGATCTGCAGCACTTCGGCGGCCAGGCGGCCGGCGACGCGCATCTTCTCGATCTCGTCCGGAGTTTTGATGGTGATGGGCATGCGGGCATTATCGCCTATTCACGCCTCGCGATCATGGCGGCGCGCGGTCCACAGCGTGCCGCCGCCGTCCTCACCCGTCCCCATTGGAGCCATCCGCATGCCGCTGCGCCGCGTTTCCGTCGTCTCTCTGGTCCTGGCCCTGGCGCTGAACGGGCCGGCCGCGGCCGCCGAGCCGACCCCGGCCTGGGTCGAACTCGCCCCCGGCCTGTCGGCCTGGAGCGGCCCGGCCACCACCGTGCTGCTGGCCGAAACCGAGCACGGCGCGCTGCTGGTCGACAGCGAAACCGCCAAGGCCGCGCCGGCGCTGGGCCAGGCCCTGGCCGGCCGCAAACCGCTGCGCTACGTGGTCAACACCCATTGGCACGGCGACCACGCCGGCGGCAACGAGGCCCTGGCCGCGACCGGCGCGACCCTGATCGCGCACGAGAACGCGCGCCGGCGCATGGCCGAGCCGACCTTCCTCAAGCACCACAACCGGGTCATCCCGCCCCTGCCCGCCGCCGCCCTGCCCGGCGTGACCCTGGCCGGCGACGGCCGCATCCGCCTGGACGGGCTGGAGGCGCGGCTGATCCACGTCCCCGCCGCGCACACCGACGGCGATCTGCTGGTGCATTTCCCGGCCGCCAACGTGCTGCACATGGGCGACTGCTACTTCAACGGCTTCTACCCGATCATCGACACCGGGGTCGGCGGCACCGTCGACGGCCTGATCGCGGCCCTGGACCGCGGCCTGGCGCTGTCCGACCCGCGCACCCGGATCGTCGCCGGGCATGGCCCGATCGGCATCCGCGCCGATCTCAAGGCCGCGCGAGACATGCTCGCCGAGGTGCGCGAGCGCGTCGCCAAGCTCAAGCGCGCCGGCCGGACCCGCGAACAGGTGCTGGCGGCCGCGCCCACCGCCGATCTGGACCCGGTCTGGGGCCAGAACTGGGTCAAGCCGGCCCAGTTCGTCGGCTCGGTCTACGACAGCCTGCCCTGAGCCGGCCCCGGCCGGTTGCCGCAAGGCCCTGATCCGGCTACACTTCCGCAGCTATGTGGAGCCCCCAGGGCTTCCGCGCCGCCCACGCCGGGCGTCACCGGCGAATACACACCCGCTGCCACAGCCCGTGCCGGGGTGCCTCGTACAGCTAGACGTACGCGGTTCGGACACGGAAGCAGCGGGGAGGCCCAACCCCGGAACCACGCACCGCCGGCCCCGCCTGCGGCGCACCGCCCTCATTCCCGCGGCGGTCGGTTCCACTGCCTATCGGAGTCATGCAATGCCCCAGATCACCATGCGCCAGATGCTGGAAGCCGGCGTCCATTTCGGCCACCAGACGCGCTACTGGAACCCCAAGATGGGCCCGTACATCTTCGGCGCCCGCGGCAAGATCCACATCATCAACCTCGAGAAGACCGTTCCGCTGTTCAACGACGCGATGAACTTCATCTCGGGTATCGCGCAGAAGCGCGGCACCATCCTGTTCATCGGCACCAAGCGCTCGGCGCGCGAGTCGATCAAGGAAGAGGCCGAGCGTTGCGGCATGCCGTACATGACCCAGCGCTGGCTGGGCGGCACCCTGACCAACTTCCGCACCGTCAAGCAGTCGGTGTCGCGCCTGAAGGAACTGGAAGCCGGCGAAACCGACGGCACCTTCCAGAAGCTGGTCAAGCACGAAGTGCTGGGCCTGCGCCGCGAGCGCGAGAAGCTGCTGGCCTCGCTGGGCGGCATCAAGGAAATGAACCGTCTGCCCGACGCGCTGTTCGTGATCGACATCGGTCATGAAGACATCGCGATCAAGGAAGCCAAGAAGCTCGGCATCCCGGTCATCGCGGTCGTCGACACCAACTACGATCCGGCCCTGGTCGACTACGCCATCCCGGGCAACGACGACGCCATCCGCGCCGTGCAGCTGTACGCCCGCGCCGCCGCCGACTCCGTGCTCGAAGGCAAGGCCGCCGCGCCGGCCGTCGGCGTGCGCGAGGAAGAGTTCGTCGAGCTCGACGCCGAAGGCAACCCGATCGCGAAGGAAGACCGCAAGGCCGCTCCGCGCGGTCGCGCCCCGGCCAAGAAGGGCCCGGCCCCGGCCGGCGCCAAGAAGGACGCTCCGGCGGCCGAGTAAGCGCTTTGTCACGCAGCCGCGCGAGACTGCGCGGCTGCGTCTCTCACGCATCCGACCCAGTAGGAGCGGCGCCCGCGGCGATCGCCGTCGCGCCTTCCTATTCGGCTACACGAATCACCTGAGGTAACCCCATGGCAGAAATCACCGCTTCCCTGGTCAAGGAACTCCGCGAGCGCACCGGCGCCGGCATGATGGAGTGCAAGAAGGCCCTGACCGAAAACAACGGCGACATCGACGCCGCCGCCGAGTGGCTGCGCAAGTCGGGTCTGGCCAAGGCCGACAAGAAGGCCGGCCGCATCGCCGCCGAAGGCCGCATCGCGGTCGCCCAGGACGGCGGCAAGGCCGTGCTGGTCGAGATCAACTCCGAGACCGACTTCGTCGCCAAGGACGCCAACTTCCTCGGCTTCACCGAGACCGTGGCCCAGGTCGCGCTGAGCTCCGGCGCCGCCGACGCGGAAGCGCTGAAGGCCGCCAAGGTCGCCTCGGGCGAGACCATCGAGGAAACCCGCGCCGCCGTCATCGCCAAGGTCGGCGAGAACGTGCAGGTGCGTCGCCTGGTCCGCATCGACAGCCCGAACAACGTCGCCGCCTATGTGCACGGCGGCCGTATCGGCGTGCTGATCGAGGTCAAGGGCGGCGACATGGACCTGGCGCGCGGTCTGGCCATGCATGTCGCCGCGATGAACCCGCCCCACATCAAGGCCAGCGACGTCCCGGCCGAGTTCGTGGCGAAGGAAAAGGAAATCGAACTGGCCAAGATGACCGACAAGGACAAGGCCAAGCCGGCCGACATCCTGGAGAAGATCATCGGCGGCAAGATCGCCAAGATCGTCAACGAAGTCACCCTGTACGGTCAGCCCTACGTGCTGGACACCAACCAGACCGTCGAGCAGGTCCTGAAGGCCGCCGGCGCCGAGGTCGTGACCTCGCAGCGTCTGGCCGTGGGCGAAGGCATCGAGAAGCAGACCGACGACTTCGCCGCCGAAGTCATGAAGCAGGCCGGCCTGGCGTAAGCCGCCGCTGTTTCGGTCGCGCGCTAAGGCGACAGCAAGAAGGCCGCGGATTCCGCGGCCTTTTTGTTTGTCCGCGCCGAGGTGAAGGCGACGCCGCGGCAGGGACCACGCGCCAGCCGGCGGCGCCTCGATGGCAACGCCCGAGCCGAGGCCGGCGTGCCCGTCGCGATGGCGCGGTCGCGGCCTGCGCCGCTCCTGCCCCAAGACCGCAACGTTCAAAAAAAAGCCGCGATCGCTCGCGGCCTTTTCGTCGGCGAGCGACGCGCGCTCAGCCCTGCTGCTGGAAATACACTTCTTCGTAGGGCTGCACCACCACCCAGCCGTTGCCGGAGAACTTGAGCTGGATGCTCTCGCCCGAACCGCGGCCGAGCAGCGTGCCCAGCGAGATGTCGGTGACGATGTCGGGGCTGAGATTGCCCGACCAGGCCACGGTCGCATTGGGATCGGTGAACACCGGCTGGTCCGGGGTCACCGCCAGGGTCAGCGGCTCGTAGTGCGAGGTGATCGCGACCACGCCGCTGCCGGACAGCTTCATGTTGAACAGGCCGCCGGACATCATGCCCGAGACCTTGCGCATCATCTTGATCTCCGAGGCGATGCCGTCCTCGTAGGCGAGGATGTCGTTGCCGTTGACGAAGATCGACTCGCCGGCCAGGCGCAGCAGGGTGATCTTCTTGCCGGCGTCGGCGATATAGACCCGGCCCTGCCCTTCCATCTTCATCATCTGGGTGCCTTCGCCGCTGATCGCCTTCTTCAGCAGGTTGGTCAGGCCCTGTTCGAGCATGCCCTGGCGAATGAACTTCACGCCGCCGCGGTAGGCCACCATCGAGCCGGACTTGGCCCAGATGCGGCCGTTGAGTTTGACCTCGAGCAGATGCGAGCTCTCGAGTTCGAAGGTCTCCGGGCTGAGATCCTTCTGGCTGCTGGTTTCGACGAAATCCTTGAGGTTCTTGATGCTCATATGCGGTCCTGCGCCAATGGAAGCGGCAGCATAAGCGACCGCGCGCGCGTCGCGCATGACAAAAAAAGGCCGCCTGTGGGGCGGCCCGAGGTGTTGGGAGAGATCCCGATCTTGGCCACGCGCGGCCTCCCTGCCGCCCGGCGGTCCGTCGCCGCGGCGCGGCGGCCGCAGCCGCCGCGCTCGCTGCCGTCGTGCGACGGTCAGAACTGCAGGGAATAGCGCGCGTTCACCGCGTGATCGCGCGCTTCGTCGGCCCACTGGCCGCTGTAGCTGAGCTCGAGCAGGCCGTTGGCGCCCAGGCGCGCGGCCAGGCCGGCTTCGAACACCGTCGCGTCCTCGGCCAAGGGCGCGCCGTGGACGTCGAAGGCCGCGCCGTTGCGCCAGGCCACCGTGGCCGACGGGGTTTCGGCGCCGCCGGCATGGCGCCGACCGATGCCGCCGCGCAGGTTCAACCAGCTGCTGTCCTGTTGCGCGCCCTTGAGGCCGACGTTGAAGCGCAGGCCGAGGGTGGACAGGTCCAGGCGCTGGTCGGCGCTGGCGCCGCCGAGCGCGGCGACGCCGCCGCTTTCCTGGAAGCCGTCGCTGCCCACGCGCACGTGCGCGTACTGCGCATAGGGTTCCCATTCCCAGGCGCCGGTGGCGATGCGGTAGGCACCTTCGACGAAGACCTGACGGGTATCGCCGTCGTAGTCGGCGCGGGTGCGGTCGACCAGGCCCGGGAAGCTCACGTTGCGTTCGATCTCGATGTCGTGGCGCGCGTAGCTGGCGCCGGCGCGCAGGCCGAAACCGCCCCAGTGCTGGCCCAGGTACAGGCCCAGGTGACGCGAGCGCACCTCGGCGCGCGAACTGCGCGCGTCGAGCTTGGCGTCGCTGCGGCCGATGCCGCCGAGCACGCCCAGACGCCAGCCGTTGCCGAAGCGATAGTCGTAGCCGAGCAGGCTGGCATCGCCGTTGTAGCCCACTTCGCCGGCGTTGCCGTCGGCGTGCAGGGTGCCGCCGTTCTTCAGCAGTTGGATCCAGGCTGCGGATTCGGACTCGCCCTCGGCCGCCGCATCGAACGCGCCGCTGCCGGCCTGAGCGCGCGCCAGGGCGGCCTCGCGCACGTGCCGGCTGCTATCGACCAACACCGAACGCGTGCTCGCATGCAATTCGCCGCTGAGGTCGTCCAAGGCGTCCAAGGCCTGCGCCGGGAACAGCTGGGTCAACGGCTGCGGCAGCCCCTGGTTCATCGCCAGCGCATCGACCGCGCGCGCGGCCGAACGCTGGTTGTAGCTGTTGGCGGCGCTGGCGATGCTGGCGCCGCGCACCACGTCCACGGTGACCCGGTCGGCGCCGTAAGCCAGATCGAACTTCAGGAACGGCGAGAACGCGCTGTGGTCGATGGCGGCGAAGCGCCCGTCCACGCCGGAGCTCGCCGACAGGATGTTGTAGCGCTGGCCGAGCAGATAGGTGCCCGGGCCCTGAAACACGCGCACGGTGCCGCCCAACAGGGTCGCGCGGCCGTTGATCTGCAGCAGGTCCGATGCCGACGGCGCCGCCAGCTCGACCTGATAGGTGGAGCCCGCGGCCTGGGTGTAGTCGCCGTCGATGGTCAGGGTGCCGATCGAATTGCCCGGCGCGATCGTGCCTTCGACCCGGGTCGTCCCCAGGCGGCCGGTGCCGCCGAGCATGCCGCCCACGCCGATCACGGTGCTGCCGCCCTGCTGGGTGCCGTTGAACGCGACCTTGCCGCCGTTGACCTTGAACTCGACGTTGTCGAGCACGCCGCTGCTGGCGACCAAACCCCAACCGCCGTTCACGCTGAAGGCCAGATCGTGCAGCCCGCCTTCGATGCGGGCGACGCCGGAGGCGACGTTCAAGGCGCTGCGGTGCAGATCGCCGGTGAGCAGCAGATCGCCGCCGGCCACGTCGACCGCGCCGGACAGCTTGTTGCCGCCGGCCAGTTCCAGGCGGCCTTGCGCCACGGTCGCGCCGGCGAAGCTGTTGTCGCCGCTCAGGCGCAGCCAGCCGGCGCCGGACTTGGTCAGGCGGCCAGGGCCGGAGATGTCGTTGCTCCAATCGTCCCAGGCATCGCCTTCCCAGACTTTGGCGCCGCCCGCACGCTGGTTCATGACCACGTCGGTGTCGACGCGCAGTTGCCCCGGGCCGTCGATCGCCTTGCGCAGATCGATCAGGCCCCAACCGTAGAACTCGTCCACGCCGACGTCGCCCAGATCGGTGGCGGTGGTCAGCAGCACGTCGCGGATCTGCGGATTGTCCAGATACGGATACCGCTCCATCAGCAGGGCCAGCGCGCCGGTCACGTGCGGCGAGGCCATCGAGGTGCCGGTCTTGTAGCCGTACCAGTAGTCCGGACGGGTCGCGTCGATTTCCAGGTTGTAGGAACCGTCGGGATTCTGCTCGACGCGGCCGTCGATCTCACCTTCGATCACCGTCGACAGGATGTCGGTACCGGGCGCGGCCACGCACCAGTCCTTGCTCAGGCCGCAGATGCTGGAGCTGCCGTCGAGACTGAGGTTCTCGCCGACGTTGACCACGCTGAGCCAGTACTGTTCGATCTCCGGCGCGAAGCGCGGCAAGGTGGCGTAGGCGCCGGCGATGTTGCCGTAGTCGTTGCCGGCGGCCCAGACGTTGATCATGCCGGTGCGCAGTGCGGCGTCGGCGAACAGGCGGTAGTAATCGTGGTAGGTGTCGTACTCGAGATCCATGTCCTCGGGCGTGGTCGGCTCGGTGCCGTTGCCCCAGCTGTGATTGATCGCGCGCACGCCCTGCGCGGCCATCTGGTCGAACATGCTGTTGAGCGCGTCCTCGCCCGGGCCCTGGGTCAGGACCCGGCTCGGGTAGCCGTCGCCGTCGGCGTAGAACTCGTTGATGCGGTTGAAGAACAGCTTGGACGTGGTCAGGTTGGCGCCGGTGGCGACGCCGTGCGAGCCGTTGCCGTCGCGGTTGGCGACCATGGTGCCGGCGACGTGGGTGCCGTGGCTGTTGTACTCGATGAGCAGGCGCGTGCCTTCGCCGTCGAAGGACAGGTCCGGCGGCACGGTGTCGTTGATGTAATAGGCCTCGATCTGGGCGATCTCGCCGTCGGACAGGAAGCAGGCGTTGGGGCCGTTGATGGCGCTGCTGGCGACGCAACCGGGGTCGCTGATGCGGATGGCGCGATGGTCGCGGCCGCCGAACTCGGAATGCGCGAGCGCCGCGCCGCTGTCGAACACGCCCAGACGCACGCCGCGCCCGGTCAGGCCGCGCGCATACGCGTACTCGGCGCCGATCGCGCCCAGGCCCCAGTCGGCCTTGAACTCGTCGCTGCGCCAGCTGTCGGCATCGCCGATCACGCCGCCTTCCTGGTACGCGTCCTGCGCGAACGCGGGCGCGGCCGCGCCCAGCAACAGGCCGCACAGGATCGCGGCCGACAACGCCGAACGGGCGTGGCTGCGACGATGACGACGGGGTGTGGCTGTTGCGCTTGCACTGCTTTGCATGCTGCCGGTGCTCCTGTGGCGGCGCGATCGAATCGCGTGGGGATGGGGAGGGGTGCGCTGCGACGCGAGCCGCTCCCCTGATCGCCGGTGGATGCGGACCGTCGCCAACGCGACCCCTGACAGGAAATAACGCAAGCGCGCGCAGGCCCCCTACCCGCGCGCATCGCCGGCCCCGTGCCGTCTTACTTGTACTCAACGCAAAATGCGCGAAAAAGATGCCAACGCGTGCAGACGTTAGGCCTGCGAGACCTCAGAAGCGGTAGGCCGCGCTCAGCAGGAAGTAGCGGCCGCGCGGATCGTCGTAGGCGATGTCGTAACCGCCCTTGCTGACGTCGTAGTTGACCGGCGTGCGATCGCCGAGGTCGTGCACGTTGAGCGAGAAGCGCCAACGTTCGACGTTGTAGTCGAGATTGAGATCGAGCGTGGTCGAGCCCGGATTGCGGCAATGCTTCGCCAGCACGTTGCGCTTCGGGCAGTCCTGATCCGGCATGCCCACGCGCGACGAGCCGAGCATGCGCGCGTTCACGGTCGTGCTCCAGTTGCCGTAGGACCATTGCAGGCCCGCCAGCGCCGTGCGGTCCGGCGCGCCGTAGCCGGCGTAGTCCAGCGCCGGAGTCTCGGCATCGATGCGCCGCGACAATTGCTCGAGGTAGTTGCCGGCCATGCGCAGCGTGAAGCGTCCCCAACGCTGGGTTTGCAGACGGTACTCGGCGTCGAATTCCCAACCGCGCACGTGGGTCTCGCCGACATTGTCGTAATAGTCCTGCACGCCGACCAACTCGCCCTCGTCGTCGCGCTTGGCCGCGCGCGTCGACATCAGGTCGCCGGCCAGGCCGTTCACGGCCAGGATCTCGTTGCGGCGGCGGATGTCGAAATGGTCCAGGGCCAGGCTGAAGCTGGCATTCGGCGACCACACCAGGCCCAGGGTGTGGCTGCGCGAGGTTTCCGGCTTGAGGTTGGTGTTCTCGAACGCGCTGCGCGACACCAGGCATTGGGTTTCGCCGTTCGGGCCGACGATGGGATTGTCGCAAGGGCCGAAGCCCTGGGTCTCCTGCACCACCGCGGTCTGGTCGGCCACGTTCGGACGCCGCAACTCGTACAGCGAGGGCGCGCGATAACCGGTGGCCCAGGTGCCGCGGAAGGTCAAGGTATCCAGCGCGTTCCACTTCAGGCCCAGCTTGGGCGAGAGCTTATGGCGGTAGCGTTCGCGGTAGTCGGCGCGCAGCGCGAACTCGCCCTGCAGGCGCGAAGCCAGCGGCGCGCTGAGTTCGGCGTACAGCGCCGCGGTGATCTGGGTATCGTCGACGCGTACCTTGGGCGGGCTGAGCGCGACGTCGTGTTCGACCATGCGCGGGTCGGGACGGTTCTCCAGCGCGTCGCGGCCCAGCTCCAGCCCGGCGGCCACGCGCGTGCGTCCGGCCGGCAACTCGAACCAGGGGCCGTTGATGCCCAGCGTGCCCTGGTCCAGCTCGGCCTTGCCGCGCGCGGTCAGGCGCGGCGACAGGGCCGACAGCACGTCGCGGCGGTTGGTACGGTTGAAGCGGTAGCTCAGGTCGTTGGCCAACTCGTTGAACGCGCTCAGGCTGACCAGCCCGTCGATGCGGTTGACCACCGTGTTCTCGTGGTGCGCGTACGACGCGCTCCATTCCCAGTCGCCGCGATAGCGCTTGATGCCGGCGCTCAAATCCACGGTCTGGGCGACGCTGCGGGTGCGGATCTGACCGACGTCGTAGAACGCGTAGCGCAGGAAATTGATGTCGTCGGGAAACAGCGCGTCCGGATGCTCGCCGAACATGGTGACTTCGGCGTAGAAGGGCGCGCCGCGCAATTGCTGCGACACTTCGCCCAGGCGCAGGTCCGCATAGACCTCGGTATCGGCACCGATGGGCTGCCGCCAGTGGGCGTAGAACGAAGTGCGTTCGGCCTCGGGCTGCAGGCTCACATGCTTGGCCGTGTCCAGGTAGCACAGGCGCTGGGCGTCCTGATATTGGCGAGGACACGACGACCAGGTGATGTCGGTGCTGTAGTCGTGGTACCCCAGACCTATGCGCCAGTCGCCGAGGCCGTCGCCGCTGCGGTCCATGGTCCGCCACGAGCGCTGCGCGCCGGACAGGCCGTCCTGCTGGAAGTAGTCGGCGCTGAGGAACAGGTTGCCGCCGCGCTTGAGGTCGACGCCGGAGCTGACCGAGATGCGGCGCTGCTTGGCGTCGTTGCGGTCGGACACGCCCAGGCGCGCGATCACTTCCGAGCCCTGCTGGTCCTTCTTCAGGATGATGTTGACCACGCCGGCCATGGCGTCGGCGCCGTAGATCGCCGAGGCGCCGCCGCGGATGATCTCGATGCGTTCGACGATGCTCAGCGGGATCCCGTCCAGATCGGTCAGGCCGCCCAGGTCGGCCGAGATCAGGCCGTAGTTGGCGATGCGCTGGCCGTCGACCAGGAACAGGGTGGCGCGCGGGCCCAGGGCATTGAGGCTGGTGGTGGCGGCGGCCGCGAACGGCTGCTGATAGGGCTGGCCGCCCTCGGCGGCCACCGCGACCGGATGGTGGCCGACCATGCCGGGCTGGAAGCGCAGCAGCTCGAACAGGGTCTGGTGGCCGCTGGCCTCGATCTCCTCGCGGCCGATCAGGGTCATGGGCGAGACCGGCACCGATTCCAGGTCGCTGCGCGGAATATGGCTGCCGGTGACGTGGACCGTGCCCAGGTTGGTGGGCTCTTCGATGCGCGGCGGCGGCGGCGGCACGGGACGCGGCGGCTTGGGCTTGGCCACGGCCGGCGCCGGCGGCGCGAGCTGGAGCAGGAAGGTGTCGTCGTTGACCCGGACCGCGCGCAGGCCGCTGCCCTGCAACAGGCGCTCCAGCGCCTGCGCCGGCGCCAGCTCGGCGCGCAGGCCGGCGCTGCGCTTGCGCGCGACCAGGGCCGGGGCGTAGAGGATCTGGACCCGGCTCTGAGTGGCCAGGGACTGCAAGGCGTCGTCCAGCGCGCCGGGCCGGATCGCGAAACGAGTGAGCGCCGAAGGCGCGGCCGCAGCGGTCTGCGTGCCCTGCGCTGCCAGGCACAACAAGAACGCACTCGAGATGGCTAACGTGTGCCTAACTTTGGCCATTCATCCGGTGCGTCTATCCCCCCAACCGACCACCATACGGAAGCCCGAGTAGGCCTGCAACGCGACGCCACTATTGGTTGCACAACCTCTGAACCGATCTCACTGGCGCGCGGTCTGCAGCAGGATCTCGTGCTCGCCCACGCGCCGCGCCTGCAACGCCCAGCCGCGTTCCAGCGCCGCCAGCAGCGCGTCCTGGTCGTCGATGTGGAATACGCCGCTGACCTTGAGCGCGCCCAGCGCCGGCTGCTCCAGCCGCAGTTGGGTCTTGGAATAGCGGTTCATCTCGTCCAGCAGTTGGTCCAGGCGCCGGTTCTTGAACACCAGGTCGCCGCGCGGCCAGGCCTGGGCCACGGCCAGATCCAGCGGCCGCTTGGGCGCCAGGGTGCCGCCGCCTTCGATGCGGACCTGCTCGCCCGGGGCCAGGGTGCTGGTGACGCGGGCGCCACCGGCGCCGCCGACCGCCACTTCGACCTCGCCCTCGATCAGGCCGACGTCGACCGCGCTGCCGTCGCGACTGACCTGGAAGGTGGTGCCGATGTCGCGGATGGTGCCGCCGCCGGCCCGGACCAGGAATGGGCGCGGACCGCGGCGCTGGCCGCTGTCGCGACCGACCTCGAACTGGACCCGGCCCTGGGCGACCTCGACGGTGCGGCTGTCGCGGTCGAAACGGGCGGTCACCGCGCTGTGGGTGTCCAGCAGCAAGGTGGTGCCGTCGCTGAGGGCGATGGTGCGCTGCTCGCCGATCGCGGTGACGTAGCGCTCGACCTGCGCCGGCGGCGCGCGCTGGATCCAGGCCGCCACGCCGATCGCGACGGCCAGGGTGGCGGCGATCGCCGCGCCGGGGGCCAGCCAGGGGTGGAAGCGGCGGCGGGTCGCGGCGCTGTCGCGGCGGGCCGCGCGCGCGGCCGCGCGCAGCAGATCGTCGTCGCCGAGCTGGGCCGAGAGCAGATGGATTTGCTCGACCTCGCGGTAGTCGCGGGCGTTGGCCGGCGACTGCGCCAGCCAGCGCTCGAACGCCTCGCGGTCGTGGGCGTCGCTGTCGGGCGCATTCAGACGCGCTACCCAGGCCTCGGCCTGGTCCTGATCGTCGTACCGGTTGGAATTCGCGCTAGCCGTATTCATGCGCCACCTGTCGTGTCTGACAGATTTTCTCGCAAACGCAAGCGCAGCAGGACCAGCGCACGGCCGATATGTTTCTCCACAGCCTTGACGGAGATCCCACAATGGCGCGCGATCTCGGTATAGCTCATGCCTTCGATGCGGTTGAGCAGGTAGACCTGCCGGCACTTGGTCGGCAGCCGCAGGATCGCCTCACGCACGCGCGCCAGCTCCTGTTGGTTGGCCACGCGCTGGTCGTGGGCGAGATCCGCCGACGGCAGGCCGTGGAAATGCTGATCGAAGCTCACGTGCGCGGACGCGTGCTGGCTCTGCTGGCGACGGCCGCGGTCGTTGAGCTCGTTCATCGCGATCCGGTACATCAGCAGCTTGAGCTGTTCGGCCGGCTGGCCGCGGTAGCGCATCAGCCGGACCAGGCTTTCCTGGGCGATGTCCTTGGCGTCTTCCTCGCCGGTGCGCTTGCACAGGAAGCGGATCAGGGCGTCGCGGTGCTCGAGCACGAAGCGCTCGAAGCCGTCGTCGCCGCGCGGATAGGCCTCCGGACGGCCGGGCGCGGGGCGGTCCGGCAGCGGCGGATCCGGGTAGACGTCCATCTGGGCCTGGTGCACGGGGCGGGCCAAGGCCTAAACCACCGTAGCCGCGCGTCGGGGGCGCGGCCGACAGCGGCCTGCGGCACCGGTGGCTGCGCTGGAAACCTGATCGTTCATCGGCACCTGGCCCCTGTTGCGGGTTGCTTGGTAGCGCCGGAGGGGCCGCGCGGGGCGGCGAACCGGCATGCGCTAGCTTTGTAACATGGAATCCGCTATGTCAAAGGCTGGCGCCAGGCTATGCGCAAGCCGGCGTAGCGCGACGCCGATCGCAATCCGGCAAACCGGCCCGGCTCGTGGAACCCGCCCCACTCGGCTAGAATCGCTGGGTTTGCTCACCCGGAGGTCCCTATGTCCCAGCTCGCCTGTCGCCGTGTCCTGCTCAAGTTGTCCGGCGAGGCGCTGATGGGGGACGAGGACTACGGCATCGACCCCAAGGTGATCGGCCGGCTCGCGCGCGAGGTGGTCGAGGCCCAGCACGCCGGGGCGGAGGTAGCCCTGGTGATCGGCGGCGGCAACATCTTCCGCGGCGCCGGCCTGGCCGCCGGCGGCATGGACCGGGTCACCGGCGACCAGATGGGCATGCTGGCCACCGTCATCAACGCCCTGGCCATGCAGGACGCGCTGGAGAAGCTCGGCGCCAAGGCCCGGGTGATGAGCGCGATCAAGATCAACGACGTCTGCGAGGATTACATCCGCCGGCGCGCGATCCGCCATCTGGAAAAGGGCCGCCTGGTGATCTTCGCCGCCGGCACCGGCAACCCCTTCTTCACCACCGACTCGGGCGCCGCGCTGCGCGCGATCGAGATCGGCGCCGACCTGCTGCTGAAGGCGACCAAGGTCGACGGCGTGTACGACAAGGACCCCAAGAAGCACAACGACGCGGTCCGCTACGACAAGCTCAGCTACGACCAGGTGATCGCGCGCGATCTGCAGGTGATGGATACGGCCGCGTTCGCGCTGTGCCGCGACAGCGACCTGCCGCTGCGCATCTTCGACATGAGCCAGCCCGGCGTGCTGCTGCGGATTCTGCGCGGCGAGAATATCGGTACGTTGGTGCAGGGGCGCGGCTGAAGGCTTAGAGCGAATTCCCCTCCCCTTTTCCAGATCGGGGAGGACCGGCCCGGCCGCGGATCTGACGCGGATGATGCAGGGCGCGGCTAGATCCTTTGCGGGTGACCCGCCTGATCGGCAAGGAGTACCGCATGGGCACGTTGCAAGAAGCGAATCTGGCGGGCGCACCAGACCATAAGGTGCTCGATGCGCCTTATAGCTACAACATTGTGGAACTCCGCTACATCGCCGCGACGGCGCCGTACGGAACACTGGATCTGACCCTGGAAAAGGATGGCGTCAGGCTGGTACTGCGCTTCATCGACGTACACGAGCTCCAAACCGACCCCGGCTTTCCGTACGCCGGCATGGGGCTGGAAATCCTGGACATATCCGGATTCGGCTGGGAGCACGCCAGGATCCGCGTCGGAGGTTTCGACGGTGAACCCGGCATCCGATTCTGGGCCCGCGACGTGCATCGGCTAGAGGGCTAAAACCCCTGCTGTAATAGTGTCCCCGCCCGCGCCGTGACAGCATTGCGGCCATGCACTCGCACAGCCACGATCACGCCGCGAACGGCACCCGCGCGTTCGCCTTCATCACCCTGATCAACCTCGCCTACACGGCGATCGAGGCCGGTTACGGCTTCGCCACCAATTCGCTGGCGCTGCTGTCCGACGCCCTGCACAACCTCGGCGACGTGCTCGGCCTGGGCCTGGCTTGGGGCGCGGCGGTGCTGGCCAAGCGCGCGCCCACCGACCGCCACACCTACGGCTGGCGCCGCGCCACCCTGCTGTCGCCGCTGGCCAACGCCTTGCTGCTGGTCGCGTTCTCCGGCGCCCTGGCCTGGGAGGCGATCCGCCGCTTCAACGCGCCGCCCGAGATTCCGGCCCTACCGGTGATGGTGGTCGCCGCGCTGGGCATCGTGGTCAACCTGGGCGCGGCCTGGTTCGTGCGCGACGGCCACGCCCAGGACCTCAACCGCCGCGGCGCCTTCCTGCACCTGGTCGCCGACGCGGCGGTGTCGCTGGCCGCGGTGCTGGCCGGCGTGGGCATGTGGTGGCTGGGCTGGGCCTGGCTGGATCCGGCGATCGCGCTGCTGATCGGCGTGGTGGTCGCGGTCGGCGCGTTCGGCTTGCTGCGCGAAAGCTTCAACGCGGCCATGGACGCGGTGCCGCGCGGCATCGACCAGGCCCAGGTGGCGGCGTTCCTGGCGCAGCAACCGGGGGTGACCGCGGTGCACCATCTGCATATCTGGTCGCTGGGCGCGGGCGAAATCGCGATGACCGCGCACCTGGTGCGTCCCGACGACGCCGACCACGACGCCTTCATCGACCGCCTCAACCACGAGCTCGACCACCTCTACGGCATCAACCATCCGACCCTGCAGGTCGAACACGGGCGCGCCTGCGAGCACGATCGCCACGACCGCGCGCCGCACGGCGAACACTCGCACGAGCATTGAGGCCGGGCCCGCGCCGGGCCCCCGCGACCGCCACGGGCCGCAAAAGCGGCCCGGGCCTATATAATCCCGCGATTACCGTTCATAAGGACCGGAGCCGGCGATGCTCAACGACATCAAGAAAGACGCCCAGACCCGCATGGCCAAAAGCGTCGAAGCGTTTCGCCACGACCTCACCCGGGTCCGCACCGGCCGCGCCTCGACCGCGCTGGTGGACCACCTGAAGGTCAATTACTACGGCTCCGACATGCCGCTGTCGCAGGTCGCCAGCGTCGCCATCTCCGACGCGCGCACGCTGATGATCACGCCCTGGGAAAAGCAGATGGTCGGCCCGGTCGAGAAAGCGATCCTGGCCTCCGACCTGGGCCTGACCCCGAACACCGCCGGCACCGTGATCCGCATCAACCTGCCCGCCCTCACCGAGGAGCGCCGCAAGGAGCTGAGCAAGCACGTGCACAGCGAGGGCGAGAACGCCAAGGTCGCGATCCGCAACATCCGCCGCGACGCCAACCACCAGGTCAAGGAACTGCTGAAAGACAAGCAGATCACCGAGGACGAGGCCGGCCGCAGCGAAACCGAGATCCAGAAGATCACCGACAGCGCGATCAAGGACGTGGACGAGGTGATCAAGGCCAAGGAACAGGAACTGATGGCGGTCTGAGCCCGTGCCGGCCGCGCAAGCCCGCCTGCATGCGGCCACGCTCCAGGCGGGCGCGATCCGGCCGGCATCGAACTTTCGCCGGCGCCGCCGGTCCGCTACTGACCTGCTCGGGCAGGCCCGGCCCGCCGGGTCCGCGACGGCGCACCGCGCCGCCGCCCCGAACCCGCTTACTTGAACCCGCACCCAGGTCCCGCCGCCGGCTCCATGCCTTCCGATCCCGCCCACGCCGCGCCGCGCGTCCCGCGCCACCTCGCCGTCATCATGGACGGCAACGGCCGTTGGGCCGAGCGTCGCCGCCGCCCGCGCATGATCGGCCACCGCGCCGGCGCGCGCGCGGTCGACGTCTGCATCGATTTCTGCATCGCGCGCGGGATCCGCGCCCTCACCCTGTTCGCCTTCTCCAGCGAGAACTGGGGCCGGCCCGAGGACGAGGTCGGCGCCCTGATGAAGCTGTTCCTCAACGCCCTGGAACGCGAGGTCGACGAGCTCGACCGGCGCGGCGTGCGGGTGCGCTTCATCGGCGAGCGCGAGCGCTTCGCCGCGCCGATCCGCGAGCGCATGGCCGCGGCCGAGCGCCAGACCCTCGCCAACGACGTCCTGCACCTGACCGTGGCCGCCAGCTACGGCGGGCGCTGGGACATCGCCCAGGCCGCGCGTTCGCTGGCCCAGGACGTGGCCGCCGGCCGGCTGGCGCCGGAGGACATCGACGAGGCCGCCCTGGGCGCGCGCATGGCCCTGGCCGAGCTGCCGGCGCCGGACCTGTTCATCCGCACCGGCGGCGACACCCGGATCAGCAATTTCCTGCTCTGGCAGCTGGCCTACACCGAATTGTGGTTCACCGATGCGTTGTGGCCGGAACTGGATGCGGCCACACTCCAGCGCGCCCTGGACGACTTCGCCGGCCGGGAACGCCGCTACGGCCTGACCGGCGCGCAGATCGCCGCGCGCACCCACGACACCGACGAGACCGCTGAATGACCCGAACCCGCCTGCTCGCCGCGTTGGTGATGGCCCCGATCGCGATCGCGGCGATCCTGCTGTTGCCCACCCCCTGGGTGATGGCGCTGGCCGCGGTGCTGTTCCTGATCGGGCTGTGGGAGTGGTTCGACCTGGCCGAAATCGAAGACACCCTGTCGCGCACCGTGCTGCTGGCGGCCAACCTGGCGCTGATGGTGGCGATCGTCTGGGCCTCGCGCTCGGGCGCGCCCGAGATCGCCGGCGTGCCGTCGATGGTGCTGTTCAAGATCGCCTCGCTGGTCGGCGTGATCTGGTGGCTGCTGGCCCTGCTTTGGCTGCAGCGTTATCAATTCGCGAGCAATCACGAGTCCTATGCGCGCGCGTTCAAGCTCGCCGCCGGCGCGCTGAGCGTGATCCCGGCCTGGTGCGCGCTGGCCTGGATCCACGCCGGCCAGCCCAACGGCCACCGCTGGCTGCTGACCGCCTTGGCGATCGTGTGGGCCGCCGACAGCGGCGCCTATTTCGCCGGGCGCAAGTTCGGCCGCTTGAAGCTGGCGCCGCGGGTCAGCCCCAACAAGACCGTCGAAGGCCTGGTCGGCGGCGTGCTCGCCGGCGTCGCGGTCGGCATCGCCTTCGCCAGCTTCGCCGGCGCCCAACCCGGCCAACTGCCGGCGGTGGCCCTGGTCGCGTTCGTGGCGGTACTGTTCTCGGTGGTCGGCGACCTGTTCGAGAGCCTGCTCAAGCGCCATGCCGGGGTCAAGGATTCCGGTCATCTCATCCCCGGCCACGGCGGCATCCTCGATCGCGTCGACGGCGTGCTCGCGGCGCTGCCGGTTTTCGCGCTCGGCAAGGCCGTGCTGGACTTCTGAACATGCAGCACATCGCCGTCCTCGGCGCGACCGGTTCCATCGGCACTTCGGCCCTGGACGTGATCGCGCGCCATCCCGAGCGCCTGCGCGCGAGCGTGCTCGCGGCCGGCGGCCGGGTCGAACAATTGCTGGCGCTGTGCGAGCGCCACCGCCCCGCGCACGCGGTGATCGCCGATGCGGCCTGCTATCCGGCGCTGCGCGACGGTCTGCGCGCGCGCGGCCTGGACACCCAGGCGCACTGCGGCGACGAAGCCCTGGTCGCGCTGGTCTCCGGCGACGCCTGCGACACCGTGGTCGCGGCCATCGTCGGCGCGGCCGGCCTGGATTCCACGCTCGCCGCGGCGCGCGCCGGCAAGCGCCTGCTGCTGGCCAACAAGGAATCGCTGGTGCTGGCCGGCGAGCTGCTGATGCGCGCCGCGCACGAGGCCGGCACCACCATCGTGCCGATCGACAGCGAGCACAACGCGATCTTCCAATGCCTGCCCGACGCGCACGCGCACGCCGGGCTCGCGCGCATCCTGCTCACCGCCTCGGGCGGCCCGTTCCGCGGCCGCGATCGCGCGTCCCTGGCCGAGGTCACGCCGGAACAGGCGGTCGCGCATCCGAAGTGGTCGATGGGCCCGAAGATCTCGGTCGACTCGGCCACGCTGATGAACAAGGGCCTGGAAGTGATCGAGGCCCACCACCTGTTCGGCGTGTCCGGCGAGCGCATCCAGGTGCTGGTGCATCCGCAGAGCCTGGTCCATTCGCTGGTCGAATTCGTCGACGGCTCGACCCTGGCCCAGCTCGGCCTGCCCGACATGCGCACCGCGCTGGCGGTGGGCTTCGGCTGGCCGGAGCGGATCGCCTCGGGCGTGGCCGGACTGGACCTGCTGGCGCAGGGGCGGCTGGATTTCGAAGCGCCGGACCTGGACGCCTTCCCCTGCCTGGGCCTGGCCTTCGCGGCCCTGAGCGCGGGCGGCACCGCCCCGGCGGTGTTGAACGCCGCCAACGAAGTGGCGGTTTCAGCGTTTCTTCAGCGGCGTATCGGTTTCCTAGCGATACCGGCGCTGGTCGAGGATACCCTCGCCGCGCTCCCCTCCACCCCGGCGACCTCGCTGGCGGTCCTGCGCGATGCCGATGCGCAGGCGCGCCGGTACGCCGCGCAAGCCATCGATGACAAGGCGTAGCGCATGGGCCTGACCCCAAGAGTGGAACTCCCATGAGCGAATTCATCGGCTCGGTCTGGTGGCTGCTGGTCAGCCTGGGCGTGCTCGTGACCTTCCACGAGTTCGGCCATTACTGGGTCGCGCGCCGCAGCGGGGTCAAGGTGCTGCGCTTCTCGGTCGGCTTCGGCAAGCCGCTGTGGATGCGCCGCAACCGCGACGGCACCGAGTTCGCGATCGCCGCGATTCCGTTGGGCGGCTACGTCAAGATGCTCGACGAGCGCGAGGGCGACGTCGATCCGGCCGAGGTCGCGCAGGCCTTCAATCGGCAGAGCGTGTTCAAGCGCATCGCGATCGTGGCCGCCGGCCCGATCGCCAACCTGATCCTGTGCGTGGCGCTGTTCTGGCTGATGTTCGTGATCGGCCGCCCCGACTTCGCGCCCGCGGTCGGCAAGGTCGAGGGCCTGGCCGCGCAGTCGGGCCTGAGCCGCGGCGACATCATCGTCGCGGTCGGCGACCGCGCCACCCCCACCACCAGCGAAGCCGCCCTGGCCCTGCTGTCGGCGGCGCTGGACCGCAGCGACGTGCCGGTGCAGGTGCGCGGCGAGGACGGCCGCGAGGCCACCCGCACCCTGCGCCTGTCCAAGCTGCCGGCCGATATCGACGAACGCCAGTTGCTCAACCACACCGGCCTGATCTGGCGCCATCAGCTGACGCCGGCGGTGATCGGCCGCGTGCTGCCCGATCGTCCGGCCTGGGGCGTGCTCGCCGAAGGCGACCGCGTGACCGCGATCGACGGCGAACCGGTCGCCTCCTGGGGCGACATCGGCGGCCTGGTCGACGCGCTGGGCAAGCGCGGCGGCGAGGCCATGATCGAAGTGCAGCGCGGCGGCGACCGCCTGGCGTTCCCGCTGACCCCGCTGCAGACCAAGAATCCCGAAACCGGCAAGCAGCAATGGCTGCTGGGCCTGGAAGTGGCCAAGGGCGAGCCGCAACCCGATGCGGTGCTGCGCTACGGCCCGATCGACGCCATCCCCGCCGCGTTCCGCGAAATGGGCCGTCAGACCCAGGACATGGTGGCGATGATCGGACGTGCGTTCAGCGGCCGTCTATCGGTGCAGAACACCGTCGCCGGCCCGATCACCATCGCCCGAGCCGCCAACGACCATGCCCAGCACGGTCCGGCGTGGTACCTGCAGATGCTGGCCCTGCTGTCGCTGAGCCTGGGAATCCTGAACCTGCTCCCGATCCCGATCTTGGACGGCGGTCACCTGCTGTATTACCTTATCGAGCTGGTCAAGGGCAGCCCGGTCAGCGAGCGCGTTATGGCCGCCGGCCAGTATGTCGGCCTGGCGTTGATCGTCAGCCTGATGGGTTTGGCGTTCTACAACGACATCGTGAACAACCTGGTGCGCTGATGCCGGCCCTGCCTATCGACCCGATGCCTCGATCGCTCGAAGCCTCGAACCGGCGCCCCGTTACGGGCGTCAACGAACCCCAACCGGACGTAATGATGACGCGAACCCCTCCTCGCCGCATGCTCGCCCTCGCCCTCGCCTCGGCGCTGACCTCGGCCGCGGCAGCTCCAGCGTTGGCGCAGTCGGCCGACCCGTTCGCGCTACCCGGCGCGCCGGCCCCGGCGCCGGGTTCGTTCACCGTCAGCGACATCCGCGTCGACGGCCTGCAGCGCATCTCCGCCGGTACGGTGTTCACCTACCTGCCGATCGAGCGCGGCGACACCATGGACGGCGCCAAGGCCGGCGACGCGATCCGCGCGCTGTACAAGACCGGCTTCTTCGAGGACGTGCAGATCGGCCGTCAGGGCACCATCGTCGTGGTCACCGTGACCGAGCGTCCGGCGATCAACAAGCTGACCCTGACCGGCAACAAGGACATCAAGAGCGAAGACCTGCTGCGCGGCCTGAAGGAAGCCGGCCTGGCCGAAGGCGACACCTTCGACCGCCTGGCCCTGGACAAGGTCACCCAGGAGCTCACCAAGCAGTACAACAACCGCGGCAAGTACAACGTCGAGATCACCCCGACGGTGGCGCGCCTGGACCGCAACCGCGTCGACCTGACCATCACGGTCAAGGAAGGCAAGGCCGCCAAGATCCGCCACATCAATCTGGTCGGCAACGAGAAGTTCGCCCAGGAAGACATCGTCGGCGGTTGGGAGTCGCGCGAGCACAACTGGCTCAGCTGGTACCGCCGCGACGACCAGTACTCGCGCGAGAAGCTCTCGGGCGACCTCGAGAAGCTCAACAACTATTACCTCGATCGCGGCTACGTCGACTTCAACATCGAGTCGACCCAGGTCGCGATCAGCCCCGACCGCCAGGACATGTTCATCACCGCCGGCGTCAACGAGGGCGAGCAGTACAAGGTCACCAAGGTCGAGGTCACCGGCGACACCGTGCTGCCGAAGGACCAGATCGAGCGCCTGGTGATCGTCAAGCCCGACCAGATCTTCTCGCGCCGCCTGCTCGAGATCAGCTCCGACGCGATCGTGGCCACCCTCGGCAACGTCGGTTACGCGTTCGCGCAGGTCAATCCGATTCCGGACGTGGACCGCGAAGGCAAGACCGTGGCCATCAACATGCAGGTCGTGCCGGGCCCGCGCGTCAACGTGCGCCGCGTGGTGTTCAAGGGCAACACCCGCACCGCCGACGAAGTGATGCGCCGCGAAATGCGCCAGTTCGAAGGCAGCTGGTACTCGCAGGCCGCGATCGACCGTTCCAAGATCCGTCTGCAGGGCCTGGGCTACTTCGAGACCGTCGACGTCGAGACCCAGCCGGTGCAGGGCAGCAACGATCAGGTCGACGTGGTCTACAACGTCAAGGAAACCACCTCGGGCAGCTTCGTGTTCGGCCTGGGCTTCTCCCAGCTGACCGGCCTGACCACGCAGATCCAGCTGTCGCAGGCCAACTTCCTGGGCAGCGGCAACCGCGTGTCCGTGCAGGCCAGCCGCAACGACTACCTGCAGCGTTACGACTTCTCGTACACCAACCCCTACTTCACCGACGACGGCATGTCGCTGGGCTACAACCTGTGGTGGCGCGAGTTCGACAACTCCGACTACAACACCGCCCAGTACTCCACCACCAGCGGCGCGGCGCAGGTCGTGCTGGGCCTGCCGATCACCGAGACCGACACCGTCTCGGCAATGTTCGGCATCGACAGCAACGAGATCCTGACCACGCGCGGCGGCACCGCCTTCAGCCTGGTCGACTACATCGATGCGCTGGGCACGCGCACCTTCCACGCCTGGCGCGCGGAGTTCGGCTGGTCGCGCAACTCGCTGGACAATCTGCTGACCCCGACCCGCGGCCTGCAGCAGCGCGTCTGGCTGGAAATGACCCTGCCCGGCTCGACCGTCGAGTACTACAAGCTCAACTACAACATCTCCAAGTTCTGGCCGATCTCGCGCCACTTCGTGCTCAACACCCGCGCCGAACTCGGCTACGGCGACAGCTACGGCGACGCGGTCACGCGGGTGATCCCGGATCCGGACGGCGCCGGTCCGCTGACCGGCCGCACGGTCACCGCCGACGGCCTGCCGTTCTTCGAGAACTTCTACGCCGGCGGCGTGCGCTCGGTGCGCGGCTTCACCGACAACACCCTGGGCCCGCGCGAAGGCGCGACGCCGGGCAGCACCTTCACCCAGCCCATCGGCGGCTCGTTCAAGACCGTCGGCTCGCTGGAAATGTACTTCCCGACCCTGCTGGACACGCCGCAGGCGCGCGTCTCGGCCTTCATCGACGTCGGCAACGTCTACAAGAACTACGACGAATTCGACGCCGGCGACCTGCGCGCGTCCACCGGCATCTCGCTGATGTGGCGTTCGCCGATGGGCCCGATCTCGATCAGCTACGCCTTCCCGCTGCGCAAGGAGGACGCTGTGTTCAACGCCTCCGGACAGAAGATCAAGGAAGGCGACGAGCTCGAGCGCCTGCAGTTCACCTTCGGCGGCACGTTCTGACGGCGGCGGTCGCGCCCGGCGCCCCGTGTTGACGCCCGATTACACCGCCCGCGAACTGGCCGAGCGTTTCGCGCTCGGCCTGCGCGGCGACGGCGAGGCGCGCGTGCGCGGCGTCGGCACGCTGGCGCGCGCGCGCGCCGACCAGCTCGCGTTCCTGGCCAATCCCAAGTACCGCGGCCAGCTCGCCGACAGCGACGCCGGCGTGGTGGTGATGCGCGAGGACGACGCGCAGGGCTACGCCGGCACCGCCCTGATCGCGCGCGATCCCTACGTCGCCTTCGCCCACCTGGCCGCGCTGTTCGAGCCGCGCCCGCTGCGCGAGGCCGGCATTCACCCTTCCGCCGCGATCGACCCCAGCGCCCAGATCGCCGACGACGCCCACATCGGCGCCTTCGTCAGCATCGGCGCGCGCAGCCGCATCGAATCCGGCGCCAGCCTCGGTCCCGGTTGCGTGATCGGCGACGACTGCGTGGTCGGCGCCGGCAGCGAACTGGTCGCGCGGGTCACCCTGGTCACCCGCGTGCGCCTGGGCCGGCGCGTCCTGGTGCACCCCGGCGCGGTGCTCGGCGCCGACGGCTTCGGCCTGGCCTTCGAGCGCCTGCCCGACAGCGAGCCGCACTGGATCAAGGTGCCGCAGCTGGGCGGCGTGTCGGTCGGCGACGATTGCGAAATCGGCGCCAACACCACCATCGATCGCGGCGCGATCGAGGACACCGTGCTCGAAGACGACGTCCGCCTCGACAACCAGATCCAGATCGGCCACAACGTCCATATCGGCGCCCACAGCGCCATGGCCGGCTGCTCGGCCGTGGCCGGCAGCGCCCGCATCGGCCGCTACTGCATGATCGGCGGCGCCGCCGGCGTGCTGGGCCACCTGGAGATCTGCGACCGGGTCACGGTCACCGCCATGAGCCTGGTGACCAGCTCGATTCGCGAGCCCGGCGAGTATTCCTCGGGCACCCCGTTGATGGACAATCGCAGCTGGCGTAAGAACGCCGCCCGCTTCAAGCAGCTCGACGCGCTCGCACGGCGGGTGGCGGCTGCCGACAAGGAACCGAAATGAGCCAACCCGTGCAACTCCCGATCGACGTGCCCGCGATCCAGCACCTGCTGCCGCACCGCTACCCCTTCCTGCTGGTCGACCGCGTGGTCGAGTTCGAGCCGCACAAGCGCGTGCTGGCCTACAAGAACGTGACCGCGAACGAACCCTTCTTCAACGGCCACTTCCCCGGTCACCCGGTGATGCCGGGCGTGCTGGTGGTCGAGGCCCTGGCCCAGGCCGGCGGCATCCTGACCCAGCTGTCGACCCAGTCCAGCGCCGACGGGCGCCTGTTCTACCTGGTCAAGATCGACGGCGCCAAGTTCGTCAAGATGGTCGTCCCCGGCGACCGCCTGGAACTGGACGTGACCGTCAAGCGCGTGATCCGCAACGTCGCCATCTACACCGGCATCGCCCGCGTCGACGGCGAGCAGGTCGCCTGCGCCGAAATCGTCTGCGCCGAGTCCAAGGCCTGAGCGTACGCATGAGCGATCTGATCCACTCCAGCGCGGTGATCGAGCCGGGCGCCAAGCTCGGCGCCGGCGTGCGCGTGGGCGCCTTCAGCTACATCGGCGACGAGGTCGAGATCGGCGACGGCACCGAAATTGGGCCGCATTGCGTGATCCGCGGCCCGACCCGGATCGGCCGCGACAACCGCTTCATCGGCCAGTGCGCGATCGGCGGCGAACCGCAGGACAAGAAGTTCGCCGGCGAGCGCACCGAACTGGTGATCGGCGACCGCAACACCTTCCGCGAGTTCGTCACCGTCAACCGCGGCACCGGCAACGGCGGCGGCACCACCCGCATCGGCGACGACAACTGGCTGCTGGCCTACGTCCACGTCGCCCACGACTGCGCGGTCGGCAACCAGTGCGTGTTCTCCAACAACGCGACCCTGGCCGGCCACGTCGAGGTCGGCGATCACGTGATCCTGAGCGGCTTCGCCGGCATCCATCAGTTCTGCCGCATCGGCGCGCATGCCTTCATAGGCATGGGCGCCTTCGTCAACGGCGACGTGCCGCCGTTCGTGATGGTGGCGCAGGACGGCTACGGCCGCCCGCGCGGCATCAACAGCGAAGGCCTCAAGCGCCGCGGTTTCGACGCCGAACGCATCGCCGCGATCAAGCGCGCCTACCGCGCCCTGTACATGTCCGGCACCTCGCTGGAAGAAGCGCGCGGCAAGCTGATCGCCCTGGCCGGCGACAGCGACGACGTGCGCGCGCTGCTGGCCTTCATCGACGCCGGCGAGCGCCCGCTGCTGCGCTGAGGCTGTCGCGGCGCTCGCACGGCGGCCGCGGCCGCTCTGGATGTCACAACGGTCGGCCACGCGCTGGCCTGGATCGCTTGCGACGTCGCACCGATAGCGGCTCCAAGCTGCCGCCGCTCTACTCGATTCGTCATGCCCGCCAAAGCGGGCTCGGCTCCACGTCGGCGTAGCCGCCCATCCCGTGACGCGGCCCTACCGGCACGTCATGCGGCCGAACGAAGGCGCAGGCCATGCAAGCCCAACCTCCGTCCGCGACCGACGCGCCCGCACACGCCCGTCACCCAACGCCCTTTCCGGCCGCTAGCCACCGCATCGCCCGCGCCCATCGCCCCGTGAGCCGCCACCGCCTCGAACCGGACCGCCATCACGCGCTTTGGCAGGATGTGACCCAAGAGGACGACGATGGCCGCGCGGCAGGGCACAATGCCGGCAGCTCAGCCCCCGAGCCGACGCCCGCAGCGCGCGACCCGTTCGACCGCGCGACCTGCGAGCACGAAACTGGAGCGCCACTCGCCCGATGAACGCCACCGCCCCCGCCGCCGTCATCGACGACATCTTCCCGGCCCCGCCGCCGCCCGCGCTGCGCATCGCCCTGGTCGCGGGCGAGGCTTCGGGCGACCTGCTGGGCGCCGGACTGATCGCCGAACTCAAGCGCCGTCACCCGGGTGCGCTGTTCGTCGGCATCGGCGGCGAGCAGATGCAGGCCGCCGGCCTGGACGCCTGGTACGACGCCTCCGAATTGGCGGTGATGGGCCTGGTCGAAGTGCTCAAGCATCTGCCGCGGCTGCTGCGCCTGCGCAGCGAGCTGCGCAAGCGCGTGCTGGACTGGAAACCCGACGTGTTCATCGGCATCGACGCGCCGGATTTCAATCTGGGCGTGGAGCGCTGGCTCAAGCAGCGCGGGGTGAAGACCGTGCACTACGTGAGTCCCTCGGTCTGGGCCTGGCGCGAGAAACGCGCGGAAAAGATCGGGCAGTCGGCCGATCGCGTGCTGTGCCTGTTTCCGATGGAGCCGGCGATCTACGAACGCCACGGCGTCGATGCGCGCTTCGTCGGCCACCCGCTGGCCGATGAGATGCCCCTGCACCCCGATCGCGACGACGCCCGCATGTGCCTGGGCCTGGACGACGAGGCGCCGGTGCTGGCGCTGCTGCCGGGTTCGCGGGTCGGCGAGGTCGAACGCCTCAGCGGCGACTTCCTGGCCGCCGCGGCGCGTCTGCGCGCGGCCGAACCACGCTTGAGCATCGTCGCGCCGATGGCCAACGCGCAGGCGCGTGCCGCATTCGAGCGCGTGCTGGCCGCGCACCCCGACGCGGCGGTCCTGCGCCCCGCGTTGCACGTCACCGACGGCGGCGCGCGCACGGTGATGACGGCCTGCGACGTGGTCCTGCTGGCCTCCGGCACCGCCACCCTGGAGGCGATGCTGGCCAAGCGCCCGATGGTGGTCGCCTACAAGATCGCGCCGCTGACCTACACCCTGGTCAAGACCTTCGGCCTGCTCAAGACCGACACCTATTCGCTGCCCAACGTGCTCGCCGGCGAGCGCGTGGTGCCGGAACTGATGCAGGCCGACTGCACGCCCGAGAAACTGGCCGAGGCCACGCTCGCGCTGCTGCGCGACCGCGAGCGCGCGAGCGCGCTGCCGGCGCGTTTCGAACAGATCCACCTCAGCCTGCGTCGCGACGCCTCCGCACGCGCCGCCGACGCGGTCGCCGATCTGCTGCCGACCGGCCATGGCTAAGGCCGGCGGCCAACTCGCGCTCGACCTGAGCCTGGCCCGCGGCGCCCAGCGCATCGCCGGCGTCGACGAGGCCGGGCGCGGCCCGCTCGCCGGCCCGGTGGTGGTGGCCGCGGTGGTGCTGGGCCCGGGACGCACGCCGGTCAACGGCCTGGACGATTCCAAGCAGCTCAGCGCCGAGCGCCGCGAAGCGCTGTACGCGCGCATCGTCGAACGCGCGCTGGCCTGGAGCGTGGTCTACGTCGAGGTCGAGGAAATCGACCGCATCAACATCTTCCAGGCCACCATGGCCGGCATGCGGCGCGCGGTCGAAGCGGTCGCGCACGCAGCGGAACTGGCGCGCATCGACGGCAACGCCCTGCCGCGCGGCCTGCCCTGCCCGGCCGAGGCCCTGATCGGCGGCGACGCGCGCGATCGCGCGATCATGGCCGCCTCGATCCTGGCCAAGGTCTCGCGCGACCGCCACATGCGCGAGCTGCATGCGCAGTGGCCGCAATACGGTTTCGACGAACACAAGGGCTACGGCACGCCCGCGCACCTGGCCGCGCTGGCCACGCACGGCCCCTGCCCGCAGCACCGCCGCAGCTTCGCGCCGGTGCGCGCGGCGCTGGTGACCGACGTGCCCTGAGCCCTGCCGAACGCCTGCGCCGGCAGCGACAGCCAATCGCCTCCCTTCGCCCGGCCCGCGGGCACCGCCCGCGGGCGTTCGGTCGCACCCGAACCCGCGGTTCGTAAACGCGCGCCGTCACCCTTTGCGCAAGGGAAAGACCAGCGCGCGAGCGCGTGTGAAGACCGCCTGTCGGCTGAACAGGCTGGACCTGTCCTACGTCACGGCGACTTTCCGCAGGCGCGCCCATGCTGAGCAACCACGCATGCTGCCGCGGCATCCCTAAGGATGAGGGTCGACGCACACCGGCCGTGCCCGACGCCCCGCCCCCATGGCCGGAACCGGAGGTGCTCCATGCGCATGCCCCATCCGACCCCGACCCCGCAGCCCCTGCCGTTCGAGTCCGACACCGCCCCGGTGGTGTCGCTGGAACCGGCCATGGCGGTCACGCCGGCGGCGATCGCCGCCTTCGACGCCCTGGTCCACGAACTCCATCCCGATGCCGCGCGCGTCGACGCCACCCGCCTGCAGCGCCTGGCCGTATGGCTGAGCGCGATGCCGAAGGAAGCAGCGCGCGCGGTGGTCGATCAACGCCTGCAGCGTCTGCAGGAGCTGCGCGCCATGCTGGCCGATCCCGACTGGGACTGCGCGCCGGCGGTACGCGCGCGCCTGGACAAGCTGCTGGCCTATGTCGACAACGGCGACGACCTGATCCCGGACCGGATCCCGCTGCTGGGCCTGCTCGACGACGTGCTGCTGATCGAACTGGCCTGGCCCGCCTTCGCCGAGGAGGCCGAGGACTACCGCGACTTCTGCGCCTACCGCGAGGTCCGCCACCCGGACGCCAACGGCGCCGAATTGCGCGCGTCCTGGGTGCGCGAGCGCCTGGACGAGATCGCCCTGCTGCAACAGCGCGTGCGCATCCACGAACACCACTACGCACCGGCCTTCCATGCCGCGCAGTCGCCGTTCCGGGTGACCTGAAGCGGACGCGTTCGAGCCGGCCCGGGGCGCTCGAACGCACACGAAAGCGCGGCGATCGGCGCGCAACGGCGCCGATTCGCGCGCTCCCGCGCGGGCCAGGCGCGGTCGCCGCGATGTCAAGCCTTGTACGCGGCGGCCGGGCTGCTAACCTGCTGGCTGTCACGCCGGTTGTCGCATGTCCGCACGCTTCGTTCATCTCCACCTGCACAGCGAGTATTCGCTAGCCGACTCGACGATCCGCATCGACGAGTTGGTCAAACGCTGCGCGAGCCTGGGTCAGCCCGCGGTCGCCCTGACCGACCTCGACAACCTGTTCGCGACGGTCAAGTTCTACAAGGCCGCCGAGAGCGCGGGCCTGAAGCCCATCATCGGCGCCGACGTCGGCCTGGCCGACGGCAACGAAACGCCCTCGCGCATGACCCTGCTGTGCCGCGACCGCGGCGGCTACCTGACCCTGTCGCGCCTGCTCAGCCGCGCCTGGCTGGAAGGCCATCGCGTCGACGGCGTGGTGCTGCGCCCGGAATGGCTGCGCGAGGACAACGGCGGCCTGTTCGCCCTGGCCGGCCGCCACAGCCTGGGCGGACGCCTGGCGATCGGCGGCCGCCACGAACTGGCCGAAGCCTGGATCGCCGACTGGCAGAGCGTGCTCGACGACCGCCTGCATCTGGAACTCACGCGCAGCCGCCGCGACGGCGAGGACGCGTTCAACGCCTTCGCCCTGCACGCCTCCGGCAAGCGCGGCCTGGCCGTGGTCGCCAGCAACGACGCGCGCTTCCTCGACCGCGACGGTTTCGAGGCCCACGAAGCGCGCGTGTGCATCGCCTCGGGCCGCGTGCTCGACGATCCCAAGCGGCCGCGCGACTACAGCGAAGAGCAGTACCTGAAATCGTCGGAGGAGATGGCCGAGCTGTTCGCCGACATCCCCGACGCGATCGACAACGCGGTGGCATTGGCCACGCGCTGCAACGTCGAACTCAAGCTGGGCGAGTACGCGCTGCCGGCGTTCCCGGTGCCCAGCGAGCACACCATCGAGAGCTGGCTGCGCAACTCCGCGCGCGAGGGCCTGGAAAAGCGCCTGGAGAAGGCCCCGCTGGCGGACGGCAAGAGCCGCCAGGATTACGACGACCGGCTCGAGATCGAGCTCGACGTCATCATCAAGATGGGCTTCCCCGGCTACTTCCTGATCGTCGCGGACTTCATCAACTGGGCCAAGGACCACGGCATCCCGGTCGGTCCGGGCCGCGGTTCGGGCGCCGGCTCGCTGGTGGCCTGGGCGCTGGGCATCACCGATCTGGACCCGCTGCCCTACGACCTGCTGTTCGAGCGATTCCTCAATCCCGAACGCGTGTCGATGCCCGACTTCGACATCGACTTCTGCATGGATCGGCGCGACGAGGTGATCGACTACGTCGCCGCCAAGTACGGCCGCGACCGCGTCAGCCAGATCATCACCTACGGCACCATGGCCGCGAAGGCGGTGGTGCGCGACTCCGGACGCGTGCTCGGCCATCCCTACGGCTTCGTCGACGGCATCGCCAAGCTGATCCCGAACACCCTGGGCATCAGCCTGGACGACGCGCTGGGCAACACCGACGCCGCCAAGCAGAACCCGATGCTGGCCTCGGCCGATCTGATCGACCGCTACCGCACCGAGGACGACGTCCGCGACCTGCTCGACCTGGCGCTAAGCCTGGAAGACCTGACCCGCAACGCCGGCAAGCACGCCGGCGGCGTGGTGATCGCGCCCTCGCCGCTGAGCGACTTCTGCCCGCTGTTCGCCGAACACGACGGCGAAGGCCGCGGCCGCAACCCGGTCACCCAGTTCGACAAGGACGACGTCGAAGCCGTCGGCCTGGTCAAGTTCGACTTCCTCGGCCTGCGCACGCTCACGATCATCGATTGGGCGGTGAAGGCGATCAATCTGCGCCGCGCCGCGGCCGGCGAAGCGCCGTTGGACATCACCGCGCTGGAGCTGGACGACAAGCTCAGCTACGAGCTGTTCGCGCGCGGCGATACGGTCGCGGTGTTCCAGTTCGAATCGCGCGGCATGCGCGAGCTGCTCAAGCGCGCCAAGCCCGACACCTTCGAAGACATCATCGCGCTGGCCGCGCTGTTCCGTCCCGGCCCGCTGGGCTCGGGGATGGACCGCGAATGGGTCGACCGCAAGCACGGCAATACCGAAGTCACCTACCCGCACGATTCGCTGGAACCGGTGCTGTCGCCGACCTACGGCGTCATCGTGTACCAGGAACAGGTGATGCAGATCGCCCAGGTGCTGGCGGGCTACACGCTCGGCGGCGCCGACATGCTGCGCCGCGCGATGGGCAAGAAGAAGCCCGAGGAGATGGCGAAGGAGCGCGCCAAGTTCGAGGCCGGCTGCGCCGAGCGCGGCATTCCGGCCAAGCAGGCCAGCCCGATCTTCGACTTGATGGAGAAGTTCGCCGAGTACGGCTTCAACAAGTCGCACTCGGCCGCCTACGCCCTGGTCGCGTATCAGACCGCCTGGCTGAAGGTGCATTACCCGGCCGAATTCATGGCCGCGGTGCTGTCCTCGGACATGGACAACACCGACAAGATCGTCGGCTTCCTCGACGAAGCCCGCACCATGGGCCTGGAAGTGCTGCCGCCGGACGTGGACGCCTCGGCCTACATGTTCGAGGCCAAGGACGCGCGCACCATCCGCTACGGCCTGGGCGCGGTGAAGGGCGTCGGCCGCGGCGCCTGCGAGGCGATCGTCGACGCACGCCGCGCCGGCCCCTTCGACGACCTGCTGGATTTCTGCAAACGCGTCGACAGCGGCAAGCTCAACCGGCGCGCGCTGGAAGCGATGACCCAGGCCGGCGCCCTGGATCGGCTGGGCAAGAACCGCGCGAGCCTGATGCTGCAGCTGCCGGAAGTGCTGAAGGCCACCGACCAGCTCGCGCGCGAGCGCGATGCCGGCCAGGTCTCGCTGTTCGGCGGCTTCGAAGCCGCCGCGCCGGCGCTGCACCTGGACCTGTCGGAGGCCGACGAGTGGCCGCTGGCGCAGCTGCTGGCCGGCGAGCGCGAGACCCTGGGCCATTACCTCAGCGGCCACCCGTTCGACCCCTATCGCGACGAGCTGCGCGGCCTGGTCGGCAACGATCTGGGCGAACTCGACCGGATCTGGGAGAACCGCCCTGAGAGCGCGCGCAGCGGCTGGCGCCCGGAACTGGAAGTGGTGGTGGCCGGCCAGGTCGTCGGCCTGCGCAAGAAGGGCGACAGCCAGATGTTCGTGCAGATCGAGGACGGCCGCGGCCGGCTCGAATGCGCCTTCTTCGCCGAGACCTACGGCGAGTTCGCCTCCCTGCTCGCGCGCGACCGCCTGCTGGTCGTGCAGGGCGGCCTGCGCGAGGACGCCTTCAGCGGCGGCTTCGCCCTGCGCGCGCAGCGCTGCTGGGAGTACTCGCAGGTCTGCGCCAAGCACGCGCAGCGCCTGTCGATGCGCCTGGACCTGCGCGTGCCCGGCACCTGGCAGCGCGTGGACGCGCTGCTGGCCAAGAACCGTCCCGGGCAGACGCCGATCCGCCTGGACCTGCTGCGCGCGGGCGCAGCCGGCATGCTCGACCTCAACGGCGGCCAATCGGTGCGCGTGGACGCCGACCTGGTCGGCACGCTGCGCGCCCAGCCGGGCGTGCGCGCGGTCAAGCTGACCCTGGCCAAGCCCTGGGCTGGAGGCTAGAAGCGAGAAGTGAGCGTGGAGGAGTGAGGAGTGAGCGAAAGCTGGCACCGCCCTTGCTCACTCCTCACTCCTCTCCGCTCACTCCTGCCCCTCCCCCTACCCCTCGGTACGGTCCGCCCCCCTGGGCTAGACTGTGCCCCTTTCCGGCCCCGGCCCGAGCATGAATCCGAACTACCTCGACTTCGAGCAGCCCATCGCCGACCTGGAAGCCAAGATCCAGGAACTGCGCCACGCCAACAGCGGGCCGGCGGTCGACATCGATTCCGAGATCCACGCCCTGCAGGACAAGCTGCGCCTGCGTACCGCGCAGATCTTCCGCGACCTCAGCCCCTGGCAGATCTCGCAGTTGGCCCGCCACCCGGCGCGTCCCTACACCCTGGACTACATCCGGGTGATCTGCGACGAGTTCGAGGAACTGGCCGGCGACCGCGCCTTCGCCGACGACGCCGCCATCGTCGGCGGCCTGGGCCGCATCGACGGCCGTCCGGTGGTCATCATCGGCCACCAGAAGGGCCGCGACACCAAGAGCAAGATCCGCCGCAACTTCGGCATGCCGCGCCCCGAGGGCTACCGCAAGGCGCTGCGCCTGATGAAGATGGCCGAGCGCTTCAAGCTGCCGCTGCTGACCTTCATCGACACCGCCGGCGCCTGGCCGGGCATCGACGCCGAAGAGCGCGGCCAATCCGAGGCGATCGCACGCAACCTGCTGGAAATGGCCGAACTCAAGATCCCGGTGATCTGCACCGTGATCGGCGAAGGCGGCTCCGGCGGCGCGCTCGCGATCGGCGTCGGCGACCGCACCCTGATGCTGGAATACAGCACCTACTCGGTGATCACCCCCGAAGGCTGCGCGTCGATCCTGTGGAAGACCGCCGAGAAGGCCAAGGACGCCGCCGAGCAACTGGGCCTGACCGCCAAGCGTTTGTTCGAGCTGGGCCTGATCGACAAGATCGTGCGCGAGCCGATCGGCGGCGCCCACCGCAACCCCAAGCAGATGGCCACCCGCCTCAAGGCCGTGCTGCTAAACGAGCTCGACGCCCTGGAACAGATCCCGGCACCGGACCTGCTGCAGCGCCGCTACGAGCGCCTGCGCGGCTACGGGGCTTACGAGGCCGCGTAAGCGCGCGGCCCGGGACGTGAGCAGCTGGCCGAAATGGATCGTCGGCACTGTGGCGCTGCTGGCCGCCTTGTTCGTTTGCCTGATCTACGGCTTGTACTGGTACGGCGCCAGCGCGTTGCCGGCTGAGCTGCCAACGGCGCAGCGTGCATACCCCCCCGAAGTGCGGCAGGCGTACTGGCGGTCTGAGAGCGGTCGCGAGCCAATCGAGATCGAACGCATGGACCCGTTAAAGCTGGTCTGGCGCGTTTTCGTCCTCACTCGCGACGAGCACATCCCCAAACCTACGGCAGAGGAGCGAGTGTTAACGCACGCTTCGCGTCTAGCGACGATCCGGAGAACGGATCACATTTCGATGATGCGCCATCATCTGGCTAGCGTCGCGTCCTGGATACGTTTCAGCAACGAAAGGACGCCGGAACAGATCATCGACCTGCTCTTGGAGCAGTCGGCATTCGGACGCGACGCCTTCGGCTACGATGCGGCGGCCGAGGCCTACTTCGGCCTGCCCGCACAGCGACTAACCAGAGCGGAACAGCTCGCTCTCTTTACCGTGATGGGCAATCCCTCGATCAACGATCCGGATCGCCATCCGGATCGCTTTCGTAGGCATTACTTGCGCATCGCCGAACGGTCGGGCGTCGATACCTCCACGATCGACTTCGAACGCGATTTGGCGCGTTTGAAGCCTGCCTCGAAGCCGGCCGCCCCATGAGTGCGTGGCCGAAATGGATAGTCGGCACGATCTTGGTACTGGCTGCGGCGTTCGTGTCGATGGTGTATGGCCTCTATTGGCAAGGCGCCAGCGCACTGCCGCGAGAGTTGTCGCGCGCGCAGCATCAGTACTCGGACGATGTACGCGGTATCTATTGGGCATCGCTGGGCGGCGAAGGCCCGATGCGCGTGGAGCGCCTGGACCCGCTGAAGCTGTGCTGGAAGGTATTGCACGCAGTCAGTATCGACGACCGAGAGCCGCTCGGCCCGCGCGCATCGCACTCCCTGATGAGCGAAGCGGCGCGCTTGATCTTATCCCGGGCTCGCACTGATTCGCGCCCCGCCAACCGGATAGTTGCGGAAATCGCAGCGATGATCCGTCTGAGCAACGAGTGGCGGCCGGAGCAGATCGCCGACTACAGTCTGGATACGGCTTGGTTCGGCCGGAATGCGCGTGGATTACGAGCCGCCGCGCCCGCTTACTTCGGCGTTCCGGCTGATCGACTGACGCGAGCCGAAACCATCGCATTAGTCGGGATGATGAAGTTCCCATCCCGCGAGCCTATGCGTAATCGCGAGCAGTTCAACGAACGTTACGCTTATCTCGCCGGCGAGCTCGGAATCGACCCTGCGCATATCGATCCGCAGCGAGATTTAGCCCGCCTCACTCCCGCCGCAGTCACGCAGTAGTCGCACCTCCAAGATGAAGATCAACACAACGCACATCGACGTGCATTGGCATCATGCCGAGCCCGACTACCCCATCCGTCTGGTCTCGGAAATCGACGCCGACGGCTACGAGACCCGCAAGCTCGAATTCTTCCTCGATGGCCGGGTCGCATCGGCTTCGAGCCGTGAAGACGACTTTTCGGACACTCGACTGGGCGAGGTTCCTGTCCCATCGCTGCTAGAGATCAACAGCGACCCACAGTTTGAAGGCATCGCCATCAGTGCAGCCGTGTTCGAAGCCTTGTGGGCGGAACACGTACCACGCTAGCCGCGGCGACGGACTACCAAGCCCGCAAATACTGATCCGGCCCATGCAGCTCCGCGCCCAGCTCCGCCGCCGCGCGGCGCGGGAAATACGGATCGCGCAGCAGTTCGCGCGCCAGCAGCACCACGTCCGCCTCGCCGCTTTCGACGATGCCTTCGGCTTGCGTCGCATCGGTGATCTGGCCGACCGCGCCGGTGGCGATGCCGCCTTCGCGGCGTATGCGCGCGGCGAACGGGACCTGGTAGCCGGGGCCGACGGGAATACGCACGTTGGGCATGAGCCCGCCGCTGGAGACGTCAATCAGGTCCACCCCCAGCGATTTGACGATGCGCGCCAGCTCGATGCTCTGCTCGATGTCCCAGCCGCCCTCGACCCAATCGGTGGCGGACACACGCAGCCATAGCGGCAGACGCTCCGGCCAGACCTCGCGCACCGCCGCCAGCACTTCGCGCAGCAGGCGCGTGCGGCTGTCGAAGTCGCCGCCGTAGCCGTCGTCGCGGCGGTTGCTCAGCGGCGACAGGAATTCGTGCAGCAGGTAGCCGTGCGCGGCATGCACTTCGATCAATTGGAACCCCGCCGCTAGCGCGCGATGCGCGGCCGCGGCGAAGTCGTCGATCACGTTGGCCAGGCCGCAGCTGTCGAGCGCGCGCGGCGCGACATGGCCGTCGGCGAATGGCAGCGGCGACGGCGCCACCGGCGTCCAGCCGCCGTAGCCCGGCGCGATCGCGCGTCCGCCCAGCCACGGCGGCTCGACGCTGGCCTTGCGCCCGGCGTGCGCCAGCTGCATGCCGGGCACCGCGCCGTTGGCGCGGATGAAGCAGGCGATTTCCGACCAGGCCTCGCCTTGGCGATCGTTCCAGATGCCGGTGTCGCTGGGCGAAATGCGGCCTTCGGGCGAGATCGCGGTGGCCTCGGTCAGCACCACGCCCGCCCCGCCTACCGCGCGGCTGCCCAGGTGCACCAGGTGCCAGTTCTCGGGCATACCGTCGATCGCCGAGTACTGGCACATCGGCGACACCGCGATGCGGTTGCGCAGGGTCACGGAGCGTTGCGGGTACGGGTCGAACAGGCGGGCCAACGGAGCGTCTCGATACGGGGTGAGGAAACAGTAAGCGCGCGCCGGCGCGGTAACAGCGCCATCGATGGGTTGCTCCGTCCCACCGCCGTGGCACCATCGGCGGATGCCGTCTTCGTCCCCCACCCCGCTGCACCAGGCCCTGCACGATCTGCCGGCCGGGCCGCTGTGCGTGGGCTACAGCGGCGGCCTGGATTCCAGCGTGCTGCTGCACGCGCTGGCGGCCACGCCCGCCGCGCGCGCGCAGGGCCTGCGCGCCTGGCACGTGCACCATGGCCTGCATGCGCAGGCCGACGCCTGGGCAGCCCAATGCGCCGAAATCTGCGCGGCACTCAGCGTTCCGCTGACGGTGTCGCGGGTGAACGTGGCCCACGATCGCGGCGACGGGCCCGAGGCCGCGGCGAGGCGCGCGCGCCATGCCGCGTTCGAGGCCGGCTTGGACGCAGGCGAGACCCTGGCGCTGGCCCATCACCGCGACGACCAGGCCGAAACCTTCCTGCTGCGCGCGCTGCGCGCCTCCGGCCCGGATGGGCTGGCGGCGATGCGGCGCTGGCGCGACTGCGGCCCAGGCCGGCTGTGGCGGCCCTTGCTGGAGCTGCCGCGCAGCGCGCTGGAGGCCTATGCGCGCGAGCACGGACTGCGCTGGATCGAAGACCCCAGCAACGCCGACGACGCCTACGACCGCAATTTCCTGCGCCGTCGCGTGCTGCCGCTGCTGCGCGAACGCTGGCCCCAGGCCGACGCCGCGTTGGCGGCCTCGGCCGGCTTGAATGCGCAGGCGGCGACGCTGCTGGAGCGCGAAGATGCGCTGGCCCTGGCCCAGGTGCGCAGCGCCGACCCGCAGGCGCTGTCGCGCGCAGGCTTGCGCGCACTGGCGCCCGCGCGCCGCGCACGCGTGCTGCGGCGCTGGATCGCCGCGCTGGGGCTGCCGTCGCTGCCGGCCCAGGGCGTGCTCAGGATCGAAACCGACCTACTGGACGCGCGCGGCGACGCCGAGGCCGAGTTCGCCTGGAGCGGCGCGGTGATCCGCGCCTGGCGCGACCTGCTGCATGCGCAGGCGCAGGCGCCGGCGCTGCCGGCGGACTGGCGCGCGCACTGGGACGGCCGCGCACCGCTGGCCCTGCCCGGTGGCGGCGAACTGCGGCTGGAAGGCGCCGCGGCCCTGGAGGCGCCCTGCGAGGCGCATGCGCGGGTCGGCGGCGAACGCATCGTCCTGCCCGGCCGCGCGCACGGCCACAGCCTCAAGCAGGCCCTGCAGAGCCTGGGCGTGCCGCCCTGGGAGCGCCGGCGCCTGCCGCTGTTGTCGCGCGACGGCGCGCTGCTGGCGGTCGGCGACCTGGCCTACTCCGCCGAGTTCGACGGCTGGCTGCGCGAGCGCCGGGCGCGCCTGGTCTGGCGGCCCTGAGCGCGGCGCGCGACACGCGCACGCGTTGACCCCGCGCAGCCCGCGCCGCACACTTGTCGCATGCCACGTAAAGCCGCCAACGAGCCCTCGCCCGTGACCGATTTCGAGCAGTCGCTGGACGCGCTCGAACAGTTGGTCGAGAAGATGGAACACGGCGAGATGAGCCTGGAAGATTCGCTCGCCGCCTACGAGCGCGGCGTGGGCCTGTACCGCCGTTGCCAGACCGCGCTGGAACAGGCCGAACTGCGCGTGCGCCTGCTCAGCGACCCGCAGGATCCGGCCAGCGCCGAACCCTATTCCGGCTCGCCCAACGCCTCCGATGCGTGATCCGCGCCTGGCCGTCTGGCGCGAACGCGCCGACGCCGCGCTCGCACGCGCGCTGCCCGACCCGAACGCCTCGCCGCAGGCGCTGCACGCGGCCATGCGCCATGCCGTGCTGCTCGGCGGCAAGCGCCTGCGTCCGCTGCTGGTCTACGCGACGGGCGCGCTGTTCGACGCCGACGAGGCCGCGCTGGACGCGCCCGCGGCCTCGGTCGAACTGATCCACGCCTATTCGCTGGTCCACGACGATCTGCCGGCGATGGACGACGACGCCCTGCGCCGCGGCCAACCGACCGTGCACGTGGCCTACGACGAAGCCACCGCGATCCTGGCCGGCGACGCACTGCAGTCGCTGGCCTTCTCGGTGCTGGCCGACACCGCGACCGCCGACGGCGTGCGCGTGGCCCTGCTGCGCACCCTGGCCGAGGCCGCCGGCGCGGCGGGCATGTGCGGCGGCCAGGCCCTGGACATCGCCGCCACCGGCACCGGCGCGGCGCTGGACCTGTCCGCGCTGGAACGCCTGCACGCGCTCAAGACCGGCGCCCTGATCCGCGCGGCGGTACGCATGGGCGCGCTCTGCGGCGGTGCCGATGCGGCGGCGCTGGACGCGCTGGACCGCTACGCGCACGCCCTGGGCCTGGCCTTCCAGGTCCGCGACGACATCCTCGACGTCGAAGGCAGCAGCGCCACGCTGGGCAAGACCGCCGGCAAGGACGCCGCCCAGGACAAAGCGACCTTCCCCGCCCTGATCGGCCTGGACGGCTCGCGCGCGCGCCTGGACGCGCTGCTGGAAACCATGCACACCGCGCTGGCACCCTTCGGCGCCAAGGCCGCGGCGCTGGCCGAACTGGGCGAGTTCGCGGCGCGACGCAATCATTGACTCGCGCGAGCGACGCTCGCGCGAGCGCGTGCGCCACACGGCAATGCGGTCCGCCCCAAAAATCCGCGGCGCCCGCTCGGAGCGCGCCTCGCAGGATGCGGTGACGCCCGCATCATCGCGATCACCCGGAGCCCCGCGACGATGCGGTTCGCCTAAGGCTCACTGCATCCTACGGACTGGCCGGATTCACGGCGCGACGCAATCATTGACTCGCGCGAGCGACGCTCGCGCGACCGCAGGCTCCGCACAGCAATGCGGTTTACCCAAACATCCGCAGCGCCCGCTCGGAGCGCGCCTCGTAGGATGCGGTGACAACCGCATCATCGCGATCACCCGGAGCCCCGCGACGATGCGGTTCGCCTAAGGCTCACCGCATCCTACGGGCGAATAGCGTCGCAGTTTCGGCCGCGATCTAAAGTCACTGGATCTCCGCTTTCGCCGGGATGACGACAAAGGAGCGATGCGCGGCGGTTGCGGTTACGAGTTCGGTTACGAGTGCGGTTGCGTCGCCGTTGCCGTTGCCGTTGCCGTTGCCCCGGCATTGAAGCCCAAAAGCCCCGCACTCACCCGACCAACCGTAGACCCGAAGGGCGGCGCGCAGGACGCGCGCCGTTTTTCGAATGGACAGGGATGTCCATTCGAAAAATCCCCGCGCCAGCTCCGAACCCGCAGGGGAGGTTTGGTCCCGCTAGCCCTTCTCTTTGGTTACTTTCTCTTGGGCTAGCAAGAGAAAGTGACCCGCATGCGCAGCAGGCGGAAGCCTTTGACCTTCGGTCAGAAGAAGCGACAGCAAGGCAAAAGCAAATCCTCCCCAACCCTCCTTTTCCAAAGGAGGGAGCTAGGAGCAAAAAAAAGAAGGGAGCCAGAAGCGAAGCGTAGGACTCGTCTGTAGAAGGGCGCCAAAGACACCAGCCCCCCGCCTTCGCGGAGATAGCGAGCCCCCAAAACGCAACGGGCCCGGCAATGCCGGGCCCGTCGGGCACTACGTTTGCGCGATCGATTACTTGATCAGGCGCAGCGCGAACGGATAGCGATAACGCTCCCCGTTGTTGGCCTTGATGCCGCCGATGATGAACAGCACGATCGAACCCAGCCAGACCAGCCAGATCAGGATCGACAGAACGCTACCCAGGCCCAGCGTGACGATCGTGAGGATCGTGATGACCACGGTCAAGATCACATAGACGATCAGCAGCGTGATGTTGAAGTTCAACGCCTCCTTCGCCTGATCGATCAGGAACGACTTCTCCGGCTTGTCCTTGTTGATCAACCAGATGATCAGCGGGACCACGAAGCCTGCCACGATGGCCGACAGATGGGTGATCAGCGCCAGGGTCCGATCTTCGGAGCTGCCGTCGGCCGATGATTCGTTGATATCGCTCATTCCTTGTTTCCCCTTTCCAGTTCCCGTTTGGATGGCATTGGCGACGACCGTACGGCCGCCCCAGCCGGCCCACTCTCAGCCGCGTAGCCACCGCTGTCAAGGACGGCGACGCACGATCCGCAGGGCGCGGCCCTCGTAGCAACGCAGGCGCCGCCCGGCAACGGCCAGACGGCTACGGTGGCGCAGCATGACCGGTCAGGATGACAAGCCGGCGTCGGCGCCGGGCTCAGCCCTCGCCGGCATCGCCGGCCACCGTCATGCGTCCGACCAGGATCGAGCCGGTGTGCAGGTGCGAGCGCGGATCGACATCGCTGCCGACCGCTTCGATGGCCTCGAACATGCGCTTGAGATTGCCGGCGATGGTGATGCCGTCGACCGGATGCTGGATCTGTCCGTGTTCGACCCAGTAGCCGGCCGCGCCGCGCGAGTAGTCGCCGGTCACCGTGTTCACGCCCTGCCCCATCAGCTCGGTGACCAGCAGGCCGCGGCCCATGCCGCGCAGCATGGAGTCGAAATCGCCGGCGTTGGCGGCGACCTCGAGATTGTGCACGCCGCCGGCGTTGGCGGTGGTCTGCAGCCCGAGCTTGCGCGCCGAATAGCTGCCCAGCAGATAGCGTTGCAGCACGCCGCCGCTCACCAGCGCCGATTCGCGCGTGGCCACGCCCTCGGCGTCGAAGGCGCTGGAGCGGAAACCGCGCTGCAGGAACGGATGCTCGCGGATCGAGAACCACTCCGGAAACAGACGCGTGCCGGCGGCATCCAGCAGGAAGCTCGCGCGCCGGTACAAGGCGCCGCCCGACACCGCGCCCAACAGATGACCGATCAGCGAACGCGCCGATTCCGCCGCGTACAGCACCGGATACTCGCCGGTCGCGATCTGCCGCGGCGCCAGCCGCGACACCGCGCGCTGCGCGGCTTGGCGGCCGATCGCGGAGGCCGCTTCCAGGTCGCCCTCGGCCAGGGCGATGCTGTACCAGCCGTCGCGCTGCATGGCCTCGCCGCGGCCGGCGATCAGGGCGCAGCTCATGCTGTGCTGGGTGCTGCCCTCGCGGCCGATGAAGCCGTGCGAATTGGCGTACACGCCCAGGCTGGCGCCGGTGCCGATCGAGGCGCCGTCGGAGTTCTCCACCCGCGCATCGTATTCGCGGCCGGCGGCCTCGCAGGCCAGGGCCAGATCGACCGCGCGATCGGCCTCGAGCATCCAGGGGTGCCAGCTGTCGAACGCGCGCCAGCCGCCCTCGTCCTGGGCGAGGGCCATCAGTTCGGCGTCGGCCAGCCCGGCGGCGGGGTCGTCCTCGGTGTAGCGCGCGATCGCGCAGGCCTGCTCGACCGTGGCCTCCAGGCTGTCGTCGCGCAGGTCGGCGGTGCTGGCGCTGCCCTTGCGGCGGCCGAAGTAGACGGTGATGGCGATGCCGCGGTCGCGGGTGGCCTCGACGGTCTCGACCTCGCCCATGCGCACGTTCACGTTCAGGCCGGCCTCTTCCGAGCACGAGACCTCGGCCTGGCTGGCGCCGCGCGCGCGCGCGGCGGCGAGCAGGCGCTGGGACAGCCCGGACAGGGCGTCCAGGCGCGCTTCCGGATCGGTGATGACGTGGGCCGGAGCGGGCTGACGGAGGGCGACTGCGTTCAATGTCTTATCCTTAGCTGCCGTGGCGCCGTGCGCCACGGGATTTCGATTCAGTTTGACGGTACGAGAGGTGGTTTGCGATGCGCGGCAGAGACGAAGAAACCGGCGAATTTTTCAGCCCCAGCCGCAGCCAGAACCGGCGCGAGGCGCTGGAAGTGTTGTCCCTGGGCGAACAGCTGTCCAAGCTGACCGACGCCCAGCTGGCGCGGCTGCCGATCCCGGAGGGCCTGCTGCCGCATATCCGCGAATGCCGGCGCATCACCGCGCACATCGCCCATAAGCGCCAGCTGGCCTACCTGGCCAAGCAGATGCGGCGCGAGGACGACGCCACCCTGGAAGCGATCCGCGACGCGCTCGACGTCAACGGCGAGGCCGGCCGGCGCGAGGTCGCGGCCATGCACCGCGCCGAGTCCTGGCGCGACCGCCTGCTCGAAGGCGGCGACGCGGCCCTGGCCGAACTGATCGACGAACACCCGCAAGCGGATCGCCAGCGCCTGCGCCAGCTCGTGCGCAACACCCTGGAAGAGCGCAAGCGCAACAAGCCGCCGCACTCGTTCCGCGAGCTCTACCGCGAACTGCGCGCGGTGATGATGGGCGGCAACGATGCCGGCGGCGACGACGACGAGGCCGAATAAACCCCGTCTCGAACCAGCCGACGCAGGCGCCGCCACGGCGATTTCCGAACAGTTGCGCCGCATCGAAGCCTGTCGCGCCCGCTTCCTGGAAACGGGGATCGAGGCCATCGACGCCTTCCTGCTGGAATACCCTGCGGCGGACAAGAAAGCACTCAAGCGGCTGGTACAACAGGCGCAGGCGACGCATCGCCACTACGGCACGCCGCGCCGCTTGTTGCGTTACCTGCGCGCCCTGGACGATGCGCGCGGGATCCCCTAGCGCGGCTCACGACTGAGTGCCGCCCACCGTCAGCCCGTCGATCAGCAACGATGGCTGGCCGACGCCCACCGGAACGCTTTGCCCGTCCTTGCCGCACACGCCCACGCCCTCGTCCAGCGCCAGGTCGTGGCCGATCATGCGCACCTTCTGCATGGTTTCCGGGCCGTTGCCGATCAGGGTCGCGCCCTTGACCGGCGCGGTGATCCTGCCGTCTTCGATCAGGTAGGCCTCGGTGGCCGAGAACACGTACTTGCCGCTGGTGATGTCGACCTGGCCGCCGCCGAAATTGACCGCGTACAAGCCCTTTTTGACCGAACGGATCATCTCTTCCGGATCGTGCTGACCGGCCAGCATGTAGGTATTGGTCATGCGCGGCATCGGCAGATGGGCGAAGGATTCGCGGCGGCCGTTGCCGGTCGGCGCCATGCCCATCAGACGCGCGTTGAGCGTGTCCTGCATGTAGCCGACCAGCACGCCGTCCTCGATCAGGGTCGTGCAGTTGGTCGGCGTGCCTTCGTCGTCGATGTTGAGCGAGCCGCGCCGGCCCGGCAGGGTGCCGTCGTCGACGATGGTCACGCCGGGCGAGGCCACGCGCTGGCCCATGCGGCCGGCGTAGGTCGAGGTGCCCTTGCGGTTGAAGTCGCCTTCCAGGCCGTGGCCGACCGCTTCGTGCAGCAGCACGCCCGGCCAGCCGCTGCCCAGCACCACCGGCATCACGCCGGCCGGCGCGTCGATCGCCTCCAGATTCACCAGCGCCTGGCGCAGCGCCTCGCGCGCCAGCGCCTCGGGCTTGCCGCCGGCGAACAGTTCGGCGTAGCCGTAGCGTCCGCCGCCGCCGGCGTAGCCGCTTTCGCGGCGGCCGTTGTGCTCGACGAACACCTGCACGTTGAGCCGCACCAGCGGGCGCACGTCGGCGGCGAGCACGCCGTCGCTGCGCGCGACCAGGATGGTGTCGACGCCGCCGGACAGGCTGACGGTGACCTGCTGCACACGCGGATCGGCGGCGCGCACCAGCTGATCGAGCCGGCGCAGTTGTTCGACCTTGTCTTCGTTGCCGATGCCGTCGATCGGATCCTCGGCCGGATACAGCGAACGGCCGCCCCCGCGCACCAGCGCGCGCGCGCTGTGCGCGGCGCCGTCGCGCGCGATCGCGCGCGCGGACTTGGACGCCGCCAGCAAGGCGTCGCCGTTGATTTCGTCGGAATAGGCGAAGCCGGTCTTCTCGCCGCTGATCGCGCGCACGCCCACGCCCTGCTCGATCGAATGCGAACCGTCCTTGACGATGCCGTCCTCGACCGTCCAGCTCTCGCGGCGGCCGTGCTGGAAGTACAGATCGCCGAAATCCACGCCCGGCCCGAGCAGGGTGCCGAAGGTGCGTTCCAGGCCGCTGGCGTCCAGACCGGCGGGCAGCAGCAGGCGGGTTTCGGCGAGTTGCAGGGGCAGCGTCATGGGCAATCCGGGGGCGGTGAAGGAGACATGCTAACCAACCGGGGCCGGCGCGGCCTGGGCGGCCGCTGGGCAGTTGGGGCTGATAGTGAAGATGGAGCCTGGGCGGGACCGGTTCAACCGTGGGCACGCCGCGGTTGGGCGCTGCGCTCAGGATTCGGGCGCGGTTCCCACTGGCCGTGGGCACACCGACCCCGCGCGGGCCGTTCAGCCCGCCGGAGGCGCCTCGCGCCCGGCATTGCGGGTCTGCTCGCGGGTCATCACCTCGACCTTGGGCTCCTTCCAGGGGCCGGTCACCCGGTAGGTCTTGGCGCCGATCTGGCTCAGCGGCTTCTGCAGCACGGTGCCGGCGGCCGCGCCGATCGCCGCGCCGACCGGCCCGGCCGCGATCGCGCCCACCGCGGTCAGCAGGTTGCCGGTCTTGGGCCGCACCTCGATGGTCTGGTCGTAGCTCTGCGCGCGCAGGTTGGTGGAGCCGCGGATGTTCACGGTCGCGGCCGGACCGTCCATGACCAGATCGTCGCTGCGCGCGCTGCCGGCGCCGATGGCGATGTGGCCGCCGACGCGGTTGAAGGCGAAGCCCTTGGAGAACAGGTCGCGGAAATCCAGGCCCAGGCGCCGCGGCAGCTGGGCGATGCTGAGCAGGCCGATCACGCGCCCGGTGCCGGGCTCGACCTCGAGCAAACGCCCGTCGCGCACGTCCAAACTCAGGCCGCCGTCCAGCGAGCCCAACGCGAACGCGGCCGGACTGCCGGGCCAACCGGCATCGAAACGGATCTTGGCCTTGCCGCCGGCGACCAGGCCGCCGAAACCGAAGCCGGTGAGCAGCGCGCCGGTGTCGCCGCTGTCGATGTTCATGGTCAGGCGCGTGCGCGCGGCCGCGCCGCGGCCGTTCCAGTCGCCGCTGATGTCGATGGCCTGCTTGTCGCCGCGGGTCTGGATCTGTTCCAGGCGCATGCCGCTCGCGGTCGGGCGGGTGCGCACGCGCGCGCTGCCCATGCGCGCGTCGCCCAGGCGCAGATCGGCGATGTCGATGGTCAGCGGCGGCACCTTGGCGGGGTCGAAACTGTTGTCGACGGAATTGACGGCCGGCGCCGGAGTCGTTGGCGCGGGCGCGAACGCGCCGATCGCCGGGCTACCGGCGGAGGCCGACGCGCTCGGCGCGCGCCAGTACACGCGCTCGAACTTGCCGGCCAGCGGCGCGGAGGGATCGGCCGGTGCCAGCACCGCACCCTCCAGCGACGGGCCTTCGACGCGCACCGCGGTGGCGCCGCGCGGCGCCGGCGCCACCACCAGGCGCGTATCGGCGAACACGCCGCCCAGCAATTGCAGCTTCTGCGCGGTCACGTCGACGCGCTGCAGGGGCAGCCCCTCGCCTTCGCCCTTCTTGCCGCCCTCGGCGAACGCGATCCATTCGATCGCATCCAGGGTGCCGGTGCGGCCGCTGGCGATCAGGCCGTGCGCGGGCGGCGCTTCGTCCACGCGCGTGGCGCCCAGGGCGACGCGCACGCCGGTGCGGCCGTTGACGGTGCGCGCGCGCAGCGCCATCACGTTGCCGAAGCCGACCCGGATGTCGCCGCTGCCCACCGGCAACGGCGTTTCGACGGTGGTCGCCAAGCTGCCGGCGGCCGGCTTGCGTAGCGGCGCCGGCAATTCCAGGGCGGTGCCGACCAGATTGGAATGCAGTTGCAGCAGGGTCGGCGGCGTCGCGCCGGCGATCGCCTTGGGAATCGCGATGCCGATGGTCCAGTTCGAGCGGCCATCCAGATAAGGCTTGAGCCAGCCCAACTCGGGCGCGCGCTCGATCAGCGACTGCGCGCCGACGCTGGCGTCCAGCCCGGCCTCGAACACGTTGCCGCGATCGCGCACGTAGTCGCCCGCGCGCAGCGAAAGCTTGCCGGGCTGGCCCTCGTGACGCACCGCCAGGTCGTTGGCGCCGAAACCGCCGCGCGCGTACTCGGCGCGGCCGCGCACGTCCTCGAACGCGAGTTTCCAACGCGCGTCGGCGAGCTTGGCGCCGGCCAGATCGACCGAGCCCGAGATCGCGGTGACGCTGCCCGGCTTCAGCGGCAGTTTCATGTTGAAGCCGACCTGGGCCGGACCGCTGGCGCTGAGATTGGCGAAGGTGTCGGCGTGCTGCTTCTGCAGCGGACTCTGGCGCAGCATGGTCAGCAGTTGCGCGGCGTCGGAGGCGGCCTGCGCCTGCACCGTCAGCGTGCCGTCCTTGTAGTGATCGATACCGGCATGGATCTGCTGGATGCCGACGCCGGCGAGCTTGCCGACGCCGTCGACGCTGAAGCCGTCGGCGATGAAGGCGACGTCGGCGTCCAGGCCTTCGGCCGCCGGCCATTCGGGCTGGAACTTGACCACCGCCTGGTGCAGCTTCGCGGTCGCCTCGAAGCGGCCGTTGCGGTCGCGGAACGGCCAGTTGTCGAGATCGCCGGACACGATCGCATGGCCGTTGCGCACGCTGCCGCCGATCAGCGCCGAGTCCAGCCAGTGAACCAGATTCGGCGACATGCTGTGACGGATCCAGAAGCCCTTGGCCACCGGCACCGCGGCCTCGTCCAGATCGGCGGCGATGTCGATCCACGGCCGCGTGCCGTCGCCTTGCCACCACATGCCGCCGCGCGCGCGCGCGCCGAAGCCCTCGCCCTTGATCGTCAGCGCATGCGTGCCGATGCGCCAGCCCGCGCCTTCGCGCCAACCGGCGACGGTGCCGTCCAGAGTCACGGTGTGGACCACGCCGAAGCCCGACGGCCAGTCGAAGCGCATCGGCGAGGCCTGGTCCAGACGCAGACTGAAACCGTCGGCGTCGGCGTCGATGTCGCCCGACAGGCCGCTCAAACCCGGCGCGGTGCCGACCGCGGCGAAACCCAGGCCGTCGATGCGCGCGCTCGCGCGCAGCGGACCGTCGCGACGGCCGGCCAGCGAGATGCGTTGCAGCGATACCTGCGGCCGGGTCTGGTGCAGCCAGCGCCGCAGGCCCGCGGGCACGCGATCGCTGAGCGCGGCGGCCTGCAGCAGCGGGCCGGCATCGATGCGATCGGCCAGCAAGGCGTAACGCTGGCCGCCGGCGATCGCCAGGCCGTCCAGCACTTGTTGCTTGGCGCCGCCGCCGATGCGCAGGCGCGGCGCGTCGAAGCGCCAGCCGCCCTCGTCCAGGCGCCAGCGCGCGCGCGTTTCGACGCTGTCGAATCGCACCCGCGGCACGGCGTCGTCGCCGTCGCCCAGCGGCGCGCCGCGCAAGGCGACACGCTCCAGCGCGGCGTCGACGGTGACCATGGCGACGCGGTGGCCGCGCAGCTCGGCCCAGGCCTCGGCGCGGCCCTGCCCGCTCTCGGCGCCGATGCCGGCGACCTGCAGCAGCGCCGCCCAGGCGCTGAGATCGGCGCGGCGCGCGCCGGCATAGGCGCGGCCGTCGCCGCGCTTGCGGTCGAAATCCAGAGCCGCATCCAGGGGCGACGCGGGCGCGCCGGCGACGCCGACGCTGGGCCAGGCGCGCAGGCCCGCGCGCACGCGGTCGCCGTCCACGCGCAGGCGCAGATTGATCTTGGGAATGCGCGCATCGACGCCGAGCTTGGGCGCGATCACCGCCAGCTTGCCGTCGATCACCTGCAACTCGCCCAGGCCTTCCAGCGCGGCCAGCGGATCCTTGCTCGGCTGTTCCTGCCCTGGCAGCCCGCGCACCTTCCAGCGGCCGTCGTCGGCGCGTTCCAGGGTCAGGTCCAGACCGTGCAGGCGCAGTTCCGAGAAGGAATGGCCGGGCAGCAGACCGGCATAGATCGACACCAGCATTTCGGTATCGCCGACCACGAACGCCTGCGCGCCCTCGCCGACCCGCAGCCCATCCAGTCGCAGCAGCGGCCCACGCCGCGTCCACTGGGTCTCGACCCGGTCGAACGCGACCGGCCGTCCGGCGCGCTGGCTCAACCACGCCGCGATCCGGTCCGGATTGCGCTCCGCCATCGGCAGGATCTGACTGGCCACGCCCAGCAGCACCGCCAGCAGCACCAACAGCACCGCGCCGGTGTAGGCGACGCTACGGCGGGCGAAACGCAGACGGCGGCGCAGCGGGGTCGGCACTAGAGCGCCCTCATCCGACCCTGCGGTCCAGCTTCTCCCAGGTTCGGGAGAAAGGAACACGAAAGCACCGCCCCCCTCTCCCGCTTGCGGGAGAGGGGGGCGGTGAGGGGACGCGAGGTAGCGAGTCGCGACGCAGCTGCGATCGCGCGTGCCCTCATCCGGTCCTGCGGACCACCTTCTCCCGCTAGCGGGAGAAGGGAACACAAAAGCACCGCCCCCCTCTCCCGCTTGCGGGAGAGGGCTGGGGTGAGGGCACGCGAGGTTGCGAGTCGCGACGCAACTGCCACCGCACCTGCCCTCATCCGGTCCTGCGGACCACCTTCTCCCGCTAGCGGGAGAAGGGAACACGAAAGCACCGGCCCCCTCTCCCGCTTGCGGGAGAGGGCTGGGGTGAGGGGACGCGAGGTTGCGAGTCGCGACGCAACTGCTACCGCGCGTGCCCTCATCCGGTCCTGCGGACCACCTTCTCCCGCTAGCGGGAGAAGGGAACACGAAAGCACTCGCACCCTCTCCCGCTTGCGGGAGAGGGTTGGGGTGAGGGGACGCGAGGTAGCGAGTCGCGACGCAACTGTGGCCGCGCGTGCCCTCATCCGGTCCTGCGGCCCCCCTTCTCCCGCTAGCGGGAGAACGGGCGCTGCAAGAGGCGTTTTTTTAAAGCAACACGACATCGAACTGCTCCTGCGCGTACTGGTCGTCCGGCTGGAAGCGGATCGACTTGCCCAGGAACTCCTCGAGTTCGGCCACCGCCGCCGACTCTTCGTCGGTGATGCGCGCGACCACTTTCGGCGATGCGATCACCAGCAGCCGCGGGGCGTCGAATTGACGCACCTGGCGCACGATGTCGCGGAAGATTTCGTAGGTCACCGTCTCCGGCGTCTTCAAGGTGCCGCGGCCGCCGCACTCGTGGCAGGGCTCGCTGAGCTGGCGCTCCAGGCTTTCGGTGGTGCGCTTGCGCGTCATCTCGACCAGGCCCAGCGGCGAGAACTCGTACACCGTGGTCTTGGCATGGTCGCGCGCCAGCGACTTCTCGAGCTGGCGCAGCACCTGACGCTTGTGCTCGGCGTCGGTCATGTCGATGAAGTCGATGATGATGATGCCGCCGAGGTTGCGCAGGCGCAGCTGTCGGGCCACCGACTGCGCCGCTTCCAGGTTGGTGCGGTAAACGGTCTCCTCCAGGTTGCGTTGACCCAGGAAGGAGCCGGTGTTGATGTCGACCGTGGTCATGGCCTCGGTCTGGTCGATCACCAGGTAGCCGCCGGACTTCAGCGGCACTTGCTTGTCCAGGGCGCGCTGGATCTCGTCCTCGACCCCGTACAGGTCGAAAATCGGACGCGCGCCGGTGTAGTGCTCGATCTTCTCGTCCAGGCCCGGCATGTACTGGGCTGCGAACACGCGCAGGCGCTCGCAGGTCTCGCGCGAATCGACCTTGACCTTCTCGACGTCGCGCCGCATCAGATCGCGCACCGCGCGCAGCGGCAGGCTCAGATCCTCGTACACGCGCTCGCCCACGCGCGAGCTGCGCGATTTCTCGGCGATCAGCGCCCAGGCGCGGCTGAGGTAGGCCACGTCCTCGGCCAGGGCCTCGGCGGGCTGGCTTTCGGCGTTGGTGCGCACGATGTAACCGTGGTTCTCGCCGGCCGGCGCCAGCGCGGTCACGTGCGCCTTCAGGCGTTGCCGTTCGGCCTCGTCCTCGATCCGCGCCGACACCCCGACCACGCGCGTGCGCGGCAGCAGCACCAGGTAGCGCGAAGGAATGCTGAGCTGGGTGGTCAGACGCGCGCCCTTGCTGCCGATCGGGTCCTTGACCACCTGCACGATGATTTCCTGGCCCTCGCGCAGCAGCTCGGCGATCGGCCGGGTCGGGGTCGGCGGCAGCGGGGCCTCGTCGCCCTCGCCTTCGCTGACCTGGGTCGGCTTGACGATGTCGGCCGCGTGCAGGAACGCGGCGCGCTCCAGGCCGATCTCGACGAAGGCTGCCTGCATGCCCGGCATCACCCGCTGGACCTTGCCCTTGTAGATGTTGCCGACCACGCCGCGGCGCCAGCCACGCTCGATGTGCAGCTCCTGCAGCATGCCGTTTTCGACCACCGCGACTCGGGTTTCGCGCGGGGTGACGTTGACGAGTATTTCTTCGGTCATGGCGTGGAAGGCGCTCTGCGGGTCGTCAACGGTGGAGGGAAGGCAGCGCGGCGGCCGGCGCGCGCGGGTCACGCATCGAGTCCGGCCTCGCGCAGCAGACGCACGGTTTCGTGCAGGGGCAGGCCCATCACGCCGGAATAGCTGCCCGACAGACGGATCACGAAGGCCTCGGCGCGGCCCTGGATGGCATAGGCGCCGGCCTTGCCCTGCCATTCGCCGCTGGCGACGTAGGCGGCGATGCGCGCCTCGTCCAGGGCTTCGAATTCGACTTCGGACACCGAGACGGTCTGCGACTCGCGCGCCGGCGAGACCAGCGACACCGCCGAGATCACCCGGTGGCTGCGTCCGGACAGGCGGCGCAGCATGGCCGCGGCATCGTCGCCGTCGCGCGGCTTGCCGAACACCTCGTCGTCCAGCACCACCTCGGTGTCGGCGCCCAGCACCAGCGCGCTCGGATTGGCGACCACGGTCAGCAAACCGGCGCCGGCCTTCTCGCGTGCGACCCGGCGCACGTAGTCCTCGGCGGGCTCGCCGGGCTGGCGATGCTCGGGGATATCGAGGTCCAGGACCCCGAACGGCAGGCCCAGGCGGCTTAGCAATTCGTGGCGTCGTGGCGATTTGGAGGCGAGATAGAGCATCCTGCGAAGCATAACCCGCGCTGACTGAGCGCCGGCCCACGCGGGTTGCGACAACCCCGCCGTGGATCACGATTCGTTCACTGGATCGGCAACACCCTAGTTCCCATCATCAACAGGAGTTGAAAATGTCGTCCTCGCCAAGCCGGCACCACGCCTCGCCGTCCAAGTCCCGTTTCGCCCTGCGCCCCCTGGTGCTGGCCGCCACCCTCGCCTTCGGAGCCGTCACCGCCATGTCCGCCACCGCCCAGACCGCTCCGGCCTATGTGGCCTCCGACGGCACCCTGCTCTCGGTCTCGGCCGAGTCCCAGGTCAAGCGCGTCCCCGACATCGCCGTGATCTCGACCGGCGTGGTCACCCAGGCCGCCGACGCCAATGGCGCCATGCGCGCCAATGCCGACCAGATGGCCAAGGTCGTGGCCGCGATCAAGGCCGCCGGCATCGCCGACCGCGACATCCAGACCAGCGGCGTGAACCTCAACCCGCAGTACCGCTACGCCGAGAACCAGCCGCCGGTGATCACCGGCTACCAGGCCAGCAACACGGTCAACCTGACCGTGCGCGACATCGCCAAGCTCGGCAAGATCCTCGACGCCCTGGTCGCCACCGGCGCCAATCAGATCAACGGCCCGACCTTCGACATCGACGACAAGGTCAAGGACGTGGCCTACGACGAGGCCCGCCGCGGCGCCGTCGACAAGGCCCAGGCGCGCGCCGAGATGTACGCCAAGACCCTGGGCATGAAGGTGCGCCGCATCGTCAGCATCAGCGAAGGCGGCCGTTTCAACCCGCCGGTGCCGATGATGGCCATGCGCATGGAGAAGGCCGGCGCCGCCGCCGACACCTCGATCTCGCCAGGCGAAAGCGCGTTGTCGGTCAACCTGGATGTGGTGTTCGAGCTGGGCAAGTGAGCGCCATGACCGCCCCCGACCCGCGCAAGCCCACGCCCGGTTACCCCGAGCCGCAGCCGCGCAACCCGGACGACGCGCGCCAGCCGCACCCCAAGCGGCCGCCGAATCCCGACGAGGGCGGTCTGGACCGCGAACCGGTGACCGAGCCCGATCCGTCCAAGGATTGAGCAAGCCGCTTTGTCGCACCGAAGGCCCGCGCAAGCGGGCCTTCGGCTTTGTGGGGCCCGAAACCGGCCGCCCTACGCAGGTCCGCACCGCGCCGCCCGCGCCCCGGCAGGCAGGCGCGACCGCGTCGGCGCGCGCGACCCAAGGCTCTGCCCGACCGGCCTCGCGGCAGCCCCGAAAAAAATTTCGTCGTGCTTAACCCCACCCGCAATTCCGGTCCGTTTCGATCCGTGCAGACCACTCCAGGAGAGCTTCCATGGCGCACGCGATCGAACACCCCGACCGTCAACTGGACCCCAGCCGCATCGTCGGCACCGCAGGCGCGATCGCCGTCAACGTCGCGCTGCTGATGCTGCTGATGGTGCCGATGTCGGCGCCGCAATGGATGGAAATGCCCGATGACGTCATCGTCAATTTCATCCCTCCTGAAAAGGAGAAGGTCGACCCGCCCAAGCCTGAAGTCGTGAAGGTCGAGAAGATCCGCCCGAACACGCCGACGCCCAAGCCGGTGCCGATCGAGATCCCGCCGACCCCGCCTATCGTCGACCCGATCGCGAGCGACAGCATCGTCGTGCCCGACACGCCGCCGCAGCCCGAGACCTTCGCGCGCAACGACATAGGCCGCGGCGAAGTCCTCACCGGCGTGACCCTGCAGGTGGTCAACAACCCGCCGCCCACCTACCCCGGCGAGGCGGTGCGCAATCAGCTCACCGGCACGGTGATGCTGGAGATCCTGGTCGGCATCGACGGCAAGCCGATCGAGGTGACCGTGGTCAAGAGCAGCGGCCATCGCGTGCTCGACCAGGCCGCCAAGCGCGTGGTCATGTCGCGCTGGACCTTCCAGCCAGCGATGGAAGGCGGCCAGCCGGTGCAGGCGCGCGGCCGGGTGCCGATCGAATTCACTTTGGAACGCTAGGTCCTTTGGCGAGGGGCGGCCCGGGCCGGTATGGACGGGCCGTTTTTTTGCGCCGCGAAAAGCAAATCTCCTCCGCCCCCTCTTTGCAAAGAGGGGAAACCAGCGCAGGCAGACCTGCCGCAGCGAAAATGCCGCTGTCATCCCCCCTTTGAAAAAGGGGGGCTAGGGGGGATTTGCTTTTGCCCCGCCCCCAAAGAAGCGAAAAGCAAATCTCCCCCGGCCCCTCTTTGCAAAGAGGGGAGACAAGCAAAGAGGTGAGACGCGTAACGAGACGGCGCGACGGCACGCGGCCAACAGCCGAGCGCACGCTCAAGCGCGGTGATACGGATGATTCGCCAGCAGCGCCGCCGCGCGATACAGCTGCTCGGCCGCGACCAGCCGCACCAGCATATGCGGCAGGGTCAACGGCCCCAGCGACCATTGCTCGTCCGCGCGCGCCAGCACCTCCGGCGCGTGGCCTTCGGGGCCGCCGATCAGGAACGCGAGATCGCGCCCCTGCCCGCGCCAATGTTCCAGGCGCTGCGCCAGTTGCTCCGAGGTCCACAGCCGCCCGCGCCCTTCCAGCGCGACCACGCAGGCGCTCTTGGGCAAGGCTGCGATCACGCGCGCGCCTTCGTCGGCGGTCGCGCGCGCGGCGTCGCGGCCCTTGCCGCGCAGGCCGGGTTCGATTTCGACCAGGTCCAGCGGCAGCCAGTGCGAGAGCCGCTTCTGGTACTCGCCGAAGCCTTCGGCGACCCAGCGCGGCGCGCGTTCGCCGACGGCGATGAGTTTCGCTTTCATCGCCACATGGTAGCGGTCCGCGACGCAGGCACGGACTAAACGCCGTCTGCGTCGCATTCAGACGCGATGTCGCCGAGGTGTCATCGAACGGTTACCGCGCCGACCTAGCGTGCAGGCTCCCCCAGCCAGCAGGAGCCGCACCATGGATGCTTTCGATCCCTCCCGCCGCCAGGTCCTCAAGGGCAGCGCCGCCGCGATGGCGATCGGCGCGATGGGCTCGCTAGGCGCTTTGTACTCGCGCCAAGCGCTCGCCGCCCACGACCCGACCCGGCTTGCCCCCATCCCCAGCCGCTACGGCCCGCTCGCCCCGGTGGCCGACCGCAGCACCGGACTGCCGCTGCTGCAGCTGCCGCGCGGCTTCAGCTACCGCTCCTTCGGTTGGAGCGGCGACCGCATGGACGACGGCCAGCCCTGCCCCGACCGCCACGACGGCATGGCGGTGGTGAGCGTGCGCCCGGGCCGGCGCCGTCCGCATGGCGGCGGCGCCGAGCGCTTCCGTCCGCACGGCCCGGAATACGTGCTGATCCGCAATCACGAGCGCGGCGCCGCCAGCCCGATCCAGGCCCCGGGCATGTACGACACCGGCGACCTCGGCGGTGGCCAGCATGCCGGCGGCGGCACCACCACCCTGAGCTACCGCAACGGCGAATGGGGCAGCCTGGAACCCAGCCTGGGCGGCACCCTGGTCAACTGCGCGGGCGGCCCGACCCCGTGGGGCACCTGGCTGAGCTGCGAGGAGATCAAGAGCGACGCGGTCTCCAGCACCGGCCGCAAGCACGGCTACGTGTTCGAGGTCGATCCGCGCAGCGAGCGCACCAGCGGCCGGCCCCTGATCGGCCTGGGCCGTTTCAGCCACGAGGCGGTCGCGATCGATCCGCGCACCGGCATCGTTTATCTCACCGAGGACGACCGCAACAAGGCCGGCCTCTACCGCTTCATCCCCAACGACCGCGCCGGCCGCTACGGCTCGCTGGAGCACGGCGGCCGTCTGCAGGCGGCGCGCGTGCGCGGACGCCGCAACGCCGACCTCACCGTCGCCAGCATCGGCACCGAGTACGCCTTGGAATGGGTGGATGTGCCCGATCCGGATCTGGACTCGATCGCCGCGCCCGCCGGCTACCCCGATATCTCCGCCGGCGAAACCCTGAGCGGCACCTTCGCCCAGGCCTGGAGCGAAGGCGCGCTGCGCATGAGCCGCGGCGAAGGCATCTGGTACAGCTACGGCAAGATGTTCATCGTCGACACCAGCACCGGCGTCGACGCCCAGGGCCGCAAAGGCCGCGGCAACGGCGCGGTGTGGGTGCTGGACTTGGCCAGCCAGCGTCTGCGCGCCTTGTTCGTGAGCGGCAACCAACTGGCCGCGCACAATCCCGACAACATCAGCGTGAGCGCGCGCGGCGGCGTGATCCTGTGCGAGGACGGCGGCGAGAGCCCGGACGAGTACGGCCCCGGCGCACGCCTGATCGGCCTGACCCGGGCCGGAGAATCCTTCTACTTCGCCAAGAACAACGTCGCCCTGACCTCGCAGCAGATCGCCGATGCCGGCAAGACGGTGCCCGAAGGCGACTACCGCGACACCGAGTTCTGCGGCGCCTGCTGGGATCCGTTCGCGCGCACCTTGTTCGTGAACATGCAGACGCCGGGGATCACGGTGGCGATCACGGGGCCTTGGGAGCGTGGGCCGTTGTAGAGGCTTGTCGCGACTCGAAGCAAATCCCCCCTAGCCCCCCTTTTTCAAAGGAGGGAACAACTTTCCCCTCGCAAATGAGAACCGGCCTCCCCCTTTGAAAAAGGGGGATTGAGGGGGATTTGCTCTTACGCCATCGCGCAAACGAAAACGGCGCCCATGGGCGCCGTCGTCTGTTGCGAACGAAGAACGGCTTACAGCCGATCTTCCTCGTCCGTCTCCAATTCGTCGTCGTAGCTGGGCGGCTGATCGCCGACCGTCCACAGGCGCTCCAGCGCGTAGAACTCGCGCACGCGCGGCAACATCACGTGCACGACCACGTCGCCGAGGTCGACCAGCACCCATTCGGCCTCGCGCTCGCCTTCCACGCCCAAGGGCATGACGTCGAGGTTCTTGGCGAATTTGACCACTTCGTCGGCGATCGACTTGACGTGGCGGGTCGAGGTGCCCGAGGCGACGACCATGTAGTCGGTGACGCTGCTCTTGCCGCGCACATCGATCTCGACGACGTCCTTGGCTTTGAGCTCCTCGACCGCGGCGCGCACCGTGCTCAACAGCGCGTCGGTGGACGGGGGCGGGGTCGGCATGCGGGTCTTGATGACGTGGGCTTGGCTGGTCAAGGAAAGGACTCTGGGGGGCTCGCGGAGGTTTGCCAGGAGATTATAGCGGAGCGCCGGCCCCGGCCTGTCCCGCGTACAGGCCATGGCGCTCGATATAGACCGCCACCGGCGCCGGGACCAGGTCCTGCCAGGGCTGGCCGGCGGCGATGCGCTGGCGCACCTGACTGGCCGATTCGGTGTGCAGGGGCTGGTTCAGGCGCAGCACCAGGCCGGCCGGAGCGCGCCGCAGGGCGTCCGCGCCGGCGGCCTCGCGGCCGGCGATCCGGGCGCTCAGTTCCGGGGCCAGGCCCTGTTCCAGCGGGCTGCCGGGGCGCTGGGCGACCACGAAATGGGCCAGATCGAACAAAGCCTGCCATTCGCGCCACTGCGGCAGGCCCAGGAAGCTGTCGGCGCCCACCAGCAGCGCGACCGGCGCGTCCGCGCCGATCTGGGCGCGCAGTTCGCGCAGGGTTTCGACGGTGTAGGAACGGCCGGCGCGCGCGAGCTCGCGCGTATCCACGACCAGACCAGGCTCGCCGGCGACCGCCAGGTCGAGCATGCGCGCGCGCTGGGCCGCGTTCGCGCCCGGCGGCGCGCGATGCGGCGGATCGGCCGCGGGCATCAGGCGCACCGTGGCGTCCAGGGCGTCGCGCGCGGCGCGCGCGATCGCCAGGTGACCGTCGTGGATCGGATCGAAGGTGCCGCCGTAGAAGACCAACAGGCTCATGCCGCCGCCGTCGCGACCGCCGCGCAACTGCGCGGAACGTGGCGGCTCACGCGCTGCCCGCGGTCAGCAGGCGCGCCGCGCGCGGTTCGGCCACGGCCAGCAGCAGGCGCTCCAGCGCGACCCAGGCATCGCCGGCCTCGCGGCCCTTGGCCATGCGGTCGACGCGACCGGCCTGAGCGACGAACACGTCCCAGCGCCGCGCGTCGTGGCGCTGCAAGGCGCGCCGGTACATCGGCTGTTTGGAATCCCACACGCGCTGGGCCTTGAACTCCGCCGCCAGGTTGCCGCCGCGTGCGTTCACGCGCGCGAGCGCGGCGCCGCGCTGCAACTCGATCACCACCATGCCCAGCAGCGCCGGCACCGCTTCGCCTTCGGCGCGCAGGCCGGCGAGCATGCGCGAGACCTGTGCGCCCTGCCCGTTCATGGCCGCATCGACCACCCGGAACACGTCGTAACGCGCGGCGTCGGCGACCAGGGATTCCATGCGCGCCAGATCGATGCTCTCGCCGTCCGACAGCAGGGCCAGTTTGTCGACTTCCTGCGCGGCCGCGAGCAGGTTGCCCTCGACGCGGTCGGCCAGGCTCTGCACCGCATCGCGGTCGGCGCGCAGGCCGCGCGCGCGCAGGCGGCGCTCGATCCATTCGGGCAGTTCGTGCGGCTTGATCTGCCAGGCGATCGCGACCCGGCCGACCCGGCCGATCGCCTCGCTCCACTTGCCGCCGTGCTGCTTGCTCCACTCCCCGCACGTCACCAGCAGGCACACGTCCTGCGGCGGGTCGGCGCAGAAACCGGAAATGACTTCGGCGCCGTCCTTGCCGGGCTTGCCGGTAGGCAGGCGCAGCTCGACCAGGCGCCGGCTGGCGAACAGGCTGGGCGCGCGGAAACTGGCTTCGAGCGCGTTCCAATCCGGTTCGCGCTGATTGCCTTCGGCTTCGAACACTTCGCGCTCGGCGATGCCCTGCTGGCGCGCGGCGGCGCGCACGGCGTCGGCGGCTTCGAGCACGCGCAGCGGCTCGGGGCCGGCGATCAGGTAGGCGGGACGCAGCGGCTCGGACGCGACTTGGGTCGCCAGCTGTTCCGGCTTGAGCTCCATCGTCAGCGCGGCTTGGGCGGTGCCGGTTCGGTCTTCGCGGGGGCTTGCGGCGCGACCGATTCGGCCGCTTCCATCGCCGCCTGCGCGGCATCGGTGGCGATCGGACGTTCGCGGCGGGCGCTGGGCGCGGCGGCGCCGCCGTCGACCTTCTTCACCACCGCGTCGATGCGGCGCAGCACCGAGGCGCTCATTTCGCGGCGCATTTCGCGCTGCAGGACTTCGCGCTCGCCTTCGGTGCCCAGCGAGTTGACCGGGTTGGAGACGTAGTCGCGCGAGAGTTCGACGGTCTGGCGCGGCACCAGGGCAGTGCCGTCGGCCTTGCGCAGCTCGAAGATCACCGCGTAGCGCAGGCTGTATTCCTGGGTACGGCCAAGCTGGTCCAGCGCGACCGGGGTATCGCCCCAGCGCTCGGACAGCAGGTCCAGCACCGCCGCCGATTCGGTCTCCGGCGTGGCCGGTACCGCGCCTGCGCGGGTCAGCGCGGTGGCCAGCGATTCGGCCAGCGGACTGTAGCGGTCCACCGACACCACGCGCACCGGACCCAGGTCCGGCGGCAGCGTCAGCGCGCTACGCAATTGGAAACCGCAAGCCGACAAGGCCAGCACGAGGGCAGCCGTAGCGGCGGCGATGAACGGACGACGGGTCATGCGCGAAGTCTGGACGAGCGGGCCGCGCGCATCAATAGCGGGGCGGACTTGGGCTGAACGAGGCTTCAGGGGTTGCGAGTAGCAAATCCCCCCTGCCCCCCTTTTCCAAAGGGGGGAACGACAAAGGCGGAACCGCCGATTGCTCGCTCGGCTTCGCTTCCGCTTTTCCAAGGGGGGAACAGCAAAGGCGGATCAGCCGATTGCTCGCGCGGCTTCGCTTCCCCTTTGAATAGGGTGAAGGCGTGCGTTTACGAACCGCAGCTTGCTGCGCGACCGAACGCCAGCGGGCCATGCCCGCTGGCCGGAGCGGGATATGCGCGCGGGCTCAGCTCGCGACGATGTTGACGATCTTGCCCGGCACCACGATCACTTTGCGCACGGTCAGGCCTTCCAGGTACTTGAGCACGTTCGGCTCGGCCAGGGCCAGGCGTTCGGCGTCTTCCTTGGCGACGTTGACCGCGACCTCGATGGTGCCGCGCAGCTTGCCGTTGACCTGCACCGCCAGCGTCACCGCGTCGCGCTGCAGCGCCGAGCGATCGGCCTGCGGGAAGCTCAGATCCTCCAGCAGGGTCTCGGCGTGGCCCAGGACCTGCCACAGCGCGTGGCTGGCGTGCGGGGTGATCGGATTGAGCAGCAGCACCGCCGCCGCCAGCGCTTCCTGGCGCAGGGCGCGGCCGTTGGCGCTGGCATCGTCGAACTTGGACAGATGGTTCAGCAGTTCCATCACCGCGGCGATCGCGGTGTTGAAACTGTGGCGGCGGCCGTAGTCGTCGCCGACCTTCTGGATGGTCTCGTGCAGCTGGCGGCGCAGGGTCTTCTGCGCGGCGTCCAGCGTGGCCAGGTCCAGCGCCGGCGCGGGGCCGTCGGCGACGTGCTTGTGCACCATGGTCCACAGCCGGCGCAGGAAGCGCGCCATGCCTTCGACGCCGGCCTCGTTCCACTCCAGCGACTGCTCCGGCGGCGCGGCGAACATCGAGAACAGGCGCACGGTGTCGGCGCCGTACTTGCCCACCATCAGCTGCGGATCGACGCCGTTGTTCTTCGACTTCGACATCTTCTCGGTGCCGCCGATCTCGACGGGCTGGCCATCGGCCTTGAGCGTCGCGCCGGTGATGCGGCCGCGCTCGTCGCGGATCACGTCCACGTCGGCCGGATTGAACCAGTCCTCCGAGCCCTTCGGGCCGCGGTAGAAGGTTTCCGCGATCACCATGCCCTGCGTCATCAGGTTGACCGCCGGCTCGTCGCTGTCGACCAGGCCCTGGTCGCGCATGAGCTTGTGATAGAAGCGGAAGTACATCAGGTGCAGGATCGCGTGCTCGATGCCGCCGATGTACTGATCCACCGGGGTCCAGTACTTGGCGCGCTCGTCGACCTGCGCGGCCGCGCCCGGCGAGGTGTAGCGCGCGTAGTACCAACTCGATTCCATGAAGGTATCGAAGGTGTCGGTTTCGCGCTCGGCATCGCCGCCGCAGCTCGGGCAGGTGGTCTTGCGCCACTGCGGGTCGGACTTGATCGGCGAGGCCACGCCGCTGAATTCCACGTCTTCGGGCAGCACCACCGGCAGCTGATCCTCCGGCACCGGCACGTCGCCGCAGCGCGGGCACAAGATCACCGGAATCGGACAGCCCCAATAGCGCTGGCGGCTCACGCCCCAGTCGCGCAGGCGGTAGTTGACCCGGCGCACGACCCGGCCGTCGTCGCCGTAGCGGGCGGCGATCGCGTCCAGGGCCTGCTGAAAATCCATGCCGTCGAAGTCGCCTGAGTTCACCAGCCAACCGCGCTCGGTGTAGGCGCTTTCCTCGGCGATGCGACGCTGGAAGTCCTCGACCACCTGCACCGCGGCGCCGGTGTCGTAGACGTCGACCGCGCCCGCCTCGCCCAGCGCGCTGCGCATCGGGTCGTCGTGGCGGGCGACGTGGCGGCCGATTTCGTCCAGCGCGTCGCGCACTTCGTCGGGCACGATCACCATCTTGATCGGCAGCGCGTAGCGCAGGGCGAATTCGTGATCGCGCTGATCGTGGCCGGGCACGGCCATGACCGCGCCGGTGCCGTAGTTCATCAGCACGAAGTTGGCCACGTACACCGGCAACTCCTCGCCGGTGACCGGATGCAGCGCGCGCAGGCCGGTGTCCATGCCGCGCTTTTCCTGGGTCTCCAGCTCGGCTTCGGTGACGCCGCCGCGCTTGAGGTCGGCCAGGAACGCGGCCAGGTCCGGATCGCTCTGCGCGGCCTGCAGCGCCAGCGGATGCTCGCCGGCGATCGACACGTAGGTCACGCCCATCAGGGTGTCGGGACGGGTGGTGAACACGGTCAGCGGCTCGACCGCGTGGCCGGCCTCGTCGCGCACGTCGAAGCGGATCTCCAGACCCTCGCTGCGGCCGATCCAGTTGCGCTGCATGGTCTTGACCGCATCCGGCCAGCCCGGCAGCGCGTCCAGGCCGTCCAGCAGCTCCTGCGCGTAGGCGGTGATCTTGAGGAACCACTGCGGGATCTCGCGCTTCTCCACCAGCGCGCCGGTGCGCCAGCCGCGGCCGTCGATCACCTGCTCATTGGCCAGCACGGTCTGATCGACCGGGTCCCAATTGACCACCGAGTTCTTGCGGTAGGCCAGGCCCTGCTTCATCAGGCGCACGAACATGCGCTGCTCGTGCACGTAGTAGTCCGGACGGCAGGTCGCGAACTCGCGCGACCAGTCGATGGCGTAGCCCATGGTCTTGAGCTGCGCCTTCATGTGCTCGATGTTGGCGTAGGTCCACTTGGCCGGCGCGGTCTTGTTCTTGATCGCGGCGTTCTCGGCCGGCAGACCGAACGCGTCCCAGCCCATCGGCTGCAGCACGTTGTGGCCGGTCATGCGCTTGTAGCGGCTGATCACGTCGCCGATGGTGTAGTTGCGCACGTGACCCATGTGCAGCGCGCCCGAGGGGTACGGCAGCATCGACAGGCAGTAGTACTTGGGCTTGTCGGAGCGCTCGTCGACCTCGAAGGCGCGGGTGCCGTCCCAGTAACGCTGGGCGGCGGCCTCCACGGACTTGGGGTCGAAGGCGTTGCTGTCGGTGGGGGCTAATGCGACGTCGCTGGACACGGAGGGGGTCTGGCAGGGCAAGGAAAGACCGGAAAGCCTACCGCAGCGCACAAAAGCCCGCCATGGCGGGGACGAATCCGACGCGCCCCGATCCGCGTATGGGATAGTTTCCGACGTCCCCCAGGAGTCCCGCCCTTGTCGACGGACCGCCCCCACCGGCGCCCCAGCAACCGCCGCTACCGCCTGCCCGCGTTCGTTCTGGCCGCCGTGCTGCTGATGTCGGTCGGCGTGGCCACGATCTGGGGCATCCGCAGCTTCGCCAGCAGCAGCCGCTGGGTCGATCACTCCTACCAGGTCATGACCACGCTGGAATCGGCGCTGGCCTCGACCCGTTCAGCCGAATCCAGCGCCCGCGGCTACCGCCTGACCAGCCGCGCCTCGCTGCAGGCCGAGTACCTGGCCGCGGTGCCGGCGGCCCAGGCCGAGGCCGGTCAGCTGATCCGCCTGACCCGCGACAACCCCGATCAGCTGCGCGACACGCGCCTGCTCGAACGCCGGATTCTCGAGCGCCTGAACGAGATCCAGGGCCTGGTCGAGCTGCAGAACCGCGAGGGCGCGGAAAAGGCGCGCGAGGCCTCGCTGACCGGCCAGGGCAGCGAGCAGATGCAGCGGATCGTGAGCCTGGCCCAGACCGTGCGCGAGCGCGAAGCGGGCCTGCTGCAGGCCCGCCTGCAGCGCACCGAGCACCGCGCGAACCTGCTGATCTCCCTGGTCGTGGCCGGCATCGTGCTGCCGCTGATCCTGCTCGGCCTGCTGTTGATCGGCCTGATGCGCGAGAACCGGCGCAGCCGCGCCCTGGAGCGCGACGCCCGCCGCGCCCTGGACGAACTGCAGACCACCCTGATCCAGCGCGATCGCCTGTCCGAGCAACGGCGCGCGCTGAGCGGCTACGCCAGCATGCTGCAAAGCTGCCAGAGCCTGCAGGAGGCGATGGACATGACCGCGCACGTGATCGCCGACCTGATCCCGCAGGTCGGCGGCCGCTGCTACGTGCTGCGGGCCTCGCAGAACCTGGCCGAAACCGCGGCGCGCTTCGGCGCCGAGGCCGTGACCAGCAACGACGTGCTGCACCCCGACGACTGCTGGGCCCTGCGCCGCGGGCAGCGCCATCTGGTCGAGGCCCGCCACACCGCGATGCGCTGCAACCACCTGGGCGCGCTGGACGCCGAGCACGACGATTGGACCCTGTGCGTGCCGCTGATGGCGCAGAGCACCTCGTTGGGCCTGCTCTACCTGTGCGGCGACGGCGAGCATCCGCTGGACCCCAGCGATCAAGGCCTGATCCAGGCCGTGGCCGAGCAGCTGAGCCTGGCGATCGTGAACCTGCAGTTGCGCGAGTCCCTGCGCGTGCAATCGCTGCGCGACGCCATGACCGGGCTGTACAACCGCCGCTATCTGGAAGAGAACCTGCAGCGCGAACTGCTGCGCTGCCAGCGCCGCGGCCTGCCGCTGTCGGTGCTGATGCTGGACATCGACCACTTCAAGCGCTTCAACGACCAGAACGGCCATTCCGCCGGCGACGCGCTGCTGGCCAAGGTCGGCCAGACCCTGGAGGCGATGACCCGCAACGAGGACATCGCCTGCCGCTACGGCGGCGAAGAGTTCACCGTGGTCATGCCCGAGGCCGACGCCGAGACCGCGCTGCGCCGCGCCGAGGAAATCCGCGAGGCGATCGCCTCCACCACGATTCTGCACCTGCGCAAGACCTTCGGCCCGGCCACCACCTCGATCGGCGTCGCCACCAGCCACGGCGACCGCGAAACGCCGCAGCAATTGCTGGAGATCGCCGACGTCGCGCTGTACCGGGCCAAGGCCGAGGGCCGCGACCGCGTGGTCGCCGGCGGCTGATCGCGCCCGGCAATGCGCCGCGGCCGGCCGAAGCCGGCCGCGGCGCGCCTTGCCGGCGCAGAGGATTCAGCGCTTGGTGCACACCCAGGCAATCACCTTGCCGTTGCTGTCGTATACCGGCGTCGCCCTTTGCCCGATCGGGCACAGGAGCAGGGGCTGGTTTGCCGCGATGGCCAGGGTCGGCAACAGCGCGACGACGGCGAGGAGCAGACAGAGCGTCAGTTTCATGGACGAACTCCTGTTGATTTCCGCAAAGGTTCGCTTGCATGCTGCGGCGGCCCATTCCCGGGCCGCGCGGGCGATTGTCACCGCATTCGGACCGGCATGTGCGAAGTCGGTCGCATTCTCTGCCGGTGCGCCAGCGTATGGCGCGCCCCAATTTCACGTGTACAGCCGGAATCCACGATGACTCGTCCGTCCGCCGCCGTATCGTTCGTCCTCGCCGCCCTCCTCGCCCCGCCCGCCTTGGCCGCCGCCGAAGCCCCGACCGCGCTGCACTGCGGCAAGCTGTTCGACGCGCGCAGCGGCCAGCTGCTCGATGCCCGCACCGTGGTCGTGCGCGAGGGCAAGGTCGCCGAAGTGCTGCCCGGCCGCGCCGAGGTCGCCGGCGCGCGCGCGATCGACCTGAGCAGCCACACCTGCACCCCCGGCTGGACCGACCTGCACGTGCACCTGGGCTCGCAGTCCAGCCCGCAGAGCTACTCCGAGGGCTTCCGCCTGGACGACGTCGACTTCGCGTTCCGCTCGGTCGGATTCGCCAAGAAGACCCTGATGGCCGGCTTCACCAGCGTGCGCGACCTCGGCGGCGAAGTCAGTCCGCACCTGCGCGACGCGATCAACCAGGGCCTGGTCGACGGGCCGCGGATCTGGGCCGCGGGCAAGTCCATCGCCACCACCGGCGGCCACGCCGATCCCACCAACGGCTACAACGACGCGCTCTCGCACCTGATCGGCCCGCCCGGTCCCACCGAGGGCGTGATCAATTCGATCGACGACGCGCGCCAGGCCGTGCGCCAGCGCTACAAGGACGGCAGCGACGTGATCAAGATCACCGCCACCGGCGGCGTGCTGTCCTACGCCAAGTCCGGCGACGCGCCGCAGTTCACCGTCGAGGAGGTCAAGGCCATCGTCGACACCGCCAAGGACTACGGCTATCGCGTCGCCGCGCACGCGCACGGCGAGGAAGGCATGAAGCGCGCGGTGCTCGGCGGCGTCACCAGCATCGAGCACGGCACCTACATGAGCCCGGAAGTGATGTCGCTGATGAAGCAGAAGGGAACCTGGTACGTGCCGACCATCTACGCCGGCCGCTTCGTCGCCGAGAAGGCCAAGATCGACGGCTACTTCCCGGAAGTGGTGCGCCCCAAGGCCGCGCGCATCGGCGCCCAGATCCAGGACACCGCCGGCCGCGCCTACCACGGCGGGGTCAAGATCGCGTTCGGCACCGACATGGGCGTGGGTCCGCACGGCGACAACGCGCGCGAGTTCGTCTACATGGTCGAAGCCGGCATCCCGGCCGCCACCGCGCTGCAGGCCGCGACCATCCGCGCCGCCGAGGTGCTGGGCGTGGACGACCAGGGCGTGATCGAAGCCGGCAAGCGCGCCGACATCGTCGCCGTGCCCGGCGACCCGATCGCCGACATCAACGCGGTGATGAAGGTCGACTTCGTGATGAAGGACGGCAAGGTCTACCGCCAGCCCGGCGCGACCGACTGAGGCCGCCCGCGTCGCGGCGCCTGGCGGCGCTGATCCTCGCGCTGGCGCCGGCCTGGGCCGGCGCGGCCGACAGCGTCTGCTACGGCACGCCGGGCAATGGCCGGCTCGAGCACGGCGTGCAGCTGCCGGTCTCGGGCCGCAACTTCGTGCCCTACAGCAGCGTCGGCGTGGGACTGGGGCGCACCTACGCGCATGCCAAGGTGCGACGCTCGATCGTGGATGCCTATGCGGAGCTCGCACGCACGCGCCCCGCGACCACCTACATGTACGGCGAATCCGGCTGGGCCCGGGGCGGTCGCATCCAGCCGCACCGCACCCATCAGAACGGTCTGGCCGTGGATTTCATGGTGCCGGTGCTGGACGCACGCGGACGCTCGCTCGCCTTGCCCACCAGCCTCGCCAACCGGTTCGGCTACGACATCGAGTTCGACGCCCAGGCGCGTTACGGCGAGCTGCGCATCGATTTCGAGGCGATCGCCGATCACCTGCACGCCGTGCATGTCGCGGCCGCGAAACAGGGCGTCGGCATCTCCCGCGTGATCTTCGAACCGGCCTACCTGCCGCAGCTGTACCGGACCCGGCGCGGCGCCTACCTCAAGCGGCATATCCGCTTCATGCAGGGCCAAGCCTGGGTGCGCCACGACGAGCACTATCACATCGACTTTCTGCTGCCCTGCAAACCCCTGCGGGGCTAGCATGAGGCGCTAGCTTCGGCCTCCAGGCCGGGCAACCACGGGGAGCGCCGCGATGGATCTGGAATGGATGGGTTACGTCGCCGCGACCCTGACCACGCTGTCGTTCCTGCCGCAGGCGGTGAAAACCATCCGCAGCCGCGACACGCGCGGCATCTCGCTGGGCATGTACGTGGTGTTCACCGTCGGGGTCGGCTTCTGGTTCGGCTACGGCCTGGCCCTGCACTCCTGGCCGATGATCGTGTCCAACGCGATCACCTTCGCGCTGGCGGCGACCATCCTGGGCCTGAAACTCAAGTACGGCTGAGGCTCAGCGAGGCGCCGCCCGCGCGCGCGCCGCGACCAGCCACCACAGCAGCCAGGTCGCGAACGCCGCGCGCTGGGCCAGGCCCGCCGGCAGCAGCGAGGGCAGCACCAGCGCGAACAGCAGCACCGCCAGCGCGGCGACCAGGCTGGCCAGGCTCAGCGTGTGCAGCTCCGGGCGCGCGCGGCTGCGGCTGCCCAGCGCGATCGCGAATGCGCCCGCGGCGAAGGCCAGCCACCACAGCAGCCACACCGTCGCATGCAGGCGGCTGGGCGCGGAGTCGAAGTCCTGCGTGTCCAGCGGCAGCAGGCCTTGCGCAGCGAAAGCCAAGGCCGACAGCAACACCAACTGCGAGCCCACGCGTACGCTCCAACGCGTGCCGGCCAGCGCTTCGCGCAGCCCCAGCGCCACCGCCGCGGCGAGCAGGCCCGGCAGCGCGAACGCGAACAGGTTGAACCACCGCGCGTAAGGCACCCCCGAACCGCCCAGCCAGGCGACCGGATGCTGGGTATGCGCATAGCCGTCGAACAGCGCGCCGAAACCCGCCAGCGCCAGCACGAAGGACAGCAGCGCGGCCGCGGCCGCGATCGTTTTCCAGGCTTTCACGACAACTCCCATACGAATACGTCCTCGACTCCGACTTCGAACGCGCGCGCGATCCGGAACGCCAGTTCCAGCGATGGCGCGTAGCGTCCGGCCTCCAGCGCGATGATGGTCTGGCGGGTCACGCCGCAGGCATCGGCCAGCGCCTGCTGGGTCATTTCGCCGCGCTCGAAGCGCAGGCGGCGGATGTGGTTGCGGATCGGGGTGGCGACCATGCGCGCGCTCAGTGCCGATCGCGCCAGTAGTAGACCGCGCTGGCCGCGTACTCGCACAGCCAGCCCCACATCAGCGCGAACACCAGCAGGCTGGACACCATCGCCGGCGTCGCCCAGGCCAGGCGCGAGGCCGGACTCAGGCCCAGCGTCACCGCGATTCCGATCACGCCGAAAATCAGCGCACCGTGGCCCCAGTCGGCGGCGTGGCGGGCGATCTCGCGATCGCGCTCGTCCTCGCCGACCGCGCCGCGCCAGCGCGAGCTCAGCACCTGCGACAGCACCGCCCAGGCGATCAGCAGCAGGACCAGATGGCGGCCGACCGCGCCGGCCTCCGGATTGCGCCACAGCTCGGCGCCCTGGAACACCTGCACCTTGGCCAGGTAATAGGCGACCGCGACGAGCATGAAGCCCAGGCCGATCCAGGCCCGCCATTCGCCGAGCGCGGCGCGGCCCTCGAACTCGGAACGCGGCACCCGATGCAGCAATAGCAGCGAGCCCCAGGCCGTGGTGACCAACAGGGCCACCCCGAGCTTGCCGCCGTCGAAGCCCAGCAGCGCCGAGGGGCTGGCGATCAGCAGCCACAGCGACAGCCCCGCCACCGCCAGCAAACCGGCCAGACCCCAGCTACGCGTCATCATGGTGTACCCCTGACCAGACAATATGTACGCTGTACATTACATTCACTCCAAAGCATGTCAAGTATTTTTTACATGTCTTGGATTCGCCCCGGGCTGGCACCATGTCCGGCTGATCGTTTACGCAGGACCGCCCATGACCGTCTCCGCTCCGCAGCCGCACGTCTTCGACGCCACCACCGACCGCTTCGAGGCCGAGGTCCTGCAGCGTTCGCTGCAGACGCCGGTGCTGGTCGATTTCTGGGCCGCCTGGTGCGAGCCCTGCAAGACCCTGGGCCCGCTGCTGGAAAAGCTGGCCGGCGAGTACAACGGCGCCTTCGTCCTGGCCAAGGTCGACGTGGACGCCGAGCAGCAACTGGCCGGCATGTTCCAGATCCGCTCGATCCCGACCGTGTACCTGGTCAAGGACGGCCAGCTCGTCGATGGCTTCCCGGGCGCCCTGCCCGAAGGCCAGCTGCGCGAATTCCTCAGCCACCACGGCATCCAGCCGGCCGCGGCCGTCGAGGAACCCGTGGCCGACGAGGCCGAGCCCGCGCTGGACCCGCACGCCGAAGTGCTGCGCCTGCGCGCCGAAGTCGCGGCCGAGCCCGATCAGGCCGAGCGCAAGCTCGAACTCGCGCTGGCCCTGCTGCGCACCGGCGCCGCCCACGAGGCCGAACAGCTGCTCGACGCGCTGCCCGCCAACCTGGCCACCGACGACCGCGCCCTGCGCGCCCGCGCGCGCCTGGGCTTCGCCGCCCTGCTCAAGGACGCGCCCGCGCCGGAGGTGCTGGAAGCGGCGATCGCCAGCGACGAGACCGACCTGCGCGCACGCCACCTGCTCGGCGCGCACCGCCTGATCGGCGGCCAGTCCGAGGCCGCGCTGGAGCAGTTCATCGAGATGCTGCGGCGCGACCGCGCCTACCAGGACGGCCTGCCGCGCAAGGCCCTGATCGACGCCTTCCGCGTGGTCGAGGACGAAGATCTGGTCGGCCGCTACCGCCGCAAGATGTCCTCGCTGCTGTTCTGAGCCGCACGCTCACCCGGGAGCGAGCGTCCGCTTTCGCTCGCTCCTCACTCCTCCAAACTCACTCCCCGCCCTTGACTATACGCATGCGTATGGCAGGCTGAACGCCCCCGCCCGCCACGACCGCGCATGAAAGCCAGCACCCTGAAACTCGGCCTCAACCTGTGGCCGCCGTTCCTGTTCAGCGGCATCCGGGTCTGCCGGATCGCAGCCGACTACCGCCACGCGCGGGTCGAGCTGCGAATGCGGCCGTGGAATCGCAACTACGTCGGCACCCACTTCGGCGGCAGTCTGTTCTCGATGACCGATCCGTTCTGGATGTTGCTCACGCTCAACGCGCTGGGCCGCGACTACATCGTCTGGGACAAGGCCGGCGCGATCGAATTCGTGAAGCCCGGACGCGGCACGGTGCACGCCGAATTCACGCTCGACGAGCAGGTGCTGCAGCAACTGCGCGAGGCCACCGCCGGCGGCGAAAAAACCCTGCGCTGGTTCGACACCGACGTGATCGACGCCGGCGGCGACGTGGTCGCGCGCGTGCGCAAACAGCTCTACGTGCGGCGCAAACCCGGCCGCGACTGAACCCCGGCACTGTGCGCAACAGGTCGGCTGGCAGGATGTGAAGACCGGCCACGGTCTATTTCTGACGCGGTGGGTCCATTCCCGACGCAGTCGCGGCGTCTGCGCGCCCGCCGCCATGCTGTGGCCTGTCGCCTTGCGCTTCCGACGAGGCACAATAGGCGTGCGCGACAATGGATGGCGCGTCTTCACGTAGTTTGCGTGATGTGAGTGTGGTCAGTCCCGGCGCGCATCGGCGTATGCTGGGCACTCGCGACAGGGGGCCGCGATGTCCAGGTCTACACAAAATCCGCACGAAGAATCAGCGCCGTTGCCGGAGATCGCCGGCTATCGCCTGCGCCGCGTGATCAATCACGGCGGCATGTCGACCGTGTACCTGGGCGAACAGATCGGCTTGGCGCGCGAAGTCGCGATCAAGGTCATGCTGCCGTTGGCGCTGTCGGACGAAGTCAGCCGCCGCCGCTTCGAAAACGAAGTGCGCACCATCGCCAGACTCGAACACCCCAACGTCGTGGTCATCCACGAAGTCGGACGCACGCGCGAAGGCCTGCCCTACTACGCCATGCCGTATCTGGCGCGCGGCCATCTGGGCCAGCGCGATCTGAGCAAGGACGAGCCGCGCGCGATCGCGATCATGGAAACCCTGTTGTCGGCGCTGGATTACGCGCATGCGCGCGGCGTCGTGCATCGCGACGTCAAGGCCGAGAACGTCTTGTTCGACGACGCCGAGCGTCCGCTGCTGGCCGACTTCGGCATCGCCCTGCGCCGCGGCTTCGGCCCGCGCGTGACCGCGGCCGGTCTGGCCGTGGGCAGCACCGCCTACATGGCGCCGGAACAGGCGCGCGGCGAAGACGTCGACGGCCGCGCCGACCTCTACAGCCTGGGCGTGCTGGGCTGGGAAATGCTGACCGGCCGCCTGCCCTTCGAAGCCGCCGACGCGCTGTCGATGGCGGTGATGCACGCGCAGGACCCGATTCCCAAACTGCCGCAGCACCTGCGTCACTGGCAGCGCTTCATGAACCGCGCGCTGGCCAAGCAACCCGGCCAGCGTTTCCAGGACGCGGCCGAAATGACCGAAGCGCTGGCCGACGTGCAGCGCAGCGGTTTCGTGCACAGCCTCAAGCGCCTGCTACCGCGCGCCCAACGCTTGCGCCAGTGGGCGGTGCCGCTGTGGGCCGGCGTCGCGGTGGCCGCGGTGGCGGTGGTCGCGATCGGCTTCGGCCTCAGCAGCGCCCAGGACGACGAATTCTTCCGGGTCGAGCGCGCCGCCGCGCCGGCCAGCGCCGCCGCCAGCGCGGCGGTCGGCGACCCCACCGACGCCATGCTCGCGCCGCTGCCCGAAGCGCCGCTGCAGCGTTCGCTGGAGGAGGCGCGCCGCTACATCCGCCAGGGCAAGCTGACCGCGCCCGCCGACGGCAACGCCTACAACAGCCTGCTGACCGCCTGGCACGCCGACAGCACCAGTCCCGACGTGCGCGCGGGCGTGACCGAACTCACCCGCGCGCTCGGCGACCAACTCGCCGTGGCCGTGCGCGAGCGCAACGACCAGCGCGCACGCGAACACATGCTCAACGCCACCACCCTGGCCCAGCAGACCGGCAGCGCCGATTCGCCCGCGATGCGCGCGTTGCGCGATCAGGCCGCGGCCGCGCTGCAGGCGCGCATCGAACTGGACGGCAAGCGCAACGATCGCGAGGACGCGCAGCGCTCGGCCGCGCTCGCGGCGGAACTGGACCTGCCCAAGGCCACCTCCGCGCGCCTGATCGCGCAGGCCAAGGCGATCGGCGGTCTGCGCCCCGGCGAGACCGTCGCGGTCGGCAGCGTGATCCAGGACAACAGCCGCATCACCGTCGCGCTCAGCCCGCGTCCGGTCAGCCGCGCCGAGTACGCGCGCTTCGCCAGCGCCAGCAACCGCAGCCCGGCGCTGTGCCGCGAACGCGCCTCGCTGCTGCGTGTGCTGGCGCCGCGCAACTGGGAATCGCCGGGCTTCAAGCAGAGCGACGGCGAGCCGGTGGTCTGCGTGTCGCAGGCCGACGCCGAGGCCTATGCGCAGTGGTACAGCCAGCAGACCGGCCGGCGCTACCGCCTGCCGTCGGCGGCCGAAGCCGAGAACCTCAACGACACTCCCGGCCGCGCGCTGTCGATGTGGCTGCGCGACTGCGGCCGCGACTGCCAGCAGCGCCAGGCTAGCGGCGCCTCCTGGCGCAGCGGCCAGGCCCAGCGTCCGCTGGCCGCCGCGCGCGGTTACGACGACGTCGGTTTCCGCCTGGTGCGCGAACGCTAAGGGCGCAGCGGCGGAGCGCCGCTCCGCTTCAAGCCAAGCCCCTCGTAGCACGCCATGCGCCAAAATCGCCCGGTGACCAGCCCCATGGCGACGGTGCGGTTATCACCGCACCCTACAGCCTTCGTAGGATGTGGTGAGCCAAAGGCGAACCGCATCGCACGGCGACCGGCCCGAGGACGACGGTGTGGTTATCACCGCACCCTAGGACCTTCGTAGGAGGTGGTGAGCCAAAGGCGAACCGCATCGCCGCGCCATCGTCCCGACGACACCGGCCCGACTCCTGACGCCCCTGGCCGCGCCATTCGCGCCAGCCCGTCGCCCCCCCGCACGACCGCCCGCGCCCACGCCGACCCCAAGCCCCCATCGCGGCACCGCCGCGCATGCCCGCGCTCGCCTACAATCTGGCGCCATGCGCATGTCCAATCTGCAACGCCTGTTCCTCACCGGTCTGCTCACCCTGCTGCCGATCTGGCTGACCTGGGTGGTGGTCAAGTTCGTGTTCGTGCTGCTGTCCGACACCAGCCGGCCGCTGATCGACCCGCTCCTGGCCAACCTCGCCGCGACCAATCCGCAGGCGCTGGGCTGGCTCACCGAGCGCTGGTTCGCCACCGCGCTGGCCCTGGCCGCCACGCTGGGCGTGATCCTGCTGTCGGGCGTGATGGCAAGGCGCGTGTTCGGCCAGACCCTGCTGCGCGGCTTCGAGGCGCTGATCAAGCGCATCCCGCTGGCCAGCACCATCTACTCCAGCGCGCGCCAGTTGCTCGACATCCTGCAGACCAAGCCCGACGGCACCCAGCGCGTGGTCCTGATCGACTTCCCGCATACCGAGATGAAGTCGATCGGCTTCGTCACCCGCGTGCTCAAGGAACAGGGCACCGGCCGCGAACTCGCGGCGGTGTACGTGCCGACCACGCCCAACCCGACCTCGGGCTATCTCGAGATCGTGCCGGTGGAAAAGATCACGCCCACCGATTGGAGCGTCGACCAGGCGATGAGTTTCATCATCTCCGGCGGCGCGGTATCGCCGGAGACGATTCCGTTCTCCGTTCCCGTCGCCACCGACACCCAGACCGCGAACTGACCTTATGCGCACGCACGGACGCACCGCCCTTTCCATCCTCCGCCGCGGCGCCGCGCTCGCGTCGCTCGCCATGGCGCTGGCCCTGCCCGCCGGCGCCACCGAATCGGTCGCCCTGCTGCCGCAGACGATCAAGCTCGAAGACGGCCGCAGCTTCAAGCTCACCCTGCCGGCCAACCTCGAAGTCGTGCCGGTCGCGCAGGGCTACAAGCGCATCCGCTTCTTCGCGCGCAGCCCCGACGGCCGCATCTTCCTCACCGACATGCGCGACCTCAGCGACAACCGCAAGGGCCGCGTGCTGATCCTCGACGGCTGGGACGAGAAGAAGGCCAAGTTCGCCCGCATCACCCCCTACCTGACCGATCAGCGCAACCCCAACAACCTGGCCTTCCATACCGACAAGCAAGGCCAGCAGTGGCTGTACCTGGCGCTGACCGACAAGCTGGTGCGCTACCGCTACCGCGCCGGCGATCTCGCGCCCAGCTCGGCGCCGGAAACGCTGGCGACCTATCCCGACTACGGACTGAGCTACAAGTACGGCGGCTGGCATCTCACCCGCACGGTCGCGTTCGCCAACAACGGCAAGATGTACGTCTCGGTCGGCAGCAGTTGCAACGCCTGCATCGAGAAAGAGCCGGTGCGCGCGACGGTGATGGAGTACAACCCCGACGGCAGCGGTGCGCGCGTGTACGCGCGCGGCCTGCGCAACGCGGTCGGCCTGATCGCCCACGACGATCGCCTGATCGCGACCAACCAGGGCGCCGATCACCTCGGCCTGGACAAGCCCGACGAGACCTTCTTCAAGCTGACCGACGGCGCCGACTACGGCTGGCCGCATTGCTACCACAGCCGCGGCAAGGTCTACGCCGATCCCAAGTTCCCGCGTCCGGCCGGCTGCGCCAAGGTGCCGCGCGCGTTCGGCTGGTTCCCCGCGCATGCCTCCGCGCTGGGCGTGGACTGGTTCCCGGCCGGCGACGGCAGCCTCGCCAATCAGTACGTGGTCGCCCTGCACGGCTCCACCAACGCCAAGATCGGCCACGGCTACAAGCTGGTGCGGGTCAACGCCGACGGCAGCAACGGCGGCGACCTGATCACCGGCTTCCTCGACGGCGCCAAGGTCAACGGCCGCCCCTGCGGCGTGCTGCGCATGGGCCGCGACGCGTTCCTGTTCACCGACGACAAGTACGGCGTGATCTATTACGTGAGACCGAAACGATGAGCGCATCCGCGCCCGGGATCGTGACCAAGACGCTGGAAGACCGCGCGCTGCGCTTGTTCATCGTTCTGTCGGCGTTCTTCTGCGTGAACGCGGTGCTGGCCGAGTTCATCGGGGTCAAGATCTTCGCGCTCGAGGACACGCTCGGAATCGCGCCGCTGCAATGGAACCTGTTCGGCCAGAGCGGTTCGCTGAGCTTCACCGCCGGCACCCTGCTGTGGCCGGTGGTGTTCCTGATGACCGACGTCATCAACGAGTTCTTCGGCCGCCGCGGCGTGCGCACGATCTCCTGGCTGGCCGCGCTGTTGATCGTGTACGGCTTCGTGTTCGCGTTCGCCGCGATCTCGCTGGCGCCGGCCGGCTGGTGGGTGAAGGCGGCTCAGTCGCAGGGCGTAGCCGACTACCAGGCCGCGTTCGCGGCGGTGTTCGGCCAGGGCCTGTGGACCATCGCCGGCTCGCTGGTCGCCTTCATGCTCGGTCAGCTGATCGACGTGGCCGTGTTCCACCGCATCCGCAACGCCACTGGCGAGAAGCACATCTGGCTGCGCGCGACCGGCTCGACCGCGGTCTCGCAGCTGGTCGACAGCTTCGTGGTGCTCTACATCGCCTTCGTGCTGGGGCCGCAGAAGTGGCCGACCTCGCTGTTCCTGGCGGTCAGCACGGTCAACTACGCCTACAAGATGCTCGCGGCGATCGCGATGATTCCGCTGATCTACCTGGTACGTGCGGCGATCGTGCGCTATCTGGGCGCCGCACGGGCGCAGCAATTGCGCGACGAAGCCGCTGCCTGAACGCGACGCGCGCCGCGGTTCGGCGCATCCGGAGCCCCGCCGCGCGCGATCCGTGACTTCCGACCGGGGCGGCTGCGCGGACGCTCGGCCATGCTGGGCGTCTTATCGCTCCGGGGAACCCGTAATGACCTTGCGTCCGCTCGCTCTCGCACTCGCTCTTACGGTCGCCGCCGCGACCGCCGCGCCCGCCTACTCCGCGCAGGCGCCCAAGGCCGCCGCCGTCGATCAGGCCAAGGCCGCCAAGCTCAACACCCTGTACGGCCAGTACTGGGAAGAAGTGCTGAAGCTCAACCCCGTCCAGGCCACCTTCCAGGGCGACAACCGCTACAACGATCAGCTGCCCGATTTCGGCACCGCCGAATACCGCAAGGAATCGCACGACTTCACCGTGCGCTGGCTCAAGACCGTGCAGGACATCGGCCCGGCCGGCCTCCAGGGCCAGGACCTGCTGAGCTACGAGACCTTCGTGCGCGACTCAAAGAGCTCGCTGGACTCCGAGCAGTTCCCCGACTGGATGATGCCGATCAACCAGATGGGCAGCATGGCCAGCTTCGCCGTGCAGATGGGCTCGGGCACCGGCCCGCAGCCGTTCAAGACGGTCAAGGACTACGACAACTGGCTCGCGCGCGGCAACAAGCTGCCGGTGCTGTTCGACACCGCGATCGACAACATGCGCCAGGGCATGAAGGCCGGCGTGGTCCAGCCCAAGGCGCTGATGATCAAGGTGATTCCGCAGCTGGACGCGCTGATCAAGGACAAGCCGGAAGAGACGCTGTTCTGGGGCCCGATCAGCAACCTGCCCAAGGACTTCTCCGACGCCGACAAGCAACGCCTGACCGCGGCCTACCGCGAGATGATCGCCAGCCGCCTGATGCCGGCCTACAAGAAGCTGCGCACTTTCATCAACGACGAGTACCTGCCGGCCACGCGCGACAGCGTCGGCATCGACAAGCTGCCCAACGGCCAGGCCTGGTACGCGTTCAACGCGCGCCAGCGCACCACCACCAACCTCAGCCCGGCGCAGATCCATCAGATCGGCCTGGACGAGGTCGCGCGCATCCACGGCGAGATCCGCAAGGTGATGACGCAGGTCGGCTTCAAGGGCTCGCTGCAGGACTTCTTCAAGTTCATGCAGACCGATCCGCGCTTCAGCTTCAAGAGCGAGGACGCCCTGCTGGCGCACTACCGTGCGCTGGAAGCCAAGATCAACCTGAAGATTCCGCAGCAGTTCTCGCTGGTGCCGAAGGCGCCGTTCGAGATCCGCGCGGTCGAGCCCTTCCGCGCGCAGTCCGCGGCCGGCGGCGAATACCGCAGCCCCAGCGAGGACGGCAGCCGTCCGGGCGTGTTCTACGTGAACACCTACGACCTGCCCACGCGCAAGACCTGGGACGCCGAGGATCTGTACCTGCACGAGGCGATTCCGGGCCACCACTTCCAGCTCGCGCTGCAGCAGGAGCTGACCGGCATTCCGGCCTTCCGCCGCTTCGGCGGCGAAACCGCCTTCATCGAGGGCTGGGGCCTGTACGCCGAATCGCTGGGCAAGGACCTGGGCGTCTACACCGATCCCTACGACTACTTCGGCTACCTGCAGAACGAGCTGTGGCGCGCGATCCGCCTGGTCACCGACACCGGTCTGCACAGCAAGGGCTGGACCCGCGAGCAGGTGATCAAGTACATGCTCGACAACTCCGCCGAAAGCGAAACCCAGTCCACCGCCGAGGCCGAGCGCTACATCGCCTGGCCGGGCCAGGCCCTGGCCTACAAGATCGGCGAGCTCAAGATCCAGGAACTGCGCCGCAAGGCCGAAAAGGAGCTGGGCCCGAAGTTCGACGTGCGCGAGTTCCACGCCGAAGTGCTGAAGGACGGCTCGGTGGCGCTGGACGTGCTGGAGCAGAAGATCGACCGCTGGATCGCCAGCAAGCAGGGCTGATCGACGCCCCGATCGAACGGAAAAAGCCGGGCTAGCCCGGCTTTTTCTTTGCCCGGCGCCGCCCGCCCCAACCGGTGCCGGCGTACAGGCCTTGTCCGCGCCCTCACCCCAGCCAGCGTAAGTTCCGCCTGGGTGCCGTAGCCGGCGCCCGGGAGGCCGTCATGCCGCCGGTGCTGTTCTTCCTGTGCATCGCCCTGGGCGCGCTGCTGCTGGCGACCCTGTTCGGTCTGGCCTGGCGCCGCCGCGGGCATCCGGTGCTGCTGGTCGCCTCTGTGGCCTGGCTGGCTTACGCCCTGTACGAGGCCGCCATTCAGCTCCACACCCCGCAGGCCGCGCTCCGCGCCGACCTGCTGCTGCTCTGGCCCCTGCTGGTCCTGATCAGCCTGTACGCGCTGTGGCGCGCCCGCCGCCCCGCGCGTTGACGGCGCCCGGACGCGAACCCGGCGTGGCGTGCGGCCACGCCCCAGGCGGCGAAAAAATCGCCACAGGGCACCCTCAAGCCCCATAATAGTGGGCGGCCCGTCACATTTTGGGCTCGATATCCCGCCCTAGCCCTTTGCGCCAGCCACGGAAGACGGATGTTCGCCATTGCAGTGCCGCCCCACCACGCCAGGCCATGGCGTCCGCTGGGCCGATTTCTCGTCACTCTCCTGATCACGCTCCTGCTCTCCGCCACGGCTTCGGCCCAGGAGTGGACGTATCGGGTGCGGCCGGGCGACAACCTGTGGGAGCTCAGCGCGCGCCATCTGCGCGCCGATGTCGACTGGCGCCGTCTTCAGCAGCTCAATCGCGTCGCCGATCCCTACCGCCTGCCCCCGGGCACCTTGCTGCGTTTCCCGGTGTCCTGGCTGCGCATCGAGCCGGCCAAGGCGCGTCTGGTCGCGCTGCGCGGCGCGGTGCGCGCGCAGGTGTCCGCGCGCGCGGGCGTGGCCGCGGCCAGCCAGGGCCTGCGCCTGAGCATCGGCGGCTGGCTGGAAACCGGACCCGGCGCCAGCGCCACCTTGGAGTTCGCCGACGGCTCGCGCCTGATGCTGATGGACAACAGCCGCATCGTGTTCGACCGCCTCAGCGCCTACGGCCAGACCGGCATGGTCGACACCCGCATGCGCCTGCAGCGCGGTCGCGCCACCAACCGGGTGATCCCGGCGCGCGGTCCGGCCTCGCGCTACATCATCGAAACGCCGTCGGCGACCTCCAGCGTGCGCGGCACGCGTTTCCGCGTGAACGCCGGCGACGAAGCGCAGCCGGGCAGCACCGAAGTGCTGGAAGGCAAGGTCGAGGTCGGCGGCGCGCGAGGCGCCGGCGTGCTGGTGCGTCCCGGCTACGGCAGCGTCGCAGCCAGCGGCGCGGCGACCTCGGCGCCCACGCGGCTGCTGCCGGCGCCGACCCTGGAGGACGCCGGCACCCAATTGGCCTCGTTGCCGATGGCCCTGAGCTGGACCGCGATGCCCGACGCGGTCGCGTATCGGATCGAAGTGGTGCGCGACGACGCGCCCGACGTGCTGCTGTTCGAAGCGGCCACCGCCGCCACTCGCCTGCGCATCGCCGACCTGCCGCCCGGCCGCCATCGTCTGCTGTTGCGCGCGGTCGCCGCCAACGGCTTGGGCGGCGAAGACGCCGAGCGCGTGCTCGAAGTCAGCGAGCATCCGCTGCCGCCGCTGACCCTGCGTCCGCTGGACGGCGAGACCGTGCACACGCCGCGCCCGCGTTTCGAATGGGCGCGCATCGAAGACGCCGCCGGCACCACCCTGGAACTGGCCGACGACCCTGCCTTCGAACGCCTGCGTCTGCAGACCCGTCTGCACGGCCAGCGCTATCGTCCGTCCGAACCGCTGCCGCCGGGTCGCTACTACTGGCGCCTGGCCTCGCACGACGGCAACGGCCGCAGCGGCCCTTACGGCGACGCGCTCCCGTTCGAGGTCAGCGACGCGCCGCCGGATCCCGGCCTGCAGCCGCCCGAAGCCGCGCAAGGCCAACTGACCCTGCGTTGGAAGAACGCGGCGCCGGGCCAGCGTTTCCATATCCAGATCGCGCGCAAGGCCGACTTCGCGCAGCCGCTGCTGGATCGCGAAGTCGAACAGCCTCAAGTCAGCCTGGACCGTCCCGGCGGCGGCCGCTGGTACGTGCGCGTGCAGACCATCGACGACGACGGTTACGCCGCGCCCTATGGCCCGGTCCAGGACATCCGCCTGCCCTGCCGCGTCTGCTACGCCGGCGCCGGCGCCGCCTTGCTGTTGCTGCTGACCTTGTGAACATCCGCGCGCCGTCGTGGCCGCTGCGCATCGTCGCCGCCTTCGCCGCCGCGGGGCTGGCGGCGCTGATCAGCGTCAGCGGCACGTTCTGGTGGCTGGACGACGCCTTCTACGACCAGCACCTGGCGGCCTGGACCTATCCGCCCGACGACGACGTCATCGTGGTCGCGGTCGACGACCAGAGCCTGAGCGAACTCGGCCAATGGCCCTGGCCGCGCGACCTGCACGCGCAACTGCTGGACCGCTTGCACCGCGCCGGCGTGCGCGGCGTCGCCCTGGACCTGGTGTTCGCCGAACCCGACCGCAGCGGCGAAGCGCACGACGTCGCGCTGGCCGAGGCGCTGCGCCGCAATGGCCGCGTGGCGCTGCCGGTGATCGCCGCCGCGCCCAGCCAGAACGGCCCGCCGGTGGAAGTGCTGCCGACGCCGGTGCTGGCCGCGGCCGCGGCCACGCTGGGCCATACCGACATCGAACTCGACGCCGAAGGCACCGCGCGCGGCATCTATCTGCGTGCCGGTCTCGGCGAAGCGCGCTGGCCGGCGCTGGCGCTGGCCACCATCGGGCTGGATCCGGAGTACGCGCGCCGACAGCTGCCCGGCTTGCGCCGGCCATCGAGCGAAGGCGGATCGCCTTATCAATGGACGCGCGACCACTACGTGCGCATCCGCTATGCCGGTCCGCCCGGCAGCTTCGCCCAGGTCTCCTATGCCGATGTGATCTCCGGCCGGGTACCGGTCGAACTGTTGCGCGGTCGCTGGGTCGTGGTCGGCGTGACCGCGGCCGGTCTGGCGCCGCCGTTCCTGACCCCGATGTCCGACGAACTGCGCATGCCGGGCGCCGAGTACCAGGCCAACGTGATGGAGATGCTGCTGCACGGTCGCGCGATCGTGCCGCTGGCGCCGCGATGGGCCGCCGCGCTCACCGCCGCGGTGGTGCTGGTGGTGGTGCTGTGCATCCTCGTGCCCGGCTTTCCGCGGCCCTTGCTGTTGGCCTCCGCCGCCGCGGTCGCCACCCTCGCCGCCAGCATCGCGCTGCTGCGCATGGGCAATCTGTGGTTCCCGCCGGCGACCGCGATCGTCGCGATCGCGTTGGCGTATCTGGCCTGGATGATCGGGCATCTGCGCCACTGGCGCCGTCAGGCCCATCTGGACACCCTCACCCGCCTGGCCAACCGCCGCCGCTTCGATCATGTGCTGGAACGCGAGCTCGCCAGCGCGCGCCGCACCCGCGCGCCGCTGACCCTGGCCCTGATCGACGTCGACCACTTCAAGGCCTACAACGACGCCGAAGGCCATCGCGCCGGCGACAAGGTGCTGCGCCAGGTCGCCCACATCATCGCCGCGCATGCGCGCCGCCCACGCGACCTCGCCGCGCGCTTCGGCGGCGACGAATTCGCCATCGTCCTGCCCGACACCGCCGCCGACGGCGCGGCCCTGGTCGCCGAGGCCCTGCTCGCCGACATGCGTGCCCTCAACCTGCGTCACGGCGACGCCCTCGGCGGCGCCAAGGTCAGCATCAGCATCGGCCTGCACACCTGCGTGCCCGGCAACCACACCCGCGAACGCACCTTGTTCGACGCGGCCGATGCGGCTCTCTATCGCGCCAAGGAGAACGGCCGCGACGGCTATGCGGCGACGCGGGCGGTCGAGGCCGAGTAGCCGCATCGCGCCCGACGCTTCATCCCCCGGCATGCGCTCGCCGGACCCTACCGCTGTTCGGCCATCCGCACCAACAGCTCGAACGCGCGGCTCTGCGCCTCCTCGATCGCACCGCTGATGGCGTCCCAACCCATCTGCCAAGCCTGGTCGTACAGCGCCCCATCGCCGTCCACGGCCCGCTCCGCGATACGACGCACTTTCCGCCAGGCCTTATCGAACTGGGCCTCGCTCCGGGCCTGCGAGAAATCGACGCCGGCGCGTTCCAGCGCAGGCACGACCAGCGCTTCGATCCTGGGCGAGAGGCCCTCGTGCACCGCCAGCAGGATGCGCCCGTGCATCGAGCCGGTGGCGATGGACAGGGCATCGGACATCACCGTTTCCCAAGCCTCGGCCAAGGCCGCGTCGGTGCCGATCGCGACGGCCGCGGCCCGGCCGGCGCCGTCTCCTTCGGCGGTCGACTTGATGACCTGCGAAGCCGCTACGCCCAGCACCGATGCCTGTTCGCCCGCCATCGCGTGGAGCGTGCTGTCGGCGACGCGCGAGACCCTGTCGAACTGGGCGTCGGGCAGTACGCCTGCGGCCGCGACGATGGGCCCCAGGTTGGAGCGCATCCACACATCGAACGGATCGTCCGTCGTCGACAAGGCAGGCAACGCTCGCAGCGAACGCGCATGCGCGACCAGTTGCGGCCGGCCATCGACGTCCAGCCACAGCGGCGCATATTCGCGCACCAGCCAATCCATCGCCTGGATGCAACGGACGCTCTGCACCGTGGCGCTCGCACGGGTGTTGCGTACGACATCGCGCAGCGGCGGCAGCCAGTGGCGGCTCTGCTCGTCGGGCATGGCCTCGCACCAGGCCTCCAAGAAAGAGACGATCACCGGACAGGCCGCGTGCTCGGGATCGTTCCAGTAGCGATGCATCTCCATTCGATCCTTATCGCTCTTCCGACTCGGGGCCGGGTCCCATGTACTCGCGAAACGCCGCATCAGATCGCGCTCAGCCGCCGCACGATCCGCGAACGTATCCCGCCATCGCGTCCGCAGGCTCGAAATTCCGGACTCGGGCTCCACATCGAAATCCAGGCCGATGCCGAAAGAACTTCAGGCGATCCCGTTGCCGACCCTTGCAGCGGCTGGCATCTCCCCGCGTGGCCTCAGAAGCGCTCGCCCACCGGCAGATAACGCCATTCGCCCACCGGCATCTTGCTCAGCGGAATGCGGCCGATGCGCAGGCGCTTGCTGGACACGACCTGCAAGCCGACTTGCGCGCACATGTGCCTCAGCTGCCCACCCATCGGGTTCTTGATCGCGAAGCGCAGCCGGTTCTCGTTCGCCCAGCTGACCTTGCACGGCGCCAGCGGGCGGCCGCGATACTCCAGACCGTGAGCGAGCCGCTTCAGACCGTAAGGGCCGAGCTCGCCGCTGACCTCGACCACGAACTCCTGCTCGATCTGGGCGTAGTCCTCGGTCAGGCGCCGCCAGGTGCGGCCGTCCTGGCTCAGCACCACCAGGCCGGAGGCGTCGGCGTCGATCGGCATCAGCGGGGTCAGGCTGTGGAAATGGCGCTTGAGCATGCGCACGCCGGACAGATCGCCTTCGGCGTGCGCGGAGGCCAGGGCCAGGCCCGGCGCGTCCTTGAAATCCACGCCGGCGGGCTTGTGCAGCAGCAGGGTCGCCGGCTCGGCCGGTTCCAGCCGCGCTTCCGGGTCCAGTTCGACCTGTTGGCTCGAAATCGGCGCCTGCGGCTCTTCCACCACCTCGCCGTCGACCCGGACCCAACCGCCCTCGATGTATTGCTGGGCCTGAGCGCGCGAACAGCCCGTCAGTTCTGCGACGCGTTTATCTAGACGTAGGGGCTGAGACATGGAAAAAGTCGGCGGGAAAGGCGTTAAGTGTAAAGATACGCCCGCGCCCGGCGGAAAACCCCCTTTCCACCGGACCAATCGCGCTCATAGGACTAGATGAAGACTCCCTCCGGCTTGCAGGCGCTGATCGACGACGGCGTGATCGATGAAGTGATGCGCCCGCTCAAAAGCGGCAAGGAGGCCGCGGTCTACGTGGTCCGCTGCGGCAACGAGGTGCGCTGCGCCAAGGTCTACAAGGACATGGCCCAGCGTAGCTTCCAGCAACGCGTGCAGTACCAGGAAGGCCGCAAGGTGCGCGGCAGCCGCGAGGCGCGCGCGATCGGCAAGGCCACCAAGTACGGGCGCAAGCAGCAGGAAACCGCCTGGAAGAACACCGAGGTCGACGCGTTGTACCAGCTGCGCGACGCCGGCGTGCGCGTGCCCGAACCCTACGGCTATTTCCATGGCGTGCTGGTGATGGAGCTGGTCACCGACGCCGACGGTCACTCCGCGCCGCGCCTGGGCGAAGTCGAGCTGGCGCCGGACCAGGCGCGCGGCTTCCACCGCTTCCTGGTCCGCCAGGTGGTGAAGATGCTGTGCGTGGGCCTGATCCACGGCGACTTGTCCGAATACAACGTGCTGGTCGCGCCCGACGGGCCGGTCATCATCGACTTTCCCCAGGTCGTCAGCGCCGCCGGCAACAACGCCGCGCGCGCGATGCTGCTGCGCGACGTCAACAACCTCACCGCCAGCCTGGGCGCTTGGGCGCCGGAGCTGCTGGACACCTGGTACGCCGAGGAAATGTGGGCCCTGTTCGAGGCCGGCGAGCTGCACCCCGACAGCGAACTCAGCGGCACCTTCGTGCACGACGAATCGACGGTGGACCTGGGCAGCGTGCGAGACGCGATCAACGACGCGCGCGAAGAAGCGCTGATCCGCCAACAGGGACGCGAAGCGGCAGCGGCGGAAGAGTGAGCGCCGAGACGTCACGATCGCGGACGCAAGCGGCCATGGCGAGGCGGTAACCGGACTCGTCGACCTCGGCCCGGCCGGGTCGCCGAAATGCCATTCGAGCGGCTCCACGCGTCAGCCGCACAGGCGCAGACAGAGATCGCCTGCCTGCAACTCGCAAATGCCTACCGATCGCCGCCACGCAGGCCCAGCCGAATCGCCAGGCGCGGTCCGGCGATGGCCTGCGCGACTAGCGCGCATTCAGACTTATGAATTCAACGAGGCCATCCCATTTCCGCGTTCACGGGTAGGGGTGATCGCATCGCGCGGCGTTCTATCCCTGCGGCCCAACCCAGCGCTGCCCAAATCGCCGGCCCCCGACCCAGCGTTGAACTACACCCGCCGCAACGACTGTTCGCATCCCTCTCTTTGCCAAGGAGCTTTTGGATATGCGCAAGTTCAGTATGTCGGTTATCGCTGCGACGGCAGCCATGCTGGTTTCCGGTGCGGCCCTCGCCGCCGACGACCTCGCCCCCGCGTTGAAGTCGGCCATGCAGCGCGACCTCGGGCTCTCCGGTGCCCAGCTGGCCCAATACCTCAAGGCCGAACGTTTGGCCGGACAACAGGAAAAATCCGCGGAAAGGCAGTTGGGCCGCAACTTCGCCGGCGCCTGGCTGGAACGCAAGGCCGACGGCTCCTTCGGCTTCGTAGCCGCCAGCACTTCGGCCAAGGGCAAGGTCGACGGCGTCGAAACGCGGCAGGCCCGTTACAGCCTGGCCGCGCTGAACTCCGCCAAGGGCCAGCTCGACGGCCAGCTCGCTCGCAGCGCCAGGGCGCCGAAGGGCGTGTACAGCTGGGCGGTGGACCTGCCCAGCAACAGCGTGGTCCTCGGCGTCGCTCCGGGCGCGGAAGAGGCCGCCGTCGATTTCGTCGCACGCAGCGGCATCGATGCGAGCACCGTGCGTTTCGAAACCCTCAATGAAGCGCCGCAACGCCGTATCGCGGTGCAGGGCGGCCGCGGCTACCTGCGCGATCCGGGCGACGGCTACCTGTACGCCTGCTCGGTTGGCTTCAGCGTGACCCAGGGCAGCACCCCGGGCTTCGCCACGGCCGGTCACTGCGGCACCACAGGCGAAGTCGTCTATCACGAAGTCTCGCAATGGACGCCGGGCGTACGCATCGGTTCATTCGCTTCCTCCACGATGCCCAATGGCAATCAGACCGGGCCCGACCGCGGCTGGGTCAAGGTGGACAGCACCCACACGCTGTCGCCCAGCGTCTACGGTTACGGCAGCGGCGACGTCAACGTGCGCGGCAGTACCGAAGCCGCAGTGGGCGCCGCGCTGTGCCGTTCCGGGCGCACCAGCGGCTGGCGTTGCGGTGCGATCCGCAGCAAGAACATGACCGTGTCCTACGTGGACGATGCGGGCAATCCGGACGGCACCGTGACCGGCCTGACCCAGACCACCGCATGCGCGGAGGGCGGAGATTCCGGCGGCTCCTTCATCACCGGCGTCGGCCAGGCCCAGGGCGTGCTGTCGGGCGGCAGCGGCAGCTGCAAGGGCCGTCAGGGCCGGACCGGCGGCGGCAACAGCTACTTCACGCCGATCAACCCCATCCTCAGCACCTACTCCCTGACCCTGCGCACCAGCCCCTGATCGACACGAGACACGCGTCGATTCGAGCGCCCCGGTTTCCGGGGCGCTTTTACATGGGCGAAGAGGCGACGGCGAAGCGTGTGGCCACGCGGATCAGTTCGAAACCGAAACCCCGCCTGGCTGCTCCGCCAGCCACTTGCTCCAGTGGTACAGCGCCAGGCCCACGCCTTCGGACGCCTTGTCGCTGACACGGGTGATCGGCATCGCCTCTATCCAGGCGGCGTTCGACAGCTCCTGCAAGGTGCTCTCGGGCGCCTGGCAGAAGCCCATGTGCCAACGATCGAACTGCCGTTGCGCCACAGGGCCGTGCAAGAGTTCGGCCAGATCCCGATGCGCACGCGCGTTGCGGATGCGCTCGTAGACCTGATTCAGGCCGGCCGCCTCGCCTTCGATGTACTGAAAGAAGCGCCCGTCGTGATGAAACAGCACGCCGGTCACGCCCACCGCGGCGTTGAACACGCGCGCGTCCACCAGCAAGGCGTCGAGTTCCGGGGACGACAGCAGCCGCGCGGCGGTGCTGCGGTAGGCGATGGCGACGAGATCGGTCATGCGATTACCCTAGCACGCGCAAGAATTGGCCCGCGCACGAGCGCGATCGCCGAAGCGCAGCCTCTCCCTGCCCACGTCGATCGCTAGACGCGGACGCAGGATCGATGCGCAAGCCGCATCCGCTTCACAACGCCGCCTGCTGCAGCAACTTCGCCACTTCCAGGGCCTGCGCCTTGGTCAGCCGGTACGGCACCATGCTGATCGCCAGCGGCGCCTTGGACACCACCGACAGCGCTACGAAGTTCTGTCCGTCGGAGTCCTCCATGCGGATCACGTTGAGCGTCTGCGAGGTGAACGCGCCTCCGGTCAATTCGACCTTGCCCACTTCGCGCTTGATGGTACCGCCCAGCAGCGCACCGGTGAGACTGCCGCTGCGCACGTAGCGCAGCAGGAAGTAAGCGACGATCCCGAAAAACAAGATAGGAAACACGTAATCCATTCGACCCTCGTTTTTTGCTTGTCCTTGCACGCCTCGGTGCGATTCGCGTCGCGCCGCCGCTTTCTTGGCCCGCTGTTGGGCCTAGTGACGCCTCAAGCCCGCGCCGATCTACAGCGCGTCGATTGAATTGGCCTGGAAACGCGTCGCAATCCTACTTCCCGTCCCCGCGGCCATGACCGCTTACATCTGCCAGTTCGCCTTCGACACAATGCGCCGACCCGCCAGGGTCAGCACCGCCTCGGTTTCGGTCATGACCAGCGTGAACGAGGGAATGCCGGGGGCTTCGTCCGTAGCGGTGTAGCGCAGCTTGAGACGCTTGCGCTGGGTATCGAATTCCTCGACGCGCACCCGCTGCCTGGGCACCGCCTGCCCCTTATCGCCAGGCTGATAGAGGAAGACGCTTCCGATCACGGGGCGTTTGTCGTAGCCGACTTCCAGATTCAGCGAGTACCCGTCGCCGTCGAACAGCAGGGATGAGGTGGCATGCGCGAGGCGCGCGGGCGCGAAGGCCAGCACCAAGGCGGCAAGCAGAGCGAGCAATGCCTTCATGGATGTATTCCTAGCCCTCCGTGGGAAGGCCAATCCTAACGCGCGACGCGGTCTGCCCGCCTGCGCGCCGCCAAAGAAAAAGGCCGGCGATGCCGGCCTTTTTCATCGACGCTGCGAAACGCTTACGCGCCTTCGCGACGCTGGCCGTTGCCCGAACCCGAGCGGCCGCCGCTGCGGTGCTGCGGACCGGCGTGGGCGTGGCGCGGAGCCGGCTTGCCGTGCGGACGGTGGGCCGGCTTGCGCGGGCCGTTGTTGCCGCCCGGACGCTGACCGCCGGGGCGACGCGCGCCCGGGGCGTCGGAACCCATGCGGATCGGACGGCTGGGCTCGAAGCCTTCGACCGTGACCATCTGGATGTCGTCCTTGAGGATGCGCTGGATCTGGCGCAGCAGGCCGCCTTCGTCCGGCGACACCAGCGACAGGGCTTCGCCGGTCGCGCCGTTGCGGCCGGTGCGGCCGATGCGGTGCACGTAGTCCTCGGCCACCATCGGCAGGTCGAAGTTGATCACCAGCGGCAGGCTGGGGATGTCCAGACCGCGTGCGGCGACGTCGGTGGCGACCAGCACGCGGGCCTTGTTGGCCTTGAAGTCGCGCAGGGCTTTCTGGCGCTGGGCCTGGCTCTTGTTGCCGTGGATGGCGACGGCCTTGAAGCCGGCGTCTTCCAGCTGTTCGGCCAGGCGGTTGCAGCCGTGCTTGGTACGGCCGAACACCAGCACCTGGTCGGTGCTGCGCTCGGCGAGGATGCGCACCAGCAGGTCGCGCTTGCGGCCGCCGTCGACCGGATGCGCCTTGTGGGCGATGGTGTCGGCGATGGTGTTGTTGGCCGCGACCTGGACCTGCTGCGGCTCGCGCATGAACTCCAGCGCGAGCTTCTTGATCTCGGTTTCGAAGGTGGCCGAGAACAGCATGGTCTGACGCTGCGGCGGCACGCGGCCGAGGATGCGCTTGATCGCGGGCAGGAAGCCCATGTCGAGCATGCGATCGGCCTCGTCCAGGACCAGGATTTCGATCGCGTCGAGCTTGGCGGTGCCGCGCTCCATGTGATCGATCAGGCGGCCCGGGGTGGCGACCAGCACGTCGACGCCGCGACGCAGCATGTCGACCTGCGGGCCCATGCCGGCGCCGCCGTAGATCGAACAGATGCTCAGGCGCAGATGCTTGGCGTAGCTGCGCAGGCTGTCGTTGACCTGCACCGCCAGTTCGCGGGTCGGCACCAGCACCAGCGCGCGCGGCTTGCGCGGGCCGTTGCTGCCGGTGAGCTTGGACAGGCGGTTGAGCAGCGGCAGGCCGAACGCGGCGGTCTTGCCGGTACCGGTCTGGGCGCCGCCCAGCAGATCGTGACCGGCCATGGCCAGCGGGATCGCTTCGGCCTGGATCGGGGTCGGGGTGTTGTAATTCTGCTCGACGAGCGCGCGCAGCAACGCGGGCGCAAGCCCGAGGGATTCAAACGTCATGTGGAACTCCAAGTACTAAGGATCCGCGGACCGGAGTCGCGGAGTCACTCGGAGCGTTCCCTAGAACCGCGCTGCGAGTAATCGAAATGACGGTGCCGGATGCTCCGGACCGTGTCGGCGCTACGAAAGACGTGCGGGATAAAGCCGATCGCCTAAGAGCATTGGGCTCTTGCGATGCGGCGGGCAACCTGGGAAACGTACCCCTTGCGGGGAGGCAGCCGTGCGCTGAACAGGCGGCACTGTACGCGAAAGCCGCCGCTACCGCCAGCGCTAAATTCTTGTCGGGCTTGGAAAAACGTGCGCGGCCGGCGCGGCCCCGAGCGGACGGGCGCCGGCCCGCCAGCGTGCCTGCCGGCCGTACAGGGGGCTCCACGGCCCCCTAGCGCTGGCACCGCCCCGCCTCCTCCAGAGCGGCCGCGGCGCAAGCTAAATGCACGCTAAATACTCACTGAATGTGCTACAGAGGCGGCGTCGCCGCAGGACGCGAGCCACCGCTGGCTGCGACGCCGCCCGACCTTGCCCGATCTTCCCCCAATCGGTTTCAGGAGGCTTTCATGGATGTCGCGCCCGTCGGCCGACCGCATGCGCTGGCCATCGCCATCGTCGCCGCGCTGTTCGCCCTACCCCCGCTCACCGCCCGTGCGACTTGCACGCCCGCGCCCACCTCCGGCGACGACATCATCAACTGCGACGGCAGCGCGCCCGATCCCACGCCCTCGCTGGTCCTCAGCGGTGGCGGCAGCGACCGCGTCACGGTGACGGGCGGCACGATCAGCGGCGTGGTCACCTTCGGCACCCGCAACGACGGCTTCAGCATCAGCGACGGCATCGTCGGCGGCCTGATCGACCAGGGCTCGGGCCAGGACAGTTTCAGCATGACCGGCGGCACCATCCAGGCCCTGGATCAGGGCGCCGATCGCGACACCGCGGTGATCCGCGGCGGCCGCATCATCGGCGCGTTCAACGAAGGCGACGTGGTCGACATGAGCGGCGGGCGGATCGGCTCGGTCAATCTGCGCGTCGGCGACAACATCATGAACATGAGCGGCGGCAGCATCGACGGCGTGCTCAACGCCGAGCAAGGCAACGACCTGCTCAACCTCAGCGGCAGCGCCGCGATCGGCGGCAACGTCGACTTCGGCAACGGCAACAACACCCTCAACATAGCCGGCGGCAGCGTCGCCGGCAGCCTGCTCACCGGCGCCGGCAGCGACGCCTTGAGCTGGGCCAACGCGGGCACGGTCGGCGGCAGCATCTCGCTGGGCGCGGGCAACGACAGCGCCGCGCTACGCAATCTGACGGCGGCGGCGATCGCCGAGGTCGATGCCTTCGATGGCGGCGCCGGCTCGGACCGCCTGCTGTTCGCCAACGCCACGGTCGCCGGCGTGTCGCGGCTGCGCAATTGGGAAACCCTGGACCTCAACACCGGCACCCGTCTCACGCTCGATGCGGACCTGGTGCTCGGCGACGCCGGCACCGGCGGCGGCGCCCTCAACATCGACGCCACCAGCACCCTGCTGGTCAGCGGCGCGCGCTCGTTGCGGCCGTTCGGCGCCGGCCAGTTCGGCAACCTCAACAACGCCGGCTACATCGATCTCGGCGTCGGCGGCGCGGTCGCCGGCGACAGCCTCACGGTGATCGGCAACTACATCGGCAACGGCGGGCAGTTGCATCTGCAGACCGTATTGGGCGCCGACAACTCGGCCTCCGACAAACTGGTGATCTCCAACGGCCTGGCCAGCGGCAGCACCTCGATGCGGGTGACCAACCTCGGCGGCAGCGGTGCGCAGACCCTGACCAACGGAATCCTGGTGGTGCAGGCCATCGCCGGCGCGCAGACCCAGGCCGGCGCCTTCACGCTGGCGCAACCGGTCGCGGCCGGCGCCTTCGAGTACCTGCTGTTCCGCGGCGGCGTCGATGCCGGCACACAGGACAACTGGTACCTGCGCTCGTACTCGGTGGCGCCACCGCCGCCGGTGCCGCCGCCGCCCCCGCCGGTGACGCCACCGCCACCGCCGGAACCCCCGCCGCCGCCGCCCGCGCCACCGGTGGTGCCGCCGCCTCCGCCGACCCCACCCGCGCCGCCTCCGCCGCAGCCGCCGGAACCGCCGCCGCCCGCACCGCCGACACCGCCGGTGGGCGCAGATCCGATTCCGCTCTACCGTCCGGAAACCGCGGTGTACAGCGCGCTGCCGGCGCTGGTGCGCATCAACGGCCTGACCACGATCGGCAGCTTCCACGAACGTCAGGGCGAGCAGCGGCTGCTAGGACACGACGGCGGTTTCGACGCCGGTTGGCTGCGCGCCTACGGCGAGAGCACGCGCCAGCGCTGGGACGGTGCGGCGCGTCCGCGCTTCGACGGCGACCTCAGCGGCCTGCAGTTGGGCGTGGATCTGTACGCGGGCGAGCGCGACGGCGGCGGCAGCGATCGCTACGGCCTGTTCGTCGGCGTCGGCCGCGGCCGCGGCGATGTCGACGGTTTCGCGATCGGGCGCATGCAGCGCGTCGGCCGACTCGATCTCGACAGCCGCAGCCTGGGCGTGTACTGGACGCGCATCGGCGAGCGCGGCCGCTACTTCGACGCGGTGCTGCTGGGTTCGCGCCTGGACGCCAAAGTGCGTTCCGACCGCGGCCTGGGCTCGGACGTCGACGGTTCGCAGTTCATCGCCTCGCTGGAAGGCGGCTGGCCGATCGCGCTGGGCGAACGCCTGGTGCTGGAGCCGCAGGCGCAGTTGGTCTGGCAACACAGCTCGCTGGACGACACCGCCGACGCGTTCTCCAGCGTGAGCTTCGACGCCGGAGACGGCCTCAGCGCCCGCGTCGGCGCGCGCCTGCACGGCGCCAACGCGGATGCGAGCTGGCGCCCCTACCTCAAGCTCAACCTGTGGAGCGAGCTGGGCAGCGACGACGACACCCGCTTCGGCGGCGACCGCATCCGCACCGAGAGCCGCGCCGACTCGGTCGAATTCGGCGCCGGCCTGGTCGGGCGGCTGTCGCCGGGCGTCGGCCTGTATTTCGTCGCCGACTACAGCCACGAGCTGTCGGGCGAGGAGCACCGCAGCGTGCAGGGCCATGCAGGATTGCGCGTGGACTGGTAGAAAGGGTCGTAGCCGCGCGTCCGCCGGGCGCGCGGCGCGGCAATGCCGGATCCACCGCAGCCTGGGGAGCGGGCCATGGACAATCGCAGTCTCGCCACCACCGCACGCACGCTGATGGCGAGCGTGTTCATCGTCATGGGCCTGTACCGCCTGCTCACCGCCTGGGGCGGCACCGCGACGCCGACCGCGACCCTGGTGTTCAGCGCGGTCGAGCTGGTGCTGGGCCTGCTGATCGCCAGCGGCTGGAAGCTGCGCTGGACGGCCGGTCTGGCGGCCCTGCTGATGGCGGCGGACGCGGCGATGTCGCACCCGTTCTGGAGCCTGGCCGGGGCCGAGCGCGGCGCCCAGCTGCTGCACTTCATGAAGAACGTGGGCATGATCGGCGGCCTGCTCCTGCTGATCGCGCACGCCGGCCACCCGCCGCGGCGCTGAGCGGGACCGCCGCATGAGCGCCGCCGTCCGTTCGCTGCTGCGCGATCGCAACGCCCACGAGCACGGTCGCGTGACCATGGTCGAGCTGTTCTTCGACCTGGTGTTCGTGTTCGCGGTCACCCAGCTCTCGCACACCCTGCTCGCGCATCTGAGCCTGCTCGGCGCGATGCAGACCCTGCTGCTGTTCCTGGCCGTGTGGTGGGTGTGGATCTACACCTCCTGGTGCACCAACTGGCTGGATCCGGACACCGCCCCGGTACGTCTGCTGCTGTTCGCGCTGATGCTGGGCGGACTGCTGTTGTCGAGTTCGCTGCCGGAGGCGTTCGGCGAGCGCGGCCTGTTATTCGCCGCGGCTTACGCCTCGATGCAGGTCGGGCGCACGCTGTTCATGGTGTTCGCGCTGCGCGGCGTGCATCCGGTCCTGTTCCGCAATTTCCTGCGCATCGCGGTGTGGCTGATGGTCTCGGGCACGCTGTGGATCGCCGGCGGCCTGGCCGCCGGCGAAGCGCGTTTCGCCTGGTGGGCGGGCGCGCTGCTGATCGAGTTCTGCGGGCCGATCGCGTTCTACTGGGTACCGGGCCTGGGCCGTTCGAGCATCGGCGATTGGGACGTGGACGGCGGCCACCTGGCCGAGCGCTGCGCACTGTTCGTGATCATCGCCTTGGGCGAATCGATCCTGGTCACAGGCGCGACCTTCGCCGGACTGCCGCTGGATGCCGAGCATACGGCCGCGTTCGTGATCGCCTTCGTCGGCAGCGTGGCGATGTGGTGGCTGTACTTCGACAGCGGCGCCGAACGCGCCAGCCATCGCATCGCCCATGCCGCCGATCCCGGCCGTCAGGCGCGCATGGCCTACACCTACCTGCACCTGCTGATCGTGGCCGGCATCATCGTCTGCGCGGTCGCCGACGAGATCGTGCTGATGCATCCGGGCCATGCCGACAGCGCCGGCATCGCGGCGATCCTCGGCGGCCCCGCGCTCTACCTGCTCGGCAACGCGCTGTTCAAATGGACGACGAACGACCGTCGGACTCCGCCCTTGTCGCATCTGGCGGGTCTGGTTCTGTTGCTGGCGACGGCGCTGACGGCGCGGCCCCTGCATCTGTCGGCGCTGGCGCTGGGCGGCGCCACCACCGCGATCCTGGTGCTGGTGGCGGCGTGGGAGTGGCTGGCGTTGCGGCGCGCGCTGCAGCCGTCGCACTGAGCCAGGGCATCCGCGCGAACCCCTGACGCGCACGGCAAGGCGCGGCGCGCGCGCGCCGCGACGATCAGACGTCCAGGCTCATGCCCGGCCGCACCAACACGGGCTTGATGCCGTAGCGTTCGCCGATCTCGCCCGCCAGCGCTTCGCGCGCCTTGTCTTCGCCGTGCACGAGGGCCAGCGGCGGATGGCCGGCGATCGCGCCGTACCACTCCATGAGTCCGTGCTGGTCGGTATGAGCGGACAAGCCGCCGACGGTGTGACGCTGGGCATTGACGCGCACGTCGCGGCCGTGGATGCGCGCCCACTTGGCGCCATCGACCAGGCGCCGGCCGAGCGTGCCCTCGGCCTGATAGCCGACGAATACCACCCGCGTCTCGCGCCGCTCCAAGCGTTGCCGGAAGTGATGCAGGATGCGGCCGGCGTTGGCCATGCCGGAACCGGCGATCACGATCGCGCCGCGCTCGATGCGGTTGATCGCCATCGAATCCTCGCTGGATTCGGTCAGCTGCAAGTTCGGCAGCCGGAACGGATTGGGCTGGTCGCGCCAAACCTGCTGCGCATCCTCGTCGAACAGGTCGGCGTGGCGGTCATAGACGGCGACCACCTTGGCCGCCATCGGGCTGTCGAGGAAAATCCGCCAGCGCGCCATCTGCCACTCGTCCCAATGCTTGGCGAACCAGTACAGCAGCTCCTGGCTGCGTCCGACCGCGAACGCCGGGATCAGCACGTTGCCGCCGTCGCGCCAGGTCTCGTCCAGGATGCGGCCGAGCTCGCGAATGGTCTCGGCGCGGTCGCGGTGCAGGCGGTCGCCGTAGGTCGACTCCATCAGCACCAGATCGGCGCTGTCGATGCGCGCCGGATCGCGCAGAATCGGCGTGCCCTTGGGCCCCAGATCGCCGGAGAACACCAGCTTGCGGCCCTCGGCATACACCTCGACCGCGGAGGAGCCGAGGATGTGCCCGGCCTCGCGAAACGCGATTTCCACGCCGGGCAGGATCTGGCTGCGCTGGTCGTAGGGCAACGGGCGTACCCGCGCCATCGCGGCCTCGACGTCGGCCTGGGTGTACAGGGGCACGGCCTCGGGCTCGCCGTCGCGGCGCCGGCGATTGCTGCGCTCGGCTTCGCTCTCGGCGATGTGAGCCGAATCCAACAGCATGATCCGCATCAGGTCGGCGGTCGCGGCCTGGGCGTGGATGTGTCCGCGAAAACCGCGCTGGACCAGCAGCGGCACGCGGCCGATATGGTCGATATGCGCGTGGCTGATCACCAGCGCGTCCAACGCGGCAACGTCGAACGCAAACGGATCGGCGTTGCGGCGCTCGGCCTCGGGGCTGCCCTGGGTCATGCCGCAATCCAGCAGCACGCGTCGGCCGGCGGCCTCGACCTCGTGCAGCGAACCGGTGACCTCGCCGGCGGCTCCGTGGAAATGCACTTTCATCGCGATGCTCCGAGGGCGGGGCCGGTTCGGTCGTAGTCCGCACCATCGCGCATGCGCGCGGGCTCCACAAGACCGAAGGCCCGCACTGGGCGGGCCTTCGGGATAAATCCTGTGGACTTGGACTCAGCGGCCCGGGACGCGGCAGCAACGAGCGGTCGCGGTGACCGTTCCGGCCGAGGCACTGTCGTTGACCATGTTGCAATGCGAGGTCCAGCTACCCGCCACGCGCATGCCGAAGATCGAAGGACGGCACTGCGTTTCGACCGCCGTATAGCCCGCGGGGCAGGTACCCGCGAAGGCGTTGCCAGCCGCGCCCGCAGCGAGGTTGAGCACCGTGCCGTCGACTTCGACGCACTGCAGCGCGGTCGCTTCCGGGTTGATGAAGTAGCCGACGATGTCGCCGATCAGATGGGTCTGGGCGAAGGAATACACGCTCAGCTCATTGGCCGACGCGCCCTGGTCCAAGGACACCGTAGCCAGGTTGGCGACGACGGCGCCGGCGACGTAGTTGACGTTCGAGGACAGCGGCTGGGTGCCGCCGAACGGGAACGCCGTGATGTAGCCCGCGCCGCTGGGCGTCACCACCGTAAGATTGATGGCTGCCGCAGCAAAGGAACCGGCCGCGCCGACGCCGTTGCAGTTGCTGGCGCTGCCGCCCTGGAAGCTGTAGTCGGACACGGCGGTGACATCGAAACTGCGCACGGTGTTGGCGGCGATCGCGCCACCGGCGAGGCGCGTGTCGAACAAGCGGCAGGGGGCTACCGGCACGAAGACCAGATCGGTCGCCGCGTCACCCAATGCATTGGGCGTAACCTCGGGGCCGGCCTTGCTGGCCACCCGCGGGCCGAGCAGCGCGGTATTCATGGCATCGAAGTTGGACGCATCCGCAGCGCTTTGCAGCGCGCTCATCGGCGCCTTGGCGAACACCGGCCCCATCTCCTTCGCCCAGGTGCCCATATCCTCGCGATAGGCCTCCTGCACGTACGGGCCCCACTTCTTCACGACCTGATAAACGAGTTCGCCACGCGCACCGCGACCGGCGGCATCGGCCGGTTGCGACAGCAGAGGTGCAAGCGCGAACAGACCAGCGGCCAGAATCAACTTGTTCATGGTGTATCCCCTTTAGGTTCGAAGCGCGGGTCGGGTCCCCCTTGGACCCGATCGCCGACACTTCAAAGGGACGAGAACCACATGAAAAAGAGGACATCTGTCACGCTTTCAGGCGCTACGCGTAGCGAGGAATCCAGCGGGACTTAGGGGTTTATGCCCATCCGTGCCGACTCGCCGATTGCCTGCAAACGTTTGCAGACACGGTTCACCACGCGCGGCATAAGGGCTAACCCCAGGCATCGCCATCGCCGACATCCACAAAGCGAAAGGCCCGCGCATGGCGGGCCTTTCGCGTATGGCGCTTGCTTCGACCAGGCGGCTGCGGTTACAGGCGACCCGGCACGCGGCAGCAGTCGGCGAAGGCGACGACGTTCATCGCCACCGCGCTCTCGTTCGCCCACGAGCAGTAGTGCACCGCGCCGTTGGGGTACGAGCTCACGACACGACCGCTGTAGCTGGCCGAATAGCAGTCGCCACCGGTCATGGAGTAGCCGGCCGGACACGCCGGCGAAGGCGCGTTCAAGGTACCGCTGGCGGCGAGGGTGTGCGAGGTCTGCACTCGGGTGCAATCCAGTGCCGTCGCCTGCGGGGTGATGAAGTAGCCGACGATGTCGCCGATCACGTGAGTCTGGGCGAACGAATAGATGCTCAACTCATTGGCCGATGAGCCCTGGTCCAATGCCACCGTGGCGAGGTTGGCGACGACGGCGCCCGCGACGTAGTTGACGTTCGAGGACACCGGCTGGGTGCCGCCGAACGGGAACGCGGTGATGTAACCCGCGCCACTGGGCGTGACCACGGTGAGGTTGATCGCCGCCGCCGCGAACGAACCGGCCGCGCCGGCGCCGTTGCAGTTGCTGGCGGCGCCGCCCTGGAAGCTATAGTCGGCCACCGCTGTGACATCGAAACTGCGTACGCTGTTGGCCGGAATCGCGCCACCGGCCAGACGGGTGTCGAACAGGCGACACGGCGTTACCGGCACGAACACCAGGTCGGTGGCGAGGTCGCCCAGCGCGTTCGGCGTGACCCCGGCGCCGGCCTTGCTGGTCACGTTCGGGCCGAGCAGCGCCGTGTTCATGGCATCGAAGTTGGATGCGTCGGCGGCGCTCTGCAGCGCACTCATCGGCGCCTTGGCGAAGATCGGCCCCATTTCCTTGGCCCAGGCGCTCATGTCCTCGCGATAGGCTTCCTGCACGTACGGCCCCCACTTCTTCACGACCTGATAGACGAGCTCGCCACGCGCACCGCGACCGGCGGCATCGGCCGGCTGCGACAGCAGCGGCGCAAGCGCGAACAACCCTGCCGCCAGAATCAACTTCTTCATCCCTGTATCCCCTTTAGGTTCGAATCGTGGGTCGGGTCCCAGTGGACCCGTATCGCCGACGCTCCAGCACAGAGACGAGAACCAGGGCAAAAACCGGACACCCATCACAAAACAATTGTTGTGCCGCCCCCTCCGGATCGAGGCCGCCACGCGTCACGACTAGCCGCGTTGCGGCGCCGGCACGGTTGCAACCGTCGCCGCACAGGCGATAAGACCAGGCGAGCGCACCGGCCCCGGCCCGGAAACGCAAAAGGCCCGCACGAGGCGGGCCTTTTGCCTGTATCGCGCGCAAGCGCGCCGTAACCGGTCAGCGTCCTGGCAGACGGCAGCACTCGGCGTAAACGGTCACCTGCATCGCGGTCGGGCTTTCGTTGGCGAACACGCACTGATGCAGCGTTCCGTTGGGGTAGGACGCGACCACTCGGCCGGCCGTGCCCGCGGCCTGGCAGTAGCCGCCGGTCTTGGTGTAGCCGGCCGGACAGCTGGGCGAGGTACCGGTGAACGAAGCGCTGCCGTTCATGGTGCTGATGGTCTGCACCGTCGTGCATTGCAAGGCAGTCGGCGTAGGCGCTATGAAATAACCCACGATGTCGGCCACCAAGTGCGTCTGCGCGAATGAGTAGACGGTCATGTCGCTGGCGGCGGCGCTGGCGTCCAGCGTGACCACGGCCAAGTTGCTGACCACGTCGCCACCGGCGTAGTTCACGTTCGACGCCAGCGGGCGCACGCCTTGATAGGGATAGGCGGTGATATAACCCGCCGCGCCGGGCGTGACCACGGCGAAGTTGATCATCGCCGCGCCGATCGCGCCGACCGAGCCGGCGCCATTGCAGTTGCTGGCGCTGCCGCCCTGGAAGCTGTAGTCGGCGACCGAGGACACGTCGAAATCGCGCGTGCTGTTGGCCAGGATCGGGCCGCCGGCGAGGCGGGTGTCGAAGATCCGGCAAGGCGCGATCGGCACGAAGGTGAGGTCGGCGGCCAGGTTGCCGATCGCGCTCGGCACGACCTGGCCGTTCGCGGCGGCCTTGCCCAGCAGGGCATCGTTCATGGCGTCGAAATCGCGCGCGTCGGCGGCACGCTGCAGCGCGTTCATCGGCGACTTGGCGAAGATCGGTCCCATCTGACGCGCCCAGACGTTCATGTCGGCACGGTAGGCCTCCTGCACGTGCGGGCCCCACTTGCGCACGATCTGATAGACCAGCTGGCCGCGCGGCGAATAAGCCGCGGCGTCGGCGCTGCGGACGTAGCCTGCGGCCAGCAGCAGGGGCGCGGCCATGGCCAGGGCGGCCAGGGTAAGCAAGGATTTCTTCATAGGGTTCCCTCTGGCGCGGCGCGCAGGGGGAAACCGCCGTGGCTCCCTGCCCGGTGCCGCGGGTTAGTCGGCGTCCGGCGCCAGAGTATGCCGAGAACCGCGCAATTGTTATGCCGAAGCTGGCGACGCGCCGATTCCCCGGGCCCTTGCCCGGGCGGGCGCAGGGCCGCACACGCAACGCAGCCGGGCGCGCGGCCCCGCCATGACCTTCGACACCCCCTTGTGAGGCCGAAGGGGTCTATTGTCCTGCCACGCCCCGACCGGGGCGGTTTCCATTGCCCTACTCCCAAACGCCGCCAGGCCGGAGCCCGCTGTGACCTTGAAGAAACCCCAAATTCTGCTGCTGACCCTCGCCATCACCACCGCGATGGTCGCCTGCACCAAGAAGGACGAAGCCGCGCCGCCGGCCGCCGACGCCGCCAAGCCGACCGCCGACGCCGGCGCGGTGAAGATCGACGACAGCAAGCTGCCGGGCGTGAACCGCTTCCAGGTCGCCGACCTCGATACCACCAAGGACGCGTGCACCGACTTCGGCGGCTACGTCAACGGCAAGTGGCTGGCCGCCAACGCCATCCCGGGCGACCGCACCTCCTGGGGCGCGTTCGAAATGCTCGACGAGCGCTCCACCGCGGTGCAGAAGCAGCTCGCCGAGAAGGCCGCCGAGCTGCCCAACGCCACCGGCGTGGACAAGATCGTCGGCGACTTCTACGCCAGCGGCATGGACGCGGCCAAGATCAACTCGCAGGGCATCAACCCGATCAAGGGCGACCTCGACGCGATCGCCAAGCTCGAGAACAAGGACCAGATCGCCGACTACCTGCGCGCCACCGCCGCCAAGGGCCAGAACGTGCTGTTCGGCTTCGGCGCCGAGGCCGACTTCAAGGATTCCAAGAACAACATCGCCTACGCCTCGCAGGGCGGCCTGGGCCTGCCGGATCCGACCTATTACACGGCGGCCGACAAGAAGGAAAAGCTGGACGCCTACGAGAAGCACATCGGCAACGTGCTGCAGCTCAGCGGCGTGGCCGCGGCCGACGCCGCCAAGCAGGCCAAGGACGTGATCGCGTTCGAAACCCGCCTGGCCAAGGTCTCCAAGACCAGCGAGCAGCTCTCGCGCGACGCCAGCCTGTACTACAACCCGGTCAGCCTGGCCGATGCCGACAAGCTGACCCCGAACTTCCCCTGGACCAAGTTCTTCGAGTCGCAGGGCGTGCCCGCGCAGAAGATGTTCTCGCTGGCGATGCCGGCGTTCCATCAGGAAGTCAGCAAGATGCTGGCCGACGTGCCGGCCGCGCAGTGGCAGAGCTACCTGCGCTTCCACACCGTCGACAGCGCCTCGCCGTATCTGTCGGACGACTTCGTCAAGGAGAACTTCGAGTTCTACCGCAAGACCCTGCGCGGCCAGACCGAGCTGAAGGAGCGCAGCAAGCGCGTGCTCGACACCGTCGAGGAGCAGGTCGGCGAGGCCCTGGGCCAGATGTACGTCAAGGTCGCCTTCACGCCCGAATCCAAGGCGCGCATGGAGACCCTGGTCAAGAACCTCAGCGAGGCGCTCAAGGTCCGCATCGAGAAGCTGGACTGGATGAGCCCGGAGACCAAGAAGAAGGCGATGGACAAGTGGGCCGCCTTCACGCCCAAGATCGGCTACCCCGACAAGTGGCGCGAGTGGGCCGGCCTGCAGACCAACCGCGACAGCTACTACGGCAACGTGATGGCCGCGACCGAGTTCAACTACAAGTGGAACCTGGGCAAGGTCGGCAAGCCGGTCGATCGCACCGAATGGGGCATGCCGCCGCAGATGGTCAACGCCTATTACAACCCGCTGCAGAACGAGATCGTGTTCCCGGCCGCGATCCTGCAGCCGCCGTTCTTCGACCCGAACGCCGACGACGCCACCAACTACGGCGGCATCGGCGCGGTGATCGGCCACGAGATGACCCACGGTTACGACGATCAGGGCAGCCGCTTCGGCGCGACCGGCAACTTCGAGAACTGGTGGCAGCCGGCCGACGCCAAGGGCTTCAGCGGCCGTACCGACAAGCTGATCGCCCAGTTCAACGGCTACGAAGCCGCGCCGGGCGCCAAGGTCAACGGCAAGCTGACCCTGGGCGAGAACATCGCCGATCTGGGCGGCCTGGCCACGGCCTACGACGCGATGGTCAAGGCCACCGCCGGCCAGCCGGACCCGAAGACCGACGGCCTGACCCGCGACCAGCGCTTCTTCCTCAACTGGGGCACCGTGTGGCGCCGCAACTTCAAGCCCGAAGAGCTGAAGGTGCGTCTGGCCACCGACCCGCACGCGCCGGCCAACTTCCGCGCGATCGGCGCGCCGTCGAACCTGCCGGCCTTCGCCGCGGCGTTCTCGTGCAAGCCGGGCCAGCCGATGGTGCGTGAAGGCGACAAGCAGGTCGTGATCTGGTGATGAAACCCGGCGCCGCCGTCCGCGGCGGCGCCGACAGGCGTTACTTGCCCTCGTCGGCAGGCGCGAAGGCCCGGGTTTCCCGGGCCTTCGCTTTTGCGTCCCGTCTGAACGCGCACCGGCCGGCGCCATCTTCCGCAACCGCGAAACCCGTTCATAGGCAAGCGCCGGGCGCTTGTTAAACTGGCCCGATCACCAGGACGGAATCCGCGATGACGACCCTACGCCCGCTTAGCTGCGCCCTCGCCCTCAGCCTGATCGCCGGCCTGGCCCTACCGACCGCCGACGCCGCCAAGAAGAAGCGGGCACCCGCCGCCAAGCCCAAGGCCGCCGCCGTCGCCACCGCCTGCACCGACTTCTACGCCAACGCCAATGCCGACTGGCTGCGCGGCAACCCGCTGCCCTCCGGCGCCGGCTCGGTCTCGGCCCTGGAACAGCTGGACGCGCGCACCCGCCAGCAGACCCTGGACCTGCTCAACGGCGCCATGACCGCGCCGCAGGGCAATGTGCAGAAGCTGCTCGGCGACTTCTGGGCCAGCGGCCTGGATGAGGCCGCGGTCGAGCGCGACGGCGCCCAGCCGATCGCGCCGCTGCTGTCGCGCATCGCCGCGATCAAGAAGGCCAAGGACATCCCGGCCTCGATCGCCGCCCTGCACCAGGTCGGCATCCCGGTCGCGTTCAACTTCGCCGCCGACGTCGATCTGCAGGACCTCAACCGCCACATCGGCTACTTCGGCCAGGGCGGCCTGGGCCTGCCCGACCCGGCCTACTACACCCGCAGCGACGCCGAAACGCGCCAGCTGCTGGGCTACTACAACAACTACGTGCAGAAGATCCTGGCCCTGACCGGCACGCCGCAGGCCCAGCTGGCGGCCGAGTCGCAGCTGGTGATCGATCTGGAAACCCGGATCGCGCGCGCCTCGCAGTCGCTGCCGGAGCTGCGCCAGCTGCGCAGCCACTACGCCCCGGTGCAGGTCTCGGCGCTGGCCAAGCAGTACAAGCGCCTGCAGTTGGGCGACTTCCTCAAGGCCCAGGGCGTCAAGGACGACAGCGTGTCGATCGGCAACGCCAAGCTGTTCACCGAACTCGACAACCTGGTCGGCACGCTCAAGCCCGAGCAGTGGAAGGTCTACCTGCGCTGGCGCGTCGGCGACTCGATGGCGCCCTACCTGGCCAAGCCCTTCCGCGACGCCCAGTACGACTTCCACGGCCGCATCCTGCGCGGCAGCGCGCCGCCGTCGCGCCAGCAGGCCGTGCTGAACGCGATGAACCTGGCCGCCGGCCCGATGATCGGCCGCGAGTACGCCGCCAAGTACCTGCCCGCCGCCACCGACAAGCGCGCCGAGGAAATCGCGTCGCAGGTGCTGGCGACCCTGGGCAAGGCGATCGACGCCGAAACCCGCTACAGCGAAGCGGCCAAGGCCGAGGCGCGCGCCAAGCTGGCCAAGCTCAAGATCGAAGTCGGCACCCCGCACCGCGACCTCGACTACTCGGTGCAGCCGATGGGCCGCGGCAGCTTCGGCAGCAACATGCTGATCGCCTCGACCTGGCGCCATCGCGAGGAAATGAAGCGCATCGGCCGCGGCAACGCCGACCGCCGCTGGGACGTGCTGCCGCAGGATCCGGCCCTGGCCTACGACATCGCCCAGAACCGCCTGATCGTGACCGCCGCGGTGCTGCAGGCGCCGGTGCTGGACATGAGCAAGGACGCCGCCTCGCAGTACGGCTCCTTCGGCGCCCTGGTCGGTCACGAACTCAGCCACGGCTTCGACAGCCGCGGCCGCCTGGTCAACGCCAATCAGGAAGTGCGCGATTGGTGGACCCCCACCGAGACCGCGGCCTGGGAAGCGCTGGGCAACCGCGTCGCCGCCCAGTACGGCGCTTACGAATACCCCGGCCTGAAGGGCGTGAAGGTCAACGGTCAGCAGACCCGCGACGAAAACATCGCCGACATCGCCGGCGTCGAATTGGCCTGGAAGACCTTCCGTAGCGAAGTGCCGACCCCGTCCAAGGACGCCGACCAGGCCTTCTATCGCGCCTGGGCCGGGCTGTGGGCGCAACAGGCCAGCACCGAGGTCGCCACCCAGCGCGCATCCACCAGCGTGCACGCGCCGGGCCAGTGGCGCACCAACGGCCCGCTGTTCAACCAGCCCAGCTTCGGCGAAGCCTACACCTGCAAGGCCGGCCAGCCGATGCAGGCCAAGCCGGAACAGCGGATCACGATTTTCCCGTGATCGCCCGCGGCGGGTAAAAAAAACGGCGCGGATTCCGCGCCGTTTTTGTTGGTGCCGACCGCGCGGCTAACGCACCAGGCGCGGCCGCGGCGGCTTCGGACGCCCGAACGGCGGCTGCCCGCGCCAGTAGCGGATCAGCAGCCAGCCGAACAGCATGCCGCCCAAGTGAGCGAAGTGGGCCACGCCGGGTTGCTGCCCGGTGATCCCCAGCAGCAGTTCGACCACGCCGTAGATGATCACCAGCGTGCGCGCCTTCATCGGGATCGGCGGAATCAGCAGCATCACGCGCTGGTTCGGGAACAGCAGGCCATAGGCCAGCAGCAGGCCGAAGATGCCGCCGGACGCGCCCAGGGTCGGATAGGCCTCGCCGCCTTGCGACATGTTCCAGAAGCCGACCGCGAGCTGGCACAGCGCCGCGCCCACCACGCACACCAGGTAGTAGCTCAGGTAACGGCGCGGTCCCCACACATGCTCGATCTGCGCGCCGAACATCAGCAGCGTGAGCATGTTGAACAGCAGGTGCGCGAAGCCGCCATGCAGGAAGGCGTACGTCAGCACTTGCCACGGCATGAAACCGTAGCCTGCGTACGGGTCGCTCTCCGCGCCGGGCGGCCAGAGCATGAAGGGGTAGAACGTGGCGTCGCCGAGCGCGAACTGCAACAGGAACATCAGGCCGTTGGCGATCAACAAGGCCTTGGTGACGGGCGGCAAATTGGAGAACATCGGTACTCCCGGGGGATGCGGCTATGGTAGCCGTTGCGCCCACGCACCGTCTTGAACGGCATGCGCGCGAACGCGCCGGTCAGTCCGGCGGCCCCCAGATTTGGGCATCCAGCGTCGCGGCGGCGCGAACGCCGAGCACCCGCCCGCCTTCCACCCGCAGGCCCTCGCCGCGCAGGCGCTGGCATTGCTCGCGGTAGCCCTTGGAGCCTTCCGGCAGGGCGATCCGGCCGTCCGAGCGCAGCACGCGGTGCCAGGGCAGTTTGGGGTCGTCGTTCTGGCTGAGCAGGCGCGCGACCAGGCGCGCCCGCCCGGGCAGGCCGGCGCGACGGGCGACTTCGCCATAGCCAGCGACCTCGCCCTTGGGAATGGCGCGAATCGCGGCGAGGATGCGTTGGGCGGCGACCTCGGAGTCCATGAGGGTTAGCATAGAGCGTGTGTTAAGCCCTTTGCAGTGCTTCATCCGCCTGCCTGAGCCGCTGCGAGGCGCGGACCGCCGCCAAGGCGGGCCCCTGGCAAGGGCGGCAGGCCGCCTCGCGGCAATCCCGCGGGACAGTGCCGCAAAGGGCATGACGCGCTATCGAGTCGTACGAACAAAGAAGCCCGCAGGGAGCAGACCATGAAATTCGAACAAATCCGCAAGCACCTTACCCAGTCCGGCTTCCACCTCACCCTGCACGACGACGGGGTGCTGTGCATCGAGCTGTCCTTGGAACAGGGCACGCGCCATCAGGCGATCTTCCTGTCCGAGTTGGAGGACGACGACCAGCGTCCGTTCCTGCGCGTGAGCACCGCGATCGCGCCCACCACCGGCCTGGACGCGCGCCGCGCCCTGATCTTCAACTGGCAAAGCCATGTCGGTTACCTCGCCATCGGCGACCTCGACGGCGTGCCCTATCTGCAGCTGTGCGAGAACCGTCCGCTGGAAGGCCTGGCCGCGTCCGAGATCGACCGCCTGGTGCTGGAGATCGGCGGCCTGGGCGACCGCATGGAGCGCATGCTGTCGGCCGACGGCGACCTGCTGTAGTTCCCTGTCCGCTATACCGTCCAAGAAAAAGCCCGCATCGCTGCGGGCTTTTTCGTTTCACCGATGCGCCGGCATCAAGCCCAGCCCAGCGCCTCGATCAGGCGCCACAGGCCGTAGGCGATGCCGCCGGCGGCCGGAATGGTGAGGATCCACGCCCACACGATGCGTTCGATCACGCCCAGCTTGAGCTTGCGCGGATTCTTGGCGAAGCCCACGCCCATGATCGCGGTGGAAATGCTGTGGGTGGTGGACACCGGCATGCCGAAGTGCGCGGCCGTGACCAGGATGGTCGCCGACGCGGTTTCCGCGGCGAAGCCGTCGATGGTCTGCAGCTTCACCATCTTGTGGCCCAGGGTCTTGATGATGCGCCAGCCGCCGGCGGCGGTGCCCGCGGCCATGACCAGGGCACAAGTCGCGATCACCCAGGTGTCGATGTCGTCCTTGCCGCCGTCCGGATGCAGGAACGACAGCCAGGCCGGCAGGTCGTTGAGGATGCCCGACGACTGCGCGCCGAAGATCGACAGGGCGATGATGCCCATGGTCTTCTGCGCGTCCTGGCGCCCGTGAGCCAGGCCCATGTAGGCCGCCGACACCAACTGGGCCTTGCCGAAGAAGGCGTTGACCCAGCGCGGCTTGGCCAGCTTCGCCAGCGGGCCGCCGGCCTTCATCATCGAGGAGATGATCAGGTACAGCAGGGTGATGATGCCCACGCCCAGCAGGAAGCCGGCCAGCGGCGAGGTGATCATCGGCACCACCACCTTCCACAGCAGGCCCTTGTTGCTGGCCCAGTCGCCGTCGCCGGCCTTGGACCAGATCAGCGCGCCCCAGTTGTTCTGCGAGGCCGCCAGCGCGGCGCCGCACAGGCCGCCGATCAGCGCATGCGAGGACGACGACGGCAGGCCGCGCCACCAGGTGATCAGGTTCCAGATGATCGCGCCCAGCAAGGTGCAGATCAGCACCTGCGAGGTCACGTTGACGACCTCGGTATCGACCAGGCCCGAGGCGATGGTCTTGGCCACCGCGGTGCCCATGAACGCGCCGATCAGGTTGGTGGTGGCGGCCAGCATGATCGCCTGGCCGGGCGTCAGCACCTTCGTCGCCACCACCGTGGCGATGGAGTTGGCGGTGTCGTGGAAACCGTTGATGAACTCGAATACGAGCGCGGCCAGGATCACCACTAGGACCAGAGTCAGCATCACGAGGGGAGCCTCAGCTGTTCTTCAGCACGATCTGGTAGGCGACCACGCCGGCCTCGCGGCAGCGGTCGATGGCCTTTTCCAGGATCTCGAAGAACTCCTTGAGCAGGAACATCTGCAGGTTGTCCAGGCGGCCGGAATAGATGTCGCGGTACAGCTCCAGCATCAGGCGGTCGGCCTCGTTCTCCAGCGAGCGCAGCTTCTCGTTGAGCTCGGTCATGCGGTCGATGTTCATCTTCTGCAGGTCGTGGACCATCTCCACCACCACCGCGGCGGCCTGCTCCAGCATCGCCGCGCGCGGCGCGAAGTCGATGCCGTCCAGGTGCTGGATGGCCAGCGAATAACGGTCGGCGAATTTCTCGACCTGCTTGGGGATCTTGTACAGCGCCGAGCCCAGCGACTCGATGTCCTCGCGCTCGATCGGGGTGATGAAGCTGTCGACCAGGGCGTGGCTGATCTTGTCCGAGGTGGCGCGCTCGCGCTGGCGGGCCAGCTTGAAGGCGTCCAGGGCCGGCTGGCGGTCGCTGGCCTTCATCATGGCGTGCAGTGCCTTGGTGCTGTCGTAGGCGGCCTGGGCGGCCTCGTCTAGCAGGGTGTAGAACTGCTGGCCGGAGCCGAAGATGGTCTGCAGCGAGAACATGCGTGAAAGCCTCTGAATGCCGGCCGCGACCGGCCCGGGGTGGTTGTGCGGGCGCGATTATGACGGTTTGATGGCGAACGCGCCCGTCTTTCGCGCCGGTGCCGGCCCCGGCGGGCCCGAAACCGAGCCCGATGGCGCCCCTCACCCGCCGCTCACGCGGCCGGCGCGGCGGCGCCTGTTAAGATCGGGGCCGCGCATCCCCCGCCCACCCTGCCCCAATGGACGACGACCCAACATCGCCCGCCCGCGCCACCGCGGCCCCCCTGTCCGGCCCGCGGCCTACCGCTCACGCCCCCGGCATCCCCGCCACTGACCCCTCGATGGAGCAGCCCGCATGCTCGAGCTGCTGATCGTCGCTGCGCTGATCGTGCTCAACGCCTTCTTCGCCTTGTCGGAGATGTCGTTGATGACCTCGCGCAAGCTGCGCCTGAAACAGATGGCGGAGACCAGCCGCGGCGCGCGCACAGCGCTGGCGCTGGCCGAGCATCCGGACAATCTGCTGTCGACCGTGCAGGTCGGCATCACCCTGATCGGCGTGCTGACCGGCGTGTTCGGCGGCGAGGCCATCGGCCTGGCAATCGCCACCTGGTTGCAGCACGTGTGGGCCGAGGCCGCCACCTATGCCCGCCCGATCGGCATCGGCACCGCGGTCAGCCTGATCACCGCCGCCCAGGTGATCTTCGGCGAGCTGATCCCCAAGCGCCTGGCCCTGACCAACCCCGAGCGCATCGCCAGCGCGGTCGCGCTGCCGCTGTACGGCCTGTCGCGCGCGGCGCGGCCGGTGGTGGCCACCTTGGGCGCGATCAACCGCCTGGTCCTGCGCATCCTGGGCATCAAGGACGACGCTCGCAGCGAGATCAGCGAAGAAGAGATCCGCCTGCTGGTGACCGAGAGCCACGAGCAGGGCGTGATCGACGCCGACGAACGCAAGATGATGAACCGCGTGCTCAGCCTGGGCGATCGCACCGCCGAAAGCCTGATGACGCCGCGCACCCGCATCGCCTGGCTGGACGCCAACGTCAGCTTCGCCGACAACCTGGAAACCATGCGCGAGAACGCCTATTCGCGCTACCCGGTCTATCGCGGCAACGACAGCGACGTGCTCGGCGTGCTCGAGGTCAAGTCGCTGCTGGATCGCCTCGACCAGACCGCGCCGGACCTGTTTCCGGACCTGCGCCCGCCGCTGTTCGTGTCCGAATCCACGCATGCGCTGAAGCTGCTGGAGATCTTCCGCGAGGAACAGCAGTCGCTGGCGCTGGTGGTGGACGAGTACGGCGACGTCGCCGGCCTGGTCACGGTCAACGACCTGATGGGCGCGGTGATCGGCCGCATCCAGACCAACGAGACCGACGACGACGCCGCGCCGGTGGTCGAGCGCTCCGACGGCTCCTACCTGCTCGACGGTTCGCTGGCGCTGGAAGACCTGCGCGAGCTGGTCGGCGGCGGCCGCCTGCCGGACGAGGACGAACACGACTTCCACACCGCCGCCGGCATGGTGATCGCCCACTTCGGCCGCATCCCGCACGTCGGCGAGCATTTCGACTGGAGCGTATGGCGGATCGAAGTGGTGGACCTCGACGGGCCGCGCATCGACAAGCTGCTGCTGCAGCGCATCGCCGCGCCGCGCGAGGACGCCCAGGAACCGGTGGCCGATGACGCCTCCGGCTGACCGCACGCCGCCGGCGCAGGAAGCCGGCACGCGCGCGCTGCTCGACGACTTCGCGACCGGCGATCCGGCCGAGGTGCTGCGCCTGGGCGACGTCCTGGCCGGGCTGGGCGAGCGCTCCTTCGGCATGCTGCTGTTCGTCTCCACCATCCCGGCCTTCATTCCGATTCCGGGCGTGGGCGGCGCGGTCAGCGGCCCACTGGTGATCCTGATCGGCGCGCAATTGCTGATCGGGCTGCGCAAGCCCTGGCTGCCGGGCTTCCTGGCCCGGCGCGGACCGCACCGGCAGGCGATGGCGCGTTTTCGCAACCTGCTCTCGCCCTGGCTGAGTCGGCTGGAGCGCCTGATCCGCCCACGCGCCACCGCCCTGCTCGACCATCGCCTCGCCAGCGCCTTCACCGGCCTGCTGCTGGTGCTGCTGGGCGTGCTGCTGTCGCTGCCGATCCCGTTCACCAACTTCCTGTTCGGCGGCTTGCTGCTGCTGTTCGCGCTGGCCTTGCTGGAGCGCGACGGCCGCCTGATGGCGGTGGCCTGGGGCGTGGGCGCGATCGCGGTGGCGATCTTCGGCGTGCTCTCGGGCAGCCTGGCGACGCTGATCGGCGGCTGGATCGACCGCTTGCAGTGAGGTCACCGCTTTGGGGTAGGCGCGGCGTAAGCCGCGACCGCGACCCAACCGGAGTTGCGTGGCTGCGGCTCACGAGCCAAGGAAATCCCTGTGGGGCGCCACTCCTACCCCCAGGCCGCAGCGATCGCGATCAACCCAACAGAGTCAGGAACTCTTCCGCGCCCACCGGGTGGCCCAGCCAATAGCCCTGGGCGAGGTCGCAGCCGCGCTCGCGCAGCACCGCGTACTGGCCTTCCTTCTCCACGCCCTCGGCGACCACGGTGATGCCCAGCGAATGCGCCATGGCGATGATCGCCGTGGTCAGGGCCAGGTCGTCCGGGTCGCGCAGCACGTCGGCGATGAAGCTGCGGTCGATCTTGACCCCGTCCACCGGCACCCGGCGCAGGTGGCTGAGGCCGGAGAAACCGGTGCCGAAATCGTCCAGCCACACCTTCACGCCGGTCGAGCGCAGGCGCGCGAGCATGCTGCTGGCGTGGATCTCGTCGCCGATCACCGCGGTTTCGGTGAGTTCCAGGTGCAGGCGCTGCGCGGCCAGGCCGGTCTCGTGCAGGCAGGCCGCGACCACGTTGGGCAGATCGCCGGTGCGCAGCTGGCGCGGCGACACGTTGACCGACACGAACAGCGGTTCCGCGCCCGGGCGCGCGTGCTGCCAGCGCACCGCGTCCTGGCAGGCCGCGCGCAAGACCTGCGGGCCCAGGGTTTCGATCAGGCCGCTCTGCTCGGCGACGTCGATGAACACCGACGGCGCGACCAGGCCCTGCTCGGGATGGCGCCAGCGCAGCAGCGCTTCGGCGCCGACCATGGCGCCGTCGCCGAGGCGGTACACCGGCTGATAGACCAGGCTGAGTTCGCCGCGGTCCCAGGCGCCGCGCAGCTCGTGTTCCAGGTGCACGCGGCGTTCCACCGCCTGGTCCATGGCGCGGCTGTAGAAGCGGTAGCAGTTCTTGCCCGCGACCTTGGCCTGGTACATGGCGATGTCGCCGTTCTTCATCAGCGAGGTCGCGCCGGAGGCGTCCTCGGGGAACAGGGTCACGCCGATCGAGGTGCCCAGGAAGACCTGGCGGTCGTGGACCACGATGGGCTGGCCGAGCTCGGCCACCAGCACGTCGGCCAGATGGCTGGCGCGCGCGCGCACCCCGCCCTCGTGGCCGTCGCCGTCCTGGACCAGGATCACGAACTCGTCGCCGCCGAAGCGCGCCAGCAGCGCGTCCTCGCCGCCCAGGCGGGTCACGGTTTCCTGGATGCGGTTGGCGAACTGCAGCAGCACGTCGTCGCCGGCGTCGTGGCCGAGGGTGTCGTTGACGCGCTTGAAGTCGTCGATGTCGGCGAACAGCAGGCCGAGCTGACGGCCGGCGCCGCGCAGTTGCAGCAGGCGCTGGTCCAGGGTCTCGCGGAACGCCAGGCGATTGGCCAGGCCGGTCAGCGCGTCGGTATAGGCCATGCGCCGGATGTCGCGGTCGTGGCGCGCCAGGCTCTGGCTCATGCGCCCGAACGCGCGCATCAGGTCGCCGACTTCGTCGTGGCGGTTGCTGGCCGGGGTGCTGGTGTCGAAATGGCCGGCCTCGATTTCCATCGAGGCGTCGGCGAGCTGGCGGATCGGCTGGACCAGGAAACGCTGGATCAGATAGACCATCAGCGCGCCCAGCGCGAGCAGGCCGGCCGCGAGCAGGCCGATCCAGATCATGTGCTGCTGGGCCAGCGCGTCCAGGCGCCCGCGCAGGTTGCCCAGGGCCTGGTCCTGGAACTGGTGCACGGTCTTGAGGTCGTAGCCCACGCGCACGCCGCCCAGGCGTTCGTTGCCGATCATGATCGGCGCCGACACGTCCATCACCACGTCGCTGGACTGGGTGTGCAGCTTGCGCGCGGCGATCACCTCGAACGCCATCGGGTCGTCCATGCGCTTGCCGTAGCTCGGGATCTCCTCGCTGCCGTCGTGGACGATGTTGCCGTCGGTGTCGTAAACCAGGACGTAACTGATGCCGGGATTGCGCAGGGTCGCGCGACTGAGCACGCCGACCGCGTCCAGATCGAAGTAGTACAGCGGATTGGCCAGCGACTCGGCCAACTGCGACACCATGCCCTCGCTATGCCGCTTGAGGTTGTCGGCGATCATGCCGCTCATCGCCTCGCGGCTGACCCCGACCACTTCGCGCTGCATGCGCTCCTGGCGGTTGAGCAGCAGCACGATCAGCGCCAGCACGACCAGCATGGCCACGGCCATCATGGCCAGGAACTTGGCCTGCAAGCCGAAGCGCAGCTTCATTCGACCTCCGACCGGACTTGCGCCACACCGTTGCCGATGCGTTGCAGGGCTTTGGTCGATGCCGGGTCGATCGGCATGAAGCGCGTGGTCTTGAAGAAGCGCAGCAGGGCCTCGCCGGCGTCGGGATCGCCAGCCGCGTCCAGCAACACCTCGCGCAGGCGCGCCTCGACGCGCGGATCGATGTCGCCGCGCACCACCTCGACCGCGCGCGGGTAATCGCCGGTGCGGCCGATCTCGACCATGTCGCGGCGGAACGCGGGCGGCATCCGGCGCGGGTTGTCCCAGTCCAGGTTGCTCATCACGCCGACGTCGACCAGGCGCTTGTGCACCCAGGTCGAGATGTTGAGCTCCGAGCGCGCGAACAGATAGCCGACCTCGCCGTGCTCGATGCGGTCGGTCGGCGACAGCAGGATCTCCAGGCTCAGGCCGCGGTCCAGCAGCTCGGCCACGGGCACGAAATAGGCGCTGGTCGAGGATGGGCGCTGGAAGGCGACGCTGTGGCCGCGCAGATCGTCCAGCGAGCGCAGGCCGCTGTCGCGGCGGGCGAAGAACACGCTGTGGTAGTGGCTGGTGCCGTCGCGCTCGGTCAGCAGCAGCGGGCGAGCGTCGGCGCGCTGCTTGAGCAGCATCGCGGTGCCGGCGGTCTCGGTGACCCAGTCGACCCGGCCGCGGCGCAAATAGCTGGCCATCTGCTGGGAGTCCTTGGCCATCAGGATCCGGCCCTCGCGGATGCCGACGTCGGCCATGCGCGGGACCACATAGTCCAGCAGCGGCTTGAGCTGTTCGTAGTGGGCCTTGGGGTCGTCGCTGATCCGGCCCAGCACCAGCACGCCGCGGGCGTCGCTGTCGGCCGATTGCGCGGGAACCGGCACCGACAGTCCCGCGACCGCCAACGCGAGCCCGAGCAGGACAGCGATGCAACGCGCGCTAGCGATCAAGAAAGTGACTCATCGGGACTGCCCGCCGCAGCGTAATCGAAACCGGCCCTGGCCGATACCACCGGGACCCGGCCAGGCCGCCCCGCTGTCAACGGCGCTGCCCGGCCAGCATGGCCATGCGCTCGGCGTCGGCGAGGATGCCGCGCAGCAAGCGCACTTCGCGCTCGTCCAGATCGGCGCGCAGAAACAGCCGGCGCAGCTTGCGCAGCGCCGATTCGGGCGCGCGGCCCTTGTGGAAGTCGATCGCGTCCAGGGTCTCGCCAAGCTGGCTGAAGAAGCCCTCCAGTTGCGCGTGCGAGGCCGGCGGATCGGAGCGGGCGGGCACGGGCGCCGCCGGCGCGGCCGCGAGCGCGGCCATACGCAGCTCGTAGGCCAGCACCTGCACCGCCGCGGCCAGGTTCAGCGAGCTGTAGCCCGGATTGGCCGGGATGTGCACGGCGGCGTGGCACAGCTGCAGCTCCTCGTTTTCCAGGCCGGTGCGCTCGCGCCCGAACACCAGCGCGACCTCGGCGTCGGCGCCGGCCTCGCTCAGCATGCGGCCGGCGGCCTCTCGCGGGTCGTACTGCTCCAGCTGGACCCGGCGGCTGCGCGCGGTGCAGCCCAGCACCAGCCGGCAGTCGGTCAGTGCCTCGGCCAGGGTCGGGTACACGACCGCGGCCGCGAGCACGTCGTCGGCGCCCGCGGCCAGGGCCGCGGACTCGTGGTTGGGGGCCTTTTCGGGCGCGACCAGGACCAGCCGGGACAGGCCCATGGTCTTCATCGCGCGGGCCGCGGAGCCTATGTTGCCGGGGTGCTGGGTGCCCACCAGCACGATGCGCAGCCGCGCCAGCAAAGGCGTTTGGTCTGGATTGGGATCGTTCGCCATGCGCAATGGTAAACTCCCCGCCCCGGCCATAGCGCCGGTTCGTTCTTTCAGCCCGCCAGCCCGTCCCCCACCTCCGTTCCCGAGGCCGTTCGCCATGCAGAAACCCGCCGTCACCCTCATGGTCAAGGCCGCCCGCGCCGCCGGCAACGTGTTGCTCCGCCACATGTACCGCCTGGACGCGCTGAACGTGGTCGAGAAGGACCGGATGGACTACGCCAGCGAAGTCGACGGCCTGGCCGAGGCCGAGATCATCAAGGAATTCCGCCGTTCCACGCCCGACTACGCCATCCTCGGCGAAGAGAACGGCTCGATCGGCAGCGGCCGCTACACCTGGGTCATCGATCCCCTGGACGGCACCAGCAACTACCTGCGCGGCATCCCGCACTACTGCGTCTCGATCGCCCTGGTCGAGGGCGGCGAGCCGATCCACGGCGTGATCTTCGATCCGCTGCGCAACGAGCTGTTCACCGCCAGCCGCGGCAGCGGCGTCCAGCTCAACGAGAAGCGCGTGCGCGTGGCCGAGCGCAAGGACTTGAACGGCGCCATGATCGTCACCGGCTTCCCGCCGCGCGAACGCCCGCGCGCCAGCGCCCACCTCAAGTGCGTGGACTCGCTGCTGACCGAGGCCGAGGACATCCGCCGCACCGGTTCGGCCGCGCTGGACCTGGCCTATGTGGCCTGCGGCCGCGCCGACGCCTACTTCGAAGCCGGGGTGAAGCCCTGGGACATCGCCGCCGGCGCCCTGATGGTGCGCGAGGCCGGCGGCAAGGTCTGCGACTTCCGCGGCCGCGGCACCGGCCCCATGGACGCGCGCGGCACCATCGGCCGCCAGCTGGTCGCCGGCAACCTCAAGGTCTGCGACGCCCTGCAGAACCGCATCGTCAACACCGGTTACGCGGCCGCGTTCGACTGAGCCCGGCGCCGCAAGGCTGCGAACGCAAAGGCCGCGCGATTGCGCGGCCTTTTTCGTTGCCGCAAGGATCGCCGCGGTCGCGAAGCCCGGCCAGCGCGCCGGTTTCGATGCTGTCGCAGCTCCGGGTCGCGGCTCACGCCGCTCCTACCCCAAAGCCGGCGTAGGCCTCCTGTAGGAGCGGCGCAAGCCTCCTGTGGGAGCGGCGTAAGCCGCGATCGCGAAGCCCGGCCTGCGCGCCGGTTTCGATGCTGTCGCAGCTCCGGGTCGCGGCTCACGCCGCTCCTACCCCAAAGCCGGCGTAGGCCTCCTGTAGGAGCGGCGCAAGCCTCCTGTGGGAGCGGCGTAAGCCGCGATCGCGAAGCCCGGCCAGCGCGCCGGTTCCGATGCTGTCGCAGCGCCGGGTCGCGGCTCACGCCGCTCCTACCCCAAAGCCGACGCAAGCCTCCTGTGGGAGCGGCGTAAGCCGCGATCGATTGCCGGCGTAGCCGCATTGACCTATGCGACCCGCAGGCCTGCCCCGCATGGCGATGCAAGTCGCGCGGCCGCGCGTGCTCTCGCTATCGCGGCTCACGCCGCTCCAACAGAAAGCCACGGAGCGCGCGTTGCGCGGTCACACCCCCTGTGCGACGCCCCGCCCCACCGCCTCGACGCAAACGAAAAGGCCGCGCATCTGCGCGGCCTTTTCGTTGCCTGGGGCCGAAGCCCCGGGGCGGGACTCAGGGACGGCGCGCCAGCGCCGCCTCGTCCTTGGCCTTGGGCATCAGGTCCTGCTTGGTGACCTTGAGCCAGCCCATGGTCAGCAACGGGCAGGCCACGAAGATCGACGACAGGGTGCCGATCACGATGCCCAGCATCTGCGAGATCGCCATGCCTTCCAGCGAACCGCCGCCGTACAGGTACAGCGCGAACACGGTCAGGAAGGCCACGAACGAGGTGATCACCGTACGCGACAGGGTCTGGTTGATCGACTTGTTGAGGATGGTTTCCGGATCGGCGCGCATGGTGCGGAAGTTCTCGCGCACGCGGTCGAACACCACGATGGTGTCGTTGATCGAATAACCCATCACCGACAGGATGCCGGCCAGCACGGTCAGGTCGAACTCGTTGCCGAACAGCGCGAACCAGCCCGCCACCACCACCACGTCGTGCAGGGTGGTCAGCACCGCGGCGACCGCGAACTTCTTCTCGAAGCGGAACGAGATGTAGATCAGGAAGCCGACCACCACGAACAGCAGCGCCCAGATGCCGTTGGCGGCCAGGTCGCGGCCGACCTGCGGGCCGACGTAGCCGCCGCCCTTGATCTTGCCGGGGTTGTCGGGCGTGGATGCGACCGACTGGACTTCGTTGATGGTGTTGTTGGAGTCCTTGGCGCTGCCGGTCTTGGGCTGCAGACGGATCAACAGCTCGTTGCCGGTGCCGAAGGTCTGCACCTGGGCGCCGGTGTAGCCGGCGTTTTCCAGGCGCGTGCGGATGCCGTCCACGTCGACCGGCTTGGCGAAGCTCAGCTCGACGCTGGTGCCGCCGGTGAAGTCCAGGGCGAAGTTGAAGCTCTTGACCGCGATCGCGCCGATCGCGACCAGCATGATCAGGCCAGCAACCGCCATCGACACCCAGCGCAGGCGCAGGAAGTCGATGTTGCTGCCGTAAGGGAACACGTTGAAGGGTTTCATGTCGCGTGCTCCGTCAGATCGCGATCGTTTTCAGCTTGCGACGACCGCCGTAGATCAGCGTCGCGATACCGCGCGACACAGACACCGCCGTGTAGGCGGAGGTGGCGATGCCGAGCATCAGGGTGATACCGAAACCGCGCAGCGGACCGGTGCCGAACACCGCCATCGCCAGACCGGCGAGGAAGGCGGTGACGTTGGCGTCGATGATGGTGCCCGAGGCGTGTTCGTAGCCGCTGGCGATCGCCGCCTGCGGCGGCAGGCCGGCGCGCAACTCCTCTCTTATTCGTTCGTTGATCAGCACGTTGGCGTCGACCGACATACCCACCGTCAAGGCGATGCCAGCCAGGCCGGGCAAGGTCATGGTGGCGCCGAACAGCGACATCAGCGCGACCACCATCAGCAGGTTGATCAGCAGCGCCAGACAGGTGATGACGCCGAACATGCGGTAGTAGATCAGGAAGAAAATCAGTGCGAAGGCGAACGAGAAGCTCACCGCCTTCAGGCCGCGCGCGACGTTCTCGGCGCCCAGGCTGGGGCCGACGATGCGCTCCTCGATGAAGTCCATCGGAGCGGCCAGCGAGCCGGCGCGCAGCAGCAGCGCCAGGTCGGAGGCTTCCTGCTGGCTCTCCAGGCCGTTGGTGTTGAATTCCTTGCTGAAGACGCCCTGGATGGTGGCGACGTTGATCACTTCCTCGCTGATCCGGGTCGAGCGCACTTCCTTGCCGTCGACAGTGCGCACCTCGGGGATGCGCTCGATGTAGACCACCGCCATCGGCTTGCCGACGTGCTCGGTGGTGTAGTCGAACATGCGCTGGCCGCCGACGCCGTTGAGGCGGATCTGCACCGCGGGGGTGCCGCTTTGCGAGTCGAACGCGGCGGTGGCGCCGACCAGCTGGTCGCCGGAGGCGATCACGCGCTTGTTGAGCAGGATCGGAATCGGCTTGCCGTCGGGGCCGGTTTCGCGGCGGAAATAGATGCGCGCTTCCGGCGGCACGCTGCCGCTGCGCAGGGCTTCCTGGGCGTCGCCCTCGACCACGCCGCGATACTCCAGCGTGGCGGTGGCGCCGAGGATGCGCTTGGCCTGGGCGGTGTCCTGGATGCCGGGCAGCTGGACCACGATGCGGTCGTTGCCCTGGCGCTGGATGATCGGCTCGGCCACGCCCAGCGAGTTGATGCGGTTGCGCAGGGTGCCGACGTTCTGCTCGACCGCTTCCGCCTGCATGCGCGCCAGCTCGGCCTCGGGCACCTGGATCTCGACGGTGTTGCCGACCACGTTCTGGACCAGCAGCGGCTGGCCCTTGGCGACGATCTGGCGCGCCTTGTCGGCGTCGGCCGGATTGGCGACGGTGGCGACGATGCTGTTGTTGGCGCGGCGCTCGACCGACTCGTAACGCACGTTGGCGTCGCGCAGGCTGACCCGCACGTCCTCGGCGGTCGCGTCCAGGCGCTTGTCCAACGCGGCCTTCTGGTCGACCTGCATCAGGAAGTGCACGCCGCCCTGCAAGTCCAGACCCAACTGCATGGGCTTGGCCTTGATCTTCTCCAGCCAGCCCGGAACGGTCGAGGCCAGGTTCAGCGCGACCACGTAATCGCTGCCGAGCGGATCGCGCAGCAGGTTGGCGACCTTGTTCTGGCTGTCGTTGTTGCTCAGCCGCACCAGCAGGGTGCCTTCCTTCTCGATCGCCACCGACTTGGCCGGCACGCTGGCCTTGCTCAGGACGTCGGCGACGCGCTTGCGCAGCGCCTCGTCCACCGCGGCGCCGCGGGCAGAGGAGATCTGCACCGAGGGGTCCTGCGGGAATACGTTAGGCAACGCATACAGCGCGCTGAGCAGCAACACTACGAGGATGGCCAGATATTTCCAGCGCGAGTAAGTCAGCATCGATTGCCCCTGCGGCGGCCACCCCGGCCGCCGTGCTTCATGTGTCGTGGCGTCGGCTTAGGCCGACTTCAAGGTGCCCTTGGGCAGTACGTTGCCGATCGCGCCCTTCTGCACGCGAATGCGCACGTTGTCGGCGACTTCGACGGTGATGAAGCTCTCGCCGATGTCGGACACGACGCCGGCGATGCCGCCGTTGGTCAGCACTTCGTCGCCCTTGGAGAGCTTTTCCAGCATCGCGCGGTGTTCCTTGGCGCGCTTCATCTGCGGGCGGATCATCAGGAAGTACATGATCGCGATCAGGATGACGGGCATCAGCAGGCCGCCGAGGCCGCCGCCGAACAGTCCGCCGCCGGCGGGCGCACCGGCCGCAGCCTGGGCGTAAGCGGGGGCGATCAGAAGGTCGAGCAGGTTCATCTACGAAAGTCCTGAAACGAAAATAGCCGGGGATTATGCCATGGCCGGCTGGCGGCCATGGCCGGGCCCGAAATGAGCCCTGGCGCACGCTTTGACGGGCCGCGAGGCGAACGGGACGGGCCCGTGCGTCCTGGCGATCGCCGCCGCCGGACGGTCCTGGTGGCCCGGTAGCGGGGCTTCAGGATCGCTGGCGGGCCGGCCCTCACCTCCGCCCAGACCGGCCCGACCGCAATGCGATCGGGTGAATGGGAAGCGGAGTTCGCCGTCCTTGTGGGCGGCCCTCACCCCTGCCCTCTCCCGCGAGCGGGAGAGGGGGAAAGAGGGTTCGCTTGCCTTGGGCGGCCCTCACCCCTGCCTTCGCCCACAAGCGGGAGAAGGGGAAAGAGGGTTCGCTTGCCTGGGCGACCCTCACCCCTGCCCTCTCCCGCAAGCGGGAGAGGGGGAAAGAGGGTTCGCCCGCCTTGCGGGCGAACGGCGTCCTATAAGCGTGCGGCGTAGAAGGACTCGCGGAAGGCGGCAAAGGTTCCCTGCTCGATCGCCGCGCGCATCTGCGCCATCAGGCGCTGGTAGTAGCGCAGGTTGTGCAGGGTGCCCAGCATCGGGCCCAGCATCTCGTTGCAGCGGTCCAGGTGGCGCAGGTAGGCGCGGCTGAAACCGTTGGCGCAGGCGTAGCAGTCGCAGCCTTCCTCGATCGGGCGCAGGTCGCGCTCGTACTTGGCGTTGCGCACGCGCACGGTGCCGGCGGCGGTGAAGTAGTGCCCGTTGCGGGCGTTGCGGGTCGGCATCACGCAATCGAACATGTCGACCCCGCGCGCCACCGACTCGACCAGGTCTTCCGGCCGGCCCACGCCCATCAGATAGCGCGGGCGGTCCTCGGGCAGCTGCGGGCAGGTGTGTTCGAGCATGGCGTTGCGCTCGGCCTCGGGCTCGCCCACGGCCAGGCCGCCAACCGCGTAGCCGTCGAAGCCCAGGTCCTTGAGGCCCGCCGCCGAACGCGTGCGCAGCGCGTGGTGCACGCCGCCCTGGACGATGCCGAACAGGGCCGCGTCGTTGCCCTCGTGGGCCTTCTTGGAACGCTCGGCCCAGCGCAGGCTCAGCTCCATCGACTTGCGCGCGACCTCCTCGGTGGCCGGATACGGCGTGCACTCGTCGAAGATCATCACGATGTCGGAATCGAGCACGCGCTGGATGTGCATGCTTTCCTCGGGCCCCAGGAACACCTTGCTGCCGTCCACCGGCGAGGCGAAGGTCACGCCCTGCTCGGTGATCTTGCGGCGATGCGCGAGCGAGAACACCTGGAAGCCGCCGGAATCGGTCAGGATCGGGCCGTTCCAGCGCGCGAAACCGTGCAGACCGCCGTGATCGCCGATCACGTCCAGGCCCGGACGCAGATACAGATGGAAGGTGTTGCCGAGGATGATTTCCGCGCCGAGCGCGCGCACGTGCTCGGGCATGATGCCCTTGACCGAGCCGTAGGTACCCACCGGCATGAAGGCCGGGGTTTCCACCGTGCCGCGCGGAAACGTCAGGCGGCCGCGTCGCGCGGCGCCGTCGTTGCCCAGCAGTTCGAACGACATGCGGCTGCTCGCGGGCGCGCTCATGCGGCGGCCTCCGGCTGCAGCAGCATGGCGTCGCCGTAGGAGAAGAAGCGGTAGCGCTCGCGGATCGCGTGCGCATAGGCGGCGAACACGCGCTCGCGGCCGGCGAAGGCGGAAACCAGCATCAGCAGGGTGCTCTCCGGCAGGTGGAAATTGGTGATCAGGGCGTCGACCGAACGGATCTGGTAGCCGGGCAGGATGAACAGGCGGGTCTCGCCGGCGAACGGGCGTAGCTCGCCGTCGGCGCCGCCGCCGTGGCGTATGGCCGACTCCAGCGCGCGCACCACCGTGGTGCCCACCGCGACCACACGGCCGCCGGCCGCGCGCGTGCGCCGGATCTGTTCGATCAGGCCGGCGCCGACGTTGAGCCACTCGCTGTGCATCACGTGCTGCTCGAGACTGTCCACGCGCACCGGCTGGAAGGTGCCCGCGCCCACGTGCAGGGTCACGTGACCGAACTCGACGCCGCGCGCGCGCAGGCGCGCCAGCAGTCCCTCGTCGAAATGCAGGCCGGCGGTGGGCGCGGCGACCGCGCCGACTTCGCGCGCGAACACGGTCTGGTAGCGCTCGTCGTCGTCGCTGCCGGGCTCGCGCTGGATGTAGGGCGGCAGCGGCAGACGGCCGGCGTGCAGCAGCCAGTTCTCGAGCGAATCGCCGTGCGGCTGGCCGTCGAGATGGAACTGCAGGCGATAGAACTCGCCCTCGCGGTCCAGCACCTCGGCTTCGCCGCCGGCGTCCAGGGCGATGCGCGCGCCGGCCTTGGGCGACTTGCTCACGCCCAGCTGGGCGCGCGCCTGGGCACCGCCGAGCAGACGTTCGATCAGGATCTCGACGCGGCCGCCGCTGCTCTTGTGGCCGTACAGGCGCGCCGGGATCACGCGGGTGTCGTTGAACACCAGCAGGTCGCCGGGCGCCAGCAGCTCGGGCAGGTCGCGGAAGCTGCGGTCGGCCAGCTCCGCCGGTGCCGGCGGCACCAGCAGCAGGCGGCTGGCGGAGCGTTCGGGCAACGGGGCCTGGGCGATCAGTTCCGGCGGCAACTCGTAATGGAAATCGGATTTTTTCAACGGACGGGTCTTGGTCGGCGGCGAAGAGCCGCTATGCGGTCGGGAGCGATGAGACCGGACATCGGTCGAGGGCGCTGGGCCCCGGCAGCCAACGGCGCCGGAAGCCCGGCATTATCGGCCGCCAGAGGCCCCGGGGGCAAAAGCGGGCGCAGAGGCCGGTTCAGAAGCCTGACGATGGACCCCGGGCAGCCAGCGTTCGGGGCGCCCATAAGGCGTGGCGCATCCCTGCCCCGCTCCAGCTCCAGCTCCCGCAGCCGCAGCCGCAGCCGCAGTTGCCGTTGCCGTTGCCGTTGCCGTTGCCGCGGCATTGAAGTCCAAAAGCCCCGCACTCACACAGCCAACCGTAGACCCGAAGGGCGGCGCGCAGGACGCGCGCCGTTTTTCGAATGGACAGGGACGTCCATTCGAAAAATCCCGGCGCCAGCCCCGAACCCACGGGGGAGGTTTGGTCAAGCTAGCCCTTCTCTTTGGTTACTTTCTCTTGGGCTAGCAAGAGAAAGTGACCCGCATGCGCAGCAGGCGGAAGCCGTTGACCTTCGGTCAGAAGAAGCGACAACAAAGCAAAAGCAAATCCTCCCCAACCCTCCTTTGACAAAGGAGGGAGCTAGAAGCAAAGGAGGGAGCTAGTAGCAAAAACAAGTGACCCGCGCGCGCAGCAGGCGGAGGACCTTGGTCCAAAGCCGAAGTCCGATGCCAGCGGATCTCAACAAAACCCCAGCCAGCGCCGTAGCCGGTGTTCGCCATCGCGGCTTACGCCGCTTCCCACAGAAGGCGGGGCCAATCCGGAACGGGCAACGTGGCCGGGATTCGCGGCCGCAGCCCGCCCCGCTCCTACAAGCAGCCTGCGCATCGATCGACGACGCGTCCCAGCCGCACCACCGCCGAGAGAGGAACCCGCCGCGCTACAGCCAACCGTTCTGGCGGGCCTGGCGATAGGCCTCGATGCGGTTGCCGGCACCGAGCTTGCCGATCGCCTCGGACAGATAGTTGCGCACCGTGCCCTGGCTCAAGTGCAGACGCTGGCCGATCTCGGCGGTGGACACGCCCTCGCCCGCCAGACGCAGGACCTGGCGCTCGCGCTCGGTCAGCGGATCTTCCTCGCCCCAGGCCGCGACCGCGAGCTGCGGATCGATCGCGCGGCCGCCGCGGTGGACCTGGCGCAGCGCCTCGGCCAGCTGTTCGGCGGGCGCGTCCTTGAGCAGATAGCCGCGCACGCCGGCGTCGAGGGCGCGGCGCAGATAGCCGCTGCGGCCGAAGGTGGTGACGATCACCACCCGCGTCTCCAGCCCGGATTCGCGCAGGCGCTGGGCCAGCTCGATGCCGGTCATGTGCGGCATTTCGATGTCGGTGACCAACAGGTCGGGCTGCAGCCGCTGCACCGCGGCCCAGGCCGCCTCGCCGTCGCCGACCGCGGCCACCACCTCCAGATCGGGCTCCAGGTTCAGCAGTGCCGCCAGGGCGCCGCGCACCATCGCCTGATCCTCGGCCAGCACCAATCGGATCATGCCGTTCCCCGTTCGTTGAAGGTGCGCGCCAACGCCAACGCCGGCGTCTCGTCGCCGCGCCGCGCCGCGGACAGCGCCTCGCGCGGCAGGATCAGACGCAGACGGGTGCCGCCGCCGGCCGGGCTGTCGACTTCGACGCTGCCGCCGACCTCGCGCAAGCGCTCGCGCATGCCGGTCAGGCCGTGGCCTTCGCTGCCCGCGCCGCCGCGGCCGTCGTCGGCGATCAGCAGGCACAGGCCGCCGCGCGCCTCGTCTATCAGCTCGACCTCGACCCGGGTCGCGCCGGCATGGCGCAGCACGTTGGTCACCGATTCGCGCAGCGCCAGGGTCAGTGCGGTTTCGACCCTGCCGGGAATCTCGACCGGCGCCAGCCGGTGATCCAGGCTGATCTCGGCGCCGAGCAAGGCCAGGCGCGCGGCCGCGAGTTCGGCCTGCAGGCCGGTCGCGCGGATGCCGGCGACCGCCTCGCGGACCTGGGCCAGGGCTTCGCGCGCGACCCGCTCGACCTCGCCGATCTGGGCGCGTGCGCCCTGCGGATCGCGTTCGAACAGGCGCGCGGCGAGCTGGGTCTTGAGCACCACCAGCGACAGCGTATGGCCCAGCACATCGTGCAGGTCGCGGCCGATGCGCTCGCGCTCGGCCAGGCCGGCCAGGCGCCGCACCTCGTCCTGGGTCAGGCGCAGCTCGGCGTTGCGCAGTTCGCGGTTGCGGATGCTGACCACGCCCACGAACACCATCGCCGCCACTATCACGTTGATCACGTAGCTCGATAGCGGCATCGCCTCGGGCGGCATGAAGCGGTAGAAGCACACAGCCTCGATCGCCATCACCGCCACGCACAGCGGCAGCGCGCGCCGCGGCGGCAGCGTGTCCGCGGCCATGCCGACGGAGAAGATCACGTAGGCCGCGCCCGCGCCCATCGGCATGGTCACGAAACCCAGCGCCGCCACCGCCAAGGTCAGGGCCACGCGCCTGCGCCGCGAGGCCGCGTAGTGATGGGCGAAGTACAGCAGCACGAACACCAGCGCGGCGGCGACGAAAACGAGCACCGCGCGCAGCGGTATCACCGGCCAGTAGAACAGCGGCAGGAACGCGAAGATCAGGTACAGCAACGACACCCAGCGCCAGACCGGCGGGTGTTCGTGGGCTTGGATCAGGGCTTTGATGCGCATGCGGGTGTTTCCTTCGCTGCCGCGACTGTAAGTAATCCGGAGGCAGAAAGTTCAGGTGGCGCGCACCGGAACGCAAAAAACCGATCGCGCGCAGCGGGCCGAGGGAGGGGCCCGCTGCGCGCGACCGGTGCCGCGACTCAGCGCAGTTCGACCGCCTCGACCGCGAAGGCGAACGGGCCCGGCGCGCTCGCCGCCAGCGAGACGCCGCGCAAACGGGTCAGGTCGACATTGGGCAGGCTCGCCAACGGCACGCTGACCTCGCGCCAGTCGCTGCCGGTTTCGACCCGCTGCACGCCCGGACGGCCGTTCATGTCGGCACCGGAAAACACCAGCAGGGTCAGCGGCCGGCCATCGCCGCGCACCCGCAACACCAGCTCGCGCACGCCGCTGGTGTCGGTGGCGGCCATCGGTTCCACGCCCGGAAACAGGATGATGCCGGCCCAGGGGCTGGGCGCGCCGGCGACGACTTCGCCGGCGACCTCGATCGCCGGCCCGCCGTCGCGGCCCTGCCCGACCGCGAGCTTGGACTTCGAATGGCCGCCGATCAGCTGGTCGGTGGTCGCGGCCCAGTTCGGCGCCGGCTGCCCTTCGCGCAACAATTCGACCGCGCCCACGCCGACGCGCGGCGCGGCCTTGCCGGCCACGCGCGCCACGGCGTAGCCGTTCTTCCACACCGTGCGGATCGCGCGCGTGGCGGTGATGTCGGCGCTGGGGTCGCCCTCGACCAGGACCAGATCGGCGCGCAGGCCCGGCGCGATGCGGCCGCGGTCGCTGAGGCCGAAGCGCTGCGCCGGCGCCGAGGTTGCCGCGCGCAAGGCCTCCACCGGGCTCAGGCCGGCCTGCACCAGCAGCGCCAGTTCGGCGTGCTGGCTGGCGCCGTGGGTGGTGCCGGGGTTGCCGGCGTCGGTGCCGGCCAGCAGGGTCACGCCGGCCGCGTGCAGGCGGCGCACGTTCTCCAGCGCGTTGGGCAGATGCTGATCGAGCTCCTTGGGCAGTGGGAAGGTCTGGCCCAGCGCATCCTTCTGCGCCGGCCGCAGCATCGGCGCGATGCGCGGATCGGCGGCCAGCTTGGCGCCCTCGCCGGCGCGCGACAGGGTCGCCATCACGCTCAAGGTCGGGGTCACGAAGATGTCGCGGCGCTTGATCTCGGCGACCAGCGCCTCATCGGCGACGCGGTCGCTGTAGATGTGGATCAGGCTGTCGGCGCCGGCATCGACCACCTTGCGCGCGTCGCCGACCTGGGCCACGTGCACGATCGCCAGCTTCTTACGGCGATGCGCTGCGTCGATCGCAGCCCGCATGGACGCATCCGACAGCGTCGGGGTGCGCGGGCGGCCGACGTAGGCGGCGCCGTCGTCGACCACCAGCTTGAGGTAGTCCGAGCCCTCGCCGAGGCGATCGCGCACGAAGCCTTCGGCCTGGGCCGGGTCGTCCAGGGTCGGAATCGCCAGGCCGAACTGGGTGCCATGGCCGCCCTTGGCCGTGACCAGGGTGCCGGCCGACCACAGGTCGGCGCGGTCGGTACGGGCGCGGCCCTCGCGCTCCTTGCGCGCCTCGGCGATCAGGCGGTGGTCGGTGAACATGTCCAGCTCGGTGGTGACGCCGAAGCGCAGGGCGTCGCGGCGAGCCTCGCCGTAGCTGTGGGTATGCGCGTCGATCAAGCCCGGCAGCAGGGTGCCGCCGGTGCCCTCGATCACCGGCACGCCGGCCGGGATCGCGAGCTTGGGGCCGACCGCCGCGATCAGGCCGTCGCGCACCAGCACGGTGGTGGCCGGCAGCATGCGCTCGCCGTCGAACACGCGCACGTCGCGGATGGCGACATCGTCGCCGTCGTCGCCACCCGGCTCGGCCGCGACCGCCGCGCCGCTCAGGACGACCAGCATCAGCACGCTCAGCCAGGTGGGTTGGGGAATCTTCATCGTGGAGCTCCATGGGCGCCGGCGCGGCCGGCTTCGGGGTGGCGCCACTGTCGGGATCCGCGCCCCGGCCCGGCAGTGGGCGCCGTCACCGGCCCCGGATGACAGCTGTCACCCGCCCCGCCCGGATGGGGGTTATCGCCGTGCTCCGGACGTGATAAACTCGCACAAGCTATTGAATTGAAACGAAAAACAACCGCTGGCCGCGCTTTTCAGGGGCGCCCGCGGCGATCTTCGTTTCTGACATGCGCGTTTCGACTTGCATGAAGGGCGGCGCTTGGCGACCCGAACCACCCGGGGCGCTGCAACTGCGAGCGTCCGGCCACGGAGGCCGGGCCTGTTCTTCATCCCACGATGCTTCGGCCGGACTGCCGACGACCATTGGAGATCTTGTGATGACCCTGCTCAGCCCTCTCGCGCCGCTGCGTGCCCATGCCGGCGCGCGCCGCACCCTCGGCCTGGACGACGCCACCGTGACCCGCTTCGCCGCCAGCCACCCGGAGCTGATCGAGGCCATCGAGGCCGCCGCCGCCGAATACGCGGCCGTGCGCGCCGACATCGCCGACCTGCTCGACCTGGACGAAGACGCGCAGATCCGCGCCGTCCAGGGCGGCTACGTCAATTTCTACACCGACGACGGCGTCAATCCCTACGTCGCCCTGGTCGCGCGCGGCCCCTGGATCGTGACCCTCAAGGGCGCGGTGCTGCACGACTCCGGCGGCTACGGCATGCTCGGTTTCGGCCATACCCCGGGCGCGGTGACCGCCGCCATGGCCAAGCCGCAGGCGATGGCCAACATCATGACCCCGTCGCTGTCGCAGCTGCGCTTCGAGCGCGCCCTGCGCGGCGCGATCGGCGTCGCCCGCGGCGGCTGTCCCTACGCCCGCTTCCTGTGCCTGAATTCGGGTTCGGAATCGGTGTCGCTGGCCGCGCGCATCGCCGACGTCAACACCAAGCTGATGACCGACCCCGGCGCCAAGTACGCCGGCCGCGCGATCAAGCGCGTGGTGGTCAAGGGCAGCTTCCACGGCCGCACCGAGCGTCCGGCGCTGTACTCGGATTCCTCGCGCAAGGCCTACGTGCAGTACCTGGCCAGCTTCCGCAACGAGGACTCGGTGATCACCGTCGAGCCCTACGACATCGAGGCGCTCAACAAGGTCTTCGCCGACGCCGACGCCAACGGCTGGTTCATCGAGGCGATGTTCCTGGAGCCGGTGATGGGCGAAGGCGACCCGGGCCGCGGCGTGCCGCCGGCGTTCTATGCCGCCGCGCGCGAGCTCACCCGCAGCCATGGCTCGCTGTTGCTGATCGACTCGATCCAGGCCGGCCTGCGCGCGCACGGCGTGCTGTCGATCATCGACTACCCGGGCTTCGAGGGCCTGGACGCGCCGGACATGGAGACCTACTCCAAGGCGCTCAACGCCGGCCAGTACCCGCTGTCGGTGCTCGCGGTCGGCGAACGCGCCGCCTCGCTGTACCGCAAGGGCCTGTACGGCAACACCATGACCACCAACCCGCGCGCGCTGGACGTGGCGGTGTCGGTGCTGGCCCAGGTCACCCCGGAACTGCGCGAGAACATCCGCGCGCGCGGCGCCGAGGCGCTGCAGAAGCTGGAGCAGCTCAAGAACGAGCTCGGCGGCCTGATCACCAAGGTCCAGGGCACCGGCCTGCTGTTCTCCTGCGAGCTGGCCCCGCAGTTCAAGTGCTACGGCGCGGGTTCCACCGAGGAATGGCTGCGCGAGCGCGGCATCGGCGTGATCCACGGCGGTGTCAATTCGCTGCGCTTCACCCCCAACTTCACCATCACCAGCGCCGAGATCGATCTGCTGGTGTCGATGGTCGGGCGCGCGCTCAAGGAAGGCCCGCGCGCGCAGCAGCAGGCCGCCGCTTAAAGTGCAGGAGTGAGCGTGGAGGAGTGAGGAGCGAGCGAAAGCCGCTGCCTGCCTCCGCCTTCGCCCGCTTCTCGCTTCTCTCTTCTCACTACTGATGCAAGGAAGTCGCGGAATGATTCGTTTGTCGAACAAGGACACCGGCGCCGACATCGGCGAGATCAGCGAGGAAGAGCTGCAGATCCTGGTCGCCGCGCTGGAGGAAGAGGACAGCAAGGACCAGAACTACTGGATCGACCACGCCACCGTCGACATGATCGAGATCGATCACCTCAACGCCGGCTCGCTGATCACCGTGCTGCGCGCGGCGATCGGCAGCAGCGACGGCGTCGAGATCCAGTACGTGCGCACGGCCTGAGCCGGCGCGCGCGCAGCGGCCGCGGCGGCGAGGCCGCGGCCCTGCGCGAACACCCGCCACGCCCATGGCGCTCGACCTGATCCAGGCCCGGCACGACCGCGACGCTCCCTACTCGCATCGCGGTTTCGCCCTCGACGAATCCCTGCACGCCCAGCTGCTGGCCGCCGCCCAACCGCGCGCCGACTATCCCTTGCTGCACAAGATGCGCGACTACTATGCCGACGCCACCTTCCTGCTGGGCGAGCTGCGCGGCCTGCATGCGGAACTGGCGCGCGTGGCCGCGCGTTGCGCCGACCCGGCGCAGGTGCGCGCGCTGCAAGCCTTCGTCGAAGCCGCGCTGGCCGACGGCGACAACCTTTACGCCTGCGCCGACTAAGCCGCGCGCCGCTGTGCGCTTCCCCCCTTTGAAAAAGGGGGGTTAGGGGGGATTTGCTTTTGCTCTCACCGTCGAAAGCGAAAGCCCCCACGCCGCAGCCCCCTCAATAAAGAGCGCAATCCAGCGACGCTTGCGTCGCGCACGCCAACCATCAATGCTTGCGCCAGGCATCGCGCGCCGGCGCAACACAGACAAGGTCGCCCATGAAGATCGTCGAAGTCCGTCATCCGCTGGTCCAGCACAAGCTCGGCCTGATGCGTCGCGCCGGCAACAGCACCAAGGAGTTCCGCGAGCTCGCCTCCGAGGTCGCGACCCTGCTGACCTACGAGGCCACCGCCGATCTGGAAACCGAGGAAGCGGTGATCCAGGGCTGGGCCGGCCCCGTCACCATCCGCCGCATCAAGGGCGCCAAGGTCACCCTGGTGCCCATCCTGCGCGCCGGCCTGGGCATGCTCACCGGCGTGCTGGAGCTGATCCCCTCGGCCAAGGTCGGCGTGGTCGGCCTGCAGCGCGACGAGCGCACCCTGCAACCGGTCGGCTACTACGAAAAACTCACCGGTCGCATGGACGAGCGCACCGCGCTCATCCTCGACCCGATGCTGGCCACCGGCGGCACCCTGATCGCAACCGTGGACATGCTCAAGGCCGCGGGCTGCCGCCGCATCAAGGGCCTGTTCCTGGTGGCCGCGCCGGAAGGCCTGCGCGCGCTGGAGGCCAAGCACCCCGACGTCGAGGTCTACACCGCCTCGGTCGACGAACGCCTCAACGAAGTCGGCTACATCCTGCCGGGCCTGGGCGACGCGGGCGACAAGATCTTCGGCACCAAGCACGACGGTTGATGCACGCGGCGGTACGCGGCGCGAACGTCCCAGCCTCGGACTGTCGCTACTGCCGTTGAAGCAGAAGCAAATCCCCCTTAGCCCCCCTTTTGCAAAGGGGGAGAAAGCGGGGGCGTTCCGCCCTACTCCGCCGCTGCGTTGGCTTTGGCCTGCACGCGCCGGCGGCGACGCGCGACCAGCGCGATCACGATCACCAGCGCGCCGCCGCCGAACCACGGCCACATGCGGTGCGCGCCCTCGGCTTCGGGCGCGGCCACGGGCGCCGGTACCGGCGCCGCGTTCAAGGCCGCCGCCGCGGTCGTCGCCGACATCCGCCAGCGGCCGTCGACCAGTTCGAGCTTGCCTTCCAGCGGCGGCAGCCGCAGCTCGCGCCAGCTCACGCGCAGATCGCCGATCTGCGGATCCAGCGGATTCTCGGCGCTGCCCAGGCCGTCGCCCTCGGGCTGGAAGGTCGCGGCCAGGTTGGCCGGCAGGCGCGAGAAATTGGGCCGGAACACGCGCCATTCGCCGAGCGCTTGCAGCACGCCGGCTTCGATCGGCCGACCGTCCAGACTGGCCGAATCCGACCACCAGCGCCGATTCTCCAGCGGCAGCGTGGGCGGATTCTGGTGGCCGGGCGCATAGTCCTGCGAATCGATCGGGGCCGCGTTCCAGACCCGCTCGTAACCGTTGGCCGTGGCCCGCCACTGATACATCTCGACCCGGCGGTCCAGCCCGAACTGCCGGCTGATCACGCCGAACTCGCGGTCGCGCAGCGCGCGTGCGGTGCGCGGTTCCTCGACCGGCGCGGTCGCGCTGGCCGCGTCGCCGGACGGCGCGGGCGTTTGCGCCGCGACGGCGGCGACGAACAAGGCGATCGGCAGCGCCAGCGCCGCCCGCGCCGATCTCATGCAGCCAGGGCCCGCGCGTGCAGGGCCGGCACTTCGTGCGCGGTGCCGAACTTGCCCTTGTCGTCGCGCACCACCTGGGCCAGCGCGCAACCCGGGTCGTGGGTGAAGAACAGATGCACGTTGCGCTCGAGCTTGTCGGCCAGGAAGGACTTCTTCTCGTCGATCAGCAACTCGGCATTGCGGTCGTAGCCCATGGTGATGGGCACGTGCACCCAGGGCCGGCCCGGAATCAGGTCGGCGCAGAACACCACGCCGCCGTGCGGGCGCCCGGCCACGGTCTCGGGGCCGACGATCTCGGCCAGCATCAGCCCGGGCGTGTGGCCGTCGCTGTAGTGGAAGCGCACGCTGTGGCCCAGGGTCTTGGAGTACTCGCCCTCGACCAGCTCCAGACGGCCGGTGGCCTCCAGCAGGCCCGGCAATTCGGGAATGAAACTCGCGCGGTCGCGCGCATGCGGCTGACGCGCGCGCTCGTAATGCGCGCGCCCGACCAGATAGCTCGCGTTCGGGAACAGCAGGCGCGGCGCCTGGCCCTCGACCCAGGGCGCGAGCAGGCCGCCGGCATGATCGAAGTGCAGATGCGACAGCACCACCACGTCGATGTCTTCGGGCGCGAAGCCCGCCTGCGCCAGCGATTCCAGCAGGACGTGGCGCTCCTCGACCACGCCGTAGCGCTCGCGCAGCTTGGGCTCGAAGAAGGCGCCGATGCCGGCCTCGAACAACACGGTCTTGCCGGCCAGCGGGCTGGCCAGCAGGGCGCGGCAGGCCAGGTCGATGCGGTTCTGATCGTCCGGCGGCGACCACTTCGCCCACATCGCGCGCGGCGCGTTGCCGAACATGGCGCCGCCGTCGAGTTTCTGGCTATTACCCAATACGGACCAAAGTTTCATCGCGGCCATCCGACGGATCAGCGGGAACGAACGAGTCGCGGGCGCCTGCAAGCGCTCGCCAGCGCGGCGACGGCGTCGCCGCGATACCGGCATAGGGTAACTCCGCGAGCGTTAGCGCCGCGATAGCGCGATGCGGCGAAAGCGCATGGAGGGAGCGCGCAAGTCGCGCCCCCACCGCCGCGCTCAGTCCTGCGGCGTGGCCACGGTGGCGAAATGGAACACGAACTCGCCGGCCTTGCCGCCCTCGGCCAGCACCCGGATCGGCGCCAGGCCGCCATCGGCGCGCAACTTGGCGCTGCCGCGCGCGACCGTGCTGCTGATCAGGCCGGAGGCGCGGCCGGTGATCTTGATCGTCATCTCCTGGCCCGGTACCAGCACCACGCGCGCGATCGAGGGGTCGCTGGTGCGCGGCAGCGCGATCGCGTCGGTACCGGTGTCCACGTAATCGCGCGCGGCCAGCGCGAACAGCTCCTCGCCGCCGCCTTCGATCTCGAACGACCAGGCGGTGCTGCCGTTGGTGCCGTCGTCGATCACCTCGATCTGCTTGAGGGTCAACAGCACCGCGGTCTTGCGCGGCGCCTGCGGCGCGGGCGCGGCGACCGGCAGCGCGGCCGGCTTGGGCGCGGCGGCCGCCTGCGCGCGCGCGTCGTCGCTGAGCCAGTCGCGCACGTTGTTGACCAGGGTGGTCAGGCCGACCAGAAACGCGAGCACCGCGACCGAGATCGCCGGCACGCGTGCATACCAGGGCTTGTCCTGTTGATCCGTCACTGTCCGCCCGCCCCTGTCCGTCGCACCGTTGTGTCGAAGGCGCAATCTACTGCACCGCGCGCGACGGCTCTAGCGCCGCGCGCGTCGCGATCGCGCGGGCCGCTCAGGGCTGCGCGAGCACCGCGGCCTTGCCGACCGGATTGCGCGGGTCGGTGCCGCCGGACAGCGTGCCCGCGGCCTTGTCCCACATCACCGTCTGCAGATTGCCCCAGCTCGCCTCGCCGGCGTTGACCTTGTGGCCCATCGCCTGCAGCGCGCTCACCGTGGCGGCGTCCAGCGCGCCGGCCTCGGCCGAGATCGCATCGGGCATCCACTGGTGGTGATAGCGCGGCAGCGCCGCGACCTGCTGCGGCGCCAGGCCGGCGTCGTAGGCCAGAATCGCGAGCAGGACCTGGGTGATGATGCGGCTGCCGCCGGGGGCGCCGACCGCGATCACCTTGTCCTTGGACTCCAGGAAGCTGGGGGTCATCGAGCTGAGCATGCGCTTGCCCGGCGCGGGCGCGTTGGCCGAGAAACCCATCACGCCGAAGGCGTTGGGCGTGCCCGGGCGCAAGGCGAAGTCGTCCATCTCGTTGTTGAGCAGCACGCCGGTGCCCGGCGCGACCATGCCCGAGCCGTACAGCAGGTTCACGGTCTGGGTCGCGGCGACGCGGTTGCCTTCGGCGTCGATGATGGAGAAGTGGGTGGTTTCGTCGTCTTCCAGCGGCGCCGGCGTGCCCGACAACAGATCGCTGGGCGTGGCCTTCTCCGGGTGGATGGTGGCGCGCAGGCCGGCGGCGTAATCCGGGCTGGTCAGGCGCGCCAGCGGCACCTTCACGAAATCCGGATCGCCCAGATAGAGGGTGCGGTCGCGATAGGCGCGGCGCATGGCCTCGGCGACGATGTGCACGCGGTGGGCGTCGTCGAGCTTGGACAGGTCCCAGCCCGACAGCATCTGCAGGATCTCGGCCAGGGCCACGCCGCCCGACGACGGCGGCGGCGCGGTGACGATGTCCCAGCCGCGATACTTCAGGCGCAGCGGTTCGCGTTCGCGCACCTGGTAGCCGGACAGTTCGTCGGCGCGCCATTGGCCGCCTTCCTGCTTGACCGCGGCCAGCAGCTTCTTGGCGACTTCGCCGCGATAGAAGCCGTCGTAGCCCTTGCCGGCCAGCAGTTCCAGGGTGTGGGCGAGTTCGGGCTGTTTGAGGATTTCGCCGGCCTTGGGCGGGCTGCCGTCGGCCAGGAACACCGCACGCGTTCCGGCATAACGCTCCATCACCTCGCGGCGGCTGGCGTAGCCCTTCTCCAGGCGCGGGTAGATCGGAAAACCTTCGCGCGCGATCCGGATCGCCGGCGCCAGCGAAGTCTTCAGCGGCAGCTTGCCGTAGCGCTCGGCCAGGTGCACCAGCGCCGCCGGCAGGCCGGGGATGCCGGCCGACCAGGGGCCGTTGGTGGCGCGGTCGCGGTCGAGCTCGCCGTTCTTGTCCAGATACGCGGCCGGCGTGGCCGCGGCCGGCGCGGTCTCGCGCGCGTCCACGAACACGTCGCGCCCGCTCTTGGCGTCGTGCAGCAGGAAGAACCCGCCGCCGCCGATGCCGGAGCTGATCGGCTCGACCACCGACAGCGTCGACGACACCGCGATCGCGGCGTCGAAGGCGTTGCCGCCCTGGCCCAGGATCTCCAGGCCGGCGTCGGTGGACAGCTGATGCGCGCTGGCGATGGCCGCGCCCGGCGGATGCGCGCTGCCGGCCTGCGGCGCCTGCGCGGCCTGCACAGGCGCCACGAGCAGCCAGGCGCTCGCCAACACCAGGGACATCAGACCTGCGTGCATCGCGGGCGCCTTGCGCATCGTGTCACTCCTGTTGCAAACGCTGCAGTTTGGCCAGCAGCTGTTCGTGGGTTTCGGGATGGGCCGGATCGTTGTCGATGCATTCGACCGGACAGACGACCACGCACTGGGGTTCGTCGTAGTGCCCGACGCATTCGGTGCAGCGCGCCGGATCGATCACGTAGATGGTCTCGCCTTGCGCGATCGCCTGGTTGGGACAGGCCGGTTCGCAGACGTCGCAGTTGACGCAGAGCTCGTTGATGCGCAGGGACATGAGGACATCATGGGGGCGGAACGCGCGCTTGAGAACCGGCGCGTACGCGAATCGCGAAACCGTCGCCGCGCTCAGGCGCGGCGACGGTGCCGGCACGGCCGCCTGGGCTGACCGTGCCTGTACCGCGGGGCACGGCCGCCGTACGGCGACCGCGCCAGCGGGGATTACTTGACTTCGATGAACGAGTACTCGACGCCGTACGGAGTGACGGCGGCCTTGACGCGCTCGCTGTCGGCGGCGGCGCCGATGAACAGCACCTTCACGCCCTTCATCGGCGGGGTTTCCTTGGTCGGCGCCGGGAACGAAGCGACGATCAGGTCGGCCATCTTGGCCGAGGCCGGCGAGCCATAGGCCAGCAGGTTGCCTTCGACGATGCCGCGGGCGATGTCCAGCTTGGCCTTCTCGACCTGACGGTCGTAATAGCCCTGGAAGTCCGGGCTGCTCTCGGCCGGCAGGTAGTACAGGTAGGGGCTGACGGAGATGCCTTCGGCGTCGACCTTGCGCTTGACCACGTCGGTCAGGTACTTGCTCCACTCGGCGTCGCCGCTGGTGGTGGGCGCGGTCAGCGGGGCTTGCACGGCGGCGGCCGGCGCGGCTTCTTCCTTCTTGCACGCGGCCACGAAGGGCAGCGCGAGGCAGGCGATCAGCATCAGGCGGGAGGTGGTGTTCATCGGGATCCCCGTGTGTTGGAAGTCATCGTTTCTGATTGCGCTGCCATTCGGCCTGCAGCGCTTCGGCTACCGCCGGTGGTACGAACCCGGAGACGTCGCCGCCGAGGCGGGCGATCTCGCGTACCAGCGACGAGGAAATGAATCCGTACTGCTCGGCAGGGGTGAGGAACAAGGTCTCCACCTCCGGGATCAGGTGGCGGTTCATGCTCGCCAGCTGGAATTCGTATTCGAAGTCCGACACCGCGCGCAGGCCGCGCAGCAGCACGCCGCCGCCGACTTCGGCGACGAAATGCGCGAGCAGGCAGTCGAAGCCGCGGACTTCGATATGCGGATGGTGGGCCACCGCCTCGCGCGCCAGTTCCACGCGCAGCTCCAGCGGCAGCGCCGGGCCTTTGCCGGGGCTGGCGGCCACGCCGATGATCATGCGTTCGAACAGCGGGGCGGCGCGGTCGACGAGGTCGATGTGGCCGTTGGTGATCGGATCGAAGGTGCCGGGATAGACGGCGATTCGAGTACGGGCCACGCTCATGGAGTGATCGTTCGCGTCTGCTGGCGGAAGGCGGCGGAGGCGCGCCGGTGCGGGCCCAGGGGCAACGCTACCGTCGCGACGCGTCCGTCGGGACGGAACGAAGTGTAGCAGTCGGGCGCATTCGCAGGGTCCGCTGCGACCGCGGCCGGGCGCCGCACCGTTCCGGGCCGGCCTACCCGGCGGGGCCTAGGCCGGACGGTGCCGGTACAGGGCGTAGCTGACCTCGCGCGTGCCGCCCTCGCGATGGCGCAGCCAGTCCGGCGGCAGCACCGGCGCCGTGCCCTGCGGCGCCTCGACGTACAGCCAGGCGCCTGCGGACAGTTTCGGCAACAGCGCCGGCCAGACCGCGTCCCACAAACCGGCCGCGAACGGCGGGTCGACGAAGGCCAGGTCGTAGCCGCCGTCGGCCTGCCCGCCCAGCCAAGCCAGGGCGTCGGCCTGCACCACCTGCGCCGCGTCGCCGCCGGGCAGGCGCGCGGCGGTCGCGCGCAGTGCCGCGGCCAGGGCCGGGTCGCGTTCGACCAGGGTCGCGGCGGCCGCGCCGCGCGACAGCGCTTCCAGGCCGAGCGCGCCGGTGCCGGCGAACAGGTCGAGCACGCGCGCGCCGGGCAAGGCCGGGATCAGCCAGTTGAACAAGGTCTCGCGCACGCGGTCGGAGGTCGGGCGCAGGCCCGGCGCCTCGGCCACGTCCAGGCGGGTGCCGCGCCAACGGCCGCCGATGATGCGGATCCGGCCAGGGGTGGTGGCGGCGCGCGCGGGCCGGCCTGCGGTGGGCTTGTTCATCGGGGACGTGCGGGGGCCGGTGCTAGCATGTGCGCATTCTCGCGCATTCGTGACGCTTCCCCCTGATGATCGGTTTTTTCCGCCGCAAGAAGCCCGAAACCCCCGCCAGCGAACCCCGCCTCAGCACCGAGGAACTGGCCGCCGCATTCCCGTCGGCGCCCGCCGAGGCGCCTGCTCCTGCCGAGCCCGTCGCGGTCGAGCCGGTCGTGGCCGAGCCGGTCGCCGCGGCCGTCGAACCGGTGCCGGCCGAAGTGATCGCCGCCGCGCTCGAGGTCGACGCCGACGTCGCCCAGGCGGTGGCGGCCGAACCGGCCACCCCGCCCGCCAGCGCCGGCAAGCCCGGTTGGCGCGAGCGCCTGCGCGGCAGCGCGTTCGCGCGCAGCCTGGGCGGCCTGTTCTCGCGCAATCCCAAGCTCGACGACGATCTGCTGGACGAGATCGAAACCGCGCTGATCACCGCCGACGTCGGCGTGACCGCGACCACCCAGCTCATCGAAAGCCTGCGCCGGCGCATGAAGGCGCGCGAGTTCGCCGACGCCCCGGCCCTGCTCGCCGCCCTGCGCGCCGACCTGATCGCCCTGCTGCGCCCGGTCGCGCAGCCGCTGCGCATCGACGCGGCCGCTCGCCCGTTCGTGCTGCTGACCGTGGGCGTAAACGGCGTCGGCAAGACCACCACCATCGGCAAGCTCGCCAAGCGCTTCCGCGACGAGAACCGCGCCCTGATGCTGGCCGCCGGCGACACCTTCCGCGCCGCCGCGGTCGCGCAGCTGCAGGCCTGGGGCGAGCGCAACGGCGTCCCGGTGATCGCCCAGGGCCAGAACGCCGATGCGGCCTCGGTCGCGTTCGACGCGCTGCAGGCGGCCAAGGCGCGCGGCACCGAAGTGCTGATCGCCGACACCGCCGGCCGCCTGCACACCCAGCAGGGCCTGATGGCCGAGCTGGGCAAGATCAAGCGGGTGCTGCAGAAGGTCGACCCCGAGGCGCCGCACGAAGTGCTGATGGTGATCGACGGCACCACCGGCCAGAACGCCTTGTCGCAGCTGCGCCAGTTCCATGCCGCGGTCGGCGTGACCGGCCTGGTGGTGACCAAGCTGGACGGCACCGCCAAGGGCGGCGTGGTGTTCGCGCTGGCGCGCGAGTTCGGCATACCGATCCGCTACGCCGGCATCGGCGAGCGCGCCGAAGATCTGCGCGTGTTCGACGCCGAGGCCTTCGTCGACGCCTTGCTGCCCGAAGCGCTAGGCGCCTGAGCCCGGCCGCCGGCGCGCGCATGGTCGCCGACACCGCCAATACCGCCGCCAAACCGGCGCCGCCGCGACGCGCGCGCCGCGGCTTGCTCGCGTTCGCCGTGCTGGGCTTGCTGGCCGTGCTCGCGCTGCTCTGGGTCTCGCGCCCGAACCGTGCCGCCGCGCTGATCCTGGATCGCGCCGGCGCCGCGCTGGGCCTGGAGATCAGCGCCGCCGGCGTCAGCGAGTACCGCCTGCGCGGCACCCCCATGCTGCTGGTGCGCGAGGTGATCGTGCGCGAACCCGGCGCCGCCACGCCGCTGCTCAGTGCGAAACGCATCCAGTTGTCGCTGCCCTGGTCGACCCTGCGCAGCCGCGGCGATCAGCTCACGGTCGAACGCATCGAACTCGACGCGCCGCTGTTGGATCTGCCGGCGATGCAGCACTGGCTGGCGAGCCGTCCGCCGTCGCCGCAAACCCGCATCCCCACCCTCACCGACGGCCTGCGCATCGTCGACGGCCGCATCGTCAATCACGACTGGCGCATCGAGAACATCCAGGCCGAGCTGCCCGCGCTGTATCCGGATCGTCCCGTGCGGGCGCGTCTGCGCGGCCGTTACCTGGACGCGCCGATGGCGATCCCGTTCGATCTCGCGGTCGCTTTGTCGCGGCCCGCGCCGGCGGCCGGGCTGGGCGCCAACGGCCGCATCGCGATCGAGCAAAGCGGCTGGCGATTGCCGGCCACGGTGGCCCTGTCCGGGCCGCTGCGCATCGGCGACGACGAACTCACCATCGTGCCGGCGCTGCTGGGCGCGGCGGCCAGCTACGAATCCGGCGACACCCGCCTGCCGTTCGCGCTGGGCCTGCACGGCCCGCTCAAGTTCGACGAGGCGGTGTGGTCGCTGGAACCGGTGGCGCTGGCGCTGCGCGCGCGCGGCGACGCCGGCAATCCCATCCCCAGCCTGGACGCGACCGGCGCGCTCGCGCTGGGCCGGCGCCTGGTGCTGCAACTGGACGGGCAGCTCGCGCAGTGGCCGCAGGCCTGGCCGGCGCTGCCGACGCCGCTGGACGACGCCTCCGCGCCCTTGCCGTTCGAACTGCGCTACGTCGGCCGCCCGGATCTGTCGGAGACCATCGGCCTGCGCCTGAGCCGCGGCCAGACCCAGGCCGACAGCGAGTTCCGTGTGCCCGCGGTGCTGGCCTGGATCGACGCCGGCGAACGCGGCGCACCGCTGCCGCCGCTGCGCGCCAAGCTGCGCACGCCCAAGCTGGAAATCTCCGGCGCCACCCTCGAAGCGGTCGAGATCGAACTCGGCGACGAGGACCTGCCGTGAGCCGCGCCGCGCGCGCCAAATCCGCCGCCGTGCCCGTTGCCGCGGGCGCGGGCGTGGATGCATTCGCGAGCCGACTGCTGCGCTGGTTCGACGTCTGCGGCCGCCACGACCTGCCCTGGCAGCATCCGCGCACGCCGTACCGGGTGTGGCTGTCGGAAATCATGCTGCAGCAGACCCAGGTCAAGACCGCCGCGCCCTACTTCGAACGCTTCGTCGCCGCCCTGCCGACCCTGCCGGAACTCGCGGCCGCACCGCAGGACCAGGTGCTGGCGCTGTGGTCGGGCCTGGGCTACTACGCCCGCGCGCGCAATCTGCACGCGGCCGCCCAAGGCTGCGTCGAGCGACACGGCGGCGAGCTGCCGCGCGATCTCGACGCACTCACCGCCCTGCCCGGCATCGGCCGCAGCACCGCCGCGGCGATCCTGTCGCAGGCCTGGAACGACCGCCACGCGATCCTCGACGGCAACGTCAAACGCGTGCTCAGCCGTTATCACGGCATCGACGGTTATCCCGGCCTGCCGGCGGTGGAGAAACAGCTGTGGGCGCTGGCCGAACGCCACGTCGCCAGTCCCGATCTGCCGGACACGCGCCTGGCCGATTACACCCAGGCGCAGATGGACCTGGGCGCGACCCTGTGCACGCGCGCCGATCCCGCCTGCGTGCTGTGCCCGCTACAGGACGACTGCGTCGCCCGCCGTGAAGGCCGGGTCGCCGAACTGCCCACGCCCAAACCCGGCAAGGCCGTGCCGCAACGCCATGCGCAGGTGCTGTGGCTGCAGGACGCGCAAGCGCGCGTGCTGCTGCAGCGGCGACCGCCGGTCGGCATCTGGGCCTCGCTGTGGACGCTGCCGCAAGCCGAGGACGCCGCGGCGGCGCAAGCCTGGTTCGCCGCGCACGCGCATGGCGACTTCGCAGCCGCCCAGCGCCTGGCGCCGATCGCGCACGCCTTCAGCCATTACAAACTGGAACTGCAGCCGCTGCGCTGGCGCGGCATCGCCCTGCGCGACGCGGTGGGCGACAATGACGCACTGCGCTGGGTCGCGCGCGCCGAGTTGTCGGAGCTGGGCATTCCCGCGCCGATCCGCAGACTGCTGGAAAGCGACGCCTGACGCGCGCGCGTTCGAATCCGGCCTGCTCCACCCTTTCACGCCCGCGGCTTGCGCCGCGAGCCGCCAATCAGGAACTCCGATGCCACGCACCGTCCATTGCGAATACGAACACCGCGACACCGACGGCCTGGACTTCGTGCCCTGGCCCGGCGCACTCGGCAAGCGCGTGTACGCGCATATCGGCAAGACCGCCTGGGCCGCCTGGCTCGCGCATCAGACCATGCTGATCAACGAGAACCGGCTGTCGCCGTTGGACCCCAAACACCGCGCCTTCCTGGAAGCGGAGATGGAGAAGTTCCTGTTCGCCGGCGGCGCCGACAAGCCGGCCGGCTACGTGGCGCCGGAGAGCTGACCGGCGCCGTGACCCGGCTTACTTGCCGTCCTGCGGCGTGACGCCGTCGTCGCGGCTTTCCGGCATCGAGCCGGCCGAACGCCGGTCGCGCTGCGCCTGCTTGATCGCCTTGACGTCGAGCGGACGGATCTGGCCGATGTGGCAGGGGAACGGCAGCGCGCCCTGGCCCAGCACCATCACCTTGTCGAAGCGCGCATAGACCCGCCCGGCCTGATTGCTGACGGTGATCGCCGAAGCGAAGTCCAGGTCCGAGCAGCGGCCCTGCAGTTCCAGCAGATAGGCCTGGTTCGGCCGCGTCCACACCGCCAGCGCGCTGTCGCCCAGCGGGGTCCAGCCGTCGAGACGGCCGTAGTACTGGAACGCGGGCACCGGCTCGCCGGCGTGGGCGCGATACAAGGCCAGGCGATCGGCGTCGCGCATCTTGGGATCGGTTGCGCACGCGCTCATCGCGAACAGCGTCAGCGCGGCGGATACTGCGTAGAGAATGCGTTTCATGACGGCTCCTGTTTGGGGCGTACAGTCCATGCCTACGAGTCCATGCCTAAAGGCCTGGCACCATCATGCGCCGCCGCTGGCACGCTGCGCGGGTCCCCGCGCAAACCGTTCAGCGCACATGCGGCTTGCCAGATCGTCCGGCGCTCCGTATCATGCCGCTCCTCATCACGGCCTGCCGTGAAATGGCCGGGTAGCTCAGTTGGTAGAGCAGGGGATTGAAAATCCCCGTGTCGGGGGTTCGATTCCCTCCCCGGCCACCATTTCGCAAGCCTTGAACCGTCAACCCCGCATGGCGCCCGCCCTGCGGGGTTTTCTGTTTGTGGGGCCCGGACCGGCCGGTGGCTCCGATTTCGCCGGTCGCGCCCCATCCCCTACCCGGCCGGCGCTCTCGCAACGACTGCCCCCTACCGACAGACCGTCCGCGCGCATCGCGCATGCGGGCCCGGACCTGCGCAGCGGCCAGCCGCGGCGCGCCCGTCGACAGGGCGATCAGGCCTCCGGACGGGATCGCGATCTGCCGCGCAGCAGGCGGAACAGCCGCGCTAACAGATACAGCGCGAGCGACAGCACTGCGGCGATCGCCAGTAGGCTCCACTTGGACCAGAACAACGACGGGTCGACCCAGGGCGTCGTGTAGATGTACAGGTCCCCGTTCTGCAGCACCCGCAACGGCATCTTGCCGGGCACCAGGTAGTGACTGGCGTAGCGGTAGGTCGCGGTGCCGGCCACCATCTTGCCCAGTTCGCTGTCGATCAAACTCACCCAGGCGCGATCGAAGTGCGGATCGCCGTGGGCGCCGAGGTAACGCGTGTTGGCATCGGTCAGCGCCAACAGGCGGTCGACATTCGCCTTGTAGATCGGCAGATCCGACTGCGGCGTCATCGCCACGATCCCGCCCAGGTGCTGGTAGACGTGGTCGCCCGTGAAGGCGAGATTGCGCACGCGATCGACCAACACCACGCTCTCGTTGGTATGGCCCGGCAGGTTGTACGCCGACAGCCGGCGGTCGCCGAGATCGATCGTGTCGCCATCCTTGACGAAGCCCGCGACTTTCAGCGGCGGCGGAACCGCGCCGCCGCTCTCGAGCGCGCCGATGGTGTAGCGGCCGTTGTCGATGCGTGCGCGCAACTCCGGCCGGTCGACCAGGGTGACGCCGTCTTCGAAGCTAGCCGCATCGCCGGTGTGGTCGTAATGGTGGTGCGACAGGATCAGGGTGATGGGTTTGTCGGTCAGACGCCGCGCCACCTCGCGCATGGATTTCGATCCCGCGGGCCGCTCGCCGCAACCGGCGTCGAACATGATCGCGCGCGTGCTGCCGACGATCAGATAGGAGGTGTTGTACTGCTCGGATTTCGGCTCGTTGATGGCGAACGTCCGCGCATCGATCGCTTCGACCGCGTACCAGCCGTCGATCATCCTGGAGGCGGGCGCATAGTTCTGCCCTGGCCGGAGGTCGCCCCAGATATCCTTGGAATCGACCAACTGTTCGGCGCAACCCAGCAGCAGGCTGCCGATAAAAGAAGCGGCCAGGAGTCGCCACGCGCGCATTAGGTCACCGTTCTTGTGGAAGATTCAAACATCGTTGGCACCGCCTTCGGAAACAGGACGCGGCCGTCATCCGCAATGAATCGCAAATCGCGGCGGCCTGTCCAGTTTTCGCGACAGGCCTTCGGATCGGATGTGCCCGCCGAACCCGCTGCGCTACGCCTGTGATGTGCCGGCTGGCACGAGACACCCGCCAGCCGGCCCTCGGATCGAAGCAGCCCCAGGCACTTATCCACAAGCGGTGTGCGCCGCCGACGCGCCGCACGGGCGCCTGCATCAATTTCGGGCCCCGCCTCGTATAGGTCTGCATGGCTCCCACCCTGCGAGCGCCCATGGCCCATCTTCCCCGCCTCGTCGGGCGCATCGCGCTCCTGTGCCTGCTGTGCTGCGCCTGTGGCGCGGCCGGTGCGGACGACGTGGAGCGCTACGACGGGCTGGCCTACGCCCGCGACGGCGCCCGCCTGCTCTACCGGGAAACCCATTGGCGCTATGCCGACGCCAAGGTCGCGCAGCGGCTGGTGCTGTACCGCTGCCCCGACGGCCAGGCGTTCGCACGCAAGCGCGTGATCGACGGCGCCCAGGCCGAAGCACCCAACTTCGACTTCAGCGATGGCCGCGACGGCTACCGCGAAGGCGTGCGCGGCCGGGGCGGCGGGCGCGAGGTCTATGTGCAGGACGACGCGCGCGCGCCGCTGCGCACGCGCGCCCTGAAGCTGCCACGCGACGCGGTCATCGACGCCGGATTCGACGCCATGGTGCGGGCACGCTGGGACACGCTCTCGCAAGGCCGCTCGATCGCGATCCCGTTCCTGCTGCCCAGCCGTTTCGACTTCCTCGACCTCAAACTCGCCGCGACCGCGCCCACGCGCGTCGACGGCCGCCCGGCGCGGCGCCTGCGGATGTCGCTGGATCGCTGGTACGGCTTCGCCATACCGGCCGTCGAACTGACCTACGCGGACGCGGATCGGCGCCTGCTCGAATTCCGCGGCATCGGCACCGTCCGAGACCGTCGCGGCCGCCCCCTCGACGTGCGCATCGCCTTTCCCGCCGACGCCGTCGCCCGCGACGCGACCCGCGCCGAAATCGAGCGCGCGGCCGCCATGCCCCTGGTCCGCAGCTGCGGCGCGGGGTCGCCCTCGGTATGAGGCGCGCTCTCGTCCCCCAAGGCCTGGCCACCGCCCCGCCTTCACCGCGAAGCCGGCGCCGATGGCCTATAGTCGCGCCGCCCCCGTCCGCGCACTGCGGCCGCATGTCGCCCGGCGATGCGGTTATCGCCGCGGCTCCGATCCGCTTGGTATCCACAGGTGCAGGAATGCCCGAGTCCCCGCAACGTCAGCGCACACCGGAAAGCGAACGTCTGGACGGTCTGTTGAGCGACGTCGCCGACGGCGACACCGGCGCGTTCGAGGCGCTCTACCGCGCCACCTCCGGCAAGCTGCTGGGCGTCTGCCTGCGCGTACTGCCCGATCGCGCGGAAGCCGAGGACGTCTTGCAGGAGGTTTACGCCAGCGTCTGGCGCAAGGCCGTGCAGTTCGATGCCGGACGCGCCAGCGCGATCACCTGGCTGGCGATGGTCGCGCGCAACAAGGCCATCGACCGCGCGCGCACGCTGCCGGCGCCGCAGCGCATGGCCCCGATCGAACTGGCCGACGACATCGTCGATCACGCCGCCACGCCGCTGCAGCAGGCCGAGGCCGCGAACGACCAGAGCCGTCTGGAAATCTGCATGCAGCGGCTGGAGGCGCGCCGGCGCGCGCTGATCCGTACCGCATTCTTCGACGGCGCCACTTATGAAGAACTGGCGGCCCGGATCGGCTCGCCGCTGGGTTCGGTCAAGAGCTGGATCCGGCGCGGTCTGAGCCAACTGCGGGCGTGCCTGGAATCATGAGCGCCCAAGACCCCCGCTTCGACGACGAGACCGGGCCGGAGCCACCCGATTCGGATGTGCACGCCGGCGAGTACGTGCTGGGCGTGCTCGATGCGCAGCAACGTAGGCAAGCGCAAGCGCGCATCGCCGCCGACCCGGAGTTCGCGCGCGCTGTGGCGGATTGGGAGCGGCGCCTGGCCACCCTGCTGGACGAGATCGCACCGGTCGACGTACCGGCGCACCTGTGGCCGCGCCTGCGCACGCACCTGGGCTTGTCGCCGGTAGGCGAGCAACCCCGAGGGGTCTGGCAGAACCTCGGCTTCTGGCGCGCCGCGACCGCGGTCGCCGCCGCGGCGGCGCTGGCGGCGCTATTCGTGGGCCGCGTGCCGCAGACGCCAACGCCGACGCCGCCCGCGACGCCGCCTATCGCGGTGGAGCCGGCCGAGCAGGCCAAGCCGGTCACCACCCTGGCCCACGACGACGGCTCGCCGGGCTGGCTGGCCTCGCTGGACATCAAGCAGGGCAAGGTCCTGATGGTGCCGGTGCCCGCGCCCGCCGACGCCCAAGGCCGCGTGCCCGAACTGTGGCTGATCCCGGCCGGCGAAGCGCCGCGCTCCCTGGGCCTGGTCTCGATCGACAAGGCGCATACGGTCGCCGTGCCCAAGGACCTGCTGCGCGCGCTCAAACCCGGCTCGACCCTGGCGATCACCCTGGAACCGGCCGGCGGCGCGCCGCGAGGCATCCCCACCGGCCCCATCGTCGCCAAGGGCGGTCTGCAGACGATCTGACCGCGGCGGTGCATCCGCCGCGGGCGTGGCCCCGTACCTCCTGATGACACGCTCATCGGGAGAGTTCCATGCCGCAGCCGCCGTCCACGTCTTCCACCGCCAGCGCCGTAGCGTCGGACACGCCCGCGCCCCGGCGTCGCTGGTCGGTGTTGTGGCGCTGGATCGATACCAGCGCGGGCGACGACGGCGACCCGCACAATCGCGAGGAGCGCATCGACTGGCTGCGTGCCTCGCCGTTTCTGGCCATGCACCTGGCCTGCGTAGCGGTGTTCTGGGTCGGCGTCTCGCCGATCGCGCTGGTCGTGGCGGCGGCGCTGTACGCCTTGCGCATGTTCGCCCTGACCGCGTTCTATCACCGCTACTTTTCGCACCGCACGTTCCGCACTTCGCGCGCGGTGCAATTTTTGTTCGCCCTGATCGGCGCCTCCTGCGTGCAACGCGGTCCGCTGTGGTGGGCCGCGCATCATCGCAACCACCATCGCCACACCGAGACCGCGCTGGATCCGCATTCGCCCCGCGTGCACGGCTTTCTCTGGAGCCACGTCGGCTGGTTCCTGACCCCCCACGCGTTCCGCACCGATCTGACGCGCGTGCCCGATCTGGCGCGCTATCCGGAACTGCGTTGGCTGGACCGCTACGACACCGCGGCGCCGGTGGCACTGGCCGCCGCGCTGTACGGACTGGGCGCGCTGCTGCAGCGCTACGCGCCGGACCTGGGCACCAGCGGCGGCCAGATGCTGGTCTGGGGTTTCTTCGTCTCGACCACGGTGCTGTTCCACTGCACGGTGACGATCAATTCCCTCGCCCATCGCTACGGCACGCGCCGCTTCGACACCGCCGACGACAGCCGCAACAACGTCTGGCTGGCGCTGATCACCTTCGGCGAGGGCTGGCACAACAACCATCACTTCTTTCCCGGCACGGTCCGGCAAGGTTTCCGCTGGTGGGAAATCGACCTGACCTGGTACGTCCTGCGCGCGATGGCGGCGCTGGGACTGGTGCGCGACCTCAAGCCCATTCCGGCCTGGGTCGCGGCCAAGGCGCGGGGCTGAGCGATGCGCATCGCGGTGATCGGATCGGGCATCGCCGGCCTGGCTTCGGCCTGGCTGCTGTCGCGCCGGCATGACGTGACCCTGTTCGAGAGCAACGACTATTTCGGCGGGCATACCCATACCCACGATATCGAGCTGCATGGCCGCCGCTACGCCATCGACAGCGGCTTCATCGTCCACAACCCCCGCCACTATCCGCTGCTGACGCGGATGTTCGGCGAACTCGGGGTGGCGACACAGGCGACCACGATGAGCTTCTCGGTGCGCAACGAAGCCAGCGGGCTGGAATACAACGCCTCGACCCTGGACGCGCTGTTCTGCCAGCGCCGCAACCTGGCATCACCGCGCTTCCTGGGCATGGTCGCCGACCTGCTGCGCTTCTACCGGCAGGCGCCGGCGCTGCTGGACCGCGAAGGCGACGGACCGACGCTGGGCGAGTATCTGTCCGAGCACCGCTACGGTGCCGCCTTCCGCGACGAACATCTGGTGCCGATGGCATCAGCCTTGTGGTCAGCGCCGAGTTCGGCGGTGCTGGCGTTTCCTGCGCGCTATCTGGTCCGCTTCATGGCTAACCACCAGATGCTGCAAGTCGCCGGACGCTCGCAATGGGCGGTGGTGCGCGGCGGCTCGGCGCGTTACGTCGATGCCATGCGCGCCGGCTGGCGCGTGCGCGAACGCCTGGGCTGCGCGGTACGCGCCCTGCGCCGCGACGCCGAAGCTGTCGAGATCGAGAGCATCCACGGCAGCGAGCGTTACGATCACGCCGTGCTGGCCTGCCACAGCGACCAGGCCTTGGCCCTGCTCGCCGACGCCGATCCACGCGAGCGCGAGATCCTCGGCGCGATTCCCTACCAGGCCAACGAAGCCCTGCTGCACACCGATGCCGCGGTGCTGCCGCGCCATCGCAAAGCCTGGGCCGCATGGAACGCCTGCGTGCCGCGCGACCCCGGCGAGGCCTGCACCGTCAGCTACTGCATGAACCTGCTGCAGGGCATCGACTCGCCCGAGCCGTTCGTGGTCACCCTCAACCGCAGCGCCGCGATCGATCCCGCGCGCGTGCTGCGCCGGCTGCGGTACGCGCATCCGGTCTACAGCCACGCCTCGGTCGCCGCGCAGGCGCGCAAGTCCGAGATCCAGGGCCGCCGCCGCACCTGGTTCGCGGGCGCGTACTGGGGTTGGGGCTTTCATGAAGACGGCATGCGCAGCGCGGTCGAGGTTGCGCAAGCCTTGGATGCGCCCTGGGTAAGCTCGGCGACGGCCGCCGTCGACAGTGCCGTCGGTGCGCCGGTCATGACGGAGCTGGCCGCGTGAACGGCGCAGACGCGCCCCTGCACAGCGCGGTTTACGAGGGCGTGGTGCGTCATCGCCGCTTCCGTCCGCATGCGCATCGGTTCGAGTACCGCATCGCCCAGCTCTATCTGGACCTGTCCGAACTCCAGCGCGTGTTCGCGGGGCGGCGGTTGTGGTCGCTGGACCGACCCAACCTGGCCGAGTTCCGTCGCAGCGACTATCTCGGACCCGCCGCGCTGCCGCTGGACGAAGCCGTGCGCCAACGCGTCGAACAAGTCAGCGGCCGTCGTCCGCTCGGACCGATCCGCCTGCTCACCCACCTGCGCTATGCCGGCTACGTCTTCAACCCGGTCAGCTTCTACTACTGCCACGATCCCGATGGCGCGCTGGAATGCGTGCTGGCCGAGATCACCAACACCCCCTGGCGCGAGCGCCACACCTATGTGTTGCCGGTGGGCGAGGCGCGCCGGCGCGGACGCGCCCTGAGCTGGGGCTTCGACAAGCGTTTCCACGTGTCGCCCTTCATGCCTATGCAGCGCCGCTACGACTGGCGCTTCACCTCACCGGAGCGCGATCTGCACGTGCGCATGCAAGTTCACGACGCGGCCGGCGTCGAGTTCGACGCCGGCCTGCACCTGCAGCGCCGCGCCCTGGACGCCGGCGCACTCGCGCGCGTGCTGTGGCGCTACCCGCTGATGACCGCCAGCGTGGTCGGCGCGATCCATTGGCAGGCGCTGCGGCTGTGGCTGAAGCGCAACCCCGTTTACGCCCATCCCGATTTGCAGCGAGGACCGCCATGAACACCACCGCATCCGCACTCCAGCGCCCGGCCGCGGGCTACGGCGCCGGCACGCGCTTCCTGCGCAAGCGTTTGCTCGCCCAGATGCGCGGCCTGGAACACGGGCGACTGGTGCTGGAGGACGCGCTCGGCCGCGTCGAGTTCGGCCCGCCGGCGGAACAGCGGCCGCAATTGCAGGTGCGCCTGAGCGTGCGCGACCCGCGCTTCTACCACGCGGTCGCCGGCAACGGCAGCGTCGGTGCGGGCGAGGCGTATATGGAAGGCTATTGGGACTGCGACGATCCGGTCGCGCTGATCCGCTTGCTGGTGCGCAATCGCGAACGCCTGGACGGCATGGAGCGCGGTGTCGCGCGCCTGGGCGGGCTGGCGATGCGCGCCTGGCATGCCCTGCGCCGCAACACCCGCGCCGGCAGCCGCCGCAACATCGCCGCCCACTACGATCTCGGCAACGAGTTCTTCGCCCTGTTCCTGTCGTCGGACCTGATGTACTCCTCGGCGGTGTGGGAAGGCGACGAGGACACCCTGGAAGCCGCATCGGCGCGCAAGCTCGATCTGATCTGCCGCAAGCTCGAACTACGGCCGGGCGACCGCGTGATCGAGATCGGCAGCGGCTGGGGCGGTTTCGCCGTGCATGCGGCGCGCCACTACGGCTGCCACGTCACCACCACCACGATCTCGGGCGAGCAATACGCGTTGGCCCAGGCGCGCGTGGCCGAGGCCGGCCTGGGCGATCGCGTCGAAGTGCTGCGCCAGGATTATCGCGATCTGCGCGGGCAGTACGACCAGCTGGTCTCGATCGAGATGGTCGAGGCGATCGGCGCGGCCAATCTGGACAGCTACTTCGCCCAGATCGGTCGGCTGCTGCGCCCCGGCGGGCGCGCGCTGGTGCAGGCGATCACGATCGAGGACCACCGCTACGCGCAGGCCCTCGCCTCGGTCGACTTCATCAAGCGCCACGTCTTCCCAGGCAGCTTCATACCGTCGATCGCCGCGCTGCTCGCGGCCAAGGCGCGCAGCAGCGATCTGGCCCTGATCCGCCTGGACGACTACGGGCGCTCCTACGCGCGCACCCTGCAGGCCTGGCGCCAGCGCTTCCTCGCCCAGCTCGCGCAGGTCCGCGCGCAAGGCTACGACGAGCGCTTCATCCGCATGTGGGAGTACTACCTGGTCTATTGCGAGGGCGGTTTCCGCGAAGCCTCGATCGGCGTCGCCCAGATGCTGTTCGCGCGCCCGGGGCCCGAGCGGGACGACCGTCGCGAGGAGACGCCGTCGTGAGCTTCTGGAGCAATCTGATCGGTTACCAACTGGTCTGGTTCGCCGCCGTGATCGGCGCCGGCCGCGGCACGCCGTGGCCGGGCACGATCGCCGCGGCGCTGTTCGTCGCCTGGCAGCTGTCGATGCCGGGACGCGCGCGCGAGTGGCGGCTGGTCGTCGCGGCCGTGGTCGCGGGTGGCTTGGTCGATGGCGGGCTGGCCGGCTCGGATCTGGCGGTCTACGCGGCGGCCCAGCCTGCGCTACCGCCCGGCGGCGCTCCGCTGTGGATCCTAGCGCTGTGGTCGGCGTTCGCCCTGACCCTGGCCCAGTCGCTGTCGGTCCTGCGCAGGCGCGCGTGGCTGGCGCCGCTGCTGGGCGCGGTCGGCGCGCCGCTGGCTTACCTGGGCGCGGCGCGCGGCTGGCAGGCCGTGACCTTCGCCGCCCCGATCTGGCCCGCCGTACTGGCCCTGGCCATCGGCTGGGCGGTGGCACTGACCCTGCTGGCGCGCTTGGCGCAACGCATGCAAGGCGGCGACGACGCGGTCACCGCACCGGTGTTAAGGAGAGAGCGATGAATCCATGGTGGCCGCTGGCGATGGTATGGCTGGGCGCCGCGCTGGCGATGAGCGCGGGTTGGCGTTGGCAGCGCCGGCGCGAGAACGCCGGCATCGTCGATGCGATCTGGGCCGCCGGTGTGGGCGGCGGCGCCGTGCTGCTGGCCGCGCTCGGCGATGGCGCCATGCTGCCGCGCGTAGTGCTTGCCCTGCTCGGCGGGGTCTGGGGCCTGCGTCTGGCGCGCCACCTGTGGCGGCGCGTGCGCGACGAAGAAGAAGACGGCCGCTATCGTCATCTGCGCGCGCACTGGCAGGGCCATCAGGGCAAGTTCTGGCTGTTCTTCCAGTTCCAGGCCGCGCTGGTGGTGCTGTTCGCACTGCCGTTCGCGGCGGTGGCGCGCAACCCGGTCGGCGAAGCCACGTTGTGGTCGGCGTTGGGCGTGGCGATCTGGCTGCTGAGCGTGACCGGCGAAACCATCGCCGACCGTCAGCTCGCGCGCTTTCGCGCCGATCCCGGCAACCGCGGCCGCACCTGCCGTGCCGGCTTATGGCGCTACTCGCGTCATCCCAACTACTTCTTCGAATGGACCCACTGGTTCGCCTACGTCGCCCTGGCCGTGGGCTCGCCCTGGGCCTGGCTGGCCTGGAGCGGGCCGGTGGTGATGTACGTGTTCCTGCGCTGGATCAGCGGCGTGCCGTACACCGAAGCGCAGGCGCTACGCACGCGCGGCGACGACTACGCCGCCTATCAACGCAGCACGCCGATGCTGATTCCCTGGTTTCCGCGCAACGACGCACACGACAAGAGGACCGCCCCATGAACCGCAGCGCCGTCGCCGACGAACTCGAACACGACCGGCCCGCCGCGGGCGTGCTGGGCTGGGCCGAACGCGGCCGGGTGCCGGACGCGCTGCTGCGCGCCGGGATCCGCCGGCTGTGCGCGCAACGTCTGCGCGAAGAACGACGCGGCGGCCTGGAACCGCGCGCGCATCGCTACCAGCAGCGCATAGAGCAGCTGCGGCGCAGTCCGGTGGCCATCCATACCGACGTCGCCAACGCCCAGCATTACGAACTGCCGCCGGCCTTCTTCCAACTGTGCCTGGGGCGCCGCCTGAAGTACTCGGGCTGCTACTACGCGCGCGGCGACGAGAGCCTGGACCAGGCCGAGGACGCGATGCTGGCCCTGTACGGCGAACGCGCCGAGCTGCGCGACGGTCAGCGCATCCTCGAACTAGGATGCGGCTGGGGCTCGTTGACGCTGTGGATGGCCGAGCGCTATCCCAACGCGCGCATCACCGCGGTGTCGAACTCACAGGCGCAGCGCACGCATATCGAAGCCCAGTGCCGCCAACGCGGCCTGTTCAATGTCGAAGTGCTGACCCAGGACGTCAACCGGCTGGAGCTGCCCGAGAACCGCTACGACCGTTGCGTGTCGGTGGAGATGTTCGAGCACATGCGCAACTACGAGCGGCTGATGCGGCGCATCTCGCGCTGGCTGACGCCGGGCGGCAAGCTGTTCGTGCACATCTTCGCCCATCGCGAACTGCTGTATCCGTTCGAGACCCAGGGCGAGGACAACTGGATGGGTCGGCATTTCTTCACCGGCGGGCTGATGCCGGCCGCGGACACCCTGCTGTGGTTCCAGCGCGAGCTGCGCATCGAACAACGCTGGCAGGTCGATGGCCGCCATTACGAACGCACCGCCAATCATTGGCTGCGCAACCAGGACCAACGCAGCGCGGAGGTCATGACGGTGCTGGGCGACGCCTACGGCGCCCAGGCCGGGCTGTGGTTCCAACGCTGGCGCATGTTCTGGATGGCCTGCGCGGAAATGTTCGGTTACGCCGACGGACAGGAATGGCTGGTGGCGCACTACCGATTCGTACGCGATCCCTCCACTTGAACGCCGCGAGGCATACCGACATGGCCGCACACCGAATAGCGCTGATCCTCGCCAGCCTGATCGCGGGTTGCTCGGGCAACGTACGCCCGATCACGCCCGTGGCCTCGGTCGATCTGGATCGGTTCATGGGCGACTGGTACGTGATCGCCCACATTCCCTCGCGCCCGGAGCGCGAGGCTTACAACGCCATCGAGAACTACCGGCGCGCGGACGACGGCAAGATCCTGACCCGCTTCCGCTACCGCGACGGCGGGTTCGATCGCCCCGTCGAGACCATGCATCCGGTCGGCACGGTCAAGGCCGGCACCGGCAACGCGGTCTGGGGCATGCAGTTCGTCTGGCCGATCCAGGCCGAATACGTGGTCGTCTACCTGAGCCCGGACTACTCCCAGACCATCATCGGCCGCAGCAAGCGCGACTACGCCTGGATCATGGCGCGCACCCCCACCCTGTCCGAGCCGGACTACCAGCGCCACCTCGCGCGTCTGCGCGCGCTGGGCTACTCCCTCGACGGGCTGCGCAAAGTGCCGCAGGCCTGGCCGGAGCCGGCTGCGCCCTGAGCCCGCGCCTGCGGACAAAAAAAGGCCCGGCGAAGGCCGGGCCCAGTCTCGCCGGAACGGCGAGGGGGATGCGGTGAGATCCACACCTGCTCTGAAGGGGCCAACGCGGCTGGCGGCCGCGGGCGGCCAAGTCGCGCCGGAAAGCGTGCGACGGGACGGCCCGGGCAAAAAAATGGGCATCCGCTACGACCCGGATGCCCCCGATGAAATCGGCGGAGAGTGCGAGTGGGAGAGAGCGTCGCTCGCAGGCGTTCCCAGGCCGTCCTTGGCCGGGAAAGCCGGGGGATTCAGTAGCCCTGCGCGACCTGCGCGGCCTCGTAAGCATCGACATGGCCGCTGCCGACCTCGTAGGGCAGCCGCCCGGGCATGGGATTGGCGGTGGCGGTGAGGATCTGTTTGACCTCGGCCGGGTTCAGGGACGGATTGGCCTCCAGCAGCAGGGCGACGATGCCGGCCACGTGCGGGGTGGCCATCGAAGTACCGCTCATGTGGGTATAGGACAGGGCCCTGGCGCCCAGCGACAGGTCCTGCTGCACGGCCAGCAGCGGCAGCACGCCGGTCAGCGCGCGCGTGGAGACGATGTCCACGCCGGTGGCGACGATGCTGGGCTGGTTGGTGTAGGTCCAGCTCGCCCCGTCGGGCATGGTGAAGCTGGCGCTTTCGCCCGGATTGCCGCGCGAGGAGAAGTCGGCCAGGGTGCCGTCCTTGTTGCCGGCGCCGACCGAGATCACCCACGGCGCCTGCGCGTAGGGGTTGTGGGTGTTGGCGCCGGGGCCGTCGTTGCCGGCCGCGAACACGCTGACGATGCCGCGCTTGTAGGCCTCGTAGCTGGCCACGTTGACCGGATCGGTGGGGTCGAAGGCGCCCGAGGTGCCCCAGGAATTGGAGATCACCCGGATCGGCGAGGCGAAGCTGTTCTGCTTGCTGATCGCGTAGTCGTAACCGCCGACCGCGTCCAGGATCGAGATGACCGCGCCGGAGCCGTAGCCGACCAGATCGGCGCCGGTGGCGACGCCGCGGTACAGGCCGGCCGACTGCGCGCCGCTGCCGCCGACGGTGCCGGCGCAGTGGGTGCCGTGGCCGGAGCCCAGGTCGGTGTTGAGCTGGTTCTCCAGCACCACCACCGGCAGGAAGTCGAGCACCGAATGCAGATTGGTCAGGGCCTGCACGTTCTGGACCACGCGCACGCCGTACTTGAGATCGGCGTGGGTGGCGTCGATGCCGGAGTCGTTGATCATCACCGTCACCCCGCGCCCGGTGTAGGGCGTGGTGCGGCCGAAATCGCCGGGATTGGCCTGGACCCGGTTGACCCCGGACAGCTCGCGCGCCTCCTGGTTGTAGTACTCCAGATTGCGATTGAGGTGGATCGCGCGCACATCGCTGCGCTGGGCCAGGGCGCGGATCTGCGCCGGCGTGGCCAGGGCGCCCGCGACCGGCAGGTTGCGCATGCTGATGCCCTTGCCGATGCCGAGCGTGCGCAGGGCCTGCAACTGGGTGCTGCGCACCGGGCCCTGCTGGTCGTAGGAGACCACGACCTCGAGCTTGTCCAGCGCGGCGGCGGTCCCGAGCACCTTGTTCAGGGCCGCGTCGATATGGGCGCCGGCCAGGGCCATGCCGCTGGCCATCATGCCTACGGCCAGGGCGGACAGCTTGAGGAAGTTGCGGCGGTTGCGGTGCATGCGGTGGATCTCCATGAATGCGGCAGGTCGGCGCCGGTCTACGCCGGCATCGGCACCATCGCCGGCCGGCTCAGGGTCCAGCCATCCGGATGAACGCCCAAAGCGCCTGGGGGAAAATCCCTAGAGACTTGAAGGGGCCACGCGGAGTACGCTCGGCGCATGCCGTTGCTCTGTCTGCGCCCACGGCGGACGCCGACCTGGGCCACGGTCCACGGGGGGTGTGACATGGCGAAGTGGGCGTGGAGCGCGCTGCTGACGGCAGTGCTGTGGTGCGGCGGGGGCCCGGCGAACGCGCAATCGCTGCCGGTGCAGGTCACCATCTCGGGCAACGAGGCCAGCGCCTACGTCGGCCTGCCCGGTCTGACCATCCTGGACCTGAGCCTGGAATTCGAGAACGCCCAGGGCCTCACGGCGAACAGCCTGGGCATCGGCGCCAAAGTGGTCAGCCCGCTCAATCCGCTGCTGCAGGGGCGGTTGCCCAATCTCAATCTGACCTCGCTGACCGCGGCCCTGCCGGTGCTGATCACGATCCAGCCGCCGGCCAGCGGCGGCCTGCGCTTCCAGGGCACCGGCCGCTTCGAACTGCATACCCATGTCCTGCCCTATGCGCTGGGCAGTTCGCTGCGCGTGTTCAAGGCGCCGCTGGGCGGGCAGTTCCAGGACATCACCGAAGAGATCGCCCAGGGCAGCGTGCGCGCGCGCGGCCGCTACGGCGGTTTCTCGCAGTTCCTGATCCTGATCGACCTGCGCCCCACCGGCATGGTCATCGACGAGAAGATCCTGCGCCTGCGCAACCGCGTGGCCGGCCTGCCGGTCGCCGAGCGCCCGGCCTTCACCGCCCTGCTCGACGACACCGAGGCGGCGCTGGACATCGACGACTACCCGGCCGCGCTGACCGCGATCGACGCCATCCGCGCGCGCGCCCAGGCCCGCGCCGGCACCTATCTGGGCAATGAGTGGCGTGCCGATCTGAGCACGGTCAACGACGCCGGCGAGTTGGTCGCTGGCGCCTCGACCCTGCGCTTCAGCGTGATCTACCAGCGCGACTACGGACAGTGATGCGCATTCGCTATAGGGCCGCCGGCCGCGCTTAAGATGCGCCCATGCCGGCGCGCCTGATCGCTTACCCGCCCGAAACCGCAGCGGTCACGCGCTGGATCGCGGCGGGCGGGCGTCTGCGCATCGGCCGCGCCGCCGATTGCGACCTGGTGCTGGAACACCCGTCGGTCTCGCGCGCCCACGCCGAACTCAGCCACGACGGCCAGCGCTGGCAGCTGCGCGATCTGGGCAGCAAGAACGGCAGCTACATCGACGGCATCGCGGTCGAGGACTCGGCGGCCCTGGCGGTGCCGTCCTGGCTGCGCTTCGGCGATGTGCACTGCGACTTCGCCGAGTTCAACGAGGCCCAGAGCAACGGCCTGCGCCTGCGCCAGCAGCAACGCCGCGATTTCTCGCTCGCGCTCACGCGCCGGGTCGAGGCCGAATCCGACCACGCCCGCCTGCCCGAGGAAGTGCTGCGCGGCGTGGTCGAGCTGGCCGACTGCAGCCGCGGCTTCCTGCTGCTGGCCAGCGGCGGCGACTACGCCGTGCGCGCCAGCGTCGAGCTGGACCCGGCCGCGCTGCGCGCGCGGGTGTTCTCCGGCAGCGTCGGCGCGGTCGAACGCGCGCTCGCCCAGCGCCAGCCGGTGGTGGTCAACGAGGTCGCGCGCAGCGACTGGGCGGCCGAGCGCGCTTCGATCGTCGACAGCGGCCTGAAAAGCCTGGTCTGCCTGCCCCTGCTGGACGGCCCGCGCACCCTGGGCGCGATCTACGCCGACCGCCGCACCCCGGGCGAGCCGATCACCCAGTTCGACCTGGAGCTGCTCAGCGCCTTCGCCGAGAGCGCCGCCCTGTGGCTGCTCGCGCGCAGCGCCGTGGAGGCATTGGACGATGCCCCGCGTTGGAGCACGATAGTGGCGGGCCCGCACGGCAGCACACCATGACCGATTCTTCCGCGGCGACCGCCACCGGGCTCTACGCGCAGCAGCGGCTGGCGCCCGGCACGGTGCTGGCGGGACGCTTCCGGATCGAGGCGGTGCTCGGTGTCGGCGGCATGGGCGTGGTCTACCGCGCCACCGATCTCACCTTGGATGTGCCAGTCGCGATCAAGCTGCTGCGCCCCGAACTGGCCACGCGCGCCGATGCCTTCGAGCGGTTCCGCCAGGAACTGCTGATGGCGCGCCAGGTCTCCAGCCCGCGCGTGGTGCGCATCCACGACCTCGCCCAGCACGACGGCCAATGGCTGATCGGCATGGACTACATCGACGGCGAGGCGCTGGACCGCAAGCTCGACCGCGAAGGCCCGCTGCCGATCGAGGACGCGATCCGGATCGCGCGCCAGGTCGCCGAAGGCTTGAGCGCGGCGCACGCGCGCGGGGTGATCCATCGCGACCTCAAACCCGCCAACGTACTGGTGGACCGCGCCGGCGACGCCAGCATCACCGACTTCGGCGTCGCCCGCTCGCTGGCCAGCACCGGTCTCACCCAGTCCGGCGCGGTGGTCGGCACGCCCGACTATCTGTCGCCCGAACAGGCGCGCGGCGAGACCGTCGACGCGCGCAGCGATCTCTACGCGCTGGGCCTGATCCTTTACGAAATGCTCGCCGGCGCCCAGCCCTTCGCCGGCGGCACCGTGCACGAGGTGCTCGCGCAACGCATGCTGCGCGCGCCCGCGCCGGTGACCCGGCAACGGCCGCAGACCCCGCCCTGGCTGGCGCGTCTGACCGACCGCCTGCTGCGTCCGCAACCCGCGCATCGCCTGCGCAGCGCCGACGAGGTCGTGCGCGTGCTTGAGCAGCGCAAGCTCGCGCGCGATTACCGCCCGCGCCGCGGCGCCTGGCTGGCGCTGGCCGCGGTGCTGGCCCTGAGCGCGATCGGCGGCGCCGTGTACTGGCGCACGCGCGCCGCGCCGGTGCCCGCCGGCGTGGCCGCGGTGGCGCCGCTGCATCGCCTGCTGGTGCTGCCGGTCGCCACGCCCGCCGACGATCCCGCCCTGGGCGCGGCGCGCGCGGCCGCGCTGTCGGCGCAGTTGCGCGCGGCGTTGGCGGCGGTGCCCGGCTTCGCCATGGTCGACGAAGACCGCACCCAACAGGCGCTGCGCCAGCTCGACCCCACCGGCAGCGCCACCCTGGACCCGGCCGCGCTGCGCCGCACCGTCGGCGCCGACCGCGTGCTGCAGGTGAGCCTGCGTCGCGACGGCGCGGGCTGGATCGCCGACGCGCAACTGCACGACGAACGCGGCGGTCTGCATCGCGGCAGCGGCCGCGGCGCCGACGCCATGGCCGCGTTCGCGGCGTTGCCGGCCGATCCGTCCTTCCTGCGCATGCTCGACCTCAAGGCGCCGCCGGCGCTGGCGTTGCCGACGCCGCCGGCCGCGCTGGACGCCTACGGCGAAGGCCTGCGCGCGCATCAGGACAGCGCGCCGGTGGAAGCGCTGGCGGCGTTCCGCAAGGCGCTCGAGACGGCGCCCGCGTTCGCGCCGGCCTGGCTGGGCGCGGCCGACGCCGCCAACGCGATCGGCGATCAGGACGGCGCCTACGACGCGCTGGAACGCGCCCAGCGCGCGGCCGCGAACGCCGTGCCCGCACTGCGCCGCCGCATCGTCGCCGAGCGCGCCCTGCTGGACGGCGACGCCGAGACCGCCGCGCGCGAATGGCGCGCGCAGCTCGCGGCCACGCCCGACGACACCTACGCCGAACTCGAACTGGGCCGCGCGCTCGGCGCCGGCAACGACTTCGCCGGCGCGGTCAAACAACTGCAGGCGCTGACCGCGCGCGACGCCAACGACCCGCGCGCCTGGTACGAACTGGGCAAGTTCTCGATCCTGCACGGCCAGGCGCGGCGCGCGGTCGACGAATACCTGGTGCGCGCGCTGGTGCTCTACAAGCGCAGCGGCAACCGCTACGGCGAAGCCGAAACGGTCAATGCGCTGGGCATCGGCTACGCCCGCCTCGGCCAGAACGACCACGCCCAGGAGCAATACCGCAAGGCGGTGGAGTTGCGGCGCGCGGTCGGCAATCGCCGCGGCGTCGCCACCAGCCTGCGCAACCTCGGCACCGCGCTGTCGCTGTCGGGCCGCTACGACGAAGCCGACGCCAGCCTGCGCCAGGCCCGCGAGCTCAACCTCGCCCTCGACGACCGTCGCGGCCTGGCCGCGGTCGACAGCGAACTGGGCGTGCTCGCCGAGGAACGCGGCGACTACCCGGCCGCGCTCGCCGCGTTCCGGCGCGCGCTGCAAAGCTGGCAGCAGATCGGCGACGAATGGGAAATCGCGCAGGCGCTCAACGACATCGGCTTCGCCCACTACCAGCTCGGCGCCTACGACGACGCCCAGGCCTATCTGCTGCAATCGGCGGCGATCAACGACAAGCTCGGCGACCAGACCGGCAAGATCCGCACGCTGCAGAACCTGGGCCAGCTCGCGACCGCGCGCGGCCAGTGGAAGCCCGCGCGCGAACAGCTCACGCGCGCGCTGGCCGATGCCGAGCGCGAGCAGATGAGCGAGGAGGCCGCGGTCAGTCGCCGCAACCTGGCCGAACTGGACCTGCTGCAGGGCCGCTACGACGAGGCCCTGGCCCAGGCCGGCAAGGCCGAGGCGCTGTTCCGCCAGGGCCAGGACCCGCGCGGCATCGCCGACGCCGGCTTGTTGCGCGCGCAGACCCTGATCGCGCTGGGCGCGCGCGCCGACGCCGGCAAGGCGCTGGACGCGATCGCCGAACCGGTGGCGCAGGCGCCGGCCGAACAGCGCGGCATCGACGCCTTGCTGCGCGCCGAACTCGCGCGCCTGGGCGGCAACGCCAAGAGCGCCGCCCAGCACCTCGCCCAGGCGCGCCGCTACGCCGACGCGTCCGGCGTGCGCCTGCTGCGCCTGCAGGTCGGCCTGGAAGCGGTGAAGGCCGGCGCCAGCGCGGCCGCGCTGGGCGCCGAGGTCGCGGCGCTGGGCCACGTCGCGCTGCGCCTGGACTGGACCGAAACCGCGATGAGCCAGGACCTGGCCGCGCGCGATCCCAACGCCGCGGCGCGACGCTATCGCGAGATCCAGCCGCTGCTGCGGCGCGGCGATTACGCCGGTGCCTTCCGTCTGCACGAACTCGGCGCGCAGGCGCTGAGCCAGGCCGGCGACGCCGGCTCAGCCGCGCGCGCGCGCGACGACGCCGTGGCCGCCCTGCAACGCGTGCGCGAACGCCTGCCCGCGCCGCTGCGCGGCGGCTTCGAGGCCTCGCCGCAGATCGCCCGGCTCGATCCGGTGCGCAAGCCCTGAGCCGCGTCATGGACGAACTCGCGAGCCTGCGCCGGCAATACCAGGAACTGCTGGAGCGCCTGGAACGCAACGAGCGCGAGTTCCGCCGCCTCGGGCGCGCGGTCTGGCGCGTGCAGGAAGACGAGCGCCGCCGCCTGGCGCGCGAACTGCACGACGGCATCGGCCAGAATCTGACCGTGCTCAAGCACCGCCTCGGCCAGCTCGACGATGCCCTGCCCGCCGACCGCGTCGACGCGCGCGCCGCGCTGGCCACCGCGCTGGCGCTGTGCGGCGACACCTTGCAGGACACGCGCGAACTTTCGCGCCTGTTGCGCCCGCCCATCCTCGACGATCTGGGCCTGGAAGCGGCGCTGCGCTGGCTGGTACGCAGCCAGGCCGAAGCCTGCGGCGCGCGCATCGAGCTCGATGTGGACTCCTTACCCACTTTGGATGGCGAGTTGCAGACCCTGCTGTTCCGGGTCGCCCAGGAAGCGCTCAACAACGCCGCCAAGCATGCCGCCGCCACGCATATTCACGTGCAGCTGACCGCGCGCGACGGAGGATTGCAGCTGCGCGTGCACGACGACGGCCGCGGCTGCGAACCGGAACAGGCGCTGGGCGCCGGCGGCAGCGGTCTGGGCGGCATGCGCGAGCGATTGCGTCTGTACGGCGGCGTGCTGCAATTGCGCAGCGCGCCCGGCGAGGGCCTGCGCCTGAGCGCGCGCGTGCCGCTGTCGCCACCCTGAACGCCGGCGCTTGACGAGCGCCGGACACACGAGCAGCGTAAGCGCCATGGGGACCAAGACCGTGCGGGTACTGATCGCTGACGACCACACCATGGTCCGGGAAAGTTTGGTCGGCCTGTTGCAGGCCGAAGGCGACGTCCAGGTCGTGGCCCAGGCCGCCGACGGGCTGGAAACCCTGGAGAAGGCGGTCGCGACGCGGCCCGACGTGGTCATCACCGATATTTCGATGCCGCGCTTGAATGGCATAGAAGTGGTACGCCGATTGTGCGAGGCCCTGCCCGACACCCGCGTGCTGGTGCTGACCATGCACCAGGAAAACGAATACGTGCTGCAAGCGGTGCGGGTCGGCGCCTCCGGCTACATGGTCAAGGACAGCGCGGCCTCCGAACTGCTGGCCGCGGTGCGCGGCGTGCACGCCGGCCACGGCTACTTCGGCCCGCAGGCGGCGCGCGCGCTGGCCGAACAGCTGCAGCACCCCGAACGCGACCTCGGCGACCCCTACGGCCGCCTGACCGCGCGCGAACGCGAGGTCTTCCATCTGATCGCCGAAGGCCACACCACCAAGGAAATCGCGCGCGAGCTGACGATCAGCGTCAAGACCGCCGAGAACCACCGCGCCCGCGTGCTGGCCAAGCTGGACGTGCGCAACACCGCCGAGCTGGTGCGGTACGCGCTGCGCAAGGGTCTGGTGGACTGAGGGGCGGTAAAGCAAATCCCTCCTGCCCCCCCTTTTTCAAAGGGGGGACCGCATCGAGTCCTAGGGCGCAACCGCGGGGATGCGGAGGCGCATGAGAGTACGGAAGCCATCGAATCCGTGCGCCTCCTACCCCTCACAAACGCCCTTTGTTCCCCCCTTTGAAAAAGGGGGGCCAGGAGGGATTTGCTCTTGCCTTACCAGCCCCCGCAAAGCCCACCCTACGCCGTAGTATCCTCAGCTCCCCATTACGGCTTACGGCGGAGCGGCAGCATGAAGGCGATGCGTTGGACTCGTGGTTTGGCCCTGGCGGGCTGCGTATTGCTGCTGGCCGCCTGCGTCGGCGGCCCGGTGCGCCGCGTGTCCGAACCCTCCGCGCGCATCCAGCAGCTGACCGTACGCGCCGACGGCAGTTGGTCGGCCGAGCTGCGGATCGAGAACTTCAGCAGCATCCCGATGCGCTTCGACCGCTTCGACCTGGCCCTGAGCCTGGGCAGCGACGAAGCCGGCCGCCTGCAGGGCACCCCGGCGGTGTCGATCGGTCCCGAGTCGGCCGACGTGATCGCGGTGAACCTGCGCCCCAGCGGCGCGGCCAAGCTCGCCGTCGCCGACGCCTTGGCCAGCGGCCGCAGCCTGTCCTACACCCTCAAGGGCAGCATCGACGCCACGCCCGACGAAAAGAAACAGCGCAACTTCGCGATCGACCGCAGCAGCGCGCTGAGTCCGGCGCCCGGCTTGCCCGGCGTGCTGCGCTAACGGCCGAGATTAGGGATTCGGGATTAGAGATTCGCAACCCTATCCCGCCCCTTCGCCCTCGCTTTTACCAATCCCGAATCCCCAATCACGAATCCCTGCCCATGAGCACCTACAAAGCCCCCCTCGCCGATATGCGTTTCGCCCTGTTCGACGTGCTCGGCGCCGAAGCCGCGTTCCAACGCCTGGGCTTCGCCGAGGCCACGCGCGACGTGCTCGACGCGGTGCTCGAAGAAGGCGCGCGCTTCACCGAAACCGTGCTCGCCCCGCTCAACCGCGTCGGCGACGAGATCGGCTGCAGCTACGACAAGGCCAGCGGCGCGGTGACCACACCGCCGGGCTTCAAGCAGGCCTATGCGCAGTACGTCGAAGGCGGCTGGGCCGGCCTGGTCTCGCCCGGCGAATTCGGCGGCCAGGGCCTGCCGCACGCGGCCGGCGTGCCGCTGAAGGAAATGATCGACGCCGCCAACCTGGCCTGGGGCAACTTCCCCCTGCTCTCGCACGGCGCCACCGAGGCCCTGCTGCACCACGGCGAGGCCTGGCAGCAGGAGGTCTTCCTCAAGCCGCTGGTCGAGGGCCGCTGGACCGGCACCATGTGCCTCACCGAACCGCATTGCGGCACCGACCTGGGCCTGCTCAAGACCCGCGCCGAACCGCAGGACGACGGCAGCTATTCGATCACCGGCACCAAGATCTTCATCACCGCCGGCGAGCACGACTTCACCGACAACATCGTCCACCTGGTGCTGGCGCGCCTGCCGGACGCACCGGCCGGCAGCAAGGGCATTTCGCTGTTCGTGGTGCCGAAGGTCAAGGTCGGCCGCGACGGCGCGATCGGCGCCGCCAACGCGGTGCGCTGCGGCGCGCTCGAACACAAGATGGGCATCCACGGCTCGGCCACCTGCGTGATGAATTTCGACGGCGCCCAGGGCTACCTGATCGGCCAGCCGCACAAAGGCCTGATGGCGATGTTCACCATGATGAACACCGCCCGCCTCGCGGTCGGCCTGCAAGGCCTGGGCCTGTCCGACCGCGCCCTGCAGAACGCGCTGACCTACTCGCGCGAGCGCCTGCAGATGCGCTCGCTGTCGGGCGCGAAGTTCCCCGACAAGCCGGCCGATCCCATCATCGTCCACCCCGACGTGCGGCGCATGCTGCTGACCTGCAAGGCGCTGGTCGAGGGCGGCCGCGTGATGGGCTATCACGGCGCCCTGCTGGTCGACATCGCGCATAACGCGCCGGACGCCGCCGAGCGCGAACGTGCCGACGCGCTGGTCGGTTTCATGACCCCGATCGTCAAGGCCTGCCTCACCGAATGGGGCGTGGAATGCACCTACCACGCACTGCAGTGCTACGGCGGCCACGGCTACATCGCCGAGCACGGCATGGAGCAGCTCGCACGCGACGCCCGCATCACCACCCTGTACGAAGGCACCACCGGCATCCAGGCCCTGGACCTGCTCGGCCGCAAGGTCATGCAGCTGCAAGGCGCCGGCCTGCGCGTGATGTTGGAGGAGATCGAAACCTTCTGCGCCGCCAACGCCGACAACGCCGCGGTCGCCGAATTCATCGGCCCGCTGCGCGAACAGGCCGCGCAGTGGCAGCAGCTGACCCTGCGGATCGGCCAGCGCGCGGTCGGCGACGCCGACGAAGTGGGCGCGGCCGCTTACGACTACCTGATGTATTCGGGTTATGTCGCGCTGGCCTATTGGTGGGCGCGCAGCGTCGCCGCCAGCGAAGCCTCCTCGCAGTCGCAGCGCTTCAAGGCCGGCAAGCGCGAGACCGCGCGCTTCTACTTCGCGCGCCTGCTGCCGCGCACGCGCGCGCACGCCGAAGCGATCGCCGCGCCGCTGTCGACCCTGACCGCGCTGGACGCCGACGCGTTCGACGTCTGATCCGACGCCACCACCCGCGCGGCCAAGGACGGCCGCGCCGCGGGCGCGACGCCTGCCGCTCCATCGGCTACCCAAATCGTCATCAAACGGGTATAAGCTGATATCCCGATGGAGACCGATAGAGCGAGCCTACGCTTGGTCCGAACCGGAACCCACGCAGAGCGACTGCTGCGTGAGCCGGAAATCCTCGGCGTCTCCGGACTGGACCTCGCCCAGCGCTACGCATACCCCCGCCCGCCCGTCGACCGCCTCAACGCGGTGCGCTTGCTGTCGCTCGATGCGCACGGCCGCGTGCTCGACTGGATGAACTGGCAGGAGGCGACCTGTTTGTACGTGCGCGGCGCGGTGGCCTGGACCCTAGGCGATCCCTGCCTGCGCGTGCACGGCGGCACCAGCCGCCTCAGCGGCGAACAAAGCCTGATCGAACTGCACCCGATCGTGGCCGCGCGCGGCCATGCGCGCGCGCATGCGCTGGCCCCGACCCCGGCCCTGACCAACGCCGCGCTGTTCGCGCGCGACGACTACCTGTGCCTGTACTGCGGCCGCGACTTCAACCGCCCGCACCTGACCCGCGATCATGTGATCCCGGTGTCCAAGGGCGGCCGCGATATCTGGGAGAACGTGGTCGCGGCCTGCTTCCACTGCAATTCGCGCAAGGGCAACCGCACCCCGCAGCAGGCCGGCATGCCGCTGCTGGCGGTGCCGTATCGGCCGAGCTGGGTCGAGCACCTGATCCTGTCCAACCGCAACATCCTCGCCGACCAGATGGCATTCCTGCGCAATCAACTGCCCAAGAACGCTCGCCTGAGCGGTTGACGCCCGCTTCCGCCGATCGCGGCGGGTCGTGAATCGCGCGCGTCGCCCTCCTCCGCCAGTTCCGCCCGCGCACGCAAAAGCCTCGTTTCGCCGGGACTTTGCGCATTAAGCCGTGACGCCGGTCGCGATCTGCCGGCCGCCTGAGTGGGCACCTGCCGAAGAACGCTGATTTGCGACGCGTTGCGCGCGTTGACGACGTGATTGCGGTCCGCAACACTCGTCCACCACCGCAACGATGGACGCAACGATGGCCCTGACCCTCGGTCTGACCGGAATGGACCCGGCGACGGAGACCGCACTGCAGGCGGCCTTCAAGGACGCCAACTCCCGCCTCGGCGGGCGCTGGCAGCTGCTGCCCGAGAGCCAGGCCGACTACGTCGTCGTGGACATGGACAGCATGTACGGCCCGATGAGCTGGCTGCGTCTGCATGCCGCGGGCAAGAGCGTGATCGCGCTGACCAGCGCGCAGCGCACCCAGGCCGATTACCGCCTCGGCCAGCCCTTCGACGCCAACGCTATCGGCGATTTGTTACGCGAGATCGCGACCCAGGCCGGCCAGCCGCTGGAAACCGCGCCGGCGACGACGACGATCGCGAGCGCACCCAGCCCGGCGGCGCCGAGCCCGGCCCCGGCCGCGCCCAAGCCCGCGCCGGCCGAACCGGTGCCGACGCTGGATCGCGCGGTCGAAATTCCGCTCGGCGTGGCGCCGACCCCGGCACCTGCGCCCGCTCCGGCCGCGCCCGTGCGCGCGCCGGCTCCGGCTCCGGCACCTGCGCCCGCTCCGGTCGCAGCGGCGCCCGCTCCGGCTCCCGCAGCTCCGGCTCCCGCAGCTCCGGCTCCCGCAGCTCCGGCTCCCGCAGCTCCGACACCCGCTCCCGCGCCGGCACCCGCACCCGCGGTCGCCACCGGCGAGTCCCTGCTGGCCTGGCTGACCTCCGGCCGCCTGCGCGGCCGCGTGCGCCTGCGTGGCGACGAACCGCTGCTGATCGACGCCGATCAACGCCAGTACCACGGTCCTTCCGCGCTCAAGCCGCTATCGGCCTATTTCGAGAAGAACGCGACGGCGGCCGACTTCATCGCCGTCGACGACAAGACCTGGGGCATGACCGTCGCGCCGCTGGGCGATCCCATGCCGCTCGCGCGCCTGGTCTGGTTCGGCAGCCTGCTCGCCGGCCACGGCGCCCTGGCGCCCGGTTACGACCCGCAGCGCCGCTATCAGATGGTCAAGTGGCCGCAGACCGAACGCGAGTTCCCCAAGCACTTCCGCATCGCCACGGTGATGATGAAGGGCCCGGCGACCCTGGCCGAGATCACCGAGGCCAGCGGCGTGCCGGCCGCGGACGTGGCCGACTTCGTCAACGCCAACCTCGCCACCGGCTTCGCCGAACCCGAGGCCGAGCCGGATCCGGCCGAGCCGGCCAAGGCCGGCGGCCTGTTCGGGCGCCTGCGCGGGCGCTGATCGCGCGTTCCAGGCGCGGTTTCGGCCGCCGCGCCTGAACCCGCCACGCACCCGCTTCTTGCCCGCCTCACACAGGGGCGGGACAATGACCGACTGAACGCCAGAACCCGTCGGTAATGATCGATCCGCAGCGCTACCCGCGTCTTTCCCGCATCCAAGTTCCCGCCGACCTGCGCCAGTTCGGCGAAGACGAACTGCCGGCGATCGCCGAGGAGTTGCGCGCCTACCTGATCGAGCAGGTCGCCCTGGTCGGCGGCCACTTCGGCGCGGGCCTGGGCGTGATCGAACTGACCGTGGCCCTGCACTGGCTGTTCGAGACGCCGGTGGACCGTTTGGTCTGGGATGTCGGCCATCAGTGCTATCCGCACAAGATCCTCACCGGCCGCCGCGACGAGATCCACACCGTCAAGCAGAAGGACGGCGTGGCGCCGTTCCCGAAGCGCGAGGAGTCCGAGTACGACACCTTCGGCGTCGGCCACAGCTCGACCTCGATCTCGGCCGCGCTGGGCATGGCGATCGCGCTGCAGCGCGCCGGCGACGAGCGCAAGGTGGTGGCGGTGATCGGCGACGGCGCGATGACCGCCGGCATGGCCTTCGAAGCCCTGGCCCACGCCGGCGGCATGACCGATCCCGAGCCGAACCTGCTGGTGATCCTCAACGACAACCAGATGTCGATCTCGGAGAACGTCGGCGGCGTCACCAAGATGCTCGGTCGCCTGACCGGCAGCCGCACGCTCAACGCGCTGCGCGAAGGCGGCAAGAAGCTGCTGGGCGACAAGCGCAAGCCGGCGGCCAAGTTCGTGCGCCGCTGGGAAGAACACTGGAAGGGCATGTTCGTGCCCTCGACCTTCTTCGAGGAGGTCGGCTTCCACTACACCGGCCCGATCGACGGCCACGACCTGCCGGCTCTGCTGGGCGCGATGAAGACGCTCAAGACCCTCAAGGGTCCGCAGCTGCTGCACATCATCACCACCAAGGGCAAAGGCTACGAACTGGCCGAAGGCGATCAGATCGGCTACCACGCGGTCGGCCCCTTCGATCCCGAGAAGGGCCTGGTCAGCAAGCCCGGCGCCAAGAAGCCGACCTACACCGACGTGTTCGGCGAGTGGCTGTGCGACATGGCCGCGGCCGACGACAAGCTGCTCGGCATCACGCCCGCGATGCGCGAAGGTTCCGGCCTGGTGCGCTTCAGCAAGGAATACCCGGCCCGCTACTTCGACGTCGCCATCGCCGAACAACACGCGGTCACCCTGGCCGCCGGCATGGCCTGCGAAGGCGCCAAGCCGGTGGTCGCGATCTATTCGACCTTCCTGCAGCGCGGCTACGACCAGCTCGTGCACGACGTCGCGATCCAGAACCTGGACGTGCTGTTCGCGATCGATCGCGGCGGCGTGGTCGGCCCGGACGGCGCCACCCACGCCGGCAACCTCGACCTGTCCTATCTGCGCTGCGTGCCGAACATGGTGGTGATGGCGCCGGCCGACGAGGACGAGTGCCGCAAGATGCTCAGCACCGGCCATCGTTACGAAGGCCCGGCCGCGGTGCGCTACCCGCGCGGCACCGGCCCCGGCGTGCCCGTGCAGCCCAACCTGGACACCTTGCCGATCGGCAAGGCCGAGCTGCGCCGCAGCGGCAGTCGCATCGCCCTGCTCGCGTTCGGCGCGATCGTGCCGGCCGCCGAAGCCGTCGCCGCCGAGCTCGGCCTGACCCTGGTCAACATGCGCTTCGTCAAGCCGCTGGACCGAGCCCTGATTCTGGAGCTGGCCAAGAGCCACCGCGGCTTCGTCACCCTCGAGGACAACGTGGTCGCCGGCGGCGCCGGCAGCGGCGTGGCCGAACTGCTCGCGGCCGAAGGCATCGCTCTGCCCATCCTGCACCTGGGCCTGCCCGACGAATTCCAGCACCACGCCAGCCGCGAACAACTGCTGGCCGAAGCCGGCCTCGACGCCGCCGGCATCCGCGGCGCCGTGCTCGCACGCTGGCCGGAACTGCGCGAAGCGCCGCCGCGCAGCGCGGCGCTTTGAGGCACACGCGCAAGTTCCGTCGCCGTAGGATGCGGTGAGCGCAGCGAACCGCATCGCACGCTTGGTTGGAGCTGCGCATGGTGCGGTTAGCTGCGCTAACCACACCCTACTCGATGGCTGACGTCGCCTCTCTCGCACGCGAATCTACGACCAGCTCCCTGTAGGAGCGACGCAAGTCGCGACCACGCCGCCGGGCTGCGCGGTTCTGGCGGGGTTCAATCGCGGCTTACGCCGCTCCCACAGAAAGCCGGGCAGTAACGCGAATCGACAACGCAGCATCGTCGCCGCACCCCGACGCCGAGCGCGCCTCAGCCCAATAGCAACGCCGTCGCCACGCCGCTGAGCAACACCGCCACGACCAGCTTGGCGCTAGCCTTCGGCCACAGGGTCAGGCTCAAGGACCAGGCCAGCGCCGACAGCATCAGCACCACCGCCCAGAAGATCGGCCCGAACTCCCAGCCCTTCCAGGCCGCGAAACCGGCGAAGGCCGCCGCGTGCAGGGCCCAGCCCAGACCGCGCCAGACGCGCGCGCGGCGCGCGTCGTAACGGCCCGCGCACGCCTGCGCGTAGTGCTTCTCCATGCCCAGGCTCAACAGGCACCAGGCCAGCAGCGACACCGCGAATCCCAACCACAGCATTGCAGGCTCCTCAGCGCTCGGCGAGCGCGGTTTGGCGCTCGCCGCCGCGCAAGCGCGCGGGTTCGCTGACGGCAGCGCGCGCGGCCTTGCGTGCGCGCAAGGCCAGCAAGGCGAACGCCAGCGCCAGACCCAGCGCGGTCAGATCGACCGCGGCCAACGCCCAATCGCCGCGCGCCAGGGTCGCCAACAGATGACTCTTGGGCGCGGTCGCCAGATTGATCAGCGGCAGCGCCGCCAGCGCGATCGCGTTCAAGCCGAAGTAGCGGCCCCAGCCGCGCCGGCGCACCGACGGGATCAACGCGTACAGCGCCGCCGCGATCCAGACCGCGCAGAACGCGCCGATCTCCCAGCTCGCACGCTCGGCCAGGCCGGCCGGCAGCACGCGGTTCGCGATCAGCATCGCCACGCAGCCCAGCGGCATGCCGCCGACCACGCCCAGGTTGAGGCTCTGCACCAGGCCATAGCCCGACACCGCGCCGGCCTCGGCGACCTTCTTGGCGCGCTTGTTGACCCAGACCTGCATGCCGCTGGCCAGCATCACGCAACCGGCCAGGCCCATGCAGAAATACAGCCAGCGCAGCGCGCTGCCGCCCCACTGCGCCATGTGCAGGCCGCCGAGGAAGGTGTAGACCTTGTAGCCGGTCGCCGACGGCTTGGACACGTGCAGCAGCTTGCCGTCGTTGGCGTCGTAGACGACCTGGTCGAAGTTCCAGGCCACGTGGCGGCTGTGGTCGCCGCCGAAGGCGATGGTGGCGCTGCTGTCGTCGGGGTGGTGCACGTTGACCCAGGTCGGCTGCGTGCCCAGACGACGGGTCGCGTCGGCGAGCAGGCGGTCGACCGGATACAGCTGGGCCAGCGGCTTGCCGGTCTCCGCGCGCTCGTAGCTGTCGCCGGCCTCGGCGAAGAACTTCTCGGCGTCGCTGTTGTAGGCCACCTGCACGCCCGCGAACATGTACGAGGCGACGAAGATCGCCACGCCGGTGTAGGCGATCATCAGATGGAACGGCAGGCCGAGCACGCCGGTGAGGTTGTGCCCGTCCAGCCAGGCGCGCTGGCCGCCGGCCTTGGGACGGAAGGTGAAGAAGTCCTTGAAGATGCGTTTGTGGATCACGATGCCCGTGACGATCGCGACCAGCATGAACATGCCCGCGACGCCGACCAGGTACATGCCGATCGTGCCCGCGTGCAGGTTGTAGTGCAGGGTGAAGAAGAAATCGCCGCCGGCGGTATCCGGCAGGCGTTCGCCGGTGGCGGGATTGAGCGCGCGCTCGTCGAAGCTGCCGTCGTCGTAGTAGACATAGGCGGAGGTCGCGCGCTCGCGCTCGGTAGGCGCGGTCACGTACAAGGCGTGCGCGTGCGGCTTGGCGTCGCGCTGGGCCGAGGCGATCGCAGGCGCGAAGCTGAGCTGCGCGGGCGGCGCCCCGTGCAGCGCAGGGCGCATCCAGTTGCCGATTTCCTTGTCGAAGCAGGCCAGGGTGCCGCCGACGAAGATCACGAACAGCAGCCAGCCGATGATCAGCCCCGCCCAGGTGTGCAGCCAGGCCATCGCCTGCGAGAAGCTGTTCTTCATGCCTGCGTGCTCACGGCCGGGCGGCGAATTCGGGGAAGGCCAGGGCCACGCCGTACAAGGCGAGCGCGAGCAGCAGCGGCGCGAGCACCGCGCGCGCCGCGCTCTTGGCCGCGAACGCGTACATCGCCGCCGCGCACCACACCGCGAAGCACAGCAGGCTGGCGGTGACCACGCGGTCGCTGCGCGAGAACGGCAGCACCACGGTCAGGAACGCGGTCGACCCATAGGCGAGCAGGTAACCGACCACGATCGCCGCGAACGCGCGCACGCCGACCTCGATGCGATAGCGCAGCGGCACGATCTTGGGTTTGCGCGCGGGCGCGGCGGTGGCGGAGGTCGGGCTCATACGGCGACTGGCTGGAGTGGCGGCAGGGCGCGAGCGGATCGGCCCTGCGCGCGTCGGAGTAGGCCTGCAGTCTAATTGTTAATGGTTCTCATTAGCAAATCAGCCGTCGCGTTCGCCTGAATGGATTCCGCACGGCGCGTCGCGCCGCCGCCGATCCGCACTGCGCCGCGAGGCGCGAATCTGGCAGGCTCCGGGCTCGATCCCCCACACGGAAACGCAACGGATGCGCCCTGCCCTGCTCGCCTGCCTCGCGCTCTCCCTCGCCGCGCTCGTAGCGCCCGCGCGCGCGCAAACGCCGCCGCCGGCACAGGAGACCATTCGCGACATCGACACCATCGTGGTCTCCGGCGTGCAGCCGGGCCCGGGCATGTGGAAAGTCAGCCGCGGCGAACACGTGCTGTGGATCCTCGGCACCCTGAGCCCGGTGCCCAAGAACATGGAATGGCTGTCGCGCGACGTCGAAGCGACGATCGCGCAATCGCAGGAAGTGCTGGAGCCGCCGACGGTGTCGATCGGCACCGATCTGGGCATGTTCCGCAGCATGCTGCTGATCCCCTCGGCGCTGAAGGCGCGCCGCAACCCCGACGACAAGACCCTGCGCGAAGTGGTGCCCGCCGACCTGTACGCGCGTTGGCTGCCGCTCAAGGCGCGCTACATCGGCAGCGATCGCGGCGTCGAGAAATGGCGCCCGGTGTTCGCCGCCCAGGAGCTCTACGAAGCCGCGATGCGTCGCTCCGACCTGTCGCTCAAGGGCATCGTCTGGCCGATGGTCGAGCGCAGCGCCAAGCAGCACGACGTCAAGATCACCCAGTCCAAGATCGAAATGAAGATCAAGGACCCCAAGGCCGTGCTCAAGGACTTCGCCCACACCACCCTCAGCGACACCGACTGCTTCGCCAAGACCCTGAGCCGGATCGAGGGCGACATCGAGACCATGCGCGCGCGCGCCAACGCCTGGGCGATCGGCGACATCGAAGCGCTGCGCGCGCTGCCGCAGGGCGATCAATACGAAGTCTGCCTGCGCGCGGTCACCGCCTCCGGCGTGGCTCAGCGGCTGGGCTTCGGCGACCTGCGCGAGCGCGTGATCCAGGCCTGGCTGGCCAATGCCGACCGCGCCCTGCTCAACAACCGGGTCAGCTTCGCCAGCCTGCCGGTCGCCGAACTGTTCAAACCCGACGGCTACCTGGCGCGGCTGCAGGCGCGCGGCTACACCATCGAGGCCCCCTGAGGCCGTAAACGCAAACGCCCGGCGCGGGCCGGGCGTTGCGATGACATCGGAATGGTCGGGACGGCCGGATTTGAACCGACGACCCTCTGCCCCCCAGGCAGATGCGCTACCAGGCTGCGCTACGCCCCGAACGTGTTTCGATGTCCCCGCCCTTGCGAGCGGGCGGCAAGTATAGCGGCAAAGACTCAGCGCCGCAGCAGCTGCAGCACTTCTTCAAGCTCCATCCGCACCTGGCGGATGATCTGCGAGCTCAGTGCCGACTCGTCCTTGGCGGCCTCGCCTTCCAGGCGCAGGCGCGCGCCGCCGATGGTGTAGCCCTGTTCGTACAGCAGGCCGCGGATCTGCCGCACCATCAGCACCTCGTGGCGCTGGTAGTAGCGGCGGTTGCCGCGGCGTTTGACCGGGTTGAGGGTCGGGAATTCGGTTTCCCAGTAACGCAGCACATGCGGTTTGACGTCGCACAGCTCGCTGACCTCACCGATGGTGAAGTAGCGCTTCGCCGGGATCGGCGGAAGTTCGCGATTACTGCCCGGATCCAGCATAGGCCTCCACCCGTTCCTTGAGTTTCTGTCCCGGACGGAAGGTCACGACCGTCCGTGCCGAAATCGGAATTTCCTCGCCGGTCTTCGGATTGCGCCCGGGCCGCTGGTTCTTGCGGCGCAGATCGAAATTGCCGAAGCCCGACAGCTTGACCTGCCGGCCGTGCTCCAACGCCTCGCGCAACGCGTCGAAGAACGCGTCGACGAATTCCTTGGCTTCGCGTTTGTTAAGTCCGACTTCGTCGAACAGCCGCTCCGCCATTTCCGCCTTGGTCAATGCCACATCGTTTCCCCTGTGCTGAACCCGCGATGCGCGCTTCAGGCGCGGCTCTGGTCAGGCACGGATCTTGGCGCCGTGTTCGCGCTCGATCGCCGCCATCACCGCAGCCACCACTTCCTCTACATCGCGGTCAGTCAGGGTGCGTGATTCATCCTGCAGAATCAAGCCCATAGCGAGACTCTTGAATCCGTTTTCCACCCCCTTGCCCTGGTAGCGGTCGAACACCACCAGATCGCGCAGGGACGGGCCCGCGGCCGCCTGAACGGAGGCCGAAATCGCCGCCCAGGCGACGTCCTCGGCGACGACGAACGCGAGATCGCGGCGGACGGACGGATACCGGGACAGGGTGCCGGCGCGCGGCACGGCGCGCTGCGACAACGGTGCCAAATCCAGCTCGAACGCGACCACCTCGACGTCCAGGTCCAGGGCGCGCTGCAGGCGCGGGTGCAACTGGCCGATCCAGCCCAGGCGCTGGGCCTGGCCGGTCTCATCGGCCCGGTAGACGTCGGCCGAGCGGCCCGGGTGGGCCCAGGCCGGCTGCGAGGGCCGGTACTCCAGACGGGCGCCGGCCAGGGCGGCCAGGCTCTCGAGGTCGCCCTTGAGGTCGTGGAAGCCGATCGCGCGGCCCTTGCCGTTCCACTGCTCGGGGCCGGCGTCGCCGCAGGCGGCCGCGGCGATGCGCTGGATCTCCAGCGGCGCCTCGCCGGCGCGCGCGGCGAAGGCGTTGCCGAGCTCGAACAGGCGCAGGCGCGACTGCTGGCGCGCGGCGTTGCGACCCAGGGCGGCGACCAGGCCCGGCAGCAGACCGGTGCGCATCACCCCGAGTTCGGCGCTGAGCGGATTGGCCAGCGCCACCGCGCCCTCGCCGAGCTGCCAGGTCGCGAGCAGGTCGGCGTCGACGAAGGCGTAGTTGACCGTTTCCAGGTAGTCGCGCGCGGCCAGCTGGCGACGCAGCACGCCGGCCTCGACGCGGGTTTCGCTGGGCGCGACCAGGCGCGTATTACCGCCCGGCAGCGTGGTCGGGATGGCGTCGTAGCCGTGGATGCGCGCGATCTCTTCGATCAGATCCTCTTCGATCGCGATGTCGAAGCGGCGGCTGGGCGCGGTCACGCTCCAACCGTCGGCGGCGGCGCTCACCGCCAGGCCCAGCGCCGTGAGGATGCGCTCGACCTCGCCGTCGGCGATACGCAGGCCGAGCACGCGCGCCAGGCGCTCGCGGCGCAGGCGCACCGGCTGCGGTTGCGACAGGTGCTGCGGCAGCACGGCCTCGGTGACCGGGCCGGGCGCGCCGCCGGCGATCTCGACGATCAGACGGGTCGCGACTTCCACGGCCTGGCGCGGCAGCTCCGGATCGACGCCGCGCTCGAAGCGGTGGCCGGCGTCGGTGTGCAGGCCCAGCTTGCGGCCGCGCCCGATGATCGCCGACGGAATCCAGTGCGCGGCCTCGAGGAAGACGTTGCGGGTGGCGTCGGTGACGCGGGTGTCGTAGCCGCCCATGATGCCGCCCAGGGCGACGGCGCGCGCGCCGCGACCGCCCTGGCTGTCGGACACCACCAGGAAGTCCGGATCCAGCGCGACCGTGCGGCCGTCGAGCAGCTTGGTTTCCTCGCCCGCGCGCGCGCCACGCACCACCACCGGTTCGGTCAGCGTGTCGCGGTCGAAGGCGTGCATGGGCTGGCCGAGTTCCAGCATCACGTATTGGGTCACATCGACCAGGAAGCTGATCGGGCGCACGCCGCTGCGGCGCAGGCGCTCGACCATCCACACCGGCGTGACCGCGCCGGCGTTCACGCCTTCGATCACGCGGCCGACGAAGCGCGGCACCTTGGCGCCGGCGTCCAGTTCGACCGCCAATTCGGTGCCGATCAGGGCCGGCATCGGCGTGGCGTCGAACGCCACCACTTCCGAACCGCAGGCGGCGGCGACGTCGTAGGCGATGCCGCGCACGCTGAAGCAGTCGGCGCGGTTCGGGGTCAGTTTGATTTCGATGCTGGCGTCGGGCAGGCCCAGGTACTGCGCCAGCGGCGCGCCCACCGGCGCGTCGGCCGGCAATTCGAGCAGGCCGGAGGCGTCGGGATCCACGCCCAGTTCCTTGGCCGAGCACAGCATGCCGAAGGATTCCACGCCGCGCAGCTTGGCGGCCTTGATCGCGATGCCGCCGGGCAGGTTCGCGCCGACGGTCGCCAACGGCGCCTTCAGCCCGGCGCGCGCATTCGGCGCGCCGCACACGATCTGGACCGTGGCGCCTTCGCCGATCTCGACCTGACACACCTGCAGGCGATCGGCCTCGGGGTGCTTCTCGGCGCTGACGATGCGCGCCACGACCACGCCGTCCAGGCCGTCGCCCAGGGCGGTCACTTCCTCGACCTCCAGGCCGATCGCGGTCAGCGTCGCCGCCAGCTGTTCGCGGCTGGCGTCGGTCGGCACGTGCTGGCGCAGCCAGTTTTCGGAGAACTTCATGTCGTTGGTCGTCCGTAGGGTGGGCCCGGGCCCACCGGCTTCGATCACTAGGTATTTGGTTGGCGGCCAGCGGGCTAGCGCCCGCCGCGCGTCAGGCGAACTGCTTGAGGAAGCGCACGTCGTTGTCGAAGAAGCTGCGCAGGTCGTCGACGCCGTAGCGCAGCATCGCGAAGCGCTCCACGCCCAGGCCGAAGGCGTAGCCGGTGTACCTCTCCGGATCGATACCGACGTTGCGCAGCACGCTGGGATGGACCATGCCGCAGCCCAGCACTTCCAGCCAGCGCGTCGAACCGTCGGGCTGCTGCCAGGCGATGTCGACCTCGGCCGAGGGCTCGGTGAAGGGGAAATAGCTGGGGCGGAAGCGCATCTCGAAATCGCGCTCGAAGAACGCGCGCACGAACTCGCTCAGCGTGCCCTTGAGGTCGGCGAAGCTGGCGTGCTCGTCCACTAGCAGGCCTTCGCACTGATGGAACATCGGGGTATGGGTCTGGTCGCTGTCGCTGCGGTAGACCTTGCCCAGCGCGATCATGCGCAGCGGCGGCTGGTGCTGCAGCATGTAGCGCACCTGCACGCCCGAGGTGTGGGTGCGCAGCAGACGCGCGACGCCGGCCTCGTCGGGCGGGAAATAGAAGGTGTCGTGCATCGCCCGCGCCGGATGGTGCGGCGGGAAATTCAGCGCCTCGAAGTTGTGCCAGTCGTCCTCGATCTCGGGGCCGTCGCTGAGCGCGAAACCGAGCCGGCCGAAGATGTCGGCGATGCGCTCCATGGTGCGGCTGACCGGGTGCAGGCCGCCGACGCTGGCATCCAGGCCCGGCAGGGTCACGTCGATCGATTCGGAGGCCAGGCGCGCGTCGAGCGCGGCGTTGTCCAGGGCCTGCTTGCGCTCGTTGAGCGCGGCGGTCAGTTCGTCGCGCGCGCGGTTGATCGCCTCGCCCGCGGTCTTGCGTTGCTCCGGCGGCAGCGCGCCCAGCTGCTTGAGCTGCGCGGTGATGCTGCCGGACTTGCCCAGCAGGGCGATGCGCAAGGCCTCGACCGCGTCGGAACTGGTGGCCGCCGCGATCTGCGCGAGCGAGTGCTGGCTGAGTTGCTCGATTTCACCCATGGGGGTCTGCTTCCTGGTTCGCTTACGCAGCAACGGATTACGGGAGCCCAAAAACGGCAATGGGGAAGGACTTGCGCCCTTCCCCATGCCTTAACCACGTTGTCCCTCGCACCGAACCAGTGCGGGGCACGTGGCTCGGGACGGGGATGGAAACAGGTTACGCCGCGAGCGCGCTCTTCGCCTTTTCGGCCAGCGCCGCAAAACCCGTCGCATCGTGCACGGCGATATCCGCCAGCACCTTGCGGTCCAGGGTGATGCCGGACTTGAGCAGGCCGTTCATGAAACGGCTGTAGCTCAGGCCGTTGATGCGGGCCGCCGCGTTGATGCGGGTGATCCACAGCGAACGGAAATTGCGCTTCTTCTGCTTACGACCGATGTAGGCGTACTGCAGAGCCTTCGTGACCGCCTGCTTGGCGACGCGGAAGACTTTGCGGCGGGCGTGATAGTAGCCCTTGGCCTGCTTCAGGATTTTCTTGTGACGGCGGCGCGCCGTAACACCACGCTTAACTCGTGCCATTGTTCAGTCCTCCTCAGAGATACGGCAGCATGCGAACCAGACGGCCCGCGTCCTCGGGACGAACATGGTTCGTCTGCCGCAGGTTGCGCTTCCGCTTGGTGGCCTTCTTGGTGAGGATGTGGCTCTTGTTGGCGTGGCCGCACTTGAACTTGCCGGAAGCGGTCTTCCGGAAGCGCTTGGCTGCCGCCCGATTGGTCTTGATCTTGGGCATTGCGATGTCCTTTCGGAGTTATGTCACTGGCCTGGGCGGTGGCATGGCCACTCTTTCCGTCCTGCCCTTGCCGGCTTGTAAGTCATTGATCTGAAACGAGATCAGCAACAGGTCCTGGGTGATGCGCACAACAAACCCGGCGAACCGGGCCGCACATTATGCAGACCCGGGGATTCCGATGCAAATCAGCGGTTTAGTCGGCGCCGGGCGGGAGCCGCCCGGGCGCGGGCTCAGCGGCCGCGGGCGGCGCTGAGCTGGGGTTCCAGCGCCGGCGCGGCCGCGGCCGTGCGCTGCGCCAGCTGCAGGGACTGCTCGCTGCTCTGGGCCAGCGGCTGTTCGCGCCCGCTGGCGACGTCGACGTGGGCGACCCGCTGCGATTCGGGGCGCTGGCCCTCGACCGCGAACGCGCGCCGGCCATCCTCGCCGAACACCACCTGGTCGATGCGGTTGAGGCCGCCGCGCTGGGCTTCCAGCGCCAACGCCCCGGCCAGCTGCTCGGTCTGCGCGCCGTTGAGGCCGCGCGCCGCGGCATGGCCCTGCACGCCGTCGTAGGACTGGCGATACAGCGGATTGGCCGGATGCGCGGGATCGTTCATGCGCGCGTTGCGGGTTTCGAAATCCTTGCCGAACACCTTCTCCTGGGCCTCGATCACCGAGTCGATGTAGTGCATCTCGACGCCGTGCTTGATCGACTTCACCGGGTTGAGCTTCTGCCAGAAACTCAGCGGATCCGGATCGGGCAACTCGATCTTGTGACCGAGCGCGTCCGGCATCAGGTGGCGGATGATCGGCTTGTTCTCCTGCAGCTCGGTCAGGATTTCGTTGTCCACCGCGTAACGGCGGATCAGCCCCTGCCCGGCTTCGCGCTTGACCACGTCCGGGTCCAGGCCCACGCGCTCCAAGGTCTTGTCGTGCACGCCCGAGGCGTTGAAGGTCACCGCCGGGGTGTCGGTGGCCACGGCCGCGGCGGCCGCGAGGCCCCCGCCCAGCGAGTGGCCGGTGATCACCATGTCCTGGCCGAACGCCACCTTGGCCTGGCGCGCCAGCGCCATCGCCTGGTTGTACTGCGAGGTCTCGAAGCCCAGGCCCTGGCCGAAGTTCGTCAGCCAGTCCTTGGGCTCGTCGGTGCCGCTGTAGGCCAGCACGTGGCGGCCCTGGCCGTCGCCGTAGACCACCGCCAGGAAACCGCTGCTCTGGTTCTTCAGCAGGGTCGGATCGATGCCGACCTTGCGCAGCTCGTCCTCGCCCAGCGGCTTCCACGGGCCCACGCCTTCCTGGCTGCCGCTGCGGTCGTAGTCGTAAACGTCGCGCATCAGCTTGGCCAGGGTCATGTCCACCGGCAGCGCGCCCTGCCCGCGCACCTCATCGGCGAACGAAGGCCGCTGGGCCTGTCCGCGCACGCGGTCCGGATCGATCTGTGCATTCATCCTTGACGCTCCCCTAACCCCACACCCCGGATACGGCCGGCCGCATTCGGCCGACGCCCTGTCCTGCTCTCACGCGCTCAGCGCGCGCCCTCCAGCGCAATGCCATGCGCGCTCAACCACGCCTCGACCGCTTCGCGCTGCTTGCGCGTCTGCGCGTTCAGCAGCGAGGCGCGGGTCATGAACAGATAGCGCTGGAAGGTCTCGCCCTGGGCGTTGCGCGCATTCGCGTCGGCACCGGCCTCGAGCAGGTCGAGCGCGCGCTCGGGATCGTTGATCTGGCCGGCGATATGCAGCGGCGTATTGCCGACGCGGTCGGCCAGGTTCGGATCCGCGCCCGCGGCCAGCAGCGCGCGGAACTGCGCTTCGCGCTCGCCCATCAGCGCCGAGCGCAGCGGGCCGGCGCCGGATTCGGGATTGCGCACGTTCGCATCGACGCGGCGCGCGAGCAGCTCGGTCAGATAAGAGGCATCGTTGGCGGCCGCGGCCATGTGCACCACGGTGTCGCCATCCACGCCGGGCTGCTTGGGATCCGCGCCCGCGTCCAGCAGCGCCTTCAGGCTGTCCAGGCGTTGATTGAGCAGCGCCCACTGCAGCAGGGTCACCTGCTTGTCGCCGCGCGCGGACAGATCGGCGCCGGGCGCCAGCGTGCGGATGCGCGCGGTATCGCCCTCGGCGACGGCTTCGGCCAGGGCCGCGACCGCCGGGTCGGCGAAGATCTGTTGCGCGCGTGGGCGGGCTTCGGTTGCGAGCATTGCGTTGTTCTCCATGGCGCAAGTCGTACAGGCCGCGCATGCGGCGGTCATCAACAGGACGGACATCGCCATCCTTCGGGCCTTCGCGCGATCCAGTCGCATCAGCACCTCGTGGCGCGCGCAGTGCGCACCTACCCCACCGCATGGTGCCGTGTAGGGATGACGGCGACAAGTCGCGCCCCCTGGGTCGCCGGCGCGGGTCTGGGCCGCGTATCACAGTTTTGCCGGCCCGCCCCGGCCGTCTCGTCGTCCTGCGCGACAGTCCGCACGACCGCCCACAAACAAAAACCCCCGCACGCGGCGGGGGCTTTCGGACCGACCCAGCGGATGCCGGGCGATCAGGTCTTCTTCTTCGGCGCGATCATCATGACCATCTGCCGCCCTTCCAGGCGCGGACGCGACTCGATCACGATGTCCTCGCCCAGGTCGGCCTCGATCCGGGCCGCCATCTCGCGACCGAGTTCCTGATGGCTCATCTCGCGGCCACGGAAGCGGATGTTGACCTTGACCTTGTCGCCTTCTTCCAGGAACCGGCGCATGTTGCGCAGCTTGATCTGGTAGTCGCCTTCGTCGGTCACCGGACGGAACTTGAGTTCCTTGATCTCGACCTGCTTCTGCTTCTTCTTGGCCTCGTTGGCCTTCTTCTGCTGCTCGAAGCGGAACTTGCCGAAGTCCATGATCTTGCAGACCGGCGGATCGGCGTTGGGCTGGATTTCGACCAGATCCAGGCCTTCCTCTTCGGCCTGGCGCAACGCTTCGTCGCGCGTGAGCACGCCGATCATTTCGCCATCGCTGCCGATCACGCGCACGCGCGGTACGCGGATTTCCTGGTTCTTACGGTTCGGCTTCTCGGGGGTACTGATTGTTGCAATCTCCAATGTAGACACGGCTTTCCGTGTCGGGCCGTCCCGGATCACACCGGGACGGAGTCTGAACAAGCTGGCCTGAAACTGGGTGCTGCGCGCTTAAGCGACGCTCTCGTCGTGCAAACGCGAGGCGAACTCGGCGACGGTCATCGTCCCCAGGTCCTCCCCTCCCCGAGTGCGTACCGCAATCATGCCATTTTCCTTCTCGCGATCGCCGGCCACGAGCAGGTACGGCACGCGCTGCAGCGTGTGCTCGCGAATCTTATAGCCGATCTTTTCGTTCCGCAAATCGGACTGAACCCGGAACCCTTGATTTGCAAGGAGTTTCCGGACCTCCTCCACATAATCGGCCTGGGCGTCGGTAATGTTCATCACCGTGGCCTGGATCGGGGCCAGCCAGGCCGGGAACTGGCCGGCGTGGTGCTCGATCAGGATGCCGATGAACCGCTCCATCGAGCCCACGATGGCCCGGTGCAGCATGACCGGGGTCCGGCGCTGGCTGTGCTCGTCCACGTATTCGGCGCCCAGACGGCCCGGCATCATGAAATCGACCTGCATGGTGCCCAGCTGCCAGGTCCGGCCGATCGCGTCCTTGAGGTGGTATTCGATCTTGGGGCCGTAGAAGGCGCCCTCGCCGGGCAGCTCCTGCCATTCCACCCCGCAGGCGCCCAGGGCGCTGCGCAGGGCGGCCTCGGCCTTGTCCCAGGTGGCGTCGTCGCCCAGGCGCGAGTCCGGGCGCAGGGCGATCTTGATCTGGATGTCCTCAAAGCCGAAATCGCCGTAGACCGCCAGCGCCTGCTGGTGGAAGGCCGTGACTTCGGCCTCGATCTGGTCTTCCAGGCAGAAGATGTGGCCGTCGTCCTGGGTGAAGCCGCGCACACGCAGGATGCCGTGCAGCGCGCCGGAGGGCTCGTTGCGGTGGCAGGAGCCGAACTCGCCGTAGCGGATCGGCAGGTCGCGGTAGCTGTGCAGGCCCTGGTTGAACACCTGGACATGGCCCGGGCAGTTCATCGGCTTGACCGCGTAGGTGCGCTTCTCCGACTCGGTGAAGAACATGTTCTCCTTGTAGTTGTCCCAGTGGCCGGACTTCTGCCACAGCGACACGTCCAGGATCTGCGGGCAACGCACCTCGCCGTAGCCGCTTTCGCGGTAGACGCGGCGCATGTACTGCTCCACCACCTGCCAGATCGACCAGCCCTTGGGGTGCCAGAACACCAGGCCCGGCGCCTCTTCCTGCAGGTGGAACAGGTCCTGCTGCTTGCCGATGCGGCGGTGGTCGCGCTTCTCGGCTTCCTCGATGCGCTGGATATAGGCCGACAGCTGCTTCTTGTCGGCCCAGGCCGTGCCATAGACGCGCTGCAACTGCTCGTTCTTGGAATCGCCGCGCCAGTAGGCGCCGGAAATGCGGGTCAGCTTGAAGGCCTTGAGGAAGCGCGTGTTCGGCACGTGCGGGCCGCGGCACATGTCGACGTATTCCTCGTGGTAGTACAGGCCCATGGCCTTCTCGTCTGGCATGTCCTCGACCAGGCGCAGCTTGTAGTCCTCGCCGCGCGAGGCGAACACCTGGATGACCTCATCGCGCGGCGTGACCTTCTTGATCACGTCGTAGTCCTTGTCGATCAGCTCGATCATGCGCGCTTCGATCGCGGCCAGGTCCTCGGGCGTGAACGGGCGCTCGTACCAGATGTCGTAATAGAAGCCCTCCTCGATCACCGGGCCGATCACCATCTTCGCGCTCGGATACAGCTGCTTGACCGCGTGGCCGACCAGGTGGGCGCAGGAGTGGCGGATGATCTCGACGCCTTCCGGATCCTTGGGCGTGATGATGCGCAGCTTGGCGTCGTGGTCGATGCGGTCGCTGGCGTCGACCAGCTTGCCGTCGACTTCGCCGGCGACGGTGGCCTTGGCCAGGCCGGCGCCGATCGAGGCGGCGACCTCCATGACGGATACGGGCTGTTCGAATTCGCGGCGGCTGCCGTCGGGGAGCGTAATGGCGATCATGGCGTTCGGGATCTGGGTTCTTGTAGGGAAGCGGCGCGGGTGGCGCCCGGGAGATGCGGGAACCGTCGCCTGGACGGCGGGGGCGCGACCCGGGTCGCGGGCGCCCTGGCGTTCAGGGAAGGCGGTGCAAAGCGGGATCGGGGGCGGCAGCAAGAAAAAAGCGCCGCGAGGGCGCCTGCGTACGCAGCTGCCTCGGGCGGTTCAACGATGGGCGCGGGTAGTGTCCATGTCGCACGCTAGGCCGGCGGTTAGGCGGGCCACCTGTTCGCGGGACGCGGCCGGATGCCGCGTCGATACTGCTAATAGTTGGGGACGGAAGGGGCCAAGTCAACGAGCGCGACGCCGGCGGCCGCGCCGATCGGGCCTGGAGCGCATCGGCGCGCCCGCCATCGGCCGCAACCCGAAAACAGAAAGGCCCGGCTTGCGCCAGGCCTTTCGTCACCGAATTGGTGGGCGATACAGGGTTCGAACCTGTGACCCCTACCATGTCAAGGTAGTGCTCTACCGCTGAGCTAATCGCCCGTCGCCGAACTTGCGAAAACTCCCCGGCGAGGGGCGCGCAGTGTAGCCCAGCGGCGCGCGGCCGACAAGCGTCCGCGCGGCGCGCGCGACCGGCGCGCGGCTGCCGGCCCGGCCACCGCGCTCAGGCCGCGAAACCGGCGTCCTTGAGCTTGCGCAGCTGGTCGCGCACGGCCGCAGCCTCCTCGAATTCCAGGTCGCGGGCGTGCTGGTACATCTGCTGCTCCAGCGCCTTGATCTTGGCCGAGAACTGGGCCGGGCTGAGCGCGGCGTAGTCGACCATGGACTCGGCGACCTTGCGGGTCTTGCCGCGCCCGCGCGCGGTCTCGGACGGATCGGCACGCGCGCCCTCGAACAGGTCCACCACGGTCTTGGACACCGACTTCGGGGTGATGTTGTGCTCGAGGTTGTATTCGACCTGACGCGCGCGGCGGCGGTCGGTCTCGTCGATCGCGGCCTGCATCGAACGGGTGACCTTGTCGGCATACAGGATCGCCTTGCCGCGCAGATTGCGCGCGGCGCGGCCGATGGTCTGGATCAGCGAGCCGGTCGACCGCAGGAAGCCTTCCTTGTCGGCGTCCAGGATCGCCACCAGCGACACCTCGGGCATGTCCAGGCCCTCGCGCAGCAGGTTGATGCCCACCAGCACGTCGAACTTGCCCAGGCGCAGGTCGCGGATGATCTCGACGCGCTCGACCGTATCCACGTCCGAGTGCAGGTAGCGCACACGCACGCCGTGCTCGCCGAGGTATTCGGTGAGGTTCTCGGCCATGCGCTTGGTGAGGGTGGTGATCAGCACGCGATCGCCCATCGCGACGCGCTCGTTGATTTCGCTGAGCACGTCGTCGACCTGGGTGCCGACCGGGCGGATCTCGACCACCGGATCGATCAGGCCGGTCGGGCGCACCACCAGCTCGGTGATCTGCCCTTCCGACTTCTGCAGCTCGTAGGGGCCGGGCGTGGCCGAGACGAAGATCGCGCGCGGCGAACGGCCTTCCCACTCCTCGAACTTCAGCGGCCGGTTGTCCAGCGCCGACGGCAGGCGGAAGCCGAACTCGACCAGGGTTTCCTTGCGCGAGCGGTCGCCTTTGTACATCGCGCCGATCTGCGGCACGGTCACGTGCGATTCGTCCACCACCAGCAGCGCGTCCGGCGCCAGATAGTCGAACAGGCACGGCGGCGGCTCGCCCGGCATGTGCCCGGTCAGATGGCGCGAGTAGTTCTCGATGCCGTTGCAGTAGCCGACCTCGGCCAGCATCTCCAGATCGAACTGGGTGCGCTGGGCCAGGCGCTGCGCCTCGACCAGCTTGTTCTGCGCGTACAGCTGCTCCAGACGCAGCCGCAGCTCGTCCTTGATCGCATCGATCGCGTCCAGCACCGTGCGGCGCGTGGTCACGTAATGCGACTTGGGGTAGATGGTGTAGCGCGGCAGCTTGCGCAGGGTCTCGCCGGTGAGCGGATCGAACGCGGTCAGGTTCTCGATCTCGCCGTCGAACAGCTCGATGCGCAGCGCCTCCATCTCCGATTCGGCCGGATGCACGTCGATGACCTCGCCGCGCACCCGGTACGTGCCGCGGCGCAGCTCGGTATCGTTGCGCGCGTACTGCATCTCGGTCAGGCGGCGGATCAGCTCGCGCTGATCGATGCGCTCGCCGCGCACCATGTGCAGGACCATGCGGAAGTATTCGTTGGGATCGCCCAGGCCGTAGATCGCCGACACCGTGCACACGATGATGGTGTCGCGACGCTCCAGCAGGGCCTTGGTCGCCGACAGCCGCATCTGCTCGATGTGCTCGTTCACCGAGCTGTCCTTCTCGATGAAGGTGTCGCTGGACGGAACGTAGGCTTCGGGCTGGTAGTAGTCGTAGTAGCTGACGAAGTACTCGACCGCGTTGTGCGGGAAGAAAGCCTTGAACTCACCGTACAACTGCGCCGCCAGGGTCTTGTTCGGCGCCATCACCAGGGTCGGCTTCTGCACCGACTGGATCACGTTGGCGATGGTGTAGGTCTTGCCCGAGCCGGTCACGCCCAGCAGGGTCTGCTGGGCCAGGCCGTTCTCGAAGCCGGCGATCAGGCTGTCGATCGCGAGCGGTTGGTCGCCGGCCGGCGAATACGGCGCGACCAGTTGAAAACCTGCGGGATGAATGAGCTCGTTCATGGTCATCGGCTGCGGTCGATCCTCAAGTGTACCCAGACTGCGCGAAGCGCGATCGGTCGGTTTTGCTGCACGACCCCGAGGGTCCTTGCGATGCTTGGGCGGTGCGCCCGCGTGGTTGCTAGCGCCCGGCCCGAATGGCATCGGCCGAGATGAACGCAGGGCAACGAAGTCGCGCACGCGGCCGTGGTTGGGCGAAGTTTCTGTGGGTCCTGGAGTTGCGCAACAGCGGCTGGGATGGCCGACGACGATGCGCCGGAGCGCAGGCTGGAGATCGTCAAGAACGGTCCAACACCCTGCAGGCGCTCGGCGCCGGCGCCGCCTATGCAAGATGTGCGGCCGCCGCGCGCCGGACTCAAGTCGTGCGGCGCCTGCGCAGCGCAGATGGACGCCGCCGGCCGAACGGGTTCCGGGCCGTCAGGCTGGCCGATCTTCGACGACCGCGACGGCGGTGGGGCCCGGACACCGCTAAGCCATCGTGCGAATCACCGACACGCGGCGCGCGCCGAGCATTCGCTCCATTCGCAGCCGGCCCCTGCGGCGCTATGGCCGCGACGACTGCGATCCCGTCAAGGGCTCTCGTTTCCGGCCTGCTCGGCCGCGAGACCTGGCCGGGCCAAATCCGCAGCGACGGCGCCTGCCAGATTCAGACCAAGCGACCAAAACACCCCTCACGCCGCCCATCGCGACCGCCCTGCGCGCGATTACGCGCCCAGGGCTTGACCCTCCCGGGGCCTCCCCCTAGGATATGCGTCCCCGCCCGAATAGCTCAGCCGGTTAGAGCACTTGACTGTTAATCAGGGGGTCGTTGGTTCGAGTCCAACTTCGGGCGCCAAAACCAAAGGCTTGCGATTCGATCGCAGGCCTTTCTTTTTAGGTGCACCTAAAATAGGTTTTCCTAGGTTGACAACGTCCTTCATTGTTGTCCGTCGGTTTGAGCTGTCTTGCTAGTCACACAGCGTCACAGACCCACCATGCGATTCCAGTCGTTTACGTACATCTCGATTCTCTGAAACTCGGCGGACAGAAGGAATCTGTTGTGCGCGATGAAATTTCGCGCGCGCTCAAGCTCATCTAGGCGTTGTTTCAACCAATGCTGGGTGGGGACAAGATCTGAAAAGTCTTCCCAATTCGCGACGATGATGTCCGCAAGATGTCCGAACTGCACGAAGCCGAGCAGATCCGCGCTCTGACCTTCGAGCCATGAATTTTCCTGCGCGTCCTTTTGCCGACCAGCAGCAAATTCCTGAACCTTCTTCGGCACTCTTGAAATCCACCACCCTGCGCCATGACGCTCAAATAAGCGCTCTGTGATGAGGGCGCGCACCGAATTTTCAAAGCAGTAAAGAAGCGAGTACAAGCGCGCCATGCGCATCGCCTCACCCCGCAAGTCGACACCAAACGGCGTAAGAGTTTCAGCAAATAGCTCACGCTCGGCATCTTCCGTGTTAGCGCCCACTCGAATACCAGCAGCACGAAATCGATCGGCTTCGGCTTCGAACATCAGTCCACGGAAAAGCCAATCACGCAGATCCTTGGCTTCAATCATCGAGCAGATGCTCCTTCAATGATTTGAATATTGCGTTATAGACCTCGACATCTTTCGTGGCAGGAAGGTGTATCTCGATGTTGTATCGCAAGCCATTGAAATGTAGCGGATGCGCCGAAGCAGCTCGCTCCGACTTTGGGGCCTCTTGAATAGGCTCATTGGCAGCCGAAGCCGTTTTATGCTTTGAATGCCCCACCGAGCTGGATATGTCAGCCAACTTCAACAGGTTCAAGAAGGTAGAAGCTTGCCGTTCTGCTACGACGTCCGAGACATTGTGCGCCGACTTGAATCGACCAATGATTGCCTGGCGGTCGGAGTCAGAGAGATTTTCATTGATATGGAAGAGGTCTTCATACGCTTCCCGAAGAGCTTGACCCAGCACTTGCTTCGAACGCGATTTGTCTCTGTAATCGAGATATCGTTTGGTAGGCGATCCATCCGCTGTCAAGAAGCCGAGATCCTTAAGGACCGGCAGAACTCCTTGATCGTTGCTGCTCTTGAAACCAATGCTCTTTAGATGAGCTACGGTGAACTTGTCCGGCGCCGTGCCATCAATAATCTTCTGCATTATTGCGGGAAGATTCTTCACGCTCGTCATATAGCGACTAGAGAGCATCTACCGTCCTCCTGTGATCCAATCCGATGGAACACGTCCGTGAACACGGGTCTCATCCGATCAGTTGAGTACCCATCCAGTGCCCGTCGGCCATGCCGTCCCCTCTTCCTCGGCTGAGCCTATTGGAAGGAGTTTGCGGCAACAAGCCCACACCTAAAATTGCCTTGGCCACATAAGCAATTCAGTGGCTTATATGGCGCCTGCACATAAAATTAATAACCCTAACCATTTGATTTATATGCACTATAGAGCTGACTGTTAATCAGGGGGTCGTTGGTTCGAGTCCAACTTCGGGCGCCAAGATTCGTTTAAGCACCAAGGCTCGCAGCGATGCGGGCCTTTTTGCTTTGGTGGCGTCGCCGCTCAAAATTCGCGCGGCCGTCCAACATCACGCGACCTGAATCGCGCGCGGTGGCCATCCTGCGCTACCTGCCGCCACATTCCGGCCCGCTGGAGCCCGCTGCCCCGCTCAGGATGCGCACTGGCAGTCTCCGGCGTAGGCCTTGCAGTCCGAGGGCACCATCCATTGCTCGCGATAGCCCTCGCTGTCGCGGGTGAGCCGGATCACGCCGCGGCGCGCGCCGATGTACCAGCGCCCGCGATGTTCGACGATGCTGGACGGATTGAGCCGCCACCACTGCATGTTGTTATGCAGGCGCGTGGCCTGCATCGTCTGCAGATCCAGCCGGGTCACGCCCACCACGGTCACCAGGTACCAGCTGCCGCCGCGCGCATAGGCCGCCAGCGGCGGTTCCTCCAGGCGCAGCACCTGCTCGATCTGCCAGCCCTTGCCGCCGTTCGAACGCAGGCGATGGATGGACCCGTCGCGAAAGGTGCGATTCGACAGCCCGACGACATAGACATCGCCGCGGTGCTGGGCGAAGCCGATCGGATTGACGTCGAGCAGCGTGCGTCGCTGCCGTCCCCCGTCGGTCACCCACTCCACCGTGCCGCCGAGCATGCCCTGATTGCGCCCCACCAGCCGGCCGCGCTGGCCGACCGCCCACACCAGGTCGCCGTTCCTGGCGTCCTGCGCGCGCGGCGCGAACATCAGCCGGTCCCCGGCCACGCGCGCGCTCCACTCCTGCTGGGCCATGCTGGTGCAGTGCCAGTCCAGCTCGGTCCGCGCAGGTTCGACGACCGTCCACGACGAGGCAGCGGTGGCCGCGATCAGTGCAATGCCGGTCAGCACCTGAGACCACTCCCTGTCATGACACGCTCCTTCTACTTATGGGTAACCGGCTCCGACCCTTCGCGGAACTTGGCTTCGTACAGTCGGTAGCTCCCCGCATACGGAAAGAACGCCAGTTCCTCCAGCTCGGCGTCGGCGGGAAACTTGAACACCATGCCTATCCCCATGGTATCCGTGAGGCGCACGCTTTGCTCCGGCTCGAAGCGGCGCAGGGCGGAGACCAGGCTGCGGCGGTCGCCGACCAGGGCCTGTCGCATTTCGGCATCCGGCGCGGACACGTAATCGCGATAGCGCCGGTCGATCCACAGGGTCTTGCCGCCGCGATACACCTCGACATCCGGCCGCAGCCATGGCTCGATCCGAGCGAACTCGCCGGAAAGCACGGCGGCGCGAAATTCCTTCCAGAAATCGCCCTCGCCCTTTGGGAATCCGAGCAAATGCTCGTCGCTTTCTAGCTTGATGCTGTACGGACGCCCAGCCGCGTCGATCTCGACGCTGTAGTTGCGGTCGTCGTAGGACCATTGCGTGACCCTGGGCGATTCGATCTCGCGCTTGGCGCTGGGCGGCCCCAGTGCCGCCAGCACCCGTTCGCTGCTGTCGCCCAGGCTCAGCCCCTTGAAAGGCAAGGTCGCAGCGCGGGTACCGGTCAACTGCAGGCTATCGACATAGCGCGGCCTGTCCTTGAGGACGGAAATGACGAAGTAGGCATCGTCGCCGAGCTTGTAGGCGCGGTTTATGTGGCCCTCGCTCTCGAATGTCTTGAACGGCTCGCCCAGCCCGGTGTCGCCTTTGGGAAGCAACTGCTGCACCCGCCAACCGTGCAGTTCGACCTGCGGTTCCGTAGCGCACACCACGCTCGTCGCGACGACCAGCATTGCGCCCACGATCCATCTTCCCCACCTTCCGGCCATCGTCTTCCCCTCGCCCCCAGTCCATTCGCGCGCATCTTGGCAGAAGGCCGGAAAGCCGGCAGCGCCATGCGCCAGGCCGGTCGGCTAGCGCGCTGCGTCGGCCCTGGGGGGCGGAATCGGTCGCACCAGCGTCGCCTCGCCGCCGCCAGCTACCTCCTGCAGATAGTCGTACCACTCGCGTTGGATGGTCTCGACCGGCCCGATCCGGCGTTCGAAATCCGCACGTGTGCCGCCGTCGCGGATCAGGGCTCGGAAACCGGCGGCGTACTTGCCGTCCTCGTAGTGGAACAGGAAGTGGGTCAGGCTCCAGTAGCCGATGTAGTACTGGTTGAAGCGGCGGTTGAGGTCGGCCCGATCTGTGCCGGCGATCAGGGTGCGCAGGGCGACGATGCGCCCCTGGCGGATATCCGCCTCGGGGTCGCCGCTCAGGCCCAGCTCGCCCAGCCACCAGATCGGATAGGTGTCGGGGTCGATGGTGCCGGGTCGCAGGTGTCCGCCCTCCAGGCGACTCGCACCGAAGTAGCTGGCCAGGCCCTCGTTGACCCACTTCGCCGGTTTCAGCACCGCCAGTTCGTGGTTCAACTGATGGGTGGCCTCATGGACCATCCAGTGATACGGGTTGGCGACGCCCTCGGCGTAGTAGGCGTAACAGGTCGGCGCGAGGTAATAGGCCTCGGCCCAGGCACTGCTGCGGTTGTTCGCCCGGAACTGCGCGCGATCGCCGTAGAGCACGAGCTGGTGCTTGGCGCGTCCGGCTTCGTCCTTCAGATCGAAGGCCTGCAGGTAGGCCGCGTGCAAGGCCTCGGCCGCCGCCAGCACCGCGCGCGTCTGCTCAGGCGTGGCCGTGCTGGTCGCGCGGTAGTGCGCGCTTTCGTAGCGTGGGCCCGCGGGCAAGGCAGCGCCCGACGCCGTCGCCGAAGCTTGGTTTTCGGCTCGATCGCGCGCCCACCAATACACGCCGCCGCCGATCGCCAGCAACGCGGCCGCACTCCAGACCCACCGCGATCCCCGCATCGCCGTCATCCTTGGGCCACGAATGGCCGCGCCCCTAAGCGCACCATCGCCGAACCGGACGCGCGTTTCAATGCTGCCGCGCATAAACGAACGGGGCCGCGGTTTCCCGCGGCCCCGTTCGATCTGGCGAGTCTTGCGTCTTACCAGCAGCGCGAGATGTCCGACGTCGCCGCCGATTTAACTCCAGCAGCATTCAAGCCGAGGGTGCCGCACAAAGTATCCTCGGTCTGCGGTCCCTGCGGCGTGGCCGTCAGGGTGTAGGTGTTGGCGGTCTGGTTGGCGATCGCGATGTTGTAGTAGGTCGTGCCCTGGCGCGGCGACACGTTCATGCCGGTCGGCAGCGCGAAGCCCACGTAGGTGTTGTTGACCGAGCGGAAGCGCTCGGCCAACTGGGCGATCTCGACCAGATCGGCCTTGGCCTGGCCACGTCGCGCTTTGCGCACGCTGTCTTGGTACGCGGGCACCGCGACCGCGACCAGGATGCCGACGATCGCGACCGCAATCATCAGCTCGATCAGGGTAAAGCCTCGAATGGCGTTGGGACGGTTCATGTCTCTGGGCTTCCTGATTGCGTTAACGGACCTGGCGCCACGACTGGCGACCGCACATGCCCCACTTGTACAGCGGCGGGCCACCTGCGGCTTGGACGATGCGCGAACAGGTCGGCATGCCCAGGCGCGCGGCGATCTCGGCTGCCGTGGCGTTGGCCGGCAGATCCGGCGGCGGCGGCGGGCTGAAGATGTTCACGTCGGTGATCGGGCCGCTGGTATCGGCCTCCAGCTTCAAGGCACCGGCGTTGCCCGACATGGGATCGGCCGTGGGCGAACCGGGCCGCACACTGCTCATGTAGGCGCTGCCGCTGAGCGCGCTAAGACCGTACAGCCAGTTGGTACCACCCGCCGCGCACCCGGTCTCGGCGGCGTTGGCCGCGGACGACACGATCGGCTCGAAGGTCGGGAAGAAGAAGGTGCCGTCCTGGATGCGCGGGCGCCCGACCATGCGTTCGCCCGTCTGTACCGGCGCGGCGGCACCGGTCTTCACCGCCAGATCCAGGTACCAGCCGGACTTGGTGAGGAAGTTGACCGAGTTCTGGGTGACCTCGCGGATGCCATCGGTGTTGTCGTTGCTGAGCACCTGTTGCTGCAGGGCCGTCGCACGCGCCGCGGTGATGCGCGCGCCGTTATCGACCACGCCGTACACCGACTGCATGTCCTTGTTGTCGGAATCGCCGCCGAAGGAGTAGCTGCCGGTACCGAACAGGATCATCACGCCGCTGGAAGGACCGGCCACGGCGTTCAGTCCGCCGGTGATGGGCTGGCGCTTGCCATTGGCATCCTTGGCGGTGAAGAAGGGCTTGTCGGCGCCGAACACGACGGTGTTGGTGCGCAGATCGAACTTCCAGATGTTACCGTGCAGGTCGCCGCCGTAGACGGTGTCGACATAGCCGTCGCTGCCGGCGGTGAAGGTGCCGCCACCCGCCGCGTCGTAGACGTAGCGGTCCAGCGCCATCACGTTGCCCATGCCGTTCGGCTCGGTCGGCACGCCGGTGCCGGCGGCCTCGGCGACTTCGATCGTCACCACCGAACCGTCCACCACATCGACCACGAACAGCGACGCCTTGCCGCTGATGCTGCCGTAGCCGTTGCCGAAGATCGCCTTCCAGCGCGTGCCGCCCGAAGTGCGCACCGGCACGATCAGCGGCTTGCCCAGCACGTGGCCGATGCGCTGGCCGGTGGTGCCGGTGACCTTGTCGTTAACTTCCCACATCACGTTGCCGGCGCTGAACAGGGTCGGATCGGTCACGTTCAGACCGAACACGCTACGGCCGCCCGCGCCGGAGCTGCCGACCAGAACCGTGGCCCAACCGCTGCCGGTGTAAGCGTCGGAGACCGTGATCGGGCCATCGACGAAATAGCGATGCTGGAAGATCTGGTCGCCCTTGCGGTCCGGGTCGTACGGGAACAGCAGGTTGCCCATATGGCCGACCGAGGTCGCCGGGATGTAGCCAAACGACTCGCCGCCGTTGTCGCCGCGGAACGCATGCAGCATGCCGTCGTTGGCGCCGACGTAGACCATCGGCAGACGGTCCTTCTTCAGCGTCAGGTAGGCCTCGTAGTTGTACGGATCGAAGTCGGTGGCGTTGGCGCCGCGCAGGGTCATGTAGCCGTAGTTGTCGAACGCGGAAGACACCACTGGCGAGGAATTGATGACGTCGCCCAGGCGAGTGGTGCGATCGCGCATCTTGCCGCCGTTCTTCTTCTCGCCCGTGTCCTGGCCGGCCAGGTAAGCCACGGCCTCGGACTCGGTCACGCCCAGCGTGGTGACGGCGGCCTTGGTGCAGGTCGAGAGCGTGTCGGCGCACAGCGTAGTGAATACATCGCCCAGGTTGCCGGACGAAAACGCCTTGACCACCGGCTTCACAGCGCCGCCGGTGGTGGTGCCGAACAGCAGGTTGCGGCCAGTGCGGGCCAGCTGCGCGCTGGCTTCCCACTTGGCGGTGAAGGCGATCTGGCCGGCGGCATTGACGCTAACCGACGAGGCGTTCAGACGGCTGTACCAGTCGGTGTTGTTGTTCTTGGCTTCGTAGAACGGCACCACCGACAGCGAGTTGCTGGAGATGCGCGCGCCGCTCAGACCGGTGCTGCCCGAGGGGCTGGCGCCACCGGCGACCGAAGCCAGCACGCGACGCATCGCGGCGGTGATGTCGGCCGGGGTCTTGGCATTGATGTATTCGCCGCGGGTGTTGATCGAGGCGTGCCAGATGTCGTCGACCGTGGTCGGGTTGTCGTTCTGCCAGCCGGGCCAGGCCGGATTGGTCACGTACGGATCCTGGGCGACGTCCGGGTTGAAGATGGTACCGCGGGCGCCCAGCGTGATGCCGTAGAAGTTGATGTGCAGACGGCGTTCGCAGTCCAGCTTCTTGCTCGGCGAGGGGCTCTTGCACTCGTCCGGCACGGGCACGCGGCCGGTGCCGCCGTTCAGCGCGAAATTGCCATCGGTGCGCAGCGGCACCACGCCGCCGGCTTCGGTGCCCAGGTAGTACTGGCTGACGATGTCGGCCATGGTGTCGCTGTTGCTGTCGGCGAACGGCTGGCCCATGTTGCCGTCGATGTTGCCGGTGGTGATAGTGCCGCCGTTGCTGTAGCCGTCGGTGAACAGCATCACCGCGTTCTTCTGGCACACGCGCTGGACTGGAGCGCCGCCCTTGCCGTCGCCGACCGCGTCGGTGCGTCGGAACTGGCCGGCCGCCGCGCTGACCGCCTGGCGGTTAGGCGTGCCGCCGCTGGCGCCCAGCGCGAACACGCCGTTGGTGTACAGGTCGTCGCGTCGGGCCTGCACGCTCATGTCCTGCATGTAGACGCGTTCGTTGGCGTTGCCGATCGGGTCGTTGAAGCTGCCGTTGGAGTTGATCGGGAAGAAGCCGACGCGCATGTCCTTGATGTCGGCCAGCGAACGGCTCATGCCAGCGACCATCGCGCGGTTGCGGTTGCCGTAGTAGCTGAACCAGTTGACGAAGTTCTGCAGCTGGGCGTTGTAGTTGGCCGTGGTGTCGAAGTTGGCCGAGGCGATGGTGTAGCGCCACATGTTGCAGCCGGTGCCGCAGGCATTGGCGATCACCGGACGCGAGGTCGCGTCGGTCTTGTAACCCACCGGCTGCTCGGCCGCCGGCGTGGTCGTCTTCATGTAGAAGGTCGCCGGGTAGTACTGCATGTAAACGGTGGTGGTGCCGCCGTTCCAGGTCTGGCCGCCGGCGGGGACGGTGAACGAATTGCCGCCCACGATCTGGTAGTTGGTGCCGGCCGGCATGAACATGCCGTTGCGCATGGTGAAGATTTCGGCCGTCGTGTAGCGGCTGGCAGCCAGGTTCACCGTGGTGCCGGCGGTACGCGGGTCGACCTTGGTGGCCGTGGTCGAGGCGTTGCCGTTGGGATTGCCCGCGCTGTAGTCGTACGGGACCTTGGTCGGCGGCATCGACGAGGTCAGCCAGGCCTCGTACTTCACGTTCGGATTGAAGAACGAGGGATTGAAATCCGACGAGCGCGCCGCGCCCAGCGAATCCAGCGGCGGCAGGCCGAGGAAGCCGCCGCCCGCGCGCGGGCCCGGCAGCAAATAGAAATGGTCGCAGCCGCCGTCGGTGCGCGGCTTACCGGCGTTGGCGCCGGTGGTGTAGAACAGGCCGTAGGGTTCGCTGGAACTGTCGCGGCCGAAACAGACCTCGCCGTCCTGACCGGGGAACATGGTCTGGAAGGTCATGGAGCCGGAGTCGTCGACCGCCATCATGAAGGCCGGCGGTACGCCGTCGCCGCCCAGGTTCAGCGGCGCCTGCGCGAGCGTGCCGGCGCCCTGGGTGGTCGTGTTCGCGACCAGGCTGGGGATGCGGACGCCGAGCACCACCAGACCGGTCGCGGCGATAGTGAGGAGAATGCGATTCGCGTTCATGGCCAGGGCCCTCAACGGCCGATGAAAATGGTGTCGACGACAGCGTCGGACGACGGTTCTGCGGCGCGGTCGGCGCGGTAAGCGGTGATGCGATAGCGCACGAACACCTTCTCGCTGGCCGGAATCTCGCCGATGTTCAGCTGTCCCCCGCCGATGCATTGGTCGATGTTGCGCACGCGCGCGGGCGGTTCAGGAGTACCGGCCGGCGCGATCGACGCTGCGGTACCGAACGCCGCCGGGTCGAATCCGCCGCAGCGCTCCTCCAGGCGGGTCGAAGCGCCGACCAGCGTCTCGGCCTGACGCGCCAAGTCTTCGGCGCGCTGGAAGGCCACGTTGGTGGCCAGGTAGTTGGCCGACATGCGCTCCTGCATTGTCGCCACCTGCATGCCCGTGATGCCGAGCAACGCCAGGATGATCAGGAAGATCAGCGCCACGTAGAGCGCGGCACCTTGTTGCTTGCGCGGACCGTTGAATCCGGAACGACTCATGGGCCTGTCTCCTCAGTTCTCGAACAGGCGGTTGCGCTGGGCAACGGTGGTTTCATAGACGGAGCGGTAGAAGCCGTCGTTCTGCGGGGTCACCAAGGTGCCCAGCACCGACATACGCTGCACGGCCGGATCCATCTGCTCGGACACCGCGCCTTCGGAACTGCGCATCACCAGCCCGACCTGAACCGAACCGATGCGACGCCAGAGACTGGCGTTGTTACCTGTCGGATTGGTGACGCCCCCGCCTACCTGGTTAGCGGTCCAACTGGTGGTGATATAGCCGCTCGGCGGCGCATCGGCGGCTACAACACGGTCCTGACCGTACAGCAGCTGCAGCGATTCCACGCCCTCGACCAACTCTTCACGCCGATCCGGCCCGACCGCATCGAGTCCGCCGGCGGCGTTGCGCACGAAGCGTGCCCGGTACAGCGACGGCCCCGTCGTGCCGGTACCGCCGGTACCCGCGCCGATGCCGACGAAGTACACCACCACCTCGGCCCGGTACAGCGTCGCCTTGGCCGCGTCGTAGAAGTCGCGATCGCCCATGAAATTGGAAAGATTCAGCGGATCGCCCGCCGAAGAAACGGTGATCGCACCGGTGCCCGCGTTCACGCCACCAGCGAAAACGCTGGCACGCTTGCAGTCGCCAATACCGAACAAGCCCGATCCGCCAGTGGTGACATCGGTCGTTTCCGGGGTAATGGTGCTGGTCGGATCGCCGCCGACGAAACTGGTCATGCCCGTGCCGATCGGCCAGAAGTACCGCAAGACCAGGATGTCGCTGCCCGCCACCGGCTGCAATGCGCCGATGTCCGCCGGCAGGGCCGGATTCCATTGATTTACGTTGCCCAGAACCGGCGTGCCGCTGGCGACATTGATGGTATCGCCCGGCGAAGTATTGACCGCCTCGAAGCCTTGCATGCCGACGTCGAAACGCAGCAGATAGGGCGCGCTGGCGAAATTGTTGGCGACGCGGTCGACCTGGTTGAGGAACAGCAGGTTCAAGCCCTCCTCGGCCGGTACCGCCGCCTGCAGTAGCGCGGTGTCGTTGATGCAGCCCAGGTGCCCAGCCATGCGCAGGTCGCGCTCCAGCGAGTCCATCGCGAAGCGCGCGTTCTCCTGCGCGCGACCGATGCCTTCGGCCAGACGGTAGGCCGAGCGCGAGGCCGACATCACCTGCACCAGGCCCAGCATCAGCACCATGCCGATCGCCAGCGCGACCATCAGCTCGACCAGCGACAGACCCTGCTGGGAGCGGTAAGGAATATGCGAATGACGAGTCATAGCCGTGTGGTCACCACGTAGGTCGATTGGGCCTGTCCCAGGGCGGCCTGATTGAGGTCGTCGGCCCAGCGCAGGGTCACGGTCACGACGTCGCCGTTGAACACCACCTGGCCTTGCCCGCCCGGCAGGCTGGAACTGACTTCGCAGCGCCACACGTTCATGTTGGCGTTGAAGTCGATCGCCGCGCCGCGGCCACAACCGCCGACCGCGGGTGCGGCCGGGAAGCTGTTGAAGGTCAGCGCCGTGTACTGGCGCGACACCACGCGATTGGTGCGCATCATGTCGATGACCTGATGCGACAGGTTCACCGCGGTAGTACGGTGGTTCGCGCTCTGGGTGTAACGGATGTTGAGGGTCTGCAGGAAGGCCAGACCGAGCAGGCCGAAAGCCAGAACCAGCAGCGCGATCAGCACTTCGATCAGCGAGAAGCCGCCCACGGCACGCCTCGACGGCGCCTGGACGCGCGAAGTAACCCGGCTCATGAGCAGCTTTCCTTCTGGATACGCACCTGACCGGCGCGGCTCACGGTCAGGCGACGTTGCTTATTGATGGCACCGGCCGTGCAGTCGACGACATGCGCGTTAAACACCGCATTGGCGGCTGGCGCGCTCATACGGCCGCGACGGTCGAACACGATGTTCGGCACTGCGGCACCGGCCGAAGCCAGGGCCACCTGTGCCGCGTTGCCCTGGAAGTAGCGGATCGCCGGCTCGTCGGCCCCCTTGGCGCCGTCCGTGTTGGCGTCGTTCCAGACCAGCCAGCCGGCGCTCCAGTCGTTGCCGCAGGTGGCGCCGTCGGCGCTGGGGCAGACACCCCCGGCACGATTGCTGCGCATCGCCTCGCTGCGGGCCAGATTCACACCGGCGATCATGGAATTGGACGCCGCGGCCAGGCGGTTGTTGCTCAGGGCATCGGTGAACGACGGCCAGCCCAAGGCCAGCAGCACGCCCAGGATGGCGATCGCGATCATCAACTCCATCAGGGTAAAGCCCTGATTGGCACTCATTCTGGACATGCTCTCTCCCCAGCATTCACGAAAACGATGCTAAAGGAGTGTTGTTAAGTAGCAAGTCTTGACCGGACAGGCGGTCCAGCGGTGTGGATAGGCGTGCCAAATGGCGTCAATTTGTGACAGAAGACGCCGCACGAGTGCGACCTGAATCCGATGCGTCGGTGCACGATGCCCGAAATGCGCGATTCGCGACCGTTGGTCCGGTGCGACGAGGCGTCGTCACCATTCAAGCATTCCGACGCCGCGTAGACGGGATGCGCGATGCATCGCATCGACACGGATCGAGTGCCGAACGAGCGAAATCTTAACTGGATGGCCAACTCCGCGAGCGTCGCGCGGATGAGCGGCGCCCAGCGGGCGACCGGCGCAACGCGTCCGATCGCAGCCGCCTACCCTGCTCTTCCAGCTATGCCAGGCCGGGGTCGATCGATCCCGGCCGCGTCGGGCCCGGCGCGAATCCGCCGGGCCTTGGCCCTATCAGGTCACGACCCGATAGCAGGGCCGGTACTCGCCCGCGATCTTCATGCGGCGCTGCTCGACGAAGGCGCGCAGCAACGCGTCCAGCGATTGCATCATGTCGGCATCGCCGTGGATCTCGAACGGACCGAACTCCTCGATCCGGCGCATGCCGTCTTCCTTCACATTGCCGGCGACGATGCCGGAGAAGGCGCGGCGCAGATCCGCCGCCAGCTCGTGCGGCTTGCGGCCGTGGTGCAGGTCCAGGCTCGCCATCGCCTCGTGGGTGGGCACGAACGGCTGCTGGAACTCGACCGGGATGTCGATCGACCAGTTGAAGTAGAACGAATCCTTCTGGGCGATGCGGTGCTCGCGCACCTTGCGGATGCCCACGGACATGCGCTTGGCCACCGCCTCCGGATCGCCGACGATGATTTCGTAGCGCGAGGTCGCCGCCTCGCCCAGGGTCAGGCGCAGGAAGCGGTCGATCTGCTCGAAGTACGGCGCCGAGGCCACCGGGCCGGTCAGGATCAGCGGGAACGGCAGGTGCGCGTTTTCCTCGCGCAACAGGATGCCGAGCAGGTACAGGATCTCTTCGGCGGTGCCCACGCCGCCCGGGAACACAATGATGCCGTGGCCGAGGCGCACGAAAGCTTCGAGGCGCTTCTCGATGTCCGGCATGATCACCAGGTGATTCACGATCGGGTTCGGCGACTCGGCCGCGATGATGCCCGGCTCGGTGATGCCGATGTAGCGCATGCGGCGCTTGCGCTGCTTGGCGTGGGCGATGGTCGCGCCCTTCATCGGCCCCTTCATCGCGCCCGGGCCGCAGCCCGTGCAGATGTCCAGGCCGCGCAGGCCCAGCTCGTAGCCGACCTGCTTGGTGTAGATGTACTCGTCGCGCGAGATCGAATGGCCGCCCCAGCAGACCACCAGGTTCGGGTCCGCCGGGTGCAGGATGCGCGCGTTGCGCAGCAGGCCGAACACCGCGTCGGTGATGCCGTCGCTGCTCTTGAGGTCGCGGCCGCCGTCGGCCGCCAACTCGATCGCCGTGTAGGCCAGATCGCGGACCACCGCGAACAGCAGCTCGGCCACGCCGCGGATGATCTCGCCGTCCACGAAGGCCATGGCCGGCGCGTGGGCCAGGTCGATGCGCACGCCACGGTCCTGCTGGTGGACCTGAATATCGAAATCCGGGTACAGCTCGCGCGCCGCGCGCGGATCGTCGGACGCCGAGCCGCTGGTCAGCACGGCCAGGGCGCAGCGGCGCAGCAGATCGTGCATGCCCGTGGAAGCGTCGCGCAGGCGCGCGACCTCGTCGCGGGACAGGACGTCCAGCCCGCCCTTGGGGTAGATACGTGCGTTCACCGTCGGCAGGGCGGTGGTGATGGTTGCGGTCATGCTTGCCTTCTCTTGGGTGTTCATCGTCGATAGTTGGACAGCGACTCTAGCGCAGGGGTCCCCATAAAAGAAAACGGCCGGGTTTCCCCGGCCGTTTTCTGGTGTCGCAAGGCTGACTTCCGATCAGAACTTGTAGCGGAAGCTGACCTGAGCGGCCCAGCGCGAGATGCCCTTGTCGTCGTAGATGTTCAGGGCGTCCGGACCGTTGTAGCGGTACACGTACTTGCCGGCGTTGCCGACGCAGGTACCGGTCAGCGGAGCGCCACCGGCGCCGCAAATGCCGCCGTACTCGACGATGCCGCGGTAGCCCGGGAAGCCCATTTCTTCGACGCTGCCCCACTTCTTGTTCAGCAGGTTGCCGACGTTGAGGATGTCCAGGGCGATTTCGGCCTTGTGGCCTTCCATGAAGCCCGGGATCTCCTGCGAGATGCGCATGTCGAACTGGTTCACCCAGCGACCGTGGGCGGCGTTGCGCTCGGCGACTTCGCCCAGGTGCTGCTTGAGGTAGTCGTTCGAGTTCACGAAGGCCCAGAAGCCGGCGGCTTCGGCCGCGCTGCCGAACACCACGTCGGTGATGTTCTTCGGGATGTACAGCAGGTCGTTGGCGCGGCCGTCGCCGTTGGCGTCGTTGTCGAAGGTGTAGCTGTACGGACGACCCGAACGGCCTTCGTAGAACATCGACACGCTGGTGTTGTAGTCGCCGAAGAAGGCGTGTTTCCAGCTGATCGCCGCGGTGAAGCGGTTCTTGATCTCGTAGCTGGAGGTGGCCGAGACTTCCTCGTTGGACTGGAACACCGCCACGTTGCCCAGCTGCGAGCCCGAGGTCGAGCTGGTCAGCGGGCTGACTTCGTTGGCGTTGGTGTAGGTGTAGGCGAGCAACCACGACCAGTCGCTGTCGTTGAACGGCTTGTTCAAGGACAGGGTCAGCTGCTGGCTTTCGCCCTTGCTGGTCGAACGGGCGATGATCGCGTCGTTGAAGCCGTTCTGGGCGGTAGTGCGATTGCCGCGTGCGCTGGCGCCGCCACTGGAGACGCCCAGTTGGGTCCAGTTACCCGGACGCAGGCCAGCCGGGTTCCAGTAGATCAAACGACCGTCCTGACCCACCGCGCTGGTGTTGCCCAGATTCAACTGCTGGTAGTAGATGCCTTCCTTGACCGAGGTCAGGACGAGCTCAGCCGCGCCGACGACGCCCCACCACGGCAGCTCGGTATCGAACGCCAGGTTGGCCTTCCAAACCGACGGCTGACCCAGATCGGGATCGATGAAGTCCACCGACTGCGTACCACCCGTGCCCGGGGTGAACTGGCCCAGCTGATCGGCCGGATCCGGATCGAAGCGGGTGATACCGGTCGAGAAGAAGTAGTCGGTGTACGACACGCCGTTGTTGGCGTACGGGTTGGCCAGCCACACGGTCGCGGCCGAACCCTGGAACAGGCCGATACCGCCGCGCAGCTGAGTCGGACGCTCGCTGTCGAAGGTGTAGTTGAAGCCAAAGCGCGGCGAGAGCAAGCCGTTGCCGTCAATGGTGTTGTCGTTGCGGTAGCCGAACAGATTGGACGCCGTAGCGTTGTAGGTCGGCTTCTGATCGACCATCGGCTCATCGTAACGCAGGCCGAAGGTCAGGGTCAGGTTGTTGTTGACCGCCCAGCTGTCCTGCACGAACAGGCCGAGGTTCTTCATCTTGAACTCGGCGGCCATGTTATTGAGGTCGCCGCCGCGCGGATAGAACAGCTGATAGCGGCTGGAGATGCCGCTTTCGAACGACTTGGCGCAGCCCGCACCCGTGGTCGGGTTGGTCGCCGTGTTGATGCAGTCGAAGGTGTAGACGCCGTTCACGCGACGGCCGAAGAGGTTGTAGATCTCGTTCTCTTCGTAGTCCACGCCGAACTTCACGGTGTGGTCGCCGAGGAACAGGTTACCGGCGAAGAACGCGTTCTTCGTGGTGGTTTCCAGCACGTTGGCGTGGGTGTTCTCTTCCGTACCCAGGTTCAGCGTGGCCGAACCGATGCGGATTGCGATCGCCGGCAGGTCGGCGAGCGGGTTGCGCACGGCCGAGTAGTCGCGGTACGAGACCTTGGCTTCGGTGGAGAAGTTGTCGGTCCAGTCGCTGAACAGCTGCGCGGTGTACGACTCGAGCTCGAAGTCGCGCACGTAGTGATAGGTGTTCAGCGCCAGCGTGGTGTTGCCGAAGCCCTGCAGGTTGGCGGTGTTCTGCTCGGACTTGCTGTAGCGGAAGCTGGCGCGGTGGTTGTCGGTGATGTTCCAGTCGATCTTGATGCCGTACTCTTCGGCTTCCGAGTTCAGCGCCGGCTTGGCCAGCGTGCCCGGGTTGAAGCCCTTGAGACCGGCCAGACGGATGACTTCGTCGATCTGCGCCTGGGTGATGTTGACGATGTTGCTTTCGCCCGAACCGATCGGACCGAAACCGGAGTTGCCGGTGAACAGGCCCTTGCCCTTGTAGTTCTCGTAGTTGGCGAAGAAGAACAGCTTGTCCTTGACCAGCGGGCCGCCGAAGGTGGCGCCGTAGGTGGTCTCGTTGTCGAACAGCTTCGGACGCACGTTGTTGCGGTTCTTGCCCGACCAGTCGCCGTCACGGTAGATGCCGTACAGCGAGCCGTGGAACTCGTTGGTGCCCGACTTGGTCACGGCGTTGATCACGCCGCCGGTGCCGCCGGAGATGGTGACGTCGTAGTTGGCGACGTCGACCGCCACTTCGTCGATGGTGTCCATCGAGAACGGCTGGCGCGGGGTCGGCAGGCTGTTGGATTCCAGACCGAAGGAGTCGGCGGTGCTGATGCCGTCGACGCGGACCACGTTGTAGCGCGGGTTCTGGCCGCCGACCGAGATTTCGTTACGCGACTTGTCGGTCTGGGTAACGCGCGGGTCGAGGCGGACGTAGTCCTGCAGGTTGCGGTTGATCGACGGGAACGATTCCAGCTGCTGGCGGGTCACGTTGGAGCCGGCACCCATCTTGGTGGCGCTGAACACTTCCGAGCCGCCGTAGGACACGGCCTGCACCGATTCCAGCGTGGTGACCGAGTTGTTCAAGGACACGTCGACGTTGTTGACCTTGTCGAGGTTCAGGAACACGCCGTCCTGCGAGCCCGTACCGGCGCCTTCCTTGGTGGTGGTGATCACGTACGGACCGCCGACGCGCAGACCGCGCGCGTTGTAGCGGCCGTCGGCATCGGTCACGGCACGGCTGACGGTGCCCGACTCGGTGTGGGTGATCGTGACTTCGGCGCCTACGACGGGTTGACCATCTGCGCCGACCACGCGACCGGCGACGCCGGCGGACGTGCTCTGCGCGAATACGGGCGCTGTGGCGAGAACGGCGAGCAGACCAAGCGTGAGCTTGGACAACCGGACGCTATTCGGATGGGTCATTACGATGGCCTCGGTAGCTTGGGAAACGTGGAATTCGTGGCGTGAGTCGGCGGGCGCTATGCGCCATACGCCGAAGACTGGTGGTGTTCCGCCCCTACCCGGGTGCAGCGCGTGCAGCCCCGCCGGGTTAACAGCAGTTTAACAGGCTAAGGGCGCTGTGTGACAGAGACGTGACCGGCGTCAAGGCTTGTCACACGGTGACGGCGGTCCAAGCTGAATGGGCCAATCGGGCAAAGTTCGGGGCCGGGGGATCGGACTACCGGGCACATCGCGTCTGCCGTTACGGCACTTAGAAGTCACAACATAAGGGTCAGGTAACGCGAGCGCGGCACAGGATTGCCACCCTTAGCTTGGCACTTGAAGCACGGAAACTGTGGACACCGGCCCCGCCCTCTCAGGGCGGCGAGATCTGCAGGTAGGTGCCCAGGCCGTCCAGGAACATCTGCACCGAGATCGCCACCAGCAGCATGCCCATCAGGCGCTCGATCGCGATCAGGGCGCGCCGGCCCAGCAGCTTGTACAGCAGGGTCGCCGAGAACAGGATCGCCGCGGTGGCGCCCCAGGCGATCATCAGGGCCAGGCTCCAGTCGCCCAGGCGGGTGGGCTCGTTGCTGCCCATCAGCATCACCGCGGCCATGCCCGAGGGGCCGGCCACCAGCGGGATCGCCATCGGCACGATGAAGGGCTCACCCTCGGGCAGCTCGCCCATCAGCCCTTCCGGCGGCGGGAAGATCATGCGGATGCCGATCAGGAACAGCACGATGCCGCCGGCGATCGAGACCGATTCCTGGCGCAGGTGCATCAGTTCCAGAGCGTACTTGCCGCCCCACAGGAACAGCATCAGCACGCCCAGGGCGATCAACAGCTCGCGCGCCAGCACGATGCGCTGGCGCTTGGGCGGCAGGCCGCGCAGCAGACTCAGGAACACCGGGATGTTGCCCAGCGGGTCCAGGATCAGGAACAGCAGCAGCGCGGCCGAGGCGATGGTCACGGCGTTGCGCGCTCCGGCAACGGATGCCAGACCTGACCGCGATGGACCGCGCCGGCGGGCGACAGCAGGGTCACGCAGGCGGCCGCGTAGTCGCCGGGATCGCGCGCCTCGCGGTCGTTCTCCTCGACATAGGCCTTGCCGCGCAGCGCAGTGCGCATCGGTCCCGGCTGCAGGCCGGCCACGCGCACCGGCGAATTGCCGAGCTCGGCGTGGAGCATGCCGATCAGTGCCGTCAGCGAATGCTGGGCCAGGCCATAGCCGCCCCAGTAGGCGCGGCCGACGCGGGCCGGATCGTCCAGGGCGAACACCAGGGCCGAGTCCGGCGCCTGCGCCAGCAGCGGCAGGCAGGCCTGCGACAGCCACCAGCGCGCGGTGAGGTTGACGTGGATGGCGCGCGCGAACGCGGCCGGATCGGTCTGCAGCAACGGGGTCAGGCCGGGGAAATCGGCCGCGCAATGCAGCACGCCGTCCAGACGGCCGAACTCGTCGCCGATGCGCTGCGCCAGTTCGGCGTAGTCGTCGGGCGCGGCGCCTTCCAGGTCCAGCGGGTACAGCACTGGCTCCGGCCCCAGCTTGGCGGCCGCGTCGTAGACCCGGTTCAACTTGGCCGGCTTGCGGCCCAGCAGGACCACGGTGGCGCCGGCGCGCGCGCAGGCCTGGGCCGCGGCCGCGCCGAGGCCGCCCTGCGCGCCGCTGACCAGCACGACGCGATCGGCCAGGGCCCGGTCGGCGACGGGTGCTGCGACTGCGCTCACTGGCGCTGGGTCTCGCTGATCATCCGCGCCAGCTCGCCGGACTCGAACAGCTCCAGGGTGATGTCGCAGCCGCCGATCAACTCGCCGTGGATGAACAACTGCGGGAAGGTCGGCCAGTTCGAGTAACGCGGCAGGTTGGCGCGGATCTCCGGATCCTCCAGCACGTTGACCGTGTGCAGCACGGTCGCGCCGGCGGCCTTGAGGGCCTGCACCGCGCGGCTGGAAAAGCCGCACATCGGAAACTGCGCGGTTCCCTTCATGAAAAGAACGATCGGATGGCCTTCGACTTCGGCCTGGATCCGCTCCATAACTGACATGTGGACAACTCCTGCAATGCTCTGTTGCGCCGTATACGTTCAGGCAACGGGGCGTGGGGATAGAATGAGCAATTGTAAGCCTTCACGGCAGCGGACACGCGACCCGGCAGCGGTAAGCGGCCCGTCGCCCCCCCCCTAGCCAGCCCCCAGAATCCAGCAAGGAGCCCGCCAATGGCCATCGAACTGCCCGCCCTGCCCTACGACCGCACCGCGCTCGAGCCGCATATCTCCGGCGAGACCATCGACTTCCACTACGGCAAGCACCACCAGGCCTACGTGACCAACCTCAACAACATGATCCCCGGCACCGAGTTCGCCGACATGTCGCTCGAGGACATCATCCGCAAGTCGCAGGGCGGCGTGTTCAACAACGCGGCGCAGATCTGGAACCACACCTTCTACTGGAACTGCCTGTCGCCCAAGGGCGGCGGCGAGCCGACCGGCAAGCTGGCCGAGCTGATCGCCAAGTCCTTCGGCGACTTCGCCAAGTTCAAGGACGAGTTCACCAAGGTCACCGTCGGCACCTTCGGTTCGGGCTGGGGCTGGCTGGTGCAGCGTCCGGACGGTTCGCTGGCCCTGGTCAGCACCTCCAACGCCGCCACCCCGCTGACCGGCGAGGACACCCCGCTGCTGACCTGCGACGTGTGGGAGCACGCCTACTACATCGACTACCGCAACGCTCGCCCGAAGTACGTCGAGTCGTTCTGGAACCTGGTCAACTGGGACTTCGTGGCTTCGAACCTGAAGTAAGCGACGGACTCATGCGGTAAGCGAAACGGCCGGGGAAACCCGGCCGTTTTCGTTGCGCGCCGGCGGCAGCCGCATCGGCGGCGGCGGCGCCGGTTCGCTCAGTCGCAGCTGAGGCCGAACTCGCGCTTGAACGCCTCGGCCTGTTCCGGCGGTTCGTGACTGAGCAAGGCGCAGCCGGTGAAGTTGCCCAGCGAGGCCTGGCGTTGGTCGTCGCGATAGGTCCAGTCGACGATCTCGTCGCGTGCGAACGCGTAACGCTGCCCCATGCGCACCCTATCCACGCGCTCGGGCTGGTTGTCGATGATCGCGGAGTAACCGCTGGCGGTCTCTTCCAGATCGGACAGCCAGAAAAATTCGGTGTAGCCGTCCTGCTCGATGCCGACCTTGACCGAGAACGCCGACAGTTGCGGCGGCGGGTCCTTTTCGAGTTTCAGGAAGCCGTCCAGCGAGGCGCGGGCCTTGGCGAATGCGGCCTCCATGGCCGGATCGCCGGTCGCCACCTCGGTGACGTTGTCGTCCTTCGCGCGTTCCAGCACGGTCTTCGCACCGGTCGCCTCGGCGCAACCGGCCAACAGCACGACGATCAACAAAACTCTGCGCATCCATGCCTCTCCAGTGAGTGAGCGCCCGCATACATCAGCGCACTTCGTAGGATGCGGTGAGCCGAAGGCGAACCGCATCGTCGCGCAATCGCAAACGGTGCGGCGGCGCGGCACCTACGACAACGATCAGCCCAACCGCGCGATTACCGGCGCGACCTGCTCGTCGCGCCCCAAGGCACGGCCGACGCGTTCCAACGCCGCGGCCAGCTCGCGCGGATCGTCGGCGCGCAGCGTGGCGTGTCCGACCTTGCGCCCGTCGCGCGGCGACTTGCCGTAATCGTGCCAATGCCCGCCGGCTTCGTTGAGCACCGCGGTCGCATCGGGCATCTCGCCGATCCAGTTGAGCATGCAGGCCTGGCCGAGCATGCGCGTATCGCCCAGCGGCAGGCCGAGCACGGCGCGCAAGTGATTCTGGAACTGCGAGGTCTCGCTGCCTTCGATGGTCCAGTGGCCGGAGTTGTGCACGCGCGGCGCGAGTTCGTTGGCCAGCAGCTGGCCGTCGCGGCAGAACAATTCCAGCGCGAACACGCCGACATAGTCCAGGGCCTCGGCGAGTTTGCGCGCATAGCCGTGCGCGGTGGCCGCGAGCGCCTCATCGGCCTGCGCGGGCGCGAGGCTGGCCGAGAGCACGCCGTCGACGTGCCAGTTCTCGGTGAGCGGCCAGGCGCGGAATTCGCCGTCGCGGCCGCGTACGGCGACCACCGACAGCTCGCGCTCGAAGCGCACGAAGCCTTCCAGGATCAGCCCGACCGTGGCCGCCTGCGCGCCCAGCGCGGCCCAGGCCGCGTCGGCGTCGGCCGGCGTCTTGATGCGGAACTGGCCCTTGCCGTCGTAGCCCAGGCGGCGGGTCTTGAGGATGCAGGGCGTGCCGATCGCGGCGATCGCCGCGTCCAGTCCCGCGCGCGTGGCGACGTCGGCGAACTCGGGCACCGGAATGCCGAGCTCGCGGAACAGGGTCTTCTCGGCCAGGCGGTCCTGGGCCACGGCCAGCGCGCGCGGGCTCGGGAACACCGGCACGCGCTCGGCCAGCCACTGCCCCGACTCGGCCGGCACGTTCTCGAAATCGAAGGTGGCCACGTCGATCTTGGACGCGAACTCGGCCAGCGCGGCCTGATCGGTGTAGTCGCCCACCACCATCGGCGCGAACTGGCTGGCGCAGGCGTCGCTGGCCGCGTCCATGACCAGGAAGCGCAGGCCCAGTGGCGCACCGGACAATGCGAGCATGCGGGCGAGCTGCCCGCCACCGAGGATGCCGACCGTCGTCATTTACGCGGATCGTCGTTGGCGAGGACGTCGTCGGTCTGCTTGGCGCGGAACGCATTCAGCGCCTGACCGATCGCGGCGTGTTCCGGCGCCAGCAGCGCGGCCGCGAACAGGGCCGCGTTGGCGGCGCCGGCGTTGCCGATCGCGAACGTCGCCACCGGAATGCCGGCCGGCATCTGCACGATGGACAACAGCGAATCCATGCCGTTGAGCGCCTTGGACTGCACCGGCACGCCCAGCACCGGCACCGCGGTCTTGGACGCCAGCATGCCCGGCAGGTGGGCGGCGCCGCCGGCGCCGGCGATGATCGCGCGCAGGCCGCGCGCGGCCGCGGTGTCGGCGTATTCGAACAGCACGTCCGGGGTGCGATGGGCCGAGACCACGCGCACTTCATGCGGCACGCCCAGGGCCTCCAGCTTGGCGGCGGCGTGCTGCATGGTCTCCCAGTCTGAGCGCGAGCCCATGACGATGCCGACCAGCGGCGGCGCTGCGGAAGCGGACGAATCGGGTGCGGACATTGGTCGGGCCTTGGCGCAAAGACGTATTCTAACGCCCTGTCCCGTCGTATCGGCACCGCACCGTATGGATCGCAAACTGTTGGACCTGCTCGTCTGCCCCCTCACCCGCCAGCCCCTGCTGCCCCTGGACAACCGCGGCCTGCAGGCGCTGAACGCCGCGATCGCGGCCGGCGGCGTGGTCCGCGGCGACGGCAGCGCGCAAACCCACGCGCTGCGCGAGGGCCTGATCACGCGCGACCGCAAGACCGTCTACCGCATCGACGACGGCATCCCGGTGCTGCTGACCGAGGAAGCCATCGCCACGGCCCAGCTCGACGGCTTCCCCTCGGCATGAGCGCGCCCTACGCGCCGCCGCCGGCCGAGCAGGTCGAGTCCGACGTCGCCCAGGCCCTGGCCGAGGACCTCGGCAGCGGCGACGTCACCGCCGCCCTGCTGCCCGACGTGGCCGACAGCGCCTATCTGCTGTGCAAGGAAGCGGCGGTGGTCTGCGGCCGGCCCTGGTTCGACGCCTGTCATCGGGCGCTGGACCCGGACGTGCGCATCGACTGGCGCGTGGCCGAGGGCGACCACGTCGCCGCCGGCACCGTGCTGGCCACTCTGCAGGGCCGCGCGCGCGCGCTGGTCAGCGCCGAGCGCGCCTCGCTGAATTTCATGCAGACCCTGTCGGGCACGGCCACGGTCACCGCGGCTTATGTCGAGGCCGTGCGCGGCACCCGCGCCAAGATCCTCGATACCCGCAAGACCCTGCCCGGCCTGCGCCTGGCGCAGAAGTACGCGGTGCGCGTGGGCGGCGGCGTGAATCACCGCATCGGCCTGTACGACACGGTGATGCTGAAGGAAAACCACGTGCGTGCGGCGGGCTCGCTGACCGCGGCGATCCAGGCCGCGCGGGCGATGCATCCGGCTCTGCCGCTGATCGTCGAGGTCGAGTCGATCGCGCAGTTGCACGAGGCGCTGGCGCAAGGCTGCGACCGCATCCTGATCGACGATTTCGACGCCGCCACCCGCCGCGAGGCGGTGCGGATCGCGGCGGGCGCGCCCTACCTGGGCAAGATCCCGCTGGAAGTATCCGGCGGCGTCGACCTGGCCGGCCTGCGCGCGATCGCCGAGGACGGCGTGGACTGCATCTCGATCGGCGGGCTTACCAAGCACGTGCGCGCGATCGATCTGTCGCTGAAATTGGGCCCGCCGCCCGGCGAGGCCTGAACGCTACGAAAGCGCGCTGGGGCAGTAGCGGCCTAAGCCGCGACCGCCTTGCATCGCACACCGCGTCATCGCAGCCGCCGCGGCGACGCGGTCGCGGCTCGCGCCGCTCCTACACGAAGCAGCTCGTAGATGCGGTGAGCGCAGTGCAGCGAACCGCATCGCCCACGCATCTCTGCGAACCCCGCGGTGCGGTTGTCACTGCACCCTACGGCCATCGCAATGACGCAGCCCACGTAGGATGCGGTGAGCGCAGCGAACCGCATCGTCGCGAACCGCCCGCGCTCAACGCAGCAGCACGAACCCCACCAAGCCCAACAACACCGCGCCCGCGAGCGCGGCCCAGTGCCAGGTCGGCCGGCCCAGCTTCACCGGCGCGGTGGTCGGCGCGGACTCGGCGGCGCCCTCGGCCGCGGGGGCTTCCTGCAGCGAACCGGTCAGACGGAAGCGCAGCTGATCGAAACCGATCTCGTCGCCGGCCTGGGCGATCGCGCGCAGCACGCGGCGGCCGTTGACGGTGGTGCCGTTGGTCGAGCCCAGGTCCTCGATCTGCAGGCCGTCGTGGGTCGGGATCAGGCGCGCGTGCTGGCGCGACAGGCCGGGCTGATCCAGTTGCAGGCCGCAGTCGGAAGAACGCCCGACCACGGTCGCGGCCAGTAAGGGAAAGCTGCGCCCGAACAGGTCGCCCGAGACCCCGCGCAGCACGTAGCGCGGCAGCACCGGCCGCACCGCGGTCACGCCGGGGTCGTCGTTGGCCGACGGCGGCAACACGCCGGCCACACCGCCCTGGTGGCGCACGGCCGAGGGCCCGATCGCGGCCAGGCGCGCACGCACCTCGTCGAAGCTGACATCATCGCCGGGCCGCAGCGCGATCAGGCCGGCCGCGACCTGGCGGCCGTTGACGCGCACCTGCGCGCCGGGCGGCACGTCCAGCATCACGCCCTGCGCGCTCACGTGCAGCTGGCAGTGCTGGGGCATGACCCCGGGGCGGTCGAGCACGATGGTGGATTCGGGGTCGGAGCCGACCCGGTTGACGCCGTGGCCCAGCAGTACCTGCGGATGCTCGCCGTCCGGAAAGACCAGTTTCATAGAATTTGCGTTTCCCCCTGATGCGCGACAGCGTAGGGCATAACCCTTGTGAGTTGCGCATATCGAGGCCACATAAAAAGCATGCCTACTTTGATTCTGTTAATGATCCTGGGTGCCGCCGCCTTCTCGTTCTGGAGCGCCGGGCGTGCCGCCGCCGAGCGCGCCGAGGCCCTGGGCCGCGACGCCTGCAAGGCCGCCGGCGTGCAATGGCTGGACCAGAGCGTGCATGCGACCGGGATGCGCCTGTGTCGGCACGACAATGGCTGGCTGGGCCTGGAGCGGACCTTCCGCTTCGACTACTCGCTGGACGGCGAGGACCGCCATATCGGCCGCATGGTGCTGCGCGGCGAACGCCTGATCGCGTTCAGCGGGCCGGTGTCGCGGGCGCCTACGCAGTTGCATTGAGGGCGCGCGGCTGCCGTTAGCCCGGGCAAGCCGGAGACGTCCTGCAGGAGCGGCGCGAGCCGCGACCACGAAACCTCAGTGGTGACGCCGCACCCGATGACGCGGTTGCCGCTCACCACCGAAGGAACTCCTGCGGCACGGGGAACCGGATCGCCGATGTCGATCCGATCCCGCGGTCGCGGCTTGCACCGCTCCTACAGGGGCGGTGGGAGCAGACGAAGAGCTCGGCGACGACGCCGATCCGGGGGCGCGATCGCGGCTTACGCCGTCCCCACAGTAGGCAGGGGCGGCGAGGGGCTGAGCTGGCGCCGTCTACTCAATCCCGCGGTCGCGGCTTGCGCCGCTCCTACAGGGGCGGTGGGAGCAGACGAAGAGCTCGGCGACGACGCCGATCCGGGGGCGCGATCGCGGCTTACGCCGCTCCCACAGTAGGCAGGGGCGGCGCGGGGCTGAGCTGGCGCCGTCTACTCAATCCCGCGGCCGCGGCTTGCGCCGCGCCTACAGGGGCGGTGGGAGCAGACGAAGAGCTCGGCGACGACGCCGATCCGGGGGCGCGATCGCGGCTTACGCCGCTCCCACAGTAGGCAGGGGCGGCGCGGGGCTGGGCTGGCGCCGTCTACTCAATCCCGCGGTCGCGGCTTGCGCCGCTCCTACAGGGGGCGGCGGGCATGGCTGGGGCTTACTTGACCACTCGCAGATGCCCGCCGCGGCGCGGCGTGGGGGTGTGCGGGCCGTCGTCGTCGCCGTCGGGCAGGGGCTCGCTGGGTACGGCCGCCAACGGCGCGTGGGTCGGCGACATCGGCTCGTCGAAATCCTCGGCCGGGTCGTCGTGGCCGCCTTCGTTGGTGGTGGCCTCGTCCGGCAGGGCCATGCCCTGCCCGGTTTCGCGCGCGTAGATCGCCAGCACCGCGCCCACCGGCACCGAGACCGGGTGGCTGACGCCGCCGAAGCGGGCGCTGAAGCGGATGGTGTCGTTGCCCATTTCCAGGCGCGAGACCGCGCGCTCGGCCACGTTGAGCACGATCTTGCCGTCCTTCACCGCGTGGGTCGGGACCTGGACCATGGGACGGGTGGCGTCGACCAGCAGGTGCGGGGTCATGCCGTTGTCGGCGATCCACTCGTATAGCGCCCGCAGCAGGTACGGGCGGTGGCTGGTCATGCTGGGGGCGTTCTCATCACTCATGCCCGCCAGTTTAGCGCCTGGCCGGCGGTCCCGACGTGCCTGCCGTCCGCGATCCGGCGACTGCCGGATCGCGCAAGGCGACGCAGGGCCGCCGCACCGCGTTTAGGCGGGCATGTCGCGCAGCTTGCGTTCCTGATCGGTCAGGCTGCGGGTGAAGCCCGGATTGCGGAAGATCCGGTTGCCGTAGTCCTCGATCGCCTTGCCGTCCTTGGGCAGCGGCACGCCCAGCGAATCCAGGCGCCAGATGATCGGCGCCATGGCGCAGTCGGCCAGGCTCATTTCCGGATTCAGGAAGAACTTGCTGGCCTTGAACAGCGGCACCGAGGCGGTCAGCAGCTCCTTCAGACGCTTGCGCGCGGCTTCGGCCTGGGCCTTGTTGCCCAGCTGGATCGCCTGCACCTGCGGCACCCAGTCGTGCTCCAGACGCAGCGTCGCCAGGCGCAGGCGCGCGCGCGACAGCGGATCGACCGGCATCAGCGGCGGATGCGGATAACGCTCGTCCAGGTATTCGCTGACCACGCTGGCCGCGTACAGCACCAGGTCGCGCTCGACCAAGGTCGGCACCGAGTGGTAGGGATTGAGATCGACCAGATCTTCGGGCGGGTTCTGCGGGTCCACCGGTATCAGATCGTAGGTGACGCCCTTGGCGGCCAACACCAGCCGCACGCGATGACACAGCACGCAGTCGGTGGAGGAAAACAGGGTCAGGGCATTACGCATACGTGGACTCGCCGCCATCATCGACCTCTCCAGCAACCGGAATCCGCCGGTCGCAAGACGCCCCCCACCCCGTGTGGGCGGTCGTCACGGTCCCCGAGCGTATGCGGTTTCCCCCCTTCAGCGAAAGGCTTGGGCATCCCGGCCGGCCTTACGAAGAAGGCCCGCGCATTGCTGCGCGGGCCGTTCGGGGAAATCGCTTAGTGCTCGACGTCTCGCCAGTACTCGCTCTTGAGCAGGTAGGCGAGGAAGGTGAACACCGCCAGGAACAGGATCACCCAAACGCCGAGACTTTCGCGCTTGAGGGCGGCCGGTTCGCCGGCGTACTCGAGGAATGCGGTGATATCGCGCACCGACTGGTTGAACTGCTCCGGCTCGAGCGTGCCGGGATTGCCGGCCTCGAACTTGGTGAAGCACTTGCCGTCGATTTCGCTGGTGCCGTGCGGGCACTCCATGATCGGCTTGCCCTTCTCGTCCTTCTTTTCGCCGAACAGGCCGTGCGCCGGCTCCTTGTCGGTGAACTTCGGGGTCTGGGTGCCCTGCATCTGCCACAGCGGGTTGGGCATCGAGGCGTTCGGGAACAGGGCGTTGTTCCAGCCCAGCGGACGCGCCTCGTCCAGGTAGAAGGACTTGAGGTAGGTGTAGATCCAATCGCTGCCGCGCACGCGCGCGATCACGCTCAGGTCCGGCGGCATCTTGCCGAACCACTGGTTTGCGTGTTCCGGAGTCAGGCTGACCTGGATCTGCTCGCCGAACTTGGCGCCGGTGAAGTTGAGGTTGGTCATCACCTCGTCTTCGGTCAGGCCCAGGTCCTCGGCGATGCGCGAGTAACGCAGGTACTTGAGCGAATGGCAGCCCGAGCAGTAGTTCATGTACAGCTGGGCACCGCGCTGCAGCGACGCGCGGTCGCCCAGGTCGGTACCGGCCTGCATCAGGTTGCCGCCGCCGGAAGCGAAGGCGGTGACCGACACGAGCATGCCGGCGGCGAAGGTGGCGAGCTTCTTCACGATGCGGTTCTTCATCAGAGGCTGGCTTGTCTTAATCATGCATCGTCACCCGTTCCGGAACCGGCTTGGTCTTGTCGAGCTTGGTCCACAGCGGCATGGTGATGAAGAAAGCGAAGTACAGGAAGGTCAGCACGCGACCGACGATGGTCTCGACCGGGTCGGTACCCGGACCGGCGCCGATCTTGCCCAGCCACACGAAGCTCAGCGCGAACACGCCCAGCAGGACCTTGGACAGCAGGCCGCGGTAGCGGTAGGACTTGACCTTGGCGCGGTCCAGCCACGGCACCAGGAACAGGATCGCGATCGCGCCGAACATCACCAGCACGCCCGACAGCTTATGCGGGATCACGCGCAGCATCGCGTAGTAAGGCGTGTAGTACCACACCGGCTTGATGTGCTCCGGCGTCACCAGGCGGTTGGCCTCGGTGAAGTTGTCGTGCTCCAGGAACCACCCGCCGAACGCCGGCGCGAAGAAGATGATGAAGGCCGCCAGGATCAGGAAGAAGCCGACGCCCACCAGGTCCTTGACCGTGTAGTACGGGTGGAACGGGATGCCGTCCTTGGGCTTGTTCGCATCCCAACGGTTGCCCTTCGGACCCTTCTTGATGTCGACGCCGTCGGGGTTGTTGGAACCGACCTCGTGCAGCGCACCCAGGTGCAGCACGACCAGCAGCAGCAGCACCAGCGGCAGCGCGATCACGTGCAGGGCGAAGAAGCGGTTAAGGGTGGCGTCGCCGGGCAGGTAGTCGCCCATGATCCACTCGGTCAGGCCGTTGCCGATCACCGGGATCGCGCCGAACAGCGAGATGATCACCTTGGCGCCCCAGAACGACATCTGGCCCCACGGCAGCACGTAGCCCATGAAGGCTTCGGCCATCAGCACCAGGTAGATCAGCATGCCCAGGATCCACACCAGCTCGCGCGGCTTCTGGTACGAGCCGTACAGCAGGCCGCGGAACATGTGCAGGTAAACGACGATGAAGAACAGCGAGGCGCCGGTGCTGTGCATGTAGCGGATCAGCCAGCCCCACTCCACGTCGCGCATGATGTATTCGACCGACGAGAACGCTTCGGCCGCGGACGGCTTGAAGTGCATCGTCAGGAAGATGCCGGTCAGGATCTGGTTGACCAGCACCAGCAGCGCCAGCGAACCGAAGTAGTACCAGACGTTGAAATTCTTCGGCGCGTAGTACTCGGTCATGTGCTTGCGATAGACCGGCATCATGCCGGGCGCGCGTGCGTTGACCCAATCCCAGACGCCGTTGGCGGTGCGGGTAATGATGTTGGACATGACTTACGCCGCTCCCTTCGGATCCACGCCGATGATGATCGTGGTGTCGTTCTCGTAGTGGTGCGGCGGCACCAGCAGATTGATCGGCGCCGGAACGCCCTGGAACACGCGGCCGGACATGTCGAAGCGCGACTTGTGGCAGGGGCAGAAGTAACCGCCCTTCCACTCCGGATCGAACGGCTCGGGACGAATCTCGGCCTTCATTTCCGGCGAGCAACCCAGGTGGGTGCACAGGCCGACCAGGACCGAGATGTCCTTCTTGATCGAGCGGAACTCGCCCTTGATGTAGCTAGGCTGCTGATCGAGGTTGGTCGACAGCGGATCGCGCAGGTGGCTGTCCAGGGTCGGCAGCGCGTCCAGGATGGCCTTGGAGCGCTTGACGATCCAGATCGGCTGACCGCGCCATTCGAAGACCAGGCGCTGGCCTTCCTCCAGGGCGCTGATATCGGCCGTCACCGGCGCACCGGCGAGCTTGGCGCGCGCGCTGGGGTTCCAGGACTTGATGAAGGGCACCGCCGCAAAACCGGCCCCGACTGCGCCGACCACTGCCGTGGTCGCCGTCAGGAACCGACGGCGGCCCGTATTGATAGGATCGTTGACCCCTTGGTTGGCCATCCGGCACTCCGCAAAGCTGCAATTCGAAGTTACGCCGCACAGCGCGCCGCCACTGGCGACTGCTCGCGGCTCAAAAGACGGGGAAGTGTAACGGAACGGTTAACGGCCCGACAATCCGCCGCTGCGGCGAAACCCGTCCGCGGACGCGGACCCGACGCCGCCGCCCCCATGCGCGACGGGCGCGCGGGGGCGCCGATCGCGCCGCGATCGTCGCGGAAAGGTCCATGCGGCGGGGATCAGCGGACCACGGGGGTGGCGCGGTAGCGCTGCGCCAGCAGGGCCACGCGCTGCACGTAGCGCTGGGTTTCGCTGTAGGGCGGCACGCCCTTGTACTTGTCGACCGCGCCCTCGCCGGCGTTGTAACCCGCCGCGGCCAGGGTCAGATCGCCGTTGAAACGCTTGAGCAGCCAGGCCAGGTACTGCACGCCGCCCTGGATGTTCTGGCCGGCGTCGAAGGCGTTGGACACCCCGAACCGGCGCGCGGTGGCCGGCATCAGCTGCATCAGGCCCTGGGCCCCGACCCGCGACAGCGCATTGGGGTTGTAGGCCGACTCGGCATGGATGATCGCGCGCACGATCGCCTCTTCGACCCCGTGCTGGCGCGCCGCCGCCGCGATTTCGTCGCGATAGGCGTCCATGTTCAGGCGGATCGAGCCGAAATTGACGCCCGGCCGCGCCGCGCAGGCGTAGCAGGTCTCCATGAAGCTGTACTTGATCGTGCGCACCGCCGAGGCGTTGGCCAGGCCCTTGGGGCGCTTGCTGGTGTAGTGGCGGACGCCGTCCTTGATATAGGAGTAGACCTGGCCCTGAACCAGGCGCGAGCTCGGCGCCGAGGGCGCGACCGGCATCGCGACGGCCGGGGCCGGCGCCGCTGCGGGCGCGCTGGCGCTGGTCGCGACCGCGGCCGGCGTGCCCATGAAGGTGGCCGGCGGATTGGAATGGATCGAGGCGGGCGAGCCCGCGACCGGGTTGGCCGAGGTGACGCTGCCGGCGCCGGCGGGCGCGCGCGGCGGCACGTAGGGCGTCGAGCGGCTGGGCCGGTACTGGCTGACCACGGTGCACTTGGCCCCGGGCACGCGCTTGCTCACGTAGCTGCGCTCGCCGCCCGCGCTGTCGCAGCGGTACACGGTGCCGGCCACGGCAGGCGCCACGGCCAGCAGGCAGACGATCCCCAGCAGTAGCGAGCCCCCCCTCATGGCGGCGAGTGTCTCCCTTCGGGCACGGGTTGCCAAGTCTTTGATTCGAAAACGTGACGGCCGCCCCCGACCGGCCCAAGGCGCTAAACTGGCGCCCCTTTCCGGCGCGGATTAACCGCCGCCCTCCCCGGACACCGCCATGACCGACACCGCCATACCCGTGCCCGACGCCGGCGCGACGCCTGCCCCGCGGGGCAAGTTGTTCATCGAGACCCACGGCTGCCAGATGAACGAGTACGACTCGGCCAAGATGGCCGACGTGCTCGCCGCCAGCGAAGGCCTGGAACTCACCACCGACGCGGCCGAGGCCGACGTCATCCTGATCAACACCTGCTCGATCCGCGAGAAGGCCCAGGAGAAGGTGTTCAGCCAGCTCGGGCGCTGGAAGCAGCACAAGCAGGGCGACCGCCCGGTCATCATCGGCGTCGGCGGCTGCGTCGCTTCGCAGGAAGGCGAAGCCATCGTCAAGCGCGCGCCCTACGTCGACCTGGTGTTCGGACCGCAGACCCTGCACCGCCTGCCCGAGCTGATCGCCGCCAAGCGCGCCACCGGCAAGCCGCAGGTCGACATCAGCTTCCCCGAGATCGAGAAGTTCGACCGCATGCCCGAGCCGCGCGCCGAGGGCCCCAGCGCCTTCGTCTCGATCATGGAGGGCTGCAGCAAGTACTGCTCGTTCTGCGTGGTGCCCTACACCCGCGGCGAGGAAGTCAGCCGCCCGTTCGAGGACGTGCTGGTCGAGGTCGCCCAGCTCGCCGCCCAGGGCGTGCGCGAGGTCAACCTGCTCGGCCAGAACGTCAATGCCTATCGCGGTCCCTACGGCGAGGACGGAGAGATCGCCGACCTCGGCCTGCTGATCCGCACCATCGCCGAGATCGACGGCATCGACCGCATCCGTTTCACCACCTCGCACCCGTTGGAGTTCAGCGACTCGCTGGTCGAGGCCTACCGCGACGTGCCGCAGCTGGCCAACTACCTGCACCTGCCGGTCCAGGCCGGCAGCGACCGCGTGCTGGCGGCGATGAAGCGCGGCTACACCGCGCTGGAGTTCAAGCAGAAGATCCGCAAGCTGCGCAGCGTCCGGCCGGACATCTCGATCTCCTCGGACTTCATCGTCGGTTTCCCCGGCGAGACCGAGGCCGATTTCGAGAAGACCATGAAGCTGATCGAGGACGTCGGCTTCGACCAGTCGTTCTCCTTCATCTACTCGCGCCGCCCCGGCACGCCCGCGGCCGACCTCGAGGACGCCGTCAGCGACGCCGAGAAGCACGCGCGCCTGTCGCGCCTGCAGGCCACCATCAACGCCAACGCGATGCGCATCTCGCAGGCCATGGTCGGCAGCGTCCAGACCGTGCTGGTGGAAGGCCCCTCGCGCAAGGACCCCAACGAGCTCACCGGCAAGACCGAGAACATGCGCTCGGTGAACTTCGCCGCGCCGGCGCGCCTGATCGGGCAGTTCGTCGACGTGGTCATCACCGATGCCCTGTCCAACTCGCTGCGCGGACGCGTGCTGACCGAACAGGACCGCGACGCCGCCTGAGCTTTCGGAGAACCGCATGGACCGCGACTTCAACATCCGCGAGATCGGCCCGGACGAGTTCGACCGGCTATGGCCGATCTTCCACGAGGTGCTCGCGCGCGGCGAGAGCTACAACTATCCGGCCGAGCTGTCGCTGGAACGCGCGCGCGAAATGTGGACCGCCCCACCCTACCGCTGCTTCGTCGCCGAGGGCGACGATGGCGAGACCCTGGGCGGCTACAAGCTCGGCCCCAACTACGCCGGCCGCGGCGACCACGTCGCCAACGCCAGCTACATGGTGGCCGAGCGCTGCTGGGGCCAGGGCGTGGGCTCGGCGCTGTGCGAGCACTCGCTGGCGCAGGCTCGCCAGGCCGGCTACATGGCCATGCAGTTCAACTACGTGGTCAGCAGCAACGCCGCCGCCGTGCATCTGTGGCTCAAGCACGGCTTCCAGATCGTCGGCCAGATCCCCGGCGCCTTCCGCCACGTCAGCCTGGGCCTGGTCGACGTGTACGTGATGCACCGCCTGCTGTGAGGCGGCGCGTCGCCGCGCCGCCGATGCGCTAGACCATGAAGCCCAGATCGCGGCTCGGGTAGTTGCGCAGGTTCGGGAAGATCAGGTCCAGCTCCGAATCGCCCACGCCGAACCAGCGCGCCAGGGTCGCCGCGTACTGATCCACCGAGGTGGTCGGGATGATCTGGCCCCAGCCGGCGTCGTCCGGGCCCTCGTTCTGCAGGGTCGGCATGCGCCCGTAGAAGCGCCCGCCGCGCACCGCACCGCCGACCGCGAAATGATGGCTGCCCCAGCCGTGGTCGGAGCCGTCGCCGTTGGACGACAGCGTGCGGCCGAAGTCCGAGGCGGTGAAGGCGGTGACGTTGTTGGCCACGCCCAGCTCGACCGTGGACTGGTAGAACGCGGTCATCGCCTGCGACAGCTGCGACAGCAACTCCGGCTGCTCGGCCAGCAGTCGGTCGTGGTGATCGAAGCCGCCCATCGACACGAAGTAAACCTGCCGTTTCAGCCCCAGCACGCTGCGCACCTTGATCAGCCGCGCGACCATCTTCAGCTGGCCGGCCAGGTCGTTGTCGGGGAACACCGTGGTCAGCGGCGTCGAGGTCTCCAGCGCGGTGTACACCGCTTCGGCGTTCTCGCGCGCGCGCCGGAACGCGTCGGCATAACTGCGCTCGAACACGTGACCCTGCGTGCCCTGCTGCATCAGCCCCAGCATGGCCTCGCGGGTATCGCCGTCCCATTCGAAATAACTGAACCTGCGCGGGCCGTCGGCGCCGATCACGTACTGACTGCCGCTTTGCGCGCGGTGCAGGATGCTCTCGAAGTTCAGGGCGATGTTCATCGGGATGAAGGCGCCGGGGTTGGCGTCGTGCAGCAGGTCGGCGATGCGACCGCCCCAGCCCAGGCCGCTGCCGTCGTTGGCGCGCGAGATCTGCCAGTACGACTGCTGGTCGTTGTGCGAGAACAGCTGCGGCGGCACGTCGGCGCCGCCGGCCTGGTACTGGGCCTTGGTCACCGGCCGCACCAGGGTGCCGACGTTGCCCAGGATCGCCGCGCGGCCGTTGTTGAACAGGCCTTGCAGGCCGCTCATGCCGATCGCGTCGTTGCCGTTGGTGGAGGCCTGCAGGCCGTAGTCGGCGCCGTCGGAGGCGCCGCCGCCGACTTGCGGCGTCAGCGCCAGCAGCTGCGCCTGCGGCACCGCCAGGGTCGCGCGCGCGGTGGCGTAGCGCTGGTAATGGGTGCTGCTGCGCGGCACCACCATGTTCAAGCCGTCGTTGCCGCCGAACAGGAACACGCACACCAGCGCCTTGTAGTCGGAGAACGCGTTCGGGCCGTAGGCGCGGGTCGCCGACTCCAGCAGGCGCAGATTGCCGCGCGCCGAGTACAGTCCGGCGCCGCCCAGGCCCGCGAGGATGGCCCGGCTCAGAAAGTCGCGACGGTTCATGCTTCGTCTCCTCGTGCGTTCATTTCTGCACCACGTATTCGGGCGAGTTGACGATGATGTACAGCGCTTCCTGGATCCGCACGCGACGCTCTTCGTCGTTGCCGGCCGGCATGCCGTTCAAGCGATGCAGCAGCACGCCGCGCATGCGCGTGGACATCTGCCCCGACAGGAACAGGGTGTTGTAGCGCTGGATCAGGTCGGCCGGACGCGTGGCGTAGGGCATGTCGTCGGTCAGGTCGATCGCGACCTCGTGCGGGCTCAGGTCCGGCGCGCCGACGAACACCTCGTAGATCTTGGCGCCGAAGTAGCCCTCGGTGCCGGGCATCTGGTAATCGGTGGCCAGCTGCATTTCCGGCACCGCCAGCCCCAGTTGCGCGGGCTCGCCGATGGGCGAATAGCTCGGGCTGAAGAAGTTGAACACCGACGGCGAGGACAGCGGCGCCTGGCCCATGCCGTAGCCGATGGTCCAGAACTCGTCCATGAAGCCCGACTCCGAGCGCGCCTTGGTCGCGCGCCACACATGGGTCAGGCGCAACAGGGGCTCGCGCACCTTGCCGAAGTGGGCCGGGCGTTGGTTCGGATCGCGCGCTTCCGGATCCAGCAGGATGGCCTTGACCACCGCCTTCATGTCGCCGCGCACGCCCTGGCCGTTGTCGTTGAAGCGCGCCGCCACCCGGCCGACGTAGGCGGGGCTGGGATTGCTGGTGACCAGACGCTGGATCAGCTGGCGGCCGATGTAGGGACCGACGTTCGGGTGCTGGAAGATGTTGTCCAGCGCCGCGCGCAGATCGGTGGGACCGTCGCCGCCGGCCGGCAGCACGCCGCCGGCCAGGGCCACGCCCGGGTACACCAGCAACTGCTTGGCCTGCGCCGAGGCGTGGTAGGCGGCGTGGTTCTGCATCGGCTTGATCCAGGCCGGTGCGTCGGAGTCGTAGTAGTAGCAGTCGAACTCGCGGCAGCCGTTGAAGGTCCAGCCGGTGAACACGTGGGCGAAGCCCTTGACCGTGTCCTGGTTGTAGGTCGGCACGGTGCGGCCGTTCTCCAGCAACGGCGTGCCGTCGGGATTCAGCCGCAACAGGCCGACGCTGAACAGTTGCAGCACCTCGCGTGCGTAGTTCTCGTCGGGGCGGATGTTGCGCGCCGGGTCGGGCTTCTGGTTCTGCATCATCGACAGGTAGATGCCCATCGCCGGATGCAGGGTCACGTCCTCCAGCAGTTGCCGGAAATTGCCGAAGGCGCCGCGCGCGAGGGTGTCGTAGTAATCGGTGACCCCGTGCGGCGCATTGCCGAGCAGGTCCGAATTGGCGTCGGACACCACCAGGATCTCGCTGAGCGCGAACGCCACGCGCTGGCGCAACTGGTCGCGGTGCACGAGCTGCGGGTCGAAGGGATCGCGCCCGCCCAGCGCATGCAGGAACCAGGCGTCCATGCGCCACTCGCGACGCAGGTCGCCGCCGGTCGCGGCGCTGGCGGCGTTGAGGAATCGCAGCTGCGACGACAGCGGCAAGCTCGCCTGCTCATCGATCCAGCCCGAGTAGCCCAGTTGCTGGACGCGGTCGATATCGGCCCAGGTCGGACCGAACGTGGCCTGGGCCAGGAAGTTCGCGGCGTCGGCGTCGCCGATCACCAATTGCGCCGGCAGCGGTTTGGATTTCGGCGGCGCCGGCTTGGTCGCGTTCGCGACGGCCTTCGGCGCGGGCGGCGGAGACAGCGCGCGCCACCAGCGATCGGGAACCGATACCACACCCAGCACCAGCAGCAGCACCAACAGACGCGGCCAGACGGTCGCCCATCCTGCGCGCAATGCGATCCATCTCATGCAGCCGCCCCCTTCGCTGATGGGCGGTGATGCTAGCGCGCCGGCATATTCGGATTCTTGATAGCACGCACAGTAATCGATGCGCGCGCGCGTCGGATCGACTTGATCGGAGACCGCGGTCGCGGTAGCCATGCCGCGTTCGCATCGCGACGGTATCGCCAGTCGCACGCGCGCCAAGATCGGCATACAACCAGCGCCGACGACGTCGCCTATTCGCGTACGCATCCACCGATGTCCGGCATCGCATCGACATCGCGGCACGCGGCGACAGGCCGGCTGCGGCGCGTGAACCCGAGCTGTCCGCGTCGTTAACTATAAATTAACAACATTTCCGGCGCGGCCATGCTGCGGGCCGCGAGGGTGCTAGAACACATCCACCCCACCCCTCCGCGGTTCTAAGGAAGAGACGCCATGAGCAGGAACGCATTTGTGAGGAACGCAATGCTGTCGATCGCAGTGACGCTGGCGCTGTCCACCGGCACGGCCTGGGCCCAGCAACAAGACGCGGCGCGCGCCACCCAGTACGCGGGCGCCGCCTTCGACGCCAAGAGCGCCGCCGCCGATCCCGCCGCCGAGGTCGATCCGGCGTCCAAGAGCATCAGCAGCAAGGGCGTGACCTCCACCAAGCCGGACGCCAACGCCCAGACCGCCGAGCCCGCGCCCCAGAGCGTCAGCGAACCAGGCGTCGCCGCCAGCAAGCCGCGACACGATCAGGCCATCGAAATCCAGCCGGCATCCAAGAGCATCAGAGAAAAGGGCGTGAACTCGACCAAGTCGCGCCGCAACGAATGAGCCATCGCTCTCGCTAGCGCAAGCGGACGCCGGGTCGGCGTCCGCTTGCCGGCGATGCTGCCGCTTCAATCCAGCCGCTTGCGGAAGCGCAGGATCGCCAGCGTCATCATCACCGCGATGAAGGCCAGCAGCGCCAGCACGTCCGGCCACAGTTCCCACAACGGCGCGCCGCGCAGCATCACACCGCGGATCAGGCGCAGGAAGTGGGTCAGCGGCAGCACCTCGGCCAGCCATTGCACGACTTTGGGCATGCCCGCGAACGGGAACATGAAACCCGACAGCAGGATCGAGGGCAGGAACACGAAGAAGGTCATCTGCATGGCCTGGAACTGCGACTGCGCCTTGGTCGAGATCAGCAGGCCCAGGCTTAGGTTGGCGATGATCAGCAGGATCGCGGCCCAGTAGGCGTCCAGCACGCTGCCGCGGATCGGCACCTCGAACAGCCACAGGCCCAGCAGCAGCACCAGAGTGGTCTGGATCAGGCCGATGCCGGCGTAAGGCAGCACCTTGCCGACCATCAGCTCGCTGCGGCTGAGCGGGGTGGCGATCAGCAGTTCCATGTTGCCGCGCTCGCGTTCGCGCACCACCGCCACCGCGGTGAACATCACCATGGTCATGGTCAGGATGATGCCGATCAGGCCGGGCACGATATTGATCGCCGAACGCCGCTCGGGGTTGTAGAACGCGACCACGCCGATCTGGCCGCCGCCCTGCCCCGGGCCCGCGCGCAGCGGGCGGTCGTTGCTGGTCGGGGCCGAGTTCAGGGGCAGTTGCGCCAGCTGCGAGGCCGCGGCCTGGACGGTGGTGTCGCTGCCGTCCACCAGCACCTGCACCGCTTCGCGGCCCTCGTAGCGACGACGCTCGAAATCGGGCGGAATCACCACGCCGATGCTGATCTCGCCGCGGCGCAAATGCTGCATCAGTTCCTCGGGCGTGCGCGCGGCGACGGTTGGCGCGATCACCCCGGTGGCGACCATGTCCATGACCAGCGCGCGCGAAGCGGCGGTGTTGGCCTGGTCGGCCACGCCGGTCTCCAGGCCGCGCAGATTGAGGTTGATCGCGTAGCCGAACAGCACCAGCTGCATCACCGGGATGCCCACGATCATCGCCAGGGTGACCCGGTCGCGGCGCATCTGCCGCAGCTCCTTCAATACGATCGCGAACAGGCGGCGCAGGTTCATGCGGCACGCTCCTTGGCCGCGTCCTGTTCGCGGCCGCGGGTGGCCGAGACGAACACGTCCTCCAGGTTGGCTTGCGAGGGCGCGACCTCGGCCTCGATGCCGGCCTTGGCCAGCACCTCGCGCAGGCGCGCGGCGGTGTCGCCGTCGCGGTCGGCGAGTACGCGCAGGCTGTTGCCGATCTGGGCGACGCTGAGCACGCCCGGCACCTTGACCAGGGCCTGCTGCGCGCGTCGCGGCTGCGGCGCCAGCACTTCCACGGTGCGCCCGGCGAGCTCGCCGGTGAGTTCCAGCGGGGTGCCGTCGGCCACCAGCACGCCGCGGTCGAGGATGGCGATGCGATGGCAGCGCTCGGCCTCGTCCATGTAGTGGGTGGACACCAGCAAGGTGGTGCCGGCGTCGGCCAGGTCGAACAGCTTCTCCCAGAAGTCGCGCCGCGATTCCGGATCGACCGCGCTGGTGGGTTCGTCCAGGAACAGCAGTTCGGGTTTCTGGATCACCGCGCCGGCCAGGGCCAGGCGCTGCTTCTGGCCGCCGCTCATGGTGCCGGCCAGCTGTTTCTGACGATCCTGGAAGTGGTACTGCTCGACCAGCTCGTCGATGCGCTGGCGCGCCTGCGCACGCGGGATGTCCTGCACCGCGGCCAGGAACTCCAGATTCTCGCGCACGGTGAGGTCCTCGAACAGCGAGAACTTCTGGGTCATGTAGCCGATCCGCTTGCGCAGCGCCTCGGCCTGTTCGGGGATGCGCAGGCCCAGCACTTCGATGTCGCCGGCGCTGGGCGTGAGCAGGCCGCAGAGCATGCGGATGGTGGTCGACTTGCCCGAGCCGTTCGGGCCGAGGAAGCCGTACACATGCGCGCGCGGCACGGTCAGGTCGACGCGGTTCACCGCGGTCAGGGCGCCGAATTGCTTGGTCAGGCCGCGCGCGCGGATCGCCGGCTCGCCGGCCGGACCGGCGTGCTCGCCTGCGGCGGCGGTCGCGGCGTCGGCGCTCATGGCCGGCGCTCGCTGGCTTGGCTCGGTTCGGCGCGCACCGGTTCGGAGCGGGCCGGGTCGAACTCCACCCGCACCGGCAGCCCCGCCGGCAGATCGGCGGCATCGCGCGCGGTCAGCTCGATTTCGGCCAGGTAGCTCAGGCGCGCGGCGTCCTCGCCGGTCAGGGCGTAGTAGGGCGTGAAGTTGGGATCGCTGCGGATCGCGCGCACGCGTCCGGCGAATGCCTGTTCGCGGCCGTCGACGTAGACCCGCGCGCCCTGGCCGATGCGCACGTTGGCGCGGATCGGCTCGGGCACGTAGACGCGCGCGTACGGCGCCGCGCCGACCAGCATCACCGCCAGCGGCGCGCCCACCGGGGCCTGGTCGCCGAGCTTGTACGGCAGGCTGTCGACCACGCCCGCGCGCGGCGCGACCACGTCCAGCTTCTGCAGCGTGACCTGTTGCGCGGCGGCTTGCGCCTGCGCCGCGGCCAGCGCGGATTCGCCCTGCGCGATCTGCTCGCTGCGGGTGCCGCGCTCGAGCTCCAGCAGGGCCGCCTGCGCCGCGCGCACCTGCGCCTCGGCATTGCCGGCGGCGGCGCGAGCGCGATCGACGTCGGAGGCGGCGACCAGCTTCTGCCGGCCCAGCGGCTGCAGGCGCGTGTAATAGGCGCGCGCATCGGCGGCCTGCGCCTGGGTCGCGCTGAGGTTGGCGCGCGCCTGGGCGATCGCCTCGCTGCGTGGACCGGCCTGCAGTTCGGCCAGGGCATCGCCGGCCTGGCGCGCCTGCGCCTGCAGGGCGTTGAGCTGCGACTGGGTGCGGCTGAGCTCGAGTCGCAGCAGGGGCGCGCCGGCGGCGACGCGCTGGCCTTCGCGCACGTCGATGCGCACGACCTTCTCGGCGGCCGGGGCCGGCAGGGTGATGCGGTCCCACTCCAGCGTGCCCAGGGCCTGCGGACGCTCGTCGCCACAGGCGGACAGAGCCAGCGCCAGCAACAGCGGCGCGCTCCAGCGGCGATGGTTCTTGGTCGGATGATTCATCGGATGACTCCGGAAACCTCGGGGTTCGATGCGCTCAGCCGCAGCCCAGGCCGCGGTCGAGCAAGGCGATGGTGTGGTCGCGCAGGGCGGCGCTGTCGAAGGTCTCGACCCCGAACACGCGCTGCCAGACCGGCGCGCCGGCGATCGGGAACAGGGTCAGGCCGACCAGCGACACCACCAGATAGCGCGGATCGAGATCGGGATTGAGCTGGCCGTCGCGCTGCGCCTGGGCGAAACGCTGCGCCATCATCTGCGGCAGCTGCGGGCCGATCTGATCGACCAGCAAATCGCGCAGGGCGCCGCCCTCGCACAGCACCTCACGGACCCATAACGAGGGGAACCAGGGGTGTTCGGCCACGGTCTCGCCGACGCCGCGCACGAAGGCGGCGATCAGGCGCGCGGTGTCGTCGCCGGCGGTGCGCAGGTGCCCGCTCAGGGTCGCGATCGCGGGCATCACCCGCTCCTGGATCACCGCTGCCTGCAACTGCTCCTTGTCGCCGAAGTAGTAATGCAGCAGGGCCGGATTCACCCCGGCCTCGATCGCGATGCTGCGCAGCGCGGTGGCCGCGATGCCCTGGCGGGTGTAGCAGACGATGGCCGCGTCCAGCAGGCGCGAGCGCAGGTCGGGCCCGTCGGCGACCGGACGCCCGGGGGCGCGGCGGGTGGCGGGGGTCTTGCGCGGACGGCGCGGGTTCGGGGGTTGCTCGGTGCTCATGGACTTTATTTAATTCAATGTTTAATTAGTTGACAAGCGCGAGCCGACGAACGGTCGCCAGGCGGGCCCGTCCCGGCCTTCCGGTTGACGGTGCAAGCGCGCCGGCCGGGTGGTGGCGCCCGCCCCAACCCGCGCCGATCCAACGCGCGGGCAGCGGCCCATACGCGCACCCGTCCGCGATACGGATCGCGACGCTGCAGCGACCGGCCGCGCCACGGCCATCACGGCCGCTTGGAGCGCCCGGCGCAGTGGGCCGCCCGAACGCGCAAGCCGCGCTCACGTCGCACTCGCTAAGCTCTCGCCTACCCCGCCCCGGCCTGTCCGTCGCCATGCCCAGCGCCACCACGCCCAGCCTGCTTTCGCGCGCCGCCGTCGGTTTCTGGTTCCTCGGCCTGGGCGTGCTCGGCCTGCTGCGCGGCGCGATGCGCGCGTTCCGACACGGCGCCTTCGCCGCCGACGGCGTCACCTGGTTGTGGCTGATCGGCTCGGCCTTGCTGGTGCTGGTGGGCGCGATCGCGGTGATGCGCGCGGCGCGCCGTCATCGCGCGCGCGCCAACGACTGAACACCGTCGTCGCGGGGCTTTGCGAAACCGCGCCGACGGGCGCAAGCTGATACACCGGCGCGCGATGACGCGCGCGGTCCATGGAAGACATCCGCTCCCGATGCAAGCACGTACCGCCTCCGAATTCGTCCTAGAACCGGCCGAAACCGAACGCCTGGCCAACCTCAGCGGCCCGTTCGACGGCCACCTGCGCCAGATCGAACTGCGCCTGGGCGTGGAAATCGCCAACCGCGGCAATGTGTTCCGCGTGGTCGGCCCGCAGCTCGCGGTCGGCAAGACCGAACGCCTGCTGCGCCAGCTGTGGAAAGACGCCGCCGAGGAAACCCTCGACGACGGCGCGATCCACCTCGCCCTGACCGAGTTCGACGCCGAACAACTGGTCAACGACGACATCGAACCGCAGGAAGTCGCGATCCGGGTCAAGCGCGGCACCATCCGCGGGCGCGGCACCAATCAGGCCAAGTACCTGCACGCGATCGCCACCCACGACATCAATTTCGGCATCGGCCCGGCCGGTACCGGCAAGACCTTCCTGGCCGTGGCCAGCGCGGTCGAAGCGCTGAACGAAGCGCGCGTGCAGCGCCTGATCCTGGTCCGCCCCGCGGTCGAAGCCGGCGAGAAACTCGGCTTCCTGCCCGGCGACCTGACCCAGAAGGTCGACCCCTACCTGCGCCCGCTCTACGACGCGCTCTACGAGATGCTGGGCGTGGAGAAGGTGGTCAAGCTGCTGGAAAAGAACGTGATCGAGATCGCGCCGCTGGCCTATATGCGCGGACGCACGCTTAACGATGCCTATGTGATCCTCGACGAAGCGCAGAACACCACGATCGAGCAGATGAAGATGTTCCTGACCCGCATCGGTTACGGCAGCACCGCCGTCGTCACCGGCGACCTCACCCAGATCGACCTGCCCAAGCACATGAAGTCCGGGCTCAAGGACGCGCTGGACGTGCTGCGCAACGTCAACGGCATCAGCTTCACCTTCTTCGAGGCGCGCGACGTGGTCCGGCATCCGCTGGTGTCGCGCATCGTCACCGCGTACGAAGCCCGCGACGCCCAGGATGCCCAGACCGGCCCGTCCGCCTGATCCGCCCCACACCCATTCCGACACAGCGATGACCAAAGGCCCCGTCCGTCTCGATGTCGCGATCAGCTACGCGGTCCCGCGCACCGGTATTCCGGCCGCGGTGAGTTTCCGTCGCTGGGTCGCGGCCGCGCTCGACAGCCGCATCCGCGAAGCCGACCTGGCGATCCGCATCGTCGGCAGCAAGGAAGGCCGCGCGCTCAACCGCCACTACCGCGGCCGCGACTACGCGACCAACGTGCTCAGCTTCCCGGCCGAAGTGCCCGAGGGCCTGCCCAAGGGCGTCAAGTTCCCGCTGCTGGGCGACCTGGTGATCTGCGCCCCGGTGGTCGCGCGCGAGGCGCGCGAGCAGAAGAAGGCGCTGGCCGCGCATTACGCCCACCTCACCGTCCACGGCGCCCTGCACCTGCTGGGCTGGGACCACGAGGACGAGCGCGAGGCCGAGTGCATGGAGCAACTGGAACGCGAAATCCTGGCGGGGCTGGGGATCGCGGATCCCTACCTGGAAGATTGAGCCGCAGCGGCGCGCCGCATCGCCATCGCGCTCGATCCGGCAACGACGAATTGCGCGCTACGCGGCGCCCATGGCCGCCGCACGATAGGCCGGGACCGTGCCGGCCTGTCGCTGGAACGAGCATGACGCCGCAAGCCGGCGCCACGCCGCTCGCGCTTACTCCGCCTGCGCCTTCACCACCTCGCCGTAGTTCAACTCGCGCACGCCGACCTCGATCTTCTTGAGGTCGCCGACCACGATCCACACCAGTTCGTCGGGCTTGACCGTCTTGCCCGCGCGCGCGAGCGCGTCGGCGTCCAGCGCGCGCAGGCGCTGGGCGTAGTCGTAGTAGTACTCCGGCGCGCGGCCGGTGTTGGCGACGTCGGTGGCCGCGGCGACCAGCGAGTCCAGGGTCTCGAAGCGGCCCGGCAAACGCGCGACCTGGCTGCGCATGATGCTGTCGTACTCCTCGCCCACCAGCGGCCGCGCACCGGCGACGCCGCGGATTTCCTTGAGCACCTCGACCATGGATTCCTTGGTCTTGTCGGTCTGCACCGGCGCGATCACGGTGAAGGCGCGCGGACCGCGCACGCCGGACACGCCGCCCGAGGTGCCGTAGGACCAATGCTTCTCCAGGCGCAGGTTGCGGTTGAGGCGCGAGGTCGCCATGCCGCCGAAGTTGCGCATCACCGTTTCCAGCGCCAGATCGTCGTCGCCGGCGCCGGTCGGCCCCAGGTGCGCGGCCAGGATCACCGATTGCGGCGCATCCGGCCGATCGATCAGCACCACCTTGCCGCGACCGGGCGAGCTCGGCGCGCTCAGCCGCTTGCTCGGCGCGGCGCCGCCCTGCCAGTGGCCGAAGGCGCGCTCCAGCTCGGGCTTGAGCGCATCCAGGGTGACGTCGCCGGCGACGATCAGGGTCGCGTTGCCGGGAACGAACCAGCGCGCATGCCAGGCCTGCAACGCCGAGCGCGGCAGCGCCGAGATCGTCGCGGCCTGGCCGAGGCTGCCGCCGGCGTTGCCGTAGGCATGACCGGGCCCGTACAGCAGCGGCGGCAAAGTGCGGGTGGCGGCGCCGGTGGGGCTGGCGCGCTGCTGCTCGATCGCGGCCAGCTGCTGCTTGCGCTGGATCTCGACCATGTCCTCGGGGAAGGCCGGATTGCGCGCCACGTCGGCCAGCAGATCCAGCGAACCGCCCAGGTTCGGGCGCAGCGCGGTCAGATAGACCAGGGACTGGTCCAGCGAATTGCCGACATTCAAGGTCGCGCCAAGCGCGTCGCGCTCGTCGGCCAGGCGGAAGGCGTCGCGCGTGGTCGTGCCCTTGAGCAGCAGATCCAGAGCGAAGCGCGAGGTGCCCGGCGCATCGGCGGGATCGGCGCCGACGCCGGCGTCCACCGCCAGCGCCACGCTCACCAGCGGCGCGGAGTGACGCTCCAGCAGCATCACCTTGAGGCCGTTGGACAGGGTCGTGCGCTGCAGCTTGGGGAAGTCGACCTGCGGCGGCGCGCCCAGCGCGGGCAACTGCTTGCGGTCGAAGCCGTCGCGCCCTGCGCTGAGCTCGGGCATCGGCGCCACGGTCAAGGTAGCGTGGTGACGGCCCAGCCACTCGCGTGCCGTCGCCTGCACCTCCTTCGGGCTCAGCGCGGACAAATCGCGCAGCCGGCGCAGATAGGCCTCGGGGTCGCCGAAGTAGGTCGCGCTTTCGGCCAGCACGTCGGAACGTCCGCCGAAGCCGCCCAGGCGCTGGCTGTTGCGCGCGAAGTCGGCCAGGTAGCGGCTGCGCGCGCGCTGCAGGTCCGGTGCGGCCGGCCCCTGCGCGATCAGGCGCGCGAGCACGGCATCCAGCTCGCGCTCGGCCTCGGCCGGATCCACGCCCGGCTTGACGTCGACGCTGACGATGAAGGTGCTGGTCAGCTGCTTGTCCCACACCGAGGCCGACACGCCGGTGGCGAGCTTGCGCTCGAACACCAGCTGCCGGTTCAAGGGCGCGCTTTCGCTGCCGGCCAGCACGCTGGCGAACAGCTCCATGGCATGGGTCTGGCGCTCGCCCATCGGCGGCAGGTGCCAGGCGCGGTAGATGCGGTGCTGCGGCACGCGGTCCTGCACGCTGTCGCGCAGGTCCTGCTCCAGCACCGGCACCCAGGCCTGCACGCGCGACAGTGGCGGGCCGGGCGGAATCGCGCCGAAGTACTTGGTCGCCAGCGCGCGCGCCTGTTCGACGGTGATGTCGCCGGCCAGCGCGAGCACGGCGTTGTTGGGGCCGTAATAGGTCGCGTACCACTGCTTGATGTCGTCGAGCTTGGCCGCCTGCAGGTCTTCCATGCTGCCGATGGTCGGCCAGCTGTAGGGATGCGAGTACGGATAGATCAACTGCACCATGCGGTCGAACACCCGCCCATAAGGCTGGTTCTCGCCCTGGCGCTTCTCGTTCTGGACCACGCCGCGCTCGCGTTCGAGCATGTCCTGGTTGATGTTGCCGGCCAGGAAGCCCATGCGGTCGGCCTCCAGGTACAGCGTGCGCTCCAGGCCCGAGACCGGCACGTCCTCGAAGAAGTTGGTGCGGTCGGTGTTGGTGGTGCCGTTGCGGTTGTTCGCGCCCAGGTCGTCCATGGCTTCGCGGAAGCCGTGCGGATAGTTCTGGCTGCCGTTGAAGAAGAAGTGCTCGAACAGATGAGCGAAGCCGGTGCGGCCGCGGCGCTCGTCGCGCGAACCGACGTGGTACCAGACGTTGACCGCGACCAGCGGCACGCTGTGGTCCTCGTGCACCAGCACGGTCAGGCCGTTGGGCAGGACGATGCGCTCGTGCTTGATGCGCAGGCTTTCGACGTCGGGCACGGTGGGCGCCGCCGCCTGGGCGGTGGCCGCGAACGCGGCGCTCAGCAACAGCAGGACTAGGGTTCGGCGCATGGTCGGTACCGGTGTTGGGGAACGGGAGCGGAGAGCCCGCGCACCGTCGCCCGCGCTGCCGCGCCGCGATCCGTCCACATCGTCCCCGAGCGCACGCTAGCACCGCCGCCGCATCGCCGGCCTGGGCCGAAGGACACGGGTGCGCGCTCGGATCCGAGAGGCGGGGTGGGCGTCGCTGGCTCAAACGCGCACCAAGAGAATGCCAGTCGTGCAACTAAAATCCGGCAAATATCGACACTTCGCCGCAATTAATACTTACAAACAAAACAAATAGGCACTGAATATACTCAAGTATAAAACAACACACTAAATACACACCCCGCCGAAGCGGATATTCCATACCGCCCATCGGCCTTCGCAAGTAAATAAACGCCCGCCATTGCTAGCATCCACGCGCCACCCATAGCGCAGCGCGAATCTTCATGGCGACGCCGAACGCAGCATCCGTCTCGACGCAGCAAAGGCACGAAAATACCGAGCCAGAAGATAATCGCCGAAGCACTCACGAAAATGGTGCCGAGCGCCGCAGCTTAATAAGCCATGCCGCCCGCGCATCGCGCGCACCCGCCACCAGCGCGGGTTTCAGCCTGATGGAACTGCTGGTGGTGCTGACCATCACCGCGGTGCTGATGGGCCTGGCCCTGCCCAGCTTCATCGAATCCCTGCGCGCCAATCGCCTGGCCTCCACCACCAATCTGACCCTGGCCACCCTGGCCTATGCCCGCAACGAGGCTTTGCGCGCCAAAGCCGGCTCCACGGTCTGCCCGCGCGGCGCCGACGGCAGCAGCTGCGGCAAGGACTGGAACGCCGGCCTGCTGGTCTGGACCGACGACGACCGCGACCAGACCTTCGACGCCGCGGAATTGCGCCGCACCCTGGAGCCCAGCGGCGACATCGCGATCAGCGCCGCCAACGTCGACCGGATCGCCTTCGACCACCAGGGCCGCTCCACCTCCACCACCCCGCGCAGCCTGCGCCTGCAACCCGATCCCTGCACCCCGGGCCAGTACCAGGTGCGCAGCATCAGCGTGGGCGCGATCGGCCAGGCCAGCGTCAGCAAGGAGACCTGCCCATGAACACGCGACGTACCTACGGCATCCGCAAGCGCAGCGCCGCCGGCTTCAGCCTGATCGAAGTGCTCATCAGTCTGCTCGTGCTCGGTTTCGGCCTGCTCGGGCTGGCCATGCTGCAGGTGACCAACCTGCGCCTGACCCAGAGCGCCAACACCCGCACCGTGGCGACCAATCTGTCCTACGAATTGATGGACAGCATCCGCTCCAACCGTTTCAACGCGATCAACTACGCCGGCACCATAAAGGCCGCCGACGCCGACAAGCGCGGCTGCACCGCGGCCGGCGCCACCGGCTCCAAGGAACAGAAGAAGGAATTCGCGTGCCGCCTGCTGTATGCGCTGGGCGAGGACGCGACCGCGCAGGTGAACATCAACGTGGTGAACCGCATCAGCCGGGTCACCGTGACCCTGGACTGGGGCGACGCCAAGCGCTGGCGCAGCGACGACAGCGGCACCCGCTTCAGCGTGAGCAGCGACCTATGACGCGCACGCCCCGCAATGCCCAAGCCGGCCTGTCCCTGGTCGAGCTGATGGTGGCGATCACGCTCAGCATCGTGCTGGTGCTCGGCCTGGTGCAGGTGTTCGCCGCTTCGCGCGCCTCCTATGTGATGGCCCAGGGCATGGCGCGTGCCCAGGAAGGCGGACGCTTCGCGGTGGAGTACCTGCAACGCGATGCGCGCATGGTCGGCCACATGGGCTGCGTCAACGACCAGTCGCACCTGATGTCCAGCCTGCCCAGCTTCGGCCAGCTGTTTCTGACCGACCGCACCAACTTCGAATCCCTGCCGGCGCGCACCTATACCAACGCACTGCGCTTCGATTTCGCGCTGCGCGGCTACGAAGCCAAAGGGACCGGCCCCGGCGACACGCTGAGCCTGGGCGCGACGCCGGTGGCGGGCGCGCCCGACGGCGATTGGGTGGAGGCGCTGCCGGGCCTGCTGCGCGTCGGTGCCGGCGAGCCGGCACCGGTCAAAGGCAGCGACCTGCTGCTGATCCGCAGCCTGTCGGCGGAAAGCGCGCAGGTCAGCAGCCTGACCGTTTCGGCCGACGGCAGCGAAGCGACCATGCTCGTCGACGGCACCGGCTGGGCGTCGATGAAACGCAACGGCGTCCAGCCCGGCCTGCTGGCGATCGCCGATTGCCGCGGCGCGACCACCTTCCATGTCGACAGCGTGAAGGAACCCGGCGGCGGCGCGAACGTGACCCTGACCGTGATCGCCGGCGGCGGCAAGTCCGAGTTCAACCGCAGCGCATTCAATCTGCGCGACAGCATCGACCCCGCGCTGATGCAGGTCCGCGTCTACCGCGCGGACAGTCTGGCCTACTACGTCGGCGTCAGCGGCGCCGAGGCAATGCCGGCCCTGTACCGGATGCGCTTCACCGCCGCGCCGGGCGCCACCGCGATCCAGCGCGACATCGAAGAACTGGTGCCAGGCGTGGAAACGCTGCAACTGCTGTACGGACAGGACAACAGCGCCAAGAAGATCCCGGCCGGCGTGCCCACCGGCTACATCGACGCCCAGGTCACCGCAAGCAACATTCTGCCCAACGCCAGCGGCCGCGAAGGCTGGCAACGCGTGGGCAGCATCAAGCTGGGGATGATGATCCGCAGCAACGACCCCGCGATGGCGGCGCAGCGCAGCGAGGCGCCGTCGGTGCTCGGCGTCAAGGTCAGCGCCCCGGACGACCAGCGCTACCGCGGCGTCTACGAAACCAACGTCGCCCTGCGCAACCGCCTGTTCGGCAACTGAGAACCTGCCGATGACCCCGATCGCCGCCCTCCCCGCACGCCGCCGCATGCCGCGCAGTCGCACGCGCCAACGCGGCTCGTCTTTGTACGTCGCCTTGATCCTGCTGATCCTGATGTCGCTGATCGGCGTCACCGCGGTCCAGGTCACCGGGCTGCAGGAACGCATGTCGTCCAACTATCGCGCCACCCAGCAGGCCCTGGAGAACGCCGAAGCCAGCGTGCGCCAGCGCGAGAATGACCTGGATCGCCAGTTGGACAGCCAGGGCGCGGAACTGGTCGCGGTGGACGAGCCCTACTGCCAGAAGACGTATTCGCCCAGCGACTGGGCCGCCGACAAGAACTTCTCCGCGCCGCCTACCGGCGGCCGCGCCAGCATCACGCGCCGCATCGACCAGTGCATCAGCGGCTACAGCTCGCTGAAGCAGGGCGAAGTGTTGAACAAGGAACCCAACCTGGTGTTCCAGATCACCGCCTACGCCACCGATCGCGACGACAACGCCAGTTCGGATGCGGTGCTCGACACCGTGTTCATCCCCTGAGGCCCCCACGATGGCATCCCGCACCCCTCTGATCTCCGTCGCGCTGGTCCTGGCGCTCACCGGACTCGCCCGCTGGGCCCCTTCCGTCGCCGACCAGGGCGCGGGCGAACTCGCCCAGGCACCGATGAACGCGCAAGCCACGATCAAGCCCGCGCTGATCATGGCGGTGGACGATTCGGGCTCGATGAGCTTCGATATCCTGATCCCCGGGATACGCGATGGTCAGTCGAAGTGGATCGTCTCGGCCAAGACCTTCGGTGGCACAGAGGAAACCGTCTGCACCACCGTCATGAACTGCTACTTCTATCTGTTCCCCCACGAGGGCTTCAACACGGCCTTCCCCGCCGGCTATGCGCTGGCGCCGCTGGACAGCGCTGCGCTGTTCCGCGCGTCCGAGGTCAATACCAGCTACTTCAACCCCCTGCTGCGTTACGAGCCGTGGATCAATCCGGACGGAACTCGCACTCCGAACGCCGTCATCGCTCAAACGCGCGCCGACATTCGCTCGAACCAACCGGAGTCCAATGTCGTCTACGACATGACGAACTACCGAGTCGACGCCAGCGAAATGTTCGTCGTCTACGACGGCATGACGATACCCGCCAACACCTGGGTCAATACCCCAGCGACGACGCCTTGCGTCATTCGCAATGCCAATGGCTCCATCCGCACCAACTTCGTCAACACCGGCGGGCAGTGGCAGCAGTTGACCGCAGACGTCACCTTGGCGGGCGTGAGCTGCCTGATCGCGTTCGCCTATTTTCCTCCGACCTTCTACACCACACGCAACAACAACCTTCTGCCGCCGAACTATGGCTATCGTGCGGACCGCATCGTGGAAGTCGATGCGCTCAACATGGGTAAAGTGCGCAAGTACCAGATTCTTCCCGGAAACTTCGACTCGACCGCGCAGTACAACGCGGCGATTCAAAACTTCGCCAACTGGTTTCAGTACCGCCGTAATCGCCTGCTGTCCACAATCGGCGCCATGACCGACTCCATGGATGGCATCCGCGATCTACGCGTGGGCTATTTCACCATCAACAATCGCACCAACGTCACCATGTACGACACCGGCACTGCCGACGGGCGAACCGGGCTGTACACCCAGGGGTTTCACACCCTGAAAGCCAAGGGCGGCACCCCGAATCGCGACGCCGTCGCGTACCTGGGCGAACAGTTCCGACGTGTCGGCGGCAGCGAGGTGCCGGTGATCAGCGCCTGCCAAAGGAACGTCGGGCTCCTGTTCACCGACGGCTATACCAACAGCAAAACCGGGCCAGTCGGCTACGGTAATACCGATTCAGGCCTAGGCGCGCCGTACGCCGACATCCACGACGACACCATGGCCGACATCGCAACCGCCTACTACTCGGGCAACGGGACACCGTTGCGGGTCGACGGCGCCTTCGCGAGCCTGCGCGGTCGCGTGCCGGTTTCCGAGGAAGTTTGCCGCGACCCCGCCGGCAACCCTTCGGTGGATTGTCAGCGCAATCTGCACATGAACTTCTACGGCATAACGCTGGGAGCCGCCGGCCTCATCTACGGGCCGCACAATCCGAATCAGACCAACGACCCATACAAGTTCCCCCCGACCTGGAGCGCGACCAACCCCCGTACCGTCGACGACGGCAACGTAATCGATGAGTTGTGGCATGCCACGATCAACGGTCGCGGCAAGATGTTCAACGCCCGCAGTCCCGACCAGATCACCATGGCCATGCGGGAGGTCCTGTCCAGCGCCGACGGCGGCGCTTCGCCTTCGGCCAGCATCGGTTCCACCGGCACCCGCCTGGGCAGCAACAGCCTCAGCGTACAGCCCAGCTATGCCGCAACCAACAGCAGCACCGACTGGCACAGCCGCCTGATCGCCTCCACCGTGGGCTTCGACACCACGACCAAGAGCGCCACGCTCACCGAGAAATGGCGTGCCGAGACCCAGTTGGTCGGCCGATCGGCCACCCGCGCGATCCGGTTCGCGCGCGCCAACGGCACCGTCAAGCCCAAGGTCGAAGCCTTCCTGCCGGCGGCGTTCACCGGCACCGGGCTGGAGACCTACAACGAGCTGTGCGCGGACGCGTTGTCGCCCTGCAAGGGTCTGTACGACCAGTTGCGGGCGCCGGCCACGGCATTGCCCCTCCTCGCCACCTACCCCAGCTCGGCCGAAATGATCCAATATCTGCGCGGCGACCGCACGCTGGAAGGCGATGCCGACAGGACCAACTTGCGCTTGCGCAGGCGCACCACCCTGCTGGGCGACATCGTCAATTCCGACGTGGTGATTTCCGCGCGTGGCGACGACTACGGGCACGGCAACCTGTACACCAACGGCAAGTACGACGAGCTCAAGTACGCCGCTTATCTGAAGAGCAAGTACGCCACCCAGACCAGCATGGTCTACGCAGGCGCCAACGACGGCATGCTGCACGCGTTCAATGGCGACACCGGCAGCGAGACCTTCGCCTACATCCCCACCACTTCGTTGGGGCACATGGGCAACCTGCTGTTCCCGTTCGATCGCAGTCGGACCGCGCAGCTGCATCAGCACCGCTACTACGTCGACGGGCCGGTCGTGGTGTCCGACGTCTACGACGGCAGTTGGAAGACCGCGCTGGTCGCCTCGTCCGGCGCCGGCGGCAAGAACGTGTTCGCCCTGGATGTCACCGCGCAAAGCAGCTCGCCGGCCGTCATGTGGGAGCTCAGCGACAAGGTCACCGCCAACGACAGCACGGGCGTTCCGATCCAGAACCGGCTGGGCTACGTGCTGGGCCGCCCGGTCGTGGTGCCGGTGGCCGACGCCAGCGGCGTGAAATGGAAGGCGATCCTGGGCAACGGTTACAACAGCACGCGCGGCAAGGCCGCCCTGCTGGTGGTCGACATGTCCACCGGCGCGGTCACCAGCATCGAGGCCAGCGAAGCCGAAGTCACCGCCAGCAACGGCCTGGGCAATCTGGTCGCGATCGACCAATGGCAGGGCCGCACTAAGAACCGCGGCCGCGACGGCCTGGTCGACACCGTCTACGCCGCCGACCAGCACGGCAGCGTGTGGAAGTTCGACCTGCGCGACTACAGCCTGGCCCTGGGTGGCAAGCCGCTCTACACGGCGCGCGACCGCGCCAACAAGCGCCAGCCCATCATCGGCGGCCTGGAAGTCAGCGCAGCCGGCTCCGGCGTGATGGTGTTCTTCGGCACCGGCAGCTACTCCTTCACCGCCGACGCAACCGACACATCGATGCAGACCGTGTACGGCATCCTCGACAGCGGCGTCGCGGTCTCCGGCCGCAGCGCGCTGCAACAGCAGTTCATCCGCTCCGAAACCGGCGGCATGCGCAGCGCCAGCCGCACCATCGGCGGCCTGAACACGCGCGGCTGGTACCTGGACCTCGGACTGGACGCGAACGGCGACGGCACCACGGTCGCCAGGGGCGAACGCTTCCTCGGCTACCCGAGGCTGCAGAACGGCATCCTGTTCTTCCTCACCTACACGCCCAACACCGATATCGGCGGCGTCGGTTGCGCCTTGGGCGGCGACAACTACCTGTACGGGCTGGACGCCTTGAGCGGTGCCGCACGCCTGCAGGACACCCGCATGCAGTCCATCGACGGCACCGCGCCGCCCGAGGGCACCGGGGCGATGAAGACCGACACCGGCGGTTCGGGCGCAGCCAAGGAACTGGCTACCTTCCTCACCAGCAACAGCGATCCCGCCGTGGCCCCGGGCGACGACCAGCCGCCGCCGACGCAATGCTCGGTCATTCTCCAGGCCCCGGGCGCTCCGTCGCTGTACATGTTGCGTCCCTGCGGACGTCTGTCCTGGCGCCAGATCCGATGAGGAGCACGACGATGACCGCCCACGTCCAAGCCCACCGCAGCGCAGGCTTCACCCTGATCGAACTGATGATCGTGGTGGCGGTGATCGGCATCCTCGTCGCGATCGCGGTCCCGACGTATCAAGACAGCGTGCGCAAGAGCCGGCGCGGTCAGGCCCAGGCCGACCTGGCCGAGGCTGCTCAGGCAATGGAGCGTTACTACACGGTCAACGGCAAGTACAGCGGCAAGACCCTGAAGGAAATCGCCGGCTTCGACCAGTCGCCGCGCAGCAGCGGAACCGCCTATTACAGCTTGAGCCTGCAAGCCGACACGCGCAGTTTCACCGTCACCGCGACGCCCGCGAGCGGCTCGGACCAAAGCCAGGACAAGTGCGGTGCGATGAGCGTGGATGCGACCGGGAAGAAGACGGCGAAATCTACCGACTCCTGCTGGAAGTGAGGGGGCCGGCAACAAAGCCCGCCTCGTCCTCGGCCCAGCCGCGCGGCTCGCTTACGCGGACCGCGCACGCTCGACGGGCGCCGATCGATCGTGGCGCCCAGCGACGCTGCGGTGGTTGTGCCATTTCGCCCTGAGTGCAAGCCGGGGCCTTCGCCTGACCGCTACGCGCCTGCACGTCCCGGCATCTCGGCAATCCAGCGGCCTGACGACCTCGGACGGCCCCTGCATCCGGCTGCAGAGCCGTCCTTCCCATCGCGAGGTCCGGATGCTGAATCTCGCGCGCCACAGCGCCGCTACAAGCAGGCGATCAGGCCGTCGTAGATAGAAGCCTGCGTGCCCGGCAAGGGCGCGTGCAGCGCCGAGTCCGCGCCCGCTATGGAGAGCAGCGCCTCCATCGTCGTCCGCGGCGCCAAAGGAATTGAGCATTGCCAGGACCGCGCCTGCACCTGCACGCGGCCATTCGCCGGATCGATGTCTTCCTGGCTGCCGGCGAACACCCATACGCACTGACCGATAAGGCCGTTCACGCGGTTCGCCGAGCAAAGAAAGCCCAAGGATTCGATGTTGCTGTACTCGCCCTCGCAGAAGGTATCGCCGCAGATTTGGTCGAACTCCTCGCGCAGGCGCTGGCGCAGACCGTACCAGACCTGGACCGTCGCTTCGTTGCGCAGGTAGCTGCCCGCATCCACGTATTCGTAAACAGGGCCAGCCGCTTTGGCATGACCGGCGAAGGCGAGCCACGCCGCCAAGGCCAGTCCGCATGTCGCCCAAGGGCGTCGCGGATGCGAATCGTGTTTTTGCATGAACTGTCTCCTCGATTGACTCAGGCACGCCGACGATCGACGTCGACGGCCTCAGCGTGCCCGAGGCCAACGACGTCCGGTATCGGGGTTTGCGCGCGCTGTCGGGTAGGAATATCCCTAGTCCTCCGAGTGTCGCGTCCGCACGAGCGAACGACGTGGAAAATCCGAATCCGGATCGCTGCCCGATTCGTCCTGTGGTGCGGCAGTCCATGCATAAGCTGCCAGCCTGCATGAGACGGCCCGCGAATCGCGCCGCTGCGGCGATTCCTTCATCGCATCGGCCGAAGACGCGGCATTTCCCGATCAGGCGCCGGGGAGATTTCCTACGGACAAGACCGGTTCGGGCATCGACACTGGCGCTTCGTCGCAAGGAGCGCCGCATGAACCGCGTGAAAGGAATCACCCTGATCGAAATGCTGGTCGCGCTGACCGTCGCGGCCGTATTGATCGGCATCGCCGTGCCCGGCGCTACCCGCGCCATCGTTCGGGTCCGCATGGGCACGGTCGCCACGGCCATGACCGAGAGTTTTCTGGACTCGGCGCGCATGGCCGTATCCACCGGCAGCGCCATGATCGTGTGCCCGGCCGCGCGCGACGGCCGCTGCGAGGAGAGCGTCGACTGGAGCCTGGGCTGGGTCGTGTATGCCGACGTCGACGGCGACCGCCGCTACGGCCTGGGCGACCCGGTGATCGGCCGCCCGCAGGGCCCGGTGCAAGGCTTGCGCATCTACAGCACGCAAGGCCGCCGCCGGGTGGTGTTCCAACCCGACGGCGGCAATGAGGGCAGCAACGTCAGCTTCAGCGTCTGCAGCCGCGACGGCATCCCGGTCGGCGCCCTCGTGCTCTCCAATGAGGGTCGCTTCCGGGTCGCCGATGCGGACAGCGAGCCGCGCCCCCATTGCCCGCAGACCTGAGCCCCCCGCGCCGCCCTGGCGGTGCGGCACGGACCCCGCGTCGGCGCATTCCCCGGCGCCGGCGCGGGGCACCGTTAGCTTGCAGGCCGAGCTGCAGCACCCCGCCCAGGCCGTCGCCGGCGACGGACGCGCTGGCCTGGCGGCCGGCGCGAAGGGCCCGACGGGCTGCGGCGACGAGCGATCGAGTCTGGCAAGGCGGCGGACTCGGGCCTACCGCCGCCCCTGCGCGGGGGCTCCGCAGCGATCCGGCGGGCCATCCGGGTTAAACTGGCGGCCTCGCCCTGCCCCCAAGGGCTTAGTGCACGCATCGAATGTCCGAGGACGACAGTAGTCAACACAGCGAACATCCGGAGAAACGACGCTCCTGGCTGGAGCGGATCAGTTCGGCGCTGTCCGGCGAACCCACCACCCGCGAAGACCTGGTCGAGCTGTTGCGCGACGCTCAGGCCGATGGGCTGATCGCCGCCGATACCCTGCGCATGATGGAAGGCGCGATCGCCGTGTCCGACCTCACCGTGGGCGATGTGATGATCCCGCGCTCGCAGATGGTCGTGCTGCCCGCCGACGGCAAGTTTCTCGATCTGATGAAGCTGGTGGTCGAATCCGGCCATTCGCGCTTCCCGGTTCACGGCGAGGACAAGGACGAAATCCTGGGCGTGCTGTTGGCCAAGGACCTGTTGCGCGGCGTGGTAGCCGACAACGGCCCCGGCACCATCCATGAATTGCTGCGCCCGGCGGTGCTGATCCCCGAGTCCAAGCGCCTGGATGTGCTGCTGCGCGAGTTCCGCCAGTCGCGCAACCACATGGCGATCGTGATCGACGAGCACGGCGGCGTCGCCGGCCTGCTCACCATCGAGGACGTGCTGGAACAGATCGTCGGCGAGATCGACGACGAGCACGACGACGCCGAGGACCCGAACGCGCTAATCGCGGCCCAGGCCGACGGCCAGTACGTGGTCGACGCGCTGACCCCGATCGCCGACTTCAACGAGCGCTTCGGCGCTGACTTCGACGACGACGAATACGACACCATCGGCGGCCTGGTCACGGCCGCGATCGGCCACCTGCCCGAAGCCGGCGAGGAGCTCACCCTGGGCCGCTTCGTGTTCCGGGTTGCCAGCGCCGATGCGCGCCGCGTGCACGCCTTCCACGTCGGCGTGCTCGGCAAGGACTGACCGTCCTGAAAACGCCGGCAATGACCCGACTCGCGGTCATCGCCGGCGCCGCAGTCCTGCCGGTCCTGATTGCGGGCTACCCCAGCACCAAGACCCTGTCCAGCAGGCCGGTCGTCGCTCCGGACGGAACGTGCGGCGCGTCCTAGACCCAGAACGAGGAGCCTGGCCGCCCCGGCCACGGCAGCACCCAGGCCGAAAACTGTTACGAGATCGGCTCCTAGCGCGTGGGCAGCGGCGGCGTCGGCTTCGGTTCGCTCAAGCACGCCATCGGCCTGCGCTAACTGGAGGCGCGCGCACTTTGGAGATCGCGGTACCGGACGGCGTACCGCTGGACTACCAGCACCGGACCAGCATCCATCCGGAACAGGGCCTGCCTTACCGCTACCGCAACCTGCGCGCCGACGATCCGGACTATGCCGGTTGCGGCCACGATCCCTAGACGCACTATCCCGACCACGACTCGGACGAGCCCGCCCGGCGAGCGCGAACCGCATCCGTCGCGCCCCGATCATGCCCGCGTCAGCCGCGCCGCTTAGAATGGCCCGATCCGACGACCGGCTGTCTGCCTTGAATCCCATCCGCCGCGCCCTGCCCCCGTTGTTCGCCGTCGCCGTACTGTGGCTGTGCACCCTGGTCGCCTCCGCGGCGCCACCGCAGCAGGCCGCGCCGCAGGGCGCTACGACGCAAAGCCCGGCGCCCACCGCAGCCACGGCACCGACGGGCGTACCGCGCATCGGCATGGCGACCATGCAGCCGGGCGAGATTTTCTGGGAACGCTTCGGCCACGATTCGATCGTGGTGCTGGATCCCGACACCGGCGCCGCGACCTCGTACAACTTCGGCTTCTTCGACCCGGAAGCGCCGGACTTCGTCGCCCGCTTCATGCGCAACGACATGCGCTACCGACTGGCCGCGCTGCCGTTCGAGCAGGACCTGGCGCTGTACCGCGAGGAAGGCCGCGGCGTATCCATACAGTGGCTGGACCTGAACGACGATCAGGCGCGCACGCTCGCCGCCACCCTGGCCGAGAACGCCAAGCCCGAAAACGCCTACTACCGCTACCAGTACTTCGACGACAACTGCGCTACCCGCGTACGCGACGCCATCGACCGGGCCCTGGGCGGCGCGCTGCGTCGACAGATCGAGGGCCGCTCGCACGGCAGCACCTTCCGCAGCGAAGCGGTGCGCCTGGCCTCGCCGGCGCCGTGGATGTGGCTGGGCTTCGACATCGGCCTGGGGCCGTCGGCCGATCGCCCGCTGCCGGTGTGGAGCGAATCCTACGTGCCGATGCGCCTGGCCGCGGCGCTGCGCGAAACCAAGAACACCCAGGGTCGCCCGCTGGTCCTGTCCGAACAGGAAATCCTGCCGCATCGGATCGCGCCCGAACCGGTCGACGCGCCGATCGACTGGGTGCCCTGGGCGCTGTCCGGCGTCGTCGTCGGCCTGGGCCTGGCCTGGCTGGGTCGACGCCGGCCGCGCGTGCTGGCGGCGATCGCACTACCGTTCTGGACCCTATGCGGCATCCTGTCGGCGCTGATGCTGTTCATCTGGTTCGGCACGCAGCACACCTACGGCTGGGCCAACCAGAACCTGCTGCTGTTCAATCCGCTGTGCTGGCTGCTGTGGCTGGGCGGTTGGCGCGTGCTGCGCGGCCGCGACGCCGGCCCCTGGTTCGGGCGCATCCTGACGGCGGTCGCGGCCTGCGCGGTGCTGGCGCTGTTCGCGCATTGGCTGCCGGTGCAGCCGCAGCGCAACGTGCACTGGATCAGCCTGCTGCTGCCCCTGCATCTGGGCCTGCTCGCGGGCTTGCGCAAGCGCTGAGGCCGTGCGCGCGGCTTGCCCGCGCGGCCTCGCACGGGCACGATGCGCGGGATGAAGGATCCCAACCTGCCCCAGTGCGTGATCAACTGCGCGGCCTACAGCCGCGAGGGCGTCCGCCGCGACATCAGCCTCGACCAGATCAGCGACGTGCTCGCCGTCGACGACGGCAGCTTCGTCTGGGTCGGCCTGTACGAGCCCGACGAGGGCATCCTGGAGAAGCTGCAGGAAGAGTTCTGCCTGCACGATCTGGCGATCGAGGACGCGCACAACGCCCACCAGCGCCCCAAGATCGAAACCTACGGCAACTCGCTGTTCATCGTCGTGCACACCGCGCAGACCGTCGACAGCCACATCCGTTTCGGCGAGACCCATCTGTTCGTCGGCCCGCGCTACCTGGTCACGGTGCGCCACGGCGCGTCCAGCAGCTACGCCTCCGCGCGCCTGCGTCTGGAGCGCGAGTCCGAGGAACTGCGGCACGGCCCGGCCTCGGCGCTGTACGTGGTGCTGGACATGGTGGTCGACAACTTCACCCCCATCGTCGACGAGTTCAGCCAGGAGCTCAACGAACTGGAGAAGGACGTCTTCGCCGAGGACTTCCGCAAGGGCACGGTCGAAAAGCTTTACGACCTCAAGCGCGAACTCACCCGCCTGCGCATGGCGGTCTCGCCGCTGCAGGACATCCTGGGCCAGCTCGCGCGCTCGCGCAGCGCCTTGATCGACGAGGAAAGCCAGCTGTATTTCCGCGACGTGCTCGATCACGCCGTGCGCATCAACGAAACCACCGACACCCTGCGCGAGATGCTGACCGCGGCGATGAGCGTGAACCTGTCGCTGGTCACCATCCGTCAGGGCGAGGTAGTCAAGCGCCTGGCCGGCTGGGCCGCGCTGCTGGCCGCGCCGACCCTGATCGCGAGCTGGTACGGCATGAACTTCGTGCACATGCCGGAGCTGGCGGGCGAGCACAGCTACTGGATCGTGATCGGCGTGACCGCCGTGGTCTGCGTGGTGCTGTTCGGCCTGCTGCGCCGCGCGAAGTGGTTGTAGCCCAAACAGCACCCGACATCCGCCACGCATCCGCTTTGGGGTAGGAGCGGCGTATGCCGCGACCGCGCTATATCCCATAGCCGCGCAACCGCGATCCGCCCCCCGTTATCCGAATCGCGCCATGCTTCCGGGTAGGAGCGGCGCGAGCCGCGACCGCGTCGTCGCCGAAGCCTCACGGTCGCGGCTCACGCCGCTCCTATCCCAGAGCAGAGCTTGGGCCGTCGCGCGCCGATGAACAGCGGCCGGCGCCCGGCCTTAGACCAAAGTACTAGCCCCGATGCCGCACTGCGCATTGACCCCGGGCGGACCCAGGGGCGACGCTGCCCGAGTCCATTCGGAGAGGCGTCGATGAAAGCTCTGTCCTGGCTCGGTTGGGGCCTGCTCGCGGTACTGGCGGCGTTCTGCCTGGGTACCGTGGCCCTGAACCGCGGCGAATCCATCAGCGCGATGTGGCTGGTGGTCGCGGCGGTCTCCACCTTCACCATCGCCTATCGCTTCTACGGCCGCTTCATCGCCCAGCGCGCCCTGCTGGTCGACCCCAGCCGCGCGACCCCGGCCTGGCGCCGCAACGACGGCCTGGACTACGTCCCCACCGAGAAGAGCGTGGTGTTCGGCCACCACTTCGCGGCCATCGCGGGCGCCGGCCCGCTGGTCGGCCCGGTGTTGGCGGCGCAGATGGGCTACCTGCCCGGCACCTTGTGGATCCTGTTCGGCGTGGTCCTGGCCGGCGCGGTCCAGGACATGCTGGTGCTGTTCTTCTCCACCCGCCGCGACGGGCGCTCGCTGGGCGAGATGATTCGCGCCGAGATGGGCCCCGCGGCCGGCGTGATCTCCATGATCGGCATCCTGATGATCATGGTGATCCTGCTGGCGGTGCTGGCGCTGGTGGTGGTCAAGGCCCTGGCCGAAAGCCCCTGGGGCACCTTCACGGTCGCCATGACCATTCCGATCGCGATCCTGATGGGCGTGTACCTGCGCTACTTCCGCCCGGGCCGCATCCTGGAAGTGTCGATCATCGGCTTCGTCCTGCTGTTGCTCGCGATCTGGCTGGGCGGCAAGGTCGCCGCGGACCCGACCTGGGGCGAGATCTTCCACCTCAAGGGCACGACCCTGGCCTGGCTGATGATCGGCTACGGCTTCATCGCCTCGGTACTGCCGGTGTGGTTCCTGCTGGCGCCGCGCGACTACCTGTCGACCTTCCTCAAGATCGGCACCGTGCTGGTGCTGGCCCTGGCGATCGTGATCGCCGCGCCGCATCTGCAGATGCCGGCGATGACCCAGTTCGTCGATGGCACCGGCCCGGTGTTCTCCGGCAAGCTGTTCCCGTTCCTGTTCATCACCATCGCCTGCGGCGCGGTGTCCGGCTTCCACTCGCTGATTTCCTCGGGCACCACGCCCAAGATGATCTCCAGCGAGGGCGACATCCGCCTGGTCGGCTACGGCGGCATGCTGATGGAGGCCTTCGTCGCGATCATGGCCCTGATCGCCGCCTGCGTGCTGCAGCCGGGCGTGTACTTCGCGATGAACTCGCCGGGCGCGCTGATCGGCACCACCGCCGAATCCGCCGCCCTGGCGATCTCCAACTGGGGCTTCGTGATCACCCCCGACGTGCTGACCGCCACCGCCAAGGAAATCGGCGAGGGCACGATCCTGTCGCGCACCGGCGGCGCGCCGACCCTGGCGGTGGGCATGGCCCAGATCCTGCACGGGCTGATCCCGGGCGAAGGCATGATGGCCTTCTGGTACCACTACGCGATCCTGTTCGAAGCGCTGTTCATCCTGACCACGATCGACGCCGGCACGCGCGTGGCGCGCTTCATGATCCAGGAGCTGGTCGGCCTGGCCTACGCGCCGTTCCAGCGCACCGACAGCTGGGCCGCCAACATCGCCAGCACCTTGCTCGCGGTGTCGATGTGGGGCTACTTCCTGTATCAGGGCGTGGTCGATCCGCTGGGCGGCATCAACACCCTGTGGCCGCTGTTCGGCATCGCCAACCAGATGCTCGCCGGCCTGGCGCTGGTGTTCTGCTGCGTGGTGATGGTGAAGATGAAGCGCGAGAAGTACCTGTGGATTCCGCTGATCCCGACCGTCTGGCTGCTGATCTGCACCCTCACCGCGGGCTGGCAGAAGCTGTTCGACCCCAATCCCAAGATCGGTTTCATCGCCAACGCGCGCAAGTTCGCCGACGCCGCCGCGCGCGGCGAGGTGCTGGCGCCGGCCAAGTCGGTCGAGGAAATGCAGCGGGTGGTCTTCAACAACTACCTCGACGCCGGCCTGACCGCGCTGTTCGTGGCGGTGGTGGTGGCGACGGTGTTCTTCGGCCTGCGCGCGGCCTTCGCCGCGCGCCGCAACAACGTGGCCACGGCCAAGGAGAGCGATTATGTCGCGCTCGACACGCTGGCTCGCTGACGCCGGTCTGCTGGCCGGGTCGCTGCTGTTGCGCTGGTGGCGCACGGCGGCGCAGACCGCGCGCCTGGCGATCGGCATTCCGGACTACGACTACTACGTCGAACACATGCGGCGCATGCATCCGGATATCGCACCGATGTCGCGCGATGCCTTCTTCCACGAACGGATGTTGGCGCGGTACGGGAAAGGCCGATCGCGCTGTTGCTGATGACTTCCGCTCACCGCAAGAAAGGCCGCCCCCGGGGCGGCCTTTTCTTTGCGAATCCGACTCGTAGGACGCGGCGACAACCGCATCATCGCCGTGCCGAACGGCCGCGAACGATGCGGTGCGCCTTCGGCATACCGCATCCTAGATTTCCTGCGGCGTCCCAACTCGCGCTTGTTGCGGTGTCGCGCGCCCTCACACCAGCCCTCTCCCGCGTCGCGGGAGAGGGGGCGTGGCCTTACTGACCGATGTGCTGCTTCAACCAGCCGTTGACCGTGTCGTGCCAGAGCACGCTGTTCTGCGGCTTGAGCACCCAGTGGTTCTCGTTGGGGAAGTACAGGAACTTGGACTCGATGCCCTGACGCTGCAGCGCGGTGAACGCGGCCAGACCCTGTTCGACCGGGATGCGGAAATCGAGCTGGCCGTGCACCACCAGCATCGGCACCCGCCACTTGTCGACGTGGTTGACCGGGTTGAAGCGCTCGTAATTCTTCGGCACCGCGTAAGGCGTGCCGCCCTGCTCCCACTCGGTGAACCACAGCTCTTCGGTGGCGTAGCCCATCATGCGCTGGTCGAACACGCCGTCGTGATTGACCAGGCACTTCCAGGGCTGGTTCCAGTTGCCGGCGATCCAGTTGACCATGAAGCCGCCGTAGGACGCGCCCAGCGCGCAGGCCTTGTCGCCGTTGAGGAAGGCATACTTCTTCTGCGCCGCCGCCCAGCCCTTCTGCAGATCCTCCAGCGGGCGATCGCCCCAATGCTGGCTGATCGCGTCGGTGAAGGCCTGGCCGTAGCCGGTGGAGCCGTGGAAGTCGATCATGACCACGGCGTAGCCCTGGCCGGCGTAAGTCTGCGGATTCCAGCGGTAGCTCCAGCCGTCGCCGAAGCTGCCCTGCGGGCCGCCGTGGATCAGGAACGCGACCGGATAGCGTTGGCCCTCCTGATAGTTCCAGGGCTTGACCACGTAGCCGCGCACGGTGTCGCCGTTCCAGCCCTTGAACTCGAACTGCTCGTAATCGCCGAACGCCACGTCCTTGAGCATCTCGCTGGCGCTGGGCGTGATCGCGCGCACCGGTGCGCCCTCGACGCCGCCGACGAAGACCTGGTCGCCGCTCTTGAGGCTGTTGCGGGTGAAAGCCAGGGTCGGGCCGCCGCGTACCAGCGAGGACACGCTGCCCTCGCCGATCACACGGGTCGCGCTGCCGTTGCCGATGTCCACGGCGAACACCGGCAGCTGGCCCAGGTCCTGGGCGGTGGTGTAGAGGGTCTTGCCGTCGGCGGACAGCACGATGTTCTCGGCCGAGCGGTCCCACTTCGGCGCGATCTCGCGGCGCTGGCCGCTGCCCAGGTCCAGCGCCATCAGGCCGAAGCGGTCGGCCTCGAAGCCCGGACGCTTCATCGCGCGGTAGTAGAGCGTGCCGCCGTCGTCGCTGAACACCGGGCCGGTGTCCCAGGCCGGATTGTCGGGCGTGAGGTTCTGGGCCGCGCCGCTGCCGTCGGCGCGCACGCGGTAGAGATCGAAGTTGGTCGACCACGGCTCCTTGGCGTCGGCCTGGCGCGCGCTCAGCACCAGCGACTCGCTGTCCGGCGCCCAGGCGTACTCGCTGCTGTCGCCGAACGGGCGCGAAGGCACGTCGCCGATTACGTCGGCGCCGATCAGGGTCGCGGCGGCGACCGGCTTGACCACGCCCTGCTTGTTCGCCTGCGGCAACGCGACCACGAACAAGCGGTTCAAGCGGCCGTCGTTCCAGGTGTCCCAATGGCGCACGAACATGCGGTCGAAGACCACGCCGCTGGCCTTGCTGGCCGCGCGCTCGTCGACGCGCTTCTTGCTGCAGGCCAGATCGGCCGCGCAATCCACATAGGTCTCGGCGCTGAAGGCCACGCGCTTGCCGTCGGGCGAGAGCTGGAAGCTGCCGACGTCGGCCGCGAACGCGGTGAGCTGCTTGGGCGCGCCGCCGGTGGCCGCGATCGAGTACAGCTGCTGGTTGCCGGACTTGGCGCTGAGGAAGTAGACGGTGCGGCCGTCGGGCGAGAAGGCCGGCGAATTCACGCTCCAGCCCGCGGGCGTGAGCGGCTGCGGCGGCGCCGCATCGCGGGCGAACAGGTCCTCGACGAACAGACCGGTGCTGGACTTGTTGGCGGCGAAATCGACCTTGCGCTTGGCGAACACCAGCCGGCGCCCGTCCGGCGACACGGTCGGCGAGGACACGCGGTCCATGGTGGCCATGTCGCGCACTTCGAAGCCGCGCGGGGCGGCGGTGGCGGGCAGCGCGGCCGCGATCAGCAGCGGCAGGAGAGCGTGACGCAGGTTCATGGGAACTCCGGGCAGGACCAAAACGTCGATGGTAGGGGTCCGGGCCGGGGGCCGCAAAGGCCGGGCCTCGGCTCCGGGCCGGATCGGGCGACCGGGCCGGCGCCGCTATACTCCCCCGATTGTCCCGAATGCCGTCCCGCAAGCCCCTCCCTACGGAGCCCGTTGTGACCGTACCCGCAACCGCATCGACGCCGGCCCACGGCGAGTTCTTCGGCCATCCCAAAGGCCTCTACGTCTGCTTCTTCACCGAGATGTGGGAGCGCTTCTCCTTCTACGGCATGAAGGCGCTGCTGCTGCTGTACTTGCTGAAGTACCACCTGTTCACGGACGACGCCGGCTACGACCTGCTCGGCGCCTACGGCGGCCTGGTCTACGCCATGCCGGTGATCGGCGGCGTGCTGGCCGACCGCTACCTGGGCATGCGCAAGGCGGTGGTGTTGGGCGGCGTGCTGCTGGTGCTGGGGCACCTGGGCATGGCCTACGAGGGCCACCAGGCGGTTCGACTGGCCGACGGCACGATCCAGCGCGACGCCGCCGCGCTGCAGGTGTTCTACCTGTCGCTGGCGCTGATCATCATGGGCGTGGGCTTCCTGAAGCCGAACATCTCGACCATCGTCGGCAAGCTCTACCCCGACAACGACGCGCGCCGCGACTCCGGCTTCACCCTGTTCTACGCCGGCATCAACGTCGGCGCACTGTTCGCCAGCCTGATCTGCGCCTTCCTGGGCGAAACCTACGGCTGGAAGTACGGCTTCGGCGCCGCCGGTATCGGCATGGTCGCCGGCCTGATCATGTTCATCTGGGGCCAGAAATACCTGTACGGCCATGCCGAACCCGCGAACCCGAGTCTGCTGCGCGAACGCGTCGCGGGCCTGTCGCGCGAATGGTGGATCTATCTGGGTTCGATCGGCGGCGTGGCGGTGGTGTGGCAGCTGATCCAGCGCACCTGGACCGTGCACGGCGCGATGCACTTGATCGCGGCCGCGTTCCTGGCCTGGTTCGTGTGGTTCCTGATCGCCAAGTGCGACAAGGTCCAGCGCCAGCAAATGCTGTCGCTGGTGCTCATGATCGTCGGCGTGCTGATCTTCTTCACCCTGTACGAGCAGACCTACGGCAGCTGGATCACCTTCACCGACCGCCTGCTGACCAAGGACCTGTTCCCCAGCCTCAGCGGCGTCAGCACCAGCACCCTACCCTGGTCGCTGTTCCTGCTCGGCGCCAGCCCGTTCCTGATGATCGTGGCGCTCAAGGCCAGCGACAGCGGCAATGCCGGACTGGCGCGCACCATGATCGTCCTGCTCGCCCTGGGCTTGGGCGTGGCCTGCTTCCACGACGTGGTGCTGGTACCGCAGACCGCCGGCTCGCTGACCTTCCTGGGCGCATTCTTCATTGTCGTGCTGTCGCCGATCTTCGCCTGGCTGTGGCCGTGGCTGGAGCGGCGCGGGCTCAACCCGAGCAAGCCGGCCAAGATGGCGATCGGCCTGATCGTCGCCGGCCTGGCCTTCGTGCCGCTGATGCTGGCCGCCCAGGCCACGGCCGGTGGCGCCATGGCCAGCGTGTGGTGGCTGGTGCTGGCCTACTTCGTGCTCGAAGTCGGCGAGATGTGCCTGTCGCCGATCGGCCTTTCCGCGGTCACCCAGCTCTCGGTGGCGCGCGTGGTCGGCCTGATGATGGGCGGCTTCTGGCTCGCCACCGCCTACTCGGAAGTGCTGGCCGCGCAGTTCGGCAAGCTGGCCTCGCTGGATCTGCCGGAAGGCGCCGCGGTCGACTTCGTCACCGCCAGCGCCAAGTACGGCGAGCTGTTCCAGCTGATGATGTGGATCGGCATCGGCTCGGGCGTGCTGTACTTCCTGTTGTCGCCGCTGTTGCGCAAGTGGATGCATGGGGTGAAGTAAGCCCCCGGTTCTGCGCAGAACGAAAGCGGCGCTTTCGTACGAGGCATGAAGGTCGGAAGCAAGCCGACCTTCATGCGGCTCCCCAACGGCTGGCCGATTGCCGCCGCCCCCTGCCCTGATCCGCGCCCCGCGCGCCCACGTGGCGCGGGGCCGTGCGCACGCATATGCTCAGGTTGCCCGGCCGCCGGCTGGGCAGGATGGATTCAGGGGATATCAAGGAGGAAACATGGAACTGCGCATCATCGTGGCCGCGCTCGCGGTCTGCGGAAGCCTTACCGCGTGCGACGTCTCGGGCACGGTCGGCGTCACCCGCCAAGAGGTGGATGGCCCGACGGGACACAGCGAAACGACCACCGTCACCGGCAGCATCACCTTCACGCGCAAGAGCGGTCGCAGCAGCCTGAGCGCACTCAGCATGGGCGGCGGCGTCGACGTCTCCGACATCGCGATCGACATCACCGGCCAGCGCACCACCGTGCTCGACGGTCTGGGCACCGGCACCCTGCTGGTGAAACAGGGCAGCAATGTGATCGCATCGACGCCGTTCGACTACGCGGTATTCGACTCGATGGCGGTCGTCGCCGATCCATCCACGGTCAATACCTGGCTGGCGCAGTTCCCGTCCGCGGACGGATACGACGTCGAACTGCCGAACATCGATACGGTCGATACCGAGGAAGGCGTGGCCTCGCTCACCGTCGACACCTTGTACGGTACCGACGTCGTCTCCACCGCCAGTACGTCCTGGACCTCCAGCGCGGGCGGCGGCTGCACGCCCCCGGGCGGCAACGATGGCAACCCCATCCCCGAACAGCCGATCGAGCTGCCCGGCGAAGGCGGCGTCTGCCCTTGAGCATCCGCATCAGGCAGTCACTCGGATCGCGCTTGCCGCCCACCGCCTGCGAACATCTCCAGCCGTGGCGGCATGCAGATCGCGAGTACCCGTAGCTGAAAACAAAGAGGGTCGGCATGAAGCCGACCCTCTTTGCGATCTTCGACTCACAACTGGAACGGCAAGACCTTTCGTCGTGACCGCTCAGTCGGCACGACCGATTCCGTCGCCGGTCTCGATTCCACCGCTCCTACTTCGCAGCAGCCGGCTTCGCCGCCGGGGCGGTGGCGACCTGCCCGCCGAGGCTGCGCGCCAGGAAGGCAAGCAGCCTGGTGTAGTACTCGCGCTGGTGCGCTTCGGTGTAGAAGCCGTGGCCTTCGGTGTCGTAGTACAGGGTTTCCACCGGCGTGCCGGCCTTCACTAGCGCGCGCTCCATCATCTTGCTGTGCTCGATGGGTGCCACCTTGTCTTCACCGCCGGCAGCCAGGAACACCGGGACTTTGATGCGCTCGGCGATGCGATTGGGAGACGTCGCCGCCAGCTGGGCGGGATCATCGCCAATCCACTCCGCCGACCAGTTTTTGGCCCGATGGGTGCCGCTCGAGGCGTCTTCCTTGATCATCGCAGGCAGGTCGTACACGCCGACATAGCCGACCGCGCACTTGTACAACGTCGGCTCCTTGGCCACTCCCATTAGCGACGCATAGCCGCCATAGCTGGCGCCGTAGAGGCAGATCTTGGCCGGGTCGGCGATACCCTCCTTGATCGCCCAGCGCGTGGCATCGGTCAAATCGTCCTGCATCGCGCCGCCCCATCCCTTCGCGCCGGCGATCTGGAAGGCCCGACCGTAGCCGCCGGAGCCGCGATAATTGACTTGCAACACCGCATAGCCCGCGGCCGCCAACATCTGCGTGTCGGAATCGAAAGCCCATTCGTCCTTCTTTCCGAACGGCCCACCGTGCGGCATGACGATCAGCGGCATCTGCTTGCCGGTGGAGCCGTGGGGGACGGTCAACAGTCCATGCACTTCCAGCCCATCGCGCGCCGCGTACTTGACGGACCGCACTTCGGACATCTCCGCCGGATCGAACCAATCGCGCCGGCTCAGCAGGTGCTCGGCCTTCTTGGCCACGGTGTCGAACAGGAAGAAGTCGCCAGGATTGCGATCGCTCCACACCTGCACCAGCAGCAGGCGCCCGTCCGAGGTCTTGGAGGTGATGTGCACGACGTCGCCGCCGAACGCTGCCTCCAGGCTCCGATAGAGCCTCGCCTCCGGTGCTGCTGCATCAAAGAACACGCTGCGCGGCTTGCCATCGGCGAACATCGCCCCAACCGGCACCGACGTCACGCCCTGATAGATGATCGAATCGGGGTCGACCACCTTGTCGCGCACGATCTCCTTGCGAGCTTCGGATGCAATGTCGAAGGAAACGATCGAGTCGGGACCACTCTTCTGCTCTGCCTGCAGGTAGGCGACCTTGTCGTCGGCCGAAAAGCCGATCGGCACTTCGATTCCGCCGGCGGTCAGTTCGTCGCTGATCAACTTCCACTCCGCGCCGTCGCCGGTCCGATAGTAGAGCTTGCGAACGTTGTCGCTACCCACACCGGTCGCGAAGCGAACGACGCCTTGATTGTCGGTAATGAATCGCGCGTTGCGCACCGGCGCGCGCGCCAACGGGGTGCGGCGGCCCGTAAACACATCGAGTTTCTCGGCTCGGGTGAACGGGTCGTCGCTGAACGGCTCGACCGAAATGACCACATTCTTGTCATCGGACGCGAGCTCGTCGACGAGGAATGCCGCAACCTGCTCGACCTTCTTAGGCTGAATCTTGGTGCCTGGCCCGGCGCTTTGCACATCCTGCCCAACCAACAGCCCCGGCTTCGTGCCGTCGGCGTTGATCGCATAAAGGTTGCCGTCCAACAACGGCGTATCCAGCTCGCCGAACTTGCGCGACATGCTGATCACCACACGCTCGGGACTGACCCACCAGAAACCGGCGACATGGCTATTCTTTCCAAGACGGAAATTGGCGGTGACCTTATTGTCCGAGCGGCGCAGGATCACCAGCGCCGTCTTGTCCTCGAACGGCACCGTCGCGGCCAGATAGTCGCCATTGGGCGAAATCTTGACCTCGTTGAACCGATCTTTCTTGATGTAGGCATCGACGTTGACCGCCGATGCGACCGGTGCCGACAGTAGACCGACGCAGAGCGCGGTCGCGCAGAATAGATGTTTCATTTGTGTCTTTTTCCCCTGGTTTCCACTGCTGTTGGCGCCATTCTCAAAACGACTGCGGCCACCTCGAAAGGTAGCCGCAGGTAAAACGGTCGAACGCATGCGAAGGGCTTAATTGGCCTTCGACGCGCCCCCGACGTTGACCTTGCCGCCGATATGGCGGTCGAAGAAGCCCAGCATCTCGGTGTACAGGCGCTGGTTGTTTTCTTCCTTGTAGAAGCCGTGCATTTCGCCGGACTGGATGATCATGCCTTCCGGCGGGTTGCCGGCCGCGATCAGGGCCTTGTTCATCGACTCGGTGTTCTCCGGCGGGCAGCGCGGATCGCGCGCGCCGGCGGCGAGGTAGACCGGAATCTTGAACTTGTCGGCGTGCTTGACCGGCGACATCGCGTCCTGCTCGGCCTTGGTCTTGCCGAAGGCGCGCGCCATGTAGCGACGGCCGCTCTCGCGATCCGAGGTATCGCTCTTGGTCAGCTGCACGTCGATGTCGTAGGCGCCGACGTAGCCGAACGCGCACTTGAACAGCTTCTGGTCGATGGTCGGCGCCATCAGGGAGGCGTAGCCGCCGAAGCTGCCGCCGTAGATGCAGACGCGGTCGCCGTCGGCGTAGCCCTGGTTGATGGTCCACTTGGTGGCGTCGATGATGTCGTTCATGATGCCGGTGGCCCAGGTGCCGTAGCCCATGTCCTGGAAGCCCTTACCGAAGCCACCCGAACCGCGGTAGTTGATCTGCATCACCAGATAGCCGCGGCTGGCCAGCAGCTGGGTTTCCCAGTTGAACGCCCAATCGTCGCGCGGGCCCATCGGGCCGCCGTGCACGTTGACGATCATCGGCAGGTTCTTGCCATCGGAACCGTGCGGGATGGTCAGGTAGCCGTAGATCTTGAGACCGTCGCGGGTGGTCATCGAGAACGGCTTGACGCTGGCCATCTTCTTCGGGTCCAGCCACTTGCGGCCCTGCATCAGGAAGCGCGCCTTGCCGGTATCGCGGTCGTACAGGTAGAGCTCGCCCGGGTTCTTGTCGCTGACCACCGAGACCACGATCTTCTTGCCGTCCTTGGTGGCGCTGGAGAAGCGCACCAGCTGGCCCGGGAAGGCGCCCGCGAGCGAGGCGTAGATCTCGGCATCGGGGTGCTTCTCGTCGACCATGGTCACGCGCGGCGCGCCGGCCTCGGTGATCACGCCGAGGATGGTTTCGCCGTCGGCGGAAGTAATGTAACCGGCCGGATCGGATATCGGGTCCTCGAACAGGGTCTTGAACGCGCCGGTGGCGAGATCGATGGTGCCCAGCGCCTCTGGCTTTTTGCCGTCGCTCTGATTGGCGTAGATCAGACCGTCGGTGGAGGTGCCGATCACGCTCAGGTGCTTGCCCGAGTTCTTGGAACTGTTGATCAGGGTCCACTTGCCATCGTCGTCGCGACGATAGAGCTCGTTCTGGCTGTCGAAGTTGCCCTGCGCGTCCTCGTCGTCGTAGCAGATCGCGAAGCGCGGTGCTTTGGTTGCGTCCAGCGCGAGCTCACAGTTCTCACGTGGTGCGCGAGCCAGCGGCTTTTGGAGGCCGCTCGTCGCGTCCATCAAAATCAATTCGGTCCCCACACCATCGATGGAACGGCGTGAGGACGCTGCCATGATTACGTTCGCATCATCATCCTGCAAAGTATCAAGCAACTGAAACGACCTATTCCCGATTTGCTTACTGCGCTGCTTCTTCGAGTCACCCGACTCGTGAGCGACCAGTGTCCGGGGCTGGCTACCGTCGGCATTGACTGAGTACCACTGGCCATCCCCCATCGGTGCAGCATATCGACCGACTTTTCGATGCGCGGTGAACATGAGCCGCTCAGGGCTCACCCACTCGAAACGACCGACGCTCTTCTTCTCCGGAAGTTGATTTATCTTCACCAAGCTCAAATCCTTGGTGCGCAGCACGGTCAACACGTCTTGCTCGCCCATGTCGACCGTCAACGCCAAATATTCGCCCGTTGGCGATATCTTGGCGCTGCTGTAGGTCGGGTGGCGGACGAAGTCGGCGATCGAGGGCGCGCCGGACGGCGCATCGGCGGCTTGCGCTGAGGCCGCGCACAGCGCCAGGCCCAGCACCGCGAGGTGCAGCTTTTTCATTTCGGTTATCCCCTAAAACGACGCGAAAAAACGGCTCGCGCCTAGCCTAACCCATCCAACGGTTCCGGGCATACAGGCCCCTACCCGTCGGCGGGCTCAGGCCGGGGACTTTGCCGAATCTGTCGACAGCGTCCTGTCCAGGGCGGTATGCCAGTCCGGCAAATCCAGACCGTACTCGCCGCGCAAGCGGGCGGTATCCAGCACCGAGTAGGCCGGACGGCGCGCGCGCGTGGGGTAATCCGAGGTCGCGATCGGGTGCACGACCGGCTTGCGCGCGATCAGGCCCAGCGCGAACGCGCGCTCGAAGATGGCCTCGGCGAAGCCGTGCCAGGTGGTTTCGCCGCCGGCGACGAGATGGCGCACGCCGGACTCGGCCAAGCCCTGTCGCAGGATGACCGCGCTGACGTCGGCGATCAGCCAGGCCGGCGTCGGCGAGCCGATCTGATCGGCGACCACCCGCAGTTCGTCGCGCTCGGCGCCGACGCGCAGCATGGTCCGCAGGAAGTTGGCGCCGTGGGTGGCGTAGACCCAGGCCGTGCGCAGAATCAGATACGGCGCGCCGCTGGCCGCGATGGCCTGCTCGCCTGCGAGTTTGCTGGCGCCGTATACGCCCAGCGGCGCGGTGGCGTCGTCCTCGCGATAAGGGCGCGTGCCGCTGCCGTCGAATACGTAGTCGGTCGAGTAATGCAGCAGGGTCGCGCCGCGCGCGGCGCAGGCTTGGGCGATCCGACCGGGCGCCTGCGCATTGGCCCGGAACGCGGCCTCGGCCTCGTCCTCGGCGCGATCGACCGCGGTGTGTGCGGTGGCGTTGACGACCACATCGGGCCCCACCCGCTCGATCAGGGCCGCGATCGCGTCGAGCTCGGCCAGATCAAGCGCCTCGCAGCGGCCGCCGTCGGGCAGCTCGCCGCTGCGGGTGGTCGCCACCACCTCGCCCAGGGGCGCCAGACTGCGTCGCAGCTCCTGGCCGACCTGACCGTTGGCGCCCAGCAGCAGGATCTTGCTCATGCGCTGTAAACGGGCAGTCGGTCTTGGGCGACGTCCGCCAGCAGCGGCGCGCGCGCGTCCTTGTCCGACAGCGAGGGCTCGCTTACCGGCCAGTCGATCGCCAGCGCCGGATCGTCCCAGCGGATGCCGGCGTCGGCCTTGGCGTCGTAGGTCGCGGTGCACAGATAGGTGAACACCGCGCGCTCGCTGAGCACGCAGAAGCCGTGGGCGAAACCTTCCGGCACCCAGAAATGACGCTTGTTCTCGCCGCTCAACAGCACCGCCGTCCAACGGCCGTAATGCGGCGAGCCGCGACGGATGTCGACGGCGACGTCCCAGACCTCGCCCTCGATCACCGACACGTACTTGCCCTGCGGATTGGGCCACTGGTAGTGCAGGCCGCGCAGCACGCCGCGCGCCGACGAGGACACGTTGCCCTGGACGAAATTCGGCGACAGCCCGTGCGCGGCCAGCTTGTCGCGATTGAAGGACTCGAAGAAATAGCCGCGCGCATCACCGAACACCTGCGGTTCGATCACCACGCAACCGGGTAGATCGGTTTCGATCACTTTCACGGCACGAACCCCCGCTTGGCCAGGCCCAACAGGTACTGGCCGTAGCCGTTCTTGGCCAGGGGCGCGGCCAGTTCGATCAGGCGCTCGCCGTCGATCCAGCCGTTGTTCCAGGCGATTTCCTCGGGACAGCAGATGCGCAGGCCCTGGCGCGCCTCGATGGTCTCGATGAAGTTGGACGCTTCCAGCAGCGACTGATGGGTGCCCGTGTCGAGCCAGGCATAACCGCGGCCCAGCTGTTCCAGGTGCAGCGAGCCTTCCTCGAGATAACGCCGGTTGAGGTCGGTGATCTCCAGCTCGCCGCGCGGCGACGGCTCGAGCTGCGCGGCGAAATCGCTGGCACGGCCGTCGTAGAAATACAGGCCGGTCACGGCGTAGTTCGAGCGCGGCTCGGCCGGCTTTTCCTCCAGGCCGATCACCCGGCCCTCGCCGTCGAACTCGGCCACGCCGTAGCGCTCCGGATCGTTGACCCAATAGCCGAACACCGTGGCGCCGTGCTCGCGCTGGTCGGCGCGCTTGAGCATCGCGGTCAGGCCAGGGCCGTGGAAGATGTTGTCGCCCAGCACCAGGCAGCTGGGGCCGCCGGCGAGGAACTCGCGACCGATCAGGAAGGCCTGCGCCAGGCCGTCGGGGCTGGGCTGCGCGGCGTATTCGATGTTCATGCCCCAGCGCGAACCGTCGCCCAGCAGGTGACGGAACAGCGCCTGCTCGTGCGGGGTGTTGATGATCAGCACATCGCGGATACCCGCCAGCATCAACACGCTGAGCGGGTAATAGATCATCGGCTTGTCGTACACCGGCAACAGCTGCTTGCTGATCGCCTGGGTGATCGGATACAGCCGCGTGCCGGAGCCGCCGGCCAGGATGATGCCCTTGCGGTTCATGGTCGTCCTCAGGCCTGGCCGATACGTTCGAGTCGGTAACTGCCGTCCAACACGCGCTGCACCCAGGCCTGGCTGTCGAGATACCAGTCCACGGTGCGCGCCATGCCCTGCTCGAAGGTCACGGTCGGGGCCCAGCCCAGCTCGCCCTGCAGCTTGGAGGCGTCGATCGCATAACGGCGGTCGTGGCCCGGGCGGTCTTTGACGTAGGTGATCAGCGATTCGCGCTTGCGGCCGTCGGCCAGCGGGCGGCGCTGATCGAGCAGCGCGCAGATGGTCTTGACCACGACGATGTTCTGGCGCTCAGCATCGCCGCCGACGTTGTAGGTCTCGCCCAGGCGCCCGGCTTCGAGCACGCGCCGGATCGCGGCGCAGTGGTCGCCGACGTACAGCCAATCGCGCACGTTCAGGCCGTCGCCGTACACCGGCAGCGGCTCGCCGGCCAGGGCCTTGGCGATGATCAGCGGGATCAGCTTCTCCGGGAACTGGTACGGGCCGTAGTTGTTCGAGCAATTGGTGGTCAGTACCGGCAGACCATAGGTGTGATGGAAGGCCCGCACCAGATGATCGGATGCCGCCTTGGACGCCGAGTACGGCGAGTTGGGCGCATAGGGGGTGGTTTCGCTGAACTTGCCGCTGTCGCCGAGGCTGCCGTAGACCTCGTCGGTGGACACGTGCAGGAACCGGAAGGCGTCGCGGCCAGGCGCGTCCAGCGACTTCCAGTAGTCGCGGCTCTGCTCCAGCAGGCTCAGGGTGCCGACCACGTTGGTGTGCACGAACGCGGCCGGGCCGTCGATCGACCGGTCGACGTGGCTTTCGGCGGCGAAATTGATCACCGCGTCGGGGCGGTGCTCGGCGAGCAGGCGCGCGACCAGGGACGCGTCGCCGATGTCGCCTTGTGCGAACACATGGCGCCCGTCACCGTCTAGCGGGCTCAGGGTGTCCAGGTTGCCGGCATAGGTCAGCGCATCCAGATTCACGACCTTGATGCCGCGCTGCACCGCTTCGAGTACGAAATTACCGCCAATGAAACCGGCGCCGCCGGTCACCAACCAAGTAGACACTCAGACACTCCCTGCTCAAGAAATTAGTCGCTGCACGCCGCCTTGCGCCGGCAAGAGGGCAGATCGGACCGAGCCGGCCGAACCGGACGCCGAAACCGCCCGAACGATACGGCAGGCCAGCTGAAAAGACCCATCGCGCCGGCGCCCGGCCGTCGTCCGATGACGCCCGAGTCGTGCAAGCGAATGATTCTAATACTTTCTTTTTGCCGAAGGCGGCGCGCAACCGGCCCAACGGGGCGGCCTGAGCCGGCCCGTTCAGTCGCATCCGGAGGCGCAAAGCCTTACGCGCCAATGACCTGCGTGCGGGAAATCGGTGCGGCCCCGGGCCAGGCTGAACGAGCGCGCGCCCGAGCCCGGCCGCGGTGGCGCCGGGCCTAAAGCCGAAAGCAGCAACCGCGGCGTCTAAAAAGTGACTAACTGGTGCCGACGTGCAAGAACGGTCCGCTCGGCATCGGGCCGGCGGTTTGCGACGGGGCTCTCATTCCGGCCGTCGGCGCCGTTACTCGACGCCCTCGCCGGCCTCGACCGCGGCTCGCACCGCCTGCGTGTCCTGACCCAGCATCGGCGCGGCGAACGGCGCCGGCCCCGGGGTGCGGCCGAACTTGATCGATTGCGCGACCGCGCGGTAGTGGCCCACGCGCGGGTGCTCGATGGTGCCGACGATGCCTTCGGCCAGCACTTGCGGGTGTTCGAACATGTCCTCGATGCGACGCGCGGCCGCGCAGGGCACCTCGTCGCCGAACAAGGCCTCCCATTCCATCGCGCCGCGCTGCGCCAAGGCCTCGTGCAGGCGCGGCACGATCTCGGCGGCGTGCTCGGCGCGCTTGCGCACGCTGTCGTAGCGCGCCTGCACCGCCAGATCGTCCAAGCCGGTCTTCTCGCACAGCGCTTTCCAGAAACGCGGCGTGTTCGCGGAAATATAGATATGGCCATCGCGGGTGGGATGGATGCCGGTGACGCCGCCGGAGCGCATGTCGCGGCCGATGTCCAGCGACTCGCCCTCGGCCCAGATCATGCGCGCCGACTGCATGGTCAAGGCGCTGCGCAGCAGCGACACCCCGACGAACTGGCCCAGGCCGCTGCGCTCGCGCTCGTACAGCGCCGAGGACACGCCCGCGGCCAGCAACGCCGCGGTGTAGTAGTCGACGACCGAGCCGTAGATGATCTCCGGCGGCCCGCCGCGTCGGCCCTGCAACGCGCACATGCCGGTCATGGTCTGCAGCACCTGGTCGTAACCGGCCTTGTCCTTCATCGGCCCGGTCTCGCCATAGCCGGTGACCGCGCAGTAGATCAGGCGCGGATTGATCAGGCTCAGGCGTTCGAAATCGATCCCCAGCCGCTGCGGCACGCTAGGCCGGAAGTTGTGCACCAGGACGTCGGCGTCGCGCACCAGCCGTAGCAGCACGGCGTGATCGGCGGCCTGCTTGAGATCCAGCACCATGCCGCGCTTGCTGCGATTCACGCCCAGGAAGGCGCGGCTTTCGCTGGGCAGGGTCGACGGATACTGGCGCAGATTGTCGCCATCGGGCGGCTCGATCTTGATCACGTCCGCGCCCTGATCGGCCAGCAGCGCGCAACCGTAAGGGCCGGCGATATAAGCGCTCAGGTCGAGCACGCGCACGCCGGCGAGCGGCCCCGCCGGGGCGTCGCGCCCGCTGCTGGGGTCAGGCCGAAATGCGTCCATACGCTGCGCGTCCATGAAACTCCTGGCGTGATGCTGTCTGCACTGTGCCGCGCGCCCGCGCAAAGAAACAGGCAGGCCGCATATGTTCTGGCGCCACAAAATCTTGCTTGGCGCTCATGGTGTGGGCTCCGGCGCCAGACTCATCCAGGTCAGGCGCCAGGCCCCGTCGACGCGGCCGCCCGCGCGGTAGTACGGAGCGAACACCAGCGGCGAGCGGTAGCCCAGGCGCAGCTCCAGCAGCGGCGCGCCCTGCTCGTCCTGCGTCGCGCACAGCCAGGTCGCCTCCGGCTGCGACGGCAGGCGCAGGGTCTCCTCGGTCTTGAAGCCGTCGATCAGGCCCGAGGCGTAAGCCAGCGGCCCGCGGGTGATGCCCAGGTACTCGTGGCGCAGGACTTCCTGGCGAACCGGGCTGCCGTCGGGCGCACGCGATTCCTGCACGTTGCGGCTGAGCGCGCGATGGCTGCGCGGCGCCATCGGGAACCGCGCGATCACCTCATCGCCGTCGCGCCAGACGCGGTCGAGCACGGCATAGCCGCCGTGCTCGACCACGGCGCTGGCCGTATCGCCGTCGACGCGCACGGTCGCGTCTTCGGCCCAGGACGGCAGGCGCAAGCTCAAGGCGAATCGCGCTTCGCGCTCCAGGCCGATGCGCAGGCGCACCTCGCCATCGAACGGATAGGCGGTCGCCTGTTCCAGACGCACCCGACCGGCCGCGCCCAATTCGATCTCGGCCCGCCCGGGGCCGTACAGATTCACCGCGATGCCCTCGTCGCCGCTGCGCGCATAGGCGATCGCAGGCAGTTCCTCCAGCGCCATCGCGCCGCTGGACTTGCAGCAGCGCCAATAGGTGGTGTGCACGCGGCGCCCGTTCGGGAACACGTAGTAGCACCAGTCCTCGCCGTTGGGCGCCTGCGCGCCGAGCAGGTCGTTGTAGGCCGAGCGCTCGATCTCTTCGGCATAGCGCGCCTCGCCGGAGATCGTGAGCAATTCGCGGTTCAACTGGATCCAGGCCAGAGTCGAACAGGTCTCGACGTAACCGTGAGGACTGAACGCGCCGGGCGCATTGAACACTTCGCGCGAGCGGTGGGCGACGCCGCCCCAGGGGCCGCCGCCTAGCGTCAGATGATGGTCGCGGATGCTGCGCCACAGGCCTTCGACCGCATCGCGATAGGCGGCGATGCCGGTGGCCCGATGCAGCTTGGCCAGGCCGACCAGGTTCCAGGCCAACTGGTAGGCCTTGCCGGTCGCGATCTCGGCTGCGTCGACGCCGGCCAGGGCGCGGCTGAGCAAGGCCAGCTCCGGGTGACGATCGGCCTGCTCCAGCACCGTCGTCGCCAGATCCAGATAACGCCGCTCGCCGGTGGCGAAGTACAGCTCCGTCGCCGGATCCATCAGCACCGTCGCCGACATGCCGTGATGGTTGCCGAGCTCGGTGATGTCGATGCCGCCCTCGCCTAGGGCGCGCGCGCACAGATCGCCGATGCGGCGCGCGGCTTCGAGATAGCGCGGCTCGGGGAAGTGTCGGTGGATTTCGAGAAAGCCGAGGATCAGATAAGCGTGTGTCCAGATGTCCCAGGTCCGCACGCTGGGCGCGCCGTCCCAACTCAGCGGTTTGGGCGGCTGCTTGCGCATGAAACGCCGTTCCGGCGCGTAAGTGCCCAGATACCCGTCGGCTTCCTGACTGTCGACCAGAAAATCGGCCACGCGTCGCAGCCGCGCCAGCAGCTGCGCATCGCCGGAGCGCGCGGCGGCCTTGGCCGCGGCGACCATCCATTTGCCGGCATGCTCGCCGTACCAATCGCCCTCGTGGTTCTGCGCGCGCCGCTCCGGCGCGAAGATCTCGATCGCCGGGCTGCGCTCGTCGACGATGAAATGCGACAGGCGCCCGGCCAGATTGGCGTCCAGGGCCTCGCCCAGCAGGCCTTCGAGACGAACGGCGGCGGCGGGAATGCGCTGCATGGGCTCAGCCCGCATCCACGACGCAACGGAAGCCGACGCAGCCGGAGCGGTCCTTGCTGGGCGCCATCAGCAGATACTTGCCGTGCTGATCCAGCCGGTGCGCCTGCGGGAAATACCAATGCGAGGTCTGCGGCTGATACGAGCTGCCGCCGCGCAGGATCGCGGCGCGGGTGTGCTCGTCCTGGTACTCGTCGGTCCATTGCCAGACGTTGCCGACCAGGTCCAGTACGCCAAACGGGCTGGCGCCATCGGGATGCGCATCGACATCGTCGGGCGCGCGCAGGCGGCGGCCGCGATTGGTCGCGGGCACCGCATCCTCGCGCCAGTCGTTGCCCCAGGGATAGCGGCGGCCGTCGCCGCCTTGCGCGGCGTACTGCCATTCCCATTCGCGCGGCAGGCGCTTGCCCGCCCATTGCGCATAGGCGCGTGCGTCCTCCAGCGCGACCCAGGTCACCGGCTTGCGCTCCCAACCCGGCGGCGGCGCGCCGTCGATCCAGTGACGCAGGTAGTTGTGCGCATCGCGCGGGCGGTAGCCGCTGGTCTGGACGAAGCGCAGGTAGTCCGCGTTGGTCACCGGCGTGCGATCGATATGGAACGGCCGCATGCGCATGCGCTGGCGATGACTGCGGCGCGCGCTGGTCTCCCAGGGGTACTGCACGTCCACGCCCTCCCAGGTCTGGCCCTCGATCTCGACACCGCCGACCACGAAATCGAAATCGCCGCCGGGGATCGCGATCATGCCCGCGGGCGCGGTCGGCGCGGGCGCCGTGGGCTCGATCGCGACCAATTGCTGCGTCAGCGCGCGCCACTGGTGGGAGTACGCACGCAAAGGGGTGGCGGCGCGTTCGGCCATGCCCGCCAGGAAAGTCGCGAAGCCCTCGCCTTCGGCACCGGGCGCCAGCGCCGCGACCGCGCCGAAGCCGCGGCCTTCGAGCGCGAACTCGAACACCGCGCATCCGTCGTCCAGGCGCGGGCTCAAGGCGACGCCGTTCCAGACATCGAAGTAACGCCTACCCTCGACATGCGGCACCGCGAACTGCTCGCCCGCGACCTCGTACTCGTTGCGGTTGACCACGGTCCACAAGGTCGCGCCCTCGTGCGGGAAGCGGCTGGCGAACACGCCTGCCTGCAGGGTGCGCTCGTAAGGCCGCCAGTCCAGGCTGACCATGCAGGCGGCGAAGCGGCGCTCGATCGCGGCGATACGGCGCAGGCTTTCGGCGTCGCGCGGGGTGAGCTGGTTCCACAGGCCCCAGATGTTCTCCCAGGCGTTGTAGCCGACGCCGTTGAAGAAGATGTATTGCAGATCGTGGTTGCGGTCGCGGCCCCAGCGGTTCTCGTAGTTGATCATGTGGCGCGGCTCCAGCCACTTGAACTTGGCTACCGGCGGCACGACCTCGTTGGGCGCCTTCTTGCCCCAGCTTTGCACGTTCCAGATCAAGGCCTCTTCGGCGCTGATCGTGGACTCCGGCTGCAGCACCACCGGATGGCCCAGGGCGTCGCAGGCGTCGAAGAACGCGCGCGGCACGCCGTTGTAGGTGTCGCCGTTGATGCCGTCGGCGCCCACCGCCTTGACCAGCTCGGCCATGGATTCCCAATCGTGGCGGCCGTCGTCGCGGGTGCCGTTGTCCCAGGGCATGGTCGGCAGCAGCACGCGCACGCCGTGGCGATGGAACTCGGCGATCGCCTCGCGCAGGCCGTCCAGGCCGCCGGGCAGATCGCCGGCCAGATCGAACTGGTTGCGGTCGTCGATGCCGATATTGGGATAGACATGCCAGATCAGCACGCTGTCGATGCCGCCGTAGCGCTGCTTGAGATCGTCCAGATAGCGCTCGACGGTGTAGCGGCCGGCGACTGGATCGTAGAAGTAGCGGTCCTCGGCCATCATCTGCGCGTGCACGAAGTTGCGCTGCGCCCATTGCAGCTCGGGCCGGCGGTAGTTGGCGTCGTCGTAGCCGATCCGGGTCAGATGCTCGCGGCGCCAATCGACCAGCTCGGCGATCCAGTCGTCGACCGTGCTGTCCACGTCCATCTTCCAGTGCCCGATCTCGGCGAACGGCCAGCCCGGCGCCTTGCCCGGCAGGGGCAGATAGCGCTGGGTAGTGACGTGCGAGAACTTGTATTCGCTGCGCACCGGACGGCGTTCGTCGGCATCGGCGGGTTCGGGAGCGATGGGGTCGGAGCTGGAGTTCATCGGATCGGGTCGTATCGGAAGGTGCGGAATTGGGGGACTGCGGCCAGGCTTGGCTTCAGGGTGACGCGGCTCGCGTGGCCGGCGCGTCGTCGGCTTGCACGCGGGCCAGCAAGGCCTCGACCTCGTCACGGCTGGGCACGCTGGATTGCGCGCCCGCGCGGGTGCAGGCCAGGGCCGAGGCGGCGCTGGCGCGACGCAGGGCCGCGGCGCCGTCCTCGCCCGCGGCCAGCGCTGCCGCCAGTGTGCCGCAGAACGTGTCGCCGGCGGCGGTGGTGTCGACGGCGGTCACCGGATAAGCGGGCTGATGCAGCAGCGCGTCGCCGATGCGCGCGCAGCAGCCGCGCGCACCCAGGGTGACGATCACCCAAGGTGTGTTCAGACGCGCCAGGGCCGCGGCGCGGTCGTCGCGCACGCCGGTGATCGCAGCCAGCTCGCCCTCGTTGACGACCAGCACATCGACGGCGGCCAGCAGGCGTTCCGGCAAGGCGCAGGCGGGCGCGGCGTTGAGGATCACGCTCACTCCCGCCGCGCGCGCGGCCAGCGCCCAGGCCTCGACCGTCGCCAGCGGCGTTTCCAGTTGCAGCAGCAAATGACTGACGCCGCGCAGGTCCGGCAGATGCTCGGGCCGCAGCGCGACGTTCGCGCCCGGGGCCACGGTGATCGCGTTCTCGCCGTCGTCGGACACGCAGATGAAGGCGGTGCCGGTGGCGGTGTCGGCCACGCGTAGCGCCAGCACGTCCACACCGGCCGCCTGCAGCGAGCGTTCGATCGGCGCCGCGTAGTCGTCGTCGCCGAACGCCGCGAGCAACCGCGTCGGCGCGCCCGCGCGCGCGCAGGCCACGGCCTGGTTGGCGCCCTTGCCGCCCGGATAGGTCGCGAAGCCCTGGCCGAGCACGGTCTCGCCGGGCGCCGGCACGTGCGCGGCGCGCACCACGAAATCCAGGTTGGCCGAGCCCGCGACCAGCACGCTGCCGCCACGCGCGCTCATGGCGCCAGGCCCTGGTAGACCAGGCCGTAGAACCGACGCGCGACCCGCGGCAGATCGGCGCGATCTTCGCGCGGCAAATGCTGCAACAACAGGATCGCGATCAACTGCTCCTGCGGATCGATGGTGTAACTGGTGGACGCCGCACCCGACCAGCCGAACTGCCCCACCGAGCCGGGTTGGCCGCGCAGCGCCGGGTCCAGCACCACGTAGCCGCCCAGGCCGAAGCCCTCGGCGTCGCTGAACTGCGTCACCGGCGGGTTCAACATGGTCAGATGGTTGCGCATCATCAGCTCGACCGTCTTGCGGCCCAGCAAGGTTTCGCCGTCCAGGCTCCCGCCCGCCAGCAGCATCTGGCAGAAGCGCAGATAGTCGCCGGCGGTGGAGTACAAGCCGCCGGCACCGCTGGGATAGGCATTGAGCGGCGCGCCGGGTTCGCGCGCGCTGGTGCCGTCGTCCAGGCGCAGGCGTCCGTCGTCGCCCATGCGTGTGATGTCGACCACGCGCGCGCGCTGCGCGGCGGGCACGCTGAAGCCGGTGTCGCGCATGCGCAGCGGCGCGAATACGCGCTGCCGTAGGAAGTCGTCGAAACTCAGGCCGCTACCGACCTCGACCAGGCGCGCCAGGGTCTCCAAGGCCGCCCCGTCGTAACCGAAGCGCGTACCCGGATCGGCGGCCAGCGGCACCCGGCTCAAGCGCTCCACGAAGCCGCGCAGATCGCGCGCGGCGTGCGGATCGGCGCGTTGCAGCAGCGCCAGGGCGATGTCGTCGCCCGGGCGGCCGGCGGCGAAACCGGCGGTGTGGGTGAGCAGGTGCCGGATCGTGATCGGCCGCGCGGCCGGACGCAGCCGCGGCGCGTCGACGCTGCCGCCGGCCACCACCTGCGGCGCGTCGAAGCCCGGCAGATAGCGCGAGATCGGATCGTCGAGGGCGAACTTGCCCTCCTCCATCAACATCAGCACCGCCACCGAGGTGACGGTCTTGCTCATGGAGTAGATGCGGAAGATATCGTCGCGCTGCAGCGGACGGCTGCGCGCGAGGTCGCGGTGGCCGTAGGCGCGCCAGTCGACGATGCGCCCCTTGCGCGCGATCAGCGTGATCCCGCCGAGATAGCCGTCCGCGCCGGTGGTCTGTTCCATGAAGGCGTGCAGGCGTTGCAGACGGGGCGCCGAATAGCCCTGCGCCTCGGGCGCGGACTCCGGCAGCGGCGAAGGCTCGGCCGCCTGCGCCGGGGCCAGCGTCATGGCGCAGAGCAACAGGCCGCACAGGCCTGCGCACCGAACCAGAGCGGAGAAAAGAGAGCCGCCGCGGGCCACGGGCCCGTCGGCGGCAGTTCGGGAGTGTCGCGCCACTTCTTATGATTCAGAACTTGATGGTGTGGGTGAGCGAGACCATGCGGCCGCGGCCGGCCCAGTAGTTCTGGAAGCCGCCCGGCGGCTGCGACCAGCTCAGGATGTACTGCTTGTCCAGCAGGTTCTCGATGCCGAGCGAGAACCGGCCCCAACGCTCGGTCTCGTAGTTCATGCCCAGGTCGAACAGGGTGTAGCCGTGGGTCTCTTCGGTGAAAGTGAAGCGTTGGCCATCGAAGGGACGCACATCGGTGCCCGAGAGCTTGCGCGAGAACAGCGTGGTCGCGCCCAGGGTGATGTCGCCGCGCGGCACGAAGTTCCAGGTCACCGACCAGGCGAACTTGTCGGGGTTGATGTCGAGCACGCCCATGGGACGGTTCAGGCCGCCGGCCGGATAGCGCCCGGCCGCGTCGGCCGACCAGAACGCGGTCTCGCCGCGGGTGTGCGAATAGACCGCGCTGAACTTCCACTTCTCCGAGAAGCGGTAGTCGCCGGACAGCTCGTAGCCCTTGATCCGCACCGGCGCGCGCAGCAGCACGAAGTCGTTGGTGACCGGATCGATCGACAGCGACTGGCCGAAGTCGGACTTGGAGTCGTAATGCGAGGCGCTCAGCGAGCCGCGGCTGCCGCGCCAGTTGAAGCCGAACTCGGTGTTGTCCACCACGATCGCATTCAGATCGAGCAGGTCGCCGACGCTGATCTGCGGATCGTTCGGGCAACCGTCGGGCTGGGTGCCTTCGGGGCTGTCGTTGGAGCACTGGATGTTGCGCAGCGGGATGCCGACATTGGCCAGGGTGAAGCCCTCGCCGTAGGAGCCGAACACCGAGAAGCCCTCGTTGATGCGCCAGACCACGCCGGCATTGACCAGGTTTTCCTGGTAGTCCAGAGTGCCGCCGCGCACGAAGCGGCGGTCACGGAACCAGGTGGTGGTGTAGTCGTCGACGTGCATCTCGCCGTCTTCGCGGCGGATGCCGCCGCTGAAGGTGAGCGGGCCCACGTCCCAGGACAGCTGCAGCCAGGGCGCCTGGCTCTTGTACTCCATCGGCGGCACCCAGACCCGGTTGGTCAGGGCCAGACGCTGCTCGGCGGTGTCCTTGACCAGGTCCAGGCCCACCCGCAGTTCCAGGCCGTCCACCGAGAACAGCGAGGGCCGGGTCCAGGAGGTGCGCAGGCCCTGCTTGTCGGCCCGGATCTCGGACTGGTCGTAGATGCTGCCGATCGGCGCGATCAGCGGGTCCTGACGATCGGAGGAGTTCTCGACCAGGTAACGCATGGCCTGGTCGGCCTTGTAGCCGTTGAGCACCAGCGTGCCGCCGAAGAAGTCGAAGTGGGTGTAGCTCAGCTGGTATTGCTTGAAGTCGTTGAAGGCGGCCTTGGAGCCGAAGATCTGACCGCGCTCGGAGGTGTTGGTGCGGGTCTCGCCGCAGATCGCGAATTCCTCCGGCCGGCAACCCAGGACCTGGATGTAGTTGGCCTTGCCTTCGATCTTGAAGTGGCTGACCGAGCCCTCGATGCGCTGGGTGCCGTCCTCGCCGAAGTTGTAGCCGGCCTTGAGGAACAGGTTGCGCGCTTCCGAATCGGCGACCGAACCGCTGGTGTTCATGCCCACGCGGCGGCCGTCGGCGTCGTAGCTGATGCCGCGGTCGATGATGGAGGCGCTGGCCAGCATGTCGAAGTCGCCGTCCTTGCGGGCGAAGTTCAGGCCGAGCTTCCAGCCGTCGCTGTCGTCGCCAAACTGGGTCGAGTAGCGCGAGATCAGGGTGACCTCGTTGCCCTCCTTGGTCGGCGACGAGGACAGGTAGTTGATGATGCCGCCCGCCGCGCCGATGCCTTCCGATGCGGAGGGGCCGTTGATGACCTCGATGCGACCGACGATGCCCATGTCGGTGAAGGTGGCGTTGCGGGTGCCTTCGCGCAGCGGCGAACCCTGCGGCACGCCGTCGAACAAACGCAGTGCGACCCGCCCGCGCAGGTTCTCGCCGGTGTTGCTCATCGCCTGCGAGGACTCGGCGTAGCCGGGTACCGAGCGCGCCAGCACCGCGGTCGCGTCCTCGGTCAGGACCAGGCTGCGCTGCACTTCTTCTTTCGACACCAGGGTGATCGCGCCCGGGATCTTGTCGACCGCCTTGGGGCTGCGCGTGCCGGTGACGACCACGTTGTCCAGGTCGACTGCCGAGGAATCCTTGGTTTCGCTTTCGGCAACCGCTTCGGCGTCCTGCGCGCGGGCATTTCCGGAGATGACGGAGAGCAGCAGGATGCTGCTGATCGCGGCGCTGAGTGGCTTGACCATGTCGTGTCTCGTGCTGGATTCGGATGGCGACGGTTCGCGCCGTCGCGGCGTGGTCGTTGATCGATGATGCGTGGAACCGCGCGGATCGCGCTTCGCTCTGGCGACGCCCCCCGACGTCCCGGCAGCCCTGTTGGTGTAAACGAGCGTATGCGCTCGGACGCAGGCATAGAACCGGCGCGGGCTATGTTCAGAGACTAGGTTTTGTTGCTTGAGTGCGCAGGAAAAATGTCGCGTTGCAGCATTTTTCTGCAGGCAAGCGCGCCGCGGCGCTCAGCCCTTCTGCGCCGCCTGCATCGCCTTGCGGCTTTCCTGCAGGAACACCGTGACCAGCCGCACGCGCACGCTGGAACGCGACCAGACGATGCCGATCCGGCGCGTGGCCGAGGCATCGGGCAGCGGGATGCGCGCGAGCTTCAGCCCTTCCGGCCAGGGCTTGGCCCAATCCGGGACCAGCGACACGCCCAGGCCGCGGTCGACCATGACCGCGATCGCATTGAGCGCATTGAGCTCGAAACGCTCGCGCGGGACGATGTTGGCCGCGCGCAGGTACTCGTCGGCCTGGCGCCCGCCCCACTGGTGGCGGTCGTAGCGGATCAGCGGCTGGGTCGCCAACAGTTCGTGCGGGTCGCGCTCGGCCATGCTCTGCGGCGCCAGCACGATCAGCGGCTCCTCGCGCAGCAACTGCCATTCGCAGGTCTTAGGCAGCGGGAACGGTGCCTGCAGCACCACCGCCGCGTCCAGATCGCCCTTCTCCACGGCGTGGTAGAGATCGGCCGAATAGCCGGGCTTGATGAACACGTTGATCTGCGGAAAGGTCTCGACCATGCGCGCGAGCACGTCGGGCAGCATGCCGGCCAGGGCGGTCGGGCACGCGCCCAGACGCAGCTCGCCGGAGACCCCGCTCTCGTTGGCCACGCTGCGCAGGTCTGCGACGCTGCGCAGCAGCTCGCGCGTGCGCGACAGGATCCGCGAACCTTCCTCGGTCACGCTGACGGTACGGCCGACGCGTGCGATCAGCGGCGCGCCGATCTCGCGCTCCAGGGTGCGGATCTGCTGGGCGACCGCGGCCGGGGTGATCCCGAGCACGCGCGCCGCCGCGGCCATCGAGCCCTGGTCGACCACGGTTACGAAGGTGTGCAGGAACTGAGTTTCCACGAGACCTTAATCCGTTGAAGGCTGGAGGTTACTCCAGCGCCGATGCCCGCACCATGCGCGCGGCCGCGCGTCGCCGACCGCTGTGCGTGGCGAACGCCAAAGCCAAGCTGGGCCAGCGTCTGAATATAGCGTTGGCGTCTTGGTGCGGCGCGCAGGCAGGCGAACAATCGGCGTCACACCCCAACTCAGCCGGACGCCCGCATGGCCTACCCGATCGCAAGCGCCGAACAGATCGCGTTCTTCGCCGAGCACGGTTACTTGATCGTGCGCCAGGCGTTGCCGGCGCAGGAGCTGGACCGGATCGAGGCGCGCTGCGACCTGCTGCTGGCGGATAAGGAACGCCTGGCCAACGACTGGGCCTGGGACCGCAGCGAAAGCAAGGAGCGGCGCTCGTTCCGCATCGTGCAATCCTCGCCCACCCTGGTCTGGCCGGAGATCGCCGAGCAGCCGTACCGGGCCTGGCTGGCCGCCTTCGCGTCTTCGTTGATGGAGCGCGACATGGCGTTCTGGTACGACCAGTTCCTGGGCAAACCGCCGGGCAACAGTTCGCCCACCTACTGGCATCAGGACGAGGGCTACTGGGGGCGCAACCTGTTCGATCGCGGCATCACCGGCTGGATCCCGCTGCAGGACGTCGACACGGTCAACGGTTGCATGCATTTCGTCGACGGCGGCCACCGCGAAGGCGTGCTGCGCCATCGGCTGGTCGAAGGCGTGCAGAGCGACCTGCTGGTGTGCGAGGTCGACGAAGCTCGCGCCGTGCCCTGTCCGATGGCGCGCGGCGATGTCGCCTTCCATCATTCCAAGACCCCGCACATGAGCAACGCCAACACCGGCAGCGCCTGGCGCAAGGCCGTGACCAATCATCTGCAGGCCGCGGACGGCACCGGTTCGGGCGATCACTACCCCTGGCGGGTGAAGGTGAACCAGCAGACCGGCGAACGCAGCGTGCCCGGCGGCGGCGCGCACGATCCGGGCGCGATGGGCATGTAGCGCCGCTCGCGGCGCGGCTCGACGAGGCGCCAGCGGCGCTCCGTTCGCCCGACCCTGGATCATCCAGTCCCTAGCCCTTGCCCTTGGGCCGGTCCGCCACGCCCGGCTCAGACATCGCTGACGCGGTCGCGATAGATCGTCAGACCCTTCAGCGATCGCGTCGGCGCCGGGAAGAACAGGCTGGCGACGTAGCCGATCACGATGCACAGCAGGATCGAGATCGCCAGGTAGAAGTACGGATGCACCATGTCGAAGGACCAGATCACCAGGGTCAGTACGATGCTGGCGCCGATGCCGATCGCCACGCCCGGCGAATTGGCGCGGCGGGTGAACATGCCCAGGGTGTAGGCGCCCGCGAAGCCGCCGCCGAGCAGGCCGGCCAGCTCGATCGAGACGTCGAACAGCGAATGGATGTCGAAGCGCGACAGCACCAGCGCGGTGGCGATGCCGACCAGGCCCACCACCACGGTCATGATCTCGGCGAAAAACACGCTCTGCTTGGGCGTGCGGTTCTTGGCCAGCTTCTCGTAGAAATCGACCGAGATCAGAGTCGCGACCGAGTTCATGATGCCCGACAGGGTCGCCATGGCCGCGGCGAAGATGCCAGCGATGATCAGCCCGGTCACGCCCACCGGCAGCTCGGCGGCGATGAACATCGGGAAGGTCGCGTCGATCGGCAGCAGCGGGTTCATCCGCTCCGGGTTGGCCTTGTAGTAGACGAACAAGGCCGTGCCGATGGTGTAGAAGATGATGCCGCCGGGGATCATGATCGCCGCGAAGGCCCAGATCGACCGCCCGGCCTCGCGGTCGGACTTGGTCGACAGGGTGCGCTGCATCAGCACCTGGTCCTTGGGGAAGGTCAGCACCACTTCGAACAGCACCAGGAAGATGAAGCCCCAGACCGTGGCCTTGGTCAGGTCGAAGCTGAAATCGAAGGTGTGCATCTTGTTCTCGGCCATCGCCGCCGACCAGAACTCGCCGAAACCGCCGCGCAGGCTCCAGATCATGAAGCCGATGGCGAAGATCGCGCCGCCCATCTTCACGATCACCTGCACGAAGTCGGTCCAGATCACCGCCTTCATACCGCCCATCGCGGTGTAGACGATGGTGAAGCCGCCCATCAGGATCACGCTCCAGAACACGCTGATGCCGGTGATGGTGGCGATGGCCAACGCGGGCAGGAACAGGATCACGCTCATGCGGCTGCCGATCTGCACGAACACGCACAAGGCGCTGGCGAGCATGCGGATGGAGGGATGGAAACGGGTCTCCAGGTAGGAGAACACCGACATCAGGTCCAGGCGCCGCAGCAACGGCACGATCCACACCGCCACGAACATCAGGCCGAACACCGCGATGACGTTGTTGGCCATGTACTGCCAATTGGTCTCGAAGGCCTTGGCCGGGATCGCGATGAAGCTGATCGAGCTGGTGTTGGCCGCGTACAGGCTGATGCCCGCGGCCCAGAACGGAATGGTGCGGCCGCCTACGAAGAAGTTGGAGGTCGAGCTGCGCTTCTCGCGCAGGTAGAAGTACAGGCCGATGCCGATCATGCCGGCCAGGTAGACCACGATCACCACCCAGTCCAGCCAATGCAGACGCAGCTTGCTGGACTGCACCTGGGCGCTGGCGAAGGCGATCTCGCGCCCGTCCGCACCGGCCTGGGCCCAGATCAGGCCGTCGGGCCAGGCGGCCGTGGCGATGCTGCGGCCGGCCTGCGCGCCAGGCAGGGTCGCCCAGCTGGCGGTGATGGTCTGGTAGGTCGCGACTTTGGCGGCGGCGCCGGCCTCGGCGCCCTCCTCCACCAGATACAGAATGTGGGCCTGGCCGATGGCGCGGCCGGAGCCGGGCACGACGCGGCCGGGCGCGCGGCTGGGCTCGGTCCAGCCGGGCTCGGCCGACCAGCGCAGCACGCGGTCGCCGCCGCTGGTGGACGGCACCACCGCGAACAGGGCCTTGGTCTGCGCGACCAGCGAACTCGCGGCGCCGCCGCCCGGCCAGGGCGGCAGCGGCGCCCAATGCGGGCGCTCGTCTTCGAAACTCAATTGCAGCAGGTGCGCGCTGCCGTCGCCCGCGGTACCGGCGATATAGAACGCATCCGCGGACAAAGCGCCGCGCGCGTCGCGCAGGGCCAGCGGCAGCGGCGCCAACGGCTGCAGCGCGATCGCGCCGTCGCGCAGACTCAGCTGCACCACTTGCGTCGCCATGCGCGGCGCACCCTGCCCCAGCAACAGATAGGCGCGTTCGCCGTCCTGTACCAGCGACACGACTTCGGACGCCTTCGTCTGTTCGGGCCAAGGCAGCGGCGACCAGGCGCGGGCGCCTTCCTGCAACGACCATGCGCCGTCATGCGTGATCGCGATCGCGCGGCCCTGCACGCGTGCGAGGCCGATCAATGGCGAGTCGGTCTTCAGGCTGGGCAGCGCTTGCGCACGCATCGGCGTCAGCGCTTCGGCCTGCAGCGGTCCGACCACGCTCAGCAGCAGCAACAGCAACACCGTGCGCCACGACCTCGGCAACACGGACGCGCCGCAAATCGAACTACCCATCGCCCGCACGCTCATGCACGTCCCTTCGCAGCCAGCAGCGCCTGTGCGCGTTTCAAGAATGGCAGATCGATCATGCGGCCATCGACCACGAACACGCCGCGCTCGGGCGCCTGCGCCGCCGCATCGACGATGCGCTGCGCCGCCGCCAGTTCGGCCTCGGTGGCCGCGAAGGCCGCGTTGGCCAAGGCGATCTGGCGCGGATGCACGCAGGTTTTGCCCAGGAAACCCAGGCGCCGCGCCATCTCCGCCTCGGCGCGGTAGCCCTCGTCGTCCTGCAGGTCCGGATAGGCTCCGTCCAGGGCGAATACGCCGGCCTGGGCCGCGGCCATGCGCAGCGCGAACATCGCTGCGTGCACGTTGGCGCGGTCGCGCCGGTCCACGCCTTCGGACTCGAACAGGTCGCCCAGCCCCAGTTGCAGCCCGGCCACGCGCGGATGCGCGGCAGCCGCGATCTGCGCCGCCGCGGCGAGCGCGCGCGGCGTCTCGATATTGATCAGCAACCCGATCGGCCATTCGACTCCGTTGTCGGCCTCGACCGCTTCGACGCGTGCGACCGCATCGCGCAGCGCATCGGCCGTTTCGATCTTGGGCAGATTGAGCAAGTCCACGCCCGGCTTGACCACCGCAGCCAGATCGTCGGCGAACCAAGGCGAATCCGGCGCATTGACGCGCACGATCGTCAGCTTGGCGCTGGTAACGAGTGCTTCGCAGCCTACGAACTGGGCCACCGCCGCACGCGCGTCGCCCTTGCGCTCGGGCGCGACGGCGTCTTCAAGATCGAACGACAGCGCATCGGCTTCTCCGGCCAGCGCCTTGGCGAACAGCTCCGGCCGCGTTCCGGGCACGAACAATTTGCTACGCATGGAACGGCCGAGCCTGAGTCGTCTGGGTCATGGCCGGAGTGTGCGCCAAGGCAAAGATAGCGAGCGCACAGGCCAGGCATGTTCAAACGATAGGTTTTGTTTCGAATTCGGCCGCTCGGCGCCCCAGGGGGGGAGGGGCCGTTTGACATACTGTGCAACACACAGTACTGTGCGCCACATGGTCGACTCAGATGCCTTCGGAAAACTGGAACTCGAGCTACGGCGCGGCGTGGTGGTGCTGGCCACGCTCTCGCAGCTGCGGGCCCCGCGCTACGGCTACGAGCTGCGTCAGGCCCTGGCCGAAAAAGGCATGGCGATCGAGGAAGGCACGCTTTACCCGCTGCTGCGGCGCCTGGAAACCCAGGGCCTGCTGCACAGCGAATGGCGCACCGAGGACGGGCCGCCGCGCCGCTACTACTCGCTCAATGCGAACGGGCGAAAGCTGCTGAGCAAACTCACCGACTCATGGCAGGGGATGAACGACGCCATGCATCGACTGCTGCGGGAGGAATGAGGAATGAATGCGAACGAAGTGATCGAGTCCTATGTGTCCGACGTGGCCCTGCAGTTGCCGCGCAAGCAACGCAACGACGTGGCCTACGAGCTGCGCGCCCTGATCGGCGAAGGGCTGCAGGACCGCGCCGAAGCCGCGGGGCGCGAGCCCGACTCCGCGATGGCGATCGCGTTCCTGCGCGAGTTCGGACGTCCCGACGAGGTCGCGGCGCGCTACCGCCCCCACCTGAGCATCATCGATCCCGCCGACGCGCACGCCTTCCTGCGCGCTTCGGTGATCGGCCTGCTCATCATCTGGGGCCTGGGGCTGTGGTCCAGCCTGAGCCAACCCATCGACCCCGGCGTCAGCCTGCTCAGCGCCTTCGGCCATCGCTGGGGTTACTGGTGGGGCAGCGTGTTCGTGCCCTCGCTATGGTGGCCCGGCATGCTGGTGACGGGCTACGCCCTCGCCGCCTGGATCCGTCGGCGCTGGCCGCAAACCGCGCAGTGGGAACCGCGCTCGGGCGACCGCATCCAGGGCGGCCGCGCCGCCATGGCGCTGGCGTTGGTCGGCATGGCTTGCGGGCTGTACATACTCACCCAACCGACCGTCGTGCTGGATCTGGCCTTCGGAGGTCGCGCCGCGCCGGCGGCCTACCAGGCCCTCACCTACACCGATACCTTCCTGCAGCGCCAGGCGCCCTGGATGTTCGCGCTGCTGCTGCTCAACCTGCCCTTCTACGCCACCGTCATGATCCGCGGCCGCTGGTCGCCGGTGCTGCGCCGCATCGAAACGGTGTTCGTCCTGCTGACCTGCGCGGCGATGCTGTGGGTGATCGTGGACGGCCCGGTGATGATGACTCAGACCAGCGATCGCACGGCCAAGGCCTTGATGGCGCTGATCGTCGCGTTCTCGCTGCTCACCACCGCCTTGCTGGCGCTGCGCAAGGTCAAGCCGGCGCCGGATCGGGTGGAGCGGGCATGACGGCGCTGCGCAAGCGCTGCCTGGACCTTACTCGCACCGGATAGCCCTACACCGAGCGTTGTCCCCACGGCCGATCGCGCTTTAGCGCGCTCGGCCGTTTTTTTTGGCCCCTGCGTGCACCGGATCGCGGGGATGGCTGCACCGAGAAAGAGCGGCCATTCAATCGCAGCCGCCCGTGCGCACGAATGCCAGGTCCTCGTAGTCGTAGCTGAAGTCCGCTTCGGGATCGACCTTGGCCAGGGTCATCGCCCCACCCTGAGGCGCCTCGCCCGTGGCGAAGTCCAGCCAAGCCTCGGCGTCGACACTGTCGTCGTCCCAGTCCACTAGCCAGCGCTGTCCCACGCGCTGCACCGTGCCGCTGAGCATCGGCGATTTCCGGGATACGAAGCGAACCCGCCCGTCCTGGGCGCATAGCGAAACGCCGCCGAACCATGGGTCTTGATAACGACCCAACCAGCCTTGCATCGCGTCGATGCTGGCCGGCGCACGCGCGGACGTGTCGGGCGCCCGTTGCGCGGCCGGCGTGTTCGCGCGCTCGCGCCTCAATGCCTGCGCGTAGTAGGCAACGTCGCGCCCTTGCGAGGGTGCGGCGTAATGCTTGACCAGCACCTGATTCAGCACCGTGCGCGCTTCCTCGGCCTCGCCGTTGATCAAGATCACGAAGCCGACGTCGCGCTCCGGCAGCATGGTCACCACCGAGTACATGCCCATCAGGGTGCCGGTGTGCGACACCTTGAAACTGCCGTCCACGTCCGACAAACGCCAGCCATACCCGTAAGCGCTGTAGCGGCTGCCGTCCCAGTCGCGCTGACGCTGCGACACCGGCATCGGCATCTGCGGGGCCCATAGCGCGCGCCGTTGTTCGGCCGACAGCCAGGGCTGGGCCGGGTCGTCCGGACGCAACCAGGTCCGCAGCCAGATCAGCATATCGTCCAGGCTGCAGCGCACGCCGCCGGCCGCGGCCATGGTGCTATTGGCGATCACGGCCCCGTCCTCGCGCACCGGCAGGTTGCGCAGGCCCTCGCGCCGGTGCGGCTGGGCGACGTTGCCGACCTCGTCGCGCCGCCATTCGCCGACGCGACAGCGTTTCAATCCCAAGGGCTCGAACACTTCGCGACGCAGCAGTTCTTCGTAGGGCACCCCGCCCGCCACGGCGGCGACTTCGCCGGCAACGATGTACATCAGGTTGTCGTAGTCGTAGCGCGAGCGGAAGCTATGCACCGGCTTCAGGTAGCGCAGCCCATGGATCACGTCGGCGCGGCTGAAGCGGCTCGGCTCCGGCCACAGCATCAGGTCGCCAGCGCCCGCGCGCAGGCCGCTGTCGTGGATCAGCAGGTCGCGCACCTGCATCTCGCGCGTGACCCAATCGTCGTACATGCGGAACTGCGGCAGGTACTTGGTGACCGGATCGTCCCAACGCAGCTTGCCGGCATCAACCAGACGCGCGAGCAGCGCGGTGGTCATGGACTTGCTGTTGGAGGCGATCTTGAACAGCGTTTCGGGCGTGACCGGCTCGCCGCCACCGGCGACCAACTCGCCGACGCCGCGCCGGTATACGACCTCGCCGTGTTCGATCACGCCGATGGCCAGACCGGGCAGGCGGTAGCGCTGGACCACCTCGTCGACGATGGCGTCCATCGCGGCTTGCGGCGGCGGCGCCTGCTGCGCGAGCGCGGGCACCGCGCAGCCGAGCGCGGCGAACAAGATCAACCAGGGACGCTTCATGCGGTCAGCCACTCCTGCGCCGGGCGCTCGTCGGCGATCATCGCATCGAAGTCCTGGCGGCGCCGTACCAGCGCATAGCGGCCGCGGTCCAACAAGGCCTCGGCGGCCAGCGGCCGCGAGTTGTAGGTCGAGGCCATCGAGGCCCCGTAGGCGCCAGCGCCCGCGATCGCGATCAGGTCGTCCGCGCGGCAGGCCTGCATCCGCCGCTGCAGCGCGAAAGTATCGCCGGTTTCGCAGACCGGGCCGACCACGTCGTAGGCGACCGTCTGCGCATCGCGCCCATGCAGGGGCAGGATGTCGTGCCAGGCGTCGTACAGGGCCGGGCGCTGTAGATCGTTCATCGCCGCGTCGACGATCAGGAAGTTACGCGCCTGGCCGGGTTTGACCCGGATCACGCGGGTCAACAGCAGCCCGGCCTCGGCGACCAGGTAACGGCCGGGTTCCAGGATGAGGCGGCCGGCGAATCCGGCGAAAGTCTCGCGCAGCATGGCCGCATACTCGTCCGCGGTGAGCGGCGGATCCTGGTCCTGTCGGTAGCGCACGCCCATACCACCGCCGACATCGATGCAGCTCAGCGCGTGGCCCTGGCCGGCCAACTCCCGCGCGAACGCAGCTACGCGCTGCAAGGCCAGGCGGATCGGCGCCAGTTGCAGGATCTGCGAGCCGATATGTGCATGCAGGCCGTCGAGGCGGACATTGGGATAAAGGGCGGACTCGGCGAACCAGCGCTGCGCCTCGTCTATCGACACGCCGAACTTGTTCTCTGACTTGCCGGTGGAGATCTTGGCGTGCGTGCCCGCATCTACGTCCGGATTGACGCGGACCGACGCCTGCGCGACGACACCCAGCCGGGCCGCGACGCGCTGCAGGGTCTGCAGTTCGTCCTGGGATTCGACGTTGAAGCGCCAGACGCCAGCCGTTAGCGCCTCCGCCATCTCGCCGGCGGTCTTGCCCACGCCCGAGAACACGATAGCTTGCGGCGGAATGCCGGCCCGCAGCGCGCGTCTGAGCTCGCCGACCGACACGATGTCGGCGCCGACGCCCTGCCCGGCCATCATTTGCAGTATCGCTAGACTGGAATTGGCCTTGACCGCATAGCAGATGCGCGCGTCCAGCCCCTGCAACGCGTCTTGCAGGCTTTGCACGCGTTCACGGATCGCGTTGGCGGAGTAGACATAACAGGGGGTGCCGACCTGCTCGGCGAGGGCGTGCAGGTCGACGCCATCGAGACAAGACGCAACTTCGGTCATTAAGCATCCGAGCGGGTAGCAAGAGGCAGGCTCGCCGTCGTGCGAAAGGGAAAAAGCCGGCGAACTGCAAGCCACAGCTCGCCGGCAAGGGGGTTTTAGAAGTTAACGGAAACGGTCAACTGGGCATGCCGCGGTTCCTGGAAGCTACTCCCAAGACCGAAGCGTTCGTTCGGGGTACCGATGCTGTCCTGCGGCTCCAGGTCCTGGTCGACCGCCAGTTCGCGCTGCTGGTTGAACAGGTTGTAGACGGCGAACTTAACCCTCAGATCTGCGCGCCCCAGCTTGGCCTGGTAGGTCACGCTGGCACCGAGGTCATAGGTCCAATCGGTACGCCCGTAGCCTCCACGCGGCGACAGCGCGTACACACGCTGCGACGCCGGGCCGATGCAGTTCTGCACACAGATGTAATAACTATGGAAATCGGTTTCGTCGAATGGATTACCGGCCCCGAAACCGGTGATCGGCGAGCCCGACTTGACGTCCAAGGTCGCACCAAAAAGCCAGTGACCTCCCACAGCATATGCACCGCGCAGCTTCAACTGGTGGCGACGGTCGTTCGCCAGATAGCCATAGCCGTTGTAGTTCACCCACGGATTGTCGAAGTTCTCGGTACGGCCGCTATCCGCGAAATCCGTATCCGAATTAACCGGACCTTCGGCGTTGCCTTCATTCTTCGAATAGGTGTACGAGGCATTGAACGCCCATTTTCCGTCCCAAGCGCGGTCCAACTGCAACTCGATCGCCTTGTAGGTGCGACGCGGTTTCACCCAGCCGGTCTGACCGACATAGTTGCCCGCAGCGTCGTACAGGGCCCAGCCCTCGCGCGAGGTATCGATATCGATCCAGCCGTCGTTACTGCCGTCGCAGTCGGTATCTCCCCAGACCGTGTTGACCCGACCTGGATTGCCCATGATCCAGACCCCATCGATCTCGCCGCAGCGCCCGGTCGCCGTGATGTTCATGTCGTCGATGGCATCGTGCAGCTTACGGTAGGTACCGGTAATGCCCCACGACCAATGGTCGCCAAACATCTGCTGGAAGCCGAGGATAGCCTCGTCCTGATAGACCGGTTCCATGTCGCGATTCACTTCAGCCCGCAGGTCCGGCACGGTGCCGTCGCCTTGCGAGTTGTCAACCGGCCCGATCTGACCGCCGAGGATGGGCGTGTTCTGCGGCCCCGTGCCATAGCCCAGGAACTCGTACCAGGTCCGTTCGTCGAGGAAGCCGCCGGCCTGCTTGATGTTGATCACGTTGGCCACGGGCAGGAAATAGCGGCCGACGTTGCCGAACAACTTTGTGGTGCCGTCTCCCTTCATGTCCCAAGAGAAACCGAAGCGCGGCGCGAGCATATCGTCGATCTTGATATAACTCTTGCCGTCGCCGCCCTTATTGTCGAACGCCTCCAGACGCACGCCCAGGTTCAGCAGCAGGTTCGGCGTGATCGACCAATTGTCTTCCAGGTAGTAGGCCGAATTGATGGTTTCGAAACTGCCGTCGACTTCAAGCCGTCTCGTGCGAACGACGAGGCCGCTGGCCGGCACGACGCCGCCGTTGAGCGGCGCGCCCGGATTTCGATAGTAGACGTCGTATCGGTAGCCGCTGGGTCCGGGGTAGTAGCGTTGATAATCCGAAGTATTCTCCTCATGGTCCAAGCCGAAGCGCAACAAATGGTCGCCGAGTTGCCACTCGAAGTCGGCGCGCGCAGCCTTTCGATTGTCGATCGCATTCTCGATCAACGGGCTGGACGTACAGCCGCGATCTCCCTGCAGATTTACTGGAACACCTTGGCTAGCCGTACGATTCTCGAACACCCGGTTACAGGTGATGTCGTTGAGGCTACTTTGGGCGCGTTCTCGCTCATTCTCGCCGTACAGCAGCTTCATTGAGAAGGAGTCCGACAAGTAGCCGGAGTACGACAGGGCCCAGTTGGTTCCGCCCGTGTCGTTATATATCTGATTGGTGCGCTGCCCCCTGGTTTTCGTGTCGAAGTCGTATCCGAAGACATCGGTGGTCGTACGATTCTTGTCCGAGAAGCCAAACACGGACAGCAGGTGATCGTCGTTGATCTGCCAGTCCAGCTTACCGCCCCAGAACGGGTCCTTGGCCTCGCCCATGTTGTAGACGGTGCCGGCATCGTTGGTGTTGCGCGGCGTGTAGTCGCGGGCTTCGTACATACCGAAGAAGAACAGGCGATCCTTGATCAGCGCGCCGGAGGCGAATGCGTTGAGCGTGGTGCGGCTGTAATCGTCTTGACTCGCGGTCAGATAGCGCTCGACATCGCGATCGAAGCGGTCCTTGGCCGCCGACTGCCACGCGCGCGGCTCGAAATTGAGCTCAACCCCGGCATGGAAGTCGTTCCCGCCCGAACGCGTCACGGCGTTGATCACGCCGCCGGTGCTGCGGCCGAACTCGACCGAGTAGCCGCCAGTCTTGACCTGAAACTCCCGGTAGAAGTTGAACGGCACCGAGGAGAAGCCGACTCGGTTGTAGAAGTCGGTGACGTTCAGGCCATTGATATAGACGGTATTTTCCGCCACCGAGGAACCGCCGAAGGATAGGCCCTGCCCGCCCAGCGAGCCCTTGCCCTTGACGACGCCAGGCGCCAGCAGGGCCACCGAAACCACATCGCGTTCGACCGGCAGCACATCGATCTGCTCGCGGGTGATATTGGTCGCGATCTCGGTCGAGCTGACATCGACCGGACTGATCCCCCGCGTCCCCACCACCTGCACCGCCGCCAGATCCGTGGCCGCCTGCGAGCCGGCGTTGACGTTGGTCGTGGTGCCCAGGGACACCGTCACCGGCGTCGGCTCGCCGGCCGCGCCGTCGATGCTGGTCTGCAGGGTGTACTGGCCGACCGGCAGGAACGGAAAGCGATAGTTGCCCTGTTCGTCGGCCTTGACCGTGCGGGTGAAGCCTGTGTCCGGGCTGCGGATGGTGACTTCGGCGCCGGGCGTGGTGCGGCCCGCCAGCGAGCCGTCGTTGTTGGCCGCCAGCGCGCCCATGGAGAGCGAGCCGAAGCAGAGCCCCATCGCGACGCAGAGCGCGGTCTTCCTCATCGTTGTTGCGCGCATGTTTCCGTTTCCCCTAGAGCATGGCCGTGTGGTGAGCTGCCGCTACGGCGCGTGGCCGGGCAGCGGCAGTACTTGTGCTTTGAAGCGGTAGTCCCACTGATCGAAGTAGAGGTTGCCCCCCGCCCACTCCACTTCGCCGCGCTGCGAATCCACGGTTTCCGAACGGAAGTGCCGTTTCGCCGGGACCAGCTCGGTCCCGTAGTCGTCGTTGAACGCAATGCGGTAGGCATCGAGTCCGCCGAAATAGAACCACTCGACGCCGGGATCCTTGGCGTCCTGGAAGCGTCCCGTGGTGACGTCCATCGGGACCCAGCCGTAGGGCGCCAGATACAGCCAGCCCCAGTCGTGCAGGTTGTCGTAATCGCCGTCGGAATAGACCATGCCCGACTGCCAGCGCGCGGGTATGCCGTTCAAGCGCAGCAGGGCCATCAGCAGCAAGGTCTGCTGCCCGCAATCGGCATGGCCGGCACGCAGGGCGTAATCGCTGATGTTGGACAGCGTCGAGTATTCGCGCGCGCCGGCCCAGGGGATGCGGTCGACCGCGGCATAGAGCTTTTTCGCGATGCGCGCGGGATTGGTCTCGTCGCCGACGACCTCGCGCGAGTAGCGGCGCAGCGCGTCGGTGTAGACGATGTGCGGCGCGCGCTCGCCCAGGTAGGGCGCGAGCTCGGGGCGCTCGCCCAGCGCCCGCACGCGCTCCGGGTCGATGCGGTGCACCTGGCCGTAGACGGTGAGCTCGTAGCTGATCGAGAACGTGGTCGGCTGGCCGGCCTTCGCGGCTTGCTCCAGATAGACCGTGCGCTGTTGCGCCGATTCGGGCGCGATGCGGTGGGCGACGGGCGCGCTGGACAGCAAGACCAGGTCCTCCTGTTGGCCGGGACGCAGGCGCGGATACGGGATCCAGGCGCGCACGGTCTCGCCAGCCGGCACCGCGTCGGCGTTCACCACGATGGACTGGGTCACGCGCACGCGGCGCGGGGCGACGCTGCGCTTGCCGGTCGCGCGCGCTTCGCGCAGCGCCTCGTCGTGATAGGCGTTGGCCTGCTCCATCGGTCCGCCGCCGGATTTGCGCGGCGGTCGACGGCGCGCATCGGCGGCGGGATCGAGCAGGAACAGGTTGGAGACGGCGCGGCTGAAGTAGTAGGACTGGCCGTCGATGTCCAGATGCTCGAGCCGGTTGCTGCGCTTCCAGGCTTGGAACTCTTCTTCGCGCAGATCCGGCACCAGCTCGCCCAACTTGCGTCGCGCTTCGGTCTCGCTGAGCGGAAAGTCCAGGCGGATGCGACGCATGCGCTCGCGTTGGAAGTCCAGCGCCGCGCGCTCGTCGGCGCTCAGATTCGGACGCGCGAGCGCCGCGTCTATGCTCGCGTGGGCGTCGAGAAAGCGGCCGTCATCGACCAGGGCGACGATATCGGCGGGGCCACGGTCGTAACCGGCGTAGGCCGCAGGCAGCGCGAGCAGCAGGCCCGATAGGCACAGGCTGCACACACCCAGGCACATGGTGCGTGCCGGCGACGTCGCCGAAGCTAGCGGAAGCACGGAAGTTTCCACGTCGCAGCCAGACCATCCGAGGACCCAGTCACGGCTGTGTAACATGGCCGGACGGGCTGGTCAATAATTTATTCTTGACAAATTCTCGTTGTGAAGTATGTATTCCCACTGAGCCGGTCGCGACGACCGCCCGGCGCTAGCGAGGGGACGCGATGATCGAAACGGTCTGGCCATATCTGGCGGTGGTGCTGCTGGCGGCCGGGCTGTTTCCGTCGCTGGAACGGCGCTACGGCTGGCGCCTGTTCTCAGTGCTGCCGCCGATCGTGCTGACCTATCTGCTGGTGACCGCATTGGCGGTGGCCGGCCTGTGGCAGAGCACGGCCGAGATCGCGGCGGCCCAACGCCATCTCACCACGCAACTGCTGCCGGCCCTGCTGTTCCTGCTGATGGTCGGCTGCGACCTGCGCGCGATTCTGGCGTTGGGCCCACGCATGCTGGCGGTCTTCGCCTGCGCGATGGCCAGCATCCTGGTCGCGATCGTGCTGGCCTATCTGATCTTCCGCAACGCCCTGCCCGCCGACGGCTGGAAGATGCTGGCCGCGCTCAGCGCGACCTGGACCGGCGGCTCGGCCAATCTGGTCGCGGTCAAGCAATCGATCGGCTTGCCCGACAACCTGCTGCCGCCGGTGCTGCTGGCCGACGCGCTGTGCTATTCGGTGTGGGTGGTGCTGCTGTTCTCGGCCGTGCGCTTCGCGCCGCGATTCAATCGTTGGACGCGCGCAGACGAGCGTGCGCTGCCCATGGCCGCCGCGCCGCTCGCCCATGGAACGGCCAGTGCCGGCGGCGTGTTGCTGTGGTTGGGCATCGCCCTGCTGGTCGGCAATGCTGCGATGGCGCTGGCCGCGCAACTGCCCGCGCAGGGCTTCCTCACCGGCACCGCCTGGACGGTGTTGATCGCGACGGTCGCTGGGCTGGTGCTCGCGCGCACGCCGCTGGCGGGCTCGCCGGTGCCCGCACCGCTGGCCGGCGCATTGCTGGCCTGCCTGGTCGCGGTGCTGGCCTCGCAGAGCAATTTTGCCGGCATGTCGGCCGCGCCTCTGTTCCTGCTGGTCGGCTTTACCGTGCTGGTGCTGCATGTCGCCCTGTTCGCGCTGGCCGCGCGCGCGTTCCACTTCGATCTGTACTTGTGCGGGATCTCTTCGCTGGCGCAGATCGGCGGCATGGCGACCGCGCCGGTGCTGGCGGCGACGTACTCGCGCGCGCTGGTGCCGGCGGCGGTGCTGTTGGCGATGCTGGGCCTAGTGCTGGGCACCGGCATCGGACTGTTCATGGCCGGCGTGCTGTCCGGCCTTTCGCCCACGGGAGTCTGATCCGATGCGTGCGCTCCTCGTCCTGCTCGTCGCGGCCGGCCTCTACAGCGCCGCGCCGCGGTCGCTCGCGGCGGCGCCGCCCGCCGCGCTAACCATCCCCGCCCACGGCGTGATCGGCGTGGAGGAACGCCAATTGAATGCGGATTACTGGATCCAGCGGCAGGCGCGCGCGGACCGCGTGGTGCTCGACACGAAGGCGATCGCCGGGCAGAACGCCAAGCTGCGCGAGCTCGATGCCTCGGTGCACGACCTGGAAGGCCTGCCGGCGACGGTCTCGCGTCAGCAGATCCGCGACTGGATCGCCTCCGTATCGGAGCGGCCGACCCAGGCGCTGTACGACGACCGCGGCCAGCCCATCGCCGCCCAGGTGCTGGACGGCCTGCAGACGGCGCTGGATCTGGACGCGATTCCGCAGCAGCAGCCCCTGCGTTACGGCCTGATCGTGCACCGCGCCGACCTGCGCGCATTCCCGACGCCGCTGCGGGTGTTCAATTCGCCCGACGATCACGACATCGACCGCTTTCAGGAAAGCGGGCTGTTCCCCGGCGACCCGGTCGCGATCGCCCACGAGAGCCGCGACCGCCAATGGTGGTTCGTGGTCAGCCCGCTCTACACGGCCTGGGTCGAGAAGCGCCACGTCGCCGAGGGCGAGGCCGGGACGGTGTTCGGCTACGGCCGGCGCACGCCGCAGTTGATCGTCACCGGCGCGACCGCGCGCACCGTGTACACGCCCGAGCAGCCCAAACTATCGCAGCTGCAGCTGGACATGGGCGTGCGCGTGCCGCTGCTGGCCGACTGGCCGGCCGACCGCCCGGTCAACGGCCAGCACCCCTACACCGCGCACGTGATCGAACTGCCGCTGCGCGGCGACGACGGCCGCCTGAGCTTCGCCCCGGCGCTGCTGCCCAAGACCCAGGACACCGCCGCACAGTACCTGCCGCTGACCAAGGCCAACCTATTGCGCCAGGGTTTCAAGTTCCTCGGCGAGCGCTACGGCTGGGGCCATTCCTACAACGCGCGCGACTGCAGCGGTTTCGTCTCGGACGTGTACCGCAGCTTCGGCGTGACCCTGCCGCGCAACACCCGCGACCAGGCGGTAAGCCCGGCGCTGAACCGCATCGCCTTCGGCGAGCAGGACGACCGCGCCGCGCGCATGAAGGTGGTGCGCGAGCTGCAGGTCGGCGACCTGATCTACATCCCCGGCCACGTGATGATGGTGATCGGCGACCGCGACGGCGAACCCTATGTGATCCACGACACCACCGGCATCAGTTACCGCGACGGCGAGGGCCGCATGGCCCGCGCTCACCTCAATGGGGTATCGGTATCGCCGCTGACGCCGCTGCTGTTCGACGAGGCCCACAGCTACGTCGATCGCATCACCAGCATCCAGCGTATCCGCCCCTGAGCGCCCCACTACCACGAAGCGATCGGAGCTCCATGAAAATCACCGACATCCGGTTCGGCATGCTGCGCGTCCCGCTGAAGACGCCGTTCAAGACCGCCCTGCGCACCGTCGACACGGTCGAGGACATCGTCGTCTCCGTGCACACCGACAGCGGCCAGATCGGCTACGGCGAGGCCGCGGCCACCGCGGTGATCACTGGCGACACCCACGGCTCCATCGTCGAGGCGATCCGCAAGTTCATCGCCCCGCGCCTGATCGGCGAGGACATCGCCGACCTCAACCGCCTGACCCAGCTGGTCCAGGGCGCGCTGGAGAAGAACACCAGCGCCAAGGCCGCCGTCGAGATCGCGCTCTACGACCTGTGGGGCCAGCTCTACGGCGCCCCGCTGTACAAGATGCTGGGCGGCGGCGACCCGGTCATCGCCACCGACATCACCATCAGCGTCGACTACATCGACAAGATGGTCGCCGATTCGATGAGCGCGGTGGAGCGCGGCTTCGAGTCGCTCAAGATCAAGGTCGGCAAGGACATCGGCGTCGACATCGAGCGGGTCAAGGCGATCTACGCCGCGGTCGAGGGCCGCGCCCTGCTGCGCCTGGACGCCAACCAGGGCTGGACCGCCAAGCAGGCGGTGTACGCGATCCAGCAGCTGGAGGACGCCGGCGTGCGCCTGGAACTGGTCGAGCAGCCGGTCAAGGCGCAGGATCTGGACGGCATGAAGTACGTGACCGAGCGCGTGCATACTCCGATCATGGCCGACGAGAGCGTGTTCGGCCCCACCGAGGTCATCGATCTGATCCGTATGCGCGCCGCCGACATCATCAATATCAAGCTGATGAAGACCGGCGGCATCTCCAATGCCATCCGCATCGCCGACATCGCCGCCCTGTACGGGGTGGAATGCATGATCGGCTGCATGATCGAAACCAGCATCAGCGTCGCCGCGGCCGTGCACGTGGCGGTGGCCAAGGCCAACGTGATCACCAAGGTGGACCTGGACGGGCCCTCTCTGTGCGCGTTCAATCCGGTCGATGGCGGGGTGATCTTCAACGAGTCGGAGATCTCGGTCACCGACGCGCCCGGCCTGGGGATCCGCGAGATCCGCGGCCTCGAACCCCTGCCCGGCTGAGCACAGGACCGCCCCGTACATGTCGCCGCTGTTGAAAATCCGGGCCGAACGCGACCGCATGTCGGCGATCGAACGCCGCATCGGCGATTTCCTGCTCGACAACGCCCACCTGCTGCGCGACTACTCCTCGCAGCAACTGGCCAACGCGCTGGGCATCAGCCAGTCCAGCGTGGTCAAGTTCAGCCAGAAGCTCGGCTTCAAGGGCTATCCCGACCTCAAGTACTCGATCGGCGAAGCGGTCGCGCGCGGCAACGGCAACGGCGAGGAACATGCGCCCACCGCCACCGCGGCGGACGACCCGCACACCGCGCTGGCCGAGGACCTGTGGCATCTCAAGGCCCTGGCGGAAGCCGAAACCCGCCTGATCAACCCGGCCGAGCGCATCGACGCGATCGCCGCGGCGATCGAGCGTGCCGGCAAGGTCTACATCATCGGCCTGGGCGAGGACGGCATCCCGGCGCGCGCCTTCGCCACCCGGCTGTCGATGCTGGGCATCGTCACCGTGCACTACGTCGACGCGATGCTGATGCAGGCCGGCATCTCCAGCGCGGCGGCCGGCGACGTGCTGCTGCTGTTCTCCGAACACGGCCGCCAGCCGGCGCTGTGCCAGATCGGCCGGCGCTTCCGCGAACGCGTGGGCCAGGTCGTCACCGTGACCCGCCACACCCCCAATCCGTTGCGCGCGCACGCCGATACCGCCCTGGTGGTGTCGGCGCACGACGAACGCCGGCATATCGAGCCGCTGCTGTACCAGTCGGCGCTGCAGCATCTGCTGGACCTGATCTTCGTGCTGCTGTGCGACGCCCACGAGGGCCGGCGCCGCCAGCTCGACCTCAACCTCGAGCGCATGCAGGATCTGCTCGACAGCTGACGCCACCCGAGGCCGCATGCGCATCCCGTTCCGTATCGCTCTGCTGACGCCCACCCTGCTCTTGCTGGCCGCCTGCGCCAGCGGTCCGGGCACGAACGCATCGTCGCCCTGGGGCAACGCGCGCCAGCTGGTGCTGGTGACCACCGACGGTTGGGACGCCAGCGGCGGACAATTGCGCCGTTACCAGCGCGACGGCGGCGATTGGCGCGAAGTCGGCGCGGCCACCCCGGTCACGGTCGGGCGCAACGGCAGCGCCTGGGGCCTGGGGCTGCACCCCGCCCAATCCGACGGACCACAGAAGCGCGAGGGCGACGGGCGCGCGCCGGCCGGCGTGTTCGCGCTCGGCACCGCCTTCGGTTACGGCGCGAGCGCGGCGACACCCATGCCCTACCAGGCCATGGGCGCCGACGACTATTGCATCGACGTCAACGCCTCGCCGCTGTACAACCGCATCGTCGACGCCGGCGCGGTCGGCCGCGACGCGGTCGCCGAGTCCACCGAGCCCATGCGCCGCGACCTGCATGCCGACGGCGATCAACGCTACCGGCTGGGCCTGGTGATCGAGCACAACCCGCAGCGCCTGAGCGGCGCCGGCAGTTGCATCTTCGCCCACCTTTGGAAAGCGCCCGGCGAGCCCACCGCGGGCTGCACCGCCATGGCCGACCCGGCGATGGAGGCCTTGCTGGCCTGGCTGCGCCCGCAGCAGCATCCGGTGTTCGTGCTGTTGCCGCAGGCGGAACTGCGCCGACTGCGGCAGGATTGGCGTCTGCCCGCGCCCTGAGCCGAACCATTCCTCGCCCACCACCCGGAGTCGCTGTCCGCATGTCGATGACCGCCCGCGTCCTGTCCGCCCTGATCGCCGGCGCCGCCGCCGGCCTGATCCTGGTCGCCTTGGCGCCCGAGGCCGCGCACGGCGCCGCGGCGGTGATGCAGCCGATCGGCAAGCTCTGGCTCAACGCCCTGCAGATGACGGTGGTGCCGCTGGTGGTGTCGCTGGTGGTGATCGGCGTGACCTCGGCCACCGACGCGGCCGCGTCCGGACGCACCGCGCGCCGTGCGATGGTGGTCTTCATCGTGCTGCTGAGCCTGGGTGCGGCCTTCGCCGCGATCGCCGCACCGGCCCTGCTGTCGCTGCTGCCGCGCGACGAGGCCTTGGTGCAGGCCTTCCGCACCGCCACCACGGCGCCGACCGCCACGCCGCCGGCGCTGGGCGATTGGCTGACCGCGGTGATCCCCAGCAACGTGGTCGCCGCCGCCGCGGCCAGCGCGATGCTGCCGCTGGTGGTGTTCGCGCTGTTCTTCGGCTTCGCCCTGACCCGCATCGATCAGGCCCGTCGCGCGCGCCTGGTCGAACTGTTCCAGGCCATCGCCGACACCATGATCGTGATCGTGCGTTGGCTGCTGTGGATCGCGCCGCTGGGCGTGTTCGCGCTGATGTTCGCGGTCTGCGCCCACGTCGGCGTGGGCATGCTGGGCGCAGTCGGCTACTACATCGCCCTGCAGTGCACGCTGTACATCTCGGTGACCCTGATGCTGTACCTGGTCGCGGCCGCGGCCGGCACGCCGCTGCGGCGCTTCGCCGCCGGCGTGCTGCCGGCGCAGACCATCGCCGCGAGCACGCAGTCCTCGCTGGCGTCGCTGCCGGCGATGGTCGACAGCGCACGCGTGCGTCTGGGCTATCCCTTGGAGATCGCTTCGCTGGTGTTGCCGATGGCGGTGTCGCTGTTCCGCATGACCAGTCCGATCCAGTACATCGGCGTGACCGCCTTCGTGGCCTGGATCTACGGCGTCGACCTGAGCGCGGCGCAGCTGGCCGGCTGCGCCGCGCTGGCGGTGGTGATCAGCCTGGGCTCGGTGGGCTTGCCCGGCCAGGTCAGCTTCATGGCGACCAACATGCCGGTGGTGCAGGCCGCCGGCCTGCCGGTGGAGCCCATGGGCCTGTTGCTGGCGGTCGACACCATCCCCGACGTGTTCGCGACCCTGGGCAACGTCACCGGCGACCTCGCCGCGACCGGCGTGGTGGCCGGCCGCGAGCGCGCGGCGGACGCGGGCGACGAATCCGCCTGAGCGCGTGGGTGCGTAATTGCGGCCGTCGAACCATGCCCGCAACGCCTCGATGACTCAGCCGACCCGCATCGACAGCTCGACGTCGTCGGCGAAGGGCACCGACAGATAGCCCGAGGCCGGCGCACGCACATGCGCGAGGTACTCAGGGCTGTTGTCGGCGTTGTCGGCCACGATCAGCGCGCCCGGCCGCAGGCGGGGTTCCACCAGCGCCAGCACTTCGGCGTAAAGCGATTTGGCGCCGTCCAGCAACAGCAAGTCGATCGAATCGGGCAGGTCCGAACTCAGGGTCTGCAATGCGTCTCCCGCGCGCACCTCCACCAGCTCCGACAGACCGCCCTCGGCAAGGTGCTGGCGGGCGCGCGCGACTTTCGCCGGTTCGAACTCGGTGGTGATGACGCGCCCGCCGCCGTTGTCGCGCACCGCCGCCGCCAGGTGCAGGGTGGAAATTCCGAACGAGGTGCCGAATTCGACGACGCTGCGGGCCTTGGCCGCGCGCGCCAGCATGTAGAGCAAACGACCGGTTTCGCGCGAGACCGGCAGCCACAGATCCTTCAAGCGCTCGTAAAAGTCCAGGTATTCGGTTTTGCTCTGCATGAGGCGCTGACGTTCGTCGCGCGACATCTCGGCGACGGCGGGGCTGGTCGCGGCGTCGGCTTCCGTGAAGAGGCGTTCGAGCAAGGGAGACAGGGGGGCGGTAGCAAGGGTGTTCATCGTCGTTTCGGCCTTCGTATGGGTGAATTCAGTGCAGGAACACAATACGAATAAATCGTCGTGTTTCGTATTCGCATTCGAATTCGGCGCATTCGACCGATGACGAATCGCGTGTTTTCCCGGCCATTTCGAGTGCAGGCCGACCGCGATATCCAGCGTTTTTTCGTGTCCCGACGCATGCCCGTTCGCGTTTCGGCTCGCCGATCCGGTGTTCGCGACGAGCGCCGACGACCTCCTCGGCTTTCTCGACCGGGCCTATGATGCGAATGTTTCGTCGGATTCACCGTCCGCATCGGCAGGCCGCCTCATGACCGCACGCAAAGCCCCCAGAATTTCCTCGCGCAAGCAACCCAAGCAGGCGAGATCGAACCTGCTGGTCACCGCGATCTTGCAGGCCGCCGCCCAGGTGCTGGCGGCGGAGGGCGCGCAGCGCTTCACCACCGCGCGCGTCGCCGAGCGCGCGGGCGTCAGCGTGGGTTCGCTGTATCAGTACTTCCCGAACAAGGCCGCGATCCTGTTCCGGCTGCAGAGCGACGAGTGGCAGCAGACCACCGACCTGCTGAGCACCATCCTGAAAGATGCCGGCACGCCGCCGCAGCAACGGCTGCGCAACCTGGTCCACGCCTTCATCCGTTCCGAATGCGACGAGGCCCAGATGCGGGTGGCGCTCAACGACGCCGCCCCGCTCTACCGCGATGCGCCCGAGGCCAAGCAGGCACGCGCCAAGGGCGAACGCACGCTCCAGGCCTTCATGCGCGAAGTGCTGCCGAACACGCGCAGAGCCGCGCGTGCGCGCGCCGGCGACCTCATCAGCACCACGCTGAGCACGGTGGGCAAGCAGTTCTCGGAATCCCCGCGCACGCTAGCGGAGATCAAGGCCTACGCGGACGCCATGTCCGACATGTTCCTGGCCTATATCGAGCGCATCGAACGCCCGTAAGCGCGATCGGCCATGCGGATGCCGGAATCGCCAGGTCGAGCGAGCGCGATGGCGGCCGGCCATGGACCGAGCCGGGCACGGCGCGGAACCGGGCTCAAAAAAATGGCAGGGAGCGCGGAGCCCCCTGCCACTTCATGAAGCTGTGACCTGAATCAGGCCGCGACTCAGAACGGGATGTCGTCGTCCGCGAATTCGTCGCCGAAGTCGTTGGACTTGGCCGGGGGCGCATCGCGGCGCGGGGCCGAGTCCTGACGACCACCACCACCGTAGCCGCCACCGCCACCGCCACCGCCGCCGGCCGGACGCGCGGCGCGCTCGCCGCCGCCACCGCCGCGGAATTCGCGACCGCCACCACCACCGCCGCCACCGCCCTCGCCGCCCGGACCGCCGAGCATCTGCATGTCGTCGGCGACGATATCGGTGAAGTACTTCTCGACGCCGTCCTGACCGGTGAACTTGTCGTAGCGGATCGAGCCTTCGATGTAGACCTGGCGGCCCTTGCGCAGGTACTCGCCGGCGATCTCGCCGAGCTTGCCGAACAGCTTGACCCGGTGCCACTCGGTGCGCTCCTGGGTGTTGCCGTCCTTGTCCTTGCGCACGCTGGTCGTGGCCAGGCTGAGCGTGGTCACGGCCATGCCGCCCTGGGTGTACTTGGTTTCGGGGTCGTTGCCGAGGTTGCCGACCAGGATGACCTTATTGATGCCACGTGCCATGAGGATGCGGGTCCTTAAGTTGTCGCCGAAAGCGGGCGATAGATAGTGAAGTATAACCGCCGGCCCAGGACCGTCGGGCCGCCGCCCGGCTCGCTGTCGGGAAATGCCGCGGCCCGGGGTAGGCCCGGGCGACCCGCCGGAGCGGCTGAGAGCCAATAGGGACGGGCTTTGCGCGACGCAGACCGGCCGTTCCCGGGCACAGGGCGCGCCGGCTTGGCGGCCAAACGGGGTCCGCCGCGGGCCGGTCCGCCCCGCCCCTGCGGCCTTCGGCGCCGCCGAGGCCCGCCGCCCCTGCGGATCATCCGCAGGCCGGCGCCGCCGCGGCCTCCACACCCCCCGCGCCTGCTCGTCACCCTCGCCTCCGTGGCCACCTGCCCTGCGCGGCGGCGGCCACCGCCACCGGGACCGAGCCGCGCCATCTGGCCCAAGAGAGCCGGAACGCGATCGCACGCGGCCGGCCGGCGACCCGCTCGCGCGCCGAAGTCGCCGAAGTGTGCTTCGCGCCGGGCAGCCGCGCGCACCGGCTCTTCCAATGCCACGCGCGGGGCTACTTCGTGGGTTCCGTCGATCGGCGCGAAGGCCTGGTTCTCCATTGCTCGCGAGTGCAATGAAGACCGCGCCGATCGAATGAGGCCGATCGCTGGACGACGCCGCGCGACGCGCAACGCCTGCCGCAGCTGAGCTTCATCGATCGCGCGCTAACAGGTTAGCGACGCACGACACGCGCATCTCAATGCAACGCGAGTCTCACCGTACCGTCGCGTGCGCATGCCGCGCGCGAACGCAAGCGCCGCGCGACACCGGCCGCATACGAAATATTTCATCGCGTGTCCGGTCGCGCGTTCCATCGCCGTTCTTCTCCCAGTACCCCGAGCCAAGAACGGCCAGGCAGGCCGGCAGCGACGCAGCTGCTCAGATTCGGCGACCCAAGGAAGGAGTGATGTATGCCGCATGGCGCAGCGCTAGGACGATCACCCCACATACGCGGATTCCTCTACGCCAGCGACGCCTGCGCGAAGGTCGCCGAGCGCTTGCCGGTGATCGCCGGCAGCGATTCCAGCGTGTTGATCGTCGGCGAGACCGGCACCGGCAAGGAGATCTGTGCGCAGGCGCTGCACTATCTCTCGCGGCGCTCGGCCGGGCCCTGGGTCGCGGTCAATTGCGCGGCGGTGCCGGTGGAACTGATCGAGAGCGAGCTGTTCGGCCATGTCAAAGGCGCGTTCACCACCGCCCACAGTTCTCGCCACGGCCTGGTCAAGGAGGCCGAGGGCGGCACCATGTTCCTGGACGATATCGACTGCCTGCCCTTGCTCGCACAGGGCAAGCTGCTGCGCTTCCTGCAGCAGCAGGAGTACCGCCCGGTCGGCTGCAACGCCGTGCAGCGCTCGGATGTGCGCGTGATCGCGGCCAGCAATCGCGACCTGCGCGTGCTCGCGCGTCAGAACAGCTTCCGCCAGGACCTGTATTTCCGCCTCAACGTGCTGCCGATCGCCCTGCCGCCGCTGCGCGAGCGGCGCGAGGACATCGCCCTGCTGGCGGGCCACTTCGTGCATCAGTTCGACCAGTCCCACGGCGGCGGCGACGGCCGCCGGCTCACCGCCGAAGCGCTGCAGAAGCTGCTGGCCCACGACTGGCCGGGTAACGTGCGCGAGTTGCGCCACGTGATCGAGCGCTCGGTGCTGCTGGCCACGGGCGACAGCATCGGCGCCGACGACATCGACATCGATCCGGACCTGGACGCGGACGAGGGTGCGGGCGTCGGCAGCGGCGAACTCGCCGGCGAGTCCTTCCAGTCGGCGAAGAAACGCGTGGTCGATCGTTTCGAGCGGCAGTACATCGAAACCCTGCTGGCCTTGCACCACGGCAACCTCACCCATGCAGCGCACGCGGCCAAGAAGAACCGACGCGCGTTCTTCGAGCTGGTCCGCAAACACCAGATCGACACCCGTCGCTTCAACGACGCCTCCTGATGACGCTCACCACGACCACCACGGCGCCCGGCGCCGGCGATGCGCTGCGCCCGATCCACGCCGGATCGCCGCCTGCGCCGCCCATTCGCGCGGAATTCGTCTGCGCGGAGACGACGCACTGTCGTAACGACGACGCGCCCGGTCGGAATCGTCCGCGTTCCAGGACAAAAACGCCCTACCGCTCGCAGCGCGTCGCAACAGGCTTTGGCGGCATCGACGCTGCGCGGATGCAGGACAAAGCACGGCCGACACCGGCCCACGCGGCTACGCGCACCCGTTTGGAATCAATCGTTTGCGACACCCGCGCACTTGGCACGCGACTTGCGCTCTTCAGTCCAAGGCTGGGACGCATGGACGACTACCCCGAAATGCTAGCGATCGTAAGAGCTCTCGCCCGCTACCTGCGGGTGAACCCGAACAGTTCCGATACCGCGGAAGGGATCGCCATGTGGTGGTTCCGCGAACAAACCGTGGTCGACGGGCACGCGCTGCTCGATGCCTTGGATTGGATGCGCGAACGCGGCCTGGTCGAAATGCTCAGCGCCAGTAGCACCGGCGACCGCTACCGCTGCATCGCCAGCGCCGACGAGCTCGACGGCGTGCTGCAGGAACTGTCGAGGCGCCGGCTGACATGACGCCCGCTCACGCAAGGATGCAGGAGAGTCGCCCGTGCCGTCGCTGACGCTCGCCGCCTTCACCCAACTCGCCGGCTGGCAGACTCTGCAAGGCGATGGCGTGACGCCGTCGGCGCAGATCGCGGTGGCCGAGGATTTGGTTGGCGACACACCCAGCGGCGACCACCGCAGCCTGACGCTGGCTTACACCGCGGCCTCGCTGGACCACATCGCGCGTCGCCCGCTGGCCGCGCTGGACCTGGACGACTACGACGAACTGCGCCTGGTTCTGCGCGGCGATCGCAGCTCCGCGCCCGCCTTCTATCTGGAACTGCGCCTGGGCAGCGTGGCGCTGCCGATCGGCGCGCCCGGCAATACCTGGCACCGGCGCGTGCCGGTGGGCGGCGGCGCCGGCTGGGACGTGGTGCGCTTCTCGTTGGCCGACTTGCCGGCCGCGGTGCGCGGCGCGGTCACGGTGGCGCAGTTGCATTGCATCGACGCCGGCCAGGGCTACAGCGTCGCCATCGACGAGGCGCTGGCGGTGCGGCCGAGCATGCTCGCCGATCTGGAACAGGCCTTGCTCGCACGTTTGCACGAGCGCACCAGCCTGGGCGGCACACCGGTGCCGGCCGAATTGGTGAGCGCCGGCGGACCCTGGCCCGCAACCACGCCCTGCATCGCGATCGTGCCGATGGACGTGCGCAATCTCGCCGAGCGCAGCATCGGCAGCGCGCAACGCTGCGACTTCGTCGCCGACGGCTATCGGGTGCGCCCGGCACCGACCGCGTTCGAGGCCGCCTACGCGATAGAGGCCGTCGCCGCCGATCGCATCGACCAGGGCGCGCTGATGGATTTCCTGCTGCGCGAGATCGCCCCGCGCGGCGCGCTGCGCGTGGCCGCGCATCCGTGGTCGATCGAGACCCAGACGCCGCCGACCTACGAATACAACCCCCACCTCGACCCAGCGCCACGCCAGCGGCTGTATTGCCGCGTGTACGCGTGGCAGGACCACGACGCGCCTTCGTCGGTGCAGCCGGTGCTGGGCGTGGTCAACCACATCGATTGGAAGGAGTCCGGCCATGGCTGAAGACAAGGCGAGCGAACGCGTCCGCCTGATCAATACGCGCTCGCAGCCGGTCGAGCTGCATCTGGGCTCGTCGGTGCACGTGCTCGCGGCCGGCCAGAGCCTCGAGCTCGACGCCGCCGCGTTGGCGTCGCCGCAGTTGACCTATCTGCTCGATCGCAAGGCGCTGGCGGTACGCAGCGCAACGCCGCCGGAGGCCGCCGAGGCCGCCGGCAACGCAATCACTCCGCGCAGGCGCGGCCAGGGTGCCGCCGATGGATCCGCGCGGCCCCCGCAACCACCCAAGAGGAAGAAAGAATCATGAGCTTCATCGGCATCAATGTGCGGGAAGTCGACGGAACGGGCGCGCCGGTACTGGCCGCCGCACCCACCTCCATCGCGGGCTTCAACATCCTGACCCGGCGCGGCACGCCGAATCAGGCCGTGATGGTCGATTCCTACGCTCGCTTCGTCGAGCGTTTCGGCGGCTATTTCCCGGGAGGCCTGGGCGCGTATCTCGTCAAGGGCTACTTCGACAACGGCGGCCAGGTCGCCTACGTCAATCGGGTGGTCTCCGACGACCCCGCCACCGGCCATGCGCCGGGTACGCTGGCGCTGCGCGACGGCAGCCCCGCCGACACGCTGCGGATCTCGGCCGGTTTCCGCGGCACCGAGGATCCGGGCAGTTGGGGCAATACCCTGCAGGTGCGGGTGGCGCGCTCCACGCCCACCACCACCCGCCTGCGCGAAGCCGCGGCTGCCACCATTACCGGCACGGTGGCCATGGTCGCGCCGGTCGACATGAGCACCCTCCCCAGCCTGACGCTGCGCGTGGACGGCTCGCCCGACAACACCGTGATCACCTTCCTGCCCGCCGATTTCCCGGGCGGCGCCGCCAACGCCACCCCGCAGCAGATCCGCGACGCGATCAACGGCCGTCAGAGCCGGGTGGTCGCGTCTCTGACCGGCCCGGGCAACCTGGTGCTGACCTCGACCGGCGAAGTCGCGCGCCTGAGCGACGGCTGGACGTCGATCCAGGTCATCGCCGCCAACGCGACCCTGGGCTTCGCGATCGCCGCGGCGGTGCCGGGCACCGCCAGCGCGGTGGCCACCAACGGCGCCACCCTGCGCCGCACCGAGGACTTCGATCTCGGCGACGCGATCGAGGTCTTCGACCCGACCGTGCCGGCCAACACCACCATGGTCAAGCTGCTGTCGCGCAACCCGCTGACCGGCGCGGTCACCTGGGGACCGCCGATCGCCGGCATCGCCGGCTGGACCGCGCAGAACATCCGCGTGCGCAACCTGCGCTTCACCGTAACCGTGGCCGAAGGCGGCACCGAAGCGGAGAACGTGCGCGAGACCTGGTCGGACCTGTCGATGGAAGCCGACACGCCGAACTACGCGCCGGCGCGCATCAACGACACCATCCGCGGCTCGCGCTACGTCGTCGCCGAGGACATGCTCAGCGCCAGCGCGGTCGGCGTCGATCGTCCGGCGGTGCTGGCCTGGACCCCGCTGGCGGCCGGCCGCGACGGCACCCCGACCTCCGCCCATTTCAACGGCGACTCGTCGGTGCGCAGCGGCTTCTTCGCCTTCGATCCGCACGACGTGCAGTTGCTGACCTGCGAGCGCACCGATCCGGGCATCGTCGCCGCCGCCCTGGCCTACTGCGAGAACCGCGGCGACTGCATGTACGTGGGCGCGGTGCCGGAAGGCTTCACCGAGGCCGGCCAGGCGGTCGCCTACGGCCAGTCCTTCCAGGCCAAGAAGGCCTACGGCGCCTTGTACGCGCCGTGGATCACCATCGCCGATCCGGCCGGCGTTGGCGACAACCCGCGCCGCAACCTGCCGCCGGTCGGGCATGTGCTGGGCGTGTTCGCGCGCGTCGAGCGCTCGCGTGGCGTGTGGAAGGCGCCGGCGGGCGACGAGGCCAACCTGGCCGGCGTGCTCGACGTGACCTACCGCCTCACCGATGCCGAGCACACCCAACTGGTCAAGGACGGCAGCGTCAACGGCATCCGCGCGATTCCGCGCGCCGGCATCGTGATCGATTCCTCGCGCACGCTGAGCACCGATCCGCGCTGGATGTACGTCGGCGTGCGCCTGCTCTTCAACTTCGTCAAGAGCAGCCTGAAGAACGGCCTGCGTTGGGTGCGCCAGGAACCGAACCGCAACTCGCTGTGGAACGCGGTCAAGTTCAACGCCGTCAACCCGTTTCTGTTGGGGCTGTGGCGACAAGGCGCGTTCGGCACCGGTTCGCCGGAGGAAGTGTTCACCGTCATCTGCGACGCCTCGAACAATCCGCCGGACCAGGTCGATCAGGGCCTGCTCAACGTCGAAGTCTATTTCTATCCGTCCAAGCCGGCGGAAACCATCGTCATCACCGTCGGCCAGCAGCCCTCCGGGGCTTCGGCGTCCGAAGGCTGAACTCATCACTAGCGCACGCAGGAGGGCGTCATGCCACAAGTCGGAGACATTTGGGAAAGTTATCGCGCGAGCGAGTTCGTACTGGTGATCGACGGGCGCGAAAGCCCCGGCGTGAGCAAGATCGGCGGACTCAGCGAAGGCGAGATCGAGACCGTGGAACAGCCGCACGGCGGTTCGTTCCGCGTGTTCAAGACCGCCGGCGCGAAGGTCAAGTTCGACTCGCTCACGATCGAGCGTTACGTCGACGGCAGCCCCGAGGACCAGCGCTTCAAGGACTGGTTCCAGGAGTGCTTCAAGCTCAATCGCGACGATCAGGGCGGCTCCGTTCCGCGTCGCGACGGAATGATCGTCAAGCGCCACAACGGCGCCGACGTGCTGACCTTCGCCTTCTACGGGGCCTGGGTGAAGTCGTCGAAATTCACCGACCTGGAAGCCGGGTCCACCAACCACTTCAAGCAGACCATCGTCCTCGAACACGAAGGACTGGAGCGTGTCGAATGAGAACCGAAGCCACCGCACTGCGCGAGGTCCCACTGGCGCCGCCGCCGAGCACGACCCACCGCACCTACGAGTTCGAGCTGCCGATCGGCGTCTACGACGACGAAGGCCGCCTGCATCGCCACGGCATGCTGCGCAAGATGACCGGCCGCGACGAGGCGATCCTGGCCGATCCGCAGAACCAGCGTAACGGCGGCAAGCTGGTCACCGAACTGCTGGCCAGCTGCATCGTCGGCCTGGGCGAGCTCAAGTCCACCGGACCATCGGTGGTTTCGGAGATGTACTCGGCCGACCGCAACTACCTGTTGCTGCGACTGCGCGGCGCGACCTTCGGCAACGAGCTGCAGGCGACCTACAAGTGCCCGTCCTGCGGCCACAGCCACGAGGTCACCGAGGAGCTCGACGCCTTGCCGGTGCGGCGCATGCCGGAAGAGGAATCGGCCGGCGAGATCCGGATCCGCCTGGAGGACGGCTACATCGACAACCAGGGCGTGACCCACCACGCGATGGTGATGCGGCTGCCCACCGGTGCCGACGAATCGGCGGTGGCGCCGCAGATGCGCAAGAACGCCTCGCTGGGCAAGAACGCGCTGCTCGCCCGCTGCCTGAAGTCGCTGGGCGACGTGCCGCAGCACCGGCTCAACGCGATCGGACCGAAGCTGCTGGCCGAGCTGACCATGACCGACCGGCGCCTGATCGACCGGGCGCTCAACTCGGCCGCGCCCGGCGTCGATCTGATCCGCGCGCTGGAGTGCCCGGCCTGCGGTCACGAGTTCAAGGCCAGCCTGGATCTGTCCCATTTTTTGGCATTGGACTGACGCTCGAGGATTTGCGTCGCGAGGTGTTCTTTCTGGCGTACCACCTTCATTGGCCGCACGCCGAGTTGATGGACATGCCCACCGAGGACCGACGCAGCTTCGCGCGTCTGCTGATCGAGCAGATCGAGCGGGAAAACGCCGAGATCGAATCGTCCCGAGGACGTTGAACCGCAGGTCGTTGAACTGGAGCCGCTGAATGCCCATCGGGCTGCTACTCACATCGCTCTCTGCGCCGTTGGCCGGCATGGCCACGGCGTTCGAGCGATGGAACGCGGTACTGCGGCTGGAAGCCGTGGTGATGGACCGCGCACGCGGCGCCTTCCTGGTGGAATGGTTCGGCGTGCGTCTGCCGCGTCTGGATAGCCGCCTGCGCGTGGTGATCGCCAACATCACCGCGCTGGGCGAGCGCTATCGCGAGGCGCGCGCGCAGTCCAAGGGCGGCCAGACCGGCCCCAATCTGCTCGAGCCGGTGGCCGGCATGGCCGGCATGGCCGTCGGCATGTTCATCAGCCCCAGCGGCATCATCATGTATCTGTACGTGAAGATCCGCGAATCGATGTGCGCGGTCGCGGCCAGCTTGCTCACGATCCTGTACAGCCCGATCTTCCTGGCCGAGTTCACCGGCCTGGGCACCGCGGCCGCGGCGATCCTGTTTCCGCTAGCCTTGCTCGGCGGCTTCGTCGTCGCCATCGTCGCCGCCGCGCAGGGCGCCAACGGCGTCCTGGTCATGGCCTACGAGCTGGTCGGCGACGCGACCCGCACGATCCAGGCGCTCACGCGCTTCATCAACCTGCTCACCGGCCCGCGCGAAGCGATCCGCAACCCGCTGCTGCGCGGCATCCTGGAGCTGGTCGATCGCGTCGCCGCGCTGTTCGCGCAACTGATCGGCGCCGCGGCCTGGCTGCTGACCCGCTTCGGCAGGCTGATCCTGCCGACCGCGATGCAGTTCCACGCCCTGATCGAATTCGGCAAGGGCATCTGGGAGGTGGTCAAGCGTATCGGCGAAGGCACGGTCGCCGCGCTCGAAGGCGCCGATCCGGAAGCTTCGCCGATGGCGATCCTGACGCGCATGATCGATCACGTCATGGCGATGGCGCGACGCCTGATCGCAGGCGCGGGCGCGATGCTGGCGCAGATGGCGATAGCGCTGAAGGACGGTTTCGGCTCGATCGCCAACGAGACCCGCGCCTACATCGACATATCGGTATCCGCCGCGCGCGGGCTGATCGAGGACATTCCGCTGATCCGCCAGTTCCGCGCGGCCGCACGCGTGGTGACCGAGGTCCGCAAGATCTTCGCCAGCACCGGCGCGGCCGCCCCGGCGGCGCCGCCGGCCGCCGCGCCGCCGCCGTCCTCGTCGGGCAGCCCGGGCGCGATCAGCAGCGCGCTGGCGCCGGCACGCGTACTCAGCGGCATGCTGGTGGCGCCGCCCACGCCCAGCATGGACATGGCCAAGCTCATGGTCGGCGCGGCGCGCGGCGGCATCACCCTGTCCACGCCCTGGGGCCCGGAGTTCGACGTGGACATGGCCGCGCCGTTCGCGCTGGACCCGGCCACCGACGCGCTGGCGCAGCAGCTGATGGCGCCGCCGGCGAGCGTGTTCCGCGGCGAACCGGCGCTGATGGCGCAGGAGTTCGGCGTCGATACGCCCGACCAGGCCTTCGAGTTGCTGCGCACTCACGAGCTGCGCTACCGCGACCTGCTCTACACCGTGGTCGCGCGCATCCTGCCCGCGCAGGTGCGCATCCGCGTGCCCGACCTGCTGGACGCCTTCGACCGCCTGGACCGCGAGGTCTATGGCCGCGACGTGCCCGCGCGCGATCCCGATTTCCCGGTGCGCGACCTGCCCGACAACGGCCGCCTGCGCCCGGTGGTGCGCAAGATCACCGTGCGCTGCCCCGGCGGCGACGCGGTCTCGCTGCGCAACATCGGCAACGACCTGACCCGGCTGCTGCGCGAGCAGACCTACCTGGCGCCGGCGAGCTGACGATCATGCCCATCGACCTGATCCCGCTCGCCTCCGACTGGCTGGCCGCCTTCGACAGCCAGCGCCGCCGCATCGGCGGCCTGTCCGCGGCGCTGCAGCGCTGGCTGACCCAGCGCCTGGAGCGCATGGGCGAACTCGAACGGCGCACCCGCGCGTTCCCGATCTTCCTGTTCGAAGGCACCGCGCTGTCGGTGGCCATCGACGCCCAGCAGCACGGCGCCCTGCGCCCCTACCGCAGCGCCGGCGCGGCCTGGGCGGCGCCGTTCGTGGCCTTCGGGCGCGGCTTCACCCGCATTCCGCAGGCGGTCGAGGACGAAATGATCCTGCCGAACCTGCTCGGCGCGATCGAGGGCATCGTCGGCGCGATCGCCGATTCCATCGACCGCCTGGCCGACCCGCGCGCCTCCACGTTCGATCCGCGCAACGCGCGCGCTTCGGACCTGTTCGGCCTGCTCGGCATGGCGTGGCGCGGTTTGACCACCAGCACCGGCCAGCTGCGCAATATCGTCGGCGACTTCGCCAAGGCCAAAGTCCTGTTCGATGGCCCTGCCGGCACCGCGGGCGCGGCCGGCGGCGCCGCCGCGGCCACGCCCAGCGCCGCGGTCGCGGCGGCGGCGCCTGCGCCGGCCGGCATGGGCGGCGGCGACAACATGCTGGATACGGTGCTGCGCGGCTTCACCGCGGCGATGCTGATCCTGCCGATCATTCCGGACTGGATCCGCACCCTCGCCAACGCGATCTGGCTGCGCATCCGCCTGACCATCGTCAATGCGCTGCGCGGCATCGAAGCGCGGGTGTTCCGCATGCGCCGCGAGGTGCTGGCGTTCTTCTTCGAGTCGCTGCCCAAGCTGCTGCGCGAGGTGCCCGCCCTGGTCGGGGCCATGGCCACGATGCTGCAGTGGAGCATCAACTACTTCGCGGTGATCGCGCGCATCTACCTGGAAGTGGCGCTGTTCGCATTGCAGCGCTTCCTGCACGGCCTGCGCCAGCAGGTCAACGAAGTGATCATCATCGTCAACATCGTGTTCCACATGATCGACGAGATCCTGGCGTTCGATCTGCTGGAGCTGGTCAAGCCCTTCCTGGGCCCGACCGCGATGCTGATCGACATGATCGGGGTCAAGCTGACCGTCAACCAGGTGATCGACGCGGCCGGCACCGCGATCAACTGGACCCTGTGGGGCGCGGCCAAGGCCGGCATCAACGCCGCGCGCGCGACCATCGTTTCCACCGCCTTCATGCCGGTGATCAACGACGTGCCCTGGGTCGGGGGCAAGCTGGCCGCGCTGCGCGCCAGTCTGCTGCACGACTTGAATCTGATCGACCAGATCGTCGATGCGCTGTTCGCCGACACCGGCGGCCCCATGGTCGAGACCGAAAAGCCGCGCATCAAGCGCATGCCCAACTTCTACAACCTGCTGTTCGGCGTTCCGCCGGGCGTGCTGGGCCGCGAGGTGCGCGATTTCGGCCGCGCCCTGGGCGCCAACGTGCGCGGCCTGTTCGAGAACGTGTCGCGCAGCCTGGCCGACCTGGGCGAGGTGTTTTCACGCACCGCCACCGACTTCGCCCGTACCGGCCCGGCCGGGCGCATGCAGGAGTTCGCGCGCGAGTCCGCTGGGCTGGCCAACGGTCTCTACAACGACCAGATCCGGGCCCTGGGCGACCGCATCCACACCGCGCCGATCGGCGCCTTCGAGCGTTGGCTGGCCGGCAACGGCTTCCGCATCATAGAGGCGGCGATCCCGCTCTACATCGGTGAGATGCGGCGCTGGTGGCGCGAGCGCGCCATGGCCGGCGAGGAAAGCTACGTCGAGCTCACCCCGACCTCGCCGCACATCCTGGCGCGGCGCGCGCGCCTGGGCCGGGTGCGGGTGCCGCGCCTGACCCTGCGCGCGCACGACCGCGCCCACGACGAATCGCTGGTGCGCGACCTCGCCCAGCATTTCCGCGACGCGATCGGCCAGGCTTACGCCGAGGGCCGGCGCCAACTCGATCAGATCGCAGCGGGAGCCACCTGAGCCATGGCCGACGACCACGCCTCCGACGACATGGTCACCCAGATGGGTCTGATGCTGACCCAACTGAAAGGCCTGCGCGGCACCTTGGAACAGGTGGCGCAGGCGACCGCGCGCTATGCCGGCTTCGCGTTCGCCGAAGCCTTCACCCCCAGCGGCCGCTTCGGCGCGCCGCCGATGCGCGGCGGCGCCCTGCTGGTGCACGTCAACAATCTGCGCGACCTGGTCGCCAGCAGCGGCGTGGGCGGCTTCTTCGAGGGTCTGCTCGGCGGCATCGGCCGCTTCTTCGGCGGCCTGTTCGGCGGATTGATCGGCGGCACCATCGCCGGCGTCGCTTTGCCGGTGATGATCTGGAAGATCGATTCCATCGTCACCAAGCTGCAGGACATCCTCAAGCGCCTGGGCATCGGCGGCGACGACAAGAAACCCGCCGCGGCCGCCAAGAAGGGCGCCGGCAAAGCGCTCACGCCGACCGAGGCCGCGGTGGCGGCGGCCGATGCCGACCCGACCGCCACGGTCGCGGGCGCGCCCCTGACCGATCAGATCGGCGAGTTCCGCGAAATCCTGAATCTGCTCACCGGCCTGTTCGAGGCCGCCGGCAGCGGCGGCGGTGGTGGCGGCGGTTCGCCCGCGCCCGAGCGCCTGCAGGCCTCGCTGACGCCGCAGCACGAGCGCTGGATGGCCATGCTGCAGTCGGTGGAGACCACCGTCGGCGGCGTGACCCGCATCGTCAACGGCCTGATCATCCTGGTGCCGATGCTGGTGGGCAGCATCGCCCTGCTGTTCGACAAGCTCGACACCTTCAAGCTGGCGGTGGTCGAAATCCTGCAGTTCCTGGTGCGCAACGTACTGCTGTTGCGCGGCGTGGTGCTGGTGACCGTGTTCGATCTGCTGGGCGTGGTTGCGCGCCTGGCCGCCGGACTGGCCCAGGTCATCGGCCAGATGGTCCAGGGCATCCTGGGCAGCCTGTTCGATATCGCCGGTACCGTGCTGGAAGGCGCGCTGGCGGTGTTCCAGTTCCTGGCCGGCGGATTGCAGCGCACGGTCAACGGCATGCTGCGCTGGTTGGTCGACACCTTGTTCATCGTGCTCGCGCGCTTCAGTGACCTGCGCGTGTTCCGCCTGATCACCCACTTGATCCAGGTACTGCCGGCGGTGCTGCCGCCGCTGTACGAACTGCTGCGCGACAAGTCGACCGGCGCCGGTGGCACCCCGGTCAGCGCACCGCTTACCGGCGCCCAGATCAAGGCCCTGACCGATGCCGCCGCCCTGCCCTTGCCGGGGCCGATCACGCCGTCGACCACCCTGCCTTCGACCCTGATGCCGGCCATGCCCGATCCGGCCGCATTGGCCGCGCCGCCCGCCGCGCTGGCGAGCCTGCGCGCGCAGATGGATACGCTGCGCACCGGCCTGCTCGACGGCGTGCGCGACCTCGCCGGCAGCGTCGCCACCGGCTTCGGCCAGCTGTCGGCGCGCTTCGATCAACTGATCTCGACCGAACTGGATCGCAGCCGCAGCGACTACGCCACCAATTTGAACGCGGTGCGCGAGCGCTCGGCCGAATTCGCCGGCGCGTTCGCCGAGGCCGAACGCGCCGTGCGCGAGCGCCCGGAGACCGGCCTGGAAGCGATCGCGCGCGCCTACGAGCAATGGCTGTCCGGCAACGGCCTGGCCACGCTGCTGGATCAGATCACGCGTCAGTTCTCCAGCACGCCGGCCACCGCCGGCGACTCCATCCCCGGCCGCATCGTCGGCGAAGCGGTCGATCGTCCGCGCGCCTCGATCGAAATCCAGGAAGTGATCATCGACCTGACCGCGGCCGCGCCCGGCGGCGGCGACGGCGGCATCGGCCCACTGCCTTCGCCGGAACTGCTGTACGCGCAGTTGCTGGAGTACCAGCGCGAGCTGGCCCAGCGCGGCTCCGACGACCCCGCCCTGATCACCGCTTGAGCCCAAGGAACCGGAGACGCGCCATGGCCTACGGATATCTCGCCTGCTGGAACAGCCTGCCGCCGCTGGTGTTCCGCTTCCAGTTCAATCCCGAATCGCTGACCGAGAAGCGCGGCTACAAGTACACCGATGTCGAAAACTTCGGAAACTGGGCCTTCGACAAGACTTCGGCGGCGATGAGCGCCAGCCAGCCCTGGTACGTGAAGCTGGCGACCGCGCCGGCCGGCGCGCTCGAGGACCTCAAGGAATTCGGCCCGCAGCTGGTGCGCACGCATCCGCTGGAAGCCGGTTGCGGCGAGCCGCGCACCTTCGCCCTGGACTTCGTGCTCGACGGCGCGGTGCGCCCGGAAGGCGCGACGTCGGACGTGGGCAACCTCTACGACGGCGACATCTCGCCCGACCTGGCCCTGCTGCGCTCCTTCGTCAATCCCGGCGTCGACGTCGGCAGCCTGGTGGAGTGGATCAGCAGCGGCTTCGAGAAGACCTTCTCGCCGCCGCTGTGCACGCTGATCTACGGCGGCATCAACACCGACTGCGTGATGGAAAACCTGAGCATCAAGATCACCCGCTTCAACGCCGACACCTCGCCCGCGCGCGCCGAGATCAGCGTCAGCCTCAAGCAGCAGACCAAGGCGATTTCGCCGCTGGTCGAAACCATCGAGCGCTACGTCAACGTCGCCCGGACCATGGGCCGCTCCGGCTACGGCATGGACTACGTGAACGTGCTGCCGGGCGCGTCGGTCATCAAACACATCTTCGATCTCTGAGCAGGAGCCCCCATGCCCGTTTCCGCACGATCGCGATACGCCCGTCTGGCGCCGATGCAGGCCCCCGACGCCGACGGCGAGCCGCGCACCGGCCTGCCGATCCGTCGACACGAAGGCGTGCCCGCCAGTTCGGCGCGTTACGCCCATCTGGTCACCGGCGCCGAGTCGCTGGAGTATCTGGCGTGGCGCTATCAGGGCTCCAGCGAAGGCTGGTGGCGCCTGGCCGACGCCAACCCGTTGCGTTTCCCGCTGGAGTGGCGCCCGGGCGACAAGCTCGACATCGCCTCCGGCGGTAGCGCGCCGGGCCTGGTCGAACGCGACCGGCGCTTCTGAGGACGCGCCATGAGCGACAGCCGCCAGCCGTACAAGCGCGTGCACCTGCAGGGCATCGACATCAGCGCCAATGTGCGCAGTGCCGAGGTCGAGGACAACGATCGCCTGATCGACAAGGCGGTGGTGGTGCTCAACGACCCCAGCGGCAGCGGCAGCGAAGCGCCGCGCGAGGGCAACACTCTGTTGGTCGACCTGGGCTGGGGCGAGAACCACGCGGTGTTGTTCGAAGGCGAAGTCACTCAGATCGCGAACGCGGCCGCGGGCTGCAATCCCAAGCAGCTCACCATCACCGCGCTGGACCTGTCCTACCGCATCCGCAAGCGCCCGTTCCGCGCCACCCACCACGTCGGCACGCTGAGTTCGATCCTGCGCGCCATCGTCACCCGCGAGCCCACCACCGGCATCGCGGTCGGCCAGATCGAGCCCAGCCCGGATCCGGAATTCACCGAGGCCGCGCCGCTGCGCCAGACCACCCAGAACGACTGGGACTTCATCGTGCTGTTGGCGCGCCGCTACTCCTGCCGCGCCTTCGTCGAATACAACGGCGGCGCCTCCAAGTTCTACTTCATTCCCTTGGCACGCCTCACCGAAGGCGAGGCCATGGGCACCCTGGCCGCGACCGGCATGGCCGGGCGCATTACCCGTTTTTCCTACGAACGCACCGCCAGTTCGGCCTCGCCGCGCCGCAACACCGCAACCGTGGACCCGCTCACCGGCGACACCATCACCACCACCGCGCCGCCGCCGCCGGCCGAGCCCGCGCACGCGCCCAGCGAGACCGTCGCCGAAACCGGCGGCCCGGCGCTGGACAGCGCGCTCAGCGTCGCCGGCGAAGCCACCGAGACGCCGCAAAGCCAGCGCCCGGAAACCTTCACCCCGGGCACGCCCTCCAGCGCCGCGCGCGCGACCAGCGACGCCGCCCAGGACCCGACCATGGCGCTGGGCTTCACCGCTCGCGGCGCCTGCGTGGGCACGGTGATGTTGCGCGCCAAGGGCGCGGTCGACGTCACCGGCATCAGCGGCTGGGGCGCGGGGCGCTGGTACGTGCGCAAGGTCAAGCACACGGTGCGCACCAGCTCCGGCGGCGGGATGTCGCCGGGCTACACCTCCGAATTCGAACTCACCCGCTAGGACGCCATGAACGCCATCCACCGCCACGCCGAACGCTGGTACGGAAAATACAGCGGCACCGTCACCGGCAACGAGGACCCGGACAAGCAGGGCTGCATCCTGGTCAACGTGCCGGCGATCTTCGGCACCGAGCTCGCGGTCAACGCGCGCCCCTGCTTCCCCTACGGCCACTTCTTCGTGCCGCCGGTGGGCGCCAAGGTCTGGGTCGAATTCGAAGGCGGCGATCCCGAGTTCGCGATCTGGGTCGGCACCTGGTACCCGAAGACCGCCACGCCGGAGGAGAGCCGGGTCACGCCGCCCGACAACCGCGTGATCCAGACCGTCAGCGGCCACACCATCGAGCTCAACGACACCGACGGCGCCGCCAAGGTCGTGATCCGCCACAAGGACAACTCCTTCCTGGCCATCGACGACAAGGGCAGCGTGGTGGTCTCCAACAAGAGCGGCTCCACCCTCTATCTCAACGCCGACAAGGGCGAAGCCTCGCTGATGTCCGAGCAGGGCCACGTGCTGGCGATGAACGCAGATGGCGTGGTGCTGATGAACAAGGACGGCGCCAGCCTCGATCTCACCGGCGACACCGTGCGCATCACCGCGGCCAACATCCTGCTCGAAGGCACCACGGTATCGGTGGGTTCCGGCGCCAGCGAACCGACCCTGCTGGCCAAGCAGTTCGACATCCTGTGGAAGCAGTTCATGTTCCACACCCATCCATCGGCGATGGGCCCGACCGGTCCGGCCACGCCACCGGCGATGCTGGTGCCGCAGCAGCACTTCAGCGCTTCGGTGCTGGTGAAGTGAGGAGACCGCGCGCATGAGCCGCTGCAGCTTCCCCGAACTGCCGATCCCGCTGTCGCTGCCGCCGCTGCCGCCGCTGCCGCTGCCGCCCGCGTTGCCGTCGATGCCGGCGCTGCCCGCGTTGCCGTCCCTGCCGGGATTGGCACTGCCGACGCTGCCGATCGCGATCACCCTGCCGCCCTTGCCGCCGCTGCCGGTGCCGCCCTCGCTACCGGCGCTGCCGGAGTTGCCGGCCTTGCCGGATCTGCCGGGACTGACGCTGCCGACCTTGCCGATCGCGATCACTTTGCCGCCGCTGCCGCCGCTGCCCGTGCCGCCTTCGCTGCCCGCGTTGCCGGCGCTGCCCACCCTGCCGCCCTGCCCCCTGGACTGATGCCATGGCCCTGGACCGCAACACGCTCGAATCGACGCTGGCCGCGACTTTGCGCACCAATTTCCAGAAGGGTGTGGACGAGGAATGGAGCGGCGACGACGCCGCCGACGCGATGGCCAAGGCCATCGCCGACGTCGTCCATGCCTACGTCAGCGGCGCGCGCGTGACCGGTGTGCAGTCGCAAGTACGTGATAACGGCAACGTGCCGATAGGAACCGCCACCCAAACCGGCGAAGTCGGACTGAGCTGAGGAGCATTAGCGACATGGACAACGTCATGGGTTTCGCCTTTCCCTTCGCCCTTTCCGACGGCGGCGTGCAGCGCGCCAACGGTCAGGACAAGATTCGCCAGAACATTCGCGCACTGCTGGCCACGCGCTTCGGCGAGCGCGTGATGCTGCGCGAGTACGGCACCCGCATCCACTCGCTGGTGCACGACCCCAACGACGACGTCATGGCCACCCTGGTCAAGCGCCAGCTGCAGGAATGCCTGCTGGCCTGGGAACCGCGCGTGCTGGTCACCAACGTCGCCTTCGAACGCCGCGAGGCCGAGCTGTACGTGCGCCTCGACTACACCCACACCAGCGAACCCAGCACGGATTCGCTGCTGGTCCCGTTGGCCTGAGCAAGGAGCGCCGTCATGGCCGTCACCGATCCGTTGCCGCCGGCGATCGATTACACCAACAAGGACTACGCGTCCCTGCGCCGCGCCATGCTGGACCTGGCGCGCCTGCGCCTGCCCGAGTGGACCGACCACACCCCGTCCGACCTGGGCGTGGTGCTGACCGACATGGTCGCCTACGTCGGCGACGTGATCCTGTACTACCAGGACCGCATCGCCAGCGAGCTGTTTCCCGGCACCGCGCGCGAACGCCGCAGCGTGCTGCAGCTGTTGCGCCTGATCGGTTACGAACCCACCCCGCCGCTGCCGGCGCGCGCCGACCTGCTGCTGACCTTCTCGGTGCCGGTGGGGCCGGCGGTGATCGCGATCCCGAGCGGCGCGCAGTTCATCGCCACCCAGCCCAGCGACGATCCGGCGACTTTCGAATACCTCGGCCCGGCGCTGTCCATCGATCTGCATTCGGATCAGGTGCTGCCCGGCGCGGTCGCCGGCCAGGCCCAGTTCGTGCTGCCCGTCTCGCACAGCCGCAGCCTGCCGCCGACCCTGCTGGGCTCGTCCAGCGGCGAGCCCAACCAGAGTTTCCGCCTGCCGCACAAGCCACCGATCCTGGAAAGCCTGGTGGTCGAAGTCGACGAAGGCGCGGGCTGGGTGCGCTGGGACCGCCGCGACAACTTCCTCTATAGCACCGGTCCCGACGGCCGTACCCTGCTGTCCACGCGCGACTCGCGCGACTACATCTGCCAGTTCGACGAGAACGACGCCTGCAGCATCCTGTTCGGCGACAACGTGTTCGGACGCGTGCCGCCGCGCGGGACCAACAACGTGCGCGCGACCTGCCGGGTCGGCGGCGGCGTGCGCGCCAACGTGTCCGCCAATACCATCACCCGCGCGGTCACCGTGCTGCCCAACCTGCTGGCGGTCACCAACCCGGCCCCGGCCGCCGGCGGCAGCGCCTCGGAAAGCAGCGAAGTCGCGGTGCGCAACGGGCCCATGGTCTATCGCAGCGGCCGCCGCGCGGTCACGCCCGACGACTGCGTCGCCCTCGCCCACCACGCCGGCGGCGTGGCCAAGGCGCGCGCGCGCAGCCGCAACTGGAACCAGATCGACCTGATCGTCGCGCCGCAGGGCGACAGCTGGCGTCCGGTGCCGGAGGCGTTGCGCACCGCGCTGCTGGCCTACTTCGAGGACAAGCGCATGGCCGGCACCCAGTTGCGCGTGCTCGACGCCAGCCCGGCGCCGGTCGCGATCGCGATGACGGTGCGCTACGACGCGCGCTACCAGGCCGATCCGCTGCGCCAGCAGATCGCCGACACGGTCGCGCGCTACCTCGCCTACGACGCGGTCGATTTCGGCCAGGCCCTGTACCCCAGCGATCTGTTCGCGCTGATCGAGGCGATCCCCGGCGTGCTGTCGCTGGACATCTACCGCTTCAATCGCGCCGATCAGCCCGCCTCGACCCTGGACGACGATCTGCGCCGCTACGACCTGCCGTCGATGGCCGAGCTGCCGGACTTCATCCGCAACGCCCTGATCTCGCGCAGCGCGGTCGCCAGCCGCGTCGACGTCGGGCCCTACGAGCTGCCGGTGCTGTCGCAGCTCGAACTCAGCCTGCAGATCGGCTGAGGGGGCCGGCGTGATCATCGACCGCTTCAACGCAGCCTCCGATCTGGTCGCCCGCCGCGTGCGGGTGTGCTGGACGCTGACGCCGGGTCCGGGCGAGACGCTGGCCGACGCGCCGCGGCAGACGCTGCGGCGCAAGACCCGCGATTTCGAGTTCCCGCAGCCGCCGCTGGCGCCCGATCCCTACCTGGTTTACGACAGCGCCGCGTTCCCGCCGATTCCCGGCGGTGGCATCAGCGTGATCGACCTGCCGGCCTGGGAAGAGCGCGACGGCGCCGAGCGCATCGTGTTCGAGGCGATCAGCGTCGCCCAGGACATCGGCGGCCAGCCGCTGGAACGCGTGCGCCGCATCGTCGCCACCACCTACGGCGCCGACGGCCAGCCGCTGCGCCGGCGCATCGAGATCGTCGACGGCGGCGACGCGCCGCTGTCGCTGACGCCTGGCGACGCCTGCTACTACCAGTTGTTCAGCGCCGCCTTCGATCCGGTCGAAGCCCAGCGCTATCGCGCGATCGCCACGCCGGCCGCGCCGCACGGCCTCAACCGCACCATGTACGACCTGCTGCCGGCCGTGCACCGCCAGTTCGACGTCAATCTGCGCCCGACCACGCCGGGTTCGGAGGCGATCCCGGAAATGGCGGCGCGTTCGGGCCAGCTGCGGCGCCTGCTCGACGTCTACGGCGCGTCCATGGACAGTGCGCGCAGTTCGGCCGAGAACCTGTGGGACCTGCACGACATCGACCGCGTCGACGGCCGCCGCCTGCCGCAACTGGCCGGTTGGCTGGGCTGGCGCCTGGGCGATGCCGACGCGCTGCCGCTGGCGCGCAACGAACTCAAGGCCACGCCGCGCCTGTACGAATCGGTGGGCACGGTGACGTCGGTCGGCGCCCTGGTCACGCGTTACACCGGCTGGACCACGCGCACGGCCGAGTTCGTGCAGCACCTTGCGCGCAGCAACCACGCGCCGCGTTACCAGATCCATGCGAGCGTGCCGGCCGGCGCCAGCTGGCGCTCGCCGCTGGATGCGGCCGCCCTGCTCGGCTTCGGCGCCGGCAACGACGAAGCCTTCGGCGTCGGCCCGGCGCCGGCGACCCTGGTCGGCAACGTCGCCGGCCCCTACGCGATCTTCCCCGGCGCCGAACTCAGCATCGCCGTCGACGGCGGCGCCTCGTTCCGGGTGCGGCTGGGCGCGTCGGCCTTCGCCAATCCGGCCGCGGCGACCGCAGCCGAAGTCGCGGCCGCGATCGCGGCGGTCGCCAGCGACATCGTCGCCGACGCGGTCGGCGGCCAGGTCCGGCTGCGCACGCGCAGCGTCGGTCCGGAATCGCAGATCAACGTCAGCGCGCGCGAAAGCGAAGCGCTGACCCTGGACGCAGCCGGCGGCGATCGTCTCGCCGCCGCCGCCGATGCGCTGGGCCGCGTGCGCGTGTTCGCCAGCGACGCCGCGAGCGCGCCGGACCCGGATCAACGCGAAGGCGAGCGCGCGCCCTACGGCGGTCTGGTCTGCAAGACCTGGGACGCCGGCCAATGGCGCGGCGCCACCCGCCTGCTGTCGACGCGACCTGGCGACGATGCCGCGGTCGCGCACCCGGCCGCGGCGACCCTGGCCGACGGCCGCGTGTTCCTGGCCCGCGTCGAAGCGGCCGAGAGCGCCAACGCGCGCGTGCGCTGGAGCCTGGGCAGCTCGCGCCCGCGCTTGCCCGCCGTACTGCAAGGCCGCCAGCTGCCGCGCTTCCGCCTGGTGGTCGGTACCCGACTGACCCTGCGCACCGCCGGCGCCAACGACGTGTTCCAGGTCAACGCGATCGACTACGCCAACCCCTCGCTTGCGACCACGGCCGAAGTGATCGCGGCGATGAACGCGCAGTTCACCCAGGCTGTCGCCAGCCCGGCCGGCGACGGTTCGATCCGCTTGACCAGCACCGCCGTCGGACCGACCGCGCGCCTGTCGGTGGACCTCGCGCTGTCCAGCACCGCACGCGCGCTCGGCTTCGCCCACGCCACCGCGCCCAGCTTCGGCAGTTGGGACGACACCCTCGATCTGACGCCCGCGCAGACCTTGCCCGCGCTCACGCCGGGACGCCCGACCGAACTCAGCGCGCTCGCCTCCGGCGACGGCGCCGTGCTGGCCTGGAGCGAACACGCGGACGGCCGCTGGCGTCTGCGCGCCAGCGCCTGGCTGGGCGCGTTCGATGCGATCGCCACGGTCAACGGCCTGGCCTTGCGCGCCGAGAACGGCACGATCAACGTGCTCGACAGCGCCGACGGCTTGCCCAGCGACAACGTGCGCCATTGCCTGGTCGACGGCCTGGGCGCGCTGTGGGTCGCCACCGACGCCGGCGTCGCGCGCCGCCGCGGCAACCTCACCTGGCAGGCCTTCGACATCGGCGACGGCCTGTCCAGCGACGACTGCCGCCGCCTGCTGCAGACCGACGACGGCGCGATGTGGGTCGCCACCGACACCGGCCTCTCGCGCGTCGCCGCCAACGGCGCGATCACCACCCTGGATGTCGGCGACGGCCTGGCCGACAACGACGTGCGCGCGCTCGCGCTGGCCGCGGACGGCGCGCTCTGGATCGCCACCGCCGCCGGCCTCAGCCGGCTCGATCGCAACCTCGGCTTCGCCAATACCTTCGCGCCCGATCTGCCCAGCGACGACGTGCGCGATGTCGCGCTCGCCGCCGACGGCCGGGTCTGGGCCGCCACCGCCGCCGGGATCGCCGAACGCAGCGCCGCCGGCCTGTGGTCCACGCTGACGCCGCCGCTGGCGATCGGCAACGACGTGCGCGGCCTGGCCTACGCCGACAACGCCTTGTGGATCGCCGCCGCCAGCGGCGTGTGGCGGCGCGCGGCCGACGGCGCCTGGCGCGGCTGGTCGCTGGCCGACGGCCTGCCCAGCGTCGATGCGCGCGCCGTCGGTGTCGACGGTGCCGGCAACGCCTGGGTCGCCACCGGCAACGGCGCCGCGCGCATCGATCGCAACGACGCGGTGCTCGCCGTGCGCAGCGCGCAGGGCCTGCCCAGCGACGACGTCAGCGCCTGGTCTTCGCCATGGTCGGGCGCGATCGCGATCAGCGACGGTGGCGCGGCGGCCGGCGCGCGTGGCGATCGCGAGCCTTATCTGCTGCGCGAAGCCGGCGGCACGGTGCTGTTGCTGTGGTCGCGCTGGTTGGCTGGCGCCGCCGGCCAGGACCGCCGCGCTCTGCGCGCGCGCCGCTACGACCCGGTGGCGCTGAACTGGGGCGCGATCGCCGACGTCACCACACCGCCCGCGCCGGGCGCCGCCGATGTGCAGCCGTCCGCGCTCGCGCTCGGCGGCGGCGGCACCCGCGTGTTCTTCAGCAGCGACCGCAACGGCGGCCGCAGCCTGTGGGAAGTGTCCTTGAGCGCGGCCCTGGTCGCGGCCGCGCCGATCGCCCTGCCCTGGGACGAAAACGCGCGCATCGCACCGCTGCCGGTGATCCTGCCCGCGGCCGGCCTGACCTTGCTGCACCGCTGCGACGCATCGGTGGCCTTGGATCAGCTGGCGCCGATCCTGGCCGGCGCGGCGCCGACCGCCGCGCCCACGCGCGTGCCCGAAGCGGCGACGCTGCGCCGGCACTGCAACACCATCACTCCGCGCATGGCCGAGACCGCGCGCAACAGCCGCCACCATCAATGGGGCGACCTGCTCGCGTACACGCCGCATCGGCCGCTGGGCGGCGACGACGAACCGCCGCTGTCGCCCAACGAGTTCTACACCCGCGGAACGCTGGGCTTGTACGTGACGCGCGGCCGCTTCGGCCAGGCGCTGACCGTGGCCAACGCCGCGCGCCTGAAGCAACTGCTCGCGGAGTTCCTGCCGATCAACTTGCGCGCGGTGATCGTGCTGGCGCCGTCGCTGACCACCGAGGTGCTGTACGCGCCGGGCGCGGATCTCAGCGACTCCTATCTGGACGACTACCCCTTCGTCGAACAGTTCCTCGATCTGGCCGACTCCACCAGCGCCGCGCTGCCCGACTGGGTACTGCTGCTGAGCAACCAGGTCGCCAGCGTCAGCGCCAATCCGACCAACCTGACCACCTTGCGCCGCCGCACCTACTTCCCACCGCCGGTCTGAGCGCATGCGTTCGCGCAGCGATCCAGCAGGCCTACCACCGAACACGCTCATCGAAGGAATCGAATTATGGACACGGACACCCGGATGCCCCTGCCGCAAGGCATGTACCGCGACGTGCTGCGCGACGCCGACGGGCGCGTGATCTGGGACCGCGGCTGGGCCAAGAACGCGATCCTCGCCGACTGTCGGCGCCTGCTCGCCGCCTTCATGGGCGGCACGCCGGGCGCCACGCTCGGCATCCAGGGCCTGGCGGTCGGCGCCGGGCTCGCGTCCTGGGACCAGGTGCCGCCACCGCCGCCGACCGGCAACGAAACCGGACTTACGGATCCCTCGCCCTTCGTGGTGCCGGCGGCGAATCTGGATTTCACCTTCATGGACGGGCCGGTGCCTTCGGCCACGCCGACCAATCGTCTGCAAATCGTCGCCACGCTCGGCCCGAACGTACCGCCGTGGCCGAACGGCAGCCACGCCAGCGGCAACCTGCGCGAGTTCGGCCTGATCGCCCAACTCGGCGGCGCGCCGACGCAGATCAATCTCGTGCGCCATCCGGTGGTCGCCAAAGACCCGGCCAGCACGCTCGAACGCACCATTTGGCTCGTGTTCTGACACGACCACACGACGGGGACACGCCATGGCCATCATCTCGCCCAACACTTTCGATCCGATCCGCCGCTACGTCAGCGTGCGCCTGGCCCAGGGCGTGCCCCTGGCCGACGCCGACTGGAACGAAGGCGACGACATGCGTCGCTACGAGCTGCGCGCCTTCCTACGCTGGTTCGTCGGCGACGGCGTGCCGGTCGGCAACGACGGCTTCCGCATCGCCGCGACCAATTCCGCCGCCAGCTTCAACATCGTCGCCGGCGGCGGCCCGCAACCGCTGCAGGCCGGACGCATGCTGGTCGACGGCATGGAGGCCTTCATCACCGCCGACATCGGCTTCAGCGCGCAGCCGCTGCACGCCGGCCAGGCCGGCGCCGCCGCGCTCGCCGCGAGCTGGGGCGTGCCGGTGATCGCCGCGCTGCCGGCGCCGCCGATCGCGCCGGCCACGCGCACGCTCACGGTGTATCTGGACGTGTGGGAACGCCTGGTCACGCTGGCCGAGGATCCGGCGCTGGTGCTGCCGGGCCTGGGCACCGAGACCTGCTCGCGCCTGCGTCGCGAATGGGCGGTGCGCGTGCGCACCGGCGCCGCGCCGCCGGTCAACGGCGACCCCGATTTCATCGCCGGCCACAGCTACGCCGCACTGGCCACGATCACCCAGACCTCGGCCGGCATCATCGACGCGCCGGCCGTGGTCGATCGCCGCCGCCGCGGCATCTCGCTGCCGTCGCAGATGGACTTCAACCAAGTGCTGTCCGACACCTTCGGTGGCGGCTATTCGGTCAACGGCAGCGGCGTGCCGCAGCTGCCGTATCCGATGCGCGACGTGATCAACGCCATGCTGCGCGAACGCCCGGCCGCGGTCGGGCCGACCACGGTGCTCAACGCCGGCCCCTACAACACCCCGACCGCGGTGATCGATTCCAGCGGCGTGCCCTGGGTGTTCTGGGTGCGGGTGAACGGCCCCAACCGCTTCCTGTCCTTCAGCCGACGCATCGCCGGCGTGTGGACGCCGCCCGCCGACGCCTTCCAGTTCACCGGCGTGCTCAGCGTGAGCAGCCTGGCGGCGGCCGCGCAATCCAACGGCACGATCCGCGTGTTCTACTCCGCGCTGTCCGGCAACAACCGCATCTTCAGCCGCGCCTTCACCGGCGCCTGGGGCCCGGAGGAACTGGTCGACTCGATCGATCAGAACTCCCAGGTCAGCGCGGTCACCGATCAGACCGGCACCATCATCGTGGTCTGGCGCCGCGACACCGCCGGCGTGTTCACCGCGCAGAGCGTGCGCTATCCCCTGGGCGGCGCCGCCGGCGCGGTCACCAACGCCGGCACCATGGTGCGGCCCGGCGATCACGCCATCACCATCGATCCCACCGGCGCGCCGCAACTGGTCTATGTGCAGGAGCCCAATCCCATGGGCCCGAACTGGAGCGTGTTCACCAAGCGCTTCATCGCCAACGCCTGGGAAGCCAACTTCACCGACTCCACCCTGACCGTCCCGGTCACCACCTTCATCGACCTGGCCGCGGGCTACACCGCCGACGGCTCGCTGTGGCTGTTCTATTCCACCGTGAGCGCGCCCGGCTTCAGCACCTTGCGCGCGCGCCGGCTCGTGCTCGGCGTAACCGAAACCCGCGAACTGCTGCCGCCGCAGCAGACCGCGCGCTTCCCCAGTCTCGCGGTCGACGCCGCCGGCAACGCCGGCCTCTACATCCAGAACGGCGCCCTGCTCCAGCAGGTCGGCCTGGTCCAGCACATCTGAGCGAAAGGAGCTCCTCATGAAACGTCAACTTCCGCTATGGCGGGCCTGGGCGATGATGCTCGCCCTGTTCGTCGGCACCGACGCGGTGGCGGCTACGGCCAGTCCCAACGTCACCGCCGCCAGCACCTCCGAGCCCAAGCTCAACGGCACCGGCGATGCCTGGGTGCCGTTCACCAACGCGCTCGGTTTCCCGAACTCGAGCAAGTCGATCAAGGTCTTCTACTTGTCCGACGATCTGGCCGTGTACCCGCTCAACGGCGCCGCCGCGACCGTGCAGCTGCGCGCCAAGACCGGCGGCCCGATGATCAACTGCACTTTCAACGCCGGCGTGCCGGTGCTCAGCGGCACCAACGGCGGCACCTGTACCTTCCGCATCATCAATACCGCCGGCCAGGTCGACACGCTGGAGATTTTCCATCTCGGCATGCTCGCAGGCGACATCCGCGTCACCGCCACCGGCATCACCGCCAGCGGCGGCGGCAACACCGTCGATCCCTACGACAGCGACACGGTGATCCCGGCGAAACCCGCGCCAGCCGCGGGTCCGCCGCTGTCGCGCCTGCCCGCGCGCCTGGTGCTGGTGTTCGACAAGTCCGGCTCCATGGCCTGGTCGTCCAAGCTCAACGGCGATCCGGTCTGCGGCGCGTTGTACTCGCCCAATCCCGACTGCCGGCGCTGGAAAGTACTGCGGCGCGCGACCGAGCAGATGATATCGGTCGCCAAGGCCTATCAGTTGCCCACCGATAAATTGGGTGTGGTGTTCTTCGATAGCGACGCCAAAAATACCGGCGGCATCGCCGCGATGACCACCCCCACTCTGGATGCGGTCCTGACCGCCATCGACCTGCCCGCGAATCAGCCCGGCGGCGGCACCTCGATCGGCGACGGCATTGAGAACCTGCAATCGGCGGTGACCGGCGGCGACAACGCCGAATTCAACAACACCATGCTGCTGTTCACGGACGGCGCGCAGAACACCAGCAAGTTCCTGGTCTGGGACGGCGCGGATCTGCGCATCAACACCAACAACAGCCCCATCGGCGGCGACCTGGTGCGCCCGGCCACCAAGCAACTGAGCCTGTGCCCGTTCCGCCTGCGTCTGGACGATCCCAGCGACCCGGATTCGAGCTCGTTGTTGCAGAACATCGCCAACTACAGCGGCTGCGGCGCGCTCAACATCGAGACCACGCTGGACAATCCGCCGGCCGGCGCGATCCAGTATTTCCTGCAGGTGCTGGCCGACACCCTGATCGGCGACAAGCTGGAACTGCTGCACACCGACAAGGGCGAGCAGGCCGCGCCGTCCGGCGCCATCGCACCGCCGCCGCTGGACATGAGCTTCAAGACCAGCAAGAAGGACCTGGCCTTCACCATCCTGCTGGGTTGGGACCAGGCCTTCCAGGCCGATGGGCGCCCCAACATCAAGCTCAGCAAGGACGGTGTCGATTTCGATCCGCTGCATAACCCGCGCTTCACCGTCAGCGGCGGCGCCGAGCACGTCGCCTTGACCCTGCGCGCGCCGTTCTGCGACGCGCACGGCAAGTGCGTGTCCAGCGACGGCGATTGGAAAATGCGCGTGGCCCGCACCTTGCCGCGCGGCCTGGGTCACTGGAACCTGTTCGTGATCGGCGACAACGCCAGCATCGTCTCGCGTTACAACGTCGGCCAGACCAAGACCGGCATCGGCGAGCCGCTGCAGCTCAAGGCCACCCTGACCGAAGGCGGCAAGCCGCTGGTGGGCCTGCCCGCCGGCACGGTGCGCGCCTTCATCTCCGGCCCCGCGCTCAGCCTGGGCAACATTCTTTCCGACGGCAAGGCCAAGGCCGGCGAAGCGCCGCAGGGCGACGCGCTCAGCGCTTCGGGCTTGAAGTTGCAGGCGATGCTGGCCGACCCGGCGCAGCGCGACAAGATCCTGAAAGCGCTGGAACTCGGCGCCGAGAAGGGCATCGAGCTGAAGGAAACCAGCCCGGGCGTCTATACCGGCGAGTACCCGGCCACCCTGGCCGAGGGCGTGTATCAGGTGACCTACCGCATCGACAGCACCAGTTCGGACAACGGCGCCTTCACCCGCGTGTTCACTACCGACCACTACGTGCAAGTGGCGCCGGATGCCGCCGCCACCGCCAAGACCATCAAGCACGAACCCGCGCGTCCCTGCCCCTCCACCTACGCGGGCGGTTGCATCAAGCTGACCCTGACGCCGGTCGACGGTAAGGGCAACCGCGTCGGTCCCGGCAAGTCGACCAGCTTCCAGCTCGTGCAGCCCTTCGAAGGCGGCATCGTTGGCGATGTCACCGACAACCTCGACGGCAGCTACAGCCTGGTGATCGGCTACAACAAGAAGGGCCTGGCGCCGCCGGTGCTGCGCATCGACGGCCAGACCCTGACCCTGCCCGACGCGGTCGGTACCGGCGGCAAGGGCGGCGGCGGCAAGCTCACCGGCGACGGCGACAAGCCGATCTGGCAGCAGTGGTGGGTCTGGCTGATCGCCCTGCTGGTGCTCTTGGTGCTGATCCTGCTGATGCGGCGCAAGTAAGCCGTCCTGGGGCGCGCGAGCCGCGCCCTTCGGATACGAAGACGCCGCGAGCTATCGCGGCGTTTTCGTTTGCATCGTCCGCATGCGCACGGGATCACCGCACCGGCGGCGGCAGCATGGTCTCGCCGCATACGCAGCGCCCGTTCCACAGCAGCATCTCGAAGCCCGGTGCGCATTTCAGGAATTGCTTGCAGGTGTCCACGCCGCCCAGGCTGTCCAGCGGCCCCGGGCTGCGGTCGGTGCGCGGCGGCGCGTCGCCTGGCGCCGGCTGCGGCGTGCTCAGGTCGCGGCAACCGCATTCCGGCCATTCGCCGACGCCGATCTGATTGCCTTCGGCGCAGCCGAAGTTGTTTTCGCAGGTCAGGGGCGTGCGCGGCGGCGGCGCCTTCTCGCAGCCGCACTGGGGCGGCTCGCCCGTCGCGATGGTCCCTTCCGCGCAATCGACCAGCTCCGCACAACTGCGTTGAGCCGTGGCCAAGGGCACTGCCAACAGTGCCGCCAGCCCGATCGACATCGCGAGCGCCGCTCGCGCCTTGGTTCGCGCTTTCATGCCTGGCCTCCTTGTGGGCGCATCCGCGCAGACAAGGCAAACACAGAATCACGAGGGGAGGCGCTACCGCTCGTCGGCGGCGCGCCCGGCGGCCGAGTTAACCGCGGCTTGGCGCGATCCCTGAGGTCAGGCGCCGCGGCGTACCTCGCGCCAGACCAGGACCAGCGGCGTCGCGAACACCAGCAAGGCGAAGGCCGCGTAAATCAGGGCCGGAAGCACCTCGCCCTGAAACAGCCACAGGAAGGCCGGAAGGATCACCAGCAGCAGACCCGCCGGCCGGCGTCGAGTCAGCAGATAGGCGCCCACCGCCACCAATATCCACAGCAGCGACAAGGCCATCGCCTCAAACGACGAGACCGGCTTGGCCTGCTGCGCGTCCGGCCCTGGCCCCAGGAACAACACGGCGACCACGGCCAGCACCGCGACCGTCATCAGCATCCAGGCGCACAGGTCGGAGAGACCGAACAGTATTTTGGTAAGGCGCATCGATCCGTTCTCCGATCAGTCTTCGCTGTCGATCGCGAGCAACCGCGCATATCGGCGCAGAACCGAGGCCGACACCAATTGGTGCAGCACGATCACTCCGGCGAGCAAGACCAGGTACAAGGCAAGGGAGAGCTTGCCGTCTCCAGACCAGCGCACAGCCCACAGCGTCAGCATCATCGTCCCCAACGAAGCGATGCAGGCAATGATGGAGGCTCTGCCGGAGAATATGGAAAGTCCCGAGCACTCGCTGCATTCGAACCTGCCGCGCACGAACGAGACTCCGGGCATGAACCGATACAGTCCCGATGCCGGGTGCTTGCCGCAGTGCGGACAGACGATGGCGCTCAACGATAGGACCCCGATGCGTCGGCTCTTTCCACTGCGATGCAGCGCAAGAACCCGTTCGCCGCCGACCGCGGCCAAGTCGCCAGAACCCCTGGCACGCCGCGCATCCTGCGCGGCAGCACGCCAACGGTCAATGCTGAGCTCAGTTCGGCGCGGATGGCTCGTAAGCCGCAAACGGCCCGAAGCACACCCAATCGGGCGACGCCAGACCGGCCATGACCTCGGCCTGAGTCGGAAAATGCTCGCGGAACTCGGGCCACACCCCGGCCACGTACTCGTCCCATTGCAGCGGGTCCAGCTGATGGACCTTGCCGTCGGCCAAATCGATGAACTCGTAGTCGCGCGCCTGGATCTGCGCCACGCCCTGCACCAACGCCGCTTCATGATTGGCTGCCGCTACGTAGACGGCGACGAAGGCGCCGGCCAAGTGCGAAGGCATCTCGCGATTCTGGCCGCGGCCGATCTGCAGGTTGAGTAGGAACAGCTGATTCATCGCCTCACCCGTCCCTGCTCGCACGCGTGGGATCGCCCACGCTATGGTTCAACGCCACCGCCTGCTTGGTCAGCCTGCGCACGGTAGTGGCCGCGATCGTCATGCCCTCGCGTAGATCCAAAGTGGCCAGCTCGTACTTGCCACCCGGCTTGAGTCGGGGCTCGATCTCCAGCAGGCGCTTGCCGCGCCAGAAGCCGAACAAGACCCGCTGCGCTTCGACGCGGATCAGCAGCACCGGGCCGTTGCTGAAATAGACCAGGTGGCCCCACTTCACCACTTCTTCCAGCTTCGCCGCGCCGAGCACGCCCGCACGCAGGCGTTCGGCGAGCTCGCGTCGCCAACCGTCCAGTGCGGCGATGTAGGCATCGGGACTTTCGGCGGGCTTGATCTTCTGCATCGTGGGCTCCCGGAGCGGCCAAAGTCGGACAGGGCAAACTGCATGCTATCGAACCAGCCGAACGTCGCCGCGACTCCACGCCGGCCGTCGGCCCGGCCTTGGCAGGCTCAGCCGGTGTACGGCCCCTTGACCTCGCCCCAGCCCCACTTCGGCATGGGCGCATCCGCGTCGACGGTGGCGCCGGGCTGCGAATTGATTACGGCCAGGCGCGAGCCCCATTCCAGGTACCCCACCAGGGCGGATCGGAACTCCGGATCGTCGGGCATGCCCAGTTCGTCCGCAGTCTCCAGCAACAGGCCGACCCAGCGCCGGCGTTGCTCCTGTCCGAGGTGCCGATTGAGGTGGTGCTGGATCATTTGCGGATGCCCGCCGTGCTTGCGCGAGTAGTCGTCCGGGCCGCCCAGCACTTCGGCCAGGAACGCCGCGACGTGGGCCGGATGATCCGCGCCCATATGCGCGAAGACCTCGCCCAGCAGCGCATCCGCGCGCACGTGTTCGTAGAAGCGCACGGTCAGGCGGTTGAGCGCTTCGATCCCGCCCAGCCACTCGTACAAAGTCGGAACGTCGGTGGTCTGCATGTTCGCTCGCTATGGGCTGGCGCACCGGCGCCCGGCGGATCCGGCCACGCGCGGCGCCGGGACCCGCGCATGCTAGAGCAAGTCCGCGCGCTTACGCACGCGGAGCGAAGATCTCCGCCAACCGCGTCACGGAAGCGCCGCCCGCGTAGCCCACCGCCCCGACCGGGACACGTCCACCGGTGGCTTCCATCACCCGCCCCGGCCAGATCGGATCGAAGCCGCCGCAGAGCTCGATGAACTGCGCGCCCTCCTCGACCAGGGCCACCGCGACGGCGACCACCGCGGCCTGCTCCGGCACGCCGACGATGACGGTGCGTACGCCGCCGCGTTCGACGACCATGCGGTCGACGGCGGAATCCATTTCTGGCGCTTCGAATATGAATGCCCAGCTGATCACTACCACCCTCCCTGCCTATGCGGCGCTATGCGTGGCGACAGCCACAGACCCGGCCGGGCATCGGTCCGATCTTGAAATTCCCGTTACCGGAATCCGACACCTGGCTGGAGTGCACCCTGCCCGAGTTCGGACCTGCGGTGAAGTGCGCATGGATGGCGGGCCGACCGTCGTTTCACGACCGGTCAGCGCGTCGCTGAATCGGCGGCCTCCGGGCTTGGGTGAAAGGATGAAGCGAAAGCGCCGCAGCCATCACGTCTTCTGACCCCGCCCTGCGCTAAAAGAGCCCATCGAAGCTGCGAGAGTCCCCCATGACCAAGTCCCTGACGACGGCGTTGGCGATCATGGTGCTGTCTTCGGCCTGCACGCCGATGGCGCATGACGCACGCGGAGAGGCCGGCGGCACCCAGGAGACGACGCGTACGCGATCTCCGGTGGCGCTCGCAGTGCGGACGTCGGAGGCGCCTCCGACGCCAACCGCCGAATCGACTCCCGCACCGATCGCGCCGGTCGCGTCGGCGCAGCCCCTGGCCGAGCCGGCGGTAATGAAGGGCGGCCCCAACCGTCCCGCCGTCGAACCCGATCCGCCGTTCGTCGCCACCGAGTTCGGCCGCTTCAACGAGCCCTGGGCGATGACCTTCCTGCCCGACGGCCGCCTGCTGGTGACCGAGAAAAACCGCCGCCTGCGGCTGTTCAACACCGCCACCAAGCAGACCACCGAAATCAGCGGCCTGCCGACCGTGGCCTACGGTGGACAAGGCGGCCTGGGCGACGTGGTGCTGCATCCGCAGTTCTCCAGCAATCGCTACGTCTACCTCAGCTACGCCGAAGCCGGCCCCAACAGCACGCGCGGTGCGGCCGTGGCGCGCGCGCAGCTCACGCTCAATGCCGATGGCAACGGCGGCAGCCTCTCGGGCCTGCAAGTGCTGTGGCGGCAGACGCCCAAGGTCACCGGCGAAGGCCACTACAGCCATCGCCTGGCCTTCGGCGGCGACGGCAAGTTGTGGATCACCTCGGGCGACCGCCAGAAGTTCGATCCCGCGCAGGACATGCAGCAGAACCTGGGCAAGCTGATCCGCCTCAACGACGACGGCTCGAACCCGGCCGACAACCCCTTCGTCGGCGTGGGTGGCGTCGCATCGCAGGTCTGGACCCTGGGCCACCGCAACCTGCTGGGCATCGCCTTCGACGGCGCCGGCCGCCTATGGACCCACGAGATGGGGCCGGCCGGCGGCGACGAGCTCAACCTGATCGAGCGCGGCACCAACTACGGCTGGCCCATCGTGTCCAACGGCGATCACTACGACGGCACGCCGATTCCCGATCATCCGACCCGCCCGGAATTCAACGCGCCCGAGGCTTATTGGTCGCCGGTGATCGCGCCCGCGGGCTTCATCATCTACAGCGGCGACCTGTTCCCCTACTTCCGCGGCCAGGGCTTCATTGGCGGCCTCGCTTCGCAGGCGTTGGTGCGTATCCAGTTCGACGGCACCAGCGCGCGCGAGTACAAGCGCTACCCGATGGGCGCACGCATACGCGAAGTCGAGCAAGGGCCCGACGGCGCGATCTGGGTGCTGGAGGACGGCGGCAATGTGCGGCTGTTGAAACTCACGCCCAGGCCCTACTGAGGATTCGCGGCCTTGCGTGGTGCGGTGGCGCGCAAACAGACCAAACTGGCGATCACCGCGATCCCCAGGCCGGTGACGCCGGTCCGCGTGGGCACCAGCAACAACGCGACACCCGCGGACAACGCCGAAATCGCGAATAGATAAATCCCGGCCCTAGACCTGAGCCACAGCATCACGGCACCGGCTAGCAAGCAGACCGCGGCACTGACCGAAGCCAGGAAAGCGACGGCGCTGATTTCGCCGGCCTGCACGGCGCGCAGACCCGATGCCGCGTTGAAGGCATAGAACAACAACTGCAGCAGCACGAGGATCAGGACGCTGGTACGCCAGCCCTCGGCTTGGTACGGCGCAGGGCCGACCGCAGCGGCCGGCGGTCGATAAGGATCGTTCTGGTCCAAGGTCTTCATCTCCAGGTCGAAAGCCGACTGCCCCGATGCAGTATGCCCGCACAGCCGACCTCACCGCCCGCGTTCGACCGCACGCTCGGCGGCGACTAAACTGCCCGCGCGTACCGGCCCGGTGCCTGCCCGACATGGCGGCTGAAGGCCGTACTGAAAGTGCTGGCCGAACCGTAGCCGACACGCTCGGCCACTTCGGCCAGCCCCAGCTCCTGGCGGCGCAGCAGATCCTTGGCCACGGCCATGCGCCAGGTCAGCAGATATTCCATCGGCGGCAACCCGACGGTACGCACGAAACGCTCGAAGAACGAGGAGCGCGACAAGGCCGCCTTCTTCGCCAGTTGCTCCACGGTCCACGCGCGCGCGATCTGCGCGTGCATCTGCCGCAGGGCCGGCGCGATCCGCCCATCGGCCAGGCCGCGCAGCAACCCAGGTGGCGCATCTTCGCTGGGCGTGGCGCGCAAGGCCTCGATCAACAGCACCTCCACCAATCGCGTCAGCACCAGCTCGCGCCCCGGCCTGCGCTCGCCGGACTCCTCACCGACCAGACGCACCAGGGTGGAAAGGCGCTCGACGCCGCGTATGTGCACCAGCGCGGGCAGCAGCGGCACCAGCAGCGACGCATCCGGCGAATCGAACAGGAAGTAGCCGCCCAACAGACGCGCATCCGCGCGCCGGCCCCGGCTGCCGTGGCGGACCTCGCCGGTTCGCTCGGCCTCGCGGTGCGGGTCCAGTTGGTGCGCCTGCACCGGTGCCCCGCCGGAAAGCGTGAAGCCTGGCGTGGCCGGCAGCAGCACGAAGTCGCCGGCCTCCAGCAGGGCCGTGGGTTCCCCGTCCACGTCCAGGCGGCAACGGCCTTCCAGCACCGCGCAAAAGCTCGGCTGGCCGAAGGCCGAATAACGCACGGCCCAGTCGCCGGCGCCGCCGATGCGCTTGGCGAAGACCGTGCGCGGCTGCAGCAACGAGATGACGTCCGCCAACGGATCGCTCATTTCGGACTCTCGCAAACGAATATTGGACTTTTCATAGTAGATCGTCCTGTCACGGCCCGCCAAGATGGCATCCGTCCCCTCCGCTACGGATACCCACATGAAAACCGCATTGATCACCGGCTGCTCCTCCGGCTACGGCCTCGAAACCGCCCGCTATTTCCATGCCCAGGGCTGGAACGTCGTCGCCACCATGCGCAGTCCGCGCGAAGACCTGCTGCCGCGCTCGCAACGCCTGAGCGTAGTCGCCCTCGACGTGACCCGCCCCGACAGCATCGCGGCCGCGCTGGAAGCCGCCGGCCCCATCGACGTGCTGGTCAACAATGCCGGCATCGGCGTGGTCGGCGCCTTCGAGGCCACACCGATGGCGACCGTGCGCGAAGTGTTCGAAACCAATACCTTCGGCGTGATGGCGATGACCCAGGCCGTGCTGCCGCAGTTCCGCGCGCGCCGCTCCGGCGTGGTCGTAAACGTGACCTCCAGCGTGACGCTGGCACGCATGCCGCTGGCGGCCGCCTACACCGCCAGCAAGGCCGCCATCGAGGGCTTCACCGGATCGCTGGCGTTCGAGCTGGAGGCCTTCGACGTGTTGGTGAAACTGGTGGAACCCGGCTACGGCCCCACCACCGCCTTCACCCAGAACGGCGGCGCGCGCATGCAGGGCCTGATTCCCGAGGCCTACGCGCCGTTCGCCGAGCGCGTGTTCGCGGGCTTCGCGCAGCCCGGCGCGGTGACCACGGAAGCCGATGTCGCCCAAACGGTGTGGCGCGCCGCGAACGACGCCACCGGGCAATTGCGCTTCCCGGCCGGTGCGGACGCGCTTGCCTTGGCTCAGTCCCGATAAGCGGGCCGAACCGTGCGTTGCCCATGGGCGTCGCCGCCCATGGGCAACGCGTTTACTTCTTGCAAGTCACGGCGGGATCCGCCTTGGCCAAGTCCGCTCCCCACAGACAGACGATGCGGTCCAGCGCCAAACCCGTGCGCGAATTGCTGAAGAACACGATGCCGTCGCCGGTACCGGGGCGCATCAGGAATTTGGCGCGGAACCCGGCCTGGTTGCGCCCGTCGTGCCCGACCACCGTGCTGCCGTCGGCGAGGCGCTCGATGAAGTGGCCCAGACCATAAACGGCCTCGTTGGGCGCACGAGGCGCGCTCAATGCCGCCGGCGCGTACATCAGGTCCAACTGCGCCTGCGACAACGGATGCGCACCGGGGCTGTCGGCCATGCCGGCGATCATCCAGCGCGCGAAGTCGTTGACGGTGGTGCTCAGGGTCGAGGGGGCCTGCTCGACGTAGTAGCGCATCGGGACCGGGCCGCCATCGTCGCCATGGCCTTGCGCGGCGCCGGCCAGCACCTGTGGCGTCATTGCCACACTGCTGTGCTTCATGCCCAAGGGCTGGAACACCAGCTCGCGCGCCCAATCGGCGTACTTGCGTTTCGTGCTCCGTTCGATCGCCAGCTGCATCAAGGTGTAACCGCCGCCAGAGTATTGGAACTTGGCGCCGACGGGCGCGAACAGCTCCACCGCGCCGCGCCCGTTGGTTTTTCCTGCCAGCGATTCTTCCAGCGTCGGCAGTTCCTTGTAGTCCAGCCAGCCCTGATATCCACTCAAGGTGGTGCCCGCGCTATGCGAAAGCAGACGGCGGATGGTGATCTGGCGATAGTCGAACTGGTTCTGCGCCAAGGGCCACGGCGATATCAGCTCGGCCACCGGCTGATCCAACCGGATACGCCCTTGCTCGGCCAGACGCATCGTTACCCAGCTGGCGATCGGCTTGGACAGCGAGGCCGCGACGAATACGGTGTCCGGCGTCGCGGGCACCTTGCCGGCGTGATCCGCATAGCCGTAGCCGCGCGCGAAGACCAGCCGACCGTCGACGATCAGCCCTACCGCGGCGCCCTGGATCTTCGCCTCCTTCATCAACGCCGGCACCTCGCGCTCGATGATCAGCGCGAACGCCGGCGGCTCGGCGACGGGCGCAGCGTGGAGGGGCGTGCCGACCACTGCCGTGGCGATCAGCGTCGAGCTTGCCAGCGCTTTGATCGCGGTGGCGATCTTGGCGTCGGCGAAATAGCGTCCGTAGCGTGTGTGTGTCATGGCGTCCTGGCTGGGCTGAGTGGTTGCGGATACAACGGAGGGTCCCGACGAGAGCGCGGCCTCGCGAGGCGGGGAGGAAAAATCGAATGACGTCGCACGGCGGTGGGCCGACGCCCCGCGCCGCGCTGCCGACGGCGGAGTCGGCGCCTCACTGGGATGCCTCGTTCCCGCATCCGGTTTAGTCCGCGGGCGCCGCATTGCGCTGGCCGCAGACCCGCTTGACAGGACTCAACATTTCCAAAATACTGGAACTATGGAAATGAAAACCGCCCTCGGCGCACTTGGCGCCCTCAGTCACGAATCCCGCCTGGCCGCCTTTCGACAGCTGGTGCAGGCCGGACCGGACGGAATGTCGGTGGGCGAACTGCGCGAAAAGCTTGAGCTGCCGCCCGCCACGCTCACCGCACACCTCAACGTGCTGCGTGGCGCGTCCCTGGTCCATGACCAGCGCGAGGGACGAGTGATCCGCGTGCGCGCCAACTACCTGCAGATGAACGCCCTGCTCGCCTACCTCACCGAAAACTGCTGCGCGGGCGTCGAAACCTGCACGCCGGCCGCAGCCTGCACTCCACGTCCGAAAGGAGCCCGTCGATGAATCGCTTCCATGTGCATTTGAATGTCGCCGACCTGGCGTCCAGCATCCGCTTCTACAACGAACTGTTCGGCACCGCACCCCAGGTGCATAAGAGCGACTACGCCAAGTGGATGCTCGAGGATCCGCGCATCAACTTCGCCATTTCCAGCACCGGTCGCGCCGTGGGCGTCGATCACCTGGGCCTGCAGGTCGACAGCGGCGATGAGCTCACCGCGCTGGGCCGTCGTCTCGACGCCGCCGGCGGCAGCGTTGCCCCCGAAGCCGCGGCGGTGTGCTGCTATGCGCAATCGGACAAGCTGTGGACGCAAGACCCCCAGGGCGTGCGCTGGGAGTCTTTCCACACCTTCGGCGAGGCCACCACCTACTACGCCCCCGACGTCGGTTGCGCCGGCGAAGGCCCGGCGGCTTGCGCGCCCACCACGCAAGCGCAGCCCGCCGCGGCGGCCTGCTGCGCCACGGCTTGCGGCTGAGTCTGGCAATGTCGATCCGTCCAGCGCTCGAGTCCGAGCATGCCGCGATCCATGCCTTGCTGGCCGCCAACGGTCTGCCGGTGCAGGACTTGGCCGGCGCCGATATCGCCTTCCTGATCGCGGATGGCGGCGGCGAGCTCGCCGGTGTCGTCGGCATCCAGCGCTTCGGCGATACCGGCCTGCTGCGCTCGCTCGCGGTGCGCGCTGATGCCCGCCGCACCGGCACCGGCGGCCGCCTGGTGGCCGCGGCCGAAAGCGCGGCACGCGCGCAGGGCCTGCACGAGCTGGTGCTGCTGACCCAGACCGCGTCGGCGTTCTTCGCCCAGCGCGGCTACCGCGCCATCGATCGCGCGTCGGCGCCTACCGGCGTGCAGGACAGCGCGGAATTCCGATCGCTGTGTCCGGCATCCGCCGACTGTCTGATCAAGCCCCTGGAATGAACCTCGGAAAGCCCTGAGCCCATGATCTCCGCTACGCCAAAGAAACGCGTGCTGTTCGTCTGCGTCGAGAACGCCAACCGCAGTCAGATGGCCGAGGCCTTCGCGCGCATGCACGGTGGCGATCGCATCGAAGCCCATAGCGCCGGCTCCGCCCCTTCCGGACGCATCAACCCCAAGGCTATCCGCTACATGGCCGAACTGGGCTACGACCTGAGCGCGCACGCTTCCAAGTCGCTGGACGAGATCGACGGCGCCTTCGACGCGGTCATCACCATGGGCTGCGGCGACGACTGCCCCTGGGTACCGGCCCAACGCCGCGAGGACTGGGCCCTGCCCGATCCCAAGCACATGGACGACGACGCCTATCGCGCCGTACGCGACGACATATCGACGCGCGTCCAGGCCTTGCTGGCTTCGTTGCCGTGACGCTAGGCCAAAGGCTACTGGCCGAATTCGTCGGCACCGCTCTGCTGCTGGCCACGGTGGTCGGCTCCGGCATCATGGGCGTGAACCTGTCGGACGGGAGCGACGGCCTGGCTCTGCTCGCCAATGCCGCCGCGACCGCGGGCATGCTCTATGTCTTGATCGTCGTGTTCGGGCCGGTGTCCGGCGCCCACTTCAACCCCGCCGTTACGCTGGCGATGTTGTTTCGCGGCGCCCTCCACAAGCGCGATGCGGCCGCCTACATCGCGGTGCAGATCGTCGCCGCCGTCGCCGGCGTGCTGCTGGCCCATGCCATGTTCGACCTGCCGCTATGGCAGCCGGGCAGCCACGTTCGCAGCGGAATGCCGCAATGGCTGAGCGAAGGCGTGGCCACGTTCGGCCTGTTGTCGACCATTCTGATCGGCGCCCGCCATCGGCCCGCTGCCCTGCCCGCACTGGTCGCCAGCTACATCTTCGCCGCTTACTGGTTCACCGCCAGCACCTCGTTCGCCAATCCGGCGGTGACTTTGGCGCGATCGCTCACCCAGAGCTTCGCGGGCATCCGGCCCGAGGACGTTGCGGGCTTCGTGCTGGCTCAACTCGCGGGCATGATCGCCGCGCTCTGGTTCGCGGCGCTGTTGCGGACTTCAAACGCGGACGAAGCCGGACCATCGCAGGACCCGAAGCGCTCGAACGCCGACACGCCCTAGGCTTCCGGCACCGAAGCGTCGGCGCGACGCACGATCAGCGCCAGCAGGAAGCCAGCCCACGCGAGCAACCACAACACGGCCACGAAGCCCGACGCTATCGACACCCGATCCCGGTACCTCAGCGTTTCAGATGCTGCTCTGCCAAACCGGCCCAGTCCCGCTCGGGCGAGAATCCGGCCCCCTGCACCACCGTCGCCAGGCCCGATAGCAAGGACCACGGTGGCGCAAGGTCGGTCGCATCCCATTTCACCTGCGCGCACTTGAAACAGATCTCCATCGTGCTGACCAACTCGCCCCCGGCATAGAAACGCAGGGTGTGGTGCGGCTCGAAGATGCAGGCGGCGAAGGCATCCTGGGTCTGCGGATCCAGGCCCTGGACCGTGGACAGGAACGCATCGGACTGGTCCCCGCTGAGCTCCCTCGTGGCGTACACGACCTCGTCCGGTATCAGCGACTTCCCGGCCTGGCTGTCGTAGGCATCGTAAGGATAGGAATGCTCGGTCAGTACGATCCGGTCGGACTGACGAATCGCTTCAGCGAGCTGGTTGCGGTATTCCAAGCCGCTCGAATCGGTGCGGGTGCTCATGAACAATCCTTCCCTAGGCACGGCGCTGGAATCGCAGCCGCCGCACAGAAGGAACAACAGGGCCAGCACGCCCTGGCCGACGCCGACTCTTCAGCGGCTTGGACGGCGGAACACGCGAACAGGCTCACCGCAATCGCGCACAGCAGTGGTCCACGCACGCTACGCACCTCCTCCCCGTGGCGACCGGATGCTCGGCCTAGGCCGAGCCGCGGCGCGACTTCGATCTGAACGAATCGCCGGACGGCTTAGGCACGCCAAAGCGCTTGGCCGAAAGCTCCGCGGCCTTGCCGCGCTCGATCTCGCGGTTCTTGGGCGGGCTGAACGTGGTCAACGAGTTGATGAGCGTGGCCGCAGCCTCGCTGACTTGCTTCACGGCCAGGTTGAAGGCCTCCTCGTTGGCCTTCGACGGGGCGTTGAATCCACTCAATTTACGGACGAACTGCAAAGCCGACGCGCGTATCTCATCGCCCGTTGCCGGCGGATCGAAGTTGTACAGCGTCCGGATGTTCCTGCACATGTCGCCTCCAACACCAGCGTTTACTGACGCTATCGCCCCACATCGGGGTGCCGTGTTCAATACTCGGACTGGCGTTCGAAGGCTGTCAACCCATCGGCGCCAGGGCGCTGAGGGCGGCGCTGGCCGATGTCAGGCTCCCAAACGTCGGACATTCCAAGACCGCCGTTTGTGCAGGCCCATCGGCTGCGGCCGGCGGCGGCAGCCAAGTTCCCGGTCAGGCGGCAACGCAGCCGATTGGGGCAATGCCGGACTTACTGACACGGATCGAGCGCTTTCATAACCGCCTTCTGGATCACCGGATCTCCGGACGCTCCGACTTCCTGCAATTTGATGTAGGACGGCAGGCTGACGATGGGCGTGATCTGCTTCAGTTCGTCCTTGCTGAATTCGCCATGGGACGCGCCGCCGGTCTGTCCGAACAGAATGTTGTCGTCGGTCCAGCGCTTGCCGAGCGGAGTTCCGAAGAAGGCATCCAGCGTGGCGATATCAGCCGCGGGCACTATGCGGGCGATGACCGCTTGATAGGCTTCGCTGAGGGCGGAGTCGCTGATCTTGCCGACGCAAGCGGCCATTGCCGGGTGACTCTTCGACAACCCGTGCTTCATGCCCGCAACCGTGAGGCGGGAGAACTCGTTGGCGGTGGGGTGAGGCTTTTCGGCGAGCGCCGTGGCACTCAGCGACAAACTGAGCGCCGCTGCGATGAAGAGCGTCTTGAGCACGAATGTTCCCCTGGATGGCAAAGTCGAGGGCGGCATATGCGGCCGCTTCGGTGATGCTCGGGCGGGTGTTTTGGCTTGTCAATGCAGGTCCACGCCGCGCCATGGCGATCCCCTTCAGCGGGGTGGTGCTATCGCGGCTTACGCCGCTCCCACAGAAGGCCTGGGTCTGCGGCGCACGCGGCGACTGCGCAGGCGCTTAGAGGCCACGGTCGCGTCTTGCGCTGCTGCCGCCCCACAGCGGACGACAAAACAAAACGCCGCGGAGGCCGCGGCGTTTCGCTGGAGCTCTGAGCCTGGCGGATCAGTAGTAGCCGGCCAGATTCAAGAACCAGCCCTTGTTGTCGTACTTCAGATCGGTCAGGTCGTCGCTGAAGTCGGTGAAGTTGTAGCCCACGCCGACCTTGAAGTTGTCGCCGATCTGACGATCCAGGCCGATCAGCCAGCCGCGCTTGTCGCCGCCGTCCTTGACCTGCAGCCAGCGGTACTCGACCAGGCCTTCCCACTTGGCGATCAGGTGGTAGCGCAACTGGCCGGCGGCGAAGTCGGCGCGGCTGTCCAGCCACTGGCCTTCGCCGCGACCGATGCGGTAGTCGCCCCAACGGCTGGCGAGCTTGCCGGCCACTTCCCACTTGTCGTCGATGCGGTAGACGCCTTCGAACGACAGCACCTGCGAGCGCTGGTCGTAGGTGGCGCCGCCGTCCTGGCCGAGCGTGGCCAGGTCGTACAAATAGGTGTACTTGCCGAACAGGCCCCAGCGAGTGTTGTCGTGCGGGCGGTAGGCGAAGCCGAGGTTGGCTTCGGCCAGCTTGGCGCTTTCGGCCGGGTTGAGATCGTCCTGGGTGTCGGCGTAGTTGGCGCGCAGGGCCAGGCGCAGGTCTTCGTTGACCTTGTAGAACAGGCGGTTGGTGGTGACCCACTGCTCGCGCTGCTCGGCGCCGGTGTCCTTGCGGTACTCCAGCTTGCTGTTCCACTGGGCGATTTCGTCGGTGCGGCCGCCGCTGATGCTGTAGGCGCGGCGGTCGACGCGACCGGTGCTGGCGTCGAGTTCACCGTCCATGATGGTGAAACCGATGTTCCAGCCTTCGGACGGATAGAAGTCCATGCCGTAGGTGTGGACGATGCCCTGGCTGTTGTCGCTGGGATCCTTGAGGAACTGGCTTTCGTTGAACAGGTTGACCTGGTTGCTCAGGCGCCAGCGCTGGCCGAGGGTCCAGCCGTTCTGCAGGTCGCGGTTGAACAGCGGATCGGTGGCGGTGGTGTCGGTGCTGTAGCTGTAGGCGCCGTAGATCGTATGGTCGGGCTTGAGGCGGTACTCGGCCTCGACCTTGCCGCCGTGGCCGCGGCTGCCGCCGCTGACTTCGGCGCCGACGCTGGAGCGATCGCCGAACAGGTACTTGGCGCCCAAGGTGACCAGGTTGTTGCGGTCGTAGGCGCCGTTGTCGTCGTCGGCGGTGATCTGACCGACGCCGTACAGCTCCAGCGAAGAACCGAAACGACGGCGGTAGCTCACGGCCGCCAACAGGGCGTCGGCGGTGCCGCTGAGGCGCTCCTCGCGCACGCGACGCAACTCGGCGCCCAGTTGGGTGTCGTTGGTGATGCGCCAATCGGCGGTGAGCTGGCTCTGTTCCAGGGCCTCGGCGCCGCGTTCGGCGCGCGAGTACTTGCCGTACAGGCTGAAGTTCTCGGTGAAATAGCCCAGGAACTCGGCGCCGTATTCCTCGATCTCCAGGCCGGTGTCGGCGCGCGAGACCGAGAAGCCGGCATCCACGTCGCGCCACCAGGCGCCGACGCTCCAGTCGTGGTCGGTCCAGCCCAGCTCCTTGAAGTTGGCGCGCGCTTCGACCGCGCGGGCTTCGCCGCTACGGGCACCGCTGCTGGGATTGCGTTGGATGAAGCTCAAGCCGCCGTTGTCCGAATAGAAGATCGGCGCGACGGTGGATTCGCTGCGGGTCTGTTCCAGCTTCAGGTAGGTGCCGCGACCGGCCTGCAGGGTCAGGTCCGCGCCCTTGAGGGTGTAGTCGTCGCCACGCCGGTTCTCGTCGATGTAAGTGCCGCCCACCGCGACGTGCTCGCCGAACCACTGCTTGCCGCGGAAGCCGGCGCTGACGTCGTCGGCATCGAAGCCGACCGGCACGTATTCGTAGTCGACCAGCAGCAGCTGGGTGTAGCCGTCGAGCGGGTTGTCGCGGGTCAGCGTGCGCACGTTCTCGCGCGTGACCTGGGCCAGCGGACGGGTCAGGATCAGGCGACCCTGCAGCTCGTCGATCTCGTAGTCGGCGCCGCGCTGCAGGTCCACGCGGCTCTCGGTGCGGCCGGTGGTGCGATCGCGGATTTCCAGGGTGACCTTATCCGAACCCGGCAGCACGTCGGTGTGCTTGAGGTAGTACAGGCTGCCGCCGGTGCCGAGGAACTCGGTGTGGCCGTAGGCGCTCTGCGCTTCGGAACCGAACGCGCGCACTTCGCTCTTGGGCGCGCCGAGCTGGGTGGTGGCGCGCGAACGCCAGGACAGCGCCGCGCCGTACAGCGAACGGTCGTACTGACCGTACTCGGTACCGGTGATGCCGGTGTTGAAGTTGCCCCACAGCGCCTGGTTCTGGTCCCAGTCCACGCGCACGTACAAACGGCCCTGGGTATCGACGTCGCGGTAGGTGCTGGAGTCGTCGCCGTACACCGGGTAGTACAGGTCCGGGTCGAGGCGGCGGAACACGTCCTGGGCGTCGGCGTCGAAGAAGCCGTTGAACAGCTCCTTGATCTCGCGCTCGCGGGTGTCGGCCTGGGCGGTGATCAGGTACTTGCCCTTGACCTTGCCCTTCAAATAGAACGCCAGGCGGCCTTCGCTGATGAAGTCCTTGTCGTAACGCTCGTCGCCGGCCAGCGGTTCGATGTTGCCGCTGACATTGTTCTCGGACACGGTGACGTCGGCCAGCGCGACCAGGAAGGCGTACTTGCCGGTGACGTCGACGTCGAGGCGGTGCTGCAGCGGCGCGCCGCCGCGCGGCTTGACCGCCACGTCGTAGCCGTGACGGCCGATCGGCTCCAGGAACTCGGCCACGAACTTGCGCTCGAGGTCGATCGGGAAGGTTTCGCCGTTGATGGTGAGCTGGGTATCGCGCGGGATGTCGCGGCCGTAGATGCGCACGCGCGAGCCGTAGATCGGGATGTTCTGGATACGCAGCGAGCTGCGCCCGTAGATCGCGTTCTCGATGCCCTGCGACTCGGCTTCCTCGGTGTCCAGCGCCTTGCCCAGCGAACGCTGGTTCTCGTCGCGCAGCACCTGGATGCCGCGCTCGTAGTCTTCCGGCCGCACCAGTTGCACGCGCTTGCCGACGGTTTCGTCGAAGGCGCCGTCCTTGCCGTAGGCGCGGGCGACGTAGATCAGCTCGTCGCCCGGCTGCAGGTTGAGATCGGCCGGCAGGGCGCCGTCCCATTCCTGATCGGTGACGTTGGCCACCGGCAGGTCGATCTTGGCCAGCGGCGTGACCAGGTCGGCATCGCTGCCGCGGTACACGGTGACTTCGATCCTGTCGATGAACGAGGCGTAGTTGGTGTAGCCGTGGAAGCGCAGCGGCTTGGCGATGCGGCCGTTCTCGAAGGGCACGGTCGAACCGCCCTGCACGTCGAGCACGGGGCGGCCGAGGGTGGGATCCTCGGTGGCCCAGATCACCCCGCCGTTGGGCAGGTCGATGCTGAAGCGGCCGGCGATCTTGGCGCTGCCAGGCAGCACGTCCTCGCGCACCACGTCGACGCGGCGATTGCGCTGCAGGGCGTCGACGTCCTCGCCCTGGGCGACCGGGCGTTCTTCGCCGCGGGTGCGCACGCGGAACAGCAGGCCTTCGTCGCTGCGGCATTCGCCGCCGTCGCAACGTGCCGCGGCACCCTCGCCTTCCGATTTCGGCGTCGTGTCCTGAGCCAGCGCGGTACCGGCGGCGCCGGCATACAGCAGGCCGATCAGGGTCATGTCCAGAAGCTTCATTTTCATCTTCATAGCCATGTCCTCAGCGGCCGCCCACGCCGACGGGGGCGTTGGTATCGTCAGTTATGTCCACTCGCACCTTCTGTCTCACCTTCGGCTCGAGTTCGGCCGATATCGCCTCGAACACGGCCTTGGCGCGGCGCAAGCCGAGCTGGACGTTGTAGGCGTTGGCGCCGCGCGGATCGGCGCGGCCGACGATACCGATCACACCGCGGCCTTCGCGGTTGAGGGTCTTGGCGATTTCCGAGATCAGACCGCGGTACTGCGGACGGATCGTGGCCTGGTCGGTGTCGAACAGCAGCTCGCCCAACTTGATGGCCTGGTCCAGGCTGACCAGCGCCGTAGCGTCGGTGCCCGCGACCACGTCGATACGAACCTTCTCGGCCAGGGCCGGTTCCAGTTCCTTGCTCAGCGCCGCCTGCACCGCATGGGCGCGGGCGAAGGCCAGGGCCTCGCCCTCGGCCTGAGCGGTGATGGTGACGCTGCCGCCGTCGGCGTCGCGCAGGCGCTGGGCGATCTTGCCGAACATCGGCGCGTAGTCGCTCTTCACCTGGTCGCTGCCGGCCTCGAACATCACCTCGCCCAGCTCGACGTCGGTCTGGCTGCTGCCGCCGCGGATCTCGCCAGCGGGCAGCTTGACGCCGAAGTCGAAGCGGGTCGGCACGCCCTGGGTCACGCGGCGCACGCGCGGGTTTTCGGTGGTGAACACCGAGCCCGGCGGCAGCGTGGCCTGGTCGACCTTGAGGATGAAGTTGCGACCGCGCGCGGCGTCGCCGCCCGAGATGCCCTCCAGGTGGTAACGGCCGTAGGCGTCGGTCTGCATGATCAGACCTTCCACCGAGGCGATGCGCACGCCGGGGATGCCACGTTCGTCGATGCCTTCGTTGCGGATCACGTAGCTGACCTCGTAGCCGCCGGCGACCTGGCTGACCTGGCGCGTGACCTGCAGGTCCTGCGCGGTCAGGCCCTTGGCCGCGTCGCCGCGAGCGCGTTCGACCGTGGTCTGGCCGGCGGCGTTCATGCGCACGGTGCTGCCCTCGTCGGTGGTCAGGACGAAGTCGTCGCTGAAGTCGAGCGAGCGCAGGGTCTGACGCACCACCACCTGACGGCGCTGGGCGCTGTCGGCGCTGGAGTTGCGGCCGGCGATGTCGCCGATCGCGATGCCGTGCAGCAGCGGCGCGCTGGCGTCGGGCTCCGGCTGCGGGCCGGTGCCGCGATCGACCGTGGTCGAGCCCGCGACGTAGGCGCCCGGGGCGAAGCCGCCCTGCACGCGCACGCCACCGGCCTTGGCCGGATCCTGCCAGCCGTCGCCGTCGCGGTCGTCGTAGACCGTGCCCATGATCAGGCTGTCTTCCAGCAGCGGGTCGCCGGCCATGTCGACATCGGCGGTGGCGACGTTGCCGATCGAAGTGCCGGTCACGTCGAGCGCGGTGACGCTGTTGGTGTGCACGCCCTTGCCCACGCCGGCGCCGACGCGCAGGAAGTAGACGATGGTGGCGCGCTGGCCGATGGCCACGTCGATGCCGTTGATGCGCAGCGGATTGGTGCCGCCCACCGTGGCCGCATCGTCCTCGTCGTCCACGCTCAGCGAGCCGTCGACGTAGGTGAAGCCCGCGGGCGGCGTATCGACCAGGGTCGCGTTGCGCGCCGGCGAGTCGCCCACGTTCTCGGCGATCACCGTGTAGCGGACCAGGTCGCCGATCTTCACCGAGCGCTGAGCCGACTGCTTGGTCAGGCGCAGCACCGGGGCGTTGGCGTTCACCGTGATGGTGACCACGGCGGTATCGCAGACCGGGGTCGGCACCGAGGTGTCGCAGACGCGGTAGGTGAAGCTGTCGGTACCGGCGAAGAACTGGTTCGGGGTGTAGGTGCACACGCCCGCCACGCAGTTCACCGTGCCGTTGGTCGGCGCCACGGTCACGCTGACCGAGGCCGGATCCAGCGGCGCACTGAGCACGCTGTCGTTGGTGAGGACGCTGATCGTCACCGGCACCTGCTGATCGGTGCTAGTCACGTCGTCGACGGCATCGACCCGGTTGGGCTGGACCAGCACCGAGACGGTGGCGGTGGCGCAGTTGGCCGGGTTGAGCTTCTCGCAGATCGTGTAGGTGTAGCTGTCGTTGCCGCTGAAGTTCGGGTTGGGCGTATAGGTCACGGTGCCGTCGCCGTTGACCACGACCGTGCCGTTCGCCGGGTTGCTGGCGATGGTGATGTTGACTAGGGCCGGATCGATCGGCGCGCCGTTGAGCGTGTCGTTGGTCAGCACGCTGGTGATGATCGGCGTGTTCTGCGGAGTGACGCCGCGGCCGCCGCCGACCAGATCGTCGGTGGCGGTGATCGCGGGAGCGACCACGGTGACCGTGACCACGGCCGTATCGCAGTTGCTCGGGTTCAGCACTTCGCAGATGCGGTAGGTGACGGTGTAGGTGCCGGCCGGGGTGTTCGGCGCGACATCGACCGTACCGTTGGCGTTCACCGTCAGCGGGCCGCTGGTGACCGGCGTCAGGCTGACGTCGGCCGGGTTCAGGGTGCTGCCGTTGAGGCTGTCGTTACCGAGCACGTTGATCACGCCGGTGCCGCCGGTGCTGCCGTTGACCGGCGTGGCGACGGTGTCGTCGACCGCGTCGATCGGTGCGGCATTGACCGTGACCGTGACGATCGCGGTATCGCAGTTGCTCGGGTTGAGCACCTCGCAGATCCGGTAGGTCGCGGTGTAGGTGCCGGCCGGGGTGTTCGGCGCAACGTCGACCGTGCCGTTGGCGTTCACCGTCAGCGGGCCGTTGGTGACCGGCGCCAGGGTGACGTTACCGGTCGTGGCCGCGCCACCGTTGAGGGTGTCGTTGCCCAGCACGTTCACCACACCGGTGCCGCCCGTGGTGCCGTTGACCGGCGTTGCGACGGTGTCGTCGACGGCGTCGATCGGTGCGGCGTTGACCGTCACGGTAACCGTGGCGGTATCGCAGTTGCTCGGATTGAGGATTTCGCAGATCTGGTAGGTGACGGTGTAAGTGCCGGCCGGGGTGTTCGGCGCGACATCGACCGTACCGTCGGCATTCACCGTCAGCGGGCCGCTGGTGACCGGCGCCAAGGTGATGTTGCTGGTCGTGGCCGCGCCACCGTTGAGGGTGTCGTTGCCGAGCACGTTGACCACGGCGGTGCCGCCGGTGCTGCCGTTGACCGGCGTGGCGACCGGGTCGTCCACCGCATCGATCGGCGCGGCGTTGACCACCACGGTGATCGAAGCCGTGTCGCAGTTGCTCGGACGCGCGGTCTCGCACAGCTGGTACGGGATCACATAGCTACCGGCTGGAGTGCCCGGGGCGACCGACACGGTGCCGTCGGCCGCAACCGAGACGCCATCGCCCGTGTTCGGGTCGTTGACGGTGAAGGTCACGAAGGCCAGGTCGACCGCGCCGCCGTTGAGGCTGTCGTTGGTCAGCGCATTGCCGACGTTGGCCATGCCCGTGGCGCCGTTGACCGGCGTGCCGCTGTAGTCGTCGTCGTTGGCCACGATCACCGCCTGCGCCACGGTCACCGTGGCGGTGGCGTTGGCGCAGACCGGGGTCGGCGTCGAGACGTCGCAGACGCGGTAGACGAAGCTGTCGCTGCCGCTGAAACCGGCGTTCGGCGTGTAGGTGCACAGGCCCGCGCTGTCGCAGGTCACGCTGCCGTTGGTCGGCGCCGTGACGATGCTGACCGAGGCCGGATTGAGCGGCGCGCCGGTGGTGGTGTCGTTGCCGACCACGTTGATGCCCACCGGGGTGTTCTGCGGCGTGCTGGCGCTGTCGTCGACCGGGGTGACGGTATTGCCGCCGACGGTGATCGACACGGTCGCGATATCGCAGACCGAGCCGTTCGGCGCCGGCAGGCACAGACGGTAGCTGAAGCTGTCCGGGCCGCTGTAGTTGGCGTTGGGCACGTAGGTGTAGGTGCCGTCGGCGTTCAAGGTCAGCGTGCCGTTGCTGGTACCGGTCACCAGGCCGTAGACCGAGCCCACCGGCGCGCTGTCGCCGCCGGTGACGGTGGCATTGAGCGTGGTGTTTTGCGGCGTGGTGGCGGTGTCGTCCACGGCATCCGGGCCGACCACGACCGGCACGTTGGCATCGTCGCAGGTGGCCGGTGAGGTGGCCGGCAGCGTGCAGATGCGGTAGGTGACGGTGTAGGCGCCCGGGGCCGAGCTGGCCGGCACGGTGAAGCTGCCGTCCGGATTGGCGATCAGACCGGTCAGGCCGCCGTTGCTGACGATGGTCGGCGCGGTGGCGTTGACGCCGATCGCGACGGCGACGCCGTTGGTGGTGTCGTTGACGGTCACGTTCGGCACGGTGCCGCCGGCGAACGGCAGGACCGCGCCCGCGTCGTCAGTGGCGTCGATCGAGATCGAAACCGGCGTGGTTTCGGTATCGCTGTCGTTGCCGCCGTTCGGGTCCGTGGTGGCGCTGCTGACGCTGGCGGTGTTGCTGATCGTGGACGCGCCGCCGTAGTTGGCCGGCACCGCCAGGGTCAGCGTGATCGCCGCATTGGCGCCCGCGGCCAGGGTCGGACGCGAGCATTCCACGGTGCCGGCGTTGTCGACGCAGCTCCAGCCGGCGCCGTTGGCGCTGACGAAGCTCAGGCCGGCCGGAATCGCGTCGCTGACCACGATCGAGGAGGCCGCCGAAGGACCGGCGTTGGCGACGGTGATCGTGTAGACCACGTTGTTGCCCGGCACCACCGAGGCGCCAGCGTCGTCCTTGTCGATCGACAGGTCGGCCGAGGCGACAGGTGTCGTGGTAGCCGTACCGGTGTTGTTGGTCGTGGTCGGATCGTTGGTGGTCGAGGTCACCGTCGCGGTGTTGGCGTAGGTGCCCGTGGCGTTGACCGTCGCGGT